>CAWEMA010000011.1:0-732217 GCA_963810035.1 uncultured Actinomycetota bacterium
ACCAGCACCACCTCTAGCCGTCACTTCTATCTGGGTACCTGACACGGCCCGGGAGAAACGAGAAGAACCATGCCTACCCCCAAGAAGGGCGCACGCCTCGGCGGCAGCCCGGCGCACCAGAAGCTGATCATCGCCAACCTGGCGACCAGCCTCTTCGAGCACGGTCGGATCACTACGACCGAGGCGAAGGCGCGCGTGCTGCGTCCCGTCGCGGAGAAGCTGATCACCAAGGCGAAGAAGGGCGACCTGCACAACCGTCGCCAGGTGCTTGCCACCATCCGCGACAAGGGCGTCGTGCACGCCCTGTTCGAGGAGATCGGCCCGCGCTACGCCGAGCGTCCCGGTGGCTACACCCGGATCACCAAGATCGGCCCCCGCAAGGGCGACAACGCCCCCATGGCGGTCATCGAGCTGGTGACCGAGGAGTACTCCGCGACGTCCTCGCAGGCCACCCGGAAGTCCGCCGCTCCGGCGCCGGCTGCCGAGACGCCCGCCGAGGAGACCCCGGCCGCGGAGGCCGAGGAGTCGCCGGCCGAGGAGACCACGGAGGAGTCGACGGCCCCGGCCGACGACACCGCCGCGGACACCGACGCCGCCACCGAGGAGTCCTCGGAGGACACCAAGTCCGAGTGACCTGGTGCACTCAGCAGAGGCCCGCCACCCCGTCCGGGGTGGCGGGCCTCTCTGCGTGTCGCGGACCCGTCGGGACGGTCAGCGGCTCCAGGCCTGCTCGACGAGCCGGGTCGCCTCCGCGAGCGTGAGCCCGGCGCGGCGGGCGGCGGCGACGTACTCCGTGGCGAGGGTGTCTCGCCCGCCGCCGGCGGAGAGCACGTCGGAGGTGACGAAGGTGCCGCGCCGGCCGTGGGTCACCACCACGCCGTCGGCCTCCAGCTCGCGGTAGGCACGCGCGACCGTGTTCGCGGCGATCCCCAGGTCGGCGGCCAGCTGCCGGACGGTGGGCAGCCGGGTGCCGGCGGGGAGCCGCCCGTCGGAGGCCTGGGTGGCGACCTGGGTGCGCAGCTGCTCGTACGGCGCGACGCCGGAGGCCGGGTCGATCTCGATGCTCATGGTCAGACGATAGGGCCGCGAAGGGGTTTGGGAGGATACGCACGTGCGGCTTCGACTCGACCTCGCCTACGACGGCACCGACTTCCACGGCTGGGCCACCCAGCCGGGGCTGCGGACGGTGCAGGGCCTGCTCGAGGCCGCGCTCGCCCAGGTGCTGCGGACCGGGCCCGTGCCGGTCACCTGCGCCGGCCGGACCGACAGCGGCGTGCACGCCCGCGGCCAGGTGGTGCACCTCGACGTCGACCCCGGCGTACTCACCGCCTCCGCCGGTCGCAGCGCCGCGCCGCCCGCCGAGGCACTGCTCAGGCGGCTCAACGGCGTCCTGCCCGGCGACGTCCGCGTGCGCGCGGCCGCCGTGGCCCCGGACGGGTTCGACGCGCGCTTCTCGGCGATCTGGCGGCGCTACGCCTACCGGATCGCGGACGAGCCGCGGCTGGTCGACCCGCTGGTGCGCCGGGCCGTGCTGGCCTGGTCGCGACCGCTCGACCTCGACGCGATGAACGAGGCAGCCGCCGGGTTGACCGGGGAGCACGACTTCGCGGCCTTCTGCAAGAAGCGCGAGGGTGCGACCACCGTGCGGACCCTGCTGGACCTGTCCTGGGCCCGGGACGACGCCGGCGTCGCGGTCGCGACCGTCCGCGCGGACGCCTTCTGCCACAACATGGTGCGGGCCCTGGTCGGGTGCATGATCGCGGTCGGCGAGGGGCGCCGGCCCGCCTCGTGGGCGGCCGACGTGCTGCGGCAGGGGGTGCGCGACGGGGGAGTGACCGTCGTACACCCGCACGGGCTGACCCTGGAGGAGGTCGCCTACCCCTCCGCCGCCGGGCTCGCGGCGCAGGCCGAGGCGGCCCGGCGGCTGCGGGTCATCCCGGTGGCTCCGGCGAGCACGGACGGAGCCCCTCGTGGATGACCACTACTTCTCCGCGGACCCGGCCGTCGCGTTCAAGCGCGCCCCGGTCGAGACCGAGGTCTGGGGGCACGCGCTCTCGCTGACATCAGGGTCGGGGGTCTTCGCCCAGGGGCGCCTGGACATCGGCACCGCGGTGCTGTTCCGGGAGACCGAACCGCCGACCGCGCGGCGCTACCTGGACCTGGGCTGCGGGTACGGCGTGATCGGGCTCGCGCTCACGGTGGCGGTGCCCGGCTCGGTGGTCCGGGCCGTCGACGTCAACGAGCGGGCCGTCCTGCTGGCCAACGAGAACGCCGCGAGCCTCGGGGTGGGGGACCGGTTCGCCGCGGTCACGCCCGAGAGCGTGCCCGAGGGGGAGACCTACGACGAGATCTGGTCCAATCCGCCGATCCGGATCGGCAAGGACGCCCTGCACGCGCTGCTGCTGACCTGGCTGCCGAGGCTGGCCCCGGACGGCCGCGCGGTGATGGTCGTCGGGAAGAACCTCGGCGCAGACTCGCTGCAGCGGTGGCTCGGCGAGCAGGGCTACCCCACCGAGCGGCTGGCCAGCGCCAAGGGCTTCCGGGTCCTGGAGACCCGACGCGCGGCGGTCGGGCCCGACTAGCATCGCGACATGCCCCTCGACGTGGTCACCACCGATGAGATCGACCGCCCGCGCGCCGAGGTCGCCGCGTTCGCCTCGGACCCCGACAACGCCACAGCGTGGTACCAGAACATCGTCTCGGTCGAGTGGCAGAGCCCACGACCGCTGACGGTCGGCTCCCGGGTCGCGTTCGTCGCCCACTTCCTGGGGCGACGTCTGGCCTACGTGTACGAGGTGCTCGAGCTGGAGCCGGGCGAGCGGCTGGTGATGAGCACCCGGCAGGGCCCGTTCCCCATGGAGACGACCTACACGTTCCAGGACGCCGCCTCGGGCGGGACGCGGATGACGCTGCGCAACCGCGGGGAGGTGGCGGGGCTCTCCAAGGTCGCCGGGCCGGTCCTGGCCGCTGCGATGCGACGGGCGAACCGCAAGGACCTCGATCGGCTCCGACAGCTCCTCGAAGGTGTCAACAAGGGTTGACGGCACGAGGGTGTCAACCTATGTTGACACCATGGCCGAGACGGACGACCTCGCCGCCGCAGCCGCCGACGCGGACCCGCGCACCGGGCTGCGGGCGGTCCGGGCGCTGCGGCGGCTGCTCGAGCACCTCGAGGACACGCAGGTGCGCCGGGCCCGTGCGCAGGGCTGGTCGTGGCAGGACATCGCCGACGTGCTCGGCGTGAGCCGCCAGGCCGTGCACAAGAAGCACGGTCGGCACTGAGTCCAGGGAGGACACATGTTCGAGAGGTTCACCCAGCCGGCCCGCCGGGCCGTGGAGGAGGCGACGACCATCGCCCGGCAGGCCACCGCGAGCGAGGTCCGTCCCGAGCACCTGCTGCGGGCAGTGCTGGCGGACGAGAGCTGCCTGGCCTGCCGGGTGCTGGCCGGCCTGGGTGCACCGCCGGCCGAGCTGCGCGGCGCCCTCGACCGGCTCCGCGCGCAGTACGTCGACGGGCTCGACGCCGACGACGCGGAGGCGCTCCGGGTGCTCGGGATCGACCTCGACGAGGTGGTCCGCCGGATCGACCGCAACCTCGGCGGCGCGGTGCCCGGCCGGCGACGGCTGCGGTTCTCCCGGACCACGAAGAAGGTGCTGGAGCTGGCGCTGCGCGAGGCGATCGCCCTGCGGCACAACTACATCGGCACCGAGCACCTGCTCCTCGGCCTGGCGCGGGGCGGCGACCGGGTCGTCCTGGACACCCTGGCGGCCGGGCACGTCGAGCGGGACGCCCTGCGCGCGGCCGTCGCCGAGGCCGTACGCAAGGCCGGATGAGCCGGCCACCCTGCCCCGCGGGCCGGCGCCCACCGGACGTGGCGTGCTCGGTCGAGACGGCGCTGCGCCGGATCGGCTGACCGGTGCGGCAGGGTGGGGGCATGCACCCGGCGCACGGCTCCGACCGCCCCCGTGACCTCTGGCCGCCGCACGAGGTCAGGCAGGTGACCGGGATGTTCCTCGACCTCGTGGACGAGGTGGTGCCCGGTCTGGTCGAGGGGCTCTACCTGCACGGATCCCTCGGGTTCGGCGAGTGGCACCAGGGGCAGAGCGACATCGACTTCGTGGCGGTGACCGCCGAGCGCCCCTCCGCGGAGACGGTCGGCCTGCTGCGGGACGTGCACCGCCGCGTCGGCGAGACCTTCCCGCGGCCGCCGTTCGACGGGTTCCATCTCACCTGGGACGACCTGGCCCGTCCGTCGTACGACTGCCCGGACGTGCCCTGCACGCTGGCCGGCGACTGGCGCGACGAGGGCCGTTTCGACGTCAACCCGGTGACCTGGCACGAGCTGGCCTGGCACGGCGTGCACGTCCGCGGCCCGCAGCTGGCAGACGTCGACGTGTGGACCGACACGCATGCGCTGCAGGAGTTCACGCACGGCAACCTGCAGGGCTACTGGGCCGGTTCGCTCTCCGAGCTGAGGCGGTTCCCGGCGGAGGCCGCCCGGCCGGACATCGTGGCGTGGTTCGTGCTGGGTGTGCCGCGGCTGCACCACGTGCTGGCCACCGGCACGCTCACCTCCAAGGACGGCGCCGGCCGGTACGCCGTGGAGACCTTCGGGGAGCGCTGGCGACCGCTGGTCGCCGAGGCGCTGGCCTACCGGACGCTCGGAGAGCCGGCCGGGTCCTACGCCGACGACCCGGACCGGCTCGCCGTGGACGTGCTCGCGTTCACCGAGCTGGTCCTCGAGAGCGGGCTCGCGCTCCGGCCCTGACGGCGACCGGACAGCCGGTGCCGGCGACCGCCGGGGGTGAGGAACCGGTGCGGGGGATGGTTCGATGAGGGGCATGAGCGACTACCAGCCTGCCGACGACCGCTACGACTCGATGGACTACCGCTACACCGGGCACAGTGGGCTCAAGCTCCCCGCCCTGTCCCTCGGGCTCTGGCAGAACTTCGGCGACGACCGCCCCGAGGAGACCCAGCGGGCGATCCTGCGGCGGGCCTTCGACCGCGGGGTGACGCACTTCGACCTCGCCAACAACTACGGGCCGCCCTACGGCCGGGCGGAGGAGAACTTCGGCCGGTTCCTCAGCACGGACTTCGCCGGGCTGCGCGACGAGCTGGTGATCTCCACCAAGGCCGGCTACGACATGTGGCCGGGGCCGTACGGCCAGGGTGGCGGGTCCCGGAAGTACGTGCTGTCCTCACTCGACCAGTCGCTGGCCCGGCTCGGCCTGGACTACGTCGACATCTTCTACAGCCACCGCTTCGACGCCGAGACGCCCGTCGAGGAGACCATGATGGCCCTCGACACCGCGGTCCGCTCCGGCCGGGCGCTGTACGCCGGCATCTCCTCCTACTCCGCGACGAGGACCAAGGAGGCCGCGACGATCGCCCGCGAGCTCGGCACCCCGTTGCTGATCCACCAGCCGTCGTACTCGCTGCTGAACCGCTGGATCGAGAAGGGCCTGCTCGACGAGCTCGAGGAGCAGGGCATGGGCTGCATCGTGTTCACGGCGCTGGCGCAGGGCCTGCTCACCGACAAGTACCTCAAGGGCGTCCCGGCCGACTCGCGTGCGGCCCGGGAGGACAGCACGCTCCCGCAGGACCACCTCGACGACGCCACGCTCGGGCACGTGCGCCGGCTGAACGAGATCGCCGAGGAGCGCGGCCAGAAGCTCGCCCAGATGGCGCTGCAGTGGGTGCTCCGCGACCGGCGCGTGACGTCGGCGGTCATCGGTGCCTCCTCGGTCGAGCAGCTCGACACCAACCTCGACGCGTTGGAGGGGCCGCCGCTCACCGACGCCGAGCTCGCCGCCATCGACGAGAACGCGGTCGAGGCCGGGATCAACCTCTGGGCCGGCGTCACGGAGGACTGAGCTCCGGCGCGCGCCGACCGGAAGAACCGCACGAAACAGACGCCAGGGGCCGCAGACCCTGTTGTTCGGGGGCAAGTCAGGGTAATGATCGGCCCATGACGAAGTACGTGTACGACTTCTCCGAAGGCGGCCGGGACCAGAAGGACCTCCTCGGCGGCAAGGGCGCGAACCTCGCCGAGATGACCAACCTGGGACTGCCGGTGCCGCCGGGCTTCACGATCAGCACCGACGCGTGCCGCGCCTACCTCGAGCACGGGAACGAGCCGGACGGCCTCGCCGAGGAGATCACCGAGCACCTCCAGGGGCTCGAGCGGGAGATGGGCCGGAGTCTCGGCCAGGCGGACGGCCCGCTGCTGGTGTCGGTGCGCTCCGGGGCCAAGTTCTCGATGCCCGGCATGATGGACACCGTCCTCAACGTCGGCCTGAACGACGAGTCGGTGCACGGACTCGCGGTGCTGACCGGGGGAGACGAGCGGTTCGCCTACGACTCCTACCGCCGGCTGCTGCAGATGTTCGGGACCACGGTGCTCGGCATCGAGGCGAGCGTCTTCCACGAGGAGCTGGACAAGCTCAAGGACGCCCGCGGGACGAAGAACGACCTCGACCTCGACCTCGACGACCTGACCGGGCTCGTCGCGACGTACAAGAAGCTGGTCGCGGAGCGCACCGGGCGGGAGTTCCCGCAGGACCCGCGCGAGCAGATGGACCTGGCCGTGCGTGCGGTGTTCGAGTCGTGGAACACCGAGCGGGCGGTGCTCTACCGCCGCCAGGAGCGCATCCCCGGCGACCTCGGCACCGCGGTGAACATCGTCAGCATGGTCTTCGGCAACGGCGGCATGGACTCCGGCACCGGCGTCGCGTTCACCCGTGACCCGGCGTCCGGCGCGCAGGGGGTCTACGGCGACTACCTGCAGAACGCGCAGGGCGAGGACGTCGTCGCCGGCATCCGCAACACCGTCCCGCTCGCCGACCTCGAGCAGATCGACAAGACGTCGTACGACGAGCTCCTCGACATCATGCGGACGCTCGAGGAGCACTACCGCGACCTGTGCGACATCGAGTTCACGATCGACCACGGCAAGCTGTGGATGCTGCAGACCCGGGTCGGCAAGCGCACCGCGGAGGCGGCCTTCCGGATCGCCTGCCAGCTCGTCGACCAGGGCCTGATCGACATGGACGAGGCGGTCCGCAGGGTCACCGGGGCCCAGCTCGCACAGCTGATGTTCCCCCGCTTCGACTCCGGCGCCGAGCGCCGGCTGATCGCCCAGGGCATGAACGCCTCGCCGGGGGCGGCCGTCGGGAAGGCGGTGTTCGACTCGGACAGCGCGGTCGAGTGGGCCGAGCGTGGCGAGCAGGTCATCCTGGTGCGCCGCGAGACGAACCCCGACGACCTGCGCGGGATGGTCGCCGCCCGCGGCATCCTGACCAGCCGCGGCGGCAAGACGTCGCACGCCGCCGTGGTCGCGCGCGGGATGGGCCGCACCTGTGTGTGCGGCGCCGACTCGCTGACCATCGACGTCAAGGCCCGGCTGATGCGCACCCAGGACGGGGTCGAGATCGCCGAGGGCGACCCGATCTCCATCGACGGCACCACCGGTCAGGTGTTCGCAGGCGAGGTGCCGGTCGTCGACTCGCTCGTCGTACGCCACTTCGAGGGCGACGAGGCGACCGCGGGCGACGAGCTCGTCGCAGCGGTCGAGCGGATCATGGAGCACGCCGACGCGACCCGCCGGCTCCTGGTCCGCGCCAACGCGGACACCCCCGGCGACGCCGCCCGGGCCCGCCGCTTCGGGGCGCAGGGCATCGGCCTGTGCCGCACCGAGCACATGTTCCTGGGCGAGCGGAAGGCGCTGGTGGAGAACCTGATCCTCGCCGAGTCGGCCGACGAGCAGGAGAAGGCGCTCGCCGAGCTGCTGCCGCTGCAGCGCGACGACTTCGTCGGCATCCTCGAGGCGATGGACGGGCTCCCGGTCACCATCCGGCTGATCGACCCACCACTGCACGAGTTCCTCCCCGACTACACCGACCTCGCCGTCGAGGTGTCGCTGCACGACGAGCGGGGGAAGCGTGACACCAAGGAGCACAAGCTGCTCGACGCCGTGAAGCGGCTGCACGAGGAGAACCCGATGCTCGGCCTGCGCGGCGTGCGACTCGGCATCGTGATCCCCGGCCTGTTCGCCATGCAGGCGCGGGCGATCCTCGAGGCGGCGGCACTGCGCGTGAAGGCCGGGGGCGACCCGCACCCGGAGATCATGATCCCGCTGGTCGCCACCGTGCAGGAGCTCGAGCTGGTGCGCGCTGACATCACCCAGGTCGCGGCCGAGATCGAGGCCGACACCGGTGTCCGTCCCGACTACAAGGTCGGCACGATGATCGAGCTGCCCCGGGCCGTGATGACCGCCGGGGAGATCGCCGGGGCCGCGGAGTTCTTCTCCTTCGGCACCAACGACCTGACCCAGATGACCTGGGGCTTCTCCCGTGACGACGTCGAGGCGTCCTTCTTCGGCACCTACCTGGACAAGGGCATCTTCGGGGTCTCGCCGTTCGAGTCGCTCGACATCGACGGGGTCGGCCGGCTCGTGCAGCACGCCGTCGAGAAGGGCCGTGCCGCACGCCCCGACCTGCACCTCGGCGTCTGCGGGGAGCACGGCGGGGACCCGGACTCCATCCACTTCTTCGACGAGGTGGGCCTGGACTACGTGTCCTGCTCGCCGTTCCGGGTCCCGGTGGCCCGCCTGGAGGCCGGCCGCTCCGGCGCCGGCAGCCAGTCGGACTCCGCCTGACCCGAGGCGGCTGCCTGGAGGGCTAATCGGGTCGCGCCGCCCGGTGCCGGTCGGGGAGACTGGTGCGCGTGGGACATGTCGACGTCGCCGGAGTGCGCTACGAGCTGCCGGACGGGCGGGTGCTGCTCGACGACGTGTCGTTCCGGGTCGGCGAGGGCGCGAAGGTCGCGCTGGTCGGTGCCAACGGAGCCGGGAAGACCACCCTGCTGCGGATCGTCACCGGTGACCTCGTCCCGCACGCGGGGGCGGTCACCCGCACCGGCGGGCTCGGCGTGATGCGCCAGATGGTCACCCACGGGAACGAGGGCAAGACGGTCCACGACCTGCTGCTGTCGGTCTCCCCGCAACGGGTCCGGGAGGCCGCCGCGCGGGTCGACGCCTGCGAGCTCGCGCTGATGGACACCGACGACGAGAAGACCCAGATGCGCTACGCCGAGGCGCTGGCCGAATGGGCGGACGCCGGCGGCTACGACATCGAGGTCGTCTGGGACGTGTGCACGACG
Source organism: uncultured Actinomycetota bacterium (assembly GCA_963810035.1). Classification (GTDB taxonomy): domain Bacteria; phylum Actinomycetota; class Actinomycetes; order Propionibacteriales; family Nocardioidaceae; genus Nocardioides_B. The sequence continues at coordinate 9,164 of CAWEMA010000011.1, forward strand.
GCGGGGCTCGGCGTCCCCTACGACCGGGCGAAGTACCGCGAGCTCACGACGCTGTCCGGCGGCGAGCAGAAGCGCCTGGTCCTGGAGTTCCTGCTGCGCGGCCCGGACGAGGTGCTGCTCCTCGACGAGCCGGACAACTTCCTCGACGTACCGGGAAAGACCTGGCTCGAGCATCGCATCAACGAGTCCGCCAAGACGATCCTCTACATCAGCCACGACCGGGAGCTGCTGAACAACACCGCGACCCGGGTGGTCACCGTCGAGCTGGGTGCGGCCGGGAACACCGTCTGGACGCACCCTGGCGGCTTCGCGTCCTACCACGAGGCGCGCCGCGAGCGGTTCCGTCGCTTCGAGGAGCTCCGCAAGCGCTGGGACGAGGAGCACGCGAAGCTGCGGGCGCTGATGCTGATGTACAAGCAGAAGGCGGCCTACAACTCCGACATGGCTTCGCGCTACCAGGCCGCGGTCACCCGGCTGAAGCGGTTCGAGGACGCCGGCCCGCCACAGGCGCTCCCGCGCGAGCAGCAGGTGAAGATGCGGCTGAAAGGCGGCCGGACCGGCAAGCGCGCGGTGATCTGCGAGCAGCTCGAGCTCACCGGGCTGATGAAGCCGTTCGACCTCGAGGTCTGGTACGGCGAACGGGTGGCCGTTCTGGGGTCCAACGGCTCCGGCAAGTCGCACTTCCTGCGGCTGCTCGCCGCCGGGGGCAGCGACCCCGACGTGGAGCACCGGCCGGTGGGGGAGGTCCCGGTGAAGCCGGTCGACCACACCGGCAAGGCCCGGCTCGGCGCCCGCGTGCGACCGGGCTGGTTCGTGCAGACCCACGAGCACCCGGAGCTGACCGGGCGCACGCTGCTGGAGATCCTGCATCGCGGCGACGACCACCGGGACGGGATGCCGCGTGAGCCGGCCGCCCGCGCCCTGGACCGCTACGAGCTGGCGCACGCCGCCGAGCAACGCTTCGAGTCGCTCTCGGGCGGGCAGCAGGCGCGCTTCCAGATCCTGCTGCTGGAGCTCTCGGGCGCCACGCTGCTGCTGCTCGACGAGCCCACCGACAACCTCGACGTGGAGTCGGCGGAGGCGCTCGAGGAGGGCCTGGAGGCGTTCGAGGGCACGGTGGTCGCGGTCACCCACGACCGCTGGTTCGCCCGCGGCTTCGACCGGTTCCTGGTGTACGGCGCGGACGGGTCGGTCTACGAGCCCGACGGCCCGGTGTGGGACGAGGGGCGCGTCGAGCGGGTCCGCTGACGCCTCGTGCCGTCTCGCTGCCCGCGGGGACACCAGGACCGACCGGACCCGGGACCCGGGCCTTTGGTCCCTGTCGCCCGGACGCGAGAACCCGGATCGTCGAGGGGAGCCGCCACTCCCCGCTGCGGCTTTCCCGACGAAACAGGATGGAGTTCTCATGTCAGACCCCGGTGTCCGGGTCTTCTCTCCCGCGCGCGACGCGGAGACCGCTGCGGCGATGACCGACCACAACGCGGCGACGCTGCAGGCCTTGCAGGCGCACGTCGAGGCGCTGGTCACGGTGGTGTCGGCACGCGCCGACGGCGGTACCACGCAGCACGCGGTCAACCGCCTGGTGGACTGGTGCCGGGCCGAGCTGGTGCCGCACGCGATGGCCGAGGAGAGCACGCTCTACCGGCCGGTCTCCGAGTCCGAGACCGGGGGGCTGCTGGTCGAGGGGATGCTCGAGGAGCACCAGAGGATCTTCGACCTCGTGGACGCGCTGGAGCAGGCCAGCGACCCGGTGCGGGCGGTGGCGACGGCCGGCGCCCTCGAGGCCGTCGTGAGCGGTCACCTGGCCAAGGAGACCGACCAGCTGCTGCCGCTGCTGGTGCACTCGCCCTACATCGCGCTCGCCGAAGCGCTGCAGGAGCTCGAGGAGCTGGTCGGCCCGCAGAGCCGCGCGAGCCGGTCGCCCCAGAACGTGGTGCGACACCCTGCGTCCTCAGAGACCTCCCGCGGTCGCGTCGTACGTCTGCCGCGTCAGCGCAAGCCGTGAGGTAGTGGTCTGCTCGTTCTCGGCGCCGGGCACCGACCGCACCGAGGATCGCAGCAGGAGCTGCACGGCCCGGCGGCGACGACGCTGCCGCATCACGTGGCGCTGCGGCGACACGGTCGTGGGAGCCCAGACGCTGGGCGGGTGGGACGTCATGCCACCGAGGAGCCGACGGCGCCTGGTGTGATACCCCGGTTCAGACCGGTAGTCCGCGGGCGGCGAGCTCGGCGCGCAGGTCCACGCCGACGTCGTACCTCAGAGCGTCCATCCCCGCGGCGGAGGCGGCCGCGACGTTGGCCGCGGAGTCGTCGACGAACACGCACTCCTCCAGCGGACGCCCGATCCGCTCCCGCAGCCGGTCGAAGATCGCCGGGTCGGGTTTCGCCACGCCCTCCGCCCCGGACACCACGATGTCGCCGAACAGGCCCAGGAAGTCGAAGCGGGCGAGGGCGTGCGGGAAGAGCTCGTCGGACCAGTTCGTGAGGGCGAAGACGGGTACGCCGGCCGCGTGCAGGTCGCGCAGCACCGCGACGTTGGCGTCCACCGTGCCGGTCAGCGACAGCTCGAAGTTCGCGCGGTAGGCCAGCACGTGCTCGCGCCAGTGCGGGTGTGTGCCGGTCAGCTGCGCCTCGGCGTCGTCCCAGCGGCGGCCCGCGTCCTGGGCGTGGTTCCAGGCCAGGAAGTCGACGTCGTCGGCGGACAGGAAGCGTGCCGCCTCCCGGTCACCCACCGCGGCGGCGACGGCCGGGTGCGGGTCCCAGCGGATCAGCACGTTGCCCAGGTCGAAGACCACCGTGGTGGGCCGGTCGGCGCTCATCGAGGTGCCCCGGACGCAGAGCTGCCGCTCACCCCGGTGGGACACCGAGGGGAACGGCAGCGCTGGTGCATGGCTGGGGGAGTGCTGCGTCACTTCCAGCGCTCGGACGCGGGCACGAAGTTCAGCGTCCGGTCGCCGGTGTAGATCTGCTTCGGACGGGCGATCTTCTGCTCCTTGTCCTGCACCAGCTCGAGCCACTGGGCGAGCCAGCCCGGGGTCCGGCCGATCGCGAACAGGACCGTGAACATCTCCGGCGGGAACTGCAGCGCCTCGTAGATCAGGCCGCTGTAGAAGTCGACGTTCGGGTAGAGCTTGCGCTGCACGAAGTACTCGTCCTCGAGGGCGATCTTCTCCAGCTCCTTGGCGATCTGCAGGAGCGGGTTGACCCCGGTGACCTCGAACACGTCGTCGCAGGCCTTCTTGATGATCTGCGCGCGCGGGTCGAAGTTCTTGTACACCCGGTGGCCGAAGCCCATCAGGCGCTCCTTGCCGCTCTTCACGCCCTCGATGAACTCGGGGATCTTGTCCACCGAGCCGATCCGGCGCAGCATCCGCAGCACGGCCTCGTTGGCGCCGCCGTGCAGCGGGCCGTAGAGCGCCGCGATGCCGGCTGCCGTCGCGGAGTACGGGTCGACCTGGCTGGACCCGACGGAGCGGACCGCGTTGGTCGAGCAGTTCTGCTCGTGGTCGGCGTGCAGGATGAACAGCACGTCGAGCGCCTTGACGAGCCGCTCGTCGGCCTCGAACTTGCGCTCGCTCATCTTGAACAGCATGGCGAGGAAGTTCGCGGTGTAGCTGAGGTCGTTGTCCGGGTAGACGTAGGGCTTGCCCTGCGCGTGCCGGAACGACCAGGCGCCGAGCGTCGGCATCTTCGCGATCAGCCGGACGATCTGCATGTGCCGGTTGTCGGCGTCGGAGATGTTGCGCGACTCGGGGTAGAACGTGGAGAGCGCCCCGACGGAGGCCAGCAGCATGCCCATCGGGTGGGCGTCGTAGCGGAAGCCCTCCATGAAGTCGCGGACGTTCTCGTGCACGAAGGTGTGGTAGGTGATCTCGTGCACCCAGGAGTCGTACTGCTCCTTGGTGGGCAGCTCGCCATGGATCAGCAGGTAGGACACCTCGAGGAAGCTGGAGTTCTCGGCCAGCTGCTCGATGGGGTACCCGCGGTACTCCAGGATGCCCTTGTCCCCGTCGATGTAGGTGACCGCGCTCCGGCAGGAGGCGGTGTTGACGAAGCCGGGGTCGTAGACCGCGAGGCCGGGGGCGTCCTCGGCGGTGCGGATCTTCCCGATGTCGGCGGCCTTGATGGTGCCGTCAAGGATCGGGACGTCGTACTCCTGGCCGGTCCGGTTGTCGCGGACGGTGAGGGTCTCACCCGTCAGCACGCCGGACCCGGTGGTGCTGGAAGCAGTGGCCGTGCTCTCGGACACGTCGGCTCCTCGCTCGTGATGCCCGGCGCGGGAGCGCTGGTGGCGCCGGCCGGGAAAGTTCGTGTTCAGTTCTGTTGTCTGGTCCTTTGGGATACCCCGTCAACCTATGCCTGTAACCTCGATGGGACGAAACCGGGGCCGTTTTGACCCGGGTGCCGCACCGCCGGTATTCTTGTTGGTCGCGGCTGCCCCCGTGCGGTCTCGAGTGTGAGCCGGCCTTCTCGGCCGGGTTCTCGTCTCGGATCTGCGTCGCGCCGTCCGGTTCGCGCCAGCGAGCCACCTACAGCAAACCCGGTCTCGATCGAGAGAGTAAAGCAACGTGCGTACGTACAGCCCGAAGCCCGCTGACCTCCAGCGCGAGTGGCACGTCATCGACGCCACGGACGTGGTGCTCGGGCGGCTTGCAGTCCAGATCGCGACCCTTCTCCGTGGCAAGCACAAGCCGACGTTCGCGCCTCACGTCGACGGTGGCGACTTCGTCATCATCGTGAACGCGGGCAAGGTCTCGCTGTCCGGCGACAAGGCGACCAAGAAGATGGCCTACCGCCACTCGGGCTACCCGGGCGGCCTGTCCTCCACGCCGTTCGGCGAGCTGCTGGACAAGGACCCCCGCCGCGCCATCGAGAAGGCTGTGTGGGGCATGCTCCCCAAGAACCGTCTCGGCCGCCAGATGCTCAAGAAGCTGAAGGTGTACGCCGGCCCGGAGCACCCGCACCAGGCGCAGAAGGCGCAGCCGTTCGAGATCACCCAGGTCTCCCAGTAACTCAGCCCCACCGGCACCCAGAGCAACGAACCAGCGAGGAAACCCGTGACTGACACCACCGAGGGCACCGAGGTCGAGGAGACCTACGAGGCCAACGAGCAGGGCGTCGCCTACAGCTCCGAGAGCGCGCCGTCCGAGGACGCTCCGGCCCGCCCGGCGACCATCGCTCCCGCGTCGGCCACCGGCCGCCGCAAGGAGGCCGTGGCTCGCGTCCGTCTCGTCCCCGGCACCGGCCAGTGGACCGTCAACGGCCGCACGCTGGACTCCTACTTCCCGAACAAGCTGCACCAGCAGGTCGTGAACGAGCCCTTCGTGAACACCGACCTGGCGGGCCGCTTCGACGTGATCGCCCGCATCCACGGTGGCGGCATCACCGGCCAGGCCGGCGCGCTGCGTCTGGGCGTGGCCCGTGCGCTGAACGCCATCGACGTGGAGGCCAACCGCCCGTCGCTGAAGAAGGCCGGACTGCTGACCCGCGACGCGCGTGTCATCGAGCGCAAGAAGGCTGGTCTGAAGAAGGCCCGCAAGGCTCCGCAGTACAGCAAGCGCTGATCCCGCGACGGTACGGTCCGTACTGATGGGTCGGCTGTTCGGCACGGACGGGGTCCGGGGGCTCGCGAACACGGTGGTCACCGCCGAGCTCGCTCTCGACCTGTCCGTCGCCGCTGCACACGTCCTCGGCGAGGCCGGTGTCTTCTCCGGACACCGGCCTCTTGCCGTGGTCGGCCGGGACACCCGCATCTCGGGGCAGTTCCTCGAGGCCGCGGTCGTCGCCGGGCTGGCGTCCGCCGGTGTGGACGTGCTGCTGCTCGGCGTGGTGCCCACGCCGGGTGTCGCGTTCCTCACCGAGTCGCTCAAGGCCGACCTCGGCGTGATGCTGTCGGCGAGCCACAACCCGATGCCCGACAACGGCATCAAGTTCCTCTCCCGCGGCGGCGTCAAGCTCGACGACACCATCGAGGCCGCCATCGAGAAGCGGTTGCGTGAGCCCTGGGACCGGCCGACCGGCGCCAGCGTCGGCCGGGTGTCGACGTACGACGCGGCCGTCACCGACTACGCCGCCCATCTGGTCTCCACGGTCGGGGTCTCGCTGGACGGCATCAAGGTCGTCCTGGACTGCGCGCACGGCGCCGCCTCGGTCGCCGGGCCACTCGCGCTGCGCGAGGCCGGCGCCGAGGTGGTCGCGATCTGCGCCGACCCCGACGGCCTCAACATCAACGACGGGTGCGGCTCGACCCACCTCGACGTGCTGCAGGCTGCCGTCCTCGAGCACGGCGCGGACGTCGGCTTCGCCCTCGACGGCGACGCGGACCGCTGCCTGGCCGTCGACCACACCGGCGAGATCGTGGACGGCGACCAGCTGCTCGCGGTGCTGGCCCTGGCCATGCGCGACGCGGGGACGCTGAAGGCCGACACCGTGGTCGCCACCGTGATGAGCAACCTGGGCTTCGTGCAGGCGATGCGGCGCGAGGGCGTCGGAGTCCGGCAGACCAAGGTCGGGGACCGCTACGTGCTGGAGGCGATGAAGACCTCCGGCTACACGCTCGGCGGCGAGCAGTCCGGGCACGTGATCATGAGCGACCACGCCACCACCGGCGACGGCATCCTCACCGCGCTGCACGTCCTCGCCCGGATGGCCGAGAAGAAGCAGCCGCTGGCCGAGCTGGCCGACGTGATGTCCCGGCTGCCCCAGGTGCTGGTCAACGTGCCGGACGTGGACAAGTCGCGGACCGACGAGGACGCGGTGCTCGCGGCTGCGGTGGCCGAGGCCGAGTTCGAGCTCGGGGACGGCGGTCGGGTGCTCCTGCGCCCGTCGGGCACCGAGCCGCTGGTGCGGGTGATGGTCGAGGCCGGCACCGCGGACCAGGCCCGGGTGGTCGCGAACCGGCTCGCGGACGTCGTACGCACCCAGCTCTCGCTGTCCTGACCGGAGCCGGGCCCGCGCTATTCCGGGTGCGGGGACACCGGTGCCCCCCTAGGCTCCTGCCGTGGAGATCCGCGAGATCGACCCGCGTGACGAGACGCTGGTCCGCAGGCACTGGGAGATCGGCAAGGCCGCGGAGGCGGCGAGCCGTCCCTTCGACTTCTACGTGCCGTGGGAGTCCGCCCGGGTGACCTACGCCGAGGGCCGTGAGGACCTCGAGATGGTGCTGCTCGGGGCCTTCGACGCGGACGAGATGTGGGGCGCCGCGCGGGTGGACCTGCCGGTGCTCGACAACCTGCACTCCGCGTCCGCTGTCTACTACGTGCACCCCGAGCGGCAGGGTCGCGGTCTGGGCCGGGCGCTGGCCGGTGCGTCGTACGACGTGGCCAGGCAGCGGGGCCGCCGGGTGATCACCACCGAGGCGTTCGCCCCGGTCGGCGGCTCGTCGGCCGGGCTGATGTTCGGCAAGGCGATGGGCTTCACCGCGGCGCTCGAGGACAACATGAAGGTCGTCGACCTGTTCGAGACCGAGCCACGCTGGGCCGGACTCGCCGAGAACGCCGCGACCCGGCACCAGGGCTACCGCATCGTGACCTGGTGGGGCCGGCTCCCCGAGGAGTACCTCGCGGGCTACTGCCGGCTCAACGCGATGTTCTTCGACGAGGCCCCCACGGGCGAGCTCGAGGTCGAGCCCGAGCGGTGGGACGCGGACCGGGTCCGCCACCGCGAGGAGCGCAACGCGCGCCAGGGACGGCACGACGTGTCGGCGGGAGCCCTCGCCCCGGACGGCACCCTGGTGGGCCTGACCGAGATCGCGGTCAACGAGCAGGCGAGAGGCCGCGGCTTCCAGAGCGGCACCCTGGTGGACCCGGCGCACCGCGGACACGCGCTCGGGATCGCGATCAAGGTGGCCAACCACCGCCAGCTCCGGGAGCGCCTCCCCGAGTGCCGGGTGCTGCTGACCGGCAACGCGGACGTGAACGCACCGATGAACGCCGTCAACGAGGCACTCGGCTACCGCGAGGTGGAGCGCTGCGTCGAGCTGCAGAGGGACCTCTGACCGCTCCGCCGCCGGCTTCCGGCTGACGGACGCGGAAAACCCGGTGCGTCCGGGGACCGGGCGTCCCTAGGGTCTGCGCATGGAGATCCGCCCCCTCGACGCGTCGGACCCGGACGCGATGGCAGCCTGGCACGCGACGTACCACGCTGCCCATGTCTTCGGCCAGGACCACGCGACCCCGTGGATGCTGGAGGAGAGGCGCGCCCACCTCCTCGGCGACCGGACGGGGCAGCGCACCGAGGCGTTCGGCGGGTACGTCGACGGGCGACCCGTGGTCACCGGGTACACCGAGATGCCGCAGCTCGACAACCGGCACCTCGCCCTGGTCGAGGTCGCGACGGACCCCGAGCACCGGCGGCGGGGGTACGCCTCCGCGATGCTCGAGCACCTGACGGCGGTCGGCTGCGCGAACGGCCGCACGACGCTCAACGCCGACGCGGAGTGGGCCTACGACGCCCCCGCCGACGGGGCGGGGCAGGCGAACGCGGACTTCCTGACCCGGCACGGCTTCGTGTTGTCGCTCGGTGACGTCAAGCGTGCCCTCGACCTGCCCGCCGACGACGCGCTCCTCGGCCGGCTGGCGGGGGAGGCGGCACCGCACCACACGGACTACCGGCTGCGGGACTTCCGGGGACCGGTGCCCGAGGACATCATCGACGGGTTCGGTGACCTGATCGGCTCGCTCATCACCGAGGCGCCGATGGGTGAGCTGGACGTCGAGCCGGAGGTGTTCGACGCGACCCGCATCCGCGCGGACGAGAAGGTGTTCGAGGCGTCGGGTCGCACGAAGTACACCACCGTGGCGCTCGCCCCCGACGGCGAGGTCGTGGCCTACTCCGAGCTGATGGTCCCGACGTACGACGCCGGTCGGGTCTACCAGTGGGGCACGCTGGTCCGCCCCGCGCACCGCGGGCACCGTCTGGGCCTGGCCACCAAGGCGCACAACCTGCGGCGGTTCCAGGAGCGGGAGTCCGGACGGACCCACCTGTACACCTACAACGCCGAGGTGAACACGCACATGATCGGCGTCAACGAGGCGCTGGGCTTCCGGCCCGTCGGCCGCCTCGGGGAGTTCCAGAAGAAGCTCTGACGCGGCTACTCCGTGGGAGGCTCGATCGGCCGGGGGCGGGTGGGTCTCAGAGGGAGCGGAGGTGGGACTCGAGGATCTCGGGGAGGATCGTCGGGGTCCACATCTCCAGGTCCGGCGGGGTCTCGCCGACCAGGGTGCCGTAGGGCGAGAGCTCCAGGTCGGAGCCGGTGACCCGGTAGGTCCGGGCGTCGTCGAGGGGTGCACCGCCGACGTGCACGGTGTCGCCCTCGACGTGCGCGCCGACGTACTGCAGGTGGCCGTAGGGCTGGCCCCGGAACGTCCGCGGCGCCGCCGTGACGAACTCCTCCGAGCGGCCGCGCAGCAGCAGGTGCCGCACCTGGGCGCCGCTGAGCGTCGCGCGGGCCAGGTTGCCCGGGGAGCTGGTGGCCGCCCAGACGTGGCGACGGGTGACCTGGCCGGCCGGCAGCCCGGCGGTGCAGTGCGCGCTCATCAGCACGCCGAGGTCGGCCGGCGCCTGGGACAGCAGGGCCTTCACGACCAGCCGCCCGACGGGGCTGTCGGGCGCATCGAGCGGCACCGGCTCGGCCAGCTCGGCCACCGGCTCGGCCATCCAGGCCTCGAGGTCGCGCTCGCACGCGTCGACCTCCGCGAGCACCGCCGGGTCGGCTGGTGCCGACTCGTCGAGGGGCTCGAGGGTCATGTCGACGACGCGTACGCCGTCCCGGTCGACCTCGAGCCGCACCCGGCCGAGGTGCTGGGCCTTCCAGCCGGCCTGCGCGATCGGCACGCCCTGGCTGCGGTCGCCCTCCGTGAGCAGGTCGTGGGTGTGCCCGCCGACGATGACGTCGACCAGACCGCGCACCGACCAGCTCAGCCCCCGGTCGTGGTTGATGCCGGCGTGGCTGAGGAGGACGACGACGTCGGCGCCCGCGGCGCGCAGGGCCGTGGCCTCGCGGTGCACGGCCGTCACCCTGCCCCGCTCGCTGATGCCGAAGCCGCCGTACTGCGGGTAGAAGTCCGTGATGCCGAGGATCCCCACGGTCAGGTCGCCCGCGCGCAGCAGCCGGGACGGCGCCGCGCCCGCCGGCGTCTCGCCGTCGACCTCGAGGTCGCACACCAGGGGAGCCGAGCCCAGCGCCCGCGCGTAGGCCGGCAGCTGGCCGGGACCGTAGCGCAAGCAGGCCGCCGTTGCCGACCACGGCGGCGTCCACGCCGGCGGCGCCGAGCACGCGCCAGCCCGCGACGCCGAACGTCATCGCCGACAGCCGGACGCTGGTGTCCTCCACGTCACCGCCGTCGAGGAGCAGCACGGGATGGCGCGCCGTCTCGCGGATCTCCCGGGCCCGGGCGCTCAGCCGGGCGAGGCCGTCGAAGTGGCCGTGGACGTCGTTCCAGTGCAGCAGCTCGAGCGTGGTCACCCGGTCAATCTTGCACGACGTGCGTGGGCGGACGCCCCGGGTCGTCGTGGACGGGCTGCTGCTGCCCGGCGCGGAGGAACTCCAGCTGCCCGCAGACCGCGGCCCCGGCGAACAGCGCGATCGAGGTGAGCAGCGACCACAGCAGCAGCGCGAACATGCCTCCGAGCGGCCCGTAGATCGCCCCGAACGAACCGCTCAGCTGGACGTACGCCGCCAGCAGGCCGGTCGCGGTCATCGCCAGCAGCACCGAGACGCTCGCCCCGAGCGCCAGCCAGGACAGCGCCGGCTGCCGACGTCGCGGTGCGTGGTCCAGCAGTACCGCGATGGTGAAGACCAGCAGCGCGAGGCCGACCGGCCACCGCAGGACGTTCCACACGTCCGCCGCGGTGTCGGACCAGCCGTAGGTCGACCGCATCGCCTCGGCGAACGAGCCGCCGGCCACGATCAGCAGGAACGTGGTGCCGGCCGGTACGGCGAGGACGGCGGTCAGCACGAGGGCCCGGCCGTACTTCCACACCGCGGGACGGTCGCGCCCGATGCCGTAGATCCGGTTGGTGCCCCGCTCGATCTGGGCCATCGCCGTGGTCATCGACAGCAGCGAGAAGAACAACCCGACCGCCAACGCGATCTCGCCGGCCCGGTCACCGCTCTGGCCGCCGGCGACGGCCGACGCGAGCGCGTCGTGGGACCCGCCGCCGGGGGAGAGCCGCTCGATGGTCCTCGAGAGCACCCGCGCCGGTCGCTCGTGGTCGATGTCCGCGGCCAGCCCGGACAGCGCGAGCAGGAACGGTACGACGGACAGCGCGACCTGCAGGGCCAGGGCCCGGCTGTGGCTGAACCCGTCGGCGTACCGGAACCGCACGAACGAGTCGAGCAGCAGCCGCCGTACGCCGATCCGCCGGATCAGGTGCCAGGCGTCCTCGGCGTCGAGCTCGTCGCCGTCCATCTCCGTCGTCACGGGTACGACGCGCGCGGTCGTCATCGGCTCACCTCCGCACGCCCTTGTACCCGGCCAGTGGCGAGGACGGGCTGACCCGGGACCAGATCGCCCGCTCCACGAGCAGGGTCAGCGTGCCCGCGAGCACCATCCCGCCCAGGTTCACGCCGAGCTGGACGAGCGCGCCGGGGATCTCCGACCAGACGCCGACCCCGATGCACAGCGCGATCGTGCCGACGGCGGGGACCGTGGTGACGGAGATGAACACGCCGACCAGCGGGCCGGACTTGGAGGTGGTCAGCGCGAGCACGCCCGCGACGCCTGCGAGCAGCGCGATCAGGAACGACCAGATGTCCGGAGAGACGATGAAGTCGGTCTGCGGGCCGGTGGCGGCGTCCGCCGCAGACGCCAGGCCGGCCACGCGTGCGAGGAACCACAGCGGCGACGCCACCGCGATGGCGAGCAGGAAGCCCCCGAAGAGCGTGGTCGTCGCCTGCGGCAGGATCACCAGCCGGGGCCGGGCCAGCGCCAGGCAGATCGCCGCGACCGGGGAGAACTCGGGACCGACGACCATCGCGCCGATGATGAGGATCGGCTGGTCCAGCAGCCGGCCGGCCCCCGCGATCAGCGTGGCCAGGGTCAGGAACGCCACGAACGCCCACGACATGACGCTCTCGGTGCGCACCCGGTTCTCCACCACGTCCCAGACGATCCCGTCGTCGGGGATGCCCGGCGCGGCCTTCTCCGCGTGCACGGCGGCGTCGGACAGCAGCGTGCCGGGCTCGGAGATCATGATCGAGCCGTCATGGTGCAGGTCGAGGGCGCGCAGCGCGGCGACCACCGGGTTGGCGCCCTCACGCGCGACGTCGGCGATCACCAGGGCGCCCGGCGGCTTGGCGTAGCCGTCGGCGAACATCGCGACGTTGGTCACCGTCGGGGCGTCGGTCAGCAGCCCCATGACCCGGTCGGTGAGGGGAGCGGGGACCCGTAGCTGGAGGTGCAGCACGGGGGGAAGTCTGGCAGACGCGCACCTACATGCTGCGGTCGCCGAAAGTCGGATGACGGTGCCGGGATTCTGCTCTACCTTCGCGGCATGGAGATCCGCCCCCTCGACCTGGCCGACGACGACCAGATGCACCGCTTCCACGAGATCGGCTGGCGCGCCGAGAAGGAGGACGGCAGGCCCTGGAACGCCTTCTGGACCTACCCGGAGATGGCCGCGGTGATGCAGGAGCCCACGGAGGACTGGCGCTGCGACGGCGTCTGCGTCTTCGACGGTGACCGGATGGTCGCGGGCGGCGTCGTCGGCCTGGGCCTGATGGACAACCTGGACAAGGCGTGGACGATCCCTTCCGTGGAGCCCGAGCTGCGCGGCCGCGGAATCGGCAGCATGCTGCTGCAGGGCCTCGTCGACCACGCGCGCGAGCTGGGACGGACGCAGCTGCTCAGCGCGACCGCGGTGCCGTTCGAGGAGCGCGAGACCTCCGGCCTGCTGCGGTTCGCGGAGCGGCACGGCTTCCGGCTGGCGAACACCGAGATCATCCGGATCCTGTCGCTGCCGGTGGGTCCCGGCCTGCTGGAGGAGGTACGACGCGAGAGCGCGCCGCACCACGCGGACTACACGATCGAGACGTTCGTCGACGACGTCCCGGAGCAGTACCTCGCGTCGTACTGCCACCTGCGCAACCAGCTCGCCCTCGACGCGCCGACGGGCGACCTCGACTTCGAGGCCGAGCAGGCCACCCCGGACATCGAGCGGCAGAAGCTCGACCGCAACAAGAGGGCCGGGCGGACGACGTACCTCAGCCTCGCGATCCGGGACGGGGAGGCGGTCGCGCACTCCAACCTGGTGGTGCCGCCGTCCGGCAAGGAGGCGCACCAGATGGGCACGCTGGTGCGGCGCGACCACCGGGGGCACCGGCTCGGCGCCGCGGTGAAGGTGGCCAACCTCGAGGCGCTGCAGCGGGACCGCCCGGACCTCACCGAGGTGCACACCCAGAACGCGGAGACCAACGCGTGGATGGTGAGCATCAACGAGCGGCTCGGCTTCCAGCCGGTCGCGGTCTGCCCGGAGTTCCTGCGGGTGCTGTAGTCAGAGCTTGCGGAGGCGGACGAACCGGACCGAGTGGTCGGCCGCCTTGCGCAGCACCAGGGTGGCCCGGCTGCGGGTGGGCTGCACGTTCTGCTTGAGGTTCGGGCCGTTGATGGTGTCCCAGATCCGGTCCGCCTCGGCGACCGCCTCCTCCTCGGTGAGCCGGCCGTAGCGGGCGAAGTACGACGCCGGGTTGCGGAACGACGTCTCCCGCAGCCGCAGGAACCGTTCGACGTACCACTTGCGGATGTCCGCGGTGGCCGCGTCGACGTACACCGAGAAGTCGAAGAAGTCGCTGATCGCCAGCCCGGTGCGGCCGTCGTCGCGGGCCCGGGCGGGCTGCAGCACGTTGAGCCCCTCGATGATCACGATGTCCGGGTGCCGCACCACGACCTTCTCGTCGGGGAGCACGTCGTAGACCAGGTGGGAGTACGTCGGTGCCTCCACCTCGTCCTTGCCGGACTTGATGTCCATCACGAAGCGCAGCAGCGCCTTGCGGTCGTAGGACTCCGGGAAGCCCTTGCGGGCCAGCAGGCCGCGGCGCTCGAGCTCGGCGTTGGGGTAGAGGAAGCCGTCGGTGGTGACGAGCGCCACGGACGGGTGCTCGGGCCAGTGCGCGAGCATCTGCTGCAGCACCCGGGCGGTGGTCGACTTGCCGACCGCCACCGAGCCGGCCAGTCCGATCACGAACGGCGTACGCGGCGGCTGCGGCTGGTTGAGGAACTCCTCCTGCGCGCGGTGCAGGTGCCCGGCGCTCTCGGCGTACATGCTCAGCAGCCGGGAGAGCGGCAGGTAGACCTGCTGCACCTCGTCGAGGTCGAGCTCGTCGCCGAGGCCCCGGACCTTGTCGATCTCCGCGGCGCTCAGCGGCTGCTCGGTGGCGGCACCGAGGGCCGCCCACGCGTCCCGGTCGAGCTCGACGTACGGACCGGACTCGCGGTCGCCCCGAGGAGCCGCACCGTCGCCGTTGCCGGAAGCCATGCGCGAGATTGTCGCAGGCGTGTGGGTGCGAGCCGCGACCCGCACCGCCGGTAGAGTGGCGCGCATGTGTGGAATCGTCGGCTACGTCGGACCGAAGCAGGCCGAGGGCGTGGTGATCGAGGGCCTTCGCCGGCTGGAGTACCGGGGGTACGACTCCGCTGGAATCGCGCTCGTGCAGGACGGCAAGATCGCCTCCGAGAAGCGGGCCGGCAAGCTCGCGAACCTCGACAAGGCGCTCGCCGACCACCCGCTGCCCGAGTCGTGCACCGGCATCGGGCACACCCGCTGGGCCACCCACGGGGCGCCCAACGACCGCAACGCGCACCCGCACCTCGGTGCCGGCGGGCGGGTGGCGCTGGTGCACAACGGGATCATCGAGAACTTCGCCCTGCTGCGCGCCGAGATCGAGCGCGCCGGCCACGAGCTGCACTCCGAGACCGACACCGAGATCGCCGCGCACCTCGTCGAGGCCCGCCTCGAGCAGGGCGGCACCCTGACCGAGGCGATGCAGCACGTGTGCGGCCGGCTGCACGGCGCGTTCACGCTGGTCGCCGTGGACGCCCAGGACCCGGACCGGGTGGTCGCAGCCCGCCGCAACAGCCCGCTGGTCGTCGGGATCGGCGAGGGGGAGAACTTCCTCGCCTCCGACGTCGCGGCGTTCATCGAGCACACCCGCGACGCCCTCGAGCTCGGCCAGGACCAGGTCGTCACGATCACCCGGGAGGGCGTCGAGGTCACCGACTTCGCCGGCAACCCGGCGGAGGCCAAGCCCTACCACGTCGACTGGGACCTCTCGGCGGCCGAGAAGGGTGGCTACGACTGGTTCATGCGCAAGGAGATCCACGAGCAGCCCGGTGCGATCACCGATTCGATGCTCGGGCGGCACGACGAGCAGGGCGCGCTCCAGCTCGACGAGCTGCGGATCAGCGAGGACGAGCTCCGCGGCGTCGACAAGATCATCCTGATCGGCTGCGGCACCGCGTTCTACGCCGGCATGGTCGCGAAGTACGCCATCGAGCACTGGACCCGGATCCCGTGCGAGGTGGAGCTCGCGCACGAGTTCCGCTACCGAGACCCGATCCTGACCCGCGACACCCTGGTGGTCGCGATCAGCCAGTCCGGCGAGACCGCGGACACCCTGATGGCGATCCGGCACGCGCGCGAGCAGCGCTCCAAGGTGCTGGCGATCTGCAACACCAACGGGTCGACGATCCCGCGCGAGTCCGACGCGGTGATCTACACCCACGCCGGCCCGGAGATCGGGGTCGCCTCCACCAAGGGCTTCATGACCCAGCTGGTCGCGTGCTACCTGCTCGGGCTCTACCTCGCCCAGGTCCGCGGCACGAAGTACGGCGACGAGATCGCCGCGGTGGTGCACGAGCTCGAGCAGATGCCCCGCCACGTGCAGACGCTGCTCGACCAGTCCGATGCGATCCACGCCCTCGCCCGGGAGCTCGCCACGTCCCGGTCGGTGCTGTTCCTCGGCCGGCACACCGGCTACCCGATCGCGCTCGAGGGTGCGCTCAAGCTCAAGGAGCTCGCCTACATCCACGCCGAGGGGTTCGCCGCCGGCGAGCTCAAGCACGGCCCGATCGCGCTCGTGGAGGACCGGCTGCCGGTGTTCTGCGTGGTGCCTCCCCAGGGTCGCGACTTCCTGCACGACAAGATGGTCAGCGGCATCCAGGAGGTGCGGGCCCGCGGGGCACGCACCATCGTGCTGGCCGAGGAGGGCGACGAGGAGGTCGCGCCGTACGCCGACGAGCTCATCCGGCTGCCCAAGGTGCCGACCCTGCTGCAGCCGATGGTGGCCGTTGTGCCGCTCCAGCTGTTCGCGTGCGAGCTCGCCACCCAGATGGGCAACGACGTCGACCAGCCGCGCAACCTGGCCAAGTCCGTCACGGTCGAGTGAGCCTCCGATGAGCCGGGCCGCAGTCGCATGATCCTCGGCGTGGGCATCGACGTCGTCGACATCTCCCGCTTCGGCGAGACGCTCGAACGCACGCCGGCCATGCGCGAGCGGCTCTTCACCGCGGGGGAGCGGGAGCGGTCGCTGACGTCGCTGGCCGCACGGTTCGCGGCCAAGGAGGCGCTCGCCAAGGCACTCGGCGCCCCGACCGGGATGCGCTGGCTCGACGCCGAGATCGTCAACGAGGCGACCGGCAACCCCCGCTTCGACATCCGCGGATCGGTGCTCGCTCGCGCCGATGTGCTCGGCGTGAAGAGCGTGCACGTGTCGATGTCGCACGACGCCGGCATCGCCTCGGCGGTCGTGGTCCTCGAGGACTGACGTGACCGCCGACGAACGGTTCGAGACGTTCGGCGGCCAGCACCTGCTGCTGCTCGGGATGTTCGTCGCCGGCGCCGTCGGCGTGGTGCTGCTCGGACGGTCGCAGCGCGGCACCGCACGGGCCCGGTCGTTCAGCCGCGCGTACGCCGTCGCGATCCCGTGCGTCACCATCCCGAGCCAGGTCTTCCAGCTGACCCCCGGTGACTTCGACCTCGGCACGTCGCTGCCGCTGCAGCTGTGCGACCTGGCCTGGATGACCGCGGTCTGGGCGCTGTGGACGCACAGCCGGGTGCCGGTGGCGCTGACCTACTTCTGGGGCCTGACGCTGTCCGTGCAGGGGATCCTCACCCCGTCACTGGGCCAGGCCTTCCCGCACCCGCGCTACCTGGCGTTCTGGGCGATGCACTTCCTGATCGTGTGGTCCGCGCTCTACCTCACCCTCGGCCTGGGCCTCGGGCCGCGCTGGCGGGAGTACCGCGTCACGGTCGCCGTCACTGTGGCGTGGGCGGTGGTCGTGTTCGCGGTCAACGGGGTGCTCGGCGTCAACTACGGCTACCTCAACGCCAAGCCGGGCTCTGCCTCGCTGCTCGACCTGCTGGGCCCGTGGCCGGTGTACGTCGTCGCCGCGTTCGGCATCCTGCTCGCCGGCTGGGCGCTGATGACCTGGCCGTGGGTGCTCGTGGACCGCCGACGTGACCGCCGTACGCCTGCGGCTCGGTAGCCCGGCGGCTGGGTAGGTTGGGAGGATGCGCAGCGCACACACGGTCGAGCAGGTCCGGGAGGCCGAGGAGGCCCTGATGGCCCGGCTCCCCGAGGGCGCGCTGATGCAGCGGGCCGCGACCGGGCTGGCCTACGCGGTGCTCGACCTGCTCGGGCACGCGTACGGCGCCCGGGTGCTGCTGCTGGTCGGCGCGGGCAACAACGGCGGGGACGCGTTGTACGCCGGCGCGCTGCTCGCCCGACGCGGCGTGCAGGTCCAGGCCCTGCTGCTCAGCCCGGACCACGCGCACCCCGGGGGACTGGCCGCCCTGCACGGCGCCGGTGGACGCGTCGTCCCCACGGTGGCCGGGGCCGACCGCCCGGACGTGGTGGTCGACGGGATCGTGGGCATCGGGGGGCGCGGCGGCCTGCGTGACGACGCGGCGCGGGTCGTCGAGGAGCTGTGCGGCGTGCCGGTGGTCGCGGTGGACACCCCCTCGGGCGTCGACGTCGACACCGGCCGGGTCGACGGGGCGCACGTGTCCGCGACCGTGACGGTCACCTTCGGCACCCACAAGACCGCGCACCTCGTCGACCCGGCGGCGATGGCCTGCGGCGCCGTACACCTGGTGGACATCGGGCTGGACCTGCCGGCGCCGGCCGTCACCGCCCTGCAGGAGCAGGACGTGCGCGCCCTGGTCCCGCGGCCGAGGCCGGACGCGCACAAGTACACCCGCGGTGTCGTCGGGGTGCGGGCCGGCTCCGAGCAGTACCCGGGCGCCGGCGTGCTCTGCGTCTCCGGCGCGAGCAACGGCCTGGTCGGCATGGTGCGCTACCTCGGCGGCGCGGCCGACCTGGTGCGCGCGACGCATCCCGAGGTCGTCGTCGGCGAAGGACGCGTGCAGGCCTGGGTGATCGGGTCCGGCGGGGGCGTCGACGCCGAGCAGGCGCTGGCCGACTCGCTGGCCGACGGCGTCCCGGTCGTGGTGGACGCCGACGGGCTGACGCACGTGACCGGGCCGCTCGGCGTGCCCGCCCTGCTTACCCCACACGCCGGTGAGCTGGCCCGGATGCTCGGCGTCGAGCGCGAGCAGGTGGAGGCCGAGCAGCTCCGGTTCGCCCGCGAGGCCGCACAGCGGTACGACGCCGTGGTGCTGCTCAAGGGCCGGCACACGCTGGTCGCCACACCGCGCGGGGAGGTGCGCGCCACCACGGTCGGCCCGGCCTGGTTGGCGACCGCCGGGGCAGGCGACGTGCTCGCCGGGCTGTGCGGCTCCCTGCTCGCCGCCGGCCTCGACCCGTTCGACGCCGGGTCCGTCGGCTCGTGGCTGCACGGGGCGGCCGCGGTCGCCGCTGGGGGCGGCGGGCCGGTCACCGCGCCGGACGTCGCTCGGGCGCTGCCCCGGGTGTGCCGGGCGCTGCTGGACCACGGGGCCGAAGTGGGATAGTGGGCACGCCATGAGCCTGCCGGACCTCGAAGCGCGAGCCGAGATCGTCGTCGACCTCGACGCGATCCGGGACAACGTCGCGACCCTGAAGGCGAAGGCCGGCGACGCCCTGATGATGACCGTCGTCAAGGCCGACGGCTACGGCCACGGGCTCGTCGAGTCGGCGCGGGCCGCCCGGGCGGGAGGTGCCGACTGGCTCGGCGTCGCGGTGCCCGAGGAGGCCCTGGCGCTGCGCGCGGCCGGCGACACCGGGCGGCTGCTGTGCTGGCTGACCGCACCCGGCGATGACTACACGCGGCCGATCGACGCCGGGGTCGACGTCACGGCGTACACCGTGCGCGAGGTCGAGGAGATCGCCGCCGCGGCCCGGTCGCTCGGTGTCCGCGCCCGGATGCAGCTCAAGGTGGACACCGGGCTGAGCCGCGGCGGCGCGACCGAGGAGCTGTGGCCGGCGCTGGTCGAGGCGGCCGCCGACGCCGAGCAGGCCGGTGTGCTGCAGGTGGTCGGCATCTGGTCGCACTTCGCGTGCAGCGACGAGCCGGACCACCCGTCCAACGACCTGCAGGAGAAGGCGTTCGTGCAGGCGCTCAAGGTCGTCGACGCGGTCGGCATCGAGCCGGAGGTGCGGCACCTGTCCAACTCCGCGGGCCTGCTGCTGCGACCGTGGTCGAGCTACGACCTGGTCCGCTGCGGGCTCGCGTCCTACGGCCTGTCCCCGGCGCCCGACGTGGTCACCTCCGCCGAGCTCGGGCTGCGGCCCGCGATGACGGCCCGCGCCCGGCTGGCACTGGTGAAACGGGTCCGGGCCGGGGCGAGCGCGTCCTACGGGCACACCTGGACGGCCGAGCGCGACACCACCCTCGGCCTGGTGCCCGCCGGGTACGGCGACGGGGTGCCTCGGGCCGCCTCGTCGACGGCGCACGTCCTCGCCGCCGGCAGGCAGCGCCAGGTCGCCGGACGGGTCTGCATGGACCAGCTCGTGATCCACCTCGAGGGGGACGCGCCCGCGGTCGGGGACCCGGTCGTGCTGTTCGGCGACGGCTCCGACGGCGCGCCGACCGCGCAGGACTGGGCCGAGGCCTGCGGCACGATCGCGTATGAGATCGTCACCAGGATCGGCGGCCGGTTCGTGCGCCGCCATGTCTCTGCATCCGGACTCGTGCAGGAGGACCAGTGAGGAAGCAACGGTGGCTCGGGCTCGCCGCTGCCGGTGCAGGCGCAGCGGCGGCCGCGCTGACCACCGGAGTGGTCGTCGAGCGTCGGGTCGTGAGGTCCCGCAAGGCCGGCGCGCGCGGCGCCGACGAGCTCGGCGCCCTGCACAGCGACCTGCGTCCGGTGCTGACCGACGACGGGGTCACCCTGCACGCCGAGGTGGACGACGTGGCGCCGTACGCAGCGGAGGCCGCGAAGACCCGGCCGGCCACGGGGCCGCTCCGCCGCCGCGCGGCCGACGAGGCCGAGCCGACCCTGGTGTTCGTGCACGGCTACGCGCTGAACCTCGACTGCTGGCACTTCCAGCGGGCCTACTTCCGCGGCAAGCACCGCATGGTGTTCTACGACCAGCGCTCCCACGGGCGCTCCGGCCGGTCCGACCAGGGGCACGCCACCATCGACCAGCTCGGTGACGACCTGCGGCGGGTGCTCGAGGACCTGGTCCCCGAGGGGCCGGTCGTGCTGGTCGGGCACTCGATGGGCGGGATGACCATCATGGCGTTCGCGGAGCAGCACCCCGACCTGTTCGACGAGCGGGTCGCGGGCGTCGCGCTGGTCTCGACCACCGCCGGCGGGTTCAAGACCCACCGGATCGTGAGCAGGCTGATCCCGGACGTGGTCGGCGGGCAGATCGGGCCGCGGCTGATCGCCGGGCTGGCCCGGGCGCCGGAGCTCGTCGACTCGCTGCGGCGTCGGGGGTCGAACATCGGCTTCCTCGTCGCCGACCAGTTCGCGTTCGGCGAGGACGTGCCCGCCTCCTACGTGGAGTTCGTCGACAACATGCTCGCGGCCACGCCGTTCGGGGTGCTCGCGGAGTTCTTCCCGAACTTCGACCAGCTCGACAAGTTCACCGTGCTGCGCACGTTCGCCCGGGTGCCGACGTACATCGTCAGCGGCACCAAGGACGCGCTGACCTCGATCGGGCACAGCCGCAAGATGGCCGCCCGGATCCCCGGCTCGACACTGGTCGAGTGCCCGGGCGCGGGACACATGGTGATCCTGGAGCAGAAGGACCGGGTCAACTCCGCGCTCGAGGAGCTGTTCGCCGCGGCCGCCGAGGGACCTAAGAGCCAGGTCTCGTGAGCCTCACCTCCGTCGCCGCGACCGCGGACGAGACACGCGCGCTCGGGACCCGGCTGGCGGGCCTGCTGCGGCCCGGTGACCTGCTGGTCCTCAGCGGCGACCTCGGTGCCGGGAAGACCACCTTCACCCAGGGCCTGGGTGAAGGGCTCCAGGTGCGCGGCGGCGTCACGTCGCCGACGTTCGTGATCTCCCGGGTGCACCCCTCGCTGGTCGGCGGCCCGGCCCTGGTGCACGTCGACGCCTACCGGCTGGACGGCCTGGCCGAGCTCGACGACCTGGACCTGGACGCCTCGCTGGACGAGGCGGTGACCGTGGTCGAGTGGGGGACCGGCGTCGCCGAGGAGCTCGCCGAGGACCGCCTCGAGATCGAGATCCTGCGCGCGCACGGCGACGCCGTCGACACCGACGGCGAGTCCCGCACCGTGCGGCTGACCCCGGTCGGCGCCCGCTGGGCGGGCGTGGACCTCGGTGCTGCGCTGACGGCCGGCGCGGACGCGTAACCTCGTCCGCGTGCTGCTCGCCTTCGACACCGCCACCCCCGCCGTGACCGTGGCCCTGCACGACGGTGAACGCGTCGTCGCCACACACACCGTGGTCGACGCCCGCCGGCACGGTGAGCTGCTCGCCCCCGGCATCACCGCCGTCCTCGACGAGGCGTGGGTGCCCCGCCAGGACGTGACCGCGCTCGCGGTCGGCGTCGGGCCCGGACCGTTCACCGGGCTGCGCGTCGGCCTGGTCACCGCGCGGACGCTCGGCCTGGCCCTGGACGTCCCGGTGTACGGCGTGTGCACGCTCGACGTGCTCGCGGCGCAGGCCGCCGATGACATGGCCGCGGCCGGCCTCAGGGTTCCGTTCCTGGTCGCCACGGACGCGCGGCGCAAGGAGGTCTACTGGGCGGCGTACGACGAGACCGGTGCGCGCATCGACGGACCGCACGTCTCCAAGCCGGCCGACGTGGCCACCGACGGACCGGTCGTCGGGGCGGGCGCGCTGCTCTACCCCGAGGCCTTCCCGCACGCCGTGGGGCCCGAGCACCCCGACGCCGGCGTGCTCGCCCAGGTGGTGACCGAGGAGCGGGTGGAGCTGCTCGACCCGGAGCCGCTCTACCTGCGGCGTCCGGACGCCGCGACGCCGGGCAAGCCCAAGCCGGTCTCGTGACCCTGCGCCCGGCCACCGCCGACGACGTCGACGCGGTCGCCTCGCTGGAAGCAGGGCTCTTCGGCGCCGACGCCTGGTCGCAGGACTCGGTGCGCTCGGAGCTGACCGGCCCGCGACGGGTGGCGCTGGTGGCGTGCGCGCCGGAGGTGGTGGGCTACGCGGTCACCCTGAGCGCCGGCGACGTGGTCGACCTGCAGCGGATCGCCGTGCACCCCGCGCACCGGCGGCACGGCCTGGCCCGGCGGCTGCTCGAGGCGGTCTCCGAGCTCGCGGACGGGGACCGGATGCTGCTCGAGGTGAGCGCGGACAACACCGCCGCGCTGGCGTTCTACGCCGCCGAGGGGTTCACCGAGATCGACCGGCGGCGCGGCTACTACCGGGACGGCTCGGACGCCGTGGTCATGGAGCGGGCGGCCCGCCGGTGAACGTGCCGACGACGACGGGAGACACAATGGCGGGCATGACGGACCAGCCCCTGGTGCTCGGCATCGAGACCTCGTGCGACGAGACCGGCGTCGGCGTCGTACGCGGGCACACCCTGCTCGCCGACGCGGTCGCCTCCAGCGTCGAGGAGCACGCCCGGTTCGGCGGCGTCGTCCCCGAGGTCGCCTCCCGCGCGCACCTCGAGGCGATGGTGCCCACGGTGGAGCGGGCCTGCGCGGACGCCGGGATCCGGCTGTACGACGTCGACGCGATCGCGGTGACCAGCGGCCCGGGTCTCGCCGGGGCGCTGCTGGTCGGCGTCGCGGCCGCGAAGGCGCTGGCCGTCGGGCTCGGCAAGCCGCTCTACGGGGTGAACCACCTCGCCGCGCACGTCGCCGTCGACCAGCTCGAGCACGGGCCGCTGCCCGAGCCGTGCGTGGCGCTGCTGGTCAGCGGCGGGCACTCCTCGCTGCTGCGTGTGGGCGACGTGACCGGCGCGGACGGGGGCGTCCTGCCGCTCGGCGCGTCGATCGACGACGCGGCGGGGGAGGCGTTCGACAAGGTCGCGCGGCTGCTCGGCCTGCCGTTCCCCGGCGGTCCGCACATCGACGCGGCGGCGCGGTCCGGCTCGTCGGTGTACGTCGACTTCCCCCGAGGCCTGACCTCCCAGCGCGACCTGCAGCGGCACCGGTTCGACTTCTCGTTCTCCGGGCTCAAGACCGCCGTCGCGCGCTGGGTCGAGGCGCGCGAGCGGTCCGGTGAGCCGGTGCCGGTCGAGGACGTCGCCGCGTCGTTCCAGGAGGCGGTGTGCGACGTGCTCACCCGCAAGGCCGTCGACGCCGCGGCCAGCGAGGGCATCGAGGACATCCTGATCGGCGGCGGTGTCGCGGCGAACTCCCGGCTGCGGGTGCTGGCCGAGGAGCGGGCCGCCGCGAAGGGCATCCGGGTCCGGGTGCCGCGTCCGGGGCTGTGCACCGACAACGGCGCGATGGTCGCCGCCCTCGGTGCCGAGATGGTCGCCCGCGGCCGGCAGCCCTCGCCGCTCGACCTGCCCGCGGACTCCTCCCTCCCGGTCACCTCGGTCCTCGCCTGAGACCTCGCCTCGGTCCTGGTCGGGTCAGGGACGCGGGAGGAAGGTCCAGGGGCGGTGGTCCATGTCGGCGGTGACCGGGTCCAGCGTCTCGGTGGTCGCGC
The DNA here is from genome assembly GCA_963810035.1 of uncultured Actinomycetota bacterium. GTDB lineage: Bacteria > Actinomycetota > Actinomycetes > Propionibacteriales > Nocardioidaceae > Nocardioides_B. The sequence goes on from CAWEMA010000011.1 coordinate 33,143, forward strand.
CGCTGACGTTGAGCCGCAGCAGGTGCCACGAGCCGTCCTCGAAGAGCGGGGTGAGGACGTCGGTGCCGTCCTCCCACACCGAGGTGCTGACGAACGCCGAGCCGTCGAGCGAGCACCTCCAGTGCGCGACCACCTCGCCGGTGCGCGCGTCGAGCACGGCCACCTCGCCGTCGCCGATGCCGTCGCGATAGGCGGGACCGGCCAGGACGTACCTGCCGTCCGGGCTGAACTGCCCGAGCGAGTAGTCGCAGGTCTTCCAGAGGTCCCTGCCTCCCGACGACACCTGCCTGACCACCCAGCACGAGCCGGTGTCGGAGGCGGAGACCATGCCGCTGACCAGTCCGTCCTCCTGGCTCGTCCCACCGGCGGAGAGCAGCCCGTCGAGACGCCGGTTCGTCCCGGCGAAGTCGGTCACCCACACCTCCGGCTGGTCGTCGTAGCGCTGGTAGACGACCTCGTCCGAGGACACGAACCCGACCGGGGAGTACTGCACCCCGCCGGGGACCTTCTGGTCGATGACCTCGTCGCTCATCCCGCTGACGATCGCCCGGTGCAGCAACCCCTTCGGGCCGTTCGCGTCCTCGGTGAACCACGACACCCTGGTGCCGTCGGCGCTCAGCGCGAACCGGGAGCTCCCGGGCTGCCGGTCGACCTCCGCGTAGGTGTTGTCGAGCTCCACGACGTAGTCCTCGCCCTCGGCGAAGTCCGCGGCCAGGAAGCCGCCGTGGTAGGGCGTGACGGAGAGGTACGACGCCGGCAGCTCGACGGCGGAGCCGGGGGCCAGGTGCACCGTCCTGCCGCGGAGGTAGCCGACCTGCGGGGAGCTGCCGCGGGCGGCGCCCTTCGCGGTCAGCGGCAGGACGCCGTCGGGGTTCGGCGTCTGAGAAGGCGCCGAGCCGGTCGTGCCGGCCGTCGAGGGGGGAGCGGACGCGACCGGTCGGGACGGGGTGGCGGCGGGGTCGCCCGGCCGGTCGGCACCGGTGCTGCCGGTCATCGTGATCCCCACGGGCACGGCGACCGCGACCACCGCGGCGGCGACCAGGCCGGTCACCGTCCGGCGGCGGCGCCGGATGCCGCGGGCGGTGCGCCTGACGTCGTCAAGCTCGAGGTGCGTCCCCGAGACGTCGTGGGCCCGGTCGTGCAGCGCCCGGGACAGGCGGGTCTCGTCGTGGTCGCTCATCGTTCCTCCTCCCGTACGGAGAGTCCGGTCTGGGTGTGGACGCGGGAGCGCATCGCGGCGAGCGCCCGGCTGGACTGGGACTTCACGGTGCCGACGGAGATGCCGAGCACGTCGGCGGTCTCGGCCTCGGTGAGGTCCTCGTAGTAGCGCAGCACGATCACCGCGCGTTGCTTGCGGGGGAGGGTCTGGACGAAGTCCCACAGGGCGGCGCTCTGGCCGTCGTCGTGCCGGTCGATCGCGTGGGTCTCGGGCAGCTGCTCGGAGACGACCTCGTGACGCTTGAACGCCCGGCGCCACAGGGAGCTGTGCTCGTTGACCAGGATCCGGCGGACGTAGCCGTCGACGAGCTCCCGGCGCTGCACCTTGTCCCAGGACAGGTAGAGCTTCGCGAACGCGGTCTGCACCAGGTCCTCGGCGGTGTGCCGGTCCCCGGTCAACAGGTACGCCGTACGCAGCAGGCTCGGCTGACGCGCGGTCATGTACGCCGCGAAGTCGGCGTCCCGGTCCTGCACCGTCATCGTTCCTTGCCCCGTCTCGAGTGCGAGCTGCATCTGCCTCACCATCCTCTCCGCATTCCTGCCACCAAGACGCGGAACCGGCCCGGCGGGTTGCATCCGGGTCCGCAGGACGTCGAGACGACACAATGGCGGGCGTGCTGAGTCTGCTGGTCCCTCTCGTCCTCCTCGTCGCCGGAGCGGCCCTGCTGACGGCCGGCGCCGAGGGGTTCGCCGAGAACGTCACCGCCGCCTCCTCCCACCTCGGGCTCAGCGTGCTCGCCCTCGGGCTGCTGCTCGCCGGCGCCGAGCCGGAGGAGGCGGTCACCGCGATGCTCGCGGCCGGGCAGGGGCACCCCGCCCTGGCCGCCGGGGACGCGATCGGCGCGAACCTGGTGATCCTCACGCTGACGCTCGGCCTGGCCGCGCTGGTCACGCGGCTGCCGGTGACCCGGCGCAGCGTGGAGTACGGCGTCGCGTCCGCGGTCCTCGGCGCGGTCGCCTGGCTGTTCCTGCTCAACGGCGTGCTCGGCCGTCTCGAGGGCCTGCTGCTGGTGCTGCTGTACGTCGCCGGGGTGGTCTGGGTCTGGCGCCGGGAGAAGGCACCCCCGTTGATCGGTGAGATGGCCGAGCTCGAGGAGAAGGAGCGCGAGCACGCCCACGACGGGCGGGAAGCCCCTGACGAGACGACCGGCCGGGCGCTCCTGCTGGTGCTGCTCGGCCTGCTCGGCATGGTCGCCGGCGGCTTCCTCGCGGTGCGGGGCGCCGAAGGTCTCGTGGACGTGCTGCACGTCGGTGAGTCGGTCATCGGGCTGACCGTGCTGGCGCTGGCCACCAGCGCCGAGATGGTCGCGCTGGTCTGGGCCGCCCGGCGGCGCGGGCTGACCGAGGTGGTGGTCGCGGGAACGGTCGGGTCGGTCGCCTACAACGCGACGGTCTCCCTCGGCCTGGCCGGGCTGGTCGACCCCTTGGTGCTCGGCCGGCACAACGTGATCCTGACCGCGGCGGGCGCCGCCGCCGTACTCCCGCTGGTGCTGCTGCTCGGTGCCCGCTCCGGCGTGCTGCCCCGGGCGGTGGGGGCGGTCCTGGTGCTGGCCTACGTCGGGGGAGTCGGCTTTCTGCTGGCCGGTTAGCCTGCCAGTACGTCGATCCCGTCGACGTGACACGAACCGACAGCAGGAGGTCTCATGCAGCAGGTCCGAGGTGTGGTCGCGAGGGCCAAGGGCGAGCCGGTCTCGATCGAGACCGTCAACGTTCCCGACCCGGGTCCCGGCGAGGCGGTCGTGGTGATCCAGGCCTGCGGGGTGTGCCACACCGACCTGCACTACCGCGAGGGCGGCATCAACGACGACTTCCCGTTCCTGCTCGGCCACGAGGCCGCAGGTGTCGTGGAGTCGGTCGGCGAGGGCGTCGACTCGGTCGCCCCCGGTGACTTCGTGGTGCTGAACTGGCGGGCCGTCTGCGGGGACTGCCGCGCCTGCAACCGCGGCGAGCCGTGGTACTGCTTCAACACCTTCAACGCCACCCAGAAGATGACGCTGGAGGACGGCACCGAGCTGTCCCCGGCGCTCGGCATCGGCGCGTTCGCGGACAAGACGCTCGTGCACGCCGGACAGTGCACCAAGGTCGACCCGTCCGCCCGCCCGGCCGCGGTCGGCCTGCTCGGCTGTGGCGTGATGGCCGGGCTCGGGGCGGCGATCAACACCGGCAACGTCGGCCGGGGGGACAGCGTCGCGGTCATCGGCTGCGGCGGCGTGGGAGCCGCGGCGGTGGCGGGTGCCCGCCTGGCCGGCGCGAGCAAGGTGATCGCCGTCGACGTCGACCCGCGCAAGCTCGAGTGGGCGACCAACCTGGGCGCCACCCACACCGTGAACAGCAAGGAGACGGACGCCGTCGGGGCGATCCAGGAGCTGACCGGTGGCTTCGGCGCGGACGTGGTGATCGACGCCGTCGGCCGCCCGGAGACGTGGAAGCAGGCCTTCTACGCCCGCGACCTCGCCGGCACCGTGGTGCTGGTCGGCGTACCCACCCCGGACATGCGGGTGCCCGACCTCCCGCTGATCGACGTGTTCGGCCGCGGCGGCGCGCTGAAGTCCAGCTGGTACGGCGACTGCCTGCCCTCGCGCGACTTCCCGATGCTGGTCGACCTCTATCAGCAGGGACGCCTCGACCTCGACGCGTTCGTGACCGAGGAGATCGCCCTCGACGACGTCGAGGCGGCGTTCGACAAGATGCACCAGGGCGTCGTCCTGCGCAGCGTGGTGGTGCTCTGATGGCCGCGCGGATCGACCACGGCGTCCTCGAGGGCACCTTCACCCTCGACGGCGAGACCTTCGACGTGGACAACAACGTGTGGGTGGTCGGCGACGACAGCGAGTGCGTGGTGATCGACGCGCCGCACGACGTCGACGGCATCCTCGCGCTGGTCGGGGACCGCACGGTCAAGGCGATCCTGTGCACCCACGCGCACGACGACCACGTGCGCGTCGCACCGGCCCTGCGCGAGCGGGTCACCGCGCCGATCTTCCTGCACCCCGACGACCGGCCGCTGTGGGAGCTCACCCACACCGACCAGCTGTGGGACGTGGACCTCGCGGACGGCGACGTGATCGAGGTCGCCGGCACCACGCTGCGGGTGCTGCACACTCCGGGCCACGCGCCCGGCGGCGTGTGCTTCCACGCCGAGCAGCTCGGCTGCGTGTTCACCGGGGACACCCTGTTCCAGGGCGGGCCGGGGGCGACCGGCCGGTCCTTCAGCGACGCCGACGTGCTCGCCGGCTCGATCCGGGCGAAGCTGTTCGCCCTGCCGGACGACACCGTGGTGCACACCGGGCACGGGGACGACACCACCATCGGGGCCGAGCGTGCCAACGTCCCCGACAACGACTGAGATCACACGGGCGGTGCGTGTCAGTGGACGGTCGAGCGGGTAAGGCCCCACGGTGACTGCGACCTACCGCCTCCAGCTGCACGCCGGCTTCACGTTCGCCGACGCCGAGAGGGTCGTGCCGTACCTGGCCGACCTCGGCGTCAGCCACCTGTACCTGTCCCCGGTGCTGCAGGCCGTCCCCGGCTCCGCACACGGCTACGACGTGCTCGACCACACCCGGGTCAGCACCGAGCTCGGCGGCCAGGAGGGTCTCGAGTCGCTGGCCGCCACCGCCCGTCGGCGCGGGCTCGGCCTGGTCGTCGACGTGGTGCCCAACCACATGGCACTGGTCGCCCCGGAGAACACCAACGCACCGCTCTGGGATCTCCTCGAGCACGGCCGGGAGGCCGCTCACGCGCACTGGTTCGACGTGGACTGGGACGCCCTCGACGGCCGGATCGGGCTGCCGGTCCTGTGGGAGCCGCTCGACGACGTGCTCGGCAAGGGCGACCTGCGCCTCGGCGAGGAGAACGGCGGTCGGGTGCTGCGCTACCACGACCACGTGTTCCCGGTCGCCGCCGGGACGTGGGACGGCGACCCGAGCGCCGACGTGGCCGCCGTACTCGCCCGGCAGCACTACGTCCTGGCCGGCTGGCGCGAGCGTGACGCCGTGCTCAACTACCGCCGGTTCTTCGACGTGGACTCGCTGATCGCCGTCCGGGTCGAGCTGCCCGACGTCTTCGACGCCACCCACCAGGTGCTCGTCGACCTCAACCACCGCGGCATCGTCGAGGGCTACCGCATCGACCACCCGGACGGCCTCGCTGACCCGGAGGGGTACGTCGACCGGCTGCGCGCCGCGTTGCGGCCCGGCACCGCGATCTGGGTGGAGAAGATCCTGGAGGGCGAGGAGGTGCTCCCGGACTGGCCCTGCGAGGGGACCACCGGCTACGACGCCGCCAAGGTGGTCGCCTACGCGCTCATCGACCCGGCGGTCGCCCCCGCGCTGCAGCACGCCTGGGAGAAGACAGGCGGCGAGCCGTCCCTGGAACGCGTGGTCGCCGACTCCAAGCGGCAGGTCGTCGCCGACGTGCTTGTGCCCGAGCGCCACCGGCTGGTCCGCCGGGCCCGCGAGGCCCTCGGCGACGCCGACCCGGACCGGCTCGAGGAGGCGGTCGTCGAGCTGCTGGTGGCCTGCGAGGTCTACCGCGCCTACGTCCGTCCGGGCGAGCAGCTCGACGGCGTGGCCCGCGGGCGGCTCGAGCACGCCGGCCAGGTCGCGGCCGCGGCCCGTCCCGACCTGGCCACCGAGATCGAGCAGCTGGTCGGGCTCGCCACCGGCGCACAGGACAGCGAGGCCGCCCGTGACTTCGCGGTCCGGCTGCAGCAGACCTGGGGCCCGGTGATGGCCAAGGGCATCGAGGACACCGCGTTCTACCGCTGGCACCGCCAGGTCGGGCTCAACGAGGTCGGCGGCGACCCGGACCTGCTCGACACCGCCTCCCCGGAGGCGATGCACGCCTGGGCGGCGCACCAGCAGAAGCACTGGCCGCTCGGCCTGACCACGCTGTCCACGCACGACACCAAGCGCAGCGAGGACGTGCGGGCCCGGCTGCTCGCCGTCGCCGGTGACGCGGAGTCCTGGACCCGCTGCTCGGAGGCGTTCGCCGAGGCGGCCCGCGAGCGCGACGTCGACCTGCCGACCGCGCACCTCGTCTGGCAGACGCTGGCCGGGGTGGGGGAGATCTCCGACGAACGGCTCCAGGGCTACCTCACCAAGGCGATGCGCGAGTCGAAGCAGCGCACGTCCTGGCTCGACCCGGACCCGGACTACGAAGCCCGACTCCTGGCCCTCGCCGCCGACGCCAACGGCCCGGGCCACCTCGGCGCCCTGGTCACCACGGCCGTCGACCACAACCGGGCGGCGGTCCGCGCGGCCGTCCTCGGCCAGAAGCTGCTCCAGCTGACCCTGCCCGGGGTGCCCGACACCTACCAAGGCTGCGAGCTGGTCGACCTCTCGCTGGTCGACCCGGACAACCGCCGTCCGGTCGACTACGACGTACGCCGCGAGCGGCTCGCCCACCTGCGCGCCGACGGCAGCCCCCGCGACCTCGACGACGAGAAGCTGCTGGTCACGCACAAGGCGCTGATGCTGCGCCGGGAGCTGCGCGAGTGCTTCGCCGACACCGGGGACTACCAGCCGCTGACCGGCACGTCGCGGCACGTCGTCGGGTTCCTCCGCGGCGGCGAGGTCGCCGTCCTGGCCACCCGGGCGGTCACCCGGCTCGACGCGACCGGTGGCTGGGGCCACGCCATGCTCACCCTGCCCGAGGGCCTCTGGCGCGACGAGCTCACCGGCGCGCTGCACGGCGGGGCCGACAACGACGTCGCCGGGATCTTCGCCGACTACCCCGTCGCGCTGCTGCGCCGGGTGCACCGGGCATGACCCCCGCACTGTGGGCCCCCGCCGCCGGTGCGGTGGACCTGGTCACCCCCGCCGGGCGGCTGCCGATGCGCCGCGGCGACGGCGGCTGGTGGCACGCGGAGACAGCGCTCGGCGACGGTGACCGCTACGCCTTCGCCCTCGACGGCGGCGACCCGCGGCCGGACCCGCGCGGGCTGCGGCTGCCCGACGGCCCGCACGGTCCCTCGGCCTGGTGCGACACCGGCTCCTTCGCCTGGACGGACGGCGCCTGGACAGGGGTCGAGCTCGCCGGCTCGGTCGTCTACGAGACGCACGTCGGGACGTTCACCCCCGAGGGCACCCTGGACGCCGCGATCGAACGGCTGCCCTACCTGGTCGAGCTCGGCGTCGACGTGGTCGAGCTGCTGCCGCTGGCGTCGTACCCCGGCGAGCACAACTGGGGGTACGACGGCGTCGCGCCGTACTCCGTGCACGAGACGTACGGCGGTCCCGCGGCGCTGCACCGGTTCGTCGACGCCGCGCACCGGCACGGGCTCGGTGTCTGCCTCGACGTGGTCTACAACCACCTCGGACCCGACGGCAACTACCTCGGCGAGCTCGCGCCGTACTTCAACGCCGCCCATGTCACCCCGTGGGGCCAGGCGCTCAACCTCGACGGGCCCGACAGCCTCGAGGTGCGCCGCTGGGTGCTGGACAACGTGCAGCAGTGGCTGCGCGACTTCCACGTCGACGGGCTCCGGCTCGACGCCGTGCACGAGCTGCACGACGACAGCGCCCTGCACGTGCTGGAGGAGATGTCCCGCGAGGTCGACGCGCTGGCCGCGGAGACCGGCCGGACGCTGTGGCTGGTCGCGGAGTCCGACCGCAACGACCCGCGCACGGTCACCCCGCGCGGCAAAGGTGACGCGGTCGGTGGGCTGGGCGTGCACGGCCAGTGGGCCGACGACGTGCACCACGCCCTGCACGTCGCGCTGACCGGGGAGACCCAGGGCTACTACGAGGACTTCGCCGACCCCGGCGCGCTGGCCAAGGTGCTGCGCACGCCGTTCTTCCACGACGGCACGTTCTCCACCTTCCGCGGCCGTCGGCACGGGCGGCCCGTCGATGCCGCCGGCGTCCCCGGCTGGCGGTTCGTGGCGGCGCTGCAGACGCACGACCAGGTCGGCAACCGGGCGCAGGGCGACCGGCTCTCCGGTGCGCAGCTCGACCTCGACCCGGGCCTGCTGGCCTGCGGTGCGGCGGTGCTGCTCACCTCGCCGTACACCCCGATGCTGTTCATGGGGGAGGAGTGGGGTGCTCGCACCCCGTGGCAGTTCTTCACCGACCACACGAACCCGGAGATCGCCGCGGCCACCGCGCGCGGCCGCAAGGCGGAGTTCGGGTCGCACGGCTGGGACGAGGACGACGTCCCGGACCCGCAGGCCCCGGAGACGTTCCGCCGCTCGAAGCTCGACTGGTCCGAGCCGGACCGTGAGCCGCACGCGCGGCTGCTGCGGTGGTACCGCGACCTGCTCGCGCTCCGCAAGGCGCATCCCGACCTGCGCGACCCGCGGCTCGACCAGGTCGACGTGACCTGGCGGGACCGCCGCCTGCGGCTGCGGCGGGGCGGGTACGACGTCCTGGTGAACCTGTCCGATGAGGCCTGGACCTGCGACGTCGAGGACGGCCAGGTCGTGCTGAGCTGGGCCGACGGCGTCGCGGTCCGCGACGGCGGGGTCGCCGTACCCCCGCGGAGCGCCGCGGTCGTGCAGCGAACCCTCGGCTGACCGTTATCGGTTCTTTGCCCTCGTATGGGTGCGCGAGGGCGCCGCTCGTGGCATCTTGACTCCTTGCAGAGCCCAACGTGCGCTCTCTCCTCCCCGGAAGGTGTCCTCGATGACCCGAAGCCCCCTTGTTCGTCGCCGTTCCGTCAGCGCCCTGGTGGCGGTCGCGTCCGTCGCCGCGTTCACCGCGGCCGGCGCACAGACCGCCGACGCCCTGAAGTCCGCGCCGGCCGTGCCCGCGCCCCCGGCACAGCCGACGAGCGCCAGCCAGATCCAGAACATCGACCAGGTCAAGACCGCGATCAAGGCCTACTACGGCGACACCGTGTCGGGGAAGACGCCGTTCGGCACCGACAACCACGTCCCGTCCGCGACCGGCGCGTACGCCCAGGAGATGGCCGGCCTGACGCAGGATGCCGCGGCCTACCTGAACGACCCGAAGCACGGCGCCGGCGAGACCCACGGTCACGGCAAGCCGACCCCGGCCGCCGACGGCAGCAAGGCGATCCTGCTCGACGTCGACGACACGTCGCTGAACACCTACAACTACGAGATCTACAGCAACTTCGTCTACAACCCGGACTCCAACGCCGCCTTCGTGAACGGCGCGGCGTTCCCCGGCGTCCCCGGGATGGCCGACCTCGCGACGAAGGCCCAGGCAGCCGGCTACACGGTCTTCTTCCTGACCGGTCGCCCCGAGGCCCAGCGCCCCGGCACCGAGACGAACCTCGGCAACGCGGGCTTCCCGGTCAAGACCGAGCAGGTGTTCCTCAAGAACGACGCCGGCCAGCCGTGGATCACCTGCGACACCGAGTTCACGAAGTACGACACCACCACCACCGGCACCCCGGCGTGCAACACGATCGAGCGCAAGTCGCAGACCCGCGCGCACATCGAGAAGGACCTGGGCTACGACATCGTCGCGAACTTCGGCGACCAGTTCAGCGACCTCACGGGCGGCTTCGCGGACCGGACCTTCAAGGTGCCGAACCCGATGTACTACCTGCCCTGACCCAGCGGCAGGACCAGCAGGACCAGCAGCGCAGGCGGCGGCCACCCGACCCGGGTGGCCGCCGTCGGCGCGTCCCCCGGGGACGACGACCTGCCCATCGCCTTGGCACACTGGGCGGATGGCTTCGAGGAGGACGTTCTGGGGACGGGTGGCCACCGCGACGGCGGTGGTCGTCGGCCTGTCCTCGTGCGGCACCGCCCCCTCCCGGACCTCCGATGACCCGGACGAGGAGCTGCGCCCGGCCACCGCGAGCGGCAGCTGGCAGCACGGCGGCTCCAGCGCCACGGGGGCGTTCCGGCCGCTGCCGGTGCCGGCCGGCTGGGGGCCGACCGCGGCCGAGATCGACCGGGCCCGCACGCTGGTCGGGCGGCTCACGCTGTCCGAGCGGGCCGGCCAGGTGATCGTCGCGTCGTACCGCGGCACCGGCGCACCGAGCGCCTTCGTGAACCGGCTGCACCTCGGCGGTGTGGTCGCGTTCACCGAGAACATCCGCAGCGCCGCCCAGATCGGCCGCAGCAACCGGGCCCTGCAGCAGGCCGCGGCGCGGGCCGGCCGGCAGTGGCCGGTGTTGGTCGGCGTGGACCAGGAGGGCGGCCAGGTGGCGCGCGTGGGCTCCGGCGCGACGGCGTTCCCGGCCCTGATGACCGCGGGCGCGGCGCACGACCCCGGTCTGACCCGGGCGGCGTACGCCGCGAGCGGCGCCGAGCTCGCCGGGATGGGCTTCAACGTCGACTTCGCCCCCGACGCCGACGTGACCAGCGGTCCGTCCGACCCGGCGATCGGGTCCCGCAGCGTGGGCTCGTCGTCGGCCCGGGTCGCCGAGCACGTCGTGGCGGCGGCGCGCGGGTTCGCGTCCTCCGGCGTGCTGCCGGTGATCAAGCACTTCCCCGGCCACGGCTCGGTGACCACCGACAGCCACGTCGGCCTGCCGGTGCAGCGCCGGTCCGTGCAGGATCTGCAGGCGCGGGACCTGGTGCCGTTCCGGGCCGGCATCGCCGCCGGGGTGTCCTCGGTGATGGTCGGCCACCTCGACGTCCGCGCCGTGGACCCGCACACCCCGTCGTCCCTGTCCCGCAAGGTCGTCACCGGGCTGCTGCGAGAGCAGCTGGGCTTCCGCGGGCTCGCGTTCACCGACTCCCTGGAGATGGCGGCGGTGACGGACCGGTTCGGCAGCGCCGGGGCCGCCGTACACGCGTTGCAGGCCGGCGAGGACGTGGTGCTGATGCCGCCGGACCCACGCGCCGCGCGCGACGGCCTCGTCGCCGCGGTCCGCGACGGTCGGCTCCCGCAGGCCCGGCTCGACCAGGCCGCGACCCGCATGGTCGCCCTGCTGCTGCACCAGAAGGCCCGCGGGGCCCGTCCGCGGCCGGCCGCCTCCAGCGGTGCGGTGTCCCAGCGGTTGTCCGCCGCCGGGATCACCGCGGTCGCCGGCCCCTGCTCGGGCCGGGTGGTCGGCCGGCAGGTGCGGGTCACCGGTCCCGCCCCAGCAGTCGCGCGGTTCCGCGCCGCGGCGCGGGCGGCCGGTCTCCGGGTGGCCCGCAGGACGGGCACCCGGGTGCGGCTCGTGGGGTACCACGGCCGCGCCGTGGTCGGCGACGTCGTGGTCGCCCTGGACACGCCGTACGTCCTCGGCCGCAGCCGCGCCCGGCTGGCCAAGGTCGCGACGTACGGCGACACCTCCGGGGCGATGAACGCGCTGGTCACGGTGCTGCTCGGCCGGGCGAAGGCCCCGGGCACGCTGCCCGTCGACGTCGCAGGCGTGTCGCGCCGGGGCTGCTGACGCCGCGGTTTCCCGCCGACCCGTCACCTACTCGGCACTTTCGCCGGCGTGTCGCGCAGTTGATGACGGGTCGGCGCTTCCTCTGGCAGGGTCGGGCACATGGCTCCCGACGACGTCCGCGCGGTCGCGCTGTCCCTGGACGGTGCCACCGAGCGCGACCACCACGGCAACCCGTCGTTCCGGACCGCGCGGCGGATCTTCGCGACCGTCCCCGACGACCAGCACCTGCACGTGATGCTCGCCGAGGAGGACATCCGGGCCGCCGTCGCCGAGTGGCCCGGCTGGTGCGAGGAGAAGTGGTGGGGCAAGAAGCTCGCCGCGCTGCGGGTCTCGCTGCCGGACTGCGACGAGGCCGTGGTCGCCGAGCTGCTCCAGGACGCGTGGACCCTGCACTCCTGAGGGTGCCAACCATTCGCGGGTGCCGGTGCGTTGAGTGAGAAGAGGGGGGTGGCTGTGGAGCGCAGCGAGGACGGGTTCACGGCCTGGGCCGGCTCGCGCCAGCACGCCCTCCTGCGTACGGCGGTGCTGCTGACCGGTGACCGTGGGCGCGCCGAGGACCTCGTGCAGGAGGCGCTGGTGAAGGTCGCGATGCGCTGGCCCCGGCTGGCCGACGGCAACCCGGACGCCTACGCGCGCACGATCATCTACCGCGACAACATCTCCTGGTGGCGGCGCCGGCGCGACGTCGCGGTCGACGTGCTCCCCGAGGGCCCCGCGCCGCACGACGCCGACGCGGGGGAGCGGCGGCTGATGGTGGCCGCCGCGCTGGACCGGCTGACCGCCAAGCAGCGGGCGGTGCTGGTGATGCGCTACTTCGACGACCTCACCGAGGTCGAGTGTGCCCGGCTGCTCGGGGTCGGGGTCGGGACGGTGAAGAGCCAGGCGCACGCGGCCATCGCCCGGCTGCGCAGCGGGTCACCCGAGCTGGCCGAGCTGCTCGGAGGTGGTCGTCGGTGACCGATCCCGCCCACGACACGGTGCGCGCGACGCTGCACGACCTGGCCGACGACGTCGCGCCGGTGGACCTCGTCGGCGGTGTGTGGCCGACCGCCGTACGCCGCCGGCGCCGACGCCGTACGGCCGGCGCCGTCGGGGCACTCGTCTGCGTCCTGGCCGTCGGCCTGGTCGGGACGCTCGGCTCGACGGTCGACCGGACACCCGGGCCCGCGAAGCCCGACCGGGCCCAGCGCGGCGACGGCCGGATCGACGGCCACCCGGTCTGGCTCGGCCCGTCGCTCGTCGAGGAGACGTCGCTGCCGAAGGCCCCGTCCGCGCTGCCCGGGACCGTCGACGTCTCCGGCCGGCACCCGATCGCCGGGTCCGCCATGGTGGCTGCGCTGGCGCGGACCGACGCCGAGGGCCGGGTCCGGGGCGTGACCCTCGTCGACGCCGAGGGTGGGGTGTTCGGGCTGGAGACGAAGACCATGGACCTGGTCGTCGACCCGTTCACGAGCGCGTTCGGCTCCGAGGGGTCGCTCGCGCCCTCGTTCACGGACCGGTCGCTGTCGCCGAACGGGCGGCTCATCGCGTTCGTCACCAGGCGAGGCTTCGTGGTCGACGACATCGAGCAGAGCGGCTGGACCTTCGTCGAGGCGCCGGCCGTCGAGCCCGAGCTGCTGAGGTCCTTCCACTGGGCGGGGGACCGCCACCTCGCGTTCGGGGACCAGCAGGTCGACGTACGCACCGGCAAGGTCGGGCCCGCCGAGGCGCTCGACCACGGCGGGGAGACGGGCGACTTCCCCGTCGACAGCCGCTCCGGCCCGGCCGCGACGAGCCCGTCGGGGAGCCGGCTCGCGCAGGGCGCGAGGACCGCGGACGTGTCGTCGGTCGTGGACGCGGGCTCGAGCCATCCGCAGGCGGTGGTGGTCGAGGGGAAGCACCCGGCGATGCTCGTGCTCGACGACGCGGGCCGGACCGCGGGCTGCTGCCCGGTGGTCGGCTGGCTCGACGAGCAGCGGGTGGTCTACCGGTCCCGGACCTCCGACGAGGTGCGGCTGCTGGTCTGGGACACCCGCTCAGGGGCGGTCACCCGGCTCACCGACCTCACCGGCCTCGCCCCCGGGACGGTGACCAGCTTCGCGCTCGCTCAGCCCAGGTCGTAGGACAGCACCAGCTCGTAGCCGTTCTCGCTGGGTCCGGCGATGCTCAGCTCGGCCTCGCCCCGCAGGCCCTCGAGACCGCCGGTGCCCAGGCCGGGCACGACCTCGAGGTGCGCGGTGACCGAGCCGGCGTCCTGGCCACCGGTGTGCAGGAACACGCACGAGCCCTCGTGGCCGTCGACGGACCCGGTGAACTGCTCCATGCCGAGCACCGGGCCGCCCTCGGGGTGGTAGCCGATCAGGTAGGCCAGGGTGGAGGAGCCCTGCACGTCGCCGGTGTAGGTGTACCCGACCCGTGCGTGGGTCAGCCCGCGCCTCGGGTAGTAGGTCTCCCCGGCCGTCGTACCCTCGCCGTCGATGTCGACGTACGCCTCCTCCTGCCAGGACGCGACGTCGAACCTGCAGGTTGCCTTCTTCGAGTAGGTCATGCCTGCGACGCTACGAAGCCGGGCCGGCGCCGGTCTTGGAGAAACGCGACAGCCGTGCACACCGGGGGGCTGGACGCCTAGGGTCGGTCGCATGGACGTCCCGCGCGGTCAGCCCGCCGCGATCCTGCGGCCCAGCGAAGCCGAGCAGACGATCAGCGTCGACCGGGTGGCGGCGTCGGGGCCGCTCGACGGCTTCGTGGACTACCACTGGTACGTCGGCTGGCGGGCGCCCGAGCCGCACCGGCAGCAGGTCGTGCCGCAGCCGCGGATCCACCTCGCCGCCGAGGACGGCCGGCTGCTGGTGCACGGGATCAGCCGCGAGCCGTTCTCCCGCACCCTGTCCGGGACCGGCCACGTGATCGGCACGGCGTTCCACCCCGGTGGGTTCCGGCCGTTCCTCGGGCGCAGCGTCGGGACGGTGTCCGGGTCCGTCGTACCGGCGGGGGACCTGTTCGGCGTGGACGACCGGCCCGTCGCCGCGTACGTCCTCGGCGACGTGCCGGTGCCGGAGATGGTCGCGGCAGTGGAGGAGTACCTGCTGGCGCTCGACCCGCCGCCGGACCCGGTGGTCGAGGAGGTGCGGGCGCTGGTCGCGGCAGCCGAGCAGGACCGCCGCCTCACCCGGGCGGAGGACCTCGCGACCCGGGCGGCCATGAGCCTGCGGTCGCTGCAGCGGCTGTTCACCGAGTACGTCGGGGTCGGGCCGAAGTGGGTGATCGCCCGGTTCCGGATCCTGGATGCCGCGGCGGCAGCGCACGGCGGCGAGCCGGTGGACTGGGCCGGCCTGGCCAGCGAGCTCGGGTTCGCCGACCAGGCGCACCTGACCCGGGTGTTCACCGCGGTGGTCGGCACCCCACCCGCGACCTACCAACGCGACGCCTGACTCCGCTCGTTTCGCCGACCCGTCACCTACTTGGCGGTTTCGCCGGCGTGTCGCGCAGTTGGTGACGGGTCGGCCCGGGATGCGTCGGGCGCCCGGCTCGTACGACGGACGGGCTACTGCGGCCGGCCGGTCACGGCGATCCCGACGCCGAGCCCGATCATCGACAACCCGCCGAAGGCACCCATCGCCTCGCCCCGTCTCGGCGAGGCGTTGAACCAGCTGCGCAGCCGGCTCGCCAGCACCGCCCACACGCTGTCGGAGACCAGGCCGATGCCGAACGCGAGCAGCCCGAGCAGCAGCATCTGTGCCTGCACGTGGCCGTTCCCACGGTCGACGAACTGCGGCAGCACCGCGGCGAAGATCATGAACGCCTTGGGGTTCGAGACACCGACCATGAACCCCTGCCGCAGCGCCCGGACCCGGGACAGGGGAGTGGTGCGGGCGTCGAGGTCCGCAACCGAGAACCCGCGCCGGTGCCGGATCGCCTGCACGCCGAGGTGGACGAGGTACGCCGCGCCGGCCAGCTTGAGCACGGTGAACACCGCGATGGACTCCTGGACGACGACGCCGAGGCCGAGCGCGACGAGCACCAGGACGACCAGCAGGCCGAGGGAGTTGCCGAGCACGGTGGACAGGGCGACGGCCCGGCCGTAGGCCAGTGCCCGGCCGATCACGAAGACCACGCTCGGCCCGGGGATCGCGATCAGGACGAGTGCGGCGACCCCGAAGGCGAGCAGCTGTTCGGTGGACACCATCGCTCGATGCTAGGCGCGGAGGCCGGGACGGGTCGCGAGGATTTCCTGGCACCTGCCCGCGTCGGCGACCGGTCCCGCCGACCCGTCACCAACTGCGCGACACGCCGGCGAAACCGCCAAGTAGGTGACGGGTCGGCAGGACAGGAGGGGGGCGGGCTAGAAGGGGCGGACGAGAAGGACGGTGCCCTTGCCGGCGACGCGGGTCATCACGATTGTGGCCTCCTGCTCGCCGTGCAGGGAGAGCCGTTTGCGGAGCTCGTCGGGTACGACGTCGACGCCGCGCTTCTTGATCGTCAGCCGGCCCACGCCTCGCGCGCGCAGCGCCGCCCGCAGCGCCTTCTCCTTGTAGGGCAGCTCCTCGAGCACCTCGTAGGAGCGGGCGAACGGCGTGCTGAACGCCTCGTCGCTGGTCACGTAGGCGATGTGCTCGTCGACCAGGCCACCGTCCACCCCGGCCGCGACCGCGGTCACCAGCCCGGCCCGGATCACCGCGCCGTCCGGCTCGTAGAGGCAGCGCCCCACCGGACGCACCGTCGCGTCACCGGGGTCGTCCTCGTCGGTCAGCGACGCGAGACCGGCCCCCCGGATCACCGTGGCCCGGCGCCGCGCGGTCGCGAGCTGCGGCGACCACAGGGCGGCCTCCTTCACCTCGCCCTCGTCGGAGACCCACTCGGCCTCGACGCCTTCGGGCAGCAGGTCGTGGGGGATGCCCGGCGCGACCTTCACCACCGAGGGCCGCTCCAGCAGCGCGGTCACGAACGACCACGGCGGCGACCAGCCCTCCACGTCGAACACCCGCCCCCGGGCGGTACGACGGGCGGGGTCGGCGAACACCACGCCGAACCCGGACAGGTCGAGGTCGGTCGCCTCCGCGACCTGCACGGCCCCACCGAGGCCGAGGGCGTCGAGGTTGGCACGGGCCACCTCCACCCGCAGCTCGTCGCGGTCGACGCCGGCGACGGTCAGCCCGGCCCGCGCCAGTGCCACCAGGTCGCCGCCGATGCCGCAGCCCAGGTCCAGCACCGAGCCCCGTCCGGGGGGTGCGGCGAAGGCGACCCGGGCGGCCCGGTGCGTGGCGACCCGGGACCGGGTGGCCTGCTCGAGCCCGTCGGGCGTGAAGTACATCCGCGAGCCGTCCTCGCCGAGCTTGGCCACGGCGCGGGCCCGCAGGTCCACCTGGGTCAACGCCGCCGCGGCGTGCTCGGGGGTCGCCTCCTGGCGCAGGGCGGTCGCCGTGCGCACCGGGTCGCCGGCGTGGTCGACGTACAGCTCGGTGGCCCGGGCCAGCAGCGACTGGCCGGGCTCGGTGAGCAGCCAGCGGAAGGCGTCGAGGTCCACGCGCGCCATCCTGTCAGGGACCGCGCGGGCGCCGCGCGACACCCGTCTGGCACTCGGGGGAGACGAGTGCTAGATTCGCGCTAGCACTCTCACCCCGAGGGTGCCAGCGCCTGCCGAAGCGTGCGATCCCCGCGACGGCGTACGACCAGGCAGGCACCAGCGTCCGTTTTTCATCTCTCGACATAACGGGAAAGTGGAGGTCGACAACGTGTCGGTCAACATCAAGCCTCTCGAGGACCGGATCGTCGTCAAGGCCCTCGAGGCCGAGCAGACCACGGCTTCCGGCCTGGTCATCCCGGACACCGCCAAGGAGAAGCCCCAGGAGGGCGAGGTCCTGAGCATCGGTCCGGGCCGCATCGACGACAACGGCAACCGGGTTCCGCTCGACGTCAACGTCGGCGACAAGGTCATCTACAGCAAGTACGGCGGCACCGAGGTCAAGTACGCCGGCGAGGAGTACCTCATCCTCTCCGCGCGCGACGTCCTCGCTGTCGTCGGCTGAGCCCGCTTCTCTCAGCACAGGGCTCAATCTGACTCCGCCCCGGGCGGCCTGATTTCGTTCGGGCCCCTGGGGCGTACGTCTTCTCGCAGGAACCAAGACCCATCAGGAAGGTGCATCAGCAGATGCCGAAGATTCTGGAGTTCGACGAGAACGCCCGCCGTTCCCTCGAGCGTGGCGTGGACGCCCTCGCCAACGCCGTCAAGGTGACGCTCGGCCCCAAGGGCCGCTACGTCGTCCTCGACAAGAAGTGGGGTGCGCCGACCATCACCAACGACGGTGTGACCGTGGCCCGCGAGATCGAGCTCGACGACCCGTTCGAGAACCTCGGTGCGCAGCTCACCAAGGAGGTCGCCACCAAGACCAACGACGTCGCCGGTGACGGTACGACGACCGCGACCGTGCTCGCCCAGGCGATGGTCCACGAGGGCCTGCGCGCGGTGGCCGCGGGTGCGAACCCGATGAGCCTCAAGCGCGGCATGGACAAGGCCGTCGAGGCGGTCGGTGACGCCCTGCGTGAGGCCGCCCGCGACGTCGACGACAAGGCCGACATGGCTGCCGTCGCCACCGTCTCCTCGCGCGACTCGCTCATCGGCGAGCTGCTCGCCGAGGCCTTCGACAAGGTGGGCAAGGACGGTGTCATCACCGTCGAGGAGTCCAACACCATGGGCACCGAGCTCGAGTTCACCGAGGGCATGCAGTTCGACAAGGGCTACATCTCGCCGTACTTCGTCTCCGATGCGGAGCGCATGGAGGCCGTCCTCGACGACCCCTACATCCTCATCCACCAGGGCAAGATCAGCGCCATCTCCGAGCTGCTGCCGCTGCTCGAGAAGGTCATCGCGGCCGGCAAGCCGCTGTTCATCCTGGCCGAGGACGTCGAGGGCGAGGCGCTGTCCACGCTGGTCGTGAACAAGATCCGCGGCACCTTCAACGCGGCCGCCGTCAAGGCCCCGGCCTTCGGTGACCGGCGCAAGGCGATGCTGCAGGACATCGCCACCCTCACCGGTGGCCAGGTCATCTCCCCCGAGGTCGGCCTCAAGCTCGACCAGGTCGGTCTCGAGGTGCTCGGCCAGGCCCGGCGCGTGACGATCACCAAGGACAACACCACGATCGTCGAGGGTGCCGGCGACAAGGCCGAGGTCGACGGTCGCGTCAACCAGATCAAGGCCGAGATCGAGCACACCGACTCCGACTGGGACCGCGAGAAGCTCCAGGAGCGTCTGGCCAAGCTCGCCGGCGGTGTCTGCGTGGTCAAGGTCGGCGCCGCCACCGAGGTGGAGCTCAAGGAGAAGAAGCACCGCATCGAGGACGCCGTGTCCGCGACGCGCGCCGCGATCGAGGAGGGCATCATCGCCGGCGGCGGTTCCGCGCTGGTGCACGCCGTCTCGGTGCTCTCCGACGGCCTCGGCCTCACCGGTGACGAGGCGACCGGTGTCCGCATCGTCGCCAAGTCGGCCGACGAGCCGCTGCGCTGGATCGCCGAGAACGGTGGCGACAACGGCTACGTCGTGGTCTCCAAGGTCCGCGAGGGCAAGGTCGGCGAGGGCTTCAACGCCGCCACCGGCGAGTACGGCGACCTGGTCGCCCAGGGCGTCCTCGACCCGGTCAAGGTGACCCGCTCCGCGCTGGTCAACGCCGCGTCGATCGCCGGCATGCTGCTCACGACGGAGACCCTCGTCGTGGAGAAGCCCGAGGAGGAGGACGACGCCCCCGCGGGCGGCGGCCACGGCCACGGTCACGGTCACGGCCACTGACCTCCACCGGCTGATCCAGCCGCGTCGGGCTGATCGAGCCCGTCGAGATCACCACGAACGCCGCCCGGTCCTCCGGGCGGCGTTCGTCGTTCCCGGACCCGTCGTCCGCGTAGGTGGGCTCAGCGGAGGTCGGCGACCCACATCGTGCGGCCCTTGCCCTGCAGCACGGGGGTCGACCAGAGCAGCCGGTCGCCGGACGCGTCCTCGCCCCCGGCGAAGCGCGAGAACCCGTCGGACAGGCGCAGCAACCGGTCCCGCTTCAGGTCCCAGACGTACGTGCCGGCGTGACCGTCCCGGTGCGAGGTCACCGACACGAACCGGGTCCCCATGCCGGCGGGGTCCAGGTCGTCGTCCTGCACCGTGACCACCGGCTCGCCGGCGAGGGTGACCACCTGGGCCCGGTCGTCGCGCACCCCGTGGTGGGTGCCGCAGTACTGCCAGAGCGCGACGTTCTCGCCGATCCGCTGCAGGCCGAGCTGGTTGCAGTGCCGCCCGGACCGGGAGTCGAACCTCTCGTCCTTGCCGGTCGCGAGGTCACGCACGTGCATCTCCGAGGTCGGCCGGTTGTCGTAGCGCATGTACACCACCACGCCGTCATCGACGTCGAACGTCCCGACGTCGAACCCCTCGTCGCGCGCGGTGTGGGTCCCGGTCAACGATGCCGACCAGAGCCGCGACTGCTCCAGGCTGCGGCCGTCAGTGCGTACCGCGAAGTAGAACCGCCCCCGGTCGACGGTCATGCCGCCCAGGGTGTCCAGGGACAGGCCACTCCCCGAGACGTCGACCTCGATGCGGGTCCACTCCCGGGTGGCCCGGTCGAGGGTCCACAGCGTCAGCAGCGGTGCGTCGTACAGGTCAGTGGTCATCACCAGCCGGTTGCCGTCGACCCCGACCAGGGACTGCGGACCGTCCTTCTGGCGGATCGCGGGGAACCAGTCGGTGCGCTCGGTGGCCGGGTCCAGCAGGCCCCAGCGCGAGACGTTCCCGATGCCGTGCGGGCCGTCCTGGACGACCACCCGGCCGTCGTCGGTCAGCGGGCCGAGCGCCGTGCCGTTCTCCTGGTCGAGGTCGCCGGTGCGCAGGCTGGTCAGCACCGTGTAGTCGCGGCCCGGCTTCGCGTCGACCGCCGAGGACAGGTGCACCACCCGGCCGACCGGCTGCACCGGCCCGGCGGGCCCGGGGTCGGCGCCGCCGAGACGGGGGAGCAGGGTCGGGACGGCCACCGCCGCGGCGGTCATGACGGCGACGGCCACGGACGCGGTGACCCGCCGCCGGCGGACCCGTCGTCGGCCGGCGGCGAGCACCATGCCCAGGTCGGTCGGGTCGGTCGGGGCCGAGTCGGTGCTCGCCCGCAGCATCTCGCGCAGGTCCTGGGCCATCAGTGCCCTCCTTCGCCGGTCACGACGAGCTCGTCGTGGGTCTGGTTCTCGAACGTGTGCCGCAGGGAGGCCAGCGCACGCGACGTCTGACTCTTCACAGTGCCCTCGCCGACCCCGAGCAGGGCGGCCACCTCGGCGACCGGCAGGTCCTCGAAGTAGCGCAGCACCACACACGCCCGCTGGCGCTGCGGCAGCCGGGACAGCGCCTGCATCAGCGCGTCCCGTTCGGTGACCGTGCCGGCGAGGTCCTGCCCGGACGGCGTCTGGTCGTCGGCGGGCGCGGGGAGCTCGGTGCTGGACCTCTTGCGGGACAGGTCGATCGCGGCACTGACCACGGCCCTCCGGGCGTACGACGACAGGCCGCCCTTGTGCTCGAGCCGCGGCCAGGCGACGTACACCCGGATCAGCGCCTCCTGGGTGATGTCCGAGGCGCGGTGCCAGTCACCGCACATGAGGTACGCCGTACGGCGCAGCCGCTCGCGGCTCGCGGCCGCGAACTCCACGAAGTCCTCGTCGTTCCTGCGTCTCATCGCGCCCCCGTCCCGCCCGGCCGTCTCAGCAGTGTGAACGAGTCGAGGGCGCGAAGAGGTTGCATCGATGACTTCTCGGGTGCCTGTCGGTCTACCTGCCCGAGACCAGCACCCCTGACCAGACCCCAGGAGCACCCGATGTCACGCATGATCTTCGTGAACCTGCCCGTGCAGGACCTGACCAAGTCGGTCGACTTCTTCACCCGCCTCGGCTTCACCTTCAACCAGCAGTTCACCGACGAGAACGCCACCTGCATGGTGGTCAGCGAGCAGGCCTGCGTGATGCTGCTCGTCCAGCCGTTCTTCGCCACCTTCACCACCAAGGACGTCGCCGACTCCACGACGCACACCGAGGCGATCCTGGCCGTGTCCGCGGAGAGCCGCGAGGAGGTCGACGTCCTCGTCGACCAGGCGCTCGCCCTCGGCGGCAGCGTCGTCAAGGAGCCGATGGACCAGGGCGTGATGTACGGCCGCAGCTTCTACGACCTCGACGGGCACGCCTGGGAGGTCATGTGGATGGACCCGAGCACCGTGCAGTAGGCCCGGCCGAAGTTTTCACGACCGCAACATCACGGCAGCACCGGCGGAACGTCGGTGGGTGAGGCTGGACCTGTTCCGCTCCACCCATCGCGTTCGTAGGAGGCAGTCGTGCTGTGGAGAGTCCGTACGACGATGTCCGACCGTCCCGGGTCGCTGGCGACCCTGTCCCGGCACTGCGGTGAGGAGCGCGTCAACATCCTCGGCCTGCAGATCTTCCCGGGGGTCCAGGGGGTCACCGACGAGCTCGTGCTCCGGGCGCCGGACGCCTGGGGGCTCAGCGACGTGGCCTCGCTCATCGAGGAGGCCGGTGGCGGCCAGGTGACGGTGGCCCCGTGCACCGAGCACGCCCTGGTGGACGGGCCGATCCAGCACCTGCACGCCCTGCGCCGGCTGGCGCACGGCTCCGCGACGCTGCCCGAGGTGCTCGCCCGGCTCCTCGACGCGACCCCGGCCTCCCCGCACGACACCGCGCTGAGCGCCGTACAGGACACCCTCACGGTCGCGGTCGGCCCGGAGCAGGTGGTGCTGCGCCGCACCGCGCCGTTCACCGCCACCGAGCACGCCCGGGCGGTCGCCTTCGCGGAGGTCGCGGCCGAGATGCTCACCGCGGACGGGGCCGCGGGCGGGCCGGCGTACGACGAACCGACTGCCTCGCCCTCGCCGCACACGTCGGGGCCGCCCGTCGTACGCCTCGCGACCTTCGACGACACAGCGGCGCTGGTGCGGATGCACGCGCGCTGCTCCGCGGACTCGGTCTACCGCCGCTACGCCACACCGTTGGCCCGCATCGACGACCGGTTCGCCCGGCGGCTGCTGCTGGCCGGCAACGGCGCGCTGGTGGCGGCGGTCGGTGACGAGGTGGTCGGCATCGCGTCGATCTCGACCTGCGAGGCGGGCATCGCCGAGGTCTCGCTGCTCGTCGAGGACGGCTGGCAGCGCAACGGGCTCGGCACCCAGCTGCTGTCCGGCGCGGCCCGGCTGGCGCGCGGGCAGGGCGCCCACGAGGTGGTGCTGCGCAGCCGCACCCACAACCCGGCGCTGATGTCGCTGGCGTTCGCCTCCGGGCTACGGGCCCGGATCAAGCTCGACGGGGACACGATTGTCGTCACCGTCGGGGTGGACGGCCTCAAGCCGCTCACCATGGTGCCGGCCTCAACGACGCGGCCGGCACCCACCATCGGGCAGCCGGCCCCCGCCTGACCGGGCGCCGGGGACGGCGAGTGCGCGTCGGGGGTCCCGGGCTTCCGCCCCCGGGACCCCCGTCGCCGTCGACCGGGCGGGACTGCCGCACGGCGCACAGCCGATCTCCTCCAGGGGCACAAAGGAGGAGATGGGGGAGTGCCGGCTGGGCGGCTCGCGGGTGGCCATCAGCCGAAGTCCATGGGATCGCCCGGTCGCTCACGCGGCCTGACTTAAACTGTCACCCGTTCGTGCAGCAATCCCTGCGGCTTGCGCCC
This sequence comes from uncultured Actinomycetota bacterium, assembly GCA_963810035.1. GTDB lineage: Bacteria > Actinomycetota > Actinomycetes > Propionibacteriales > Nocardioidaceae > Nocardioides_B. The sequence goes on from CAWEMA010000011.1 coordinate 56,331, forward strand.
GCGCGGATCTGTGCGGTCGATGAATGCGTTGCGGGCGAGGTGGGGTGACGCGTTCATAGCCAGTCTCTGCGTTTGAAGGCGACGTAGAGGCCGCCAGAAAGGGTCACGATCAGAACAGATGAGGTGATGAACCCCGACGCGTGGCTGAAACCGGGGTAGGGCAGGTTCTGGCCATAGAAGCCGGTGATCGCGGTGGGCACAGCGATGATCGCCGCCCAGCTCGTCACCTTCTTGGTGATGACGTTGAGCCTGTTCCCCTGGATCGTCAGGTTCGTCTCCACAATGGTGGCGACAAGGTCGCGCAAGCTCTCGGTCCACTCGGTGACGCGTAGGACGTGGTCGTACACGTCCTGGTAGTGGGGTGTCATTTCGACGGGGACCAGTCCGACGTCGCGACGCATCAACGTGTTGAGCACCTCGCGCATCGGCAGCACAACCCGGCGGAGGTGGACAAGGCTCTTGCGCAGCTCAAAGCTGCGTCGCTGGACGTCCTTGTCGCGTGGGCGGTCGTCGAACAGCAGGTCCTCGAGCTGCTCGATCTGATCGTCGAGGGATTGGACGGCGTCGAAGTGCCCGTCGACCACGAAGTCCAGCAGGCCATAGACGAGGGCGCCGATCCCGTGCTTGGCCAGGTCGGCGTTGTCGTCCCACCGGGTGAGCACTCCGTCGATCGGGAACTGGTCGTCCTTCCGGACAGTGACAAGCGCGGATCGGGTGACGAACGCTGCGACCTCGCCGGTGACCAGTTCGCCGGTCTTCACGTCCAGGTGCACCGCGTAGGCGGTGAGAAAGTCATGGCCTGTGTAGCGGTTGAACTTCGGTCGCTGGCGTCCACTGGTGGCGTCCTCGACGGCGAGCGTGTGCAGCCCGAGCTCGTCCGCTACAAGCTGAAGGTCCCCGAGGTCTGGACCGCACAGATCCACCCACACCATCGCGGACTCGTCCTTCAGGTGTTCGGATACGTCGTCCAACGAGAAGTCCTTGTCGGTGAGGACCCCATCGCGGTAACAGCGAGTGCGCGCCATCTGCTGAGTATTCCGCATCAGGCCGCGATCGCGTCGAGCAACCCGCGTGCCCAAGGCCGAGGCGCACGAGAGCCGCGACGCCCTCGACGCCACATCACGTCTGGGCTACCGGCGCCCTTCTCGGTGACGGAATTCAGCGGGGGGTTGCACCGCCGGAGACCTCCGGAGACGACAACCAGTACGGGATCGGTTGCCACGCTGTCTCCTCGATGGCCTCGATCGCGGCCCGAATCTTCTTGTCCTGCTTGGCGGTGACGGAGAACTCGACGTCGAGTTTGACCGCGGTGCCGAGCACGGCACGACTGTAGAAGGCGCTGTCGGCCCGGACCGTCAGCTGCCCGGTCGCGCCCGCACCACGGACCCGGCTGACCGTCTCGGTCAGGAAGCTCTTCGCGCCCGGGCCGCGCCCGCGGACCCGCCCCGCAGCCGGCTGAACAGCACCATCCCGGTCTCGGCGCAGGTCGCGAACTGCGGGTGGTAGCCACGGACCTTGGTGTAGCCGAAGGCGGCGCCCTGCTTGGACCGACCGAACACCGGGACGATCGAGGAGTCCAGATCGATCGTCAACGGGCCGGACAAGTCGGCAGGGCCCGCACCAGCCGACCACAGCCGGGCCAGCAGCTCACGGCTGACCGCGTCGAGCTGACGGACATTCGACCACTTGTGCGCCCGCAGCCACGACCCGACCGTCGAGGGCGCCCGGATCGCATCGAACAGTTCGCCGGCCGCACCTGCGCGCAGCAGCGCGGTGTCGTCGATGCTGTCGCCCCCGGCCAAGATCGCCGGGTGCAAGCTGGGCAGCACGCGTTACCGAACCCGATCACGTACCACTTCCCGTCGACCTTCCCGGACGCGATACGGGCCGACTCGAGCGTCGCCTCGGTCTCCGCGTTGACGCCCTTCTCCGTCGTCACGTCCCCCTCGTCGCGTGGTGCCCGAACGGGAGCAGAGCCACGTTTACGGGCGCGGAGCTCAGCCATCACGGCCGTATGGAGCTCGACAAGCGCGACCGTTGATGCGTCGCTGAGGTCGGGCCTGCTCCCGCAGTGGCGGCGCGGACTGACTTCAGGCATCCCCCGATCGCGTCAAGATTCTCCGGGTGGCCTGGACGTAGATTGGGCGAGTGGAGGTGACTCGCCTTTTTAGCGCGACCTTGGAGGAGCGGTCCCAGACTTTGGCTACGCTTCTGTCCGCTTTCCGAGCTGATCCGGTTGAGCGGTGGCTCTACCCAGACGAGAAAGACTACGACGAGTACTTTCCCAAGTTCTTGGCTACTTTCGGTGGCGAGGCGTTCGCCCACGACACGGTCTGGCGATCGGACGACTTCGCCGCCGTTGCGATGTGGTTGCCCCCGGGTGCGGAGCCCGATGGAGACGAGATCATCCGAGTGTTGATGACGACTGTGGACGAGGCACGGCACAGTGACACCATGGCCGCGATCCAGCAGATGGACGCCGCTCATCCCCGCTATCCGCACTGGTATCTGCCCTGGCTCGGGGTCGATGCAAGGGTGCAGGGCACGGGACTTGGTAGCACGTTGATGGCCCGTTCCCTGGAGGCGGTGGACGACTCGGGCCTCCCCGCCTACCTCGAGACACCGAACCCGCTCACCATCCCGTTCTACGAACGCCATGGATTCCGGGTCACCGGATTCACACGCACCGAGGACTGCCCCACGGTCACGTTCATGCTGAGGAAGCCACATTCGTCCGTCCAGAGCTGACGGCAGCACAGCGGACCGCAAGCGGGACAGTTCACTGTGGACGCAGCTCGTCGTCCGACCCGAATCGTCGCAGTTGGCCATGGCGGCCCCGCGTCTTTGCGGGCGAAAGGACGCGGGGCCGCGATAGCCCGACGCGGCGCCAATCGACCTCAGAGCGCAACCAACTCGGCCGTTTTGAGGCCTCCACTGCCCGGTTCGCCTGCGCCGCCCTGCAATGCAGTGCATGTCGCAGAGCTAAACCTTCTCCCAATCGCTTGTTGGCCGGCGCCAAACAGGGGAGAAGGGAGAGTGCAACCTCGCGGTCAACGAGCGTCGTGTGGCGGCGGCGGCCTCAGGTCTTGACAGTCACAGGCGCCGAAAAGGCGCGTGTGGGTGTCGTGGATTCGTGGCCCCGTGACATGTGTCCCGCGAGCGCTGCGCTCGAGCCGCTTTGGTGGCAGCCTGATTCCATGCCGAGACCGTTCGCCGTCGAGGAGGCGAGGAGGGCCTACGCCGCCCAGGAGTGGCGGCGCGCGTTCGAGTCCTATTCGGCTGCCGAACACCTCGAAGCCGACGATCAGGACCGGTACGCCGTGTCCGCGATGCTGCTGGGCCGGAGGGACGACTGCTTCGCGATCCGCGAGCGCGCGTACGAGGAGCTTCTCGCCGGCGGAGACCTGGTCCGCGCAGCCATGGCTGCCTACTGGTCGGGGATGCAGCGGATGGTCGCGGGTGACGTCGCGGCGGGGAGTGGTTGGCTGGCCCGGGCGGCGCGACTGGTCGCGGAGGACGGCACCGACTCGATTGCGGCGGCGTACCTCACGGTCGCCGATGCCTTCGAGGCCATGGCCGCAGGGAACACCGACGGGTCCCTGCAGCTGCTCGACAGGGCCGTGGCCGATGGCCGGCGGTTGCACGATCCCGACCTCGTCGCGCTGGCCCTGCACCAGCAGGGGCTCGTGCTCCTCGGGGCGGGCAGGAGCGAGCGGGGGCTGGCCAGGCTCGACGAGGCGATGGTCGAGCTGGCCACGGGCCGGCTCTCCCCGATGGTCACCGGCATCGTGTACTGCGGCGCGCTGGCCGGCTGCTGGTCGGCGTACGAGCTGAACCGCGCCCAGCAGTGGACGGCTGCCATGAGTGACTGGTGCAAGGTGCAACCCGACCTGGGCAACTTCACCGGGGAGTGCAAGGTCCGGCGGGCGGAGCTCAAACAGCTGCGGGGCGAGTGGGCGGACGCGCAGGCGGAGCTGGCCGGTGTCGACGGGGCCGACGTGGACGTGTGGGCGGCCGGGATGGCGGCGTACCTGCGGGGCAACCTGGACCGGCTGCAGGGCAGGTTCGAGGCCGCCGAGGAGTCCTTCGCCGAAGCGGCCCGGCTCGGCTGTGACCCCCAGCCGGGTCTGGCGCTGCTGCGGCTGGCGCGGGGGAGCATGCAGGCGGCCGCCGCGATGGTGCGCCGGTGCCTGGCCGAGGCGCAGGAGGACGGCAAGCGCGTCGAGGTCCTGGTGGCGGCCGTCGAGATCCTGCTCGCCGCGGACGAGGCGGAGACAGCCGATGAGGCCGTCGAACAGCTCGTCGAGCTGGCGAGGAGGTGCCGCACTCCGGTCGTGCACGCGCTGAGTGCGCAAGCATCGGCAGCACTGCAGCTGGCCACGGGACAGCCGGACGCGGCCCTGCACCCGGCCCGGGATGCTCTCCGGCAGTGGGTGAGGATCCGGGCTCCTCACCAGGAGGCGAGGACCCGCCTGCTCATCGCCGACGCGTGCCGGGCGCTCGGGGACCACGAGTCGGCCGACCGCGAGCTCGCCACGGCACGCGACCTCCTCGAGTCCCTCGGAGCGGTGACCGACCTGGCGCGGCTGCCCGGTTCGGGCGGTCTGCTGTCGCCGCGCGAGCTCGAGGTGCTGAGCCTGATCGCCACCGGTGCCACCAACCGGGCGATCGCCGCCAGGCTCGTGCTGAGCGAGCGCACCGTCGACCGGCACGTGAGCAACATCTTCGCCAAGCTGGGCGTCTCGTCGCGGGCAGCCGCGACGGCGTACGCGTTCGAGAACCAGATCGTCTGAGGCGCATCCGGCGCCGCCCCACTATCCGGTACCCATGCGCCGCGTGCGTGAGGTTGGGTGGTTTCGCCGATGTGGCGACTGGATGTGCGTTCCTAGCGTCGAGCCATGACCACCACCTACGACACCATCGTGATCGGCGCCGGCCAGGCCGGCCTGGCTGCCGGCTACCACCTGACCAAGAGGGGCAAGCCCTTCCTCATCCTCGACGTCGCGGACCGGATCGGCGGCGCTTGGCTGAACCGCTGGGACTCGTTGACGCTGTTCACCCCCTCGATCCGTGACTCGCTGCCCGGGCTCAAGCTGCCCGGGAAGTACCGCTTCCCGACCAAGGACGAGATGCTCGCCTACTTCGAGCGGTACGCCGACCACTTCCGGCTGCCGATCCGGCTGAGCACGCCGGTCGACGGGATCTTCCGCGAGGGGGACTGCTTCCGGGTCACCTCGGGGTCGGAGGCGTTCCTCGCCGAGAACGTGATCCTCGCGGTCGGGTCGCACCGCAAGCCCCGAACGCCGGAGTTCGCCGCGATCCTCTCACCGGAGATCCTGCAGCTGCACTCGGTCGACTACCGCAACCCCGGCCAGCTGCGGCCGGGGACCGTGCTCATCGTCGGCGCCGGCAACTCGGGTGCCGAGATCGGCGTCGACATCGGACACACGCACCCCGTGCTGCTCGCCGGCCGCGACGTGGGTTGCCTGCCGATCGACATCCGTGGCTGGCAGGGCCGGCTGGCGTTCCCGGCGCTGTGGTGGGTCTGGGAGCACGTGCTGACGGAGCGCAAGAGGCCGGGGCGCAAGGTCCAGGCCGAGGCACTGCAGGGTCACGGTGAGCCGTTGATCCGGCAGAAGGAGAAGGATCTCGTCGAAGCCGGGATCGAACGCGTCTCGCGGATCACCGGCGTGGTCAACGGCCTTCCCCAGACCGAGGACGGCCACGTGCTCGACGTTGCGAACGTCATCTGGTGCACCGGGTTCACCTCGGACTTCGCCTGGATCGACATCCCCGGGCTCGACACCTCCGGGCGACTGTGGAACGACCGCGGTTGCGTGACGGCGCGGCCCGGCCTCTACGTACTCGGTCAGGAGTTCCAGTACATGTTCAACTCCCACACCGTCGGCGGCGTCGGCAAGGACGCGGCGTACGTCGTGCGGGAGATCGATCGTCGCTCAAAGTCGACCGCTGCCGTCGGGAGACACGGGGTGGATGAGTTCGCCGACGACTCTGTGCAGCCCGCCTGAGTTCCGAAGCCAGGGCTGACTCGTCCCGCACGGAACCAAGGGCAGGCTGGGAGCACCGCGTCAGAGGGCCGCAGCCAACACGGCGCCGCCCGGCCGGTCGGAGGCCATCCGTTCGTGGGCCCGGGCACAAGGTATGCAGGTGAGTGCCGCGGGAAGGATGCCGGCCAAAGTGATCGCCGCTTTCCTGGACGCGCACAGGGAGTGACGCGGTACTCCTGCTTGCAGGAACGGGACGGCGCATCAAGGGTCCCCCTCTCCGCGGGGCTCCTGATGCGGTTCGGCCAGCTCGCGGCGGACAAAGCCCGCCGTCAGGATGTTCGCCGAAACTGCTGGTAGGCCTCGGGTAGCCTTCTTCGTCCGCGGCGACGCCTACCAGGACAGCGACGCCGTCTTCGGCGTCAAGGAGTCTCTGGTCGTCGACTTCGACGAGCAGACGGCAGGCAGCCCGAACCCCACCGGGCGCGAGATCGACGGCACCTGGACACGGGCCGGGTTCGACGTCGTGCTCAGCCCCGAGCGGTGAGCCCGTCGCCCGAGTTGCCGACCGGGACGCCGCGACGCGCGGCCTCGGCCGCGGCCGCTTCGGGACTCTCTCGAACCGCTGACTCAGGGGCGTTGATGGGTGCGGACCTTGCGGCTGTGGAACGCGATCCGGGCCAGCATGCCGAGCGACACGACCACGGAGACGACGAACACCGCCAGCGCGATGTGGTTCTCCGCCGACGCCCGGCTGCCGGACGGCCTGGCCAGCAGGGCGGAGGCGAGGATCATCGCGGCGAGCACCACCGCGGCAGCGAGCACGTTCGCCAGCTTGTGCAGCCCTCGGAGGAACTCATCCTCGTCGAAGGCGTTGATCCGGAGCTCGAAGTTGCCCTGACCGATCGCGTCGAATGCCCGGTTCACCCGTCCGGGAAGCTCCTCGACGAACTCCTTCACCTCCAGCAGCGAGGCCATCATCGCCGCTGGGGTGGTGTGCATGGACGACTTCATCAATCCGGCCATGTGCCGCTGCAACGCCTCGCGCGGCTCGAACGCCGGGTCCAGGGCGGCCGCCACCTGGTCCAGGTTGAGAAGCGTCTTGCCCAGCATCACCAGCTCGGGATCCATGCGCAGTCCGGCTTCCCCGGCCTTCCGGGTCAGCTGCAGCACCAGTGCACCGATGTCCAGGTCCGCCAGGGATGCGTCCGCCGAGCGGCCGACGAGCTCCGCCACGGCTCGGGCGAAGACGGCCTCGTCGAAGCCCGACAGCTTCTCGCCCATCGTGACCGCGACCCGAGTGACCTCCTCCGGGCGCGCGTCTGCCAGCGCCAGGAAGAGCTTGACGAGCTTGTCGCGGACCGCGGGGGTGAGCCGGGCGATCATGCCGATGTCGAGGAGCACCAGACGGCCGTCCGGGGTCACGAGCACGTTGCCGGGATGAGGGTCGGCGTGGAACACGCCGTGCACGAGGACCTGGTCCAGGTAGGCCTCGAAGAGCTGGTCGGCGAGCGGCGCACCGTCCAGCTCGAGCCGAGCCAGGGGACCGAGGTCGGTGACCTTCCTGCCCGGGATGAACTCCATCGTGAGGACCCGCCCCGTGGTGAGGTCGGGGAAGGGCTCGGGGACCACGATGCGCTTGTGGTCCCCGACCATCTCGCGCATGGCGGAGAGGTTGTCGGCTTCCCGTCGGTAGTCCAGCTCGTCCACCAGAGCCTTGCGGAACTCCTCCAGCAGCTGCGCCAGCCCGTAGCGACGACCAGTCTCGGTGTGCTCGTCCAGGAAGTCCGCGAGGTCGGCGAGAACCTCCAGGTCCTCACGCACCTGCGCTCGGATCCCGGGTCGCTGCACCTTGACGACGACCTCGCGACCATCCCTCAGCGTCCCCCGATGGACCTGGCCGAGCGAAGCCGCAGCGAGCGGTGTGCGATCGAAGGTGGAGAAGACCTTGGACAGCCGCACCTGCAGCTCGCTGCTGATGATCTCCTCGACCTGCTCGAAGTCGAAGGGCGCGACGTCGTCCTGCAACCTCGACAGGGCTTCGATGTAGGCCGGGTTCAGCAGATCCACCCGTGACGACATGAGCTGCCCGAGCTTCACGAAGGTCGGGCCCATCGCCTCGAGGTCCTCGGCCAGCCGCGCCGCGGCCTCCGGATCGCCCACGGTGGTCTCGCCCTCGAGCACCGATTCCATGCCGGTCGAGCGCACCAGGTCACCCCGACCGTGGCGCAGCAGAAGAGTCGCGATCTGGCGGTAGCGCTTCACGTGCGCCGGGTCGATTTTCAGCTTCATGGTGCCCCGAGACTAGCTGCGCCACCCCGGCTCGCTGGACGTGCGCCGGCGAAGCCCGGGTCCAGGGGCCCGCACAGGTCGGCTCAGCAAGGCCGGCTCGCTCGCACGAACGACGCCGAGCGCGGGTTGCTGCGAGAGCTCGGCTGAGGACCGTCGAAGGGCCTGGAAGTCGGTAGCAGCTGGTCGGCCAAACTCCGGGGCGGTTCACCTGGGTGCGCCGCACCAGTTGGGACCCATCCGGGAAGGAGCGCCAGGGGGAGCGCAGGGGGTCCCGCTGTCGGCCCGTCGTCGCCCGTCGGTGCCCCGTCGTCGCCGTGCTCTGCCCGCACTCTGCCGTTGCTTCTCGTCCAGGAGCAATGTGGCACCTGTTCCGGGCCTGGCACGTGAGCCGGGAAGGTGAGGTCACCTGCGATATCTGACCGATGCGACCCCCAAAACGCCGCGTACTGGACCCCAAGAAGGGCCGGTCGGCCGACATATCAACTCGAGCAGGCGTCAGCCGATGCCGACACCCTCAAGGAGGACCTGATGGTCCCACTCCCCGGCTGTGCAGACAGCGCTCACCCTCGCCGTCACGACTACCGTCCTGCCGGTGGCACCCGCGGCCCGGCACACGTACAGGACGGAGCCCTGCACTGTGGCATGCGGATCAGGCATAACTTCACGCTGAGCCGCAACCTGCGCCACTGCCGCTGCAACGACAACCGCGCCGACCGACGGGCCTTTGTCAGTGTCAACCCCTATGACGGCGACCGGAATGTGGGTGAGCTGACTGGTAATGCCGTCCTCAAGCCGAACTCAAAGTCGTCGGTTGTGTTGATCAGAACCGACGACCTCGTTGATTGCGACGAGGCACGCGTCGATCTGCGGTTCGGAGGGCCCGAGTTCCCACATCGGCTGACCGAACGGATCGCGGCAGTCCGGACGCCTAACGTTGACTGCTCGTCACGCTTTCGCTGAGTGGGCTGTAAACAAGAAGCCCCAGATCCGGTGCCACGTTCACGATGTAGGCCTCGACCTCCGCACCAGCCTCCCAGCCTCCAACGGTGAGGTACAGGAAGTCGCCGTCGAGAGACTCTCGGAGGTCCTCCCAGGGCGGTTCGGGAAAGCGGGCTTCCAGTAGGTCAGCCAGCCGCACCAACTCGGGGATGGCTGGGCGTAGATCCGGAAACCGTCCGTCACTTTCGTCAAAGCGACGGTCGAACTCGTCCGAGGCCTCAGCATCCGAGAGCACGGTCGTCTGCTTCCAGACAGCAATGTCGTAGGTCACGCTGGAAGCGTAGGTGACTGAGAGCCGACCACGGCGCGGGCTGGCGGGCCACTGCGGTTGCCGGGCGATGCCCGCTCATCGTCCCGTGAGAAGTTCTTTTTGGCAGAGTGTCGGATCCGTAGCCAGTCGTTCGTAGATGAGGTGAAGGCGGCCGGAGGGGTCGCCGGGACAAGGAGCCATGCAATGACGCGGTACCTGATCTCGTTCGATGACGGCGCGATGACCTTCCCCGAGGAGGATCTGCCCGACGTGGACAAAGCCGCGCACGAGGTGGTCCAGGAGGCCCAGGACTCCGGCGTGTGGGTTTTCGGGGGCGGACTGGAAAGCCAGAGGGCGAGCGTCGTGGCCACCGACGGGACGGTCACCGACGGCCCGTACCCGGAGACCAAGGAGGTCCTCGGCGGGTTCGCGGTCATCGACGTGCCCTCACGCGCGGCGGCGCTGGAGTGGGCTGCCAAGATCGCCGTCGCGTGCCGCTGTGCGCAAGAGGTACGGGAGCTCCTGCCCGACCCGACCGTCTGATCGAAACCAAACCCGGACTCCATGCTGACGGTCGACATCGGTCACGCAGAACTCGTTTCCGGCGACGATACGAGGCTCTCAGCATCGGCAACGACGTCCTGATCGCCTTGTGGTTTCTCGTGGGCAGCATTCTCTTCTTCTGGGAGGCGACGACCACAGCCGCGACCTGGTGCTTCCTGCTGGGCAGCTTCGAGTTCCTGATACGGCCGGGGATCCGTCTCGCGCGGCTGGTCCACATCCGACGCATCGGCGGCAGTGGACTGGATTCGGCGAACGACTTTTAGGTTCTCACCCGCCCATGGGAGGGGAGACAGCGACGTCGACACTCTGCCTGTACCCGTGATCACCTCGCCGTGCGGACTTGCCCGATGATTGCCGGGAAGCGGCCCACCTTTGCGGCGGTATGACGACATCTGGAGGCGTTGAGGCTCTCGCGTTGGGCCTGAGGGTCGCGTGCATGGCCCACTCGAAGTTCCCTCAGGCCGTGGACAAGACTGGCGCGAAATGCGAGCGACGAGCATCGGCGGTGGTCCTACTGTGCTCGGTATGACGACGCGTGTGCTTGCCACGGGGATCGCGATGGGTGAGTCGCCGCGGTGGCACCGCGATGCGCTGTGGCTGTGTGACTGGCTCGCCGGCGAGGTGCTAACGATCGATGCCGACGGAAAGCGCGACGTCGTCCGCAGGATCGACGGACTTCCCTTTTCGATCGACTGGTTGCCGGACGGGCGGGAGATCTACACGACCCAAAGAGGAGTCGTCGTCGGACCCGACCTCGAGCCGTACGGCGGCACCGGACGTCCGTGGAACGAGATCGTCGTCGACCCTCTCGGCCGCGCCTTCGTGAACATGCCCGGATCACGGCCCGGCGAAGAGCCGCGTCCTGGTATCGCCGCGGTCGTCACCCCCGACGGAGAGATACGCGAGGTCGCCGACGACCTGTGGTTCCCGAACGGGATGGCGGTCACCCCGGATGGTTCGACGCTCATCGTCGCCGAATCGCACGCCCACCGCCTGACCGCCTTCACCATCACCGCTGACGGCTCTCTGACCGATCGCCGAGCCTGGGCCGAGCTCGGCGCCAACGCTGCCCCCGACGGCATCTGTCTTGATGCCGAAGGCGCCATCTGGTACGCCGACGTGCCGAACCGGCACTGTCGTCGCGTGGCCGAGGGCGGCAAGGTGCTTGAGACAGTCGAGGTCGACCGCGGCTGCTTCGCCTGCATGCTGGGCGGACCCGACGGTCGGCTGCTGCACATCGTGGCGACCGACTGGGAGCAGCTGGACTGGCAGCAGGGTGGCGGCGCGCGCACCGGTCAAGTGCTGACCTATCGAGCACCAGCACCACACGCTGGTCGGCCCTGACCTGCGTAGGGTCTGAACGAACTGCGTCGAGGCATCGCGCGGGCAAGCCCCGTGGAGGAAGTCCAACCGTGACGGCACGCGGCGGTATGACGCGGGTGCTGCGAGGTCGGCACACGGGTAGCCAGGGGGAAGCCAGTCACGTCGGGCAGGGGGGATCGGTCGACGTTCAGGGCAGTGGCGGATCGGGATGTTCTGCGAGGTATGTGCGGGCGGCTTCGTCCTGGATCAGTTCTTCGTCGAGCAGCCATTCGACCGTCCGACGCTTGGCGCGGACGTCACGGAAGGTCTGCCAGGCTGCGACCAGGTCCGGGTACTCCTCGTACAGCTCGTCCTTGAAGCGGCGGAAGGCGCCCTTGCCGCGGAGCGCCCGAGCGAGTCGTCGACCGGCGGTGTCGTTGCTGATTCCTTCGGCGAAGTCGACCATGTCGCCGTACCAGGTCGCCGACGAGAGAGGGCCGATTGGGAGCAGGTCGAGCTCATCGAGATCGACCGGGTTCTCCCCGTCGATGCCGGTGTCGGAGGTCCACAAGACGATCTCGCCGGTGCCCGGATCGATGAGCCATCGGTGCTCATAGTCGGTCTGATCCGAAAGCGCCATCGCGATCTCGTCCAGGTCAAGCTTGGCTAGGTCGAGCACCGCTTCATCCTAGAACGCGCCTCCGTCATGCGGTCCCGACCTGTGATACCCCGAGCACTGGGGGAAGCCGGACGCGCTGAGCGACCTCAATGCGGCATGTTCGTGAAGGTGCTGGATATCCGCCGGTAGCCGCCTCGTGGCCGAGGGCTCACGGTGGGGGAGGGAGACAGATGCGTCGCTGTGTGGCAACGTGAGCCGGGTGGTCTTGCGCGATATGACCGAAGAGGACTGGGCGTCCTCTTCGATATTCAGGACGACGAAGTCGCACAGCACATGGCCGCCTTCACAACCCCGGACGGCGATGATCGCGACAGCTACCTCGCGAAGTTGCGCAAGATCGTCGCCAACGACGAGATCACCAAGAAGGTGATCGTGCTCGAGGGCACGGTCGTGGGCAGTGTCGGGGCCTTTGTCGTCGACGGGGACACCGAGGTCACCTACTGGATACGGCGTGACCTGTGGGGCCGCGGCCTCGCCACGGCGGCGCTGGCCGAACTGCTGAGCGTGGTCACGGTGCGCCCTCTCTGGGCGCGGGCTGCGGCCGACAACGTCGGGTCAGCAAGAGTGCTGCTGCGCAGCGGGTTCGTGCGGGTGGGCGAGGAAACGTCGTACGCGGAAGCTCGAGGCGCGGAGATCAAAGAGTGCATCTACCGGCTCGACGAACCCTCCGATTGCCCGGTGACCTGACGCCCGCACATCGGCATGTCCGTGAAAGATCGCCGGCCGACAGGCGGCGGATAGACGCACGACATCGCCGACGGCACGATCTCCGACGTGGTCGAGATCACCACCCGCCTCCACGCGCCTCTATGGTGCACCCATGGCGTCGGTCAAGCAGTTCCAAGTCACCTTCGACTGCGCAGAACCTGAGCGCGTCGCTCGTTTCTGGTGCGCAGTGCTGGGGTACGTCGTACCGCTGCCGCCGGAGGGGTTTGCCAGTTGGGACGATTTCGATCGCGCCTTGCCGCTTGAGCATCAGGGTTCAGCGTTCGCATGCGTCGATCCTTCAGGTGTGGGCCCGCGACTGTTCTTCCAGCGCGTTCCGGAAGGAAAGGTCGTCAAGAATCGGCTCCATCTTGACGTGCGGGTCGGCACCGGGCTCGTGGGTGTAGAGCGCCTGGCTGCCCTTGAGGCCGAATGCGCAGGGCTGGTCGCGCTCGGCGCGGTACGCGTGCGACTGCTGCTTGCCGATGGCGACAACGAGTCGTGCCTCGTGATGCAGGACATCGAGGGCAACGAGTTCTGTCTCGACTGAGTGGCCGCGAACGTGTCCTCGTCGCCCTGCCAGCCGTGCCCGGAACGGCGGAACCGGTCGGGCACCTTAGGGGCGGCCTGGCCGCGCGAGTCGCGGCAAATCGCCTAGCGAACGGCTGCAGACGTGGCGTTCGTGGAGAAGGTGAGCGGCAGCCGTCCGGGCTGCTCGTGAGCTGAGGAGCTGGAGATGGCGGAGTACCTGATTGCCTTCAACGACGAGTGGGTGCCCGACCACACGTCGGAGGAGCTGCGCGAGAAGGGCAAGTCCGGCAGGGCCGTGATCGAGGAGATGAAGGCCGCTGGCGTGTTCATCTTCGGCGACGGCGGCCTGGACGGGTCGACCGTCGTCTGCAGCGTCGACCCGAGCAGCGGCTCGCCCGTCTTCACCGACGGGCCGTACGTCGAGACCAAGGAGCACCTCGGCGGCTTCGCGGTCATCGATGTGCCCGACGATGCCGAGGCCCGGTACTGGGCCGGCAGGATCGCGGTCGCGGTCGGCTGGCCGCAGGAGGTGCACCGCTTCCCGCATCGCGTGCGGTTCCAGACCGACACGCAATCCGAGGCCTCGTCCTGACCGGGATGTTCTGGGGTCCACGGCCTTGCGGTGGTGACGGCAAGGGCCGCCAACCACATCGCCGATGTCGTGGCGTGCAACATGGTGTAGCCGGAACGGTCTCATCGACACGGGCCGCATTCTGGGATCTTTGGTGCCGATTGGCGGCGGTAAGACGCTGGCGGCAACGCACGGGTCGCGGGAGATCCGGATGTTCGTGGACCAGCGCTCACGAGCCTCTCACCACGCCGCGCACTCGTCGCAGAATTCGTTTCTGATCCGGGCGCGAGTCCGCGAGACTCAGGCGCATGTCGACTCCGGAACCCACTGCCGTGTTCGCCCCACACCGACTTCGAACTGCTCGCGTGATACGCGTCGACGAACACACCTGTGAAGTCTGGAGCCACGGCGAAGTCAGTTCGGTCGGGTTCGCCCCGATGTTCCCCTCCCCGCGAGTGGAGCGGGTGTCTCCGGGCCATCTGGTCGCGGTCGCCACCGGGCCGAACGGCGCCGACGCCGTGGTGTGGAGGTGGTTCGACACGGTTGTGCTTGGCACCGAAGGCGACGGTTCAGTCCGGCTGTGGGAGCCGGCGCACGGCGAGGTCGTCGCCCAGGCACGACCGTCGTACGAGAGGCAGGATCCGGGGTCGCGCGCCTACGCTTCTGCCGGCCTTCCGGGGTCGGAGTGGTGGGTCGCCGACAGTGCCGACGGCGCCCCACACAGCGCCGACGTCGAACTGGACGATGTTCACGCCCTGTATGCGGAGAACGACCTCTGGTCATCGGTGTTCGAGTCGAACACCTGATCCGGCTGTCGAAGTCGCGCCTACGGTTCCGTCACGCCCGCTCATCGGCGCGCAATGCGGTAGTTGCGGAAGTTGCTCGACGAAGGCGGTCGACGTCCCGGGATCGACAATCCCGCCCCGGTGTGCCCGGCCCCATTCTGGGCTGAAGGTCCGTCACCTGCCCACGCTTCACAGGCCGTCAGTCGTACAACCCGCGGCCGACGTCTGCCTGTCTAGAGGCCGGGTGCCCTCTCGCTAGCAAGCGCATTCAGCGGCCGGGACCCGGCCCGGACGACGGCCGCCACTGCCGCCTGATCAGCCCGTATACCCACGAGTCCGACACGTCGCCGTTGACGACGCAGTCGTCCCGCAGCGGGGGTGGGCAAGAACATGCTTGCCATGTTGCCTTGTCATGAGGTCGGCCGGGCAACCGCACAGGGAATACCCGAGGCGCACCTCTCAGCTCGGCTCCGGGAAGAGGGGGCACTCGGCCCGAGGGCAGTGTCCAGACCCCCTCGAACCGGTGTTTGGACGACCACGGCGCCTACGGACAGAGCGCCTGACGCAGACCGTTGACGCCCTGCTCGGCCCGGCGGGACACTGGCCGGAAGCGAGCGCGAAGGGGAGTCCGATGGCGTGGAACCTGGCCGGCAGCTACAGCGAGACCTGCTCCTGCGAGCTCATGTGCCCCTGCAACATGTCCTTCGACCACGGGGCCACCTACGACTTCTGCCGCGTGACGCTTGCCTTCAGCCTCCATGAGGGCTCGGTGGATGGCACCGACATCGCCGGGCGAAAGGTCGTGCTCATCGCCGACACCCCGAAGGTGATGACAGACGGTAACTGGCGCGTCGGCGTGTTCGTCGACGAGGACGCATCCGAGGAGCAGTTCGACAAGCTGGTCCAGGTCTTCGGCGGTCAGCTGGGTGGGCCGATGGCCGGGCTCGCACCACTGATCGGGGAGATGCTCGGCGTGCAGCGCGCGGCGATCGACATCGAGGACGACGGCCTGCTGCACAGCGTCCGGGTGGACGACGTGATCGACTTCCAGATCCAGGACATCGTCCCCTTCGGTGTCGAGACCGGTGAGCCGGTGAGGTTCGCCGGGATGTTCCACCCGGTCGGGTCGGACCTGGTGATGGCTGAGGCGAAGCGCACCAGGATCAACGCCTTCGGCATCACCTACGAGGGAAAGACAGGCCTGTCGAAGTCGAGCTTCTCCTGGGCCGCTTGAGGTCATGACCGAGGCAGAGTCGGACACCCGCTCGAGCCTTCGACCGGCGTACGCCGCGACGCGTGCCCACCTGGGGATCGTCGCCGTCCTCTTCGCGCTGGCCGCCATCGGCTGGTGGTGGACGGTCGGCGAGATGCGCGGCATGGACAACGGGCCCTGGACCGCTCTGGGCACCTTCGGCTGGTTCCTCGGCGTCTGGGTGGTGATGATGGCGGCGATGATGTTCCCGTCGGTCTCCCCGACCGTCGCCCTGTACGCACGGATGAGCAGGTCGCGCGTCCTACCTGTGGCTTTCACCACCGGTTATGTCGCCACCTGGGCCGCTGCCGGGGTGGTCGCGTTCCTGATCGCGCTGACCACCACGCATGCTGCGCACGGCACCCTCAGGTGGGACAACGCCGGGCAGGGGATCGCCGGAGTGACTCTCCTGGTGGCCGCCGGCTACGAGCTGACACCCCTCAAGGATGTCTGCCTGGGGAAGTGCCGCAGCCCACTGGGCACGCTGCTCGGCTCCTGGCGCGCCGGGTGGGCGGGTGCGTTCCGCATGGGACTGGGCAACGGCGCATGGTGCGTCGGCTGCTGCTGGGCGCTGATGGCGTCGCTCTTCGCGCTGGGCGTGATGAGCGTGACCTGGATGGCCGTGGTCGCCGGGCTGATTGCGATCGAGAAGACGATCCCGTGGCGTCGCGTGGCGACGTACGGAACGACGATTGTCCTGGTCGTGCTCGGCGTCATCATGCTGGTCGCCCCCGAGGCGCTTCCCGGACTCACTGTCCCGGGCCAGAGCCCGATGCCCTCGATGTCACCGATGGGGTCCTGATCGAACGACGCCGCCTGGCAGCGACATTGAGCAGGCATTGACTCGCCAATAGCGAGAGGACCTGAGACCCGCAGGGACCCAGCAGACCCCTGTGTCGACGTGACAGTGCTCCGGACAAACTCATGTGTGTGTGCTTGTGCCCTTGCCGACTCGCGGCGGAATGACGCACCTCGACTGACCGCGACGTGGGTTGCCTCTGTTACCTGTCCGCGGCTACAGATCCGGTTGCCACAGCGCGCATATCTGCAGCTATGTGCGTGCGTCGCGGCCCGACAGCCGCATGGTTGGCCGCTGCGCGATGAGCGGACCTGTGGCAGTCTGCGGACGTGAGTCTTCCTCGCCGCGACGTCGATCCGGATGGACTGCTCGAGTACTCGGTCGTCTTCACCGACCGGTCCTTGAACCACATGTCCAAACGCTTCGTTGGGGTGCTGCAAGACGTCATCGACGTCCTGTGCACGACTTACGGTGCCGAGACGGTTGCGGTCGTCCCGGGAGGCGGCACCTACGCCATGGAAGCCGTCGCCCGGCAGTTGGCGACGCGTCGGCGATGCCTCGTCGTCCGGAACGGTCTGTTCTCCTACCGCTGGTCGCAGATCTTCGATGCCGGGTCCGTGACCGGTGAGACGACTGTCTGCAGCGCCCGCCCGGTGTCCGATGAGCGGCACGCTCCCTGGATCCCGGCTCCGGTTGCTGAGGTGGTCGAGGCTATCGAGCGCGTCCGTCCCGAGGTCGTCTTCGCGGCACATGTGGAGACAGCGGCAGGCATGGTGCTGCCAGATGACTACATGCGCACTGTCGCCGCGGCGACGCATGGAGTCGGTGGGCTCTTCGTCCTCGACTGCATCGCGTCGGGGGCGCTGTGGGTGGACATGACTGAGCTCGGTGTCGACGTCTTGCTGAGCGCCCCGCAGAAAGGATGGAGCGGCTCACCGTGCGCGGGGTACGTGATGCTCGGCGAGGCCGGTCGGGCACAGGTTATGTCGACCACCTCGACCAGCTTCGCGGTCGACCTCCAGAAGTGGTTGACGATCACCGAGGCCTACACCCAGGGGCAGACGCCCTACCACGCCACGATGCCGACAGACACGCTCGCACGGGATGCCGCGGTCATGCTCGAGACCCGCGCCGCTGGGCTCAGCGAGCTGCGTCTGGCTCAGATCTCCCTCGGGACGCGAGTGCGCGCCTTGCTCGCGGAGCTCGGGTTCGCCTCCGTCGCCTCCGAGGGATTCGCCGCACCCAGCGTGGTGGTGGCCTTCACGGATGATCCCGAGATCCGCAGCGGCGCGAAGTTCAAGCAGCGTGGCGTCCAGGTGGCCGCCGGCGTACCCCTGATGTGCGGCGAAGGCGACGACTTCTCCACTTTTCGTGTGGGACTCTTCGGCCTGGACAAGCTCACTGATGTAGATGGCACCGTAGAGCGGCTCGAAGCGCACCTCGGGCATTGACCTGATCTCGGTCAGACGGAGGCGCCCCGAGCCGCGTAAGTCGCGCTTGGAAGGACGCGGGCGTCGTGCGGGTCTCCGAACCTGCCCCCCCGGAACGCAAGATTTCCCGTCTTGTTGCCTCGATGTGCACCTCGCCGTGGCGGGCCAGGACGGCCACCACACCCGGGACGAAGCCGGAGTCGACGTGACGCTCGAGCAGATCTCGCTGCCATGCCCGCTGAGGTGCCACCGTGCGAGTGTCCTGCAACTCGGCTCCTCGGAGGACCGCCGTGCGGGACGTTCATGCAGGACCTTCGCGCCCGTAGGCAGATCCGTTAGACCGCCCACCGTGACTGCCTAGGACTTCACGCGGCGGAAGGACGCACCTTCTCGGCCGCGCGCGGTGAGCCTGACCGCGACCGGACGTTGGATGGAGATCAGCGCGCCTCCATTGCGGACTTCAACCGGGTCAGGTCCTTGACTACGGCGTCGGCGTCACGCTCGAAGTCCTCGTCGGTCATGTCTCGACGTTGGCGAAGGGGGAAGACCACTTCGCATTCCTCGCCGTCGCTGATGACCCTGAGTGGGGTGTAGACGATCTGTCCCGAGGGAAGTGTGACGTCGTGATCCAGGACGGCGAAGTCGTTACGTGGAGCGAACGTGAACATGACACGGCCCATTGGCGACTGCGTGAATCACTGCTGCCCGTTGCGCTCGACCCTCGAGCTTGCGAGGCCGGCCGCCCACTTGGGTAGGTTGAACGGATCGGCCGCGAAGTCATGGACTCGGACATGGGTCGATGGATGTCGATGCTGATGTGCCGAGACCTCGATCCCATGGTGCCAAGGTAAGGGGACGCGCCCATCAACATGCCGGCGAACCCTGCAGCCACCGGTTGAGTCGCGACAGCGCCGGCAGGCGGCGAAGCGACGCCCCCGACGGACGGGGCAGAATGACCGGCGTCCACGGACCCTGTCAGCGGAGCTTGATAGCTTCGCGCACGTGCCGTACGTCGATGCCGCCGGAGTGCTCGTCCACTACGTCGAGCACGGCCCGCGCGACGCGGAGCGGACCTTGGTGCTGCTGCACGGGTTCACTCCTGACCACCGCTTGATGACCGGGGCCTTCGAGCCAGTCGTCGCCGGCCGCGGCGGCTGGCGCCGTATCTACCTGGACCTGCCGGGCATGGGGCTCACCAAGGCGCCCGGGCACATCGCCACCACCGATGACGTGTACTCGGTGGTGCTCGAGGCCATCGAGACGCTCGTGGCGGGGCAGTACGCCGTGGTGGGTGAGTCGTACGGCGGCTACCTGGCACGTGGCCTGGTCGCTGAGCACCGGCGGCGTGTCACCGGGATGGCGCTGGTCTGCCCGATGCTCATCGCGGAACACCAAGCCCGCCACGTGCCGCCGCATCGGGTGATGCACCGCGACGCCTTTTGTGAGGCGCTGCCGCGCGGCAGCGAGTTCGACGAAACGACTGTCGTGCAGACCGAGGAAACCTACCGCCGAATGCAGAAAGAGATTGTCCCTGGCCTCGCGTTGGCCGACATGGCGGCAGTGCAGAGAATCCGGCAAGGCTGGGCTGGCACGTTCCCGCGCGAGCCGGAGGGTTCGACGTACGACGGGCCGGTATTGGTCTTCACGGGACGTCAGGACAGTTCGACGGGCTACCGCGATGCTTGGCCGCTGCTCGATCACTACCCGCACGCGACGTTCGCGGTGCTAGACGGCGCCGGGCACAACGGCCACATCGAGCAGGCTGTGCTCTTCAACGCGCTCGTCGAGGAGTGGCTTGACCGGGTGGAGGGCCGAAAGGGCTGAACGGTGGCGGACCCCCAGGTCCACAGAGGCAGGTAGCGCCAGCACTTCCACGGACACTTGGCGCCGTGGCCGGGAACACCTAGCCGCGTCATTGTGGGCGAAGTGACACGCACGCTCATCGGTGCGGGTTCAGGCGGTCAACCTGGGCCACACCACCAACCTCACCAAACGCAAGCGCCGCGCATCGAGGCGGTCGTGGTGGTTATCAACGCTTCGCGTACTTGTGCCCGCGGCCGTGACCTCCTCGCCCGTTGCGCCTCCCACATCCCGGCGAGAAGCATCTAGACCGTTACGCGATCCGGCGGGTCGACTGCATGGCCGAGGGAAACGCCGGGTACTTCTAGGGCGACCACTTCGAGAGGAGGAGGCGACCCTGCCGCAGTCGGGGGTCGGCCGCTGAGCCTCCCGGCCGAGGAACAGAGATGACCCTCCAACACCAGATCAACCATCCGCCAGCGATCAACCATCCGCCAGAGATCAACCACAAGAGACTCACCCGCAACTTGCACGAGCTCCTGCAGGAGCTTCGTGTCACCCAGACCGGGGTGCAGATCCTCACAGGGTTCCTGCTGACACTGCCGTTCAGCACCCGGTTCGCGCACCTCACCAGCACCCAGCGGCACGTCTACCTCGCAATCCTGGCCGGCTCGGTGATCGCCACGGGGCTGATCGTCGCACCGGTCGCGTTCCACCGGATGCTGTTCCAGCGCGGGCAGCGCCCGTGGATCGTCAAGAACGCGAACCGGGCCGCGCGGGCCGGGCTGCTGTCCCTGGCGCTGACCACGAGCGGCGTGGTGTGGCTGGTCTTCGACCTGGTCACCGACCCGTTCACCGCCGGCGTCGCCGGCTCCCTGTCGCTGCTGTTCTTCGGGACGCTGTGGGCTGCGGTGCCGCTGGTCGGACATCGCGGCGAACCGTCAAACCGATCGCACGATCACTAGGTTTCATCAGCACGACCGCTCGAAGGATGCTGCGTCGATAGCACGCACCTTTTCCAAGAGTGCCGCTACGAGCACGGAGCGAGTGCCCGCACCCCAACTCCTGCGACGTCGACTTCTCCGCCTGCCCACCCCGGGGTAGCGGTCCGGGCAGTCGCTGCCCTCTCCCTAGGGAACGTTGGCGGGGGCGAGTGCGGGCAGCCTCTGCTGGCACCTCGGCGGCCCCATCGACTCCTTCCGTGACGCCCTGGACCCGTTCACCGGCGGCCTGGGGCCGCTGCCCTTCTCCAACGGCGTGCACGACGACTTCGACGCCCAGCCCGGCGTGCGACGTACCGGCGGCTCGTCGCGGCCGGGGAGCCGCCCGCGGTGCTACGCCACCGAGGACGGCGTCGGCCTGCACTACGTCGGCACCACGCTGCGCGAGGCGGCCCCGGGCCCGGGCCTGGTGGGTGGAGCCGGACCGTGCCGGCGGGCACGTGGAACGGCCCGTCGAGACCCGCTAGCTCGGCCCCTAGACTGGGGACCTGCCGCCACCGTTCTGAGAAGGGCCTATGACTGTGTCCCACCCATCGGGGAACCCGACCGGCGTGCCCGACAAGTTCGCCGCCGTCGGCCTGACCTACGACGACGTGCTCCTGCTGCCGGGGGAGACCGACGTGATCCCCAGCGAGGTGGACACCACCTCCCGGCTCACGCGCGAGATCAGCCTGCGGATCCCGCTCGTGTCCAGCGCCATGGACACCGTCACCGAGTCGCGGATGGCGATCGCGATGGCCCGCCAGGGCGGCATCGGCGTGCTGCACCGCAACCTCTCGATCGAGGACCAGGCCTACCAGGTCGACCTGGTGAAACGGACCCAGACCGGGATGATCTCCAACCCGGTGACGATCCACCCGAAGGCGACGCTCGAGGAGCTCGACGAGATCTGCGGCCAGTACCGCGTCTCCGGTCTCCCGGTCGTCGACGACGACCACCTGCTGCTCGGCATCATCACCAACCGCGACCTGCGGTTCGTCCCGGTCGCGGAGTGGGGCACCCGGCTGGTCGGCGACGTGATGACCCCGATGCCGCTGATCACCGGGCACGAGGGCATCGAGCGCGACGAGGCCACCCGGCTGCTGCGCCAGCACAAGCGCGAGCGGCTGCCGATCGTCGACGACGCCGGCCGCCTGGTCGGGCTGATCACGGTCAAGGACTTCGTGAAGTCCGAGCAGTTCCCCTACGCCTCCAACGACGCCGACGGCCGGCTGCTGGTCGGTGCGGCGATCGGCTACTTCGGGGATGCGTGGGAGCGGGCCACCACGCTGGTCGAGGCCGGGGTCGACGTACTCGTCCCGGACGTCGCCAACGGGCACGCCCGGCTGATGCTGGAGATGATCCGGCGGCTCAAGAGCGACCCGGCCACCCGGCACGTGCAGGTGATCGGCGGCAACGTCGCCACCCGGGCGGGCGCGCAGGCGCTCGTCGACGCGGGCGTGGACGCGGTCAAGGTCGGCGTCGGTCCGGGCTCCATCTGCACGACCCGCGTGGTGGCGGGCGTCGGCGTACCCCAGGTGACGGCGATCTACGAGGCCTCGCTCGCGTGCGGCCCCGCCGGCGTACCCCTCATCGGCGACGGGGGCCTGCAGTACTCCGGCGACATCGCCAAGGCGCTCGTCGCGGGTGCGGACACGGTGATGGTGGGCTCGCTGCTCGCCGGCTGCGAGGAGAGCCCGGGCGAGCTGATCTTCGTCAACGGCAAGCAGTTCAAGACCTACCGCGGGATGGGCTCCATCGGCGCGATGGCCTCGCGGGGCAAGAAGTCGTTCTCCAAGGACCGCTACTTCCAGGCCGACGTGGCCAGCGACGACAAGATCGTGCCCGAGGGCATCGAGGGCCAGGTCGCCTACCGCGGCCCCCTGTCCGCCGTCGCGCACCAGCTCGTCGGTGGCCTGCACCAGTCGATGTTCTACGTCGGGGCCCGCACCATCCCCGAGCTGCAGGAGCGTGGACAGTTCGTCCGGATCACCCCGGCCGGGCTCAAGGAGAGCCACCCGCACGACATCCAGATGACCGTCGAGGCGCCGAACTACGCGTCGCGCTGACGGTTCCGACGAGCTCCACCAACGAACGAAAGAGCCTGTATGGAGATCGAGATCGGTCGCGCGAAGCGCGGTCGCCACGCCTACTCGTTCGACGACGTCGCGATCGTGCCGTCTCGTCGCACCCGTGACCCCGAGGAGGTCTCGGTCGCCTGGCAGATCGACGCCTACCGGTTCGAGCTGCCGATCATGGCCGCTCCGATGGACTCGGTGATGTCGCCCCAGACCGCGGTCGCGTTCGGCCGGCACGGTGGGCTCGGGGTGCTCGACCTCGAGGGCCTGTGGACCCGGTACGACGACCCGGCCAGCCTGCTCGCCGAGGTGGCCGAGCTCGAGGGTCCGCGCGCCACGGCCCGGATGCAGGAGATCTACGCCGAGCCGATCAAGCCAGAGCTGATCACCGCCCGCCTGAAGGAGATGCGCGACTCCGGCGTCACCGTGGCGGGGTCGCTGTCCCCGCAGCGCACCAAGGAGTTCGCCAAGACCGTCGTCGACGCGGGCTGCGACATGTTCGTCATCCGCGGCACGACCGTCTCCGCGGAGCACGTGTCCGGGCAGGCGGAGCCGCTGAACCTCAAGGAGTTCATCTACGAGCTCGACGTCCCGGTGATCGTCGGCGGCTGCGCGACGTACCAGGCCGCGCTGCACCTGATGCGCACCGGGGCCGCCGGCGTGCTGGTCGGCTTCGGCGGCGGCGCGGCGCACACGACGCGCACGGTGCTCGGCATCTCGGTGCCGATGGCCTCCGCGGTGGCCGACGTGGCCGCCGCCCGGCGCGACTACCTCGACGAGTCCGGTGGCCGCTACGTGCACGTGATCGCGGACGGCTCCATCGGCCGCTCCGGTGACATCGCCAAAGCCGTGGCCTGCGGCGCCGACGCCGTGATGGTCGGCTCGCCGCTCGCTCGTGCGAAGGAGTCCCCGGGTCAGGGCTACCACTGGGGCTCCGAGGCCTGGCACTCCAAGCTGCCGCGCGGCGAGCGGATCGAGATCGGCACGGTCGGCACCCTCGAGGAGATCCTGTTCGGCCCGTCCCGCACGGCCGACGGCACGATGAACCTGGTCGGCGCGCTGCGCCGGGCGATGGCGACCACGGGCTACACCGAGCTCAAGGAGTTCCAGCGCGTGGAGGTCGTGGTCCAGTGAGCGGGTGCGTGTGACGGGGGTCCTCCGGGTCGCGGCCGCGCAGGCGGAGTCCGTGTCGGGGGACGTCGTGGCCAACGTCGCGACGGCCGTATCCCTCGTCACGTCCGCCGCCGACCAGGGGGCCCGCGTGGTGGTGCTGCCCGAGCTCTTTCTGACCGGGTACGACCCGGCCGGCTGGACGCACGAGCGCAGCCTGGCTCCGGACGACCCGGCGCTGGCGCCGCTCTCCGACGTCGCGGCCTCCCGCTCCGTGGTGGTGGTCGTCGGGGCCGCCGTACGACGCGCACTCGACGAGTCCACGCTGTCCCTGCTGGTCGTCGACGACGAGGGCCAGATCAGCGCGCCGTACGACAAGCAGCACGTGTTCGCCGACGAGCGGCAGTTCTTCACCCCCGGCGACCACGGCGCCACCATCGTCGTGGACGGGTGGGAGCTGGCGCTCGGCGTCTGCTACGACGGCTGCTTCCCGGAGCACGCGGCGTCCGCTGCGGCGGGCGGCGCGACGGCGTACCTCTGCCCGTCGGCCTACTACGTCGGCTCCGAGCACCGCCGCGACCTCTACTACGCGGCTCGCGCGCTCGACAACGGCATCTACGTCGTGTTCGCGGGGCTCACCGGCCGGTGCGGCGACTACGCGTTCAACGGCGGCAGCGCGGTCTACGACCCCGAGGGACAGCCGCTGGGACGGGTCGGCGCCGAGTCGCCCGGCGTCGTGGTCGCCGACCTCGACCCGGACGAGGTCCGGCGCGTGCAGGCCGTGAACCCGATCGCCGAGGACCGGCTGGACTCGCAGGGCACGCGCACCCGGGTGGTCCTCTCGTCGTGACGGCCGCCCTCAGCCCCTCCGCACGCGACGCAGCCCTCGACGCCCTGGCGTCGACCGAGCTCGACGTGCTGGTGGTCGGCGGGGGAGTGGTCGGGGCCGGCACGGCGCTCGACGCGGTCACCCGGGGGCTGACCACCGGGCTCGTCGAGCAGCGCGACTTCGCCTCCGGCACGTCCTCGCGGTCCAGCAAGCTGGTGCACGGCGGCCTGCGCTACCTGGAGATGCTCGACTTCGCGCTGGTCAAGGAGGCCCTGGAGGAGCGGGGTCTGCTGCTCACCCGGCTGGCCCCGCACCTGGTGAAGCCGGTGCCGTTCCTCTACCCGTTGAGACACCGTGCGTGGGAGCGGCCGTACGTCGGGGCGGGGCTGACGCTCTACGACGCGATGGCGAAGGCCGGGAAGTACGACGTGGGCGTGCCGCGTCACCGGCACCTGTCCAAGCGGCAGGTGCAGCGCATCGCCCCGGACCTGCGGCCGGAGGCCATGGTCGGGGCGATCCGCTACTACGACGCCCAGGTCGACGACGCCCGGCTGGTGGTGACCATCGCTCGCACGGCCGCGACGTACGGCGCGCACCTCGCCTCACGCACCAAGGTGGTCGGCTTCCTGCGCGAGGGGGAACGTGTCACCGGTGCCCGGGTGGTCGACCTCGAGTCCGGCCGGGAGATCGAGGTCCGGGCCCGCGTCGTGGTGAACGCCGC
Source organism: uncultured Actinomycetota bacterium (assembly GCA_963810035.1). Taxonomy (GTDB): domain Bacteria; phylum Actinomycetota; class Actinomycetes; order Propionibacteriales; family Nocardioidaceae; genus Nocardioides_B. The sequence continues at coordinate 82,013 of CAWEMA010000011.1, forward strand.
GGGAGTCTGGACCAACGACATCCAGGAGCTCGTCGGCGGACGTGGGTCGCTCAGCGTCCAGGCCAGCAAGGGGATCCACCTCGTCGTACCCCGTGACCGGATCCGCTCGGAGACCGGGCTGATCATGCGGACGTCGGTGAGCGTGCTGTTCGTGATCCCGTGGGGACGGCACTGGGTTATCGGCACCACCGACACCCCCTGGAACCTCGACAAGGCGCACCCCGCGGCCTCGCGTGCGGACATCGACTACCTGCTCGGGCAGGTGAACACCGTGCTCAAGGAGCCGCTCGGCCCCGAGGACGTCGAGGGGGTGTACGCGGGGCTTCGGCCGCTGGCCTCCGGGGAGTCCGAGCCGACCAGCCGCATCTCCCGCGAGCACACCGTCGTGGCACCGGTGCCCGGGCTGGTGATGATCGCCGGGGGCAAGCTCACGACGTACCGACTGATGGGGCGCGACGCGGTCGATGCCGCCGCGCACTCGCTGGTCACGGTCGACGGGGTCGCGGTGCCGCAGAGCGTCACCGACGTCGTACGCCTCGTCGGCGCCGACGGCTTCGAGACCCGCACCAACCAGCGCTCGACGCTGGCGCACTCGTCGGGGCTGCACCCGGCGCGCATCGACCACCTGCTCGGCCGGTTCGGGGGCCTCGTCGACGAGGTGCTCGCGCTGGTCGCCGAGCGCCCCGACCTGGCGGCGCCGCTCGAGGGGACCGAGGACTACCTGCGCGCGGAGGTGGTCTACGCGGTGAGCCACGAGGGCGCGCGGCACCTCGACGACGTGCTGACCCGCCGCACCCGGATCTCCATCGAGACGTTCGACCGTGGCGTGGCGTCCGCGCGCCCGGCCGCGGAGCTGATGGCCGGCGAGCTCGGCTGGGACCAGGAGCGGCTCGACGCCGAGGTGGACCACTACCTGCGCCGGGTCGAGGCGGAGCGGCAGAGCCAGGAGCAGCTCACTGACCACGAGGCCGACGAGGCCCGCGTCCAGGCCCCCGACATCATCTGACCCTTCCGTTGACCCGGGCCTTACGCAGGGTTGACCCGGGCCTTGCGCAGGGTTGACCCGGGCCTTGCGCAGGGTTGACCCGGGTCTTGCGTGAGGTTGACCCGGGTCTTGCGTCTGCGGCTCAGCCCGAGACCCCGTTCGCGCCGTCACCAGGCCCGGGTCAAGCCGTCACCAGGCCCGGGTCAACCCGTCACCAGGCCCGGGTCAACCCGTCACCAGGCCCGGGTCAACCCATCACGAGCCCCGGGTGAACCCATCACGAGCCCCGGGTCAACGTCGTTGGTTCTTGCAGGTTTGTGCAGGTGCGCAACTTGACGGCTTGTCGGGTATCCGACACGGGTGCAGGCTCGGCCTTCGGCCCGGTGCCCCACTTGCCCCGGACCTTCCCTTTTCGGAGGCCGGAGATCCCGGCGTCCGAGGCAGAGAAAGGCACGTGCGTGAAGCGAGCACCTCTCGGGATCAGTGCCCGGGCGACCGCCCTGTGCGGCATCGCCGCCCTGGCTGTCGGTCCGCTGGCCCTCACCCTTCCGGCCCAGGCGGCGACGCCATCGACGACAGCATCGGCCGGGGTTCCCACCGCGACGCCACAGGGCGGTCGCCCCGACCCGAGGTACACCCCGGCCGAGCGCCGCGCGGCGATGGCCCAGGCCAGGCAGGACCGTGACGCCACCGCGCACCGGCTCCGCCTCGGCGGGAAGGAGTCGCTCGTCGTCAAGGACGTCCTGCGCGACATCGACGGCACCGAGCACGTCCGCTACAACCGCACCTACGCGGGCCTGCCGGTGGTCGGCGGCGACCTGGTCGTCCAGGCGTCGTCCGGTGGCAAGATCCAGGTCGTGCGTGCCAACCGTCAGCGGATCGAGGTCCCGTCGACCGAGGCCAGCGTCGCCGGGAAGACCGCGAAGTCCGACGCGGCGAAGCGCAACCACCTGCAGGCCGGCGCCGCCGACCCGGTGAAGGTCGTGTACGCCGCCCAGCACCGGCCCGTCCTGGCCTGGCAGACGATCGTCACCGGCACGGAGCAGGACGGTACGCCGATCCGCGACCTCGTCTACACCGACGCGAAGACCGGCAAGCAGCTCGCCCGGCTCCCGCAGGTGATGGACGCGAACGGCACCGGCAGCTCGCTCTACAGCGGCACGGTCGCGATCCAGACGGCGCTCAGCGGCTCGACCTACCAGCTCACCGACTCGACGCGCGGCAACCACTCGACGTACGACGCGAACAACTCGACGAGCACCGCACGCGGCACCCTGTTCACTGACGCGGACAACGTGTGGGGGACCGGCACCACCTCGAGCCGCCAGAGCGCGGCCGTCGACGCGGCCTACGGCGCCGCGCAGACGTGGGACTTCTACAAGTCGCACTTCAACCGCACCGGCATCCGCAACGACGGCGTCGCGGCCTACTCCCGCGTGCACTACGGCAGCAGCTACGAGAACGCCTTCTGGGACGATGCCTGCTTCTGCATGACGTACGGCGACGGCGGGACGACGTTCAGCCCGCTCACCTCGCTCGACGTCGCCGGCCACGAGATGTCCCACGGCGTCACGTCCAACACCGCCGGGCTCAACTACAGCGGCGACGCCGGCGGTCTCAACGAGGCGACCTCCGACGTGATGGGCACGATGGTGGAGTTCCAGGCCGCCAACGCCAACGACCCGGGTGACTACTACATCGGCGAGAAGATCGCCAAGGACGGCACGTACCTGCGCCGGATGGACAACCCGTCCCTGGACGGCGGCTCGAAGAACTGCTGGACCTCGTCGGTCGGCACCCTCGACCCGCACTACTCCTCGGGCGTGGGCAACCACCTGTTCTACCTGCTCGCCGAGGGAACCGGCTCGAAGACCATCGGCGGCCGGACGCACAGCGCGACGTCCTGCAACGGCACCACGCTGACCGGCATCGGCCGCGACCAGGCCGCCGCCATCTGGTACCGCGCGCTGTCGACCTACTGGACCTCCACGACGACCTACCCGCAGGCCGCCAACGGCCAGGTGAAGGCCGCCAAGGACCTGTACGGCGCCACGTCGTCGCAGTGCACCGCGACGGTGAACGCCTGGAAGGGCGTCAGCGTGACGCCGACCGAGACCTGTGGCACCACCCCGCCGCCGACCGGGGGCAACCTGCTCGCCAACCCGGGCTTCGAGTCCGGCGCGACCTCGTGGACCCAGACCTCGGGCGTCATCACCAACAGCACCGGCGGCACTCCGCACAGCGGCTCGTACTACGCGTGGCTGGACGGCTACGGCACCTCGCACACCGACTCGGTGAGCCAGTCCGTCGCGATCCCGACGGCGACGTCCGCGAGCCTGTCGTTCTCCCTCTACATCGCCAGTGACGAGACGACCACGTCGACGGCGTACGACACGCTCAAGGTCCAGGTGACCAGCGGTGGTACGACGACCACGCTGGCGACGTACTCCAACCTCAACGAGGGCACGGGCTACGTCTCCCGCTCGGTGAACCTGTCGGCCTACACCGGCAAGACGGTCACGGTGAAGTTCCTCGGCGTCGAGGACTCGTCGGCGGCGACCAGCTTCCTGGTCGACGACACGTCGCTCACCACCGGCTGAGCCCGGGTTTCGACAGGCTCAACCAACGCGCATCAGGCGCCGGCGGACACTGCGTCCGTCGGCGCCTGTGGCGTTTCGAGCCTCGCTGGTCGAGCTGGTCGAGACTCGGTCAGCCGCGGCGCAGGGACCGGACCAGCCGGCCGCGACGGGCGGCCGCGCGCTGCACGCGGTCACGGGCGGACCGCTGGCGGTCCGTGATGGTGGAGGAGGCGAGGTCGAGCATCAGCGAGGGGGCCAGCCCGGTGGACATGACGGCTACTTTCTTGGGGTTTGCATGACTGGATGACGGTTTAAATGTTAGCGCGACTGTAAACGTCAATAAAGGTGATTGGTCCCTACATGCCGGTGATCTGCGTCTCGCCGGTAGTGCGACGCGTCGGTGCCGGAGTTACCAAGGGGTAGTAACTGAGACCGCGGTCACATACTCTCGGTATATGAACGCGCAGCCCGACCCCCAGACTCCCGGTCCGCTCGACACGGTGCCCCGGGACCCGGCCTCCGACCCGACCGCCTCCTACGCCCTCGAGCCGGCCTTCGTGCGCAGCCTGACCGACCGGGTGCTGGCCACCACCGGCGAGAGCGTCCCGACGTACTGCCCGTTCAACGGCCAGCCGATCGGGATGGTCCCGCAGTCCAGCACGGCGGACGTCGCGGAGGCCTTCCGCCGGGCCCGGCGGGCCCAGGAGCAGTGGGCGCGCACCTCGATCGACGAGCGGCAGGCTGCGCTGCTGCGGCTGCACGACCTGCTCTTCGACCGGCAGGCTGAGATCAGCGACGTGATCTGCTGGGAGTCCGGCAAGGCCCGCAAGGACGCGTACGACGAGCCGATGCACGTCGCGCTGACCGCCCGCTACTACGGCCGGACCGGGCACCGGCACCTGGACACCAAGCGGGTCGCCGGTGTCGTTCCCGGTCTGACCCGGGTCGAGGTCAACCGCATCCCCAAGGGCGTCGTCGGGATCATCTCGCCGTGGAACTACCCCTTCACCCTGGCGCTGTGCGACGGGCTGCCGGCGTTGCTTGCGGGCAACGCCGTGGTGCACAAGCCCGACGCGCAGACCATGCTCACCGCGTTGATGGGCGTGCAGCTGCTGGAGGAGGCCGGTTTCCCCAAGGACCTGTGGCAGGTCGTCGCGGGACCCGGCCGCGAGCTCGGCCCGGAGATCATCAGCCGCTCGGACTACGTGTGCTTCACCGGCTCGACCGCCACCGGCAAGACGATCGCGAAGCAGTGCGCCGACCGGCTGATCGGCTGCTCGCTCGAGCTCGGCGGCAAGAACCCGATCCTGGTGCTCCGCGACGCCGACATCGACCGCGCCGCGGAGGGGGCGGTGCGTGCGAGCTTCTCCAACGCCGGCCAGCTGTGCGTCTCGACCGAGCGGATGTTCGTCGCCGACCAGGTCTACGACCGGTTCGTGGCCCGGTTCGTGGCGCGGGTCAAGGCGATGAACCTCCAGCCGGGGCTCGCGTGGGGCAGCGACATGGGCACGCTGATCTCCCAAGGCCAGCTCGACGCGGTCACCGCGCACGTCGAGGACGCTCGGTCCAAGGGCGTGCGGGTGCTGGCCGGCGGTCGCGCCCGGCCGGACCTCGGCCCCTACTACTACGAGCCGACCGTGCTCGAGGGCGTCACGCCGGAGATGGCTTGCTTCGCCGACGAGACGTTCGGGCCGGTGGTGTCGGTCTACCGGTTCTCCGACGAGGCCGACGCCGTGGCGCGCGCCAACGACGGGCAGTACGGCCTGAACGCGTCGGTCTACAGCCAGGACGGCACCCGGGCGCGCGCGGTGGCCCGGCAGATCAAGTGCGGCACGGTCAACGTCAACGAGGCGTTCGCCGCGACGTTCGCCAGCATCGACGCGCCGATGGGCGGGATGCGCGAGTCCGGCCTCGGCCGTCGCCAGGGCGCCGAGGGCATCCTGCGCTACACCGAGACGCAGTCCGTGGCCACCCAACGGCTGCTCCGCTTCGGGCCGATGCTCGGGCTCAGCGACGAGACCTACGCCAAGGTGATGGTCGCCCAGCTGCGGCTGCTGAAGAAGCTGGGCCGCGCATGAGCCCGCACGACTCGTCCGCGACCGCCGCGCAGGAAGTCCCATCGGGATCGCAGACGGGCCCGGAGCTCGACTTCGACGTCCTGGTGATCGGGTCCGGGTTCGGTGGGTCCGTCACCGCGCTGCGGCTGACCGAGAAGGGCTACCGCGTCGGGGTGCTCGAGGCCGGTGCGCGCTTCGCGGACGAGGACCTGCCGGCGACGTCCTGGGACCTGAAGAAGTACCTCTTCCGTCCGGAGGTGGGCTGCTACGGCATCCAGCGCGTGGACGCGCTCAAGGACTGCATGATCGTGTCCGGTGCCGGCGTCGGCGGTGGGTCCCTGGTCTACGCCCAAACGCTGTACGAACCCCTGCAGCCGTTCTACGACGACCCGCAGTGGCGCGACATCACCGACTGGAAGAGCGAGCTCGCGCCGTTCTACGACCAGGCCAAGCGGATGCTCGGCGTGGTCGAGAACCCCCTCCGCACGCCGGCGGACCAGGTGATGGAGAAGGTCGCCACCGACATGGGGGTGCGTGACACCTTCCACCCCACCCCGGTCGGGGTGTTCTTCGGTGGCCCGGGCCAGGCGCAGGGCGAGCGGGTGGCGGATCCCTACTTCGGCGGCGCAGGACCCGAGCGCTCGACCTGCATCGGGTGTGGCGAGTGCATGTCCGGCTGCCGGCACAACGCGAAGAACACGCTGGTGAAGAACTACCTCTACCTTGCCGAGCAGAACGGCGCGCAGGTGCTGCCGCTCACGACCGTGACCCGGGTCCGGCCCCGCCCCGAGCAGCCGGGTGGCGGGTACGACGTACAGGTGCGCTTCACCAAGGCGAAGGCCCGCCGGCGGTCTGCGACCCGGACGCTCACCGCCCGCCAGGTGGTTTTCTCGGCGTCCTCGCTGGGCACCCAGCGGCTGCTGCACCGGATGCGCGACGAGGGTCACCTGCCGCGGATCTCCCAGCGGCTCGGCTACCTCTCGCGCACCAACTCCGAGTCGATCCTGGGCGCCATCGCGCCGGACACGCAGGTCGACTACAGCCAGGGCGTGGCGATCACGTCGAGCTTCCACCCCGACGAGCACACCCACATCGAGCCGGTCCGCTACGGCAAGGGCAGCAACGCGATGTCGCTGATGCAGACCGTGCTCACCGACGGTGACGGCCCGAGCCCCCGGTGGCAGACCTGGCTCAAGGAGATGTGGAAGGAACGTCGCAACGTCCGGCACCTGTACGACGTCCGGCACTGGTCCGAGCGCACGGTGATCGCGCTGGTCATGCAGACCATCGACAACTCGATCACGGTGTTCTCGAGGCGCAGCCGGCTTACCGGCCGGTGGCACCTCTCCTCGCGACAAGGCCACGGCAGCCCCAACCCGACCTGGATCCCGGTGGCCAACCAGGCGGTGCGGCAGATGGCGGAGATCATCGGCGGCAAGCCCGGCGGCTCGATCGGCGAGCCGTTCAACCGACCACTCACCGCGCACTTCATCGGCGGCTGCACGATCGGGGAGAGCCCCGAGACCGGGGTGGTCGACCCCTACCAGCGGATGTACGGCCACCCCGGGCTGCACGTCGTGGACGGCTCGGCGATCTCCGCGAACCTCGGTGTGAACCCCTCGCTGACGATCACCGCCCAGGCAGAGCGGGCGATGGCGTTCTGGCCGAACAAGGGCGAGACCGACGCGCGACCCGCCCTCGGCTCGCCGTACCGACGGATCGAGCCGGTGCCCCCGCACCGTCCGGCGGTCCCGGAGTCGGCACCGGGCGCCCTGCGGCTGCCGATCGTGTCGGTGACCTCGGGCCGCTGACCCCCTCCAGGCCGGCCGTTCGCGCGGTGCTCGACCGACGCCCGTTAACGGCTTCAGGGCCCGACCGGGGAGGGAGGGTGGTCGGGCCCTGAACGGTCCACGCAGCTGCACGGACGAGGGACCCGGCAATGGGAGGGAGCAAAGCCGCCGGATCCGTCCTGCCTAACGACGCCCGGTCAGGCGGGTTATGCCCGATCGGAGAAATAGTTTCGGAAACTTTCTGCCGGTGCATCCGCACAGGCCCGTTTCGTCTCGCGGTCCCCGCCCCCGGCGCGTGCGGTCGGCCGGACCGCGGCGGCTAGACTGCGCCCTTCACCGTCACCTACTCAGGAAGGGTCCCGGTGACCCCAGCGTGACTACCGAACACGACCTGGTTCTCGTCGTCGACTTCGGGGCGCAGTACGCCCAGCTCATCGCACGCCGGGTCCGCGAGGCCCGCGTCTACTCCGAGATCGTCCCGCACACCCTGTCGGTGGAGGAGATCCTGGCGCGCAAGCCGCAGGCGATCATCCTGTCCGGCGGTCCCTCCTCGGTCTACGAGCCGGGTGCGCCCAACGTCGACGCGGCCATCTTCGAGGCCGGGGTGCCGGTCTTCGGCATGTGCTACGGCTTCCAGGCGATGGCGCTCAACCTCGGCGGCGAGGTACGTCGCACCGGCCGCTCGGAGTACGGCCGCACCCCCGTGGAGGTCACCGACGCGGGCACGCTGCTGTCCGACGTGCCCCGTCAGCACCGGGTGTGGATGAGCCACGGCGACTCGGTCGTCGCGGCGCCGCCCGGGTTCGACGTACTCGCCTCGACGGCCGACACCCCGGTGGCGGCGTTCGAGAACCTCGAGCGGCGGCTCGCCGGTGTCCAGTGGCACCCCGAGGTGATGCACACCGAGCACGGGCAGCAGGTGCTCAGCCACTTCCTGCTCGAGATCGCCGGGTGCCGCCCGACCTGGACGATGGTCAACATCGTCGAGGAGCAGATCGAGAAGATCCGCGCCCAGATCGGTGACCGGCAGGCGATCTGCGGCCTGTCCGGCGGTGTCGACTCCGCGGTGGCGGCGGCGCTCGTGCAGCGCGCGATCGGCGACCAGCTCACCTGCGTGTTCGTCGACCACGGCCTGCTTCGCAAGGGTGAGGCCGAGCAGGTCGAACGCGACTACGTGGCCGCGACCGGGGTCTCGCTGCACGTCGTGGACGCCGAGAAGCGGTTTCTCGACGCGCTCGCCGGGGTCAGCGACCCCGAGGAGAAGCGCAAGATCATCGGGCGCGAGTTCATCCGGGTCTTCGAGGCCGCGGAGATCGAGATCATCGGCGACGCGGCGGCCCAGGGCGAGCGGGTCGACTTCCTGGTCCAGGGCACGCTCTATCCCGACGTGGTGGAGTCCGGCGGCGGCGCCGGCACCTCGAACATCAAGTCGCACCACAACGTGGGCGGCCTGCCCGAGGATCTCGAGTTCGAGCTCGTCGAGCCGCTGCGCACGCTGTTCAAGGACGAGGTCCGCCTCGTCGGCGAGCAGCTCGGACTGCCCGCCGAGATCGTCTGGCGGCACCCGTTCCCCGGACCCGGACTCGCCATCCGGATCATCGGCGAGGTCACCCACGACCGGCTCGAGATCCTGCGCGAGGCCGACGCGATCGCCCGTGAGGAGCTCACGCGCGCGGGCCTGGACCGCGACATCTGGCAGTTCCCCGTGGTCCTGCTCGCCGACGTCCGGTCGGTGGGCGTCCAGGGGGACAGCCGCACGTACGGCCACCCGGTGGTGCTCCGACCGGTGACCTCCGAGGACGCGATGACCGCCGACTGGGCACGCCTGCCGTACGACGTCATCGAGACCATCTCCACGCGGATCACCAACGAGGTGCGTGAGGTGAACCGGGTGACGGTCGACGTGACCAGCAAGCCGCCCGGCACCATCGAGTGGGAGTAAGACACCCGCTCTGACCCGCGGTTCCCTGTGGAGACAAGGGAAACGGCTACGACGTCGAGATCGTGACGTAGTCGATGTAGCCGCGGGTGAAGTCTTCGCCCGGCTTGGCGCCGAGTGACACCCCGGAAGAGTTCGCGATCGATCCCACGGTGACGGTCCTGCTTGCCTTCACCGAACCGTCCACCAGGAGACTGACCGAGCTGCTGGTCTTCACGCACTTGAGGGTGTGCGTGCCGCTCCCCAGATTGGAACCGCCGGTGAGGTCCGCGGAGTGCTGGTTGCCGCGGAAGTGGCAGAAGCCCTTGCCGGTGTCGAGCACCTCGGCCTTGTAGTCGCCACCAGAGGTCGAACCCAACCCCTTGCGTGCCAGGTCGTAGTCGTTCCCGCTGGGCGTGGGGTTCCCGTCGAGGGTGAACTTGACGGTGAGCGCGAGATTTCCTGATCCCGGGTCCAGCGTCGAGGAGTCGGGAACGCTGACGTACCCGGTCGAGCCGTCGAAGTGGTACTGGGTGCCGGTCCGGGTGATCCCGCCGTGCAACGTGCCGTTGTTGCCGTTGCCGGAGGAGTCCACCGCACTGCCTGACTTCTCGTTGAACTGCCAGCTGCCGCCGAAGCTCGCCGCACTGGCCTGGGTGGACGTGCCGACCGCCGATGCCACGGCGAACAGGGTGGTCGCCGCGGTGGCCGAAAGCGTTCGTGTCGCTCTTCTCATGTGAGGTCCTCCAGTCAAGGAATGTCTTTTCGACAGGACCTCGCCCAGGCGCGAACAAGAACGATCCCCCGCAAACTTGAGGCCCCCCGCTTTACGTTCACCACGGTTTCCCGGGTAGCGGCGAACGCACAATGGCCTCCTCTAGTGACCTCGCGCTCACCGTTCTGTGTCGCGATCGCTCGCCGACCCGCGGGCCGTTCGTCCGGTCAGACCGGCGGCGTTCCGAACGGTGGCGGTCCGAGTATCTCGATGCCGGCCGCCTGAGCCGGGTTCATCACCCGGTCGAGGTCGAACTCCCAGGTCGTCGGGACCTGGCCGTCGACGGGGATCCCGGCTTCCCGCACGAAGGTCTCGAACCCGGTCGGCACCGTGATCGTGAGGAGGCGGGCCGACGCGGAGGTCACCATGAACGCGTGCGGCAGCCCGCGGGGCAGGAACAGCGCCGAGCCCGCCCGTGCGTGGTGCTCCTCCTCCCCGGCGACGGCGACGATCTCACCGTCGAGGACGTAGAACGCCTCGTCCTCGTTCAGGTGGCGGTGCAGGGGCGTCGCGTCGCCGGACACGCCGTGCTGGTCGAGCAGGGCGAACTGGCCCTGGGTGTCCTGCGCGCCGAGCACCACGTTCATGGTGGTGCCGCCGATCCACAGGTAGCGGTCGATGTCGGATGCGTCCTTCACGACCACTCGCGGGTCACCGAGCTGGCTCATACGAAATCTCCTCGTGAGGCCTGTCCAGCGAGCATAGGCCCGGAGCGTCCTGGGGAGAGTGGCCTCTTTGATCGACGACGGCCCTGGCTGTGCCGCGGGTGGCACCGTGAGTCTCACGTGCGCCGGTGGAACGAGACCTTGCCGGTCGGCAGGTAGGTCACCTCGTAGCCGGGGTCGTGGGCGTGGTGGTGGTGACGCGCGCACAGGGGTACGCCGGTCAGGTCCGTGGCCCCGCCCTCGGACCAGGGGACCCGATGATGGATCTCGCACCATGCGGGCGGGCGGTCGCAGAGCTCCGCGACGCATCCGGCGTGCTGCACGGACAGCGCCAGACGCTGGGCATCGCTGTGGAACCGGACCCGGCGGCCGAGGTCGAGCACCCGGGACCGGGAGCCGAGGACTGCGGGGATCACCCCGGCCTCGCAGGCCAGAAGGCGCGCCTGGCCGGCCGAGATCCGCTGCCCGGTGTCGATTGATGCCGCTCCGAGGCCGGTCAGCAGCGAGTCCAGGGTCATCGTGACCACCACCGAGGCGTTGCGTCCGGCGCCTGGGCGCGGCCCTCGGACAGAGCGGTGCGGGTCTCGGAGCAGTCCTGGTCGAGCGCGTGCGCGAGCCGGACGTCCGCAGGGGCGGCCGGCCGCCCCTGGCGAGCGTGGTGGGCGAGCCAGGCCGCGGTGGACGTCGCGCCGGTCTCGGCACCGATCTCGTCTCGGTCGGCGCTGACCAGCACCCGCAGCCGCAGCTCGTCGAGGCGCGCCTGTGCCCGCGCGAGGTCGACCAGTGCGGACCGTTGCTCGTCGGGTGTCATCGACCAGGCGGCGACCGGGCCCAGCGTGTCCAGGTCGGCACCGAGCCTCCGGGCGAACCCGGCGATCGGGTGGCCCGGAGCCGAGGTGCAGACGTCGCTGGTCATGACTCGATGCTGCCCGGGATCCACCCCCGGGTCGAACGCGTGTTCGAGATCTGTGGACAGGGGGCCGGGTCGGCAAGGTGTGGAGGGAACCCGGCCGGGTCCGGCAGTCGGGGGACCGGATGGGAGAATCGGGCCCATGCAGCCGACGTGGGTCAGATGGACCGTGATCGTGGTCGTGGTGCTGCTCGCGCTGTCACTGGCGCTCTCCTTCGTGCCGGCGCTCGCCCACGGCTGAGCCGGGCCCCGCAGGACGCGGCGCCGGGCTACCTCCGGGACGCCCGCGGAGCCCGGCTAGCCTCACCGTGTGACTCCTGAGGGCTACCAGATCCGTGCGCTCGTCGCCGAGGACGCGGCGGGCCTCGCCGAGGCCTACGCGCGCAACCGCGAGCACCTCGCACCGTGGGACCCGCGCCGCGACGAGAGCTTCTACACCCTCGAGGGGCAGACGGCCGCTTTGGTGGGACAGCTCTCCTCGGTCGTCGCCGGGCAGCTCGCCGCCTGGGTGCTGACGCACGAGGCCCGCATCGTCGGACGGGTGAACCTCAACAACATCGTGATGGGCGTGCTCCGCAGCGCCAGCGTGGGCTACTGGGTGGACGCCGACCACCTCGGTCGCGGCCTCGCCTCGGGCGCCGTGGACTTCGCGTGCGCGCAGGCCCAGGGCCGGGGACTGCACCGTCTGGAGGCCGGCACCCTGGTGCACAACGTCGCGTCGCAGCGGGTGCTGCAGCGCTGCGGCTTCGAGTACTACGGCATGGCCCCGAAGTTCCTGTTCATCGACGGCGCCTGGCAGGACCACCGGCTCTACCAGCGGATCCTGCACGACAACCCGATCTGATCCCGGAGCGCGGCCTCGGGGTGCACCCGGAAACACCCCTGGTCGTGCGGCGCCGTACGCGCGGCGGTGGCCCGCTTCGGCATACCCTGACAGCGCACGTTTCGCCCACAGCAGCCCAGGAGACCCGCCCGTGTCACGCGTCACGACGTACCTCAAGAGCCAGGCCCGCCGCCTGGTGCTGGCTCGTGTGGGCAGCAAGGGCATCGACCTGTCCCAGCTCGACAAGGTCCCCGACAGCCTGGCCTGGCCGCTGCACCGGGACGGCCCCGACCCGATCCCGCGGCTCGGCGAGCTGCGGCAGCAGGCCCCGGTCGCGAAGCTGACCTCGTTCCTCGGCATGAACGTCTGGATCGTGACGGGCGAAGCCGAGGCACGTCAGGTGCTCGCGGACACCACCAGCTACAGCACCGACATCCGCCCGTTCATGGGCGTGCGGGGCTCGACCACCGACGGGGACATCGGTGGGCTCGGCTTCACCGACCCGCCGGAGCACACCCGGCTGCGCAAGCTGCTCACGCCGGAGTTCACGATGCGCCGCCTCGAGCGGCTGCGCCCGCGGATCGCGGAGATCGTGGAGCGGCAGCTGGACGAGGTCGAGCGGCAGGCGGCAGAGACCGACGGCGTGGTCGACCTGGTCCCGTCGTTCGCGTTCCCGATCCCGTTCCTGGTGATCTGCGAGCTGCTCGGGCTGCCCGACGAGGACCGGGAGACCTTCCGGCAGCTGGGCTCGGCCCGGTTCGACGTGTCGTACGGCGGCCAGGGTGTCTTCGGAGCGGTGTCGGACTCCCGGAAGTTCCTGATGGAGGCCACCCGCAAGCAGCGCACCGATCCGGGGGACGGGCTGATCGGCCAGATCATCCGCGAGCACGGCGACGAGATCAACGACTTCGACCTCGCCGGTCTGGCCGACGGTGTGTTCACCGGTGGCCTCGAGACGTCCGCGAGCATGCTCGCGCTCGGGACCGCCGTACTCCTCGACCACCCCGAGGACTACCGCCGCGTGGGCACCGACCCGACTGTCGTGGACCGCACCGTCGAGGAGCTGCTGCGCTACCTGACCGTCGTGCAGATCGCGTTCGCGCGCTTCCCCAAGCAGGACGTCGAGATCGGCGACCAGCGGGTGTCCAAGGGCGACGTGGTGATCTGCCAGCTCGCGGGGGCCAACCGCGACGAGCGGCTGGGGAGGCGGATGGACGCGTTCGACATCACCCGCCCGGTGAGCACCCACCTCGCCTTCGGGCACGGCTTCCACCGCTGCGTCGGCGCCGAGCTCGCGCGGATGGAGCTGCGTACGGCGTTCCCGGCGATCGCCCGGCGTTTCCCCGACCTGTCGCTGGCCACCGATCAGGTGGACTACCGGCAGATGTCGATCGTCTACGGCGTCGACTCGCTGCCGGTGCGGCTGCACGCCGTGCCCGCCCTGCCCTGACGCCTGGGCTGGACCCTCACAACGACCCGCTCTCCCGGCCGGCCACCGGGACGTCGGCGTAGGGGTCCACCACGCGCGGCCCGCTCGACCGTGGTCGCACCGGCCAGCGTTCCTCGGCCCAGATCGCGAGCGGCGACGCGGTGAAGATCGTCGAGTAGATCCCGACGGTCAGGCCGAGCAGCAGCGCCACCGCGAAGTCGGTCAGCGAGTCACCGCCGAGCACGGCGAGCGTGGCCAGGATGAACATCGCGCCCAGGCCGGTGTTCACGGTCCGTGGCACGGTCTGCAGGATCGCGGCGTTCACGGCCTCGCGCAGCCGCTCGTCGGGGGCGTCGCGGGTCTGCTCCCGGATCCGGTCGAAGATCACGATCGTGTCGTTGACCGCGAGCCCGATGATCGAGAGCACCGCGGCCAGGAACACCCCGTCGACCGGCTTGGCGAGCCAGGCGAAGATGCCGACGACGGTGAGCACCACGTGCGACATCGACAGCACCGCGGCCGCGGCGTACGTCCACCGGAACCGGAACGCGAGGTAGAGCATCTGTGCCCCGATCGCGATGCCGAACGCGACCAGCGCCTTGGTGCGCAGCTCCTGGCCCAGCGTGGGGCCGACCAGCTCGTCGCGTTCCTTGGTGACCTCGCCAGCGGTTCCCGCGAGCGACTCCTCGATCCCCACCGCCTCGTCGTTGCTGATCTGCCCGGTGCGCACGGTGATGTTGTCCGCGTCCCCGGTGCCGGACGACGCCTGCACGACGGCTCCCGGGAAGCCGGCGTCCGCGACCGCCGCACGCGCGGCGTCCAGGCCCACCGGCTGGCTGGTCGAGAACTCGAGCAGCCGTCCGCCGGTGAACTCCACGCCGAGGTTCAGCCCGCGTACGACGATCCCGCCGACCGCCAGCACGGCGACGACGACCGCCACGCCGATCCAGGTCCCGACCCGGCGCATCAGGAACGGGCCGCTCTCGACCAGCCAGCTGCGCAGCCGGCCGGCGCCGCCGAGCCCGGAGATCCTGGCGGACGTGAACGAGCGACGCACCGCCCAGTCGGTGAGCACCCGGGCCACGACGAGGGCGGAGACCATCGACGCCACGACCCCGATCGACAGCGTCACGCCGAAGCCCTTGACCGGGCCGGAGGCGAAGAAGAACAGCAGCGCCGCGGCCAGCAGGGTCGTCACGTTGGAGTCCAGGATCGCCGACCACGCCTTGCGGTAGCCGGTGTCCAGGGCCGGCTGGAGACCGTCCCGGGGTCTGCGGGCGTACTCCTCCCGGGCGCGCTCGAAGACCAGCACGTTGGCGTCGATGGCGAGCCCGATCGCCAGCACGAAGCCGGCGAGACCGGGCAGGGTCAGCGTCGCCCCGAGCCAGACCAGCAGGCCGTACGAGATCAGCGCGTACGCCGCGAGCGCCACCGTCGCCATCAGGCCCATCAGCCGGTAGACGACGACGATGAACAGCCCGGTCAGTGCGATGCCGATGACCCCGGCCTCGACGGACGCGTCGATCGCCGCGTCGCCGAGGGTGGCCCCGACCGTGCGCTGCTCGATCACCTGCACGGGGACCGGAAGGGCGCCGCCCTTGATCAGGATCGCCAGGTCGTCGGCGCTCTTCTGGGTGAACGCTCCGGTGATCTGGGTCGCCGACCCGGCGCCGCCGCACAGCTCGGGCTGGACGGCGGGCGAGGAGATCACCTCGTCGTCGAGCAGGATCGCGATCCGCTGCCCGCCGGCAGCGTTCCGGCAGGCGCGGGACACCAGCTCACGCCACTGCGGCGCCCCCTCGCGGTTGAACGACACCGACACGACCCACGACCCGACGCCGTCCTGCGGGAGCTCGGCGCCGGCGTCGCGCACCCCGTTGCCGTCGAGGACCTGCGGCCCGAGCAGGATCGGCGCGCCGTCCTCGTCGTCGACGGCGCGGGTGCCCGGCGGGGCGGGCGTGCCGGCCTGCGCCGGACCCCGCACCACGTGGAAGCCGAGCTGCGCGGTCCGGCCGATCACCTCGGCCGCCTCGCGCGGGTCCTGGACCCCGGGCAGCTCGACGATGATCCGCCGCTCACCCGCCCGGGCCAGCGTCGGCTCGGCCACCCCGAGCGCGTCGACCCGGCCGCGCAGCACCTCCAGGGCCCGGTCGGTGGATCCGGAGTCGGCCCGGACCCGTTCGCTGTCCTGGGTCTCCAGGACGATCTGTGTGCCGCCCTCGAGGTCGAGGCCGAGGCGGGGGGAGACGGAGAGCGCTGCCAGCAGGGCGAGGGCGATGACGGCGAAGGAGGCGAGCGCGCGCCACAGCGACGCTCGTGGTCGACGGGTGCGGGCAGGGGAGGACGACGGTACGGCGGGCATGGGCAGGCTCCACGGCTGGGGCGCCCCGGTCGCGCGGGAGGCGTGAGGGGAGGCGCGGGTCGGACGGACGGGTGGGCCGTCAGACGGGAGGGGCCCGGCCCTTCGCGGTGACCTGCGTCGTGGGGTGCAGCCGGTCGGCCGCGGTGCTGCGGCGGACCACGCCGTACGACGGCCGGGGTGACTCGGCCCGGTCGGGGACCAGCGCGGGCCCCGACCCGTCGAGGCGATGTGCCTGGCTCGCGCGGTGCGGGCGTGCGACGACGAGGGTGCCGGGCTTCGCGGCGGAGTCCGGCTCGGTCCGCGGGTGCAGGGCCGCCGACTGCGCCGCGGTCGCGCCCGCGGACAGCGGCGTGGACCGTGCCGCGTGCGGTGCCTGGACCGCCTGGGCGAAGGAGCCGGTGCACACCAGCAGCAGCGCCGACAGCACCGTGACGACGGCGCTCCGGACGCCGAGGTGCCCGACCCGCTGCATCCGGGAAGTCTAGGTGGTCGGCGCCGGCCGGCTACACCGTCAGCGAGTCCCGGGCGCGCAGCAGCGCGGTGATCTCGTCAGCGGGCACGGGCCGCGAGAACAGGAAGCCCTGCCCGAGCTCGCACCCGAGGTCGCGCACCAGGTCGAGCTGCGAGGTGGTCTCGATGCCCTCGGCGATCGACTGCAGGTCCAGGCCCTGGGCCATGTGGACCACCGACCGGACGATCTTCTGCGTGTGCACGCTGCCCTCGAGGTTGGCCACGAAGCTGCGGTCGATCTTGACCACGTCGGCCGCGAAGCGGTGCAGGTAGCGCAGCGAGGAGTAGCCGGTGCCGTAGTCGTCGACCGCCACGGACACCCCGCCGGTCCGCAGCTCGGCGACGACGTCGACCGCGGTCTCGAAGTCGACCGCGAGCGACTGCTCGGTCAGCTCCAGCACGATCTGGTCCGGCGCGATGCCCTGCTCGCTGATCAGCTCGAGCACGCGCTTGGCGAAGCCGGGCTCGTCGAGCTGGCGGATGGACACGTTGATGCCGATCGCGAGCCGGTGGTCGGGCAGCTCGCGCGTCCACCGGCCCAGCTGGGTGCAGGCCCGGCTCAGCACGTGCCAGCCGAGCACCTGGATCGAGCCGCCGTACTCCGACATCGGGATGAAGTCGGCCGGGGAGACCGCGCCGAGGTCCGGGTGCTGCCAGCGCAGCAGCGCCTCGACGCCGCGGACGTAGCCGGTCCTCAGGTCGACGATCGGCTGGTAGACGACGGAGAACTGGTCGAGCTCGGGCTGGGCGATCTGCTCACGCAGGTAGACCTGCTTGGCGGCCGCCTCCCGCTCCGGGCCCTCGATGACGACGACGCCGCCCTTGTCGCGCGCCTTCGCCTCGTAGAGCGCGATGTCGGCGTGCGAGAGCAGCGAGTGCGCGGTCTCCGAGTCGTCCGCCGCGGGGAACACCACGCCGACGCTGGCCCGGACCAGGAACCGGCGGCCACCCACCACGACCGGCTGGGCGATCTGCTCCGCGAGTCGCTGGGCGGTACGTCGTACCTCGTCGGCCGGACCGGTGAGCAGCAGCGCGAACTCGTCGCCGCCGAGCCGGGCCACGGTGTCGGTGGGGCGCACCGTCTTGGTGAGCCGGCGCCCGATGACCTCGAGCACCACGTCGCCCGACTCGTGGCCGTGCCGGTCGTTGATGACCTTGAAGTCGTCGAGGTCGATGAGCAGCAGCGCGAACTCGGTGTCGTCGCGACGCGCGAGCGCCTCGTGGATGCGGTCCATGAGCAGTGCGCGGTTGGGCAGTCCGGTCAGCGTGTCGTGGTAGGCCTGGTGCTTGAGCCGGTCGGTGAGCTGCCGGCGCTCGCTGACGTCGTGCAGGGTCAGCACCGCGCCCTGGAGCGCGCGCTCGGCGAGCTGCCCGACGGCGGTCACCTCGAACCAGCCCCAGGTGCCGTCCGAGCGCTTGATCCGGCACTCGATGAAGCCGTAGCGCTGCTGGCCCTCGAGGACCGGCCGGATGGTCGCGAAGGTGCCGCGCTTGTCGGTGGGGTGGACCTGGGCCTGCAGCTCCTCGGCGGTGCGCAGGTGCTGCCAGTGGGTGAGGGCGGTCCGGGCCGAGGGGCTGGAGTACCGGACCGCGCCGTCGACGTCGACCACCATCACCACGTCGGAGAGGTTCTGGACGAGGTCCTGCCACCACTGGTCCTTGTGCATGAGCTGGGCCGTACGCCGTTCGACGGCCTGGCCCAGGTCGCGCGCCAGGGTGCCGTGGTCCGCGACCACCAGCAGCTGGCGCAGCGCCACGGCCGCGACGAGGGGCAGTGTGAGCCAGAGGTAGTGGCTGGGCCGGGCGAGCGTGACGGGGCTGGTGAGGTAGGCCCACGCGGCCAGCGAGACCACCGCGTACGGCGCGATCTCCTGCAGCATCGAGGGCGGGTCGGCGATCCCGTCCTGGACCGGCAGCTCGGTCTCGGACGCCGGCACCCGCGCGGCGAGGGCGACCAGCACGAAGCTGACCAGCCACCCGACGTCGACCAGCCCGCCGGGGCGGAAGCTGTCGCCGAAGGTGTCCGCGACGTAGATGCTGTCGGTGACCGAGAGCACGAGCAGCCCGGCGCTCAGCGGCACCCAGACCTTCAACCGGGCCCGCGGCAGGACCATGCACCGGGTCACCACGATCGAGGCAACGACCACGTCGGCGATGGGGTAGGCCATCGCGTCCAGACGGGTGAGCATCTGCGAGGTGGCGTGCACGATCGGGCCCAGCACCCAGATCACGCTGACCAGCAGCAGCGAGCAGGCGACGACGACGCCGTCCAGCAGCAGCCGCCAGCGCGACCACAGGTTGCCCGCGGAGCGGGGAAAGCGGGTGATCGCGACGGCGACCGGCACGGCGTACCCGATGAAGCCGATGTCGGCGAGCGACGGGAACGGCGAGGAGTCCTGCAGCGCGACCTCGTCGAACGTCCGGACGACCGAGGCGCCCGCCCAGATCAGGCAGCCGACGGTCAGCCAGGCCCAGCCGGTGTGCCGGCCGCGACGGAGCCGGTGTGCGCTCCAGCAGCTCGTCGCGGCGACGAGCGGGGCCAGCACGAAGACGACGTCGCTGACGAGCAGCCGCAGCCTGGGGCCACCGAGGTCCCCGGAGAGCCACACCCCGAACAGGGCCACGCTCGCAAGCGCGCCGAGGACCGCGACGCGGTAGCGCCGCGTGGCTCGGCCTGCCTCCGGGGCGGGGAGGTCCTCGAGCACGTCAGGTGACGGGTGCGCGGTGTCCTGCAGCGATGTCAGCGCGGTTCCTCACGGTCGACCCGATATGTCGGTTTCAGTGTCGAGCGACTACCGGCCGACCCGCAGGACTAGTGCGGGGAATAGTCCGAAGGGACTAGTCCGTTCGGGTCAGCTGCCCTGCACGCTTCCCGGGGAGGACGCGGCCGCGCCGGACGCCGGGTCACGTGGGGGCGGGGTGCCGAGGTCGATGCCGTGCCACGCCATCCAGTCGTCGAGGGCGCCCAGCGGCTCCGGCAGGGCGACCACCTCGACGACCCTGTCCCGGAACAGCGACGTCTGCTCGGCGTACTCCACGAGGTTGGGGGCGCCGTACGACGGGTCGTCCAGGAAGTGCCGCGACGCCGAGGACGCGACCCGGACGCCGACGGCCCACTGCTGCTTCGTGCCCGGGGCCGGCGGCGGGTCGAGCCGTCGCCAGCTGCCGAGGAACCGCCGGGTCTGGTGCGTCAGCGTCATCCGGACCCGCGAGAACGCGTTGAGCACCCGGTAGAGGAGGGTGAGCGAGTCGTGCCGGACCGCCGAGGAGCCGCTCTCGACGTACGTCGCGAGCAGGCGGGTGTCGAACACCAGGCCGCGCCGGTTCGCCTCGGTGACCATCCAGAGCAGGGCGGTGTCGGACAGCCCGGTCTCGACGTACCCGCCGCCGACGTCGGAGTGCGCACCCTCGAACCAGACCTGTCGGACCCGTCCCGAGGCCTCGTCGTCGGTGCGGGTGTCCTCGTCGGCCTCCCACAGGCACGGCTCGAACTTGAGCCGACGCTCGTCGAGCGCGAGCGCCTGCCGCGCGCAGAGCACCACCCTGCTCAGGTTGACGTCGTGGAACTGGTGCTGGGTCCGGACCGCGCCGGGGACGCCCAGTGCGCCCACCGTGTCGAAGACGCCGAGCAGCTGGACGGGAGCCTCCGGGTGGCAGTGGTCGCGGCGGAACTCGAGGTCGCTCTCCCCGAACGCACCGTCACCGGGCCCCCGGCGCTGGTAGCGCGCCACCGCCTCGGGGAGCTTGTCGGCGACCAGCGCGTCGCGGGTGAGCAGGCCGACGCGGCCGATCATGCCGACCAGGCTGCGTGCGGTGTAGGCGCCGCGGCTGAAGCCGAACACGAAGATCTCGTCGCCCGGCTCGTAGTTGAGCGCGAGGAAGCGGTAGGCCGAGCGGATGTTGGCGAACAGGCCGAAGCCGAACGCGCCGCCGAGCAGCCGGTCGGCCGCGTAGGAGCCGGCCCCGACCCCGCTGAGGTAGAGCACGAGCTGCTGCACGCCGTCGGTGCGGGACAGGTCGGTGGCGACGGTGCGGGCGATCTTCTCGATGTTCGTCACGTGCGCGGCGTCGGGGCGGTTCCAGGTCCCGTCGCAGCAGATCACCAGTCGCTTGCGCTGTCCCGAGCCGTCCATGCGGTCATGCAACCACCGGGCGCCGACCGTGTCACCGACAGTCGCGGCGCGTCGTTCGCCGGGTGCTCCGGGCCGCCCTCACAGGCCGAGGGACCGGCCGATGATCTCCTTCTGGATCTCGGTGGTGCCGCCGTAGATGGTCTGCACCCGGCTGTCCATGAACGCCTTGGCGATGGGGTACTCCGTCATGTAGCCGTAGCCGCCGAACAGCTGGACGCCCTGGTCGACGATCTTCTTCTGCAGCTCGGTGGTCCACCACTTGGCCATCGACGCGAGCTTCGCGTCGAGCTCTCGGGCGTTGTGCCGGCGGACGCAGTCGTCGACGAAGACCCGCGCGATGTGCGTCTCGGTGGCCATCTCGGCGATCACGAACCGGGTGTTCTGGAACTTCCCGATCGGCCGGCCGAACGCCTCGCGCTCCTTGACGTAGTCCAGGCTCAGGTCCAGGACCGCCTCGCACGCGGCCGCCGCCATCATCGCGATCGACAGCCGCTCCTGCGGGAGGTTCATCATCAGCGAGACGAACCCGCTGCCCTCCTCGCCGAGCAGGTTGGTCTTGGGCACCACGACGTCGTCGAAGAACAGCTCCGAGGTGTCCTGTGCGTGCATCCCGACCTTGGCCAGGTTGCGGCCGCGCTCGAACCCGTCCATGCCCTTCTCGACGACCAGCAGGCTGATGCCCTTGTGGCCGAGCCCCCCGTCGGTCGAGGTGTCGGTGCGCGCCACCACGATCACCAGGTCGGCCATCGCGCCGTTGCTGATGAACGTCTTGCTGCCGTTGAGCACGTAGTGGTCGCCCTTGTCGACGGCACTGGTGCGGATGCCCTGCAGGTCGCTGCCGGCGCCGGGCTCGGTCATCGCGATCGCGGTGATCGTCTCGCCGCTCACGCAGCCGGGCAGCCAGCGCTGCTTCTGCTCGTCGGTCCCCAGGCTGCTGAGGTAGGGCACGATGATGTCGGTGTGCACCGGGAACCCCGGACCGTGCGCGCCGGCCCGGGTCATCTCCTCGGCGAGCACCATGTTGTAGCGGAAGTCCTTGACCCCCGGCCCGCCGTACGCCTCGTCGACGTCGAAGCAGAGCAGGCCCTGCGCGCCGGCCCGGGTCCACACCTCGCGGCTGACCTGGCCGTCGGCCTCCCACTGGGCATGGAACGGGCTGATCTCCTTCTCCACGAAGGAACGCACGGTACGGCGGAACGCCTCGTGCTCCGGCTCGAGGATCTCGCGCTGGCTCATCAGCTCACCCACTCCTTCATCTGGGACACCAGGGCAGCCGGGTCTCCGCCGTCGGCCGGCACCGGCATGATCTGCAGACTGGTGACACCGGACTCGCGGAACGCGGCGATCCGCTCCTTGACGTAGGACTCGGGCCCGACCAGGTTGCACATCTCGAGCAGCTCGAGCGGCACCAGCGCCTCGGCGTCACGCTTGTTGCCGCCGAGGTACATGTCCTGGATCTTCGCGGCCTCCTCCTCGAAGCCGTACTGACAGGCCAGGGTGTTGTAGAAGTTCTTGCCCTTGGCGCCCATCCCGCCGAGGTAGAGCGCGACCATCGGCCGGGCGAAGTCGAGCATCCCCTTCACGTCCTCGCCGACGGACACCATGCCGCCCGCGACGACCTCCAGCGGACCCAGGTCGTCCGGACGCTTGGCGGTGCCCGCGGCGAGCGCGTCACCCCACACGTCGTGCGCCTTCTCCGGCGCGTAGAGGAACGGCAGCCACCCGTCGGCGTACTCCGCGGTGCCCTCGACGTTCTTCTGGCCGAGCGCCGCGACGTAGATCGGGATGTTCGGCCGCTCCGGCTTGGTGAGCATCTTCAGCGGCTTGCCGAGACCGGTGCCCTGTCCCTCGGGCAGCGGCAGGTGGAAGATCTTGCCGTCGTACTCCAGGCGCTCGCGGCGCAGGGCCGCGCGCACGATGTCGACGACCTCACGGGTCCGGCCGAGCGGCTTGTCGTAGGGCATCCCGTGCCAGCCCTCGATGACCTGCGGGCCGGAGGCGCCGAGGCCGAGGATCGCCCGGCCGCCACTGACGTTGTCGAGGCCGGCAGCGGTCTGGGCGAGTGCTCCCGGCGTGCGCGAGTAGACGTTGAGGATCGCGGAGCCGATCTCGACCGTCTCGGTCTTGGCGGCGAGGTAGCCCATCAGGGTGGGGGAGTCGAAGCCGTAGGCCTCCGCGACCCAGACGGTGTCGAGCCCGGCCTTCTCGAGCGCCGCGACCTGGTCGGCGGCCTCGCGGGGGTTGCCGGCGTACATCAGCTGGGTGGAGAGCTTCATCGGGTCCTCGTGATCTGGGCTCGGCGGACAGGTACTACCGTGACAGTATCGCTGTCAGGATTTCAACACTTGTCGACCGGGAGACCATGTGACGACCTACGACATCGCGGTGATCGGCGGGACCGGGCCGCAGGGCAAGGGCCTGGCCTACCGGTGGGCGATGCACGGGCACCGGGTCGTGCTGGGCTCGCGGTCCGCCGACCGCGCCGTCGAGGCCGCCTCGGAGATCACCGCCCGGGTGCCCGGGGCGGCGGTCTCCGGAGCCACGAACGCCGACGCCGCAGCGGGCGCGGACGTGGTGGTGCTGGCGGTGCCGTACGACGGACACGACGACCTCGTCGCGTCGCTGGCCGACCAGCTCGCGGGCAAGGTCGTGATCTCGTGCGTCAACCCGCTGGGCTTCGACAAGCAGGGGCCCTACGGGCTCGACGTCCCGGGCGGGAGCGCCGCGGAGACGGCTGCTGCGCTGGTGCCTTCCGCGAGACTGGTCGGAGCGTTCCACCACGTGTCGGCGGTGACGCTGTGGGGTGAGGAGGAGTACCTCGACCACGAGGACGTGCTGGTCTGCGGCGACGACCCGGAGGCCAAGGCGGTGGCGGTCGAGCTCGCGCGCGCCGTGACGTCGCGCGACGGCGTGGATGCGGGGCGGTTGCGGATCGCCCGGCAGCTCGAGCCCTGGACCGCCGTACTGATCAGCATCAACAAGCGCTACAAGACCCGCTCCGGTACGTCGATCTCCGGCATCCCCCGCTGACGCCGGCCGAGCCCCCGGCCGGTCGAGCCACTCGAAACCACCCGGCACAAGAAGATCGGCTCCCTTTCGTGGTCCGCGCGCTGCGGAGCCACGAAAGGGAACCGAGGTGCCTCACCCAGGTGAGCCGGTGTCGCGCTCAGGGCCCGGTGACGGTCGAGGTGTTGTAGGTCGGGGACTGGTCGTCCGGCCCGCTGACCTTGTCCTTGGCGGCACTGCCGGCGTCCTTGGCCGCGGAGGCAGCACCCGACGCGGCTTCGGCGGCCTTGTCCTTGACCACGGGCGCCTTGTCCTTGGCGTAGTCCTGGGCCTGGGCGGCCTTGTGCTGCACCTTGGGGTTGTTCCACAGGGACTGCGCCTGCGACTTGATCTGCTCGTAGCGCTCGCGCCCGGCGCGGGTGCCGAGGACGTAGCCGGCGGCTCCGCCGACCAGCAGCGTGATCTTGCCCTTCATGGTGATCTCCTTCGTCGTCTGTTCCGTACGCCGTGCCCGGTCCCGCGGCGCCGTAAACGGGGTGCCGCCCGGAGTCTGGCCCTGCTGAGATGGCCCCATGACTCCCGTGCACCTGATCCGCAGCGACGAGCTGACCGATGCGGCGCCGTACGCCTACGCCGCCGTCGTGCCCGCGGGACGCACCGTCTACACCGCCGGTGCCTGCCCGCTCGACGAGGACGGTGCCGTTGTCGCGCCGGGTGACGTCGCGGCCCAGGCGCAGCGGGTGATGGACAACCTCGTCGTCGCGCTGCGGGCGGCGGGAGCGACCCTGTCGGACGTGGCGAAGTCGACGGTGTACGTCGCGTCGTCGGACCGGGCCGACCTGGTGGCCGCCTGGGACGTCGTACGCGCCGGCTTCGGGGACCACGACGCGCCCAGCACGCTGCTCGGCGTGGCCGTGCTGGGCTACCCCGGCCAGCTCGTCGAGGTCGAGGCGGTCGCCGTCCTGCCCTGACGCCGACCCGTCACCTACTTGGCAGGTTGACCGGCGTGTCGCCCAGTTGTCGACGGGTCAGGGCAGAACGGGGCAGCCGTCGGTGCCGGCCGCGGACCCGTGCGCCAGGACGGTTTGGGCTGCGCGCCGGCGGCCGAGGTTCCACTCCAGCCAGTCGTCGCCGGACGTGGGGGCATGCCGCAGGCAGGCGGGGGCGAGCCCGAAGCCGGCCAGCTCGGGTACGGCGTCGGCCGACAGCCCGGCCAGGTAGTAGGTGTCGATCTTCCCGGTGCGCTCGAAGCGGTCGATGTTGTGCCGGGCGATGTAGGCGTCCGGGTTGAGCGCGGCGAGCGCGAGCAGGCAGGCGGCTCCGGAGAGCAGCACGGCCCGCGTCACCCAGGCGCCGCGCAGCCGCAGGCCGGCGCCGAGCACCAGCAGCACGACGAGCCCGAGCCAGCCCTCGAACACCGACACGAGCAGCCGCAGCCGGGTGAAGCCGTAGGCCTGCTCGTAGACGTGCATCCGGTACAGCGCCGACGCGACGACCACCAGCGTCAGCAGGCAGAGCACCCCGAGCACGGTCCTCAGCAGCGACCGGTCGCGCGAGGTGGCGCGCGCTGCCTTGCGGGCCGCGACGGCCACCACGCCGAGCGTGAGCACGGTGGCGAACGTCAGCTGGCCGAAACCCTGGTGGACGTACTCGGCGTAGGTCAGGCCCGTCGTACGTCGCAGGTAGGCGTGCCCACCGAACATCACGGTCAGCTGCGCCACCACGAACACGGTGAACACCGCGACCACGCCGCCGACCGGCACCAGCCACTCGAACCGGCGGGTCACCGGCGTCGCGTCAGGAAGCGCGAGCCGCTCCACGCGCGGCGGGTTCAGGGCGACGTACACCCCGGTGAGGGTGAGCCCGCCGAAGGCCGCCATCGTGAAGCCCCGCAGGAACAGGGTGTCCATGGTGAGGTCCGGCAAGACGGCACCCAGCCAGCTCGCGAACAGCGCGTCGGCCGACGCGAACAGCAGGCCGAACGCCAGCACCAGGACCAGCGACACCCCGGCCGTGCGCAGCACCGGCGCCCAGGTCCTCGTCGTGCGTGGGACCGTCAGTGAACGTCCGAGCCAGGGCAGGCCGCGCAGCGCACCGAACGGAAGGGCGAGCCCGGCGCCGAGCAGCCCCGGCAGTGACCGGCTCCCGGTGAGGGTGGCGACGCCGACCGCGCAGGCCGCGACCAGGCACAGCCCGACGATCCACTGCGCGTCGCGGACGACCACGGTGGCGATGAGCAGGGTGCACAGCACGCCCGCGGCGAGGTGGTACGGCGTGCGGAGCCGGCGGTCCGCCGACGCGACGACACCGGCCATCGCCATCAGCACGAGGAAGGTCCCGAGACCCGCGTCGCGGAACGGCACCACGACCGCGGCGAGCAGCCCGGCGGCGAGCGCGGCGGCCACGAGACGGGGCCGGCCCGGCAGGGTGTCGTCGGGCCAGAACGCGCCGAACAGCCCGTCCAGGAAGGGCTGGGCCGGCGCCGCCGCGGGACGGGGCTGCGGGAAGGCGGGGCTGGTCGTCATGCGGAGGTCCCTTCGGGAAGCGTGGCGCGGATGCGGCAGCCCTGTCCGGGCCGGTCGGGCTCGGCGACCTCGATCAGGCCGCCGTGCAGCTGGGTGACCCACCGGGCGATCGCCAGGCCGAGGCCGGTGCCGCCGGCCCCGTCGGCACCGCCACCGGTGGTGAAGCGTTCGAAGACGTGTGCCCGGTCGTCGAGCGGGATCCCGGGCCCCTCGTCGGTCACCTCGAGCACGGTGCGGTCACCCACGCGCCGGGCGACGACCGTGACGGTTCCGCCCGCGGGACTGTGCCGGCTCGCGTTGTCGAGCAGGTTGGCGACCAGCTGGTGCAACCGGGACCGGTCGCCGTGCACGGTGAGGTCGTCGGGGTCGACGCGGACGTGGTACTTCACCGGCCGGTCGGTGAGCCGGGCCTCGGCGACCGCCTCGTCGAGGAACGGCCGCACCACGAGGGGCTCACGGAGCAGCGGCACGATGCCGGCGTCGACGCGGGAGAGGTCGAGCAGGTCGGTGACCAGCCGGCCCAGCCGCTCGGTCTGGTCGAGCGCGGTCTGCAGGGTGGCCCGGTCCGGCTGCGCAACGCCGTCGACGAGGTTCTCCAGCACGGCGCGCAGCGCGGACACCGGCGTGCGCAGCTCGTGGGAGACGTTCGCGACCAGGTCGCGGCGCTGCCGGTCGACCGCCTCGAGGTCGCCCGCCATCGTGTTGAACGCACGAGCGAGCTCGCCGACCTCGTCGTTCGAGGTCGCCGTCACGCGGCGGGTGTAGTCGCCCGTCGCCATCCGCCGGGCCGCCGTCGTCATCTCCCGCAGCGGCGAGGTCATCCCGCGGGCCAGCAGCTGGGTGACCACCAGCGCGAGCAGCACCGCGGCCGGGATCGTGAAGCGGGGGAGCAGGCCGACCACCAGACCGAGCACGGACAGCGTGGACGCGACCCCCACGCTGACCGCGACCAGGATGCCGAGCTTGAGCTTGATCGAGCCGATCCGGTCGAGCGGGCGTGGTGCGGTCATCGGGCCTCCGCCTCCAGCGCGTAGCCGACCCCGTGCACGGTGCGCACCAGGCCGGTGCCGAGCTTGCCGCGCAGCGACTTCACGTGGCTGTCCACGGTGCGCGTCCCGGCGGCGTCCGGCCAGTCCCACACCTCGGCCAGCAGCTGCTCGCGGGTGTGCACGGTGCCCGGTGCCTGCGCGAGGCAGACGAGCAGGTCGAACTCCGTCGGCGTCAGGTGTACGTCGACCCCGTCGACGCTCACCCGTCGGCCGGACCGGTCGATGCGCACCGGCCCGACGGCGAGCGCCTCGGAGCCGCGCGACGCGAGCTCGGCGGCCCGGTCGACCCGGCGCAGCAGCACCCGCACCCGGGCGACGAGCTCACGCATGCTGAACGGCTTGGTGAGGTAGTCGTCGGCGCCGACCCCGAGCCCGACGAGCACGTCCGTCTCGTCGTCGCGCGCGGTCAGCATCAGCACCGGCACCGGCCGCTCGGCCTGCACCCGGCGGCACACCTCGTGCCCGTCGAAGCCCGGCAGCATCACGTCGAGCACCAGCACGTCGGGCGTCCACTCCTGCGCCGCGGCGACGGCACCCGGTCCGTCGTACGCCTGGCGGACGTCGAAGCCCTCGGCGACGAACCGGTCGGCGACCGCCTGGTTGATCGTGCGCTCGTCCTCGACGACCAGCACGCGCTGCCGCACCCCGTTGTCCATACCGAGGAGCCTAGGAGCGCGGCCCGTCAGGTGGTGCCAGGAACATGTGAAGGTTCTGCACAGGTCCACCGACCCGCGTCGCCGACCCGGCACCTACTCGGCACGTTGACCGGCGTGTCGCACAGTTGGTGACGGGTCGGCGACAGGGCGTCAGGACTGCCAGGACCGCCACAGGGAGGCGTACGAGCCGTCCCGCGCGACGAGGTCGTCGTGCGAGCCGAACTCGCTGATCAGGCCGTCCTCGACGACCGCGACCCGGTCGGCGTCGTGCGCCGAGAACAGCCGGTGCGCGATCGCGATGACCGTGCGCCCCTCGAGCACCGCGGCCAGGGACCGTTCGAGGTGCCGGGCGGCCCGCGGGTCGATCAGCGACGTGGCCTCGTCGAGCACCAGGGTGTGCGGGTCGGCGAGCACCAGCCGGGCCAGCGCGACCTGCTGGGCCTGCGGAGGGGTGAGCGTCCGGCCACCGGAGCCGACCACCGTGTCGAGCCCGTCGGGCAGTGCCTCCACCCAGACCCGGGCGTCCACCGCGTCCAGGGCGTCCATCAGCTGTCCGTCCGAGGCGTCGTCGACGGCCAGCGCGAGGTTGTCGCGCAGGGTCCCGACGAACACGTGGTGCTCCTGCGTGACCAGGGCGACCTGGCCGCGCAGGTCGGTGAGCGGCAGCTCCGTCAGGCCCACGCCACCCACGGTGACCGACCCGGTCCGCGGCGGGTGGATGCCCGCGAGCAGCCGGCCCAGCGTGGACTTGCCGGCACCCGACGGTCCCACCATGGCGATGCGTTCCCCGACGCCGACCGAGAGGTCCACGCCGTGCAGCACGTCGCGTCCCTCGACGTAGGCGAACCGTACGTCGTCGGCCTGCATCCGGTCACCGTCCGGCATCCGCCCCGTGACCGTGCGGTCGTCGGGCACGTGCGCGACGCCGAGCAGCCGGGCCATCGACGCGGCGCCGACCTGCAGCTCGTCGAGGATGGAGACCACCCGGTCGACGGGGTCGATCAGCATCTGCACGTAGAGCGTCGCGGCGGTCACGTCGCCCAGCGACACCGAGCCCTGCGTGTAGAGCCAGCCACCGAACAGCAGCGTCGCCACGGTCGGGATCAGGTAGGCCACCTCGACGGAGGGGAAGAACACCGTGCGCAGGAAGAGGGTGTACCTCTCTGCCGCGTAGGACCCGGCGATATCGGAGTCGATGCGCTCGACCCGCTCGCGGCCGAGGCCGAGCGCCTCGACGGTTCGCGCCCCCTCGACCGTCTCGGTGAGCGAGGCGTTGATGGCGGAGTACGACGCGTTCTCGCGCAGGTAGCCGTCCTTGGCGCGGCGGAGGTACCACCACAACCCGACGACCAGCGGAGGTACGCCGAGGAGGCAGGGGAGCGCGACCCACCAGCCGACGAGGAGTGCTGCGGTGAATGTGAACACCGCGGTGATCACCGCGATGCACCACTCGGGCAGGGCCCAGCGGACCGACCAGCCGAGCTGCTCGACGTCGCGCGACGTGCGGGTGAGCAGGTCGCCGGAGCCGGCCGACTCCACGATCCCGACCGGCAGCGCGAGGGCGTTGTCGACGAAGTCCTCGCGCAGCTCGGCCAGCACCTGCTCGCCGAGCACGAACGACAGGTAGCGCGCGTAGCGGGTCAGCACCGTCTGCGCGACCAGGAAGCCTGCCAGCAGCAGGATCACCCGGTCGACGTGCCCGATCGTGGTGCCGGACTGCACCGACTGGACGAGGTCGCCGAGCAGCCGCGGCCCGGCCAGCGCGGCGAGCGCCGCCGAGGCATGCAGGACGAACGCGCCCCCGATCATCCGCGGGTGCCGCCGGAGCAGGGAGACGACGTACGCCCGGACCTGGCGTCCGTCCGCGACAGGCAGCAGGGTGCTCATGCGGGGTCCTCGCGGAAGCGTGAGCGGAGCGAGCGGTTTCGGGGGGTGCTCATGCCCGCACCTCGTCGGCGACGTCGTCGGAGACCTCGCGGGTCACGACCGCGCGGTAGTCCGGCACGTCGCGGAGCAGGTCGCGGTGCGTGCCGAAGGCGACGACCGAGCCGCAGCGCAGGAAGGCCACCCGGTCGACGCGGTCGAGCAGCAGCGGGCTGGTCGTGGTGACCACGGTGGTCCGGCCGGCGCGGTGCGCCACGAGCCGGTCCGCGATGCGCGCCTCGGTGTGCGCGTCGACCGCCGACGTCGGCTCGACCAGCACCAGCACCTCCGGGTCGGCGGCCAGCACCCGGGCGAGCACCAGCCGCTGCCGCTGCCCGCCGGAGAACGACCGGCCGCGCTCCGCGACGACGGAGTCCAGCCCCTCCGGCAGCCCGTCGAGCACGTCCTCCGCGGACGCCGTGCGCAGGGCAGCCGCCAGTGCCTTGTCGCCGCGTCCCCGGATGTCGACCTGCTGGCGCAGCACGCCGGAGAACAACGAGGTCTCGGCGTCCGACACCACGATCCGACGCCGTACGACGCTGCGCGGGAGGCCGGAGAGCGGTACGTCGCCCCAGCGCACCTCGCCGTCGGCGTAGCGGCCCAGCCGGTCCGCGATCAGCGCGGTCTCCTCGGGCTGGTCCGAGACCAGCGCGGTCACCAGCCCGTGCGGCACCCGCAGCCCACTCTGTACGTCGACCAGCTCGGCGTCGCGCGCCGGCTCGTCGTACGCCCAGCCATGAGCCGGGTCGGGGTCCACCACCTCGGGCTGCAGGGCCAGCACCCGCACCACCCGCTTCGCCGAGACGTGGGCACGGATCCACTTGTTGGCGAACTCGGTCGCCGTGCGCAGCGGGATCATCAGGAACGCGGCGTAGCCGTAGAACGCCACGAGCTCGCCGGCGCTGATCCGGCCCTGCACCGCGAACCGGGCGCCGAGCCAGACGACCAGCACCACGAACACGCCCGGCAGCAGCACCTGCAGCGCGTCGAGCACGGACTGCAGCCGGCCCACCTGGACGCCCGCGCGGCGGACCAGCTGCGAGTCCCGCACGTAGCGCTCGTGGAACACCCGCTCGCCGCCGATGCCGCGCAGGATCCGCAGCCCGCTGACGATGTCGGTCGCAAGGTTGGACAGCGCGCCCATCATCTCGCGCTGGGTGAGGTTGCGGCGTTGCAGCGGCTTGAGCAGCGGGCCGACCAGGAGCAGCAGCAACGGCACCCCGACCAGCACCACCAGCCCGAGCGTGACCGACGTGCGCAGCAGGATCGCCGCGACCACCAGGAACGACACGATCGCGCCGGCCGCACGGGCGAGCACGTCCATCGCGTTGCCGAGGTGGGACAGGTCGTTGGTGCCGATCGCGACCACCTCGCCGGTGGCCACCCGCTTCGGCAGCGTGGCGCCGAGGTGCGTGGCGTGCCGGGCCACGAGCTGCACGGTCCGGTAGGCCGCGGTCAGCCAGTTCGTGACCGCGAACCGGTGCCGCATGATGCCGGCGAACGCCTGCAGCAGGCCGATGCCGAGCATGACGCCCGTCCAGCGCAGCAAAGCGTCGACGTCACGCGCGGCGATGCCGTCGTCGATCGCGTGCCCGATGACCGCGGGAAGCACCGCCTGCGCGACCATCCAGACGATGCCGAACAGCATGCCCATCACCAAGGTGCGCCACTGGCCCTTCATCAGCCAGACGAGGTAGCTCCAACCAGAGCGGTGGTCGGCGGTGCCGGGGTCGGCGAGAGGGAGGTGGCGCACTCCCTCAACGGTAGGCACCGACGGGGTCCTCGGCCATCGAATTACCGGCCCGCGATGGCAGGGCACGCTTCACTCCCGGTTCACCCGGTCGTGGGTGTCGGGTCATCGGGCCCGCACACCGTGGCAGCCATGAACACTCTCGGGAGACTCCGACAGGGAGCGCTTGTCATGGCAGCAGCCACCGTCACCTCGACCACCCTCAGCGGCCCCGCCTCCGCTGCGCCGCTCCAGTCGCGTCCGCAGGCCCGTCCCCAGGTCGACGAGCCGATCGTGATCGGGCACCGCGGCGCCTCCGGCTATCGGCCAGAGCACACGCTCGCGTCGTACGCGCTCGCGATCAAGATGGGCGCCGACTACATCGAGCCCGACCTCGTCTCCACCAAGGACGGGGTGCTCGTCGCCCGCCACGAGAACGAGATCGGCGGCACCACCGACGTCGCGGACCACCCGGAGTTCGCGGACCGCAGGACCACCAAGAAGATCGACGGCAAGCAGGTCACCGGCTGGTTCACCGAGGACTTCACCCTCGCCGAGCTCAAGACCCTGCGCGCCAAGGAGCGCCTGCCCCAGGTCCGGCCCTCGAACACGAGGTACGACGGCCGCTTCGAGATCCCCACCTTCGAGGAGGTGCTGGACCTCGTGCAGCGGGAGAGCAGGCGGCGCGGGGTGACGATCGGCGTGTACCCCGAGACCAAGCACCCGACGTACTTCGACTCGGTCGGCCTCTCGCTCGAGGAGCCGCTCCTCGCCGCACTGAGGCGCCACCACCTCGACCGCCCGAACGCGCCCGTGTTCGTGCAGTCCTTCGAGACCACCAACCTGCGCGAGCTCTCCACCGAGACCAAGGTGCCGCTGGTGCAGCTCGTCGACGCGAGCGGCGCGCCCTACGACCTCGCCGCGAAGGGCGACCCGCGCACCTATCGCGACCTGCTGACCCCGGCCGGGATGAAGGAGATCGCGACGTACGCCGACGGCGTCGGCGCCAACAAGGACCTGGTGCTGCCCCGCGACCCGGCGGGCAACACCGGGAAGCCGAGCGACCTCGTCGGCGACGCGCACGCCCAGGGGTTGCAGGTGCACGTGTGGACCGTGCGTGACGAGAACCAGTTCATGGCCAAGAACTTCCGGACCGGCACCGACCCGAACGCCAAGGGCGACGCGATCGCCGAGACCCAGGCGTTCTTGGACGCGGGCGTCGACGGGGTGTTCACCGACAACGCCGACACCGCCGTCGAGGCACGCCAGGAGTGGCTCGACGAGCAGTCCCAGCAGGTCGGCTGACCCACGACGTCACCGACCGGTCGGGCCCGTCGAGACCACCCACCACGGGTCTCGACGGGTCCGACCACCACTCGTCACGCCGCCGTGACCCGACGGGCCCTACGATCGACGCCATGGAACAACCGCATGTCGTCGTGCTGTTCGGAGCCACCGGCGACCTCTCCCGCCGCAAGCTGCTGCCCGGTCTGCTGCACCTGTTCGAGGCGGGGCTGCTCCGCGACTGCCGGATCGTCGGCACGTCGCTGGACGACCTCGACACCGAGCGGTTCGTGAAGCTCGCGCGCGAGGCCATCGACGAGTTCAGCCGGCCCTTCGACGAGACCTGCTGGGACGAGTTCGCCGAGCGACTGTCCTTCGTCCGGCAGAGTGACGGCCCGCAGGCCCTCGCGGATGCGGTCACCGCCGCGGAGAAGGAGCTGGCCGCGGAGTCCGACGGGGAGATCGGCCGGCTGCACTACTTGAGCGTCCCGCCCAAGGCGGCGCTGAAGGTCGTGCACCAGCTCGCGGAGGCCGGGCTCGTCGAGCGCTCCCGGATCATCATGGAGAAGCCGTTCGGCACCGACCTGGAGTCGGCGAAGAAGCTGAACGCCCGGCTGCACGAGGTGTTCGCCGAGGAGCAGATCTTCCGCATCGACCACTTCCTCGGCAAGGAGGCGGCGCAGAACATCCTGGCGTTCCGGTTCGCCAACGGCCTGTTCGAGCCGATCTGGAACCGCAACTTCATCGACCACGTGCAGATCGACGTGCCGGAGACCCTCGGCCTGGAGATGCGGGCGTCGTTCTACGAGTCCACCGGCGCGTTCCGCGACATGGTCGTCACCCACCTGATGCAGGTGCTGGCCTTCATGGCGATGGAGCCGCCGACCTCCCTGGCACCCGGGCCGATCAGCGACGAGAAGCTCAAGGTGTTCCGCTCGATGCGCCCGCTCGAGCCGCACAACGTGGTGCGCGGGCAGTACCACGGCTACCGCGACCTGGACGACGTCGCCGACGACTCCGACACCGAGACGTTCATCGCGCTCCGGGTCGAGATCGACAACTGGCGCTGGGCCGGCGTGCCTTTCTTCCTGCGCACCGGCAAGAAGATGGCCGAGGGCGCCCGGATCATCTCGATCGCGTTCAAGGAGCCGCCGCGCACGATGTTCCCGCAAGGCTCCGGGGTCGGTGCCGCGGGACCGGACCACCTGACGTTCGACCTCGCCGACCAGTCCCGGATGTCCCTGTCCTTCTACGGCAAGCGTCCCGGACCGGGGATGAAGCTCGAGAAGCTGTCGATGCAGTTCGCGACGCACGAGACCGGCAGCTCCAAGTCGGTGCTGGAGGCCTACGAGCGGCTGATCCACGACGCGATGCGCGGCGACCACACGCTGTTCACCACGGCGGCCGGGATCGAGCAGCTGTGGGACGTCTCGCACCAGCTGATCGCCGACCCACCGCCGGTCCGGGGCTACTCGCCCGGGAGCTGGGGGCCGAACGCGATGCATCAGCTGGTCGCCCCGCACGCCTGGCGGCTGCCCTTCGAGCGCACGTGGCGTCGGCCGAACACCTTCGCCGACTGACCTTCCCCGCAACGCACGACTCGTCCGCGATCCCGGTGGTGTTCCCGCCGGGGTGGTCGCAGACGAGTCGGGCTGCGGTGCAGCGGTCAGTCCTCCGGCATCAGGATCCAGGCGGCGACGTACGCCACGATCAGCGAGCCGAAGCCGAGGACGGTGCCGAGCACCACCAGCAGGCGGACCAGGTTGGCGTCCACGCCGAAGTACTCCGCGAAGCCGCCGCAGACTCCGCCCAGCCAGCGGTCGTCGCGGCTACGCATCAGCCGCTTCGGTGCGGGGTTGGGCTGGGGGACGGGGTGCTGCTCGGTCATCGGTCTTCTCCTCGGGTCAGGTCGTCCAGGCGGGTGGTCTGTTCGGTGGGCAGGTAGGTGTCGTCGTACGCCGGGTAGGGGTCGTACGCCGGCTCGTCGGCGGTCTCGTCGTGCCGCTCGCGGGCGAGTCCCTTCGCGGCGAACGCGACGAGACCGACAACGCCGGCGGCGACGAGGGTGAGCGGGATCAGCCACTGGAGCTCGGCGGTGTCCACGACGCCACTGGTGCGCAGCGCCCAGGACCCGGAGATCCCCAGGAACACCAGGCCGACGACGAGGTAGCTGACGTTGAGCGGATGTGTCTTCGGGGTGTTCATCAGGGGTTCCTCACGTCGATGTGTCCGGCGGACAGGGTGGTCTTGATCGTGACCGTGGCCGGCCCGGAGCCGTACACGCCGGCGAGGTCGGTGTTGATGCCGCCGGAGCTGCGGTCGGGCAGGTCGATCTGCCCGGGCCCGGCGATGTCGGCGGTGACGTCGCTCTCGACGCCCTTCGGCAGCACCACGACCAGCTCACCGGCGCGGGCGCCGACGGTGATCGTGCGGCCGTCCAGCGCCTGCGGGTCGGTGACCTGGCTCAGGTCGAGGAAGACCCGCCCGGTGCTGACCGAGTAGTCGCTGCGCACGCTTGCTCGCCGAGGTCGGCGTGCGGTGGACCTGTTCGCCGTCGCGGAAGTCCATCCCGCTGAACGTGCCGACCACCGAGGTGACCGCCAGCGCGAACGCGGCGACCAGTCCCAGGAAGATCAGCCCGCCGGCCCGTCCGACGAAGGCGCCGACCACGAGCATCAGCCCGACGACGGCCAGGGCGAGGGCGGGGTAGGCCGCGTCGACCACGGATCCGCCGGACACGTCGTACAGACCGAGTGCGCCGAGGGCGACGGCCACCAGGGCCAGGGTGAAGCCGAACAGCCTCGGTCCGCTCCGACGGCTCGGCGGCTGGTAGGCCGGTGCGGGCTGCACCGGAGCAGCCCACGGGGGCGGGGGCGGCTCCTGCTCGTCCGAGGTCACCGGCTCCTGGCCGCCCACCGGGATGGACGCCGGAGTCTGCGCGTACGACGGCGCGTCCGACGGGCCGTCCGACGGCGGGGACGACGGGCCGTACGGGGGAGCGGCCTGTCCCTCGGGTCGGGACCCCTGGTCGCGGAAGGCCAGGTAGAGCAGGACTGCCACGCCCACCAGGAGCAGCGGCCACGGGAAGCCGATGCCGCCCCAGCTGTCGCCGACCAGGAGGAGGGCGGCGATCACACCAGCGCCGATCAGCAGCGCGTTGCGGGTGTGCGGGCTGGTCGCGATCGTGCCCTCGTCCCTCCCGTCCTCGGGGACCAGCAGCCACGCCACCCCGTAGAGCACGAAGCCGGCGCCGCCGAAGAAGCAGAGCACGACGAAGAGCACGCGCAGGATGGTCGGGTCGATGTTGAGGTGCCGGCCCAGGCCGCCGGCGACACCGGCGATCCTGCGGTCGGTCACGCTGCGGCGCAGCTGCTCGTAGCTGCGGAGGTTGTGCCGGTCCACGCCGGGCTGCGGCGCGCCGGTTCCCGGTGCGGTGGTGCTCTGCTGCTCGTCCGTGGTGGACGGCCCCTGGGTCTGGTTCATGTCTTCGATCCTGGGCCACCGCGGGGCCGCGCACCATCAGGGACAACCCTGGTTCGCACCGGGGTCGGGGACCGGGGGACCAGGGTCGGGTCAGGGTCGCCACTCATGGTTCGGGCCGGTGCGCTGTGTGACGATTGGGGCACGATGAGCACCGACGCCCCTGTCCCCACCACCGGTCCCCGCAAGGCCTACCGGAGCACCGACGAGCGACTGCTCGGCGGGGTCGCCGCGGGCCTGGCGCAGCACCTCGGTGTGGACGCGCTCTACGTCCGGGTGGCCTTCCTGGTCGCCGCCGCGCTCGGTGGGTTCGGCGTGGCGGCGTACGCCGGTCTCTGGCTGATCCTGCCGACCGACACCCACCTCGAGCAGACCACCCCCGGGCTCGAGGCGGCCGGTCGGCAGGGCAAGCGGCCCCGCCGCGGCCGCCGCCTGGAGGACGTCGGTCCGCTCGTCGCCCTCGGTGCGGTGGGGATCGGTGTCGTCGTGCTCGGGCAGAACCTGTTCGGCGGCTCGCTGCTGTTCTGGCCCGTGCTGCTCGGCGTCGTCGGCCTGGCGGTGCTGTGGCGGCAGGCCGACGAGGCGCAGCGCGAGCGGTGGCTGGACAGCTCCGGGCACATCGACTTCCGTCGCGCGGTCGTCGGCAGCGGAGGCGTAGCGTCCTGGACGCGTCTGGCGGCCGGGGTGGGCCTGCTGCTCTCGGCGCTGGTGCTCTTCGCCGTGCAGACCGGCCGGTCCGGGCAGATCGGCGTCGCGCGCGACGTGGTCGTCGCCGGCGTGCTCGGGGTGGCGGGCCTCGCCCTGATGATCGGCCCGTGGCTGTTCCGGCTGACCGGCGACCTGTCCGAGGAGCGCGCCGCCCGGGTCCGTTCGCAGGAGCGGGCCGACATGGCTGCCCACCTGCACGACTCGGTGCTCCAGACGCTCGCGCTGATCCAGAAGCACGCGGCGGACGGCAAGACCGTCGCCACGCTCGCACGCGCCCAGGAACGCGACCTGCGGTCCTGGCTGTACGGCGAGCAGCCGCCGCCGGACACGTCGGTGGCGAGCGCGCTCAAGGCCGCGGCGGCCGACGTCGAGGACAGCCACGGCGTGCCCGTCGAGGTGGTCACCGTCGGGGACGCCCCGGTGTCCGAGCGGCTGCAGCCCCTGGTGCTCGCGGCCCGTGAGGCGATGGTCAACGCGGCCAAGCACTCGGGAGCCGACCAGGTCGACGTCTACGCCGAGTGCAGCCCGCAGGGCACCGAGGTCTTCGTGCGGGACCGTGGCCGGGGGTTCGACGAACGGGCCGTGCCGCAGGATCGGCTCGGCGTCCGCAACAGCATCGTGGACCGGATGCGGCGGCACGGCGGCTCGGCGGCGATCCGGACCGCGCCGGGCGAGGGCACCGAGGTGCGCCTGACGATGAGCACCCCCGCCTCCACCAACGACACCACCACGAGCACCCCCAGCCCCCAGGAGGAACCCGGATGACCAGGCGCACCGTCGTCGTCGTGGACGACCACGCGATGTTCCGCACCGGTGTGAAGGCCGAGCTGTCCGCACACCCCGACACCATCGAGGTGCTCGGTGAGGCCGCCGACGTCGACGAGGCCGTCGAGGCGGTCACCCGGCTGCGTCCGCAGGTGGTGCTGCTCGACGTACACCTCCCGGGCGGCGGCGGGGCCGAGGTGATGCGCAGGGTCGGGGCACGCCTGCCCGAGACCCGGTTCCTGGCGCTGTCGGTGTCCGACGCCGCCGAGGACGTGATCGGCACGATCCGTGCCGGTGCCCGCGGCTACGTCACCAAGACGATCACCGGCCCGGAGCTGGTCAGCGCCATCGACCGGGTCGCGGGCGGGGACGCGGTGTTCTCCCCACGACTGGCCGGGTTCGTGCTGGACGCCTTCGCCGGGTCGATCGAGGTGGCCCAGGTCGACGAGGACCTGGACCGGCTCACCGAGCGCGAGCGCGAGGTGATGCGGCTGATCGCGCGCGGCTACGCCTACAAGGAGGTGGCCGGCGAGCTGTTCATCTCGATCAAGACCGTCGAGACCCACGTGTCCAGCGTGCTCCGCAAGCTGCAGCTCTCCTCCCGGCACGAGCTCACCCGCTGGGCATCCGACCGGCGGCTCCTCTGAGACGCGGCCTGGCGCTGGCCGCCGGGCTCCTGGCGCTCGCCGGGTGTACGACGAGCACGCCCGCGCCCGACGCGTCGCCGACGCGCACCGGCCAGGGGACGAGCACCGGCACCACCGGCACCGCCGGCCCGTCGCCGGCACCGGGCAGCCCGGCGACGCCGTCCCGGGCGGGGTCCCCGGCCAGCTCCCGCACGACCTCCCCGACGGCCACGCCCGTGCCTCGCCTCGACATCTGGCGGGTCGGTGCCCGGCCGCTGCCGTTGCGCCCGGACGGGTTCGGGCAGGTCCTGCCCACGCCGCGGCAGCTGCGGGTCCGACGGCTGCCGACCGCCGACCTGCTGCCACCGCCGCGGGACAGCCGGTTCCACGCGACGGTCGGCCCGGTCACGCCGCAGATCCGCCGGCGGATGGGGGAGACGTGGTCGCCGTCCTGCCCGGTCGGGCTGGCCGACCTGCGCTACCTCACGCTGAGCTTCCACGGGTTCGACGGTGGCCGGCACACCGGCGAGCTCGTCGTGAACACCTCGGTCGCCCGCGACGTCGTCGGGGTGTTCCGCAGGCTCTACGTCGCGGGCTTCCCCATCGAGGAGATGCGGCTGGTCACCACCGCCGACCTCGACGCCCCGCCCACCGGGGACGGCAACAACACCGCGGCGTACGTCTGCCGGGCCACGCGCGGGTCGACGACCCTGTCCGCGCACGCCTACGGTCTGGCGGTCGACGTCGACCCGTTCGTGAACCCCTACCGCAAGGGTGACCTGGTGCTCCCCGAGCTGGCGAGCGCCTACCTCGACCGGTCCTGGCGGCGACCCGGGATGATCCATCGCGGTGACGTGGTGACCCGTGCGTTCACCGCCGTCGGCTGGTCCTGGGGCGGCGACTTCCGGTCCGTCTCGGACCTCATGCACTTCTCCGCGAACGGACGCTGAACCCGCCTCGGGCCCGTCCCGGCCCTGTCCCCGGCGGGACGTAGGCTTGGTCGGACATGAACACCCCACGAAAATGCTCACTTCGTTCCGCTTTCCGCAGGGACCCCGTGTGAGCGCGCTTTTCCCGATCCCGCAGGCCCCCAGCTCGAGCCAGACCGAGCTGGAGCTCGGTGTCGCGACCCCGGAGTCCGGACGGTCCCGGCGCGGGCCGTCCCGCGACGAGCTCCTCGACGGTCTCAACGAGCCTCAGCGGGCGGCGGTCATGCACGCCGGCGCC
Organism: uncultured Actinomycetota bacterium; assembly: GCA_963810035.1. Classification (GTDB taxonomy): domain Bacteria; phylum Actinomycetota; class Actinomycetes; order Propionibacteriales; family Nocardioidaceae; genus Nocardioides_B. The sequence goes on from CAWEMA010000011.1 coordinate 121,927, forward strand.
CCGCTCCTGGTGGTCGCCGGCGCGGGGTCGGGCAAGACCCGGGTGCTGACCCGGCGGATCGCCTGGCTGATCGCGGAGCGCAACGCGCACCCCGGCTCGATCCTGGCGATCACCTTCACCAACAAGGCCGCGGCCGAGATGCGCGAGCGCGTCGAGGACCTGGTCGGCCGCCGGGCCCGGATCATGTGGGTCTCGACGTTCCACTCCGCCTGCGTGCGCATCCTGCGCAAGGAGATCGACCGGTTCGGCTACAAGTCGTCGTTCTCGATCTACGACGCCGCGGACTCCAAGCGGCTGATGACGCTGGTCTGCCGCGAGCTGGACCTGGACCCCAAGCGCTACCAGCCCCGGGCCGTGCTCAACTGGATCTCCAACCAGAAGAACGAGCTGGTCGACCACGAGGACGCCGCCAAGAACGCGCAGAACCACCTCGAGGAGACGTACGCCGAGGCCTACGGGCGCTACCAGCAGAAGCTCCGCGACGCCAACGCGCTCGACTTCGACGACCTGATCATGACCACGGTGCACCTGTTCCAGGCGTTCCCGGAGGTGCGGGAGACCTACCGCCGCCGGTTCCGGCACGTCCTGGTCGACGAGTACCAGGACACCAACCATGCGCAGTACGCCCTGATCCGCGAGCTGTGCGCGCACGACGTGGGGCGCCCGGCGCCCGGCGGGACCCCCGACCCGGACGCCCCGGACGGAGACGGCATCGAGCCCTCGGAGCTGATGGTGGTCGGCGACGCCGACCAGTCGATCTACGCCTTCCGCGGCGCCAACATCCGCAACATCCTGGCCTTCGAGGAGGACTTCCCCGACGCGTCGTCGATCCTGCTCGAGCAGAACTACCGCTCCACCCAGACGATCCTCACCGCCGCCAACGCGGTGATCAGCCGCAACAAGGGCCGCAAGGCGAAGAACCTCTGGTCCGACGCCGGTGACGGGGAGCCGATCACCGGGTACGTCGCCGACGACGAGCACGACGAGGCCCGCTTCGTCTCCGAGGAGATCGACAAGCTCACCGACGCCCGCACCGCCCGGCCCGGGGACGTCGCGGTCTTCTACCGGACCAACGCTCAGTCCCGGGTGTTCGAGGAGGTGTTCATCCGGGTCGGCATGCCCTACAAGGTTGTCGGCGGGGTGCGCTTCTACGAGCGCCGCGAGGTCAAGGACGCCCTGGCCTACCTCCGGATCCTGGTCAACCCCGACGACGAGGTCTCGCTGCGCCGGATCCTCAACGTCCCCAAGCGTGGCATCGGCGACCGTGCCGAGGCGTGCGTCGACGCGCTGGCGCAGCGTGAGCGGACCAGCTTCTGGGAGGCCCTGCGGCGGGCCCAGGACGCTCCCGGCATCGCGACCCGCTCGCTGACGGCGATCCGCGGTTTCGTCGACATGGTCGAGCAGCTGCAGTCGATGGTGGACGCGGGGGAGCGGGCCGACGTCGTGCTCGAGCAGGTGCTCGCCGCGAGCGGCTACCTCAAGGAGCTCGAGGAGTCCGACGACCCGCAGGACGAGACCCGGGTCGAGAACCTCGCCGAGCTGGTCGCGGTCGCCCGCGAGTTCGCCGACGAGCCGGTCGCCGGCCCGTCCGCCGACCCGGCCGACGCCGAGCCGGCAGCGCCCGGCCTCTCGGACTTCCTGGAGCGGGTGGCGCTGGTCGCGGACTCCGACCAGATCCCCGACCAGTCGGCCGAGGACGGCGAGGACGCCGGCGTCGTCACGCTGATGACGCTGCACACCGCCAAGGGCCTGGAGTTCCCGGTCGTGTTCCTCACCGGCCTGGAGGACGGCGTCTTCCCGCACATGCGCTCGCTCGGCGACCAGACCGAGCTGGAGGAGGAGCGGCGGCTGGCGTACGTCGGGCTGACCCGCGCGCAGCGCCGCCTCTACGTCTCCCGGGCCGTCGTTCGCTCCGCCTGGGGAGCGCCGTCGCACAACCCGGCGTCCCGGTTCATCGACGAGCTGCCGGTCGACCTCGTGGACTGGCGACGCACCGAGGCCGCGCAGACCTCGTGGAACCGCCCGGTCCTGCCGTCGCTGCCGCAGCGCAACGCGGGCGCGCCGACCCGTCGCTTCGGCACCGCCGCGATCCGGGCGGACGCCGACGCCAAGGGCAAGAAGCGGGAGGTGCCGAGCCTGGCGCCGGGAGACCGTGTCCTGCACGACTCGTTCGGCATGGGCAGCGTGGTGGCCCTGGACGGGGTCGGTGACAAGGCGGTCGCCTCGATCGACTTCGGGTCCCAGGGCGTCAAGCGGCTGCTGCTGCGCTACGCCCCGGTCGAGAAGCTCTGACGCAGGGTCCCCGGCGGGTCTCGACGGGTTCGACCCCGGTGGTGGGTCCGGCTCGCTCGATCGGCCAAGACCTCGCGCAGGTGGGTTACGGCTGGATGCCGTGCGCGATCAGGGCGGCGTACGGGTCGACCGGGTCACCCGCGCCGGGCCGGACCTCGAGGTGCAGGTGCGGGCCGGTGGTGTTCCCCGTCGCGCCGACGGTGCCGATGACCTGACCGGCCCGGATCTGCTGGCCGGTGCTCACCAGCTGCGACGTCTGGTGGCAGTACCACATCTCGGTGCCGTCCTCGAGGGTCACGATCGTCCGGTTGCCGTAGGCGCCGGAGTAGGCGACCTCGGTGACCGTGGCGTTGGCGACCGCATGGATCGGGGTGCCGCTCGGAGCCGCGAAGTCGAGGCCGGTGTGGCAGTGCGACCAGAGTGCCGAGCACTCGCCGAAGCGGGAGGTGAGGTGGTAGACGCCCGAGGTGACCGGGAGCTGCCAGGCGTTCTTGGCGATCAGGCTGGCCTGCTTCTCGGCGCTGGCGGCGAGGGCGGCGAGGGCGGCGTTGCGCTCCTTGGCCTGCTTCTCGGCGGCGGCCTGGAGCTGCTCGTCGGCGGCGTCCTGCAGGGCCTCGCGCTGCGAGTCGCGGCTGACCGCGCGGGCCCGGCCGCTGAGCGCGGTGCTCGAGCCGATGCTGCTCGCGCCGCTCAGCACGCTGGCCTGGCCGGAGAGCTTCTGGATGTTGCCGGAGGCGAGCTCGGAGGAGTCCTCGGGAGTGCTCACCGTGACGGCCCCGGCGGCGGCCAGCGCGAGCGCGGCGACCCCGATCAGGGTCGGCGCGGAAGGAATTCCGGGAATGAGGGTTTTGCGCAGACCGCCGTGGGTACTTCGCACTCGTGCCGGAGCGGTGGTCGGCGCCTCGCGGACAGCCGAACGGGCGGGCTTGACGGCCTTGCGCTTGCCGGTCGAGGTCGCCACGGAGCGCTCGGTGGTGAGTTCGTCGGACGTCCCCCGAACGTCGTCAGAACGGCGCCGCGAAACGGCGCGCTTTTCTGCACGATGGTTCGACACGAGAAGAAATGGTCCTTACGTCGGGGGCACGCAACCGCAAACCCTAACGGAACAGTCTCGCCCGTGTTCGCCCGGGTCTGGGTGACTATGTGCTCCGGGTCACGGAGCACCTCCAGGACGACGCTGGGAGGCGACGCAGCAAGGGTTCCCCGTGTGGGCGACCTCACCCATATGGGGGGACCTGGTCTGGTCGGGTCCTCGCAGGGGTCGGCTAGGGTGCCGGAGAAACCAGCTCGTCGTCCCGTCCAGCAAAGGTGTGAGTGTCATGGTGGCTCCGATCAGGATCGTGGTGGCCAAGCCCGGACTCGACGGTCACGACCGTGGCGCCAAGGTGATCGCCAGGGCGCTGCGCGACGCCGGGCACGAGGTCATCTACACCGGGCTGCACCAGACCCCCGAGCAGATCGTGGAGACTGCGATCCAGGAAGACGCCGACGTGATCGGCCTGTCCGTGCTGTCGGGGGCGCACATGACGCTGTTCAAGAAGCTCATCGCGCTGCTCGACGAGCGCGACGCCCGCGACATCGTGGTGATCGGCGGCGGCATCATCCCCGAGGGCGACATCCCGCTGCTCAAGGAGATGGGTGTGGCCGAGGTGTTCACCCCGGGTGCGCCCACGACGAAGATCGTCGACTGGGTCAGGGCGAACGTCGTGGACGACTCCACGGCCAAGGCCTGATCAGCCCCGCGAGACCTCCGCTGCCCGCGTGAAGCGGGCGCCGACGGCCGCCGTACGCTCCCGCAGCTGGTCGGGTCGCTCGACCTCGAAGTCCGCGTCCAGCTGGGCCAGCACGAACATCGGCCAGGCCAGGTCGTCCACCTCCATGCTCAGCCGGCACTCCTGCTCGGCGACCTCCTCGACCTCGCCCCAGCGGCCGACCACCCGGCGTACGGCGTCCGCGTCGGCGTGCACCCGCACCGAGACGTGATGGCGTTGCGGCGCGCTGCGCAGCCCGCTCTTCACGAACTCGGCCGCGTCGCCGCCGGGGAGCTCGCGCTGCCGGAACCGGACGCCGGTCGGGGCCGCCCGGGTCATCCGGTCGACCCGGAAGCTGCGCCAGTCGTGCCGGGTGAGGTCCCAGGCCACGAGGTACCAGCGGCGGCCGAGGCAGACCAGCCGGTGCGGCTCGACCGAGCGGTCCCCGGCGTCGCCGTCGCGCGTCCGGTAGCCGAACCCCAACCGCTCGTCGTCGCGGCAGGCCTGGGCCAGCGTGGTGAGCACGTCGGGGTCGACGGTGGGGCCGCCCGGACCGAGCACGGCCGGCACGGTGTAGGTCTGCAGTGCGTCGACCCGCCGGCGCAGCCGTGGCGGCATCACCTGGACCACCTTGCCGAGCGCCCGCACCGAGGTGTCCTCGATGCCGTCGAGCATCCCGCCCGCGGCGGCCCGCAGACCCACCACGATCGCGACCGCCTCCTCGTCGTCGAGCAGCAGCGGCGGCATCGCCGCCCCGGCCCGGAGCTGGTAGCCACCGGCCGCCCCGCGCACGGCGTGCACCGGGTAGCCCAGGTCGCGCAGCCGGTCCACGTCGCGGCGCAGGGTCCGTTCGCTGACCTCGAGCCGGCCGGCGAGCTCGCTGCCGGACCAGTAGCGGTGCGTCTGCAGCAGGGAGAGCAGCTGGAGCATGCGGGAGCTGGCACTCATGGGGTTCAGCCTAGGTTCCTTTGCGGACAGGAACCGTCCTGAAAGCCCCCCGCGTGGAGGCTGACCGGTCCGGAAGCCGGCCCTCGTCCGGGGAGCGAGGGCCGGCCGACCCGTCAGCAGCTGCGCGACACGCCGGTCACACCGCCAAGTAGGTGACGGGTCAGCGGAGGCGCAGGGGAGTGGTCACGGGCATCCGGAGGGTGCTGGGTGATGTGGCGCTGGTCAGGACGGTCACCGGCTGCGGCGCGGCGTTGCCGGCGTAGGCGAAGTCGCTGGCCGCGACCGTCACCCGGATCCGGTGGCCGGCCGGGAAGCGCTGCACGACGCCGGGGAGCTCGACCTGGACCGGCCTGGTCACGTCGCTCACCCGGACCGGCGAGACCAGACGGTTCTGCAGCCTCTGCGTGCCGTCCGGCGCGACGTCGTACACCTTGGCGAACAGCACCAGCTGTCCGGCGGGGTCGCTCGCCTGGGTCCGGGCCGCGACCGGCGCGTCGAGGTGCAGAGTCAGCCGCGACGAGCCGACCAGGTTCGCGCCGGACGCCAGCGGCGGGGTCGTCCAGGACACCGACGTCCCGGGGGCGTCGCTGGGCTGGTTGTTCACCTGGCTGCCCTCGAGTCCCGAGGTCTCGGAGTACGACGTCGGGGCGGCCGAGGCGTTGGTGTAGGACGCCGAGCCGGTCACCACCTTCGACCGGTCGCGGGTCAGGCCGTCGCTGCCGGTGAAGTACAGCGTGGCGGTCGGGTCCTGGGAGAACCTCGACCGTTCGGCGTACGCCGTACGGATCGCAGTGGCCGCGTGCCCGGGCCGGGTGTCGTAGCGGACCCAGTCACGGAAGTACGCGAAGCGCGGACCGACCGGCGCCCGCCTGGTGCCCTTGACGTAGTGGTTCATCCAGTCCAGGAACCGGTTGCCGAGGTAGGACGAACGCAGGGACTTCGCGTCGAAGTCGAGCTCGCCGGGAGCCGGCGTGCTGTCCGAGTGGCCCCACGACTGCCAGATCATCCGGGCCGGCGTGCCCTGGGCCCGCAGGCCGCGGAACGTCGCGACCGCCTCCTGGATGTTGAACAGCGTGTCCTTCTCGCCCTGCACGAGCAGGGTGGGCGCCTTGATGCGCCTGAGGTACGTCGAGACCGACGCGTGCCGTGCGAGCTGCAGGGTGGAAGCGTCCGGGTAGCCGGTGGTGTTCAGCCGCACCGCCGCCCCGCAGGCCGCGTCGGCGAAGTTGGGGCAGGGCGGGAAGTTGCGCGACGGGTCCACCGAGCCGCCCTGGACGCCGTCGGTGATGCCGACCGAGAAGAACAGGTCGACCCACTGCTTCTTGCCCACGCCGGGCGTCCGGTAGGTCACGCCCCGCGTGAGGCTGGTGTTGTTCGGCGCCAGCGAGTAGGACAGGTCGTTCCAGGTGATGATCGGGATCAGCGCGTCGACGCGCTTGTCCTGCATGGCCACGGCGTACTGGATCTGGCCGCCGTAGGAACCGCCGATCATGCCGACGCGCGGGTCGCCCTTCGCCTCGCGGGAGACGTAGCGGATGCGGTGCGCCTTGCCGTCCGCCCCGGTGTAGGACCTGGTGCCGGCCAGCACACTGACCATCTGCTTGCCGGCCTTGCCGTCGTACGCCGGGTCGTCGAGCGTGATCTTGCAGCCGGAGTCGGGGAAGCCGAGCCCGGTGTAGGCGAGCACCACGTAGCCCTGCTTGACGAAACCGCGCCCGATGGCCGACTCGTTGCTGTCGTCCTTGCTGCCGCCGAAGCCGTTCGTGGTCAGGATCGCGGGCTTCCGGTGGGATCGTGAGGCCCGGTCGGGCTTGTAGATGTCGGCGTCGACGAGGCACGACTGGTCGTTGCCCGGCCCCACCTTCACGCGCACGGTGACGTGCTGCAGCGAGTAGCCGGGGGTGCTGTCCGCTGCGGCCTGGGCGGTGGTCGTGTCCAAGGACGCGACCGTGAGGCCGGTGGCGGTGAGGATGGCAGCGGCGAGCGCGGCTGTGCGACGTCGGTTCATGCGTACTCAACGACGCTTTACCTTCCACGCTACGCGCGGGACGTGCCGTGGCACGCATGACCGCTGTGCGCGCCGGGAGCGGTCACGGGCTTTCCGCAGGGCACGGCGGCCGTCGAGCACGCTCCCGGTCTCACCGTCGGTGGTTGTCGACGTGCTCCCGCACCAGCGCCGCGATCCGCTCCGGCTGCGTCACGATGACCCAGTGCGGGGCGTCCAGGTGCTCCACGCGGACGTCGCTGCACGGCACGTCGAGGTCCTCGGTGAGCACCTCGGTCAGGAAGCGGTCCCGCGTCGGGTGCACGACCAGCACCGGCACGTCGGTCCGCAGCCGGCCGGGACGCCGCAGCCGCCGGAACACGTTGACGCGGTAGAGGTTCAGCCCGTGCGCGGCGTTGCGGCCGAGCTCGGGTCCCCAGTGGTCGTGCGGCAGGCCCTCGCGCGCGGCGACCAGGCGTCCCACCCGCCGGTGGCCGCGCCGCCACAGCAGGTCGGGGACCAGCGGCAGGCAGAAGAACCCGACGTACCACGAGTGCAGCCACTGCCGGTGCACGGCAAGTCGGCGTCCGTGCCGGCGCCGGACCACCCAGGCGGAGTGGTCCAGCGACGGGCCGCTGATCGACGTGAAGGTCGCGATGCGGCCGCGCAGCCGGGCGTCGGTGGTCTCCGCCGCGACGGCGTCCCACAGCTGCACCGAGCCCCAGTCGTGGCCGACGAGGTGCGCCGGGGTGCCGGCCGGAAGCACCGCGTCGAGCACCGCCACCAGGTCGTCGACGAGCCGCTCGGTGCGGTAGCCCGCACGCCGTGGCGGGGCGTCGGACGAGCCGGCCCCGCGGACGTCGTACGTCACCACGTGCCAGGCGTCGAGGGGGAGCCGCGCGACCACCGCGTCCCAGGTGTCCTGCTGGTCGGGATACCCGTGCACGAGTACGACGGTGGGGCGGCCCGGCCCGGCCGGGCTGTGCTCGCGGACGGCGATCGTGACGTCGCCGGAACGGACGCGCAGGGACGTGGGGGCTACCGGCATGTGACGAAGGGTACGGAACCCGCCGTGGTCGGGACCCGGCTCACGGGGCTAATGTCAGCCGTGATGCCGCCAGGGGCCGATCCGACGCGCCCCGGACGAGTGCGGCGACGTGAACCCGGAAGAGGACGGTCGTAACCGTGGACCTGATGGAGTACCAAGCGAAGGAGCTCTTCGCCAAGCATGACGTGCCGGTCACCCTCGGCACCGTCGTGGAGAAGGCCGAGGACGCCTCTGCCGCCGCCGAGCAGAACGGTGGCCGTGTGGTCGTCAAGGCTCAGGTGAAGGTCGGAGGCCGCGGCAAGGCCGGCGGCGTCAAGCTCGCCGAGAACCCCGACGAGGCCGTCGAGCGTGCGCGCGACATCCTCGGCATGGACATCAAGGGTCACACCGTGCACCGCGTGCTGGTCGCGCCGACGGCGGACATCGCCGAGGAGTACTACTTCTCCTTCCTGGTCGACCGGGCCAACCGCAACTACCTCTGCATCGCGAGCATCGAGGGTGGTGTCGAGATCGAGGAGGTCGCGCACACGAACCCCGACGCGATCGCCCGCGTCTCGATCGACCCGCAGACCGGTGTCGACGACGCGAAGGCCGCCGAGATCGTGGCCGCCACCCGATTCCCGGCCGAGGTCGCCGACGAGGCGAAGAACGTCATCAAGAAGCTGTGGGACGTCTTCATCAAGGAGGACGCCTCGCTGGTCGAGGTGAACCCGCTGGTCCGTCTCGGTGACGGCCACCTCGAGGCCCTCGACGGCAAGGTCACCCTCGACGAGAACGCCGAGTTCCGTCACGAGGACCACGCCGCGTTCGAGGACAAGGCGGCCGCCGACCCGCTCGAGGCCGCGGCGAAGGAGAAGAACCTCAACTACGTCAAGCTCGACGGCGAGGTCGGCATCATCGGCAACGGCGCGGGCCTGGTGATGTCCACGCTCGACGTGGTCGCCTACGCCGGTGAGAAGCACCAGGGCGTGAAGCCGGCCAACTTCCTCGACATCGGGGGCGGGGCCTCCGCCGAGGTGATGGCCAACGGCCTGCACATCATCCTGGGCGACCCGCAGGTGAAGAGCGTGTTCGTGAACGTCTTCGGCGGCATCACCTCGTGCGACGCGGTGGCCAACGGCATCGTGCACGCGCTGGAGCTGCTCGGCGACGAGGCGAACAAGCCGCTCGTCGTACGCCTCGACGGCAACAACGTCGAGGAGGGGCGTCGGATCCTGAACGACGCGAACCACCCGCTGGTGACCCTGGCGGACACGATGGACGGCGCCGCGGACCGTGCGGCCGAGCTGGCGAGCAAGTAAGGGACTGACTGAACCATGTCTATCTTTCTGAACGAGAACAGCAAGGTCATCGTCCAGGGCATGACCGGCTCCGAGGGGCAGAAGCACACCCGCCGGATGATCGCCTCCGGGACGAACATCGTCGGCGGCGTGAACCCGAAGAAGGCCGGCCAGAGCATCGACTTCGACGGCACGTCCGTCCCGGTGTTCGGCTCGGTCAAGGAGGCCATGGACCAGACCGGCGCCGACGTGTCGGTCGTGTTCGTCCCGCCGGCCGGCACCAAGGGTGCGGTCGTCGAGGCCGTCGACGCGGCGATGCCGCTGGTCGTGGTGATCACCGAGGGCGTCCCGGTGCACGACACCGCGGACTTCTTCTCCTACGCGCAGGCCAAGGGCACCACCCGGGTCATCGGCCCGAACTGCCCGGGTCTGATCAGCCCCGGCAAGTCCAACGCCGGCATCATCCCCGCCGACATCACCAAGGGCGGCCGGGTCGGTCTGGTCTCGAAGTCCGGCACGCTGACCTACCAGATGATGTACGAGCTGCGGGACTTCGGCTTCTCCTCCGCGGTCGGCATCGGTGGTGACCCGATCATCGGTACGACGCACATCGACTGCCTCCAGGCCTTCGAGGAGGACCCGGAGACCGACGCGATCGTGATGATCGGTGAGATCGGCGGCGACGCCGAGGAGCGCGCGGCGGCGTACATCAAGGACAACGTGACGAAGCCGGTCGTCGGCTACGTCGCGGGCTTCACCGCCCCCGAGGGCAAGACGATGGGCCACGCCGGCGCGATCGTGTCCGGCTCGTCCGGCACCGCGCAGGCCAAGAAGGAGGCCCTCGAGGCCGTGGGCGTCAAGGTCGGCAAGACGCCGTCCGAGACCGCCCAGCTGATGCGGGACATCCTGCAGAACCTCTGACCGTCCCGTCGGGACCACGAAGGCCGCCGCACCCACCGGGTGCGGCGGCCTTCGTCGTTCTCGACCAGCCGGGTGGTTCCGACAGGCTCAACCGGCCGACACCCGGGCCGGGATCAGGTGACGGCGTTGCGGACGGCGTACTCCGGGCTCAGGTGCTCCTCGTTCGCCATCACAGCGACGAGGTGCTCGACCGCGTCGAACACGTCCGCGTGCGTGACGTAGAGCGGGGCGAAGCCGAACCGGGCGACGTCGGGGGTGCGGAAGTCGCCGACCACGCCGCGGGCCACGAGGGCCTGGACCACGCCGTACGCCTCGTCGTGGCGCAGCGACACCTGGCTGCCGCGCTCGGCGTGCTCGCGGGGCGTGATCACCTCGAACGCCGAGCCGAGCCGCGCGTCGACCAGGGAGAGGAACAGGTCCGTCAGCGACAGGGACTGCTCCCGCAGTACGTCGACCGGGACCCCGTCGAACACGTCGAGGGCGGCGTCGAGCGCGGACAGGGCGAGGACCGGCGGGGTGCCGGACGCCATCCGGGTGATGCCTGCGGCCGGGACGAACGACCGGTCCATGGCGAAGGGGTGGGCGTGCCCGAACCAGCCGGTGATCGGCTGGTCCCAGGCGTCCTGGTGGCGGGGGTGCACCCAGGCGAAGGCCGGCGAGCCCGGGCCGCCGTTGAGGTACTTGTAGGTGCAGCCGACCGCGATGTCCGCGTCGGCGTCGACCAGGGCGACCGGCACGGCGCCGGTGGAGTGGCAGAGGTCCCACTGCGCGAGCGCTCCGACGTCGTGCGCGGCCCGGGTCAGCGCGGCCATGTCGTACATTGCGCCGGACCGGAAGTCCACGTGCGTGAGCGCGAGCAGCGCGACGTCCTCGTCGAGTGAGGCCGCCGGGTCGCTCGGGTCGCACCAGCGCAGCTCGAGGCCGAGGGTGCGCGCGACACCGGACGCGACGTACCCGTCGGTGGGGAACGTCGTCGGCTCCAGGACGATCACCCGGCGGCCGGGACGCAGCCGGCTCGCGGCGACGAACGTCTTGAACAGCGTGACGGTGGTCGAGTCGCCGACGTGCACGTCCGCCCCGTCCACGCCGATGAGCGGGGCGATCCGGCTCCCCACCCGGCGCCCGAGGTCGACCCAGCCGGCGGTGTTCCACGACGAGATCAGCCCGGTGCCCCACTCCTCGGCCACCACGTGCTGGAGCCGGGCCGGGACCGAGCGGGGGAGGGCGCCGAGGGAGTTGCCGTCGAGGTAGACGACGCCGTCGGGCAGCGCGAACAGGTCCCGACGGCCACGCAGGGGGCTGTTCTGGTCGAGGGCGACCGCGGCGCTGCGGTCGGCGGGAAGGGGAGCCACAGCCAGACCCTAGTGGGACCGGGTCTAGCCGAGCTCGCGCAGCCGGTCGCCGGCCCGGACCAGCAGGGAGTGGAAGCTGGTCGCGGTCATGTCGTCCTGCGGGGAGGGCGCGAACGTCAGCTGCGCCACCGTACGGCCGACCCGCACGAAGCCGAGCCGGAAGCGCACCTTCTGGTTGTCGGTGACCTCGGTCTGCAGGTCCCAGCTGGACAGGTCGACCTGCGGCGACCCGCGGGTCTCGCGGTGCTCGGCGCCGACCTGGGTGGCGAGGTCGCGGTCCTCGCACTTGGCGACCGTGCCGCGTACGCCGGCCAGGAACCGGTTCGCGGCGGCGGCGGAGGGGAACACGCCGTACGTCTCGGACAGCCCGAACCGGGCCGGCAGCCGGGCCTCGGGGATCAGGTACGTGCGGGTGCGGGTGCTGGTCGCGCCGCCCTTGGCGAAGTCGGCCCGGTCGCAGGTGGTGGCGGACGGGTTCGTCCGGGCACCGGCCGCCTGGGTGCCCACCCAGGGCTGGGCGATCCGGCCCACCGGCGGCAGGTCGGCGACCGCCAGGATGCCCCGCTCCTCACCGGAGGGCGGCGGGGGTACGACGCGGTAGGTCGGCCGCTTCGCGCAGTCCTCGGAGCCGCTGCGCGCACACAGCATGGCCACGGAGTCGGCCAGCGACTGGGTGATCTCGCCCGCAGGCGGAGGGGTGCCCCCGACCGTCGTGCCGACCGTCGAGGTGATCACCTTGCCGGTGCGTGCCACGGCGACCGACAGGGTGGTGACGGGCTTCTTCCAGATCCGCAGCATCAGCACGTCGGCCTCGTCACCGATGTTGTCCACCCGGTAGGAGCTGAGCACCTGCAGCCGGCCGAGCCGGCAGCCGGCGTACCAGCCGACCGTGGTGCCGAAGGCCTGCTCCGCCTGCTTCTCGGTCTTGGAGACCTCGACGGTCTGCACGGCGGAGCGGCGCGGGCTGCCCGTGGCCTGGAAGGACCGCACGATCGCGGCGTAGCCGTCCGGGTCGGCGAACCGGCTCTTCTGGCAGACCGTGTTGATGCCGTCCCCGGAGGTGTTGTTCGTGGTGCCGGTGACCTGCCAGCGCTGGGTGAGGCCGAGACGGCTGATCTGGTCGCGGTCGAGCAGGTTCCGCGCGGTCGGGGCCTGGGAGGAGGGGTCACTGGTGGCGACGGGGGTCTCCGGCTTGACCAGGCGCAGGTCCTCGGTCTTGGACGAGACCGGCTGGTAGGCGAACGCCCCGGAGGCGAGCGCGACGACCGCGGCGACGACCGCACCGACCAGCGCGTGTCCCTGGCGGCGCTTGCGGCCCGCCCGGCGCACGATCGGTCCGCGGGGGAGCGTGGCGTCCTCCAGGAGCGCGTCCAGGCCGGCCAGCCGGGGGTGCACCTCCTCGGCGGGTACGTCGAGCTGGGCGGCGAGCCGCTCCGTGGCGAGCCGGAGGTTGTGCTCGGCCACGTCGCGGGTGACCCCGAGCTCGCGGGCGGCGTGCCCCGGCTCGACCCCGGCGAGGTCGACGAGCAGCAGCACCCGGCGCTGCGCGACCGGGAGCTTGGACAGGGCGTCGAGGACCGCCGCGTGCGCCTCGGACAGACCCTTGTTGCGGTGCCAGATGCGGGCCGTGTGCCGGCGCTGGGCGAGCTGCCAGGCGCGGGGGCGGACCCAGTCGAGCGGGTCGTCGAGGCGGGAGACCTTGCGCCAGTGCTGCCAGGCCCCGACGTACGCGTCGCGCACGGCGGACTGCGCCGCGGGCAGGTCCCCGGTCAGCGCGAGCGCCTGGTGCAGGACCGCGCGGCGGGTCGCTCGGTAGAAGGAGTCGAAGCTCTCCTCCCGCACCATCACGCGTCTCCCATCTCTCGGCACACGCGGAGGACGGCTCGTCGTCGGGGCATGCCGCACCCCGGGTGGTCCGCGTGGAAGTCCACCACGTTACGTTGCCGCGCGGGCGGACTCCTAACCGGCGTGGGAGCCCGAGTTGGAGATCACGCTGCGCGAGAATCGGCCGAGATGACTGATCTTCTCCACCCCCGCGACACCCGGCTGCCCCCGCGCGCGGCGCCCTCCGCCCCGCTCCGGCCGCTGGCCCTCGGTGCCGCCGTCGCCGGGCTGGTCGCCTCCGGAGCCGTCCTGCTGGGCTGCATGGCGCTCGGGCTGGTCGGCTGGTTCGCCTCCGACGCCGGCAGCCACGGCGACACCCGGGACGCGATCCGGGTCGGCGCCGACGGCTGGCTGCTCGCGCACGGCGCGCACCTGCACCTGGCGACCGGGGCCGTGTCCGCGACCATCACCGCGGTCCCGCTCGGCCTGACCCTGCTCTGCGCGTACGTCGCGCACCGGCTCGGGGTCTGGGCGGCACGGACGTCGGCCGTCGAGGACGTCGGCAACGTGCTGCTCGGCACCGTCGTGATGTCCGGCATCTACGGCGTGGTGGCCCTGGTGACGGCGGTCCTCGCCGCGACCGAGGCTGCCGAGCCGAGCCTGCTGCGATCCTTCGCGGGCGGCTTCGCGGTGTCGTTCGTCGGGGGCGGCGCGGGCATCCTGGTCGGCAGCGGCGACGTCGTGGACTGGCGCTCGCGGGTGCCCGAGACCGTCCGAGCGATCCTCAAGGGGGCGCTGGCGGCGGCGCTCCTGCTCGTCGCCTTCGCGGCCGTGCTGCTGGCGGTGGCGCTGCTCCTGGACCTCGGCGCGGCGGCCAACGTGCTGTCCCGCCTGCACGCCGACACCTCCGGCGGCCTGCTCTACACCGCCCTGGTCGCGGCGGTCGCCCCGAACGCCGTACTGCTGTCCGGCTCCTACCTGCTCGGTCCCGGCTTCGCGGTCGGCACCGGCACCCTGGTCTCCCCGGTGTCGGTGGTGCTCGGCCCGGTGCCGGCGTTCCCGCTGCTCGCCGCGCTGCCGTCCGAGGGCACACCTCCGGCCGCGCTCAGTGCCCTGGTCGCCGCCCCGCTCGTGGCGGGCGTGCTCGCGGCCGTCCTGACGGTCCGACGGTTCCCGGTCCTCGGCTACGAGACGGGCGCCGTCCGCGGTCTCGGCGCGGGCGTCCTCGGCGGCGTCCTGGTCACCGTGCTGGTGGCGCTCGCCGGCGGTGCCGTCGGCCCCGGCCGGATGGCCGACATCGGCGCCGACCTGCTCGACACGTTCGTCGCGGCGACCGTCGCCATGGGCGTCGGCGGACTCGTCGGCGGCGTGGCCGCCACCTGGTGGGCGCGCCGCCGGTAGGACCTCGACCGGTCGGTAGCCTGTCCGGCGTGTCCCACACCACCCCCGGCTCCCCGGCACGTCTGGTCGTGCTCGTCTCCGGCGCGGGGACGAACCTGCAGGCGCTGCTCGACGCCTGCGAGGACCCGGCGTACGGCGCCGAGGTGGTCGCCGTGGGCGCGGACCGTGCGGGCGTCGAGGGGCTGGCGCGGGCCGAACGCGCGGGGATCCCCACGTTCGTGCACCGCGTCAAGGACCACGGCACCCGCGAGGAGTGGGACGCGGCGCTGACCGCGTCGTGCCAGGAGCACCGCCCCGACCTGGTGGTCTCCGCCGGCTTCATGAAGCTCGCCGGCGCGACGTTCCTCGCCGCGTTCGGTGGCCGCTACGTGAACACCCACCCGGCGCTGCTGCCGTCGTTCCCCGGCATGCACGGCGCGGCCGACGCCCTGGCGTACGGCGTCAAGGTCACCGGCGCGACGCTGTTCGTCGTGGACGCCGGCGTGGACACCGGCCCGATCGTCGAGCAGGCCGTCGTACCCGTCGAGGACGACGACGACGTGGACACCCTGCACGAGCGGATCAAGGTCGCCGAGCGGACGATGCTGGTCGCGACCGTGGGCCGGATGGCCCGCGAGGGCTTCACCATCACCGGCCGGAAGGTGCGTTTCGGCGCGGGTCGGCCGGTCGACTAGAGTGAGGGCACACGACTGGCGCAGGTGGGACAACCACCAGGGAGTGAAGTCGAGCGCATCGAACGCCTGGGTGCCCTCATCGAGTCGATGAGGAGTGGCATGACAACGCAGGCAGACGGTCGCAACCAGGTCAAGCGGGCGCTGGTGAGCGTCTATGACAAGACCGGTCTCGAGGAGCTCGCCACCGGGCTGCACGCCGCGGGCGTGGCCATCGTCTCCACCGGGTCCACCGCCTCCCGGATCGCCGACGCCGGCGTCCCGGTCACCCGGGTCGAGGAGCTCACCGGCTTCCCCGAGTGCCTGGACGGACGGGTCAAGACCTTGCACCCGCGGGTGCATGCAGGCATCCTCGCCGACCGCCGCCTGGAGTCCCACCGCGAGCAGCTCGTTGAGCTCGGCGTCGAGCCCTTCGACCTCGTGGTCTCCAACCTCTACCCGTTCACCGAGACGGTGACCTCCGGCGCCTCGCCGGACGAGTGCGTCGAGCAGATCGACATCGGCGGTCCCTCGATGGTTCGCGCGGCGGCCAAGAACCACCCCTCGGTCGCGATCGTGACCTCCCCGGCCCGCTACGGCGACGTGCTCGAGGCGGTCCGCGCCGGCGGCTTCACCCTCGCCGAGCGGCAGCAGCTCGCCGCCGAGGCGTTCGTGCACACCGCGACGTACGACGTGCAGGTGGCGTCCTGGATGGGCAGCGTGCTCACCGACACCAGCGAGGGCAGCGGCTTCCCGGCCTGGGTCGGCGCGACCTGGGAGAAGAAGGCGGTGCTGCGCTACGGCGAGAACCCGCACCAGCGCGCCGCGGTGTACACCGCGGGCTTCGTGCCGCAGCCGGGCCTGGCGCAGGCCGAGCAGCTGCACGGCAAGGAGATGTCCTACAACAACTACGTCGACGCCGACGCGGCCCGCCGCGCGGCCTACGACTTCGACGAGCCGGCGGTGGCGATCATCAAGCACGCCAACCCGTGCGGCATCGCGGTCGGTGCGGACGTGGCGGAGGCGCACCGCAAGGCGCACGCCTGCGACCCGGTCTCGGCGTTCGGCGGCGTCATTGCGACCAACGTGCCGGTGTCGGTGGCGATGGCCGAGCAGGTCGCCGAGGTGTTCACCGAGGTCGTGGTGGCGCCCGGGTACGAGGACGGCGCGGTCGAGGTGCTGGCCCGCAAGAAGAACATCCGGGTCCTGGTCTGCGGGCCGGCCTCGCGGGGCGGCGTCGAGACCCGCCCGATCTCGGGCGGTCTGCTCATGCAGGCCACCGACGCGGTCGACGCCGAGCTCGAGGACGGCGGGGACGATCCGGCGTCGTGGCGGCTGGTCACCGGCGAGGCCGCCTCCGAGCAGCAGCTCGCGGACCTCGCGTTCGCGTGGAGGGCCTGCCGGGCGGTGAAGTCCAACGCGATCCTGCTCGCCTCCGACGGTGCCTCGGTCGGCGTCGGCATGGGCCAGGTGAACCGGGTCGACTCCTGCCGGCTCGCGGTCGAGCGGGCAGGGGAGCGGGCGGCCGGCTCGGTCGCCGCGTCCGACGCGTTCTTCCCGTTCGCCGACGGCCCGCAGATCCTGGTCGACGCGGGCGTGAAGGCGATCGTGCAGCCCGGCGGCTCCGTGCGGGACGAGGAGGTCGTCGAGGCGCTGCGGGCAGCGGGGGTGACGATGTACCTCACCGGCACGCGGCACTTCTTCCACTGAGACCGGCTCGTGGTTTGAGCCCGTCTGGACCTCACTGATTGGATGACCCCGTGACGGCACAGATCCTCGATGGCACCGCGACCGCGAAGGCCATCAAGTCCGAGCTCGCGGCCCGTGTCGACGCCCTGCGTGAGCAGGGCGTGGTCCCCGGTCTCGGCACGATCCTGGTCGGCGACGACCCCGGCTCGAAGTGGTACGTCAACGGCAAGCACAAGGACTGCGCCGAGGTGGGCATCACCTCGATCCGCGTGGACCTGCCGGAGACCGCGACCCAGGCCGAGGTCGAGGCCCAGGTGGCACGGCTGAACGCCGACCCCGCGTGCACCGGGTACATCGTCCAGCTGCCGCTGCCCCAGCACATGAACGAGCACGACGTGCTCGGTCTGATGGACCCGGCCAAGGACGTCGACGGCCTGCACCCCACGAACCTCGGCTGGCTGGTCCTCGGCAAGGACGCGCCGCTGCCCTGCACGCCGTACGGCATCGTGGAGCTGCTCCGCCGCCACGGCGTGCAGATCGCCGGGGCCGAGGTCGTGGTGGTCGGACGTGGCATCACCGTCGGACGCCCGCTGGGGCTGCTGCTGACCCGGCGCAGCGAGAACGCCACCGTGACCCTCTGCCACACCGGGACCCGCGACCTCGCGGCGCACGTGCGCAACGCCGACATCGTGGTGGCCGCCGCCGGCGTGCCGGGGATCATCTCCGCAGACATGGTCAAGCCGGGGGCGGCGGTGCTCGACGTCGGGGTGTCCCGGGTCGACGGCAAGATCGCCGGTGACGTGGCGCAGGACGTGTACGACGTCGCCGGGTGGGTCTCCCCGAACCCGGGAGGCGTCGGCCCGATGACCCGGGCGATGCTGCTGTCCAACATCGTGTCCCTCGCCGAGCAGTCCCTCGCCCGGGCCTGACGTCCCCATGACACCGCAGGACGGACCGCTCAAGCGGCCGCAGACCCTCGGCGGGGTGGTCTACCTCGCGATCGTCGCGGCGGCGGTCGTCGGCCTGGGCATCGTGCTCGCGGGGGCGTGGCGCACCGGGCTGGCCTGGATCGGCGCCGGCCTGCTGCTCGGCGCGGTCACCCGGCTGGTCCTCTCCGAGCGCGGCGCCGGGATGCTGCGGGTGCGTCGCAAGTGGTCCGACGTGCTGATGCTGACCGTCGCGGGCGTCGGCCTGATCGTGCTGTCGGTGGTCGTGCCGAACCAGCCGCCGACCTGACCAGGGCGAGCCGGAGCCGGGAGAGCGCAAGCGGCCGGGGCCCGCATCGCCTTCCGGCTGCTGCGTGCCCCGGCCGCTGAGTGCCGGACCGGGTTGGCTCAGATCAGGCCGAGGTCCTTGACCGCGTCGCGCTCCTCGACGAGCTCGGCGGCCGTGGCGTCCATCTTGCCGCGGGAGAAGTCGTCGATCTCCAGGCCCTGGACGATCTCCCAGGTGCCGTCGCGGGTGATCACCGGGTAGGAGTAGATGAGCCCCTCCGGCACGCCGTACGAGCCGTCGGAGGCCACCGCCATCGAGACCCAGTCACCCTCGGGGCTGCCGGTGAGCCAGTTGCGGGCGGCGTCGATGGTGGCCGATGCCGCGGAGGCCGCCGAGGACGAGCCACGGGCCTCGATGATCGCCGCACCGCGCTTGGCGACGGTGGGGATGAAGTCGTTCTCGATCCAGGCCTGGTCGTTGACGACCTCGGCGGCGTTCTTGCCGCCGACCTCGGCGTGGAAGATGTCGGGGTACTGGGTCGCGGAGTGGTTGCCCCAGATCGTCAGCTTCTTGATGTCCTGCACGGTGCTGCCGGTCTTGTGGGCGAGCTGCGAGAGCGCCCGGTTGTGGTCGAGGCGGGTCAGCGCGGAGAACCGCTCCTTCGGGATGTCGGGAGCGTTGGTCATCGCGATCAGCGCGTTGGTGTTCGCCGGGTTGCCGGTGACGCCGATGCGGATGTCGTCGGCGGCCACCTCGTTGAGCGCCTTGCCCTGCGTGGTGAAGATCGCGCCGTTCGCCTCGAGCAGGTCGCCGCGCTCCATGCCCTTCGTGCGCGGGCGGGCGCCGACGAGCAGGGCGAGGTTCGCGCCGTCGAAGACCTTGTTCGCGTCGTCACCGATCTCGACCCCGGCCAGCGTCGGGAACGCGCAGTCGTCGAGCTCCATCACGACACCCTCGAGGGCCTTCAGCGCGGGGGTGATCTCCAGCAGCTGGAGCTGGACCGGGGTGTCCTTGCCGAGCAGGTCCCCGCTCGCGATCCGGAAGAGCAGGCTGTAGCCGATCTGGCCGGCGGCACCGGTGACGGCGACCTTGACGGGGGTTGTGCTCACGAGGGGCTCCTGGTCTGTCTGGGTTCAGTTGTCTGGACTTCCGATCCGACGCTAGCAAGGGGACCGCCCCGGTGGGGACCTGGGCTCATAGGGTGCAGGCGTGACCCAGCACCTGACCCCTCTGCTCAACGACCTCGCCGTCAGCGTCGCCGCACCCGCGATCCTGCTGTCCGACCCCGACGGGCAGGTCCGCCGCGGCGGGGTCCGCGGCTGGTTCGTCGACGACGTCCGGCTGCTCGACGAGCTGGTCGTCTCGGTCGGCGGGAGCGACCTCGACCTGGTGCGGTCCGAGGTGGTCGGGGCCGACCGGCAGGAGTTCACCTACGTCGCCCGCGAGCTCGGCGGCTGGCCGCACGACCCCACGGTCACGCTGGACCGCCGCCGCACGCTGACACCCGCCGGTCTGGTGGAGGAGATCGAGGTGGTCTCCCGCGGACGAGAGGCCTTCGAGCTCGCCCTGCACGTCGACCTGGTCGCGGACCTCGCGCCGATGGCCGCCGTACGCCAGGGGCAGCCGACCGTGCCCGTCGCGGCGGAGCCGACCGCCGACGGACTCGCCTGGCACCACGACGGTCACGGCTTCACGGTGTCCTTCGACCCGGCGCCGGCCCTCGTCGAGGGCGACCGGGTGACCTGGACCGCGCCCGTCGCACCCGGCGAGAGCGTCGTGGTCCGGCTGCTGCTCGGTGCCGAGGGCACCCCGCAGCTCGGGCCGGGGGGCACCCCGCCGTGGAGCGAGGAGGCCGCGGTCGAGGCGCCCGACATCCGGCTGTCCCGGCTGGTCGAGCAGAGCCTGGCCGACCTCGGCGGGCTGCTGATGCGCGACGGCGACGACGCGTTCCTCGCCGCGGGCGCCCCGTGGTTCCTGACCCTGTTCGGCCGGGACTCGCTGTGGGCCGCGCGGCTGCTGATGCCGTTCGGGACCGGGCTGGCGTTGTCCACGCTGCGGACCCTGGCCCGGCGGCAGGGCACCACGACCGACCCGGACTCCGAGGAGCAGCCCGGCAAGATCCTGCACGAGGTCCGCAACACCACCCTGGAGCTCGGCGGGATGAGCCTCCCGCCGGTCTACTACGGCACCGTCGACGCCACCCCGCTGTTCGTGTGCACGCTGGCCGACGCCTGGCAGTGGGGCGCCGACCGCGAGCAGGTGGCCGCGCTGCTGCCCGCCGTACGCCGGTGCCTGGACTGGGTCGTGGAGCAGTCCCGGGAGTCGGGCTGGCTGCGTTACGTGGACCTGTCCGGACGGGGCCTGGCCAACCAGGGCTGGAAGGACAGCGTCGACTCGGTGCAGTACGCCGACGGCCGGCTGGCCGACCCGCCGATCGCGCTGAGCGAGGTGCAGGGCTACGCCTACGAGGCGGCGGTGCGCGGCGCGGCGCTGCTCGAGGCGTTCGGCGAGGAGCCCGTCGACGGCCTCGCCGCCTGGGCCGCCGACCTCAGGGAGCGGTTCGCCCGCGACTTCTGGGTGGACACCCCCGAGGGCGGCCACGTCGCGATCGCGCTCGACGGCACGGGCGCCCGGGTCGACTCGGTCGCCTCCAACATGGGCCACCTCCTCGGCACCGGGATCCTCACCGCGGAGCAGACCGCGCGCGTCGTGGCGGTGCTGACCGGTCCGGACATGGCGTCCGGGTTCGGGCTGCGCACGCTGACCAGCCGGTCCCCGCGGTTCTCCCGGCTCAGCTACCACGGCGGCTCGGTGTGGCCGCACGACACCGCGGTCGCCGTACGCGGGCTGGCGCGGGAGGGCCGGGTCGAGGAGGCCGCGCTGCTGACCGCCGGGCTGGTGGCCGCCTCCGAGGGGGTCGCCTACCGGCTGCCGGAGCTGTACGGCGGTGACCAGGCGGGCGACGTGCGGTTCCCCGTGGACTACCCGGCCTCGTGCCGGCCCCAGGCGTGGGCCGCGGCGGCACCGCTGGCCTGCCTGGTGGCCGCGACCGGCCTCGACGTGGACGTCCCCGCCGGACGGGTGGCGGCCCCCGGACCGGCGAGCACCGGGCTCGGTCCGTTCACACTGCGCGGGCTGCGGGCGGGCGGCACGGCGGTCACCGTCTCCGTCGGCGCCGACGGAGCGGTCGGGGTCGAGGTCGTGGGCTAACCCCTCGACCAGAGTGCTACGCACCGCCGGTGCGGGCCCGGACGTCGCCGACAACCCGTGCCGCCGTGGCCGCCCGGCGCGCAGCGAGACGGGACTGGCTGAGGGTGCCGACCGCGGTTAGCGTTGCTGCGACGCGGTAAGTTATCTTGACGTCAAGAAATCTTCTGGACACGCGAAACGGAGCCTCGGTGACGGACTCGAAGATCATCTACACGCACACGGACGAAGCGCCGCTGCTGGCGACGTACTCCTTCCTGCCGATCATCCAGGCCTACGCCGCCACCGCGGGGGTGTCCGTGGAGACCCGGGACATCTCGCTGGCCGGCCGGATCATCGCCGGCTTCTCCGACCGTCTCGAGGAGGGCCAGCGGCTCGACGACGCCCTCGCCGAGCTCGGCGAGCTGGCCAAGCGGCCCGAGGCCAACATCATCAAGCTGCCGAACATCAGCGCCTCGATCCCGCAGCTCAAGGCCGCGATCGCGGAGCTCCAGTCCCAGGGCTACGACCTCCCGGACTACCCCGACAACCCGTCCACGGACGAGGAGAAGGACGCCCGCGCGCGCTACGACAAGGTCAAGGGCAGCGCGGTCAACCCGGTGCTGCGGGAGGGCAACTCCGACCGCCGGGCCCCGGCCTCGGTCAAGCAGTACGCCCGCAACCACCCGCACTCGATGGGCGCCTGGACCCCCGAGTCGAAGACCAACGTGGCGCACATGGACACCGACGACTTCCGCTCCAACGAGAAGTCCGCGGTCATCGGGGCGGACGGCGCGCTGCGCATCGAGCTCGTCGGTGACGACGGCACGACCACCGTGCTGCGCGAGTCCGTCCCGGTGCTGGCCGGCGAGATCGTCGACGCCACCGTCATGCGGGTCGCCGCGCTGCGCGAGTTCCTGGCCGCGCAGATCGCCCGCGCCAAGGCCGAGGACGTCCTCTTCTCGGTGCACCTGAAGGCCACGATGATGAAGGTCTCGGACCCGATCATCTTCGGCCACGTGGTGCGCGCCTTCTTCCCGAGCCTGTTCGCGGAGTACGGCGACGCCCTCGCCGCGGCCGGGGTCAGCCCCAACGACGGGCTCGGCGCCCTGCTCAAGACGGTGCAGGCGCTGCCCGACGACCAGCGCGAGCCGATCGAGGCCGCCGTCAAGCAGGGCATCGCGGACGGTCCCGCGCTGGCGATGGTGGACTCCGACAAGGGCATCACCAACCTGCACGTGCCGAGCGACGTGATCGTGGACGCCTCGATGCCCGCGATGATCCGCACCAGCGGCCACATGTGGGGCCCGGACGGCGACGAGGCGGACACCCTCGCGGTCATCCCGGACAGCAGCTACGCCGGCATCTACCAGGTCGTCATCGACGACTGCCGGGCGCACGGCGCCTACGACCCGGCCACCATGGGTTCGGTGGCCAACGTCGGCCTGATGGCCCAGGCCGCCGAGGAGTACGGCAGCCACGACAAGACCTTCGAGATCCCCACCACCGGCACGGTGCGCGTGGTCGACCAGGCCGGCGACGTCGTGCTCGAGCACGTGGTGAGCGCCGGTGACATCTGGCGGATGTGCCAGACCAAGGACGTGCCGGTCCGGGACTGGGTCAAGCTCGCGGTCACCCGTGCCCGGGCCACCGGCGACCCGGCGGTGTTCTGGCTCGACGAGGGCCGGGCGCACGACGCCAACCTGATCGCCAAGGTGAAGGAGTACCTCCCCGAGCACGACACCGAGGGGCTGCAGATCGAGATCATGTCGCCGGTCGACGCGATCGCGTTCTCGCTCGAGCGGATCCGCAAGGGCGAGGACACCATCTCGGTCACCGGCAACGTGCTGCGCGACTACCTCACCGACCTGTTCCCGATCCTGGAGCTCGGGACCAGCGCCAAGATGCTCTCGGTGGTCCCGCTGATCAACGGCGGCGGCCTGTTCGAGACCGGTGCGGGCGGCTCGGCCCCCAAGCACGTGCAGCAGCTGGTCAAGGAGAACCACCTGCGCTGGGACAGCCTGGGCGAGTTCCTGGCGCTGGCGGAGAGCTTCGGGCACCTCGGTGAGACCACCGACAACGCGCGGGCACGGATCCTCGCCGGCACGCTGGACCGGGCCACCGGCACCTTCCTCAACGAGAACAAGTCTCCGAGCCGCAAGGTCGGCGAGATCGACAACCGCGGCAGCCACTTCTACCTGGCCCTCTACTGGGCCGAGGAGCTCAGCAGCCAGACCGACGACGCGGAGCTCGCGGCCGCGTTCGCCGAGCTCGCGAAGGCGCTGAAGGCCAGCGAGTCGAAGATCAACGAGGAGCTGCTGTCCGTGCAGGGCTCGCCCGCGGACATCGGCGGCTACTACCGGCCGGACGACGACCGCGCGGACGCGGTGATGCGTCCGTCCAAGACGCTCAACGACACCCTGTCGGTGCTCGGCTAGGACCTCAGCCGGTCGGTCCGAACCGCTCGACGCGTACGTCGGCCGCGGGGACGCCGAGCTCGACCAGCAGTCGGCTCGCCGTCTCCGCGAAGCCGGCGGACCCGCAGACGTACGCCGTCCGGGGGCCGTCGTGCACCAGCGGACGCAGGTCCTCGCCGGTCAGCCGTCCGGCCGGGCGTCCGTCCAGGTCCTCGCGGGTGAGCAGCAACCGGTGCCCGGCGAGCTCGTCGCGGTAGGGGACGTCGTCCAGCGTGCGCGCGGACACCAGCAGGTCGAGCAGGTCCTCACGTCCCAGGTCACGGGCGTGCCGCAGCATCGCGACGAGGGGCACCACGCCGGTCCCTCCGGCGACGCCCACCGCCGGCGCGTCCGCCTCCCACACGAACCAGCCCCCGATCGGGCCGCGCAGCTCGAGCTCGTCGCCGGGCTCGACCACGTCGGCGAGATAGGTCGAGACCTCACCGTCGTCGAGCCGCTCGACGTAGAACTCGAGCAGCGGGTCGCCCGGTGCGGAGGCGACCGAGTAGGACCGCGAGGCGGTGTAGCCGTCCTCGGCGGTCAGCCGGAACACGTAGTGCTGGCCGGGCAGGTGCTCGGTGCGGCCTCGCACCTCGATGCGGAGCACCACCGCCGCGGGGTGCGGACGGCGGACCTCGCGGACGACGCCGACGCACCAGCCGCCCGTGGGTGCGGCCGCACAGCCTTCCATCAGTCGCCCTGGTAGCGCTGCTCGAGCCACGGGTCGCCACGGTCGTGGTAGCCGTTGCGCTCCCAGAACCCCTGCTGGTCGTGGTCGAGCAGGGTCAGCCGGGTGACCCACTTCGCGCTCTTCCAGAAGTACAGGTGCGGGACCAGCAGCCGGACCGGCCCGCCGTGGTCGCGGGGGAGCGGCTGCCCGTCGTAGGACCACGCCACCCAGGCCTTGCCGGCGGTGACGTCGGCCAGCGGCAGGTTCGTGGTGTAGCCGGTGGTGCAGGTGGCCAGCACGTACGCCGCCTCGGGCGTGGGCCGGACCGCGTCGAGGAGCACGTCGACGTCCACGCCGCCGAAGCGGGTGTCGAACTTGGACCAGGTCGTGACGCAGTGGATGTCGCCGGCGTACTCCGACTGCGGCAGCGCGTGCGCCTCGTCCCAGGTCCATGTGCGCGGCGTCTCGACCAGACCGTCCACGGTCATCGTCCAGCGCTGCGGGTCGAGGTGCGGCGTGACCTCGGCGGTCAGCACCGGCCAGTCCCGGCCGACGTCGTACTGCCCGGGTGGCAGCCGACCGGGCTGCTGCGGCCGGCGTCGTCCGGTGAAGCCGCGGGTCGGCCCGGCCATCAGCCGGCAGCCTCTGCGTGCGGCACGGGGCAGCCCCGCGGGAACGTGCCGAGCGCGTCGACGTCGTAGCCGCCGGGGTAGGACCGCATCCGGGGCGAGTCGCGGAAGTGCGCCGGGGTCGAGCGGGCCGGCAGCAGCGCCTCGACCCGGGCCCGGGCCCGCAGCCCGGCCCGCGCCGCCCACACCACCGCGGCCGGGGGTGCGCGGTAGCCGAACGCGGTGAGCAGCGGCGGGTCCATCAGGGCGCGGCTGAACACCTCCATCGGCCGGCTCGCCGGCGCCGGGTAGAACGTCAGCATCAGCGCCATCGTCGCGTCCGCGACCCGCCGGCCGCCCGGGTCGAAGCCGAAGTGCTCGGCCTCGTAGGAGTCGAGCAGGTCCGCGAAGGCGTCGTAGCCCTCGGGAACGTCCTTGATGCCCATCAGCCGGCCGAGCTCGGTGTAGTACCGCGCGCTCGCGTGCACCTCGGCGGCCGACAGCGGTCGCCAGCCGTAGTCGTCCAGCCACCGCTTCGGGGTCACCACGAACGTCGAGAGCACGTAGCGCATGTCGTCGTTCGCGATCGGGTAGGCGCCGTGCATCTGGTTGACCCGGCGTACGGCGCGCCGTCCGCCCTCGCTGTGCAGGCCGTGCCGGCCGATCTCGTCGAGCAGCAGCCCGGTGTCGTCGTACCTCTTCTGGGTGGCCCGGTCGAACTCACCGGTCTCGTCGAGCAGCCGCCCGATCGAGGGGACGGCGTAGGTGCGGAACAGCGCGAACGACAGCGCCTGGTTCATGTCCCAGGGGAACTCCAGGGTGGTCATCACCCGGTAGATCTCCTCGTAGTCCGTCTCCGGGTCCAGGCGGGCGATCCTCCGCTGCCAGTGGGTGCGCGGGAGCACGGGGCCTCCAGGGCTCGGGCGGGACGTCTGGCTCGGAGTCTTCGACGTGCTGGGGGCACTGTCAAGGTCCCGGCCGGGACGCTGGCCGCGGTCGGGCCGGTGTGACGTCGGTGACGAAAGGCCGCACAGCGCCGATACCGGGAATACCCTCGCCGGGCCCGTGCTTGGGCCTGGGAGTGCTGCGTACGCCGTCAGCCGACCTGAACGCTCCTCTGTGCCGAAGGAACCGCACGTGACGACCACCACCCAGCCTCGCGTCGACGCCGCGCCCACGCGCCGGCGCGCCCCCGGGCGCAGCCCGCACGTAGCGCTCGCGCTGATCGCGCTGGCGACCGGCGGGTTCGCGATCGGCACCACCGAGTTCGTGACGATGGGGCTGCTGCCCGACATCGCCCGCGGCATCGGCCAGTCCGTCCCGCGCACCGGCCACGTCATCACCGCCTACGCGCTCGGCGTCGTCGTCGGCGCCCCCATCATCGTGTCGGTGGCCGCCCGGCTGCCGAAGCGGGCGCTCGCCATCGGCCTGGTGCTCGCGCTCGGTGTGGGCAACGCCGTGACGGCGTCAGCGCACGGCTACTGGCCGGTGATGGCCGCGCGGTTCGTCGCCGGGCTGCCGCACGGCGCCTACTTCGGCGTCGCCTCCCTCCTGGCGGCCTCGCTGGTCGCGCCGCAGTACCGCGGCCGGGCCGTCAGCTCGGTGATGCTCGGCCTGTCCGTCGCCACCGTCGCGGGCGTCCCCGCCAGCACCTGGCTCGGTCAGCACCTCGGCTGGCGCAGCGCCTACTGGGCGGTCCTCGGCGTCACCGTCCTGACCGCCCTGCTGATCCTGGCGTTCGTGCCGGAGAGCCCCGGTGACGACACCGCCTCGATCCGCGGCGAGCTGTCCGCGCTGAAGCGGCCGCAGGTGCTCTTCGCCGCGGCCGCCGGCATGATCGGGTTCGGCGGGGTGTTCGCGATGTACAGCTACGTCGCGCCGATCGTCACCGACGTCACCGGGCTCGACCGGGGCGCGATCCCGGGCTTCCTGCTCGCGTTCGGCATCGGGTCCGTCGGTGGCACCTGGGTCGCCGGCCGGCTCGCCGACTGGAACGTGAACCGGTCGGTCGTGGCCGCGTTCGTGGCCAGCATCGTCACGCTGGTGCTGTTCTTCTTCCTCTCGCCGTACGCCGTGCCCACGCTCGTCCTGGTGTTCGCGGTCGGCGTGCTGGGCTCGCTGCTGGCGATCAACCTGCAGATCCGGCTGATGCACGCCGCCGGCGACGCGCAGATGCTCGGCGCCGCGCTGAACCACTCGGCGCTCAACACCGCGAACGGGCTCGGCGCCTGGCTCGGGTCCGTGGTGATCACCGCCGGCCACGGCTACCGCGCGCCCAGCCTGGTCGGGGCCGGGCTGGCGCTGGCCGGTCTGCTGGTCTTCGGACTCGGCATGATCGCCGACCGGCGCAGCGACCGGCCCCTCGCGTCCCTCTGAGGGTCGGCCCGTCAGCGCGAGCCGGCGTGCTCGTCGGCCAGGAGGTCGTAGCCGAGCGAGTCCACCAGGCTGCCGTCCCCGAGCCGCAGGGCCCGGCGCTCCCGGCTGACCGGGGTGAACCCGTTGGCCGCGATCACGCGGTGCGAGGCGGTGTTGCCGTCCGCCGCGCCGATGCCCAGCCGGACCAGGCCCAGCCCGCCGTGCTGCTCGGCCGTGAAGGCGTGCCGCACCACCAGGCCGCACGCCTCGGTCATCACCCCGCGTCCACGGGCCTCGGGGTGGGTCCAGTAGCCGATCTCCGCGTCCCGGCCGGGCTTCAGGTCGAACAGCGCGATGCTGCCGACCAGCACGTCGGTGCCAGGGTCGGCGACCGCCCAGCCGACCCCGGAGCCGGTGGCCAGCTTCTCCACCCGCGAGGCGAGGTAGGCCTCTGCGTCGGCCAACGTGTAGGGCTGCGGCATCCGCCAGAGCCAGTGCGCGGTGCGCGCGTCGCTGCACGCCTCCACGATCCGGGGCGCGTCCTCGGGCCGGAACGCGCGCAGCGCCACCTGCTCACCGAGGATCCGGGGCACCGAGAGCCAGGCGTTGCGGGGTGCTCGCTCGTCCTCGGCGTGCAGCACGCCCACCCACGCGTCGAGCAGCTCCCCTCGCTGCGGGAGCCACCGCTCCAGGGTTGCCTCGCAGGTGAACCCGAGCCGCCACGCCGTACGCCGGGACGCCCAGTTGCCCTGGTTCGCCCACCAGATCACGGTGTGCAGCCGCTGCTCCTCGAAGCCCCAGGACAGCAGCAGCTCGAGCGCACGGTGCATGATGCCGCGGCCCCTTGCCCAGGGATGGGCGCCGTAGGCGATCTCGGCCCGGCGGTCGCCCTCGTCGCGGAGCTCGACGGTCCCGCAGAAGCGCGGCACGCCGTCCTCGTCCGGGGCCTCGACGGCGAACCTCCACTGCCCCTCGGACCAGCCGGCCGGGATCATGCTGCCCACGAAACCGGCCGCGTCCTCGCGGCCGTAGGGGACCGGGACGGTGGTCCAGCGCCGGCTGACCGGGTCGTTGCACTGCTCGTAGACACCCTCGGCGTCGGCGGCGGTGTGTGCGCGCAGGACGACCTCCCCGTCGGTGAGCACGGGTACGTCGTCGGGGAACCTCACGCGGGCCACCCTGCCGAGTCAGCGACGCACCGGCAAACCCTTATCGTTGTCTGCATGGACGAGAGTCATAGACCATGAGCGGCACGCTCGCCAACATCGGGCTTGTCGTCGTCTTCGTCCTCATCGGAGGAGTCTTCGCCGCGGCGGAGATCTCGCTGGTCTCGCTGCGGGACAGCCAGGTGCGCTCACTCTCCTCGCGGGGGCGTCGAGGCCGGATCGTCGCCGAGCTCAACGAGGACCCCAACCGCTTCCTCGCAGCCGTGCAGGTCGGCGTCACGCTCGCCGGGTTCCTGTCCGCCGCCTTCGGTGGCGCCACCCTCTCCGGCGAGCTCGCCCCCAAGCTGGTGAACGCCGGCATGCCCCCGGGACCCGCCGACATCACCGCGCTGGTCCTGGTGACCATCGCGATCTCGTACCTCTCGCTCGTCCTCGGCGAGCTCGCGCCGAAGCGGCTCGGGCTCCAGCGTGCCGAGTCCCTCGCCCTGGCTCTGGGGCCGATGATCGACAAGATCTCCCGGGGCGCCCGCCCGGTGATCTGGGTGCTCTCGAAGTCGACCGACCTCGTCGTCCGGCTGGCCGGCGGTGATCCGAACGCCAAGAGCGAGCAGATGTCCGACGAGGAGCTCCGCGAGCTCGTCAACGCGCACGAGACCCTCGGCGAGGAGGAGCGGCGCATCGTCGAGGACGTCTTCGAGGCCGGCGACCGGCAGATCCGCGAGGTGATGATCCCGCGCACCGAGGTGGACTTCCTGGACTCCTCGACGCCGGTCTTCAAGGCCGCCCGGGAGGCGCTGCACCAGCCACACTCCCGCTACCCGGTGATCCGCGGGTCCGCCGACGACGTGATCGGCTTCGTGCACGTGCGGGACCTGTTCGACCCGGACATGGCCGGTCGCTCCGTGCGGGTCGGCGAGCTGGCCCGACAGACGCTGGTGCTGCCGTGGACCCGTCCGATCCTGGCCGCGCTGGCCGACATGCGCCGCGAGGGCATGCACCTCGCGATCGTCGCCGACGAGTACGGCGGCACCGCGGGCATCGTCACCATGGAGGACCTCGTCGAGGAGCTCATCGGTGACATCAAGGACGAGTACGACGTCGACGAGGCCGAGACCACCGTGCACCGCGGGGGAGACATCGAGGTCGACGGTCTGCTGAACCTCGACGACTTCGAGGACGAGACCGGGCTCGAGCTCCCGCAGGGGCCCTACGAGACGGTCTCGGGCTTCATGATGGCCCGGCTCGGTCGGCTCCCGCGGGTCGGCGACTGGGTCGACCACGACGAGCGGCGGATCACCGTCCGCGAGGTCGAGGGGCGCCGGGTCGGGCGGGTGCTGGTGACCGCCGTACCCCCGGTGGTGATGGTCGACCCGAACCACCCGATCAGCATCGATCCCGGGAACCAGCCCGACAAGCAGTCCGGTAACCAGCCCGGGAACCAGCCCGGAGCCCAGGTCGAGGACCCGCCGACCGGCCGGGAGGATCCGGAAGCCGCCGAGCACGCCCGCGCCGAGTAGCCCGCGACGGCACCCACGGCGGTCCGTCCCTTGCCAGCCTGGAAGAATGCCCGTCATGTCCGACGCAGCACCTCTCACACCCACCGCCCGGCCCCGGGTCCTCTCGGGCATCCAGCCGACCGCCGACTCGTTCCACTTCGGCAACTACCTCGGCGCGCTGCGGCAGTGGGTGGCCCTGCAGGACGACTACGAGCCGTTCTTCTTCATCGCCGACATGCACGCGATCACCGTCGAGCAGGACCCGAAGGTTCTCCGAGACCGGGTGCGCCGCGCCGCCGCCCAGCTGATGGCGATGGGCATCGACCCGGAGCGCTCCGCGATCTTCATCCAGTCGCAGGTGCCCGCGCACGCGCAGCTCAGCTGGGTGCTGCAGTGCCTGACCGGCTTCGGCGAGGCGCGACGGATGACCCAGTTCAAGGACAAGTCCGCCAAGGGCGGTGAGGGTGCCGCCTCGGTCGGGCTGTTCACCTACCCGATCCTCCAGGCCGCCGACATCCTGCTCTACCGGCCGCAGTACGTCCCGGTCGGCGAGGACCAGCGCCAGCACCTCGAGCTGACCCGGGACCTCGCGCAGCGGTTCAACCACCGCTACAAGAAGACCTTCCGGCTGCCTGAGCCGTACATCTTGAAGGAGACGGCCAAGATCACCGACCTCCAGGACCCGACCGCCAAGATGTCGAAGTCCGCGTCGTCCCCGGCCGGGATCATCGAGATGCTCGACGACCCCCAGGTATCGGCCAAGAAGATCCGCT
The DNA here is from genome assembly GCA_963810035.1 of uncultured Actinomycetota bacterium. Lineage (GTDB taxonomy): Bacteria > Actinomycetota > Actinomycetes > Propionibacteriales > Nocardioidaceae > Nocardioides_B. Next base: position 152,992 of record CAWEMA010000011.1, read on the forward strand.
CGGCGGTGACCGACTCCGGCACCGACGTGCGGTTCGACGAGGAGGAGAAGCCGGGCGTCTCCAACCTGCTGACCATCTTCTCCGCGCTGACCGGCCGCAGCATCGAGGACCTCGAGAAGGCGTACGACGGACGGGGCTACGGCGACCTCAAGAAGGACCTCGCCGACGCCGTGGTCGACTTCGTCACGCCGTTCCGCAACCGGACGCTGGAGCTGCTCGACGACCACACCCAGCTCGACGCCGTCCTGCGCGACGGTGCCGAGAAGGCCGGAGCGGTCGCGGAGCGCACCCTGGCCGACGTCTACGACCGGGTCGGCTTCGTCGCCCCCGGCCGCTAGGGTCGCACCGTGACGACCTCCACGACCATCGGAGTGGCGATCGCCGTCCCCGAACCCTGGGGCACGCAGCTGCAGAAGTACCGCGCCGCGCTCGGCGACGACACCGCCGACGGCATTCCCACGCACATCACCCTGATGCCGCCGTTCGAGCTCGACGAGAGCGACGTACCCCTGATCGAGCAGCACCTCGCGCAGGCCTCGTCCGGCAACGCTCCGTTCCGGATCCACCTGCGGGGGACCGGCACGTTCCGGCCCGTCTCGCCGGTGGTCTTCGTGATGGTGGCCGAAGGGATCTCCGCCTGCGAGCAGCTGGCGTTCTCGGTGCGCCGGGGACCGCTCGCGACGGACCTGCAGTTCCCCTACCACCCGCACGTCACGGTCGCCCACCACCTGGCGGACGACGCGCTCGACCAGGCCTTCGACGAGCTCGCGACGTTCGAGTGCCACTTCGACGTCGACCGGTTCTCGCTCTACGTCCACGACCACGACGACGGATGGGTGCCGACCCGCGACTTCGTGTTGGGCGGGCCCGTAGATGGGTAAAGCCTGTACATGGCTTCCCTGAAGGAACGAGTCGCGACCACCGTCGCGCGGCTGCGTGAGAAATACCCCTGGCTCGACCACCTGGTGCGAATGGTGCAGCACTACAGCGCCGTGAACGGCAACGGCCAGGCCGGGGCGGTGACATTCTTCGGGTTCCTGTCGTTCTTCCCGATTCTCGCGCTGTCCTTCTTCGCGGTCGGCCAGCTGGCGAAGGTCTACGACGCCAAGGAGCAGCTGGTCCGGGTGATCGACTCCTTCCTGCCGGGCATCGTCGGGAGCGACAAGGGCGAGATCCCGCTGGCCACGTTCGAGCAGAACGCCGCCACCATCGGCCTGATCGGTCTGGTCGGCGTGCTCTACTCCGGTCTGGGGTGGTTGTCCGGCATGCGCGTCGCGCTCGAGGTGGTCTTCGGCATGCCCCGCCGGGAGCAGCCGAGCTTCGTCGTCGGCAAGCTCCGGGACCTGCTCTCGCTGACCGTGATCGGACTGGTGCTGCTGGTCTCGGTGGGCCTGTCCGGGGCGGTGTCCGGCTTCTCCCGCCAGCTGCTCGACCTGGTGGGCCTGGAGGACACGCCGGTCACCACCGCCGTCCTGTGGCTGGTGGTGCACGGGCTGGGGATCCTGGCGACGACGGTGCTGTTCCTGGTGATCTTCAAGCTGCTGGTGGACCCGCACCTGCCCCGTCGTTCGCTGGTGTCCGGCGCGGTGCTCGGTGGGCTCGGCTTCGAGATCCTCAAGTCGCTCTCGGTCTTCCTGATCCACAGCACGAAGAGCCAGCCGGCGTTCCAGGCGTTCGGCATCGCGCTGATCCTGGTGGTCTGGATCAACTACTTCTCCCGCGTCGTCATCCTGAGCGCCAGCTGGGCCTACACGTCGCCGCTCGCCCTCGAGCAGCGCACCGCCGAGGCGATGCGGGCCCCGGGCGCCGCGCTCACGTCCCACCCCGAGACTGCGGAGCTGGTCGACTCGCGCGAGGAGGCCGACGACGTCACGGTCGACCGCGGCAGGCCGCCGGCCGGCCCGCCGAAGCCGCACCGTGCGGCGCCGGTGGGCCCCACCTGGCGGCCGGTCGCCGGTGCGGGCGCGGTCGCCGTGCTCGCGACGGTCCTGGTGCGCGGCCTGCGCCGAGGAGGTGCGTGATGACGAGCTACGACGTGTTCGACGTCCCGGTCGACGGGGGAGCGCTGCGGGTCGGACGCTGGACGGCCAGCGACCCGCAGGCACCGGTGGTGCTCGCGGCGCACGGGGTGACCGCGAACCACCTGGCCTGGCAGGCGCTGGGCGCCCTCGACCGGTTCACGGTGCTGGCACCCGACCTGCGCGGCCGCGGACGCAGCTCCCGGCTCGAGGGCCGAGCCGGCATGGACCGGCACGCCGACGACCTGGTCGCAGTCCTCGACCACCTCGACGTCGCGGCGCCGCTGGTGACCGGGCACTCGATGGGCGGCTTCGTGGCCGCCGCCTTCGGAGCCCGGCACGGCGAGCGGGTCTCCGCGACCGTGCTCGTCGACGGCGGCCTGCCGCTGCCGAGCCCGCCGGAGGGGACCACCCCCGAGCAGGCGCTCAACGCGACGATCGGCCCGGCGGCGCAGCGGCTGACCATGACGTTCGGGTCGCCGGAGGACTACCTCGACTTCTGGCGCCCGCATCCCGCGTTCGCCGGGGCGTGGACGCCCGAGGTCGAGGCCTACCTCACCTACGACCTCGACGGTGAGCACTCGAGCGTGTCCCTCGACGCCGTACGCGACGACTCCGCGGACCTGCTCGACGCCGACGGGGCCGCCGTACGCGTGCGAGCCCTGCCGCCGGGCACGATGTTCCTGCGGGCGCCGGCAGGCCTGATGGCCGAGCCCGGCGGGCTCTACCCGGCCGAGCTGGTGGAGCGGCACCGCGAGACGTTTCCCGCGGTCGAGGCGCGCGACGTACCGGGCACCAACCACTACACGATCGTGATGGGGGAGCAGGGCGCCCGCGCGGTCGCCGACGCGCTCGACGAGGTGCGCGGGACGGGCTAGAGCGGCGGCCGTCGGGCGCGACATCGCTTGGGCCGGTCGGGGAGGATGGGGGCGTGATGTTCCGACGCAAGCACGCCGTCCTGTTCCTCGCCATCGCCGCCTGGAACGTCTTCACCTACGCGACGTTCACCAAGAACCTGCTCGCGGCGCACCAGCGCGGGGAGGACCGTCCGACCGGCTACTGGGTCGCGCACACCGTGCTGATCATCGTGAACCTGGTGATCGCCGCCGTGCTGGCCCGTCTGGGCGCCAAGGCCTGGCGGGCCACGTCGGGCGCGGCACCGCAGAGGATCGACGCCGCATGAGCCGGCGCCGTCACCTGCCCGCGACGGCGGCCGCCGTCGTCGCCACGGCAGTGGCCGGTGGTCTCGGCACCGACGTGCGCTCCCGGTGGTACGACCGGCTCGAGAAGCCGCCCTGGCAGCCGCCGGGCTGGGTGTTCGGCCCGGCCTGGACCACGCTGTACGCGCTGATCGCGGTGGGCTCCTCGCGCGCCCTCGACCGTGCCGGGTCGGGGGAGCGGCGGGCCTACGCCACCGCGCTGGCCGCCAACCTGGCGCTCAACACCGGCTGGAGCTGGGTGTTCTTCACGGCCAAGAAGCCCCGGTGGGCGCTGGCCGAGGTGCTGGTGCTCGAGGCGTCGACCCTCGACCTGGTCCGACGCACCCGCCGGCTCGACCCGGCGGCCGCGGCGCTGCTGACGCCGTACGCCGGCTGGGTCGGCTTCGCCTCCGCCCTCACCGCGAGCATCGCCCGCCGCAACCCGTCGGCCTGAGAGTGGCCGATCGCCGCACCCGGGGCCGGGAGTGGCCGACGGCCGCGCCGACACGCCGGATGCCGGTGCAGGGATCGGCCACCTGCGGGCTGAACCGCTCAGCCGAGGCGCGAGAAGACCAGCGGGGCCAGCATGACGGCGACGGCCAGGGCGTCGAGGAGCAGCAGCTCGAGAGGGTCGGTCACGGGTCGAAGGTCGCACCCGCGGGGGTCAGCGGCTGACGACCTCCGGTTCGTGGCGCACGGTGCAGCTGACCGACTGCGCGATGAAGCACATCCGGTGCGCGTCGTCGTGCAGCGACTGTGCCTTGGCGACCTGGTCGGGGGACCCGACGACCACGACCGGGTGCAGCACCACCTCGGTGAACCGGCCGCTGCCGTCGGGCTCGGTCGCCATGGTGCCGACGGGGGAGTCGACGTACTCCTGCACGACGACGCCGTTGCGGGCACACAGGCCGAGGTACCACAGCAGGTGGCACTGGGAGATCGCCGCGACGAACAGCTGCTCGGGGTTCCACCGCGTGGGGTCGCCGAGGAAGTGCGGGTCGGCCGACCCCAGCAGGTCGGGCGGCCCGTCGGTGCTGACGGTGTGCGCACGGTCGTAGCCGCGGATGTCGCTGGTGCCTTCGCCGCGGTTGCCGGTCCAGGCGACGCTGAGCTCGTAGGTGTGCTCCTTCATGGGCCCAGTCTGTCCCGGTCCGGAGCGAGGGGCAGGGGGACAACGTCCCCCGGTCCGGGGCGGGAAGACCCTCCTTCGGCTCAGTGGCCGAGCAGCACCCGCACGATCGCGACCAGCATGTGCACCAGGACCGGGAGGAAGAGCACAGCCCCGACGATGCCGAAGAGGACGAACCGACCCCGGCCGGACAGCATTGCGGGCACGTTGCCGCCGAGCAGCGGGGACACCGTCGTGAAGGTGGTCTTCATCACCGGCAGCGCGGCGGCGCGAGCGGGCGCCGCCGGCGCGAGACCGGTCCAGCCGAGGTCGGCGGTGGCCGCGGCCAGGTCGGCTCGGGTGTGCGCTGCCAGGGCGAGGCCGGAGCGCCGCTCCAGCTCGGCAAGGTCGAAGGTGCCGCGCGCGTAGTGGTCCTCGAGGAACGACACGGCGGCGTCCCGCTGCGGTCCGTCGACCAGCAGGTGCGCCTCGTCCTGAGACTGCTGAAGGCTTCGGGCGGCCTCGGCGGCCTGCGCGGCCCGGGCCATGTCGCCGGCGACCTCGCCGAGGTCGACCTTCCCGTCGCGGCCGACGGCGCGCTCCACGCTCTGCCGGAGCGCCAGCGACGCGACGCCCTGCTGGGTGAGCTCGAACCAGTCGCCCCCGGGGCGGGGGGAGCGGGCGAGCAGGGCCTGGGAGACGCCCCATCCGAGCGCGTCGGCGACCTCGCGGGGGTCCTTGCCCACCGCGGCCGCCAGGTCATCGACCGTGTGGTGCCCGCGCGCGACCTGCGACTGCAGCTCGCCCAGCAGGTCCTCGCGCCCGGCCGACGTCCAGGTGGTCGTCCAGTCCCCGTCGTTCTCCATGCCCGCCAGTGTGGACGAGGCGGCGCCGCTCGCGCGGGCGAATCGTTCTGAAACGGGTCGTGGGTGCCAGGGCGCGCCCTGGCACCCTGGCACCCACGACCGGGGTGCGTCACCGCCGGAAGATCAGCGCGCGCTTCACTTCCTGGATCGCCTTGGTGACCTCGATGCCGCGGGGGCAGGCCTCGGTGCAGTTGAAGGTCGTGCGGCAGCGCCACACGCCCTCCTTGTCGTTGAGGATCTCCAGGCGCTGGTCGGTGCCCTCGTCGCGGCTGTCGAAGATGAACCGGTGCGCGCCGACGATCGCCTGCGGGCCGAAGTACTGCCCGTCGCTCCAGTAGACCGGGCACGAGGTGGTGCACGCGGCGCACAGGATGCACTTGGTGGTGTCGTCGAAGCGCTCGCGGTCCTTCTGGGACTGGATCCGCTCGCGGGTCGGCTCGTTGCCGGAGGTGACCAGGAACGGCATCACCGACCGGTAGGCGTCGAAGAACGGCTCCATGTCGACGACGAGGTCCTTGAGCACCGGCAGGCCCTTGATCGGCTCGACGGTGATCGGCTGGGACGGGTTCACGTCCTTCAGCAGCGTCTTGCAGGCGAGCCGGTTCTTGCCGTTGATCCGCATCGCGTCCGAGCCGCACACGCCGTGCGCGCAGGAGCGGCGGAACGTCAGCGAGCCGTCCAGGTCCCACTTGACCTTGTGCAGCGCGTCGAGCACGCGGTCGGTCGGCTCGGCCGTGACCTGGTAGCTCTCCCAGCTCGACTCCTCGGAGACCTCTGGGTTGTAGCGGAGGATCTTGACCGTGACGTCCATCAGTACTTTCGCTCCATCGGCTTGTAGCGCGTCTCGATGACCGGCTTGTAGTCGAGCCGGATGCTGCCGTCCTCGTTGCGGTAGGCCATCGTGTGACGCATGAAGTTCACGTCGTCACGCGTGGGGTAGTCCTCGCGGAAGTGACCGCCGCGAGACTCGTTGCGGGCCAGCGCGGAGGTGACCAGGACCTCGGCCAGGTCGAGCAGGAAGCCCAGCTCGATGGCCTCGAGCAGGTCGGTGTTGAACCGCTTGCCCTTGTCCTGCACGGACACGTTGACGTAGCGGGCCTTGAGCCCCTCGAGGTCGGCCAGCGCCTGCTTGAGCGACCCCTCGGTGCGGTAGACCTGCGCGTTGATGTCCATCGTCGCCTGCAGCTCCGAGCGGATCGCCGCGACCCGCTCCGACCCGCCGGCGTCGCGCATCGACTCGATCATCGCCACGACCGCGGACTCCGGGTTCTCCGGGACCTCGTCGTAGTCGGTGCTCAGGGCGTACTCCGCGGCGTAGATGCCGGCGCGGCGCCCGAAGACGTTGATGTCGAGCAGGGAGTTGGTGCCGAGCCGGTTGGACCCGTGCACCGACACGCACGCGACCTCGCCCGCGGCGTACAGACCGGGGATGACGGTGTGGTTGTCGGCGAGCGCCTCACCCTTGATGTTCGTCGGCACGCCGCCCATCGCGTAGTGCGCGGTCGGGAACACCGGGATCATCTCGGTGTAGGGCTCGACCCCGAGGTAGGTGCGGGCGAACTCGGTGATGTCGGGGAGCTTGGAGTCGATCTGCTCCTTGGGCAGGTGCGTGACGTCGAGGTAGACGTAGGCCTTGTCCGGCCCCGCACCGCGTCCCTCCCGCACCTCGTTGGCCATCGCACGAGCGACCATGTCGCGTGGTGCGAGGTCCTTGATGGTGGGGGCGTAGCGCTCCATGAAGCGCTCGTTCTCGCTGTTGCGGAGGATGCCGCCCTCACCGCGCGCGGCCTCCGACAGCAGCACACCGAGGCCGGCCAGGCCGGTCGGGTGGAACTGGAAGAACTCCATGTCCTCGAGCGGCAGGCCCTTGCGCCACACGATGCCCATGCCGTCACCGGTCAGGGTGTGCGCGTTGGACGTGGTCCGGAAGACCTTGCCGAAGCCGCCGGTCGCGAAGATGACCGACTTGGCGTTGAAGACGTGGATCTCGCCGGTCGCGAGCTCGTAGGCGACGACGCCCGAGACCCGGCCGTCGGTCATCAGCATGTCCAGGACGTAGAACTCGTTGTAGAACTCCACGTTGTGCTTGATGCACTGCTGGTACAGCGTCTGCAGGATCATGTGGCCGGTGCGGTCCGCGGCGAAGCAGGAGCGGCGTACGGCGGCCTCGCCGTGGTTGCGGGTGTGGCCACCGAACCGGCGCTGGTCGATCTTGCCCTCGTCGGTGCGGTTGAACGGCAGGCCCATCTTCTCCAGGTCGAGGACCGCGTCGATGGCCTCCTTGGCCATCACCTCCGCGGCGTCCTGGTCGACGAGGTAGTCACCGCCCTTGACGGTGTCGAAGGTGTGCCACTCCCAGTTGTCCTCCTCGACGTTCGCGAGGGCGGCGCACATGCCGCCCTGCGCGGCGCCGGTGTGGGACCGGGTCGGGTAGAGCTTGGTCAGGACCGCCGTACGGGTGCGCTGGCCGGACTCGAGAGCGGCGCGCATGCCCGCTCCGCCGGCCCCGACGATGACGACGTCGTACTTGTGCTGCTGAACCATGGTGTCTCGTGCCTCACTTAATCCGGCAGACGTCGAGCGTGGAGTTCGGGTCGATGCAGGGGTCGAAGGTGAAGATCACCAGCGTCCCCAGGACGATGACGACCGCGGTCCCGAAGTAGAGAAGCGTCTTCAGCCCGAACCGCGTGCTCGCCTTGGTGGCGTAGTCGCTGATGATCGTGCGCAGGCCGTTGCAGCCGTGCAGCATCGCCAGCCACAGCATGGCCAGGTCCCAGACCTGCCAGAACGGGTTGGCCCACTTGCCGGCCACGAACGCGAAGTCGATCTGGGTGATGCCTTCGCCGGTCATCAGGTTGACGAACAGGTGGCCGAACACGAGGACAACGAGCAGCAGCCCGGACCCGCGCATGAACAGCCAGCTGTTGAGCTCGAAGTTGCCTCCGCGCGCGGCCCTGGACCGGGGCGGTGCGATCTGCGGAGCGGTCGACGTTGCCATCGCTGTCAGCCTCCGAACACGTGGGTGAGGTGCCGGATCACGAACGGCACGAAGAGGACGACGAACACCCCGGCGACGCCGTAGGTGAGCTGGCGCTGGTAGCGCGGACCCTTCTCCCAGAAGTCCACCAGGATGATCCGTACGCCGTTGAGGGCGTGGTAGAGGACGGCTCCGACGAGCCCGACCTCCATGATCCCGACGATGGGGTTCTTGTAGGTCTCCACCGCGGTGTTGTAGACCTCGGGCGACACCCGCACCATGGCGGTGTCGACCACGTGGGCGAACAAGAAGAAGAAGATGGACACACCGGTGATGCGGTGCAGCACCCAGGACCACATGCCTTCACGGCCCCGATAAAGCGTTCCTGCCGGAGAGCTGGCCACTCCGATTCCTCCGAACTCGACGTGCATAGCTGGCGAACTGGGCAACCTCAGCACTCTATCTGCGGTGCGTTCGACAGTGCGCGGCGAGGGTTGTGAGATCAATTACCGCACGGAGCCCTTGGCAATTGTCGGGCGGGCGGAGGTTACGGTGATCTCCCATCCGACCCAGGGGGAAGCCCTCGTGTCCCGACGTCACCGCCTGCTCTGCGGCCTGCTCTCCGGCCTTGCCGCGTCCGCCGTGCTGCTGACCGGTTGCAGCGGTGGCTCGCAGCCCTCGGGCGGCACCCCGGCCACCACTCCGACCTCCCCGAGCGCGACGTCGGACCCGACCGTCACCAGCAAGCCGCTGGTCCAGGGGCTCGACGTCTGCTCGCTCGCGTCACCCGGCCAGGTGCGTCAGGCGGTCGGCCAGGTCGGCGAGCCGACCTCGCGGTCCCTGACCCGGATCGAGGGGTACGACGGGCTCGTCGACCAGTGCGGCTTCGGGGTCTCCTTCGACTCGTTCACGTTCGTGGTCAGCGTCGGGCTCGCCCCCGCCACCCGCAAGGACCTCGCCGCGCTCGACGGCAGACCGGTCGGCGGCATCGGGGACGCGGCGCGGGCGGGCGACCAGGCGCGCTACACGACGGTGTCGTTCCTCAAGGGTGCGACCCTCGTGCAGGTGCAGGCCATCAAGGGGTCCGACGGGGTCCCGCGGGCCGGTCAGGTCGCGGCCGTCGCCCGGAAGTTGGCGGCCTCGGTGCCGGGGGACCCGCCCGAGTCCGACGTGCAGACCGAGGGGAAGTGCGCGGACGTCGACCCGCAGGCCGTCGAGCACGTCCTCGGCGCGCCTGCCGGCGTGGCTCGCACCCTTCTCTACAAGGACCAGTCGGCCGTCTGCTCCTGGGCCACCGGGGTCCGGAACCCGCGGACCGTTTCGGTCAGCGTCTACACCAACCGGCAGGCCGGGCCCTTCCTCGCGGACCAGAAGAACTACGCGCCCACGAAGAAGGTGCCCGGGGTCACCGGGGACGCGTTCACGGTCCCGGGCACGGCGTACGTCGTGGCCGAGGACGGCCAGGCCGTCTCGGTCACCGGCCGGTTCCCGCCCAAGGTCGCGGACGCCGAGCCGCTGCCGGTCACCCCGGAGCTGACCGCGCTGCTGGCCAGCGGCGTCGGCCTGCTGCAGTAGCCCCGGGCGCCGACCTAGACGAACTGTGCGAACGTCGGCGCGGGGAGCGGGCCCGAGTCGCGGTCGCGGGCGACCTCGTAGCCGTGCGCGATCTCCACGAGCGAGGCCTCGCTGCCGGCCGTGCCCCAGAACGACACCGCCACCGGCAGCCCCGCGGCGAGACCCGCCGGCACCGTGACCAGCGGGTAGCCCGCGATCGCGGTGGCCGTCGTGCACGACCCGGTGTGCGCCTCCGGGTTGACCAGGTCGATCGGGACCGACGGGCCGTAGGACGGCGTGACCAGCGCGTCCAGGTCGTGCGCCCGGAGCACGGCGTCGATGCCGTCGTCGCGGGCGTGCTTCAGGCACCGGGACCGCGCCTCGGCGAACTCCTGGCTGTCCACGCCCGGCCCCTCGAGCGACTGCTCGAACAGCGACTGCCCGAAGTGCCGCAGCTCGGTGTCGGCGTGCTCGCGGTTGAAGGCGACGACGTCGGCCAGCGTCCGCGGCCCGTCGCCGGGGCGCGTCGCGAGGTAGTCCTCCAGGCCGCTGCGCAGCTCGGCCAGCATCACCAGCAGCTCGTCCTGCCAGCCGAAGTCGACCATCGAGTCCAGGTCGGTGTGGTCCACGATCGTGGCGCCCTCGGCGGCGAGCAGCTGCACTGCACGCTCGGCATGCTGGTCCGCGTGGCTGCTGTAGCCCCAGTAGTCCTTGCGGGGCACGCCGATCCGCTTCCCGGCCAGACGACCCTCGACGGCGTACGACGCGTAGTCGGTGCCGTTCCCGGCCAGCACGCCCAGCAGGGCGGCCGCGTCGCGGACCGTCGGGGCCATCGGGCCGGGGGAGTCCTGCGAGCTGGAGACCGGCACGACCCCGTCGGTGGGGACCAGCCCGACCGTCGGCTTGATCCCGACGCAGCCGTTGAACGCGGCGGGGCAGGAGATCGACCCGTCCGTCTCGGTGCCGACGGCGTACGGCGCGATGCCGGCGGCCACCGCCGCACCGCTGCCCGAGCTCGACCCGCCCGCCGACCGGTTCAGCGCGTAGGGGTTGCGGGTCAGCCCGCCGTAGGCGCTCCACCCGGACGCCGAGTTCTCGTCGCGGATGTTCGCCCACTCGCTGAGGTTGGTCTTGCCCAGGACGACCATGCCTGCCGCACGCAGGCGCGCGACGAGGGCCGCGTCCCGTGCCGGGTGAGGTTGGTCGGCCAGGGCCAGCGAGCCGGCCGTGGTGGGCATGTCGTACGTGTCGATGTTGTCCTTCACCAGCACCGGCCGGCCGTGCAGCGGTCCGCGCGCACGCCCGTCGCGGGTCTCCGCGTCGCGCTCCTGCGCCTGCCGGACCGCCGCCTGGTTGGGGGTGCACACCGAGGCGATCAGCCCGTCCACCTCGTCGATGCGGGACCGGGCCTGTTCGACCTGCTCCTGCGAGCTTGTCTGCGTCACCCGTGCAGGTTAGCGATCACGTCCCGGGCCTCGGGTAGATCATGGCGAGCACGCGGCCGTCCTGCGAGGACGGGAGGTAGGAGAGCCCCCAGTGCCAGGTGCCGGTGTGCATGCAGGAGCGCGTGGAGTCGTTGTGGGCAAGACCGAGGGCGTGCCCGATCTCGTGGCACGTCGTCTTCCTGGCCTGCATCGTGCCCCTGATCCTGGTGCTGATCGACACCGTCACCGGTCCCTGTGTGCCGGCCACCCAGCGCGTCGAGCCGTACTCCTTCCTCGAGCCCGGCCTGTAGGTCCTCACGATCACGGAGTGCCGTCCGCCCGGGAACCACGACGTGTACCGCCGGTAGTGGGCGTCGACCCCGCCGAAACGGTCCCAGGTGAGGACGGCCGCCCGGACCGGGTACCCCGACGGCGTCCGGTCGCGGACGTAGACCCGGGGGTCGGCGAACCCCTGGTAGGACCAGACGTGCCCGCACCAGCTGTTCGCGGCGCCGAACTGTCGGCACCCGGTGTTCGCGGCGGGTCTGTTCGCGTCGTCGAGCACGCGTGCCGCCCTAGCCGCGTCGATGACCGTGGTGCCGTGGCCGCGGAGCCTGGCCCGGAGCCGCTCCGCGCCGGACGCGTCGGCCATGTCGTGCGCGGTCACGACCTGCTGACCGTGCTGCGACTCCAGGGTGTAGACGACCGTGGCCCCGTCTGCGCCAGCCGGTGCACGGTCCCGAAGCGGCATGGCATCCGCTCTTCCGCCCGGCAGGAGGGTGAGCATCATCGCTGTCGTCCCTGTCGCGATGGCGACCATCGCGTGTCGTGCCCTGGGTCCCATCTCGTCGCCCCACGTGCCGACGCGGCCCCCTGGGACCAGGGTGCCTCCGAACGACGGGGCGTGTGAATAGTCACGGTGTCACGAGCAACCAACCCGCCGTACTCTTCGACCATGACCGAAGGTGAGAGCCCCACGGCCGGCGCCCCAGGCGCGGGCGACGAGAACCGCACCGAGTCCGGCCTCCCGTTCGAGACCCTCTACGGGCCGGAGGCGCTCGAGGGGTTCGTCCCGGAGACGAAGCTCGGTGCCCCGGGGGAGTACCCGTTCACCCGGGGTGTCTACCCGTCGATGTACACCGGGCGGCCGTGGACGATGCGGCAGTATGCCGGGTTCGGCACCGCCAAGGAGTCCAACGAGCGCTACAAGCAGCTCGTGGCCAACGGTACCGGCGGGCTGAGTGTCGCGTTCGACCTGCCGACCCAGATGGGGCACGACTCGGACTCCGACATCGCGCACGGGGAGGTCGGCAAGGTCGGCGTCGCGATCGACTCGATCGAGGACATGCACCTGCTCTTCGACGGGCTGCCCCTCGACCAGGTGTCCACGTCGATGACGATCAACGCCCCGGCGGCGCTGCTGCTGCTGATGTACCAGCTCGTCGCGGAGGAGAACGGTGTCCCCGGCGACAAGATCACCGGCACCATCCAGAACGACGTGCTCAAGGAGTACATCGCCCGCGGCACCTACATCTACCCGCCGCAGCAGTCGCTGCGGCTGATCACCGACATCTTCGCCTACTGCAAGGCGGAGGTGCCGAAGTGGAACACCATCTCGATCTCCGGCTACCACATGGCCGAGGCCGGGGCGACGCCCGCGCAGGAGATCGCGTTCACGCTGGCCGACGGCATCGAGTACGTCCGGGCGGCGGTCAAGGCCGGCCTCGACGTCGACGACTTCGCGGCCCGGCTGTCGTTCTTCTTCGTCTCCCGCACCACGATCCTCGAGGAGGTGGCGAAGTTCCGTGCCGCCCGCCGGATCTGGGCCCAGGTGATGCGCGACGAGTTCGGCGCCAAGAACCCGAAGTCGCAGATGCTGCGCTTCCACACCCAGACGGCCGGCGTCCAGCTGACCGCCCAGCAGCCCGAGGTCAACCTGGTCCGGGTGGCGATCCAGGGGCTCGCCGCGATCCTCGGCGGCACCCAGTCCCTCCACACCAACTCCTACGACGAGGCGCTGGCGCTGCCGAGCGAGAAGGCCGCACGGCTGGCCCTGCGGACCCAGCAGGTGATCGCCTACGAGTCCGACGTGACCAAGACCGTCGACCCGTTCGCCGGCTCCTACGCCATCGAGTCGCTCACCGACGACGTCGAGGCCGAGGCCCGCCGGCTGATGGAGCAGGTCGAGGACCTCGGGGGAGCGGTGGCCGCGATCGAGACGGGCTTCCAGAAGAACGAGATCGAGAAGGCCGCCTACCAGATCGCCCGCGACATCGACACCGACCAGCGGGTGGTCGTCGGGGTGAACCGCTTCCAGGCCGACGAGGAGGAGCCCTACGAGGCGCTCCGCGTCGACCCCGCCATCGAGGAGCAGCAGGCCGAGCGGCTCCGGAAGCTGCGCGCCGACCGCGACCAGGTCGAGGTCGACAAGCACCTGGCCGCGCTGACCGCGGCTGCGAAGGGCGACGACAACGTGCTCTACCCGATGAAGGATGCACTGCGGGCCAAGGCCACTGTCGGCGAGGTCTGCAACGCGCTGCGTGAGGTCTGGGGCGTCTACGTCCCGCCGGACGCCTTCTGAGGTCGGCGTCCGCCGCGGGACGGGGGACCGGGGCCGGGTGAACGCTCGGGTAACCTCTTGTGCCGTGCCTTCCCCGACTCTCCGCCCCGCCGTCGATGCTGTCGACGCCCTCGCGGACGAGCTGGTGGCCCTCCGGCGAGAGCTGCACGCCCACCCCGAGCTGGCCTGGCAGGAGCAGCGCACCACCACGCTGGTCGCCGAGCGGCTCGAGAAGGCGGGTCTCGACGTCAAGCTCCTCCCCAAGTCCGGGCTGATCGCCGAGCTCGGCGCCCAGGACGGACCGCTGGTGGCGCTGCGTGCCGACCTGGACGCCCTCCCGGTCGACGACCGCGGGGGCGAGCCGTGGGTCAGCACCGTCCGGGGCGTCGCCCACGCCTGCGGGCACGACGTGCACACCGCGGCCCTGGTGGGCGCCGGGATCGCGCTGGCCGAGGCCCACGGGCAGGCGCCGATCCCCGGCCGGGTCCGGCTGCTGTTCCAGCCCGCCGAGGAGGTCATGCCCGGCGGAGCCCTCGAGGTGATCGCCGCCGGCGCGCTCGACGGTGTCGGCCACGTCTTCGGCCTGCACTGCGATCCCTCCATCGACGTCGGTGAGGTCGGTCTGCGGGTCGGCCCGCTGACCGGCGCCGCGGACGCACTCACCGTGCGGCTCACCGGACGCGGTGGGCACACCTCGCGCCCCCACCTCACCGAGGACCTCACCTACGCCCTCGGCAAGCTCGTCACCGAGCTGCCCGGCGCGCTCTCTCGGCGGCTCGACCCCCGCGCGGGAGCCAGCCTGGTCTGGGGCGTGGTGCGCGCGGGGTCGGCGAAGAACGTCATCCCGTCCACCGGGGAGGCGGCCGGGACGCTGCGGATGCTGGACGCGGTGGCCTGGGTCGACGCGGAGGACCTGGTCCGTGAGCTGATCGACCAGATCCTGGCGCCGTACGGCGTCGGCGCGATGGTCACCTACGTCCGGGGCGTCCCGCCGGTCGTCAACGAGCCCGCCTCGACGGCGCTGCTCTCCGAGGCCGTGCACGCGGTGCTCGGCCCCGACGGGGCGGTCACCACCCCGCAGAGCCTCGGCGGCGAGGACTTCGCGTGGTACCTCGAGGACATCCCGGGCGCGATGGGCCGCCTGGGGACGCGTACGCCGGGCGGGCGGACCTACGACCTGCACCAGGGCGACCTGCACATCGACGAGCGGGCGATCGGCGTGGGTGCGAAGGTGCTCGCGGCCGCCGTGCTCACCACTCTCGACCCCTGAGGTCGAGCGGTGCCGGTGGCCCTCCAGCCGCCGCCGGCCGGGCCGTTCCTACCGAACAGGTAACAACTTCGGGCGGGTTCCGAAGTCCGGGCCCCGGGGCCTCTCACGGGTATTAGGGTGTGCCCTGGTTTGCGCCTGGACAGGTGGCGCACAAAACAAGGAGGCATCTTGCGTCGGCTGACCAAGATTGCAGCTGTCACCGCCGTTCTGGCGCTCGCGGTGACCGGTTGCGCCAAGAAGGACACTCAGACCAGCACGGCCGGCGGCGGTGACAAGGGCGGCCTCTGCGCCACCGGTGGCAAGGGTCCCAAGATCGGCCTGGCCTACGACATCGGCGGTCGTGGCGACAAGTCGTTCAACGACCTGGCTGCCGCGGGCACCAAGAAGGCGAGCGAGGAGCTCGACGCCACCTGCAAGGAGTCCGAGGCGGCTCCCGACGAGCCGGACTCCGCGAAGGAGGAGCGTCTGCGCACGCTCGCCGACGCGGGCTACGACCCGATCGTCGCGGTCGGCTTCGTCTACACCCCGATGGTGACCAAGGTTGCCAAGGAGTACCCCAAGCTGAAGTTCGCCATCGTCGACGGTGCCGCCGAGGGGGACAACGTCACCAACCTGGCGTTCTCGCCCGAGCAGGGCTCGTTCCTGGTCGGCATCGCGGCCGGCCTGAAGACCAAGACCAACAAGGTCGGCTTCGTGGGCGGCGTCAAGGGCCCGATCATCGACCCGTTCGCCGCGGGCTACCAGGCGGGCGTCAAGGAGGCCAACCCCAAGGCCACCGTCGAGATGAAGTGGCTCTCCGACCAGGCCGACCAGAAGGCCTTCGCGAACCCGCCGGGTGGCAAGACCGCCGCGACGGCGCTCTACGACAACGGCGCGGACATCGTGTTCCACGCGTCCGGTCTGTCCGGCAACGGTGTGTTCGAGGCGGCCCAGGCCGCTGACAAGCTCGCCATCGGTGTCGACTCCGACCAGTACCTGTCGGCCCCGAAGGCCCAGCAGTCGCACATCCTGACCTCGGCGCTCAAGCGCGTCGACGTCGCGGTCTTCGACTTCGTCAAGGCCTACAAGGACGGCAGCGTGAAGTCCGGCTTCGACGTCTACGACCTGAAGCGTGACGGTGTCGGCTACGCCACCAGCGGTGGCCAGATCGACGACATCAAGGACAAGATCGACTCCTACAAGGAGAAGATCATCTCCGGCGAGATCAAGGTTCCCAACACCCTCTGATCGAGCCCGGTCGGCCACCGTCAGGACGGACCGGCCGTCGTACGAGGACAGGGCCACGGGCTCGGACGGGGACGCGGTAGCGTTCCGTCCGAGCCCGTGGCGCGTCCACCAGTCACTTCGGGAGCGTGTGCCATCACCAGCACTGTCCAGGACCAGATCGCCGTCCGCCTGCGAGGCATCGGGAAGCGGTTCCCCGGTGTCGTGGCCAACCACGACATCGACATCGACGTCCGCGCCGGGACGGTCCACGCCGTGGTCGGCGAGAACGGCGCCGGCAAGTCGACGCTGATGAAGATCCTCTACGGCGTCCAGAAGCCGGACGACGGCACCATCGAGATCGACGGCAAGCCGGTCTCGATGAGCTCGCCGGCCGACGCCATCAGGCTCGGCATCGGCATGGTCTTCCAGCACTTCATGCTCGCGGACAACCTGACCGTCCTGGAGAACGTCGTCCTCGGCGCCGAGAAGATGTACGGCATCGGCGACAAGGCCCGCGCCAAGGTCGAGGAGATCTCCAAGACCTACGGCTTCGACCTCGACCCCGACGAGCTCGTCGAGGGCCTCGGGGTGGGGGAGCGGCAGCGCGTGGAGATCCTCAAGGTGCTCTACCGCGGCGCCCAGGTGATCATCCTCGACGAGCCCACGGCCGTGCTGGTCCCGCAGGAGGTCGACGCGCTCTTCGCGAACCTCCGCGAGCTCAAGACCCAGGGCCACACGCTGATCTTCATCTCGCACAAGCTCGACGAGGTCCTCGCCGTGGCCGACGACATCACCGTCGTACGCCGCGGGACGACCGTCGCGGCGGTGCGACCGGCCGAGGTCACCTCCCGCAAGCTCGCGGAGCTGATGGTCGGCTCCGAGCTGCCCTCGCCGAACACCGAGGAGTCCACGGTCACCGACGAGGAGATGCTCGAGCTGGTCGAGGTGACCCTGGTCGACGCCGGGGGCCGCAAGCTGCTCGACGACGTCTCGCTGCGCATCCGCCGTGGTGAGGTGCTCGGCATCGCCGGCGTCGAGGGCAACGGCCAGACCGAGCTCACCGAGGTGGTGCTCGGCATGCGCAAGCCGACCAGCGGCCGGGTGGAGCTCGCCGACGCCGACATCACCGCCTGGCCGACCAGGAAGCGCCGCGAGTCCGGCATCGGCTACATCCCCGAGGACCGCCACCGCCACGGCCTGCTGCTCGACTCCCCGCTGTGGGAGAACCGCATCCTGGGCCACCAGACCCGTGAGCCGTCCGTGAAGGGCGCCTGGATCGACCGCAGCGGTGCCCGCAAGGACAGCGAGCGGATCGTGGAGCGGTACGACGTGCGCACCCCGTCGATCGACACGACCGCCCGTGCGCTGTCCGGCGGCAACCAGCAGAAGTTCATCGTCGGCCGGGAGATGAGCAGCGACCCCGTCCTGCTCGTCGCCTCGCACCCGACCCGTGGCGTCGACGTGGGCGCGCAGGCGGCCATCTGGGACCATATCCGCGAGGCGCGTCGTCGCGGTCTCGCGGTGCTGCTGATCTCCGCCGACCTCGACGAGCTGATCGGGCTCTCGGACTCCATCAAGGTGATCCTGCGCGGCCGGTTCGTCGGCGACTTCGACCCCCAGCACGTCACCCCGCAGGAGCTCGGCTCCGCGATGACCGGCGCCGACGCAGCCGTCAAGGAGGAGCGCTGATGCTCAAACGCATCGTCTTGGGCCTGGCGGCCCCGGTGCTGGCGATCGTGATCGCCATGCTGATCACGGTCGGCATCCTGCTGCTGGCCGGGAACTCCGTCTCCGGCTTCATGTCCACGATCTTCTCGGTCCCGGCGCCCCGCAACGTCGTGAACATCATCAACAACTCCTCGGTGCTCTACCTCTCCGCGCTGGCAGCCGCGATCGGGTTCCGGATGAACCTGTTCAACATCGGTGTCGAGGGGCAGTACCGCGTCGCGGTCTTCGCAGCCGCCGCGTTCACCGGCCAGAACTGGCTTCCCGGCGCTCTGAACATCATCGCCGCGGTCCTCCTCGCGATCGTCTGCGGCGCGGCCTGGGCCGCGATCGCCGGGGTGCTCAAGGTGACCCGCGGCGTGTCCGAGGTGATCTCGACGATCATGCTGAACGCCATCGCGGTGTCCCTGACGGCGTACCTGCTGCGCCGGTGGGGCATCACGGTCGGCAACAGCATCCAGACCAAGCCGGTGCCCCGGGGCAGCTGGGTCCCGGGCCTCGACATCATCCCCGGAGCTCCCAACGAGGTCCTCGGCATGGCCCTGGTCGCGCTGGTGGCCGGCATCGCGTACGCCGTGCTGCTGAACCGCTCCCGGTTCGGTTTCGAGCTGCGTGCCACGGGCGCCTCGGCGACGGCCGCGGTGGCCAGCGGGATCGACGTACGCCGGATGGTGGTCATCGCGATGGTCATCTCCGGCGGTGTCGCGGCGCTGGTGGGCCTGCCGCTGCTCTTCGGGGACACGCACTCCTACGGCACCACGTTCCAGTCCGGACTCGGCTTCGCGGGCATCGCGGTGGCCCTGCTGGGCCGGAACAACCCGGTCGGCATCGCCTTCGGCAGCCTGCTGTTCGCGTTCCTGGTGGAGCAGAGCAGCCTGCTGGAGATCAACGCAGGCGTCTCGAACGACATCGTCGCGATCACCCAGGGCGTCCTGGTGCTCAGCGTCGTGGTCGCCTACGAGATCGTCCGCCGCTACTCCCAGGCGCAGGAGCAGCGCTCGGTGGCCGAGCAGCTCGCGCCCAGCGACACGACAGCAAAGGCTTCGGCATGAGCACCCCACGAAAATGCTCGCTCCGCTCTCCTTTCCGAGGTGACCCCGCATGACAGTCGCCAACGAGCTACTCACCCCGGACCTCACCGCCCCGGTCGACCGGAAGCGTCGCAAGATCCCGGTCTGGGGATGGCTGCTGGTCGCGTTCGTGCTGATCTCGTTCGCCCGGGTGATCACCGGCAGCAACGAGCTCGACTCGTCCGGCACGCTGCGCGAGGCGGTCACCGCCACCATCCCGATCGCGCTGGCCGGACTCGCCGGGCTGTGGTCCGAGCGGGCGGGCGTGGTCAACATCGGCCTCGAGGGCATGATGATCCTCGGCACCATCGGGGCGGGCTACTTCGGCGTCTTCTACGGCCCCTGGCAGGGCGTGGTCGCGGCGATGGCCTTCGGTGCCCTGGGGGGTGCGCTGCATGCGCTCGCCACGGTGATCTTCGGGGTCGACCACATCGTCTCCGGCGTGGCCATCAACATCATGGCGGTCGGCGTCGCCGCCTTCCTGGCGGACCTGTGGTTCTCCGGGCTGCAGGGCGGCGGCCCGACCCAGTCACCGCCGGTCGACGGGCCGGTGTCGGTGAACCTCCCCGTGGTCAGCGACTGGGCCAAGAGCGTCGAGGGCAAGCACTGGTTCCTGGTCTCCGACCTCGCCTCGGTGATCGGTGCGCTCAGCCGCGACCTCTCGTCCCTCACGATCGTGGCCCTGCTGCTGGTCGTGGCGACGTACTTCGTGCTGTGGCGCACCTCGTTCGGTCTCCGGCTGCGTTCGTGCGGTGAGAGCCCCACCGCGGCGGAGACCCTCGGTGTGAACGTCTACCGCTACAAGATCATGGCCGTGCTCGTCTCTGGCGCGCTCGCCGGGCTCGCGGGCGGGTTCATCGTCCTCGTGGGCGCCGGGCTCTACCAGAACGGCATCACCAACGGCCGCGGCTACATCGGCCTCGCGGCGATGATCTTCGGCAACTGGATGCCCGGTGGCATGCTGCTCGGCGCCACCCTCTTCGGCTACACCGACGCCCTGCAGCTGCGGGCGGGCGGGGGCGCGGTGCACGCGCTGCTGATCGTGATCGCCATCGTGCTGCTGGCCTACGGCATCTTCCAGCTCCGCCGGGGTTCCCGCCGAGCCGGCATCATCACCACGGTCACCGCAGTCCTCTTCGCCGTCTGGTTCTTCACCACCGAGGAGGTGCCGGGCGACTTCACCCGGATGACGCCGTACGTCGCGACGCTGTTCGTGCTCGCGTTCTCCGCGCAACGGCTGCGGATGCCGGCGGCCGACGGGCTGAGATACCGGCGTGGCGAGGCGGGCTGACGTGGCGGCCGTCCCGGGTGAGCAGCCGTGGCCGCGGCTGCACGACGAGGCGACGACGGTGATGCGCCGCGGCTACGCGCCCTACTCCGGCTACCGCGTGGGTGCCGCGGCGCTGGTCGACGACGGTCGCCTGGTCGTCGGGTGCAACGTCGAGAACGCGGCGTACGGCGTCGGGCTCTGCGCCGAGTGCGGCCTGGTCTCGGCGCTGCACGCGTCCGGCGGCGGCCGCCTCACGCACTTCGTCTGCGTGAACCAGGAGGGCGACGTGATCATGCCCTGCGGACGCTGCCGCCAGGTGCTCTTCGAGGCCGGCGGTCCGGAGCTGTTGGTGCTGACGGTGTCGGGAGTGCGTCCGATGAGCGAGGTGCTCCCCGACGCGTTCGGTCCCGATGCGCTCGACCTCGCTTGACCTGACGGCCCCCGCGGTGGTGGCCGACCCCTACCCGCACTTCGCCGAGGAACGACTGCTCGGCGGCGTGGCGTGGCACCAGCAGTCCGGCTCCTACCTCACCTTCGACCACGCGTGCGCCAACGCGGTTCTCCGGGACCGGCGGCTCGGCCGGCTCTGGCGCGACCGGGAGCCGGCGGAGCGGTTCGAGCCGTTCAACCTGCTGCACCGCAACCAGATGATGGAGAACGAGCCACCCGACCACACGCGGCTGCGCAGGCTCGTCGTCGGCGCCTTCAACCGCGGGCACGTCGAGCGGCTGCGGCCGCGGGTCCGCGAGCTGGCCGCGCAGCTGCTGTCCGAGGTGGACCGCACCGGCTTCGACGTGGTGGGGGAGTACGCCGAGCCGCTGCCCGTGCTGGTGATCGCCGAGCTGCTCGGCGTGCCCACCGAGCTGGCGCCCCGGCTGCGGGCGTGGTCGCAGGCGATCGTCCGGATGTACGAGGTCGCTCCGAGCGACGCGGTGCAGGACGCCGCGGTCCGGGCCGCGGAGGAGTTCGCCGGCGTGGTCCGCGAGCTGGCCCGGGCCCGTGCCGGCGAGCCGCAGACCGATCTGATCTCCGACCTGGTGGCGGCGAGGGCGGGCGAGGCGCGGCTCACCGAGGACGAGGTCGTCGCGTCCGCCGTCCTGCTGCTCAACGCGGGCCACGAGGCCTCCGTGAACGTGTTCGGCAACGGGCTGGTCGCCATGCTGCGCAGCGGCGTACGCCCGGCGGCCGAGCAGGTGCCGACCTGCGTGGAGGAGATGCTGCGCTTCGACTCCGCGCTGCAGCTGTTCGAGCGCACCGCGACCGAGCCGGTCACGGTCGGTGACGTGACCGTCGAGCCGGGGCAGCGGATCGCCGCGCTGCTCGGTGCCGCCAACCGCGACCCGGCGGTGTTCGACGCGCCCGACGTCTTCCGGCCGGGGCGCGACCCGAACCCGCACCTGGCGTTCGGGGCCGGCCTGCACTTCTGCGTGGGTGCCCCGCTGGCCCGGATGGAGCTCGTCGAGTCGCTCGGGCTGCTGCTGCGTGAGCTGCCCGACCTGCATCTCGTCGCTGAGCCGGAGCCGCGCGGGACGTTCGTGCTGCGCGGCTTCACCTCGGTCCCCGTAGGGTCCTGACCGTCTTTCATAGATCCATCACTGCAGAGGGAGAGACATGGCCGAGCTACACGACGCCGTCGAGGTGATCACCGCCAAGCGCGACCGGGGTGAGCTCACGGACGCGCAGATCGACTGGGTGGTCGACGCCTACACGCGTGGGGTGGTCGCCGACGAGCAGATGTCCGCGCTGGCGATGGCGATCCTGCTCAACGGCATGTCCCGCCGCGAGATCTCCCGCTGGACGCACGCGATGATCGCCTCCGGCGAGCGGATGGACTTCTCGTCGTTGTCCCGGCGCACCGCGGACAAGCACTCCACCGGTGGGGTCGGCGACAAGATCACGCTGCCGCTGGCGCCCCTGGTCGCGGCGTGCGGGGTCGCCGTACCCCAGCTCTCCGGCCGCGGCCTCGGCCACACCGGTGGCACGCTCGACAAGCTCGAGGCGATCCCCGGCTGGCAGGCGGACCTCTCGAACGCGGCGATGCTGTCCCAGCTCGAGGACGTCGGGGCGGTGATCTGCGCCGCCGGGGCCGGGCTGGCGCCCGCGGACAAGAAGCTCTACGCGCTGCGCGACGTGACCGGCACTGTCGAGGCCATCCCGCTGATCGCCTCCTCGATCATGAGCAAGAAGATCGCCGAGGGCACCGGCGCGCTGGTGCTCGACGTGAAGGTCGGCAGCGGTGCGTTCATGAAGCGGGTCGACCAGGCCCGGGAGCTGGCCGAGACGATGGTCGCGCTCGGCACGGACGCGGGCGTCACGACGGTCGCGCTGCTCACCGACATGTCCACGCCGCTCGGGCGCACGGCCGGCAACGGGCTCGAGGTCGCCGAGTCGGTCGAGGTGCTCGCCGGCGGTGGACCGGGCGACGTGGTCGAGCTGACGGTGGCGCTGGCCCGCGAGATGCTGCAGGCCGCAGGCGTGGACGACGTGGACCCGGTCGACCGGCTGCGCGACGGCTCGGCGATGGACGTGTGGCGGCGGATGATCTCGGCCCAGGGCGGTGACCCGGACGCGGCGCTGCCCACCCCGAAGGAGACGCACGTGGTCACCGCGACGCGCAGCGGTGTGCTCACCACGCTCGACGCGATGGCGGTCGGCCTCGCGGCCTGGCGGCTCGGAGCCGGTCGCGCCCGCAAGGAGGACCCGGTCCAGGCGGCCGCCGGCGTGGAGATGCTCGCGAAGCCCGGCGACACGGTCACCGAGGGGCAGGAGCTGCTCCGGCTGCACACCGACGAGCCGGAGCGGTTCGAGCGGGCGCTGGCCGCCCTCGAGGACGGCGTCGTGGTCTCCGAGGCGGGCGCGGCGTACGACGCGGTGCCGCTGGTGATCGACCGGGTGGCGCACTGACCAGCGGTCGGCCGGGCCTCAGCTGAGCAGCAGCACCACGGTCTCGGCCACGCAGGCGGGCTTGTCCTCGCCCTCGATCTCGAGGGTGTAGCGGGTGACCAGCTGCTTGCCGGCCGGGACGTCGCTCACGTCCGCGATCTGGGCCGTGGCCCGGATCCGGGAGCCGACCTTGACGGGGTTCGGGAAGCGCACCTTGTTGACCCCGTAGTTCAGCTTCGCGCCGGGGGTGTCCAGCGTGAACAGCTGCGGGGTGAACTGCGGGATCAGCGACAAGGTGAGGTAGCCGTGCGCGATCGTGCCCCCGAAGGGCCCGTCCTTGGCGCGCTCGACGTCGACGTGGATCCACTGGTGGTCACCGGTCGCGTCCGCGAACGCGTCCACGCGGTCCTGGGTCACCTCGAGCCAGTCGGTGCTGCCGAGCTCCTCGCCCACGGCCTCGGACAGCTGGTCGAACGTCGTGAAGACCCGCATGGTCACCCCTTGTCGTCGATATCGGTTGCCGGTGGTGCCGGTGGGCCTGGTTGGATGAGGCCCATGGCCGAACGTACCGTCTCGCGCGAGCTGATCGCCCGGGCCCCCAAGGTCCTGCTGCACGACCACCTCGACGGCGGGCTGCGTCCGCAGACGATCATCGACCTGGCCGCGCAGGCCGGGCACGAGCTCCCGTCGCAGGACGCCGACGGTCTCGGGCGCTGGTTCACCGACTCCGCCGACTCGGGCTCGCTGGAGCGCTACCTCGAGACCTTCGACCACACGGTCGCGGTGATGCAGACCGCCGCGAACCTGCGCCGGGTCGCCCGTGAGTGCGTGCTCGACCTCGCCGCGGACGGGGTGGTGTACGCCGAGGTCCGCTACGCCCCCGAGCAGCACCTGCAGGGCCACCTGTCGCTGAACCAGGTCGTCGAGGCCGTGCGGGACGGGTTCGTCGAGGGGCAGGACGAGGCCCGGCGCGACGGCCGCCCGATCGTCGTACGCCAGCTGCTCACCGCGATGCGGCACCAGGCCCGCAGCATGGAGATCGCCGAGCTGACGGTGGCCTACCGCGACCAGGGCGTGGTCGGCTTCGACATCGCCGGCGCCGAGGCGGGCTACCCGCCCACCCGGCACCTCGACGCCTTCGAGTACCTCCAGCGCGAGAACGCGCACTTCACCATCCACGCCGGCGAGGCGTTCGGGCTGCCGTCGATCTGGCAGGCCATCCAGTGGTGCGGCGCCGACCGGCTCGGTCACGGGGTGCGGATCATCGACGACATCCACGTCGGCGGGGACGGCGTCCCGACCCTGGGACGGCTGGCGTCCTACGTGCGCGACAAGCGGATCCCGCTCGAGATGTGCCCGTCCTCGAACATCCAGACCGGTGCCGCCGCGTCGATCGCCGAGCACCCGATCGGCACGCTGACCAAGCTGCGGTTCCGGGTCACGGTGAACACCGACAACCGGCTGATGAGCGGCACCTCGATGAGCCAGGAGATGGCCAAGCTGGTGGACGCCTTCGGCTACGGCATGGACGACCTGCGCTGGTTCACGATCAACGCGATGAAGTCGGCGTTCCTGCCCTTCGACGAGCGCCTCGAGATCATCGACGAGCAGATCAAGCCGGCGTACGCCGTCCTGGCCGCGATGAGCTGAGTGACGCGGACCTCGTCCGCGAGCGGATCGACGGCACGGTCGGCGCCTGAAGCCGACGTAGGGGGTCTGGACCATTGGCGGTCGGCTGCTTCGCGGCCGTCGTCGCGGGGTACCAGCACCAGGTGACTTCCTCGCCCCGCGCCGCCGCCCACACCGTCAGCGAACACGTGGCCGACGTCGTCGCCGAGGTCAGGCCGAAGATGCGGGGCTGGCTGCACGCGGCGACCGCGCCGGTCGCGCTGGTCGCCGGAGTGCTGCTGGTCCAGCTCTCCCCGGCCGGGACCCCGCGGGTGGGCTCCGCGATCTTCGCCTTCTGTGCGCTGGTGCTCTTCACCGTCTCGGCGACCATGCACCGCGGTGGCTGGTCGCCCCGGACCGAGACGGTGCTCACCCGGCTGGACCACGCCAGCATCTTCCTGCTCATCGCCGGCAGCTACACGCCGTTCAGCCTCCTGCTGCTCCACGGGCAGCACCGAGTCATCCTGCTCTGCGTCGCGTGGGGCGGGGCCGTGCTCGGCATCGCCTTCCGGCTGTTCCGTCCCGGAGCCCCGCGCTGGGTCTACACCCCGATCTACATCGCGCTCGGCTGGGCAGCGGTCTTCTTCGCCGGGGACTTCGCCCGGTACCCGGTGACCGAGGTCGTCGTGCTGCTCGCGGTGGGTGGGCTCGTCTACACCGCGGGTGGGGTCGTCTACGGCCTGCGCCGGCCCAACCCGGTCCCGAAGTGGTTCGGCTTCCACGAGGTGTTCCACACGCTCACCGTGGTCGCTTTCGCCGCGCACTTCGCCGGGGTGTGGATCGCGGCGTACTCCCTGCGCTGAGCCCGGGCGTCTCACTGGGTGTGCCCCATTTGGCAGCGACTGCGGCAGGCGGCAGTTGAGTCCAGGGACGTGGTGTACGACGGGCCCGTTGTGAGCGTGGCGTCCTAGCTAGGCGTCGGGTCGAGCTTTGTCAATCACCTGGTTGACAAAGGTGGAGTGCTTGACTGCCTGCATGCAGGTGCTCGGTGACGTGCAGACGACCTATCGCAACTTCGCGGTCTACGCAGCGGGCAACTCCCCCTGCTTCGAGGAGTGGGCGCTCGGCGTCGCCGAGGACCGCGAGGTGCAGCGCTGGCTGGCCCAGCTCCCGGAGCCAAAGCGCCAGCCGAACCTGGTCTTCGCCGCCGCCCGCTGGCACGACCTTGCCGCTCCGGCGCCTTACGACGACCTCCGAGGGGCCCTCTTGGGTGATACCGGCCGGATCCGCGCCACGATCCTGGAGCGCGCCACGCAGACCAACGAGGTCGGCAGGCTGGCGACGCTGCTGCCGGCCTTCGCGAGCGTGCCGGGTGACGGGCCGGTCGGCCTGCTCGAAGTCGGCGCGAGCGCGGGACTCTGCCTCTATCCCGACCGGTGGTCTTACGCGTGGACCACCGACCACGGCACGGTTACGGCCGGCTCAGCGGCCCCAACCCTTGGCGCGGACGTCTCCGGTCCGGCAGCACTCCCGGACGACGTCCCAGAGGTCGCATGGCGAGGCGGCATCGACCTGAATCCCCTCGACGCCGCCGAACCCGAGACCTGCCGCTGGCTGCTGACGCTGGTCTGGCCCGAGCACCAGGACCGCCGGGCGCGGCTCGAGGAGGCGTTGGACATCACGCGCCGCGAGCCGCCCGAGCTCCGGCGGGGCGACCTGCTGCGGGAGCTGCCCGGCCTGGTGGCCGAGGCGCTGGCCGCACTGCCCGACGATGGCAGGCTGCTTGTGTTCCACTCCGCCGTGATCGCCTACCTCGACGTGCCCGGGCGTGAACTGTTCGCCGCCCTGATGCGGGACCTGCTGACCGATCCGCGCCTGCATTGGGTCAGCAACGAGCGCCCGCGCGCGCTTCCGGCTGTCACGGCGACCGGACCCGAGCCGCCGCCCGGACGCTACGTCCTCGGCGTCGACGGGCATGCCGTCGGTCACACGCACCAGCACGGCCGCAGCCTGCACTGGTGGGGCTAACCCTCCTGCCAATCGTCGGTGGCTCCTGGATCTGGCTTGTCTACGCCCGGCGCCTGGTGCAGATCGACCGTGAGGACCGGGAGCGTGCTGGCCTGATCACGCGGCGCGGAGTAGCGGCGAAGTCGCACCGACGCGACGCCGCCTGAATCCCGGGCAACGTCCAATGTAGGCACGACCGACCGGAAGACGGCAGACATCCGTGCGACCCCGAGGCGCGCCAGGCACCAGTGAGGTGCTGGAAATCGAACAGCGCGGCCACGCAGACCGTGCCAACATGACGGCGTGCACCAGGACCGTCCCGGACATCTCAGACGTGCTCGTCCCGACGACGCGGACCAGTTGCTGTCGCTGTGGGACCTGCTGTTCGCCGACACGGACCCGCCAACCGCCCCAGCGTGGAAGGAACATGCGCACGACTGGTTCGCGCACCACGTCGACGACAGCACCAGCACACGACTCCCGGTCATCGACGTCCAGGGTTCAATCGTCGCCACCGCTATCGGCACGGTCGAGCTCGGCGTCCCGAACCCGCACTGCCCCCGGGGGCGGGCTGTCCGGCTGGCGAACGTCATCACCGTGCCGGGCCACCGAGGCTGTGGGTACGCGACGGAGCTCATCCGCGATGTCATCAGGTGGGCAGAGACAGTTGGCGCTGACCGCGTCGACCTCAGCGCGACGCCGGGCGGCCAGCGAATCTACGAGCAGCTCGGCTTCACCAGGACTTCAGCGCCGCGCTTGAAACTGGTTCTCTGACCTAAGGTCGCCGGTGCGCACCGGATGAACGCAGACTCTCGACATGAGCGCTTTCGCTATCCGCGGCAGATCCGGTTGTTCACTGAGCCAGCGCTGCGGGCTGAATCAGGGATAAGGTCCCCAGCCATGGACATGCTGAAGGGCGAACAGATCGCCGAGGCCAACCTGACCGACTGGCGCAAGCTGGCCCAGGGATTGCATGCACGCTACGTGATTGACGACTTCGGCACCGGCGCACGGTTCGTCGCCGCGGTGGGCGAGGCGGGCGACGCGCTCGGCCACCACCCGCGCGTGTCGATCGGCCACGGGTACGTCGACCTCAAGTTGGTCAGCGACGACGCCATCTACCGCGACGACGAGGGCACCGAACATGTTGTTGAATGGGTGACCCAGCAGGACGTCGACCTCGCGCGACGGATCACCGAGATCGCCGCTGACCACAAGGTCGACGCAGACCCGGCCTCGGTCAGTGACATCGAGCTCGGCCTCGACACGGCGCGCTCCGCGACCATCGCCCCGGTGTGGGCCGCCCTGCTGACCGGGAGCGCCGAGGCCCAGGGCCGCGGGACCCCCAGCGACGAGATCCGGGATGCCACGGGACGGGTGCCGAATCTGTGGTTCGGGGACGCCGACGAGCACGAGTCCCCGGGTCAGCGGTTCCACATCGAGGTCTATGTGGCGCCCGAGGTGGCCGCGCAGCGGATCGCCGCTGCCGTCGCCGCGGGTGGGACCATCGTCGATGACAGCGACGCGCCCTCGCTCACCGTGATCGCCGACCAGGACGGCAACAAGGGAATCGTTTGCGTCGATGCGTCCGCCGCGACGAAGGGCTGAACCGGCACTCGGGTGACCGTGGCCGGCCGCGGGTCCTTCGGCGCGGGATCGATACCGGACGGCATGGCTACCGAGTCGTCGTACACCATCGCGCCTCTCAGCCCCGAGACCTGGTCCGCCTTCGATGCGCTGGTTCAGCGGCACAACGGCATCTTCGGGGGCTGCTGGTGCATCTGGTTCCACCCTGACGGGCCCGAGCGCGGCCAGGGCGCGGAGGCCAACCGAGCGCTGAAGAAGGCCTACGTCGAGCAGGGCAAGGCGCACGCCGCACTGGTGATGGACGGCGACGAGGCCATCGCGTGGGCTGAGTACGGCACCCCGGTCGAGTTGCCCACCCTCCACCACCGCAAGGAGTACGAGGCCACCAAGACCGCGGATCCCGACTACCGGATCACCTGCGTCTTCGTCGACAAGCGCCACCGGCGACGGGGCGTGACGGAGCTGGCTATCACCGGTGCGCTCGACCTGATTGCGCAGGCCGGCGGCGGGCGGGTCGAGAGCTATCCCCACGACCTGACCAACCAGACCAAGAAGATGTCGTCGTCCTTCCTCTACAACGGCACCCGTCGACTCTACGAGCGGCTCGGCTTCACCTACGACCGGCCCAAAGGGCTGAAGAACTGCGTCATGGTGAAGACGGTCGATCCTGCATGAGGCCGGTCACTAACGCCGTGGCCAACCTTGAAGCCCCACTCGGACGAGGGCGCGACGCTCTGCGGCATTTGCGTCAGGACGCGCTTCTCCTAGGGAGGAAGTCGATCTCAACGATGAAGCACGACGGTTCGACCCCGCCGTCCAAGTCATCATGGTCTGACGCCGAAACCGCCGCCCTCATCTCGGCATGAGAGTGCGTTGAGCTTCCCGCGGTTCGCTCACCCCAAATGGGACACACCCAGTCAGACGGAGGCGCGGGCCGCCGTGACCAGGGCGGTCAGCCGCTCGAACGCCCGGTCCGGGCTCATCGCCGCGGCCCCGCAGGACACCGCGTGCGCGACGACGCGCGGCTCGGCGCGCATCAGCATCAAGCCGCGCCGGAGCAGCACCAGCGGCGGCTTGCGACGCTCCCGCAGGTCGCGGGTGAGCCGCCGCCAGAACGTCACCAGCCGGTGGTTGCGCACGCAGACGGCGTCCGCGAGCAGCCCCCGGTCCCGGCAACCGACGACCACCTGCTGCGCGAACAGCCCCTCGGCGACGACGTACGTCGACCCGGCCAGCGTCCTCCGCGTCGAGCCGACTCGACCGTCCCGGGAGATGTCGTAGACCGGGACGTCGGCGGCTCCCTCGCGGCAGAGCTGCTCCAGGGCGTCGAGCGCGTCCTCGCACGACCACGACGCGGGGTCGTCCCAGTCGACCATCTCCTGGCCCGGGCCGATCCGCAGCCGCGGCAGGGTGGGGTCGTCCCCGTCCTTGTAGAAGTCGTCGAGGTTCACCGTCGGCACTCCCAGCGACTCCTCCAGCCGGGTGCAGAGCCTCGACTTCCCGGACCCCGAGGGGCCGGCGACCACGATCACCTGTGCACGCACCGGCTCAGATGCCGATCGGGTGCCAGACCGTCTTGGTCTCCAGGAAGGACGTCATCCGGTCGAGACCGGGCTCGAGCATCCAGTCCGGCTCCTGCGCGGGAGCACGGACCACCCGCTTGAGGTTCTCGGCGGCGGACTCCTCCAGCGCGCGGGCCTGCTCGACGTCGCCGGCGACGCCGGTGAGGTCGATCGCGTTGACGTCCATGTGCGAGGCCAGCGTCGGCGCGGTGTCGCTCAGGGCACCGGTGAGGACGTTGACCACCCCGCCCGGCACGTCGGAGGTGGCGAGCACCTCCGACAGGGTGATCGCGGGCAGCGGACGTTCGTGCGAGGAGGTGACCACGCAGGTGTTGCCGGTGACGATGACCGGCGCGACCACGCTGACCAGACCGAGCAGCGAGGACGACTGCGGCGCGAGCACGGCCACGACCCCGGTCGGCTCGGGCAGCGAGAAGTTGAAGTAGGGCGCCGCGACCGGGTTGGTGCCGCCGACGACCTGGGCGATCTTGTCGGCCCAGCCGGCGTACCAGACGAGCCGGTCGACGGACGCGTCCACCACGGCCTCGGCCTGCCGCTTCGTGATGCCCTCGGAGTGCTGCACCTCGTCGACGAACTGGACGCGCCGGCCCTCGAGGACCTCCGCGATCCGGTAGACGACCTGGCCCCGGTTGTACGGCGTCCGGGTGGACCAGCCGCCGAAGGCCTTGCGGGCGGCCTGCACGGCATCACGGGCGTCCTTGCGGGAGGCGTACGCCGCGTTCGCGAGGAACCGTCCCTTGCTGTCCTCGACGACGTAGGACCGGCCGGACTCCGAGCGAGGGAACGCCCCGCCGACGTACAGCTTGTAGGTCTTCTTCACGTCGATGCGCGCGTCACTTGGCAAGGTAGGCCTCCAGACCGTGGCGACCGCCCTCGCGGCCGTACCCGGACTCCTTGTACCCGCCGAACGGGCTGGTCGGGTCGAACTTGTTGAACGTGTTGGCCCACACCACGCCCGCGCGCAGCTGGTTCGCCATCCAGAGGATCCGGGAGCCCTTGTCGCTCCAGATGCCGGCGGACAGCCCGAACGGCGTGTTGTTGGCCTTCTCGACCGCCTCGGCCGGGGTGCGGAACGTCAGCACGGACAGCACCGGGCCGAAGATCTCCTCCCGGGCGATCCGGTGTGCCTGCGAGACGCCGGTGAACAGCGTGGGCGGGAACCAGAAGCCGTGGGTCGGGAGCTCGCACGCCGGGGACCAGCGACCGGCGCCTTCGGCCTCGCCGACGTCGGAGAGCTCCCGGATCTTGGCGAGCTGCTCCAAGGAGTTGATCGCGCCGACGTCGGTGTTCTTGTCCAGCGGGTCACCGACACGCAACGTGGACATCCGGCGCTTGAGCCGCTCGAGGACCTCCTCGGCGACGGACTCCTGCACGAGCAGCCGCGATCCGGCGCAGCACACGTGGCCCTGGTTGAAGAAGATGCCGTTCACGATGCCCTCGACGGCCTGGTCGACGGGAGCGTCGTCGAAGACGATGTTCGCGGCCTTGCCGCCGAGCTCGAGCGTGACCCGCTTGTCGGTGCCGGCGACGGTCTTGGCGATCAGCCGGCCGACCTCGGTGGAGCCGGTGAAGGCGACCTTGTCGACGTCCTCATGAGCCACGATCGCGCGGCCGGTGTCACCGGCGCCGGTGAGGATGTTGACCACACCAGGCGGAAGGTCGGCCTGCTGGCAGACCTCCGCGAACAGCAGTGCAGTCAGGGGAGTGGTCTCGGCCGGCTTGAGCACCACGGTGTTGCCGCAGGCCAGCGCCGGGGCGATCTTCCAGGCCAGCATCAGCAGCGGGAAGTTCCACGGGATCACCTGGCCGGCGACACCCAGGGGCTTCGGGTCGGACCCGAACCCGGCGTGCTCCAGCTTGTCGGCCCAGCCGGCGTAGTAGAAGAAGTGCGCCGCGGCGGTCGGCACGTCGACGTCGCGGGACTCCTTGATCGGCTTGCCGTTGTCGATCGACTCCAGCACCGCGAACTCGCGGCTGCGCTCCTGCAGCAGCCGGGCGATCCGGAACAGGTACTTCGAGCGCTCCCGTCCCGACATCCGCGACCAGACCCGGGTGTAGGCACGCCGGGCCGCCTTGACCGCGAGGTCGACGTCTTCGG
Source organism: uncultured Actinomycetota bacterium (assembly GCA_963810035.1). GTDB lineage: Bacteria > Actinomycetota > Actinomycetes > Propionibacteriales > Nocardioidaceae > Nocardioides_B. Next base: position 185,005 of record CAWEMA010000011.1, read on the forward strand.
CGGAGGCGTCGCCGACCTCGGCGAGCACCTCCTCGGTCGCGGGGTTGATCGTCTTGAAGGACTTCCCGCCGGTGGGGTCGACGAACTCGCCGTTCACGAACAGGCCGTAGGAGGACCTGATGTCGACGACCGAGCGGGACTCGGGAGCCGGCGCGTAGTCGAACACGCCGGCGCTGCTGGTGGGGACGTTCTGGGTGGCCATCGGCGATCAGTCCAACGTGAAGTAGTCGGGGCCGGAGTAGCGGCCGGTGGTCATCTTGGTGCGCTGCATCAGCAGGTCGTTGAGCAGCGTCGAGGCGCCGAAGCGGAACCAGTCCGGGTCGAGCCAGTCGGGGCCGGCGATCTCGTTGACCATCACGAGGTACTTGATGGCGTCCTTGGCGGTGCGGATGCCGCCGGCCGGCTTGACGCCGACCATCTGGCCGGTTGCCTCGCGGTAGTCACGGACCGCCTCGAGCATCACCAGCGTGACCGGCAGCGTGGCGGCGGGCTGGATCTTGCCGGTGGAGGTCTTGATGAAGTGGGCGCCGGCCATCATCGCCAGCCAGGAGACCCGGCGGACGTTGTCGTAGGTCTGCAGCTCGCCGGTCTCGAAGATCACCTTGAGGTGCGCCTCGGAGCCGTCCGCTCTCGCGCACGCCTCGCGCACGGCCACGATCTCCTCGAACACCTGCAGGTAGCGTCCGGAGAGGAACGCGCCACGGTCGATGACCATGTCGATCTCGTCGGCACCGGCCTCCACCGCGTCGCGCGTGTCCGCGAGCTTGATGTCGAGCGCGGCCCGGCCGGAGGGGAACGCGGTCGCGACGGACGCGATGTGCACGTCGCTGCCGGCGAGCGCCTCCTTGGCGGTGGCCACCATGTCCGGGTAGACGCAGACCGCGGCGGCCGCCGGGCAGGACGGGTCGGCCGGGTCCGGACGCATCGCCTTGGCGCACAGGGCGCGCACCTTGCCGGGGGTGTCGGCACCCTCCAGCGTGGTCAGGTCGACCATCCGGACCGCCAGATCCAGCGCGAAGGCCTTGGCGGTGGTCTTGATCGAACGGGTGCCGAGGGAGGCTGCGCGCGCCTCGGCGCCGACCTGGTCCACACCGGGTAGTCCGTGCAGGAACCGGCGGAGCGACGCGTCCGAGCCGGTCGCCTCTGCCAGGTGCGGGGAGAGGGGACCACCGGCCGTCGAGCTCGCCGTTGAGCTCAGAGTCTCTGTCACGGCCAACAGCATAGGTGCGAGCCTCCGGTTGGGGTGAATCGCCTGTGCCGGTGCAGAATCACCTCATGGGTCTCTCACGCAGCACTCCCGTCCACGGCTCCGGGAGCCCGTCGGGAGGCGAGCGTCCGGTCGAGCGGTTCAAGCCCACGACGGGCAGCTTCGTCGGGTACGCCGGCCTGCTGGCCGCCGCGTTCGCGGTGGGCTACTGCGCGCTCTACGTGCACAGCGTGGTCGGGCTGCGGATCGGCCTCGCGGCGTCGTTCGCGGCCGCCGTGGTCTGGGTCTCGCAGCTGCGGCCGCGGGTCACGGCGTACCCCCACGCCCTGCATCTGAAGGGGTCGCTCCGCGACGCCCACGTGCCCTACGTCCTCATCGACGAGGTCGCACTGGGGCAGACGCTGAACATCTGGGTCGGGGAGCGCCGCTTCGTGTGCATCGGCATCGGCCTCTCGCTTGGCACCGATCTCCGCCAGCGGGCCAAGAAGCAGCGGCAGGGGTCGATGCTCGGGTCGAGCCGCGCGCACCAGTTCTCGGAGAAGGCCGACATGGCGGCGCCGGACCAGACCGCGATGAGCTACCAGACCTTCGTCGTCACCCGCATCGAGGAGCTGGTCGAGAAGGCCCGCAAGGAGATGGCCCGTCGCGGCGGAACTCCGGACTCCGTCGAGGTGAGGCGGACGTACGCCGTGCCCGAGATCGTGGCGCTCGCGGTCACCGGGGTCACCTTCGTCGTGACCCTGCTCGTCTGACCCTCACAACCCCGCGGCTGCCGCGAGGTCACCACGGATCGCGTCCAGGCGTCCGGCCGCGGAGATCCGCGCCGCGTCCACCCCGTCCGGCTCGTCGCCGTCGACCGGCACGACCACCTCGAGGTAGCACTTGATCTTGGGCTCGGTGCCCGACGGCCGCACGATCACCCGGGCGTGCTCGGCCAGCCGGAAGCGCAGCCCCTCGGTCGGCGGCAGGGCGGCGCTGCCCTCGGCGAGGTCGTCGACCTGCTCGACGGCCAGCCCGCCCAGCGTGGCCGGGGGCGCCGAGCGCAGCCGGTCCATCGCGGCCGTGATCACGCCCAGGTCGGTCACCCGCACGGAGAGCTGGTCGGTCGCGTGGAGCCCGTGCTCGCGGGCGATCTCGTCGAGCCGGTCGGTCAGCGTGCGGCCCTCGCTCTTGAGCCGGGCGGCGAGCTCGACGACCAGCAGCAGCGCCGAGACGCCGTCCTTGTCGCGGACCAGATCTGGCGCGACGCAGTAGCCGAGCGCTTCCTCGTAGCCGAAGGCCAGGCCCTCCACCCGGGCGATCCACTTGAAGCCGGTCAGCGTCTCCTCGTGCGGCTGCCCGTGCGCAGCGGCGAGCGTCCCGAGCAGGGAGGAGGACACGATCGAGTTGGCGTAGACGCCCTCGGTCCCGGAGCGGAGCAGGAAGTCGCCGAGCAGTGCGCCGACCTCGTCGCCGCGCAGCATCCGCCACCCGTGCGCGTCGGGCACCGCCACGGCGCACCGGTCGGCGTCCGGGTCGTTGGCCACCACCACGTCGGCGCCGACCTCTGCGGCCAGGGCCATGGCGAGGTCCATCGCCCCGGGCTCCTCGGGGTTCGGGAAGGCGACCGTGGGGAAGTCCGGGTCGGGCTCGGCCTGCGCCCGGGCGACGTGCGGTGCGGTGAAGCCGGCGCGCTCCATGGCCACGGCGACGGTCTCACCGCCGACGCCGTGCAGGGGGGTGTAGACGGTGGTGAGGTCCCGGGGGCCGTCCGGGTCGACGAGCGCGCAGACATCGGCCAGGTAGGACTCCACGACGGAGTCGTCGAGCCGGCTCCAGCCGGCCGCCCGGGGTACGTCGGCGAGGGCCCCCACGGCGTCGATGGCCGCGGAGATGTCGGCGTCCGCCGGAGGCACGATCTGGCTGCCGTCACCGAGGTAGACCTTGTAGCCGTTGTCCTGGGGCGGGTTGTGCGACGCGGTCACCATCACGCCCGCGACGCAGCCCAGCGAGCGGATCGCGTAGGCCAGCACCGGCGTGGGCAGCGGACGGGGGAGCAGCACCGCGCGCAGGCCGGCCCCCACCATCACCGCGGCGGTGTCCTCGGCGAACACGTCGGAGTCGTGACGCGCGTCGTACCCCACGACCACGGTCGCGTCGCTGCCGGCGCCCTGCTTGCGGAGGTACGCCGCCAGGCCGGCCGCCGCACGAATCACGACGGCCCGGTTCATCCGGTTCGGACCCGCACCCAGGGCTCCGCGCAGGCCCGCCGTGCCGAACTCCAGCCGCCCGTCGAACCGGTCCGCGAGGTCGGCGGCGGCAGGACCGTCGGGGTCCGCCTCGGCCGCCGCCACCAGGGCCAGCAGCTCGTCGCGGGTCCGGTGGTCGGGGTCCTCGTCGGCCCACGCGCGGGCGCGGTCGGTCAGTTCGCTCATGCAGGGAACCCTAGTGCCGGGCGGACATCTGCCGCCGGGGGCTCACGCCCCCGGCGGCGGCACGACAGGCCCGTCCAGGGCCGGCCGGTGGAACGCCTCGGTGGCGTACGGTCCGCCGACGTGCGTCCCCTGGACCTCGTCGCGTTCAGGGTCCGGCGTGACCTGGTCGGCGTAGCGCTCCGCGTCGTCCTGCGGGTGGTAGCCCAGCCGCCGTCCGGGCTCGAGGTCCCACCAGCCGCGGGTGTTGTCCGAGACGCCGTACAGCACCGCGAAGCCCGGGTCGGGCGTGGTCAGACAGGCGTCGAACATCCGCACCGCGTCGTCGTGGGAGAGCCAGGTGGACAGCGCCCGCACCGTCTCGGGCTGCGGCAGGAAGCTGCCGATCCGGGTGGCCACGGCGTCGATGCCGTAGCGGTCGACGTACAGGCTGAGCAGCGCCTCCGCGGCGACCTTCGCGACGCCGTAGAACGTGTCGGGCCGGGGACGTACGTCGACCGTGAGCCGCTCCACCCGGGGCGTGCGCCCGACCGCGTGGTTGCTGCTCGCGTAGACGATCCGGCTCACGCCGTGCCGCACCATCGCGTCGAGCAGGGCCGCGGTGGTGAGCACGTGTGAGGTCAGCTCGTCGGGCAGCGACGCCTCGGTCGGCATGCCGGCAAGGTGCACGACGCCGTCGATACCGCCGGCCTTCGCGGACGCCGCGAACACCGCCTCGACCGCGTCCGGGTCGGCGCAGTCGGCGGTGAACCAGTCACCGGTGAAGCCCTCGGGCTCCGGAGTCATGTCCAGGCCCACGACACTGTGCCCGCGGTCGACCAGACCGCTGCCCAGGACGCTGCCGATGCTGCCGGCGGCGCCGGTGACCAGGATGCGCATCAGATCCGTCTCACAGCTTCGGCACGACCGCGCCGAGCAGCTCGCCCATCCGGGTGGCCGCGGACCGGCCGGCCTCCAGGACCTCCGCGTGGTTCAGCGGCTCACCGGTGATCCCGGCGGCCAGGTTGGTGACCAGCGAGATGCCGAGCACCTCCAGGCCGGCCTGCCGGGCGGCGATCGCCTCGAGCACGGTGGACATGCCGACCAGGTCGCCGCCGATCGCCCGGACCATCCGGATCTCGGCCGGCGTCTCGTAGTGCGGGCCGGGGAACTGCACGTAGACCCCCTCGTCCAGCGAGCCGTCGACCTCCTGGCACAACGCGCGCAGCCGGCTGCTGTAGAGGTCGGTGAGGTCGACGAAGTCGGCGCCTTCGATCGGCGAGGTGGCAGTGAGGTTGATGTGGTCGCTGATCAGCACCGGCGTGCCGGGCTGCCAGGTCTCCTTCAGCCCGCCGCAGCCGTTGGTGAGCACCGCGACCCGGCAGCCGGCGGCCGCGGCGGTGCGGACGCCGTGCACCACGGCCCGGACGCCGAGGCCCTCGTAGAAGTGCGTGCGGCCCAGGAACACCAGGAGGTTCTTGTCCCCGGCGCGGACCGAGCGGATCTTCCCGGCGTGACCCGCCACCGCCGGCGCTGCGAACCCCGGCAGGTCCGTCGTACTCAGCTCGGCGGTCGCCTCGCCCAGCGCGTCGACCGCGGGAAGCCAGCCCGAGCCCATGACCAGCGCGACATCGTGGGTCTCCACCCCGGTCCGCTCCCGGAGTACGGCGGCCGCGTCGGCGGCGAGCTGGGTGGGGGAGGTGTCGGTGTTCACGCGGGGTCCCCGCACCAACGTCGTGGCGTATGCATGCGCGCACCCTATCCGGCGCGCAGGGTCACAGACCGATGGACCGGCAGGGCCGGGCGCGCAGGGCCGCGACGTAGTCCTCGGGGGCGTCGGCGGCCTCCGCGGCCTCGGCCAGGATGCCGAGGTAGCTCGCCGAGGGCAGCCCGCCCTCGTAGGCGTCGAGCACGTAGGTCCAGACCAGCTGCTCGCCGGCCAGCGTGGAGACCCGGACCTGGATCTTGCGGTAGAGCCCGGTGTCCGCGCTCTCCAGCACGTCGAGGTGGTGCTCGTCGTCGCCGGTGACGTCGTAGATCGCCACGAACACCTGCTCGAGCGGGTCCTCCACGATCGTGGCGAGCGCGCCGTCCCAGCCGTGCTCCTCGCCGCCGAACGTGAGCCGCCAGCCGATCAGCCAGCCGGTGCTGCGCAGCGGGGAGTGGGGACAGCGCTCACCCATCCGACGGGGGTCCATGTTCGACCCGAAGGCGGCGTACAGAGGCACGTCCGCAGACTACCGATGCAGGGCCAGATACCCGCACCCGTCTCGGTTTTGCGAGGATGGTGGTGTGAATCGTGTGGTGGTGGTCGGTGGCGGTCCCGGCGGGTACGAAGCAGCGCTCGTCGCTGCCCAGCTGGGGGCGGACGTCACGGTCGTCGACACCGACGGCGTGGGCGGGTCGGCGGTGCTCACCGACTGCGTGCCCAGCAAGACCCTGATCGCGACCGCCGAGCTGATGGCCGACATGGAGGAGGCCAACGAGCTGGGCATCCGCTTCGACGGCTCTCTCGTCACCGAGCTCGGCCGGGTGAACGCCCGGGTGAAACGTCTCGCGCAGGCGCAGTCCTTCGACATCGAGCGCCGGCTGACCCGCGAGGGCGTCCGGGTGCTCCGGGCCCGTGGCCGCCTCGACGGCCCCCAGCGGGTGGTGGCTGAGCCGGTCGACGGCGGCGACGCGGAGGTCCTCGAGGCCGACGCGGTGCTGCTCGCCACCGGGGCCGCTCCGCGCACGCTGGAGTCGGCGCAGCCCGACGGCGAGCGGATCCTGACCTGGGAGCAGGTCTACGAGCTCGACGACATCCCCGAGAAGCTGATCGTCGTCGGGTCCGGCGTCACCGGCGCCGAGTTCGCCAGCGCCTACAACGCGCTCGGCGTCGACGTGACCCTGGTCTCCAGCCGCGACCGGGTGCTGCCGGGCGAGGACGCGGATGCCGCGGAGGTGCTCGAGGGGGTGTTCACCCGGCGCGGGATGACCGTGCTGTCGAAGTCCCGGATGCAGTCCGTCACCCGCGACGGCGACTCGGTGACCGTGACGCTGACCGACGGCAGCACCGTCGAGGGCTCGCACTGCCTGCTCGCGCTCGGCTCGGTCCCGAACACCGCGGACATGGGTCTGGAGAAGGCCGGGGTGACGCTGAAGGACGGCGGCTTCGTGCACGTCGACCGGGTGTCCCGCACGGCGGCACGAGGCGTGTACGCCGCGGGCGACTGCACCGGCGTGCTGATGCTCGCCTCCGTCGCCGCCATGCAGGGCCGGATCGCGATGTGGCACTTCCTCGGTGACGCGGTCTCCCCGCTCGACCTGAAGACGGTGTCGTCCAACGTGTTCACCGCACCGGAGATCGCCACCGTGGGCTGGACCCAGAACGCCGTGGACGCCGGCGAGATCGAGGCCGAGTGCGTGACGCTGCCGCTCTCGGGCAACCCGCGCGCGAAGATGCAGGGTGTCCGGGACGGTTTCGTGAAGCTGTTCGCCCGTCCGGGGACCGGCATCGTCGTCGGCGGCGTGGTCGTCGGCCCGCGAGCCTCGGAGCTCATCCACCCGGTCGCGATCGCGGTGGCGGAGAACCTCACCGCCGACCAGCTCGCGCACGCGTTCACGGTCTACCCCTCGATGAGCGGGTCCGTCGCCGAGGCCGCGCGCCGGCTGCACCGCTTCCGCTCGTAGCCCGAGCTCCGCTGGTGACCCGCCTCCTCGACCGACGTCAGAAACCGCCGAAGTCGCCACCCCCGAAGTCGCCGCCGCCGAAGTCGAAGCCTCCGCCCCCGAAGTCGAAGCCGCCGCCGTCGCCACCCCCACCGTCGTACCCTCCGTCGTAGCCACCGTCGCCGGAGTCACCGCCGTCGTACCCGCCGTCGCCGGAGTCACCGCCGTCGTAGCCCCCGTCACCGCCGGAGCCGTCGTCCCCGGCGCCGAACGCGTCGGCCCCGCCCCCGTCCCAGGTGGGGGAGAGCATGGTCATCAGCATGAAGGTCGGCAGCAGGCCCGAGGCGGCGTAGCCGCCGAAGTAGCCCGACGCCCACGGTGAGTAGGCCGGCCCGCCCTGCCAGTAGGGCACCCGCCCGACGCCGTGCTGCACGGTGCGGATGTCGGGCTCGGCACCCTGCGCGACGCGATCCGCATCCGCGGCGCACACCGGGATCTGCCGCTCGAGGCCGCCGGACGGGGCCCACTCGACGTCGGTCGTCGACGGCCCGTGCGCCGGGTTGAAGAAGCACGGCGGGCGCCGGACCGGAAGCGGCTGACCGGCGGTCCGCGCCTGCACGCAGGCGACGGCGTACCTGCCGTCCTCGAGCGCCTCGGTGACGTGCCGGATCTCCTCGGAGGCGGTGACCCGGTCCAGCGACTCCTTGGCGGACTCGTAGGAGTCCAGGGCACGCTGGTAGTCCTGGCGCGCAGCCTCGTCGAGGGTCTCGGTGAGCATGTCCGTGTCGAGGCGCTGGAGCTCCTCGCCGAAGCGGGTGACGTCCTCGTCGGCCACCTTGCGCACGGCTTGCAGGTCGGCGGCGCGCTTCTGCTCCAGCGCCTGGCGCTCCCGGGTCCGGGAGACCGCACGGGCGGCCAGCAGGGCGGCGCCGACGAGGAGGAGGATCACCAGGAACGTCATGTCGCAGAGGCTACCGGGATGCCCGGAATCCCTTGCGCCACAAGGGAATCGAACTACATCGATGTAGTTCGTCGTGCGACTCCGAGGTTCCGTCGAATCGGTTCTCGGACACTCGATTCACCGGCATACTCTGCTGTCACACCAGTACCTTTCTCACCGTTGTCACAGTTGGGGGCACCCGGATGACCGCACGTCCGACCACACGCTCTCGAGGCCGAGCCGGGAGCCCCGTGCTCGCGCTCGTGCTCGGGCTGGTCGCGGGGCTGGTGACGCTGCCTCTGACGGCGTCGCCGGCCTCAGCGGTGTCCACGGACCAGTCCTACTGGGTCCCGGCCAGCCGCTCGGTCGTCCTGCGCGGCCACGGTTTCGGGCACGGCCACGGGATGTCGCAGTACGGCGCCCAGGGGGCCGCCAAGCAGGGCATGAGCTACCGGCAGATCATCGACTTCTACTACCCGAGGACGTCGTGGTCGACGGTCACCGGATCGGTGCGGGTGCTGATCACCTCCGACACCAGCACCGACGTCGTCGTCGGCCGGGTGCCGCGGATGACGCTGCGCGACCTGGGCAGCGGCCGGACCTACACGCTGCCCACCCCGACCGGTGTGAAGCGCTGGCGGGTCACCGTGGACGCGAAGCACCGCAGCGTCGTGGACTACCTCACCGGCGGCTGGCACCGGTGGAAGCCCGGGGGGCGTGCCGCGTTGGCCGGTGACGGTGAGTTCGCCGCCCCCACCCCGCTGACCCTCTACACGCCGTACGGCACCCGCACCTACCGCGGTGCCCTGCGGTCCGCCTCGCCCAGGACCGGCTCGGCCGCCCGCGACACCGTCAACGTGCTGTCGATGGACGACTACCTGCGCGGCGTGATCCCCGACGAGATGCCGGCCTCCTGGCACCCGGAGGCCGTGAAGGCGCAGGCGGTCGCGGCCCGCACCTACGCCACCTGGTCGCGCAGCCAGTACCCCAGCCGCTACTACCAGATCTGCGACACCTCCTCGTGCCAGGTGTACGGCGGCTTCGGTGCGGAGGACGCGCGCAGCAACACCGCCGTCACCGCCACGGCGCGGCAGATCCTGACCTACGGCGGCAAGCCGGCGTTCACGCAGTTCTCGTCGAGCAGCGGCGGCTGGACGTCGGCGGGCAGCGTGCCCTACCTGACCGCGAAGGCCGACCCCTACGACGACTACAGCGGGAACCCGGTGCACGAGTGGACGCTCACCCTCGACGCCGCCCGGATCGAGAAGGCCTACCCGGCCGTCGGCACGCTCGGCCGCGTCCAGGTCACCCGGCGCGAGGGGAACGGCGAGTGGAGCGGCCGGGTGTGGACCCTCGTGCTCGACGGCACGAAGTCCGACGTCACGGTGTCCGGGGACAGCTTCCGGGCGAAGTTCGGCCTGCGCTCCACGTGGTTCTCCGTGGACCCCACCCCGATCATCAGCCGGTGGAGCAGCGTCGGCGGTGCGGGCTCGCCGCTCGGCGACGTGGCCAGCCGCGAGTACTCCATCGGTGGCGGGTCGGTCCAGCAGTTCGCGAGCGGCCGGATCTGGTACACGCGCACGGTCGGCGCCCGGGAGCTGTACGGCGCGATCTACACCGCCTACCGCGAGCACGGCGGGGCGGCCTCGGCGCTCGGCTACCCGACCAGCGGCGTGACCGCGGTCAGCGGCGGGCAGCGCGCGACGTTCCAGCACGGCACGATCACCTGGGACCGGGCGACCGGCAAGCTCACCGTCACCTCCAGTTGACCCGGGCCTCCCGCTGGGTTGACCCGGGCCTTGCGCTGGGTTGACCCGGGCCTCCCGGGGGAAAGCGCTCTAGCCCGTGGCTTTTGCCCGTTGCAGGCCGACGTCCGCGCACAGAGCATGGATACGTTGACCGGTTGCGCGCGACCGCAGTCGCGGCCGGCTGCACGATGGTCGAAGGAGGCCGAGATGCCGCAGTTCCTGTTCGAGGTTGCCTACACAAGTGAATCCTGGAGCACGCAGGTCCGGGAGCAAGGAAACGTTCTGGAGAGGATCCAGCCGTTGCTGGACGGCTGCAGCGGACGCGTGGACACCTGTTTCTACGCGTTCGGCGACTACGACCTGGTCCTCATCGCGGACTTCCCCGGCGCGGAGGAGGCCGCGGCGTTCTCGCTGGCCGCGACTGCGGGTGGCTCGGTCAAGACAATCAAGACCACCGCACTGCTCACCATCGACCAGGGCCTCGCCGCGATGGCGCGTGCGCAGGAGGCGGGCAAGCGCTACGTGCCGCCGGTGAGCCACCGGTCGGAAGCCAAGTCCGGCTAGGGCCCGCCCCTGGACGCCTCCCCGCCTCGCGGGGAGGCGTTCCTCGTGACAGCCCCGCCCGGTCTCACCGGCCGCGGCATGTCCACGTGCCGGGGCTAGTCGGACAAGAGGGTGCCGGCTTCGGGCCAGGTGCCGCCGGCGGGCATGTCCAACGGCTCGGTGAGCTCTTCACGCCACTGGGGCGTCACGAACGGCTCGCCCCAGTAGTCGGTGACGCGGACAGCCTCACCATCCGCCAGCTCGGCGATCGACACGTTGCGGAAGATCCGGCCGTCGCCGTAGTCGGTGCTCCACTCGACCACGACGACGTCGCCGAGCCGGTACCGCCGGCCGACGCCGAGCCGGAGACCCACGAAATGGGACTCCACCTCGGCGATGCGCTCCCGGCCGTCGACCCTCTCCCCGCTCTGCGGCCACTGCCGAACGGCCTCCTCGGCGAGGGGTACGCCGAGTACACGCTCCAGGCGCGTGTCATGAGTTAGCTGCTGGCTCATCATCCAACCTCCGCCCATCCTGGCCCGCTCGTTCGGGCACGAGGTGGAGGTCTTCGCCCGGCGCCGCGGCGTTACACCCTCTCGGGCCTACGGATCGGCCCGCTGAGGGGTGCGCCCCGACAGTGCTTCCACCGCCTGCTGGATCCCACCCGCCTGGCGCTCGACATCCTCCAGGTACAGCCGTCCAGCGGCGATCCGATCGTCACGGATCTGGAACAGGGTCACTCCTCGCACGTCGAACGGCTGTCCGTCGGTGCGGGTGCCTGACCAGTGCCATTCACTCCAGATCGTGTCGCCGTCCCGTGCCGACCGGGACAGCTCTGCATGGAAGTCCGGGATGCCCGCGAACATCGCCTCCCAGTTGGCGCGCATCTGTGCCCGGCCGACGAAGGCCCTGCCCGGGTGAGCCGGTTGCTCACTGCGGTAGTCCTCATCCATCAGGTCGGCTGCACCATCGAGGTCGTGCCTGTTCATGGCCGCGACCAGCCGTTCCACCACGTCAGCCATACGGCTTCCCTCCCCGCTCGCGCTCGGCTGTCACGAACAGCCTGTCCCCGGTCCGCCTGCCGACGCCAGGCCAGATGGCGGAACTTCTTGAAACCGTCCGGCTGGAAGCCGGCTCTCGACCTCGGCCCGTTCCCAGGGCCGAGGCTCAGGCGGCGAACCTCAGGAGAGCACGAGGACGAGGTCGCCACCCTCGACCTGCTGGGTGCCGTCGAACGCCAGGCGCTCGACCGTGCCCCCGACCGGTGCGGTGATGGACGCCTCCATCTTCATCGCCTCGATCGTCGCGACCGTGGCGCCCGCCTGGACGGTGTCGCCCCGGGACACCATCACGCTGACCACGCCGTCGAACGGGGCGGCGACGTGCCCGGGCTTGCCGGTGTCGGCCTTCTCCTGGGTGGGCGCGTCGGCGGAGACCGCCCGGTCACGCACGTTGACCGGGCGGAGCTGGCCGTTGATCGTGCACATGACGGTGCGGATGCCGCGCTCATCGGCCTCGCTGACGGCCTGCAGCCCGAGGATCAGCCGCTTGCCCTCCTCGAGGTCGACCTGGTGCTCCTCGCCGGTGGTCAGTCCGTACAGGTAGTGCGCGGTCGGCAGCACCGAGACGTCGCCGTACTTCTGCCGGGACTCGGTGAACTCCTTGGTCGGGCCGGGGAAGAGCAGCTCGTTGAGGGTGCCGCGGCGATGCAGCCGCAGGCCCTCCTGCTGCTCCGCGTCGAGGTCGGCGACGACCGGCTTCACGGTGCGTCCCGCGAGGGCCTTGGTGCGGAACGGCTCCGGCCACCCGCCGGGCGGGTCGCCGAGGTCGCCGGAGAGGAAGCCGATGACGGAGTCGGGTACGTCGAACTTGCCGGGCTCGGCCTCGAACTCGGCAGGGTCGGCGCCGACGGCGACGAGATGGAGGGCCAGGTCGCCGACCACCTTGGAGGACGGCGTGACCTTGACGATGTTGCCGAGGATGTGGTTCGCCGCGGCGTACATGTCCTCGATCTGCTCGAACTTCTCGCCGAGCCCGAGGGAGATCGCCTGCTGGCGCAGGTTCGAGAGCTGCCCGCCCGGGATCTCGTGGGTGTAGACCCGGCCCGTCGGCGACGGCAGCCCGGACTCGAACGGCGCGTAGACCCGGCGGGTGGCCTCCCAGTAGGGCTCCAGGTCGCACACCGCGTCGAGGTCGAGACCGGTGGCGCGGGCCGTGTGGTCGGTCGTCGCGACCAGCGCGGACAGCGCCGGCTGGCTGGTGGTGCCGGACATCGACGCGCACGCCGCGTCCACCGCGTCGACCCCGGCGTCGATCGCTGCCAGCAGCGTCGCGAGCTGTCCGCCCGGGGTGTCGTGCGTGTGCAGGTGCACCGGCAGGTCGAACCGCTCGCGCAATGCGCGGACCAGCGTGCGTGCGGCCGGCGCGCGCAGCAGCCCGGCCATGTCCTTGATCGCGAGCACGTGCGCGCCGGCGTCGACGATCCGCTCCGCGAGGCGCAGGTAGTAGTCGAGCGTGTACAGCTTCTCGTCCGGGTCCGACAGGTCACCGGTGTAGCAGAGCGCGACCTCGGCGACCGTCGTACCCGTGGCCCGGACCGCCTGGATCGCCGGCCGCATCTGCTCGACGTCGTTGAGCGCGTCGAAGATCCGGAACACGTCGATGCCGGTGGCGGCGGCCTCGTGGACGAACGCCTCGGTGACCTCGGTGGGGTACGGCGTGTAGCCGACCGTGTTGCGGCCACGGAGCAGCATCTGCAGGCAGATGTTCGGCACCGACTGGCGCAGCGCGTCCAGCCGCTCCCACGGGTCCTCGGACAGGAAGCGCAGCGCCACGTCGTAGGTCGCGCCGCCCCACGCCTCGAGGCTCCACAGCTGCGGCGTCATCCGGGCGACGTGCCCGGCGACCGCGGTCAGGTCCCGGGTGCGGACCCGGGTCGCGAGCAGGCTCTGGTGCGCGTCGCGGAACGTCGTGTCCGTGACGGCCACCGGCTTCTGGTCGCGCAGGGCACGGGCGAAGCCCTCGGGTCCCAGTGCGAGCAGCGCCTGGCGGGTGCCGTCCGGGGCAGGCACGGACAGGTCGAGGTGGGGCAGCTTGCTCACCGGGTCGACGGAGACCGGCGCCTCGCCGTACGGCCGGTTCACGGTGACGTCGGCGAGGTAGGTCAGCAGCTTGGTGCCGCGGTCGGCCGAGGACCGCGCGGTGAGCAGCTGCGGGTGCTCCTCGATGAACGCGGTGGTGATGTTCCCCGAGCGGAAGTCCGGGTCGTCCAGCACGGCCTGCAGGAACGGGATGTTGGTGGACACACCGCGGATCCGGAACTCCGCGACCGCGCGGCGGGCCCGGTCCACCGCGGAGGCGAAGTCACGCCCGCGGCAGGTCAGCTTGGCGAGCATCGAGTCGAAGTGCGCGCTGACCTCGGCCCCGGTGTACGTCGTGCCGCCGTCGAGCCGCACGCCCGCGCCGCCCGGCGAGCGGTACGTCGTGATCCGGCCGGTGTCCGGACGGAAGCCGTTGGCGGGGTCCTCGGTGGTGATCCGACACTGCAGCGCGGCACCGCGCAGGGTGACCCGGTCCTGGGAGAGGCCGAGGTCCTCGAGCGTCTCGCCGGACGCTATGCGGATCTGGGCCTGGACCAGGTCGACGTCGGTGACCTCCTCGGTGACCGTGTGCTCGACCTGGATGCGCGGGTTCATCTCGATGAAGACGTAGTTGCCCTGCGGGTCCAGCAGGAACTCCACGGTGCCCGCGTTGCGGTAGCCGATCTCGGTGGCGAAGCGCACCGCGTCCGCGCACATCCGCTCCCGGATGTCCGGGTCGAGGTTCGGTGCCGGCGCGATCTCCACGACCTTCTGGTGCCGCCGCTGCACCGAGCAGTCCCGCTCGAACAGGTGGATCACGTTGCCGGCGCCGTCGGCGAGGACCTGCACCTCGATGTGCCGGGGCTCCACGACGGCCTGCTCGATGAACACCGTCGGGTCACCGAACGCACCCTCGGCCTCGCGCATGCAGGTCTGGATGGCCTCGCGGAGATCCTGCTGCTCGTCGACTCGTCGCATCCCGCGCCCGCCACCACCGGCGACGGCCTTCACGAACAGCGGGAACGGCAGGTGCGCCGCGGACTCCACGAGCGCGTCGACGTCGGTGGAGGGCTCGACGGACGCCAGCGTGGGCACGCCCGCCGCCTTGGCCGCCGCGATCGCCCGAGCCTTGTTGCCGGTGAGGGTGAGCACCTCGGCGGTCGGGCCGATGAACGTGATCCCGGCGTTCGCGCAGGCCTCGGCGAGCTGCGGGTTCTCCGAGAGGAAGCCGTAGCCCGGGTAGACCGCGTCCGCACCGGACTTCACGGCCGCCGCGACGATCACCTCGGGGTCGAGGTAGGCGCGCACCGGGTGCCCGCGCTCACCGATCTCGTAGGCCTCGTCGGCCTTCAGCCGGTGCTCGGAGCCCCGGTCCTCGTGCGGGAAGACGGCAACGGTCTGCGCGCCGAGCTCGTAGGCGGCACGGAACGCCCGGATCGCGATCTCGCCCCGGTTGGCCACCAGCACCTTGGAGAACATGCCCCGAGGCTAGTGGTCCGGCAGGGCGGCTCGGTCCCGGTCTCAGTCCGCGGTGGACCGGCGCAGCCGGCGCTTGAGCGCCTTGCGCCGTTTCTTCTGCCGGGTCGCGTCCGCCTCGAGGCGCGCGATCTCGGCGCGGCAGCGCTGCACCTCGAGGAGCAGCCCGGCAGTCGCCGCGGCGGACGACTCCACCTGGTCGCGCGGGTCGACGGCATCCGGGTGCGGCGCCGGCCCCTCGGGTGCCACCGGCACGAGGTCGGCCGGGTCCCCGTGCACGACGTACCCGGCCCGGTCGATCTCCTTGACCCACCGCTCACCGACGACCGCCAGGTCGTCGTACATCTCGCGGGGTACGACGGGCCGCGGCGAGGTTCGTGCGGCGAGCAGCTGCTGGGCGTAGAGCTGCTTGACGACCTGGCCGTACTCCGGCTGCACCAGCCGCTTGTCGAGCGCGAGGTTCACCCGGCGCAGCAGGTCGATCTCGGTCACGCCGAGCGAGGTGTTGGCGTTGTCCGGTCCCGCGACCGGGAAGCGGGCGGCGTCGAAGCCGACCACCTCGGCGAGGCGTTGCCAGAGCAGGCCCGGGTCGGCCCCCCGCGGCGGGCAGCACACCACGTGCACGTGGTCGTTCGGGAGCGAGTCGCCCCACCGGGCGAGCACGGCCGGCAGGTCCTGCGAGGCCCGGAACCGGCGGGCGTAGTCGGTCTCGGACCGGGTGTCGAGGACCCGGCGCCGGAACTGCTCGAAGGTCAGCCGGCGTCCGTGCTTGATGCCCTCCTGCCACTCGGCGGTGGCCTGCCGTGCCGGGTCCCGCGCGGTGACCACCAGATGCACGTCGAGGCCCTTGAGCATGGTCAGCGCCTCGGTGACCTGGTGCGCGGAGGCGGCGGCGAGGAGCTCGTGGCTGATCACGGTGGCTCCGTCGTGCCTGCGTGCCTTGCGGCAGAGCCCGTCCCAGGTCCCCTCGACCTCGGCGCGCTTGCGGCCCCAGGTCTTGTGCGCGCCGCGGACGTCGACGGCGGCCAGGAACATCCGCTCGTGACCGGACGGGTAGAGCACCCCTGCCTCGCGCAGGGCCTTGCGGTTGTCGGTGAGCGACGCCTGCAGGAACGTCGTACCGCTCTTCGGGACTCCGACATGGAGGTAGACACGCTGGTCCATGCCTCGACCGTGACGGCCGGGGGTGAACGGGGTACGACCCGCGGGTGGCACCGCGGTGGAACACGCGTGTGGATCAGGCGTCGAGGCGTTCGAACAGGTCCAGCCAGTCGGCGACGACGGCGTCGGGGGCGTACTGCCGGGCGTCCTCGTGCGCCTGCCGCCCGCACCGGCGGCGCAGCTCGTCGTCCTCGACCAGGGCGCGCAGCGCGCCGGTGAAGCCCTCCACGTCGCCGTCCGGGACGAGGAACCCGTTCTTGCCGTCGTCGACGATCTCCCCGGGCCCGCGCGGGCAGTCCATCGCGACCAGCGGTACGCCGAGGCTCATGGCCTCGATCAGCACCATCGGGAAGCCTTCGGCGCGCGAGGTCAGCGCGTACGCCGAGGCGCCGGCCAGCACCGCACGGAAGTCCGGGGCGTAGCCGGGCAGCCGGATCTGGTCCTCGAGCCCGAGGCGCCGGATGCGCGTCTCGAGCGCGGCCCGCTCGGAGCCCTCGCCGTACACGTGCAGCCGCCAGTCCGGGTGCTCGCGCGCGACCGGCGCGAACGCGTCGACCAGCCGGCGGAAGCCCTTCTCCCGGACCAGCCGGCCGGCGGCCACCACGACCTTGCCGTCCAGCGGTGCCGGGGTCGGGGCGACCGGCCAGGGCAGCGCGTTGCGGACCACCGCGACGTGTGTGTGCATCTGCGGCAGGTCGCGGCGGTAGTCCTCTGCGTCGGCGTTGGTGAGCACCACGTAGGCGTCCAGGGCCGGGACGGCCGCGCGGAGCAGGGCCGCCTGCCGCGCGTTGGCGAAACGGGTCGGGTAGTTCTTGTGGTCCTGGCCGACCAGGCGTACGCCGGGAGCCGACCACCGGGTCGCTGCGAGGTGCAGGGACGGTCGCGTGGTGACCAGGATCCCGGGGGAGAGGCTTCGCAGCCGCCGGCGCAGCAGCCGGTCGGTGAGCCGGGACAGCTGCCGCTCTGCGGGCACCGGTCGCATCCGGGTCGGCCGGTGGTGCAGCACCCGCGCGACGGGGCCGAGCCCGCGGCGTACGTCGAGCAGCACCTCGAGGTCGATGCGCGGGTCGATCGGGTACGCCGGCTCGTCGGCCCGCCGGTAGAGGCTGACCAGCCGGACGTCGCGGTGCTCGGTGAGCCGGGCCGCGAGGTTCAGCACCGAGCGGGCGACGCCGCCGTGCCCGAACGCGTCGAACATCAGGAAGGTCACGGGTTGCAGGTGAGTCACCTGCCCATCGTGACCCGCCCGCGCCGGCGTGGTCGACGTGCGAGCGGGGGCCGGTGGGAAGGTTCGCCCGGCGTTCAACCCCGGTTCGTCTGCGCTCCGCACGCGGGCAGAGACCGCCCGGACCGCAGACGAACCGGGGTGGTGGGTCAGTCCTTGAGCTCGCAGACGACGGCGCCGCTGGAGATGCTGTCGCCGACGGACGCGGACAGCCCGGTCACGGTGCCGGCCTTGTGCGCCTTGAGCGGCTGCTCCATCTTCATCGCCTCGAGGACGACGACGACGTCGCCCTCGGCGACCTGCTGGCCCTCCTCGACGGCGACCTTGACGATGGTGCCCTGCATCGGGGAGGTGACGCTGTCACCGCTGGCCGCGGCACCCGCCTTCTTCTTCTCCCGCTTCGGCTTCTTCTGAGCGCCGGCGCCGGCGGCCGCGCCGGCGGCGAACCCGGCCGGCAGCACGACCTCGATGCGGCGGCCACCGACCTCGACCGTGACGGCCTGCCGCTCCTCGGGGTCGGCCGACTCGGAGGGGCCGGAGTACGGCGCGATCCGGTTGTCGAACTCGGTCTCGATCCAGCTGGTGTAGACGCCGAACGTCTCCCCGTCGCCGATGTACGCCGGGTCGTTCACCACCGTCTGGTGGAACGGGATCACCGTGGGCATGCCCTCGACGACGAACTCGTCGAGCGCACGGCGGGACCGCTCCAGGGCCTGCGTGCGGTCGCGGCCGGTGACGATGAGCTTCGCGACGAGCGAGTCGAACGAGCCGGGGACGGTCTCGCCCTGGTCGTAGCCGCCGTCGAGCCGCACCCCGGGGCCGGCCGGCGCGTGCCAGCGGGTCAGGGTGCCGGGCGCGGGCATGAAGTTCGCGCCGGCGTCCTCGGCGTTGATGCGGTACTCGATCGAGTGGCCCACGACCGCCGGGTCGTCGTACCCGAGCTCCTCGCCGGCGGCGATCCGGAACATCTCGCGGACCAGGTCGAGGCCGGTGACCTCCTCGGAGACGGGGTGCTCGACCTGCAGGCGGGTGTTGACCTCGAGGAAGGAGATGGTGCCGTCCTGGCCGACCAGGAACTCGCAGGTCCCGGCGCCGACGTACTCCGCCTCGCGCAGGATCGCCTTGGACGAGTCGTAGAGGATCTGCATCTGCGCGTCGGACAGGAACGGCGCGGGCGCCTCCTCGACGAGCTTCTGGTGCCGGCGCTGCAGGGAGCAGTCGCGGGTGGACACCACGACGACGTTGCCGTGCTGGTCGGCGAGGCACTGGGTCTCGACGTGCCGCGGCTTGTCGAGGTACTTCTCCACGAAGCACTCGCCGCGGCCGAACGCGCTGACCGCCTCGCGGACCGCGGACTCGAACTGCTCGGCGACCTCCTCCTCCTTGCGGGCCACCTTGAGCCCGCGGCCGCCACCGCCGAACGCCGCCTTGATCGCGATCGGCAGGCCGTGCTCCTTGGCGAAGGCGACGACCTCCTCGGCGTCCTCGACGGGGTCCTTGGTGCCGGCGACCAGGGGAGCGCCGACCTTCTCGGCGATGTGCCGCGCCTTGACCTTGTCGCCGAGGTTCTCGATGGCGGCGGGCGGCGGGCCGATCCAGACCAGGCCGGCGTCGATCACGGCCTGGGCGAAGTCACGGTTCTCGGCGAGGAAGCCGTAGCCGGGGTGCACCGAGTCGGCACCCGACTCCTTCGCGACCCGCACGATCTTCTCGATGTCGAGGTAGGAGTCGGCCGGCGTGGCGCCGCCGAGGCTGTGCGCCTCGTCGGCCAGGCGCACGAACAGCGCGTCACGGTCGGGGTCGGCGTACACCGCGACACTTCCGATCCCGGCGTCCTTGCAGGCCCGGATGACCCGGACGGCGATCTCGCCCCGGTTCGCGATCAGGACTTTCTGCAGGGGCTTGATCTCGGGAGGCTTGCTGTGGGTCACGCGGGCTCCTTGC
Source organism: uncultured Actinomycetota bacterium (assembly GCA_963810035.1). Taxonomy (GTDB): domain Bacteria; phylum Actinomycetota; class Actinomycetes; order Propionibacteriales; family Nocardioidaceae; genus Nocardioides_B. The sequence goes on from CAWEMA010000011.1 coordinate 204,370, forward strand.
TCGACTGGGGAGGCTCAAGGGCACTCTAGAGCCTGCGTCACCCCGGGGTCCGACCCGTCCCGGGGTGAGGTCAGTCGCTGACCAGGTCGCGGCGCCGGAACGCCACGAGCCCGACGGCGAGCAGGGCCACCGCCACCGCGGTGAGCAGCAGCAGTGGCAGCGCGGTCAGCGGAGCGGCGGGCAGCGACGGCACGTGGGTGTACGGCGACACGTCCTGTGCCCACGACGGCAGGTCCATCAGGTCGCCGAACTGACCGACCACCACGCACAGGACGAGGAGACCCCACGCGAACGGCACCACGCGGGCCCCGACGCCGTACAACGCCACCGTCACCCCGACCAGCACCCAGATCGCGGGCAGCCGCACGAGGGCCGCGGTCAGGTCCCGCCCGATGTCCCCGGAGCTCCCGCTCTGGACGGCCTGCGCGACCCCGACGCTGAGGCCGACGGCCGCGGTGATCAGCGTCGTCCCGAGCAGCGCCAACAGCACGTGGCTGGCCGCCCAGGCGAACCGGCTGACCGGCGTGGCGAGGACCGGGTCGGCACGTGCGGCCGACTCCTCGGCACGCAGCCGCAGCACGGTGCTGATCCCGAACACGCTGGCGAACAGGGCGACGAAGCCGAGCTCGGCGGACAGGAAGGCGTCGGTGAGCGACCCGATCCCGCCGAGGCGGCGGATCATCTCCCGGGACTGCGGGCTGTCCAGGATGGCGCCCACGTTGGAGAGGATGTTGCCCAGCACGAGGCCGAGCAGGACGAAGCCCACCGTCCAGCCGAGCAGCGCGTTGCGGTCCAGCCGCCACGCCAGCGCGAGCGGGGTCGCCAGCGAAGGACGGGCTCGGGCCGGACCGGGCCGGTCGGCGAGCAGCCCGCTGCCCAGGTCGCGCCGGCGCGCCAGGGCGCCGGCGGCCAGCAGCAGGACGCCGGTCAGGGCCACGAGCAGCGGTACGACGGCCCAGCGGTCTCCCGCGAAGGGGCGCACCTGCTGCGCCCAGCCGATCGGGGAGAGCCAGCCGACCCACCGGGAGCCCTGCGGTGCGGTGTCGCCGGCGGCCCGGATGACGTAGGCGACGACCAGGACGGTCGAGGCGATTCCGCGGGCCGCGCGGGCGCTCGTGGTCAGCTGCGCGGCGACCGCGGCCACTCCGGCGAACACCAGGCCTGCGCCGGCCCAGCTCGCCCCGAACGCCGCGGCTCCGGCCGTGGGCAGCCCGGTCGCGACCAGAGCGAGGGCGGTGAGCAGCCCGAGGACCAGGGCCGCCGACGACGCGACGACCAGCGCGGCCGTCAGTGCGGCGTACCTGCCCACCACGCCGCTGGCCGCCAGCTCGGTGCGGCCGACCTCCTCGTCGGCGCGCGTGTGCCGGATGACCACCAGCATCGTGAAGACCGAGACGAACGCCGTCCCGAGCCCGATCAGCTTCAGCATCGACACGGCGCCCAGGGACGTGACGTCGTAGATCCGGCCGTAGAGCGCCACCAGAGCCGGGGTGGCGTTGATGAGCTCGGCCGCAGTGGCCCGCGACTGCTCCGTCGGGTAGAGGCCGACGGTCGCGGAGGCGGACATCCCCGCGACCGCGACGAAGGTCGCGATGGTCGCCGGGAGCATCACCCGGTCTCGCCGCAGCGCCATCCGCACCAGGATCCCGGTGCCGGTCAGCGCCGTCATCGCGCAGACCTTTCGCCGACCCGGTCCGCGGGCTCGTCCGGGCCCCCGGCACCGCGCCCGTCCGTGCCGTCGTAGTGACGCAGGAAGAGCTGCTCGAGGGTCGGGGGCTGGCTGACCAGGCTCTCGATCCCCGCCCCGGCGAGCAGCGACAGCAGCTCACCGAGGGTGCTCGTGGGCACCAGGCACCGGAGGCGGGTGCCGTCCACGCTGACGTCGTGGACGCCGGGCACCGTGGAGACGTCCGGCACCGCGCCGGACAGGGTGGCGTCGACGGCGGTCTCGGTGAGGTGGCGCAGCTCGGTCAGCGTCCCGGTCTCCACGGCCCGGCCCTTGCGGATGATGGTGACCCGGTCGCAGAGCGCCTCCACCTCCGAGAGGATGTGGCTGGACAGCAGCACGGTCCGGCCGCGCTCGCGCTCCTCCACCACGCAGTCGCGGAACGTCTCCTCCATCAGCGGGTCGAGACCCGAGGTCGGCTCGTCCAGGATCAGCAGCTCCACGTCGCTGGCGAGCGCCGCGACCAGCGCGACCTTCTGCCGGTTGCCCTTGGAGTAGGCACGCCCCTTCTTCGACGGATCCAGGTCGAACCGCTCGAGGAGGCTGGCGCGCCGCGACTCGTCCAGCCCGCCACGGAGCCGGCCGAGCAGGTCGATGACCTCCCCGCCGGTCAGCTGGGGCCAGAGGTTCACGTCCCCGGGCACGTAGGCCAGCCGTCGGTGCAGCTCGGTGCCGTCGCGCCAGGGGTCCCCGCCGAGCAGGGTGACGCTGCCGCTGTCGATGTGCAGCAGACCCAGCAGCACCCGGAGGGTGGTGGACTTGCCCGCGCCGTTCGGGCCCAGGAAGCCGTGCACCTCACCGGTGCGGACGGAGAGATCCAGGCCGTCGAGCGCCCGGGTGCGGCCGAACGTCTTGACGAGTCCGGAGATGGCGATGGGGTCCGTCATGTTCCGAGCATGCCACACCGTTCAGTAGTTTGTGAACGTTATGAATCTATGGGAGGCTGCTCGCATGGTGAGCCACGCTGAGGCGTACGACGGACCCGAGGACCGGGCAGCCGTGCACCGCGAGTTCACCGAGGCCTTCGCGACGGTGATGGTCGAGAGCGGACTGCCCCGGATGCCCGCGCGGGTGCTCGCCTACCTGCTCGGCAGCGACTCGGGAGAGGCCACCTCGGGCGAGCTGCTGGAGGCCTTGCAGGTCAGTGCGGCCGGTGTCTCGGGCGCAGTGAGCTACCTGATCCAGACCCGGCTGGTCGCGCGGGGTCGCAAGCCGGGGGAGCGCAAGGACACCTATCACCTGACCAAGGGCGAGTGGTACGACGACATCATGAGCGGCCGGAGCGCTGAGCTGTCGCGCTGGGCCGACGCCAGCCGTCGGGGCGCCGACGCCCTCGGGCACAGCACCCCGGCCGGCGCACGCCTCGACGAGACGGCTCGGTTCTTCGAGTTCCTCGACCGGGAGATGACCGGGATCATGGACCGCTGGCACGCGGAGCAGGGACGTCGGTGACCGACGTCCGGCCCCTGCGGTACCTCTCGACGGACGAGGACAGCGCACGCTGGTCACAGGTCCGGTTCCGCGAGGGGGACGTCGTGATCTCCACGCGGTCCAAGAGCGGCACCACCTGGATGCAGATGATCTGCGCACTGCTGGTCTTCCAGACACCCCGGCTGCCCGCCCCGCTGCCGTCGCTGTCGCCGTGGGTCGACCACGCCATCCGTCCCGTGAGCGAGCTGGTGGCAGGTCTCGAGGCGCAGCAGCACCGCCGGTTCGTCAAGACACACACGCCGCTGGACGGGGTCCCGCTCGACGACCGGGCCACCTACGTCGTCGTCGGCCGGCACCCGCTCGACCTGGCGGTCTCGCTCTACCACCAGAGCGACAACATCGACCGCGAGCGGCTGGCCGAGCTGACCGGTACGACGCCCGCTCCACGCCGACCCCGGGCGTCGCTGCACGACTGGCTGGTCTCGTGGACGCTCGCCGAGACGACGCCGCAGGAGCAGATGGACTCGCTCGTCGGCGTGCTGCACCACCTCTGCGACGCCTGGTCCCGTCGTACGACGGACAACGTGCTGCTCGTGCACTACGCCGACCTGCTCGCGGACCTGCCCGCAGAGATGCGCCGGATCGCCGACCGGCTCGGCATCGAGGTGCCGGCGGAACGGTGGCCGTCCCTGGTGGAGGCGGCCACGTTCGCGCAGATGCGGTCGCGGTCCGACGAGCTGGCCCCGAACACGCTCGGCGTGCTCAAGGACGGCGCTAGGTTCTTCCGGTCCGGCCGTTCGGGAGCGGGGCGCGAGGTGCTCACGGACGGCGAGCTCGCGACGTACGAGCAGCGCGTGGCCGAGCTCGCACCTCCGGACCTGGTCGCCTGGCTGCACCGCTGACCTCGGCTCGACCAGGGCTCAGGCGCGCAGGGCGCCGGCGGTCTGACGGAGGCCGGTGTCGAGCGAGCGGGCCTTCCAGCCCAGCTCGCGCTCGGCCTTGGCGGGGGAGCCGTAGTACGTCGCGAGCGACGCACGCATCGTCTCCGCGGAGAAGTCCGCAGGCACCGGCACGACCTTGCCGACCGCCCCGGCGACGGCGGCCACCGCGCGGATCACACCGTTCGGCACGACGACCGGTCCCTTGGTGCCGGCGATCGAGGCGAGCTGCCGCAGCCCCTCGGCGAGCGTCGCGCGCGGGCCGGCCAGCATGTAGGACTCGCCGGGCGCGCCCTTCTCCATCGCGAGCACGTGCCCGGCGGCGATGTCGTCCACGTGTGCCCAGCACACGCCGCCGCCGGCCGGGACCTGCGGCCGCTTGCCGCGCACCACCTGCTCGATGAGCGCGCCACTCTGCGCGGTGTCGCCGGGGCCGTACACGAGCCCGGGGGCGACGATCACGACCGGCAGGCCGGCGGCGGCGAACTCCTCCGCGACGTGATGCGCCTCGGCCTTGGTGCGGTCGTAGTGGCTGACGAAGTCCCCCGTGTGGCGGTGGGTCTCGTCGTACACCTCGCCGTGGGTGTCGGAGTTCACCGCGAGGGTGCTCGTGTAGACGACCCGGGGGACGCTGTTGCGCTGCGCGGCGGCGAGCGTGTTGCGGGTCCCCTCGACGTTGACGCGGGTGCCGACGGACGGGTCGCGCTGGCCGAGCTTGTACCAGCCGGCGACGTGGAAGAGCCCGTCGACGCCGTCGCAGAGGCGGTCCAGTGCCGCCGCGTCGTCGAGGTCGCCGGGCACCAGCTCGACGCCGAGGCTGCTCAGCGCGGTCGCGCGGGCCGGGTCGCGGACCAGGGCCCGCACCTCGTGCCCGGTGGCGCGGAGCTGGCGGGCGAGAGCGCCCCCGACGAAACCGGTCGCACCGGTGATGGCATAGCGCATGCGGCGATCCAACCACGCGGCCCGATCAGGTCCGCAGCTCCATCTCGTGCAGCTTCTCGACGGGCCGGAAGCCGAACTGGGCGTTCACGGCCTGCATCGGTGCGTTCGACTCGGCGGTCCAGGTGTGCAGCCGCCGCCCACGCGCGTGGTGCTCCGCGAGCTGGCGCAGGTTCGCCGCCTTGAGCGCTGCGCCGAGCCCGTTGCTCCGGTGGTCCCGGAGCACGAGCGTGTCGTCCTGCAGCACGTTGTCCGGGTCGCCGTACGGCACGAGCATCAGCGTGTAGCCGGCCGGATCGCCGTCGGCGGTCGTGGCCAGCGTGACGAGGATCAGGTGGCTCCTCGACAGCCGAGCGTCCGACGTACGCACCGTCTCCTCGTCGACCGCCGTGGCCTCGCGGGTCATCCCGCCGGTCGGCACGTCGGCCTTCATCGCCGTCTGCAGGCCCGCGTACCTCGCGAGGTGCACGTCGGGACACGGCCCGGCCCACCGGACCAGCCGGTACGCCGGGTCGAGGCGTCGGCCGGGTAGGTCGTCGGCGACCGGGAGGTCGAGGACGAGGTGGTCCTCGACGTTCTCGGAGGCGAACCCGAGCCCGCGGGCGAACAGCGCACCCGGCCAGCTCTGCGGGCTCTCGCCGGTCGGCACGTGCACGTCGGTCTGCAGCACCGGGCGCCCCTCCTCGGCGGCGCGTGCGACCGCCCACGCCCAGAGCGTGCGTGCCACACCGCGGCGCCGGTGCTCGACCGGGACGTCGATCTCGACCTGCGCGGTGTTCCGGCTCCCGGTCAGCGGCATCTCGAGGAGCAGCGCGCCGACGGTCCGCCCGGCCTCGGTCGCGACGACGGGGATGCGGCGCAGCCGCGGTCCGGGGCTGCGAAGCGAGAGCGTGAACGCGTCGTACGGCGAGACCAGAGGTGCCTCGCGGCCGGCGCACGCGCCGTCGCGCAGGGCGGCGTACCACGCTCGCAGTGCGTCGTCGTCGTGCGGATCCACCTCGGTGACCGTGGGCATCGGGCGAGTCAACCAGTCCGGGGGAGGGGCCTCAACCGGTTTCCAGGGCGCTGAGGTCCTCGCGGCAGCGGGCAGCGACGTGGTCGAGCTCGCCCATCGTCTCGTCGATGTCGCGGCGCATCTGCTCCAGCTCGGTACGGCGGACCTCGATCTGGTCCAGCAGGTACTGCAGCTGCCCCGCCTCGCCCGGCTGCTCGTCGTACATGTTCACGATCGTGCGGATCTCCGGCAGCGAGAAGCCGAGCCGCTTGCCACGCAGGATCAGCTGCAGCCGGATCCGGTCCCGGGCGTGGAACACGCGCGCGGTGCCGCGGCGCTCCGGGGTGATCAGGCCGACGTCCTCGTAGTGGCGGATCGTGCGCAGGGTGACCCCGAACTCGTCGGCCAGCGCGGTGATCGACCAGGTCTGGTCCGGCACGGCTCGTCTCCTTGCGCTTCCGTTACGGAAGCGACCTAGGCTGCTTACGTTGACGTAAGCGTAATACGCAGAGGAGCCACCCGTGTCACCGTTCGAGCTGTCCTCCGAGCACGAGACCTTCCGCAAGAGCGTCCGCGAGTTCGCGCTCGGCGAGATCGCGCCGCACGCCGCGCAGTGGGACAAGGACCACCACTTCCCAACCGACGTCGTGCAGAAGATGGGCGACCTGGGCCTGATGGGCCTGACCGCGCCCGAGGAGTTCGGGGGGATGGGGGAGGACGGCGACTTCACCTCGCTCTGCGTCGCCATCGAGGAGATCGGCCGCGTCGACCAGTCGATGGGCATCACCCTCGAGGCGGCCGTCGGCCTGGGCATCAACCCGATCCTGACCTTCGGCACCGACGAGCAGAAGGCGACCTGGCTGCCCGACCTGGTGGCCGGCCGGACGCTGGCCGGCTTCGGCCTGACCGAGCCGGGCGCCGGGTCCGACGCGGGCGCCACCAAGACCAAGGCCGAGCTCGTGGACGGGGAGTGGGTGGTCAACGGTGCCAAGCAGTTCATCACCAACTCCGGCTCCGAGATCACCTCGCTGGTCACCGTGACGGCCCGCACCGGCACCCGCGACGGTGTCGACGGCAAGGGCGGCAAGGCCGAGGTCAGCACGATCATCCTGCCGTCCGGCACACCCGGGTTCACCGCCGAGCCGGCCTACGACAAGCTCGGCTGGCACGCGTCCGACACGCACCCGCTCACGTTCGAGGACGCCCGGGTGCCGGAGGCGAACCTCCTCGGCGAGCGCGGCCGCGGCTTCGCGCAGTTTCTCGCCACCCTCGACGACGGTCGCGTCGCCATCGCGGCCCTCGCGGTCGGCTGCATCCAGGCCTGCCTCGACATGTCCGTCGAGTACGCCGGCACGCGCACCACGTTCGGCGTACCCATCGGCGCCAAGCAGGGCGTCGCGTTCCAGATCGCCGACCTCGAGGTGATGCTCGAGGCCTCGCGGATGCTGACCTACAGGGCCGCGGCCATGAAGGACGCCGGGCGGCCGATGAAGGAGTTCAAGCAGGCCGCCGCGATCGCGAAGCTCTACGCCACCGAGTCGGCGGTGACCGCGACCCGGATCGCCACACAGGTGTTCGGCGGCTACGGCTTCATGGAGGAGTACCCCGTCACCCGCTTCTACCGGGACGCCAAGGTGCTCGAGATCGGCGAGGGCACCTCCGAGGTGCAGCGCATGCTGATCGCCCGCGGGCGCGGCCTGCCCGTGGAATAACTCGGGCGGCGTCTACGCTAGGGCGTCGTGGGCTACCGCTGGCAACGCTTTCTCTCGGAGGGCGCGAAGTTCCTCACCGTCGGCGGTGTGGCGACGCTGATCGCGTTCGTCTTCTTCAACGGCCTGGTGCACGGCTACTTCGGCGGGCCCGGCCCGATGCACGAGCAGCCGCTGGGGGCGTTCGTCATCGCCAACACCATCGGCATGCTCGTCAGCTACCGCGGCAGCCGGTCGTGGGCGTTCCGCAACCGCGAGGCGGTCGGTGTCGCGGGCGGACGGGTCGCGTTCTTCGTGATCAACATCGCCTCGATGGTCATCCCGCTCGGGTGCCTGGCCTTCACCCGCTACGTGCTGGGACGCAGCGACCCCGTGGCGGACAACTTCGCCGCGAACGTGGTGGGTCTGGGGCTCGGCACGCTCGCGCGTTTCTGGGCGATCCGCCGGTTCATCTTCCTGAGCCCGGCGCATCTCGAGCGTCGCGAGCTCGCGTCGCAGCGCTGAACACGCGCACGGCAGGACCGCACTGCGGGCGGACCTGACCGGCGCTTCGTCGTAGGGTGTCCGCCATGACTGCCTCGAACCATGGCGGCTCGGCCTCGATCGAGCAGCCCGACTACTGGTGGTACCGCGCCCGGACCCAGCTCCTGCGGACCGTCCTGGAGGACTTCGTCGGCGAGCCGCGACGGGTCCTCGACGTCGGCAGCGCCGACGGTCCCAGCGTCGGGTGGCTGCACGGCCACGGCAAGCACGTCGCGCTGGACCTCGACCCGCGGGGCCTCGGGCCCGGCGGCGTCTGCGGCTCGGCCCTCGCGCTGCCCTTCGCCGACGGCAGCTTCGACGTGGTGGGCGCCTTCGACGTGGTCGAGCACTGTGACCCGGAGCACGTCGCGCTCGCCGAGCTCGCCCGCGTGCTCGCGCCAGGCGGGCGGCTCCTGGTGTCGGTGCCGGCCTACCAGTGGGCGTGGTCGGACTTCGACGACCAGAACGGCCACCACCGCCGCTACACCCGTGAACGGGCGACGCGTGCGCTCGAGGCCAGCGGGCTCGAGGTCCAGCGCGCGACGTACGCGTTCTCCTCGGTGTTCCCGTTCTTCGCCGCGGAGCGGCTCGTGCGCCGCGCCAAGGAGCGCGTACGCCGCCGCGGGGGTCGCACCGCACCCGCGGACGTGGTCAGCCTGCCGCAGGTGTCTCCCGTCATCGACCGGATGCTGACGGGCCTGACGCGCCTGGACAACCGGCTCCTCGCGAAGCGTGACCTGCCGTTCGGCTCGTCGGTGGTCGTCGCGGCCACCAAGCCGCTGGTCAGCTCCTGACGCGCAGCACCGCGTAGCGCCCGTCCCGGTGCACCAGGCGAGCGTCCTTCTCGAGCCGGGTGAGGCGAGCGGGGTAGCGCAGGTCCACGAACAGCCAGTCGACGCCGTACGTCGCCCGCAGCTTGTGCAGGGCGGCCGGCGACGGGTCCCGGAACGCGCGGTCGTTGTCGGCGAGCCGCTGCTCGTCCCAGAACGGCGGTCGCTGGGAGTTGGTCACGTCGTTCGAGGGCATGCCGACCGTCTCGGGCGCCACGTAGGCCCAGCCCTCCACCAGCACGTGCCTCTCGGTGTAGCCCGAGATCCAGAAGTTGCGTCGCTCGCAGTGCCGGCCCGGCCCTTTGGTGCAGTGCGCGTTGGTGGCGACCAGATCGTCCGGGGAGGAGTGGTCTCGCAGCCAGCGTGCGGCCGAGAGACCTCCCGGGGCGATCATCGGCTGGGCGGTGGACGCCACCGGAGTCGGGGTGTCACCGGTGACCAGCTGCCGGAGGTCCACGACTCCCCGGGCCAGACCGAGCCCCAGCACCAGGGAGACGAGCACGAGGGTGGTGCTCACCTGGAGGTTCCGGCGCCGGCCGACCAGCCAGGCGGCCAGTCCGACCAACGCGACCAGAGCCACGGCGATTGCCTGCGGCACCACCAGGGTGCGGACCGCCTCCGCCACCGGCGCCTGCGCCGCCGCCCGGGCGGGGATCGCGGTGGTGATGGCGGGGACCAGCAGGGCGATCCCGCACCCGGCGGCGGCCGCGACGCCGGCGGCGTACCAGGTCAGGCGTGAGGTCCCGCGTGGTGCCAGTCGGGCGAGGCCGAGCCCGGAGGCGAGCACCAGGGTGAGCGTGCCGGCGAACAGGAAGTACATCTGGGCCTTGCCGGGATGGTCGAGCAGCAGGGCCGCGCCGATGGCCGCCGCGTAGGTGATGCCCAGGAAGTGCGGGACCGGGTCGCGCCAGCCGCCGTTGCGAAGGAGACCCACGGCCCCGGCGCCCGCCGCGAGATGGGCGAGCACGAACGACGCCGCAATGACGAGCAGCACGACCTTCGGGACCTGGCCCGAGGCGGACACGAGCCCGGGGTGTGCCAGCGCGTAGTCACGGGAGACGGCCAACGGGCTCCAGAACAGAGACCGCGTGCCGGCGCCGTAGAAGTACCGCTGCGCGAGCAGGAAGGCCCCGATCGCGAGAGCGGTCAGGATGAGGACGTTGCGGGGCAGCCGGCGGCGGAGGACCAGTCCCGCCGCCAGGGTGCCGAGCAGCCCGGCCAGCACCGTGGGGAGGAAGGTCGACTTGGAGCCCGCCAGCACGAACAGCAGCACGGCGAGGGCGCCCCAGATCTGGAGCCGCACCCGGCGCGCCTGCAGCGTCTCCACGATGAGCAGAAGGACGAGCAGGAACGGCACATAGGCGAACGTCTGCGTCGGTCCCACGAACAGCAGCCCGCTGAGGAAGCGGCGCCCGGCCCAGGGCGACGCGCCCGACGTCCAGCCGAACACGTCGACGGGAGAGACCAGGACCAGCAGGGCGGCGACCACGACTCCCGGCCACAGGCGTCCGGTGAGCCGGTTCGTCACCATGGCAACACCCAGGACCGTGAGCGCGATCACGGAGCTGAGCGTGAGGACCTTGAAGAGCACGACCGGCTCGATCCCGGTGAGCCAGGAGGACGCGGCCACGTGGGCGTAGGTGAGCCAGTGGTAGAAGAGCGGGGTGCCGTCGACGTACGGCATCTGGGCGGGGAAGTGGTGCCGGAGCTCGCCGATCATGGCCAGGTGGAACGGCTCGTCGATGTACGGCGAGACAAGGGACCTGTGGGTCACCGGACTCAGCGCCCACACGTTGCGGGCGACCCACACGACCGTGAAGGCCATGATCGCAGCCATCGACCACGACCAGGCCGCCGGGAGCCGGCGCGCCTGAGGCTGGCGCCAGAGACCGCGACCTCGACCGGTCGCCAGGGCGAGCACGATCACCAGCACCGGCCACGCCGCCGTCAGCAGCGGCAGGCCGGCGGCGCGGCAGGCCAGGTAGACCGGCAGCTCGATGACGTACCCGGTGAGGGTGCCGAGCACGACGGACTCGGCGAACGGTCGCTCCGGTGCCGGTCGGAGCCAGCGGAAGACGAGGGTGCCCGGCACCGTCAGGCACAGCACGACGTAGGCGGTGAACGCGAGGATGTCCCGGCCACCGACGTGTCCGTCCGCCCGCGCCAGGAACGCCGCGAGCAGCCACACGAGGACGGCGGGGACCCACCCGGAGGTGGCGAGTCGGGCCACGCGCCGGGGAGCCGTGCTCAGCACTCGACCTCGGCATTCTCCGAGGTGCGGTCGGCAGCCTCACCCGAGCGGCGGAACGAGAAGAGCAGGTGCCCGAAGTAGCTGAAGACCGCCACGATGGCGACCGAGATCAGCTGGGCCGGGAGCACGGGCACGCCGACGATCTCCACCAGGAGGGGGAGGACCGCGGCGTTGAGCCCGAAGGACACCATCTGCACCAGGGTGAAGCGGCCCAGGTCCTGCCAGACCTGGCCGCGGACCTGGAACACGAACTTCCGGTGCAGGGTGAACGCACAGAGGATCGCCACGGCGTAGGCCAGGACGAGGGTGCCCATGTACCCGATGCGGGAGCCGAGCCAGAGGTGCAGCAAGGCGAAGGCCGAGACGCCGATCACGACGTTGACACCGCCGACGACCAGGAACGCGAGCTGCTGGTTGGCCAGCAGGCGACGGAGGAGTCCCGGTTTCGCGCGGGTGGAGGTCGGGCTGGACACGCGCACACACTATAGTCGCTGCCCATGACCGTGGCCCATCCGCGCCCTGACGCGGCGACTCACTCGGTGTCCGTCGTGATCCCGGTCTACCGCGGGGAGCGGACGCTGCCGGACGTGCTGGCGGAGGTCCTGAAGCTGACCGCGGGGTTCACCACCGCCGCGGGCCACCAGGCCGTGGTCAGCGAGGTGCTGCTGGTGCACGATCACGGACCGGACGGCTCCGCACGGGTGATACGGGAGCTGGCCGCGACACACGACATCGTGCGGCCGGTCTGGCTGAGCCGCAACTTCGGGCAGCACGCGGCCACCCTCGCCGGGATGGCCTCCTCGGGGGGTGACTGGATCGTCACCCTGGACGAGGACGGGCAGCACGACCCGGCCTACATCGCTGACCTGCTCGACGTGGCGCTCGCGAACGGGTCCTCGGTGGTCTATGCGCAGCCGTCCAACGCCGCCCCCCACGGCTTCCTGCGCAACACCGCATCCAAGGGGGCGAAGCGGCTCATCGACGTCCTGGTGGGTGGTGACGCCGCGGCGGTGTTCCACAGCTACCGGCTCGTGCTGGGGGAGACCGGCCGGAGCGTGGCGGCGTACGCCGGTGCCGGCGTCTACCTCGACGTCGCGCTCGGCTGGGTGGCGGGGGACGTCTCCACCTGCCCGGTCGAGCTGCGGCAGGAGGGGGACCGTCCGTCCGGCTACAACATGCGCACGCTGATGTCGCACTTCTGGAGGATGGTGCTCACCAGCGGCACCCGGCTGCTGCGGGTGGTCTCCATCCTGGGCGCGCTCTTCGCGCTCCTCGGGCTGGTCGTCGCCGGTGTCCTGGTGGTCAGCCGCCTCGCCGGCAACAACATCGCGCCCGGCTGGACGTCGGTGATGGTGGTCGTCCTGCTGAGCACGGGAGCGCTGCTGTTCTCGCTGGGCATCGTGGCGGAGTACCTCGGGGTGGCGGTCAACATGGCGATGGGCAAGCCGCTCTACCTGATCGTCGCCGATCCCCAGGACGGCCCGCTGGGTCGGACCGGTCGCGCGGACGGTCCGTGACCGTTGCCCCTGTCACGCTCGTGGTCGGCGCGGGCGGGCTCCTCGGACGGCACGTGGTCGAGCGGCTGCGGGAGGTCGGCACGCCTGCCCTGGCCGCGACCGTCCCGTGGCACGACCCGCAGGCAGCAGGCGAGGCGCTGCGGGCGGGCGTCGACGCGGTGCGCGCGGAGGCGGCCGGCGGCCCCTGGAACATCGCCTGGTGCGCGGGCGCGGGCGTCGTGGCCACCTCGCGAGAGGCCCTCGACGAGGAGCTCGCGGTCTTCACCGGTTTCCTCGACGACGTGCGTGCCTCGGTGACCGGCGGTGAGGACGGTGCGCTGTTCCTCGCGTCCTCCGCCGGTGGCGTGTACGCAGGCTCGGCCGACCCTCCCTTCACCGAGCAGACGCCGCCGCGCCCCCTCGCGCCGTACGGCGAGGTGAAGCTGGCGATGGAAGGAGCCGCCCGCTCGTTCGCCGTGGCCACCGGACTTCCGGTGCTGATCGGACGGATCGCCAACATCTACGGTCCGGGGCAGAACCTCGACAAGCCCCAGGGTCTCGTCTCCCAGCTCTGCAAGGCGCATCTGACCGGACAGCCGCTGTCGGTGTACGTGTCGCTCGACACGCGACGGGACTACCTCTTCGTGGGGGACTGCGCGGACCTGGTGGTGACCGGGCTGGCCGGGCTGCGCTCGCGGGTCGCCGATCAGCCCGGCGACCCGGTCGTCACGAAGATCCTCGCCTCCGGACGCAGCCTGACGATCGGTGCGCTCATCGGTGAGTCGACCCGGCTGTTCCGTCGCCGTCCCCGAGTGGTGATCGCCGCCCCGGGTGGTGCGGCGAAGGGGCAGGTCCTCGACCTGCGGCTGCGCTCAACGGTGTGGCGGGAGCTGGACCGGTCGGTCAGGACGCCGCTCGCAGTGGGGATGTCGATCACCGCCACCGACATAGCGCGCCGGCGGGCGTCGGCCGGCTGACGATCCCTGGCGGCTGGGTCAGCTGGTCAGTCGGTCAGCCGACGCCATGGAGCAGTGCATCATCCAGAACGCGGACGGCACGCGCATGGTCCGGTCGAGGATCTCTCCCTCGATCCGGTCGAACCTCGTCTCGGCCAACCGGGTGAACTCCTCGGGGCTGCGCACGAACTCGCCCCGGTCGTTGTCGGAGATCCACCGCGAGACGCGCCCCTGGGCGGGGACGTAGCAGGTGTCGACACTGACCAGGCGACCCCCTGGCTTCAGCTTGCGGGCGCAGAGGTCCATGAGGTCCTGCGCGTGCGCGTCCGAGACGTGGTGCAGCAGCCCCAACATCAGGACGACGTCGAACTGGGGGAGCGACGCGGCGCTCACCTCGTCGAAGATGCCCTCGTGGAACGTCGCGTCGGCACCACCCCACCGCTTCCGGGCCCACTCGATGTAGCCGGGGTCCGTGTCGAACCCGTGGTAGACGACGGGACCGTTCAGCTGGTCGAGGTAGTAGGCCGGCCCGCAGCCGATGTCGAGGACCGTGTCGCCCGGCCGGATCCCTGCGTGCTCGATGCTCCTCGTGCGCAGCCGGTCCGCGCCCAGGGCTCGTTGCAGGGCAACGTAGAGGTGGACGTTGCTCAACGCGCTCTTCACCGACGGCACATCTGACTCCCTGACATTGGCTGAGGTCCCGGTGAGAGTAGCAGCGGACCACGGCAGCGGCGGCAGCGCTCGCGGTCAGTCCTGGGCAGGAAGCTCGTAGACCCAGTAGTCGCCGCGGTGGTACCTGAGATCGGCCACGTCGGCGAGCTCCCGAGGGTGGCCCGCGAACCGGTCGTCGAGGAACAGCCAGCGGACGCCGTACTGCGCACGCAGTCGGTCGACGGTGGCCGCGGAGGGGCGGCGGAAGGCGGCGTCGTTCATGGCCAGCAGCGCCGGGTCCCAGAAGGGCAGCTCGGACGAGCGGACTCGGCGGCGTGCGGACTCGGCGAGCACGGGAGGCGCGTAGCCCCAGCCCTCCACGAGCACGTGACGCCGGGTGAAGGCCGCGATCCAGAAGGCTCGGTTGTCGCGGATGCCGGGGTGCCATCGGTGCGCGTTGGTTGCCACCAGGTCGTCCGGCGCGGAGCGCCGCTCCAGCCACGAGGCAGCGTCCAGCCCCCCGGCCCCGATCATCGCGTGCGCGCTCGGCGTCGCGTGGAAGATGTCCCAGGATCGCTCGGTGAAGTCATGGGTGGCGGTGACGGTTCGACCGAGACTGAGCCCCAGCACCAGGGACACGGCCAGGGCAGGTGCCACCACGCGTGCACGTGGCCACCGCCATCCGACGAGAGCGAGCCCGAGAAGCACCGCGGCCAGCAGCCCGGCCAGCACGAGGTAGGGCATCACCAGCCCGTGCAGGCCTCCGGGCACCGCCACACCCTTGGGTGGGGCCGCTCGCAGACCGCGCGCCTGGACGGCTTCCGTCATCACTGCGCCGCCCACGGCCGCGGCGATCAGCAGGGGCAGGACCTGGCGCCCGGCTCGAGAACCCACCAGCTCGCCCAGACCCCAAGCCGACAGCACCGCGACGAACACCGGGGTGGACCTGCTGAAGTAGGCCTCGGCGAAGTACGGGTGGCCGAAGACGAGCGCCGCGCCCACGCCGGACGCGGCGGCGCCCGCGAGGAACACGGCACGGTCGTCGCGCCACGCGCCGCTGCGCAACAACCCGACCATGCCGACCCCGGGGACGATCACCCAGGCCACGAGCGCAGCCACGACGACGAAGACCGTGCTGGCCGGTCCCCGTCCGAGTCCGAGCCGATGCTCGATGCCGTGGACCAGATGCAGCGGGTCCACGTACATCGCCTGGGACTCGCCGCCGAAGATGACGACCTGTCCGAACACCAGCACTGCCAGGCCGACCCCCACCAGACCGAGGGCGGCGCGGGGGACCCGCCTGGTGCGCACGAGCTGGACCGCGGCGACGGCCACGAAGCCGGCCAGGACTATCGGGACGAACGTCGCCTTGGCGCCGCTCAGCGCCACCGTCGACAGCGCGAGGGCCGTCCAGGTCCCAGCCGACCGGTTCGTCCCGGTGAGGATGGCGTGGGCGAGGAAGACGACCAGCAGCAGGAGGGCGGTGGCGAAGGGCTGCGTCGGGCTGACGTCGAGGGTCCCGCTCATGAACCGCTCGTCGACGAAGTTGGCGGTCGACGTCCAGGCGTAGGGGTCGAAGTCGCCGACCAGCACCAGGATCCCGGCCGCCGCCAGCCCCGGCCAGCTGCGACCCGCGAGGCGTGAGGTGACCAGGGCGGTGCCGAAGACGATCAGCACCAGCACCGGGACCATCCAGAGCCTCATCAGGAGGACCAGGGGGTCGATCCCGGTCAGCCACGACGTTGCTGCGACGTGGGCGTGCATGAACCAGTGGTAGTGCAGCGGCTGGCCGTCGACGAAGGCCAGCTGCGGGGGGAAGTGGTGCCGAAGCTCGGTGACGATCGCCAGGTGGTAGGGGCGGTCGACCTGCGGCATCGACTTCCCGGCCGTGGTGAGGGGAGCGGCCGCCCAGAGGTACCGCGCCGACCAGGTGAGGAGGTAGGCCGCGACGGCAGAGAGCCCCCAGATGAGGGCCGGCTGCGCGGGCTCGTGCTCCGGGCGCAGCAGCTCGCGTCGCCGTGGGTGCGCCAGGCAGAGCGTGACCGCCACGACCGGTGCCACCGCCGGCAGCAGTGGCACCCCGACGACCAGCCCGAGGAGGTAGACCGGGAGCTGCAGCACGTAGCCGAACAGCGAGCCGAAGGTCAGGTCCTCCAGCCAGGTGCGAGACGTCGACCGCACCAGCAGGCGCAGGCCGAGGACGCCCGGAACCGTGATGGTGAGGAGGACGTCGGCGCCGAAGCGGAGGATCGGCACCGACTCGACACCGCTGCCGCGCAGCAGGACAGCCGCGTAGACGGCCAGCAGGACCAGCGGCGTGGCGCTGACCAGGACCGGATGCGTGCGGCGCATCAGGACCGCGGAAGGAGGTCCAGCAGGTACCGGCCGTAGCCGCTCTTGACCACCAGCTCCGCACGCTCGCGGAGCTGGTCGTCCGTGAGGAACCCCTGGCGCCAGGCGATCTCCTCCGGGGAGCCGATCTTGAGTCCCTGCCGGTGCTCGACCGTGCGGATGAAGGTGCCCGCCTCGTTCAGGTCGTCGAAGGTCCCGGTGTCCAGCCACGCCGTGCCGCGCGCGAGCACCTGGACCTGGAGGTCGCCGCGCTCGAGGTACGCCCGGTTGACGTCGGTGATCTCGTACTCGCCTCGCGCAGACGGCTTGACGTTGCGAGCGATCTCGACCACGTCGTTGTCGTAGAAGTAGAGACCCGGGACGGCGTAGTTGCTGCGCGGCTTCTCGGGCTTCTCCTCGAGCGAGAGCGCGACCCCCTCGTCGTCGAACTCGACCACGCCGTACGACGTCGGGTCGCTGACCCAGTAGGCGAACACCGCGCCGCCCTCGACGTCGCGGAACCGCTTCAGCTGCAGGCCGAGGCCCTGGCCGTAGAAGATGTTGTCCCCCAGCACGAGCGCGGTCTTGTCCGACCCGATGAAGTCGGCACCGATCACGAACGCCTGGGCCAGTCCGTTCGGCTCCTGCTGCTGGGCATAGCTGATCGAGATGCCGAACTGGGAGCCGTCGCCGAGCAGCCGCTCGAACTGCGGCGCGTCGTGCGGCGTGGTGATCACCAGGACGTCCCGGATCCCCGCGAGCAGCAAGGTGCTCAGCGGGTAGTAGATCATCGGCTTGTCGTAGACGGGGACCAGCTGCTTGCTGATCGCCATGGTGATCGGGTGCAGCCGGGATCCCGAACCCCCGGCAAGAATGATTCCGCGCATGCGCCCAGTCTGCCGTCCGGCCTCCGTGCGGCTGCTCAGGACCCCGCCTCCGTGTGTCGGCACCACAGGGACGGCCACGGTACGTCGACCGCGGCGAGCATCTCGCGCAGCACCGGAAGACTGATCCCGACCACGTTGTGGTGGTCGCCCTCGATGCCGCGCACGAACGCGCCGCCGAGGCCGTCGACCGTGAACGCCCCGGCCACCTGGAGCGGCTCGCCGGTCGCGACGTACGCCTCGATCTCGTCGTCGCTCAGGTCCGCGAAGTGCACGGTCGTCGCGACGGCGCGGACCAGCTCCCGGCCGTCGGGGGCGATCACGCAGTGCCCAGTGTGCAGCACCCCCGACCGCCCGCGCATGGCCTGCCAGCGTGACCGCGCCTCGTCGGCGTCGGCGGGCTTGCCGTGCACCGACCCGTCGAGCGCGAGCACCGAGTCGCAGCCGACCACCAGCGCGGCCGGTGCCAGACCCGCCACCGCTCGCGCCTTCAGGGTCGCCAGCTCGGCGGCCAGGACGCCCGGGTCGCTCGTGGTCACCTGCGACTCGTCGACGCCGGACACCACGACCTCGGGGTCGAGGCCGGCCGCCCGCAGCGTGGCCAGCCGGGCCGGGGAGGCGCTCGCCAGGACGAACCGGGTCACGAGATGCGGGCCAGCGCGGCCTGCAGCGGGTCGAGCCCGAGGGAGCCCAGGTCGAGCGCCGAGCGGTGGAAGGACTTGAGGTCGAACGCGTCCCCGAGCCGGGCGCGCGCGTCCTCGCGGGCCTGCAGCCAGATCCGTTCGCCGACCTTGTACGACGGCGCCTGGCCCGGCCAGCCGAGGTAGCGGTTCACCTCGAACCGGATGAACGCGTCCTCCATCCGGCAGTGCTGGCGCATGAACTCCAGGCCGAGGTCCGGCGTCCACGTCTCGCCGGGCCGGAACCCGAACGGGTTGTCGCGCGGGATCTCCTTCTCCAGGTGCATCCCGATGTCGACGATGACGCGGGCGGCGCGGAAGCTCTGCCCGTCGAGCATGCCGAGCTTGTCGGCCGGGTCGTCGAGGTAGCCGAGCTCGTCCATCAGCCGCTCGGCGTACAGCGCCCAGCCCTCGCCGTGGCCGGAGACCCAGCACATCAGCCGCTGCCAGCGGTTGAGCACCTCCTTGCGGTAGGCCGTCTGGGCCACCTGGAGGTGGTGGCCCGGGACGCCCTCGTGGAACACCGTGGTGACCTCACGCCAGGTGGCGAAGCTCTCGACGCCGTCCGGGACGGCCCACCACATGCGGCCGGGGCGGGTGAAGTCCTCGCTGGGGCCGGTGTAGTAGATGCCCCCGTCGTTGGTCGGGGCGATGCAGCACTCGATGCGCCGGATCGGCTCCGGGATGTCGAAGTGCGTGTCCGCCATGTCGTCGAGGGTGCGGGTGGCGAGGTCCTGCATCCATTCGCGGAAGCTCTCCTTGCCCTCGATGCGGCGCGCCGGGTCGGCCTCGAGCGCCGCGACGGCCTCGTCGAGCGATCCGCCCGGGACGATCTGGCCGGCGACCCGCGCCATCTCGTCCTCGATGCGCTTGAGCTCGTCCCAGCCCCAGGCGTAGGTCTCCTCGAGGTCGACCGTGGCTCCGAGGAAGTAGCGCGACCCCAGGGTGTACTGCTCGCGGCCGACGGCGTCCTTGTCGCGCCCGCGCGGCGCGAGGTCCGTCTCCAGCCAGCGCCCGAAGGCGGCGAACGCCTCGTTGGCCTGGTCGGCGTGCTTCTCCAGCGGTCCGCGCAGCGCCTCCACGTCGGACTGCGCCACCAGGTCGCCGAAGAAGCTGCCGCCGCCCTCCTGGCCGGTCCAGCTGCGCACCTGCGCGGCGACGGCGGCGAGCTGGCGCTTGGCCGAGACGTGGCCCTGCTCGACCGCCCGGGTCAGCGTCTCGCGGTAGCCCTCGAGCGCCTCCGGGACCGCGGCGAGCCGCGCGTCGATGTTCGACCAGGCCTCCTCGCCGTCGGTGGGCATCAGGTCGAAGACGGAGCGGACGTCGTGCAGTCCGCTGGTCAGCACGGACACCTGGGACTGCGGCACGTGGGCGTCGTCGAGCTCGACGTCGAGCCCGAGGCGCTCGAGGAAGGCGTCCCGGGCGACCTGCTCGCGCTCGTCGGACGGGCGGGCCGCCGTGGCCGCGGCCAGCGCACGGCGGGTCAGGTCCGCGCGGGCGCCGAAGCCGTCGGGGGAGAGGTCGGTGAGGCGGTCCTCGAAGCCCGGCAGGCCGATGTAGGTGGCCGCGACCGGGTCGAGTGCTGCGTAGTCGTCGACGAACCGCTCGGCGACGTCGTCGACCGGACGGGAGGCTGCGTTGTCGTGGGTCACGCGAGCACCTTATGGCCGCAGGGTGCACCGGAGGCAACGGATATCGGTCTGACGCGCGGTTGCCAGGAAACTTTCAGGTAAGACGTGCTAGACCCTGAGAGTGCGCAGCCGACTCGAGGAAGAGCCGACGCGGGGGAGCACCCGGCTTTGGGCCGTCGGTGCGGTCCTCCTGGTCCTGGCGTCGGCGCTCGCGCTCCTGGCCCAGGACCCTCGCTACTTCTTCCACGGCGACACCCAGGCGGCCTACCTGGGCTGGGAGTACCGC
This sequence comes from uncultured Actinomycetota bacterium, assembly GCA_963810035.1. Classification (GTDB taxonomy): domain Bacteria; phylum Actinomycetota; class Actinomycetes; order Propionibacteriales; family Nocardioidaceae; genus Nocardioides_B. The sequence goes on from CAWEMA010000011.1 coordinate 224,625, forward strand.
CTCGGGGAACAGGTGCGTGCCGGCCACTGGCCGCTCCTGGACCCGCACGCGTGGGCGGCGGGGAACGCGGTGGCCGAGGGGCAGTGGGGCCTGTTCAACCCCGTCGTCGTCCTGATCGGCCTGCTCGCCACCGTCTCGGGGAACGTGCTCTGGTTCGCCACCGCCGTCAAGCTGGCGCTGCTCTGCGTCGGGGCGCTCGGGGTGTTCGTGCTGGCCCGCTCGTACGGCGCGCGAGCCCCGCTCGCCTTCGTCGCCGCCGTCGCCGCCCCCTTCGGCGGGATGACGCAGTACCTCGACCTGGCGTCGTGGGTCGCCGGCCTGATGATCTGGGCGCTGCTGCCGTGGGTCTGGTGGGCGCTGCGACGCACGATGTTCGAGGGAGCGAGCCCGCTGCCGGCCCTGGCGCTCGGCTACCTGCTGGTGACCGTTGGCTACGTCTACGGCACCATCATGCTGATCCTGGTCCTGGCCGCCTGCCTGCTCGACGCCAGGCTGGCCCGGAGCAGGACGGCGATGCTCAAGGTCGCCGGGGTCGCCGTGGTCTGCGGCCTCGTGGCGTTCGCCGTCTACCTGCCGGGCGTCCTCACCGCGCCGGTGACGATCCGAGGCAGTGCCCTCGACCTCACCGGCAAGTTCGACTCGGACCCTCTCGCGCTGTTCGCCTCGGTCCTGCCGACCGCTGTGGTGCCCGGGACGACGCTGCACCTGCTGCCCTACGCCTACGTGGCGTGGTTCCTGCCGTTGCTGCTGTGGCTGGACGTCGACGAGCTGCGGCGACGGTGGCGACCGCTGGCCGGCCTGGTGCTGATGTCCGCGCTGATGGTGCTCGTCGTCGTCGGGCCCGCACGGATGGGTCCGCTGCGGTGGCCGCTGCGGCTGCAGCCCTTCCTGGTGCTGTCCCTGGTGGTGCTGTGCGCGGTACTCCTCAGCGGGTTCGCCGTTCGTCGTCCGTCCGCGCGCCGGCTGCTGGGCGGCCTGCTCTGGGTGCTGCTGGCCGGTGTCGCTGCGACGGTCCGGGCGCCCGAGCTCTGGGTCGAGCACGCCGTGGCCGTGGCCGTCGTCGGCGCGGGGATCACCGTCACCTGGTGGCTGGTCGTCGCGCATGCGGGACGCCGCCCACCGTGGTCCGCCGCGGTCTCGGTCGCCGCGTTCACGATGGTGCTGGCCGCCGTCCAGCACGGCTACTTCGCCGAGCCGCCGTCCCCGGAGCGGCACATGCCGGAGCTGGCGCGCGACTACACCCGCCCGCTGCCACAGGCGCGCGGTGACGTGATGGTGGTGGGGAACACCGGGGCGAGCCTGGAGAAGGACCCCTCCTCGGCCCGCGACTTCCTGACCGGCTCGGCGTGGTACCTCAACGGCCACCCCGTGCAGAACACCTACACGACGATCAACTTCCGGGCCTACCAGGACCGCTACTGCACGGAGTACGAAGGCTCCACCTGTGCGGCGCTCCTGGACACCCTGTTCAGCACGGAGCCGTCGACCGGGGCGCGCCGGGTGGACCTGCTCGGCGTGAGCACGCTGCTGCTGGTGCGAGCCGACTTCCCGGACCGGTCGCTGGCCAAGCCGCCCGCGGGGTGGCGGGTGGCGGCGGCCACGCCGCGCTCGGTCACCTGGGTCCGGCGGACGCCGGTCCCCGGGGCGGGGCGGCCCGTATGGACGTCCCCCGGGACCTCGGTGTCCGTGCGCTCGGTCGACGCCCGGTCCGCACGGTTCGCGGTCGACAGGGTGCCGTCGCGGGGCGGGAAGGTGGTGCTCAGTGCGCTGGCCTGGCCGGGCTACCACACCGACGTCGGGCACCTTGCCGACCCGGTGGACGGCTACCTGCTGGCCGTGGACCTGCCGCCGGGATCGCGAGGCAAGGTCGTCACCGTGCGGTTCTCGCCGCCCGGATGGCCGGTCGAGGTGGCGGCGTGGTGGCTGGCCGTCCTCGCCGGACTCGCGTGGTCCGCCGTCGCCTGGCGGCGCCGCGGCCGCTACCGGCCCGCGCTCACCCCGCCGGCCCGGCCACCGCGCTGAGACCGGTCCGGACGGCTAGCGGGGCAGCCCGCTCGCGCGCCAGCCACCCGGCCCGGCGGCCAGGGGGGTGCGGTGCTTGCGCCGGTGGGCGGACCACTCGGGGCGCGGCTTGCGCCCGCCACCGCTCTCCACGGCGGCGGCGGCCAGGCCCTGGAGCACGGCGGTGAGGGCGGCGACCTCCTCGGGGGTGGCGTCGCCCTTCACCGCGAACAGCGGCGGACGGGTCTCGACAGGCTCGACCGACGTCCCGGGCTCCTCCGGCGCGCTCACAGCGGGATGTTCCCGTGCTTCTTCGGCGGCAGCGTCTCGCGCTTGGACCGCAGCAGCCGCAGCGCGCGCACGACCTCGCTGCGGGTCTCGTGCGGCTGGATCACCGCGTCGATGTAGCCGCGCTCGGCCGCCAGGTAGGGGTTGGCGAGGTGGTCCTCGTACTCCTGGACCAGCTCGGCGCGCTTGGCCTCCTCGCTGCCGGACTCGGCGGCGTCGGCGAGCTCCTTGCGGTACAGGATGTTCACCGCACCCTGCGCGCCCATCACGGCGATCTGCGCGGTCGGCCAGGCCACGTTCATGTCCGCGCCGAGGTGCTTGGACCCCATCACGTCGTAGGCGCCGCCGTAGGCCTTGCGGGTGATCACCGTGATCAGCGGGACGGTCGCCTCGGCGTACGCGTAGATCAGCTTGGCGCCGCGCCGGATGATGCCGTTCCACTCCTGGTCGGTGCCGGGCAGGAAGCCGGGTACGTCGACGAAGGTCAGCACCGGGATGTTGAACGCGTCGCAGGTGCGCACGAACCGGGCGGCCTTCTCGGACGCGTCGATGTCCAGGGTGCCGGCGAACTGCATCGGCTGGTTCGCCACCACGCCGACCGGCCGGCCCTCGACCCGGCCGAACCCGATCACCAGGTTCGGCGCGAACATCGCCTGCACCTCGAGGAACTCACCGTCGTCGACGACCGACTCGATGACCGTGTGCATGTCGTAGGGCTGGTTCGGCGAGTCCGGGATCAGGGTGTCCAGGGCACGGTCCTCGTCGCTCACCTCGAGGTCGGCCACCTCGTCGTACGACGGGGGCTCGTCGAGGTTGTTCTGCGGCAGGAAGGAGATCAGCGCCTTCACGTAGTCGATCGCGTCGGACTCGTCGGAGCCCATGTAGTGCGCGTTGCCGGACTTGGTGTTGTGCGAGCGGGCACCGCCGAGGTCCTCCATCGACACGTCCTCGCCGGTGACGGTCTTGATGACGTCCGGGCCGGTGATGAACATGTGCGAGGTCTGGTCGACCATCACGGTGAAGTCGGTGACGGCGGGGGAGTAGACCGCGCCGCCGGCGCAGGGGCCCATGATCAGCGAGATCTGCGGGATCACGCCGGACGCGTGCACGTTGCGGCGGAAGATCTCGCCGTAGAGCCCGAGCGAGACCACGCCCTCCTGGATGCGCGCGCCGCCGGAGTCGTTGATGCCGATGATCGGGCAGCCGGTCTTCATCGCGAGGTCCATCACCTTGACGATCTTCTCGCCGAAGACCTGGCCGAGCGAGCCGCCGAAGACGGTGAAGTCCTGGGCGAAGACGCAGACCTGACGGCCGTCGATGGTGCCGTAGCCGGTGACCACCCCGTCGCCGTACGGCCGGTTCTTCTCCAGGCCGAACGCCGTCGACCGGTGCCGGGCCAGCTCGTCGAGCTCGACGAACGAGCCGTCGTCGAGCAGGTCGAGGACCCGCTCGCGCGCGGTCTGCTTGCCCTTGGCGTGCTGCTTCTCGATGGCTCGCTCGGAGCCGGCGTGCACGGCTGCCTCCAGCCGGCGGTCGAGGTCGGCCACCTTGCCGGACGTGGTGTGGATGTCGATGTCGTCGGGGACCTCGGTGCCCTGTCCCGGCTTCGTCGCTGCTTCGCTCACGGGGTCGTTCGCCTCCTGCTGGATCGCCTTCGGGGGGCCGCTGCGCCAATGTAGTGCCTGTGCCCGCCGACCAGCCTCCCCGCCCACCTCTCGACCGTGCCGCCCTCGCCGCCGCGCCCGCCTCCGGCCGGTGGCGGGTCGAGGTGCTGGAGGAGTCACCCTCCACGAATGCCGAGGTGGCGCGGCGGGCCCGGGCGGGCGAGCCGGCCGGGCTGGTGGTGGTCACCGAGCACCAGACCGCCGGCCGGGGCCGCCTCGACCGGGTCTGGGTCACGCCCCCGCGCGCGGCGCTGACCTTCTCGCTGCTGGTGGACCCCTCGGCCGTCCCGGTCGCCCGCTGGCCGTGGCTGCCGCTGCTGACCGGTCTGGCGGTGGTCGAGGGGGTACGCCGCGCGACGGGCGTCGAGGCGGCGCTGAAGTGGCCCAACGACGTGCTGGTGGACGGGGACAAGGTCGCCGGCATCCTCGTGGAGCGCGTCGAACGGACCGCGGGCGCCGCGGCGGTCGTCGGGGTCGGGCTCAACGTCTCCTCCACCCGCGAGGAGCTCCCGGTGCCCACGGCGACGTCCCTGGAGCTGTCCGGCGCCGCCGCGGTGGACCGGGCCGGGCTGCTGGTCGCGGTGCTGTCGGCGTTCACCGGGCTGTACGACGACTGGGTCGGCGCCGCGGGGCAGGGGCTGCGTCCGTCGTACGTCCGGGCCTGCTCGACGATCGGCCGGGAGGTGCGGGTCGACCTGCCCACCGGCGAGGCCCTGCACGGGCGGGCGGTGGACGTCGACGGTGACGGGCGGCTGCTGGTCGACGACGGGCGGCGGGTGCACGTGCTGGGGGCCGGGGACGTGGTGCACGTGCGCCCCGCGATGTGAACCCGGGTGACATGATCTGTGCGTGGCGATCTCCCGCAGGCTTCTCAACGAGGGCGAGCGCGTCGTGGTCTCGACGCGCACGCACGTCAAAGCGCTGCTGCTGCCTGCCGTGTGCCTGATCCTGATCGCCGCGGTGGCGGGCTACGTCTCCACGTTCCCCAGCGGGCGCGCCGGGCCGCTGCTGGTGGCGGTGATCTGGGGGGTCGCACTCGTGGTGGTGGTCTGGCTGGTGGCCAAGCCGTTCCTGCACTGGCTGACCACGACCTACACGGTCACCGACCGTCGGCTGATCACCCGCACCGGCATCCTGAGCCGCCGCGGGCACGACATCCCGATGCCGCGGATCAGCGACGTGGCCTACGAGCACGGTCTGGTCGACCGGCTGCTCGGCTGCGGGACGCTGGTCATCTCCGACGCCAGCGAGCGGGGCCGGGTCCGGCTGCCGGACATCCCGCACGTGGAACAGGTGCACCTCCAGATCAGCGACCTCCTCTTCGGCCACACCGATGGCGGGTCGGAGCGCGGGTACGACGACCGGGACCGGCGGGAACGCCGCATCGATGACGGAACCTGACCGCCGGTACACGCGCCAGGAGCTCCAGAGCGCCATCCTGGGCGACAACCCGTCCCTGACCAGCGAGGCAGTGGCGGCGGCGGCGGGCGTGACCATCGAGGAGGCCCGCCGGCTGTGGCGTGCCCTCGGTTTCCCGAACGCCGGTGACGAGGTGGCCTTCACCGACGTCGACATGGACGCGCTGAGCACCCTGCTCGGCACGGTGGAGTCCGGTGCCATCGACTTCGACACCGCCGTCCGGCTGACCCGTGCGGTCGGGCAGACGATGGCGCGGCTGGCCGACTGGCAGGTCGCCACCTTGGCGGCGCGCGTCCAGGAGCTCGAGGCCGGCGACGAGGCGACCGGCAGCCGCATCGGCAGCGCGCTGCGGCTGACCGAGCAGGTCGGCGTCCCCTTCGAGAAGCTGCTGATCTACTCGTGGCGCCGGCACCTCGCGGCAGCCGTCGCGCGGATCGAGGCGCTCGGGGCGAACGACGCGGACCTGCACACCACGCAGGTGACGGTGGGGTTCGCGGACCTGGTCCGCTTCACGGCGCTGTCCAACGAGCTCGACGAGGACCGGATCGGCGACCTGGTCGAGATCTTCGAGTCCCGCTGCGCCGACGTCGTGGCCGCCCGGCACGGCCGGGTGATCAAGACGCTGGGCGACTCGGTGCTGTTCGTGTCCGAGGACCCGGTGCGGGCGATGGACATCGGGCTGGGCATCGTCGACGTCATCGGCCGCGACAGTCGGCTGCCCGACGTACGTGTCGGTCTGGCCACCGGCTCGGTGATCATGCAGCTCGGCGACGTCTTCGGGCCCCCGGTCAACATGGCCGCCCGGCTCACCGTCGTGGCCCGTCGCAACCGGGTGATCACCGACCGCGCGACGGCCGACCTGCTGCCTCCCGGACAGTTCGACACCCGGGCGCTGCCGGCCCGGCCGCTGCGGGGTTTCGGGGTCGTGGAGCCGGTCGCCGTACGCCGGCACTGATCCCACGGACCTTCGCGGGCGCCGCTCGTGCCCCTTTCGGGGCCCGGGTTGTCCGGAATGACTAGACCGTGAGGTAGTCATTCCGGGTCAATCTCGGAAATCCCCGAACGGTGTCCGATTTGTCTCTTTACGCTCATCAACATGATGAGTGTGCAGGGGGTGGACCTCGACGCCAACGCGCGTCGTGTGTGGCGTGATGGCGTCGAGATCCGGCTGTCCAACAAGGAGTTCGACCTGTTGCACGCCCTGATCAGCCGGCCCGGGGAGGTCGTCACCCGCGAGGAGCTGATGCGCGACGTGTGGCAGACGAACTTCTGGACCTCGGCGAAGACGATCGACGTGCACCTGGGCTGGGTGCGCAAGAAGCTCGGCGACGACACCCGGCGCCCGACGCTCATCACCACGATCCGTGGGCGGGGGCTGCGCTTCGAGGTGACGCCGCCGGTGTACGTCGAGCAGGTCGCGCCGATCGCCGAGACGGCCTCCTGACCGTCGCTCACGACGGGATCGTTACGCTCGTCGGGTGACTGCGCCCGCTCATCCGACCGCACCCGTCTCGGGGCCGGCCCTGGCAGTGATCGGGGGAGGCCAGCTGGCCCGGATGATGGCCCAGGCCGCGGTCGGGCTCGGCGTGCCGATCCGGTTGCTGGCCGAGGGACCTGATGTGTCCGCCGCCCAGGTCGTCCGCGACCCGCGCGTCGGCGACTACCGCGACCTCGAGACGCTCCGCTCCGTCGCCGCGGACTGCGCGGTCGTCACGTTCGACCACGAGCACGTCCCCACCGAGCACCTGCACACGCTGACCGCCGAGGGCCACGCCTGCCGGCCCGGACCGGCGGCCCTGGTGCACGCCCAGGACAAGAGCGTGATGCGGGCCCGGCTCGACGAGCTCGGGGTGCCCAGCCCGCGGCACCGCCTCGTCACGGGTCCCTCCGAGGCGGAGGAGTTCGCCGAGTCGCTGGGCGGTTTCCCGGTCGTTCTGAAGATCACGCGCGGTGGCTACGACGGCAAGGGGGTGTGGGTGGTCTCCTCGACGGCCGAGTGCGCCGACGCCTTCGCGGTCGCCGGGTCGACCGGCGTGGCGATCCTGGCCGAGGAGAAGGTCGACTTCCGCCGCGAGCTGTCCGCGCTCGTCGCACGCTCGCCGTCCGGGCAGGTGGCGGCGTACCCGGTGGTCGAGTCCGTGCAGCGCGACGGCATCTGCTGGGAGGTCGTCGCTCCCGCCCCCGACCTCGACCCGGACCTGGCGGTCGAGGCGCAGCGGATCGCGATGCTGGTGGCCGGCGAGCTCGACGTGACCGGCATCCTCGCGGTGGAGATGTTCGAGACCACCGACGGGCGGGTGCTGGTCAACGAGCTCGCGATGCGCCCGCACAACACCGGCCACTGGAGCATGGACGGCGCGGTGACCAGCCAGTTCGAGAACCACCTGCGGGCCGTGCTGGACCTGCCGCTCGGGTCGCCGAGCGCGCGGGCACCGTGGACGGTGATGGTGAACATCCTCGGCGGCGAGAACGGTGCGCTGTCGGAGAACCTGTACGGCGGGTTCCCGCACGTCTTCGCGCGCGACCCCCGGCTCAAGGTGCACCTCTACGGCAAGGACGTGAAGCCCGGCCGCAAGGTCGGCCACGTCACGGCGTACGGCGACGACCTCGACGACGTCCGCGAGCGGGCGCTGCACGCCGCGGCGTGGTTCCGCGGCGACCTCGGAATGGAGAGCGAATGACCGACCAGCCCCGCGTCGGGATCGTGATGGGGTCGGACTCCGACTGGCCGACGATGCAGGCCGCCGCGGAGGCGCTCGAGGAGTTCGGCGTGCCCTACGAGGCAGACGTCGTCTCGGCGCACCGGATGCCCGAGGAGATGCTGGCCTACGGCAAGGCGGCCGCCGGGCGTGGCCTGTCGGTGATCATCGCCGGCGCCGGGGGAGCGGCGCACCTGCCCGGCATGCTCGCGGCGGTGACACCGTTGCCGGTGGTCGGCGTGCCGGTGGCCCTGAAGTACCTCGACGGCATGGACTCCCTCCTCTCGATCGTGCAGATGCCGGCCGGCGTGCCGGTCGCGACGGTTGCCGTCGGCAACGCGCGCAACGCCGGCCTGCTCGCCGTACGCATCCTGGCCGCCACCGACGAGGCCCTCCGCACCAAGATGGTGGAGTTCCAGCAGTCGCTGCGCGAGAGCGCGCACGAGAAGGGCAAGGCCGTGCGCAGCCAGTCCGGCCGGTCGATCGGCTTCTAGCCGGCGGCCTCGAGCCGCGGCCACTCGATGGCCGGGCAGGTGTCCATCACCATCGGAACGCCCGCCTCGGTGGTGCGCGCGAACGCCTCGTGGTCGACGACGCCGAGCTGGAACCACACCGCCTTGGCGTCGACCGCGACCGCCTGGTCGGCGAACTCACCGGCCGACCCCGAGCGGCGGAACACGTCCACGACGTCGATCTCGAACGGGATGTCGGCGAGCGTGGCGTAGCCCTGCTCGCCCAGCACGGTCGGGGCGTCGGGGTGGACCGGCACGATGCGCTTGCCGTGCGCCTGGAGGAAGCGCGCGATCCGGTACGCGGTGCGGTCCGGGTTGCCGGACAGCCCGACGACGGCCCAGGTCTCGCACTTCTCGAGCATGAAGCGGATGGAGTCCCGGTCGAGCCAGGGTGTGGGTGCCATGCTCCCGACGATACCCAGGCGGCCCCGTTCCACCGTCGGGGCGGATGGTGATTCCGGGTCATTCCCCGAGCGCGGCTCGCGGCGGACGATGGGGCCTCGGGCAGGGAGAGCGGAGGCCGCCGTGTCGGAGCAGTGGCGCCGTCGTGCCGGTGCGGTCTGTCTCACGGTGGCGTGCCTCAGCGGCGGGACCGCCTGCACCTCGGCGGAGCCGCACCCGTCCTCCGGCGTGGCATCGCCGACTCGGCCCGTCGACCGCGCCGGTCAGGTGGCCGCGGTCCGGCAGCTGCTGCGCACGATCGTGCGGCTCGACATCGCACCGGGGGTGGTCGTCGTCCTGCGCCGGGGCGGCGACACCGACGTACTCACCGCCGGGAAGGCCGACACGGCGACGGGGGCGCTGATGACGTCCCGGCACCGGTTCCACGTGGCGAGCATGACCAAGCCGATGGTGGCCACCGTGGTGATGCAGCTGGTGGAGGACGGAGCACTCACGCTGGACGACACCGTGGAGCAGTGGCTGCCCGGCCTGCTGCGCGAGGGGGACCACATCACCGTGCAGCAGCTGCTCAGCCACACCAGCGGGCTGGCCGACTACAACGACACCCCCGCGGACTGGCCGATCCTGCGGCGGCCGCCGGTCGACCAGCACGCACTGGTGGTCGCGGCCGGCCGCGCGGACCGCGACTTCGAGCCCGGTGAAGGACAGTCCTACTCGAACACGAACTACGCCGTGCTCGGGCTGATCGTGGAGCGGGTGACCGGCCAGTCGCTGGAGACGAACCTGGACCGTCGGATCTTCGAGCCGCTGGGCATGACCAGCGCGTCCCTGCGCCGGGCCCGGGTTCTCGAGGAGCCGGTCGCGCACGGCTACGTCCACGGCACCGACGCCACGCGCTGGGACCTCACCTGGGGCTGGGCGGCCGGCGGGCTGGTCTCGGACGCCCCCGACGTGGACCGCTTCTTCGCCGGGTTGTTCGACGGAGAGCTCGTGTCCGCGGACCTGGTGGACCAGATGGCCGAGCCGGTGGCCTTCGACCTCGGCCTCTGGTCCGGCTACGGTCTCGGGCTGGCCGAGCTGACGACGCCCTGCGGACAGGCGGTCGGCCACACCGGTGTGGTCGACGGGTACGTCTCGGCGGCGTACACCCGGCGGAGCGACGACGTGGCGGTCGTGGTGATGGTGAACACCGACCGTGACCTCAACACCGGCCTGCTGCACGAGGTGATCGAGACGGGCCTGTGCGGCCCGTAGGCCTGCCGGGATCCGGTCGTTCACTGAGCGTTTCGTGCCGGTCTAGGCCCTCTTGTCCATCGATGTGATGGTCGTGCCCGCGGGGGAACTTCTTCGTGGACGGGGTGCACGCCTGGGAGGGGCCGTGGACAACGACATGGTGAGAGTGGCCGAGCGGCTCGTGGACGAGTTCCCCGACGTGCCGTGCGTGGTCGTGGTGCAGGCCGTGTGCAGCTGCCTGGACGAGTGCTCGTCCCAGAGCCCGTTCTTCGTCGAGCAGGCAGCGAGAGCACACCTGTGCGCGCTGAAGGCGACGGTGGAGCGCCCCGACGCATGTCTCGCGGGTGACTCCCTGAGGCCGGCCGGACGTGGCGCACCTGACACGAGCGGCGCGGCTACTCGGCAGTAGGATTCCGGCCATGAGCGAGTTCCCGATGTACGCCCTGTCCGAGGAGCACCAGGCCATCCGTGAGGCGGTACGCGCGGTCTGTGACGCGAAGGTCGCCCCCAACGCCGCCGCCGTCGACGAGTCCGCCGAGTTCCCGCAGGCGGCGTACGACGCACTCGCGGCAGCCGACTTCGCCGCCCCGCACATCGGTGAGGAGTACGGCGGCGCCGGGGCCGACGCGCTCGCGACCTGCATCGTCATCGAGGAGGTCGCTCGTGCCTGCGCCTCGTCGTCGCTGATCCCGGCCGTCAACAAGCTCGGCACGATGCCGATCATCCTGGCCGGCTCGGACGTGCTGAAGAAGCAGTACCTCTCCCCGGTGGCGGCCGGCACCGGGATGTTCTCCTACTGCCTGTCCGAGCCCGAGGCCGGCTCGGACGCCGCCTCGATGCGGACCCGCGCCGTCCGCGAGGGCGACGAGTACGTCCTCAACGGCGTCAAGCGCTGGATCACCAACGCCGGGGTCTCCGACTACTACACCGTGTTCGCGGTGACCGACCCGGAGAAGAAGGCGGCCCTGGGCATCTCCGCGTTCGTCGTCGAGAAGGGCGACGCAGGTGTCTCTTTCGGCGCGCCCGAGAAGAAGCTCGGCATCAAGGGCTCGCCGACCCGCGAGGTCTACTTCGACAACGTGCGCATCCCTGCCGACCGGATGATCGGCGCCGAGAACACCGGCTTCACCACCGCGATGCGCACCCTGGACCACACCCGCGTGACGATCGCCGCGCAGGCCGTGGGCATCGCGCAGGGGGCGCTCGACTACGCGCTGGCCTACGCCCAGGAGCGCAAGCAGTTCGGCAAGGCGATCGCGGACTTCCAGGGCCTGCAGTTCATGCTCGCCGACATGGGCATGAAGGTGGAGGCCGCCCGGCAGCTGACGTACGCCGCCGCGGGACGCTCACAGCGCAACGACAAGGACCTGACGTTCTTCGGTGCGGCCGCGAAGTGCTTCGCCTCCGACACGGCCATGCAGGTCAGCACGGACGCCGTACAGGTGCTCGGTGGCTACGGCTACACGCACGACTACCCGGCCGAGCGGATGATGCGCGACGCCAAGATCACCCAGATCTACGAGGGCACCAACCAGGTGCAGCGGATCGTGATGGCCCGCCAGCTCCTCTCCGGGGTCCAGTCCGAGCTCTGAACTGCGGCTTGGGCCGGGTCCCGCGCGCGGCCGGTCCCGGCTGGGGTACGACGAACGCAGCGTCGTCGTACCCCCCGGCTCGACCGGTCCAGTGGTCAGCGGGTCAGGAAGCGCTGCAGCCCGCCGAGGTCGTCGGTGTTGAGCTGGTCCACGCCGGCGTCGAGCAGCTTGCGCCACAGGGCCTCTCGCGCCGGCCCGGCCTGGTCCGGGGTGGCCCAGAACCGCAGCCGGTACCCGTGCTGGTGGGCGGTCGCCACGATGGTCCGGAGCTTCTGCTCCTCGGCGGCGGGCATCGGGCCGGTGCCGTCCCACGTGAAGCTGTTCGTCCAGCTGTCGCTGACCAGCGGCATGAACGACGCCGGCGCCTGGCTGTTCAGGTCGCTGAGCCGTCCGTCGTACCCGGCGTGGCGGACCGGTTGTGCGAGCATCGCCGCGCGGTCCCGGTTGCCGCTGATCACTGCCGTGACCGCGCCCTTCCGGGTGCTGCCGCCGACGAAGGTCGTCATGAGACCGGGGTGGTTGCGCAGCGCCTCGTCCACCGCGGCGTACGTCGGGGCCGCGTCGGACTTCACGTCGATGAGCAGCTGGAAGGTGCCGTCCCATCCGGGGTACTCGGTGCCGCCGTTCATCTTGCGTCGCGCCTCGAGGGGCGAGAGGTAGAGCTTCTCCAGGGTCCGGCCGGGAACCACGTCCTGCCGGTCGTGGGCGACGAGCAGCTGACCGTCGACGAGCCACACGTCGGCCTCGACGCTCGTGAAGCCGTGGCCGAGTGCGTCGCGCAGCGGGCGCTTGTGCTCGTAGTCGTTGTGGGCGTGCGCCGGTGGGAGCGGCTGTGCCTGCGCCGGCCGCTGGTAGGCGCGGGGGAGTGCGTAGCCGCGGTCGGCGAGGACCTCGCGCAGCCGGTCCGGGTAGTCGGTGATCAGTCCGTCGACCCCGTCGCCGATGAGCTTGTTCATCGTCGGCTTGTCGTCGACGGTCCAGGGGATCACCTTCTGGCCGTAGGCGTGGGCCTCGTCGACCATGGCCCTGGTGACGTAAGGCTTGTAGTCGGCGTCGGTGACCTTGCCGTCCTGCGGGAAGCCGTGCACCGGTGAGATCGCCGAGGCGCCGAAGGAGGCGGTGGACTTCACCAGGTCCCCGTCGTAGTCGTCGATGTCGATGCCTCCGAGCCAGGGCGAGGCGCCGGGCTGGTTCACCTGGAGGAAGTCGTAGTTGGTCAGCGCGACCAGCGGCAGCCGGGGGTCCACCTGCTTCATGCGCATCAGGGAGCCCCAGTCGAAGCTCTGGATCGTGACCTGTCGCGCGATGTCGGCGTCGCGAATCTCCCGGTCCACTACCTGCACGAACTGCTCGCGCGGCGCGGTCTCGCTGGGCGCGCCGGCCTCGACCTTCGTCTCGACGTTGAGCTTCACGTCGTGTGCGTCGTACTCGTCGACGAGGTCGAAGACCTCGCTGAGAAGCGGCATCCGCTCACCGGGCGAGGCCTGCTGCCCCGGGAACTGCGGCAACGTCTTGCTGCCGCAGTCGAGCGTGCGCACCTGGGCGAGGGTCAACGTGTCGACGTAGTCACCGACGTACGGGTACTCCGGGTCGCCCGGGGTGGCAGGGGCGGTGTCCTGGCACTTGTCGCCGTTGACCTTGCGGTCATGGGTGACGACGGCCTGACCGTCCTGGGTGATCTGTACGTCGAGCTCGAGCGTGCTGACCCCGAGCCGGAGCGCCTTGTCGAAGGACGCGAGCGTGCTCTCCACGGTCAGCCCGACCCCGCCGCGGTGCGCCTGGAGGTCGAAGGTGGGTGGCTCCGCCGCAGCTGCCGGCGCAGAGGAGGGCGGTGCGGCGATTGCGGCACCGAGCAGGAGGGCGACTGCGCCCGTGAGGTTCCGAGTGACCATGCCCGCGAGGCTGGACGACCCGACCAACCTCACGATGAACGACCGGTGGCTACCCGACGACGGTTGGTCGGCTCCTGCAACGGGACGCTCGCACAGCTCAGCTTCGACCCGCGGTGTAGTGGGCGAGCACTGCTCCTTCGGAGAGGGCACGGGGGAGAGAACGCCGTCCTATTCGACTACTTCACACGTCATCGCCTACGCGTGGAAGCCCCGTTGGAGTCCGAACGCGTCCGGTGCTGCAGTGCCCGCACGGGCCGGCCCTGTGCGAGGGCGGTGACCCGTTCGGGGCCGGGTCAGCGGCTGCGCCCGAGCGGGTCTCGCCGGGCGTCTGTCTCAGCGGCGCGGTGGTGTCGGTGGTGAAGACGGATCTGCGCAGGACGCTCCACACCGCGAGCACGGCAGTGGACATCGCGGCGCCGCCGAGGACGTCGGTGGGCCAGTGCACCCCGAGGTAGACCCGGCTGACGCCGACGAGCAGCGCGGCGAAGGTGGCGGCGGCTCCGATGAGGAGACGGTTGCGTGGCGAGGCGTGGACGCCGACGAGCAGGGCGAGGATGCCCCAGGCAGCGACAGCCTGGGTGGTGTGCCCGGACGGGTACGCCCATCCGTGCGCGGGAGCCGCCCAGTCCGCGGCGGGTGGCCGGTCCCGATGGACGAGCTGGCCGACCACCGCGTGCAGGACCACTGCGGTCCCGTAGATGGCGACGATGTCCAGGACCGGGGTCCAGGAACGGCGCCGACGGGCGAGAACCCCTCCGGCCACCGCGAGAACCGGGAGGGTGACTGCGCTCGCGCCGAGCCAGGTCACGATCCGGAAGAAACCGGTGAGGCCCCCGGTGCGATGGGCGAGGACCCACGCATGGACTCGTGGGTCGAGCAGCGCGAGCTCCTCGTGCCCGAGGACGTCCTGGCTGACGCCCAGGAACGTCCAGGTCGCAGCAACCGCCACGGCCATGGCCGTGGTGAGTCCCAGACCGGTGCTGCTACCCGGGTCGACGCGAGCCAGAAGCCAGCTCGTCGTCCGGGGGAAACGTGCGCGGGTGCGACGAACGAGTCCACTGGCCGCCACGTTCTCGGCGAGCCGGGTGAACCGGCCAGGGCCGCTGCGGCGGAGCAGCAGACCGCCGAGGACCATCAGGACCACGAGAGCGAGGGCGGCGAGCCCGATGCGGGACGCGATGTGCTCGACGTGTCGCCAGCTGCTTCCGCCGAAGTAGCCGAGCATCACCGACAGGGTGGCCCAGCCGATGGCGCTGGCCACGTTGTAGGCCAGGAACGTCCGGTACCGCATCCCGGACATGCCGGCCAGGCCGGGGATGAGGACGCGCAGCGCAGCGGTGAACCGGCCGAAGAACACCGCCTTGCCGCCTCGTTCGGCGAGGTAGGTCTGAGCGCGGTCGAGGTGGCTGCGCTTCACGAACCGGCCCACGGTCCCGTCCAGCAGCCGGCGGCCGTGACGTCTGCCGACGGCGTACCCGATGCTGTCACCGACGATGCAGCCGGCGATCGCCGCCGCGAGCACGGCGGCGAGGGAGACCCGTCCCTCGTAGGCGATGACGCCGCCGAGGATGAGCGCGATCTC
The DNA here is from genome assembly GCA_963810035.1 of uncultured Actinomycetota bacterium. GTDB lineage: Bacteria > Actinomycetota > Actinomycetes > Propionibacteriales > Nocardioidaceae > Nocardioides_B. The sequence continues at coordinate 239,909 of CAWEMA010000011.1, forward strand.
CCCGGGGAAGATGAACCCGACGAACGCGGACGACTCCAGGGCCGGGAGTGCGAACACGACCAGGAGCGCCACCCAGGGGGGCAGCGACAGGATGTGGGACGCGACGGTGCCCATCACCGGACCGCACCTCGTCCCGGACCGGGCGAACCGGCCGCGAGCAGTGTCTGTGCGCGACCAAGGTCGGTTTGCACGCTCATCGTCCACGACGCTACGGAGGCCACATGACGGGAACATGACGCCGAAGAACCGGAAACGCATGCCGGCTCCCATTTCGGGGACGGTGCGCACATGTCGCTACGCAAGATCGGCGTCGAGGAAGAGCTCATGCTCGTCGACCCCGCCACCGGTCATCTCGCTGCCGTCTCCCAGCACGCCGTGCTCGCCAATGAGGCCGACGAGGAGGTCGAGCAGGAGCTGTTCCTCCAGCAGATCGAGACCTCCACGCCGCCGTGCACCCAGGCCGACGAGCTGGACGCTGGTGTCCGCGCCGGGCGGCGGGCGGTGGGGCAGGCGGCCGCAGCGGCCGGTGCCCGGGCGGTTGCGATGGCGGCGCCGGTTCTGCACGAGGACGACGAGCACTTCACCCCCAAGTCGCGCTACCGCCGGATCCAGGCGGAGTACGGCGAGATGGCGCGCCAGGCACTCGTCTCCGCGATGCACATGCACGTCGACGTGACCGACGACAGGGAGGCCGTGCGGGTGGTCGACGGAATCCGCCCCTGGCTGCCGCTGCTGGTCGCGCTGGGCGCGAACTCGCCGTACTGGCAGGGCCGCGACACCGGTCACGCCAGCTGGCGCTCCCAGGTGTGGAGCCGCTGGCCGACCGCCGCGCCCGCGCAGCCGTTCGGCGACGTCGCGACCTACCGGGCCGTGTCCGAGCAGATGGTCGGCTGGGGAGCCGGCCTGGATCCCGGGATGCTCTACTTCGACGTCCGGCTCGCGGAGCACTACCCGACCGTGGAGATCCGGGTGGCCGACGTGTGCACGGACGTGGAGGACGCCGTGCTGGTCGCCCTGCTGGCCCGGGCGCTGGTCACCACGGTGGCGGCCGACCCGGCTCCGCCGACCTGGCGCGGGGACCTGCTGCGCGTCGCCGGCTGGCGGGCCGCCCGGCACGGGCTGTCCGACGACCTGGTGCACCCGGTCGAGGCCCGGCTGGCTCCGCCCCGCGAGGTCTTCGACGCCACGGTCCAGCACGTGCGTCCCGCCCTCGAGGAGGCCGGCGACCTGGACCGGGTCGTCGCGTCGTTCGAGCGGATGCTCGCCCGCGGCAACGGGGCGACGCGGCAGCGCCGGGTCCGCGAACGGACCGGCGAGCTGCGGGGCGTCGTCGAGGACCTGGCCCGGCGCACCGAGGAGTCCTGGGCCTAGGCGGGCCGTCGATCCCCGGATTCTCCTTGTGGTTCCGGGGCGGCGTGCTGTCGTGGTTCGGGCTGCAGGAGGTGGGCATCTTGCAGGAGACTGGACCACCCACCGATCGAGGAGATTCTCCGCGCAATGACCGATGACAGCACCCGCCTCGCCGTCCTGATCGACGCCGACAACACCTCTCCGAAGCTGATCAAGGAGATGTTCGAGGAGCTGGCCGGCTACGGGACCATCACCGTCAAGCGGGCGTACGGCGACTGGACCAACCCGCACCTCACCGGCTGGCGCGACGTGCTCCTCGGTAACGCCATCTCCCCGCAACAGCAGTTCGCCTACACCTACGGCAAGAACGCCACCGACTCAGCGCTGATCATCGACGCCATGGACCTGCTCTACTCCGGCAACGTCGAGGGCTTCGCCATCGTCTCCAGCGACAGCGACTTCACCCCACTGGCCACCAGACTTCGCGAGTCGGGCAAGCGGGTCATCGGCGTGGGGCGGCGCAAGACACCGAAGGCTTTCGTGGAGGCATGTGAGAGGTTCGTGTTTCTCGAGGTCCTCGGCGCCGACAGCGGCCACGGCGGCGCGACCGGGCAGGCAACGGAGCAGGCGAAGGACGAACAGCCCCGCCCGATCCAGAGCGTGCTGACCCAAGCCCTGAACAAGGTCGACGCCGATGACGACGACTGGGCCTCGCTCAGTGCGCTCGGCAACCACCTGAACCGCACCGACCCGTCGTTCGACTCGCGCAACTACGGGTTCGGCAAGCTCAGCGACCTGGTCAGGGCACAGCCGTACGTCGAGACCAAGTCGGTAACCGGGCCCAGTGGTCGCGGGCAGCTGTGGGTGCGCCTCAAGGGTCGTCGACCCGTCGAAGGGGCGCCGGCCACGAAGGCCGTGAAGAAAGCCACCAAGAAGGTGGCGGTGAGGAAGTCGGCCAAGGAGACGGCTCGTAAAACTGCGGCAAAGGCACAGGATGCCTCAGGCGGCGCCTAACCGGCCTGACCGCGAAGTGATCGATCGGCGGGAGTCCGCCTGCGCTGCGTCCCGGCTGCCTCGGACAACGCGGCCCGGGGTCACCGCCTCGTTCTGGACCTGTTGTCATTCAGGACAGAACCCGACCTATGCGGTCCGTAGCGTGGGCAACATGACATCACAGCACAGCACCCCACCCACCTCGTCTGCCTCGTCTTCCGGCCTCGCCGCACAAGAGCGTGCCGACCTCGTCGACGTCCTGCGCAAGCACCGCGGCCTGTTCCGGCGGACCGGGGCGGGGCTCACGGACGAGCAGGCCCGGCTCACCCCGACGGTCAGCACCCTCAGCCTCGGCGGGCTCATCAAGCACGTGACGGCCGTCGAGCTGCAGTGGGCGAGCTTCGTCGTCGATGGCCCGGCCCCGTCCCCCGACATCGACTGGGCGAACATCGACTGGTCCAACCCGCCACCCGAGGTACAGAAGTACGCCGATGGCTTCCGGATGCTCGAGGGCGAGAGCCTCGCCGGTCTGCTCGCGAGGTACGACGAGGTGGCCGCCGCCACGGACGAGCTGGTACTCAGCGTCGACCTCGACGCGCTGCAGCCGCTGCCCAAGGCTCCCTGGTTCGAGCCAGGCGCGTCGTGGAGCGCCCGGCGAGTCTTCACCCACATCCTGGCTGAAACCGCCCAGCACGCCGGCCACGCCGACATCCTCCGCGAGACCATCGACGGCCAGAAGTCCATGGGCTGACGCTTACCTACGGCGCGACCCGAAGTGCACGTGCCTGAGGCCGTGCACGTGACAGGTGGCGCAGCGTGGTCGGGATGCAGGCGACCTGGAGCTCGGTCACTCCTGCCAGGGGTAGAACGGCGGCATGTCCGTCGTACGGCTGGTGAACTCCGGCTCGCGCTTCTCCCGGAACGCCTGAACTCCCTCCGAGCCGTCGCCGAGGCTGGTGAAGAACATCGCCAGCGAGTCGACGCGGTGCGCCTCGAGGGGGTGCGGCTGCGCGCTGTTGCGCCACATCATCTGCCGGGCGAGGGCGGTGGCGACGGGGGAGCGGTTCGCGGTGAACCTGCGGGCCAGGGCGTACGCCGCGTCCAGCAGCTCGTCGGCCGGATGCACGGACCGGACCAGCCCACCCTCGAGCGCCTCGGCGGGGCTGAGGATGTCCGCGGAGTAGACCCACTCCAGGGCCCGGCTGATCCCGACGATGCGCGGCAGGAACCACGACGAGCACGCCTCGGGGACTATGCCGAGCCGGCCGAACACGAAGCCGATGCGCGCCGTCTCCGCAGCCAGCCGGACGTCCATGGGCAGGGTCATGGTCGCGCCGATGCCGACGGCCGCCCCGTTGATCGCGCCGATCACGGGCTTGGTGCAGCGGTAGACCGCCAGCGTCACCCGGCCACCGGTGTCCCGGACGCCGGCCACGATCTCGGGGTCGTCGAGCCGGGCGTGCAGGTCGTCCAGGGTCGGCTGCAGCGACTCGTCGAGGCCGAAGACGTTGCCCTCCGCCGACAGGTCCATCCCGGCGCAGAAGGCGCGGCCGCGCCCGGTCACCACGACCGCCGCGACGTCGTCGTCGGTGCTCGCCCGGTCGAAGGCGTGCACCAGCTCGTCGGCCATGGTGACCGTGAACGCGTTGAGCTGGTCCGGCCGGTCCAGGGTGAGGGTCAGGATCCCGTCGTCGACCGCGTAGTCGAGCGTGGTGTAGCCGCTCACTGGTTGCGTAGACCGCTCTGCTTGCAGAGGCTCTTGGGGATGTCGGCGGTGCGGTCCTCCTGGATCAGCTTGAACATCCGCATGGCGCGGTCCCGGTCCCAGTGCACGGCCAGGTCGGAGATCGGCACTCCGCAGGTGAGGCCGTTCTTGCCGTTCACCCGGGTCATCGCCCAGGCGAAGCGCATCGTCGCGAGCATCCCGGTGTCGTCCCCGACACGCAGCGAGTCCGACCCGGCCATCGCAAGCCGGTAGTAGCGGAGCGGGTTGATCACCGTCCACGGCGAGGCGGCCTTGCTGCCGACGGCGCTGACCACCTCGCGCTGGTGCTGGGCCCGGGCGACGTCGCCGAGCCCGGACGTGTGGCGGGAGCGGGCGTAGCCGAGCGCGTCGGTGCCCTCCACCTCCTGGCAGCCCTTCTTGATGTCGAGGTTGGCGAGCTTGTCCTTCATCGCCTGCTTGGGGCAGATCTTCACGCCGCCGACGGCGTCCACGACGTCGATGAAGCCCGCGAACCCGATCTCGACGTAGTCGTCGATGCGGATTCCGGTCTCGCCCTCGATGGTCTGCTCGAGCAGCTTCGGTCCGCCGTAGGCGAACGCCGCGTTGATCTTGGTCTTGCCGTGCCCCGGGACGTCGACGATGGAGTCCCGGGGGATGGACATCAGCATGTTCGGGCCGGAGCCGGTGTGCAGCAGCATGATCGTGTCGGTGCGCCGGCCCTCGGCCTTGCCGACGCCGTACGCCAGCTGCTGCTTGCGGGTCAGCCCCTCCCGGCTGTCGCTGCCGACCAGGAGGTACGTCGTCCCCGGCTGCGACTCGGGGCGGTCGCCGCTCGGCGTCGCGTCGACCTTGTCGATCTTCTGCCACGCGACCAGCGGGACGGCGACGAGGAACACCAGCCAGAGAAGCAGGACGAGCTTGAGCCACCCCAGCTTCGGACGCCGTCTGCCGCGGGACGGGCGGGACGGCGGGGGTGGGACGGGGCGTCCGCCCCGGGAACCGCCGGACCCGGTGTCGGTGCGGGGCCGGGCGGGCGGCGGCGCCTCGTAGGGGCCGCCGGACCGGTTGCCCGAGCTGCCGGGCCGGCCGACCGTGGGCAGCATCTGGGTCGGCTCGGGGTCGCGCGGCGAGCGTCCACCACTGGGCCCACCACTGGGGGCCGATGAGCCGGGACGAGGTTGCTGGGGTTGCACCTGGGTGGCGTCGTCGGCGTCGGCCGGGCTGCCGGAGCCGCCGACCCCCTTGCGGCGGGTGCCGTAGAGCCAGTCGTAGCCGGGCTCGTCTGCGCCCTCCGGGTCGCGTCTGGGACGGTCTGCCATGGCGGAGACGCTACCTTGCAGACCATGTCAGCCCCGCCAACGCCGTCACCCTTCCTCGAGCCGGACCGGACCGCGCTGTCCCCCTCCCACGCGCGGACCTCGCTGTCGTTGCTGATGGACCAGCAGCACGTCAACCTGCTCGGCAACGTGCACGGCGGGGTGATCATGCGCCTGGTCGACTCCACGGCCGGAGCGGTCGCCCAGCGGCACAGCGGCGGGCCGGCGGTCACCGCGGCGATGGACGAGATGGCCTTCCTCGAGCCGGTGCACGTGGGCGACATCGTGCGGACCGTCGCGCAGGTGAACTGGGCCGGGCGTACGTCGATGGAGATCGGGGTCCGCGTGGAGTCCGAGCCGTGGAACGAGGCGGGGCGGGAGCCGTTGCACGTGGCCTCGGCGTACCTCGTGTTCGTCGCCGTCGAGCAGGACGGCGGGCCGCGGGCCATCCCCGGGCTGCGGCCGGAGACGCCCGTGGAGGAGCGCCGGATGCGCGAGGCGGAGATCCGGCGGGCGCACCGGCTGGCCCGGAAGGCGGAGATCACCGCCGGCCGGGCCGGTGACGGGGAGAGCCGGCCGGGCCGGTGACGGGGAGAGCCGGCCGGGCCGGTGACCGGGAGCGAGCGCTGGCGGAGCCAGTTGGCGCGCCCCGGCGCGCCGAGCCCCGAGTGACGGATGTGACTGGTGATACTGGACCGTCGCAGCCAGTCGCTCGAAAGGCCCAGACATGCCCCCCGTCTCTTCCCCCGGGTTGGGTGCTCCTACGCAGGACGCCGCCCTGTCCCGCGTCCGCTTCCGGCGCGCCGTCACGCTGCTGGTGATGACCCTGCTCGTGCCCGGCTCCGCGCAGCTGGTGGCCGGCCGCCGCGAGGTGGGCCGGATCGCGCTGCGCGTGTGGCTGGCGGTGGTCGGCGGCGTGGTGATGGTCGTCCTGCTCGGCCTGATGTGGCACGGGTTCGTCTACTGGCTGGGCACCAACACGGTCGCCCTCGGCTTCATCCGGTTGCTGCTGTGCGCTCTCGCCGTCGGCTGGGCGCTGCTGTTCCTGGACGCCTGGCGGCTCGGCCAGCCGCTCGAGCTGATGCAGAAGCAGCGACTCGCGATGGTCGGGCTCAACGGCTTCCTGTGCTTCTCCGTCGCCGGCTCGCTGTTGTTCGCCTCGCACATGGTGGCGGTCCAGAAGGGCTTCATCACCGCGATGTTCGGCGACGGTACGGCGACCTCGGCGCACCACGGCCGCTACAACATCCTGCTGCTCGGCGGCGACTCGGGCTCGGACCGGTGGGGCCTGCGGCCCGACAGCCTCACCGTGGCCAGCATCGACGCGGACACCGGCAAGACGATCCTGTTCGGGCTGCCGCGCAACATGATGAACTTCCCGTTCGCCAAGGGCTCGGTGATGGCCGAGCAGTTCCCCGACGGCTACGACTGCGACGGCTGTGAGCTGAACAGCCTCTCGACCTGGGCCCAGGACAACGAGTCGCTCTTCAAGGGCTACTCGAACCCGGGGGTCGAGGCGACCGTCGAGGGCGTCGAGGGCATCACCGGGCTGAGCATCAACTACTACGCGATGGTCAACCTGCAGGGCTTCCGCAGCATGGTGCAGGCCGTGGGCGGGCTGAAGCTCAACGTCCGCGACCGCATCCCGATCGGCGGCGTGGGCGGCCCGGTCACCGGCTACATCGAGCCCGGCGTGCAGCGCCTCGACGGGTTCCAGACGCTGTGGTTCGCCCGGTCCCGGGAGAGCGCCGACGACTACTCGCGGATGGCCCGGCAGAAGTGCGTGATGAACGCGATGCTGCAGCAGCTCTCGCCGCAGACCGTCGTCACCAACTTCGAGAAGATCGCGAAGGCCAGCGAGAAGCTGGTCACCACCGACCTTCCGGCCTCCGAGCTGGGCACGTTCGCGGAGCTGGCGATGAAGGCCCGCTCCCAGCCGGTCAGCACGGTCTCCTTCGTGCCGCCGACGGTCAACACCGGGCATCCCGACGTCGACAAGATCCACTCCATGGTGAAGGCGGCCGTCGACCGGTCCGAGGGCAGCAAGCCCGCGGCCGACACGAAGAGCGACACCGCCGCCGCGTCGTCCGCGACCGCCAAGGCGAGCCGGGCCAAGAAGGGCTACACCCGCGGCCACCACTCGACCGTCGGCGGCTCGATCGGCAACCTGCACGACGGGTACGCCGCCAACGAGTCCACCGACCTGTCGAGCGCCTGCTGACGCACCCGCTGCCCCGGTGCGGACGGTCGGTAGGGTGCCGCCTGTGAGTGCCCGGGTCGTCGCCGTCGTCGTGACGTGGAACCGGCGAGACCTCCTCGTGGAGTCGCTGGCCGCGCTGGAGGCGCAGACCCTGCGTCCGGCGGAGATCGTGGTCGTGGACAACGCCTCGACGGACGGGACGGCGGAGCTGCTGCGCAGCGACTACGCCCACCTGCAGGTCGTGCACCTGAGCGTGAACACCGGCGGTGCGGGCGGGTTCGCTGCCGGCATCGAGCGGGCGCTGACCTGCGAGCCGGACCTGGTCTGGCTGCTCGACGACGACACCGTGCCGACCGCGACGGCCGCCGAGCACCTCGTCGCGGCCTGGTCGACGTACCCGGGTCCGGACCGGCCGCGGGTGCTGGCCAGCCGGGTGGTCTGGACCGACGGGCGCGACCACCCGATGAACACGCCGCGGACCAAGCCGGGGGCGTCGGCTCCCGAGCGCCAGGCGGCGCAGACGGTCGGCTGCCTGCCGATCCGGTCGGCGTCGTTCGTCTCGATCATGTGCGACGCCGCCACCGTCCGCGAGCGCGGACTGCCGGTCGCCGACTACTTCCTCTGGAACGACGACTTCGAGTACTCCACCCGGCTGATCCGCGGCGGCGTCGGGCTGACCTGCCCGGACAGCGTGGTCGTGCACAAGACCAAGGTGTTCGGCTCGACCGACGCGGACCCGGGGGAGCGGTTCTTCTACGAGGTGCGCAACAAGGTCTGGATGTTCACCCGGAGCCCGGGCCTGAGCCCGGCCGAGAAGCTGCTGTACGGCGGCTCGACCGCCCGGCGCTGGGTGCGCACGTTCGCCAAATCCACGGACCGCGGGACGCTGGTGCGCGGGCTGCGGACCGGCCTCGCCGCGGGGCTGCGCGGCGGCCCCCGCTCCAACGGCGTGGTGCTCGCCGAGGCCGGCTGGTCCCCGCACGCCGGCGTGTACGAGGCACAGCCCGACTGGTACATGGGCTCCGGCCCCCAGCCGTTCTCGCTGCTCCTCGCTGCGTACGGCGGGGACGACCCGGGCTTCCTGCGGGACGCGTTCACGTCGAGCGTGCAGCAGCAGACCCGCCGTCCCGACCAGGTGGTGCTGGTCCAGGACGGCCCGGTTCCCGACGAGCTCGCCGACACGATCCGGCAGCTCGTCGCGGACAGCCCGGTGCGCGTCGACCACGTGGTCATCGAGGAGAACCTCGGACTCGGCCCGGCGCTGGACCGCGGGCTGGCGGCCTGCGAGCACGAGATCGTGGCCCGGATGGACGCCGACGACGTGAGCCTGCCCACCCGCTTCGAGAAGCAGGTCCCCGTCGTGGAGGCGGGGGCCGACATCGTGGGCAGCGGCCTGCTGGAGTTCGGGTCCTGCGTGGACGAGATCGTCGGCCGCCGTACGCCCCCGACCGACCCGGACGAGATCCGCCGCGTGATCCGGTTCCGTGACCCGTTCAACCACCCGACAGTCGTCTACCGGCGCAGCGCCGTGCAGGCCGCCGGGGGGTACACCGACATGGCGCTGATGGAGGACTACCTGCTGTTCGCTCGGATGGTCGACGCCGGCGCCCGGCCGGCCAACCTCGCCGAGCCGCTGGTCTGCTACCGGGTGGGCGCCGGCGCCTACGCCCGGCGGGGCGGGCGTCAGCTGCTGCGCTCGGAGCTCGCCGTCCAGCGGCGGTTCCGGCAGCTCGGGATCACCACGCGCGGGCAGTACCTCCGCAACGTCGCGGTGCGCGGGGGGTACCGTCTCGTGCCGGAGTCCCTGCGCAGGATCGCCTACCGCGCGCTGATCGCGAACCGGGGTTCCGGCCGTGGCGACCGGTCCGCAGGATGACCGGACGTGACCGGTGCGACGTCGCTCGGATGCGGGGACCCGGGCCGACGGCCGATAGACTGCCCGTTGCTTCCCCAACCAGGAGTGTGTGTTGAACGCTGATCTCGTCATCGTCGGATCCGGCTTCTTCGGTCTGACGATCGCCGAACGCTGTGCGAACGAGCTGGGCCTGAAGGTCCTGGTGCTCGAGCGCCGTCACCACCTCGGCGGCAACGCCTACAGCGAGGCCGACCAGGAGACCGGTATCGAGGTGCACCAGTACGGCGCGCACCTGTTCCACACCTCCAACAAGAAGGTGTGGGACTACGTCAACCGGTTCACCGCCTTCACCGACTACCAGCACCGGGTCTACACGAGCCACAAGGGCCAGGTGTACCCGATGCCGATCAACCTCGGCACGATCAACCAGTTCTTCGACGCCGCCTACAGCCCGGACGAGGCACGTGCCCTGATCAAGGAGCAGGCCGCGGAGCTCGGCGACAAGGAGCCGGAGAACTTCGTCGAGAAGGGTGTCTCGCTGATCGGCCGCCCGCTCTACGAGGCGTTCATCGCGCACTACACCGCGAAGCAGTGGCAGACCGACCCCGAGGAGCTGTCGGCGGACATCATCAGCCGCCTCCCGGTGCGCTACACCTACAACAACCGCTACTTCAACGACACGTATGAGGGTCTGCCGGTCGACGGCTACACCGCGTGGCTGGAGAAGATGGCCGAGCACCCCAACATCGAGGTGCGGCTCGAGACGGACTTCTTCGACGTGGCCGACGAGTACAGGGGCACCGTCCCGATCGTCTACACCGGCCCGGTCGACGAGTACTTCGGCAACTGCGAGGGCGAGCTGTCCTGGCGCACCCTCGACTTCGAGCGCGAGGTCCTGGAGACCGGCGACTTCCAGGGCACCTCGGTGATGAACTACCCCGACGCGGACGTGCCGTACACCCGGATCCACGAGTTCCGGCACTTCCACCCGGAGCGGGAGTACCCCGAAGGCAAGACCGTCATCATGCGGGAGTTCAGCCGCTTCGCCGAGAAGGGCGACGAGCCCTACTACCCGGTGAACACCGCCGAGGACCGCGACAAGCTGCTGAAGTACCGCGAGCTGGCCAAGCAGGAGCCGATGGTCCTGTTCGGCGGCCGGCTCGGCACCTACAAGTACCTCGACATGCACATGGCGATCGGTTCCGCGCTGTCGATGTTCGAGAACAAGCTCAAGCCGCACTTCGAGAGCGGCGCTGCCCTGCAAAGCGGAGGAGTCGACGAATGAGTCACGCCAGCCATACGGGCACCGCCACGGTGCGACGGGTCCTGCAGCGGGTGGTGCTCCCGGTGTCGCGCGACACCGACGTGCTCCCGCTGTACGTCGACCCCGACCGCCCTCAGCTCGACGTGAACACGCTGGGCCTGACCATGAAGCAGCGGGCGAAGATCCCGCCCGCGAGCCCGAACTCCGACGTGGAGCCCGACCCGCACGCCGTGCTCGACCGGTACCGCTACCGGGTGAAGAAGTCCGACCGGATCTCGTTCGGCACCTACTTCAACGCGTTCGCGGCGAGCTACTGGCGGATGTGGACCGTCGTCGACGAGGTCTCGCTGCACGTGCGGCTCACCGGCGACCGCGCCTCGGTCATCGTCTACCGCTCGATGCCCGACGGGCGTGCGCAGCGGGTCGACGACCAGATGGTCTCCGGCTCGGACGCTCAGGACTTCCGGTTCGACCTGTCGCTGAAGTCCTTCTCCGACGGCGGCTGGTACTGGTTCGACGTCATCGCCGGCCCCGACGGCGCGGTGCTCGAGGAGGCGTCCTGGGTCGCCGACGTGCCGGCGGACCGCGCCGAGAACGGCTCGGTGACCATCGGCATCACCACGATGAACCGCCCCGACTTCTGTGCCGACCTGCTGGCGCAGATCGGTGCCGACGCCGACGTGCAGTCCATCCTCGACGAGGTGATCGTCGCCGAGCAGGGGACCCAGAAGGTCGCCGCCTCCGACCGCTTCGCCGCGGCCGAGGAGTCGCTGGGGGACAAGCTCCGCATCATCGAGCAGGGGAACCTGGGCGGCTCCGGCGGCTACGCCCGCTCCCAGTTCGAGACGCTCCAGAGCGGCACGTCGACGTACATGATGTGCATGGACGACGACGTCGTCTGCGAGCCGGAGAGCATCGTGCGGGCCGTGACGTTCGGCGACCTGTGCCGGCGCCCCACGATCGTCGGCGGCCACATGTTCAGCCTCTTCGCGAAGTCCCGGCTGCACAGCTTCGGCGAGATCGTGAACCGCTACCGCTTCTGGTGGATGTCACCGCCGACCGTCCAGCCCGACTGGGACTTCAGCGAGCGGAACCTCCGCTCCTCGCGGTGGCTGCACCGTCGCATCGACGTGGACTTCAACGGCTGGTTCATGTGCCTGATCCCCACCGAGGTGCTGCGGACGATCGGCCTGAGCCTGCCGCTGTTCATCAAGTGGGACGACTCGGAGTACGGCGTCCGCGCGAGCGAGCACGGCTTCCCGACGGTCACCCTGCCCGGCGCGGCGGTGTGGCACGTCCCGTGGAGCGACAAGAACGACGCGCTTGACTGGCAGTCCTACTTCCACCAGCGCAACCGCACGATCGCGGCGCTGCTGCACTCGCCCTACGAGCACGGCGGCCGGGTGATCCGGGAGAGCTTCAACCACCAGGTCAAGCACCTCTTCGCGCTGCAGTACTCCACCGCCGAGCTGCGCCACCTCGCCCTCGAGGACGTGCTCGCCGGACCGGAGGTGCTGCACGGGGAGCTGGCGACGAAGCTGCCGGAGCTGCAGGCGCTGCGCAAGCGCTACACCGACGCGCAGACCGCCGCGGACCCCGACGCGTTCCCGCCCGTGCGCCGGGAGAAGCCGCCCAAGCGCGGCCAGGACCCCACGCTCCCCAAGGGCAAGCTGGGCCAGATGATGGTGGCGGCCACGTCGGCGATCCGCCAGAACCTCCCGACGCGCACGCTCGCCGAGAAGTTCCCGGAGGCCCGGCTGGCCGCGATGGACGCCAAGTGGTGGATGATCGCCCAGTTCGACTCCGTGGTGGTCTCCATGCCCGACGGCGCCAGCGCCTCGTGGTACCACCGGGACAAGGACGAGTTCCAGGACCTGCTGCGCCGCACCATCGAGATCCACCAGCGGCTCTACCGCGAGTGGCCGGCCCTGTCGCGGCGCTACCGGCAGGCACTGCCCGACATCGTCTCGCCCGACCAGTGGGCGAAGACGTTCGAGGCGTCGGCCACGGACCGGGAGGGCGCGTGACCGCACAGTCCGAGTCGCCTGGTCTGACACCGGTCGCGGTGCCGGACGCCCCGCTCGCGTCCCCGTTCGCGAGCAACGGCCTGGTCGACGTGTTCCGCCGGCGGTACCTGCTCCGGCTGCTGGTCGGGAAGGAGATCCAGTCCCGCTACCAGGGATCGCTGCTGGGACTGCTCTGGTCCTACGTGCAGCCGCTGGTGCGGTTCTGCATGTACTTCTTCGTCATCGGTCTGGTGCTCGGGCTGCACAAGGACGTCCCCAACTTCGCCATCCACATGTTCGCGGCGATCGTCGGCGTCCACTTCTTCACCGAGACGTTCTCCTCGGGGACCCGGTCGATCGTCAAGAACAAGGCGATCGTCCGCAAGATGGCGATGCCGCGGGAGATGTTCCCGGTGTCGGCGGTGATCGTCTCGGCCGTCAACACCTTCCCCCAGCTGCTGATCCTGTTCATCGCGTCCGTCGCGGTGGGGTGGAAGCCCGACGCGCAGGGCCTCCTCGCCGGCTTCCTGGGCGCGGCCATCATCACGGTTCTCGGAACCGCGCTGGCGCTGCTCTTCGCCGGCATGAACGTGTTCTTCCGGGACTTCCAGAACGTCGTGGCCACGTTCACGCTGTTCACGCACTGGATCGTGCCGATGATCTACCCGTTCGCGAAGTTCGCCACCAGCGGCATGGGCTCCACCTGGTTCTACTACGTCTACCTGGCTAACCCGCTCACGGTCGGGGTCATCCTCCTGCAGCGGGCGTTCTGGATCCCCACCTGGGCGAAGAACCCCGACAGCGTCGGGTACCCGACGGTGCCCGAACACCTCTTTCTCCTGGGATGGGGCATGCTGGCCATCTCCCTCGTCATCCTCGTGCTGTGCCAGGTCGCCTTCAGCAAGCTCGAGGGCAAGTTCGCGGAGCGTCTGTGATGTCTGAGTCCATCGTCTGCGAGAACGCGAGCAAGCAGTTCACGATGCGGTACCACCGCACCATCAAGCAGATCACCATCGCCGCCCTGCGTCGTCAGCAGATCAGCGACAACTTCCTCGCCGTTAACGACGTCTCGTTCACGATCGAGCAGGGGGAGTCCGTCGGCCTGATGGGGCTCAACGGCTCCGGCAAGAGCACGCTGCTCAAGCTGATCAACGGCGTGATGAAGCCGGACGCCGGCAAGGTGCTCACCCGGGGCCGGATCGCCGGCCTGATCGCCACCGGCGCCGGGTTCCACCCCCAGCTCACCGGGCGCGACAACGTCTACCTCAACGCGGCGATCCTGGGGATGTCCGAGGCCGAGACCAAGCGGAAGTTCGACCAGATCGTCGAGTTCGCGGACATCGGCAAGTTCCTCGACACGCCCGTCGGGCACTACTCGTCCGGCATGTTCTCCCGGCTCGGCTTCGCGGTCGCGGTGCACACCGAGTCCGACATCTTCCTCATCGACGAGGTCCTGGCCGTCGGCGACAAGCCCTTCAAGAAGAAGTGCATGGCGCGGATGCAGGAGATCCGCAAGGAGGGCCGCACGATGCTGTACGTCAGCCACGCGGCCGGTTCGGTCCGGAAGATGTGCGATCGGGTCCTGGTGCTGGAGAAGGGTGTCCTGGGCTTCGACGGGCCCGTCGACGACGGCATCCGCTACCTGCAGTACGACGACGCCGAGGACGACGTGAACTCCGAGGATGCCGAGGACTCCGAGACCGACGAGGAGCTCGGCGCCGACGTCTGACCTCGCTGGCTGCGCCGTTCGGCGAGCGAGAATCTCCTTACTGGGTTGGCGAATTACAACTTTGTAGTTATTCGGAAGCCCTTGCGGCATGATGTGGCTGCTGTGACATTTGGTACTCATGTGAATCTCATCCCCACAGGAGTACCCCCGAGATGCCCGAGAACAGAAGCCGTTTCGTGCTCCTGTGCCAGCAGAGCCTGGCGTTCGGCCTGGTGGCTGCGATCGCGGCTCCGGCCGCGAACATGGTCACGCTGAAGATCGTCGCGCCGAACCGTCCGGGCGTGATCGAGTCCGCGCCCCTGCCGGCCGCGGACGACGGCTCCGTCACTGTGGGGGCCGGTGACGCGCCGTCCCTGGTCGCCTCGAAGCCCGTCAAGCCGCGGGTGACCGACGTACCCCTCTCGGGTGTGAGCGCGAGCGGGCTGAAGGTCCTGCACGAAGGTGCCTCCGCGGCCCGGGGCGGCTCTGACGCGGCCTCGCTGGTGGCCGACGAGGGCGACCCGGAGACCGACGACCTCGCGGTCCTCTCGGCCCCCCAGCCGGTCCGCAGCCTGGCCACGGTGGGGGTGACCTGGGAGCACGGCGAGAACCTTCCCGACCGCGCCATCAAGATCTCGGTCCGCACCCAGAAGGACGGCGCCTGGTCGAGATGGCAGGCGATGCCCTACCACGACGAGCACGGCCCGGACCCGCGCAGCGCCGAGGGGCGCCGGAGCCGGCCGGGGACCGACCCGGTGTACGTCGGCAACGTCGACGATGTGCAGATCAAGGCGGTCACCGACTCCGGTGAGGCGCCGGACGGCATGCAGCTGTCCCTGGTGGACCCCGGCGCGCAGAGCGCCCCCACCGTGGAGAAGCCGGCGATCGACACCGGCACCCTGGACCTGTCCGCCGCCGACACGACGACGGGCACCACCGGCACCCCGGACGGCACGACCGACGGGACGACCGACGGGACGACCGACGGGACGACCGACGGGACGACCGACGGGACGACCGACGGGACGACCGACGGGACCGGTGGGGCCGAGCTGAGCGCCGGCGTCGTCACCTCCAAGCCGATGATCTACTCGCGGGCGCAGTGGGGCGCCGACGAGCGGCTGCGTGACAAGTCCTCGCTGCACTACGGCGAGGTGCACGCCGGGTTCGTGCACCACACCGTCAACGCGAACAACTACACCGCGGCCCAGGTGCCGGCGATCATCCGCGGCATCTACGCCTACCACACCCAGTCCAAGGGCTGGTCCGACGTCGGCTACAACTTTCTCGTCGACCGCTTCGGCCGGATCTGGGAGGGCCGGTACGGCGGGGTCGACCGTCCCGTTGTCGGGGCGCACACGCTCGGCTACAACGACGACGCCTTCGCGATGTCGGCGATCGGAAACTTCGAGACCGCCCAGCCCTCGTCGGCGATGCTGGACGCCTACGGCCGGCTGTTCGCCTGGAAGCTCAGCCTGCACGGCGTCTCCGCAGGCTCCACGAAGCAGTGGGTCACCAAGAAGTACCTCCCGGCGATCAACGGGCACCGGGACGTGGGGCAAACCGCCTGCCCCGGCAAGTACCTCTACGCCAAGATCCCCACGATCCGGTCCCTCGCGGTGAAGTACCAGAAGTCGTTCGCGAGCCGGAACCGCACCGCCAACCTCGCCGGGACTGCCTGGCCCGACGTCGTCGTGCGCGACAAGTCCACCAAGCGGGGCTACGTCCTGCGCACCGGGGGACAGGTCGGTTTCTCGGCCGGCCGGCTGGTGAGCTCGGGATGGGCAGCGATGGACCTCGTCGCGCCGGTGGGCGACGTGACCGGCGACGGGCGGGCCGACCTCCTGGCTCGCAACAAGACCTCGAAGACCACGGTGGTGTACCCCGGCGACGGCGCCGGTCACTACCGGGCGCCCGTGAAGGCGACGCCCCGCTTCTCCGGCGTCGACCAGCTGGCCGGCGTCGGCGACTGGAACGGGGACGGTCACAGGGACGTCGTCGGCCGGGTCGCGACCACCAAGCGGCTCTACCTGTACGCCGGCGACGGGCAAGGTGCGTTCGCGGCCGGACGGCTGATGTCCTCGAACTGGGGCTCCAACGTGGCCACGGCCGGCACCGGCGACGTCAGCGGCGACGGCAGGCCCGACCTCGTGGTCACCACCACCGACGGGCGGCTCATCCTGGTGACCGGCACCAAGACCGGGATCGCTGCGATCCGGCAGGTCGGGACAGGGTGGGCCGGCACGGAGCTGCTGTCCGCCGCCGACGACCTGAACAACGACGGCAGGACCGACCTGCTCGCACGGGACAAGACCTCCCACGCGGCGTACGTCTACCCCGGCAACGGGGCGGGCGGCTACGGCACCCGCATCGGTCCGTTCACCACCACCGGCGCCAGCGGCCCGATCTTCTCCGCGGGTCAGGTGTCCGGGTCCGCGGCAGCGGACCTGGTGGGCCGTGACTCCTCCGGCAGGCTCATGGTCTTCGTCAACAACGGGGCGAAGAACCTCGAGGCGGTCTCGGACAGCGGTCAGACCTTCCCGAGCGCCAACCTGCTCATCAACGCCGGCGACTGGAACGGCGACGGTCGGGGGGACGTCGTCAGCCGGTCCGCGCGAACCGGAATCCTCTACCTGTTCAAGGGAACCTCGACAGGACGCCTCGGCGCAGCGGTGAAGATGAGCACGGCGAGCTTCGGCACGGTACGGCTGCTGACCGCTGTCGGCGACGTCACCGGCGACGGCTACCCCGACCTGATGGGGCAGCCCAGCGGCGGCTCGATGCGGATCTACCCGAGCAACGGGGTGTCCGGCTTCCGGACCAGCTACGTCTCGCACGCCGCGATCGGCGCCACGCAGCAGGCCGGCATCGGCCTGTGGGACGCCGACGGCGCGCCCGACAGCCTGTTCCGGCGCAGCGACGGCAAGCTCGTGCTCTACCCGGGCAACGGCCCCGGCGGGCTGACCGGCGGGACGGTCATCGGCTCGCTCGCGAGCGGCTACGACTGGGTGCTCGCGGTCGGCGACGTCAACGGCGACCGGCGGCACGACCTGCTGGCGCGGGAGGCCAGCACCGGACGCCTGTGGCTGCTGCCCGGCACGTCGTCGAGCTTCGGTGCGCGGCGGCTGGTCGCGGACGGAATGGGTCGGTTCGACCTCTCCGGCTGAGCTCGGCAGCCGGTCATGTCGGGCCGGGGCCGCGAGCCCCGGCCCGGTTCATCTAGGCGCGCAGCTGCGCGGTCGCTCGTTCCTGGTCCGCGCGACCGGACCATGCCGTCGCGTCGGGATGGCGCACCCAGACCACACCCCCGCGCGCGACGAGCGGTGCCAGCACGGTGGCTAGCCCGGCTCGCGTGCACGGGTTGAGGTCGGTGAGCAGCCGGCCCTCCTGCCCGACCACGCCGGCTCGTGCAGCCTCGGCGAGCAGCTCCGCCTGGGTCGAGGTGCCGGTGGCGTCCCGCCACGCCGGGTCGTCCCCGCGAGGCGGGTCGTAGGCGGTGAAGGCGTCCGGCTGGGCCAGTACCACGGCCCCGTAGTCGGTCACGCCCGTGGGCAGCGGCTCGGTGAACCGGCCGCCGAGCGGGCGGAGAGACAGCGCCACCACCGGCACCCGGTCCGCGTGCTCGGCGTACGCCGCCAGCCGGTCCGGCCCGCACACCACGAGGTCGGCCTCGACCGCCGACGCGGGGTCGTCGGTGACGACGAGGCCGAGGCTCCACGCCGCGCCCAGCCAGACCGCGCCGAGCCAGTGCGTGGGGAGGTCCACGAGCACCAGGCCTCCGCGCTCCAGGTCCAGCTCGTCCTGCGCCAGACCCGCGGTCTTCGCCACCCAGTTGGCGTACGACGTGACCGACAGCTCGATCCGCTCGCCGGTCGCGTCGTCGTAGAACGTGACCAGCGGGCGCGCCGGGTCGGTGCGCAGCAGGGTGGTGAGAGCCGCGGGGAAGGAGGACGGGACTGCGGGTTCGGTCATGGCGGCACTGTACGGAGTGGCAGGATGCTGGCCATGTCGAGCCAGGGGACCAGCAAGCACAGCCGGAACGGTCACGTCGAGGCGGTGATCGTCGCGGGCGGGTTCGGCACCCGGCTGCTGCCGCTCACCACCCACCGGCCCAAGCACCTGCTCGAGGTCGGCGGGGTGCCGTTCCTCGAGCACCAGATCAGCCGGCTCGCGGCCGCGGGCGTCGAGCACGTCGTGCTGGCCACCTCCTACCGCGCGGACCTGTTCGAGCCGGTGCTCGGCGACGGCAGCCGCTGGGGGATCCGGCTCGACTACGTGCAGGAGGAGGAGCCGCTGGGCACCGGCGGTGCCATCCGCAACGTCGCGGACGTCCTCGGGGACGACCCCGAAGGCGCCGTGGTGATCCTGAACGGCGACGTGCTGTCCGGGCACGACCTCGGCGCCCAGCTCGCCGACTTCGAGACGCCCCGGGACGGACGTCCGGTCGACGTGTCGCTGCACCTCGTGGAGGTCGACGACGCCCGGGCGTTCGGGTGCGTGCCCACCGACGGTGACGGCCGGGTGACCGGGTTCCACGAGAAGTCCGAGCAGCCGGTGAGCCGGCAGGTCAACGCCGGCTGCTACGTCTTCCGGCGCCGTGTGGTCGACCTGATCCCGGCCGGACGGGTGGTCTCGGTGGAGCGCGAGACGTTCCCGGACCTCGTCGAGGACAAGGCGCTGGTGGTCGGGTACGTCGAAAACGCCTACTGGCGAGACGTGGGCACGCCTGCCGCGCTGGTAGCGGCGTCCTGCGACCTGGTGCTCGGTGTCGCGCCGAGCCCGGCGAAGCTGCCGTGCGGCGACGGCTCCGCGCTGGTCGCCCCCTCCGCCGAGGTCGACCCGTCCGCTCGCGTCGGCGGTGGATCGGTGGTGGCACCCGACGCGCGGGTCTCGTCCGACGCCGTGGTGCAGGGGAGTGTGGTGATGGCCGGAGCGGTCGTCGGAGCGGGTGCGCAGGTCGTGGACTCGGTGGTCGGCCCGGGCGCGCAGGTCGCCGGCGGCGTACGCCTCGACGGGGTCACGATCGGGGACCGCGCTCAGGTCGGTGCGGACGCGGTGGTCGAGCCCGGCACCCGGGTCGACTGTGACGCCATCCTCTGACGGGCCGGTCAGCGCAGCAGGCCGCTGAGCCACTCGGCACCGCCGAGGACGGCGGTGAACCGCAGCCATCGGCCCAGCAGGCCGAGCACGAAGAAGAGCGTGAGGCTCATCCGGAGCTGGCCGGCGAGCACGGCCAGGATCGCGAACGGCGGGAAGCCGCTGAACGCGGAGAGGAACACCAGACCTCCCGCGAACCACGGCCGCTCGTGCGTGCGGCTCCGCCACTTGTCCAGCCGGGCCTCGGCCTTGGGCGTCTCGATGCGTCGGCGGACCCAGCCCCAGCTCAGGGAGCTGGCGCCGAGGTAGTACCAGACCACCTTGCCGACCATCTGGCCGAGCGCGGCGGCCAGACCGAGGGCCCAGAGGCCGTCCAGGCCGCCGACCGAGCCACGCACACCCAGGTAGGCCTCGATGTTCACCAGGGGGATCAGGGCAGAGGCGAAGGCCACCCCGAGGACGCCGAGGAGGTCCTCGACCGAGCCAGGCACGTGCGCGGGCCCGCTACATCGCCTGCGGCTCGGGAGAGTCCGAGTAGGGGTAGTCCTGGGTGAACTTCTTGACGACCGCGCCGCTGGGCTTGCCGCAGTACTGCCACACGCCCTGCTGCTTGGAGGCGTCTGCCGGGTCCCCGCCCGCGGACCAGTGCGTCATCGCGATGTGGGTGCCCTTCGGGAACGCCTTGCCGTCCTTCGCGGTCCAGGGAAGCGCGATGAACTTGTCGGTGAGCTTCTTGCCCTCGAACTTCGCGGCGATCGCCTTCACGACGGCGACCTGGTCGGAGTTCTTGGCGATCGTGTCGTCGTACCAGAGCAGGGTGTAGCCGTGCTCGAGGTTGTGCACGACGTACTCGATCTTGGGCCGGTCGCCGGCGCTGTAGAACTTCCGCTCGAACGGCGCGGTGACGGGGTAGTGCGCGCCGAAGGCCGGGGGAGCGTCGGCGTAGGTGATGTTCGTGCCCTCCGGCTTGTGCTCCTGGTTGCCGGTGGCCTTCTTCTTCACGATGTCCTGGCAGCCGGCCGAGCTCTCGCTGGAGCCGATGCTCGCGAGGGTGCCGGCGGTGAGCTTGTTCTGCTTGATCAGCGGGATCGCGGCGAGGCCGATGATCACCAGCGCCACCACGACACAGGCGGAGATGACCGCAATGGTGCGTCGCCGCTCGCCGCGCTTCTGGTCGCGGCGCATCTGTTCGATGACCGCGCGACGGTCCCGGTCCTTCGTTTGCTTGGCCATGGCTGCAGCGTTCTCCGGCTCGTGTGCGGGTGCGTGGTCGGTCGGGCGCAGTCTACGGAGTCACCGGGCGGAACCGGAGCAGCGCCTGCTCCCCGCCGGGCGTGGCCGGACCCGGGGGCACGGCGTCGTCCGGTCGCCAGCCGAGCGCGAACGCAGCCGTGCGGAGCAGCGCGTCGACCGCTCCCTGCTGCCGCTCGGTGCCGCCGAGCCGGGCGGTCACGCTGTCGCCGGTGACGCGGACGACGGTCTCCGCGCCGGCGAGCGCGGACAGCTGTACGACGACCTCGAGCGCCGTGCACGGGGAGCCGAACCCGCGGGGGTCGTCGGCGTGCAGCGCGCTGAGCACCGCCTCGCGGGCGCCGAGCCCGAACATGTCCTGGGACTCCTCACGGACCAGCGCCGCGGCCCCGGGGCCGTGCCTCCCGGGCGCCAGCACCAGACCGGACATGCCACGCACCAGGGCGGCCGGACGGCGGTCGAGCTTGCGCTTGACCAGGTCGGCGGCCGCCGCCAGCTCGTCCGCGACCGCGGGCAGGGTCACCTCGAGCTCGTTGCCGTGCGGGTCGGTGCGCCCGGCGTAGTCCTGCAGGACGTCGAGCCCGGCGGCGCCGATGGCGATGTCGGTCTGGCCGGTGCGCCACGCACGCCCCGCGGTGTCGGTGACGAGCACCGCGACGTTGCGCCCGACGCCGCGGGCCAGGGCCTCGCGCAGCCGCCGGGCGGACGCGTCGGGGTCACGGGGGAGCAGGACCACGGTGTCGGCGCCGGTGTTGGAGCTGTCGATGCCGGCCGCCGCCATCACCAGCCCGTGGTGGGTGCGCACGATCGCCGTGCGCCCGCGCCAGGCGACGGTCCGGTCGGTCTCCTCGGCCAGTGCCTCCTCCCGCTTCGCGGCGCGGACCCGGCCCTCAGCCTTGCTGACCACCTTGCTGGTGACGACGAGGATGTCGCCGTCCTCGAGGTCCACGGCGCCGGCGAGCAGCGCGGCGAGGTCGTCGCCCTCGGCCACCTCGCCGAGCCCGGTGACGGGGAGGCAGACGAGGCGATCGGGTGCGCGTCCGGGCGTACCGCTCATGCGCGCACCCCGTCCGCCATCTCCAGCGCCGCCTCGGCCATCGCGGCCGTGGCGTCGTGGTCGGTCATCATCAGGGGGACCGCGCGGCAGTCGAGGCCCGCGGTCCGAACCCGCTCGACGTCCCCGGCGTCGGCGGTGTCCACCAGCCAGCCGTCCAGCACGCCGCCGCTGCTGCGGGCGCCGTAGTGCTCGGCCACCGCGGCGGCGCTCACCTCGACACCGATCGCGGTGAGCATCTGGGCGGCCATGCCGCGGACGTGGTTGCCGGCGACCACGGGGGAGAGTCCTACGACTGGCGCGGCGGTCGCGCGGAGGGCGTCGCGCACGCCGGGGACACCCAGGATCGTGCCGACGGAGACGACGGGGTTCGACGGAGGAACGAGCACCACATCAGCATCCGTGATGGCCTCGATCACACCGGGACCGGGGGTCGAGCGGTCCAGACCCACGGGCACCACCGCGCGGGCCGGGACCTCGGCGTGCAGCCGCACCCAGTACTCCTGGAAGTGGATCGCCCGCTGCCCGGACGGCTCGGCCTCGTCGTCGACCACCACGTGCGTCTCCACGCGGTCGTCGGTCATCGGCAGCAGCGTGACGCCGGGCTGCCACCGCTGGCAGAGCGCCTCCGTCACCGCGGAGAGCGGGAAGCCCGCGTCGAGCATCTGGGTGCGCACCAGGTGGGTGGCGAGATCCCGGTCGCCGAGGCCGAACCAGGTGGGCTCGACGCCGTACGCCGCCAGCTCCTCCTTGGCGTGCCAGGTCTCGTCGGTGCGGCCCCAGCCCCGCTCCGCGTCGATCCCGCCGCCCAGGGTGTACATCACGGTGTCCAGGTCGGGGCACACCTTGAGGCCGTGCAGCCAGATGTCGTCGGCGGTGTTGGCCACGACGGTGACCCGGGTCTGCTCGCCGGTGCGGGCCAGCAGGTGCAGCAGCCCCTGCAGGAAGCGAGCACCTCCGACACCGCCCGAGAGCACGGTGACGGACGAGCGCGGACGCCGGGTGGGGGGCGGGGCGCTGGGAGTTGTCATGGGGCGTTCCTTAGTCGCTGTGGAAGAGGTCGGTCAAATGTTCTGGCGTGTCGGGCCCTATAGCAGATCAGGGCTTGACTTCGCGGGTACGACAGACGTGTAATTCCCACAGTGTTGTTCGGCTTGTTCGTTTTCAGGACGAGTGGCATCGATCACCACTACCGTGAGGTACAGGCCCTGGGACAGGGCACACAAAACGGGACCCGTAAGGGTCTCACGGGTCGAAAGGGCGAAGGCCGTGCGAGAGCTCTACCTACTCGACGGAGACGCCGAGGAGCTTGGTTGGCAGGAGCGCGCCCTGTGCGCGCAGACCGATCCCGAAGCGTTCTTCCCGGAAAAAGGCGGCTCGACCAGAGAAGCGAAGCGGGTCTGCCTCACCTGTGACGTCCGCGACGAGTGCCTGGAGTACGCACTCGGGCACGACGAGCGGTTCGGCATCTGGGGCGGGCTCTCCGAGCGGGAGCGTCGCAAGCTCAAGAAACGCGCCGTCTGAGCCACCCTGCGTCGGCGGCGACCGTCGGCGTCGAGTGGTGAACGGGGTGTGGCCTAGCTGACGGGGTGACGATTCTTCGACCTCCCCCTCAGGTGGCTAGGGTGGTCCGCCGTGACGACCCATCGACAGGCTCAGGACAGTGCGACGGTGACTGCGCTGCTGGTCAGCCACGAGGGTTCTCGCTGGCTGCCCGCCGTGCTCGACGGCCTGACCGGCCAGACCCGGATGCCCGACGACGTCGTCGCCGTGGACACCGGGAGCACCGACGAGAGCCCGCAGCTGCTCCGGGACCGGTTCGGGGACGACTCGGTCCTCGTTGCGCCGCCGACCAGCTCCTTCGGGGCCGCGGTCGCCCTGGCCCTCTCCACGCTCCCGGCGACCCGTGTCGCGGCCGCTGCCGAGGACCGGGACGACTCGGGGGCCACGGGGGACGACTGGGTCTGGCTGCTGCACGACGACAGCGCCCCGGCCCCCGACGCGCTCGAGCAGCTGCTCGCCGTCGCGGAGCACAGCCCGTCCGCCGACATCCTCGGCCCCAAGCTCCGCGAGTGGCCGTCCCTGCGCCGGCTGCTCGAGGTCGGCGTCACGATCAGCGGCACCGGCCGTCGCGAGACCGGCCTGGAGCGCGGCGAGTACGACCAGGGCCAGCACGACCGGCTGCGGGACGTGCTCGCCGTGAACACCGCCGGGATGCTGGTCCGCCGCTCCGTGCTGGAGTCGCTCGGCTTCGACGAGCAGCTGCCGCTGTTCGGCAACGACATCGACTTCGGCTGGCGCGCAGCCCGGGCCGGGCACCGTGCGGTGGTCGTGCCGGACGCGGTCGTGTTCCACGTCGAGGCCGCCCACCGGGGCGTGCGACCCCACCAGATCAAGCCGTCGGGCTACCGCCGCGGTGAGCGGTCCGCGGCGCTCTACACGCTGCTGGCCAACGGGTCCGCCCGTGCCCTGCCGTTCATGGTGGTGCGGCTCTTCCTCGGCAGCCTGGTCCGGGCGATCGGGCTGATGCTGGTGCGCGCACCCGGCGAGGCGGTCGACGAGCTGGCCGGTCTCGCCGCGACGTACGCCCGTCCGTGGCGCATCGTCGCAGCCAGACACCGCCGCCGTCGCGGGGCGACCGTGTCCCCGCGGGACGTCCGGCACCTGTTGGCGGCGCCGTGGGTGCCCTACCGCCACGGGCTGGACTTCCTGAGCGACGTCACCGCCGCCCTGGTCAGCCAGGCCGGCGACATGACGGCCGCACGACGGGCCCGCAACGCCGGGGCGGTCGAGTCGACCGAGACCGGGCCGGTGCCCGACGAGGCGCAGAACCTTCCCGAGGACAACGGCCTGCTGGCCCGGTTGCTGACCAGCCCGGTCGCCTGGGTCTTCACCGCGCTCGTCGTCGCCGCGCTGGTCGCCGCTCGTGGCCTGCTGGGCAACGGCTCGCTGGCCGGCGGGGGACTGCTGCCCGCACCGGACAGTGCCCTCGACTGGTGGCGGCTCTACTTCTCCTCCGGGCACCAGGTCGGTCTCGGCTCCTCGGCTCCCGCCGCGCCGTACGTCGTCCCGCTCGCCCTTGTCGGCACGGTGCTGCTCGGCAAGGCCTGGCTGGTCGTCGACCTGCTGTTCCTGCTTGCCGTCCCGCTCGCCGCCCTCGGCGCCTACCGGTTCCTGCTGCGGGTGACGTCCTCGCTGCCGATGAGCCTGTGGGGCGCGGTCGCCTACGGCCTGCTCCCGGTGGTCACCGGCTCCGTCCAGGAGGGTCGGCTGGGCACCGTGGCCGGCACCCTGGTGCTGCCCTGGCTGGCGCACGCCGTGCTGTTCCTCGGGCCCGGGTACGACGAGGACCGGCGACGCCGGGCCGCGTGGCGCTCGGCGCTGCTGCTCGCGCTGCTGGTCGCCTTCGTCCCGGCCGCCTGGCTGGTCGCCCTGGTGGTGGCCGCCGCAGCACTCGCCGTCCGGGTCCGCTCGTCGGCCCCGAGGAGTGCCGCGTTCGGGCAAGCCGTGCTGGTCCCGCTGCTCGGGTCGCTCGTCCTGCTGCTGCCGTGGTCCGTGGCCACCTGGAGTCATCAGGGCGTCACCTCCTGGCTCTTCGAGGCCGGGCTGCCCTCGCCCCGTCTGACCGAGACGCTCGGTCACTGGGACGTGCTGCTCGGTCGCCCGGGTGACGGAGCGCCCGCCTGGATGACGGTCGGCATCGTGCTGGCCGCCGTCGTCGCGCTGGTCCGGCCGGACACGCGCCGAGCGGTGCTGCGCGCCTGGGTCGTGCTGGTCGCGGCGCTGGTGGTGACGGCCGTGCTCGCTGCTGGGACGTTCTCGCTCGCCAGCAGCTCCGCGGACCAGCCGCTGTGGCTCGGCTTCCCGCTGGTCGTCGCGCAGGCCGCCGCCATCACGGCCGCGGCCCTGGCCGGCACCGGTGTGCGCAACCGTCTGTCCGGCGCGAACTTCGGCTGGCGGCAGCCGGTCGGCCTGCTCGTCGTGCTGCTCGCGGCCCTCTCCCCGGTCGTGTCCGCCGTGTGGTGGCTGTGGTCCGGCAGCGGCGACCCGCTCGACCGCGGTCGAGCGACCGACGTGCCGACGTACATGACGGACGCGGCGGCCGACGACCCGCTCAACGGCATCCTGGTCGTGAGGGGGTCCCGGGCCAGCGGTTTCTCCTACGTGTTGCTCCGCCAGCCGGGCATGCGGCTCGGGGACGACTCGGTGCTGCCCTCGACGCAGCAGCAGTCACGGCTCACGCGGTACGTCACGGATCTCGCCTCCGCACCCGAGCCGGCCGACGTGGCGGGCCTGTCGAAGCTCGGCGTCGCGTTCGTCTACGCCCCGGCACCGGCGGACATCGCGCTCGTCGGCAACCTCGACAGCGTCAGCGGCCTGAGCCCGGCCAGCGCGATCCGGCCCGGTGCCCGCGCCTGGCAGTTCGAGGCCGAGCCCGGCGACGCCGACCTGTCCAGGAGCACCGACGGGCTGCGGCCCTGGCTGCTCGTCCTGCAGGGCCTGGCCCTCGTCGTGGTCGCGGTGCTCGCCGCGCCGACCCGGAAGGCACGCCGATGAATGCCGCCGAGAAGGGCTCGCGCCGCCGGGCCACCGAACGCGCCGCCCTCCGGCTCGACAGGTCGATGCTCGCGCCGGTCGTGGTGGTGCTGCTGGCCGCCGCTGCCGTGCTGCTCACCCTGCCCCCGAACACGTCCGGCCTGGCCGGGTCGGGTGACGCCGCGACCACGGCGGGTGCACTCGTCGACCACACGGCGTTCGCCTGCCCCGACCAGGACGCCGGGAAGCGGGTGGACACCGCCGTGCGGCTCGGGCTCGCCCCCGCGGCCGACGGTCAGGAGCCGGCGACCGGCGGGTCGGCGCGGCAGGGGCCGGTCTCGTCCGGCGGGCAGCCCGTCGACGTCCCGCGCGGCCGGTTGGTCGACGTACCGGGCACCGGCGGACCGGCGGTGGACGCCACGGGCGGTGCCGCGGCCGGACTGTTCGGGTTCCGCACCGACGTCGAGAAGGGCCGCACCCTCGGAGTCACGTCCTGCGCGGCGCCGCGCTCGCAGTGGTGGTTCACCGGCGCCGGCGCCGGGCTCGACCACTCATCGTCCCTGCTGCTGACCAACGTCGACCCGGGCCCCGCGGTGGTGGACATCCGCGTGCTCGGCCCGAACGGCCAGGTCGAGACGGTCGCGACGAACGGCCTCACCATCCCGCCGCGCTCGGTCAAGCGCATCGAGCTGTCCTCGGTCGCGCCGCAGACCGACGAGCTCGCGCTGAGCGTGCACGCCGGCCGGGGACGGGTGGTCGCCGCGGTGACCGATGCCTTCAGCCCGCGGCCGAGCGAGCAGCCCGGCCAGGAGTGGCTGGCCGGCACGGACCTGCCGAGCCGGACGCTGCGCCTCGCGGGTCTGCCCGCCACGTCGGACTCCAGCACGTTGCTCGTCGCGAACCCGTCCGAGCTCGAGGCGGTCGTCGAGGTGCAGGTGGCCGGGAAGTCCGGCTCCTTCGCCCCGAGCGGCCTCGACGCGATCACGGTGGCCCCCGGAGCGGTCGAGCAGGTGGACCTCGGGCGGCTGCTGCCGAAGAACGAGGGGGTGGCCCTGCGGCTGCGCTCCCGGGTGCCGGTCGTCGCGTCCGTCCGGTCCACCGACGGCGGTGACCACGCGTACGCCGAGCCGGTGACCCCGCTGGTCGGGCCCGCGACCGCGCCGCTGGTCCCAGGCGCCGACGCCTCGGTCCAGCTCACGGCGGGAGCGGTCGGGACGAAGGTGCACCTCGCTGCCTACACCGCGACCGGCAAGCGCGTCGACGGCCGCACGCTCACGCTCGGGGCGACCGCGACGCAGGTCTGGTCACCGAAGAAGGGCGCCGCCTACGTGATGGTCACCCCCGCGACCGGGGATGGGACCGTGCACGGCGCGGTCGTCTACAGCGGGGCCGGGCTGGCCTCGGTGCCCCTGACCGCGCTGCCGGTCCGGGTCGAGCGGCCCACCGTGAGCCCCGGCCTGCGCTAGTCCGAGTCGTACCTCGGGTCGACCTCCTCGGGCGGCCGGCCCAGGAGCTCGGAGACCTGCTCGACGAGCACGGTCAGGACCAGCGCGGACAGGTCGCTCCGGGTCTCCGCCCGCAGCTCGATCGGGCGGCGGAACAGCACCAGCCGGGTCGGCGACCCTCCCGTGCCGCGGACCAGCGAGGCCAGGGGGACGGTGTCGGCGTCCCAGTCGTCGGGCACCATCGGCGCCTCCTCGACCGCGAACTCGACCAGGCCGAGCTCCGCGTGCCACCGGGCCTCCAGGTCCTCCAGGACGGCGACCACGATGGCGTCGAAGGTCGCCTTCGGGCTGCGTGCGGCGGGTACGCCGGCCGGGGACAGCGGTCCCGGGAGCACGGCCGGACCCCGCATCCCGCGTCCCCGCCGGTCGCGGCGCCGGCCCCGGGGACGGTCGGCCGGCCCGACGGGCGGAGGCAGCGGTGCGGTCACGCCCGCGAGCCTAGTCGTGGAGGTGCCGCGGAGCCGGTACCGTCTGCTCCGTGAGTCCTGCCCGCCGCTGCTCGAGAACCGCCTGTGTGCGGTCGGCGGTCGCCACGTTGACCTACGTCTACTCCGACCAGACCGCCGTGCTCGGCCCGCTGGCGACGTACGCCGAACCGCACGCCTACGACCTCTGCGACGCGCACAGCGAGCGGCTGAGCGCCCCGCGCGGCTGGGAGGTGCTCCGGCTGGCTCCCGACCCGGACGCGTTCGGCCCGTCGACCGACGACCTGCTGGCGCTGGCGGACGCCGTGCGCGAGGCGGCCCGTCCGGCCCCCGTCGTCGAGGGGGCCCGCGCCGTCAACCTGGCTCCCCAGGGCGGCCGCGAGGTCGGCCGTCGGGGGCACCTGCGCGCGCTGCCGACCCCGGAGGACTGATTCCGGCTCGACCGGGCCGATAGGGTTCGGGCCATGTCCGCCACCTCCGTCACAGCCCTGTCCGCCGTGTTCAAGGCGTACGACGTCCGCGGCACCGTCCCTGACCAGATCAACGAGGACCTCGCGCGCGCCGTCGGCTCGGCGTTCGTCCAGGTCACCGACGCGACGTCGAGCGGGGTGGTGGTCGGGCACGACATGCGGCCGTCCTCGCCGGGCATGGCCCGCGCGTTCGCCGAGGGGGCCGCCGCCGCGGGTGCGGACGTGACGATGATCGGCCTGGCGTCCACCGACCAGCTCTACTTCGCGTCCGGGGCGCTCGGCCTCCCCGGTGCGATGTTCACCGCGAGCCACAACCCGGCGCAGTACAACGGCATCAAGATGTGCCGCGCGCACGCCGTACCCCTGGGCATGGACACCGGGCTGTCCGCCGTACGCGACCTGGTCGCCGCGGGGGAGCAGCCGACCTCCGCGCGGACCGGCACGATCGTCGAACGCGACGTCCTGGAGGACTACGCGCGTCATCTGCTCGGCCTGGTGCCGGTGACCGGTCGCCGGCTGAAGGTCGCGGTCGACGCCGGCAACGGGATGGCCGGGCACACCGCCCCCGCCGTCCTGGACCGGCTCGACCTCGACGTCGTGCCGATGTACTACGAGCTCGACGGCACCTTCCCGAACCACGAGGCCAACCCGATCGAGCCCGCGAACCTCGCCGACCTGCAGGCCAAGGTGCGCGAGACCGGCGCCGACATCGGTCTCGCGTTCGACGGTGACGCGGACCGCTGCTTCATCGTCGACGAGCGCGGCGAGATCGTCAGCCCGTCGGTGCTCACCGCGCTCATCGCCTCCCGCGAGCTGGCCCGTGAGCCCGGCTCGACGGTGATCCACAACCTGATCACCTCGCGGGCCGTCCCCGAGCTGGTCACCGAGCTCGGCGGCACCCCGGTGCGCACCCGCGTCGGGCACTCCTTCATCAAGGCCACGATGGCCGAGACCGACGCGATCTTCGGCGGCGAGCACTCGGGGCACTTCTACTTCCGCGACTTCTGGCGCGCCGACTCCGGGATGCTGGCCGCGCTCCACGTGCTCGCCGCGCTGGCCGAGACCGACCAGCCGCTGTCCCGGCTGCTCGCGGAGTTCTCGCGGTACGTCGCGACCGGCGAGATCAACTCCACCGTCGCCGACCAGGCCGCGGTGGTCGCCGAGATCGAGCGGCAGTACGCCGCCCGCGACGGCGTCACGCTCGACCACCTCGACGGGCTGACCGTCATGCATCCGGACTGGTGGTTCAATGTGCGCGCATCCAACACCGAGCCGTTGCTGCGGCTGAACGCCGAGGCAGGCGACCAGGCCACGCTCGACCGGCTCCGCGACGACGTACTGGCCACGATCAGGAGAGACTCATGAACCTCGACCCCGCCCTGCTGGAGATCATCGTCTGCCCCGACTGCCGCGGAGCGCTGGCGGTCGACGAGGGCGCCGAGGAGCTGGTGTGCACGGCGTGCGGGCTGGCCTACCCGGTCCGCGACGACATCCCGGTCCTCCTCGTCGACGAGGCTCGTCGCCCCGAGCAGCGGTAGGGGACCGCTGCCATGGCCGAGGTCTTCGACGACTCCCGCCTCGACGACGAGGCGGCCCTCGCGTCCGCTGACCACGTGCTGCGTCCGCTGGCCGAGGCCGGGTCGCGCGTACGGCGCGAGGCCGGTGCCGCGGCCGAGGCGATCGCCGCGGCCGTCGCGGGGGCGCACGGCGACCCGCGGCCGCGCGCGGTGGTAGCGGCCGGTCCGGACTCCCGGCTGCTGCGCTCGGTGCTCGAACCCTGGTGCCCGGTGCCGTTCGTGGCCTGGCCCGGACCGTCCCTGCCGGGCTGGGCGGGTGGCCTGGACCTCGTCGTGGTGCTCGCTCCCGAGGGCAGCGACAGCGGCGCCGCGTCGGCGGTCGCCGAGGCTGTCCGCCGGGGCTGCCGGGTGGTCGTGGCCTGCCCGCCGCGCTCCCTGGTGGCCGAGCACGCCGTAGGCCGGGACAGCACGGTGCTGCCCTGCTCCTCGGGCGACCAG
This sequence comes from uncultured Actinomycetota bacterium, assembly GCA_963810035.1. Lineage (GTDB taxonomy): Bacteria > Actinomycetota > Actinomycetes > Propionibacteriales > Nocardioidaceae > Nocardioides_B. Next base: position 270,680 of record CAWEMA010000011.1, read on the forward strand.
CTCGCCACCGCCGTGGTGATGCTGCAGTTCCTCGACCGCCTCGACCTCGGCCCGGACACCGACCCCGAGTCGGTCGCGCAGGCCCTCGACGACGTGGCGATCGACTGCTCGCCGCACCGCGACCTCGCGGCCAACCCCGCCAAGATGCTCGCGATCGCGCTCGCCGACTCGACACCCCTGGTCTGGGGCGGCTCGGTGCTCGCCGCGCGTGCCGCCCGCCGGATCGCGGAGTCGCTGCGCCGGGCCAGCGGGCGTACGGCGCTCGCCGGCGACGCCGAGCACCTGCTGCCGGTGATCGCCGCGTCCCAGCCGGCCGACCTGTTCGCGGACCCGTTCGACGACAGCGACGAGCGTGTCCGGCGTCCTGCGTTGCTGATCCTCGCCGACGGCGCCGACGCTGCGTTGATCCGCGAGCAGCGCGGCCGCCTGACCGCCGCCGCGCAGGAGCACCGGGTCCGCGTCGAGATGCTGTCCAGCGACGCGCCGACCGAGGTCGCGCGTTACGCCGCCCTGCTCACGACCGGCACCTACGCCGCCGCCTACCTCGGCGTCGGCCTCTCGCGCTAGCCCCGTCCGGGCCGGAGGAGGGGGCCGGTGGGACGCTAGGCTGCTCGCTCACTTTCAGCACGCACAAGGGACGGATCGAGCCGATGGCTACCGAAGGCGGGACCAAGGCGGTCGTGGCGGCGCTGCTCGCCAACACCGGTATCGCGGTGATGAAGTTCCTGGCGTTCGCGCTCACCGGCGCCTCGTCCATGCTCGCCGAGGGCATCCACTCGGTCGCGGACTCCGGCAACCAGGGGTTGCTGCTGCTCGGCGGCAAACGGTCCCAGCGCGAGGCAACCTCCCAGCACCCGTTCGGCTTCGGTCGTGAGCGCTACATCTACTCGTTCCTTGTCGCGATCGTGCTGTTCTCGGTCGGCGGCCTGTTCGCGCTCTACGAGGCCTACCACAAGGCGCACGAGGTGCACGAGGGTGTGCCGAACGAGCTCCTCGAGGGCCGGTGGTGGTGGGTCGCGGTCGTCGTACTCCTCGGAGCCGTCGTCATGGAGGGCTTCTCGTTCCGCACCGCGATCGGGGAGACCAACAAGATCCGCGGCTCGGCGACCTGGCCGCAGTTCATCCGTCGGGCGAAGTCGCCCGAGCTGCCGGTCATCCTGCTCGAGGACTTCGCCGCCCTGATCGGCCTCGTGCTGGCCCTCCTGGGAGTGGGCCTGTCCAAGCTCACCGGCAACGGGTACTTCGACGTCGCCGGTACGGCGGGCATCGGGCTGCTGCTGGTGATGGTCGCGATCGTGCTCGCGGTCGAGACCAAGAGCCTGCTGCTGGGGGAGTCGGCCAGCCCGGAGGCGCAGGCCCGGCTGCGGGACCGGCTCGAGCGCACCGAGGGGGTCGAGCGGGTGATCCACATGAAGACCCTGCACCTCGGCCCCGAGGAGCTGCTGGTCGCGGTGAAGATCGGGGTCCCGCGCCAGTCGAGCGCCGCCGACGTGGCCGCCAGCATCGACGCCGCGGAGCGGGCGATGCGCGAGGCCGAGCCGACCGCGCAGGTGATCTACGTGGAGCCCGACATCTACGTCGAGGGCCACGAGTCCGACCCGCGTCCCGAGGTGCCCGAGCCCGCCGGCCACTGAGGCCCGCGTGCCGCGGTTCGGCGCCCGTGCACGGCGCAGGTAGTCTGGCAGGGCTGTTCTGACCCACGACTCGTCGCAGAGGACCCACACACACATGGACTTCAAGGTTGCCGATCTGAGCCTGGCCGACTACGGCCGCACCGAGATCACGCTCGCCGAGCACGAGATGCCCGGGCTGATGGCGATGCGCGAGCGCTACGGCGCCTCCCAGCCGCTGGCCGGTGCGCGGATCGCCGGGTCGCTGCACATGACGATCCAGACCGCGGTCCTCATCGAGACGCTGACCGCGCTCGGCGCCGAGGTCCGCTGGGCCTCCTGCAACATCTTCTCGACCCAGGACCACGCCGCGGCCGCGGTGGTGGTGGGTCCCGACGGCAGCCCGGAGGACCCCAAGGGTGTCCCGGTCTTCGCCTGGAAGGGCGAGACCCTCGAGGAGTACTGGTGGTGCACCCAGCAGATCCTGGCGTGGCCCGGCGAGTCCGGCGCGAACATGATCCTGGACGACGGCGGTGACGCGACGCTGCTCGTGCACCTCGGCGTGAAGGCGGAGAAGGAAGGCAAGGCCCCCGCGGTCGACAGCGCCGAGAGCGCCGAGCAGCGGGTCGTCTTCCAGGTCCTCAACGACGCGCTCGCGGAGGACGGGAACCGCTGGACCACCGTCGCCAACGAGATCAAGGGCGTCACCGAGGAGACCACCACCGGTGTGCTGCGTCTCTACGACATGATGCGCGAGGGCTCGCTGCTCTTCCCGGGCATCAACGTCAACGACTCGGTGACCAAGAGCAAGTTCGACAACAAGTACGGCTGCCGCCACTCGCTCATCGACGGCATCAACCGCGCGACCGACGTCCTCATCGGCGGCAAGGTCGCCGTGGTCTGCGGCTACGGCGACGTCGGCAAGGGCTGCGCGGAGTCGCTGCGCGGCCAGGGCGCCCGCGTCATCGTCACCGAGATCGACCCGATCTGCGCGCTGCAGGCGGCGATGGACGGCTACCAGGTCTCCACGCTCGACGAGGTGCTGCCGACCGCGGACATCATCATCACCGCGACGGGCAACAAGGACGTCGTCACGGTCGAGCAGATGCAGCGGATGAAGTTCCAGGCGATCGTGGCCAACATCGGCCACTTCGACAACGAGATCGACATGGCCGGTCTCGAGGGCTTCCCCGGCGTGCACCGCAAGAACGTCAAGCCGCAGGTCGACGTCTGGTCGTTCCCCGACGGCGGTACGACGATCATCGTGCTGTCCGAGGGCCGGCTGATGAACCTCGGCAACGCGACCGGCCACCCGTCGTTCGTGATGTCGAACTCGTTCACCAACCAGGTGCTCGCGCAGATCGAGATCTTCACCAAGACCGACGAGTACCCCATCGGGGTCTACGTGCTGCCCAAGCACCTCGACGAGGAGGTGGCCCGTCTGCACCTCGGCGCGCTCGGTGTCTCGCTGACCGAGCTCACCGACTCGCAGGCGAAGTACCTCGGCGTCGACGTTGCGGGTCCGTACAAGTCGGACCACTACCGCTACTGACCGAGAGGTCGGGAACGGTGGGCTCAGGAGGACGGCGGAGGTGGCGAACACGGACGTGGTGAGTCAGGGGGGACGCGGGCGCGTCCTCGTCGTCGACGACGACGCCGCCCTGGCGGAGATGCTCACGATCGTGCTCCGCAACGAGGGGTTCGACTCGCGGGTGTGCGCCGTCGGCGACCGGGCGCTCGCCGACTTCCGTGACTACCGACCAGACGTGGTGCTCCTGGACCTGATGCTGCCCGGCAAGGACGGCATCGACGTCTGCAAGGAGATCCGGGCCGAGTCCGGCGTACCCATCGTCATGCTCACCGCCAAGAGCGACACCGTCGACGTGGTCGTCGGCCTCGAGTCCGGGGCCGACGACTACGTCGTCAAACCGTTCAAGCCCAAGGAGCTGGTGGCGCGGATCCGGGCCCGCGTCCGCCGCTTCGAGGACCCCGCGCCGGAGGCGCTGAGCATCGGCGACCTCTCGATCGACGTGGCCGGACACGTCGTGACCCGCGACGGCCAGCCGATCGCGCTGACGCCACTCGAGTTCGACCTGCTCGTGTGTCTCGCGCGCAAGCCGTGGCAGGTGTTCACCCGCGAGGTGCTGCTGGAGCAGGTGTGGGGCTACCGCCATGCCGCCGACACCCGGCTGGTCAACGTGCACGTGCAGCGTCTCCGGTCCAAGGTCGAGCACGACCCGGAGAACCCGGAGATCGTGGTGACCGTTCGTGGCGTCGGCTACAAGGCCGGGAACGCGCAGTAGGCCGGTGAGGACCGGGGCGCCGCTGCGCCGGGCCGTGACCGTGTGGCGCCGGTCCATCCAGGCCCGGGTCGTGATCAGCACGCTGCTGCTGTCCGCCGTGGTCGTCTCGCTCGTCGGCTGGGTGCTGCTGCAGCAGATCACCGACGGTCTCGTGCGCAGCAAGACCGAGTCCTCGGTGGCGGAGGCCACCCGAGCGACGGCCGAGGCCCAGCGTCGGCTGTCCGCGGCCAACGGCAACGACTTCGACGCCAGCACCCAGCTCACCCAGCTCGTCTCCACCCTGGTGTCGCGAGGCTCGGTGCAGGGCTACGAGATCGTGCTCACCGGCCCGATCGCCGGGTCGAGCGCGGGCGTGGCCGCCGGCCCCGGCACCAGCAACACACCCGGGGTGCTCAGCGACAGCATCCCCGAGCGGCTGCGCGCGAGCGTGGAGCGGAGCCGCAGCGACGAGACGGCCTACACCTACGCGACGATCCGCTACGCCAAGGACAACGGCCGGGCACCCGTGCCCGGCGTGGTCACCGGGTCCCAGGTCACCCTGCCGGCCGACGGCGGGACCTACACCCTCTACTACCTGTTCCCGATGACCGAGCAGCAGGACACCCTCTCGCTCGTGCGCCGGGCCCTGGTCACCGGCGGTGCGCTGCTGCTCGTGCTCGTCGGCTGCCTCACCTGGCTGGTCACCCGCCAGGTGGTCACGCCCGTGCGGCTCGCCCGCAGGGTCGCGGAGCGACTCGCGTCCGGCCGGCTCGAGGAGCGCATGCACGTGCGCGGCGACGACGACATCGCCCGCCTCGGCACGTCGTTCAACCAGATGGCCGCCAGCCTGCAGAAGCAGATCCGGCAGCTGGAGGAGCTCTCCCGGGTGCAGCGGCGCTTCGTCTCCGACGTGTCGCACGAGCTGCGGACGCCGCTGACCACGGTCCGGATGGCCGGCGACGTGCTGCACGACGCCCGCGACCGGTTCGACCCGCCCACGGCCCGTGCCGCAGAGCTGCTCCAGAACGAGCTCGACCGCTTCGAGATGCTCCTCGCCGACCTGCTGGAGATCAGCCGCTTCGACGCCGGTGCCGCGGTGCTGGACCTCGAGGACGTCAACCTGGTGGACCTGGCCCACCGGGTGGTGGAGTCCACGCGCGCCCTCGCCGAGCGGCGCGGCACCACCGTCGTCGTACGAGCGGGGGACCGGCCGTGCGTCGCCGAGGTCGACCCGCGCCGGGTCGAGCGGATCGTCCGCAACCTGGTCACCAACGCGATCGACTACGCCGACAGCGAGGACGTCGTGGTGCTCGTCGAGTCCAACGACGAGGCCACCGCGCTCGCCGTCCGCGACCACGGCGTCGGGCTGCGACCCGGCGAGGCGGCGATGGTGTTCAACCGGTTCTGGCGCGCCGACCCGGCGCGGGCCCGGACGACCGGCGGCACCGGTCTGGGCCTGTCGATCTCGCTCGAGGATGCGCACCTGCACGGCGGCTGGCTGCAGGCCTGGGGCGAGCCCGGGGGCGGCGCACAGTTCCGGCTGACCCTGCCGCGCCGCGCAGGCGACCGCATCGGAACCAGCCCGCTGCCGCTGGTGCCTGCGGACGCACCGCTCGGTCTCGTCGGTGGCGACTACGCCCGGGTCGACCGGCGGCCGCAGGGCCGCAAGGCGGGCACGCCGTGAGCAGGGGTCGCGGTCTCGGGGCCCTCGTGCTGCTGATGGCCCTGGCTCTCAGCGGGTGCGTGAGCCTGCCCCAGCAGGGCGCGGTGCGCTCCGTGACGTCCGAGGACCAGGGCGACGGGGAGACGCTGGTCGACTACACACCGGGCGGCCCGAAGCCGGGCAGCGCCCCGGTGCCGCTGGTGGACAACTTCCTGACCGCGATGACCGCCACGCCGCTGAACACCTTCGTGGCCCGGCAGTTCCTGACCTCGGAGAGCAGCAGCAGCTGGGTCCCCGAGCGCGGCACCTTGGTCTACGGCAGCCACCGGCTGGTCAGCCTGCCGCACGGCCAGGTCGGCCTGCAGCTGCGCGACGTCGTCGAGCTCGACGGGCGCGGGACCTGGCTCGGCGACCCCAGCGGCGGTGCGGGTCGCACCTACACGCTGCGCCTGGTCAAGGAGGGCGACGAGTGGCGGATCAGCCACCCGCCCAACCGGCTGATCATCCCGCAGTCGCACTTCGAGACGCAGTACCAGCAGTACTTCCTCTACTTCTTCGACAAGTCCGCCCAGGTGCTCGTCCCCGAGCCGGTCTACGAGCCGCGGGGCCTGCAGGCGCCGACCCTGCTCGTCACGGGCCTGCTCAGGGGTCCCGAGGAGGGCCTGCGCGGGGTAGAGAGCACCTTCCTGCCCAGCGGCACCGCGCTGGACGGCATCTCGGTGCCGGTCTCCCGCGACGGTACGGCGGAGGTGCCGCTCAGCGACGACGTGCTCGACGTCCACGACGACCAGCTCAACCTGCTCTTCGCCCAGCTCGGGCTCACGCTCGGCCAGATCGCCGGCGTGGAGCGGATCCGCGTCACCGTGGGCGGCACCCCCGTCGACCTACCGGGTTCCCGCGTGGACGTGGGCGTCGGCCAGTGGTCGGAGTACGACCCGTCGGTGGCCTGGGCCTCGAACGCGCTGTTCGGGATCCGCGACCGGCGCGTGGTGACCCTGGCCGGCGACCAGGAGAACCGCGTCAGCGGCCCGTTCGGCACCCTGGCGCTGGGTCTGCGGTCGCTCGCTGTCGACCTGCCCGCGCAGCACATCGCGGGCGTCACGCCCGACGGTCGCCGGGTCCTGGAGTCCGACAAGGACCGCACCGTCGGGGAGCCCGCCACGATGAGCGACGTACGCACCGTCTACCCCGGCGGCACGAACGTCTTGCGGCCCGCCTACGACCTCTACGGGCAGATCTGGCTCGTCGACCGGACCGCGTCCGGCGCCCGGCTGGCGGTGGTCCGCGCCGGGTCCGCGCGCGTCGTACCCGCACCCGGGCTGACCGGGCAGCCGGTGGTCCGCTTCGTGCTCAGCCGCGACGGCACCCGGCTGGTCGCCCAGATCCGGCGCGGCGGGCGCGACAGCCTCGTCGTCGCGCGGGTCCAGCGCGACGCCAAGGGTCGGGTCCGGGCCGTCGGGCCGGCCGTGCCGCTGCCGCTGACCGGGGCCGGCAGCCCGCAGATCCGTGACCTCGGCTGGCGGACCCCGGGCAGCCTCGCGGTGCTGTCCGGTCCGACCGCCGGCACCTCGCAGGTGCTGGTCGTGAAGATCGACGGTTCCTCGACGCCCGAGGACCTGAGCACCGACGCGGAGCTGTTCCACAACCAGGCGGTGCGGCTGGTCACGTCACCGGCGGTCGGGTCGCCGCTCTACATCGGCACCAGTGCCGGGCAGCTGTTCTCGCTGGCCAATACCGGCCGCTGGACCGGCACGAGCGTCCGGTCGGGGCTGGGCTCGCCGACCTTCGTCGGCTGACCGGCCGGGTCCCGTCCACCGACGGCCACGGGGGCGTGTCGTCCACCGCTGGTCAGCAGGCGCCGCGCAGACCTTGCGGTCCGCGCGACCCTGTCCCGTGCCCGAGTCCGACCAGTCCTTCACCGACGCGGGCCGGGACCTGGTGCTGGGCAGCGCCTGCGTGGGCTGCGGTGCGCCCGGCCGGGTGCTGTGCGCGGCCTGCGACGCGTCGTTGCCCCGGCACGGTCACGTCGCCTGGCCGTCGCCGAGCCCGCCCGGGCTGGCCCTGCCCTGCTCCGCCGGGGCGTACGACGGGCTGCTGAAGGCCCTGGTCAACCAGCACAAGGAGCACGGCGTGCTTGCCCTGGCCACGCCCCTGGGCCGGGTGCTCTCCGACGTGGTGCACGACCTGCTCGCCGTGCTCGGTGCCGCCGGGGCAGCGAGACCGGTGCTGCTCGTGCCGGTGCCGTCCCGCCGCGCGGTGGTCCGGCGACGGGGTCACGACCCGCTGCTCCGCACGACGCGGCGGGCCGCCGTACGCCTGCGTCGGACGGGGATCGACGCCGGGGTCCGGCAGCTGCTCGTCCCTGCGGCACGGGTCCGCGACCAGTCGACGCTGAACGCCGCGGACCGTGCGGCCAACCTCGCCGGTTCGATGACCGGCCGGCGGCCCCGGCCGGCCGACGCGCGTGCGCTGGTGCTGCTGGTGGACGACGTGCTCACCACCGGGTCCACCGCGCGGGAGGCGCAGCGGGCCCTCGAGGAGCGCGGACTGCGGGTCGCCGGGGTGGCGACGGTGGCCGCGACCCGACGGCGGACGGAGTGGACCGGCTGTCCGGATCGGGGGGGTCGCCTACCGTTCTCGGAGCCGGCGCACTAACGTCTCTGTATGGAGTCCGTCCGGGTCCGTGGTTGCGTCGAGGACGTCCTGCGCGAGGACGGGGCCGGTCTCGCGACCGGCGTCCGGACCCGCCAGGCACTGATCCGGCTAGCCGATGCCAGTCGCAGGCAAAACGGTCCACGTAAGACATACCGGTCCGCCCGCTCGACCAGCTCGGGTGCGGCGTCGGTACGTCGATCACGGTGCGGCTTAGAGGTAAGTCCTGCCCCCCACCCGCTGTCAGACACAGCGTGTCCGGGGGAGAAGGCCGGTAGTGGCAGAGAAGCTGCGGAAGCCTCAGCAGGCGATTGTGGGGTCGAAGACCAGGTCGGCCGGACGGGCTCCACCCACGTTGCGCCATTCGCCGCAACGGTCACCGGTAAGTCACCGGAAGAAGTCACCGAACAATCGGGAGGTTGTCGATGGACATCGTGCTCAACAGCCGGCACTGCGAGCTGACGGACAGGTTCCGCAGCCACGTCGAGGAAAAGCTCGCCCGATTGGAGAAGCACGACCATCGCGTCATCCGAGTCGAGGTGGAGGTCGACAAGGAGCGCAACCCGCGCCAGGCCGACCGGGCCGTGCGCGTGGAGCTGACGGCGTTCTCCAAGGGCCCGGTGATCCGGGCGGAGGCCGCCGCCGACGACAAGATGGCCGCCCTCGACCTGGCACTGGACCGGATGGCCACGCAGATGCGGCGGGCCGCCGACCGCCGCCGCGTGCACCGCGGCCGGCACACGCCCACGTCGGTCGGCAAGGCGCTTGCCGACGTGGAGCCCAGCCCGAACAGCACCGTCGCCGGCCGGGAGCAGGAGCAGGGAGAGACACCCCGCCACGTCGGCCCGATCACGGTCCTGGGCGACGGACCACTGGTGGTCCGCGAGAAGATCCACTCCGCCGAGCCGATGACGCTGGACCAGGCTCTCTACGAGATGGAGCTGGTCGGGCACGACTTCTTCCTGTTCGTCGACAAGGAGACCGAACGACCCTCGGTGGTCTATCGCAGGCGTGGCTACGACTACGGAGTGCTCACCCTCGAGGTGAGCTGAGCCGGGCTAGCCCCACCCGCGCGGCGGATCCTGTATCCCGAAGTCTGGCGAGAAACCAGACAGATAACGGGTGGCCCGTGCCATGATCATCCCGTGGTAGATCAGGAGCAGCGTCCGAAAGCGGGTGGGGAGCCCATCCGCGTGGCCGTCGTGGACGACCAGGAGCTCTTCCGGCGGGGGCTGACCATGCTGCTCGGGGTCGAGGACGACATCGAGGTCGTGGGGGAGGCCGGTGACGGCGTGGCCGCCACCGAGCTCGCCGCGACGACCGTGCCCGACGTGATCCTGATGGACGTCCGGATGCCGAAGCGCTCCGGCATCGAGGCGTGCGTCGCGATCAAGGACGTCGCCCCGACCGCGCGGATCATCATGCTCACGGTCAGCGACGAGGAGGCCGACCTCTACGACGCCGTCAAGAACGGCGCGTCCGGCTACCTCCTCAAGGACTCCTCCATCGACGAGGTCGCCCAGGCGATCCGCGTCGTCGCGGACGGCCAGTCGCTGATCAGCCCGTCGATGGCGATCAAGCTGCTCGACGAGTTCAAGCAGATGTCCCGCTCCGACCGCCAGCAGGTGCCCAGCCCCCGGCTCACCGACCGGGAGCTCGAGGTGCTCAAGCTGGTCGCGCAGGGGCTGAACAACCGCGAGATCGCCAAGCGGCTGTTCATCAGCGAGAACACCGTCAAGAACCACGTCCGCAACATCCTGGAGAAGCTGCAGCTGCACTCCCGCATGGAAGCCGTGATGTACGCCGTGCGCGAGAAGCTGCTCGACATCCCCTGACCTGCGGCTGCCTGACGCCGACCGACACGGCGCAGGTCGCGGGCCCGTCCGAGCGGGGCGCGTCCTGGGGGTGGCCTCCCTCATAATGGCCGGATGACCGACGCCCCCACCCTGTCGCGCGCCCAGGCGCGCCGGGTCGCGCTGGTGGCGCAGGGGTTCCGCGACCCGCGGCACACCGTCCCGACGATGCGCACCTTCAACCGCACCCTGTCGCGCACGGCCGTGCTCCAGATCGACTCGGTCAACGTGCTCCAGCGGGCCCACTACATGCCGCTGTTCTCGCGGATGGGGCCCTACGACCGCGACCTGCTGCGTCGAGCCTCCGAGCAGGCGCCCCGCGCGATCGTGGAGTACTGGGCGCACGCCGCCGCCTTCATGCCGGTCGACCTGTGGCCGCACATGCGGCACCGGATGCGGGCCTACCGCGAGCGGGGCCACGAGTGGTCGGCGATCCGGCACCGGCCGGAGCTGGTCGACTCGCTGCTCGCCGAGGTGCGTGAGCGCGGCGCGTCCACGCCGCGCGACCTCGACGACGGTCTGCCCCGGGTCAAGGAGCACTGGGGCTGGAACTGGTCGGACACCAAGAAGACGCTGGAGTACCTCTTCGCGTCCGGCGATCTCGCCGTGGCCGGCCGCAACCAGCAGTTCGAGCGGCTCTACGACCTCCCCGAGCGGGTGGTGCCGCGCGAGCACCTCGACGCGCCCGAGCCCACCGTCGCGGAGTCCTCCGCCGAGCTGCTCCGACGGGCGGCCGTCGCGCACGGGGTCGGCACCGAGCGCTGCCTGCGGGACTACTTCCGGATGCGGCCCGAGCTGGCCCGGCCGGCCCTGCAGCAGCTCGTCGAGTCCGGCGAGGTGCTGCCGGTGCGCGTCGAGGGCTGGGACCGGGCTGCGTACCTCCATCGTGACGCCGCCCTGCCGCGCCGGGTGCACGCCCGGGCGCTGCTGTCGCCGTTCGACCCGCTGGTGTGGGAACGGGACCGCACCGAGCACCTGTTCGACTTCCACTACCGGATCGAGATCTACGTGCCCGAGGGCAAGCGGGTGCACGGCTATTACGTCCTGCCGTTCCTGCTCGGCGACCGGATCGTCGGGCGGGTCGACCTCAAGGCGGACCGGCGGGCGCGGACGTTGCGGGTGCACGGGACATATGCCGAGCCCGGGGCGCCCGAGGAGACCGCCCACGAGCTCGCCGAGGAGCTGCGCGACCTCGCCGACTGGCTCGACCTCGACACCATCGAGGTCGCCTCGAAGGGCGACCTCGCCGGTGAGCTCGCGGTGGCCGTGAAGGCGCAGAGCAGTGCTTGACGGCTTCTGGGCCGTGGCCCTCGGATGGGTCCTCGCTGTGCACCCGGTCGCCCCGGCCGCGATGCCCGCCGCCGAGACCTCGCGGGCGTTCCCGGTCGTCGGGCAGGTCCGCTACACGCCGTACCACCACGACTACCCCGCCGCGGACGTGTTCGCACGGTGCGGCAGCCGGGTGGTCTCGCCGGTGGACGGCACCGTCCTCGAGGTCGCGCGGACCGACCGGTGGGACCCCGCGACCGACCGGGGCGCGGACCGCGGCGGCCGGTCGTTCTCGATCCGCGGCCGGGACGGCGTCCGCTACTACGGCAGCCACCTGCGGACGGTCGCGGCGGACCTGCGTCCCGGCGTCGCGGTGCGCGCGGGGGACCCGGTGGGCCGGGTCGGCAACAGCGGGGACGCCCGGGGGATCGCCTGCCACCTGCACTTCGGGATCTCACCGGTGTGCCGCGGCACCGGCGACTGGCGGGTGCGACGCGGGGTGGTGCCGCCGTACCGGTTCCTGCGGAGCTGGCAGCGTGGCGGCAACCTGTCCCCGGCCCCTGCCGTCCGGCGCTGGCAGGCGCAGCACGGCTGCTCCGGCCGCTGACCCGTCCTGGCCCGTGCCCGCGCCGTCCGCCGGATTCGACAGGCAGGCACCCGAACATTGGTGGTCCGGTTACGATGGCCGTTGGGGTCGCGACCCCGTCGGCACGCTCACGAGGACCTTCGTCGGGCGGCGCCGGACACCGGTTCCCCGGGGGAGTCCCCGGCGGAACGCAACCTGAACACGGGAGTCAACGCACGTGCCTGCCATCCTCGACAAGATCCTCCGCATCGGCGAGGGCAAGATCCTCCGGCAGCTCGAGTCCATCTCGCGCGCCGTCAACGCCATCGAGGACGACTTCGTCGCGATGTCCGACGAGGAGCTCCAGGCCCAGACGGCGGAGTTCAAGCGAAGGCTGGCCGAGGGCGAGACCCTCGACGACCTGATGCCCGAGGCGTTCGCGACCGTGCGGGAGGCCGCCAAGCGGGTCCTGGGGCAGCGGCACTTCGACGTCCAGATCATGGGCGGCGCGGCGCTCCACCTCGGCAACATCGCCGAGATGAAGACCGGTGAGGGCAAGACCCTGGTCTCCACGCTGCCGGCGTACCTCAACGCGCTCACCGGCGAGGGCGTGCACGTGGTCACCGTCAACGACTACCTGGTGAAGTACCACGCCGAGTGGATGGGCCGGCTGCACCAGTTCCTCGGCCTCACCGTCGGCGTGATCCTGCCCGAGATGACCCCGGCCGAGCGGCGCGACGCGTACGCCGCCGACGTCACCTACGGCACGAACAACGAGCTCGGCTTCGACTACCTGCGCGACAACATGGCCAACTCCATCGAGGAGTGCGTCCAGCGCGGCCACCACTTCGCGATCGTGGACGAGGTCGACTCGATCCTCATCGACGAGGCCCGCACCCCCCTGATCATCTCCGGCCCGACCCAGGACGAGGTCCGCTGGTACAGCGAGTTCGCCGGCATCGCTCGCGCGATGGTCAAGGACGTCGACTACGAGGTCGACGAGAAGAAGCGCACCATCTCGGTGCTCGAGCCGGGCATCACCAAGGTCGAGGACCACCTCGGCATCGACAACCTGTACGACTCGGTGAACACGCCGCTGATCTCGTTCATGAACAACGCGATCAAGGCCAAGGAGCTGTTCCGCAACGACAAGGAGTACGTCGTCATGAACGGCGAGGTGCTCATCGTCGACGAGCACACCGGCCGCATGCTGGCCGGCCGCCGCTACAACGAGGGCCTGCACCAGGCGATCGAGGCCAAGGAGAACGTGCAGATCCGCGAGGAGTACCAGACCCTCGCCACGGTCACCCTGCAGAACTACTTCCGCCTCTACGACAAGCTCTCCGGGATGACCGGTACGGCGATGACCGAGGCGTCCGAGTTCGACAAGATCTACAAGCTCGGCGTGGTGCCGATCCCGACCAACCGCCCGCTCATCCGGCTCGACCAGCCCGACCTGGTCTACCGCACCGAGGAGGCGAAGTACCTCGCGGTCGTCGAGGACATCGGCGAGCGGCACAAGAAGGGCCAGCCGGTCCTGGTCGGCACCGTCTCCGTCGAGAAGTCCGAGCTGCTCTCCGGGCTGATGCGCCGCAAGGGCATCCCGCACTCGGTCCTCAACGCCAAGCAGCACGAGAGCGAGGCGAAGATCGTCGCGCTGGCCGGCCACAAGGGCGCGGTCACCGTCGCCACCAACATGGCCGGTCGAGGCACCGACATCGAGCTCGGCGGGTCGGTGGAGTTCCTCGCCGACCAGGAGCTGCGCAGCCAGGGCCTCAACCCGCTCGAGGACAGCGACGCCTACGAGGCCGCGTGGCCCGAGATGGTCGAGCGGATCAAGCGCCAGGTGGCCGCCGAGCACGACGAGGTCAAGGCGGCCGGCGGGCTCTACGTGCTGGGCACCGAGCGGCACGAGTCGCGGCGCATCGACAACCAGCTCCGTGGTCGTGCCGGGCGCCAGGGCGACCCCGGCGAGTCACGGTTCTACCTGTCGCTGCAGGACGAGCTGATGCGGCTGTTCAAGTCCGACTGGGTCGACCGGGTGCTCACCACGCTCAAGGTGCCCGACGACGTACCCATCGAGAACAAGTCGGTCACCAACTCGATCGCCTCGGCGCAGGGCCAGGTCGAGTCGCAGAACTTCGACTCCCGCAAGAACGTGCTGAAGTACGACGACGTGATGAATCGGCAGCGCGAGGTGATCTACGGCGAGCGCCGCGCGGTGCTCGAGGGCGCCGACCTGCACGAGCAGATCCGCGACATGATCGACGACGTCGTCGAGGGCTATGTCACCGCCGCCACCGACGGGTTCCCGGAGGAGTGGGACCTCGAGGCGCTCTGGCAGGCGCTCAAGCAGCTCTACCCGGTCTCCCTGTCGCTCCCGCAGGTCGAGGACGAGGCCGGCGGCCGCAACGGGCTCACCCGGGAGCAGATGGTCGAGGACATCAAGGCCGACGCGCAGGCGGCGTACGACGCCCGCGAGCAGGAGTTCGGCGATGAGGTGATGCGCGAGCTCGAGCGGCGCGTGCTGCTGTCCGTGCTGGACCGCAAGTGGCGTGAGCACCTCTACGAGATGGACTACCTCCGCGAGGGCATCGGGCTGCGGGCCTACTCCCAGCGCGACCCGCTCGTGGAGTACCAGCGCGAGGGCTTCGACATGTTCCGGGCGATGATGGACGGCATCAAGGAGGAGGCGGTCGGCTACCTGTTCAACCTGGAGGTCCAGGTCGAGGAGGAGGCTCCCGCCGAGGTCGAGGAGGTCGAGGTCGGCCCGGCGCTGGCGCAGGCCGCGGCGTCCTCGCAGAACGGTGACCACCCGGCCATCCACGCGAAGGGGCTCGACACCCCGAAGCAGCCGCAGAACCTGTCCTACTCGGCGCCCACCGAGGCGGGCGAGGTGGAGGTCAGCGGTGCGCCGCACCACGTCGCCAGCGACGACCCGTACGCCGGCGCGAGCCGCAACGCGGAGTGCCCCTGCGGCTCGGGCAAGAAGTACAAGAAGTGCCACGGCGCACCGGGCGGGCCGACCGGCCTGACCACCCGCGTCAACGGCTGACCGAGTTGTCAGCGTCCTGCGCGGCCCAGGCCGCGCAGGGCTCTGACAACTCAGCCGCCGTCGGTGCCGGTCACGCGGTGTGGTGCACCTCCTGCAAGCCGTACACCGGGGTGGGGATGCCCTCGGCGCGGGCCTTGAGCTGGAGTGCCAGGTACAGCGAGTAGTGCCGTGACTGGTGCAGGTTCCCGCCGTGGAACCACAGCGCCTCCTGCTGGGTGGGTTTCCACATGTTGCGCTGCTCGCCCTCCCACGGCCCCGGGTCCTTGGTGGTGTCCGAGCCGAGGCCCCAGACCTTGCCGACCGTGTCCGCGACCTCCTGGGAGATCAGGTCCGCGGCCCAGCCGTTCATCGAGCCGTAGCCGGTTGCGTAGACCACCACGTCCGCTGGTAGCTCGGTGCCGTCCTCGAGCACCACCGAGTCCTCGGTGAGCTCCTTGACCTGGCCGTGCACCAGCTTCACGTCGCCGTTCGCGACCAGGTCGGCCGCACCTACGTCGATGTAGTAGCCGGAGCCGCGGCGGAGGTACTTCATGAACAGCCCGGAGCCGTCGTCGCCCCAGTCGTGCTCGAAGCCGGCCTTCTCCAACCGGTCGTAGAAGTCCTGGTCGCGCTCGCGCATCTGGTCGTAGAGCGGGATCTGGAACTCGTGCATGATCCGGTAGGGCAGCGAGGCGAACGTCAGGTCCGCCTTCTCGGTGGTCATCCCGCCGGCGACCGCCTCCTCGGAGTAGAGCGCGCCGAGCCCGATGTCCATGAGTGAGTCCGACCGCACGATGTGGGTGGAGGACCGCTGGACCATGGTGACGTCGGCGCCCTTCTCCCAGAGCGCCCCGCAGATGTCGAACGCGGAGTTGTTCGACCCGACCACGACGGCCCGCTTGCCGGCGTACGCGTCGGGTCCGGGGTGCGCGGAGGAGTGGTGCTGGTCTCCGCGGAACCTCTCCATGCCCGGGAACTGCGGGAGGTTCGGCTTGCCGGACATGCCGGTGGCGAGGACCAGCTGCTGGGGCCGCAGGACGACGGGCTGGCCGTCCCGCTCGACCTCGACGGTCCACTCGCCGGTCGCCTCGTCGTACCGCGCGCTCTTCGCCTCGGTGTTCGTCCAGTAGTTGAGCTCCATCACCTTGGTATAGGACTCGAGCCAGTCGGCGATCTTGTCCTTGGGGGCGAAGACGGGCCAGTTCTCCGGGAACTTGATGTACGGCAGGTGGTCGTACCAGACCGGGTCGTGCAGGCACAGCGACTTGTAGCGGCTGCGCCACTGGTCCCCGGGACGGCCGCGCTTGTCGATCACGATGGTCGGGACGCCCAGCTGGCGCAGCCGAGCGCTCAAGGCGATGCCGCCCTGGCCGCCACCCACGACGAGCACGTAGGGCTGGGTCTCGTAGCCGAGCTCCCGGGCCTCACGCTCCCGCTTCTCGGCCCAGGTCTCGCGCTCCCGGTTGGCGCCGTGCTCGGCGCCCCGGGGCCGGGCGGATCCCTTCGGCTCCTCGTGCCCCTTGAGCTCGTAGAGCGTGGTGAGCAGCGTCCAGGCGCCCTGGTCGGTGAGCCGGAGGTGACCCCGACCGCGCCCGACGGCCGTCTCGAACTCGATCCAGGCGCTGGTCACGCCGTCGGCCTCGTCCGGCGGCTCCGCCGTCCGGAAGCCGCTCGGGTCGGTGGACTCGAGGCACGCGCGGAGCAGGTCGGCGACCCCGGCGCGGCCCTCGACGGTCTTGATGTTCCAGGTGAACGCGATCAGGTCCCGCCAGTAGCTCTCCGGGGCGAACATTGCGGCGGCGCTGTCCACGTCCCGCGCGGCGAGCGCGGCCTCGAAGTCGGCGAGCCAGGCGTCCACCCGGCTCTGGGCGGTGTCGGCAGGGGTGTCGATGGTCTGGGTCATGCTGGTCCTTCCGTCAGGCGTGTGACCCACAGCACACCCATCGACGGTTCGGAGGCAAGGGTTGCAGCGGGTTGCATCCGTCGCCGCCGTCATCCGGGCGACGGGAACCCTCGTCTCGGGCAGTGGTGCCGGCCCTGACCCCGACCTATGCTCACAGGGACTCCGCTGGTGAGGGTGGTGCCGTGAGCGACTTCAGCGCGATCAGGCCGGGCACGGACCTGAGCAGCTATGCCCGCGAGCTGGTCCGGATGCACGACGCCGTCATCGGCGGCGGGCGGTCGACGCTGCGTCCCCGCGACCTCGTCGCCCGCTCGTGGTCGCGGGTGCTCGAGGTGGGCCTCGACCCCGACGGCCGCCCCCTGCGTGACCCGTTGCCCCAGGACGAGGTGCTGCGCCGCCGGCGCGAGTCGCCGCTGTCACTCGTCATCGACGAGCTCCGGCAGATCATCTCGTCGGTCGCGGACGCCTCGCAGTTCCTGCTGGTGGTCACCGACGGCGACGGGGTCATTCTGTGGCGGGAGGGCGCCGCCCGGGTGCGCAGCCGGGCCGACGGGCTCGGCTTCGCCGAGGGGGCCGAGTGGACCGAGCAACGGGTCGGCACCAACGCCATCGGCACCGCGCTCGCCGAGGCGAGCCCGGTGCAGCTGTTCTCCGCCGAGCACTTCGAGCAGAAGCAGCACCCGTGGTACTGCACCGCGGCGCCGATCCACGACCCGCGCACCGGTGAGCTGCTCGGCATCGTCGACGTCAGCGGCCCGGCGATGACCCTGCACCCGGCGATCGGCGCCCTGGTCGAGACGGCGGTCCGGTTGGCCGAGTCCCAGCTGTGGCGCCACCACGAGGTCCGGCTCGAACGCCTGCGTACGGCGGCCGCGCCGCTGCTCGCCTCGGTGGAGGGGCCCCTGCTGCTGGTGGACCGACACGGCTGGGTGGCGCACACGTCCGGGATCGCGGCCCAGGCCCGCATCGCCGCGCCGCACGGGGAGCGGCCGCTCACCGTGCCCGGGCTCGGGTTGTGCCTGCCGGAGCCGGTCGCGGACGGCTGGCTGGTCCGGCCCACGGGCCGGGAGACCCGGATCGTGATGACGCTGGACCTCTCCGGCGCCCCGGCTGTGGAGGTCTCGGGAGGCGAGCGGCCATGGCGCAGCTCGCTCACCGCGCGGCACGCCGAGATCCTGCTCCTGCTGCACCGGGCCGGCCGGTCCGGTCTGACCGCGGCGGCGCTGAGCCAGGGGATGCACGGCGACCCGGACCACGTGGTAGCGGTCCGGGCCGAGGTGTCCCGGCTGCGGCGTGCGCTCGGCGGCGTGGTGGAGAGCCAGCCCTACCGCATCTCCGGCGGGGTCGACCTCACCGTGGCGCTCGGCGCGGCCGCGACCGTGGCCGAGTGCCCGTTCGTCCGGCGCTCGGCGAGCCCCGGCGTGCGCGCGCTGGCACAGCCCGTCCGGGGCTGATCCGGCACCCTCAGCCGAGCTGGAGCGCGACGCAGGTCCAGCGGTCGTGGCGCCGCTCGAGCCGGGCGGCGATGGCCCGGGACCGCTGGCCGTGCCGGACGTGCACGCTGACCTCGGCGGTCCCCGGCTCGGGCTGGAAGACGTGCACGCTGCGGACCTGCGGCCGGATCGTGCGCAGCCGCTGCGGTGCCGGTGCGGTGCGGGCCAGGATCCGGACCCGTCGGTCCAGGTCCTGGTAGACGCGGGCGGTCGTCCACCGCAGCAGCTGCGCGAGCGGGCGGTCGCCGCCGAGCACCT
The DNA here is from genome assembly GCA_963810035.1 of uncultured Actinomycetota bacterium. Lineage (GTDB taxonomy): Bacteria > Actinomycetota > Actinomycetes > Propionibacteriales > Nocardioidaceae > Nocardioides_B. The sequence goes on from CAWEMA010000011.1 coordinate 289,262, forward strand.
CCACGGTGGCCTGGGCGAAGCGGGCAGCCCAGGCCTGAACTTCCCGGTGCTCGCGCGACCCGCTGCCCTGCAGCACGCGGAGCTCGGGCGTGACGGGTGCGGTGTGGACGGGGCCCAGGTCGAGCGCTAGCGCGCCCTCGACGGCGGCCACCGGGACGGTCTCGCGCTCGTCCCCGGACGGGGTCAGTCGGGTGACGGTCGCCAGCTGCTCGCCGGAGGGGGCGGGCGGGCGCCGTACCGGGACGGGGTGGGAGGAGGTGCTCACTGACTTTCCTTTCCTGGGGGTGCGACGTCGTCGGGGACCACGAGCCGGGTCCCGGGCACGATCAGGTCCGGGTCGTGGCCGACCCGGGAGGCGTTGGCGTGGTGCAGGCGGTGCCAGGCCCGGGTGACCGACGCGTCGTCGGCGTGCGGGGCCAGCAGGCCGGCGGCGATCGACCAGAGCGAGTCGCCGGGGCGTACGACGACCGCGCGGGCCGGTCGCTGCGGCGTGGTCCGTGATGCGCTCGTCGCAGGGGTGGTGCCGTCGGTGCGGTCGGGGAGGGCGAGCCCGCTCAGAGCGGTGGGGCCCGCCGGCTCGACGGAGCCGCCGGAGGGGTCGGCCAGCGCGGGACCGCCGACGCGCCCGCGCTCACCGCGACTCCGAGCGTCGCGGTCACCACGCTGCGGGTCACGGCGGGGCAGCAGCGCTCCGCCAGCCGGCACAGTGTTGCTGGCGTCGCGCTGCCCGGGGCCAGCAGGCGGGCGAGGTGGGAGATGACGACCAGGCCCGCGGTGCCCAGGAGCCACAGGGCGCAGCCGAGCAGGACCGCGGCGCACCCACCCGTGAGCGCCTCGGCGAACGCCACGTCGGCGAGAGCCGCGGGGCCGTGCTCAGCCACGGGGCGGGCGACGGCGCTCAGCGGTGGGACGGCGAGGGACCAGGTGGCAAGCACGGCGGCCGCGCACCCGGTGAGCAGGAGCGCGCCCCGGAGGGCGGGGAGCCGTGCGTGCCGAGCCACCATGTCAGACCTTGTTGTTTGATGTCGTTTGATTCATCTCAATGTCAATGAGTGTCGAAGTCAACCGGTTGTCCACAGACGATTGACACGATCGACCGGACCGGTCAGCGTTCACGCATGCGGTGGGAAGAACGACTGCTCGACCTCTTCGACGACCTCGAGCAGCAGGCCGAGGGGATCGCGCTGGCCGAGCGCGACCAGCTCGTGGCCGAGCAGAGCCGGGCGGAGTACGCCTCCGTCGACCTGGCGGCCCGCCTGCACGCGTCCCTGGGGGCCCGGGTGCTGGTCGACGTCGCCGGCGTCGGGGCGCTCGACGCCACCCTGGTCCGTGCCGGCGACGGCTGGTGCCTGCTCGACGCGAGCGGTCAGGAGTGGATCGTCGTCCTGCGGGCTCTGAGCGCCGTGCGGGGACTCCGGAGCGGCGGGGTCGCGGCGGACGCCCGGGCAGTGACCGCGCGGCTGGGGCTCGGGTCGGCGCTCCGCGGCGTGGCCGAGACCCGCACCGACGTGGCGCTGCACCGCGCGGACGGGGCGACGTGTCGCGGAGTGCTGGGCCGGGTGGGCGCCGACTTCGTCGAGCTGTGGACCTCGCCGGACTCGGGCGGCCCCCTCGAGGTGGTCCCGTTCGGGGCGATCGCGGCCATCCGCGGCGGCTGAGCCGGCTCAGCCGGGTCGGGCGTGGCCCGGTCGGTCAGCGCGACGGATCGTCAGCGGACCGGTCCGCGGCGGACGACGGGCGCTCGGCCTTCGCGTCGGACTCGGCGTACATGCGCTGGATGTAGTTCTCGAGCTCGACCGCCTCGATGCGGTACTGCTGGCGGCCGCCGATCTGGATGTAGCGCAGCTCGCCCGACTGCACGAGGGCGCGCACCTGGGCCACGGAGGTCGCGAGGATCTCGGCGACGTCGGCCAGGGTGAGGAACCGCCGGCCGGGGTCGGCTCCCTGGGTGCTGGGCATGACGCCACTATGCCAGCGTTTGCCGACGTTTCGACGAGCAGGTCGACGTTTGGCTGTGGACAACCAGGTGTCGGATCCGGGCGAAGTGAGCATGATGTCCCCATGTCACTACGGGGACCCAGCAGCACCGACCTCCGCTCGCGCGGCGCCACCACGCCGGCCTCGCCGCCGGCCACCCGGGCGGTCCGGTCCCGCTGGCGAGATCCCCGGCTGGTGGTCGGCGTGGCCGTGGTCGCACTGTGCACCCTGCTCGGTGCCCGGCTGCTCGGTGGCGCGGAGGACACCGTCGGCGTGTGGGCGGCACGGAGCGGCCTGCGCGCCGGTCAGCCGCTGACCACCGCCGACCTCGTACGTCGGGAGATCCGGTTCGGCGACCAGGCCGCCGCGGACCGCTACCTCTCGGCGGAGAAGGCACCGCCGGACGGGGCCACCCTCGGGCGCGCCGTCGGGGCCGGCGAGCTGGTGCCGCGGGCGGCCCTCGCCGCACCGGACAGCGGGTCGCTCACCGAGGTCCCGCTCTCAGTGGGCACCGAGGCCGTCCCGTCCACCGTGCGGGTCGGGACCGTCGTCGACGTCTGGGTCACGCCCGACGGGGCCGTGTCGGACGCCGACGCGTCCGCGGAGGGCCCACGGGCGCCCCGCTCCACGCTGGTCTTCGACGACGTCGCGGTGGTCTCCGTGCCCCGGTCGGGCACCTCGCTGGGCCCGAGTGCCACGCGCCAGGTGATCGTCGGCGTGGGTGAGGACCAGAAGTCCCGGCTGCCGACGTCGCTGGCCGCGCTGGCCGGGGGCACCGTGATCCTCACCGCGCAACGATGACGCCGCAGAGCCCGGTCCGGGTCCCGGTCCTCGTCGCCGCTGCCGGCGCCGCCTGGGAGGCCGAGGCACTCGACCGTCTCGAGCGAGGTGGCCGCGGGATCGTGCTGACCAAGCGGTGCGTGGACCTTGCGGACCTGCTGGCCACGGCGAGCACCGGTCTCGCGTCCGTCGCCGTGGTCTCACCCGGGCTGGTCGGCCTCGACGTGGACAGCGTCGACGCCCTGCGCCGGGCCGGGCTCGGTGTCGTCCTGGTGGCCGCGCCCGCCGACCTGGTCAACGGGGAGACGGAGCGGATGCGACGGCTCGGCATCGAGCACGTGCTGTCCGGCTCCGAGCTCACCGCACTACCGGACACCGTCGCGGCAGCGGGTGCGGAGGCCGGCCCCGGGCCGGTGGCGCCGAGCGAGGACGCCGTGGTCCCGGCGGAGGACGTCCCCGCGACGCACGCGCCGGGCCGGGTGGTGGCGGTCTGGGGACCGGCCGGCGCACCCGGGCGGACCACGCTCGCCGTCGGGCTGGCCGCCGAGGTCGCGCGGTCGGGGCACGAGACGTTCCTGCTGGACGTGGATCCGTACGGCGGGTCGGTCGCGCAGCATCTCGGGGTGCTCGACGAGGTCTCCGGCCTGCTCGCGGCGGCCCGGTCGGCCAACTCGGGGCTGCTCGACGCGGACCGGCTCGGCGGCTTCGCCCGGCAGGTCGGTGACCGGCTGCGGGTGCTGACCGGCCTGCCACGCGCCGACCGGTGGCAGGAGGTGCGCCCCGTCGCCTTCGAGGACCTCCTCGACCACGCCGCCCGCCTCGCGGCGTACGTCGTGCTGGACGTCGGGTTCAGCCTGGAGGCCGACCCGGCGGACCCGTTCGGGGGACCGGCGCCGCAGCGCAACCTGATGACCCTCGCCGCCGTCGAGCGCGCGGACGAGGTCGTCGTCGTGGGGGCGGCCGACCCGGTCGGGCTGGCCCGCCTGGCCCGGGGGCTGGTGGAGCTGCGAGACGTCGTTCCCGGCGTCCGTCCGCGGGTGGTGGTCAACCGCACCCGGGCCTCGCTCGGCTGGAGCGACCGGGAGATCCGGGGCATGGTCGAGGGGTTCGTGACGCCGCTCGACGTGCACTTCGTCCCCGACGACCGGGCCGCGGCGGACCGCGCCCTGATGGCCGGCAAGAGCCTCGCGGAGTGCGGCGACTCACCCCTGCGGGTCGCGGTCGCTGCGCTCGCGGACAGCGTCGTCGGCCCGTCGGCGGCGCCGGCCGGGAGGCGTTCCCGGCTCCGCCTGCGCCGGGTCGGTCAGGCGCCGAACAGCAGGTAGAGCCCGGTGACGGTGTAGAACACCATCACGAACAGCAGCGGCAGCTGGCCGGTGAGCTGGTGCCGCTTCGGGAGCAGCTTCACCGCCCGGTCGTGCGCTGCGATCACGCCGAGCACGTGCCCGGTCACCACCGACAGCACCTTCACCACGGCCAGGAACGTCGGGTGCGTGGACAGCCAGTAGTCGACCTTCCAGTCCGCGGTGCCGAGCAGGTTCGCGCCGCTGCCCATCGGGTCGCTCAGCTGTACGACGGTCTGCTGGCCGACCTCGACGAAGTAGCTCAGGTAGTGCGCCACGATGTAGCCGACGATGATCGGCACCACCGAGTGTGCGAACAGGTTCGGCAGCGACCCACGGGCGATGCCGCCGTCCACGCCGGTGGCCATCGTGGCCGCGGAGAAGGTGACGCCGACGACCGCGCAGAACACCAGCAGCGCGACGAGGTCCAGCCATGTCGAGCTGACGCTGACCGACTGGGTGAACTTCAGCCACCGGGTGGAGTCCTTGAAGCTGTCGAACGCCGTGCTGCCGAACAGCACCGCGACCACGCCGACCAGCCCCGGCCGCGCGCGCACGCCGTCCAGGTTGCCCAGCGGGCTGCGGAGCACCAGCGCGCCGTCGCCCCGCTCGCCGAGCCGGCCGAAGACGGACAGGTGCCCGACCAGGGTCGAGTAGACCTCGAACGGGTCCGCCTTCTCGAACCACTCGCTGCCGAACACCGCGGCGCCCACGACCACGATCGCGATGTAGGCCGCGAACCAGAGCCGCACGGGGGAGAGGTAGGTGGACTGGGGGTAGACCAGCTCGAGCCACACGAAGGCGAGCAGGCCGAACGCCGCGGGCCAGTAGCCGACCCACCGGGGAAGCGCGACCAGTCCCTCGTCGGGACGGCCGCCGGTGAGCCGGGTGAACACCAGGTGCAGCGTGCGCAGCGGGCTGACCGCCTTGTAGAACGGCCCGAACAGCAGCGACAGCGGCACGATGCCGACCCAGAGCAGGACGTAGACGACCCCGAAGGTGGGGTTGATCAGCAGGTCGGGCCCGGCCACGGCAGCCCAGACGACGTACGCGAAGAACGCGAAGCCGACCACCCGGAGCGCCACGGCGAACGCGGTGCTGTCCACCAGCGACGCCAGCCAGGCCGGTGCCGGCCTGCCCTTGTGGACGGCGTCGAAGCGTGGCGTGCGCCAGGCCAGGGCCAGGACGATGAAGGAGACCGCGAGCGCCGCGCCGGCACCTGCCATCGCGTACTCGGCGGGGATCGGCAGGTCTTTCGCGCCGCCGATGCCGTGGGCGAAGACCATCTACTCTCCTTGCTGGCTTGGCCGGAAGTCGACCGTTATGAGGGGCCGTGACAGGCTCTGTCAGAATCGCATGATGCGCTGAGCACAACCTGAGAGGGGTAACGATGAGTGAGCGGCTGCGGCCGGACGACATGGCCTTCCTGGTCAGCGAGTCCGCCAGCGCGCCCATGCACAACGCGACCCTGGAGATCTTCGAGCCGCCGGCGGGCGGGGGCGGCTTCGACTACGACCGGCTGGTGGCGCTGATCGGCGACCGCATCGCGTTCGTGCCCCGCTACCGCCAGCGGCTGCGCTCCGTCCCCGGCCGGCTGGCCAACCCGGTGTGGGCCGACGACGAGGACTTCGACCTGACCTACCACGTACGACGTTCGGCACTGCCGCGTCCGGGGTCGATCGAGCAGCTGCGCGACCTGACCGCGCGGATCATGTCGCGCCGGCTCGACCGCAACCGCCCGCTGTGGGAGATGTACTTCATCGAGGGCGTCGAGGACGGTCGCTTCGCGATCCTGTCCAAGTCGCACCAGATCCTCGTCGACGGCGTCGCGACCATCGACATCGGCCAGGTGATCCTCGACGTCGACCCGAAGCCGAAGGACACCGTGCACGTGGACTGGCACCCGCACCACGTGCCCAGCTCGTCGTCCCTGGTCGCCGACGCGGTCCGGGACTCGGTGCGCGACCCGCGCCAGGCGCTCGCCACGCTGTCCGGGAACGCCGGCAGCCTGGTGCGCACCGCGACCGCGGTCGGCGGCCGGGTCGTCGAGGTGGCCGGAGCCCTGTCCAACCGACGCGTCACGCCGGAGTCGCCGATCAACACCACGCTGTCCGAGCAGCGACGGTTCACGACCGTGCGGACGTCGCTGGAGGACTACCGCAAGGTCCGCCGCTTCCATGGCGGGACTGTCAACGACGTCATCCTCGCCACCATCACGGGCGCGATGCGCAACTGGCTGATGACCCGCGCGGAGTCCGTGCACGGCAGCCGGACGCTGCGCGCGATGGTGCCGATGAGCGTGATCGACAGCGAGCTCGAGCCGACCTCGCTCGGCAGCCAGGTCTCCGGCACCTTGCTCAGCCTGCCGATCGGGGAGTCCAGCCCGGTCGTGCGCCTGCACCAGGTGTCCTACGCCCTGAAGGCGCACAAGGAGACCGGGCACGCGGTCGCCGCGGACCGGCTCGCCGGCGTCGCCGGGTTCGCCCCCACCACGTTCCACGCGCTCGGCTCCCGGGTTGCCGCGGCTCAGTCGCGGCGCGGCTTCAACCTGGTGATCACCAACGTCCCGGGCCCGCAGTTCCCGCTGTACGCCGCCGGTGCGCAGATGACCGAGAGCTACCCCGTGCAGCCGCTGCTCCCCGGGCACGCGCTGTCGATCGGCGTCACCTCGTACGACGGCGGGGTCTACTTCGGCCTCAACGGGGACCGGGACGCCCTGCCGGACCTCGAGGTGCTCGGTCAGTGCGTGACCGAGGCGCTCGAGGAGCTCGTCGACAGCCTCTCGCCGAGCCGGCAGCTCGCCCCCCGCGGGCGCAAGAAGGTCGCCGCGAAGACGACCGCCACCAAGAAGTCGGCGCGCTCGTGAGCACCCGTGTCTACGTGCCCAGCACGCTCGGCCGGCTGCGCGGCATCGTCACCGCCGACGGCATCGGACCTGCCCCGTTCGTCGCCCACGCCGTGACCGATGCGGTGCGGGTGGCCTACGCCGACGGGGGAGACGAGGAGTGGGAGTACGCCGCGTCGACGGCTGCCGCACAGTCGTCACTCGGGATGCTCCACGACGACGAGCCGGCGCGCCGGGTGGTGGTCGCGGTCGACGTACCCTCCGCCCGAGCGGCCGGCACCGTGGACCCCACCGTGGTGGAGGTCGACGACGTGGTGCCGTTCCGGCGGATCGCGGCGGTGCTCGCGGACGCCGAGGACGCCGAGGCGGACGTCGCGGCGGCGCGCGACGCGCTGGTGGCCGGCAGCGAGGACGCCGAGGAGCTGGGGGAGCGGTGCCTGGACCACGAGCTCGGCTGGTGGGCGGCCCAGGAGATCGGTGACCTGCTCGGCGAGACGGACGTGACCTGAGCCGGACCCGGTGCAGACGTGACTTGGGCGTAACCTCGCGCGTCTGACACGATCGGCGGCATGGACGCCATCACCCACCCGCCGGCTCCGGTCAACGAGCCCAACCTGACGTACGCACCGGGCAGCCCCGAGCGGGCCGCGCTCGAGCTCGAGCTGAAGAAGCTCGAGGACCAGCAGATCGACCTGACCGCCACGATCGGCGGGAAGAAGAAGATGGGCGGCGGCGCGGAGACGGCCGTCGTCCAGCCGCACGACCACGCCCACGTGCTCGGCGTCCTGAAGAACTCCACGCAGGCCGACACCCGCGCCGCGATCGCGGCCGCGCAGGACGCCGCCCCCGGGTGGCGTGCGCTGCCCGCCGACGAGCGCGCCGCGATCCTGCTCAAGGCCGCCGACCTGCTGGCCGGGCCGTGGCGGCAGCGCATCAACGCCGCGACCATGCTCGGCCAGTCGAAGACCGCCTTCCAGGCCGAGATCGACTCGGCGTGCGAGCTGATCGACTTCTGGCGCTTCAACGTGCACTTCGCCAAGCAGATCCTCGCCGAACAGCCCATCGCGAACAGCCGGGGCATCTGGAACCGCACCGACCACCGGCCGCTCGAGGGTTTCGTCTACGCCATCACGCCGTTCAACTTCACGGCGATCGCGGGCAACCTGCCGACGGCCCCGGCGCTGATGGGCAACACCGTGCTGTGGAAGCCGTCGCCGACCCAGCAGCTCGCGGCGCACCTCACCATGGAGCTGCTCGAGGAGGCCGGGATGCCGCCCGGCGTCATCAACCTGCTGCCCGGTGACGGCCTCGACGTCTCGCAGGTGGCGCTCAACCACCCCGACCTCGCCGGCATCCACTTCACCGGCTCGACGCCGACCTTCCAGCACCTGTGGTCGACCGTCGGCGCGAACATCACGAAGTACCGCTCCTACCCCCGCATCGTCGGCGAGACCGGCGGCAAGGACTTCATCGTCGCGCACGCCTCCGCCGACCCCGACGTGCTGCGCGTGGCGATGCTGCGGGGCGCCTTCGAGTTCCAGGGCCAGAAGTGCTCGGCCGCCTCGCGGGCCTACGTGTCACGCTCGGTCTGGAAGAAGATGAAGGACGCGTTCCTGGCCGAGGTCGAGTCGATCTCGATGGGCGACGTCACGGACTTCTCGCACTTCATGGGCGCGGTCATCGACGACCGCGCGTTCGCCAAGCACAAGAAGGCGATCGCGCGCGCCAAGCGGTCGAAGAACCTCGACATCCTCGCCGGTGGCCAGGTCGACGACTCGGTCGGCTACTTCGTGCGCCCGACCGTCGTGGAGAGCAGCGACCCGACCGACCAGATGTTCTCCACGGAGTACTTCGGGCCGATCCTCGCCGTGCACGTCTTCGAGGACGGCGACTTCGAGCAGGTCGTCGAGCAGATGGAGAGCTTCGCGCCGTACGCCCTGACCGGCTCGATCATCGCCCAGGACCGCAACGTGATCGCCTGGGCGCGCAAGACGCTGCGGTTCGCGGCCGGCAACTTCTACATCAACGACAAGCCCACCGGCGCGGTCGTGGGGCAGCAGCCGTTCGGCGGTGCGCGCGCGTCGGGCACCAACGACAAGGCCGGCGCCCCGCAGAACCTGATGCGCTGGACGTCCCCGCGCTCCATCAAGGAGACGTTCGACCCGCCGAAGGACTACCGCTACCCCTACATGGACCTGGGCTGAGCCTCAGCGGGGACACAGCGACACGGCGAGGGCCCGGACGGATGATCCGTCCGGGCCCTCGTGCGTGTCCGGTCAGCCGGCCAGCGTCGGGTAGTCCGTGTAGCCCTCCGCGCCGCCACCGTAGAAGGTGTCCGGGTTCGGCTCGTTGAGCTCGGCGCCGGTCTGCCAGCGTTCCGGCAGGTCCGGGTTCGCCAGGAACAGCCGGCCCACGGCCACCGCGTCGGCGAGGTCGTCGTCGAGCACGGCCTGCGCCTTCTCGTGCGTGGTGATCTCGCCGAAGCCGTCGTTGGCGATCAGCACGCCACCGAAGTCCTTGCGCAGCCGCTGGACCAGGTCCTGCGCCGGGTCGGCGAGCACGCTGAGGTAGGCCAGGCCGAGCGGCGCGATGCCGTCGACCAGCGCGGCGTACGTCGCCTCCACGTCGGCCGGGTCCTCCTCGGTCGCGCCCTGGATGTTGTGGGCGGGGGAGATCCGGATGCCGACGCGCTCGGCGCCGATCGCCTCGGCCACCGCACGCGTGACCTCGACGGCGAACCGGGCGCGGTTCTGCGGGGTGCCGCCGTACTCGTCGGTGCGCTGGTTGGAGCCCGGGGCGAGGAACTGGTGGATCAGGTAGCCGTTGGCGGCGTGCACCTCGACCCCGTCGAGGCCGGCCTCGACCGCGCAGCGGGCGGCGTGCACGTAGTCCTCGATGACCCCGGGGACCTCGGAGGTCTCCAGGGCGCGGGGGACCGGGTGCGGCTTCGGGCCGTCCGCGGTGAACATCTCGTTCGGTGCCGCGAGCGCGCTCGGCGCGATGGTCTCGGCCCCGTCCTTGTTGTCGGGGTGCGCGATCCGCCCGGCGTGCATCAGCTGCACGACGATCCGGCCGCCCTTCGCGTGCACCGCGTCGGCGACGCGGCGCCAGCCGGCGACCTGCTCGGGCGTGTGGATGCCCGGCGTGTCGAGGTAGCCCTGGCCGACGGCGCTGGGCTGGGTGCCCTCGGACACGATCAGCCCGGCGGAGGCGCGCTGGGCGTAGTACTCGACGGCCAGGTCGCCCGGCACCATGCCCGCGGTGGCGCGGTTGCGGGTCAGCGGCGCCATCACCAGGCGGTTCGGCAGGTCCCAGCTGTTGACGTGGAGCGGGTCGAAAAGGTCAGGCATGGGGTAACGGTCCTTGTCCTCGACAAATGTTGAACGTTGTATCAACCAGTCGGGTACCCGTCTGATTCCCCGTCCAACCCCGCGCGGCACAATGGACCACGATGATCCATCTCACTGCGGCCCTGCACATGGGCGCGCTGCACCCCTACGAGCAGGCCCTGGTGGCGCTGGTCGCCTTCGGGCCGTTCGTGGTGCTCTTCGTCGTCGTGTACGTCGTCCGCAGGCGCGACCTCGGCGAGGAGGCCCGGGAGGCCCAGGAGAGGGCCGGCCGCGCCGCCGACGAGGCGCGGGACCCCGGCTAGCGGTCGCCGGCCAGCCAGGCCCGGCCCACCCGCTCCTCGGTCCGCAGGGCCGAGCGGAGCAGGTCGCCGATGAGACCCTCGAGCTTGGCGCCCAGCATCGGGATCTTGACCTTGATGTCCCCGGTGACGGTCTCGACCGTCCCGTCGCCGTCCGCGGCGAGGGCGATGTCGCCCTTCAGGTCGCCCGGCTTGCCGGGGATCTCCACGGCGAGCGTGGAGGCGGAGGCGTTCGACCAGATCTCCCGCTGCACGATCCGGATCTCGTCGCCGACGATCTTCTTCGCGAACGGCGGGATGCCGTCGGCGGGCTGGGTCTGGTCGACGACGACCTTCATCCCGTTGCCGGACGGGTCGATGCTCACGTCGTGCCGCACGGAGTGCATGGCCGCGCAGACCTTCTCGCGGAACTGGGGGTCGGCGAGCATCGCGTGCACATCGGTGGGCGCGGCCTCGTAGGTCAGCTGGTGCGAGAACTTCATGGCGAGCATCATGACGGATCGCCCGGCGGGATGGCTACGCTCCCCCCTGTGACTTCAGACGAGCAGGCCCGCGACGGCGGCGACAGCGTGACCGGCGAGTGGGGCGGGCCCTCGGGCGATGCCGTGCAGTTCGGCGAGCAGGGCGCCCGGCTCACCTACGGCAGCTACCTCCAGCTCGAGCGGCTGCTCTCCGCCCAGCGCCTCGAGTCCGAGCCGCCCGCGCACGACGAGCTGCTGTTCATCACCATCCACCAGGTCTACGAGCTGTGGTTCCAGCAGCTGCTGCACGAGGCGACGGCCGCCCGCGACGCGATGCTGCAGGGCGCCGGCCCGGGCCGGCAGGGCGACGCCCGGCTGTGGTGGGCCCAGCACCTGCTGCAGCGCATGCACGTGGTCGAGCGGGTCCTGGTGCAGCAGGTCGACGTGCTCGAGACGATGACCCCGCAGGACTTCCTGCAGTTCCGGCAGACCCTGGCTCCGGCCAGCGGGTTCCAGTCCGTGCAGTTCCGGGAGCTGGAGTTCCTCTCCGGAGCGAAGGACCCGTCGTTCGTCCGGCGGTTCAAGGGGCTCACCGACGAGGAGCGGGCCCGGCTGCAGCGGCGGCTGGACGAGCCGACCCTGTGGGACGCGTTCGTGCAGGTGCTGGCGAACCGGGGGCTGCCGGTGGGTGACGACGAGGCGATCACGGAGGCCGTACGTCGCGCCGCGCACGACCGGTCGTCGTACGCCGACGTCTGGGCGCTCGCCGAGGCGCTCCTCGAGCACGACGAGCTCGCCGCGGCCTGGCGGGCACGGCACGTCGTGATGGTCGAGCGGATGATCGGCACGAAGACCGGCACCGGAGGCTCGACCGGCGCCGAGTACCTCCGCAGCCGGCTCGAGCTGCGCTACTTCCCGCTGCTCTGGGAGCTCCGCTCGGTGCTGTGAGGGCGTCCGGGAGCGATCCTGCGGGAACGTCTCGGTCCCGAGACACGCCCTTGCCTCCGCATGTTGGTGGCCCCCGCGCGAACGCTCTAGTGTCGGAGCGACGGCACAACGCCGTGCCGTCGGGGACGACAGAGGTAGATGCTGCGTGCGTACGACGCTGGACGAGGCCGCGAACACGGAACGGGAAGACCTGATCGAGAGGGCTGCGGCCTTCGCCGCGAGCCGCAAGGGGACCGGCGTCCCGCCGGGAGAGACCTCGGCCCAGCTCCTGCGGTACTTCTACCGCCACGTGGCGACCGAGGACATCGCGCAGCGCAGCGAGGTCGACCTCTACGGCGCCGCGATGAGCCAGTACAAGCTGGCGACGTTCCGGCCGCAGGGAACCGCGAACATCCGGGTCTTCACCCCGACCGTCGGCGAGCACGGCTGGTCCGCGGCCGGGCACACGGTCGTCGAGGTGGTCACCGACGACATGCCGTTCCTGGTCGACTCGGTGACCATGGTGCTCAACGACCAGCACCGTGAGGTGCACATGGTCGTGCACCCGCAGGTCGTGGTCCGCCGCGACATCACCGGCCAGCTCGAGGAGATCCTGGTCGGCGAGGACCAGCAGCCGGACCGGGCGGACCTGCCGCACGACGTGTCCCGCGAGTCGTGGATGCACATCGAGATCGGCCGCGAGTCGAGCCCCGAGCAGCGCGAGGAGATCGAGCGCGCGCTCGCCAAGGTGCTTCTCGACGTCCGCGAGGCGGTCGAGGACTGGCCCCGGATGCACCAGCAGGCGCTCGACATCATCGAGGACCTCGACGAGCACCCGCCGCCGCTGCCGGCCGAGGAGATCGCCGAGGGGCAGGCGCTGCTGCGCTGGCTCGCGGACACGCACTTCACCTTCCTGGGCTACCGCGAGTACCGCCTCGAGCAGGACGCCGACCGCCCCGAGGACGTCGCGCTGCGCGCGGTGCCCGGCACCGGCTACGGCATCCTGCGCTCCGACCAGGACATGTCCACCTCGTTCGCCAAGCTGCCGCCGCTGGTGCGCGCGAAGGCGCGCGAGAAGACCCTGCTGGTGCTGGCGAAGGCCAACTCCAAGGCGACCGTGCACCGGCCGGTCTACCTCGACTACATCGGCGTCAAGACGTTCGACGAGAGCGGTGAGGTCGTTGGCGAGCGGCGCTTCCTGGGGCTGTTCTCCTCGGCCGCCTACACCGAGTCGCTCACCCGGATCCCGGTGATCCGGGTCAAGGCCAAGCAGGTCATCGACCAGGCCGGGTTCGATCCGCTGAGCCACACCGGCAAGGCGCTGATGGACGTCCTGGAGACCTACCCGCGCGACGAGCTGTTCCAGACCCCGATCGAGGAGCTGGTGCCGATCGCCGAGGCGGTCCTGCACACCCGCGAGCGTCGCCAGCTGCGGCTGTTCGTGCGCCGCGACACCTACGGCCGCTACCTGTCCTGCCTGGTCTACCTGCCGCGCGACCGGTACACGACCGCCGTACGCGAGCGGATCGCCGGCATCCTCAAGACCCAGCTCGGCGGCGACTCGCTGGAGTACACCGCCCGGGTCAGCGAGTCGCTGCTGGCCCGCCTGCACTTCGTGATCCGCCCGAAGCCCGGGGAGATGATCGGCGACTTCAACCAGACCGACCTCGAACGCCGGCTCAGCGAGGCGGCGCGCTCGTGGCGCGACGACTTCGTCGCCGCGGCGCACGCGGAGTACGGCGAGGAGGAGGGCGCCCTGCTCGCCCGGAAGTACGCCGACTCGTTCCCGGAGGCCTACAAGGAGGACTACGCGCCGCGCACCGGGGCCGTCGACCTCGGACGCCTCGAGGGCATCGCGGGCGACGGCGGGCTGGACCTGTCCTTCTACCAGATGCCGGACGCCGGGCCTCAGGAGGCGCGGCTCAAGATCTTCCGCACCGGCTCGCCGGTGTCGCTCAGCGAGGTGCTGCCGACGCTGTCCTCGATGGGTGTGGAGGTCGTCGACGAACGGCCCTACAGTCTGGACGGCCTGGAGCGGGAGTCCTACATCTACGACTTCGGGCTGCGCTACCACCGGCCGCTCCCGGCCGACAGCCGCGAGCTGTTCCAGGACGCGGTCACTGCCGTGTGGGAGGGCGACAACGAGGTGGACGGGTTCAACGCCCTGGTCCTCGCGGTCGGCCTGACCTGGCGGCAGGCGACCGTGCTGCGGGCGTACGCGAAGTACATGCGGCAGGGCGGGACGCCGTTCGCGCAGGACTACATCGAGGACGCTCTGCAGGCGAACGTCGACATCACCCGGTCACTGGTCGCGCTGTTCGAGGCCCGGTTCGACCCCGGTCGCAACGGCAACCTGGCCGCCGACGGCGAGTCGCGCCGCGCCAAGACCGGGGAGATCGAGGACCGGATCAACCGGGCCCTCGACGACGTGGCCAGCCTGGACCACGACCGGATCCTGCGCTCGTACCTGACGGTCGTCCGGGCCACGCTGCGCACGAACTACTACCAGCTCGACGCACAGGGCGGCACCAAGTCCTACATCTCGCTGAAGCTCAAGCCCGACGCGATCCCCGAGCTGCCCGAGCCGCGACCGAAGTTCGAGATCTTCGTCTACTCACCGCGCGTCGAGGGCGTGCACCTGCGCTTCGGCGCGGTCGCCCGCGGTGGTCTGCGCTGGTCGGACCGGCGCGACGACTTCCGCACCGAGGTCCTCGGCCTGGTGAAGGCGCAGATGGTGAAGAACACCGTCATCGTCCCGGTCGGCGCCAAGGGCGGGTTCTTCTGCAAGCAGCTGCCCGACCCGGGGCAGCGCGACCAGTGGATGGCCGAAGGCATCGCCTGCTACAAGACGTTCATCTCCGGCCTGCTCGACATCACCGACAACCTGCAGGGCAAGGACACGGTCCCGCCCAAGCGGGTGGTCCGGCACGACGGCGACGACTCCTACCTCGTCGTCGCGGCCGACAAGGGCACCGCCACGTTCTCCGACATCGCCAACGGGGTGGCCAAGGACTACGGCTTCTGGCTCGGCGACGCGTTCGCCTCCGGCGGCTCGGTGGGCTACGACCACAAGGCGATGGGCATCACCGCCCGGGGTGCGTGGGAGTCGGTGCGACGGCACTTCCGGGAGATGGGCGTCGACTGCCAGGCGGAGGAGTTCACCTGCGTCGGCATCGGGGACATGTCCGGTGACGTGTTCGGCAACGGCATGCTGCTCTCCGAGCACACCCGGCTCGTGGCCGCCTTCGACCACCGCCACATCTTCCTGGACCCGTCGCCGGTCTCCGCGACGTCGTACGCCGAGCGGAAGCGACTCTTCGACCTGCCCCGCTCGAGCTGGCAGGACTACGACGAGAGCCTGATCTCGCAGGGCGGCGGGGTCTACTCGCGTCAGCTGAAGTCGATCCCGATCAGCCCCCAGGTCCGCGCGGCGCTCGCCCTCGACGACCTGGTCCGGGCGATGACCCCGGCCGAGCTGATGCGCGCCATCCTGCTGGCCCAGGTGGATCTTCTCTGGAACGGCGGCATCGGCACCTACGTCAAGAGCGCCGAGGAGACCCACAGCGAGGTCGGGGACAAGGCCAACGACGCGATCCGGGTGAACGGCGGCGACCTGCGCTGCCGGTGCGTGGGGGAGGGCGGCAACCTGGGGCTGACCCAGCGGGGCCGCATCGAGTACGCCCGCACCGGCGGCCGGATCAACACCGACTTCATCGACAACTCCGCCGGCGTGGACACCTCCGACCACGAGGTGAACATCAAGATCCTGCTCGACCAGGTCGTCGCCAACGGCGACCTCACCGAGAAGCAGCGCAACGACCTGCTTGCCTCGATGACCGAGGAGGTGGGTGCCCTGGTGCTCGTCGACAACTACGAGCAGAACCAGGCCCTCGCCAACTCCGCCATCCAGGCGCCGCAGCTGCTGCACGTGCACGAGGACTGGATCCGCCGGCTGGAGCGGCAGGGGCTGCTGGACCGCGAGCTCGAGGCGCTGCCGAGCCGCAAGACGGTGGCGACCCGGCACGACCGGGGGCAGGGCCTGACCCCGCCCGAGCTGTCGGTGCTGCTGGCCTACACCAAGATCGTCCTCGCGGACGAGCTGATCGGCACCGGCATCGCCGACGACCCGTTCCTGCGCAACGACCTGTTCAGCTACTTCCCGACGCCCATGCGGCAGACCTACCGGGACCGGATGGAGACCCACCCGCTGCGCCGCGAGATCATCGTGACGCAGGTGGTCAACGACCTCGTCAACGGCGCGGGCATGACGTTCTTCCATCGGTTGTCGGAGGAGACCGCGGCAACCGCGGACGAGCTGGTGCGGGCGAACTTCGTGGCCCGGGAGATCTTCGGGTCGCGGGCGCTGATCGACGAGATCAACTCCTACGACAACAAGATCGACGCGGGCGTGCAGACCCGGATGCGGCTGGAGATGCGCACCCTGGTGGAGCGCGCGTCGCGGTGGCTGATCAACAACCGGCGTCCTCCGATGGACAGCGAGGGCACGGTCGACTTCTTCGGCGTCGTCGCCCAGCAGGTGGTCACCGCGCTGCCGGACCTGCTCTCCGGTCGCGAGGGCGACGCGTTCACCGCGCGCCGGGACGCTCTGGTCGAACGCGGGGTTCCCGAGGACCTCGCCGTTCGGGTGGCGGTGCTGCCGCCCGCGTACCAGGCCCTGAACATCGTGGAGACCGCCAAGCGCGACGACATGGACCCGCTCGAGGTGGTCCGGGTGCACTTCGCGCTGGGCGAGCGGCTCGGGCTGTCCGCACTGGTCGCCCGGATCCTGGCGCTGCCGCGCGACGACCGGTGGCAGACGATGGCCCGCGCGGCGCTCCGCGACGACCTGCACTCGGTGCACGCGCAGCTCACCGCGCAGGTGCTGGCCGAGACCGCGACCGACCAGCCCGCGCCGGTGCGGGTGGCGGACTGGGAGGAGGAGGACACCGTGGTGGTGGGTCGCGCCGTGGGCACACTGAGCGAGATCTGTGCCGACGAGCACGCCGACCTCGCCCGGCTCTCCGTGGGGCTGCGGGTGGTCCGCACGCTGCTGGCCACTCCGTGACGGGGTGCGGCACGGTTGCCGCGCCGGCGATCGAGGTCCGCGGCCTGCGCAAGGTCTACGGCGACCTCGCCGCAGTCGACGACGTCAGCTTCACGGTCGCGCCCGGTGAGTTCTTCGGCATCCTCGGCCCCAACGGCGCCGGCAAGACGACGACGCTGGAGATGGTCGAGGGGCTCCGCCGCCCGGACGCGGGGGAGGTGCGCCTGCTCGGTGAGCCGACGTGGCCACGCAACCCGCGGCTGCTGCCCCGGGTAGGGGTGCAGCTGCAGGCCTCCGCGTTCTTCGAGCGGCTCACCGCCCGTGAGCAGATCCGCACCTTCGCCTCCCTGTACGGCGTGGCCGTCACCCGCGCGGACGACTGGCTGGAGCGGGTCGGCCTCACCGAGAAGGCAGGAACCCGCACCGAGAAACTGTCCGGTGGGCAGCTGCAACGGCTGGCCATCGCGTGCGCACTCGTGCACGACCCCGAGATCGTGTTTCTCGACGAGCCCACGGCCGCGCTCGACCCGCAGGCCCGTCGCAACCTGTGGGACCTGCTGCGCTCGTTGAACGAGGCCGGCCGCACGGTCGTGCTCACCACGCACTACATGGACGAGGCCGAGGCGCTGTGCGACCGCGTCGCGATCATGGACCGGGGCCGGATCCTGCAGCTCGACGCGCCGCCCGCCCTGGTCCGCGGCCTCGATGCCCCGGTCCGCATCTCCGTCGCGCCGCACCTGCTGCGTGCAGGGCAGGGCGAGAGGGTCGCGGGCGTCGACGGCGTGGAGTACGACGGAGCTGCGGTCGTCCTGACGACCCGGGCCCCGTCTGCGGTGCTGGGGCGGCTGGCCGAGCTCGACGCCCTCGAGGGGCTGCAGGTGAAGGGCGCGACCCTGGAGGACGTGTTCCTGCACCTCACCGGCCGCGAGTACCGCGCATGAGCGCGTTCCGGGCGATCGCCGTCGCCATCGTCAAGGGCTTCCTCCGCGACAAGATGTCGATGTTCTTCGCGGTGGTCTTCCCGTTGATGTTCCTGGTGCTGTTCGGCGGCATCTTCAACTACAGCTCCAGTCCCAAGATCGAGCTGGTCCAGGTCGGTGACGTCGCGCTCGTCGACGGTCTGCCGCCGGGGGCGAAGGAGGCTTTCCGCGACACCTTCGACGTCTCACGGACCCGCGACCTCGACGCCGCGGTCGCCCGGGTTCGCAAGGGAGATGCAGACGTCGCGGTCGAGATGACCGGGGACACCCTGGTGGCGCACTACACCCAGACCGACCAGATGAGAGCAGCCATCACGCAGGGCACGCTGAACGCCTTCGTCGAGGGTGCGAACCAGGCCGCCTCGGGTCAGCTGCCGAAGTACACGCTGCGCAGCGAGCGGGTCGAGGACCGGTCCCTGAAGACGATCCAGTTCGTCACGCCGGGACTGCTCGGGTGGGCCGTCGCGATGAGTGCCGCGTTCGGAGCCGCGGCCACGTTGCAGGGCTGGCGCAACAGCAAGCTGCTGCGCCGACTCCAGCTCTCACCAGTTCCCGTGAGCTCGGTCGTGGCAGCGCGGGTGCTGGTCACGGTGCTGATCGCCCTGGTGCAGATGGCGATCTTCATCGGTCTCGGCATGGGCGCGTTCGGCCTGCAGCTCACCGGTTCGTGGTGGATGGCGATCCCGCTGCTGGTGTCCGGCACCCTGGCGTTCATGTCCCTGGGACTGTTGGCGGGAGCCCTGGCGAAGACCCAGGAAGGCGCGGTCAACCTCGCCAACTTCTTCGTGCTGCCGATGGCGTTCCTGTCCGGCTCGTTCTTCCCGCTCGACGGCGCCCCCGGCTGGCTGCAGACCGTGTCGACGCTGCTGCCGCTGCGGCACCTCAACGACGGGATGCTCGACGTGATGGTGCGAGGCCAGGGCCCGGTCACAGCCCTGGCCCCGATGGGCATCCTGCTCGGCTTCGCCGCGGTCGTGACCACGGTCGCCGTACGTCTGTTCCGGTGGGACGCGGACTAGCGGCCACCCCGTGACGGGCCGGCCGACCCGCTAGCCGACCCGCGCCGCGTCGGTCTCGTCGTCCGGGTTGGAGTCCGGGTCGGAGTCCGGGTCGCCGTGACGCAGGTCGGCGAGCTCGGTCTGGTCGACCTTGGTGACCGCCAGGAACACCACGAGCGCGAGGATCACGGTGAGGAACAGGACGCTGGTGCCGGTCGTGCCGAGGCCGAGACCGCCGTACTTCTGCGGCTGGGACATGCCGTCACCGATGGAGGCGCCCAGCGGGCGGGTCAGGATGTAGGCCAGCCAGAACGCCAGCACCGCGTTGAGTCGGAGGGCGTAGTGCGCGGCAGTGATGAGGCCGATGACGACCGCCACGATGCCGACGGTCGGCCAGTAGCCGACGCCGAGCTTCTCGGCGAACAGGTCGCCGGCCGACGTGCCGAGGGCGAAGGTGAACAGGATCGCCAGCCAGTAGAACGTCTCGCGGCGGCTGGTCACGATCGAGTGGATCGACAGGGTGCGCTCGCTGGCGAACCAGGCGACGAAGGTGACCGCGAGGAGCACGGCGAAGAGGATCGTCGTGGTCAGGAGCGGGACGCCCAGGTCGTCGGCGAGCTTGTCGCTGACCAGCGTGCCGACCACGCTGATCAGGACGACCGAGACCCAGTAGATGCCGGGAACGTAGCGACGGGCCCGGAGCTGGAACACCAGTGCGACCGCCAGCAGCCCCGACATCAGCAACGAGGTGTTGTCCAGCCCGAAGCCGAGCGTGTCGTTCAGGTAGTCGGCGGCGGTCTCACCCACGGTGGTGCAGAGGATCTTGATCACCCAGAAGTAGAGCGTGACCTCGGGGACCTTGTTCAGCATGGTGCGGAGCGGTGTGGCCGGCACGGTGGGAGTTCTCGACATGCCATCGAGGGTGGCCTTGCGAACCTGCAAGCAACCTGACCGTTTTGTCGCGGTCAGCCCCGGGGGAGCGAGAGGACGAAGTGTCCGTGCCCGTCGCCCACCTCGACGACCTCACCGCCCACCGAGTGCGCCAGCCTTCGGGTCAGGGCCAGTCCCAGCCCCGACCCGTCCGGGTCCGTGGTGTGTCCCGGCTCGAAGATGCGCTCCCGGAGCTCTCGGTCGACCCCCGGGCCGTCGTCCTCGACGTGCAGCTCGACGCGGCGCTCCAACGTGGACAGGTGCACGCGGACACCGCTGGCGGCGTGCCGGACCGCGTTGTCCAGAAGCGGGACCACCGCGGCGCCGACGACGCGCAGCGGGGCGCCGACCACGACGTCCCCCTCGGCCTCGTCGACGGTGATCGTCACGCCGTACCGGGCCACCGCGTGCGCCCGGACGTGGGCCAGCACGTCGGCCGGGTGGCAGAGCCGCTCGTCGGAGTGCGCGGACCGCGCGACGGCGAGCATCGTGTCGATCGAGGCGGTCATCCGGTCGGTGGCCGCGACGATCGCCTCGAGCGACTCCGACGGTACGGCGTCGGAGCCGGCCTCGAGCTGCGCCAGCTGCGCCTCGGTCCGGATCACCGACAGGGGGGTGCGCAGCTCGTGGGCCACCTCGTCGGTGAGCCGCCGCTCGGAGAGGATCGCCTGCGCGATCCGGTCGAGCATCCGGTCCAGCGTGTCCGCGAGCTCGGTCAGCTCGTCGCGCGGCGGGCCCAGCTCGAAGCGCCCCGAGAGGTCGTGCTCGCGCCACTCGTCGGCCCGGTGGGCCATCCGCCGTACCTGGCGCAGCGCGTAGCCCGACGCCGCCCAGGCCGCGGCACCCGCCCCGACCACGGTCAGCAGGCCGAGGCCGAGGCTGAGCCACAGGCCGCGCCGCTCCGCCGACTCGTACGGCGTCAGGTCCAGCGCGGCGACCACCACGGCTCCCGGGGCCGCGGTGCCGGGACGCGCGACCGGCCTCGCGAGCAGCCGGTAGGCACCCCCGACGACCACCACCCGCTCGGTGTCCGAGGTGCTCAGCCGGGTGACGACCGGCCGCAGCCGGCGGGGCGGGTCACCGCCGTCGACCCGGGCGCCGTCGGCGTCGAAGACCCAGATGTCCTGGTCCAGCGAGTCCGCGGGCGTCTCGAGGACCCGGATCCGACCGGCGGAGAACCGGACCGTGCTGGCCGCCGCGTCCGCCCGGTCGCGCAGCGCCGTCAGCGACTCCTGCGAGGACTGGTGGGCGAGCAGGACCTGCAGGCCGACGACGAGCACGGTCACCGCCACGACCGCCGCCGCCACCGTGGTCGCGACCAGGCGTCCGCGCAGGCCGAGCCGTCTGACCACCAGGTCCCGCGGAGTCATCGCCACACGTAGCCGACGCCACGCACCGTGTCGATGGACCGGTCCACGTCCTCGAGACCGTCGAGCTTGCGGCGCAACCGGGCCACGTAGGAGTCGAGGGTGTTGTCGTGGACGGCGGCTCCCATCGGCCATCCCGCGGCGAGCAGGGCGTGCCGGCGTACGACGTGCTCGGGGGAGGCGAGCAGCTTGGCCAGCAGCCGGAACTCGGTCGGGGTCAACCCGACGGTGCGACCGTGGGCGGTGACGGCGTGCCGCGCGGGGTCGAGGTGCAGCCCCTCGTCCGGGGCGGCGCCGGTGCCACCCCGGCGGGCCAGCGCCTGCAGGCGCGCCAGCAGCTCCGGCAGCTCGAACGGCTTGGTGAGGTAGTCGTCGGCGCCGGCCTCGAACCCGGCGACCTTGTCGTGCACCCCGTCACGCGCGGTCAGGAACAGCACCGGCGCGGCCAGCCCGCCGGCGCGGAGGGCCAGGCACACGTCGCGACCGTCGCTGTCGGGCAGCCCGATGTCGAGGATCACCACGTCGGGGTCGGCGTTCGGGAAGTCACGCAGCGCCTCGGCACCGGTGCGGGCGATGACCACGTCGTGACCGGCGGCCTTGACCGACCGGGTGAGGACGGAACGGAGGGCCGCGTCGTCCTCGCACACCGCAACCCTGAGCACCCCTCGAACGATAGCCACCCCTGGTGTGCGGCACACTCGATGGCATGAGCAGCGCCGACGAACTGACCCCCGCCGAACGGTCCGTCCTGGACCACCTCGACGAGCACGCGCTGGTCGAGTCGCTGATGGAGCTGGTGCGGATCCCGAGCATGGGCGGCACCGACGCCGAGATCGAGGTGCAGGAGCACGCCGCCGCGATGCTGCGTGACCTGGACACCGACGTGGACCGCTGGGACATCGACCTCGCCGAGCTCACCGAGGACCCCTGGTTCCCGGGGGTCGAGGTGACCCGCGAGCAGGCCGTCGGCGTGGTCGGTACGACGGCCGGCGAGGGCATGCCGGCCCTGGTCCTGCAGGGCCACCTGGACGTCGTACCCCCGGGGGACCCGGACAACTGGCTGGGCGCGAACCCGTTCTCGGCGGAGATCCGGGACGGGGCGATGTACGGCCGCGGCGCCTGTGACATGAAGGCCGGCGTCGCCGCCAACCTCGCGGTGCTCCGCACCGTGCACGCGGCCGGGATCCGTCTCGAGCGGCCGCTGTCCCTGCACTGCGTGATCGGCGAGGAGGACGGCGGGCTCGGCGCGTTCGCCACCCTGCGCCGGGGGCACATCGGCGACGCCGCCGTGATCACCGAGCCGACCAGCGCGCAGATCATCACCGCGACCGCCGGCGCGCTGACCTTCCGCATCGAGGTGACCGGCCGGTCGGCGCACGGCAGCATGCGCAAGGAGGGGGTCAGCGCGTTCGAGGCGTTCCTGCCCATCCACGCGGCGCTGCTGGAGTTCGAGGCCGACCGCAACCGCGACCCGGACCCGTTGTTCGTGGGCGAGGTGCCCTACGCGCTGTCCGTCGGCATGATCTCGGCCGGCGAGTGGTCCAGCAACGTCCCGGACCGGCTGGTGGCGGAGGGCCGTTTCGGCGTCCAGATCGGGGAGGACCCGCGGCTCGCCCGGGCGCGCTTCGAGGACGTCGTCACCGAGGTCGCGATCAAGGACCCGTGGCTGCACGACAACCGCCCGGTCATCACCTGGCCCGGCGGCCAGTTCGCCAGTGGCAGCACGGACTCCGACCACCCGCTGGTCGGCGAGATGTCCACCGCGGTCGCGGCCACCGGCGGCGCGCACCCGCCACTGGCGGCCGGCGTCTACGGCAGCGACCTGCGGCTCTACACCGGCATCGGTGGCATCCCGACCCTGCACTACGGGCCGGGCGACATCGCCGACGCGCACGCCCCGCTGGAGAAGGTCGACCTCGACCAGCTCGTGCAGGTCACCCGGGCCCTGGTCGTGCTGACCTTGCGCCGGTGCGGCGTCGCGTCCTGACCGGTCGGTAACCTCCGGGCATGGACGACGAGATCTTCTACGCCGGGGTGTCCGGCCAGGCCGCGGCGGTCGCCGACGGCACCCTGTCCGCACGCGAGCTGGTCACCGGCGTCCTCGAGCGCATCCAGCGGTACGACGGACGCCTCAACGCGTTCACCGTGGTGATGGCCGAGCAGGCTCTCGCCGAGGCCGCGGAGCGTGACGCGGAGCCCGGGCAGCGCGGCCCGTTGCACGGCGTACCGCTGGCGATCAAGGAGGAGGTCGACGTCGCCGGGCAGGTGACGACGTTCGGGGGACGCGGCAACGCCACCCCGGCCGCGGCCGACGCCGAGGTGGTGCGCCGGCTGCGCGCGGCCGGGGCGGTGGTCGTGGGCAAGACGAACATGCCCGAGTTCGGCCAGTGGCCGTTCACCGAGTCCGTCGCGCACGGCATCACCCGCAACCCGTGGGACACCCGCAAGACCCCGGGCGGCTCCAGTGGCGGCACCGCTGCCGCGGTGGCGGCCGGGCTGGTCGCCGCGGGCATCGGCGGCGACGGCGGCGGCTCGATCCGGATCCCGTCGGCCTGCTGCGGGCTGTTCGGGCTCAAGCCGCAGCGCGGCCGGGTGACGATGTCGCCGAACGCGCACGGCTGGTGGGCGCTGAGCACCACCGGACCGCTGACCCGCACCGTCCGCGACAGCGCGGTCCTCTACGACGTCATCCGGGGCACGCTGCCGGTCGACCGCTGGCACGCGGAGGAGCCCGCGACCTCGTTCACGGCCGCCGTGGAGGCGTCCTTCACGCCGCTGCGCATCGGCTGGTCCACCAAGCCGGTGACGCTCGGCGTGAGGCCCGACCCGGAGCACGTGGAGGCGGTCCGGCAGACCGCGGCGCTGCTGGGGTCGCTCGGCCACCACGTCGAGGAGGTCGACCCCGGCTACCCGGACCCGACCGCCGCGTTCGTGCCGCAGTTCTTCGCCGGCGTCCGCACCGGCGTCGACGGGGTCGAGCACCGCGACCGGCTGGAGCGCCGGACGAAGGAGACCGCCCGGCTCGGCCGGTGGGTCACCCCGGCCGCCCGCGAGTGGGCGATCCGTCAGGGCGAGAAGGTCGCCGCCAAGGCCAACCGGGTGTTCGAGCGGTACGACGTGCTGCTCACCCCGACGATCGCGCACCGGCCGCCGGACGTCGGCGTCCTCGACGGCGTCGGCACGGTGCGGGCCTCGCTGCTCGCGATGCCGATGATCGCCTACACCGCCCTGTGGAACGTGACGGGCAACCCGGCCGCTTCGGTCCCGGCCGGGTTCGGCGACGACGGGCTGCCGCTCGCGGTACAGCTGGTCGGGCGCCCGCACGACGAGACCACCCTGCTCACCGTGTCCGCGCAGCTCGAGCAGGCCCGGCCCTGGGCAGCGTCGAGGCCCGTGCTGTGACGGGACCGCTGCTCACCACGCCGCGGGCCTGGCTGCGGCGCCGGCTGCACCCACACGCACCGTCCCCGCTGGCGGGCCGGACGGTGCTGGTGACCGGCGGGTCGTCGGGCATCGGCGAGGCCACCGCGCACGCGGCGGCGGCCCGGGGCGCGACGGTCCTGGTCGTCGCGCGGCGCGCCGACGACCTGGCGCGGGTGGCTCGTGACATCGGGGCCCGGGGCGGGGTGGCGCACGCCTACCCCTGCGACCTCACCGACGGGCCGGCCGTGGACCGGCTGGTCACGACCCTGCTCGCCGAGCACGGCGGCGTGGACTACCTGGTCAACAACGCCGGTCGCTCGATCCGCCGCTCGGTCGCGCTGTCCTACCAGCGGGTGCACGACGTGGAGCGGACGATGGCGATCAACTACGTCGCGCCGGTGCGGCTGATGCTCGGCCTGCTGCCGCACATGGTCGACCAGCGGTTCGGCCACGTGGTCAACGTGCTGACCTGGGGCGTGCAGGTCAAGGCGCCGAAGTTCTCCGCCTACATCGCCTCCAAGACCGCGCTGGACACGTGGAGCCGGATCGCCGGTCGCGAGCTGTACGGCGACGGCGTGACGTTCACCAACCTGCGGATGCCGCTGGTGCGCACCGAGATGATCGGACCGACCGACGCCTACGCGAAGGCGCCGGCCCTCACCCCCGAGCAGGCCGCCGAGCGCGTCGTACGGGCCCTGGAGGACCGGCCGCTCACGGTCAGCACGGTGGCCGGCAACGTCGCCGAGGTGCTCAACCTGGTCGCGCCGCGCGCGTCGGACGCGCTGCAGTGGGCGATCTCGAAGCGGTTCCCGGACTCGCCCGCTGCCGCCCGCCACGTCACCGGGTCCCGCGACGCCGGCTGACCGCCCTCGCCCTCAG
This sequence comes from uncultured Actinomycetota bacterium, assembly GCA_963810035.1. Taxonomy (GTDB): domain Bacteria; phylum Actinomycetota; class Actinomycetes; order Propionibacteriales; family Nocardioidaceae; genus Nocardioides_B. The sequence continues at coordinate 314,865 of CAWEMA010000011.1, forward strand.
GTCGTGATGCGGTAGCGGAGGTAGACCACCCCGCTGCCGAAGCGGCGTTCCTCGAGCAGCTCGAGCCGCAGCCGGAGGTGGTCCGGGAGCGCCCGGCTGCCGCCGCCCACGACGACGGGCGAGACGAACAGACGACACTCGTCGACCAGCCCGGCCCTGATCGCCTCGGCGGCGAGGACGGGACCGCCGACGCTGAGATCACGCCCGGCTGCCGCCTTCAGCTGCCGCACCTCCGCAGGGTCGAACTCCCGCTCGAGCCTCGTCCGCGAGCTGGAGACCGTCTCCAGCGTCCTGGAGTACACGATCTTGTCGGCCGCCTGCCAGATCTCGGCGAAGTCCCGCACGACCGGAGCGCCCGCGAGAAGGCTGGGGGAGTGCTCCCAGGCGACCATCACCTCGTACATCCGGCGCCCGTACAGGTAGGTGCCCACCGCCTCTTCGAGGTCGTTGACGAAGGCGTGCACCTCCTCGTCCGGCGCGGCCCAGTCGAAGTTCTCGTCCTCGTCGGCCACGTACCCGTCGAGCGAGGTGATCGCCGAGTAGATCAGCCTGGCCATCGGCAGCCCCCGTCCGCGTAGTGCTCCATCGCCTGCTAGCTGGCCTTCTTGGCCGCAGCCTTCTTGGTGGTCGTCTTCTTCGCGGTCTTCTTCGCGGCGGCCTTCTTGGCCGGAGCCTTCTTCGCCGCCTTCTTGGCGGGGGCCTTCGTCGCGCTCGACCCCGACTCGGCCTCCGACTCCCCGGACCCTGCCTCCGAACCAGTCTCTGAGTCGGCCTCTGACGCCGGCTCCGACGTCGACGTGGCCTCGCCGCGGGACGTCTTCGCCGCGTCGACCGACCGCTGCAGCGCCGCCAGCAGGTCGACGACCTCACCGGTGGACTTCTTGGGCTCCTCGGGCGCCTTCACCTCGCCGCCCTCGAGCTTGGCCTGGACCAGGGCCTCGACGGCCTTGGCGTAGTCGTCCTCGAACTCTGACGCGTCGTAGTCACCTGCCAGCGTCTCGACGAGCAGCTTGGCCATCTTGAGCTCCTGCGGCTTCGCGGCGTGCTCGGTGGCGTCGAGCCCGGCGAAGTCGGGCTTGCGGACCTCGTCGGGCCACAGCATCGTCTGCATCACGATCACGTCGTCGCGCACGCGCAGCACCGCGGTGGTCATCCGGGTGCGGATCGACACGGTCACGATCGCGACGCGGTCGGCCTCCTTGAGCGCCTCGCGGAGCAGCGCGTAGGGCTTGGCCGCGGCCTTGTCCGGCTCGAGGTAGTAGGACTTCTCCAGCCACATCGGGTCGATCTGGCTGGTCGGCACGAACTTCTCCACCGAGATCTCCCGGCTGCTGCTCGCGGGCAGCTCGGCGAAGTCGTCGTCGTCGAGCACGACCATCTGACCGTCCTCGGTCTCGTAGCCCTTGGCGATGTCGGCGTAGGCGACCTCCTCGCCGTCGACGCTGCAGACGCGCTGGTACTTGATCCGCCCGCCGTCCTTGGCGTGCACCTGCCGGAACGAGATGTCATGGCTCTCGGTGGCGGCGTACAGCTTCACCGGCACGCTGACCAGGCCGAAGGACACCGCGCCTTTCCAGATGGCACGCATGGGCAGCTCCGTTCGTCGGTCCGCGCGAGTACGTCGCGTCTCGGAACCCATCATGGCGCAGGTATCCGACAACGTGCAGGTCATGCGCCTGACACATTGATCCGGGTCTCGCGCTGGGTTGACCCGGGTCTGGCGCTGGGTTGACCCGGGTCTCGCGCTGGGTTGACCCGGGTCTGGCGCTGGGTTGCGTTGCGAAGTTGCCTGCCCCAGTCGGCCACGATGCTGGATTCAGCGTGTCCAACATCCGGGGTCAAGGGGGCCCGATGTAGCAACGGAGCACTGACCACCGGCGGGGCCGCCGATCGTGTGGGTGCTGGCCAGTCGATCCGGGCGAAGACGTCGTAGCAACCCTCGGTTCCGGTGAATACGACAGGATGGGCGGCATGCGCCCGATGCTCGCCACGAAGGGGACCCACGTGCCCCACGGCAGCGAGTGGCTGCACGAGGTGAAGTGGGACGGCATGCGGGTCCTCGTGGACGTGCACGACGGCAAGCTGCACATCCGGTCCCGCAACGAGAAGGACGTGACGGTCTCGTTCCCCGAGCTGCACGGGCTCGCGGACCTCGGCCGCGACGTGCTGCTCGACGGTGAGGTGGTCGCCTTCCTCGACGGCATCCCGACGTTCGGCGCGCTGGCCGACCGAATGCACGTCGGCAACGCACGCCGCGCGGCGCAGCTCGCGCAGAGCAACCCGGTGACGCTGCTGGTGTTCGACCTGCTCCGCCTCGACGGCGAGGACCTGACCGGCCGCTCCCTGGGCGAGCGCCGGGCGGCCCTCGAAGGGCTCGGGCTGGTCGGCGTGCACTGGCAGGTGCCGGCGACGTACGACGACGGCGACATGCTCCTGGAGGCCACCGCCCAGCAGAAGCTGGAGGGCATCGTCAGCAAGAGGCGCAGCTCGCTGTACCGGCCGGGACGACGGTCCCCGGACTGGCTGAAGTTCCCGCACCGCAACGTCGAGTCGTACGTCGTCGGGGGCTGGCGTCACGAGACCGACAGCGCCTCGCGCATCGGGGCGGTGCTGGTGGGGGAGCCGACCACGCAGGGGCTGGTGTTCCGCGGACGGGTGGGCAGCGGCATCGCCGGCAAGGACGGCCAGCGGCTGCTCGGCCTGCTGGAGCCGCTGCGCGCCGACGCGTCACCGTTCGCCGGCGACGTACCCAAGGTCGACGCGCTGGGCACCGTCTGGGTGCGCCCCGAGCTGGTGGTCGACGTCGCCGCACTCGGGCTCACCCCGGCGAAGCGGCTGCGGCAGCCGAGCCTCCTCGGCGTCCGCACCGACCTGGCCGCGCAGGACCTGGAGCCACGGGATGGCTGAGCAGGCACAGCCGGAGGAGGTGATGGTCGACGTCGGCGGCCGCACCCTGAAGATCAGCAACCTGGCCAAGGTGATGTACCCGACCACCGGCACCACCAAGGGCGAGGTGCTCAACTACTACGCCCGGGTCGCGCCGGTGCTGCTGCCGCACCTCGCGGACCGCGCGGTCACCCGGATCCGCTGGCCGCACGGCACCGACGACATGCAGTTCTTCGAGAAGAACCTGCCCTCCGGGGCGCCGTCGTGGCTGCGCTCGGTCACGGTGCCTTCGACCGGCTCGCGGGGCGGGGGCGACAAGATCACCTACCCGATCATCGAGAGCCTGGCCGACCTGACGTACTTCGCGAACCTCGCCTCCCTCGAGCTGCACGTGCACCAGTGGACGGTCGGCCGGAACGGTCGGCCGAAGAACCCGAACCGGATGGTCATCGACCTCGACCCGGGCTCGCCGGCCGGTCTGCAGGAGTGCTGCCAGGTGGCGCTGCTGGTCCGCGACAAGCTCGAGGAGCGCGGGCTCACCGCGGCACCGGTGACCTCGGGCAACAAGGGCCTGCACATGTACGCCGCGCTGCCCGGCGACCTGAACGCCGACGAGGTGCGCGACCAGGCCCAGGAGATCGCCCAGGAGCTCACCGCCGAGCACCCGCGGCTCGTGCTGTGGAAGATGACCAAGTCCCTGCGTGGCGGCAAGGTGTTCCTGGACTGGAGCCAGAACACCGGCGCCAAGACGACCATCTCGCCGTACTCCCTGCGCGGGCGCGACCGGCCGTACGTCGCGGCGCCGCGCACCTGGGAGGAGGTCGAGGACGGCGCCGGGGAGGGCCTCGGCCAGCTGGAGATGGACGAGGTGCTGGCCCGCGTCGACGAGCACGGCGACATCTTCGGGAACCTGCTCACCCCCGCCCGTTGATACGCCAGTTCCTCCCCGTCGAGAAGCCAGTTCGGCACCTGCCACGGGGCCCCTTAAATACGAAACCCGCCGCTCCCGAGAGACGGCGGTGATCCGCACGGTGCATGTAGTGGTGCCTGCTCCGGAGAGGTTTCCCGTCCGCCCCGGTGCGAAACCCGCACATGCCCATAACGAGCCGTCGGCGCGTCGGTTATGGGTGGTTTGCGTCACCGTCCCGGACGGACCGCCGTGCGCCCGGGTCGGTGGCCCGCAAGCGGGCGAGGGCGCTTTGTCAGGAAACCGCGATTTCCACGGCCTCCTGAGAGGAAATCCGTGGAATTGCCTTCCGTGGAGCATGGAATCCGTTGATTATCTGCTGTCATACTGCGCGCATGTCGGTGGCGATCTCCCTCCGTGGGCTGCGCAAGTCCTTCGGCCCGGTCGTCGCGGTGGACGGGATCGACCTCGACATCGCGGACGGGGAGTTCTTCGCGATGCTGGGCCCGTCCGGCTCCGGCAAGACCACCGTGCTGCGGATCGTGGCCGGGTTCGAGTCACCCACCGAGGGTCGGGTGCTGCTCGGCGGCGAGGACGTCACCGACCGGCCCCCGTTCGCCCGCGACGTCAACACGGTCTTCCAGGACTACGCGCTCTTCCCGCACATGAACGTCCTGCAGAACGTCGAGTACGGCCTGCGGGTCAAGCGGGTGCCCGGCGCCCAGCGCAAGAAGCGCGCGCTGGAGGCGCTGGAGACGGTGCGACTGGGCGGCTTCGGCGACCGGAGCCCGCACCAGCTCTCCGGAGGGCAGCGGCAGCGGGTCGCGCTGGCCCGGGCCCTGGTGAACCGCCCGCAGGTGCTCCTGCTCGACGAGCCCCTCGGCGCCCTCGACCTGAAGCTGCGGCGCGAGATGCAGATCGAGCTCAAGCAGATGCAGCGCGAGGTCGGCATCACCTTCGTGTTCGTGACGCACGACCAGGAGGAGGCGCTCACGATGAGCGACCGGATCGCGGTGTTCCGCGACGGCCTGATCGAGCAGGTCGCCACCCCGGTCGAGCTGTACGAGCAGCCCGCCACCCCCTTCGTGGCCGGCTTCGTCGGCACGTCGAACCTGCTGGAAGGCGAGGTCGCCGAGAAGCTGCTGGGCGAGCCCGGCCCGGTGAGCGTCCGGCCCGAGAAGATCACGCTCCAGCCGGGGCGCACCGCGGCGCCGTACGACGACGAGCTGTGCGTCGCGACGGGGGTGGTCAGCGAGGTCGTCTACCTCGGCGCGTCCACGCACTCGGTGGTCGACCTCGACGTCGGCGGCCGGCTCACCGTCCTGCAGCAGAACCTGGAGACCGCACACACGCACGCGCTCAGCCGCCGTGGTGAACCCGTGACGCTCTCCTGGCAACGCATCCACGCCGTCACTCTCGGGACCCCCAGATCGTCCGCTGCGGCGGCGGACCGGCATCCCCCCGAGGAGACCCCATGAAGAAGATCTCAGCGATTGCCTCGTCGCTCGTCCTGGCGGCGGGCCTGGCCGCGTGCGGCGGCAACGGCGGCGGTGGTGGTGGCGGTGGCGGGGCAGGTGCGTTCACCGCTCCCGACGTACCCATGAAGAAGTCGCTGGGCGCGATGGAGGGACAGGTCAACATCCTGGCCTGGCCCGGGTACGCCGAGGACGGCAGCAACGACAAGACGATCGACTGGGTCACGCCGTTCGAGAAGAAGACCGGCTGCCAGGCCAACGTGAAGTACTTCGGCACCTCCGACGAGGCGCTGAACCTGATGAAGACCGGTGAGTACGACGTGGTGTCGGCCTCCGGCGACGCGTCCTTGCGGCTGATCGCGTCCGGCGACGCCGCTCCGGTCAACACCGACCTGCTCAAGAGCTACGCCGACATCCAGCCGTTCCTCAAGAACAGGGCGTGGAACTCCGTCGACGGGCAGATGTACGGCATTCCGCAGGGCTGGGGCGCGAACCTGCTGATGTGGCGCACGGACAAGGTGAAGCCGGCCCCGACCGGGTGGGACTCCGTGTTCGAGAAGAGCTCGCCGTACGCCGGCAAGATCACCGCCTACGACTCGCCGATCTACATCGCGGACGCGGCGCTGCACCTGATGAACACCCAGCCCAAGCTCGGGATCAAGAACCCCTACGCCCTCGACCGCAAGCAGCTCGCCGCCGCGGTCGCGGTGCTCAAGGTCCAGCGTCCGCAGATCTCCGAGTACTGGTCGGACTACCTCAAGGAGCAGCAGGCGTTCACCAGCGGGGACACCGTCATGGGCACCACCTGGCAGTTCATCGCGAACCTCGCCGAGGGGTCCAAGGTGCCGGTGAAGACGCTGTTCCCCTCCGACGGGTCCACCGGCTGGTCGGACACCTGGATGGTCAGCGCCAAGTCCAAGAACTCCAACTGCGCCTACGCGTGGATGGACTACATCGCGAGCCCGTCGGTGAACGCGCAGTCCGCGGAGTACTTCGGTGAGGCACCCGCGAACGCGAAGGCGTGCGACCTCACGTCGGACCCGAAGTTCTGCGACACCTACCACGCGGCCGACAAGGCCTACGCGGACAAGATCTGGTACTGGACCACGCCGATCAAGCAGTGCCTGGACGGCCGCAAGGACGCGACCTGCACCGACTACGGCGACTGGACCCAGGCCTGGACCGAGATCAAGGGCTGATCGTTGCGGTCGACGTACGGACTCCTGCACCGCCGGCCGGGGCTCCGGGCGGGGCTGCTCCTCACGCCACCGATGCTGTGGCTCGGAGTGGCCTACCTCGGCGCCCTGGCGGCGCTGTTCGTCACGGCGTTCTGGGGCCAGAACAGCTTCACCGGCGAGGTCGAGAAGACCTGGACGCTCGACAACTTCCGTGACCTGGTGACGATCGAGGTCTACCGGACGGTCACGCTGCGCACGGTCGGGATCGCGGCGCTGGTCACGGTGGTCGACGCGCTGGTCGCGTTCCCCGTCGCGCTGTACATGGCCAAGGTCGCGTCCGTGCGCGCGCAACGACTGCTCGTCGTCGCGGTGCTGATGCCACTGTGGGCGTCGTACCTGGTCAAGGCGTACGCATGGCGCGGGATGCTGAGCACCGGGGGGCTGGTGTCCTGGGTGGCCCGCCCGTTCGGCCTGGACACCCCCGGCTACGGGCTGACCGCGGTGATCCTCACGCTGGCCTACCTGTGGCTGCCGTACATGATCCTGCCGATCTACGCCGGGCTCGAGCGGCTGCCCGGGTCGCTGCTGGAGGCGTCCGCGGACCTCGGCGCGCACAGCCTGACCACGTTGCGCCGGGTGGTGCTGCCGATGGCCTTCCCGGCGGTGGTGGCCGGCTCGATCTTCACGTTCTCGCTGTCCCTGGGCGACTACATCGCGGTGCGGATCGTCGGCGGTGCGAACCAGATGCTCGGCAACGTCGTCTACGACAACGTCGGCGCGGCGAACAACCTGCCGTTCGCGGCGGCCGTGGCCACGATCCCGGTGGTCATGATGCTGGTCTACCTGGCCGCCGTACGACGGACCGGGGCGCTGGAGAACCTATGACGCTCTCGCGCGGACTTCGTACGGCGCTGCTCGTCCTCACGGTGCTGGCCCTGGTGGTCGTCTACACGCCGCTGGCGCTGGTCGTGCTCAACTCCTTCAACGTCGACAAGTCGTTCGCGTGGCCGCCGCAGGACCTCACCCTGCAGTGGTGGCGGTCCGCCGCGCAGTCCCAGGGTGCGCGGTCGGCGCTGTGGGTCAGCATCGAGGTGGCGCTGCTGGCGACCGCCGTCTCGCTGGTTCTCGGCACGATGGCCGCGCTGGCCCTGCAGCGCTACCGCTTCTTCGGCCGCAGCGGGGTGTCCCTGCTGATCCTGCTGCCGATCGCGCTGCCCGGCATCGTCACCGGCATCGCGCTGAACAACGCGTTCCGGACCATCTTCGGCTGGGAGCTGGGCTTCCTGACCATCGTGGTCGCGCACGCGACGTTCTGCATCGTCACCGTCTTCAACAACATGCAGGCCCGGCTGCGACGGCTCGGCGGCAACCTCGAGGAGGCCTCGATGGACCTCGGGGCGGGCACCTTCACGACGTTCCGGCTGGTGACCTTCCCGCTGGTGCGCTCGGCGCTGCTGGCCGGCGGGCTGCTCGCGTTCGCGCTGTCGTTCGACGAGATCATCGTGACCACGTTCACCGCCGGAGCGCGCGAGCAGACCCTGCCGCTGTGGATCTTCAACAACCTGTTCCGCCCGAACCAGGCACCCGTGGTGAACGTGGTCGCGGCGGTGCTGATCGTCGCGTCGATCATCCCGATCTGGCTCGCCCAGCGGCTGTCCGGCTCGCACAACGAGGGCCTCACCGGCGCCCGCTGACCCGGCCCGGCGACGACGTCTCGGGGTCACAGCACCTTGGACAGGAACGCCTGGGTGCGCTCGTGCTGCGGATTGGTGATCACGTCGCGAGGGTTGCCGGCCTCGACCACGACGCCGTCGTCCATGAAGACGAGCTCGTCCCCGACCTCACGCGCGAAGCCCATCTCGTGGGTCACCACGATCATCGTCATCCCGGCCTCGGCCAGCCGCCGCATCACGTCGAGGACCTCGCCGACCAGCTCGGGGTCCAGCGCGCTGGTGGGTTCATCGAAGAGCATCAGCTTCGGGTCCATGGCGAGCGCCCGGGCGATGGCCACCCGTTGCTGCTGCCCGCCCGAGAGCTGGGAGGGGTACATGTCGCAGCGCTCGCCGAGGCCCACCCGCTCGAGCAGCTCGCGCGCTCGCCCGGCTGCCTCCGCCCGTGACACCCCTCTGACCTGGACGGGTGCCTCCATGACGTTGCCGAGAGCGGTCATGTGCGGGAAGAGGTTGAAGCGCTGGAACACCATGCCGATGTCGCGGCGGTGCTCGGCCACCTCCTTCTCCTTCAGCTCGTAGAGCTTCTCGCCCCGCTGTCGGTAGCCGACCAGCTCGCCGTCGACCCACAGGCGCCCGCCGCTGATCTGCTCGAGGTGGTTGATGCAGCGCAGGAAGGTCGACTTGCCCGAGCCCGAGGGCCCGACGATGCACATCACCGCACGCGGCATCACCTCGAGGTCGATGCCCTTGAGGACCTCCAGCCGCCCGAAGTGCTTGCGCACGGCCTCGGCCTTGACCATCGGGTGGTTGGAGGTCGGCTCGTCGCCCATCACGTTCCGCCCTTCTTCGGCCGCATCCGGGCCAGCAGCGACTTCCGCTCCGCCCGGTCGGTGCTGCGACGGGTGCCGCGGGCGTACCTCTTCTCGAGGAAGTGCTGCCCCACCATCAGCACGCTGGTCATCGCGAGGTACCACAGACAGGCCGCGACCAGCATGGGGAACAGCTGGAAGGTCCGCGACCCGATGGCCTGCAGCTGGAAGAACAGCTCGTAGTAGGGCACGAACGCGACCAGCGACGTGTCCTTGATCATGGCGATCGTCTCGTTGCCGGTGGGAGGGACGATGACCCGCATCGCCTGCGGCAGGACGATGCGGCGCATCAGCCGGCCCCGGGACATGCCCAGCGCCTGCGCCGCTTCCGTCTGCCCCTCTTCGATCGAGGAGATGCCGGCGCGCACGATCTCGGCCATGTACGCCGCCTCGGACAGCGCGAGTCCGAGCAGGGCGGCGACGAACGCGGTGAGGATCGTGTTGGCGCTGACCCCGAAGAACCGGCCGTTGAAGCTCAGGCCGAACAGGTGCGCGATCTGCTGGTCGAACGGGATGCCGATGTTGTACTGCGCGTAGAGCACGCCCAGGTTGCCGAACAGGATGAGCAGCACGACGCGGGGCACCGCGCGGAAGAACCACACGTACACCCAGGCACCGCCGGACAGGACAGGGTTCGGGGAGAGCCGCATCACCGCGAGCACGATGCCGAGCAGCACGCCGCCGACCATCGCCAGGACCGTGAGCACCAGGGTGTTCTTCGCGCCGTTGATCACCGGGGCGGAGAAGGCGTTGTCCCTGATGAACGACCACTGGAACGCCGTGTTCGTGACCAGCATGTGCACGAACATCGCGGACAGCAGCACCACCCCGGCGCTGGCGACCCAGCGACCGGGATGACGGACCGGGATCGCCTTGACCTCCGCCCGGGCCGGCGCGGGAGGGGTCTTCGTCTCTGTCATCGTGGCCCCCTCGGACCCTACGAGGCCGCCGCCGCCGGCGGGTTGACCTGCGGGTTGCTCATCGCGCCGTCCCCGACGTACCACGCGTCGAGGATCTTCTTGTAGGTGCCGTCCTGTATGAGCGCCTTCAGCGCACCCTGGAGGGCGTCTGCGAAGGCGGTGTCCTTCTTGGCCACCACGAAGCCGTAGGGGGCCGAGTCATAGATCGCGCCCAGCTTCTCCATCTGGCCCTTGGTCTGGATGACGGCGTAGGCGATCACCGGGGAGTCGGCCAGCATGGCCTCGTCCTTGCCCGACACCACCGCCGCTGTCGCCTGGTCCTGTCCCTGGTACTGGTCGATCTGGATGGCCGGCTTGCCGGCCGACGTGCACTTGGCGGAGCGGGCGGTGACGTCGTCCACCTGCACGGTCGCCTTCTGGACCGCGACCTTCTTGCCGCAGGCGTTGTTCGGGTCGATCTTGTTGGGGTTGCCCTTCTTGGTCGCCCACTGGGTGCCCGCGCTGAAGTAGCTCACCATGTTCGTCTGCTGCTCGCGCTCCTTGTTGATGGTGAACGACGAGACGCCGATGTCGTACTTGCCCGACGACACGCCAGGGATGATCGCGTTGAACGGGGCAGGGCTGACCACCGCCTTCAGCCCCAGCTTGGCGGCCACCGCCTTGAACAGGTCGACGTCGAAGCCGATGACGGTCTTGCCGTCCTTGTCGAGGAACTCGTTGGGCGCGTACGTCGCATCGGTGCCCGACTTGATGATGCCGTCGGAGGAGATCGACTTGGGGACCTTCGCCGCCAGGGCCGGGTCGGCCTTGACGCCGGCGGCCGGGTTGGAGGAAGACCCGCCCCCGGGGGAACCCGTCGCGGTCGAGCTCGGGCCGCTCGACCCGCCACAGGCCGCGAGCGCCAGAGCGAGTGCGGTGGCTCCGGTGAGGAGGATGATCGGTCGACGAGCCTTGGCGTACCGCATCGAAGTCCTCCGATGAGTCGTGCGCAGTGTGGCCTCCGGGGCCAGTGTGCGCTGATGGTCCACGTCTAGGGTCGGACGGTGGCGCGTTGTCGCGTAGGGCCGAACGGCCCGGGTCTGCGGGTACAGGGGCCGTCATCCACGGGTGCCCGGCCGCGGCGAGTTGTCCCGTCCGTCACAGGAGTGCGCTGCCGTCGCAGGTTGTGCACAGATCCGTGACGCGGGGTTCCCCGGTCCGTTGGACCGGTTGCATACTCCGGAAACGGGCTGTTCCGACAGTCCGGACGCACTTTCTCGGGATCACGGGGGATTCATGAGCCTGACGTACGCCGACGCGCACGGCGAGCTGGTCGAGACGCTCGACGCCGCACTGCGCTCCGCCGTCCGTGCCGAGGCCGTCGACCCGCAGCGCGACGCGGGCCTGGTCCGCCGGCTCGCAGAACGCGTCGTGGCCGACCACGACCAGCGCAGCCTGACCGGTGCGGTGCTCCCGGTGAGCGACCAGGACGCCGTGGTGGAGGAGCTGGTCGCGCGGGTCTCCGGCTTCGGGGCGCTGCAGCGCTACCTCGACGACCCGACCGTGGAGGAGGTGTGGATCAACGACCCGAGCCGGGTCTTCGTGGCCCGCGGCGGTCGGCACGAGCTCACCTCGACCATCCTCACCTCCGCGCAGGTCCAGGAGCTCGTCGAGCGGATGCTCAAGTCGAGCGGCCGGCGCATCGACCTGTCCCAGCCGTTCGTGGACGCGATGCTGCCCGAGGGGCATCGCCTCCATGTCGTTCTCGAGGGCATCTCCCGGGGTTTCTCGGCGGTGAACATCCGCAAGTTCGTCGTACGCGCCGCCCGGCTGCGCGACCTCGTCGGCCTGGGCAGCCTCACCGAGCAGGCGGCGTCGTTCCTGGACGCGTCAGTCCAGGCCGGCCTCAACATCGTGGTGGCCGGCGGCACGCAGGCAGGCAAGACCACGTTCCTCAACTGCCTCGCCGCGAGCATCCCCGGCCGCGACCGGGTGGTCTCGGTCGAGGAGGTCTTCGAGCTCCGGTTCAGCCACCCCGACTGGGTGGCGATGCAGACCCGGCAGCAGGGCCTGGAGGGCACCGGCGAGATCCGGCTGCGCGACCTGGTCAAGGAGAGCCTGCGGATGCGGCCGTCGCGGGTGATCGTCGGCGAGGTCCGTGCCGAGGAGTGCCTCGACCTGCTGCTGGCGCTCAACGCCGGCCTGCCCGGGATGGCGTCGCTGCACGCGAACAGCGCCCGCGAGGCCCTGGTGAAGATGTGCACGCTTCCGTTGCTGGCCGGGGAGAACATCTCCTCCCGGTTCGTGGTGCCGACGGTGGCGGCGTCGGTCGACCTGGTGGTCCACCTCGGCATCGGGCCCGACGGCGTACGCCGGGTGGAGGAGGTCGTCGCGGTCCCGGGGCGGGTCGAGAACGACGTCATCGAGACCGAGCCGCTCTTCGTCCGCGAGCACGACCGGCTGGTCCGCACCCAGGGCATGCCGCCGCGGGTCGAGCGCTACGAGCGGCTCGGCATCGACGTACGCGCACTGCTGAACGGCGGTGCCTGAGATGGGGGCGGTGCTCGGGCTCGGGGTCGGCGTGGGACTCGTGCTGGTCTGGCTCGCGTTCACCTCGCCCCGCCCGGTGGTCGAGCGGCCGGACCGGGTCGGCCGCACCCGCGAGATGCTGGACCGCGCCGGGTTGCCCGGTACGACGGTCGCCGGCGTGTGGACCGTCTGCCTGATCGGTGCCGGCGTCGTGTTCGTGGCGATCCAGGTCGTCTCGCACACCGTGACGGTGGCGCTGGCGTTCGCGCTGATGGCCGGCTACCTCCCGCTGGCGATGCTGGCCGGTCGCGCGCGACGCCGGCAGCGTGAGCTCGCCGAGGTGTGGCCGGAGGCGGTGGACAACCTCGCGTCCGCCGTGCGCGCCGGCATGTCGCTACCGGAGGCGCTGACCCAGCTCGGCCACCGCGGCCCCGAGCCGCTGCGAGAGCCGTTCCTGGCGTTCGGGGCCGACTACCAGGTCACCGGACGGTTCGGCGAAAGCCTCGACCGGCTCAAGGTGCGGCTCGCGGACCCGGTGGGGGACCGCGTCGTGGAGGGCCTGCGGATCGCCCGCGAGGTCGGTGGCGGCGAGCTCGGCAGCCTGCTGCGCAACCTGTCCGGCTTCCTGCGCGAGGACGCCCACACCCGCTCCGAGCTCGAGTCGCGGCAGGCGTGGACGGTCAACGGGGCACGCCTCGCGGTCGCCGCGCCGTGGCTGGTGCTGCTGATGCTGTGCTTCCAGCGCGAGGTGATCGCGCGCTACGCGTCCCCGGCGGGGGTGGTCGTGCTCGCCATCGGCGGCGGGCTGTGTTTCGTCGCCTACCGGACGATGGTGCGGATCGGACGGCTCCCCACCGAGCGCCGGGTGCTGTCATGACGCCGGCCGGGTGGGGTGCGCTGACCGGGGCCGGAGTCGGGTTCGGCACGGTGCTCGTGCTGGTCCGGGTGCTGGCCCTGCGACGGCCCCAGCTCGACGTACGCGTGCTGCCCTACGTCCGCGACCTGCCCCAGGGGGACCGGCCGGTGCTGCCGCAGACGGCGCAGACCGGAGCGTTCCGCGCGCTGTTCGGGCCGGTGCTCGGCTCGGCTGCCGACTCCCTCGAACGCGTCCTCGGCGGCAACACGTCCATCCGCCGGCGGCTGGAGCGCGCCGCGCTGCCGATGACCGTGCACGACTTCCGGGTCGAGCAGGTGCTGTGGGGGCTCGTCGCGTTCGGCACCACCGCCGCGGTCTCGCTGCTCGTCGCGCTGCGCTCGCCGGGCCGCACCGTGCCCCTGCTCGTGCTGTGCGGGGTCGCGTTCGTGATGGGCGTGCTGCTGCGGGAGAACCGGCTCAGCGCCCAGGTGACCGAGCGCGAGCGTCGGATCCTGGCGGAGTTCCCCACGATCGCCGAGCTGCTGGCGCTGGCCGTCGGCGCGGGGGAGGGGCCGGTCTCCGCGCTCGACCGGGTGGTGACGCGCTCGCGCGGCGAGCTGTCCGCCGACCTCGGCGCCGTGCTCGCCGACATCCGCACCGGCACACCGGTCGGTGCCGCCCTCGACGCTCTCGCGCGGCGGTCGGGCCTGCCGGTGGTGGCCCGCTTCGCCGAGGGGATGGCGGTCGCGATCGAGCGGGGTACGCCGCTGGCCGGCGTGCTGCACGCGCAGGCCGCCGACGTCCGCGAGGCCGGACGTCGCGCGCTCATCGAGTCCGGTGCCCGCAAGGAGATCGTGATGATGGTGCCGGTCGTGTTCCTGGTCCTCCCGGTCACCGTCGTGTTCGCGTTCTGGCCCGGCGTCGTCGGCCTGCACCTGGTGACGCCCTGATGACTCCCACACAGATTGGAACCGTCATGACCCAGCTGATGCTGCTGCTCCTCTCGCTCACCCTGCGGGTGCGGGAGCGGCCACGCCGGGACGAGCGCGGCGACGTACCCGGCTGGGTCCTGATCACGGTGATGACCGCAGGCTTGGTCGCCGCGCTGTGGGCGATCGCCGGACCGCAGCTCAGCCAGATGCTGCGCGACGCGCTGCGATCCGTGCGCGGCTGACTCGTGCCGACCCGACCGAGCCGGGGCGACCACGGTGCGGCCGTGGTCGACTTCGTGCTCGTCCTGGTCGTCGTGGTCCCACTGTTCCTCGGCATCTTCCAGGTGGCGCTCGTGCTGCACGTGCGCAACACCCTGACCGCCGCGGCGTCGGAGGGAGCCCGGTACGCCGCCACGGTCGACCGGCCGCTCGACGCGGGGGCCGGCAAGACGCGTGAGCAGATCTCCGGGGCGCTGGCCGCGCGGTTCGCGCGGCAGGTCACCGCACACCCGTCCACCGTGCACGGTGCACCCGGAGTCGAGGTCGAGGTGACCGCCGAGGTGCCGCCGCTCGGCATCTGGGGACCCGGCGTGCGTCTCCATGTGTCCGGCCATGCGGTGGAGGAGGTCGCGCCATGAGGGTCCACGGCCGGGACGAGCGCCGCTGGGACGAGCGCCGCCGCGACGAGCGCGGCACGGCGCTGGTCGAGGTGACCTGGCTGTCGATCCTGCTGCTCGTGCCGCTGGTCTACATCGTCCTGGCGGTCTTCGAGGTGCAGCGGTCCGCCTTCGCGGTCAACGCCGCCACCCGGGCCGCGGGCCGGGCCTACACGCTCGCGCCGTCGGAGGCGGAGGCCGGAGGCCGCGCCCGCGCAGCGGCCGAGGTGGCGCTGGAGGACCAGGGGCTCGACCTCGCCGACGGCGCGATGTCCCTGAGCTGCGACCCGGACCCGCGCGACTGCCTCGCGCCCGGCTCGGTGGTGCACGTCCGGATGACCCTGCCGGTCGCACTGCCGCTGATGCCGGCCGCTCTCGGCGGCAACACCCCGAGCGTCCGGGTCGACGCCGAGCACACGGTGCCCTACGGCAGCTTCCGGGAGGACCGGTCGTGAGGCGGCTCCGGCAGCGGGTCGACGGCGGCACCGCGTCGTTGCTCATCGTCGGCTTCGCGATCGTCGCGATCATGATGGTCGGGGTGGTCGTCGACGCGTCCGCGGCGTACCTGCGGCGCTCCGGTCTCGACTCGCTCGCCGACGGGGCCGCGCTCGCTGCGGCCGACGGCATCCAGGGCCGGCAGGTCTACGAGGGCGGGCTGGGGGAGCGCGCCCAGATCGACCCGGAGGTGGCCCGCGGGTACGTCGACCAGTACCTCCGGGACACCGGGGCGGCCCGGCGTTACCCGGGGCTGAGCTACGACGTCGACGCCGGCACCGACCGGGTGGTGGTGCATGTCGCGGCCCCGCTCGACCTGCCGATCACCCCGCCCGGCTGGGAACACAGGCCGCTCGTGTCCGGCACCGCCGCCTCCTTCGTCGTGGTGAGTGACTGATCGGTCAGTCGGACATACCCGGGATCGCAGCGGCCCGGAACCCGTCGAGAGCGGCCTGCGCAAAGGTTGTACGCGCAGGTGAGACACTACGAACCGGACATGGCGGCCTTTCGATCAAACCCCACAAAACGGACACGCGGACGCACTCCCCGGTTGTGGCCGTCGGCGGGGAGTGCTTGACTCTGAGGAGCAAGTCGTAGTGGTCAAGCAGACGCCTCTACCCCGGGTTACCGACGGAAGCGGGCTTTTGCGATGACGATCACTCCGGACCTCGAAGGCGCCCCGCGGCAGCGGCGGCCCACGCGACCGGCCACCCAGGCCTACCCCGAACCCGACCGTGGTGCGACCACGGCCCGGCTCCTCGACCAGCTCCACCACACCGACGACGAGAACGAGAAGAAGGCGCTGCGCGCCGAGGTCGTCGTGCTGAACATGGGCGTGGCGCGGGCCATCGCCCACCGCTACCGCCAGCGCGGCCTCGCCGAGGACGACCTCGTCCAGGCGGCGTACGTCGGACTGGTGAAGGCTGTGAACGGCTTCGACCCGAGCCACGAGCGGGACTTCCTGTCCTACGCCGTGCCCACGGTCACCGGTGAGGTCAAGCGCTACTTCCGCGACTTCGGCTGGACCGTCCGCCCGCCCCGCCGGGTGCAGGAGCTGCAGGGGCAGATCGCCAAGGTCTCCAGCGAGCTCACCCAGACGCTCGGCCGGTCCCCGCGTCCCAGTGAGGTCGCCGAGCACGTCGGGCTCGACGTCGAGTCCGTGATCGAGGCGCTCGCCGCCGACGGCGCGTTCACGCCGGCCTCGCTCGACGTACCGGTGGGGGAGGACGGCGCCGCCACGCTCGGTGACCTGATGCCCGACGAGGACGTCGAGTTCGCCAGCGCCGAGGCGCGGGTGGTGCTCGGGCCGGCCGTGCGTCGGCTCGCGCCCCGCGACCGGCGGATCCTGGAGCTGCGCTTCTTCGAGGGCTGGACCCAGGAGCAGATCGCCCGGGACATCGGCGTCACCCAGATGCAGGTCTCCCGGCTGCTGTCCCGAATCCTCAAGGACCTGCGCGCCGAGCTCACCTGAGCCGCGGTCTCGACCGGGTCGACCGGGTCAGCCGATCGGCTGCTCCTCGCGGGGTGCCCGCAGCGGTACGACGGCCCACAGCGTGCCGAAGAACAGCAGGGACACGACCCCGGCCACCGAGGCCGCGACCCGGTTCGTGACCAGGTCGAAGACCAGCCACACCACCCCGGTCGTGGTCAGCGCCAGCGAGACCAGCCCGGCCCGGGCGGCCCGGTTGGCGGCCTTCACCAGCCACGGCCGCCGGCCGTGCCGGAACAGCATCCGGTGGAAGGCCACCGGCGCGATGATCAGCCCAGTAGCGATCACGGACCCGCACAGCACCCCGAGGTAGGCGTTGCGCTGGACGCTGTCCAGGTCGCCGAACCGGGTGGTGAACGGCAGCGTCAGCAGGAAGCCGGTCAGGATCTGCACGCCGGTCTGGGTGACCCGCAGCTCCTGCAGCAGCTCGTTGAGGTTGCGGGTCAACCGCTCCGACTCGGACTCGTCGTCGAAGTCGTAGGTGTCGCCCATGCGCGAAGGCTAACGCCCGACGGCCTTCTCCAGCTCCGCCTTCGTCATCTTCGACCGACCCTTGACGCCCTTGTCCTTGGCCTCGTTGTAGAGCTGCTCCTTGGTGCGGCCACCGGTCCCGGAGTGCGACCGGAGCCCGCCGCGCCGCCCCGAGGAGATGTCGTCGGTCGACGTACGGCTGGCCTGCTCGGACTCACCGGCCCGGGCCCGCTCCTTGTTCACCGTCCGGGCCGCGATCTCCTCCGCGGTCGCCTCGCTGCGACCCCGCTCCTCGAGACCCTCCTTGACGTGCTCGTACTGACGTTCGCGCTTGTCGCTCCAGGACTGCTGCGGCATGAGGTGCTCCTCTCGTCTCGACTCGGCCGCGCGGTACCCGTCGCCGTGCCCGCGCATGCGCCGGCCCAGGGAGGGTCGCGTACTGTTGCCTGTTGTGGCAGGCCCCGATTTCGAGACTCAGATCAAGCAGCTCCAGGCGACGATGCACACCATCGAGCAGGTCCTGGATCTCGCCGCCATGCGCGCCGAGATCGCCGACCTCGGGGAGCAGGTCGCCGCACCCGACCTGTGGGACGACCAGGCCAACGCCCAGCGCGTGACCGGCCGGCTCTCGCTGCTCCAGGGCGACCTGGACCGGTTCACCAACCTCCAGGGCCGCCTCGACGACCTGAGCATCCTGCTCGAGCTCGCCCAGGAGGAGGGTGACGCGGAGTCCATGAAGGAGGCCGAGAGCGACCTCCGCAAGATCCACAAGGCGGTCGAGGCGCTCGAGGTCCGCACCCTGCTGTCCGGTGAGTACGACGCCCGCGAGGCGCTGATCACGATCCGGTCCGGGGCCGGCGGCGTGGACGCTGCGGACTTCGCCGAGATGCTGATGCGGATGTACACCCGCTGGGCCGAGCGCAACAAGTACCCCGTCGAGGTGTTCGACACCTCCTACGCCGAGGAGGCCGGCCTCAAGTCGGCGACCTTCGCGATCCACGCGCCCTACGCCTACGGCACGCTCTCGGTCGAGGCGGGCACGCACCGGCTGGTGCGGATCAGCCCCTACGACAACCAGGGCCGCCGGCAGACCTCGTTCGCCGCGGTCGAGGTGGTGCCGGTGCTCGAGCAGACCGACGAGATCGACATCCCCGACGAGGAGATCCGCGTCGACGTCTACCGCTCGTCGGGCCCGGGCGGCCAGTCCGTGAACACGACCGACTCCGCCGTACGCCTCACGCACATCCCCACCGGTACGGTGGTCAGCTGCCAGAACGAGAAGAGCCAGCTGCAGAACAAGGCCAGCGCGATGATCATCCTCAAGGCCAAGCTCCTCGCCCTGAAGAAGGCCGAGGAGCGGGCCCATCTCGACGAGCTGCGCGGCGACGTGCAGGGCTCGTGGGGCGACCAGATGCGCAACTACGTGCTGCACCCCTACCAGCTGGTCAAGGACCTGCGCACGGAGTACGAGACCGGCAACCCGCAGGCCGTGTTCGACGGCGAGATCGACCCGTTCCTCGAGGCCGGCATCCGCTGGCGGCGCGGCGCGGACGCCCACGCGGACGCGTAGCCCGGGGGAGCGGCCGGCGCGCCGCTAGGGTCGGGCGCCCAAGGTGGTCGCGACCCGCACGCACCACTGCTCGGCCCGCTGCACCGTCTGGTCCCCACCGGTCGCGCCGGGCGTGCTCAGCTGGCAGGTCAGCCAGGCGTCCCCGAACAGTCCGCGCAGCGTGACCACCTGGCTCGCCGGCGTGCCGGTCCGGCACAGGGTGCGGATCGACGGGGTCCCGAAGGTCGGCCCCTTGCCGACCACGGTGCAGCCCTTCTCCTGGCCCGTCTCGGCGACGATCGCGCGGCCCGCCGGCACGGTCACCGGCTCCGCGAACACCCAGGCCCGGGCCTGCGCCCCGGTCGCGGCGTCGAAGGTGCAGTCGAACTCGTGCGACACGTCGGTCAACCCGGTCGCGAGCGCGACCCGGTCCCCGCTGTCGTAGTGCGCGGTGCGGCTGACCGGGCCGCCGAGCGCGTCCTCCACGTCGCCCTTGTCGAGCGTGTCGCAGAACGGCGCCCGCTGGATCGGCAGGCCGCTCAGGTCCAGGCTGGCCAGGGGAGTGGGGGTCGGCGACGCGGTCGGCGTCGGCCGGGACGCGCTGGGCCGGCCCGGCTCGCCGGACTGCAGGCCGGCGTAGACCACGCCCCCGGTGGCCAGCAGCGCCACCGCGACGAGGGCGGCGCGGATCATCGACCGCTTCCTGCGGGCGCGACGGCGCGCGTTGTTGCTCCCGGACATGGCGACCAACCTATGCGAAACACCGATGGACCCCAGTGATTCGGACCAGTCAGGAACGTCGCCTAGACTCCCTAGTTGGTCGGATGTCGCTATGTCTCATGACGGGTGAGCGTGGTCGGCATGCTCTCCCTGTCCCCCAGCCCGGCCACCCTTCCCCGTGATCCGATTCGAGAATGTCTCCAAGCAGTACGGCGGCACGAACCGCCCTGCGCTCGACGACGTCAACGTCGAGGTCGAGAAGGGGGAGTTCGTCTTCCTCGTCGGCGCCTCCGGCTCCGGCAAGTCGACCTTCCTCCGGCTGGTGCTGCGCGAGGCACGCCCCTCGCACGGCCGGGTCTACGTCGCCGGGAAGGAGATCAACCGGCTCGCCGGCTGGAAGGTCCCCGGCCTGCGTCGGCAGATCGGCACCGTCTTCCAGGACTTCCGGCTGCTGCCGAACAAGACCGTCTCGGAGAACGTCGCGTTCGCTCTGCAGGTGATCGGCCGGCCTCGTGCCCAGATCAACAAGGTGGTCCCCGAGACCCTCGAGCTCGTCGGCCTCGAGGGCAAGGGCGGGCGGATGCCCGACGAGCTCTCCGGTGGTGAGCAGCAGCGGGTCGCCATCGCCCGGGCGTTCGTCAACCGGCCGATGATCCTGATCGCCGACGAGCCCACCGGAAACCTGGACCCCAACACCTCGGTGGGCATCATGAAGCTCCTCGACCGGATCAACCGGACGGGTACGACGGTGCTGATGGCCACGCACGACGCCGGCATCGTCGACCAGATGCGCAAGCGCGTCATCGAACTGTCCAACGGCAGCGTGGTCCGCGACCAGTCGCGCGGCGTCTACGGCTACCAGCACTGAGCCTCACCCAGCACCCAGGGAGTCTTCCTCACTCATGCAGCTGACCTACGTGTTCTCCGAGCTCGGCAACGGGCTCAAGCGGAACGTCTCCATGACCATCGCCGTCATCGTCACGATCTTCGTGTCGCTGACGCTCGTCGGGATGGGCCTGCTCCTCAACGCCCAGGCGGAGAAGGCGCAGGACTACTGGGGGAGCAAGCTCCAGATCACGGTCTTCCTGTGCAACCAGAACTCCGCGACCGCCAACTGCGTGAACGGTGAGGTGACCGGCGCCCAGAAGGCCCAGATCCAGAAGGTGCTGGCCGACAACAACGAGGTGTCGTCCTACCGGCTGGAGACCAAGCAGGAGGCCTACGACAAGTGGCGGGCGGCGTACGTCTCGGACAACGACACCGAGCGTCGCGTCTACCAGTCGATCAAGCCCTCCGACATGCAGGAGGCCTACTGGGTGCAGCTGAAGGACCCGGAGAAGTTCCAGGGCATCAGGAGCGCCGTCCAGGGCCTGCCCGGCGTCAACACGGTGCGTGACCTGCGCCAGGTGCTCAAGCCGATCTACTTCTGGATGAACGTGATGAAGTGGGGGGCGATCTCGATCGCGGCGTTCCTGGTGGTGGCCGCGATCCTGCAGGTGGGCAACACCATCCGGCTGGCGGCGTTCGCGCGACGGCGGGAGATCGGGATCATGCGCCTGGTGGGCGCGTCGAGCCTCTACATCCAGCTGCCGTTCCTGATGGAGTCGCTGGTGGCCGCGCTGATCGGGGTGGGACTCGCCGCCGGGTCGATCCTGCTGTTCATGTGGCTGGTGATCTACCACACGCTCAGACCGACCTCGAACATCGTCGCCTGGATCGACTGGGGGGACGGTGTCCTGGCCGTCGGCTGGATCGCGCTGATCGGTCTGGCGCTCACCTTGGTCCCGACACTGGTGATGACCCGGAAATACCTCAAAGTATGACCAAGGTGCGTTACCGTCGATTTGCCTCTTCCCCAAGAACCCAAAGGCAGACCGGTGGTTCGCATCTTCCCCCGTACTACCCATGCCCGCGCGATGGCGGCTCTCCTGACCGGGAGCATCCTGGTCGGCGCCGCCGTGGCGCCGCTCGCGTCGGCTGACGACCTCAACGACAAGAAGCACAAGGTCCAGCGCCAGATCAACGGGGCGCACGACGACCTCGAGGAGTCCAGCGCCCAGGCGCGGGCCGCCGCGAGCGCCTTGAAGTCTGCGCAGGTCCAGCTCGGCACCGCGCAGGCCCACCTCGCGAAGACCCGCGGCGAGCTCGCGGCCGCCGAGGTGCTCGACCAGCAGATGCAGGCCAAGCTCCTGGCTGCGATCGAGCGGCTGAAGCAGGCCCGCGCCGACCTCGTTGCCGGGCGCAAGAAGATCGTCGAGCAGCAGCGGACCCTGGGCCAGATCGTGGTGCAGAACTACCAGACCGGCGACCCGTCCCTGATGGGTCTGTCGATGGTGCTCACCTCGCAGGACCCCACCGAGCTCACCGGCCAGCTGAACTCCGTGCAGAACGTCATGGACAAGGAGTCGGTGGTCCTCGACCGGCTGGAGGCGTCGCGGGCCCTGCTCACCGTCCAGGAGCAGGAGGTCGAGGCCGCCAAGGTGCAGGTCGCCGCGGAGCGCAAGGCCGCCGCCGAGAACCTCCGGGTCAAGCAGGGCCTCGAGGCCCAGGCGCAGGCTGCCGAGGCCCAGGTCACCAACCTGGTCACGTTGCGGGCGCAGGCCCAGCAGGAGGCCGAGAAGGCGCGTGCCGCCGACCTGGCCCAGCTGAAGGGGCTCGAGCACGAGCGCAACCGGATCGCCGCCATCCTCAGGAAGCGCGCCGAGGAGGCTCGTCGCCGGGCGGCCGCGGCCGCCCGGCGCGCCGGCCAGGCCAGCGGCCCGATCCTGGGCGACGGCGGGCCGATCAGCTCCAACGGCTTCCTCGACTACCCGGTCCGCGGGCCGGTCACCTCGCCGTTCGGCTGGCGCACCCACCCGATCTACGGCTACCGCTCGCTGCACGACGGCATCGACTTCGGTGCCGCCTGCGGCACCCCGATCCACGCCGCCGCGTCCGGACGCGTGATGGAGCGCTACTTCCAGACCGCGTGGGGCAACCGGGTCATCATCGACCACGGCTACCACCACGGTGTCGGGCTGGCGACGATCACCAACCACATGTCCGGACCCGCCATCGTCAGCCCAGGCGAGCACGTCGCGCGCGGGCAGATCGTCGGGTACGTCGGGACGACCGGCTGGTCCACGGGCTGCCACCTGCACTACACCGTGCTGCAGAACGGCTCGCCGGTGAACCCGGAGAACTGGTTCTGACCCACGGCCGGTTGAGCCTGTCGAAACCGGTTGAGGCCACCTGCGAGAATCGAGCCATGGTCAAGCAGGAGGGACGCAAGCTCGTCGCGCAGAACAAGAAGGCGCGCCACGACTACCTCATCGAGGACACCTTCGAAGCGGGGATGGTGCTGCAGGGCACCGAGGTGAAGTCGCTGCGGGCCGGTCGCGCCTCCCTGGTGGACGGGTTCGCCGAGATCGACGACCACGAGGTGTGGCTGCACGGGGTGCACATCCCGGAGTACACCCAGGGCACCTGGACCAACCACCCCGCGCGCCGCAAGCGCAAGCTGCTGCTGAACCGCGCCGAGATCGACAAGATCGAGCGCCGCGTCAACGAGCGCGGTCTGACCATCGTGCCGCTGTCGCTGTACTTCAAGGACGGCCGCGCCAAGGTCGAGATCGCGCTCGCCAAGGGCAAGAAGACCTACGACAAGCGGCACGCGCTCGCCGAGCGGCAGGCCAACCGCGAGGCGGAGCAGGCGATCGGGCGGCGGCTGAAGGGCATCGAGTGACCCTGCTCGACCAGGACGTGCCGGCCTGGTGGGGCGCGCTCGGGCTGCCCGGGCTGTTCGACGTGCACGTGCACTTCCTCCCGCCGCCGGTGATGCGCAAGGTCCGCGAGCAGTTCGACACCGCCGGCCCGCTGATCGGGCGGGAGTGGCCGTTGGTCTACCGCGGCGACGACGACGAGCGGGTCGAGCAGCTGCGGGCGCTCGGCGTGCGACGGTTCTCCTCGTTGCCCTACGCACACCGTCCGGGCATCGCGTCCTACCTGAACACCTGGTCGGCCGAGTTCGCGGCCGCCGTACCCGAGTGCCTGTCCTCGGCCACCTTCTTTCCCGAGGAGGGCGTGGGGGAGTACGTCGCCGAGCTGGTCGACGCGGGCACCGAGGTCTTCAAGGTGCACGTCCAGGTCGGCGACTTCGACCTGGTCGACCCGATCCTGGACAAGGCCTGGGGCCGGATCGCCGAGGCCGGCACGCCGGTGGTGGTGCACGCCGGCGGGGGACCGGTCGGGAACGAGCACACCGGGTCCGGCCCGATGCGCGCCTTGATGGAGCGGCACCCCACGCTCACCGCGGTCATCGCGCACATGGGCGCGCCGGAGTACGTCGGGTTCCTGGCGATCGCCGAGGACTACGAGCGGGTGCACCTCGACACGACGATGGCGTTCACCGACTTCTTCGAGGAGATGTCGCAGTTCCCGCGGGACCTGCTGCCGCGGGTGCGCGACCTCGGCGACCGGATCCTGCTCGGCTCGGACTTCCCGAACCTTCCCTACGCCTACGCCCACCAGCTCGAGTCGCTCGAGCGGCTCGACCTGGGCGTGGACTGGCTGCGCAAGGTGTGCTGGGAGAACGCGCACGCCCTGTTCGACGGTCGCGTGCAGGAATAGCGCGAGCGCCGGTTGGGTTGACCCGGGTAGACTGCTCACGCAGCAGAGATTGACAACTCAAGAGGGGCTGATCGGTTTCGACTTGGGACGTTAGTTCCAGGGGAAGCGGGTCGAGGATCCAAGGTCATCTCGTAAACGATCCTTGGAAACTAATAACTGCCGATTCAAAGCGCAGTTCGTTCGCCCTCGCCGCCTGAGGCGAGTAGCGACGGGTCAGACTAGAGGCGCCTCCGCTCTAGAACCTGGCCTCATCTAGGAGGCTTGCTGGTGAGTCCGGGCCACGAGGACTCATCGGGACTTCTCTGTGGCTGAGTCTGTCGGCGACGTGTCAGTGCGAGCGCCGGGACTGAGAACACGACACCACTGACTGCACCCGGAGAAGCCCTGGATCAGCGCCGAAGGACGCGGGTTCGATTCCCGCCAGCTCCACTGACTGACTGAGGGGTCTTCGCAGAATTGGCGAAGATCCTTCGCAGCATCACCGACCGCTGTGGTGCCAGCCGCAGAGGACCAGCCCTCTTGAACACGAGCCGCTCCGACATCCGTCGGGGTGGCTCGTGTGCGTCATGTCCGGGGCACGAGGGCAACGTCTGCGGGAACCCGGCCCCTTCCCGGGTCAGTGCGTGACGAAGCCGCCTTCGGGGGTCCAGGTGGTGTCGCCGACCCGGACCCGGTCGCCGTCGACCTGCGGCTCCCGGCGTGCACCCGTGACGAAGGCGGACTCCCAGTGGCGCAGGTCCGGGGTGACCACCAGGGCGTAGGCGTCCCCGCGGTAGTCGCTGCGCACCCTCCCCGAGTGGCAGGTCATGAGCACGGCGTACCCCTGCTCGCCGACTTCGTACCCGTCCATCCAGGTGCAGCGGTAGCCCGCGGACGCACCCTCCTCGTCCTGACCGAGGTAGGCGGTGCGACCGTCCGGCGTCACCTGCGCCTCACCACCGAACCCCGGCGCCTCCCGCGCGGTGCACGTGAGCTCGCGGCAGACGATCGCGACGGTCACCGAGTCGACGTCGCTGTCGACTGTTGACGTCGGTCGTGTACACCTGCCGGACCGCAACCGTGCCGCCGCCGTAGCGCACCGTGTTCTCGATGGCGAGGTTCTCCTCGTCGCTCCACACGGTCTCGGGCCCGGTCCACCCGCGCCCGTCGGGGTCGCGCCACTGCACGACGATCCGGTGGCCATCGGGGGAGCCGATGGAGAGCTGGGCCTCGCCGTCGTCGAGGTGCACGTACCGGTTCGGCTCGCCGCGGTGGTCGTCGTACCTCACCAGCGCGTGCCGGTAGCGGAGGTCCTCGCCCCACACCGCCCAGCCGAGCCCGGCGGCGGTCACCAGGACGGCGGTCGCCAGGGCGAGCACGACCCACACCCGTCGCGGCGCCATGGAGGGAGGTTACGTCAGTCGCACCGCCAGCCGGGTCAGGCTTCGTCCAAACGCCCATGCATGGCTGAGGGCGGCTGCGCGTTAGCGCAGCCGCCCTCAGGGACTGTCAGGCCGCCGGCCGTCCCTCGAAGCTCGGTTTCGAGGTCAGCAGGGGGTCACCGAGTCGATGGTGAAGCCCTGACCGGTCACGGCCGGGTCGCTGACCATCTGCACCGAGCCGGTCGAGGAGGGGACGCAGTCCGAGGTGAACCCGCCGGCGATGTTTCCGGTGTAGGTGTTCAGGGTGTTCCCGGCAGCGTCCTTGACGTAGACGTAGTCGTAGTCCTGCTCCATGTCCATCAGCGTGAAGTGGAACTTGAAGCCCGCGGACCCGTTGTTGTAGGTCCAGGTGCAGTCGCCGTTGTTGCCGTAGGGGTGCGGCGACTGGATCGGCAGGGTGGCGTTCGCCGAGCCCACGCAGGGCGGCGGGGGCGGGGTGCCTCCCTTGCAGCCGTTGTGGACACCGACGGCGTCCCAGGCCAGGCCCACGGCCTTGGCCGTCGAGTTCTGCGGGCCGGTCTTGGACCCGCCGGCAGCCGCGGCCGTCGCGTTGCGGGCGTCGCAGAAGTTGGCGTACTCCGGGAGGCTGGTGAAGCCGTCGTAGAAGACCTGCGCGGCGGTGTCGAGGCCGAGGGCGGGCACGACGACGCTGCAGTCCTTACCGCGGAGCAGGACCCCGTGGTACTGGTTCGCGGTGCAGCTGGCGTTGGAGCCACCCTTCACGGCCAGGTAGTAGGCGTGGTTGGCGATGCCGCTGTTGGTGTGCACGCCGCCGTTGTCCGCCGTACCGGTGTACTGCTGCGAGACGTGGCTCGGGTCGCCGTCCTGCATCGGGTCGCCCATGTTCCGGAAGCCCGGGGTCGGGTCACCGGCCTGGTTGATGACGTCCTCGCCGATCAGGAAGTCGGGCTGCGCGGCCGGGTCGAGGTTGTGCTTGGCCGCGTAGAACTCGATCGTGTTGCCCATCATGTCGCTGAACGCCTCGTTGAGCGCGCCGGACTCGTTCTCGTAGATGAGGCCGGAGGTGTGCTCGGTGACGCCGTGCGTGAGCTCGTGACCGTCCACGTCGAGACCGCCCGACAGCGACCTGCAGGTGGTGCCGTTGCCGTCGCCGTAGGTCATGTAGGCCCCGTTCCAGAAGGCGTTGCAGTAACCCTGGCCGTAGTGGACGACCGAGGTGATCCGCATGCCCTGGTCGTCGATGCTGTTGCGACCGAACGTGTCGCCGTAGAAGTCGTCCACCACGTTGGCGTAGTAGTGCGCGTCAACTCCCGCCGACTGGCCGGGGCTGGTCATCCCGGGCTCGTTCCAGACGTCGTCGGCGTCGGTCATCGGCTTGACCTGCAGCGGCGTCGTGATGCCGGTATTCATCGCGTCGTAGGTGGACTGACGCTTGTCCGCCGACAGCATCCGGTAGTCGCCGGCGGCCGTCGGCGTGCTGTCGACGGTCTTGGGGTCGCCCTTGACCCCGACGCCCTCGCCCTTCGTGACGGCGTCGAACGCCTTGACGGTCTCGCCCGTGGTCGCGTCGACCCAGCGCACGGGACGCTCGTCGGAACGGATGCTCTGCACCTGGTAGAAGAGACGGCCCGTCTTGGGGTCCATGCGCAGGGTGCTGTCGAAGTCACCCTCGGTCCCGATCTCCTTGGCGACCTTCTGCTTGGCCTCGCTCTTGGTCAGCCGTGCCTTGTTCTTGGCCTGCAGGGCCGGGAAGTGGGCGCCGACGACCGTCTCGGCCTCGCCGGCGGCGCTGCGGATGATCGTGATCTGCCCGCCGAAGACGGAGGCGCCGTCGACCATCTGCTGGTAGCGGGTCTGGGTGCGTCCGTCCGGGAAGGTGGCCGTGTGCAGCTCGCGCATGCCGGAAGGCAGCTTGTAGTGGGCGGCCGCCTGACCGCTGAGCGCGAACGATCCTGCCGGCTGGGATGACTGGTTGACGGTCACAGAGGTCGTGTCGACCGCCGACGACGTGGTCGCGGTGACGACCGTCGTCGCGGCTGCCAAGGCTGTCACGGCCGTGACAGCGAGCATGGAGCGATAACGCATGGAGTGTTTCCCCTCGATATCCGAAGCGCGGCCGGATCGGCCGCACTGAGCCCGGCAACGCTAAGAGTTGAGGGGAGGCAAGGGGGGACGAAAAGCCTTGCAACTTCATGCATTGCGTATTTGTGCAAGACCACGAGTGCCTTGGTCGTTCTGGACCCTTCCCTCAGTGCGGCACGGGGGAGTAACTGCTGAGCTGGGTTACTGCGCGGCCGGTGCGCGTCGGATGCCGGCAACGGTGGGGACGGGTTCGTTCGTCAGGAAGTCGAGCACGATCGCGTTGACCAAGTGGGGCTTCTCCTGGGTGAGGAAGTGTGACGTGCCGGGGACGACAGCGAGCTCGGCGTCGGGCAAGGCGTCATACATCTCCACCGAGTGGGTGAGGGTCACCAGGTCGTCGTCGGAGAACATCACCAGCGTGCGTTGGGTGACCTGGGCCAGCTCGGATGCCTGCAGGTCGGGTTCGACGGCAGCCATGTCACCGATCTTCGTGGCCACCACTGTGAAGTGGTCGATGCCGTCAGGTGACACTTCGCCGTAGGCGGGGCCGAGGAACTGGGCAATCTGGTCGACGTCCCATTCCATGTCAGGCATCGCTTCGCCGCTCTTGTTGAAGCCGCCGCTGATCATCACCAGCCGGTTCACCAGCTCGGGTCGCTGCATCGCGACGAGCATCGCCACGAACGCGCCGTCGCTGTGCCCCACGAGGTCGGCGGCTTCACCGACGACGGTTTCGAGGAACGCGATGGTGTCGTCTGCCATCAGCTGGTAAGTGATTGGGCCCGGCACGTCCGGCGTGTGTCCGTGGCCACGACGTTCGGGGACGTAGACGTGGAACCGCTCCGCCAACGGCGCGAGGTTGGGTTCGAACCACCGAGCGTCGACCAGCCCACCATGCAACAGCAACAGCGGCTGACCGGAGCCGTGCTCCTCGTACCAGGTCTTCACCGCGCCCAGCTGCACGTACTCGCCCATGACCTGTCCTCTCCGTTGGCGGCTGTTCCCGACCGTTGTGACCCGCCTGCGGCGCGACATTCATCGGTGGAACGCGCGTCGCACCAGATCGGCGTGCAGAAGCCTTCAGTCTCAGTCCGATGAGCGGTGACGTCCCGGCGCAGGAGGCACCGGCTCAACGCATCATTTCGGCGACCGCGATCCGCGCCGAGGACGGACAGCCTTTGGTGAAGCCGTAGAACGGGCCGAAGTCCCGGGTGGAGGCGAAGCCGGTCACGTAGAGACCGGCGAGCGACGTCTCGAAGCCCTCGGTCAGGTCAGGGAAACCATGGGTCATCGCCACCCGGTCCAGCACGCCGCACAGGTAGGGAACTCGACCGAGATCCGCCTTGTAGCCGGAGGCGAAGACCACGTGATCCGCGGTCAGCGCCGTGTGGTCGGAGAGCGTCAACGTCACATCCTGCTCACCGACCGTCACGTCGACCACCGCGCATCCGGGATGGCTGGTCACGACTTCCGGGGCGAGACGCGCGACAAGCCAGGGCTCCAGGGTGAGACGGCCGACTCGCCAGAACTCGCCGGCGATCGCTTGCTGTTCCTCCGCCGAGAGCCGGCGCCACCAGCCCCGCTGTGCCAGCGTCTGGTCGACGTATCGGTCCACGAAGGCCCAACTGACCTTCGCGAACTTGGGAATGGGGTGGCGATGGACCACGTGCACCTGCTCGGCGCCGTGGTCGCACAGCAGCGCCGCCCACTCGTAGGCGCTCTGCCGCCCCCCGATGATCACGACGCGGGCACCGGCGAGATCGTCGAAGGAGACCAGGTCACTGGTGTGCGCTCGGCGGGTCGGCGGCACGTCCGCGTACCACCGCGGCAGGTTGACGAAGTGGCGGATGCCTGGAACAGCGAGCACCTTCTCGGCGGTGACTGTCGAGCCGTCTTCCAAGGTCGCCAGGAAGTCCCCGTTCGGTTTGGTCAGGTCGGTGACCATCCGTTCGTCGACCTCGAGCGACGTGCAGTCGCGGAACCACTCGGTGTAGTCGAGGAAGACCGCGATGGGGACCGGGTCGAACTCCTCGGGTCGCATCCGGTTGTCCTCGAAGAAGGCTTCGAACGTGAAGTTGCCGCTTCCGTCGAGGTGCCAGTCCGGGCCCGACCGTAAGAACATGTCGGCCGGCATCTGCTCTCGCCAAAAAGCCATCGGATGGCCGACGACGTGAGTGTCGATGCCCTTGTCACGAGCGAAGGCGGCGGCCGAGTAAGCGTACGGCCCCGCACCGACGACCAGCAGGTCCGTCCTCTCCGGCATGGAGTCTCCCGAAGGTGAGGGAACCACGACGCTACCTTCGCGCTTTTCATCGCGCAGCGTCTCGGTCTACGTGGCACCACCAGTCGACGACATACGGCGCCATATCCGACGGACCTGGCTAGACAGTCCTCGAGACCGACCCCTCCCGCGCACCTCTCGGTGGACAGCTCCGGGCCGCACCCTCTTTCCGCTCATCGGCGGACTTCGAGCAGATCCGCCGGCGACTGTTCACCAGCCGCAGAGGACCTGTTCTCGCGGTGCCTTCCTTGCGTTCCTATGCTGACCGGGTGGACCTGGAGTTCAGCGGCGAGGTGTGGTTCTGGCGGGGGCCGTCGCCGTACCACTTCGTCACTGTGCCCGAGGAGGAGAGCGCCGACCTCCAGGCGACGTCCGCACTGGTGACGTACGGCTGGGGCATGATCCCGGTCGAGGTCCGGATCGGGGATACCCGGTGGACGACCTCGCTGTTCCCCAAGAACGGCGGGTACGTCGTGCCGTTGAAGGACCTGGTCAGGAACGCCGAGGGGATCGACGTGGGCGACACGGTCACGGTGCGCCTGGCCGTCGACGTCTGACTCGCCGCGAACGACAGAAACGCCCCGAACTCGTCGGCGGCTGCCCCTACGCTCAGCGACATGGCAGCAGTCCATGAGCTCAGCCGCCCCGAAGCCCGCCGGATCGCCGTGCGCGCGCAGCTGCTGACCAAGCAGCGTCCCACCGACCTGGTCGAGACGGTCCGGCAGCTCTCGATGCTCCAGATCGAGCCGACCAGTGCGATCGCGCCGAGCGCCGAGCTGGTGCTGTGGAGCCGGCTGGGGTCGGCGTTCGACCCGCACGAGCTGTGGGACGCCGCCGACGAGCAGCGGCTGATCGAGCTGCACCAGACGCTGCGGGCGCCCGACGACATCGCGCTCTTCCGCGCCGAGATGGCCGAGTGGCCCGGCTCCGGCCAGCTGCGTGAGTGGCAGGAGGACGTGCGCGACTGGGTGATGGCCAACAACGACTGCCGGCGCGACATCCTCGAGCGGCTGCGCGCCGACGGGCCGCTGCCGGCCAGCGAGCTGCCGGACACCTGCGTGGTGCCGTGGAGATCCAGTGGCTGGAACAACAACCGCAACCTCCGGATGATGCTCGACAAGCTCGTGCAGCGCGGCGAGGTCGCCGCCGCGGGCAGCCAGGGCCGCGACAGGCTCTGGGACCTCGCGTCCCGGATCTATCCCGACGACCCGGTGCCCCCGGTGGAGGATGCGCGACGGCTGCTCGACGAGCGCCGCCTCAGCGCCCTCGGCATCGCCCGGGCCAAGAGCACCAAGCTTCCCGTCGAGCCGGTCGACGTCGGCGGGGCCGGCGAGCCGGCCGTGGTCGAGGGGGTCCGCGGCCAGTGGCGGGTCGACCCGGCCCAGCTCGGCCAGTCCTTCGCCGGCCGTGCGGCGCTGCTGTCGCCGTTCGACCGGCTGCTCGCCGACCGCAAGCGGATGAGCGAGATCTTCGAGTTCGACTACATCCTCGAGATGTACAAGCCCGCCACCGAGCGGCGGTGGGGCTACTACGCCCTGCCGATCCTGTACGGCGACCGGCTGGTCGGGAAGCTCGACGCCCGGGCCGACCGCGAGGCCGGCGTGCTCCGCGTCGCGGCGGTCCACCGGGACGTGCCGTTCAGCAACGCCATGACGGCGGCGGTCGACCGCGAGGTCAGGGACCTGGCTCGCTGGCTCGACCTGGAGCTCGTCCTGCCCGGCTGAGGGGCAGCACGTCGGGATGCTGCGCGACCCCACTCAACCGATGGCCACCGCGACCTAGCATGATCGGGTGACCGATGTCAGGGCCTCCGAGATCGCGCTCAACCGGGCGCTCTGGGCGGTCATGAACGAACGCTTCACCGATGCTGCGGCCGAGGACATGTGGGCCCGCCCCGACGTGGTGTGGGGGCTCTTCGCGGTTCCGGAACAAGACCTCGGTGTCCTGGGAGATGTCCACGATCTCGACGTGGTGGAGCTGGCGTGCGGTACCGCCTACTTCTCGGCGTGGCTCGCCCGGGCCGGTGCCACCACGGTGGCCGTGGATCTCTCCGGCGAGCAGTTGGCGACCGCATGGCGGTTGCAGGACCAGCTCGGCCCGGTGTTCCCTCTGGTCCAAGGGGATGCCGAGCGGGTCCCGTTGGCGAGCGGACGTTTCGACCTCGTGGTGAGCGAGCACGGAGCCGCTGCGTGGTGTGACCCTGAGCGCTGGCTGCCAGAGGCGGCCCGGCTCCTGCGGCCGGGGGGACGCCTGGTCTTCCTGACCAACAGCCACTTGTCGGCGCTGTGCGTCCCGGCCGAGGCAGGGGTCGCGGGGGAACGGCTGGTGCGCGGCCAGCGTGAGGCCTACCGGGTGCGCTGGCCCGGAGGCGGGATCGAGTTCCATCCCTCGCACGGGGACTGGGTGCGGTTGCTGCGCAGGTCCGGCTTCGTGGTCGAGGCCATGCACGAGGTCTTTGCGCCGCCGGACTGCGGTGACCATCCCTTCTACGAGATCGTGTCGGTCGAGTGGGCGACCAAGTGGCCGGCCGAGGAGCTCTGGGTGGCCATGCGTCCGTGAGGCTTCGTAGGGCGCTGGTCTGGCTCTG
Organism: uncultured Actinomycetota bacterium; assembly: GCA_963810035.1. Taxonomy (GTDB): domain Bacteria; phylum Actinomycetota; class Actinomycetes; order Propionibacteriales; family Nocardioidaceae; genus Nocardioides_B. Next base: position 347,389 of record CAWEMA010000011.1, read on the forward strand.
CCGGAACCCCTTACCGTGAAGGGAAAGATGCTGCCGAGCGGATGCAAGAAAAGTCTCCTGACGGCCGTCGAACGGCGATGTGGATCGCTGCTCCATCCAGTGAAGGTGAGTGGAACATGGACCCAACGCTCTGGCAGCCAAACTGGCAGTCGAACGAAGCCGCCGCGAGCATCATCCGGGACCAGGTGGGCCCGACATACGGAGAACTGCGACCGGGTAAGTCTCCCGAGACAGCGACCTTTCCCTCGCATCCCGACATCGTCGCAACGATGGCCAAGGACGGCCTGGAACACCCTCATCCAGACATAGCGCATGTCCTGGCCACATGTGCCGGCTACGCCTACTCCGACGCCGGCACCGTGTCCATGATGATGACCCGGATGGGACTGGAAAACAGCCGGTGCCGCGAGATCAGTCGATCGGTGGACGCCATGCTCATCCGCTCGACAGCGCACGTGGTGCAGAGCAGGGACGGCCGAGTGGTGATCGTCGCCTTCCGCGGCACACCGCCATTCGACGCCGTGAGCTGGCTGCTCGACGCAGACGTGTATCCGGAGAGGGTTGCCGCCGCCGCCGACACCAAGGGTGAGAAACGAGACTTCGAGGTGCATGCGGGGTTCTACCGCAATGTGCGCATCACGCGCCACGAAGTCGTCAACGCACTACAACTGGCACTGAACGGCAAGTCGATCCTCGGCGAGACGACCGACTCTTCGTTCCAGCACACCCCCTGCGCCGACGCCAGCAAACCGGAATCAGCCATGGAGTCGCTGTACATCACCGGACACAGCCTTGGCGGCGCCATGGCCGCGCTCTTCACGTCCATGCTCCTGATGAGTGACGAGCCGATCTACCAGTCATTAGCCGCGAAGCTTCGCGCGGTCTACACGTTCGGCCAACCGATGGTCGGTCTCAAGAGCTTTGTGTCGTCCGCCGAGGAACGGTTCCACGACGCCAACGTCCCCCTGCTGCGATACGTCTACAAGAAAGACCCGGTCCCAGGTCTTCCCCCGTTGGAAACAGGCCACTTCAAGCACTTCGGGGACGAGTACCGCCTCGGCTCCGATGGGAGATGGGAACAGGGCAAGTCATCGACGTCCCTGTCGCTCGGCGGGGTAGCTGACTCAATCGTCGCTTACGGAGCGTCGAAGATCCCGGTGCTGCGTAACGTGCCCTTCCACCACAGGCTCGATGACCATTTCCCCCATCACTATGTCTCCGCCCTGATCCCGGAGGGATCCACGGACGAGTTCGGCGACTACTACATGCAGCAGCAGAAGCATTGAACGCCGCGTCCTAGGTGCACGGGTGCGTACATGTCGGATGACGTACTGACCGTCTGCCGTCACCCTGGCGGACATCCCTCGTTGTAGAACGAGTTGCAGGTTTCTGCAACGCAGAAACCTGACCCCGGCTCGCGGTTCCACGCGACGCGGTGCCGGGAAAAGGTGGATGCAGCACCCTTTGTGCACGTGTGTGCACCCTCTCGGGAAAGGTCCACCCTTCATGCGTAGGACAGCAGGATCCACCGCGGCCGCGCTCGTGGCAGCGACACTGATCGCGGGTACCGCGGTCGGCGCCACCAGCGCCGCCAACGGCGCCGGCCAGGACGCGTTCACCCGTCCGGCAGCCTCGAACGGCGACCTCGCTCGCGCTGCCCTCAGCGCCGTCGCCGCCCACCCCCGGGCGGTCCACTCGGGCGACCGACAGAGCTTCACCGTGACCGGTGCACTCGTCGACCCCGACGGCACCAGTCACGTCCGGATGGCGCGCACCTACGCGGGTCTCCCCGTTCTCGGTGGCGACCTGGTCGTGCACCAGTCCGCCACGGGTGCGTGGCAGGGCCGTAGCCAGAGTCTGGCCAAGGACCTGACCCTGGCCGTCACACCGCAGGTGTCCCGGGCGGACGCCGGCGCCGCCGCGCTGGCGCCCAGTGCCGTCACGCGCTCGATCACCGGCGACAAGCTCTCCACGTCCCGACTGGTCGTCGACGCCGTCGACGGGACGCCGAGCCTCGCCTACGAGGTGATCACGGCCGGCACCCAGAAGGACGGCACGCCGAGCCGGCTCGCGTCGTACGTCGACGCGTCGACGGGCAAGGTCGTCCGGACCGAGCAGCAGATCGAGACCGTCGACGGCTCCGGCCAGTCCCTGTACGGCGGCACGGTGCCGCTGCAGCTGACGCTGTCCGGGTCGACGTACCAGCTCAAGGACCCGACCCGCGGCAACACCTACACGACCGACATGGCCAACGCCCAGGACTCGACTCTGTGCCAGCTGTTCGGCAGCGGCTGCAAGACCGGGACCCTGTTCACCAGCCCCGACAGCTCGTTCGGAAACGGCACGACGAGCAACCGCGAGTCGGCCGCCGTGGACGCGCAGTACGGCACCAACGAGACCTGGGACTACTACAACAACGTCCACGGCCGGAACGGCATCTTCGGCAACGGCACCGGCTCCTACAACCGGGTGCACTACGGCAAGAACTACGTCAACGCCTTCTGGGACGGCACCAAGATGACGTACGGCGACGGTGACGGCACCAGCTACGGACCGCTCACCTCGCTCGACGTCGCCGGCCACGAGATGTCGCACGGCGTCACCGAGAACAGTGCGAACCTCACCTACTCCGGCGAGTCCGGTGGGCTCAACGAGTCGACCTCGGACATCTTCGGCACCTCGGTGGAGTTCTACGCCAACAACGCGAACGACCCGGGGGACTACCTGATCGGTGAGGAGTTCGACCTCGCGAAGCACCAGGGCTTCCGCCGGATGGACAAGCCCTCGTCCGACGGCAGCTCTGCCGACTGCTGGAGCGCGACCGTCGGCCAGCTCGACGTGCACTACTCCTCAGGGGTGGGCAACCACTTCTTCTACCTGCTCTCCGAGGGCTCGGGCGCCAAGACGCTCAACGGTGTCTCGTACAACTCGCCCACCTGCAACGGGGCCCCTGCCGTCACCGGAATCGGCCACGACGCGGCGGCGAAGATCTGGTACCGCGCGCTGACCGTCTACATGACCTCCTCGACGGACTACCACGGCGCGCGCACCGCGTCGCTGAACGCTGCCAAGGACCTGTACGGCGCGGGCAGCACGCAGTACAACGCGGTCAACGCCGCGTGGGCGGGCGTGAACGTCAGCTGACGCACGACCGGCTCGTCACAGGCCGCCGCCCTCCCACGACGCTCCGTGGGAGGGCGGCATCCGGGCTGCGAGCGACCCGTCGGAGATGCCGGCGCCGGCAAGGCACCCGGGGTCGGCTAGACCGCGTGGCTCGGTGACGGAACGAGAACGTTTCAGAAGCCGTCGAACTGTCACTGCTGTAGGAGAGGTCGACGTTCGGAGGCTGAGCACATGTGGCTACTCATCGCGGGCTGCCTGACCATCTGGTTCGTCGCCGCCGGCTTCTTCGGGGTCACGTTCGGCCGCGTGGTGCAGCAACGCGACCGGCGGGGGTCCTGAGCCGGTCTCACCAGGTGAGGGTGACCACCGAGCCGGCGGGCAGTGGCGCCCCGACGTGAGCCGTGCCGGCGTCGACCACCAGGGTCTGGTCGCTCTGCCAGCTGTTGTAGGCGGTCAGGCTGTGCGTGCCGTCCGGGTTCAGGTAGGCGACGCTCTGGATGCCGTAGACCGAGTCCGGGGTCGCGACGCGTACGGCGCCGGGATGCACGCCCTTGCCGGCGAGGGCCAGGACGTCGTACTCGACGTTGCGCTCGACGGCACCGGTGCCCGGGTCGATCGTGAGCACGCCGCGGCAGCTGTCGCAGCCGCCGGTGTGCGGGCCGCCGTCGGGGGACAGGGCGAGGTTCCACAGCAGCACGCTGCGCGCCCAGCTGCGGGTCGCGCCGACGACCAGGGTGCCGGTGTCCCACCCCAGGTTGCCCGCAAAGCCGGGGGACCAGGCCCCACCGGAGCACTCGGTGAACCAGATGCCCTTGTCGGGGGCGGCAGCGTGCACCGTGTTCTGCGCGCTCGGGTTGCCGGCGTAGCAGTGGAAGGCGGTGCCGGCCAGCGCCGCGTGCGCAGCCGGGTCGGCGAGAAGGGTGGTCGGGTAGGCCGTGTCGTCCCAGTTGTGGTCGTAGCCGATCAGCTGCACGTCGGTGATCCCGGCGCCGGACAGCCGCGCGGACACGGAGGAGGCCAGGGCCGCCTCCTGCGCCGCGCTCAGGAGCATCCCGGGGTAGTCGCCCGGGGCGAACTCCGGCTCGTTGCCGAGGGTCAGGAACCGTAGCGGGATGCCGCGGGATCGCAGGGCCTGCACCGTCCGCACGAGGTACTGCGCGTAGACATCTGTGTTGCCGTCGCTCAGCGTGCCACCTACCAGCGACTGGCTGGTCTTCATCCAGGCCGGGGCGCTCCACGGCGTCCCCATCACCCGCAGGTCGGGGTTGATCCGCAGGGCCTCGTGGAGGACGGGAATGATCTCGGCGTCGTCGTGGGCCAGGCTGAAGCGGCTCAACGTGGGGTCGCTCTGCCCGGCCGGGACGTCGTCGTAGGTGTAGTGCGACAGGGCGAAGTCGCTGGCGCCGAGCGGCAGGCGAACCAGGTCGATGCCGGCACCGCTGACGGGGTCGAACAACGCGCCCAGTGCGGCCGTGCGTGCGGCCGGGCTCAGCCCCATCAGGAGGTGGGCCGAGGACTCGGTGAGGGCGGCGCCGAAGCCGTCCATCTGCTGGTAGCGGGTGCTCTCGTCGACGGGCACGTGCACGGCCGAGCGCGCGGTGCTCGGCTTCAGCTCGCTGCTCGAGAGCGCCGCGACGCGCCGGGAGCCGCTGGAGGTGGTGATCCAGCCCCGCGTCGTGGCGACGGGCTTGGCCGTCGGCTTCAGCTGCTGGACGGGCTGGGCGGGTTCGGGGGAGGGCACCGCCGGTGTCGTCGTGCCGGGCGGTCGCTTGGTCGAGGCCTGCCCCGAAGCCCGCGCCGAAGCCGTGGGCTGGGCCTTGTGGTGCACCTTGTGGTGCGCCTTGTGCTGGGTGTGTCGATGGCCGGTGGCGGCCAGGGCAGGCCCGGGTCCGACGAGAAGCGCTGCGAGCACGAGGAGCACCAGCAGGGGCCGTCGCCGGCTGGACGGAAGGAGGGGCGTGGCGGTCTGTTCCCGAGGAGTCACGCCTTCTCTATCGGAATCGAGCAGGCCGTTCTGATGCCGACGAGGACACCAGTTCGGTGGTCGTGTCGGGCGTCAGGCGGCCGCGATCAGGCCGTAGTGCCCGTCGTGCCTCACGTAGAGCACCCGACCGCGGCGGTCCACGGCATCCAGGTAGAACACGAACGGCTCGCCGCCCGCGTCCAGACGGGTCCGCGCCTCGGTCTCGGTGAGCACGGGGGGCTCACCCAGGAGATCGACCATGCCTTCCAGGTGGTGGCCGAGGTCGACGGTGCCCTGGACGGCGTACCGCCCTTCCGGCGTGCGCTGGACGACCGCGTCCCGGCCTGTCACAGGGTCGGTGAACAGGTAGAAGTCGTGTCCGAGCTGGTCCATGTCGAAAGCGGCCTCCTCCAGGTCGGCCGGCTCGAGCGCGAAGGTCTTGCGCCGGACCACCTCCCGGTCCGCGGGCGGGCGCGGGAAGGTCGAGCCGCGTGCGGTGGGAAGGTCGCCGTGGCGCCACTCGTGCTCGGTCGCCACCCCGATCCAGCGGTGCCGGGTGCGCTCGCGGTCACGGTGCTGGCGGAGCGCACGCTGGAGCCGCGCATCGAGCAGGTCCGTGGCGCCCGTGAGGTCCGACGCGACGGCCTTCGCGCGGATCTGCGTGCCGTTGACGTCGAGGCTGGCCTCGGCCAGCGCCGGACGCTCCCGGGCCGGGTCGCCCAGAAGGGTCAGCACCACGTGGGCCGCGAGCACGGGCGCGTGCGCCTGGTCGCGGACGTGGGAGACCTTGGCCTGCGCGTAGTCCCGGATCTCCGCGGGGACGTCCCCGCGCACGGTCACCTCCACGGGCGCCAGGACGGGGTCCGTCTCAGGCCGGTGCACGTCGCGACCGTCCGGTGGTCAGGTAGCCGGCGACGTCACCCGGCATGATCAGGGCGATCTTGTCCATCTCGCCCACGGCCAGCCGGCGGCGCATCACCCGGGCGTACGTCTTCTGTGTGCTCTGCTCGATGAGCGGGATCTCTGTGGCGGGCACGTGACACCTCCAGGTCCTGGGGCTCATGGGTCCCCCTGGTGGTCCCACGCTAGGAACGGGACGGTGGCGCGGGCAGGGGCGATGGTCCCGAGCTGCCTGGCCTGCGAGCTCACCATCGAGCCGCGGCCGCACGAGACGGTGCTGCGGGTGCGGCTCCCGCTCCGCCCACCGGCCGCCCGCTGAGGGACCGGGGCCAGGACGAACGAGCCATGTCCGTTCGGTCGCGGCGCGGGCTGGCGTCCGGCGCGGGTGTGGACCCGACACCGAGCAGATGTCGAGTGGAGGCCCGCCCGGCGTCTGGTGCGCGACGTCAGTACGGCGTGAAGTAGTCCCGCAGCACCTGCTCGGCCGGCCGCCCCGGGCAGAGCAGGTCGAAGTCCTCGCGGGCGGTGTACCACTGCGTGATCACCGCGCGGCCGCCCTGGAACCGGTGGCGTCGGCACATCGCCAGCGCCGCACGACGCGTGGACAGGCCTGCGGTGCGCCACTCGGGGAGCCGGTAGCGCACCGGACCGACGATGCTGCGCCACATGGTCGGCGTGGAGTAGAACCCGACCCGCAGGCCCTCGGCCCGATAGCGCGCGACCGCGCCCTCGAGCACCGCCCGGTTCGCCGGCACCCGGTGCGACCACGGGGCCGGCGGGCTGACCGGCTCGACGTCGACCCAGACGACGGGGGAGTCGAGCCCGACGTCGCGCATCGCGGTGAGGTTCTGCGCGGCCTGCGCCCATCCCGTGTTCCAGAGCCGGCCGGCCTTCTGTGCTTGCGGGTGCGGTCCGGCTGCGCCGTACCTCCGGATCTGGGCGCGCGTCGGGAAGGTGACCACGGCGTACGCCGCCGTCCACAGGTGGTGCGACCGGGCGTACTCGACCTGCGCGGCCAGGCACGGGTTCGGGTGGAAGGCCGGGCCGTTGGTCAGCCCGACCACCACGAACCGCGCGGAGGTGGGCGGCATCGGCTTGCCCTGCGAGCGCCGCGCGGGGATGCCCATGCCCCGGGGACAGTTCGGCCAGCTGACGTCCCGTCCGACGACCTGCGACCCTCCGGTGGCCGAGTCCTTCGCGGTCGTGGACGGCATCGAACGCGAGACGACGGTGGCGCTGCCGGCCAGCACGACCGACAGCAGCGCGGTGAGGGCCTGGCCCAGGAAGCTGTCGCTCATGGCTCTTTCGGTCGGGGTGGGCCTGGAGCCTACGCGACGTGACGCGAGTCTCACCCGACGCCGATCCGAGTCGGCCACGGGAGCTGCTCCCGCGAACCTAGAATTCCTTTCGCACCAGGTCACGTGTCACTGCAGGACGGCGGACCAAAGTCGCCATCCCCGTCCACGCCTCGTTCTCGAATGTGTCCGCCCATGCCTGTGCTCCTCGGCGCCGTCGCGTCGTTCTTCTCCCTCTCCGCCACCGTCCCGCAGGTGGTCCGGGCCTTCCGCAGCCGCTCCGCGGAGGGGCTGTCCTGGTCCTCGCTGCTGCTCAGCCTGGCGACGTTCACGCTCTGGTGCGTCTACGCCGTCGCGGTCACCGACCACGTGCAGCTCGTGAACAACACGATCGCGTTCCTGCTCCTGGTGGCGCTCGCGGCCGGCGTGCTGCGCGCCAGCGGCAGTCTGGGCCGGGTCCTGGCCGCGGTCGCCGCGGTGCTGGCCTCCGGGCTGGTCGCGGTCGCGGTCGTCGACGTCTTCAACTCGTTCGTGCTCGCGCTGGTCGGCACGGTGATCAGCTCGGTGCGGATGTGGCCGCAGACGCGACTCGCCCTGTCCGGCGCCCCGATGTGGGGCCTGGACCCGTGGTCGACGGTGCTGGCCTGGATGGGCATGCTGCTCTGGATGGCGTACGGCGTCCTCGTCGGCGACCACGCGGTCGCGCTGTGCAGCCTCACCGGCCTCGTCATGCAGACGATGATCGTGGCGTTCCGGCTGCCGCCGCGGCGCACGTTGCACTCGATCGCCCGGGGCCGTCTCGGGCACCAGGCCGCGCGTCTCGCGGTCCCGGTGTCGGGCCGCTTCCCGCTGCGCCCGTCGGACTACGAGCTCGTCGCCTGAGCGCGGCCCGGGGGCCGGTTTTCGCAGGTCAAAGTGGGTAGGCTCGTAAGTGCCCATCCTCCCCACCCAAGGCGGAACCACATGGCCATCATCGGATTCCTCGTGTTCGGGCTCATCGTCGGTGCAGTCGCACGGCTGATCAAGCCCGGCAAGCAGAACCTCAGCCTCCTCATGACGCTGGGCCTCGGTGTCGTCGGCTCGCTCGTCGGCGGCATCGTGGCGAGCCTGCTCGGCACCGGCAGCATCACCGAGCTGAACATCCTCGGCGCCATCGTCGCGATCGTCGTCGCGTTCCTGCTGATCGGCGCAGCCGAGGGCATGTCCGGCAAGAACCGGACGCACGCCTGACCCACGGACATGGCTGACTGCCTGTTCTGCACCATCGTCGCGGGGGGCGTCGAGGCCGACACCGTGCTCGAGACCGAGCACGTCATCGGCTTCCTCGACCACCGGCCGGTCTTCAAGGGCCACGTCCTGCTCGTTCCCCGCGAGCATGTCGTCACGCTGCCGGACCTGCCGGCGGCCCTGCGCGACCCGTTCCTCGAGGCCGGCCAGCGACTCGCTTCGGCGATGCTGGCCGGTCTCGGCGCGCAGGGGTCCTTCGTGGCCGTCAACAACACCGTCAGCCAGAGCGTGGCGCACCTGCACCTGCACGTCGTGCCGCGCACCAAGGGCGACGGGCTGCGCGGCTTCTTCTGGCCGCGCACCACGTACGCCGACGACGCGGAACGGGCCGAGTACGCCGCCCGGCTCCGCTCAGTGCTCGACGGGGGCTGACCGGCATGGGCTGGTGGGGCGACCAGGTCGTCCCCCGGATGGTGGACGTCGTCCTGGGCAACGACGAGGTGGGCAAGCTGCGCGCGAAGGCGTGCACCGGCCTGCACGGACAGGTCCTCGAGGTCGGTTTCGGCTCCGGGCTGAACATCGGCTACTACCCGCCGGAGGTCACCGGGGTCGCGGCCGTGGAGCCCTCCGACGTGGCGTGGCGCAAGGCGCTGCCGCGCGTGGACGCCGGCGCGGTCGACGTACGCCGGGAGGGGCTGGACGGGCAGCGGCTGGCGCTCCCGGCCGCGTCCCAGGACAGCGCGCTGAGCACGTTCACGATGTGCACCATCCCCGACCTCGACGCGGCCCTCGCCGAGATCGGCCGGGTGCTGCGACCGGGTGGCCGGCTGCACTTCGCCGAGCACGGGCTGTCCCCGGACGCCGGGGTCGCGGCGTGGCAGCACCGCCTGGAACCGCTCCAGAGGCGGCTCGGGGGCGGGTGCCACCTGGACCGCCCGATCGCCGAGCTCGTCGAGCGGGCCGGCTTCACGATCGGGCACCTGGAGACGTTCTACGCCCCCGGCCCGAAACCGCTGGGCTACCTCTACCTGGGCTGGGCGACGGCCGGCTGATCCTCGAGCACCGGCTGCTGCTCGCGCGAGACCATCCGGGGCCGGCCGCGCTCGTGGTTGCCGGTGCCGAGGGCGGCGATCCAGACGCCCATCGCGCCGAGCACCGCACCGCCGAGGGTGTCCGCGAAGTAGTGCCAGCCGAGGTAGACCGTGGCGAGCACGGTCAGCCCGAGGAACACCCACATCGACACCCGGATCCAGCGCTGCATGCGCAGCAGCTCGGTCATCAGGCAGACCGTGACCATGATCCCGACGTGCAGCGACGCGAACGCCGCGATGGTCTGCACGGCGTGGGTGGCGAACGGATCGTAAAGAACTGTGTACCGATCCTGGATCATCGCGTCCTGCAGGGTCGCGACGTAGGTGTGCGGGAGGGCCACGAAGTCCTGCGGCTGCGCGTAGACGGGGCCCAGCGTCGGCACCGCGAAGTACGTCGCGACACCGAGCACCCAGTCCACCGCGACGGCGGTGACGTACCACGCGCCACCGGCCCGGTTGCGCGACCACACCAGCGCGACGACCAGCGAGACCGGCACGAACACGATCCAGGCGACGTACACGAAGGAGAAGAAGTGCGCCGCCCGGTCGACCCCGAAGACCCGGTGCAGCACGGTCGCCGGGTCGTGGCCGAGCCACAGGATCCGGTCGAAGCTCGCCAGGGTGTGGTCCCACAGGTTGCGGTTGACGAACGGCACGAAGCTCTTGAGGTTCCGGAAGGCCGCGTAGGTGAGGTACCACGCGCCGAGGCCGACCAGTGCGAACCGGACGTGGTCCCAGGGCCAGCGCTCGCGGACCACGGCCACCAGCGTCCGCGGCAGCCGGGTCGGCGACCGGCCACGCCACGCCGCACGCGGCACGACGTCGGTCAGGAACGCCAGCAGCAGGATGATCGGCAGCCGGACGTAGGTGGGGACGGCGACGCCGTCCGGGTCGCGCAGCGGGAGGTGGTACGTCGTCGCGACCGCGACTGCCGCCGCCGCGAGGGCCAACGACAGCAGGACGGCAAATCGGAACCCACCAGTGCGCACCGGCACATCCTACTTTCCGCCAGGTGTCGGTCACGGCCAGGGATCCGGGGCTCGCGGGTCGCCCCGGAGCGGACAGACCCGTCTCCGGGGCGGCGGAGCAAACATCTGGGCGTGCCCCGCGATCGACCCCGCGGCTTTTCGGACTTGGACGTATCGGGACATTCCTGTCTATGCTGCCGACTTTGCCCCCGGCTCGACCGGGGGCGTGTGCAACTGCAGCGCCGGGCGAGTACGCCGAGACCTACCCGCTCGCTCCGGCCCCTGTCTTCGACTTCGCAGGGTAGGTGTGGGAACAGCCCTGCGTCCCGGGCACCCGCCAGGCGTGGCAGGGAAGACACGCTCCATGTCACCTCAGTCCACTCGTCACGTCCCGCGACACCGAGCCGACCGGCGCTCCGGCGTACGTCGTGCCGTGTCCGCCGGTGCCGGCACCGGCCTCGCGTCGGCCCTGGTCGCCGGCATGCTCGTCTCCGCGCCCACCGCGTCCGCGGCCGGGGAGACCCGGCAGGACCGGATCCAGGACGGGCTCGACATCGTCAACGCGCAGAAGGGCGACGCGTACGCCTACGGCGCGGACGGCCCGGACCGGTTCGACTGCTCGGGTCTCGTCTACTTCAGCTTCCGCAAGGCGGGCTTCGACCACGTCCCGCGCACGTCCTCGGCCCAGGCCGAGCACATGAACCGGATCGACCGGAGCGACCTGCGTCCCGGCGACTTCGTGTTCTTCTACGACGGTGCGGCGACGGCCGACAACGTCTACCACGTCGGGGTGTTCGCCGGGTGGGAGGACGGCCACCGGGTGGTCATCCATGCGCCGAACTCCGGCGAGCGGGTCGGCAAGGAGAAGATCTGGACCGACGACTGGTTCGCCGGCACCCTGCGCGGCCTGGGCTGAGCCTGCCGCGACACGACGGGCACGGCAGGGGGTGGTCGCCCAGGGCGGCCACCCCCTGGGTCACACTTGTCGGCATGGTTCGCATTTCCCCCCGCATCGACGCACTCAGTGGTGATTCTCGTGCGCGAGCCCGCCGCGGTCGCGCCGTCGTCGCGCTCGGCCTGACGGCCGCGCTGGCCCTCGCCGGGTGCAGCAAGAAGTCGGACGACTCGTCCGCCGACGGCGGGCCGGGCGCCCAGTCCACGGCGCAGGGCCTGACCGTCGCGGGGGAGTGGCCGCTGACCGGCCTGCCGGCCAAGGGGAAGACCCCGGGTCACCCGGTGATGATCGTGAAGATCGACAACACCGAGAGCAGCAGCCCGCAGCTCGGGCTGAGCAAGGCCGACCTGATCACCGAGGAGCTCGTCGAGGGCGGCTCGACCCGGCTCGCGGTGTTCTTCTACCAGCACGTCCCCCATCTCGTCGGCCCGGTGCGCTCGATGCGCGCGACCGACATCGGCATCGTGAAGCCCGCCAAGGCGGTCCTGGTCGCCAGCGGGGGTGCGCCGCCGACCGTACGTCGCGTCCACGACTCCGGCATCAAGACCTTCACCGAGGGCGCGACCGGCTACAGCCGCGACAACAGCCGCCGGGCGCCGTACAACCTGTTCATGGACCTGGAGAAGCTCGCCAAGAAGGTCGAGGCGAAGGACACCGTCGAGAGCTACCTGCCGTTCGGGTCGGACAAGGACCTGCCCAAGGGTCAGCCCGCCAAGGGGCTGTCCGCGATGTTCTCCGGTGGGCACACCACGAACTGGAAGTACGAGGGCGGCAAGTACACCAACCAGAACAGCTTCGCCAAGGACGGCGACCAGTTCCGTCCCGACAACGTGCTCGTGCTCCGCGTCCAGGTCGGCGACGCCGGCTACAAGGACCCGGCCGGCAACCCGGTCCCGGAGACGAAGTTCACCGGCACCGGCAAGGCGATGCTCTTCCACGGCGGGCGCGTGGTGCGCGGCACCTGGAAGAAGTCGCTGGACTCCACGATCAGCCTGAGCACCCAGGCCGGGGAGCTGAAGGTGCCCGCCGGCCACACCTGGGTCGAGCTGGTCCCGGCCAACGGCGGCAACGTCACCGTCACCAAGTAGGCCAGGCAGAGGCCCGGGCGGCGGTCAGTCGGCGTCCGGGCCCTCGTCCGCGACGTCCCCGTCGGGCGTGGCCCGGTCGAGGTCGGCCGGCGCCGGCAGCGGTGCGCCGGACTCGGCCATCGCCCGCAGCCCGGCCAGGATGTAGGCGATCGCGGCCTCGACCTCGGCGCCGGCCCGCCGGGTGTCCTCGGCGGAGGACACCGCCGCACCGGCCGCGGACATCGCGCCGAAGAACACCCGGCTGAACGTCTCCACCATGCTCGGTTCGAGGTCGTAGCTGGACAGCACCGAGGACACGATCTCCTGCACGATGCCGAAGGTCGTGCGCTCCTCCTGCTCGCGGTAGCGCTCGTAGCCCAGCACCGCCGGGCCCTCCTGGATCACGATGCGCCGGTAGCGCGGCTCCTGGAGCACCTCGAGGAACGCGCGCAGGCCGCCGAGCGCCTTCTCCCACGGGTCCCGGTGGCCGCGTACCGCCTTGCGGATGTCGCGGGCGGCCCGTTCCTCGACCTTCTCGAAGACCGACTCGAACAGCGCCTGCTTGCCGGTGAAGTGGTGGTAGAGCGCGCCCTTGGTGACCCGCGCCCCCGCCACGATCTCGTCGAGGCTGGCGCCGGCGTAGCCGCGGTCGGTGAACAGCTCGGTGGCCACCTCGACGAGCGCGCGGCGGGTCGAGGCGGAGTACTCCTGGCGGCGTGACGCGCCGGAGACCTTGCGCAGCGCGCCCTTGGTGACGCCTGTGGGCACCTTTGCAGTCATCCCCCGAGCATAGGGCCGGGTGGGGCACGAGGGGCGGAGGGCACGTGGGCCAGGTCACCCACGAAAGGTTGCATACCGTCGGTATGTCTGGATACCGTGAGTACGTACCAACGGTATGTAAGAGAGGAGCAGACCATGACCTGGGATGCTTTCCACCACCGCGGAGACGTTCTCCGTGCGGTCGTCGACGAGGCCAACCGTCGTCGCGACGGGGTGCTCCCGATGGAGCTGCCCGGCGTCACCGAGACCTTCGGTGACGAGCTCGCCCTGATCGCCGCCCTGCAGCTGCGCTGGCACACCCGCCTGGCCGGCCGCATCGAGCGGGCCCTGATGGAGCAGCCGGTCGACCTCGAGTCCGCCGTGCTCACCGCCTGGCGCAGCACCGCCTCCGAGCTCGTCGGGGTGCGCGAGATCCTCGACGCCCACCGCGCCGAGCCGAGCACGCCTGAGATGGGTGAGGCCCTGGAGAAGGCGCACCGCAAGGACGCCGTCCTGCTGGCCGCGATGGCCGGCCGGGCGAACGCCGCCGACGCGAACGCCCTCCAGGTGGGCGAGCGCATCGAGGCCGAGGCGCGGGCCGCCTACCGCCCGTCCGCGACGCCGCGTCACCTCCGGGTCGAGGAGGAGCGCCCCGCGTCCCTGCTCGACCGCATCAAGGCGCACCTGCCGGCCTGAGGCAGGACACCGACCCGAGGGTCAGCTCCCGTCCCGACGGGTGACCCTCACCCAGCAGCCCCGGCTGCGACGCCACCCGCGGCTCCCTCCGCGAACTCCCTCCCAGGAGGCGTCGTAGCCGGGGTTCTCGCCGTTCGCGGCGGTTCCCGCTCGCCCGCGAGTCGGCCCGGCGGCACGTCTCGGCTGTCCCGAGGGTGCGGAAACAGGCGGGCCGGACGTGACACGATGAGCAGGTGGCCACGCAACCGAGCATCTCCTACTCGATCACCGTCCGCCTCGAGCTTCCTGCGGGCGGCTCCGCGATCAGCAGCCTCACCTCGTGCGTCGAGGAGGCCGGGGGCATCGTCACCGCCCTCGACGTGACCGCGTCCGGTCACGACAAGCTGCGCATCGACGTCACCTGCGCCGCGGTCGACACCGCGCACGCGGACCGGATCGTCGAGACCCTGCGCGCCGTCGAGGGCGTCGTGGTGCACAAGGTGTCGGACCGGACCTTCCTGATGCACCTCGGCGGCACCATCGAGATGGCCTCCAAGCACCCGATCCGCAACCGCGACGACCTCTCGATGGTCTACACCCCCGGTGTTGCGCGCGTGTGCGAGGCGATCGCCGCCAACCCCGAGGACGCCCGCCGGCTCACCGTGAAGCGCAACTCGGTCGCGGTGGTCACCGACGGGTCTGCCGTCCTCGGCCTCGGCAACATCGGCCCGGCCGCGGCGCTGCCGGTGATGGAGGGCAAGGCGGCGCTGTTCAAGCGCTTCGCCGGCATCGACGCCTGGCCGCTGTGCCTGGACACCCAGGACCCCGACACCATCGTGGAGATCGTGCGTGCGGTCTCACCTGGCTTCGCGGGGATCAACCTGGAGGACATCTCCGCACCGCGCTGCTTCGAGATCGAGCGCCGGCTGCGCGACATCCTCGACATCCCGGTCTTCCACGACGACCAGCACGGCACCGCGATCGTGGTGCTGGCCGCGCTGACCAACGCGCTCCGCGTCGTCGGCAAGAACCTCGCCGAGGTGCGCATCGTGATGTCGGGGGCCGGCGCGGCGGGTACGGCGATCCTGCGGCTGCTCCTCGAGGCCGGGGCGAAGGACGTGGTGGTCGCCGACGTCGAGGGGGTCGTCTACCGGGACCGTCCGGGGCTGCACGAGTCGCTGTACGCGCTGGCCGAGGCCACCAACAGGAGCGGACTCACCGGCTCCCTGCGTGAGGCCGTGGCGGGGGCCGACGTGTTCATCGGGGTGTCCGCACCCAACATCATCGACGGCGCCGACGTGGCCCGGATGGCGAAGGACTCCATCGTCTTCGCGCTGGCCAACCCGGTCCCGGAGATCGACCCGGGCGAGGCTCGCAAGCACGCTGCCGTCGTCGCGACCGGTCGCTCGGACTACCCCAACCAGATCAACAACGTGCTGGCGTTCCCCGGGGTGTTCCGCGGGCTGCTCGACGCCTCGGCGAACCAGATCGACGACACGCTGCTGGTGGCCGCCGCCGAGGCGATCGCCGGCGTGGTGACGTCCGAGGAGCTGAACGCCAACTACATCATCCCCAGCGTCTTCCACGCGGACGTGCACACGGCGGTGGCGCACGCCGTACGCACCGCCGCGGAGGCCGCCAAGAGTCCAGCAACGGCGCATGCCTGACCACAGGGCAGCCCGCCTGCACGTCGGCGACCTGCTGGTCGCCACTGCCAGCCTGCTCGACCCGAACTTCGAGCGCACCGTGGTGCTGGTGCTCGACCTCGACGAGAACGGCGCGCTGGGCGTCGTGCTCAACCGGCCCTCCACCATCCCGGTGGGGGAGATCCTGCCGGACTGGACGGACCACGCCGACTCGCCCGACGTGCTGTTCCAGGGCGGCCCGGTCGGCACCGACTCGGCGCTGGCCGTCGGTACGTCGATGTCCGACGGCCTGGACCCGAACAGCGAGCCGGTCGGCTTCCGCCGGCTCTACGACGACGTGGGGATCGTCGACCTCGACACACCGACCGAGATCGTCGGACCGGTGCTCACCGGCCTGCGGATCTTCGCCGGTTACGCCGGCTGGGGCGAGGAGCAGCTCGAGGCGGAGATCCGGTCCGGCTCCTGGTACGTCGTGCCGTCCCAGCTCGATGACCTGTTCGGCAGCGACCCGCTCGGGCTCTGGACCCGGGTGCTGCGCCGGCAGCCCGGCGAGCTCGCCTGGGTGTCCACGCAGCCGGCCGACCCGACCATGAACTGACCGGCGTGGCTCCTCGTCCCCGGAGCGATCTCCCTCACCTTCCTGGCCCGGTCCGGCCCCCGGGGGCTTGATCCGCCGTTAGACTCGACTCTCGTGAGCACCCAGATGAGCCCCGGCGTAGAGACGATCGAGGACCGCCGTACGGTCCCGACCGACGACGGCGACCACGAGCGCTTCTCGCACTACGTGGAGAAGGAGAAGCTCACCGAGGCGATGGTGATGGGCACGCCCGTCGTGGCGCTGTGCGGCAAGGTGTGGGTGCCCAGCCGGGACCCGGAGAAGTACCCCGTCTGCCCGGAGTGCAAGGACGCCTGGGAGAACCTCAAGAAGGACGACGAGGAGTGAGCACCGGGTAGCACCCGCCCGCCGACCTGCTCGCCCGCGCACCCCCTTCTCGAGAGACGTGTCTGACTCCGAACTCCCGGCTCATGTCCCCGCTCCGCCCAAGGAGCTGCCCCCCGCCTACCCGGACCGTGCGGCCTGGGGCACCGCCACCAAGCTGCGCGCCTGGCAGTCGGCGGCGCTCGACGAGTACTTCACCGAGAACCCCAAGGACTTCCTCGCCGTCGCCACGCCCGGCGCCGGCAAGACCACCTTCGCGCTGACCGTCGCCGCCGAGCTGCTGTCGCGCCGGGTCGTCGACCGGGTCACGATCGTCGCGCCGACCGAGCACCTCAAGACGCAGTGGGCGGAGGCCGCGGCCCGGGCCGGCATCCCGATCGACCCGGCGTACTCCGGCAGGAAGGGCAAGACCAGCCAGGACTTCGTCGGGGTCGCGGTGACCTACGCCGGGGTCGCTGTGAACCCGCTGGCCCACCGGATCCGCACCGAGCGGTTCAAGACCCTGGTGATCCTCGACGAGGTGCACCACGCCGGCGACGCGATGTCGTGGGGCGACGCGGTCCGGGAGGCGTTCGACCCGGCGCAGCGGCGCCTGGCGCTGACCGGTACGCCGTTCCGCTCCGACATCAACCCGATCCCGTTCGTGTCCTACGCCCCCGACAACGACGGCGTCGGACGCAGCGTCGCGGACTACACCTACGGCTACGCGCAGGCGCTTGCCGACCACGTCGTGCGCCCGGTGCTGTTCATGGCCTACAGCGGCGAGATGCAGTGGCGCACGCGCGCCGGTGACGAGGTCCAGGCCCGGCTCGGCGAGCCGCTCACCAAGGACCTCACCTCCCAGGCGCTGCGCACCGCGCTCGACCCGGCCGGCTCCTGGATGCCCTCGGTGCTCGCCGCCGCCGACAAGCGGCTGACCGAGGTGCGCCGGCACGTGCCCGACGCGGGCGCGATGGTGATCGCCTCCGACCAGGACTCCGCCCGGGCCTACGCGGCGCTGCTCAAGACGATCACCGGCGAGAAGCCCACGGTGGTGCTGTCGGACGAGAAGGCCGCCTCGAAGCGGATCGCGACCTTCTCCGAGGGCGAGGACCGGTGGATGGTCGCGGTCCGGATGGTCTCCGAGGGCGTCGACGTGCCCCGGCTCGCGGTCGGGGTCTACGCCACCCGCACCTCGACCCCGCTGTTCTTCGCGCAGGCGGTCGGCCGCTTCGTGCGGGCCCGCCGCCGGGGCGAGACCGCGTCGGTGTTCCTGCCCTCGGTGCCGAACCTGCTCGGCTTCGCCTCCGAGATGGAGGTCCAGCGCGACCACGTGCTCAAGCGGAAGGTCAACGACGAGGGCGACATCTTCGCCGCCGAGGACGAGCTGCTCGCGCAGGCGAACGCCTCGGAGGTGGCCAGTGCCGAGGAGCTCGGCAGCTTCGAGGCGATGGGCTCCGAGGCGCGCTTCGACCGGGTGCTCTACGACGGCGGCGAGTTCGGCCACGCGGGGGAGGTGCACGTCGGGTCCGAGGAGGAGATGGACTTCCTCGGCATCCCCGGGCTGCTCGAGCCGGACCAGGTGCGCGACCTGCTGCACTCCCGGCAGAGCGAGCGGGCGCGCCAGCAGCGGCGGACCAGCTCGACCCCGGACGACGTGGTCCGCGACGTCTCCACCCACGAGCACCTCGCGACCCTGCGCCGCGAGCTGAACGGCCTGGTCGCCGCCTGGAACCACCGCACCGGCCAGCCGCACGGCGTCACGCACGCGGCGCTGCGCAAGGAGTGCGGCGGCCCGGCGTCCGCCGTCGCGACCGCCGACCAGCTCACGGACCGGATCGACCGGATCCGGGACTGGGCCGCCGGCCGCAAGAGCGGCTGAGCGGCCCGACCGGCTGAGTATCCTCGGCTCCATGGCCGCCGAGACCTCGCAGACCCTGGACCGGGGACTCCGTGTCCTGCGCACGCTGGCCGCCACGCCGCACGGGATGAGCATCACCGCCCTGGCGGCCGAGATCGGCGTGAACCGCACCGTGGTCTACCGGCTGGTCGCCACCCTCGAGCAGCACGGGCTGGCTCGCCGCGACGTCAACGGCCGGCTGCACGTGGGCCTCGGGGTGCTGGCCCTGGCCCGCGGCCTGCAACCGGTGCTCCGCGAGCTGGCCGGGCCGGTGCTGCGCTCGCTGGCCGAGGAGCTCGGCAGCACCGCGCACCTGACCGTCGCGGACGGCGGTGAGGCGCTGGCCATCGCGGTCGTCGAGCCGAGCTGGACCGACTACCACGTGTCCTACCGGGTCGGTGCGCGTCACCCGCTGGAGCAGGGCGCCGCCGGCAAGGCGATCCTGCTCGGCCGCACGGACGGTGGCGGGTCGACGTACGTCGAGACCATCGGGGAGATCCAGGCCGGCGCGCACGGCGTCGCGGCGCCGGTGCTCGGGGTGGAGGGGCTGGAGGCCTCGGTGGGGATCGTCTCGCTCGGCGACTTCGACGCCGCCGAGTTCGGGCCCCGGGTCGTGGACGCCGCGCGCGAGGTCGCCGCCCGCCTGTCCTGACCAGCTCGGCCGGGACGGCTCAGCGGGTGAGCAGGGGCTGCGCCGCGGCGAGCACCGAGGAGTACGACGCACGCACCCGGCGGTAGTAGTCGGCCGCCGCGTCCTCGGGCTGCACGACGGCGCCGTCCTGCGTCCAGGGCGGGGGTGCCTCGTCCTGGGACAGCACCCAGGCGGCCTGCCGGGCGGCGCCCAGCCCGACGTACTCCGCGGGCTCGGGTACGGCGACCGGGAGCGCGAACAGGCCAGCCGCGATCCGTTGTACGGCGGCCGAGCGGGCCGCCCCGCCGATCAGCACGATCCGTCTCGGGGTGACGCCGGACTCTTCGAGCGGGGCCACCGCGTCAGCGAGACCGCAGAGCATCCCCTCGACCGACGCGCGGACCAGGTGGGCCGGCGTCGCGTTGGCGCGGGTCAGACCGTGCAGCACCCCGGTCGCGTCGGGCAGCGCCGGCGTGCGCTCGCCGTCGAGGAACGGCAGCAGCACCAGGCCCTCGGTGTCGTCGACCGACAGTGCGAGCCGGTCCAGGTCGGTGAGCTCGGCGCCGGCCATCCGCAGCGCCGCGCCGATCACCCGGGCGGCGTTCAGCGTGCAGACCAGCGGCAGGAACTTCCCGGTCGCGTCGGCGAAGCCGGCCACGATGCCGGACGGGTCGGCCGCCGGACGGTCGGCCACCGCGAACACGGTGCCGCTGGTGCCGAGCGAGACCACCACGTCGCCCGGCTCGAGGTCGAGGCCGAGGGCGGCGCCCATGTTGTCGCCGGTGCCGGGACCCAGCACGATGCCGCCCGGCGTCTCCCCGACCGACTCGCGCGGACCCGCCACCCGGGGGACCGCGAGGTCGCGGCCGAACGCCGTACGCAGCAGGTCGGGACGGTAGGTCTCCTCGGCGGCGGACCAGTAGCCGGTGCCGCTCGCGTCGCCGCGGTCGGTCGTCGGCTCGCCGGCCCCACCGCGCAGCTGGTGGGTGATCCAGTCGTGGGGGAGCAGCACGCCCTGCGCCCGCTCCGCGACGTCCGGCTCGTTCTCGGCGACCCAGCGCAGCTTGGTGACGGTGAAGCTGGCCACCGGGACCAGACCCGTGGCGTCGGCCCACGCCTGCGGCCCGCCGAGCTCGTCGAGCAGCTTCGCGGCCTGCGGGGCCGAGCGGTTGTCGTTCCACAGCAGCGCGTCGCGCACCGGCGTACCGGCCTCGTCGACCAGCACCATCCCGTGCTGCTGGCCGCCGACCGCGACCGCCTCGACGCCGTCGAGCAGCCCCGACGACGCCTGCTCCCAGGCCCGCCACCAGACCCGCGCGTCGACCTCGGTGAGGTCCGGGTGCGGGGCGCGACCCTCGCGCACCACCTCACCCGTGTCCGCGTCGCACACGACGACCTTGGTGTTCTGGGTGGAGCAGTCCACGCCCGCCACGAGTGTCACGCGGCGAGACTACCCGGCGGCGGGCCGGCCCGGGCCCCGCGCGACGCCGGCGTCCATCAGCGGCAGGACGCGGTAGGGGATCTGGGTCGCCAGCGCGATCACGGTCGAGGAGCGGACGATGCCGGCATCGGAGAGCACCGCGTCGATGACCCGCTGCAGGTCGGAGTTCGAGCGCGCCACCACCCGTGCCCACATGTCGCCGGCCCCGGTGATCGTGAACGCCTCGAGCACCTCGGGGATGCGGGCCAGGTGCTGCGCCACGGACTCGTGCCCGGAGCCCTGCCGGATCTCCAGGGTCAGGAACGCCGTCACCGGGTAGCCGAGGGCCGCCGGGTCGAGCTCCGGGCCCCAGCCGGAGATCACGCCGGCCCGGCCGAGCTTGTCCAGCCGTGCCTGCACGGTGCCCCGGGCCACGCCGAGCCGCCGGGACGCCTCGAGGACGCCGACGCGCGGCTGATCCGCAAGCAGATGCAGCAAAGTGGCGTCAAGATCGTCCATGTCGACTCCTTGGGCTGGTCAGGTTGCACAGTCGATCCACGTACTGTTGCACAACCCGCCCGATGCCCTCCATGCTGCGGGGCATGACTGACGCGCTGACCCACGACGAGCTCAAGGCCGACCTGACCCTCGAACAGCTGCAGCAGCTGGTCGGGCTGGTGGAGTACGACGAGGACCAGGACGTGTTCCCGGTGACCGGCTGGGACTCGATCGTGTTCGTGGTCGGCAACGCGACCCAGACCGCGCACTACTACCAGTCCGCGTGGGGCATGCAGCTGGAGGCCTACTCCGGTCCCGAGAACGGCAACCGCGACCACAAGTCCTTCGTGCTGCGCTCCGGCTCGATCCGGTTCGTGGTCAACGGCGCCGTCGACCCGGACAGCCCGCTCGTCGAGCACCACCGCAAGCACGGCGACGGGGTCGTGGACATCGCCCTTGAGGTCCCCGACGTGGACCGCTGCATCGCCCAGGCGGTCAACGCCGGCGCGACCGTCGTACGTGAGCCGGAGGACATCACCGACGAGCACGGCACCGTCCGCATCGCGGCCATCGCGACGTACGGCGAGACCCGGCACACGCTGGTCGACCGGTCGCGGTACGACGGGCCGTACCTCCCCGGCTACGTCGCCGCGCAGAGCACCTGGGCCAAGCGCGAGGGGGAGCCGAAGCGGCTGTTCCAGGCCCTCGACCACATCGTCGGCAACGTCGAGCTCGGCCGGATGGAGGAGTGGGTCACCTTCTACAACAAGGTGATGGGCTTCGTGAACATGGCGGAGTTCATCGGCGACGACATCGCCACCGACTACTCGGCGCTGATGTCGAAGGTGGTCGCGAACGGCAACCACCGGGTGAAGTTCCCGCTCAACGAGCCGGCGATCGCCCAGCGCAAGTCGCAGATCGACGAGTACCTCGAGTTCTACCGTGGCCCCGGCGCCCAGCACCTCGCGCTCGCCACCAACGACATCCTGGCGACCGTCGACGCCCTGCGCGCGAACGGCGTGGAGTTCCTGGACACCCCGGACTCCTACTACGAGGACGACGAGCTGCGCGAGCGCATCGGCAAGGTCCGGGTGCCGATCGAGGAGCTCAAGTCACGCAAGATCCTGGTCGACCGCGACGAGGACGGCTACCTGCTGCAGATCTTCACCAAGCCGCTCGGCGACCGCCCGACGGTGTTCTTCGAGCTGATCGAGCGGCACGGCTCGCTCGGCTTCGGCAAGGGCAACTTCAAGGCGCTGTTCGAGGCCATCGAGCGTGAGCAGGAGCGCCGCGGCAACCTCTGAGCCTCGGCCTCGGCCCCGGGGCCGGACGCCGGCCTGACCCGTCAGGGACGGCTCTGCCGGCCGGCCCGGGTACGTCGGCCCGCCTGCCGGATCCGGCGGGCGGACGCGAGCACGTCACGCGCGCCGCGTCGTACCGAGGCGGAGAGGCGCGTCGTCACGCGTCGCACCGGGCCGAAGACCCAGCGCCACGCCCGCGCCAGCACCCCGGCGAACCGTCGCGCCGAGGCGCCCAGTCGGCGCACCGGCCCCCGGAGCGCCGACGCCACGGCGCGGACCAGCCGGCCGAGGGGTGCCACGAACGCCCGGATCAGTCGCCGTGCGCCTCGGACCGCCCACGCCAGGCCACGTCCCACCGCCCGCGCCGCGGCCCGGACCGCGCTGGCCAGCAGGCGGAGCGGTGCCGCGAGGAGCTCGGCCGCACGGCGCACCAGGCGTCCCACGGCGTGGCCCAGGCGGGCGACCGCCCGGCCGAGCAGACGGAGGGGAGCGGCGAGCAGCCGGCCGACGGTGCGCAGCCCACGGCCCAGTGCCTGCCAGAGCCAGGCGATCGCCTGGCCGAGCAGACGGAGGGGAGCGGCGAGCAGCCGGCCGACGGTGCGCAGCCCACGGCCCAGTGCCTGCCAGAGCCAGGCGATCGCCTGGCCGAGCAGACGGAGGGGAGCGGCGAGCAGCCGGCCGACGGTGCGCAGCCCACGGCCCAGTGCCTGCCAGAGCCAGGCGATCGCGCTGCCGAGCCAGCGCAGGGGAGCGGCGAGCAGCCGGCCGATAGTCCTGAGTGCGCGACCGAGGGCCCGGCCGAGCCAGGCAACGGCCTCGCGCACCCAGCGCAGAGGGGCCAGCGCGACCCGCACCAGCAGCCGCAGCGCGTCCGCGACCGCCCGCCGCAGCTCGGCCAGCAGCCGGCCCAGCTGGCGGATCGCTCCCCGCACGGCCTCCCAGGCCAGCACGAACGGCACGAACGGCAGAGACAGCACCGTCTCCAGACGAGACGGCCGACGCTCCTCGTCCTCGCGGTCCGGGCTCGCGTCCGTGACGGCTCAGAGCACCTTGGACAGGAACGCCTGGGTGCGCTCGTGCTGCGGGTCGGAGAGCACGTCGGCCGGGCAGCCCTCCTCGACGATCACGCCGCCGTCCATGAAGACCAGCTGGTTGCCGACCTCGCGGGCGAACCCCATCTCGTGGGTGACGACCATCATCGTCATGCCCTCGTCGGCGAGGTCCTTCATGACGGAGAGCACGTCGCCCACCAGCTCCGGGTCGAGGGCGCTGGTGGGCTCGTCGAAGAGCATCATGTCCGGGTCCATCGAGAGCGCCCGGGCGATCGCGACGCGCTGCTGCTGTCCGCCGGACAGGTGGGCGGGGTAGGCGTCGATCTTCTCCGCCAGCCCGACCTTGTCCAGGTTGCGGCGGGCGACCTCGACGGCCTCCTCCTTGCTCCGACCCTTGACGCGCTGCTGGGAGATGGTGAGGTTGCGCAGCACGGACAGGTGCGGGAACAGGTTGAAGGACTGGAACACCATCCCGATGCGGGAGCGCACCTTGTCGACGTCGATGTCCGGGTCGGTGATCTCGACGCCCTCGACGAAGATCTTCCCCGAGGTGGGTGACTCCAGCAGGTTGACGCAGCGCAGCAGCGTGGACTTGCCCGAACCGGACGGCCCGATCACGCAGACCACCTGGCCGTTGTCGACGTGGAAGTCGATGCCCTTGAGCACCTCGTTGTCGCCGAAGTACTTGTGCAGGTCCTGCACGTCGATGGCGGGCGCGGTCCGGTCGATCTGTGGGTCGGTCATCAGCGGGCCCTCTCCGCACGGGCTTCCATCCGCCGTACGACGATGGACAGCGGGATGGTGATGAGCAGGTAGCACAGGGCGATGCCCACCAGGGGAGTCATGTTCTTCTCCTGGTTGAGCACGTCGCGGCCGAACTTGGTGAGCTCGTACTCGTTCAGCGCGAGCCCCAGGATGTAGACCAGCGAGGAGTCCTTGGTGAGCAGGATCAGCTCGTTGGTCAGCGGGGGCAGCACGATCCGGAACGCCTGCGGGATCACGATCGAGACCATCGCGCGGGTGTGCGACATCCCGAGCGACCGAGCCGCCTCGAGCTGCCCCTTGGGCACGGCCTGGATGCCGGCCCGGATGGTCTCGGCCATGTACGCCGCGCCGACCAGGCCGAGCGCGACCGTGACGGTGCCGACCACGCCACCGGGCAGCTCGCGACCCGGGAAGGCGAGCGGGATGCCGAAGACGAAGGCGATGAACACGACCAGGGCGGGAACGCCCCGGAAGAACTCGATCACGGCCGTGGCGATCCAGCGGTAGGGGCCGACCGGGGACAACCGCATCAGCGCCAGCAGCAGGCCGAGCACGAGGCCGAACGTGAACGCGCAGACCGTGTAGACCAACGTGTTCTTCAGGGCCACCGTGATGATCGACGGCCACATCGTGCGCAGCACGTCCGGGTCCAGGAACACCGAGCCGAGCAGCTTCCAGTCGGCGCTCAGCGCGAAGGCCAGGACCAGCGCCACGAGCACGACGTACTGGACGCCGCGCGAGATCCGGGCCCGTTTGCGGGGGCTCATCGCCACGGGATCGCCTGCCGCGCCTGGGCGGGGGAGTCAGCGAGGCCGGTCACTGGCTGGGCGCCTCGCCGAAGTACTTCTTGTAGAGCTTGTCGTACTCCCCGTCCTTCTTGGTCTCGGCGATCGTGTCGTCGATGGTCTTCAGGAGCTTGTCGTTCTGGCCCTTGGCGACCGCGAAGCCGTACTGCTCGCCGGTGTCGAACTCCTTGGCCACCTCGGTGTCGGGGTTGGTCTTGGCGTAGTCGAACAGCACGCCGTTGTCGTTGACGCCCGCGTCGGTCTGTCCCGTCTTCACCGCCGTGGTCAGCAGCGCGAGGTCCTCGAACTCCTTGATCTTGGCGCCCTTCGGGGCGTTCGCGCGGACGTAGTCGGCGCCGGTGGTGCCGAGCTGGACGCCGACGGTCTTGCCGTCGAGGTCCTCGAGCCCCTTGATCGGGGAGCCCTTCTTGACCAGCAGGGCCTGGGTGGCGTCGAAGTACGGCTCGGAGAAGTCCAAGACCTTCTTCCGGTCGTCGGTGATCGTCATGCCGGCCGCAGCGACGTCGCACTTGCCGGTGTTCAGCGACTGCCCGGACTCGATGCCCTCGAACGGGGTGTCGAAGATCGACTGCTTCAGGTCCAGCTTCTTGGCGACCAGGTCCATCATGTCCACGTCGAACCCGACGACCTTGCCCCCTTCGTTGTACTGGAAGGGCTTGTAGGGCAGGTGCGTGCACACGGTCAGGGTGCCCTTCTTGACGACCTTCGCACCCCCTGCGACCTCGGTCTTGTCGCCGCCCGCGGCACACCCGCCGAGGGTGAGCGTCAGAGCGGCAGCGGCGGCCAGGGTCCGTGCAACACGATGAGTCATGCCCCGAACCCTAGACAATGCATCCGTTGTCACCGCAATTCGCCCGTGACCTGCCCCGACGCAAGTGCCGCTGACTGGACACACCTGTACGAAGGGCCCGCTCCGAGGGAGACTGGGAAACCGGCTGTCCGGGAGGGGCGGCCCCGGGGAGGTCATCCGTGAAGAGCGCATCGGCACATCTCGACGAGCAACCGTTCCGTCACGAGGCGGTTTTCTACGACGGCCTGGACGAGCTGGTCGGCAGTGTCGCGTCGTTCGTGCGGGAGGGCCTGCTGGCTGACGAGCCCGTCCTGGTCGCCGAGCTGCCGGAGCAGCTGCAGGCACTCAAGGTCGAGCTCGGCAGCGACGCCGACCGGGTGGCCTTTCTCGACATGGCCGACGTCGGCAAGAACCCCGCCTGCATCATCCCCGTGTGGCGGGAGTTCGTGGAGCACCACCGGGGCAAGGCCGTGCGGGGAGTGGGCGAGCCCGCGTGGACCGGCCGCCGCGGGGTCGAGCTCGAGGAGTGCCAGCTGCACGAGGCGCTGCTGAACCTCGCGTTCGACGGCGAGGCGGCGTTCCGGCTGTTGTGCCCCTACGACGTGCGGAGGCTGCCCGCGGGCGTGGTCACCGGCGCGATGAGGACCCACCCGGAGGTCGGCCCGGACCAGCGCCGGGCGTCGTACGGCGGGCACGAGCACGCCGTCGAGGTGTTCAACCGACCGCTCACTCCGCCCCCGGCGAGCCTGGTGGAGCACCGTTTCGGGGCGGATGACCTGGTGAGCCTGCGCGCCGATGTCCGCGCCCTCGGCGCCGGGGTGCTCGCATCGAACGACGTGCTCGACGACCTGGTCCTCGCGGTGCACGAGCTCGCTGCGAACAGCGTCGAGCACGGCGGCGGAGGTGGCGTCCTGCGGGCGTGGACCCAGCCGGACAGCCTGGTCGTCGAGGTGTCCGACCGCGGGGTCATCGAGGACCCGCTGATCGGCCGTGAGCCGGCCCTGGCGGTGTCGGAGAGCGGCCGTGGCATCTGGATGGCCAACCATCTGTGCGACCTCGTGCAGGTCCGCTCGTCGGGTGACGGCACAACGGTGCGGCTGCACAGCTGGCTCTGAGCACGACGACGCCGCGCCACCCGGAGGCGGCGCGGCGTCGTGGGTGTCCGGTCAGTCCAGGTCGCCGACGGCGAGCAGCTCCGCCTCGTCCTGGGTCTGCCCCTGCGAGCTCTCGCCGTGCAGGTGTCCGTGGAGGGTGTTGCGGCCCACCGTGAGCACCACGACCGCGACGAGCACGGCGCCCGCGCCCATCCAGAACGGGGCGTGCACGCTGACGTCCTCGCCGAGCCGGCCCGCGGCGTACGGCGCGACGGCACCCCCGGAGAAGCGCACGAAGGAGTACGCCGCGGAGGCCACCGGGCGCTCGACGGGAGCGGCCCCCATCACGGCCTCGGTGATCAGCGTGTTGTTGATCCCGAGGAACGCCCCGGCCACGATGATCCCGATCACCAACGCGAGCTTGGAGTCGGTGAGCACGGCCATCACGGCGAGGTCGAGGCCGAAGAGCACCAGCGAGGCGATCACGGTCGGGACGGTGCCGAACATCCGCTGGAGGATCGGTGCGGCGACGACCGAGGTGAACGCCAGCAGCAGGCCCCACCCGAAGAAGATCCAGCCCACCTGTGAGGCGGTCATGTCCAGCGGGAACGGCGCGAACGCGAGCAGCGTGAAGAAGCCCATGTTGTAGAACAGCGCGGTCAGCGCGATCGTCAGCAGGCCGGGGTAGCGCAGCGCCTTGAACGGGTCGGTGACCGACGTCTTGCGGGCCTGCGGCGGGGTCTTGGGCAGGAAGAACGCGGTCGCGACCAGCGCGATCGCCATCAGCACCGCGACCCCGAAGAACGGGGCGCGCCACGAGATCGAGCCGAGCTGCCCGCCGACGATCGGGCCGGCGGCGATACCGAGCCCGAGAGCGGCCTCGAACAGGATGATCGCCTGGGCGACCGAGCCGCTGGCCGACATCACGATGGTGGCCAGCGCGGTGGCGATGAACAGCGCGTTGCCCAGACCCCAGCCGGCCCGGAAGCCGACGATGGCGCCCACGGTGTCGGAGGCCCCGGCCAGGGCGGAGAACACGATGATCAGCGCGAGGCCGGAGAGCAGCGTGCGCTTGGCGCCGATCCGGCTGGAGACGACGCCGGTGATGAGCATCGCCACGCCCATCACCGCCATGTAGCTGGTGAAGAGCAGGGACACCTGGCTGGGGGTGGCGTCGAGCTGGTCGGCGATCGGCTTGAGGATCGGGTCCACGAGGCCGATGCCCATGAACGCGATCACGCAGGCGAACGCCACCGCCCACACGGCGCGGGGCTGCTTGAGGATCGAGGGTTCCGAGGTGCTGGTGCTCACGCTGTTCCTTCTTCGTCGTCGGGTTGTTCGAGCAGGCTGCGCAGCACCGCGACCGCGGTGGCCAGGTCCTGCTCGTCGTGGTCGCGGTCGGCCCGGAACCGGGCCGCGACGACCGCGGCACGCGCGCGCCGGGCCTCGGTCAGCACCGTGCGTCCGGCCTCGGTGAGGGTGACCAGGCTGGACCGGGCGTCCTCCGGGTTCGGCTGCTTGGCGGCCCAGCCCCGCTCGCACAGCGACCGGACGCCGGCGGACATGGTGGGCTGCGAGCAGCGGTCGGCCGAGGCGAGGGCGCCGATCGTGACCGGGCCGAGCTCGTCGACCTGGGACAGCAGCCTCAGGCTGGCGGTCGGCACGTCGATGGACAGCCCCACGGACGCGCGGGTGACCGCCCGGACCAGCCGGCCGGTGTGGAGCACCAGCTCGGCGCTGAGCTCCTCCAGCGTCGGGCGGGGCAGGATTGCTTGGCTCACCCAAGCAATATTACATAGGAGCCCTATGTATGTCAGGTCCGGGCGGTGCGGTCCGCGTCACGGGCCTCCCGGCGGCCCACCCGGGAGCGGCGGGCGCCGTACGCGAAGTAGATGACGAACCCGATCACCAGCCAGGCCAGGAACCGCAGCCAGGTCTCCAGCGCCAGGTTCGTCATCAGCGCCACGCAGAGCGCTGCGGACACGATCGGCAGCGCCGGGGACAGCGGCGTCCGGAACGGCCGGGGGAGCTCCGGCTTGGTGCGGCGCAGGAGGGGTACGGCGGCCGACACGATCGTGAACGCGAACAGGGTGCCGATGCTGACCATCTCGGCCAGCTTGTCGAGCGGCACGACCGCCGCCAGCACCGCCACGAACCCGGTGGTGAGGATCGTGATCAGGCTGGGTGTGCCGAACCGCGGGTGCACCCGGGCCAGTCGCTTCGGCAGCAGCCCGTCGCGTGCCATCGCGAAGCCGATCCGGCCCATCGCGACGATGTCGACGAGGATCACCGAGGTCAGGCCGGCGATCGCCGCGACGCCGACCAGCACCGCGGCCCAGCCGAGGCCGACGGTCTCGAAGGCGCTCGAGATCGGTGCGCCGGTGTCGATGTCGTCGTACCGCACCATCCCGGTGAGCACGGCGGAGACGCCCACGTAGAGCAGGGTGCAGATGGCGAGCGTGCCGAGCAGCCCGATCGGCAGGTCACGCTTGGGGTTCTCGGTCTCCTCGCCCAGGTTGGCGACCGCCTCGAAGCCGGTGTAGGAGAAGAACACGATCGCGGCGGCCGAGAGCACCCCGGCCATGCCGTAGATCGACGGGTCGACGCCGACCGCGGCCTGCCACAGCGGCTGCGCCAGCCCACCGAGCTTCTCCTTCGGGGGCTGGCTGCCCGGCACGAACGGGGTCCAGTTCGACGTCTTGACGTAGAACGCGCCGGCCAGGATCACGAACAGGCAGATCAGCACCTTGACCGCGACGAGTGTGTTGGTGACCCACTTGGACTCGCGGATCCCGACGTACGCCACCACCCCGAGCGTCAGGGTGATCGCCACGGCGCCGACGTTGACCGGGGCACTCTCCCCGAACAGCGAGGTCGGGACGGCGTCGCTGAGCCCGGCGAGGTACGCCGACCAGCCGCGGGCCACGACCGCCGCGCCGAGCGCGAACTCCAGGATCAGGTCCCAGCCGATGATCCAGGCGAAGATCTCGCCGATGGTGGCGTAGGCGTAGGTGTAGGCCGACCCGGCCGTCGGGACCGCCGAGGACAGCTCGGCGTAGCAGAGGGCGGCGAGCAGGCTGACCAGTCCGGCCAGCGCGAAGGACACCACGACGCCGGGACCGGCGAAGTCCGTGGCCGCGACGCCGGTGAGCGTGAAGATCCCGGTGCCGATCACGATCCCGATGCCGAAGCTCATCAGGTCGGTGGCGCGCAGCTGCTTGCGCAGCCCGCCCGGGGCGTTCTCGTCGCCGTCGGCGGTGGTGCGCAGGATGTCGTCGACGGACTTCGTGCGAGTCAGGTTCACGCGGGCGTGATACCCACCCGACTTGGCGGCTACGCCTCGAACGGCGGGTGACCCGTGCCACCGATGCGGTAGCGGCCCCACGGGTCCCGGTCGGACAGTCGCCCGGCCGCCTCGCCGTGCGGCGTGCGGAGTACGACGGACGCGCCGGACTCGACCAGGGCGTCGACGTCGGCGTGCCGGGTGATGCGGCCGTACCAGTGGTAGCGGCCGTCGAGGGGTTGGAAGAACCCGCGCAGCCGGACCTCGACGCCGACGGTGCGGCCGTCGGCGACCAGGTGGGCGGGTCCGTCGTACCCCTCGGGCGGGGCGCTCGCCGCGGCGGTCATCCGGCGTTCCCACCGGGCTTCTGCTCGGACGGGGCGACCAGCCGCAGCTCGCCGTCGACGGCGACGCCGTAGCTGGTGGAGATGCCCTCGAGGGCGTGCCACACGAAGGAGGAGAGGTAGCCGGCCACCGCCGTGCGGGTCATCGTGCGGCGGGTCAGCCACCACTCGCCCGTGGACAGCCCGAGGCCGACCAGGCCGTGCGCCCACGGCTCGGCCCCGGCAGAGTCCACGCCCAGGCCGCGCAGGGCGTCGCCCATCACTCGGGCGAGGGCGGCGGCGATGGCGGCCTTGCCGTCGGCGAGCGGGTCACCCGGGCCCGACCCGGCGGCGTCGCCGGCGCGGTGCTGGACCAGCAGCAGGAACACGCCCGCGTGCTCCTCGATCAGCGCGAGGTAGGCCTCACAGCCCAGGTCGACCCGCTCGCGCAGCGTCCCGTCCGCGACCAGCGTGGGGGCCAGGCGCTCGAGGACGAGGTTCGCGCCCCAGGTGCCGACGGCCGCGTGCAGGTCGGCCTTGTCGGAGAAGTAGCGGTAGAGCACCGGCTTGCTGACGCCGGCGGCGGTGGCGATGTCGCCGATGCCGGCCAGGGGGCCGAGCTGGTCGATCGCGGCGACGGCGGCCTCGACGAGCTCGGCGCGGCGGGCCTCACGGTGCGCGGACCAGCGGGTGCTGCGCCCGTCGGCGCTGCCCTTCGCGGCGGCCTTGGCGGCCGTCTTGGCGGCGGCGCGGGCCGCGGACCTGGCCGCCTCGATGCCCTTGACGCTCCGTGTCATGTGGGTCACAGTACCAAATAGGTGTTACCCGAGGTAACAGGTAAACAGGAGGTTCTCGCATGACCGCGACCGCCGGCCCCGCCGCCAGCCCCACCCCGGCCGCCGACCCCACCGCGCACCGGCTGCTGCGGTCGACCGCCAAGCAGTCCTACGACCCCGAGGTCGACATCGACTGGGACGCCCCGCTCGTCGACGGGGCGTGGTTCATGCAGCCGGAGCGGCTCTCGCTCTACGGCACGCCGATGTGGGAGGCGATGAGCCAGGAGCAGCGCGTCGAGCTGTCCCGGCACGAGGTGGCCAGCATCGCCAGCGTCGGGCTGTGGTTCGAGATCATCCTGATGCAGATGATGGTCCGCGAGCTCTACGACGAGGACCCGCGCACCGAGCGCACGCAGTACGCCCTGACCGAGGTCGGTGACGAGTGCCGGCACTCGGTGATGTTCGGCCGGGCGATCGCCCGCTGCGGCGTACCGGCGTACGGCCCCACCCCGCACGTCCACCGGCTCGGTCGCGGCTTCAAGGCGCTGGCCGGCGGGGTCAGCGCCTACGCCTCGATCCTGGTCGCCGAGGAGATCCTGGACCGCTGGCAGCGCGAGCTGATGAGGGACGAGCGGGTGCAGCCGCTGATCCGGATGGTCTCCCGGATCCACGTGCTCGAGGAGGCCCGGCACATGACGTTCGCCCGCGAGGAGGTCGAGCGGGCGCTGCCCACGCTGACCCGGCCCCAGCTCGCCTGGCACCGGATGATCGTCGCGCAGACCGCGTTCATGGTCGCCCGGACACTGGTCAACCCGCAGGTGTACGTCGCGGTCGGGCTCGACCCGAAGGAGGCGAAGCGGGCGGCGTTCACCAACCCCCGCTACCGGGAGACGCTGGCCTGGATGGGGGAGCGGGTCGCCGGCTTCCTCGACGAGCAGGGGCTGATCGGCCCGACCCAGCGCAAGGTGTGGGAACGCTCGCTGCTGGTGCCGTCCTGAGCCGGTCGGAGGGGCGAGAGCCTCAGGCGGCGGGCTCGTCCTTGTCCAACGCCGGCAGTGCCGGTGTCTCGGGCTGGCAGAGCGGGCACAGGCCGCTCTCGTCGGCCTGGTGCAGCTGGCACTCCGTGCACCACCACGTGTAGGTCCGCTGGCTGGTGGCGGCGCGGTGCAGCTCCAGGTTCGCCCGCAGGTGCGCGTAGGGGTCACGACCGCTCATGGGTCAAGCATGCCGCGCGGTCGTTCCCGGTTCGCGCAAACGTGACCAGCGCCGCGTGCCGCGGCCGGTGATCTCGCTCACCCGGTGTGGAGAGCTCCGTCAGTCGGCCGGCAGCACGGTCCCGGTCACCTCGCCGAGCCCGATCCGCCCGCCGCCGGTGCCGGGCGCGGTGGCGCGCAGGGTCACGGTGTCGCCGTCCTCGAGGAAGGTGTGCTGACGGCCGCCCGCGGTGAACGGCTCGGTGCCACCCCAGGACAGCTCGAGGAGCGACCCGCGCTGGCCCTTCTCCGGTCCGCTCACCGTGCCCGAGGCGAACAGGTCGCCGGTGCGCAGCGAGGCGCCGTTGACGGTCAGGTGCGCGAGCATCTGGGCCGGGGACCAGTACATCGAGGCGTACGGCGGCCGGCTGACCGTCTCGCCGTTCAGCAGCACCTCGATGTCGATGTCGAACCCCGCGCGCTCCCCGGCGCGCAGGTAGTCCAGCGGCTCCGGGTCCTGGCCGGGCAGGTCGACGCGGGCGGCCGCGAGCGCGTCGAGCGGGGTCACCCATCCGCTCACCGACGTCGAGAACGACTTGCCCAGGAACGGTCCGAGCGGGACGTACTCCCAGGCCTGGATGTCGCGGGCCGACCAGTCGTTGAGCAGGGTCAGGCCGAACACGTGGTCCGCGAACCCGTCGACGCCCACCTGGTCGCCGATGCGGGTCGGCGCGCCCACCACGAAGCCCATCTCCGCCTCGATGTCGAGCCGGGTGCTCGGGCCGTAGGTCGGGGCGTCGTCGCCGGGCGCCTTGCGCTGGCCGCGCGGGCGCCGTACGTCCGTGCCGGAGACGACCACGGTGCCGGCGCGGCCGTGGTAGCCGACCGGCAGGTGCCGCCAGTTGGGCTTGAGCGGCTCGTCGTCGGGGCGGAAGATCCGGCCCACGTTGCTGGCGTGGTCCAGCGAGCAGTAGAAGTCCACGTAGTCCGCCACCTCGAACGGCATCAGCAGGGTGACCTCGTCGACCGGCACGAGGTGCGGCTCCACCAGGTCCCGTTCGGTCTCGTCGGTCAGCAGCCCGGTCAGCCAGGTGCGCACCGACGACCAGGCCGGACGGCCCAGGGCGAGCAGCGGGTTGAGGGACGGGGCCTCGAAGACGTGGCTGACCTCGAGCATGTCGCCGGCGGCGACCGGGGCCAGGTCGACGACCTGGTCACCGATCCGCGCGCCGACGCGCGGGGGCTCGTCGCCGTGCGCGAAGACGCCGTAGGGCAGGTTGTCGACGTCGAACAGTGATCCGGCTGCGCCGTCCACCCAGGTCGGTCGGGTCATCACTTCTCCAGCAGTCCGAGTGCGGTCAGGTCGTGCAAGGGGTCGAGGACGCTGCAGGAGCCGAACGAGCGGAACCACCGCCGTGCGCCTGCCAACCCGGTCTCGTCGGTGCCGCCGGTCAGCCGGGTGGGGTCGCTCTCGTCGAGTACGGCGGCCACGTCGGCGGTGCTCGCTCCGTCGAGGGCGGCCCGGGTCGCGACGAGCACGTTGAGGAACCCGTGGTGCTCGAAGCCGGTCTCGGCGTCACGGTGCCGCAGCGCGTGGTGCAGCCCGGCCGTGCACTTGAAGGCCAGCTCCCGGTCGAGCGCCGCGCCGATCAGGGTGGCGAGCTCGGTGCTGGAGGGGAAGGCGCCGGCGTCGACGCCACCGGTGCGGAACTTGAGCCGGTGGTCCATCGCCGCGACCTCGTCCAGCGCTGCGAGCCAGTCCGGTGTCGGCTGCGCCGCGAACAGCCGGGGCGTCTCGACGTACACCGGGACCTCGTCGTCGAGCAGCCCGGTCGAGACGAGCTGGTCCACCGCCGTGACGATCCGGCGCGCGTTGTACGCGAGCTCGCCGGTCGCGGAGTCCCGCAGGGCGATCTCGACCCCGCGCAGGACGACGCCCTCGGCGCGGGTCGCCCAGCTGACCGCGGGCTCGAGCGCGCCGGCGCCGCCGCTGACCACGACGGCTATCGCGAGCCGCTCGTTCCGGCTGGTCGGGTCTGTCGAAACCAGGCCGGGGAGCATCGCGTCGCCGACCACGAGCGGGCCCACCAGGTCGGCGTACGGCGCCGCCCGGTGCTCTGCGTGGGCCCGGATCGCGACGTCGAGCGGGGCGTTCCCGGGTGGGAAGACCGCCGCGTCGTCGACCAGTCCGCGCAGGTGTGCGGGCACGTTTCCGGCGATGCTGGGCTGGCTGGTTGACACGTCGCCGACCCTAGCGCATCGTTGCTGTGAACGGACACAGTTGTTCGATAAACGAACACACCTCGAAGGATTCCGAGCGATGACCCATTACCGCCAGGTCGGGGACGTGCCCCCGAAGCGGCACACCGCCTTCCGTGACGCCGACGGCGCCCTGCGCTTCGAGGAGCTGATGGGGGAGGAGGGCTTCTCCTCCGACTCGTCCCTGCTCTACCACCGTGGCGTGCCCTCGGCCATCGTGGACAGCCAGGTGTGGGAGCTGCCCGACCTGACCGTCACCCCTAACCACCCGCTCAAGCCGCGCCACCTCCGGCTGCACGGCCTGTTCCCCGCGGAGACGACCGGCGTCGACGCCGTACAGGGGCGCCGGCTGGTGCTGGGCAACGGCGACGTGCGGATCTCCTACGTCGTGGCCGACACGGTCTCGCCCTACTACCGCAATGCGGTCGGCGACGAGTGCGTGTACGTCGAGCAGGGCAGCGGCACCGTCGAGACCGTGTTCGGCGTGCTGTCCTACCGGACCGGCGACTACGTGGTGGTCCCGCGCGCGACCACGCACCGCTGGCTGCCCGCCGAGCCGAGCCGGCTGTACGCGGTCGAGGCGAACAGCCACGTCGCGCCCCCGAAGCGGTACCTCTCCCGCTACGGGCAGCTGCTCGAGCACGCGCCGTACTGCGAGCGCGACCTGCACGGACCGGGCGAGCCGTTTCTCGTCGAGGGCACCGACGTCGAGGTGCTCGTGAAGCACCGTGGCAACGGGCCGTCGGGGCTGGTCGGCAGCCGGATGACCTACGCGACGCACCCGTTCGACGTGGTCGGCTGGGACGGCTGCCTCTACCCGTACACCTTCAACGTCGAGGACTTCATGCCGATCACCGGCAAGGTGCACCAGCCGCCGCCGGTGCACCAGGTGTTCGAGGGCCACAACTTCGTGATCTGCAACTTCGTCCCGCGCAAGGTCGACTACCACCCCGACTCGATCCCGGTGCCCTACTACCACTCGAACGTCGACTCCGACGAGGTGATGTTCTACGTGGGCGGCGACTACGAGGCGCGCAAGGGGTCGGGCATCAACATCGGCTCGGTCTCGGTGCACCCGGGTGGTTACGCCCACGGGCCGCAGCCCTCGGCCGTCGAGGCGTCGATCGGTGCGGAGTACTTCGACGAGCTCGCGGTCATGGTGGACACCTTCCGGCCGCTCGACCTCGGTGAGGCGGGGCTCGCCGCGGAGGATCCGGCCTACGCGTGGACCTGGGCCGGCCGTGGTCCCGCCCCCTCCGCTCCCTCCGCTCCCTCCGGCTCGGGGGGCTCGTCCGACGACGACGGCCCGGCGGTCTTCTCCAACTCCTGACCCTCCTCGTTGACCCGGGGCTTGTGCTGGGTTGAGCCGGGGCTTGTGGTGGGTTGAGGCGGGGCTTGTGCTGACCTTGCTCAGGGCTGGGGCGTGAGTGGCAGGCGGTAGCGCAGGATCGGTACGTCGACCCCGCCGACCGAGTGCGCATCACGGCCACCGTCGAACGACCAGCCGTGCCGGCGGTAGAACGACTGCGCCCGCTCGTTGCCCTCGAGCACCCACAGCTCGGCCGTCGTGCACCGCCACTCCTCGAAGCTGCGCACGACCGCGTCGTGCAGGAGCATGCCGGCGCCGCTGCCGTGCAACGCCGGGAGCACGTGGATCGCGTTGAGCGTGGCGGTGGTCCCCGAAGCCGATCCCATGGCGAACCCCTGGGTCTCGGCGCCGACCTCGACGACGTACACCGCGTACGGCTCGGGCTCGACGGCGAGCCGGTCGCGCCAGTAACGCATCTGGCTGGTCGGCGTGACCTGGGCCAGCGCGTGCGACGGCACCAGGTCGACGTACGCGGCGTTTCGGCTGAGCGCATGCACGCGACCGATCCCTGCCACGTCCGCGGAGGTGGCGCGACGTAGCTCCATGCCGCCATTGTGACCCAGCTCAACCCGACGCAAGGCCCGGCTCAACCCGTCACGAGACCCGGCTCAACCATGCGCGAGACCCGGCTCAACGGGCAGGATGGTGGGATGCCGACGTACATCGCCCTGCTGCGAGCCGTGAACGTGGGAGGGCGGATCTACAAGATGGCCGACCTGCGTGACCACCTGACGGCCTCCGGCCTCGAGGACGTGGAGACCTACATCCAGACCGGCAATGTCAGGTTCCGCAGCAGCATGCGCTCGGTCGCGAAGGTCGAGCAGCACGTGGAGGCGGTGCTCAACGAGCACAGCCGGTTCGAGGTGCCGTCGGTGATCTTCACGCCGGCCGAGCTGCGCCAGGTCTACGTCGACGCGCGAGACATCGCGCCGCCGCCGTTCGGGGAGGGCGAGGGGCAACGCCGCTACGTCACGTTCTACAAGGTCGGTGCCGAGCCGACCGGCGAGGTCGCGGAGCAGATCGCGGCCTGGGACGAGCCGGGGGAGACGGCGGTCGTGATCGGGCGCGCCACGCACATCTGGCTGAACCGACCCTCACAGGAGGC
This sequence comes from uncultured Actinomycetota bacterium, assembly GCA_963810035.1. Classification (GTDB taxonomy): domain Bacteria; phylum Actinomycetota; class Actinomycetes; order Propionibacteriales; family Nocardioidaceae; genus Nocardioides_B. The sequence continues at coordinate 384,542 of CAWEMA010000011.1, forward strand.
CAAGTTCTTCGGCGCCTTCAAGAAAGCGCTCGCACCGGGCACCAACCGCGACCTCAAGGTCGTGACGGCACTGAACGAGAGGTGGGGCGGGTGAAGGCGTTCGCGCAGGCGGTCGAGACCGGAGACGTCGAGGCGGCGCTGGCGCTGCTCGCCGAGCGGGTGGTGTTCCGGAGCCCCGCGGTGCACAAGCCCTACGAGGGCAAGCAGGCGACCGAGGTGGTCCTGCGTGCGGTGACGCGGGTCTTCGACGACTTCCGCTACACGCGGACCGTGTCCGACGGGGACGACCACGTGCTGGTGTTCGAGGCCCGGGTCGGCGACCGGTCCGTCGAGGGCGCCGACTTCCTGCACGTCGACGCGGACGGGTTGATCGACGACTTCCGGGTGATGGTGCGGCCGCTGTCCGGTCTCACCGCGCTCGTCGAGGCGATGGGCGCGGTGCTCCCGACGGTGATGCGGGAGATGGGGCTCGAGGGCTGAGGTCCGCGGCCGCGAAGAGGCCGCCACACCCGTAGGTCACACGACGCTCTCCTCGGAGACGGGGTGGAGTGCACGGCTGCTTGTCAGGCCCCGCACCGAAGGCGATGCGAGCGTGGCCACGGCGACGAGGAAGTACACGATCCCGCTGGCCACCAGCACGTCCCGGTAGCCGAACGTGTCGCCGAGCGGGCCGTAGAGCAGCTGGCCGACCGGCATCGCCACGAACGATCCGAGCGCGTCGTAGGAGTAGGCCCGCGACAACATCCGGTCGTCGATGTTCTCCTGCATGGCGAGGTTCCAGCCGATGCTGAACAGCTCGATCCCGGCACCGGCGACGAACGCGGCGACCAGCAGGACGCCGAGGTGGGGCGCGGCGCCGAGGACGACGAGCGGCACCGCCATCAGCGAGCAGCCGAGCATCCCGGCGACCAGCGGTCGCCGCAGGTCGAGGCGCAGCAGGACCACGGTCATCGCCAGCAGGCCGACCGACTCGGCGGAGAGCACGAGACCCCAGCCCTGCTCGCCGATCGTGGACTTCGCGATCGCCGGCCCGAGCGTGAACCAGGCGCCGGTGTGGATGGCGTTGAGGACGCTGAAGGCGAGTACGACGACCCAGAGCCACGTGGTCGCGACGAAGAAGCTCCACCCCTCACGCAGGTCACGGACCGTGCTGCTGCGACTCTGGGCCGGCGGCCGGGGCGGGATCCTCATCGGCAGCAGGAACGCCGCGGCCAGCAACCACGTCAACGCGTCGGCGGCCAGCGCCCAGCCCGGCCCGACCGTGACGACCAGGAGCGCGCCGACGGTCGGTCCGACGATGGTCAGCGTGCCCCGCGACAGGGACAGCAACGCGTTGGCCGCCTGCAGCTGCTCGCGACGTACGAGCTGCGGCACCATGCTGGCCATCGCCGGGAAGCTGATCGCGGAGACCGTGCCGTTGACGGCCTCCAGCGTGATGATCATCCAGAGGTCGGCGTTCCCGCTGATCACCAGGTAGGCGACCACGCCCTGGGTGGCCGCCGACAGCAGGTTCGAGAGCTGGAGGACCAGCGTGCGCGGGAAACGGTCCGCGACGACCCCGCCGAACAGCAGGAACACCACCATCGGGATGGTCCGTGCGGCCAGCACCTGACCGAGCGCGCTCGCGGAGTCGGTCAGGTCGAGGACCGCGAAGGTGAGCGCGACGCCGGCCATCATCGAGCCGAGGGTGTTGCTGAACCGGGAGGTGAAGTACCACGCGAAGTTGCGCTCGCGCAGCGGCGCGAACGAGGCCCGCCAGCTCATCGACCCGGCACCTCCTCGTCGACACGCCGGTCAGAGTGCCGAGTAGGTGACGGGTCGGCGAGCTCGAAGAGGGCGGCGCTCAGGTTCACGTGCACGGTGCCCTCGGTGCGTGGCGGTCGCGCCTCGGCGTGTACGAGCCGGGCGGCCTCCTCGACGAGCACGGTCACCTGCTGCCACGCGTCGGGGGAGACCCACATCTCCGCGTCGGTCATCCACAGCCGGGTGCCGGGTCTGCGGAGCCGGGACCGTCGTACGAGCTCCTCGGTGAGCGCCCGGACGTACATCTGCGTGTCCGCGCCGCTGGTCCGCTGCCCGCCCGCCCCGCCCGCAGGACGCCCGGCGTGCGGCTCGCCGGGCGGCTCGGCGTGCGGCTCGCGGTGCCGGTCCCACGGGTGCCGGTAGCGCTTCGCGACCCCGCCGCGGATCTTCTCCTCACCGGCGACCACCACCTCGCCGGCCTCGGCCAGCACGCGCAGGTGGTAGGAGGCGTTCGCGTGCGTCAGGCCGAGCTCGCGGGCCACCTCGGCGGCGCTCATCTCGGCACCGGTGAGCAGCGAGAGGATCTGCAGCCGCACCGGGTGGGCCACGGCGCGTAGCGCGGACCGGGCGGGGTCCCGGGACGCGTCGGTCTCGTCGGTCTCCTCGGACACAGCCGTCCCCGTCCTGCTCGCCAACAGATCCCGGCGAGCATGCACGCTTCCACCCACTACTGTCAAACAGTTGTTGGGGAGTCGGGTGGGTAAACATCCTGTCTCGATCCGGCGGGTCGACCGCAGATGCTTGACCACCACCCCGGCTTTCGGGATAGAACTGTCAGCGCATCGGTCCGCACCTATCTCGGGAGTCCCATGTCCGACCAGTCACGCCTGCCTGCTCGCCGAACGGTGCTCACCGGCGCCGCCGCCCTCGCTGCCGTCGGGTTCGTGCCGGGCGTGGCCGAGGCCCGCTCCGAGACGGGCCGCCACCGCACCCGGCTGACCGTGCTCGGCACCACCGACCTGCACGGCAACGTCTTCAACTGGGACTACTTCAAGAACGCGGAGTACGACGACAAGACCCACAACGACATCGGGGTGGCCAAGGCCGCGACCCTGATCAGGGCCGTCCGCGAGCAGCGCCGGGGTGAGCCGATCCTCACCTTGGACGCCGGCGACACCATCCAGGGCACGCCGCTGGCCTACTACTACGCGAAGGTCGACCCGATCACCGGCGGCGCGACGCACCCGATGGCCGCGGCGATGAACGCGATCGGCTACGACGCGGCCGCGCTCGGCAACCACGAGTTCAACTACGGCCTCGACACGTTGCGGGCCTTCCAGGACCAGGTCGACCACCCGCTGCTCGGTGCGAACGCCGTCGACGACGCGTCCGGGATGCCGGCCTTCCCGCCGTACGTCGTGAAGACGTTCCGGCCGAAGAACGGGCCGGCGATCAAGGTCGGCATCCTCGGCCTCACCAACCCCGGCATCGCCATCTGGGACAGGGCGAACGTCGAGGGGAAGCTGCACTTCCCGGGACTGGTCGAGCAGGCGAAGACCTACGTCCCGAAGATGAAGCGGGCCGGCTGCGACGTCGTGGTCGTGGCGGCGCACTCAGGTGCCACCACGAGCTCGTCGTACGGCGACGCGCTGCCCTACCCGGAGAACGCCGCATCCCTGCTCGCCGAGCAGGTGCCCGGCATCGACGCGATCCTGGTCGGCCACGCGCACGTCGAGATCCCGCAGACCTACGTCACGAACACCCAGACCAAGAAGGACGTGCTGCTCAGCGAGCCGCTCTACTGGGGCATGCGGGTCACCGTCATGGACCTGCAGCTCGAGGAGCGGGGCGGCCGGTGGACGGTCACCTCCGCCACCGGGCAGGTGCTCAACTCGAACGAGGTCTCCGAGGACCCCGAGGTCGCCGACGTCGTACGCGCCCAGCACGACAAGGTGGTCGGCTACGTCAACTCGCCCATCGGTACGTCGACCCAGGCGATGTCCGCCCAGCGCGCCGTCGTCGAGGACGTGCCGGCGATCGACTTCGTCAACTACGTGCAGGCGGACGCCGTGCACACCGCACTCGCGGGCACCGCCGACGCGGACCTGCCGGTGCTCAGCATCGCGGCGCCCTTCAACCGGGGTGCCGCGATCCCCGAAGGACAGGTCACGCTGCGTGACGTCGCGGGTCTCTACATCTACGACAACACCCTGCTCGCCGTGAAGGTCACCGGCGAGCAGGTCAAGGACTACCTGGAGCTCTCCGCCGCCTACTTCCAGCAGAAGACCGGCGCCGGTCCGTTCACCATGGAGCAGGTGACCAACGCCAAGACGGCGACCGCCCCGAACGGCACCCCGGACTACAACTACGACATCGTCGCGGGCCTGGGGAAGCGGCTGACCTACGACATCGACATCGCCCAGGACGCCGGCAACCGGATCAGGAACCTCCGGTTCGGGGAAGCGCCGATCGACCCGAAGCAGGTCTTCGTGATGGCGATCAACAACTACCGGCAGTCCGGCGGTGGCAACTTCCCGCACGTGAAGACCGCCGAGGTCGTCTACAACCGGCAGGTCGAGATCCGGCAGCTGCTCATCGACTGGGTGACAGCGCAGGGCACCATCGACCCGGGGACGTTCGCGAGCGTCGACTGGAGGCTCGTCTCGAACGGCACCCCGGTCACGATCAGCTGAGTGCGGCGGCGACGGGCCGGCCTGGCGAGACGCAGCGCGGATAGGGTCGCCGCATGCACCCTGAGCTCGCCCCCGGCCTGGACGTCCGTCACGGCGACGGCGTGCTGCGGCTGACGATGAACCGTCCGGCGCAGCTCAACGCGATGACCGCGCAGATGAGCGACCGGCTCGCCGGGGAGCTCGAGGCGGCGGCCGCCCGGGACGACGTACGCGTGGTGCTGCTCACCGGCAGCGGCGCCGCGTTCAGCTCGGGCGCCGACCTGTCCGGCGCGGACGCGCACGAGAACTTCGACGTGACCAGCCTCGACCGGGCCAACCGGATCGTGCGCGCGATCGTGGGCCTGGACAAGCCGTGCGTGGCGGCGGTGAACGGCATCGCCGCGGGCGTCGGCTGCTCCGCGGCACTGGCCTGCGACCTGGTCGTGGCGAAGCAGTCCGCGGCGTTCCTGCTGGCGTTCGCGCGCATCGGCCTGATGCCGGACGGGGGCGCCACCGCCACGGTCGCGGCTGCCGTCGGCCGGGCCCGGGCGATGCGGATGGCGCTGCTCGGCGACGCGCTGCCCGCGCCGGAGGCGTACGACGCCGGGCTGGTCAGCCACCTGGCTGCCGACGACGAGTTCGACGACGCCGTCGCCACGCTCGTCGGCCGGCTCGCGGGCGGTCCGCCGCTGGCCTACGCGGCGACCAAGAAGGCCGTGAACGCCGCGACCCTGGGCCACCTGCACGACGCGCTCGAGCGCGAGCGCACCGGCCAGACGGTGCTGCTGCGCACCGCCGACGTGGCGGAGGGGATGCGGGCGTTCGGCGAGAAGCGTCGCCCGCGATTCACCGGGGCGTAGCGCCCAGGAGGTGCTCTCCAGGATCAGGTCCGCCGCGGCCTGACCCCCGCCTCAGGCGATGTGGCGGCCTTCGGCGTCGGTCCAGTACGGCGCGCGCAGCACCCGCTTGAGCAGCTTGCCGGACGGGTTGCGGGGCAGCTCGTCGACGAAGTCCACCGACCGCGGCCGCTTGAACCCGGCCACCTTGTCCTTGGCCCAGGCCAGCAGCTCGTCCTCGGTGAGGCCGGACCCGGGGCGTCGTACGACGACCGCCTTGACCGTCTCGCCCCACCGCTCGTCGGGCACCCCGATCACCGCCACGTCGGCGACGTCCGGGTGCTCGGACAGGGCGGACTCGACCTCGATCGGGTAGACGTTCTCCGCACCCGTCACGATCATGTCCTTGATCCGGTCGGTCAGGAACACGAACCCCTCGTCGTCGAGGTAGCCCGCGTCACCGGTGTGCAGCCACCCGTCGACGTCGAACGCGGCCGCGGTGTCCTCGGGCTTGTTCCAGTAGCCGGGGGAGTTCTGCCGCGAGCGCGTCCAGATCTCGCCGACCTCGCCGGGACCGCAGTCCTTGCCGGTGGCCGGGTCGACGGCCTTCATCTCCACCCACGGGTAGGGCTTGCCCGCCGACCGCATCAGATGCCGGCGCGGGCCCTCCGGGTCGTGGTCGGTCGAGCTGAGCTCGGTGATCGCGCCGGTGGTCTCGGTGAGGCCGTAGACCTGGAACAGCGGCGCCCGGAACACCTCCAGCGCACGCTTCAGCGCGGCCGTGGTGATCGGGGACGCGCCGTAGGCGATCGACCGCAGGCTGGAGTAGTCCCGGTCGTCGGCACCGGGCACCGCACACATCATCTGCAGCACGGCGGGGACGAGGAACGCGTTGGTGATCCGGGTCTTCTCGATCGTGTCGAGCAACTCCGCCGGGTCGACCATCGGGACCAGCACGTCGGTCCCGCCACGGGCGAGCGCGACGTTGGCCCAGCCGGATCCGCCGATGTGGAACAGCGGCATCGCCACCAGCGAGACCGAGGTCTCGTCGACGTCCCAGGCGTCCGCGACGTCCATCAGCCCGGAGCAGTTGCCGTTGGTGAGCTGCACGCCCTTGGGCAGTCCGGTGGTGCCGGAGGTGTAGAGCTGCAGCACCACGTCGTCGTACGTCGCCTCGCGACCCGGGTCGACGTCGCCGGCCGCCGCGACCCAGGACTCGAAGTCCTCGCCGGTGCGCACGACCCGGGTCAGGCCCGGCGCCTCGACCTGGATCGCCGCGAGGGCCGGCTCGAACGCCGGCCCGACCACCAGCACGGTGGACTGCGCGTCGTGCACGATGCGGCCCATCTCGGTCGGCGTGAGCCGGTAGTTCAGCGGGGCGATGGCGGCACCGATCCGGGCGCAGCCGAGCATCACCTCGAAGAACTCGGGGTTGTTCAGGTCCAGGTAGGCGACCCGGTCGTGCTCCCCGACGCCGAGGTCGCGCAATGCGTTGGCCACCTGGTTCCCGCGCCGGTCGAGCTCGCCGTAGGTCAGCGTCCGGGTCGCACCGACCAGCGCGGGATGGTCGCGGCGGCGCTCGGCGAGCTCGGTGAACATCTGCGACAGCGGCGGCGTGCGGCTCATCCGAGCGTCACCCCGGCCTGCTGCATCTCGCGCAGCGCCGACTCGGTGGTTGCGGGGGCGATCCCGGCGCACAGCCGTTTCAGCACGCGGGTGTCGAAGCCGTTGCGTACGGCGTCCAGGGCGGTCGCCCGCACGCAGTAGTCGGTGGTGAGGCCGCACACGTCGACGTGGGTGATCTCGTGCCCCCGCAGCCAGTCCGCCAGCCCCGTCCCGTCGGGCGCCAGGCCCTCGAAGCCGGAGTACGCCGCCGCGTGCTCGCCCTTGAGGAACACCGCGTCGAACGGCTGCGGGTCGAGGTTCGGGTGGAACGCCTCGCCGTCGGTGCCGACGACGCAGTGCGGCGGCCAGGAGTGCTCGTAGTCGGGGCTGTCGCTGAAGTGGTCGCCGGGGGTGATGTGGTGGTCGCGCGTCGCGACGGCCACCTGGTAGTCCGGCGCCTTCGGGTCCTGGAGCGTCCAGTGGTGCAGCAGCTCGCCGATCCGGAAGGCGACCTCGGCGCCGCCGTGCACGGCCAGGCTGCCGCCCTCGCAGAAGTCGTTCTGGACGTCGACCACGATCAGTGCGCGCTTCATGGCCCGAGGCTAGCGTCGCAGCGGCAGCCAGGCGAGCACGTCGCGGATGGCCGCGTCCCAGAGTCCCCACTCGTGCTCGCCGGGCCGGAAGTCGGCGTGTACGTCGAGACCGGCGGCCCGGGCCACGTCGACGAACCGCAGGTTCGACGGGTGCAGCGGGTCCTCGGTGCCGCACCCCACGTACAGCGGCGGGGCCGTCGACGTGCCGGTGCTGTCGAGCAGCGCGAACAGGTCGTCGTGCCGGTCGACCGTGTCGCCGTACACCCGCTCGAACAGGTCGCGCCGCTCCGGCAGCCGGCTGAGGCCGACCACGTCGAGCGCCCCGGAGAGGCTGGCCGCCGCGGCGAAACGGTCCGGGTGGTGCAACGCCCACTTGAGCGCGCCGTACCCGCCCATCGAGAGGCCGGCGACGAAGGTGTCCTCGCGGCGCCCGGACACCCGGAAGAACGACTGCACGACGGACGGCAGCTCCTCGGACAGGAACGTCCAGTAGCGCGCCCCGTGCGCCTCGTCGCTGTAGAAGCTGCGCTGCACCTCCGGCAGCACCACCGCGAGGCCGAGCGGGGCGGCGTACCGCTCGATGTTGGTGTAGCGCAGCCACGCGGAGCTGTCGTCGGAGAGCCCGTGCAGCAGGTAGAGCACCGGGAAGTCGCCGCCCGGCGCGGAGCCCGCGACGCCGATCTGCTGCTCGGTCGCCTGGGGCAGCAGCACGGTCATCGATGTGCCGACCTCGAGCACCTCGGAGAAGAAGTCGCAGCGGACCAGCGCCATGTCAGGACACGGTGCCGTCGAGGTGCTCGGTCGGGATCACCGGCTCGCCGCGGGAGAGCTGGCGGGCCTTGAGCGGCAGCTCGGCGCGGGACGCCGCGTGCCGGGCCCGGAGGACCTCGAGGCTCTCGCGACCGACCACCTCGCCGTCCCGCACGAGCGGCACCAGCAGGGACCGGTCGTCGCCGTCGTTCGCGGGCGGCTCGCCGATGCCGATCACCTCGGCCTCGGCGACCCCGCGGGCGTTGCGCCGGCGCAGGGCGTACTTCCGGCCGCCGATGGAGATCTTGTCCTTGCTCTTCTTCGCGACGCTGACCATCTCGCCACGGTCGTCCTCCCGGGAGACCAGCTTGTAGACGAACCCGCACGTCGGGTGGCCGCTGCCGGTGACCAGCGAGGTGCCGACGCCGTACCCGTCGACCGGGGCGGCCGCGAGCGCCGCGATCGCGTGCTCGTCGAGGTCGGAGGTGACGATGATCCGGGTGTCCGTGGCGCCGAGGCCGTCGAGCTGGTCGCGCACCTGCTGGGCGAGCACGCCGAGGTCGCCGCTGTCGATGCGCACCGCACCGAGGTCCGGTCCGGCGATCTCGACGCCGAGCCGCACCGCCTCGGCGATGTCGTAGGTGTCCACGAGCAGCGTCGTGCCCTTGCCGAGAGCGGTGACCTGCGCGGTGAACGCGTCCTTCTCGGTGTCGTGCAGCAGCGTGAAGCTGTGCGCGCTGGTGCCGGCGGTGGGGACGCCGTACCGCTGCCGGGCGGCGAGGTTGGAGGTGGTGACGAAGCCCGCGATGTACGCCGCGCGGGCCGCGGCCACCGCCGCCTCCTCGTGCGTGCGCCGCGACCCCATCTCGATGCAGGGCCGGTCGTTGGCGGCCCAGGTCATCCGGGACGCCGCGGACGCGATCGCCGAGTCGTGGTTGAGGATCGAGAGCAGCACGGTCTCCAGCAGCACCGCCTCGGCGAACGTCGACTCGACCACCATCAGCGGCGAGTAGGGGAAGTACGTCTCACCCTCGGCGTAGCCCCACACGTCGCCGCGGAACCGGTAGCCGGCCAGCCACTCCAGCGTCGGCTCGTCGACCACCTGGTGGTCGCGGAGTACGTCGATCGCGTCGGCGTCGAACCTGAACCGCTCGATCGCGTCGAGCGCGCGTCCGACGCCGGCCAGGACGCCGTACCGCCGGCCCTCGGGGAGCCGCCGCGGGAACAGCTCGAAGATCGCGCGGCGGTGCGCGGTGCCGGAGGCGAGCGCCGCCTGCAGCATGGTCAGCTCGTAGTGGTCGGTCAGCAACGCCGTCGACTGTGTCGTCACGTCCACAGCCTAGGATGACTGCCGTGTCCGCTCCTTCGCCCGTCGAGCTCGACCAGCCGGAGACCGACGACCTCACGTTCGTGGACCGGCCGTGGGTGACCATCGTCTGGAACGACCCGGTCAACTTGATGAACTACGTCACCTATGTCTTCGAGACCTACTTCGGCTACGCCCGGAAGAAGGCGGAGAAGCTGATGCTCGAGGTGCACCACGACGGCAAGTCGGTGGTGGCCAGCGGCTCGCGCGAGGAGATGGAGCGCGACGTCCAGGCGATGCACGAGTACGGCCTGTGGGCCACGATGGAGAAGCAGGACTGATGACCCCACGGCTGGTCGGTTCGACAGGCTCGACGCACGGAGCCGCGGAGACCACTTCCAGGAGTGCCGGATGAGCGAAGGTTTCCAGCGCCGTCGTGGCGGCGGGGCGGTCGCGACGTTCACCGGCTTCGAGGCCGACCTGCTCCGGTCGCTGGCCTCCCAGCTGGTGGAGCTGCTGCGCAACGAGGTGGCGGCCCCGAGCAGCGGGGACGACCCGCTCGAGAAGCTGCTGGACTTCTCCGGTCCCACCACGGAGCCCGAGGACCCGGTGCTGGCCCGGCTGTTCCCCACGGCGTACCCGAAGGACGAGGAGGCGGCCGGTGAGTTCCGCCGCTTCACCGAGGGCGGACTGCGCGACCACAAGGCGCAAGGCGCGGTGCACATCATCGAGACGCTCGAGGAGGCCGGGCTGCCGCCCGAGCTCGGTGAGGACGGCCTGGTCGTCGACGTGGAGCTGGACGCGGCCGGTGCGGTCACCTGGCTCAAGTCGTTCACCGACATCCGGCTCGCGCTGGCCACCCGGCTCGGCGTCGAGGACGGCGACGAGGACTACTGGATGGCGCTGCCCGACGAGGACCCCCGCGCCCACGTCTACGACATCTACCAGTGGGTCGGCTACCTCCAGGAGACCCTGGTCGACGCCCTCACCTCCCGCTCCCGTTGAGACGCCAGTTCCTTCCCGTTGAGACGCCAGCTCCTTCCCTACGAGAGATGGGTTCGTTCCGGCGAACTCCGGTCCGCTCCAGGCGGCTGGTGCAGGACTGAGCTCTCGTACGGAACTTTCTGCCTTCTCGTCGGGCAACAACTGCCTTCTCGCCGGGGAACAACTGGCGTCTCAACGGGGAGGTGGGGGGTCTCAGGATGCGGACGCGGGGGCGGTACGACGGGGTGGTGACCAGCCGCCTCCTACGCTGAGGGACGTGCTGAGGATCGACCAGGAGACCTACGACGCGATCGTCGCGCACGCCAAGCGGGACCATCCGGACGAGGCGTGCGGCGTCGTCGCCGGGCCCGAGGGGTCGGACCGGCCGGAGCGGTTCGTGCCGATGGTGAACGCGGCGAGCTCCCCGACGTTCTACGAGTTCGACCCGACCGACCTGCTCAAGCTCTACCGCGAGATGGACGACCGCGACGAGGAGCCGGTGGTGGTCTACCACTCGCACACCGCCACCGAGGCGTACCCGTCGCGCACCGACATCGGTCTCGCGATGGAGCCGAACGCGCACTACGTGTTGGTGAGCACACGCGAGCACGGGAATAGTGACGGTCCTGTGGAGTTCAGGTCTTACAGAATCGTCGACGGCGAGGTCACCGAGGAAGAGGTCGACGTCGTCGCGACACCAACGAACAGCTGAGGAGCCAGGACTGATGTCCGTAGAGGTCCGCATCCCCACCATCCTGCGCACCTACACCGGCGGCGAGAAGGCCGTTCCCGGTGAGGGAGCCACCCTCTCTGAGGTCATCGAGAACCTCGAGAACAGCCACCCGGGTATCAAGGACCGGTTGATCGAGGCCAAGGACGGGCAGAGCGACCTGCGCCGGTTCGTGAACGTCTACGTCAACGACGAGGACGTCCGGTTCACCGGTGGCCTCGGCACGTCGGTCAGCGACGGCGACCAGGTCGTCGTACTCCCGGCCGTCGCTGGAGGCTGAGTGCGCTTCGACTCGACGCTCGACTCGGTCGGGGGTACGCCGCTGGTCGGCCTGCCCCGGCTGTCGCCGTCGCCCGACGTACGACTCTGGGCCAAGCTCGAGGACCGGAACCCCACCGGCTCCATCAAGGACCGGGCGGCGCTGAAGATGGTCGAGGTCGCGGAGAAGGACGGCACGCTCCGTCCCGGCTGCACGATCCTCGAGCCGACCTCGGGCAACACCGGCATCTCGCTGGCGATGGCCGCGAAGCTCAAGGGCTACCGGCTGGTGTGCGTGATGCCGGAGAACACCTCCGAGGAGCGCCGCCAGCTGCTGCGCATGTGGGGCGCCGAGATCGTCTCCTCGCCCGCGGCCGGCGGCTCGAACGAGGCGGTCCGGGTCGCCAAGCAGGTCGCCGAGGACCACCCGGACTGGGTGATGCTCTACCAGTACGGCAACCCCGCCAACGCGCTCGCACACTACGAGGGCACCGGCCCGGAGATCCTGGCCGACCTGCCCGAGGTGACCCACTTCGTGGCGGGGCTCGGCACCACCGGCACGCTGATGGGCGTCGGCCGGTTCTTCCGCGAGAAGCAGCCGGACGTGCGGATCGTGGCCGCCGAGCCGCGGTACGGCGAGCTGGTCTACGGCCTGCGCAACCTCGACGAGGGCTTCGTCCCCGAGCTGTACGACGAGACGCTGATCGACGCACGCTTCTCGGTCGGCCCGCGCGACGCCGTACGCCGGGTCCGGGAGCTGCTCGAGCTCGAGGGCATCTTCGCCGGCATCTCCACCGGCGCCATCCTGCACGCCGCGCTGGGCCAGGCCGCGAAGTCGATCAAGGCCGGTGAACGCGCCGACATCGCCTTCGTGGTGTGCGACGGCGGCTGGAAGTACCTCTCCACCGGCGCCTACGAGGGCACCATCGACGAGGCCGAGGACCGCCTCGAGGGTCAGCTCTGGGCCTGAGCGCCCCCCGGGTCGGCCCGGTTGTGGCCGATCACTGCACCGTCGTACGGCGTGTCGCCGCGGGCATCGGCCACTTTGGCGCAGACGACCCGGGCTCCCGGGTTATCGTTGCCCCGCCCGTCCCACCCCGACTCCGGGAGCGCTGCGTGCGTGAGATCGTCGTCTTCTCCGGAAGCGCCCACCGGCCGCTGGCCAACGCCATCTGCGACTCGCTGGGGGTGAAGCTGTCCTCGGTCGAGCTCAGTCGGTTCAGCAACGACTGCCTGCAGGCGCAGCTGCAGGCCAACTGCCGGCAGCGCGACGTCTACATCGTCCAGCCGCTGGTGCCGCCGACACAGGAGCACCTGATGGAGCTGCTGCTGATGGTCGACGCCGCGAAGGGTGCGTCGGCGGCGCAGATCACCGCGGTGATCCCGCACTACGCCTACGCCCGCTCGGACAAGAAGGACGCCTCCCGCATCTCGCTCGGCGGCCGGCTGGTCGCGGACATGCTGGTCACCGCGGGCGTCAGCCGGGTGCTCACCATGACCCTGCACGCCCCGCAGGTGCACGGCTTCTTCTCGGTGCCGGTCGACCACCTCACCGCGCTCGGGGTGCTGGCCGAGCACTACCGGGACCAGGACCTCACCGACGCGGTCGTCGTGTCCCCGGACCTCGGCAACGCCAAGACCGCCACCCACTTCTCCCGGCTGCTCGGCCTGCCCGTCGCTGCCGGCAGCAAGCAGCGGCTCGCCGACGACCGGGTCGTGATCGACGCGATCGTCGGTGACGTCGAGGGCAAGCACGCGATCGTCCTGGACGACGAGATCGCCACCGGCGGCTCGATCGTGGAGCTGCTCGACAAGCTCGAGAGCCTCGGCTGCACCGGCGCCTCGGTGGCCTGCACGCACGGGCTGTTCGTGGGCAAGGCCGTGGAGCGGCTGCGCGACCACCCGATGATCCGCGAGGTCGTCACCACCGACACCGTGCCCGCCCCGGCGCACTGGCCGGAGCTGAAGATCCGCTCGGTCGCCGAGCTGTTCGCCGAGGCGATCTCCCGGGTGCACGCGGGGGAGTCGGTCAGCAGCCTCTTCGACGGTGTGGACCCCTCGCTCGGGCCGCCGCAGCCCAAGCTGCCCTTCGACGCCTGAGTCGCCGAGGCTCGAGCCGGGTCACACCGGCAACGTCGCCCGGACCACGCCCGAGCCTGCCTCGAAGCTCCCGCCGGGCAGCTCCGCGCGTTCCCGCAGCCGCGGCGCCGTCCGCATCGTCGCCGCCGCCCGGCACCCCGACGTGGTCCTGGACTGACCCGTCCGGCCCGACGACGCGACCGTCGTACCCGTCCGTACGGCGGTCGCGTCGGCGCGTCTCCGGCACACCTGGCAGGCTGGGCCTCTCGGACCGTGGCAGCTGGAGGGTGCTGAATGTTGTACGAGGTCGTGCACGCCGTGCTGCCGCCGGTCGCGAAGGCCGTGTGGCGCCCGACCGTCGAGGGGCTCGACAATGTGCCCCGCACGGGTCCGGTGATCGTGGCCAGCAACCACCTGTCCTTCGCGGACAGCATGGTGATCCCGATCGTCGTCCCGCGCAAAGTCGTGTTCCTCGCCAAGGAGGACTACTTCACCGGCACCGGTCTGAAGGGTGCCCTCGTCCGCGGCTGGTTCAAGGGGATCGGCATGGTTCCGGTCGACCGCGACGACACCAAGGCCGCGCTCGCCTCGCTCGACATCGCGCTCGAGGTGCTCGGCCGAGGTGAGGCGTTCGGGATCTACCCGGAGGGCACCCGTTCGCGCGACGGGCGGCTCTACCGCGGCCGGACCGGGGTCGCGCATCTCGCGCTGACGTCCGGCGCGCCCGTCGTACCGGTCGGCGTCATCGGCACCGAGAACATCCAGCCGGTCGGCTCGCGGCTGCCGCGGCTGGCCGACGTCACCGTGCGGTTCGGTGAGCCGCTCCGGTTCACCGGGACGTACGACGGGGTGCCGGCGGGTCGCGCGCGCCGCGAGGTGACCGACGTGGTGATGAACGCGATCCAGAAGCTGTCCGGCCAGCAGTTCGCCGGCGTCTACAACGAGCGACCGGCCGAGCACTAGGACCGCTCAGCCGGTCAGCGTGGTGCGCGGGTGCACCGGCAGCGGCCGGGGCGGACGCGGCCTCTGGTGGAAGTTGAAGTCGTAGGCCAGGTTGCCGAGCCGCGGGTCGTTCTCGCGGACGTCCGGTCGCGCGTCCGGCCGCCCGTCCGTGCGCGGGTCGAGCCGCCGGCCGCCGAGGAACACGTCCTCGATGAACTTCACGTAGGCGTCGAAGGACAGCGTCTGGTGGTCGACGTAGCCGCGTCTCGCGTACGGGCTGACCACCAGCCCGGGCACCCGCAGGCCGTAGCCGTTGGCGTCGACGTACGGCGGCCGCACGTGGTCGTAGAACCCGCCCCAGTCGTCCCAGGACACGAAGATCGCGGTGGAGGACCAGTCCTTGCCCCGCATCACGGCGTCGACCAGCCGGGTGACGTAGGACTGGCCGCGGCTGACCCGGCCCGGCGGGTGCTCGCTGTTCTGCCCGGACGGGACCACCCAGCTGACCGCGGGCAGGTGACCGGTCCGGGCCTGGTGCAGGAACGTGCTGGTCGCGGCGATGTTCCCCAGCTGGTGGTCCTGCTGGACCGTGACGAAGTCCGGCAGCGGGTTCCACAGGCCCGGCGTCTCCGGCCGCTGCGCGACGCGCGGGCAGGTGGTCGCGCTGTCGACCCGGCAGTCCGGCTCGGTGCCCGGCTGGACGTAGTAGCCCCAGCTGACGTGGTTCCGGTGCAGCAGGTAGGTCAGGTCGGTCCACGCGAACACCGGGCCCTGCGGCACCGGCCGCCCGCCGGTGCCGGACCAGCCGTCCGGAGGCCGGTGCCCGACGTGCTCGGGGGCGTTGACGCACGACGCCGCGGCCCGGGTCGTGCAGCGGGCCGACCACTCCGAGACCTGCCACAGGTGCTCGGGCAGGCTCCACGAGCGCACCGGCTCGAACATGTGGTCCTGCAGCACGTAGCGGTGCGCCAGCGCCCAGTAGTTCGGGAGGTCGCTGCCGGTGTGATAGCCGAGTACGTCGACCCCGGAGCCGTTGCTGCACCGCGGGTCGTTCGGGTCGCGGCAGTGCTTGTGGGCCAGCAGGCCCTGGCGCAGGAACCCGTCCATCCGGCCGTGGTCGACGTCGCGGGCGTAGTTGGCGAAGGCGTGCGGCCCGCCGCCGTTGACGTCGGCGTGGTCGACGTACAGGTGGTGGCAGGGCAGCCCGGGCGCGGCCCGCAGGCAGGCCACCGACCGGCCGTGCCGCATCGGGATGCCGTCCGCGCCCGGGAAGGTGCCGAAGTAGGAGTCGAAGGAGCGGTTCTCCTGCATCACCACCACGACGTGCTTGATCTTGTGGATGCCGCGGACGGGGTTCACCGGGGAGGTCCAGGTCCGGGCCTGCGGCGGGGCCAGGGCCCGGCGCCGTACGTCCGCGTGCGCCGCCAGGTGCGGCGCGCAGGCGGTCAGCAGGAGCAGCCCGATCAGCAGCGCCGCGCCGCCCACCACGGGTCGAGGAGCGCTCACGCCGTCATCGTCACGCCGCGTCCTGAGACGGGCGTGAGACGACGCGAAGAACTCGCCCGGCCCCCCGGCCGCCGGTCCCGCGGTGCCCGGGGTGACGACCGTCGCACCGTGACGTCGGTCGCGCGAGCGTCCGGACAGGGGGTCGCTGGCACTAGCCTGGTGCCCGTGGCAGACGCTCCGATCGGCATCTTCGACTCAGGCTTCGGTGGACTCACCGTGGCTCGTGCCGTGCTGGACCAGCTGCCCCACGAGCCAGTGCTCTACCTCGGCGACACCGCCCGGCAGCCCTACGGCCCCAAGCCGATCGGCGAGGTCCGCGAGTACGCCCTCGAGTGCCTCGACCACCTCGTCGACCAGGGCGTCAAGGCCCTGGTGATCGCGTGCAACTCGGCGAGCGCCGCGGTCCTGCGCGACGCCCGCGAGCGCTACCCGGTGCCGGTCGTCGAGGTGATCCACCCGGCGACCCGGCGGGCCGTGGCCGCCTCGCGCAGCGGCCGGATCGGCGTGATCTGCACGCGCGCCACGGCCGACTCGATGGCCTACGACGACGCGTTCACCGCCGCCCCGCACGTCACGCTGCACACCCGCGCGTGCCCGCGTTTCGTGGAGTTCGTCGAGGCCGGGGTCACCAGCGGCCCGGAGCTGATGCAGGTGGCGCACGAGTACCTCGACCCGCTGACCTCGTCCGGCATCGACACCCTGATCCTCGGCTGCACCCACTACCCGCTGCTGACCGGGATCGTGTCCTACGTGATGGGCGACCAGGTGACCCTGGTGTCCAGCGCCGAGGAGACCGCCAAGGACGTCTACCGGCTGCTCGTCCAGCACGGCCTCGAGCGCGACCCGTCGCTGCCCGAGCCGGTGCACCGGTTCCTGACCACCGGTCAGCCCGACGAGTTCGCCGCGATCGGCCGCCGGTTCCTCGGCCCGGAGCTCGAGTCGGTGCACCAGCTCGCCCAGGCCACCTCGTGGGTGAACGTATGAAGGTCACCGTCGTCGGCTGCTCCGGATCCTTCCCCGGTCCGGACTCGGCCGCGAGCTGCTACCTCCTCGAGGGCGAGCACGAGGGCCGCACCTGGCGCGTGCTGCTCGACCTCGGCAGCGGTGCGCTGGGCTCGCTGCACCGGTTCGTCGACCCGGTCACCATCGACGCCGTACTCATCAGCCACCTGCACCCCGACCACTACTTCGACATCAGCGGCCTCTACGTGCTCTGGAAGTACCACCCGGACGGCGCCCGCCCGCCGATCCCGGTCTGGGGCCCGCCGGGCGTGGCGCGGCAGTGCGCCCGGGCCTACGGCCTGGACCCCGAGACCGGCATGTCGGCGGAGTTCTCGTTCCGTGAGTACGACGACCAGCCGATCCGGCTCGGCCCGTTCACGGTCCGCGTCACACGGGTCGCGCACCCGATCACGGCCTACGGCCTGCGGGTCGAGGCGGACGGCCACGTGCTCGCCTACTCCGGGGACACCGGCCCCTGCCAGGAGCTCGTCGACCTGGCCCAGGGCGCGGACCTGCTGCTCTGCGAGGCGGCGTTCGTGGAGAGCGGCGACAACCCGACCGACCTGCACCTGACCGGCAAGCAGGCCGGCGCCGCCGCGGCGGAGGCGGGGGCGCGGCGGCTGGTCCTGACGCACATCCCGCCCTGGCACGACCCCGAGGTGCCGCTGGCCGAGGCACGCGAGGCGTACGACGGGCCGCTCGAGCGCGCGACCACCGGCACGACGTACGCCCTCTGACCCAGCCCCGGCCCTACCGGCTGGTTGAGCCTGTCGCCGGCGATAGGTTGCTCGTCATGGACATCGCACCTACCGACACGGCCGCCGTCGAGGACATGTGGGCGTCGTATGTCGGGGCGAGCGGCTACGACGGGCCGCTGGTGACGACGTACTCGTTCGGGAGCTCCGCGGAGATGGCCGACGAGCTCGGTGCCCTGGTGCTGAACGGCCCGAAGCGGGCGACGGCGGGGCTGGCTGCTGAGTTCGATGCCGAGGACGAGCCGCTGCCGGAGGTCGGCGACCACTGCATCTTCGTCGGTGGCGACGGGCGGCCTCTCGGGATCCTGCGGACGACGGGCCTGCGGGTCGGTCCGCTGTCGTCGGTCGACGACGCGTTCGCCTGGGACGAGGGGGAGGGGGACCGGTCCCGCGCCTTCTGGCTCGACGCGCACACCCGGTTCTTCTCGCGCCAGTGCGCCCGCACGGGTGTCGAGTTCACCGACGACATCGCCGTCGCGTTCGAGCGCTTCGAGCTGGTCTGGCCGATCTCGGGTGAGGACCCTCGGCCGGCCTGGATAGGCTCGCCCGCATGACCCGAGCAGACGGACGACAGAACGACGAGCTCCGCCCGATCACGATCACCCGCAACTGGCTGGACCACGCCGCCGGATCGGTGCTGATCGAGTTCGGAAAGACCCGGGTGCTGTGCGCGGCCTCGGCCAACGAGGGCGTGCCGCGCTGGCGCAAGGGCTCCGGGCTGGGCTGGGTGACGGCGGAGTACGCCATGCTGCCCGCCGCCACGAACACCCGCTCGGACCGGGAGTCGGTCAAGGGCCGCATCGGTGGCCGCACCCACGAGATCTCCCGGTTGGTCGGCCGGTCGCTGCGCGCGGTCATCGACTACAAGGCGCTCGGCGAGAACACCATCGTCCTGGACTGCGACGTCCTGCAGGCCGACGGCGGGACGCGCACGGCGGCGATCACCGGCGCGTACGTCGCCCTGGCCGACGCGTGCGCGCACCTGAAGAGCATCGGCGCCCTGAAGGGCGAGCCGCTCAAGGGCTCGGTCGCCGCGATCTCGGTGGGCATCATCGACGGTGAGCCGCGGCTCGACCTGCCCTACGAGGAGGACGTCCGCGCCGAGACCGACATGAACGTGGTGATGACCGGGGACGGAGCCTTCGTCGAGGTGCAGGGCACCGCCGAGGGCGAGCCGTTCGACCGGTCGATGCTGGACAGTCTGCTGTCCCTGGCCGAGAAGGGCTGCGCTGACCTCACGGTGATGCAGCACAAGGCCCTCGCCGGATGACGCAGGTCTTCCTCGCCTCCCGCAACGCCAAGAAGCTCGTCGAGATGCGACGGATTCTCGTCGGGTACGTCCCGGACATCGAGGTGCTCGGCCTCGACGACGTCGCGCCGTACGACGAGCCCGCGGAGACCGAGCCGACGTTCGAGGGCAACGCCCTGCTCAAGGCCCACGCCGCGGTGCAGGCGACCGGTCTGCCCTCGCTCGCCGACGACAGCGGCCTCTGCGTCGACGCGCTGAACGGCATGCCCGGCGTGCTCTCCGCACGGTGGGCCGGCACGGGCAAGGACGACCTGGCCAACAACATGCTGCTGCTCGACCAGCTCGCCGACGTGCCGGACGAGCGGCGCGGCGCTCACTTCACCTGCGCGGTGGCGTTCGCCTACCCCGTCGGTGCGGCCGGGGTGGCCGAGCACGTCGTGCACGGTGAGATGGCCGGCCGGATCATCCACGAGCTGCGGGGGAGCGGCGGTTTCGGGTACGACGTCCTGTTCGTCGCGGACCAGCAGGAGGGTGACGAACGCACGTCCGCCGAGCTCCCGGCCGACGCGAAGGACGCGATCTCGCACCGCGGCAAGGCGATCCGCAAGATCGCGCCCGTCGTCGCCGACGTGCTCATCGGCCTCTGACGCTGACCCGCGCGTCACCCACCTTTCGGTGAACCGTCACTTGGTGGGCGACACGCCGGGTCAAACCGCCAAGTAGGTGACGGGTCGGCGAGAAAGGCCGGGATCAGGCGCCCGGGTAGATCCGGAACCCGTGCATCGGCTTGTGCTCGAAGGAGGCGTAGAACGGGTCGGCGGAGTCGGTGATCAGGTCCATCCGCAGGGTGTGCGTGTCCTGGAAGGTGGCCACGGTCAGCAGCCGCGCGATGCCCCGGCGCCGGTGCTCGGGGTGCACGGCCACGAAGCTCAGGTGGGACTGGAGGACTCCGTCGCCGAGCGCCTGGGCCCAGCCCACGACCTGGCCCTCGTGCACCGCGACGTACGCCGAGGAACCCGGTGCCGTGCACACGCGGCGGACCGTCGCGGGGTCGCTCAGCGACGGCCACTGCACGGTGGTGCTGAGCCGGGCGATCCCGGCCGCGTGCCGCTCCTCGAAGGGCACGATCTCGACCGAGCTCACCAGCGGCACCTGCCCAGCGACGCGTGCGCCCGGTGAGATTCGAACTCACACTGGGCCGGACCTAAACCGACTGCCTCTGCCATTGGGCTACGGGCGCGCAGAGGCAGTCTAGGAGGCGAGGCCGAGGTCACGGCGCAGCTTGGCGACATGCCCGGTGGCCTTGACGTTGTACTGCGCCACCTCGACCTTGCCCTCCTCGTCGACCACGAACGTCGAGCGGATCACGCCCTGCACGGTCTTGCCGTACATCGTCTTCTCCCCGAACGCGCCGTACGCCGCCAGCGTCTCCTTGTCCGGGTCGGAGAGCAGCGTGAGGGTCAGCCCGTCACGCTCCCGGAACTTCGCGAGCTTGGCCGGCTTGTCGGGGGAGATGCCGAGGACCTCGTAGCCGGCGCCCCGCAGCGAGTCGAGCGAGTCGGTGAAGTCGCAGGCCTGCTTCGTGCAGCCCGGGGTCATCGCGGCCGGGTAGAAGTACACGATCACCTTGCGGCCACGCAGACCGGACAGCGAGACCTCCTCGCCGGTGTCGGACGTGAGGGTGAAGTCGGGCGCGGTGTCGCCGGGGGACAGACGGTTCTCGCTCACGGGTGGGTCCTTCCTGACCGATCGAACAGGTGCTTGTTGCACATGATGTGCAATAACGTAGCCTGTGCATGACGCCGGAACCGGGTGGAGACCCGGGTCCCGCCCAACGTACAAGGAGCGCCGCATGCACGTGCCCGACGGGTTCCTCGACGCTCCGACCTCCCTGGCGACCGGCGCGGTCGCGGTGGTCGCGGTCGGGGTGGCCCTGCGCGGGGCGCGGCACGAGCTCGACGACAAGACCGCACCGCTCGCCGGGCTGGTGGCCACGTTCGTGTTCGCCACCCAGATGCTGAACTTCCCGGTCGGTGCGGGGACCAGCGGGCACCTGCTCGGCGGGGCGCTGGCCGCCGTCCTGGTCGGGCCGTTCACCGGGCTGCTGTGCATGAGCGTGGTGTTCCTGGTGCAGAGCCTGCTGTTCGCCGACGGCGGGATCACCGCGCTGGGCACCAACATCGACCTGATGGGGCTGGTCACGATCGTGGTCGGGTACCTCGTCTTCCGCGGCCTCCAGTCCGCGCTGCCCAAACGGCTGTCCCTGGTCGCGCCCGCGGCCGCGGTGAGCGCGCTGGTGTCCGTGCCGGCGGCCGCCCTCTGCTTCGTGGCGCTGTACGCCGTGGGCGGTCAGGCCGACATCCCACTCGCTGCGCTGACCACCGCGATGGTCGGCTGGCACCTGCTGATCGGGGTCGGCGAGGCGGTCATCACCGGGCTCGCCGTCGGCAGCATCGTCGCCGTACGACCCGACCTGGTGCACGGCGCACGTCGGGTGCTGCAGGCTCGCACGCTCGAGGTGCGCGGCTCGAAGGGGGCCACGGCGTGAAGCACGTGTCCACCAAGGTGCTGGTGCTCGCCGGCCTGCTCGTCGCGCTGTTCCTGGCGGGGGTCGTGAGCTACTACGCCTCGTCCAGCCCCGACGGCCTGAACCGGGTCGCCGAGGACCAGGGCTTCTCCCACACCCAGCGCAAGCACGCCTCCGACAGCAGCCCGTTCGCCGGCTACGGCACCCGGGGCGTCCAGGACAAGCGGCTGTCCGGCGCGGTCGCCGGGGTGGCCGGCTCGCTGGTCGTGCTCGCCCTCGCCGGAGGTCTCGCGCTCGTCGTACGACGACGCGGCGGCTCGCCCGACGACGGCGACGACGGCGTCGATGTCGACGCGCGGCAGCCCACCGAGCACGGCGGCAGCTGACATGGGCGCCGGGCACGGCCACAAGCTGCACTACCACGGGCACTCGCCGGTCCACCGGGCTCCGGCCCACCTCAAGGTGCTGGCGCTGCTGGCCTTCATGCTGCTCGTCGTGGCGACGCCGAAGGACTGGTACCCCGCCTACGCGGGCTTCCTGCTGGTGCTGCTCGCGGTGATCGCCGTCAGCCGGGTCCCGTTCGGCTACATCGCCAAGCGGATGGTGGTCGAGGTGCCGTTCGTGGTGTTCGCGCTGCTGATGCCGTTCATCGCTGCCGGACCGCGCACCGACGTGCTCGGGGTCACGGTCAGCCAGTCCGGGCTGCTGTCCGCGTGGGCGCTGCTCGCGAAGGGCACGCTGGGCGTGATCGCCAGCCTGACCCTGGCCGCCACCACCGAGCCTCGGCACCTGCTCGCCGGGCTCGAGCGCCTGCGCGTGCCCAACCTGCTGGTGCAGATCATGGGCTTCATGATCCGCTACCTCGACGTGGTCACCGACGAGATGGGTCGGATGCGGGTGGCCCGCGAGTCGCGCGGCTTCACCGCCCGCAACGTGCGGCACTGGCCGATCCTGGCCCGCTCCTCCGGGGCCCTGTTCATCCGGTCCTACGAGCGTGGCGAGCGGGTGCACCTCGCGATGCTGTCGCGCGGCTACACCGGCACGATGCCGCAGACCACCGAGCCCTCGACCAGGCAGGCGCACCGATGAGCACCCCCGTCCTCGACGTCCAGGGCCTGGCCTACGCCTACCCCGACGGGCACCAGGCGCTGTACGGCGTCGACCTGCACGTGCACCGGGGGGAGCGGGTGGCGCTGCTCGGCCCCAACGGCGCAGGCAAGACCACGCTGGTGCTGCACCTCAACGGCATCCTCGCCGCCGGCGCCGGCAGCGTGTCGGTCTCCGGGCTGCCGGTGGCCAAGGAGCACCTCGCCGAGGTACGCCGGCGCGTCGGCATCGTGTTCCAGGACCCCGACGACCAGCTGTTCATGGCGACCGTGCGCGACGACGTCGCGTTCGGGCCGGCGAACCTCGGCCTGCGTGGCGAGGCCCTCGACCGGCGGGTGACGGCTGCGCTCGACCGGGTCGGGATGGTCGACTTCCTCGACCGGCCCCCGCACCACCTCAGCTTCGGGCAGCGCCGCCGGGTCGCGGTCGCGACGGTGCTCGCCATGGAGCCGGAGATCCTGGTCCTCGACGAGCCGTCGTCCAACCTGGACCCGGCGTCCCGGCGCGAGCTCGCCGAGATCCTGACCTCGCTCGACGTGACGGTGCTGATGGTCACCCACGACCTGCCCTACGCGCTCGAGCTGTGCCCGCGGTCCGTCGTACTCTCCGACGGCGTCATCGTCGCGGACGGCCCGACCTACGACGTGCTGACCGACGAGGCGCTGATGTCCGCGCACCGTCTGGAGCTGCCGTTCGGCTTCGATCCCCGCACAGTTCGCGCGACGTCTGCCGGGTAACCTTCACGCGAGACCAGCCGACCCCCTGCGGGCGAATTCGCCCACCCGAGGAGAACACCGTGGCTTCATCCGACGTCCAGCCGGCCACGATCGAGGACGAGATCGAGGCCACCCGTGAGCGGCTCGCGGTCACGATCGACCAGCTGGTCTACCGCGCCAGCCCCAAGACGATCGCGCGGCGCGAGTTCAACGGCTTCAAGGCGCACTTCGTGGACCCGCAGGGCAACCCGCGCACCGACAACATCCTCAAGGTCGCCGGCGGCGTCGTGGGCTTCGCGGTGCTCGTCGTCGTGCTCCGGAAGGTGACCCGGTAGGCGTGCCCGAGAAGACTCCGATCCGGATGCTGCACGACCGGGTGCTGGTCTCGGTCGACACCGAGGGCGAGCGCCGGTCCAGCGGCGGCATCGTCATCCCCGCCACGGCCGCGATGGGCGGCCGCCGGCTGGCCTGGTCCCGGGTCGCGGCGATCGGGCCGCACGTGCGCAGCGTCGAGGTGGGGGACCGGGTGCTGTTCGACCCCGAGGACAAGGCCGAGGTCGAGGTGAACGCGGAGACCTATGTGCTGATGCGGGAGCGGGACCTGCACGCGGTCGCCACCGACCGGCTCGGCGACAGCCAGACCGGCCTGTACCTCTGATCTGGGCGACCTGACCGGCACGAGACGTCCAGACATGCAGAAGGGCCCAGCCGATCGGCTGGGCCCTTCTGTCTCCCTCTGCGCAGTGTGGGCGCGTCAGGCGCGGTGCGTGCCGCCCTCGGTGCTGGACTCTGTCGGGTGCGGCTCGCTGACCGTCTCGGTGGTCCCGTCGGGATGCGTGACGGTCGTCGGCTCCTGACCGTCGTGCCCGCCGAGCCGGTCCTGCACCCGCTGGTCGCCGGTCGCGTCGTGCGACTCGTGGCCCAGGGTGCCCTCGTGGCCCACGGTCCCGTTGTGGGACTCGTGACTCAGGGTGCCCTCGTGGCCGACGGTGCCGTTGTGCTCATGGCCCGGGGCGTGCGCGGTCTCCGGTCCGGCGTACTCGTCGTTGCGGGTGTCGACGTCCGGGTCGAGCTCGTCGGCACGTCGGAGGTTCGCCTGGTGCTCCTCGCGGTGCCCCGCGGCTGCCTGCTGGCGCTCGCGCGCCTCGGCCTCGAGCCGGTCGGCCTCCGCCTGCTTGCGGTCCGCCTCGGCGCGAGCCGCAGCCGCCTGTGCCTCGGTCTCGCGAGCGTGCGCCTCGCGCTGCTGGACGGTGGTCGCCTGGGCGGCGGCCTCCTCGCGCAGCTCACCCGCGCGGACGCGGTTGCGCTCCTGCTTCTTCTTGTTGGACGCCGCGACGAGCGCGACGATGACGGCCACCACCACGATGGCGACGATGACCCAGATCAGCCAGGACGGCATGGGAACTCCCTCTCGTTTCGGTCGCCTCCTGTACCCGCCCGGACCAGTCGCAAACGGAGACCGGTCACCCGTTCTCGCGGAGGCCCCCTCGGGCCGGTGGAGACGCCGAACGGGGACCGGGTCACGCGGCCTCCCAGGCCGCGTGACCGGCCCCCGTCCTCCGTCGAACGGGGTCAGCCGAGCTGACCGCGCAGCTGGGCGAGGACTCGCGACAGGATCCGTGAGACCTGCATCTGCGTCACGCCGATCTCCTCGGCGATCTGGACCTGCGTCTGCTGCTTGAAGAAGCGGAGGTAGAGCACCTCGCGGTCGCGCTCCGGGAGCGCCCGCACCGCCGGGGCGAGCATGATCCGGGCCTCGGCCTCGCTCATCGCGGAGTCCTCGCCGGGGATCATCTCGCCGAGGACCCCGGTGCCGTCGGCACCGACCGGGGTGTCCAGGGAGGTCGGGGTGAAGCAGCCGTCCGCGGACAGTGCCTCGACCACGTCCTCCTCCGGGACCCCGAGGTACTCCGCGACCTCGGCGACCTTGGGGGAGCGACCCAGCTGGTGGGTGAGCTCGCTGTCGGCGCGGCTGACGTCGGCCTGGAGCTTCTGGATCGGCCGCGGCGGGCGGACCATCCACCCGTAGTCCCGGAACTGCCGCTTGACCTCACCCTTCATGGTCACGACGGCGTAGGACAGGAACTCCACACCGTGCGACGGGTCGAAGTTGCGGGCCGCCTTGAGCAGCGCCATCGACGCCGCCTGGCTGAGGTCGTCGTCGGCGATGCCGCGACCGCGGTAGCGGGCCGCGATCGCTCGGGCCAGGCCCATGTGCAGGACGACGACCTCGTCCTGGAGCCGCTTGCGCTCCACGGGGTCGGTCTCCTGCGCGGCACGCTGCAGCAGGGCTGCGCTCACCGCGGAGCGGTTGCGAGGGGTGACGACGACGTCGTGGGGGTCGATGTCGTCACCTACGTGGTTCCGGACATCGCCCCGGACATCGTCCCGGACGTCGTGCTGGGGTGACCGCTGGTTCCCGAGGAGCCGAACCGGTGTGGTGACCATGCTCTCCGCCTTTGTCGAGGTGGTGCCCGGTTGCGTGCGAACCGGTCCGTCTTTTCATGTCCCCGAGATGACGAGGAGGCGTCTACCCGGGCCCCACTGGGTAAAACCCAACGGCCCGTCAGGAACGCCTCTGGTCTAGGCCGAGACGGTGGCGCCCCCGCCTCAGCTGCGGGTGAACGAGGCGTGCGTCATACCGTGCCCGCGCTGCGCGTTCACCTCGGCGAGCACCGCCAGGTCCTCGGCCGACGGCTCCCACAGACCGGCCCGGACGTTGGCCTCGACCTGCTCGGGACGGGTGGCGCCGGCGATCACGCTGGCGACGCTCGGCTGGGCCGCGAGACCGCCGATGGCCACGTCGAGGATGCCGACGCCGCGGTCGGCGGCGTACGCCTCCAGCGCCTCGATCCGGTCCCAGTCCGCGTTGGCCAGCCGGTGCGCCTGGCTGTCGACACCGAGCCGGCTGCCGGCCGGCGCCTGCTCGCCACGGCGGTACTTGCCGGTGAGGAGGCCGTAGGCCAGCGGGAAGTAGGCGATCAGGCCCATCCCGACCCGGGAGAGCGCGGGCAGCAGCTCCTCCTCGGCGGCGCGGTTGTAGAGGGAGTACTCGTTCTGCGCGGACACGAACGGCCGCAGGCCCTCCGTGGCCGCGGTCCAGTGCGCATCGACGACCTCCCAGGCCGCGAAGTTCGAGCAGCCCAGGTAGCGGACCTTGCCCTCGGTGACCAGCTCGGTCAGCGCCTCGAGCGTCTCCGCAACCGGGGTCACCAGGTCCGGCTGGTGCAGCTGGTAGAGGTCGATGTGGTCGGTGCCCAGCCGGCGCAGACTGGCCTCGACCGCCTTGCGGATGTAGCGGCGCGACGCCCGGGCGCCCCAGTCCGGCCCGTTCGCGCCGTCCATGTCCATGCCGAACTTGGTGGCCAGCACCACGTCGTCGCGGCGCCGGCCCAGCGCCCGGCCGAGCAGCTCCTCACTCGCCCCGCGCCCGTAGGTGTCCGAGGTGTCGAACAGCGTGATGCCGGCGTCGATCGCGGCGTCGACGACGGCCTGCGTCTCGTCGGCGTCGATGCGGGCGCCGAACGCGTTCGTGCCGAGCCCGACGGTCGAGACCATCAGGCCGCTGTTTCCGAGGGGGCGGTAGGTCATCTCGCTCATGCGTCGGAAACTAGCCCACCGCCCGATTCGTCTGCGGTCGCGGGGTGGCGCGCGTGCGGTGCGACCGCAGACGGATCAGGATCGAGGTGTGTCAGCTGACCTGGAGCTGGACGATCACCTGGTCGAGCTCGTGGTCCTCGATGTCAACGATGCCCGGCTGGTCGATGGTCAGCTTCTTGGTGCTGGTGCCCTGGTCGAACTTGATCTCCTGCTCCGGGGTGGAGTGCACGTGGATCTCCCCGGAGGTGTCGGCGTCGATCTTCAGGGTGACCGGCTCTCCGACCTTCGACTTCACCCGGTCCCCGTTCGGGGTGACCTTGCCGTCCTTGATGGTGATGTCGATCGTCGTACCTCCGCTGCTTCCGGTGCCGCCGGTGCTGTTGGACCCGTCCGAGCCGCTGTCGGAGCAGGCGGTGAGGGACAGGGCCGTCACCACGAGGGTGGCCAGCACGATGAGGGTTCTGCGCATAGGGGTTTCCTTCGTTGGTCGCGGGGTGGGACTCAGGCTGCCTGGGGCAGCGGGGGACCGCGACGCCGCAGCGTCCGCGCGAGCGCTCGGGATGTGGGAGGCAGCAGGGTGTGGTCGGCGCGTACGACGCGGGGCGGCCCGGCGACGCCGACGATCAGGGGCACCGGCCCGGCCAGCCGGGCGAGCGACCGTCCGGCCAGCCACACCAGCACCCACAAGGCGTGCTCGCCGCGGGCCAGCCAGAGGCCCACCACCGCGGCGGCCGCGGCGTGCGCCAGGGCCATCGCTGCGTGCGGCCCGGACAGGTCCTCGGTCAGGTGCAGCACCCAGTGCGGCAGGGGGAGGGCCGTCGGACCGGGCAAAAGGCCGTGCGCACCGAGGTGGGCCAGGGTACCGGCGCACAGCGCGACCGTGGCGAGCAGCGCGGCCCGGAGCCACAGCAGCGCGCCACTGACCCTCACCGTGCTGGACACCGTGCTCCTCGGGGTGCGTCGACTGGCCCCATCATCCGTCATCGCACCGCCCGCACCGGCGAACGGGTCGGGGGGCGTTTCCCGGCGCGGCGGAGTAGGGGCGTGCAAGGATGCGGCCGGACCTGACCGACGGGGGATCTCATGCTGTTCTTCGACGGAGCGCTGGGGCTGGTGCTCTTCGCGCTCTGGGTGTTCTGCCTGATCGACGTGATCACCACCGACGAGTCGCTGTGCCGCAACCTGCAGAAGACCTGGTGGCTGCTCATCGTGCTGCTGCTGTTCGACGTGGGCGCGGTGCTCTGGCTGGTCGCCGGCCGGCCCTGGCCGAGTGCGAGCGGCGGGCAGGATCTGCCCTACCGCGGCAACCGCGGCCACCGTGGGCAGTCCGCCTTCCCGGAGTACGAACGCCCCGGCCGGTTCGCCGCGACCTCACCCGACGACGACGAGGACTTCCTGCGCCGGTGCCGGGAGCGGGCCGAGGAGCAGCGCCAGAGGCACCGCGAGCAGCGACGTCAGGACGAGGGCGAGACCGGAAAAGGGGCCTGAGCGGGCTCAGTCCGCGACGGCCGGCTCCGGCATCACGGTGTGCTGGTGGGCCTCCTCGAACCGGATCAGCAGCCACAGCCCGACGGCCATGCACGCGAGCGCGCCGACCTCGATCACCAGAAACAGCGGTGAGTGCCGGGGCACCTCGGAGAACACCGTGAAGCCGAACACCAGCGAGGTCAGCCCGTTGACGATGTTCAGCGCGGGCATCGACGCGGAGAGCCCGGCGGTGCGGTAGGCCCGCTGGTTGGTCAGCACGCCACCGGCACCGGCCAGCAGCAGGGCGTACGTCGGCCAGGCGGAGAGCATCGCGAGGAGGCCGCCGGAGTTGAGCTCCTGGAGCACCAGCTTCATGAAGCCGGCGACCAGTCCGAACAGCACGCCGCCGACCACGCCGAGGAAGAACGCCTTGCGGCGCGGGTTGTCGTGCACCCGGCCGGCCGCGAGGTTCGCGACGGCCGCCACCACGACGCCGGCGGCGGCCAGCGCGATGGTGCCGAGTCCCAGCCCGGCGGGGGACCCGGCCGTGGGGTCGGACGCCACCAGGAAGACCGCGAGCCCGACGGCGGTGACCAGCACCGCCCGCAGCTCGGTCACCGACGGCATCCGCAGGCTGATCGCGGCGCGGGCCGGGACCGCCCACACGATGCCGCTGACCACGATCGGCTGGACCACGGCGATCGGACCGGCGTGCAGGGCGCTCGCGTGCAGGGCGAAGGCGCAGGTGGCGAGCAGCTGGCCGAGCAGCCACGGCGGCCGGCGGACCAGGTAGCCGATCAGGTCGAGCATGGTCCGCGCCGACGCGGGCGCCTTCTCGGCCGCCTGGTGCTGCACCGAGGACGAGATGGCGAACGTCGCCGCGCTCAGCAGCGCGAGTGTCACGGCGAGCACGTTCACGGGCCTCACTCTAGAGACTCGGGAGTCCGCTCCGGCGACGCCGCCCCGGGAGACGCTCAGTAGCCGGTCGCCCCGTCGATGCGCTCCCGGAGCAGGTCGGCGTGCCCGTTGTGCCGGGCGTAGTCGATCAGCACCTGCATCACCACCCGGCGCAGCGACACGTCACAGTCGCCGTACAGGAGTGCTGTGGTGTCGTCGAAGGAGTGGGCCGCGACGATCTCCCGGGACCGGGCGACCTCCCGCTCCCAGACCCGGAACGCCTCCTCGACGTCGCCGCCGAGGTGGTCGAAGTCCTGGTCCGGCTGGTCCTCGGAGTAGTACAGGAACGGGAGGTCCTCGTGTGCGAACTGCATCCGGAACCACCAGCGCTCCACACCGGCCAGGTGCCGAAGCAGCCCGTGCAGGCTCAGCGTGGAGGGCGGCACGCCGCGTTCGGAGAGCCGCTCGCGTGGCACGCCCTCGCACTTGAGCCGCAGCGTCTCGCGGTGCCAGTCGAGGAACGCGAGCAGCATGGCGCGCTCGTCGGCGACGTACGGGAGCTCGACCTGGTGCCCGGCGAGCTCGTGCGAGTAGGTGATCTCGTTCTCGTCCTCGCGCATGCTGCCGATCCAACCACCTCGAACCTTCTGCGAGGTCTGACCGCCCCGATCCGTCGGGTTGGCGGCGATTGTCCGATCCGGGTCCTAAGCCGCAGGGTCTGCGGACCTTTGCCCGTACGCGCGGCGGCTCGATCTTCCTAGGTTCTTGAGTGGGGAGCACAGCGCTCACCCAGTGATCTGGAGGTGTGGGCCGTGGTCGTAGCCAATGAGTTCGGGACCGGACAGGTGTTCTGGTCGATGCTGTGGTTCTTCCTGTTCTTCATCTGGATCTGGCTGCTGATCGTGATCTTCAGCGACATCTTCCGCAGCCGTGACCTGTCCGGATGGAGCAAGGCCCTCTGGACGATCTTCGTCATCGTGTTGCCGTACCTCGGCGTCTTCGTGTACCTCATCGCACGGGGTCACAAGATGCACGAGCACGCGGAGGAGGCCGCACACGAGCAGGACGCCGCGATGCGCCAGTACGTCCAGAGCGTCGCGGGTTCGGATGGCGGCGGCGGTAGCGCCGGCGAGATCAGCCGCCTGGCGGACCTCCGTGACAAGGGCGTCATCAGTGAGGCGGAGTTCCAGCAGGGCAAGGCGAAGGTGCTCGGCTGAGGGGTCGGCCGTCCTGTCTCGTTGGCCCCGGCCGGGGCCAACCTCGTTGGCCCCGGCAGGGGCCTCATCCTGCACGGGTGATGCGCGGCTCCATCCGAACTGCGACATTGCAGGGCGGGGTGTGACACGACCGGGGGGTGGTGGCCATGGTTCGCTTCGTGCCGGGGCTCGACGTCGTCTCGTCGTACCGACGCCGGTGGCTGGCCAAGGACATCATCGCCGGCGTGGTGCTCACCACGCTGCTGGTCCCGCAGGGCATGGCCTACGCGGAGCTGGCGGGGCTGCCGCCGATCACGGGGCTCTACACCTCGATCCTGTGCCTGCTCGGGTACGCAGTCTTCGGTCCGTCGAAGATCCTGGTGCTCGGTCCGGACTCGTCTCTGGGGCCGATGATCGCTGCCACGATCCTGCCGCTCGTCGCGTCCGACGGGGACCCCCAGCGCGCGGTGGCGCTCGCCTCGATGCTGGCGATCCTGGTCGCGGCGATCACGATCGTGGCCGGTGTGGCGAAGCTCGGCTTCATCGCCGACCTGCTGTCGAAGCCGACCATGATCGGCTACATGAACGGCCTGGCCCTCACGATCCTGGTCGGCCAGCTGCCGAAGCTGTTCGGCTTCAAGGTCAGCTCGGACAGCCTGCTCGGTGACATCACGGGCTTCGTCCAGGGGCTGGCGGACGGGCAGGCGGTCCCCGCGGCGGCGGCGGTGGGAATCGCCGGGATCGTGCTCATCCTCGCCCTGCAGCGCTGGGTGCAGAAGGTGCCGGCGGTGCTGGTCATGGTGGTGCTTGCCATTGCCGCGACGTCCGTCTTCGACCTGGCAGCGCACGGGGTCAGCCTCGTCGGGGTGCTGCCGAAGGGGTTCCCGCCGCTCACCGTCCCGCACGTCCAGCTGGACGACCTCGGACCGTTGTTCGCCGGAGCCCTGGGCATCGCCCTGGTCTCGCTCGCGGACACGATCTCCACCGCCTCGTCGTTCGCAGCCCGCGCCGGTGACGAGATCCACGGCAACCAGGAGATGGTCGGCATCGGTGCGGCCAACCTGGCTGCAGGCTTCTTCCAGGGCTTCCCGGTCAGCACGAGCGGCTCCCGGACCGCTGTCGCGGAGCGGTCGGGCGCCAAGACCCAGCTCGCCGGGGTTGTCGGCGCCGCCCTGATCGTCCTGATGATCGTCCTGGTGCCGGGGCTGTTCCGTAACCTGCCCCAGCCGGCACTGGCCGCGGTGGTGATCACCGCGTCGCTGTCGCTCGCGGACATCCCCGGAACCGTCCGTCTCTGGCGTCAGCGCAAGGCGGAGTGCATGTTGTCGATAGCGGCCTTCCTCGGGGTCGCCCTGCTCGGGGTGCTTCCCGGGATCGCCATCGCGGTGGCCCTGTCGATCCTCAACGTCTTCCGCCGTGCCTGGTGGCCCTACGAGACCGTGCTCGGGAGGGTGGACGGGCTGGAGGGCTACCACGACGTCCGCTCCTACCCCGGCGCCCGACGCCTGCCCGGTCTGGTGATCTACCGGTTCGACGCTCCGTTGTTCTTCGCCAACGCCAAGACGTTCCGCGACGAGATCCGGCGGCTGGCGAAGGCGGCTCCGAAGCCCCGGTGGATCGTGGTCGCGGCCGAGCCGATCACGGACGTGGACACCACGGCCGCCGACGTGCTGTTCGAGCTGGACCGCATGCTCGACGAACAGGGCACCAGCCTCGTGTTCGCAGAGCTGAAGGACCCGGTGCGACGCAAGATCGAACGCTACGGACTCGCCGGTGAGATCGAGCCGCGGCACTTCTTCCCCACCCTCACCTCAGCCGTGACCGCGTTCGCCGAGAAGACGGGGGCGCAGTGGACCGCCACCGACGACGGCGCCCGGGGCGCGTCTCCTGCCGACCGGAAGGCCGCCGACACCGGCTCCTGACGCGGGACCGGACGGGGCCGGGCTCGTGCCGGTCAGGAGCTTCGTACCCAGCAGAAGAAGGTCAGGCCGCGTGATGCGGCCTGACCTTCTTGTTGTGCGTCATCCGGTGCGCAGAAGCGCGTCAGGCCTTCCGCTGCTCGGGAACCGAGGCCTCCGCCTCGGCTACCGCTACGCCGAAGGCTGCCCGCAGGATCTTGCCGGCCGCCGAGGCCACTCGTGCGCTGCCGACCATAGGCGCAATCGCGATGAGGGTGCCTTGCGCCTCCTCGAGCGTCACGCCGACGTCCTTGGCCAGCCCCAGGTTGATCAGGTAGGACACCGGAGCTGCATCCATGGCGACGAGCGCAGCAAGCCGGACCAGGAAGTACGTCTTCGGGTCCAGCCCGGAGCCCTCCAGCGAGTCCAGGTTCATGGCGACGAGGCGCTCCAGTACGGGAGCGTCGCCCTGGGCGATGCTGCTCAAGTCCGACTCGGGGGCGGTTTGTGAAGTCATGAGTTCTCCTTGCAGATCATGGGGCGGAACGGACGTACGCAACCCTGCGCGGTCGCGCCCGATCTCGCCTCACCTGTTGCGGATGAACTCCCGGCAAGCCACCGGCGTTGGTGCACGGCAGCAGAGGGCGCGGCGCGGCGCGGCATGGGGCCGTCCTCCTCGCCGTTGCCGGGCTCACCGTTCGGCTTCAGGTCGAGGTTGTCGCTGTGGACTGCTCGGCCGGCGCTGTGGCCTGCTCCGGGATCTTCGCGGACTGCTCGGCCCGCTTCATGTCCGCCGCGAGCTGGTCGGCGGCCATGTCGGTGGCCTTCGAGACGATGCGGTTGGCTGCCTTGATGTTGGCCGCGACCTGGTCGGCCAGGTTGGTCTCGTAGACCACGATCAGGCCGGCCTGGCCGGCGTCGAGGGTCTCGCCGAGCTCCTTCAGATCGCTTCGTGACATCCCACCGGTCGCGTGCCCCGCCACCGCGCCGATACCCGCCCCGCCCGCGCCGGCCGCGGCGATGCCGATTCCGACAGGCGGGAACAGGGCCGCGGTGACGCCTACGGCCAGGCCCCAGCCAAGCCCGACCGCAGCGCCGTGGCGGGTCGGTTGCTCGTGCTTCTTGACGATGTGGACCGTTCCGTCCTCGTCCTTGGCGACCACCGATGCGTCGAAGTCGTGCGAGGTCTTTACCTCGCGATACAGCGCCTTGACCGCCTCGTAGTCCGCGACAGCTGCGTCGACGTCGTCGTACGCCGCCGCGATCACGTACAGGGTGTCCTTCTCCTGCTTGGCCATCCTTGAGCCTCTCTGAGTCCGGGTTTACCGAACGGTCAGTCTTGCCCGGTCGGGTTCCCCAGACATCACCCGTTGGGGATGAGTACCGAGCCGTCAGAGCACCGGCCCGCTCGGGCCAGGTCACTGCGTCTCTCTTGATGAAAGGGAGGTCGTTAGTCCCTGGACCGTGTAGCGGGTCGAGTCTTTACTTTTCGTGGAGGCGCAAAGCGGACGTACCGGTGGGGGCTTGATAGTCGCGCCGCGTGGGGTGGGAGTGCACATGTACGAAATGAGCGTACGCACGTTGGATGGTCAGAGCCTGGTGGCTACCTTGCGGTCGGCAGCCGATGGCGACGCCCAACTGGTGGCGATCTCGAACACTCAGGGCGAGGAGCTCGCGGTGGTGACTACCGCCCAGCTCTGGCGAGTCTCGCGGTTCCTGCCGCTGTCGTCACCGGGCACCAACCCGCCCGGTCGGGTGCCAGGACAGCCGGCTGGTCGGGTGCCGGCGCGGGTGCCTGGCCGGGTGACGGGCCGGGTGACGGGGGAGCTGGGGCCGATAGAAGTGGCACGGCTCAAGACATTTGTGATGGATCCGGCCCGCTACAGCCAGGACCTGCGCCGCGCCAGCTGACGCCCGAGGGAGTCACCGGGTCTCCACCACGGATTCAGACACCGGTGACTCCGTCGCTGCGCTCTCGGAGAAGGTCGGCGTGCCCGTTGAACCGACGACGGCCGCCCGCTCGTGAAGGGAAGGACGGCCGTGCGCGAGCCTCCTTCGTCAGCAAACCGATGACACCCGCAGCGCGAACACGTCAGTACAGGTAGCAGCGACGACCCGGGGAAGGCGGTGACGACGGATGAACACCGAGCAGCACGCGTGGGCCTCGATTCATGAAGGGACGGCCACCGTCTGTGCTGTGTGCCCCTCGGTGTGCGGCTGCGGGCAGGACCTGGACGTCTGTGCAGGCACCTACTGCCCTCGCTGCGGCACATCCCTCACCGGGCGCGCCGCCTAGCGTTCGATCGTCGTCGGAGGGTGTCATCCGTCAGGAGCAAGGCGCAGTGACAAGTCCGGATGGTCCCGGGGGCGTGGCAGCGCCGACGGACTGTCTCGACCAGTCCTTGACGCGCTCTCGACAAGGCGCTCACAGTGACGATGAGGGTGGGTCAAGCGACAGGGCTGCCACACGCTCCGGTGGTGGCCGGAGGCGGCGGTCATGACACAAGCACGGATTTCCTCGAGTGCCGTTCGGCTTGGCCGCGGGCTCATCGTTGCGGTGCTCCTGGTCGGTGGTGTGGCGTTGCCGGCCGTCGCCACTGACCCGGTCGGCGACGCCCGTTCGGGACCCGACGCCGCCGCGTGCAACCGCGCCTGCCTGGCCAGGGAGCTTCGCGGGGACCTGCGGGCCTACCTGAAGGCCCACGGTTCGGCCGAGCGTATCTCCGCGGCGGGGCTGAGCGTGCGCCTGCCGGGCAGACGCGGAACCATCGACGTGGGCGCAGGAACCATGCGCATCGGTGGAACACGTCCGGTGCGCAGCACTCGCGTCTGGCAGATCGGCAGCAACACCAAGGCGTTCACCTCCGTCATGCTTCTGCAGCTGGAGGCCGAGCACCGCCTGTCCATCAATGACACGCTCGGGAAGTGGCTACCGCGCTACCGGCAGTGGCGAGGTGTCACGATCAAGAGGCTGCTGAGCATGACCAGCGGCATCCCGTCGTACGACAACACTCTCGCCTTCCTGCGCGCCTTCGCGGCGAAGCCGCATCGCCACTTCACGACTCGGCAGCTGGTCGCGTACGCCAAGGCCGGCAAGCCGACGCACGGCTACAGCTACTCGAACACCAACTACATCCTGGGCGAGATGATCATCAAGAAGGTCACGCACGACGGCTACTTGCACCAGCTCCGCACCCGGATCATTCGCCCGCTTCACCTGCGAAACCTCTACTTCCGGCCTGACCAGTACCCGGCCAGGGTGACGAAACGAGAGCCGGCAGGCTACTTCTTCGACCGGCAGACACCGGGTTTGTCTCGGCTGCTCGGACGAGACGTGAGCCGGACGACTCTCTCGTGGACACGCGGCGCCGGGGGCATCGTCAGCACCACCCACGACATGACCGTTTGGGAACAGGCGCTGTACCACGGACGGCTGCTGCCACGCCACCAACAAAGAGAGCTGCGCAGCCTCGTTTCCACCGGGACCGGCAGGCCCATCAAGCACACGACGCCGAGTGACCCCCAAGGCTTCGGTCTCGGCATCGCCCAGATGACCAACCCCAAGATAGGCCGGGTCTGGTTCTACGAGGGAGAGACGCTGGCCTTCCGCATGCTGCACGTCTACTTACCCAAGTCCGGCCTGATCTTTGCGGTGGCCCTCAACAGCCAGCCCACTGTCGACCACATCGGCGACCTTGCTGTGTCGGTGTACGACACGCTGGTCGCGCACGGCGTCATCCCTCCGACCGCACGCGGAACAGCTTGATCGAGGACGAACTCAAGCACCTGTTCTCTGACCCGATGGCGACGACAGAAGGAACGCCGGGTTCACATCTCGTGCTGAGTACGGCCAAAGGTCCCTTCCCCATGGGGATGTCGCACCTTACTTTGAGTTCTAAACAGGAAACGGGAATGACCAGCAGCGCCAGCGCGAATACGTGACCGACCCACTGTGGGGCAAGCCCCGCTAAGGCGCCGATCGAGATGCGGACCAAGGCGGTCAAGCGCGTCAGGAACTGTTCGTCGAGCGTGCCGACGCTGACCGTGTCCGGACGTGGTTGGACATTGCGACATCTCCGACGAGGGACATGACGGATGAGCAAGAAGCCCAAGAACTCCAAGAAGTCGGGCGAGTCGACGGGGTCGGAGGTGACCAGCCCCTCGCCGGACGCCGCCAGGGGGGACGCGCCTACCGCTGCCAAGCCCAAGATGAAGAAGAAGAAGTACGAGAAGGAGATGCGCCGCCTGCAGGGTGAGCTCGTGGCCATGCAGGAGTGGGTCAAGTCCTCCGGCGCCAAGGTCTGCATTGTCTTCGAGGGCCTGGACTCAGCGGGCAAGGGCGGCACGATTCGACGGATCACCGAGCGCACGAGCCCACGGGTGTTCAAGCACATCGCCCTGCCCACCCCGACCGAGCGCGAGAAGTCGCAGCTGTACATCCAGCGCTACATCGCCCACTTCCCCGCGGCCGGCGAGGTCGCCATCTTCGACCGCAGCTGGTACAACCGCAGCGGCGTCGAGCCGGTGATGGGCTACTGCACACCGGAGCAGAGCGAGAAGTTCCTCGAGCAGGTGCCTGCGGTCGAGAAGGCGATGGTCGACAACGGCATCATCCTGCTCAAGTACTGGCTCAACGTCAGCGTCGACGAGCAGACACGGCGGCTCGAAAGCCGGATCGAAGACCCTCGCAAGATCTGGAAGCTCTCCCCGACCGACCTGAAGTCCTACAGCCGACACTACGACTACTGCCGGGCCCGGGACGCGATGTTGGCCGCCACCGACACGGGATGGGGGCCGTGGTTCGTCGTGGACAACGACGACAAGAAGCGCGGCCGGCTCAACATCATCTCCCACCTGCTCAGCCAGATCCCGTACGAGCCGCTCCCGCCCGATGACGTGAAGATGCCCAGGAAGCCGAGCCCCCACGGGTACGTGGAGCCGAACCTGCCGCTGCACCGCATCCCGACTCCCTTCTAGGGCGGCGCGTACGTAAACACAGACGGTGACCGAGAAGAGGGACTGAGGATGACGGACAGGACCATGACGTCAGGCAAGGGTGATGAGAAGCCAAGCGGCGGCGAGGGCACGGCCGAGAGGTGGTACGCGCTCTCGCCTGACGATGTCGCGCAGAAGCTTGGTGTCGACCCGGCCGGTGGTCTCTCCGCAGCCAAGGCCGCCGAACTGCTGAAGACGGACGGGCCGAACGCACTTCCCGCCGAGAAGCCGCCGCCCGGGTGGAAGCTGTTCCTGGCCCAGTACAGGTCCTACATGCAGATCATTCTCGTCGGAGCGGCGATCGCCTCGCTCCTGATCGGCCAGATCGCCACGGGCGTCGCCGTCCTGTTGATCACCGCGCTGAACGCGCTCGGGGGGTTGCGCCAGCAGGGCAAGGCAGAGAGCGCCATGAACGCCCTGCAGTCGATGCTCAAGACATCCGCCCGGGTCCGTCGAGACGGAACCGAGGTCAAGGTCGATGCCGACCAGGTGGTGGTGGGCGACGTTGTCCTGCTCGCGGCGGGTGACGATGTGTGCGCCGATGGGCGGCTCGTCGAGGCCACCTCCTTGCAGATCGATGAATCCGCGCTGACCGGTGAGAGTGTCCCCGCCTCGAAGGACACCGAGGTGATCACCGATCGGGACCCGGTGCTGGGGGACCAGTCGAACATGGCGTTCATGAACACCCCGGTGACGCACGGCAGCGGCGTCATGATCATCACCGGGACAGGCGCCAACACCGCTGTGGGCAACATCTCCGGGATGCTGAAGTCGGCGCCCAACCTCAAGACCCCGCTCACCAGGCAGCTGGACACGTTGACGTTGTGGATCGCGGCGGCCGCTGGGCTGACCATCGCGATCATGTTCGCCCTCGGGATCTCCCGCGGGCAGTCGACCCAGGTGATCTTCACAACGGCCATCGCGCTGGCGCTGGCAGCGGTGCCCATGGCCATGCCGACCGTGCTGCAGGTCATCCTGTCCAGCGGGTCCAGGGATCTCGCTGCGCACGGCGCCGTGGTGAAGAGCCTCGACTCGGTGGAGACGCTGGGATCGACCTCGGCCATCAACTCGGACAAGACCGGCACGCTGACGATGAACCAGGTCACGGTGGTCGAGGTGATCGACCCGACGGACCGGTACAAGATCACCGGAATGGGCTACGGGCTCGACGGCGAGGTCCAGCACACTGCAGGCAACACCAACACGATCGAGCCGGCGATCTTGCCGTTCGTGATCACCAACGACGCCAAGCTCGTCGACGGCAAGGTCGTGGGAGACCCCACCGAGGGTGCGCTGCTGGTCCTCGGACACAAGGTGAAGCTCGACGTCGAAGGCACGCAGGCCGCCCGCCCCCGACTTGCCACCCTCCCGTTCGACCCCACCTACAAGCTCATGGCTGCCTTCTGCGACGACAAGGACGAGTCCGGAAACCCCGTCGTTCGGGTCTTCGTCAAGGGTGCCGCACCCGCCGTGATCGGGCGGGCCACGTCCGCCCTGGCCAAAGGCAAGACCGTCCCCTGGGGCGAGCAGGAGAACCAACGGGCGGACCAGGAGATGGAACGCCTCGGTAGCAAGGGCCTGCGCATCATGGCCGCGGCCATGAAGGACATCGACCCCAAGAGCTTCGACCCCGACGGCGACCTGCTCTCCATGGTCCAGGGTCTGCAGCTGACCGCGCTGGTCGGGATGATCGACCCTCCCCGGGCAGAGTCCCTGGACGCGGTCCGATCCGCCCAGGACGCCAACATCCGGGTGCGAATGGTGACGGGAGACGACGTGGTCACCGGTGCGGCCGTCGCCCAGCAGCTTGGCATCCCGGGGGAGGCCATCCTCGGCACCGACCTGGCGGCGATGTCGGAGGCCGAGCGGCTTGCTCGCATCGACAACATCGGCGTGGTCGGACGCGTGGCTCCCGAGCACAAAGTGCTGATGGTCGAGACCCTCCGCAAGAAGGACGAGGTCGTCGCCATGACCGGTGACGGGGTCAACGACGCCCCCGCGATCAAGGCCGCCGACATCGGCATCGCGATGGGCACAGGAACCCAGGTCGCGAAGAACGCCGGTCGCATGATCCTCACAGACGACAACTTTGCCACGATCGTGCGTGCCGTCTCGGAAGGGCGCAAACTCTACGACAACATGCTGAAGTACATCCGCTTCATGCTCGTCGCGCTGGTCACCTACGTCGTGACCTTCCTGTTGGCGAGCCTGCTCAACATCGCCGGAGGGCAGCCGTTCTCCGCCGTCCAGATCCTGTGGATCAACTTCCTGATCACCGCTCCGGTCGGCATCGCGCTGGGTCTGGACAACGAGACCCCAGGGCTCATGAAGCGCGAGCCGCGGCCGCGCGCCGCGTCGATCATGACCCCGGCCGTCATGGCGACCGTAGGCCTGGCCGGTTTGTTCATGTCGCTCGCCATCGATCTGTTGATCGTGGCCGGCAAGAACCAGTACGACAGTGCCGAGATCGCCAGCACCATGGGCCTCGTGGCGTTCTCCCTGATGCTCGTGGTCGCGGCCTTCGAATCCCGCGATGAGAAGGCATCGACCCTGAGCGTGGAAACCTTCGACAACAAGACACTCAACATCACGGCCGCGGTGGAGATCGCCCTCGCGATCCTGATCGCCCGTGGTGGGGTGTTGACGTCGCTGCTCGGCGCCGCGGCCCTCACCAGTACGCAATGGTTGATCGGAGCCCTTCCCGCCCTGCTGCTGTTCATCGCGTGGGAACTCGGGAAGGCGATAGCCCGCCGCCGGAGAAGCAGTGCCCAGGAGGCAATGCCCGCAACCGTCCTGCCCGGCGCGGCCGCCGCGTGACCGCGGCAGCGAAGAGCTGCCGCAGCGTCATCTCGGGTGTCATGAGCCTCGCGGTCCGGTACGGCGCCGTGGTGGCCGATCCGGTGCGTGAGGTCGAGCGGATCGAGGCACGGCCCCGGAGGGAGCCGCGTGTGCTCACGGTCAACGAGCGGGGGAGCGGACCCTGCCGCTGCCTGGCACCGCGGTTGCGATGCTGCGACGTCGGTTTATGAGCGGGGCACGACTCGACCAGCGCTGTCTCCGGACGTCAACGGCGGCTTCCGGGATCCGGCGAACGCGCGGCGCGAGCTGCCGCGAGGCCCGGGGGAGAAGCGACCTTTGCCACTCTGGTTCGACTACTTCGACGCACGGTGAGCGTAGTGTGATTTCGACGTCCCTGGGTGGCCGGCGACGCGCTGGTCGGGGACATCGGTGGTGGTCGAGTATGGACGACAGCGTCTCCGGGCTGGGCTCGTTCGACGGGCACATCATGAGACGTCTCGGGTCTCTTTGCATGTCGTGTCGAAATGCCGCGAACGCGGACGGGGTTGGCCTCGCTGTGTTGTCGAGCGCCGGGATGCCTGAGCCGACATACGTGTCGGACTCTCGGTCTCGGCTCGTTGAAGACCTGCAGTTCACGCTGGGTGAGGGACCCTGCGTTGATGCTGTGCGGTCTGGTTCTCCCGTGCTCTTGGATGACGTGCGGACGGTGAGCGATGCGAATGATCGGTGGCCGGGGTTCGTCAAAGAGGTCGAGGCGTCCGGGATTCGCGCGCTGTTCGCGTTCCCGGTACGGGTTGGTGCAATCGCGCTGGGGACGCTCGACCTGTACCGGAACGAGCCGGGTGCCTTGAGCTCAGGAGAACTTGCGGCAGCATTGAGGACAGTCGACCAGATCGCGTCCGTCTTGCTCGATCTCGGTGCGGCTGGCGGGGATGGAGTGGCGGAGCCCTCCTATCGGATGGTCGTGCACCAGGCAGCCGGGATGGTCACGGCCCAAGCGGGTATCGGTATCACATCAGCGCTTTCGCGCCTTCGCGCGACCGCCTTCAGCGAGGGCATCTCTGTCAATGACCTCGCCGCGGACGTCGTGGCTGGACGTCGACGGTTTTCGGAGGAGGAGAAGTGAACGACAAAATGGCGGAAGTGGGCACACGGACACATCACAGAGAGGTGGCGCTTGCCCAGCGGTTTGTTGCTCTCGCCGACACGCTGGTCGACGACTACGACGTTGTTGAGCTGCTCGAGGGGCTTGTGCGCAGCTGTGTCGAGTTGTTGGGCGTGGATCAAGCCGGACTTCTCCTGACTGACCAGCGAGGAAATCTCCAGCTGATCGCGTCCTCGAGTGAGGCGACCAGGGTGGTCGAGTTGCTGCAGCTTCAGGCCGAGGAGGGCCCGTGCGTGGAGTGTGTGACCACCGGAGTGCCCGTGACTGTGGAGGACCTGTCGTCGGATGCGGACCGGTGGCCGGGGTTCGCGCCGGCTGCGGTGTCCGCTGGGTTCGTGTCGGTGCATGCCCTGCCCATGCGTTTGCGCGACAAGACAATCGGTGGGCTTAACTTGTTCACCACCGAGCCGGGTCAGGCTCTCGATGACGACGATCTGCGCCTCGCCCAGGCGCTCGCGGACGTTGCCACCATCGGCGTATTGCAGCAGCGTTCCGTCTCGCGGGCGTCGCTGGTGGCCGAGCAGCTGCAGTCCGCATTGAACTCGCGGATCGTGGTCGAACAGGCGAAGGGAGTGTTGGCCGAGCGAGGCAAGCTGAACATGGGCACGTCCTTCGACCGGCTGCGTGCCTACGCCCGGGGCACCAACCAGAAGCTGAGCCAGGTCTCGGCGGATGTCGTCAGTGGCAACTTGTCGGCCGACACTGTCCTTGGCTCGCAGGCAGGCGCCAACGACGACTGAAGGCGAGAAGTCGCACTCCTCCGTGACGCTCACCGCCGACACGTACTCCCACCTGCTCGAAGCGGTGGGGCGGGCGGCGGACGCTGCAGACGCGCTCGTCCCTCGAAGGCCGCGCGACCAATCGGTGACCATTCAGGGGCAGGAGAAGCACGAAGACCCTTCCCGTGATGACGGTGAAGGGCCTGCGACCTGCGGTGATGTGGGTGCGCCATCAGGGACTCGAACCCCGAACCCGCTGATTAAGAGTCAGCTGCTCTGCCAATTGAGCTAATGGCGCGTGAAGCGAGTGGAACTTTAGCAGCGCATCCGCCCGAGCATGAAATCGGCGCCGCCTGTCCCGCCCGTGACGTTTCGCACCTCGCCCGGACAGGGGATCATGCAGAGTACGCAGAGGCGGTTGCCGCTCTGCTCGGGCGTTCTGAAGAAATCAGCAAGATCTTGGTCCCGGACCCATCCGACCGGGTCGGAGCGGCGAACCACTCTCAGAACGACGGTCGATCTGAGGTGTGAGAAGGAGGCGGACGCATGTCGGAGCCCGGTCTCAGACTGGTCCCTGCGCACGGCGGCGCTGACGTCGACGTCCTGGTCGGCCGGGTGGCCCGGGGCGACTCCAGGGCCTTCGAGGCGCTCTACGACGAGCTGTCGTCGGCGGTCTTCGGGCTCGCCCGCCGCGTGGTGCGTGACCCGGCCCGGGCCGAGGACGTCACCCAGGAGGTCTTTCTCGAGGTGTGGCGCAAGGCGGCCCGCTTCGACAGC
The DNA here is from genome assembly GCA_963810035.1 of uncultured Actinomycetota bacterium. Taxonomy (GTDB): domain Bacteria; phylum Actinomycetota; class Actinomycetes; order Propionibacteriales; family Nocardioidaceae; genus Nocardioides_B. The sequence continues at coordinate 427,415 of CAWEMA010000011.1, forward strand.
GGTCTCGGTCGGGCGAAGACGTGGGTGATGACCATCGCCCACCGGCGCGCCGTGGACGCCGTACGACGCAACGAGTCGCACAAACGGCAGGACCACCACACCGCGCCGGACGAGGTCAGCCACGACGAGCCGGCCGACGCGGTGATCGAGGCCGAGGAGCACGGCGCGGTGCGCGAGTGCATGGACACGCTCACCGACCTGCAGCTGGAGTCGGTGCGGCTGGCCTACTTCAACGGCTACACCTACAACGAGGTGGCGACTCTCCTGGAGAAGCCGCTTCCCACGATCAAGACGAGAATGAGAGACGGACTGATCCGTCTCCGCGACTGCCTGGAGGGGCAACGATGAGCACTGATCTGCACACGCTCTCGGGTGCCTACGCGGTGGACGCGCTGAGCGCCGAAGAGGCCGAGCTGTTCGACACGCACCTCCAGCAGTGCCAGGCCTGCCGCGACGAGGTCCGCGAGCTCCAGGAGGCGGCCGCGAAGATGGGCGCCAGCGAGGCGCTCGTCCCGCCGCCCGCGCTGAAGGCCCGCATCCTCGCAGCCGCCGACAAGCAGCCCCAGCTCCCGCCCAAGGTGACTCGCATCGAGGCCGCCCGGTCGCGCCGGTGGCCCTCGCAGCTCGTCGCCGCTGCGGCCGCGGTCGTGCTGGTGGTGGCTGTCGGCATCGGCGTCCTGCTGAACCAGCGCGACGACCAGAGTGTGATGGCCCAGACCGTCACCCAGGTGTTCCAGGCCTCCGACGCGCGCACCAAGACGGTCGAGACCGACCATGGTGAGCTCACCGTCGCCACCTCGCCGAGTCTCGGCCGGATGGCCGTGGAGACCGACGGGCTGCAGGCCCTGAGCAGTCGGCAGGTCTACCAGATGTGGGCGATCCACGACGGCACCCCGACTTCGGTCGGCCTCGTGGACGACCTCAAGGCCGGCAAGGCGATGGCGATGCCCGGCGAGGGTACGACGGTCGCGATCACCGTCGAGCCGGCCGGAGGGTCCGAGCAGCCCACCGGCAGGCCGATCGTCACGGTCGACCCGAAGGGCGTCTGACCGCCAGGCTTCCAGCCCCGGGGGGTGCCGCTGGAAGGGTCAGTGGTCTCGGCGCGCGTCCAGCACGGCCTGCGCCGCGTTGTGACCGCCGAGCCCACTGACCGCCCCGCCCCGGCGCGAGCCCGACCCGCAGAGCAGCACGTTCGGGAGCTCCGTGGCCACGCCCCACCGCTGGGCGGGGGAGTCGAGCCGGGACCGGTTCGGGGCCCAGGGCCAGGACAGGTCGCCGTGGAAGATGTGCCCACCCGGCATCGCCAGGGCCTCGTCGATGTCCTGCGGGGCCTTCGCCTCGAGGCAGGGTGCGCCGTTCTTGTCCAGGGTGAGCAGCGACTCGATCGGCTCCTCGAGCACCTCGTTGATCGCGTCCAAGGCGTGCTCGACCGCGACGTCGCGCTGGGCGTCCACGTCGTCGGCGAACGCGCGGGCGGGGGTGTGCACGCCGAAGTAGGTGAGCGTGTGCATGCCCTTGGCCGCGAGCGGGCCGAGGATCGAGGGGTCGGTCAGCGAGTGGCAGTAGAGCTCGCCGGGCTGCACGGTCGGCAGTCGACCGGCCTCCGCCTCGGCGTAGGCCTGCTGGAGCTGGCTGTAGTCCTCGGCGACGTGGAACGTGCCCGCGAACGCGTCCTTGGGTGCGGCCCCCGAGCGCAGCCGGGGGAGCCGGTCGAGCAGGAGGTTGACCTTGAGCTGGGACCCCTCGGGGCGCTCGCCGGCCTCGTCGCCGAGCAGCACCTGCAGGACCCACGGGGCGACGTTCGCCAGCACCCAGTCGCAGGACGCGGACCTCCAGCCGTCGCCGTCGTGCCAGGTGACGGTGGCCTCCTCGCCGTCGGTCTCGATGCCGCTGACCCCGGCGCCGGTGACGATGGTGGCGCCCGCGTTGCGCGCGGCCACGGCGAGCGCGTCGGTGACCGCGCCCATCCCGCCGACCGGCACCCGCCACTCGCCCGAGCCGTTGCCGACCAGGTGGTAGAGGAAGCACCGGTTCTGCACCAGCGACTCGGCGTTCATGTCGGCGAACGTGCCGATCAGGGCGTCGGTGGCCACCACGCCGCGCACGGTGTCGTCGGTGAACCGCTTCTCGATGACCTGCCCGAGCGGCTGCTCGACCAGGTAGTCCCAGGTGTCGGGGTCGACCAGCTCCCGGATCTCACGGGCGGTGCGCAGCGGCTCCAGCAGGGTCGGGGCGAGCGCCTCGGTGAACTCCCGCACCTCGCCGTAGAACCGGCGCCAGGCGGCGTACTCCTCGTCGGAGCCGGTCAGGTTGCGGAACGACTCGGCGGTCGCGTCGCCCTCCACGCGCTCGACGAACAGGCCGGAGTGCCGGCCGTCGCGCTGGACCGGCGTGTACGACGCCACGGACCGGGACCGCAGCGTGAGGTCGAGGCCGAGGTCAGCGATGATCTGCTCCGGCATCACGCTGACCAGGTAGGAGTAGCGGGACAGCCGGGCGGGCAGACCGGCGAACGGCTGGGCGCTCACCGCCGCGCCCCCGGTGCCCTCGAGCCGCTCCAGCACCAGGACCGAGAGGTCCGCCTGGGCGAGGTACGTCGCGGCGACGAGGCCGTTGTGGCCACCGCCCACGATGACGACGTCGTACTTGTCCTTCAGACTCTGCGCGCTCACGGTCGAACGCTACCGGGCGTGCTGCGCGCCACCGACCACAGTGGCGGAATGTTTATCGTTCAACTACCGTTGAGGCGGGCAACTGCCCTTGACCAAGGAGGCACCATGCCCGCCGTGACCGTCGACGACCTCACCGTCCTTCCCCGCCTGCACGCCCCCGGACTCGGCGACACCGTGCGCCCGGTGCAGGGCGTCACGACCGCGCCGCAGGGTTACGAGGGCGAGGGCTTCCCGGTCCGCCGTGCGTTCGCGGGCGTCGACCTCGCCGCCCTCGACCCGTTCGTGCACCTGGACCAGATGGGCGAGGTGGAGTACGCGCCCGGCGAGCCGAAGGGCACCCCCTGGCACCCGCACCGCGGCTTCGAGACCGTCACCTACATGATCGACGGCGTCATGGACCACCAGGACAGCCAGGGCGGTGGCGGGTCCATCACCAACGGCGACACCCAGTGGATGACCGCCGGGTCCGGGATGCTGCACATCGAGACGCCGCCGGAGTGGCTGGTCGCCGCGGGCGGCCTGTTCCACGGCGTCCAGCTCTGGGTGAACCTGCCGCGCGACCAGAAGTGGGCGACGCCCCGCTACCAGGACCTGCGCTCCAGCCAGCTCGGCCTGGTCACCACCGCCGACGCCGGCGCCCTGGTCCGGATCATCGCGGGTGACGTCGGCGGCCTCAGCGGCCCCGGCTCCACGCACACGCCGATGGCCATGGTGCACGGCTCGCTGGCACCGGGGGCCCGCCTGGACCTGCCCTGGGAGGTCCAGTTCAACGCACTCGTCTACGTGCTCGCCGGCTCCGGCTCCGTGGGGGTCGAGCAGCGACCCGTGCGGGCCGGCCAGCTCGCGGTGCTGGGCCGGGGTGACTTCGTCTCGGTCACCGCCTCGGAGCGGCAGGACGGCCGCACCCCGACGATGGAGGTGCTGGTGCTCGGCGGCCGGCCGATCCGCGAGCCGATCGCCTGGGGCGGCCCGTTCGTGATGAACAGCAAGGCCGAGGTCATGCAGGCCTTCGAGGACTTCCAGAAGGGACGGATGGGCCAGATCCCGGCCGTGCACGGGCTCTCCAACGACGTCGTCGAAGGCTGACATGCAGCCATAAAGTTACCCGTACAGGCTTCAATTCGGACGTATGTTCCCTTAGCGTGACCAAGGTTGGTCCCGTCATGGGGGCGGGGCCCGGACGGACCCAGGGGTACATCCTTATGCGCAGTCGCTCTCTTGTGGCGATCTCAGCGTCCGCCTTCCTGGTCACGTCGACGGCACTCGTCACCGCGAGCTCCTCGTCGGCAGCACCACAGCGGGCAGCAGCACCTTCTGTCAGCACCTCGAGCTACTCGGGCTCCTTCGCGATCAGCGGCAAGTCGGCCCAGGCGTACGTCGTACCGGGCGACGTCAAGGAGGTGTGGAGCTCGACCCGGCCCGACGGCACCACGCAGACCCGCTACCAGCAGACGGTCGGCAACGCCTCGGTGTTCGGTGGGCAGGTCACGCTGATCAAGAACCCGGCCGGCGAGACCACCTCGGTCATCGGGGCGTACTTCCCCGACCTCCGGCCCACCAACTCCGTCAAGGTGACCAAGGGCAAGGCCCGCTCGGTCGTCGAGGGCAAGGTCGGCAGCCGCGGCACGTTCCGCAACAAGCTGCAGATCAACCCGCGCACCGGCAGGTACTTCTACGAGGTGCAGAGCCTGCGCGCCGACGAGCGCCCGGTCCGCTGGGTCGACGCGGCCACCGGCGAGATCGTCAAGGCGTACAGCGGCCTGACCGAGGGATCCGGCACCGGCGTCAAGGGCGACACCAAGACCATCGACACCGTCAAGAACCCGTCGACGAGCCTCTACGAGCTCAAGACCGGCGACGACCGGCAGGAGACCTACGACCTGCAGAACGCCGCCGTGGAGACCGGCGGGGTGATGATGACCGACTCGAACGACGTCTGGGACTTCAACAAGGGGATCGCCTCCCCGAGCCAGGCCGCGGGTGTGGACGCCCACTACTACGCCGGGGTCGTCGACGACTTCTACCGGGACGTGTTCGACCGCAACAGCCTGGACGACAACGGCCTCAAGATCGTCTCGAAGGTGCACTACTCGTCGCGCTACTGCAACGCCTTCTGGAACGGCCAGTTCATGACCTACGGCGACGGCGACGGCCGCACCTGCCTGCCGCTGTCCGGCGGCCTGGACGTGGACGGTCACGAGATGACGCACGGCGTCACCGAGTTCACCTCCGGCCTGATCTACGAGAACGAGTCCGGTGCCCTCAACGAGTCGTTCAGCGACATGATGGGCAACACGATGGAGTTCTACGCCGGCGCCAAGGACCCGGCGGGCAGCCCGGACTGGCTGATCGGCGAGGACGTCATCAAGAACCGGACCGGCAACAACGGCTTCCGCAACATGGGCGACCCGGCGGAGTTCGGCGACCCGAGCGACTACTCGCAGCTCTACACCGGTACGGCGGACAGTGGCGGCGTGCACTCGAACAGCGGCATCTCCAACCACGCCTACTACCTGGCCGTGAACGGCGGCAAGAACGCCTCCTGCAGCGCCAACGCGGCCCACGGCGTGCTGCTCACCACCAAGAGCTGTGCCGTCACCGCCCCGAAGCTGGGTCTGGACAAGGCCGAGCACATCTTCTACGACGGGTTCACCAGCCTGCCGGCGTACGCGAACTTCTGCGACGCCCGCAACGCCACCGTCGCGGCGGCGGCGGACACCGGCGACGACGCGGCGATGGGTGCGGTCTGGGACGCGGTCGGCGTGAACGCCGGCTGCGCGACGGGCGTGCCGGGTCCGAAGCCGTGCACGACCACCATCAACGTGCCGAGCCCGTCCTTCGAGTCGGAGCACCCGTACCTGAACAACACCGACTGCACCTGGACGTACACCAACCCGACGGCCAACTTCGCGTTCCACTTCACCCAGATGGACACGGAGAAGGACTTCGACTACGTCTACGTGAAGGATGCCGCGGGCAACAAGCTCGCGACCTACACCGGCACCAAGCACGGCAAGGGCTTCTACGGCCCGTGCATCCCGGGCACGACCGGCTCGGTGAACCTGGTCAGCGACCCGGGCGTCACCGCGCAGGGCTTCGTCGTCGACGGGGTCAAGCAGTGCTGACCGCCTGACACCCAGCACGACACGTGTGGCCCCGGCTCGCCTCGAGCCGGGGCCACACGTGCGTCTCAGGCGTGCTCGGGCAGTGCCCAGGCGTCCTCGCGGATCAGGGGTACGACGGTCCCGTCGGCCAGGATGCCGTCGACGTCGACGCCGGGGCCGCCGATCACCACGTCGGTGTGCGCGGTGGAGAAGTTCAGCCCCGCCGTCCGCAACTCGTCGGGGCCCTTCGACAGCCCGTCCTGCACGCAGAACGGGAAGCCCTGGCCCCACGCGACGTGGCAGCCGGTGTTCTCGTCGTAGAGCGTGTCGTGGAACGTGACGCCCGCCGCACGGACCCGTGACGAGCCCTCCACCAGGGACACCTCGCCGAGGCTGCGGGCGCCCTCGTCGCTGTCGAGCTGGGCGCGCACCGCCTCGATCCCGCTGGCGGCGGTGGCGTCCACGATCCGCCCGTTCGCGAAGGTCACCTCGAGGTCCTCCACCAGCACTCCGGCCTCGGGCAGGACCAGCGGCCGGGTCGTGCGGATGACTCCGTCGGCACGGCGCCGGTCCGGGCTGGTGAACACCTCCTCGGTGGGAAGGTTCGGCATGTACCCCACGCCCGCCGAGGTGGGCAGGCCGCCACCCGTCCAGACGCAGTCGTGGATCAGTCCGGCGGTCAGATCGGTGCCGTTGCCGTGGTAGCGGACCGCGTCGAGCCGCAGGTCGGTCAGCGCCCGGGCCCGCGCGCCGAGCAGGTCGCGGTGCCGGCGCCACTCCTCGACGACCTCGTCGGGGCCACCGGCGTCCAGGCGCATGGCCACCGAGACCGCGTCCCAGAGCCGCTCGAGATCGGGCTCGCCGAACACCTGGGTGGCCCAGCCCGTGTTGGGGGCCGCGACGATCGTCCACTGGACCTGGCCGCTGAGCATCATCGCCCGGAACTTCGCGGCCAGCTCGGCGCTGACCAGCACCGTGCGGGCCGGGTCGACCCCGTCGAACACGTGCGGGTCCGGGTTGCCGGTGAGGCGGATGTAGGCCAGCCCGGTCCGGGTCCACTCGTCGAGCCGGTCCAGCTCCCACTTCGACGCGGACGTGAGGGCGGCCTCGGGCGCGTGACACAGGGCGGAGCGCCGTACGTACGGGTCGGTGTACTCCACGCGGACCCGGGAGGCGCCGACGACGTACGCCTGCTCGGCCACCGCCCGGGCGATCGGGGCGTGGGCGACGTCGGCGACGACCAGCACCTCCTGCCCGGCCTGGACGTTGGCGCCCACCTGCACGACGAGGGCGGCGTAGGAGTCGATGCGGTCCTGCTCAGAGGTCATGGACGGGAACCTACAGGCCGAGGTACGACGAAGGGCCCCCGTCCTACGACGGGGGCCCTCGCCACTGGGGTGAACGACGGGACTTGAACCCGCGACATCCGCGACCACAACGCGGCGCTCTACCAGCTGAGCTACGCCCACCATGTCTGCCGTGTCCGTGCCGTCCGACCCCACGGGCTTCTCGGACAGTCACGTCGGCCCCTCTCGACACCGGGTCGGGAGAAGCCGAGGCAGCGAACAGTGTACCCGTTCTCAGGCGGTGCCCGGACCGGGGTCCGTGCCGACCGCCGAGTCGTTGCTCCCGGCCCCGGTCAGCGATCCGCCGTGCTCGGCGGCGAGCCCCTTGGCGGTGTCGGAGTCCGGGCCGGGTGTCGGCACGAAGACCGCCGCGCGGTAGTAGCGCAGCTCCTCGATGCTCTCCTGGATGTCGGCCAGCGCCCGGTGGTTGCCGGACTTCGCCGGGGCGTTGAAGTACGCGCGGGGGTACCAGCGGCGGGCCAGCTCCTTGATCGAGGAGACGTCCACGATCCGGTAGTGCAGGAACGACTCCAGGTCGGGCATGTCCCGGGCCAGGAACGACCGGTCGGTGGCCACCGTGTTGCCGGCAAGCGGCGGTCGGCTCCCGTCCGGGCAGTGCTCCTTGATGTAGGCGAGGACCCGTTGCTCGGCCTCGGCCAGCATCACGCCGCCGTCGAGCTCCTCGAGCAGGCCGGACGAGATGTGCATGGTGCGCACGAAGTCGTCCATCTGGTCCAGCGCCTCCTGGGGCGGCTTGACGATCACGTCGATGCCGTCGCCGAGCACGTTGAGCTCGAAGTCGGTCACCAGCGCGGCCACCTCGATCAGCGCGTCGGCGCCGAGGTCGAGCCCCGTCATCTCACAGTCGATCCACACGAGTCGGTCATTCACGTCTGGAACCCTACTCAGTGTCTTCTCAGGCCGGCTTCCTAGAGTGGTTGCATGCGGCGGTCCTGGTCGGGGATAGGGGTTCTCGCACGCCTCGTGGTCGGGGGTGTGTGGGTCGTCGCCGGCCTGCTGAAGCTGCCCGACCCGGCCGACAACGTGGTCGCTGTGCGCGCCTACCAGCTGCTGCCGGAGTCGGTGGTGCCGCTCGTCGGGCACGCGCTCCCGGTGGTGGAGATCCTGGTGGGGCTCTGCCTGCTGCTCGGGCTGCTGGTCCGGGGGAGCGCGATCCTGTCGTCGGTGCTGCTGGTCGCGTTCGTGCTCGGCATCGCCTCCGCGTGGGCGCGGGGCCTGTCGATCGAGTGCGGCTGCTTCGGCGGAGGGGCCGGCCCGACGCAGAACGCGCAGGCGAAGTACCCCTGGGAGATCGCCCGTGACCTGGGACTGCTCGCGCTCAGCGCCTGGCTGGTCTGGCGGCCGCGGACCCCGTGGGCCCTCGACAACCGGCTGTTCCCGGGCTGACGCACCCGAACGACACGAGAAGAGAGAGCTGAACCCGATGTCCAGGAAGAGGTCGACCGCCACCCGTCGCGCGGAGTCCCAGGCCGCTGCCGCCCGTGCGGCGGCGATCCGCAAGGAGCAGGAGCGCAAGGAAAGGCGGCGTACGACGCTGATCGTGGTCGCCGCGCTGGCGGTCGTGGCGGTGCTGGCGACGCTGGTGGTGGCCTACATCGACCGCACCGGCCAGCCGGCCACCCCGCCCCGGGGGACGGTGGCGTCGTACGCCGTCCCCTCCGGCCCGGCCTCGGCCCCGATGAAGGTCGCGCTCTACGAGGACTTCATGTGTCCGTTCTGCGGGCAGTTCGAGGCGGCCACCCGGGACGCCCTGCAGAAGCAGGTCGACGCGGGCCGGGTGCAGGTGCAGTACCACGTGCTGAACTTCCTCGACGACAGCTCGAGCACCAAGTACTCCACCCGCTCGGCCAACGCCCTTGCGGTGGTGCTGGACACCTCCGGCCCCGTGGTCGCCAAGAAGTTCCACGACCTGCTCTACGAGCACCAGCCGGCGGAGGGCAGCGCCGGCCTGAGCGACGCGCAGCTGACCGACTACGCGGTCCAGGCCGGCGCGTCCCGGTCCGCGGTCGCGGGAGGCATCACGAAGCGCACCTTCGAGCAGTGGGTGAACAACGGCGCTGACCAGGCGTCCAAGGACAAGGTCAACGCGACGCCGACGGTGAAGATCGACGGCAAGACCGTGAAGTACGCCAGGATCCCCGACCTCGTCGCCGCGGTCGAGAAGGCGGTGGCCGCCGGCTCCTGACCGCCCCTGCCTCCGCAGACCGGGGCGGAAAGAACAAGGCCCCGCAAACTCATACTTTGCGGGGCCTCACCACGTGTACCCCGCCGGCCGGGTGTTCACCCGGATCCACACCGACTTTCTGCTCGAGCCGTCGACCTGTCTGGCCCACCCGGCGGTGCCCCACCACCCGGTCGAGGGGCGCTTCGGCCGGGTGCGACACTGGCGCCCATGTCCGACGTCACCCCCTCGCCGTACGCCGCCTTCGTCGCTGGTCTGCCCAAGGCGGAGATCCACGTCCACCACGTCGGGTCCGCCTCGCCGCGGATCGTCTCCGAGCTCGCGGCCCGGCACCCCGGCACGGTGCCCGCCGACCTCGACGCCCTGCGCGACTTCTACACGTTCCGCGACTTCGGGCACTTCATCGAGGTCTACCTCGCGGTGGTCGACCTGCTCCGGGAGCCCGAGGACATCCGGCTGCTCACTTACGAGGTCGCCACCGAGATGGCCGCGCAGAACATCCGCTACGCCGAGCTCACCCTCACCCCGTGGACGTCGGTGCAGGCCGGGGTCCCGATCGAGGCGTACGTCGACGCCGTCGAGGACGCACGGGTCGCCGCCGAGCGGGACCACGGCATCCGGATGCGCTGGGTCTACGACATCCCGGGGGAGTCCGGCCTGCCGTCGGCCGAGGACACCCTGCAGTACGCCCTGCACCATGCCCCCGACACCCTGATCGGCTTCGGGCTCGGTGGCCCGGAGGCCGGCGTGGACCGGCCGCAGTTCAAGGACGTGTTCGACCAGGCCCGGGCCGCCGGGCTGCACAGCGTGCCGCACGCCGGCGAGACCACCGGGCCCCAGACCGTCTGGGACGCGATCCGCGACCTCGGCGCGGAGCGGATCGGTCACGGCACGTCCGCGATCCAGGACCCGGCCCTGGTCGACCACCTGGTCGAGCACCGCATCCCGCTGGAGGTCTGCCCCACCTCCAACATCGCCACCCGGGCCGTCGACGAGCTCGAGAACCACCCGATCCGGCAGCTGGTGGACGCCGGCGTCCTCGTCACCGTGAACAGCGACGACCCGCCGATGTTCGGCACCACGCTCAACCGGGAGTACGAGATCGCGGCGGAGCTGCTCGACCTCGACGAGCGCGGCATCGCGGAGCTGGCGAAGAACGCTGTGCACGCGTCGTTCATGGACGACACGGACAAGGCCGCGCTGGCCGCCGAGATCGACACCTACACCGAGCAGGCCCGTCGCTGACGGTGCCCGCCGAGCCCAGGGAGTGTGCATGGACACCGACGTCATCGTCGTAGGCGCCGGCCTGGCCGGGCTGGTCGCCGCCGCCGAGCTCGCGGACGCGGGCAAGCGGGTGCGGCTGCTCGACCAGGAGCCCGAGGCGTCGCTGGGCGGGCAGGCCTTCTGGTCGCTCGGCGGCCTGTTCATGGTCGACACCCCCGAGCAGCGCCGGATGGGGGTGCGCGACTCGCTGGACCTGGCCCTGCAGGACTGGTTCGGCAGCGCCCAGTTCGACCGCCCGGAGGACTACTGGCCGCGCAGATGGGCGGAGGCCTACGTCCACTTCGCCGCCGGCGAGAAGCGCTCCTGGCTGCGGGAGATGGGGCACCGGACGTTCCCGGTCGTCGGCTGGGCCGAGCGGGGCGACGGCCGCGCCGACGGGCACGGCAACTCGGTGCCCCGCTTCCACCTCACCTGGGGCACCGGTCCCGGCGTCGTCGCGCCGTTCGAGCGGCGGGTCCGCGAGCACGTCGCCTCCGGTCGCGTCGAGCTCGGGTTCCGGCACCGCGTCGACGGCCTGGTGACCAGCGACGGTGCGGTCACCGGGGTGCGCGGCACCATCCTCGAGCCCAGCGGCGTGGACCGCGGCCGGGCCTCCTCCCGGGTCGAGGTCGCCGACTTCGAGCTGTCCGCCCAGGCCGTGGTCGTGACCTCGGGCGGCATCGGCGGCGACCACGACCTGGTGCGCAAGGCGTGGCCGGCGCGTCTGGGTGAGCCGCCGAGGCGGATGGTGGCCGGTGTGCCCGCGCACGTGGACGGTCGGATGCTGGCGATCACGGCGGCCGCGGGCGGCAACATCATCAACCCGGACCGGATGTGGCACTACGTCGAGGGGCTGCGCAACTGGGACCCGATCTGGGCCAACCACGGCATCCGCATCCTGCCCGGGCCGTCGTCGCTGTGGCTCGACGCGACCGGCAAGCGGCTGCCGGCGCCGTACTTCCCGGGCTTCGACACCCTCGGCACGCTGGGCCACCTGATGCGGACCGGCTACGACTACTCGTGGTTCGTGCTGACCCAGAAGATCATCGAGAAGGAGTTCGCGCTCTCCGGGTCCGAGCAGAACCCTGACCTGACCGGCAAGGACGTGAAGCTGCTGCTCTCCCGGGTCAAGGCCGGTGCGCCCGGACCGGTGGAGGCGTTCAAGCAGCACGGCGAGGACTTCGTGGTCGCCGACAACCTGCGCGACCTGGCCGCCGGGATGAACGCGCTGACCAACGAGCCGCTCATCGACGCCGAGGCCCTCGAGCGGCTGGTCACCGCCCGGGACCGGGAGATGGACAACGAGTTCAGCAAGGACGCCCAGGTCACCGCGATCCGCGGTGCGCGCAGCTACCGCGGGGACAAGCTGATCCGGGTGGCGACCCCGCACAGGATGCTCGACCCCAAGGCGGGACCGCTGATCGCCGTACGCCTGAACATCCTCACCCGCAAGACCCTGGGCGGCCTCGAGACCGACCTGGAGGGGCGGGTCCTCAGGAACGGGGGCGAGCCGGTGCCCGGCCTGTACGCCGCCGGCGAGGTCAGCGGGTTCGGCGGTGGCGGCATGCACGGCTACAACTCGCTGGAGGGCACGTTCCTGGGCGGGTGCCTGTTCTCCGGCCGTGCCGCGGGACGTGCGGCAGCAGCCCACATCGCCTGAGCGCCCCCGGCAGAGCGCCCCCGGCAGGATTCGAACCTGCGACCACCGGATTAGAAGTCCGACGCTCTATCCAGCTGAGCTACGAGGGCGGGGGATCGGAACTTACATCGGACTAAACATCGGGATTACATCGGTGTGAGTTCTAGTTCGCTGTTCGCTCGATCCGGGGCCAGTATGCCCGAGGTGACGCGGGCTCCTCGCGACACCTCGGGCAAGGCCGACGGTGCCGGCCAGGTCATTGTCGCCGGCCCGCGGGCGAACCACCTCCCAGTGACTCGGATGGGCCATTTCGGTCTCCTGACCTTTACCCCCTGCACCCGACAGTGTTGTGATGCAAGCGGACATGCCCGGCATACGAGTCGTAGTCGTATGTGCGGCCATACGGAGGGAGTTCCGATGACTGGTCCTGCAACGCGCAAGCGATTCCGCGGACGGCCCGGAACAAGAAAGCTGCTCAGTCGGGCGCGGGATGTGGCACTCGGTGCAGTTGTGCTGTGTCTCGTCGCGTCGGGTTCCGCAGGTGCCGTCGACTACGCGCCCGGCTCTCCCGGGCTCGGCGACCCGTTCTTCCCCAACGCGGGAAACGGCGGCTACGACGTCTCCCACTACTCCCTGACGCTCGACTACGCACCCACCACGAACCACCTCACCGGCACGGCCGTGATCACCGCCACCGCCACGCAGAACCTCTCCCGGTTCGACCTCGATCTCCGCGGCTTCTGGGTCTCTCGGGTGCTCGTCAACGGAACACCCGCTTCCTATGCCCGCGAGGGGGAGCAGGAGCTGGTGGTCACGCCGAGCTCCGGCCTCCGGGCCGGGCGCTCCTTCACGATCACAGTCGACTACGCCGGCACCCCGCAGGTCGTGACCGATCCGGACGGGTCGATCGAGGGCTGGGTGCCGACCGACGACGGGGCGTTCGTGGTGGGCGAGCCACAGGGCTCGCCCGGTTGGTATCCAGCGAACGACAACCCTCGGGACAAGGCGACCTTCGACTTCAGCGTCGCAGTCCCCGACGGCCTCACGGTGATGGCGAACGGCGTGCTCGTCTCACACAAGTCGAGCGGAGGCACGACGAACTGGGTCTGGAGCGAGACCGACCCGATGGCGCCGTACCTCGCGACGGCGACGCTTGGCCGCTTTGACCTGACCGTCTCGACGGTCGGCAGGATCCCCTCGTACGTCGCGATCGACCCGACTCTTCCGACCGGGAACGTCTTCGGGAAGCTCCCCGAGATCGTGCAGTTCTACGAGTCGATCTACGGGAAGTACCCGTTCAACGCGGTGGGGTCGGTCGCGGACAACGCGAAGTCCGTCGGCTACTCGCTCGAGACCCAGACCAAGCCTGTCTACGCAGCGATGCCCGACGAGGCGACGGTCGCCCATGAGATCTCCCACATGTGGTTCGGCGACTCGGTCACCCTCACGCGCTGGCCCGACATCTGGCTGCACGAGGGCTTCGCGACCTGGTCGGAGTGGATCTGGAGCGAGCACACCGGCCGCAAGACCGCGCAGAAGTACTTCGACAACCTCTACAACACGCCGGCGCAGGACACCGCCTTCTGGACGCCGCCGCCCGGCGACCCGGGCGCGGCGGCCAACCTGTTCAACGGCACGATCTACAACCGTGGCGCGATGACGTTGCAGGCCCTGCGCCAGAAGGTCGGCGACCCGGCGTTCTTCCGCATCCTGCGTAGGTGGGCGGCGGAGAACCGCTACGGCAACGTCACGACTGCGCAGTTCATCGCGTTGTCCGAGCAGGTCTCAGGCATGCAGCTCGACCACTTCTTCGACGTGTGGCTGTACAGGCCGGAGAAGCCGAGCTCCTGGTAGTCCCGACCGAGCAGCAGCCGGTGCAGGGCCGGTCATCCGTGACCGATCGCGCGCATCAGCTCCCGGGGTCGAGAAGCCCGTCGGTGCGCCACAGGTCGGGATGGGCCTCGACCCAGCGTTGGGCGTCCCGGCGGCCGAGCTCGGACGCGACGTCGAAGAAGTCCGTGTCGAACATCAGGTAGGACAGGAGCTCGCCCTGCAGCGGGCTGTCGCTGCCGAGCAGCCGGTGCATGATCTGCAGGTCGGGATCGCCGAGGGTGCGGCGCAGCGTGCCGTGGTTGGCACGGAAGACCTGCATGGCTGCGCGGGCCAGCTCCTCGCCGTCCTCGGGGGCGACGGCGACGTAGGGCACGGTGCGGTACGGCGGTCGGCCGCGTGCCGCGCGGTGCCGGTCGAGGACCGGGGCGAGCTCGGCGTCCCCGGCCAGTGCGTTGACCTCCGCGAGCCGGCGGAGGTCGTGGCGGAGCGGGTCGTCCATGACCGCGCCGAGCAGGGTCGCCGCACCGTCCCCCAGGTCGACGGCGACCCCGTCCCGGTCCGGGTCGGGCTCCGGTGGGTGCAGCCTGCCGGTGCCGACCACCATCACGCGGTCGGCGCCGAGCTCGAGAGCCGGGGCGAACGGCGCCCGACGGCGAGTGGCCCCGTCGACGTACCAGCCTGCCGCCTCGCCGGGCTCGTCGACGCGGACGGAGGGGAACAGCGTCGGGATCGCCGCGGAGGCCATCAGGTGGGAGACCCCGAGCCGGGCGGCGACGAAGCGTCGATGGTGCTCGGGCACGGAGGACGGCACCGGGGAGGCGGACTCGGTGAACATCACGACCTGCCCGGTCCGCACGGAGGTCGTGGTGACCGCCGCGGCCTCGAGGACACCCTCCTCGACGTTGCGGTGCAGGGCCTCCCAGTCGATGGACTGCCCGAGCGTCCGGGCGAGCGGCTCGGTCCCGAACAGGCCGCGCAGACGGAAGCCCGACAGGCCCAGCGTCTCCGAGGTGTAGCGCGCCAGCACCTCCGGCACCTGCCTCCACAGCGGCCGCATCACGTGCCGCTTGGTGGTCCGCTCGAGCGCCTCCCTGAGCCGCGTGACCTGCTCCTCCGCCTCGAGGTGAGCCGTCGCGGCGAGGACGCCGGCGAGCAGTGCGCCCGCGCTGGTGCCGACGAGCAGGCGTGGTCGGGTACCACGCTCGGCCAGGGCCGGCAGCAGCACCTCCAGCGCGCCCACCTGGTAGGCCGACCGAGCGCCACCGGCGTCGAGCACCAGAGCCACCCGTGGCGCGGCGCTCTTCGGTGTCCTGCTGGCCGACTGCATCCGGCGATGCTAGACCCCGTGGCACTCGGTATGCCCGATCGGTTCCGGCCCTCACCTGACCGTTGTCGGGGCGGCATGCTGGAAAAGGTCGTCCGGACTAGCAGCGGATCCTCGGACATTGGTCACAACCCGCTGGGGTAACGGCCGGATTCGAAGGGTTTGTGGTGCTGTTCGACGTCCGTCGGCCGGGCTTAGCGTGAAGGCGGTCATGCAGCCTCCACGCATGCCCGGCCGGCGGGATCGCACAACAGTTTGGAGACCAAGATGCGCAGGAGAGTCATCGCGAGCGCCGTAGCAGCGACTGTCGCCGCGACCGGGGTCGCGGTCAGTGCGGCCCAGGCGAGCCAGGACGCGCAGGCCCGGAGCAACGGTTCAGGTGCGCCGAGCCTGGCGGCACGGCACATCACCGTGGTCGAGCGTGCTGTCACCGACACCGTCGTCGATCTCGGGCCGGCGGGCGACAGCCGCGGCGACCAGCTCACCTTCGCCAACCCGGTGTACAACAGAACGAATTCGAAGAGGGTCGGTCGTGATCAGGGTTCCTGCGTCCGCACGGTCGTCGGGAAGGCCTGGCAGTGCTCCTGGACGACATTGCTCGCCAGGGGATCACTGGTCGTCGAGGGTCCGTTCTACGACACCCGCGACTCGGTGCTCGCCATCACCGGCGGGACCGGAGCCTATTCCCGTGCACGGGGTGTGATGCACCTGCACGCGCGCAACGCACGAGGCACCGCCTACACGTTCAGGTTCACCGTCCAGAACTGACATGCATGCACCGGACGCTCACGATGCGGCTGGCTGCTGGGCTCCGGGCTCGACCGGCTTGGCATCCTTGGGGATCAGCAGCGCGGCCACGAAGCCGATCATCGCGATGACGGTCATGATGATCAGCGACACGGCGAACGTCTCGTTGCCCGGCAAGGCCTCAGCGGCGAGGACCGAGCCGGCCAGGGCGACGCCCAGCGAGGAGCCGAGGTTCGACACGCTGCGCGAGACGCCGGAGATGTCGCCCTGGTCCTTCTCTGGGAAGGCCGACTGCACGACGTTGACCGAGGACGTGAGCATGACCCCGATGCCGGCGCCGACCAGGAACAGCCCGGGCATGAAGGTCCAGTTGGCGGACTGCTCGCGGCCCAGGGCCAGCACCAGCAACAGGCCGATGATCGTGACGCCGAAGCCACGCCTGATCAGGAAGCGCTGCGATCGCCGGCGGGCCAACCTCTCCGCGGCGCCCGCTGCGAGCAGCACGCCCACGGTGGTGGGGGTGAGCATCAGACCGGTCTGAATAGCGTTGTAGCCGCGCACCTGTTGCAGGAAGACCGAGATGACGAAGAAGGATCCCTGCATGGTCAGCCATTGGATGGTCTGCGTCGTCAGCCCGAGGTTCGAGGTCCGGTTGCGGAACAGCCTGATCGCGACGAGTGGGTCCTTGCCCTTCTTCTCCGTGGAGCGGATGTGCAGGAAGAACCACAGCAGGAAGAGCGCGCCGATGACGAAGAACAGCCACACCGGGGAGATGCCGCCCGCGGGGATGACGACCGTGCCGGCGATGGTGAAGTCCTTGCGCGAGCTGAACCAGCCGTAGGTGGAGGCCTGCAGGATGCCGAAGACCACGAAGAAGAGACCCGCCGCGGACAGGATCGCCCCGACCAGGTCGAAGTGCGGCGCGGCTGTCTCGCGCGGGGGGTCGTCGATCTTGCGGGCCAGGAACGCGACGAGCGCCACGATGAGCACCTGCAGGATGAACGACGCACGCCAGCTGATCGCGCTGGTGATGAGGCCACCGATGAGGGGCCCCGCGGCGGCGCCCAGACCGGCGGCCCCGCTGACCATGCCGAAGTACTTGGCCCGGGTCTTGGTGTCCTGGAACATCACCGTGATGAGGATGTAGATCGGCGGGATCATCAAGGCCGAGCCGACGCCCTCGAGCAGGGAGTAGCCGAAGATCATCAGCGGCAGGCCCTGGGAGAAGGAGGCCAGCAGTGCGCCGGTGCCGTAGATGGCCAACCCCCACATGAAGCACGTCTTGCGGCCCCAGATGTCGGTCAGCTTGCTCCCCGGGATCATCAGCGAGGCCATCGTCAGGGTGAACAGGGTGATGGTCGTCTGCATGCCGACGACGGTCGTGCCGATGTCGCTGGCGATCGTGGTGATGGCGACGTTCATGTTCGAGCCGGCGTAGCTGGCGACGAACTGCGCCAGGGCCAGGGGGAGCACGACAGCGCCTGCGGCGACGGCAGGCTGCACCGCTGGTTTGGTCATCGCTCGAGTCCGTGTGTGGTGGTCCGCTGGATCTGCATCTGGGCACCCCGTGGTCGTGGCAAGGTCGGAACCGTGTCCGGGCCGCGCGCCCCGCGACGCGCGCAGACCTGCCCGCTCATTGTGGGTGGGCAGTCCGGATGCCGGCGTCATCCAACCCGGATGATCCACAGCCTCAGCCGGGTCAGCTGCCGGCGTACCGTGATGTCGTGACTGACCCGATGTCAGAGGCACCCATTCCGGACATCATCGAGTCTCGTCGCCTGTTCCCTGCGACCGAGGGCCGGGCTTACTTCAACACCGCCGCTGTCGGTCTCGCCAGCCGACAGCTGGCGCAGACGTACCACGCGTTCATCGACGAGTGGGCCACTCGCGGCCTGGACTACGGCCAGGGGGAGCGGGCCGCGAACGACGCTCGTTCGGCGGTGGCGCGGCTGATCGGCGCCGACGCCACAGACCTGGCTCTCATCCCCTCGGTGTCCTCGGCAGCCGGACTGGTCGCGGCCCAGTTCGGCGCCGCGCTGCGAGGCGACAACGTCGTGATCGGAGAGCGGGAGTACAGCTCGAACCACTTCCCCTGGCGCCAGCTGGCGGTCAAGGGGTACGACGTCCGCCAGGTCCCGTTCCGCCGGGGTGGACTGGATCCGGACGACGTCGGCCGGCGAGTCGACGCCGGCACGCGACTGGTCGCCTTCAGCGGCGTGCAGTCGGCGACGGGCCACCGGTCCGACATTGCCGCGATCAGCAGGGTCCCGTTTGCCAGTTTCTTCGGACCGGAGATGGACCTGTCGTCCACCGCATCACGCTTCGACAGCTCGATCAGCTGGCTCGCCGCGATCGGCAACAGAGCCGCTCTTCGCGTCTTCGACGACTTCGGACCGGACGTCGTCTACGCCCGGAACCGCGAGCTCGAGACCAAGCTCCGGGTCGCCCTCGCTCGCGTGGGCTGGGACGCCGTCGACCTGCCCGAAGAGAACCGCAGCACGATCGTCAGCGTCGGGCTCGGCGACGCGGAGCCGTCCCGGCTCGTCAGTGCACTGTCCGACGAGGGGATCGTCTGCTCGGCACGGGATGGCGCCCTGCGCCTCTCGATCCACTTCTACAACCACGAGGACGACATCGAGCGGCTGGCAACGGCACTCGCCTCGTCGAACGGCCGGTTCGTCCGGTAGGCCACACCGGTCGGCTCCCTGCCGGTCGGTGTCGACGTCGTCTGCGGGCAGTCATCCCACGTGTACGTGCGGCCGGCGGGCCCGGTCGCGTTCGGCCCGGCGCAGCACCTCGCGGGTCACCGGAGCCACCTCGCCGACACCGAAGAGCAGGAACCGCAGGAAGTTGGTGACCGGGTTTCCCTCGGTCCACTCGAAGTAGAGGTGGGGGATCCCGCCGGTCTCGTCGCGCGCGGTGATGACGAGTGCCGCCAACGCGTTGGCGACCGAGGACGACTCGATGGTGAGGACGCGGTAGTGGCGGTGCATCACCTGACCATGCACCGCCAGCCTGGTCTCGAAGTCCGAGGGGTCCGTCACGGTCACCTCGACGAAGATGATGTCCTGCTCGTCGGGCAGGTCGTGGTCACGCAAGGTCTGCGTGATCTTCTCGCGGTACTCCTCCGGGTCGCGGGCGCCGGGCTCGTTGGCGATGAGCCGGATGTTGCGGCGACGGGCACAGTCACGGAGGAACAGCTGGGCGGTGTCGTCGAGGACCACCTCGGTGACCCGCAGCTCGAACGACCGCGAGATCCGGGAGAAGAACGAGACGGCGAGGATGGCCGTGATGAAGCAGGCGGCGATCTTCACGCCGTCCGGCCGCTCGACGATGTTGTCGAAAGTCGTGTAGACGAACACCAGCGTGATGGCCGCGAAGGCGACCATCAGCTTCCGCTGGCCCGCTCTGCGCGCCGACAGGGTCACGGCGGCGGCCGCCGAGGTGATCAGCACGAGGACGCCGGTGGCGTAGGCGCCGCCCTGCGCGTTCACGTCGGCGTCGAAGAGCCAGGTGACCAGGAAGGCGACGGCCATGAGCAACAGGACCAGGGGGCGTACGGCCTGTGCCCACTGCGGGGCCATGCCGTACCGCGGCAGGTAGCGGGGGATCAGGTTCAGCAGGCCGGCCATGGCCGAGGCGCCGGCGAACCAGAGGATGCTGATGGTGGACAGGTCGTAGAGCGTGCCGAAGGCGCTCCCCAGGTACTGATGGGCCAGGTAGGCCAGCGCCCGGCCGGCAGCTTCGCCGCCCGGCTCGAACTGCCGGTGAGGGATGAGCAGGGTGGTCACGAAGCTGCTGGTCACCAGGAACACGCTCATGATGAGCGCGGCGGTGGTGAGCAGCCGGCGGGCTCCAAGGATCCGCCCCGTCGGACGGTCCTCGGGCTCACCCGGTTCGCCCTGGATGTGGGGCATGACCGCCACGCCCGTCTCGAAACCGGACAGACCCAGAGCGAGCTTGGGGAAGATCAGGACCGAGACCGCGACCATGCTGGCGATGCTGCCGTGTGACTGGGTGAGGGCGGCACCCCAGTCCGTGACCAGGCTCGGCGCGCTGAAGACGTGGGCCAGGGCGACGGAGACCACCACCAGGTTGAGGGCCAGGTACGCCGCGACCAGGGCGACCGCGACGCCGATGGCCTCGGTGAACCCCCGCAGGAAGACGGCGCCGAGCAGGGCCAGCAGGCCCAGCGTGATCGCCACCACGTGCCCGTCGAGGGCGGCCGGGACGTGCGGGTTCTCCACGATGTGCGCGGTCGCGTCCGCTGCGGACAGGGTCATCGTGATCAGGAAGTCGGTCGCCGCGAACCCGAGCAGGACCAGGACGAAGATCTTGCCCTTCCAGAAGGACAGCAGGCGCTCCAGCATGGCGATGGATCCTTCGCCGTGCGGACTCTCCGCCGCGACGCGGCGGTAGACCGGGAGCGCGCCGAGCAGGGTGACGGCGACCAGGACGAGCGTCGCGATGGGGGAGAGGAGCCCGGCGGCCAGCGCCGCGATGCCGGGCTGGTAGCCCAGGGTGCTGAAGTAGTCCACGCCGGTCAGGCACATCACCTGCCACCATGGGTGGCGTTTGTGCTCGGGTCCCTGCTCCGCGTGCGGCCCCTGGTGCTGCTTGGAGCGGTCGGTCAGCCCCTCGAGCAGCCAGGACCTCAGCCGGGTGCCCTCGTGACCGGGCTGCACGTCGGTGGGCGAAACCATGTTGTCTCCGGAGCGTTGCGAGCAGGACGTCTCGAGCTCAGCGGTTCGCCGAATCCCGGATACCGCCATGAGACCACCGGCGGACCGCGCAACTTTCGTTCCTAACAAGACCCTAACGCCGGCGGCGGGCCGGCGGAGGGGGCCGTTAGGGGACTGTTAGGGGACTTCGGTCAGGTGTTAGGGGACCGTTAGCAGGCGCCTCGAGCGGTCCTCGCGGTTGTTCACTGGCCCCATGAGCACCGACAAGACCTGGCTCGGTCATCTGGTGGAGCCGGACTTCCGTCTCGCGACCGCCAACGCCACTTTGGTGCTGGTGTTGTTCGCCGCCGCTGCGGTGCGGGTGGGACCGGTCGTGACCGAGGGGCTCGTCGCGATCGTGGTGGCCCTGGCCGGCATCGCGGTCTCCGCCCGGCTCGGGTCGTTCATCGGCCTGGTCGGATGGGCCTTCTACACCGGCTTCGTCGAGCACCGGTACGGCGTGCTCACGTTCTCGGGTGAGGACCTGGTCCGGATGGTCGTGCTGGTCGCGATCGGTGCCCTTCTCGCCACCGCCACCGGCCGGTTCCGGCCCGCCCCGAAGAAGATCTGGAGTCTCACGTGAGTGACCTGTTGTTCCTGGTCATCACCGCCGCGGCGTTCGCGCTGCTGGCGGTCCTGCTCAAGGCGATGGAGCGGCTGTGAGCGCCGACAACCTGGTGGGTCTCGTCCTCGGTGTGCTGCTCACCGGCTACCTCGTCCTGGCCCTTCTCTTCCCGGAGCGTTTCTGAATGTCCGACACCACAGCGGGCCTGCTTCAGGCCGGAGTCCTCGTGGCCGCACTCGCGGCCTGCTACCACCCCCTCGGGGCCTACATGGCGCACGCCCTGACCAGCGAGAAGCACTGGCGAGTCGAGCGCCTGCTCTACCGCACCATGGGCGTGGACCCGGACGGCGACCAACGCTGGCCCGTCTACGCCCGCTCCGTCCTCGCGTTCTCGGCGATGAGCGTCGTCGGGCCTGTATGCGTTGCAGCGGCTCCAGCCACACCTTCCGCTGTCGCTGGGCTTCCCAGCCGTGCCCGCCGACCAGGCGTTCAACACGGCGGCATCGTTCGTGACGAACACGAACTGGCAGTCCTACTCCGGTGAGACCACGATGGGTCACCTGACCCAGATGGCCGGGCTCGCGGTGCAGAACTTCGCCTCCGCGGCGGTCGGCCTGGCCGTCGCCGTCGCCCTGATCCGCGGGTTCACCCGATCCCGGACCGAGCGCATCGGCAGCTTCTGGGTCGACCTGGTCCGCACCATCGTGCGCATCCTGCTCCCGTTGGCCGTCGTCGGTGGGCTGGCCCTCGTCGCGATGGGCGCGGTCCAGAGCCTGTCGTCCGGGACCGACGTGACGACCCTGACCGGCCAGACCCAGACGATCACCGGTGGCCCGGTCGCGTCGCAGGAGGTCATCAAGGAGCTCGGCACGAACGGCGGAGGGTTCTACAACGCGAACTCCTCGCACCCGTTCGAGAACCCCAACCCGCTCAGCAACCTGTTCGAGATCTTCCTGCTGCTGGTCATCCCGGTCGCCCTGACCCGCACCTTCGGGCTGATGGTGCGGGACAAGCGGCAGGGCTACGCCATCCTGGCGGCGATGGGCGCCATCTGGGCGCTGCTCGTCACGGCCGTCACCGCCCTGGAGCTGCACCACCCGGGCACAGCGGCACGGCTCGCCGGTGCGTCCATGGAGGGCAAGGAAACGCGGTTTGGCGAGGCGGCGTCCTCGCTGTTCGCGGTCTCCACCACGGGAACGTCGACCGGCGCGGTCGACGCCTTCCACTCGTCGTTCTCCGCCATCGGCGGCGGGTTGCTGATCTTCAACATGGGGCTGGGGGAGGTCGCGCCGGGCGGCGTCGGCTCGGGGCTCTACGGCATGCTGGTGCTGGCGATCATCACGGTGTTCGTCGCCGGGCTGATGGTCGGACGCACCCCGGAGTACCTCGGGCGCAAGATCAAGGCGCGCGAGATGAAGCTGGTCTCGCTGTACATCCTGACGATGCCGGCCCTGGTGCTGGCCGGCGCGGGGATCGCGATCGCGTTGCCGGTCGCCCGGAGCTCGATGCTCAACCCGGGTCCGCACGGCCTGTCCGAGGTGCTGTACGCCTTCATGTCAGGCACGAACAACAACGGCTCCGCGTTCGCCGGGCTGAATGCCAACACGCCCTTCTACAACGTCGGTCTCGGGCTGGCCATGCTGCTCGGGCGGTTCGTGCCGATCCTGCTGGTGCTGGCACTGGCCGGCTCCCTGGCGTCCCAGCGACCTGTGCCCGTGACCGCCGGAAGCCTCCCCACGCACCGTCCGCTGTTCGTGACGATGCTTGTCGGCGTGGTCCTGATCGTGGCCGGGTTGACGTTCTTCCCCGCCCTGGCGCTGGGTCCGCTGGCAGAAGGTCTGTGATGACGACCCGATTCCTCTCACGCAACCGCGCCGACTCCACGTCTCCCGAAGGACGACCGATGGCCCACGCCGCTGCCCACCCCGGACGGGTCCAGTCGGGTCTGCTGGACCCGAAGATGCTGCTCACCTCGCTGCCCGACGCGCTCCGCAAGCTCGACCCTCGCGTGATGGTCCGGACCCCGGTCATGTTCGTGGTCGAGGTGGGGGCAGCGCTTTCCACCTGGATGGCGGTCCAGTCCTCCTCGGCCTTCGCCTGGTCGCTGGTGGCCTGGCTCTGGCTGACCGTGGTCGCCGCCAACCTCGCCGAGGCGGTGGCCGAGGGCCGGGGAAAGGCCCAGGCCGAGACGCTGCGCCGGGCCAAGACCGAGATGTTCGCCCGACGGCTGCTTCCGGACGGCGGCGAGGAGCCGGTGCCGGCCACCCAGCTGGTGCTCGGTGACCGCGTGGTGGTCGAGGCAGGCCAGGTGATCCCGGGCGACGGGGACGTCGTCGAGGGTGTGGCGAGTGTCGACGAGTCGGCCATCACCGGGGAGTCGGCGCCGGTGATCCGGGAGTCCGGCGGGGACCGCAGCTCGGTGACGGGCGGCACCAAGGTGCTCTCGGACCGGATCGTCGTCGAGATCACGGCCAGGCCGGGCGAGAGCTTCATCGACCGGATGATCGCCCTGGTCGAGGGAGCGGCCCGGCAGAAGACCCCGAACGAGATCGCCCTCAACATCCTGCTGGCCAGCCTCACGATCGTCTTCCTGCTCGCCACCCTCACCCTCCAGCCGTTCGCGATCTACTCCGGCGCGGAGCAGGAGCTCATCGTGCTGGTGGCCCTGCTGGTGTGTCTGATCCCGACCACCATCGGGGCACTGCTCTCGGCGATCGGCATCGCGGGCATGGACCGCCTGGTGCAGCACAACGTCCTGGCCATGTCCGGGCGGGCGGTCGAGGCCGCGGGAGACGTGAACACCCTGCTGCTGGACAAGACCGGCACCATCACCCTCGGGAACCGGCAGGCGGCCGAGTTCGTCCCGGTGCACGGTGTGCCGGCGGACGAGCTCGCCGACGCGGCCCAGCTGGCCAGCCTGGCTGACGAGACTCCGGAGGGCAGGTCGATCGTGGTGCTGGCGAAGACCGCACACGGGCTGCGGGAGCGGCGGGTCGGCGAGCTGTCCACCGCGCACTTCGTCCCGTTCACCGCCCAGACGCGCATGTCGGGCGTCGACCTCGACGGCGGACGTCAGATCCGCAAAGGTGCAGCCTCCGCGGTGATGCACTGGGTGCGCGAGAACGGCGGGCACCCGTCCGGCGAGGTCGGCTCGATCGTCGACGGCATCTCGACCGCCGGCGGTACGCCGCTGGTCGTCGCCGAGCTCGCCGGGGAGGGGCCCGCCCGGGCTCTGGGGGTGGTCAACCTCAAGGACGTCGTCAAGCAGGGGATGCGCGACCGGTTCGACGAGATGCGTCGGATGGGGATCCGCACCGTGATGATCACCGGCGACAACCCCCTGACGGCCCGCGCGATCGCCGAGGAGGCGGGGGTCGACGACTACCTCGCCGAGGCCACCCCGGAGGACAAGATGGCGTTGATCAGGAAGGAGCAGGAGGGTGGTCGCCTGGTGGCGATGACCGGCGACGGCACCAACGACGCGCCGGCGCTCGCGCAGGCCGACGTCGGAGTGGCGATGAACACCGGCACCGCGGCCGCCAAGGAGGCCGGCAACATGGTCGATCTCGACTCCAACCCGACCAAGCTCATCGAGGTCGTCGAGATCGGCAAGCAGCTGCTGATCACCCGCGGCGCCCTGACCACGTTCTCTATCGCCAACGACATCGCGAAGTACTTCGCGATCATCCCGGCGATGTTCAGCGGGGTGTACGTCGGCCTCGACCAGCTCAACATCATGCGGCTGTCGAGCCCGGAGTCCGCGATCTTGTCCGCGGTCATCTTCAACGCGCTCATCATCATCGCCCTGATCCCGCTGGCGCTGCGCGGCGTGCGCTACCGGCCCTCGTCGGCGGCGAGCATGCTGCGGCGCAACCTGGCGATCTACGGACTCGGCGGGGTGGTCGCCCCCTTCGTCGGCATCAAGCTCATCGACCTGCTGGTGTCCACCATCCCGGGCATCGGCTGAGAGGGACCTCCAGACATGATCACTCGGACACCCCGACCGCTGCGACAGCTGCTGACAGGCGCCCGGACCCTCCTCGTGCTCACCGTGCTGGTCGGGCTGGCCTACCCGCTCGCGATGACGGGTGCGGCCCAGCTGCTCGTGCACGACAACGCCAACGGGTCGATGGTTGCGGCGCACGGCACCACCGTCGGGTCCGACCTCATCGGCCAGGCCTTCACCCGACCTCTGACGAAGAACGGCCGGCCGGTCAAGGACGCGTCGGGCGCGCCCGTCCTCGTCCCCGACCCGGGCTACTTCCAGAGCCGGCCCTCGGCCGCCGGAGCCGGCTACGACCCGCTCGCCACCGCCGCGTCGAACCTCAGCCTCGACAACCCGGAGCTGGTCGGCCTGGTGAGGCAGCGACGCGCCGAGGCCGCGGCTCTCGATCGGATCCGGCCGGGCACGGTGGCGCCGGACGCGCTGCTGGCCAGCGGCTCCG
Source organism: uncultured Actinomycetota bacterium (assembly GCA_963810035.1). Lineage (GTDB taxonomy): Bacteria > Actinomycetota > Actinomycetes > Propionibacteriales > Nocardioidaceae > Nocardioides_B. The sequence goes on from CAWEMA010000011.1 coordinate 453,277, forward strand.
GGCTGGACCCGCACATCAGCCCGGCGTACGCCGACCAGCAGGTGTCGCGCGTGGCGGCGGCCCGCCGGGTGCCCGAGCAGCAGGTCCGGAAGCTCGTCGACGAGCACACGCAAGGCCGGTCGCTGGGCTTCCTGGGCGAGCCTCGGGTCAACGTCCTGCAGCTGAACCTCGCTCTCGACTCGTTACGGCGTTCGCACGCGGCAGACTGATCCCAGCACCACGAAAGGGAGGTCCCGTGAGCCGCGGCAAGCTCAGGGTCTATCTCGGCGCCGCGCCCGGCGTCGGGAAGACCTACGCCATGCTCGGGGAAGGGCACCGCCGGGCCTACCGAGGCACCGACGTGGTCGTCGGCTTCGTCGAGAGCCATGGACGCCGGCACACCGCGGAGCTGGTCGAAGGGCTGGAGGTGGTGCCGCGCCAGACCCTCGAGTACCGAGGTGGGTCGTTCACGGAGATGGACGTGGACGCGGTGCTGGAGCGCCGCCCCAGCGTGGCCCTGGTCGACGAGCTCGCGCACACCAACGTGCCGGGTGCCCGCAACGAGAAGCGTTGGCAGGATGTCGAGGAGCTGCTCGCGGCCGGGATCGACGTGATCACCACTGTGAACATCCAGCACCTGGAGACGGTCAACGACGTCGTCGAGCGGATCACCGGCGTACCCCAGCGCGAGACGGTGCCGGACTCGGTCGTCCGGGCTGCCGAACAGGTCGAGCTGGTGGACATGGCGCCCGAGGCGCTCCGTCGCCGGCTGGCGCACGGGAACGTGTACGCCCCCGAGAAGGTCGACGCGGCCCTCGGCAACTACTTCCGCGTCGGCAACCTCACCGCCCTCCGCGAGCTCGCGCTCCTCTGGACCGCCGACAAGGTCGACGAGGCCCTCCAGCAGTACCGCGTCGAGCACAACATCGCCACCACCTGGGAGGCGCGCGAACGGGTCGTGGTCGCGCTCACCGGGGGACCGGAAGGCGAGACGCTGATCCGCCGGGCCGCACGCATCGCGGCGCGATCGACCGGCGGTGACCTCCTCGCCGTGCACGTCACCCGCTCCGACGGGCTCACCGGCGCCTCGCCCGCCGCGTTGGCCACCCAGCGACGGCTCGTGGAGTCGCTCGGCGGCAGCTACCACCAGATCCTCGGAGACGACATCGCGGACGCGCTGCTGACCTTCGCCCGTGCCGAGAACGCCACCCAGCTCGTGCTGGGCGCCAGCCGGCGCTCCCGGCTGGGGGCCCTGGTGACGGGGGAGGGCATCGGAGCCTCCACCATCCGGGAGTCCGGGGACATCGACGTGCACATCGTCACCCACGGTGAGTCCGGGCGGGGTCGCCGCCGGCTCCGGATGCGGGGCAGCCTGACCAGACGTCGCCGCATCCAGGGGTTCGCGCTCGCCGTTGTCCTGCCGCCGCTCGTCACGTTCCTGCTGGCGCTGCCCAGCCCGCGTCTGAACCTGGTGAGCGACGTCCTGCTGTTCCTGCTCGTCGTGGTCGTGGTGTCGCTCGTGGGCGGGTTCGTGCCCGCACTGGTCGCCGCGGTCAGCGGGTCGGTCCTGCTCAACTACTTCTTCACGCCCCCGCTGCACACGTTCACCATCGCCGAGACGAACAACGCGCTCGCTCTCCTGGTGTTCGTGGTGGTGGCGTTGCTGGTCAGCTCGGTGGTCGACCTCGCGTCCCGTCGTACCAGGGAGGCGGCCCGGTCGGCGGCCGAGTCCGAGACCCTGGCCACGCTCGCCGGCACCGTGCTCCGGGGTGAGACCGCGCTGCCCGCGCTGCTGGACCGCATCCGGGAGGCGTTCGGCCAGACCTCGGTCACCCTCCTGGAGCGGGTGCGGGAGTCGGAGATCGGCGGGCCGGCCCAGGGGCCCGTCGCGGAGTGGACGGCTGTCGCCAGCGCCGGACCAGGGCCCTGCTCCCGCCCGGAGGCCGCCGACACGCCTCTGGCGGCCGGAGACGACCTGGTCCTGGCCTTGCGCGGGCGTCCCCTGTTCGCGGAGGACCAGCGACTCCTCGGAGCGTTCGCCGCGCAGGCGGCCGTTCTGCTGGAACGCAAGCGCCTCAGCGAGGTCGCGGCGGCGGCGGCCCCGCTCGCCGAGGCCAACAAGATGCGTACGGCGCTCCTGGCGGCCGTCGGGCACGACCTGCGGACTCCGCTGGCCACGGCGAAGGCGGTGGTCACCAGCCTGCTCGGACGCGACGTGAGGTGGTCTGCCGAGGACCAGCGGGACCTGCTGGAGACCGCGGACGCGGCCCTGGACCGGCTGACGGCCCTCGTGGACAACCTGCTGGACATGAGCCGGCTGCAAGCCGGGGCGATGACCGTCCTGACCCGGCCCACCGCGCTCGAGGAGGTGATGGCTCTCGCCCTGGACGCGCTCGGTCCCACCGGTCACCGCGTGATCGTCGACGTCCCGGACCACCTCCCGCAGGTGCTGGCAGACCCCGGCCTGCTGGAGCGGGCGGTGGCCAACCTGCTGGCCAACGCGTTGCGGTTCTCTGCCGACGACGCGCCGCCCCTGCTCACCGGGAGCAGCCTGGGTGACCGGGTGGAGATCCGCGTCATCGACCGCGGACCGGGGATCCCGCAGGACCAGTTCGACGCTGTGTTCCTCCCGTTCCAGCGGCTGGGGGACACCGACAACACCACGGGGGTCGGCCTGGGCCTGGCGCTCGCGCGCGGGCTGGTCGAGGTCATGGGCGGCACGCTGACCCCGGAGGAGACCCCCGGCGGGGGCCTGACCATGGTGGTGTCGATGCCGGTCGCCGGCACTCCGTCCGACGACGGCGCGCCGGAGCCGGGTCGTCGTGAACGCGTCGGCCGCCAGGTCGAGGGTGCGCCGTGACCCGGGTCCTTGTCGTCGACGACGAGCCGCAGATCCTGCGGGCCCTCAGCATCAACCTGCGCGCCCGCCACTACGAGGTGCACACCGCGTCGACCGGCGAGGAGGCGCTCAGGACGGCGTCCGCGCATCCGCCGGACCTCGTCCTCCTGGACCTCGGACTCCCCGACATGGACGGCGTCCAGGTGATCGCCGGGCTGCGGGGCTGGTGCACGGCACCGGTCGTGGTCCTCTCCGGCCGCACCGACAGCCTGGACAAGGTCGAGGCTCTCGACGCCGGTGCCGACGACTACGTGATCAAGCCGTTCGGCATGGACGAGCTGCTGGCGCGGATGCGTGCGGTCTCCCGCCGGGTCGGGGTCGTCGAGGACCAGCCGGTGGTCACGCTCGGCACCGTGATCGTTGACCTCGGCCGCCGGCAGGTGAGGGCGCAGGACGGCGAGCGGGTCACCGACATCCGGCTGACCCCCACCGAGTGGCACCTTCTCGAGGTCCTCCTGCGCAACCCGGGCAAGCTGATGAGCCAGCAGCAGCTGCTGCGTGAGGTCTGGGGCCCTGGATACGACTCGGCCCAGGGCAACCTCCGGCTCTACATGGCCCAGCTCCGCCGCAAGCTCGAACCCGACCCGGCGCGACCGCGCTACCTGCTGAACGAGCCCGGAATGGGCTACCGGTTCCAGCCGGAGTCCGTCTGACCCCGGTCCGGCGAGGGGGACCGCCCAGCGGGACACCGGGCAATGGCCCGGTCGGACCTTATGACCACGCAGGGGAGCGACCTACGCTCGCGAGAGGGCCGATGACACCTAGTGGAGGTAGTCATGAGAGCAAAGCTCCTGACCGTCCCGGCAGTCGCCCTCGGCGTCGCAGCGGGGCTGACGACCGGCGTGGAGGTCGCGGGCGCCGCGACCGACACCGCCACGACCGTCACCATCAGGGCGCAGGGCACCGACCTGTCCGGCGTCGTGAGGAGCACCAGGCCGAAGCGCTGCGCGGCCAACCGGGAGGTCATCGTGTACAAGCAGCGGGGTGCCCGCGGTGGCGGCGACGACGTGCCGTTCGCCAGCGACATCACGTCCCTGCAGCGCGGCGTCTACCGGTGGTCGACGGGGAACACCGGCACCGAGGGCAGGTTCTACGCCCGGGTCCGGCACATCCCCGGGTGCAGGGGCGACACCAGCCCGACCATCCGCGCGACCCGCAACCCCTGACCCCGGACCGGGTCAGGCGCGGAGCGCCGCCATCCACTCCTCGACGGCGTCCGGCTCACGCGGTAGCGCCTCGGAGAGGTTGGTCGACCCGGTCGCGGTGACCGCGATGTCGTCCTCGATGCGGATGCCGATGCCGCGCAGCTCCTCGGGGACCAGCAGGTCGTCCTCCTGGAAGTACAGGCCCGGCTCGACGGTCAGCACCATGCCTTCCTTGAGCTCGCCGTGCTTGTAGTTCTCGTCCGAGGCCGCCGCGCAGTCGTGCACGTCGAGGCCGAGCATGTGGCTGGTCGAGTGCAGCGTCCAGCGGGCGTAGACCTTGCTGTCCGGGGACAGCGCCTCCTCCGCAGAGACGGGGAGCAGGCCGAGGTCCTCGAGCCCGTGTGCCACGACGCTCATCGCCGCCTGGTGCGGGGCCTGGAAGTCGGCACCGGGGCGTACGGCGTCGATGCCGGCCTTCTGGGCGTCCAGGACCAGTGAGTAGAGCTCGCGCTGCAGCGACGTGAACGTGCCGTCGACCGGAAGCGTGCGCGTGACGTCGGCGGTGTAGAGGTTGTTGCCCTCGACCCCCATGTCGAGCAGCAGCAGCTCGCCCGGGGTGACCGGGCCGGTGTTGTCGGTCCAGTGCAGCGTGGTGGCGTGGCTGCCGCCGGCGACGATGGAGTCGTAGCCGAGGTCGTTGCCCATCGCCCGGGCCCGGCGGAAGAAGGTGCCCTCCAGCCAGCGCTCGCCGTACTTCAGCACGTTGTCCCACTCGCGGACGCTGTCGGCGAACCCGAGCGTGGTGATGTCGCAGGCTTCCTGCAGCTGCTCGAGCTCCCAGACGTCCTTGACCAGGCGCATCTCGGAGAGCACCCGGGCCAGCTCGTGGTCGCGGGCGCCGTCCGAGGCGACGGCGCGGTCGACGTACGCGTCCACGTCCCGGAGCACGCGGGTCTTGGCCGAGGACTCCAGCCGGCCCTCGAGCTCCTCGAGGTGACGCACCTCGAAGCCGAGCGCGTCGGAGATCTCCTGGAGCGACGGGCGGCGCCCGGCCCACAGCTCGCCGTACCGGCGGTCCCGGAAGAACTCGTCGGTCTGCCGCGAGGACCGCGGCCGGGCGTACAGCACCGACTCGCCGTCCTCGATCACCAGCACCGCGTCGCTGGTCTGGTTGCCGGTCAGGTGCACGTGCGCGGTGTCCGCGCGGAAGCGGTAGTCGGTGTCGTTCGAGCGCACCTTGAACTTGCCCGCGGGTACGACGAGCCGCTCACCGGGGAACGTCTCGGCGAGCGTCGCCCGGCGTCGCGCCGTCCAGTCGGCCACCGGGTGCCGGGGGAGGTCGAGCTCGCGGTCGCCCCAGCCCTGGCGCATGAAGGCGGCGTAGGCCTCGGGCACCGGCTGGTCGTGCGACTCCGTGGCCAGGCCGTTGTCGGAGGTGTCGTTCGGGCGGGTCGGGGTGGGCTCACTCACAGCGTCACTGTACGACGCGGCCCCCTCGCGAGACGTCCGAGGTGGGGCGCACCGATAGGCTGACGCGCGTGAACGGGGCAGGTCGTCATGCACACGGGCAGCCCGGGAGTCCGGGCCCGTCCGTGGTTCCGCCTGCCGTGCCGCAGCCGCCCGGGCCGCTGCACCCGGACAGCGTTCCGCCCGGCCTGCTGGCGCGCCCCCGTCGCCGCGGCAGCGCGCTGTTCACCGTGATCGTCTCGGTGGCGATGCTGCTGGGCGCCGGTGTGATGTGTCTGGTGCTGCTCGCCTCGAACGCCCCCGGCGCCCTCGCCATCGGTGTGGTGCTCGCGGCGCTCCCCGTGGGCCCGGTCATCGCGTCGTTCCTGTGGCTGGACCGCTACGAGCCGGAGCCCGTCCGGCTGCTGGCGATCGCGTTCGGCTGGGGGGCACTGGTGGCCACCGCGGCCGCGCTCGTGCTGCAGACGCTCGACCAGTTCGTGCTGGGCACCCCGGACAACTGGTCCGCCGCGATCGTCGCGCCCGTCACCGAGGAGGCCGCCAAGGGCCTGTTCATCCTGATGCTGCTGTGGTTCCGGCGCCGGGTGATCGACGGGGTCCTCGACGGCATCGTCTACGCCGGGCTGGTCGGCGTCGGGTTCGCGTTCACCGAGAACATCCTCTACCTCGGCGGTGCCTACATGGGCGGCCACGGCGACCCGGGCGGGCTCGGCTCGGCGACCGGCCTGTTCGTCCTGCGCGGCATCCTGAGCCCGTTCGCGCACCCGCTGTTCACCTCCTTCATCGGCCTCGGCGTCGGTTTCGCGGTGGTTTCCAAGCACAGGGTCTGGCGGTTCCTGGCCCCGTTGATCGGGTACGTCGTCGCGGTCGCGGCGCACGCGAGCTGGAACGCGTCGGCGTTCTTCGGCGGCGGGCAGACGTTCCTGCTCACCTACGTCCTGGTGATGGTGCCCGCGTTCCTGCTGCTCGTCGGGTTCGCGGTCTGGGCCCGCAAGCGGGAGGGCCGGATGCTGACCCGGTCGCTGAGCGACTGCGCGCACCGGGGGCTGCTCGGTGCCGCCGAGGTGCCCTGGCTGGTCCGGCTGTCCGCACGCCGCGCGAGCCGGCGTCTGGCGCTGCGCTCCGGGGGACCCACCGCCGAGCGGGTGATGCGGGAGTACCAGCAGCAGGCCATCGAGCTCGGCTTCCTGCACGACCGCTACCTGCGCGGTACGGCGCCCTCCGACTTCGCCGAGCGCGGGTCCGCGATGGTGCACCGGCTGCACGCGCTTCGCCCCTACGTACAGTTTCCCCTGGCTGCGGGTCCGCACGCCGTACCCCGAGCCCAATGGGAAGGTGGACGTTGAGCCGCGCCGCAGCCCCGACCGCCACGACGGACATGGTGACCGCCCTGGTCCGGTTGCGGGAGGCCCTGCACCGGGTCGCGCTCCCGCTCGACGTACCCGACGCGGACCAGCACCGCGACACCCGCCGCGCGATGGTGGACCAGCTCGAGGACTACGTGCTGCCGCGCCTGATCCAGATCGAGGCCCCGCTGCTGACCGTGGTCGGCGGCTCCACCGGCGCCGGCAAGTCGACCCTGGTGAACTCCCTCGTCGGCAGGAGGGTGACCGAGCCGGGCGTGCTCCGACCGACCACCCGCTCACCGGTGCTCGTGCACAACCCCGCCGACGTGGACTGGTTCGACAAGGAGCGGATCCTGCCCGGGCTGGCGCGTACGACCGGTGCCACCGGCGACCCCGGCGCACTCCAGCTCGTCGCCGCCGACACCGTGCCCGAGGGCCTGGCCATCCTGGACGCCCCGGACATCGACTCGGTCGAGGAGCGGAACCGGACCCTCGCGGCCGAGCTGCTCGCCGCCGCCGACCTGTGGCTGTTCGTGACCTCGGCCGCGCGGTACGCCGACCAGGTCCCCTGGGACTACCTCAAGGCCGCCGCCGAGCGGAGCACCGCGGTCGCGATCGTGCTCGACCGCACCCACCCCGACGCCGTCGACGAGGTCAGCGGCCACCTGGCCCGGATGCTGACGTCCCGCGGCCTGCGGGACTCGCCGCTGTTCGCGGTCACCGAGGGGACGGTGGACGACGACGGGCTGCTGCCCGCCGAGGCGGTGCAGGAGATCCGGTCCTGGCTGGGCAGCCTCGCGGCGGACTCGACCGCCCGCGCGGCCGTGGTCAAGCAGACCCTGGACGGTGCGGTGCGGTCCCTGTCGCGGCGCACGCACGACATCGCCGACGCCGCGGGGGAGCAGGTGACCATGGTGCGGCGCCTGCGCGAGGACGTCGACCGCGCCTACGACGAGGCGATCACCCGCGTCGACGACGCGTCCGAGGACGGCACGCTGCTGCGGGGCGAGGTCCTGGCCCGGTGGCAGGAGTTCGTCGGCACCGGTGAGCTGCTGCGCTCGCTGGAGACCAAGGTCGGCTGGCTGCGCGACCGGGTCGTCGGCTGGCTGCGCGGCAAGCCGATGCAGGCCGAGCGGGTCACCGTCGCGGTCGAGTCGGGCCTGGAGACGCTGATCCTCGAGCACGCCGAGACCGCCGCCGAGCGCGCCGAGACGTCCTGGCGCTCGGTGACCGCCGGGCAGCACCTGGTCGAGGACTCCGGCCGCGAGCTCGGCCGGGCGTCGCGCGACTTCCGGGTCCGCGCCGAGCGGGCGGTCCGGGACTGGCAGCACGGGGTCCTGGAGATGGTCAGGTCCGAGGGGGCAGACAAGCGGTCCACCGCCCGGTTCCTGGCCTTCGGCGTGAACGGGCTCTCGGTGGCGCTGATGGTGGTCGTGTTCGCACACACCGCCGGGGTCAGCGGCGCGGAGGTGGGCATCGCCGGCGGCAGCGCGGTCGTCGGCCAGAAGCTGCTCGAGGCGGTGTTCGGTGACCAGGCGGTCCGCCGGCTCGCGGACGCCGCCCGCGAGGACCTGCGGCGACGGGTGACCGAGCTGATGAACGCCGAGCGGTCCCGCTTCCTCGACGTGCTCGACGGGCTCGGCATCGACGAGGGCGACGTGGACCGGCTCCGCGAGGTGTCGCGCCGGGTGGACGACCTCCGGTTCGCGGTCAAGGGACTGCCGGAAGTCGAGGACCTGACGTGACCACCCTGGTGGAGGGAGCCAAGAGGCTGGTGGGCAAGCGCTCGGACGTGGTGGACCGCATCGACGGCCTGGACGAGGCGGCGAGGTCGGCCCGTGGGCGTCTCGACGACCGGCTGGTCGACGAGGCCGCCGCCGTCGCCGAACGTGCCGGCGCCCGGCTCCGGCTCTCGGGTGACCACACCGTCGTCGCGCTCGCCGGCGCGACCGGGTCCGGCAAGTCCTCGACGTTCAACGCCCTCACCGGGCTGGAGCTCGCCGCGATCGGCGTACGCCGTCCGACGACGTCCTGGACGATGGCCTGCGCCTGGGGAGCGGAGGGGGCCGGCGACCTGCTCGACTGGCTCGGCGTCCCCAAGCGCCACCAGGTGCTGCGCGACAGCATGCTCGACGAGCCGCGGGAGGACCGCGGGCTGGACGGGCTGATCCTGCTCGACCTCCCCGACCACGACTCCACCGAGGTCGCACACCACGTCGAGGTCGACCGGCTGGTCAAGCTGGCGGACCTCCTGGTGTGGGTGCTCGACCCGCAGAAGTACGCCGACGCCGCGATCCACGACCGCTACCTGCGGCCGCTCGCGACGCACCGCGACATCATGCTGGTGGTGCTCAACCACATCGACACCGTTCCCGAGGCGCGTCGCGAGGCGATGGTCGCGGACCTGAAGCGGCTGCTGGCCGAGGACGGCCTGGAGACGGTCCCGGTGATCGCCACGTCCGCGCGGCACGGCGACGGCATCCCCGACCTCAAGCGGGCGATCGCGGACCAGGTGACCGCGAAGAAGGCGATCAAGACCAGGCTGATGGCCGACGTCTCGTCGGTCGCGAGGCGGATGCAGGACGTCAACGGCGACGCCCGGCCCGGTGACGTGGCCCGCGCCCGCAAGAACGAGCTGGTCGACGCGTTCGCGGACGCGGCCGGTGTCCCCACCGTCGTGGCCGCGGTCGAGCAGTCCACCCGCCGCCGCGCCGCACAGGCCACCGGCTGGCCGGTGACCTCCTGGCTGAGCCGGTTCAAGCCCGACCCGCTGCGCCGGCTGCACCTGGACCTCGGCAGCCGCGGCAAGGAGCTCACCGCGAGCGCCCGCGCCTCCGTCCCCGAGGCCAGCCAGGTGCAGCGGGCCAGGGTGGACACCGCCGTGCGCGCGGTGGCCGACGACGTCGGCGCCGAGCTGACCCCGCCCTGGGCGGACGCCGTGCGTCGGGCGTCGGTGTCCCGGCTGCCCGACCTCAACGACGCCCTGGACAAGGCGGTGTCCTCGACCGACCTCGGGGTCAGCCGTACGCCGGTCTGGTGGCGGCTGGTTCGCGTCCTGCAGTGGACGCTCGTGCTGGTCGCGCTGGCCGGAGGGCTGTGGCTGGCCGGCCTCGCGGCGATGGGGTACCTCCAGATGCCCCAGCCCTCGACACCCCGCACGCTCGGGCTCCCGTTGCCGACCCTGATGCTGCTGGGCGGCGTGGTGCTCGGGGTGCTGCTCGGCCTGCTCTGCAGGCTCGTCGTCGGGCTGTCCGCCCGGGGCAAGGCCCGCTCGGCCGACCGGCGGCTGCGAGCGGCGATCGGCGAGGTCACCGAGAAGCTGGTGGTCGAGCCGGTCGAGGCCGAGGTCGAGGCCTACCGCGCGACCCGCTCGGGCCTCGCCGCCGCGCTCCGTTGAGCCGGGGCTCGTGCGGGGTTGAGCCGGGGCTCGTGCGGGGTTGAGCCGGGGCTCGTGCGGGGTTGAGCCGGGGCTCGTGCGGGGTCGGCGCGCCAGGTAGCACCCCCAGCCGCTCCGGCCCGTGAGTTGTCCACCGGTCCGCTGCTCGGTCTCCCCGTCCGTCGTACGCCGGCGGCACCCTGTCCGTCGTACACACACCGACGTGAGGCAGAGGAGCCAACGCGATGAACGAAGCGTTCGTGACGTTCCAGGGCTGGGTGGGCACCGAGGTCGTCCACCGTGAGACGCCGCAGGGCAACGTGGCCAACTTCCGGGTGGGGTCGACCCCGCGGATCCGCAGGCGCAACGGGGACTGGGTGGACGGGCCGACGTCCTGGTTCTCGGTGAGCTGCTGGCGCACGCTGGCCGATCACGTGCAGACCTCGGTCCGCAAGGGCGAGCCGGTGCTGGTGCACGGCCGGCTGCGCACCGACGTCTGGGAGCGGGAGGACGGCCAGAGCTCCGTGACGTACGTCGTCGAGGCGACTTACGTGGGGCACGACCTCAACCGGGGGACCGCGTCGTTCCTGAAGTCGTCGCGCCCCGAGCGGGTCGAGGCCGACGAGGAGACCGAGAACGCCGTCAAGGAGATGATCCACGAGGCACCCGCCGACCTGCCGCAGCTCGACAGCTTCGGCCAGACCCGGGAGCCTCCCGGCGGGTCCAGCAGGGTGGCCTGACCGGAGGGGGAGCGGGGCGGGCCGATTTCGGCAGGTCGGCCCGCCGCCGTAGGCTTGCCGATCATGGCTGAGTATGTGTTCACGCTGCGCAACGTGCGCAAGGCCCACGGTGACAAGGTCGTCCTCGACAATGTCACCCTCTCGTTCCTGCACGGCGCCAAGATCGGCGTCGTCGGACCCAACGGCACCGGCAAGTCCAGCCTGCTGAAGATCATGGCCGGGCTCGACCACGCGTCCAACGGCGACGCGATCATCGACCCCGAGGCCACGGTCGGGATGCTCCAGCAGGAGCCCCCGCTCAGCGAGGGCAGGACGGTGCTGGAGAACGTCGAGGAGGCCGTCGGCGACATCAAGGGCAAGCTCGACCGCTACAACAAGATCTCCGAGGAGCTCGCGGACCCCGACGCGGACTACGACAAGCTGCTCGCGGAGATGGGCGACCTGCAGACCGATCTGGACCACGCGAACGCCTGGGACCTCGACAGCCGGCTCGACCAGGCGATGGACGCGCTGCGCTGTCCGCCGCCGGACGTGCTCGTCGACAACCTCTCCGGTGGTGAGCGCCGCCGCGTCGCGCTGTGCAAGCTGCTCCTGCAGCAGCCCGACCTGCTGCTGCTCGACGAGCCCACCAACCACCTGGACGCGGAGTCCGTGCAGTGGCTCGAGGGCCACCTCGCGAGCTACCCGGGCGCCGTGCTGGCCGTGACCCACGACCGGTACTTCCTGGACAACGTGGCGAGCTGGATCCTCGAGCTGGACCGCGGCAAGGCGCACCCTTACGAGGGCAACTACTCGACCTACCTGGAGACCAAGCAGGAGCGGCTCAAGGTCGAGGGCGCCAAGGACGCCAAGCGCGCCAAGATGCTGGAGCGCGAGCTCGCCTGGGTGCGCTCGAACCCCAAGGCGCGGCAGGCCAAGAGCAAGTCACGTCTGGCCCGCTACGAGGAGCTGGCCGCCGAGGCGGAGCGCAACCGCAAGGTCGACCTCTCCGAGATCAACATCCCCGCCGGCCCGCGGCTCGGTGACATCGTGCTCGAGGCCGAGGACCTGACCAAGGGGTTCGGCGACCGGGTCCTGATGCACGACCTCGACTTCAAGCTCCCGCGTGCCGGCATCGTCGGAGTGATCGGCCCGAACGGCGTCGGCAAGACCACGCTGTTCCGGATGATCGTGGGGGAGGAGAAGCCGGACAGCGGCGAGCTCAAGGTCGGCCAGACCGTCAGCATCTCCTACGTCGACCAGAGCCGTGGCGGCATCGACCCGAACAAGAACGTCTGGGAGGTCGTGTCCGACGGGCTCGACTTCATCAAGGTCGCGAACTTCGAGATGCCGAGCCGCGCCTACATCGCGTCCTTCGGCTTCAAGGGCCCCGACCAGCAGAAGAAGGCCGGCGTGCTCTCCGGTGGTGAGCGCAACCGGCTGAACCTCGCGCTCACGCTGAAGATGGGCGGCAACATGCTGCTGCTCGACGAGCCGACCAACGACCTGGACGTGGAGACCCTGCAGTCCCTGGAGGACGCGCTGCTGGAGTTCCCCGGCTGCGCCGTGATCACCTCCCACGACCGGTGGTTCCTCGACCGTACGGCGACCCACATCCTGGCCTGGGAGGGCGACGAGTCCGACGAGGGCAAGTGGTTCTGGTTCGAGGGTAACTTCGCGTCCTACGAGGCCAACAAGGTCGAGCGGCTCGGCGTCGAGGCGGCCCGCCCGCACCGGGTCACGCACCGCAAGCTCACGCGCGACTGAGCGGTCACCCGCCGGCGCAGCCGACGCACGTCCGGGCGACCGGGCGGGCTTCGAGCCGCTCCGGCGGGATCTGCTTCCCGCATCGCTCGCACACCCCGTAGGTGCCGTCGTCGACGCGCTGCAGCGCAGCGTCCACCTCGGCGAGCTGCTGCCGGGCGTCCTCGATGAGAGCGCCGACCTGGGAGCGCTCGAACGCGATCGTCGAGCCCTCCGGGTCGTGCTCGTCGTCGGCGTTGGAGTCGCGGGAGGCCTCGACGATCCCCGCGTAGTCGCCGGTCAGGTCCGCGAGCCGGGCCTGCGCGCTCCGGCGGGCTTGCGCGAGGGCCGCCCGGGGCTCGAACCCGGTGCTCACAGGTCGACCGGCGCGGCGTCGAGCAGGCTGTCCGCGATGATCCGCCGTTGGATCTCGGAGGTGCCCTCGAAGATCTTGGTCAGCCGGGCGTCGCGCCAGTAGCGCTCCACCGCGTACTCCGTGGTGTAGCCGTTGCCGCCGAAGATCTGCAGCGCCTGGCTGGTGACCCGCTCGGCCATCTCGGAGGCGAACAGCTTGGCCTGCGAGGTCTCGGTGTTCGCCGGTGCTCCGGAGTCCACCAGCCACGCCGCGTGCTGGTAGAGCTGGCGTGCCGCGGCGACGTCGGCGGACATGTCCGCGAGCAGGTGCCGGATCGCCTGCTGGTTGCCGATCGGCTCCCCGAACTGCACGCGCTGCTGGCAGTAGGTCAGGGCGTCCTCCAGGGCGCCGCGGGCCAGGCCGACGGCACGCGCGGCGGTCTGGGCGCGGGCGACGTTGAGCCAGCCGAGGCTGTGCTTGAACCCCTGGCCCTCCTCCTCGCCGGTGTCCTGCAGCGCGTCGCCGGGGAGTCGGAGGCCGTCGAGCTCGAGCTGCCAGGTGGTCAGCCCGAAGTAGCCGATCTTGTCGATCGGGGTGCCGCTCACCCCGCCGGGGAACTCGCCGCGCGACTTCTCGACCAGGAACAGCTCGAGACCGTCGGAGGGCCCGCGGTCCTCGCGCGGCGGACGGGTGCGTGCCAGCAGGTGGATGAAGTCGGCCGAGAGGGCATGCCCGACCCAGCGCTTGGTGCCGGTGACCACCCAGTCGTCCCCGTCCCGCTTCGCGGCACACGCCACGTTCGCCAGGTCGGAGCCCGCCTCCGGCTCGGAGAACGCGATCGCGCCGATCCGCCGGCCCGCGGCGCTGGCCCGGCGCAGCTCGCGCCGGCGGTCCGGGTCGGCGCTGTCACAGCCGGTGCCGTTGCCGCGCGCGATGATGCTGCCGACGCTCATCCAGGCGCGGGCCAGCTCCTCGGAGACCAGGCAGTACTCGTAGACCCCCAGACCGAGCCCGCCCTCGTCCTCGGGGACCAGCACCCCGAACAGCCCGAGCTCGCCCATCCGCTGCAGGATCTGCTCGGGGATGTCCTCGTGTCGGGGGTCGAGCTCGTTGGCCACCGGGAGCACCTCGTCCATCGCGAACGCGCGGACGGTCTCCAGGAGCGCGGTACGAGCGGGCGTGTCGTAGGGGCCCGCGGACGGGTAGACGGTGTGGACCGGGTCCAGGTTGTGACGGTGCCAGGCGGTCATGGCCACAGCATGTCAGGCGACCGTCAGCGGATGTCCATGGCCGGGTTGGCCTCGATCAGCCGGTCCGTCACCGCGTCGAAGACCCGGCCGACGGCCTCGAAGTCCTCCTCGTCGACCAGGTCGACCAGGAACTGGCGTACGCCGGCCACGTGGGTCGGCGCGGCGTGCTCGAGCGCCTCACGACCCTGCTCGGTGAGGACGGCCTCGACCCCGCGCCCGTCCGAGACGCAGGCGTCCCGGGCGACGAGGCCCGCGGTCTCCATCCGGGTCACGGTGTGGGTGACCCGGGATCGGGAGTGGCTGACCGAGTCGGCCAGGGTGGCCATCCTCAGTCGGTTGCCGTCGGCCTCGGCGAGACGGATCAGGATCTCGTACTCGGGCAGTGAGATCCGGTGCTGCTCGCGCAGGTCCCGGTCGAGGCGGTCCATGAGCAGGGTCGTCCCGACCAGGTAGGCGCGCCACGCGCGCTGCTGGTGAGGGTCGAGCCACACGACATCCGAGGTGTCCACCGTCATGGGAACAAGATTACCCGCTGCGTAGTTGAAGATTGAACAACCACCTGCTACGGTAGGTAAAGAGTTGAAAGAACAACTTACAAGCTTCGAGGAGAACGCATGAGCATCGACGTCCTGCAGCGCACCGACATCCCCGCCGGCACCTGGACCATCGACCCGGGTCACTCCGAGGTCGGCTTCACCGCCCGCCACCTGATGAGCAAGGTCCGCGGCCAGTTCGAGAAGTTCGAGGGCCAGATCGTCACCGGCGACGCGCCCTCCGCGACCGCGACGATCGACCTCAACTCGATCAACACCCGCGAGGAGAACCGCGACGCGCACCTGCGCTCGGGCGACTTCTTCGACGTGGAGAACAACGGCCCGATGACCTTCACCTCCACCAAGATCGAGCAGGGTGGCAAGGGTCTCCTCGTCACCGGCGACCTGTCCCTCAAGGGCGTCACCAAGCCGGTCACCCTGGACGTCGAGGTCCTCGGCTCCGAGTCCGACCCCTGGGGCGGCACCCGGGTCGGCTTCGAGGGCACCACGACGATCTCCCGCAAGGACTTCGGCGTCGACTTCAACGTCCCGATGGACGGCGGCCGGCTCCTGGTCGGGGACAAGATCGACGTGATCATCGGCATCGAGGCCGTCCTGCAGCAGGACGAGACCGCCTGACCGCAGCACCCGCACACTCATGCGAACGGCCCCCGGTTCCTCGTGGACCGGGGGCCGTCGCGTGTGTCTGACGTCGCGCCTTCGCTAGCTCATGCGCTCCAGGATGAGCGCCATGCCCTGCCCGCCGCCCACGCACATCGTGATCAGGCCGGTCTGCTTGTCGTGCCACTTCAGCGAGTTGATCATCGTGTTCTGCAGCCGGGCCCCGGTCATCCCGAACGGGTGGCCGACCGCGATCGCGCCGCCGTTCACGTTCAGCCGGTCCAGGTCGATCCCGAGGTCCTGGTACGACGGCACCACCTGCGCGGCGAACGCCTCGTTGATCTCGACCAGGTCGATGTCGTCGATGGTCATGTTCGCGCGCTTCAGCGCCTGCTTGGTCGCCTCGACCGGGCCCAGGCCCATGATCTCGGGGGAGAGGCCGGTCACGCCGGTGGACACCACCCGGGCGAGCGGGGTGAGGCCGAGTTCCTTGGCCCTGGTGTCGGACATGACCACCACCGCCGCGGCGCCGTCGTTGAGCGGGCAGCAGTTGCCGGCGGTGACCACGCCGTCGGGCCGGAACACCGGCTTGAGGTCGGAGACCGCCTCGAGGGTGACGCCGGCACGAGGGCCATCGTCACCGCTCACCACGGTGCCGTCGGGCGTCGTGACCGGGGTGATCTCGTTGGCCCAGAAGCCGTCGTTGATCGCCTTCTCGGCGAGGTTCTGGCTGCGCACCCCGAACTCGTCGAGCTCCCGGCGGGAGAGCCCCCGCAGCCGCGCCACGTTCTCGGCGGTCTGCCCCATGGCGATGTAGGCGTCCGGCACGGCGCCGTCCTCGCGCGGGTCGTGCCAGTCCACGCCGCCCTGCGCGGTCTCGTCGGTGCGGGCCTTCGCGTCCGCGAACACCGGGTTCATGGTGTCCGGGAGGCTGTCGGAGTTGCCCTTCGCGAACCGCGACACCGTCTCGACCCCCGCGGAGATGAAGACGTCGCCCTCGCCGGCCTTGATCGCGTGGAACGCCATCCGGGTGGTCTGCACCGAGGAGGAGCAGTACCGCGTGATGGTGGCGCCGGGGAGGTGGTCGTAGCCCAGCAGCACCGAGACGATCCGGCCCATGTTGAAGCCGCTCTCGCCGCCCGGCAGCCCGCAGCCGAGGTAGAGGTCGTCGATGTCGCGAGGGTCCAGCTCGGGGATCTTGTCCAGGGCGGTCCGCACGATCGTCGCGGTCAGGTCGTCGGGCCGCAGGTCCTTGAGCGACCCCTTGAAGGCTCGGCCGATGGGGGAGCGAGCCGCGGAAACGATCACTGCCTCGGGCATGGTGGGACTCCGATCTTCGGGACGGTGCGTCGGCAGACGGCGGGGGACCGTGGACGCCCGGCCAGCCTAGAACCGATTGCTGCAAGGATGGCTGTGTGGCTCGACACATTTACCTGTGCCCGCTGCGCTGGGCCGACATGGACTCGCTGGGGCACGTCAACAACGTGACGTACGTCGACTACCTGCAGGAGTCGCGGGTGGACATGCTGCGCGTGCACGCGCCCGCGACCGGCGGCGAGCAGCTCGCCGAGGGCACGGTGGTGGTGCGGCACGAGGTCGAGTTCGTCTCGCCGCTGGTGTTCCGCCCCGAGCCGGTGCGCATCGAGTCCTGGGTCACCCGGATCCGCGGCGCGTCGTTCACGATGGCCTACGAGATCCTCGACGAGCAGCCGGACGGCGTACGCCGGGTCTACGCCCGGGCGCGCACGGTGCTGACGCCGTACGTGTTCAGCGACGAGCGGCCCCGCCGGATCCGCGCGGAGGAGCGGGCCGTCCTCGAGCGGTTCCTCGAGCCGGACGTCGACGCGGCGGGGGTGGCCCGATGAGCCGGCACGTCTACCGCTGCAACGTGCGGTTCTCCGACGTCGACGTCTACGGGCACGTCAACAACGTGAAGTACTTCGAGTACTACCAGGAGGCGCGCATCGCGTTCATCCGGTCGCTCGACGAGCCGCTGTTCGACGCCGGCCAGGAGTCCACCATGCGGCAGGTGGTGGCCCGCATCGACGTGGACTACAAGCGGCCGATCCTGTTCCGCCCGGAGGCCTACGCGGTCGAGACCTGGGTGACCCGGATCGGCACGTCGTCCTACGACCTGGCCTGTCGGATCGTGGGCGGCGACGGCGACCAGACGGTGTACTCCACCGCCGAGGTGCGGCTGGTCGCCTTCGACCTCGCCACCCAGCGGTCGCGGCCGCTCAGCGAGGTCGAGCGGTCCCGGCTCGAGGCCGTGCTGGAGGGCTAGGAGCCCTCCGGGGCCTCCTCGATCGTGTTCACCATGAACTGCGCGGCATGCGTGACGTAGTCCCAGAACTGCGCGTCGAGCTCGGGCGGCAGGTTGGCCTCGTCCAGGCCGGCGCGGAAATGCAGCAGCCAGTGGTCCTTGGCCTTCGGGGTGACCGCGAACGGTGCGTGCCGCATCCGCAGGCGCGGGTGACCGCGCTGCTCGGAGTACGTCGTCGGGCCGCCCCAGTACTGCACCAGGAACAGCGTGAACCGCTCCTGCGCCGGCCCGAGGTCCTCCTCGGGGTAGAGCGGCCGGAGCACCTCGTCGCCGGCGACGCCCTGGTAGAAGCGGTCGACGATCTTCGCGATCGTCGGATAACCGCCGATCGCGTCGTAGAAGGTCTGTTCCTGCCGTCCGTCGGCTGAGGTGCTCACTTGTCTATTGTCCCCGACCCGGCAAGGCTCGGGAGCGCAGCCCCGGTCCCGACCCGGGCCCGACGCGGCTGCACGACCCGTTCCCGTTGACGAAGGAGAGGCCCATGGCCACCACCCGCACCTCGAAGACCCACTGGGAAGGCTCGCTGATGGAGGGCGCCGGCTCCGTCTCGCTGGAGTCGTCCGGGATCGGGACGTACGACGTGTCCTGGCCCGCGCGCACCGAGCAGCCGAACGGCAAGACCAGCCCCGAGGAGCTGATCGCCGCCGCGCACTCCGCGTGCTACTCGATGGCGCTCTCGCACGCGCTGGCCGGTGCCGGCACCCCGCCGCAGGCGCTCGACACCCAGGCCGACGTCAGCTTCCAGCCCGGTGAGGGCATCACCGGCGTCCACCTGACCGTGGTCGGCACCGTCGACGGCATCGACGCCGACGGCTTCGCGAAGGCGGCCGAGGACGCCAAGAAGAACTGCCCGGTCTCGCAGGCGCTGACCGGGACCACGATCACGCTGGACGCGTCCCTCGCCTGAGGCCGCCGCGCACGACGAGGGCCCCGGACCGATGTGGTCCGGAGCCCTCGCTCGTCGTGCGTGAGCGGTGCGTCAGACCTTCTGACCCCACGCGAGCGCGTTCGGGTGCGCGAACTCGAGGCCCTCGTGGTCGAAGCGCAGCTTGATCCGCTGGCGCATCTCACGCGCCACGGCCCACTGCTCGAGCGGAGCGGTCTTGAGCGTCACCCGCACGGTGATCCAGTTCGGCGTGAGCTCCTGCACACCCCACACCTCGGGCTCCTCGATGACCTGGTGCCGGAACTGCTCGTCGTCCCAGAGGTCGTGGGCCACGTCGCGCAGCACCTCCTGCACCCGGTGCAGGTCCTGGTCGAGGGCGACCGGGATGTCCAGGACGGTGCGGGCCCAGTTCTGGCTCTGGTTGCCGACCCGGATGATCTCGCCGTTGCGGACGTACCAGACGGTGCCCTCCACGTCGCGGACCCGGGTCACCCGCAGGCCGACCGCCTCGACGGTCCCGCCGGCCTCACCGAGGTCGACCGAGTCACCCACGCCGTACTGGTCCTCGAAGATCATGAACACGCCCGACAGGAAGTCCTTGACCAGGCTCTGCGCGCCGAAGCCCAAGGCCACGCCGACGACACCGGCGCTGGCGATCAGCGGCCCCACGGGGTAGCCGAGCTCGGCGATCGCGGTGATCCCGAAGATGGTGAAGATCACGATCGAGGCGATGCTCTTGAGCAGCGAGCCCATCGTCTCGGCCCGCTGCACGCGTCGTCCGCTCATCACCGACGGCGGGTGCGGCTGCGCTCCCTCGCGCCGACGCCGGAGCACCGGGCTGGGCAGCCCTTCGGCGGCCCGGCGCACCAGCCGGTCGATGACCCGGTGCAGGAACCACCGGATCGCCACGGCGAGCACGACCAGGACCAGGATCGCCAGGGGCTTGGTGATCATCCAGGCGACCGCCTGCGAGCGCCAGTCGGCACCGAGCCACCCGCGCATCACGTCGGTCCACTGCTCCACCGTCGCCCAGGGCGTCGTCACGTCGTCGAGAGTCGGGGGGAGGTACATGGACGAGACGTTACGAGACGACTTCGCACGGACCAAACCGGGTTGGGTACCCTTGTCCACGTGACGAAACACGGTGACAACCCCGCTGTACGACGGGCCGCGCGACTGGTCGCGCTGGTCCCCGCGATGCTCGTGACCAGCGCCACAGGGGCCGCGTTCGCGGACGCTCCCGAGCAGTGGCAGGACAACGGTTCGGTGTCCCCGCTGCATGCCCTGCTGATCCTCGCGGTGATCCCGATCGGCCTGTTCCTGCTCATCACGCTGCTGGTCTACCTGCCGTCGATGTCGCGCGGCGAGAGCTACCGTCCCGGCCAGGCCTGGCGCAACGAGCCTGAGTGGTTCGGCGGCCCGCGCGGCGGCGTCGAGGCGGCCGACCGGACCGAACAGCCCGCAGCGGTCGGTTCCGGCGCCGCGCACCCCTCCGAGACCGAGCACGGGGGCGCAAGTGGCCGGTGGTGACGCTTTCACCGCGGCCCAGCGTCACGAGATCGACAAGGCCATCCGCGATGCGGAGACGCTCTGCCGGTGCGAGTTCTCGGTCTACGTGGGCCACGCCGACGGCGAGAGCCGGCCGTTCGCCGAGCGGCTGCACACCGCGCTGGTGGCTCCGGACCGCTCCGTGCTGGTGATGGTCGACCCCGGTGCCCAGCTCCTCGAGGTCGTCACCGGCCGGGAGGCCCGGCGGGTGCTCGGCGACCACGAGGTGGGGCTGGCGGTGATCACCATGGAGAGCGCTTTCGCCGCCGGTGACCTCGTGGGCGGCATCACCCAGGGCGTCCAGCAGCTCGCCGAGCACGCCCGCAGCCCGGAGCTGCGGCACCTCTAGCAGCCAGAACCGCCACGCGCCGGCCCAGGGCCGCCGGACGCGACGACGAAGGGCCGCACCCTCACGGGTGCGGCCCTTCGGGCTGTGCGGGGGAGGTGCGGCGCTCAGGCGTCCAGCGCCTGCGCGGCGAGCGCCCGGGCGATGTCGTCGCGCGCCTCGCGCACGTAGCGCTTGGCGGCCGGGTTCGCCGCCGACGTGGCCAGCCACGCGTCGACCCGGTCGAGGGTCTCCTGGCTGGTCAGCACCCGCGGGAACATGTACTCCAGCATCGTCGAGGCGATCTGGGTGCCCTTGTCCTCCCAGATCGTGTCCGCGACCGTGAGGTACTTCTCGAGGTACGGCGCGAGCACGTCGGCCTGCTCCGAGGAGTCGAACACGTAGGCGATGCTGCGCTGGGTCTCGTTGGAGATGTCGTCGCGCACCGCTGCGTCGTTCCACGCCTGCGCCTTGGTCTCCGCGGACGGCAGGACCGCCAGCGCGGCGGCTGCCCGCTCCTGGCCGGAGATCGTGTTGTCCCGGGCCAGCTCCTCGCGGATCTGCGCCTCGTCGGCCCGTCCGGCCCGGGCCAGCGCGGTGAGCAGCGCCCACCGCAGGTCCGGGGCGACGTCGAAGCCCTCGAGCGTGACGCTGCCGTCGAGCAGCGCGGCGACCAGGTCCAGCCCCTCGGCGCTGCGGGCGGCGCCGCCGTACGACGACGGCGGGATGCGCTTGCCGGAGGTCCCGGCCAGGGACTTCACGAACGTCAGCTGGTGGTCGCTGCCGGGGGCGGCGTGCTCGACGAGGTCGCGCATGCCCTGCTCCCAGGTGGCCCGCAGGGCGTCCCGCTTGGCCGGGTGGGCGAACTGGTCGATCGCGATCTGCACGTAGACCGGCAGCTGCTTGACGGCCGTCTCGTCGGTCTCGTCGCCGAGCCCCTGCAGCACCAGCTGCACGAACTCGCCGGCGGGGAGCTCGGCGTCGCGGGTCATGTCCCACAGCGCACCCCAGCACAGCGCCCGGGCGAGCGAGTCCTCGATGCGGTGGATGGAGTCACGGATGGTGGCCATCGACCGCTCGTCGAAGCGGATCTTGGTGTAGGACAGGTCACCGTCGTTGAGCAGCAGCAGTGCGGGCTGCTCGGCGCCGACCAGCTTGGCGACCTCGCTGCGGGCGCCCACGACGTCGGTCTCGATCGTGGTACGACGGACCAGCCGGCCGGACTCGTCGCGGTCGTAGAGCCCGATGCCGATGCGGTGCCGGCGGAGCGTCTGGTGGTCGGGGTGCGCGGTCTGCACGACCGCGAACGAGGTGAACCGGCCCTCGGCGTCGACCGTGAAGTCGGCGGCGAGCGTGTTCACGCCGGTGGTCTGCAGCCACTCCTCGGCCCACGAGCCCAGGTCCCGGCCCGAGGTCTCCTCGAGCGCCCGGAGCAGGTCACTGAACTCGGAGTTCCCGAACGCGTGCCGCTTGAAGTACTCCCGCAGGCCGGTGAAGAACTCGGCCTCGCCGACCCAGGCGACGAGCTGCTTGAGCGCTGCGGCGCCCTTGGCGTAGGTGATGCCGTCGAAGTTCACCTCGACGGCCTCGAGGTCGTGGTTGTCCGCGGCGATCGGGTGCGTCGAGGGCAGCTGGTCCTGGCGGTAGGCCCAGTTCTTGCGTGAGTTGGTGAAGCCGGTCCACGCCTCGTCGTACTTGGTGGCCTTGACCAGCGCGTGGTGCGAGGCCCACTCGGCGAACGACTCGTTCAGCCAGAGGTCGTCCCACCACTTCATGGTGACCAGGTCGCCGAACCACATGTGCGCCATCTCGTGCAGCACGGTGTTCGCGCGCTGCTCGTAGAACCAGGTGGCCTGGCGGCTGCGGGGGAGGTACTCGTCACGCAGGGTGATGCACCCGGCGTTCTCCATCGCGCCGTTGTTGAACTCCGGCACGTAGAGCTGGTCGTACTTGTGGAACGGGTAGGGGAACTCGAAGGCGTCCTCGAAGAACTCGAAACCCTGCTTGGTGATCTCGACCAGCTCGTCGGCGTCGAGGAACGGCACCATCGACTGGCGGCAGTAGTGGCCGAGCGGGATCTCGCCGTGCTTGCCGACGTAGGTGTCGCGGACCTCGTGGTACTCGCCGGCGACGATCGCGGTGACGTAGGTCGACATCCGCTCGGTGACCGGGAAGCGCCACACCGACATGCCGTCGGCGGCCTCCTGCGGCTCCGGGGTGAGGGAGTTCGAGACGACCTTCCAGTGTGACGGTGCGGTGACCGTGAAGGTGAACACCGACTTCAGGTCGGGCTGCTCGAAGGTGGTGAACACCCGGCGCGCGTCGGGAACCTCCATCTGGGAGTAGAGGTAGACCCGGTCGTCGGCGGGGTCGACGAAGCGGTGCAGCCCCTCGCCGGTATGGCTGTAGAGGCAGTCGGCCACGACGCGCAGCTCGTTCTCGGCCTCCAGCCCGTCCAGCCGGATCCGGTGGTCGGCGTACACCGCGTCCGGGTCGAGCGCCCGCCCGTTGAGGGTGACCTCGCGGAGGGTGGCGCCCACCAGGTCGGCGAAGGTCGACGCACCGGTACGACGGCTGCTGAACCGGATCACGGTCGTGGAGCCGAACGTCTTGGTGTTGGCCGGGTTCAGGTCGAGGTCCACGGTGTAGGACTCGATGTCGAGGAGCTCGGCGCGGGTGCGCGCCTCGTCCCGGGTCAGGTTGGTTCCAGGCATGTTGCGCATTGTCCCACCCTGAACTGGGAATAACCGAATCGAGCAAGCCCGTTTCCCCAGGGTGTGCGGCCCGTCGCGGTCGCCCCCTCGTCACGCACCGATCGAGCCACAGGAGCCGACCATGACCACGTCACCGGAAACCGCCCCCGAGAGCGCCGCGGACCCGAGCCGTACCCCCGTCGACTTCTGGTTCGACCCGCTGTGCCCGTGGGCCTGGATGACGTCGCGCTGGCTCCTGGAGGTCGAGAAGGTCCGCCCGATCGCGCCGTCCTTCCACGTGATGAGCCTGGCCTACCTGAACTCCGACAAGGAGATCCCCGAGGAGTACCGCAAGATGCTGGAGCCCGCCTGGGGCCCGGTGCGGGTGGCCGTCGCCGCGGCCCAGGTCGAGGGCGACCGGGTGCTGCTCCCGCTCTACACGGCGTTCGGCAACCGCATCCACCTCGAGGGCCGGTCGATCGACCGGCAGCTCATCGAGGAGGCGCTGGAGGAGGTCGGCCTGCCGGTCTCGCTGGCCGACGCCGCCGACTCCACGGCCTACGACGAGGACCTGAAGAAGTCCCACCACGCCGGCATGGACCAGGTCGGCATGGACGTGGGCACGCCGGTGATCAGCGTCGACGGGGTCGCCTTCTTCGGCCCGGTCGTGACTCCCGCCCCGAAGGGCGAGGACGCCGGCAGGCTCTGGGACGGCGTGGTCCTGGTCGCCGGCACGCCCGGCTTCTTCGAGCTCAAGCGCTCCCGGGACAAGGGCCCCGACTTCTCCTGACCCCGGCTCGACGGCGGTCGGGCCGGCTCAGTCCCGGACCCGGCCGTCCCAGCGCCACGACGTGAGGCGGTCACGGCCGTCGAGTGTGCCCCGCCCGGTCGCCCAGAGCAGGGTCGGCCACGGCGCCGGGTCGCGGGGCGTGTCGGGGAAGAGCCGGTCGAGCGTCCGTCGTACGACGCCGGGGTCCGGGTCCCACGTGAGGCGCAGGGGAGCCGCGACGTCGTACAGGTGCAGGAGCACCTCGACGGTGCCCATCGCGGCGAAGCCGTCCGGGTCCGAGACGCCGTACGGGTGCCACCCGCGCACGTCCGCGGACCGGGTGCGGGCGAGCGCGGAGAGCATCCCGCCGCAGGCGTCGAGGACCTGGACCACGCCGCCGTTGCCGCGGTCCCGCTTCGCGTGGATGGAGGTCTGCGCCTCGCCCTCGCGGTCCGCGTGGAACTCGAACGGCACGTAGGTCGCGACCTCCGGCACGGCGGTCGCGATCTGCCCCGCGTAGGCGAACAGGTCGTCCGCGACGTGCTCCAGCGTGGAGCGGCAGGTCCAGGTCAGACCGGTGGCCGGGACGTCCCAGTCGAGGTCCACGGCGCCGAGCAACGCCGCCACCGCGGCGGCGACGGTCGCGTCCAGGTCGTCGACGAGCTCACTCACCGTCCGCTCTCCTTGACGAGGCGTTTCGGTGCCCGGCAGCGCCAGGCGTCGGTCAGCAGCACACGCAGCTCCTCGGCGTCCACGCGCTCCAGCCAGGTCCACGCGAAGCCCTTGCCCGCGACGGAGGCGTGTGCCTGACCCTCCCCACCCGGCTCGAACGTCGCCCGAGGCAACGATTCGACGAGTTTTCGTACGTCGTCCAGGTCCGCCACCCTGCGAGGGTGGCACCGCCGGTCTCAGCGCGGCAACCGGCTTTCGAACCGCGTTGCGACGGTCACTAGGGTTCACGCATGAGCAAAGTCCTGTCCGCCGTCGCCTGGCCGTACGCCAACGGTCCGCGCCACATCGGCCACGTGGCCGGTTTCGGCGTGCCCTCCGACGTCTTCTCCCGCTACATGCGGATGGCCGGGCACGACGTCCTGATGGTCTCCGGCACCGACGAGCACGGCACGCCGATCCTGGTCGCCGCCGACGCCGCCGGGGTGACCCCGCGCGAGCTCGCGGACACGAACAACCGGCTGATCGTGCAGGACCTGCACGACCTCGGGCTCTCCTACGACCTGTTCACCCGCACCACGACGCCGAACCACTACGCCGTCGTGCAGGAGATGTTCACCACCGTGCACCGCAACGGCTACATGGTCGAGCGGACCACGAAGGGCGCCATCTCGCCGTCCACGGGTCGCACCCTGCCGGACCGCTACATCGAGGGCACCTGCCCGATCTGCGGCTACGACAGCGCACGCGGCGACCAGTGCGACAACTGCGGCAACCAGCTCGACCCGACCGACCTGATCGGCCCGCGGAGCAAGATCAACGGGGAGGTGCCCGAGTTCGTCGAGACCCAGCACTTCTTCCTCGACCTGCCCGCGCTGGCCGGCGCGCTCAAGGCGTGGCTCGACGAGCGGGAGGCGTCCGGGACCTGGCGCCCGAACGTCATCAAGTTCAGCCAGAACATCCTCGAGGACATCCGTCCGCGGGCGATGACCCGCGACATCGACTGGGGCATCCCGGTCCCGGTCGACGGCTGGCGCGACAACCCGACCAAGCGGATGTACGTCTGGTTCGACGCGGTGATCGGCTACCTGTCCGCGTCCATCGAGTGGGCCCGCCGGCTCGGGGACCCGGACCGCTGGCGGGAGTGGTGGAACGACCCGGAGGCGCTGTCCTACTACTTCATGGGCAAGGACAACATCACCTTCCACTCCCAGATCTGGCCCGCCGAGCTCCTCGCGTACGACGGACGCGGCGACCGCGGCGGCGAGCCGGGGGAGTACGGCGCGCTGAACCTGCCCACCGAGGTCGTCTCCTCGGAGTTCCTGACGATGGAGGGCAAGCAGTTCTCGTCCTCGCGGGGCGTGGTGATCTACGTGCGCGACGTGCTCTCCCGCTACCAGCCGGACGCGCTGCGCTACTTCATCTCCGCCGCCGGGCCGGAGAACCAGGACAGCAACTTCACCTGGGCCGAGTTCGTCCGCCGCACCAACGACGAGCTCGTCGCCGGCTGGGGCAACCTGGTCAACCGCACCGCGAACATGATCGCGAAGAGCTTCGGGGAGATCCCGCCGGCCGGCACGCTGGAGCCCGAGGACCAGGCCCTGCTCGACCTGGTCGAGCAGGCGTTCGGCACGGTGGGTGAGCTGGTCGAGCGGCACCGCCAGAAGGCCGCGCTCGCGGAGGCGATGCGGACCGTTTCCGAGGTCAACAAGTACGTCTCGGACAGGGCGCCGTGGAAGCTCAAGAGCGAGGAGGAGCGCGACCGGCTCGCGACGGTGCTGCACGTCACCGCGCAGGCCGTCGCCGACTGCAACCTGTTGCTCGCGCCGTTCCTGCCGCACAGCTCGAACGCCGTGGACCGGGTGCTCGGCGGGGCCGGTGACGTCGCCCCGATGCCCGAGATCCGCGACGTCGAGGACCTCGACGGCGGACCGGGGTACCCGATCCTGACCGGCGACTACTCGGGCACTCCCGCCTGGCGGCGCCGCCCGGTCGTCGTGGGCACGCCGGTCGAGAAGCCCACCCCGGTGTTCACCAAGCTCGACCCGTCCGTCGTCGACGAGGAGCTGGCGCGCCTGGGCGCCGACGCATGACGCTGCACCCGCAGTCCGTCGCCGCGCTGGAGCTGTGGTCGCTCGGCCCGAGCGTCGCCGACCCCGGCTTCGGGCCGGCCGACATCGACGCCAGGCGGGCCGAGGCCCGCGAGCTCGCGATCGCTGAGGAGCGGGAGGACGTCGACCGGGTCGAGGACGTGGACGCCGACGGGGTGCCGTGCCGGCTCTACGTGCCCGACGGGGCCCAGCGGACGATCGTGTTCCTGCACGGCGGCGGCTTCGTGTTCGGCGACGTGGACACCCACGACGGTCAGTCCCGGCGGCTGGCCAACCGGACCGGCTCGGCGGTGCTCGCCGTCGACTACCGGCGGCCGCCCGAGCACCGGTTCCCGGCCGCGCCCGACGACGTCGACACCGTCCTGGCCTGGCTGCTGGTGCAGGCCGCCGGCCTGGGCCTCGACCTCGGCCGGATCGTCACGCTCGGTGACAGCGCGGGCGGCAACCTGGCCCTGGTCGCCGCGCTGCGCAACCCCAACGTGCTGGCCGCCACCGTGCTGGTCTACCCGTTCGTCGACGCGGACATGGGCTCCGCGTCCTACGCCGCGCCCGACGGCGGGCTGACCCGCGCCGAGGCCGGGTGGTTCTGGGAGCAGTACGCCCGCACGGCCGGGGACCTGCGCGACCCGGACCTCGCGCCGTACCTCTCCGACCGGCTCGGCACGCTGCCCCCGACGCTCGTCCAGGTGGCCGAGCACGACGTGCTCGCCGACGAGGACCACGAGCTCGTGCGCCGGATCGGGGCCGCCGGCGCGCCCGTCGAGGTGGCGACGTACACGGGGATGATCCACGGCTTCTGGCGCAACCCGCAGCTGTTCGACGCGGCCGAGGAGGCCCTCGCGGAGATCGCCGACTTCCTCGACCGGCACGTCTGAGAGACTCTGCGCCATGCGCGTCCACCTCGGTTCCGACCATGCCGGCCTCGAGCTCAAGGAGCACCTGCTGAACTGGCTCGCGGACGCGGGCTACGAGGCCGTCGACCACGGTCCCTTCGTCTACGACGCCCTCGACGACTACCCGGTGTTCTGCCTGCGTGCGGCCGAGGCCGTCGCGGACGAGACCGGCAGTCTCGGCGTCGTGATCGGCGGCTCCGGCAACGGCGAGGCGATCGCCGCGAACAAGGTCAAGGGCGTGCGGGCGGCCCTCGTGTGGAGCGAGGAGACCGCGGTGCTGGCCCGCGAGCACAACGACGCCAACGTGATCTCGGTGGGCGGCCGCATGCACGCGCTCGAGGACATGACCCGGTTCATCGAGGTGTTCCTGTCCACCGCCTTCACCGGCGAGGAGCGCCACTCCCGCCGGATCGGCATGCTCACGTCGTACGAGAAGACCGGCAACCTCCCGCCGCTCCCCGCCTCGGCGCTCGGCCACCGGCCCGGCCGCTCGTCCTGACATGCCCGAGGGGCACACCCTGCACCGTCTCGCGACAGCGGTGCGCGATCGCTTCGCCGGGCAGGTCGTCTCGGTGAGCAGCCCGCAGGGCCGGTTCGCCGAGTCCGCCCGGCTCGTCGACGCGACCGAGCTGGTGACCGCCGAGTCGTGGGGCAAGCACCTGTTCGTCGAGTTCGCCGCCGAGCGCTTCGTGCACGTGCACCTCGGGCTGTACGGCAAGTTCGACCTCAGCGACGGGCCGCCGCCTCCTCCGGTCGGGCAGGTCCGGCTCCGGCTGGTGGCCGGCGGGCCCCGTCCGTCGTACGGCGACCTGCGCGGTGCCACGGCCTGCGAGCTGCTGACGTCCGAGCAGCGCACGCTGATCCTGGACCGGCTCGGCCCCGACCCGTTGCGCGAGGACGCGGACTGGACCCGTGCCTGGGACCGGGTGAGCCGCAGCCGGGCCCCGATCGGCGGCCTGCTGATGGACCAGGCCGTGCTCGCCGGGGTCGGCAACGTCTACCGGGCCGAGGTGCTGTTCCGGCACCGGGTGCACCCGCTCCGGCCCGGCAGGACCCTGCAGCGCGGCCGGTTCGAGTCGATGTGGCAGGACCTGGTCCTGCTGATGCACGAAGGGGTGCGCACCGGCCGCATCGACACCGTGCACGTCGACCACACCCCCGAGGCGATGGGGCGGGCCCCGCGCGTGGACGACCACGGGGGAGAGGTCTACGTCTACCGGCGGCAGGGCCTGCCCTGCTACGTGTGTGGCAGCACGGTGCGCACGGAGGTGCTGGCCGGCCGCAACGTGTTCTGGTGCCCGCGCTGCCAGCCGAAGTTCCGCTCGCGCGCCGCGTCCTCGTGAACGACGCGGGCCGCCCTGGCCCGATTCGTGAGCAACGTGTGCCGATGACCACTAGGGTCGGGTCAATGGTCGCTGCCTCGCACTCCGACCGCCTGCCCCGCATGCCTGCCGGTCGGGCGGTGAGCCGTCGGTGGAACCGCGCGGTGCGCCGGGTCCGCGAGTCCGACCTCGCCCCCGTCCTGATCCTGTCCGCGGCCTGCCTGACGATCGGGATCGCGCAGTACGTCGCCCCCTGGGTGCCGCTCACGGCCCTGCTGATCCCGATGGTGATCGGCAACCTGGTGCTGGGGCCGCGCACCCTCCCGTGGGCGGTGGTGTTCACCCTGGGCGTGGCGGTGGTCGTGGTGGCGGCGACCCCCAGCGTGCTCGACGGCCGCCGGGTCGGCGGCGTGGTGGTGATCTTCCTGGTCGGCCTGATCATCCTCGTCTCGTCGTTCCGCCGGACCGGACTCGGTCTGGCGGGGGTGCGCGGCGAGTCGATGCTGGTCGACCTGCGCGACCGGATCCACAACCAGGCGCGGATGCCCGAGCTGCCGCCGGACTGGTACGCCGAGGCGGTGCTGCGCTCGGCGGGCGGCTCGTCGTTCGCCGGGGACTTCATGGTCGCCTCCCGCTCGCACGACGGCCGGTCCCTCCAGGTCGCGGTGGTCGACGTGTCCGGCAAGGGCGAGCAGGCCGGGTCCCGGTCCCTGCTGCTGTCCGGCGCGTTCGGCGGCCTGCTCGGTGCCCTCGACGCGCCGAGCTTCCTGCCCGCCGCCAACGACTACCTCATCCGGCAGGACTGGAGCGAGGGCTTCGCGACGGCGGTGCACGTGCACATCGACCTGGACACCGGGGCGTTCGAGCTCCGGTCGGCCGGGCACCCGCCCGGCGTACAGCTGCATGCCGGGTCGGGCCGCTGGGCGGTGCACGAGGCCGAGGGTCCGGTCCTCGGGCTGATGGCCCGGGCTGACTTCACGGTGGTGCGCGGCCTGCTCAAACGGGGCGACGCGCTGCTGCTGTTCACCGACGGGCTGGTCGAGACCCCGCAGCGGGACATCTCGCTGGGCATCGACAAGCTGCTCGGGCAGGGGGAGCAGCTCTTGCGGGCCGGCTTCGAGCAGGGCGCCCACCGGCTGATCGACCGGCTCGAGTCGATGAACGACGACCGCGCGCTGCTGCTGCTGCACCGCCGCTGAGCCGGTCCCGGGGAGAGGTGCGCAGCTAGGCCCGGGCGGGGACGAGCTTGTAGTGCAGGCGCACCACGGTCCGGGACCACAGGCGCAGCACGTGATCCGTGCGGAGCACCCCCTCCGGGTCGACGTACACCCGGAACGACTCGTGGATGGGTGCTCGTGCGGCGTGGGTGCCCCCTCGGTCCTCGACGACGACGTAGGCACCGTCCTCCCCGAAGGCACCGGCGGGAGAGCTCAGCTCCAGTGCGCCACCGGGCAGCACCCTGGGGCGCAGGAAGACCTGGACGTTGCCTGCCTCGAGCGGAAACGCCACGTGCACGCTCGGCTGGTCGGACCCCGGGAGCGCGCGGCTCGAGTAGCAGCCGCTGTAGACGTACTCGCCGGTCGACCGCAGGGTACGGATCCAGCCGGCGGCGCGCTGCTCGCCGCCGGCGTCGAGGATGGTCACCACCCGGCTGTCCATGCCCAGGGCGACGTCGAGCGGCCGGGTCGGCAGCGCCAGCTGTTGCACCCGGCGCCCGAAGAACCGCGAGACCAGCTCACCGCCGGGCTGGAAGAGCGGGTTCCACTGGGTCCAGACCTCCATCCGCCAGCGGGAGGTGTGCTCGTAGAAGTCCCGGACCTCGGGCCGCAGCTCGCCGGCCCTGAAGCCGGGCCCGTCCAGCTGCGCCATGTCGTCCAGCAGGCCGCCGGTCTCGTGCTCGTGCACGGTGCCGCCGTGCGCCGCTGCTGCGGCCCCGAGCCATCCGTCGCCGATCGTCTGGCCGTCGTGCATCGGGGCGGTCAGCCACTGCTCGCCACCGGACAGGTCGACCGGGCGGCCCGTGAGGCGCCAGAACGTACGGGTGACCCGGTCCAGCCGCGGCATCGACGAGCTCATGCGGGCCAGCGTGCCAGAGCCGAGACCCTGTGGAGCGGATGATCACAGTGGAGCGGATGACGGGAATCGAACCCGCGTAGCTAGTTTGGAAGACTAGGGCTCTACCATTGAGCTACATCCGCCTGCTCCGGGCGGCCATCTGCTCCGCCCGCGGCGGCACCATGGTGCCACAGGACGAAACAGCCTCACCAATCGGTGACACGTGCCGCACGCACGGTCCCGCGCGCTGTCGGGATTACGGCTCGCGCACCCTTGTCCCGTAGACTCCCGACGGCTCCCTGACCGGGGCCCGAGACCGGGGCGTAGCGTAGTGGCTAGCGCGCCTGCTTTGGGAGCAGGAGATCGCAGGTTCGAGTCCTGTCGCCCCGACCATCTCACCCACTCGGGCGCGCGAGTCCGCGCCCGTTGACAGACGACAGACACACGACTGAGGAGACCCACCTGTGAAGAGCGCCGTCGAGACTTTGAGCCCGACCCGGGCCAAGCTCACCGTCGAGGTGCCCTTCGAGGAGCTCAAGCCGAGCCTCGACGCGGCGTACAAGAAGATCGCCCAGCAGATCAACGTGCCCGGCTTCCGCCGCGGCAAGGTCCCGCCGATGGTCATCGACCGTCAGGTCGGCCGCGCCGCCGTGCTGGACGAGGCGATCAACGAGGCCCTGCCGAAGCTGTACGTCGAGGCGCTGCAGGCCAACGAGCTCGAGCCGCTCGCGCAGCCCGAGATCGACATCACCAAGTTCGAGGACAACGAGACCCTCGAGTTCACCGCCGAGGTGGACATCCGCCCCGAGGTCGAGCTCCCGGACTACTCCGGCCTCGCCGTCACGGTCGACGACCTCGCGGTCTCCGACCAGGACGTGGAGGAGCAGGTGCAGAACCTGCGCGAGCGCTTCGCGAGCCTCTCCGAGGTCGAGCGGGCGGCAGCCGAGGGCGACTTCGTGGTGATGGACCTCGTCGCCAAGAAGGACGGCGAGGTCGTCGAGGGCGCCGAGGTCAGCGACATGAGCTACCAGGTCGGCCGCGGCGGCATGCTCGACGGGCTCGACGAGGCGCTGACCGGCATGGCCGCCGGCGACGAGAAGACCTTCACCTCCCAGCTCGTCGGTGGCGACCAGCTCGGTGAGGACGTCGACGTCGACGTCAAGGTCTCCTCCGTCAAGGAGCAGGAGCTTCCCGATCTCGACGACGAGTTCGCCCAGACGGCCTCCGAGTTCGACACCGTGGCCGAGCTCACCGACGACGTACGCACTCGGCTCTCCCGCGGCAAGCGGCTCGAGCAGGCCGCGGCTGCCCGGGACGCGGTGCTGGAGAAGCTGCTCGACCTGGTCGACGTGCCGCTGCCCGAGGGTGTCGTCGCGTCCGAGCTGAGCGCCCGCAAGGAGCAGATCGAGCAGCAGCTGGCCATGGCCGGCATGACGATGGAGCAGTACCTCGACACCGAGGAGCAGACGGTCGACGAGTTCGAGGCCGACCTGGAGAAGCGGGTGCGCGACGCGGTCGCCGCGCAGTTCGTGCTCGACCAGGTCGCCAAGAAGGAGGAGATCGGGGTCAACGAGGGTGAGCTCCAGGAGCACCTGATGCGGCGGGCCCAGCAGTCCGGCCAGAACCCGCAGGAGTTCATCCAGCACATGCTCGAGCACAACCACATCCCGGAGATGGTCTCCGAGGTCGTGCGCGGCAAGGCCTTGGCCAGCATCGTCGAGTCCGCGACCGTCACCGACGAGTCCGGCAACCACGTCGAGCTGAAGAACCTGCAGCCTGACGGCACCATCGCCGACCCGGCAGACGTCGAGGCCGAGGCCGCTGCCGACGCCGAGGGCGAGGGCGAGACCGAGGCTCCGGCCGACGAGCAGGCTGACGCCTGACCGTCCGAAACGTCCGTTTACGACCCGTGTCACATACTGTGACACGGGTCGTTGACATACTTCCGGTATGTCGCCGACACTGTCGCGATGAGCACCTCGACCGCGACGTCGCGCCGCCCCGATCCCGGTGACCGTCCGCGAGCCGGGCTGCTCGGGGCGCTCGCCCTGGCCACCGACGCGGCCGACGAGCTCGTGCTCGGCACCGTGCGCGAGATGCACGGGGCGGTCGCGCGGCGGGTCTTCGGGCTCACCGGCTGTGCCACCGGCGGTTCGTCGGGCGTTTCCGAGGCGGTGCACGAGCGGGTGTCCTCGGCGGTGTACGCCGGCGTCGGCTCGGGGCTGCGCGCCACCAGCCGGGGCCTGCGGGCCGCGGACCGTCGCGGCATCGGCGCGCGGATCGAGGAGTCGCCGCGAGGCCGCTTCGTGGTCTCGGCCGTCAACGGGCTGATCGGCGACAAGCTGGCCGAGCAGGAGTCCGAGCTGGCGATCACCCTCGCCGTCCGTCGACGGGGGAGGGACGTCGCCCTGGACCCGGACTCCCTGGCCGAGGCGTTCCCCCGCGCGACACCCGACGTGGTGGTCTTCCTGCACGGGCTCAGCGAGGCCGACGAGGCCTGGCACCGCGGGGCCCGGGGGAGCGGGGGCAGCTACGGCGCCCGGCTCGCCTCCGACACGTCGTGGACGCCGGTCTTCCTCCGGGCCAACTCCGGTCTGCCGGTCGCGGAGAACGGTGTGGCGCTGGCGTCGCTGCTCGACGACCTGGTGGCCGGGTGGCCCACCGCCGTACGGCGGATCGCGCTGGTCGGCCACTCGATGGGCGGACTGGTCATGCGGGCCGCCTGCGCGGTCACCACGGACGCCGAGAGCCCGTGGAACGGCCTGGTCACCAACGTGGTCACGCTCGGCACACCGCATCTCGGTGCACCCCTGGAACGCGGGGTGGCGCTGGGCGCCCGGGCCCTCGGGTGGCTCCCCGAGTCCGCGCCGCTCGGCCGGATCCTGGAGTACCGCTCGGTCGGCATCCTCGACCTCCGCGGCGGCCTCGCGCCGGACGTGCAGAACCTCCCGCACGCGAAGTACCACCTCGTCGCCGCGACGCTCGCCGGGTCCCACCGGCACCCGGTCAGCGAGGCGCTGGGCGACCTGCTGGTCCGCTACCCGTCCGCGACCGGTCGCCCCCGCCGGGGTCGCGAGATGTTCCCCGGCGCCGACGTGCTGCACATCAAGGGCGACCACTTCGACCTGCTCAACCACAGCCAGCGTGTACGCCGCGCTCAAGACCTGGCTCGACTGACCCTCCCCGCACGACCGACGAACCGGAGAACCGCATGCCCCAGCCGTTGCCGATCAGCGCTTCCGTGGACATCGACGCCGCACCCGACCGGGTGTGGTCCGTGGTCGGCGACGTGACCCGGATGCCCGAGTGGAGCCCGGAGCTGCGCCGGCTCGTCCTCCTCGGCTCGCGGCAGGTCCGCGTCGGGTCGACGATGGTCGGCCTGAACCGGCGCGGCTGGGTGGCGTGGCCGACGACGTCGCGGATCACCCGGCTCGAGCCCGGACGGGCGGTGGCGTGGCGGACCCGCGAGAGCGGTGCCACCTGGACCTACGAGCTCGAGCCGACCGCGGCGGGAACCCGACTGACCGGGCGCCGCGACCTCCCGGCGTTCACCCTCGGCACCACCGTGCTGGGACCGGTGATCGGTGGTGCGGCCGGGCACGACGAAGAGCTCGCGGACGGCATCCGGACCACGCTCGGCCGGATCAAGCTGGCCGTCGAGGCACGCTGAGTCACCGTAGTGGTTTCTTGCAGGAAGATGCATTTGCACAAACATGCCCCCCCATGAGGGGTTTCGGCCCTTGTGAACCTCTGGCACCAAAGTGTGAACTGCGCAACGACTGCAACCGCAGTCGCGCAACGAGGTCGAGTCCGGGTCACCCCTGCACGTCGAAGACGTGGACCCTGCTCCGCAGATGCCGGCCGCACCACCGGGCCCGGGCGCTGCCCCGTGTTCGGTTCTTGCTTGCGCCTTCACGCGACACGATCGCTGTTGACGGAGGAACCGTGCGAAAGAAGTCAGCCGGGCTGTTGAGCCTGGTCGTGGCGGCAGGCCTGGGGACAACCCTCGGGGTCCCGGCCGTGTCGGCCACCCCAGCCCCATCTGTGAAGAGCGTCTCCACCAGTGCCGACAAGCCGGACGACGCTGCCGGGCACGAGCTGCCCAACCCGCTCGAGGACAAGCGACGCGCCCTGCGCCAGGAGGCCATCACCCGGCTCCTGAACGGCACGGGCAAGGTGGAGAAGCGCGGTGCGAGCACCGTGATGAAGGTGTCGAGCACGAAGGCCCCGAAGTCGGTCGGTTCCGGGGGCCAGGTGCAGCAGGCCGCCTCCAGCCAGGACCAGTACGTCGAGCTGAGCCGCGAGAAGACCGACAAGATCTTCGTGGTGCTCGCCGAGTTCGGCAACGACCGCGACCCGAGGTACCCCGACAACGTGGACATGGACCCGTCGACCCCGGGACCGGTCAAGTTCGACGGGCCGCTGAACAACGAGATCCCCGAGCCGAACCGCGCCACCGACAACTCCACGGTGTGGCAGCCGGACTACGACCGGGCCCACTACCAGGACCTCTACTTCGGCAGGGGTGACGCCGCCGGGTCCGGCGGGAAGACCGAGTCCGTCAAGCAGTACTTCGAGCGCCAGTCGTCCGGGCGCTACAGCGTCGACGGCACGGTCACCAACTGGGTCAAGGTGAAGTACAACGAGGCCCGCTACGGCCGCTCGAGCGACGTCAAGAACGTCGACCCGAACGTCTGCGCCAGCCACGTCTGCAACAACAGCTGGGCGCTGGTGAAGGACGCCGTCAACAAGTGGTACGACGAGCAGATCGCCTCGGGGCGCACGACGGCGGACGTGGACCAGGAGCTGCGCAGCTTCGACCAGTGGGACCGGTACGACGTCGACGGTGACGGCAACTTCAACGAGCCCGACGGGTACCTCGACCACTTCCAGATCGTGCACGCCGGCGGCGACGAGGCCGACGGTGACCCGATCCAGGGCGAGGATGCGATCTGGTCGCACCGCTGGTACGCCTACGGCACGTCGTACGGCCAGACCGGCCCGTCCGAGGGCAAGCAGGGCGGCACCGAGATCGGCACGTCGGGCCTGTGGGTCGGCGACTACACCATGCAGCCCGAGAACGGCGGCATGAGCGTCTTCGCGCACGAGTACACCCACGACCTGGGACTGCCGGACCTCTACGACACCAACGGTGGCGAGAACAGCGTCAACTACTGGTCGCTGATGGCCCAGAGCCGTGAGGCCGCCCCCACCGACCAGGCGATCGGCACGCGCGCCTCGGACCTCGGTGCCTGGGACAAGCTGCAGCTCGGCTGGCTCGACTACGAGGTCATGCTGCCCACGCAGGACCGCAGGCTGGAGCTCGGCCCGCACGAGTACAACTCGGCGAAGCCGCAGGCCGCTGTCGTGGTGCTGCCCAAGAAGCAGGTCACCTCCAACCTGGTCGCGCCGTACGCCGGGACGAAGTCCTGGTGGAGCGGTACGGGTGACGGCTACACGTCGTCGATGACCCGCTCGGTCACCCTGCCGGCCGGGTCCGCCGCGCTCGACTTCCAGACCAGCTACAACATCGAGGACGGCTACGACTACGCCTACGTCGAGGTCAACGACGGCTCCGGCTGGGTGAGCCTGCCCGGCACCGGGACCGACCCGAAGGTCAACAACGGCATCACCGGCGACACCGGCGGCGCCTGGAAGCCTGCGTCGTTCGACCTGTCGAACTACGCCGGCAAGACCGTCGACCTGCGGATCCGCTACACCACCGACGGTGGCGTGCAGGGCAACGACCCGGACCTGACCCCGGGCATGTTCCTGGACGCGATCTCCATCACCGGTGGTTTCACCGACGGGGCCGAGACCAGCCCGAACGGCTGGACGCTGGCCGGGTTCAGCTCGGTGGGCAGCACGATCACCCAGTCGTTCGACAACTACTACATCGCGTCCCACCGCGACTACGTGTCGTTCGACAAGTACCTCCAGTCGGGTCCGTACAACTTCGGGTTCGCGAGCACGAAGCCGGACTACGTCGAGCACTTCCCCTACCAGGACGGTCTGCTGGTCAGCTACTGGGACACCTCCCAGTCGGACAACAACACCAGCACGCACCCGGGTGAGGGCCTGATCCTGCCGGTGGACGCCAACCCGCGTCCGATCGCCCGGACGGACGGGCAGCTGTGGAGGCCGCGGGTCGGCGGGTACGACGCCCCGTTCTCGCTGGAGAAGTCGGACTCGTTCACGCTGCACGTCAACGGCCAGCCCAGCTACGTCCGGGGCCAGTCGGCGCAGAGCCTGTTCCACGACAACCTGTCGTACTGGGACGCCTCGCAGCCCAACGCGAGCGTCAGGGTGCCGAACACCGGGACCAACATCGCGGTGACCAGCCAGGACGGCACCTCGATGGGGATCCGCGTCTGGAAGCGCAACTGAGCTGACCAGGAGCGTGTGAGAGCCGGACGAGGCCGGGGGTCAGGGGCCCTCGAGCATCGTCCAGAGCGTGGCCGGGAGGTTCGCCTCCCGGCCACGGTCGTGTCCGGAGCCCGGGAGACTCCGGGCCGGCGCTGGATCGATGCTGCACCGATGCCGGGCCCGATCGTGCGCTGTGGGCGAACACGGCGGGATTGCTCGTGGATGTGTCGAGGCTTGCGGCTAGGGTCGTGGACGTGACTGAGACCCAGATGAACGGTGGCGGCTCGGCGTACGGGCTCGACGACCACATTTACCAGCGCCTTCTCCGCGAGCGGATCATCTTCCTCGGCTCCGAGGTGCGCGACCAGAACGCCAACGCGATCTGCGCGCAGATGCTCCTGCTGTCCGCCGAGGACCCCGAGGCCGACATCTTCCTCCACATCAACAGCCCCGGCGGCTCGGTGGACTCGGGGATGGCGATCTACGACACGATGAACTACATCCCCAACGACGTCGCGACCGTGGGCATGGGCCTGGCCGCGTCGATGGGCCAGTTCCTCCTGTGCGCGGGTGCCCCCGGCAAGCGCTACGCGCTCCCGCACGCGCGGATCATGATGCACCAGCCGTCCGGCGGCATGGGTGGCTCCGCCTCCGACATCAAGATCCAGGCGCAGCAGTCGCTGCACATCAAGAAGGTCCTGTTCGAGCTGATCAGCGCGCACACCGGCCAGTCGATCGAGCAGGTCGAGGCCGACGCCGACCGCGACCGGTGGTTCACCGCCGAGCAGGCCAAGGAGTACGGCTTCATCGACAACGTGATCTCGAGCGCCCGCCAGGTCGCCGACGAGGGCCGCCCGGCCCGGAACAAGTGAGGGGCTGACATGACGAGCACGAACATCCCCGGTCTGGCCGGCGGCGCGATGGGCAAGGCGGCCGACTTCGCCTCGCCGTCGATGAACTACTACATCCCGCAGTGGGAGGAGCGCACCTCCTACGGCTTCCGCCGGATCGACCCCTACGGCAAGCTCTTCGAGGACCGGATCATCTTCCTCGGCACCCCGATCAGCGACGACATCGCCAACGCGGTGATGGCCCAGCTGCTGTGCCTGGAGTCGATGGACCCCGACCGCGACATCCAGATCTACATCAACAGCCCCGGTGGCTCGTTCACCGCGCTGACCGCGATCTACGACACGATGCGGTTCGTGAAGCCGGACATCCAGACCGTGTGCCTGGGCCAGGCCGCCTCCGCGGCCGCGATCCTGCTGGCGGCCGGTGCGCCCGGCAAGCGGCTGGCGCTGCCGAACAGCCGGATCCTGATCCACCAGCCCTACACCGAGGGCACCTACGGCCAGGCCTCCGACATCGAGATCCAGGCCAACGAGATCCTGCGCATGCGCGACCTGCTCGAGAAGATGATCGCCGAGCACTCCGGCAAGGACGTCGAGCAGGTCAGCCGCGACATCGACCGGGACAAGATCCTCACCGCGGAGGCAGCCGTGGAGTACGGCCTGATCGACGCCATCTTGGAGTCGCGCAAGGGATCGCTCACCCCGGCCTGAGTCGCCGTGTCCCGTCCCATTTGGGGGCGCGACGGGGTACCTTCGAGTTCGAGGAAAGTAAGTCGCAAACAGCCGGCGGGAGCGGGTCCCACCAGGTCCTCCAGGGTCACCTGGGTGTCGCCGGCCTGAGTCGTGAGGAGTCGTGCCTGTGGCACGCATCGGTGACGGAGGCGACCTGCTGAAGTGCTCTTTCTGCGGGAAGAGCCAGAAGCAGGTCAAGAAGCTCATCGCGGGACCAGGTGTCTACATCTGTGACGAGTGCATCGACCTCTGCAACGAGATCATCGAGGAGGAGCTCAGCGAGGGCACCGAGGTCGGCCTCGAGGAGCTGCCCAAGCCTCGGGAGATCTTCGAGTTCCTGAACTCCTACGTCATCGGCCAGGAGAACGCCAAGAAGGCGCTCGCGGTGGCGGTGTACAACCACTACAAGCGTGTGCAGGCCGGCGTGGCCACCGGTTCCCAGCGGCACAAGTCCGACGAGTCGGTCGAGCTCGCCAAGTCGAACATCCTGGTGATCGGCCCGACCGGCTGCGGCAAGACCTACCTCGCGCAGACGCTGGCCCGGATGCTCAACGTCCCGTTCGCGATCGCCGACGCCACGGCGCTCACCGAGGCCGGCTACGTCGGCGAGGACGTCGAGAACATCCTGCTCAAGCTGATCCAGGCCGCCGACTACGACGTGAAGAAGGCCGAGACCGGGATCATCTACATCGACGAGATCGACAAGGTGGCCCGCAAGGCCGAGAACCCGTCGATCACCCGCGACGTCTCCGGGGAGGGCGTGCAGCAGGCCCTGCTGAAGATCCTGGAGGGCACCACCGCCTCGGTTCCGCCGCAGGGCGGGCGCAAGCACCCGCACCAGGAGTTCATCCAGATCGACACGACGAACATCCTGTTCATCGTCGGTGGAGCGTTCTCCGGCCTCGAGCACATCGTCGAGCAGCGGATCGGCAAGAAGACCCTCGGCTTCGGCGCGAGCCTCCCCACCAAGGAGGAGCGCGACCTGGAGAAGATCTTCTCCGAGGTGATGCCCGAGGACCTCCTCAAGTTCGGGCTCATCCCCGAGTTCATCGGCCGGCTCCCGGTGATCGCCACCGTGGACAAGCTCAACCGCGAGGCGCTGGTCCAGATCCTGACCGAGCCGCGCAACGCGCTGATCAAGCAGTACCAGAAGCTCTTCGACCTCGACGGGGTCGAGCTGGAGTTCACCCAGGACGCCATCGAGGCGGTCGCGGACCTCGCGATGATGCGCGGCACCGGTGCCCGCGGCCTGCGCGCGATCATCGAGGAGGTGCTCCTCCACGTGATGTACGACGTGCCGTCTCGTGAGGACGTCGCCAAGGTCGTGGTGAACGCCGAGGTCGTCAACGACAACGTCAACCCCACGCTGGTGCCGCGCGAGCCCGAGGCGAAGAAGAAGAAGTCCGCCTGATCGACCCCGAAACGGGAGATTTCCCGTTTCGTTCGGGTCAGGACCGTGGATAGGCTCACCGGCGTGACCTCTGACATCGCCCCGCTGTCCCTGCCCACCTCCGACTGGGAGGGCTGGCTGGCCTCCCGGTGCGACGGCCGGCTGGACGAGGCCCGGCGCCTCGTCGCCGACCTCAAGCAGCCCTCGGACGGTGTGGACGCCCACCGCGTGCTGGGCCGCTGGAACGACCTCAACCTGGCCCTGCACAACGCGTTCTCCGCGGCGTCGCTGTTCTCCAACGTGCACCCGGACGAGGCCGTCCGCACCCGCGGGGAGCAGGCCGAGCAGGACGCCCACAAGCTGCTCACCGAGATCGGCTTGGACCGGGCGCTGTACGACGTGCTGGCCGCCGTCGACCCGCAGGACCTCGACGAGGACGCCCGGCGGGTGCTCAGGCTGGCGCTGCGGGACTTCCACCGGGCCGGTGTGGACCAGGACGAGGACGTCCGGACCCGGCTGCGGGAGCTCGCCGAGCGGGAGACCGCGGTGGCCCAGGAGTTCTCCAAGAACATCCGCGACGACGTGCGCTCGGTGCGGGTGCCGCCGGCCGCGCTCGTGGGGCTGCCGGCCGACTTCGTCGAGGCGCACCCCGCCGGGGACGACGGGCTGGTGGAGATCACCACCGAGTACCCCGACTACGTCCCGTTCATGACGTTCTGCCGCGACCGGGACGCGCGGGCCGCGCTCGTGGCGCAGTTCCTCAACCGGGCCTACCCCCAGAACGACACCCTGCTGCGCGAGCTCCTCGAGCTGCGCCGCGAGCACGCGCTGCTGCTCGGCTACGACGGGTGGCCGTCCTACGACGCCGAGGTCAAGATGATCGGCAAGGGCTCGGCGATCCCGGAGTTCATCGACCGGATCACCGAGGTCTCCGACGCGGCCGGCCACCGGGACGCGGACGCCCTGCTCGGGCGCCTGCAGCAGGACCACCCCGAGGTGCAGGCGGTCGACAACGTCGACAAGATGTTCTACTCCGAGGTCCTGCGGCGGGAGAGGTTCGACGTCGACGCCCAGCAGGTGCGTCCCTACTTCGACTTCGGCAAGGTGCGCGCCGGGCTGCTGGAGGTGACCGGGCGGCTCTTCGACGTGGAGTACGTCGCGGTGCCGGATGCCGCCTCGTGGCACGAGGACGTCGCGACGTACGACGTGCTGCGGGACGGGCAGCGGCTCGGGCGGATCCACCTCGACCTGCACCCGCGCAAGGGGAAGTACGGGCATGCGGCGCAGTTCGACCTGACGCCGGGCATCAGGGACCGGCAGGTCGCCGAGGGGGTGCTGGTGTGCAACTTCTCCCGGCACCTGATGGAGCACGACCACGTGGTCACGCTGTTCCACGAGTTCGGGCACCTGGTGCACCACGTGCTCGCCGGCGGCCACGAGTGGGTCCGGTTCTCCGGGGTGGCCACCGAGTGGGACTTCGTCGAGGCGCCCTCGCAGATGCTGGAGGAGTGGGCGTGGGACGCCGACATCCTGCAGTCGTTCGCCACCAATGCCGAGGGTGAGCCGATCCCGCGCGAGCTGGTCGCGAAGATGCGCGCCGCCAACGAGTTCGGCAAGGGCACCTACGCGCGGACCCAGATGTTCTACGCCGCGCTGTCCTACACGCTGCACCAGCACGTGCCCGACGACATCACCGCGACGATGCGCGAGCTGCAGGCGAAGTACGACGTCTTCGGCTACGTGCCGGACACGCACTTCTACGCGTCGTTCGGCCACCTGGAGGGCTACGGCTCGGGCTACTACACCTACATGTGGAGCCTGGTGATCGCCAAGGACCTGTTCTCGGCGTTCGACCGGGACAACATGTTCGACACCGAGGTGGCGCACCGCTACCGCGACCGGATCCTGGCCGCCGGTGGCAGCAAGGACGCCGCCGACCTGGTCACGGACTTCCTCGGCCGCCCCTACAGCTTCGACGCGTTCGAACGCTGGCTCGACCAGGTCTGACCCGCCTCGTCCGACCCGGTCGCCACGCGCGCGCCGGGTCGGACGAGGTGACGCCCGATCAGGCGGGCTGTGCGGCGATCTCGGCGTCGACGGTGATGTCGGCGGCGTCGGTCGGGGTGAACGTCAGGTCCCCGACGACCTTGCCCGCGGCCTTGAGGTCGGCGGCCGCGCGCTCGGCGAGGGCCACCGCGTGGGCCGGCCCGGCCACCACCGCACGCGACAGCTCGGTGCGCATCGACACCTTGGCCGTCGACTTGGCGCCCCGGATGCCGGCCAGTGTCGCGGCGACGGCGCTCAGCATCGCCGGGTCCGCGGACGCCGCCGACCCGAGCTCGGACGCGGTGGGCCAGGACTGCCGGTGGATCGAGCCGTCCTGCCACCACGACCAGACCTCCTCGGTCACGTAGGGCAGGAACGGCGCGAGCAGCCGCAGCTGGACGTGCAGCGCGACCGCCAGTGCGGCCTTCGCCGAGGAGGCCGCGTCCTCGCCGCGGGCGCCGTACGCCCGCTCCTTGACCAGCTCGAGGTAGTCGTCGCAGAACTCCCAGAAGAACTTCTCGGTGACCTCCAGTGCCGTGGTGTAGTCGTAGGCCTCGAACGCCTCGGTGGCACGCGCGACCGTCACCGCGAGGCCGGAGAGCATCGCGCAGTCGACCGGCTCGCTGACCGCGGACGGGGTGACCCGGGTGGCGCCCACGCTGGAGAGCGCGAACTTCGAGGCGTTGAGCACCTTCATCGCCAGCCGGCGGCCGACCTTCATCTGGGTCTCGTCGAACGGCGAGTCCAGCCCCGGCCGTGCCATCGCGGCCCGCCAGCGGACGGCGTCGGCGCCGAACTTGTCGAGGACGTCGGTGGGGACCACGGCGTTGCCCTTGGACTTGCTCATCTTCTTGCGGTCCGGGTCGAGGATGAACCCGGAGATCAGCGCGTGCGACCACGGGGCCACGTGGTTCTCGTAGTGCGAGCGGACCACCCGCGAGAACAGCCAGGTGCGGATGATGTCGTGCGCCTGCGTGCACAGGTCCATCGGGAAGACCCGCTCGAACAGGTCCTCGTCGGACTCCCAGCCGCCGGCGATGTGCGGGGTCAGCGACGAGGTCGCCCAGGTGTCCATCACGTCGGGGTCGCCGATGAACCCGCCCGGCTTGCCGCGCTGGGACTCCTCGTAGCCGTGCGGCGCCTTCGTCGACGGGTCCACCGGCAGCTCGTCCTCGCGGGGCAGCAGCGGGTGCTCGTAGTCGGGCTCA
Organism: uncultured Actinomycetota bacterium; assembly: GCA_963810035.1. Classification (GTDB taxonomy): domain Bacteria; phylum Actinomycetota; class Actinomycetes; order Propionibacteriales; family Nocardioidaceae; genus Nocardioides_B. The sequence goes on from CAWEMA010000011.1 coordinate 496,897, forward strand.
CCGTCCTCGTCCAGCGGGTACCAGACCGGGAACGGGATGCCGAAGAACCGCTGCCGGGAGATCAGCCAGTCGCCGTTGAGGCCGTTGACCCAGTTGTCGTAACGGTGCTTCATGTGCGGCGGCACCCAGTCGATCTCGGCCCCGCGCTCCACCATCTCCTGCCGGACCTCGGCGTCGCGGCCACCGTTGCGGATGTACCACTGGCGCGTCGAGACGATCTCGAGCGGCTTGTCGCCCTTCTCGTAGAAGTTCGTCATCCGCTGCGTCGGCTGCGGCTCGCCGTCGAGGTCGCCGTGGTCGCGCAGCAGCTGCACCACGGCCTCGCGGGCGCTGAAGGCGGTCTTGCCCTTGAGCTGCTCGTACGCCGCCGCGGCCGGCTCGTGCGAGAGCCACTCGGGGGTCTCGCGGTGCAGCCGCCCGTCGCGGCCGATCACGGTGCGGACCGGCAGCTGCAGCTCGCGCCACCACATCACGTCGGTGAGGTCGCCGAACGTGCAGCACATCGCGATGCCGGCGCCCTTGTCCGGCTCGGCGGCGCGGTGGGCCAGCACCGGGATCTCCACGCCGAAGACCGGCGAGGTGACGGTGGTGCCGAACAGCGACTGGTAGCGCTCGTCGTCGGGGTGCGCGATGAGCGCGACCACCGCCGGGATCAGCTCGGGACGGGTGGTCTCGATGTGGAGCGGCTCGCCGCCGGGGCGGTGGAACGCGACCCGGTGGTAGGAGCCGGCGTACTCCCGGGCCTCCAGCTCGGCCTGCGCGACCGCGGTCTGGAAGGTGACGTCCCACAGGGTGGGCGACTCCTGGAGGTACGCCTCGCCGCGGGCGAAGTTGCGCAGGAACGCCCGCTGGGACACGGTCTGCGACTTCGGGCCGATCGTCGTGTAGTGCTGCTTCCAGTCGACGGAGAGGCCGAGGGTGCGCCACAGCGACTCGAAGATCTCCTCGTCCTGCTCGACCAGGCGCTCGCACAGCTCGATGAAGTTCGGCCGGCTGATCGGGACCTGCCTCTTCGCGTCCGGCTTCTCCGGGGGCGTGAAGTCGGCGTCGTAGGGGAGCGAGGGGTCGCAGCGCACGCCGAAGTAGTTCTGCACCCGGCGCTCGGTGGGCAGCCCGTTGTCGTCCCACCCCATCGGGTAGAAGACCTCCTTGCCGCGCATCCGCTGGAACCGGGCGACCAGGTCGGTGTGCGTGTAGGAGAAGACGTGGCCGACGTGCAGCGAGCCCGACACCGTCGGGGGAGGCGTGTCGATGGAGTAGACCTGCTCGCGGGTCTTGCTGCGGTCGAACGCGTAGGTGTCGTCGGCCTTCCAGCGCTGCGACCAGGTGGCCTCGAGCCCCTCGAGCGCCGGCTTGTCCGGGACACCGGACACCACGCTGACGTCGCGGCCCGGGGCCGGCGTCGTCGTGGACAGGTCTGGGGTCAACGGCTCGGTGGTCATAGCCCGAAATCCTACGGTCCGCTCGCATCACGCTGCGAACCAGTTGTCGTCGGCCGGGCCGGTCAGGCCGACCAGGCCGGGACCGGCCGTGAACCGTAGACTCGCGGCACGATGTCCGAGACCCCTGTGCCTGCCCCCGTCACCACCTATGCCGATGTCGAACGAGCCCTGCTGGCGCGCTGGCCGGAGACCCGGCTGGAGCCCTCGCTGGACCGGATCGCGGCGTTCGTCGAGCTGCTCGGCGAGCCCCAGCGGACCTACCCGGTCCTGCACCTGACCGGCACGAACGGCAAGACCAGCACGTCGCGGATGATCGACACCCTGATCCGGGCGACCGGGCTGCGCACCGGCCGGTTCACCAGCCCGCACGTGGAGTCGATGACCGAGCGGATCTCGCTGGACGGCGAGCCGCTGACCGAGGAGCAGTTCCTGGAGACCTACCAGGACGTCGCCGCCCTGGCGGACCTGGCCGACGCGGACGCCGTACACCCGCTGTCGTTCTTCGAGACGGTCGTCGGCATGGCGTACGCCGCGTTCGCGAACGCGCCCGTCGACGCGGCGATCGTCGAGGTCGGGATGGGCGGGTCGTGGGACGCCACCAACGTCGCCGACGCCACCGTCGCGGTGATCCTGCCGATCGACGTGGACCACAGCTCCTACCTCGGCGACCGGCCGGTCGACATCGCCCGGGAGAAGGCCGGGATCATCAAGCCCGGGTCGATCGTGGTGTCCGCGGTCCAGACCGAGGACGTGGCCGCGGTGATCGCGGAGCGGGCCGCCGAGGTCGGCGCGACCGTCTACTGGGAGGGCCGGGACTTCGGCGTCGAGCATCGCGTGGCGGCGGTCGGAGGCCAGATGATGCAGCTGCAGGGCCTGCGCGGCCGGTACGACGAGGTGTTCCTGCCGCTGCACGGCGCGCACCAGGGACAGAACGCCGCGCTCGCGCTCGCGGCGGTGGAGGCGTTCATCGGGGAGGACCCGCTCGACGACGACCTGGTGAAGGACGCGTTCGCCGAGGTCACGTCCCCCGGTCGGCTCGAGGTGATCCGCCGCAGCCCCACGATCCTGCTGGACGCGGCGCACAACCCGCACGGCGCGCGGGCGACCGCGGACGCGATCGAGGACTCGTTCCTGCTGAACCCGCTCATCGGCGTGGTCGGGGTGATGGCCGACAAGGACTACGAAGGGCTGCTCGCCGCGTTGGAGCCGGTGATGGCCGCGATCGTGTGCACCCAGAACAGCACGCCGCGGACCATGCGTGCCGAGGACCTCGCGGAGGTGGCCCGGGGCATCTTCGGCATCGACCGGGTCTACGTCGCGGCCCGGCTCGACGACGCCATCGACCAGGCGGCGACGCTGGCCGAGGAGGGCGGCGTGTTCGGCGAGGCGATCGGCTCGGGCGGCGTGCTCGTCACCGGGTCCGTGGTCACCGTCGGTGAGGCCCGCCGGATGCTCAAGCCGCGGGGGAGGAGCGCGTGACCCGGTCCATCCAGCGCTCCCTGTGCGCGGGCATGCTCGTGCTGCAGGCCGTCGTCCTCTTCCTCACCGGCGTGGTGACGATCGGGATGACCGACATCGGGGCGGGCGCGTCGCTGGCGATGGGCCTCGGGCTCGCGGTGCTGTGCGTGCTCGCCGCCGGGATGCTCGGCCGCCCGTTCGGCTACGCGCTCGGCTGGCTGGTGCAGGTGGTCTCCATCGCCCTCGGGTTCGTGGTCACAGCGATGTTCTTCCTGGGCGTGGTGTTCGCCGGGCTGTGGGCGGCGTCGTACTTCCTGGGCATCAAGATCGACCGGGAGCGTGCCGAGCGACAGGTCCTCGAGGAGCAGTGGCGGGCCGAGCACGGCAGCCACGCCGACCCGACCGACTAGGCCCGTCCGGCCGGAGCATCCGGTTTTCCCGGCCGGTGTCGCTCCGCCGGCCGCCGTTCCCTAGGCTGACCGGCATGTCACAGCGCACCCTCGTCCTGCTCAAGCCCGACACCGTCCGACGTGGCCTGGTCGGCAACGTGCTCGGCCGCTTCGAGGCCAAGGGCCTCTCGATCGTGGCGCTGGAGATGCGCACCATCGACGCCGCGAAGGCCGACGAGCACTACGCCGAGCACGTCGGCAAGGACTTCTACCCGCCGCTGCGGGACTTCGTGACCTCCGGCCCGCTGCTCGCGGCCGTGCTCGAGGGAGACGAGGCCATCGAGGTGGTCCGGGCGATCAACGGCGCCACCGACGGTCGCAAGGCCGCCCCCGGGACCATCCGCGGCGACCTGTCGCTCTCCAACCGCGAGAACCTCGTGCACGGCTCCGACTCGCCGGAGTCCGCGGAGCGCGAGATCAAGAACTGGTTCCCGGAGCTGTGACCCCGGTCGGGGACTGACCAGCCGTTCCGCGGGGCCGGGAGCTTCGGGGTCCGCCGACCCGGCGCCGCGATGGCCGATGATGATCCGGTGACCACGCCGCTCTCACCGACCGACCGCAGCACCCCGCGCCGGGAGAAGGAGCGCGCCCAGTCCGACCGGGCCGCGCTGTACGACGTCCTCGACGCGTCCCTGGTCTGCCACCTGGCGGTCGTCGTGGACGGGGTGCCGCTCGCCCTGCCCACGGTCTTCGGCGTCGACCCGGACGGCCCGGACGAGGGCGGCACGCTCTACCTGCACGGGTCGGTCGCCTCGCGCAGCCTGGTGCAGTCCCCGGACCAGGACGTCAGCGTCACCCTCACCGTGCTGGACGGGATCGTGCTGGCCCGGTCGGGGTTCAACCACTCGATGAACTACCGCTCGGCCGTCGTGGTCGGCCGGCCCCGGGTGGTCGCCGGGGAGGCCGAGCGCTCGCACGCCCTGGACCTGCTCGTCGACCACATGGTCCCCGGCCGGTCCGCGACGCTGCGCCGGCCGACCCGCAAGGAGCTCGCCGCGACCACCGTGCTGGCCCTGCCGCTGCACGAGGCGTCGGTCAAGTGCCGGGCCGGTGACCCGGACGACGAGGACGTCGACGTCGAGGCCGGTGGCGTGTGGGCCGGGGTGGTCCCGCTGCGGCTGACCGGGTCGGACCCGGTGACCTCGGCCGACGTGGTCGACGTACCGGTGCCGGAGCACGTCCGCCGCCGGGCCGCCGAGCTGTCCGACTGACAAAGCCTGCGTCGCGTGTGACGCGCGTGTCTTCCGGGGCTGGGGGTGCTTGCGCTCTTACCCTGGGACGGGGCTGGTGCGCCCGCCCCGCACACCACGACGGCCCACGACAGCAGGGACAGCACGTATGGCGAACAGCTTCATCGGCCGCGACATGGCCGTTGACCTCGGCACCGCCAACACGCTCGTCTACGTGCGCGGCAAGGGCGTGATGCTCGACGAGCCGTCGGTGGTCGCGCTGAACTCCTCGACCAACGAGATCCTCGCCGTCGGTCACGAGGCCAAGCGGATGATCGGCCGCACGCCCGACAACATCACCGCGATCCGCCCGCTCAAGGACGGCGTCATCGCCGACTTCGAGTCCACCGAGCAGATGCTGCGGTACTTCATCCAGCAGGTCCACCGTCGCCGCTACTTCGCCAAGCCGCGGCTGGTGATCTGCGTGCCGAGCGGGATCACCGCGGTCGAGCAGCGCGCCGTCAAGGAGGCCGGCTACCAGGCCGGCGCCCGTCGGGTCTACATCGTCGAGGAGCCGATGGCCGCCGCGATCGGCGCCGGGCTGCCCGTGCACGAGGCCACCGGCAACATGGTGGTCGACGTCGGCGGAGGCACCACCGAGGTCGCGGTCATCTCGCTCGGCGGCATCGTCACCAGCCTGTCGATCCGCACCGCCGGGGACGACCTGGACCAGGCGATCATCGCGTGGATGAAGAAGGAGTACTCCCTGATGCTGGGGGAGCGCACCGCCGAGGAGATCAAGATGACCCTCGGGTCGGCCTTCCCGCTGCCGCAGGAGCCCGAGGCGGAGGTCCGCGGGCGGGACATGATCTCCGGCCTGCCCAAGACCGTCGTGGTGTCCTCGGCCGAGGTGCGGATGGCCCTCGAGGAGCCGCTGCACGCGATCGTCGACGCGGTCCGCACCACCCTCGACCAGACCCCACCCGAGCTCGCCGGCGACATCATGGACCGCGGCCTGGTGCTCACCGGCGGCGGTGCGTTGCTGCGCGGCCTCGACGAGCGGCTCCGGCACGAGACCGGCATGCCGGTGCACATCGCCGAGGAGCCGCTGCGCTCGGTGGCCATGGGGGCCGGCAAGTGCGTCGAGGAGTTCGAGGCGCTCCAGCAGGTGCTCGTCTCCGAACCCCGTCGATGAGGGAGAGCTAGGCCAACATGCGACCGACTTCCCCCCGCCAGCGTCCTTCACGAGCGGTGCTCGTGCTGCTGCTCCTCGCGTCGTTCACCTTGATCACCCTCGACGCGCGCGGCGGCTCGACCTCCCCGCTCGACCCGGTGCGTTCGGCGGTCGGTGCCGTCTTCGGCCCGGTCGAGAACGGCACGGCGGCCGCCGTACGCCCGTTCAAGGCGGTGCCCGGCTTCTTCCGGACGACCGGCGGCCTGCGCGACGACGTGGCGCGCCTGGAGGCCGAGAACTCCCAGCTGAAGGGTCAGCTCGCCGGCGCCTCGGTGGAGCGCAACCGGGCCGCCGAGCTCGACGGCCTGCTCGCGAGCTCGAAGAGCACCGGCTACGCGCTCGTGCCCGCCCGGGTCGTCGCGATGGGCCCGGCGCAGTCGTTCACCCGCACCGTGACGATCGACGCCGGCACCACGTCCGGCGTGACCCCGGACCTGACCGTGCTCAACAACGACGGCCTCGTCGGCCGGGTGGTCCGCGCCGACCGCTCTACGGCCACTGTGCTGCTGCTCGTCGACCAGGAGTCCGTGGTCGGCGGCCGGCTCGGCTCCAGCATGGAGGTCGGCTTTCTGCGCGGCCGGGGCACCGTGGGCAGCGACGCCCGCCTCGACCTCGACCTGGTCGACGCGTCCGCCACCGCGACCAAGGACGACGCCCTCGTGACGTGGGGCAGCAAGAACGGCGCGCCGTACGTCGCCGGGGTGCCGATCGGCCGGGTCGCCGGTGTCACCAGCAGCCCGCGCCAGCAGTCCACCCAGGCGGTCATCGAACCGTACGTCGACTTCACCTCGCTCGACCTGGTCGGCGTGGTCGTCGACCAGGACACCAAGAGCGACCGCGCCGTGATCCGGGCCGGCTCGACAGAAGGGACCCGCTGATGTCCGCGCTGCGCGCCCTGGTGCTCACCCTGGTGATCCTGCTGGCGGTCGTGCTGCAGGTGGCGGTCTTCTCCGCGCTGTCCTTCGACGGCGTGGTGCCCAACCTGGCGCTGCTCGTGGTGGTCGCCGCGGCCCTGGTGCGCGGCCCCGAGTTCGCTGCCGCCCTCGGCTTCCTCGGCGGGCTCGCGATCGACCTCGCGCCGCCCGCCGACCACGTCGTCGGCCGCTGGGCCCTTGCCCTGGTCGTGGTCGGCTACCTCGCCGGACGGGTCCGGCACGACGCCGGCTCCTCCGCGCTCGCGGCCGTGGTCACGGTCGCCGCCTGCTCGTTCGTCGGCACGTCCGTCTTCGCGCTGAGCGGGATGCTGCTGCAGGACCCGCGGATCCCGGTCGGCGAGGCACTCACGGTGATCCCGATCGCGGTCGTGTACGACGTCCTGGTCACGCCGTTCGTGCTGCCCCTCGTCATGCGCCTGTTCCGCCGGATGCAGCCCCACCAGGTCGCGTACTGATGGTCTCGTCGAACCGCGGGTTCTCCCGGCCGAGGCTGCGCACGCCCAGCGCCACCAAGGGGCGGCTGCGGCTGATCGTCGTGCAGGCACTCGTGCTCTCCCTCTTCGTGACCCTGTTCGCGCGGCTCTGGTACATGCAGGTCCTCGGCGGCGAGGCCTACCAGGCGCAGGCCGCCGAGCAGTCCGTGCGCGAGCTCGTCGTGCAGCCGGCCCGCGGCCTGATCGTCGACGACCTGGGCCGCCCGCTCGTCGCGAACCGCACGTCGTGGGTGGTCAGCCTCGACCGGACCATGCTGCACAAGATGAGCGACGCCGAGCAGGTCACCCTGCTGGGCAGGCTCTCGCGCGCGGTCGACGTACCGGTCAAGAAGATCGCGGCGCGGACGCTGCTCTGCGGCGAGCCGGGCTCGATCGCCGGCACCTGCTGGAACGGGTCGCCCTACCAGCCGGTCCCGGTTGCCGAGGACGTCAGGCAGCAGGTCGCGGTCTCGATCATGGAGCAGGGCGAGGACTTCCCGGCCGTGCTCGTGGAGGCGCAGAACGTGCGGGCCTACCCCTCGCCCTACGGCATCAACGCCGCCCACCTGCTCGGCTACCTGAGCCCGATCACCTCCGACGAGCTCGACGAGGCCAAGGCCGACAACGACACGTCGGTGCACGGCGCCTCGGTGGTCGGCCGGGCCGGCCTCGAGAAGGAGTACGACCGGTTCCTGCGCGGCCAGCCCGGCTACAAGAGGGTCGCCGTCGACTCGATGGGCCGGGTGCTCGGCGACTCCGGCGAGGTCGAGGGCAGCGCCGGGGACACCCTGGTCACCTCGATCGACTCGCGGGTCCAGGCGGTCGTCGAGCAGCAGCTCGAGCAGACGATCAAGACCGCGCGCAAGACCTTCGACAAGGTGACGCACAAGAACTACGTGGCCGACTCGGGCGCCGTGGTCGTGATGGACGCGAAGAACGGGCGAGTCGTCGCGATGGCCGGCGCGCCGACGTACGACCCGAAGGTCTGGGTCGGCGGGATCACCTCCAAGCAGCTCAAGGGGCTCTACTCCGCGAAGTCGGACAACCCGCTGCTGTTCCGGGCCACCCAGGGCCAGTTCGCGCCGGGCTCGACGTGGAAGCCGATCATGACCACCGGTGCGCTGAACAACGGGTTCTCCCCGAGCACCCGGCTGGACTGCTCGTCGAACTTCCAGGTCGGCAACCGGCTCTTCAAGAACTACGAGTCCGAGTCCTACGGGATGATCGGCTTCGACCGCGCGCTGCAGATCTCCTGCGACACGTTCTTCTACCGCGTCGGCTACAAGTTCTGGCAGAAGTACGGCACCGACGTCGCGGACGTGGGCGCGAAGGACCCGCTGGTGAAGACCGCCAAGCTCTACGGGTTCGGCAAGCCCACCGGCATCGACCTGCCCGGCGAGGCCAGCGGCCGGATCGCCGACCGGGCCTGGAAGCACGCCTACTGGAAGGCCAACAAGGGCTACTACTGCCGCGTGGCCAAGAAGCCCGGCAACGACTTCCTGCACGTGTTCGCCCGGGAGTTCTGCGTGGAGGGCTACGCCTACCGCGCCGGTGACGCGGTGAACTACGTGATCGGCCAGGGCGACACCCTGGTCACGCCGCTGCAGTCGGCACGGGCGTACGCCGCGCTCGCCAACGGCGGCACTCTCTACGAGCCCCGGGTCGCGAAGGCCGTCGTCGGGCCCGACGGCAAGGTGATCCGCACCATCAAGCCGGCGAGGATCGGCAAGGTCAAGGTCTCCGAGAAGTCGCTGAAGTACGTCGACCAGGCCCTCCTCGGCACCGCGAAGACCGGCACCACCGCGTGGAAGTTCATCAACTTCCCGTTGGACAAGGTGAAGATCCGCTCGAAGACCGGCTCCGCCGAGGTGCACGGCAAGCAGAGCACGTCGTGGGTCGCGTCCTACGACAAGAACTACGTGGTGCTGATGATGGTCACCCAGGCCGGCACCGGCTCCGGCACGTCCGGTCCCGCGGTCCGCAAGATCTGGGAGGCGCTCTACGGCGTCAAGGGCATGAAGGTGGACACCTCGAAGGCGGCCCTCCCGGGCGCCCGCACGCCGCAGGGCCTGCCGGTGTTCGCGCGCGACGGCGAGATCCTGCCCCCGGTGTCCCGCGCCGAGAAGGAGAAGAAGCGATGAGCGTCGTCGCCGTACGCCCGCGGACACCCCGCCAGTCGCGCCCGGCGCTGTCGGGCACCACCACGCGGGTGAAGGCCGCCCGCCTCGACTGGGTGCTGATGTTGGCGTCCGCCGCGCTGCTCACCATCGGGGCGCTGCTGGTCTGGTCGGCCACGTCGGCCCGCAACGACCTCACCTCCGGTGACGCGAACAGCTACTTCAAGCGCCAGCTGGTGAACATCGCCATCGGTGTCGTCCTCGGCGTGATGGTGGCGGCCACCGACCACCGCTGGGTGCGCATCCTGGCCCCGCTGGTGTACGTCGCCTCGGTGATCGGCCTGGTGCTGGTCCTGGTGATGGGCTCGACGATCAACGGCTCGCGGTCGTGGATCCAGCTCGGCGGCACGTCCGTGCAGCCCGCGGAGTTCGCCAAGCTCGCGGTGGTGATCGGGATGGCCCTGCTGGTGGCCGAGCGCACCGAGGGGTCGCTGCGCACCAAGGAGGTCGGCTCGCGTGACGTGGTCGGCATGCTGGCCATCGCCGGGCTCCCCGCCGCCCTGATCCTGCTGCAGCCCGACCTCGGCACCATGCTGGTGCTCTCCGCGACCGTCTTCGGCGTCCTCGCGGTTGCGGGGGTGCGCCGCACGTGGCTGCTCGGGCTGTTCCTCGGCGCCTGCGTCGCGGCCACTCTGGCGGTGAAGCTGCACGTCTTGAAGGCCTACCAGCTCGACCGGTTCATGGCCTTCACCAACCCCGACCTCGACCCGCGCGGTGCCGGCTACAACACCACCCAGGCCCGGATCGCGATCGGCAACGGCGGAATCTTCGGGCAGGGCCTGTTCGGCGGCTCACAGACCAAGTCCGGGTTCGTCCCCGAGCAGCACACCGACTTCATCTTCACGGTCGCGGGGGAGGAGCTCGGCCTGGTCGGCTCGGCGGTCCTGATCGCGTTGCTCGGCGTGGTGCTCTGGCGGGCGCTGCGGATCGCGATGCAGGCCGACGACCTGTTCGGCCGGGTGGCCGCCGCAGGCATCGCCTGCTGGTTCGGCTTCCAGGCCTTCCAGAACATCGGCATGTGCCTCGGGATCATGCCGGTGACCGGCGTACCCCTGCCGCTCGTGTCGTACGGCGGCAGCTCGATGTTCGCGAACCTGATGGCGCTCGGCCTGCTGCAGAACATCCACCTGCGCAGCGGCGAGGGCATCGGCATCGCGCACTCCCGGATGCACCGCTCGCGCTTCTGAGCGGGGTGGCCCACGTGGGTCATGGACGACCCCGCGAGCCCGCGCGCAGGGTGGGGGGATGGACGTCAACGACCTCTACCGCCGCACCGTCGAGACCTGGACCACGCGCGTGGACAGCGTCCCTGCCGACGCGTGGCAGGTGCCGACGCCGTGCTCGGAGTGGAACGTCCGAGCACTGGTCAACCACGTCGTCGGCGAGGACGCCTGGACCGGTCCGCTGCTGCGCGGCTCGACCATCGCCGAGGTCGGAGACTCCCTGGACGGGGACCTGCTCGGCGACGCGCCGGTCGAGGTCGCGCACCGTCGGGCCGACGAGGCGGTCGCGGTGGTGGCCGAGAAGCTACCCGCCGGGGGCAAGGTGCACCTGTCCTACGGGGACGAGGAGAGCGAGGAGTACGTCCGCCAGCTCGCCGCCGACCATCTCGTGCACGCCTGGGACCTGGCCGCGGCGACCGGCGGCGACCGGACCCTCGACGAGGACCTGGTCCGGGAGGTGGCGACCTGGTTCGCCGAACGCGAGGACATCTACCGCGCCGGCGGTGCGATCGGTCCCCGGGTCGATCTCTCCGGTGACCTGCAGACCGACCTGCTGGCCGGCAGCGGGAGGGACGCGCGATGGACACCGCCGCAGCCCTGACCGCCTTCTCGGCGGCGTTCGGGTCCGGTGACGTCGACGCGATCATGTCCCTGATGACCGAGGACTGCGTCTTCGAGTCGACCGGGCCGGCCCCCGACGGCGTACGACGCGTGGGCGCCGACGACGTACGCGCGGTATGGGTCGACCTGTTCGGGCAGACCAAGGACGCGGCGTTCGCGGAGGAGGAGTCCTTCGTCGCCGGGGACCGGGGCGTGCTGCGCTGGCGCTTCACCTGGACCGGGCCGGACGGTTCATCCGGCCACGTGCGAGGCGTCGACGTGCTGAGGTTCCGCGACGGGCTGGTGGCGGAGAAGCTCTCCTACGTCAAGGGCTGACCGCGAGTCCCCACCGGCGCCGGGCCCGCGTGCCGCGTTCGCCGATGGATCGACCTTTGCCAGGATGGCGGTCATGACTTCGAACCACACCACCACGCCCTCCGACGACGTCGACCCGGTGATCGTCGACGTCGTGGAGAACATCAGCAACCGCTTCGGTGCGCAGGGACTGTGCGACCTCATCGCCCTGGCCCGCGAGGAGCTGGCCCGGGCCGAGGCCGCCCTCAAGGAGCTCGCCGAGCTCGAGGGCTGAGCCCGCTCGGTTTCGGCGCACCCACGCGGGCGTCGTACCCTGGTGGACGCCCTCACCCCCCGTCTCTCGGAAGGTTGTCCGCCGTGCCCTCTGTCGGAGTCTCCGACGCTGCCCAGCTGTCGTCCTCGAGGTCCGCGGAGAGTGTCTTCCCGCGGCTCGAGCCGTTGCTGCCGTCAGTGCAGAAGCCGATCCAGTACGTCGGCGGTGAGCTCAACTCCACGCAGAAGCCGTGGGAGAGCGCCGAGGTCCGCTGGGCGCTGATGTACCCCGACGCCTACGAGGTCGGCCTGCCCAACCAGGGCGTCCAGATCCTCTACGAGGTGCTCAACGAGCGCGACTGGATCCTGGCCGAGCGCACCTACTCGGTGTGGCCGGACATGGAGGCCACCATGCGGGAGCACGGCATCCCGCAGTTCACGGTCGACAACCACCGGCCGGTCGGCTCCTTCGACGTCTTCGGGCTGTCGTTCTCGACCGAGCTCGGCTACACCAACATGCTCACCGCCCTGGACCTCGCGGGCATCCCGCTGCACGCGGTGGACCGCACCGAGGACGACCCGGTGGTGCTCGCCGGCGGGCACGCGGCGTTCAACCCCGAGCCGGTCGCGGACTTCCTCGACGCCGCCGTGCTCGGCGACGGCGAGGAGATCGTGCTCGCGATCTCCGACGTCATCCGGGAGTGGAAGTCCGAGGGCCGCCCCGGTCTCGGCGGCCGCAGCCCCCGCGACGAGCTCCTCTACCGGCTCGCGGTGTCCGGCGCGGTCTACGTGCCGAAGTTCTACGACGTCGACTACCTGCCCGACGGCCGCATCAAGCGGGTCGCCCCGAACACCTCCGGCGTCCCGTGGCGGGTGCACAAGCACACGCTGATGGACCTGGACGCCTGGCCCTACCCGAAGAAGCCGCTGGTGCCGCTGGCCGAGACGGTGCACGAGCGCTACTCGGTGGAGATCTTCCGCGGCTGCACGCGCGGCTGCCGGTTCTGCCAGGCCGGGATGATCACCCGCCCGGTGCGCGAGCGCTCGATCACCACCATCGGTGACATGGTCGAGAACGGCATCCGCAAGTCCGGGTTCGAGGAGGTCGGCCTGCTGTCCCTCTCCAGCGCCGACCACACCGAGATCGGTGAGGTCGCCAAGGGGCTCGCTGACCGGTACGACGGCTCCAACGTCTCGCTGTCGTTGCCCTCGACGCGCGTCGACGCCTTCAACATCACGCTGGCCAACGAGTTCTCCCGCAACGGCCGCCGGTCCGGGCTGACCTTCGCGCCCGAGGGCGGGTCGGAGCGGATGCGCAAGGTGATCAACAAGATGGTCACCGAGGAGGACCTGATCCGGACGGTCGCGACGGCGTACTCCCACGGCTGGCGGCAGGTGAAGCTCTACTTCATGTGCGGCCTGCCCACCGAGACCGACGAGGACGTCCTGGAGATCGCCGACCTCGCCAAGAAGGTGATCGCCAAGGGCCGCGAGGTCTCCGGGCGCAACGACATCCGGTGCACGGTGTCGATCGGCGGCTTCGTGCCCAAGCCGCACACCCCGTTCCAGTGGGCCGCCCAGCTCGACCACGTCACCACCGACGAGCGACTCAAGAAGCTGCGCGACGACGTGCGCGCGGACAAGCGCTACGGTCGCGCCATCGGCTTCCGGTACCACGACGGGCGTCCCGGCATCATCGAGGGACTGCTCTCGCGCGGAGACCGTCGCGTCGGTCGGGTCATCGAGCAGGCGTGGCGCGACGGCGGCCGCTTCGACGGCTGGAGCGAGCACTTCTCCTACGACCGCTGGGCCGCCGCGTGCGAGACGGGGCTCGCCGGGTTCGGGGTCGACCTGGACTGGTTCACCACCCGCGAGCGCGAGCACGCCGAGGTGCTGCCCTGGGACCACCTGGACTCCGGCCTGGACAAGGACTGGCTCTGGGAGGACTGGCAGGACGCCATCGACCCGTCCTCCGACGTCGAGGTCGAGGACTGCCGCTGGACGCCGTGCTACGACTGCGGTGTCTGCCCCCAGATGGACACCGAGATCCAGATCGGCCCCACCGGCCAGAACCTGCTGCCGCTCAGCGTGGTGTGACCCGAGACGACGCAACGGCCGGGAGGTCGGACCGCCCGGTTCTCTTTACCTTTTCGCCGACACCGTACGACATGTCGGGCGCTGCATCGGGCGGTGCATCCGGCGGGACGTCGCGGGAGGCCGTCACCCGGCCACGGGTCACGCGGACCCGCGGGCCCCGATCGCGTCCTCGATGTACGACGGCCGGGCGACCGCCAGACCGGCCACCAGCTGGGGCACGACGAGCACGATCAGGCCGACCAGCGGCACGGTCCAGCCGTCAGTCAGGTCGTAGACCAGGCCCATCCCGAACGGCCCGACCGCGGCGATCAGGTAGCCGACCGACTGGGTGAACCCGGACAGCGCAGCGGTGCCCTCGCTGGTGCGGGCGCGCAGCCCGATCAGCGTGAGCACGACCGGGAACACCGAGGCCGCGATGCCCACCAGCACCGCCCACAGCCACGCCCCGGCGACCGGTGCGACGATCAGGCCGACATACCCGATGGGGTAGCAGGCGACCAGCCCGCCGATCAGCCAGGACTGGTTGTGCATGCGCGCGGCCCACGAGGGCAACCAGAACGACAGCGGGATGCTCATCGCGGTGATCACGCCGAGCAGCAGGCCCGCCGTACCGGGGGAGAAGCCGGCGTCGCGGTAGACCTGCGCGAACCAGCCGAACACCGAGTAGGCCTGCAACGACTGGAAGCCGAAGAACAGCGCCATGCCCCAGCCGAGCCGGGTGCGGGCGACCGCGCCCAGCGAGATGCCGTGGCTCACCGCCTCCGGCGCCCGGTCGTGCCGGATCAGCCCGATCCAGGGCAATGCCGCCACCGCGGCCGTGACGGCCCAGGCGAACAGGCCCCAGCGCCAGGAGCCGAGCTGCTCGGACAGCGGCACCGTCAGCACCGAGGAGAGGGTCAGCCCGACCGCCAGCGAGGTGGTGTAGATCGACGTCAGCAGCCCGACCCGGTGCGGGAAGTGCAGCTTCACCAGCGACGGCAGCAGCACGTTGGCGGTGGCCATCCCGGCCAGCGCCAGCAGCGAGAGCAGCAGGAAGACCGGGATGCTGGAGGTCTGCGACCGCAGCACGAGCCCGAGGACGACCGCGAGCAGCGCGACGAGCGTGATCCGGTGCAGGCCGAGCACCCGGGCCAGCCACGGGGCGAGCGCCCCGAAGGCGGCGAAGGACAGCACCGGGAGCGTCGTCAGCACGCCGGCGGTGGTGCTGCTCATCCCCAGGCCGGTGGTGATCTCGTTGAGGACCGGGCCCACGCTGACCGCAGCCGGCCGCAGGTTGAACGCGAGCACCACGATGCCGACGACCACGAGGAGCCGCTCGGCGCGGGTGTCGGGTCGCGCCTGTTCCGGGGCCTGCTCACTGATCACCGCGACATCCTCGCTCATCGGCGACGACGCCCTCGCCGGTAGGGTGCGCCCCGTGCGTGAACAACCCGAGCAGCAGGCCCCTCCGGTGCAGCGACTCCGCGTCCGGTACGCCAAGCGCGGCCGGCTGAGGTTCACCAGCCACCGCGACTTCTCCCGCGCCTTCGAGCGCGCCATCGTCCGGGCCCGGGTCCCGATGGCCTACTCCTCCGGGTTCAACCCGCACCCGCGGATCTCCTACGCCGGCGCCTCACCGACCGGCGCGGCGAGCGAGGCGGAGTACCTCGAGATCGGGCTCGCACGCACCACCGACCCCGCCGAGGTGCTCACCGCCCTGGACGAGGCGCTGCCCGCCGGGCTCGACGTGCTCGAGGTCGTCGAGTCGCCGGGCGGGTCCCTGGCGGACCTGCTGGAGGCCAGCGTCTGGCGCACCACGGTGCCGGACCTGTCGCCCGAGGACGGGGCGCGCGCGGTGGCGGCCTTCCTCGACGCCGACGAGGTGCTGGTCGAGCGGATGACCAAGAAGGGGCTGCGCAGTTTCGACTGCCGGGGGGCCGTCGTGACCCTGGCCTCCGCGTCGCGACCGGGTTCCGAGGGGGAGTGTGCGATACTCGAGATGGTTTTGCGGCACGGAACCCCGACCGTGAGACCCGACGACGTCCTCGCCGGACTCCGCACCTTGGTGGGACTCGAGGCGACCTCCGCTCCTTTTCACGAGCGACTCGCTCAGGGCCCGCTGGATGCGCAGCACGGCACGGTGGGCGATCCGTTGGCACTCAACCGCGACACGGCGTGACCGTCGGTGACAGCTTCGGTCGTACGACGTCGGTGACCGCGGACAGTGCTGGTGGCCGCCTGTTCGACGCTTACCCGGAGGACGTCGCCGTTGCTCGGCACCGTGCGCATGCATCTCGTGCACATGTGCAGGGCCCCATCCGCAGGCTTTGCGTCCGACCGGCCCGCCCGGTCAGGCGACTGACATCGCTCCCGGGCGGACGCTGATCCTTCGGCGTCCCGGGAGCCGAGGAGAGCACATGCTCGACGACAACGACACCACCACCACGTCCGACTCCGCTCTGGAGTCCGCGGCCCCCGCATCCGGGACCGACGAGACGGCTGCCGCTCCGGCGGCGAAGAAGACCGCCAAGAAGGCCGTGCGCAAGACCGCGAAGAAGACCACCACCCGGACCGCCAAGAAGGCCGTCGCCGACCCGGCCGGCGAGCCGGCGACCGGCGAGCAGCTCACGCTGACCGACGCCGTCGAGCCTGCCGTCTCCGAGCCCGCCGTGGCCGAGGACGGCGCGCCGGCCGAGGGTGAGGCCCCGGCCAAGAAGGCCACCCGGAAGGCCCCGGCCAAGAAGGCCGCGGCCAAGCGGGCTCCCGCGAAGCGGACCGCTGCCAAGAAGGCGGCGGTGACCGAGACAGCCCCCGAGCCCGCCGGAGAGACCCCCGCAGAGCCCGTCGAGGAGCCTGCCGAGTCGACCGAGGTTCCTGCCGACGACACCCCCGCCGGTCGCGCCGCCGCGGCCAGCGCCACCGCGCTGCTGTTCAAGGCTCCCGACCCGACCGCGCCCGCGCCCCGCAGGAAGAGGGCCCAGGCTGCTCCCGTCGAGACCCCCGCCGCCGGCACCGACGGGGACGCCGCCGGTGCCTCCGACACGGAGGTCGAGGAGGCCCCGGCCGCGAAGCGGCAGAGCACCCGCAGCCCGCGCCGCGCGCCCGAGACCGGCGACACCACCGGGTCGGAGGACACGGACGGCGGCGAGGACACCCGCGGGGCCGACGAGGCGCGCGACTCCGACGAGGGTGACGACGAGCAGGGCGGGAACCGCCGCCGCCGTCGTCGTGGCGGTCGCCGCCGCCGCAAGAGCGGTGGGGGAGACGGCGGTTCCGACGACGACACGAACGGTGACGCCTCGGACGAGACGAACGGTGGCGGGAGCGAGACCGGCGGTCGCGACGACTCGTCGAACGGCTCCGGTCGCCAGGGCAACGCCCAGCGCTCCGCCGGCCAGAACAAGTCCGGCCCCGACGACTCGGCCGACGACGGCCAGGGCGAGGGCAACGGCTCCCGGCGCCGCCGCCGGCGTCGGCGTGCCGGCGAGGAGGGCGACGGCGGCGCCGACGACCCGGAGAAGACCGTCACCCGGGTGCGCAAGCCCCGCAGCGCCGAGGACGAGATCACCAGCCTGAGCGGGTCGACGCGGCTCGAGGCCAAGAAGCAGCGCCGTCGCGAGGGCCGCGAGGCGGGTCGCCGCCGCGCCCCGATCGTCAGCGAGGCGGAGTTCCTGGCCCGCCGCGAGGCCGTCGACCGGGTCATGGTCATCCGGCAGCGGAAGGACCTCACCCAGATCGCGGTGCTCGAGGACAAGGTGCTCGTCGAGCACTACGTCGCGCGGGAGTCGCAGACCTCGCTGATCGGCAACGTCTACCTCGGCCGGGTGCAGAACGTCCTGCCCTCGATGGAGGCCGCGTTCGTCGACATCGGCAAGGGCCGCAACGCGGTGCTCTACGCCGGCGAGGTCAACTGGGACGCGCTCGGCGCCGGCAACGGCCCGCGCAAGATCGAGCAGGTGCTCAAGTCCGGCCAGCCGATCCTGGTGCAGGTCACCAAGGACCCGATCGGCCACAAGGGTGCCCGGCTCACCAGCCAGGTCAGCCTGCCCGGCCGGTTCCTGGTCTACGTGCCGGACGGCACCACCAGCGGCATCTCCCGCAAGCTCCCCGACACCGAGCGCACCCGCCTCAAGACGCTGCTCAAGGAGATCGTCCCGGACTCCGCCGGCGTGATCGTCCGCACCGCGGCCGAGGGTGCCTCCGAGGACGAGCTGACCCGTGACGTCGAGCGGCTCACCGCGCGCTGGTCCGACATCGAGAGCAAGGTCGAGAAGGGCAACGCCCCGCAGCTGCTGTACGGCGAGCCCGACCTCACCCTCAAGGTCGTCCGGGACCTGTTCACCGAGGACTTCGGCAAGCTGGTCGTCTCCGGCGACGACGCCTGGGACGTGGTCGACGGGTACGTCGAGCACGTCGCCCCCGACCTCGCCGACCGGCTCGAGCGCTACTCCGGCGACGACGTGTTCGCCGACTACCGGATCGACGAGCAGATCGCGAAGGGTCTGGACCGCAAGGTCTGGCTGCCCTCCGGCGGCTCGCTGATCATCGACCGCACCGAGGCGATGACGGTCGTCGACGTGAACACCGGCAAGTTCACCGGCTCCGGCGGCAACCTCGAGGAGACGGTCACCAAGAACAACCTCGAGGCCGCGGAGGAGATGGTCCGCCAGCTCCGGCTGCGTGACATCGGCGGCATCATCGTCATCGACTTCATCGACATGGTGCTCGAGAGCAACCGCGACCTCGTGCTGCGTCGCCTCGTCGAGTGCCTCGGCCGGGACCGCACCCGGCACCAGGTCGCCGAGGTGACCTCGCTGGGTCTGGTGCAGATGACCCGTAAGCGCATCGGCACCGGCCTGCTCGAGGCGTTCAGCGAGACCTGCGACCACTGCCAGGGCCGCGGCCTGATCCTCCACCACGAACCCGTCGAGCCCTCCAAGAAGCAGGAGGAGGAGCCGCGCCGCGGCGGTCGTCGTGGTCGTAGCCGGGGCAAGGACGAGGGCGACACCGGCAACGGCGCGAGCAAGTCGTCGCCGTCGCCGAAGGACATCGCCGCGATGGCCCGGCACGAGCACAAGCCGACCGACGGCGAGGACACCGAGCATGCTCCGGACTCCGGCGACGGCCGCGCAGCCGCGCCGACCGGGGCGCAGCCGGAGCAGGCGCCCGCCCCGGCCGCGACGGTGACCGAGCCCAAGGCTCCCGCCGAGCGGTCGGACACCGGACCGGGCCACGTGCCGGCCACGACGGACACGCCCGCGGAGCCGAGCACGCCCGCGGAGCCGAGCACGTCCGCGGAGCCGAGCACGTCCGCGGTGCCGAGCACGTCCGCGGTGAGCGAGGAGCCGGCTGCTGCCGAGCCGGCGGCGCCGGCCGGGCCGCGCCTGGTCACCTCGTCCCGCCGCCGGGTCGCCCGCCGGCCTGCCGGGCCGCCCTCGGGGGCGACAGCCGCGCCTGTCTCGGCGGCGTCCACCCCGTTGGTCGACGCCGAGCAGAGCGCTGACCAGAGCGCTGACCGGACGGCTGGTGCCGACACCGTGTCGGCGTCGGAGGAGACCCCGGTCGACGCCTCGTCCACCGAGGAGCCGACCGTCGACGGGGACGGCACCGAGACGGTGCACGTGCCGATCAAGAAGAAGGGCTCGCGCAAGCGCTAGCCCACCGCACGGTGCGGATCCGGCCCGACGGCGTTCGTTTTGACCCGCTGGGCCGGCATCCGTAGACTTGACCCTCGGCGCTTCTCATGCGCCGTCGTGCGCGATACGGCGTGATCCCCGTCCACCAGCTCGGTGACGTGGCGAGCGTGCCGAGGCGTGCAAACCGAACTTGTAGTCCGACGAAGAGAGTGAGTCCGTGGTGTACGCGATCGTACGCAGTGGCGGCCAGCAGCAGAAGGTTGCTGTCGGCGACGTCATCGAGATCGACAAGGTTGCCCACGCGGTGGGGGACTCGGTCACCCTGCCCGTGCTCATGCTCGTCGACGGTGAGAAGGTCACCGCCGGTGCCGACGCGGTCGCGAAGGCGACCGTGACGGCCGAGGTCCTCGGTGCCACCAAGGGTCCGAAGATCACGATCCTGAAGTACAAGAACAAGACGGGCTACCGCAAGCGTCAGGGTCACCGTCAGAAGTACACCCAGGTCAAGGTCACCGAGATCAACAGCTGACCTCACGGTCGCCTGGTCTCCACTGGTAACTCTTTCGTACAAAGGACTGAACTCATGGCACACAAGAAGGGCGCGGCCTCGACCAAGAACGGTCGGGACTCGAACTCCCAGCGGCTCGGCGTGAAGCGCTACGGCGGTCAGCTCGTGAACGCCGGCGAGATCATCGTCCGCCAGCGCGGCACCCACTTCCACCCGGGCAGCGGCGTCGGCCGCGGCGGCGACGACACCCTGTTCGCGCTGGTCGGCGGCAACGTCGAGTTCGGCACCAAGCGGGGCCGTCGCGTCATCAACATCGTCCCGACCGCCGACTGACCTCGGCCGGGATCCACGACAGACGCCGCGAAGGGGCGCCCTGCTGAGACGGCAGGGCGCCCCTTCGCCGTTTGACTGCACCACCCTTCCCAAAGGAGACACCGATGGCCGTTCCGACGTTCGTCGACCGGGTGACGCTCCACGTCACCGCCGGGCGCGGCGGCAACGGGGTCGCCTCGGTCCACCGCGAGAAGTTCAAGCCGCTCGGCGGCCCCGACGGTGGCAACGGGGGACCGGGGGGCAGCGTGATCCTGCGCGTCGACCCCGACGTCACCACGCTGGTCGACTTCCACCACAGCCCGCACCGTCGTGCCCAGCACGGCGGCCACGGCGCCGGCAGCAACCGCAACGGCGGGCACGGTGAGGACCTGGTCCTGTCCGTGCCCGAGGGCACCGTGGTCAGCGACGAGCGCGGCAACGTGCTCGCGGACCTGGTCGGCCCGGGCACCGAGATGGTGGTCGCCGAGGGCGGCCGCGGTGGTCTCGGCAACGCCGCGCTCGCCTCCTCCAAGCGCAAGGCCCCCGGCTTCGCGCTGCTCGGCGAGCCGGGCGACGACCTGAGCATCGTGCTCGAGCTGAAGGTGGTCGCCGACATCGGGCTCGTCGGCTTCCCCAGCGCCGGCAAGTCCAGCCTCATCGCGGCGCTGTCCCGGGCCCGCCCGAAGATCGCGGACTACCCCTTCACGACGCTGGTCCCCAACCTCGGCGTGGTCACCGCCGGGGACACGACGTTCACCGTGGCCGACGTACCCGGGCTCATCGAGGGCGCCAGTGAGGGCCGCGGCCTCGGACACGACTTCCTGAGGCACGTCGAGCGGTGCGCCGCCCTGGTGCACGTCATCGACACCGCGACGCTCGAGCCCGGCCGGGACCCGCTCTCCGACCTCGACGTGATCGAGCACGAGCTGGCGTCGTACGGCGGTCTCGAGGACCGTCCCCGCCTGGTGGTGCTCAACAAGGTCGACGTACCCGACGGACGCGACCTCGCCGACATCGTGCTCGAGGACTTCGAGGCCCGCGACCTGCCGGTGCTGACCGTGTCCGCCGCGAGCCACGAGGGTCTGCGCGAGCTGTCGTTCGCGATGGCCGAGCTGGTTGCCCGCAGCCGCGCGGAGAGGCCGGTCGCCGAGGCCACCCGGATCGTGATCCACCCGCCGGAGACGGCCGGGGGACCGGAGTTCACCGTCCGGCACACCGGCGAGGGCTGGCGGGTGCGCGGCCAGAAGCCCGAGCGCTGGGTGCGGCAGACCGACTTCAGCAACGACGAGGCCGTCGGCTTCCTCGCCGACCGGCTGAACCGGCTCGGCGTCGAGGACCGGCTGCTCGCGCTCGGGGCCGAGGAGGGTGACGCGGTCCTCATCGGGGACGCCGACAACGCCGTGGTCTTCGACTTCCGGCCGATGGTCGAGACCGGTGCGGAGCTGCTCGGCCGGCGCGGCGAGGACGCCCGGCTGGACGAGAGCCGACCCGCCGCGCAGCGCCGTCGCGACATCGAGGCCGCGATGGCGTCGCGTGCCGAGAACGAGACCCGCGCCGACGTGGCCCGTCGGCTGGGGGTGCCGGTCGACGACCCGACCGTCGTGCACCGCGCCGACCCCGACTGGGGCTGGTCCGAGGACGACCCGGGGAAGGACCCGGCCGAGGAGACCCCGTGACCGTGCGCGAGCAGGTCGCCTCCGCGACCCGCATCGTGGTCAAGGTCGGCTCGTCCTCGCTGACCACCGCGTCGGGAGGAATCGACCCGGACCGGGTGCGCACGCTCGTCGACGCGCTCGCCGGTGCCCGGGCACGAGGTGCGGAGGTGGTGCTGGTCTCCTCCGGAGCGATCGCCGCCGGCCTCGCCCCGCTCGCCCTGCCCCGCCGGCCCCGCGACCTGGCCACCCAGCAGGCGGCCGCGTCCGTGGGCCAGGGACTGCTCGTGCACCGGTACAACGAGGAGTTCGCCCGGCACGGCATCATCGCCGGCCAGGTGCTGCTGACCGTCGACGACGTGACCCGGCGCACCCACTACCGCAACGCCTACCGGACGTTCGCCAAGCTCCTCGAGCTCGGGGTGCTGCCGGTGGTCAACGAGAACGACACGGTGGCCACCTCGGAGATCCGCTTCGGTGACAACGACCGGCTCGCCGCGCTCGTCGCGCACCTGGTGCACGCCGACCTGCTGCTGCTGCTCAGCGACGTCGACGGCCTGTACGACGGGCACCCCGCCCGGGACGGCACCACGATGATCGACGCCGTGCTCTCCGACGCCGACCTGGACGCCGTGGACGTCGGCGGCACCGGGGCCGCCGGGATCGGCACCGGCGGCATGCACACCAAGGTCGAGGCCGCACGGATCGCGACCGGCGCCGGGATCCCGGTCGTGCTCACCTCGGCCGCGCACGCCGAGGAGGCGCTCGCGGGCGACTCGGTCGGCACGGTCTTCCATCCCACCGGCCGGCGCCGCCCCACCCGGCTGCTCTGGCTCGCGCACGCGACCGAGGGCAAGGGCCGGATCTACCTCGACGCCGGAGCGGTCCGCGCCCTGACCGAGCGCCGGGCCTCGCTGCTGCCCGCCGGCATCACCCGGGTCACCGGCGCGTTCGTCGGGGGCGACCCGGTGGACCTCGTCGACCCGGACGGCGTACCGGTGGCCCGCGGGCTGGTGAACTACGACGCCGACGAGCTTCCGGGCCTGCTGGGCAGGTCGACCCGGGAGCTGGCCCGCGAGCTCGGCGCCTCCTACGAGCGGGAGGTCGTCCACCGCGACGACCTGGTGCTGCTGCCCCGGGACTGACGGTCCAGACATTTTCTGCAATCCACGGCGCGGCCTGGGCAAGCGCGACAGACTAGGGACGTCGGCCGGCCGGGCGCACCGTGCGCCGTACGGCGGCGTGGTCGATGGACGGGGATCTTCGGGACCTTCAGGGAGTGACGTCGTTGAGCGAGCTGTGTCGGCTGTGGCACGTGACGGTGACGGTCGCCGGCGACGAGGTGGAGCCCCTGATCGTCCGCAACGCCTTGCGTCGCCTGAGCGACCAGCGACCGTTCCTGCACTCCCTGAAGTACGCCGGCGGTCGCGCCGAGATCCAGTACTGGGAAGAGGCCGAGAGCCTGCTCGACGCCTCCTCGCTCGCGCTGCGGGTCTGGAACGAGCACCGGGAGTCGGCCGGGCTGCCCCGTTGGGAGGTCGTCGGCCTCGAGGTCCTGGAGCGGCAGGTCTTCCTGTCCCGCGGCATGGAGTACAGCGTCATCGTCGACCTTCACGATGTGACACCGCTGCCGTTCTGAGGTCCGTCCGACCTACGCTGGGTGCATGAGCGAGAGCCCGTTCGAGACTGCCGCGCTGCGGGCCCGTGAGGCGGCCCACGAGCTGGCGCTGGCCACCCGTGCCACCAAGGACGCCGCCCTGCACGCGATGGCCGACGCCCTGGTCGCCGCCACCGGTGACGTGCTGGCCGCCAACGCCGAGGACGTCTCCGCCGCACGTGAGCACGGCACCCCTGAGGCGATGGTCGACCGGCTCCGGCTCGACGAGGCCCGGGTCGCCGGGATGGCCGACGGTCTGCGCGACGTGGCCGGCCTGCCCGACCCGGTGGGGGAGGTGGTCCGTGGTTCCACGCTCGCGAACGGGCTCGAGCTGCGCCAGCTCCGGGTGCCGTTCGGGGTGGTCGGGATCATCTACGAGGCGCGCCCGAACGTCACCGCCGACGCCGCCGGCATCTGCCTCAAGAGCGGCAACGCGGTGCTGCTGCGCGGCTCGTCCAGCGCCCGCCGGTCCAACGAGGCGATCGTCGCGGTGCTCCGGGAGGCGGCCGCCGCCTCCGGCCTGCCGGCCGACGCGGTCCAGCTCGTCCCGGGCGAGGGGCACGAGGGTGCGAAGGCGCTGATGCGGGCCCGCGGACTCGTCGACGTGCTGATCCCGCGCGGCGGGGCGGGGCTGATCCGGTCCGTGGTCGAGGAGTCCACGGTCCCGGTGATCGAGACCGGTGTCGGCAACTGCCACGTGTACGTCGACCGGGCCGCCGACCTGGACAAGGCGCTCGCGATCGTGATGAACGCCAAGACGCACCGCCCCTCGGTGTGCAACGCCGCCGAGTCGCTGCTGGTGCACGCCGACGTCGCCGGGGTGTTCCTCCCGCGCGTCGTCGCGGCCCTGCAGGACGCCGGCGTCACCGTGCACGGCGACGAGTCGTTCGCGGCGTACGACGGGGTCGTCCCGGCCACCGAGGACGACTACCGCACGGAGTACCTCTCGCTCGACATCTCCGCGTCCGTCGTACCGGACCTGGACGCCGCGGTGCGGCACATCCGCACCTACTCCTCGGGGCACACCGAGGCGATCGTGACCGACTCCCAGGCCGCCGCCCGCCGGTTCGCCGCAGCGGTGGACTCGGCCGCGGTGATCGTGAACGCGTCCACCCGGTTCACCGACGGCGGGGAGTTCGGCTTCGGCGCCGAGATCGGCATCTCCACCCAGAAGCTGCACGCCCGCGGGCCGATGGGCCTGCCCGAGATGACCTCGACCAAGTACGTCGTGACCGGCGACGGCCACATCCGGTAGTCGGTCCGGCCTGGCAGACTCCGGCCATGCCGCGCACGATCACCGTCGAGGAGCGCCGGGCCCGTCTGGCCCGCCGTCACCGGCTGCTGCCCGACCGGCGGGTCGACGACGTCGCCACGGTCGCCGACGACCTGGTCGCCCTGCACTCCACCGACCCGGTGACGGTCTTCCTCTCCGCGATGCTGCGCATGCACCGCCCGTCGGTCGAGGCCGTCGAGCGGGCCCTGTACGACGACCGCGCCGTCGTCCGGCACCACGCGATGCGTCGCACGCTGTGGGTCGCGACGCCCGACGTCGTCCGCGTCATGCACGCCGCGGCCACCCGCAGGCTGGTCGGGCCCGAGCACCGGCGCACCGCGAAGCTGCTCGCGGACAACGGCGTCGAGGACCCGGAGGGGTGGCTCGCCGACGCCCGGGTCCGGGTGCTGCAGGCGCTGCACGAGCACGGCCCCCTGACCGCCCGCTCCCTCGGCACCAAGGTGCCCGCGCTGCGCCAGAAGATCGTGATGGCGCCGGGCAAGAGCTACTCCGCGACGGTGTCCGCGCACACCCGGGTGCTGCTCAACCTCGGCTTCGAGGGCGAGATCGTGCGCACCCGGCCGACCGGCACCTGGATCAACGGCGCCTACACCTACGCCGCCACCGACTCCTGGCTGCCCGGCGGCATGGGCGAGATCGCCGAGCGGGACGCCGCCCGTGACCTGGCGCTGCGCTGGCTGCGGGCCTTCGGTCCGGGCACCGCCCAGGACCTGCAGTGGTGGGCGGGCTGGACGGTCGCGACCACGCGGACCGCGCTGGCCGACTGCGCCGCGGTCGAGGTCGACCTGGACGGCGGCCCCGGCTACGTCGCCCCCGGTGACGAGGAGCTGGTCGAGCCCGCCGAGCCGTGGGTGGCGCTGCTGCCCGGGCTCGACCCGACCACGATGGGCTGGAAGGAACGCGACTGGTACCTCCCCGCCGCGTCAGCGCAGACCTTCGACCGGATGGGCAACGCCGGCCCGACGGTCTGGGTCGACGGGCAGGTCGTGGGCGGCTGGGTGCAGGCCCCCGACGGCGCCATCCGGATCCGGCTGTTCGCGGAGCTCACCGCCGACCAGCGGGCCGCGGTCGATGCCCGGGCCGTCGAGCTCGCGGACCTCCTCGGCGAGACCCGGTTCACGGTGCGATTCCCCAGCCACGTCTCGGCGGCGCTGCTCAAGGAGCCGGACCCGTCCGTCTAGCATGACCGCATGACCGCTGCTGCTCCCGTCGACGTCGGCTCACGGGATGTCTGGACCGACCCGGACCAGGAGCGGGTCGGCACGTCCGCGACGGTCGTCACCCTCGTGCGGACGGTGGCGTCCGTCGTCCTGTCCGGGCTCGCGGCGCAGCAGGGCAGCCTGACGCTGCTGGTGGCCGCCCTGGTCGTCTACTGGGCCGGGGACAGCCTGGACGGCTTCGTCGCACGGGTCCGCGGCTGCGAGACCCGGATCGGCGCGGTGCTCGACATCCTGTCCGACCGGTTCTGCGCGGCATCCTTCTACCTCGGCCTGGTGTGGCTGCGGCCCGAGTTCGCCGTACCCGTCTTCATCTACCTGGCCGAGTTCATGGTCGTCGACTGCTTCCTGTCGCTGGCGTTCCTGGCCTGGCCGGTGCGCAGCCCGAACTACTTCTACGTGGTCGACCGGCCGTTGTGGCTGTGGAACTGGTCGAAGCCCGGCAAGGCCGTCAACTCCTCGCTGTTCGCGGTGCTGCTGCTGGTGACCGGCTGGGTGTGGCTGGGCGCTGCCGTCGCCACCGGACTGCTCGTGCTCAAGTGCGTGTCGCTGGTGCGGCTGGGACGGATCGGGCTGCCGATCCCGGCACGGTAGGCTTCTCGCCATGTCCTTTGCTCCTCTCCTGGTCACCGCCGCAGAGGCCGGAAGCTCCTCCGGCATCAACCCGTGGCTCGTCGGCGTCGGCATCTTCGTGCTGCTGCTCGCGCTGCTCGGAGGCCTGCTGGCCTTCGGTGGCGGACGCGACCACTCCTGACCCCTGGCCGATGACGATCACGCGTGACTGACAGCAGCGCGGACGGGCGCGCCCGCAGGCGTGTCGGCGTCATGGGCGGGACCTTCGACCCGATCCACCACGGTCACCTGGTCGCCGCGAGCGAGGTGCAGTCCTGGTTCGACCTCGACGAGGTCGTGTTCGTGCCGACCGGCCGGCCCTGGCAGAAGCAGGCCCGGGAGGTCTCGGCCGCCGAGGACCGCTACCTGATGACGGTGATCGCGACCGCGTCCAACCCGCGCTTCTGGGTCTCCCGCGTGGACATCGACCGGGACGGGCCGACGTACACCATCGACACGTTGCGCGACCTGCGCAAGGAGCTCCCTGACGCGGACCTCTACTTCATCACCGGCGCGGACGCGCTCAGCGACATCTTCACCTGGCGCGACGCCGACGAGCTCTTCGACCTCGCGCACTTCGTCGGGTGCACCCGGCCCGGCTTCACGATGGACTCCTCGACCCTCCAGGGCATGCCGGAGGACAAGGTCACCATCCTGGAGATCCCGGCCCTGGCGATCTCCTCGACCGACTGCCGCGCGCGCCGGATGAAGGGCGAACCCGTGTGGTACCTCGTGCCGGACGGCGTCGTGCAGTACATCACCAAGTACGCCCTGTACACCCCCGAACCACCCACCTCGAAGCTAGGACCCCTTGCATGAGCGCCACCGACCGGGCTCTCGAGCTCGTCCGCACCGCAGCCCAGGCGGCCTCGGACAAGATGGCTGAGAACATCATGGCCTTCGACGTGTCCGAGCAGCTCGTCATCACCGACGCCTTCCTGCTCTGCTCGGCCCCCAACGACCGGCAGGTCAAGGCCATCGTCGACGCGATCGAGGACGCGCTCCGCGAGATCGGCGCCAAGCCGGTGCGGCGCGAGGGCGAGCGTGACGGCCGCTGGGTGCTGATCGACTACGCCGACATCGTCGTGCACGTGCAGCACGAGGAGGAGCGGTCGTTCTACGCCCTCGAGCGGCTGTGGCGCGACTGCCCGCTGATCAGCCTGCCAGACACGGTGACCTCCGGCCGCGGCCAATGACCGCGACCGGTCACCTACTCGGCGGTCTGACCGGCGTGTCGCCCAGCAGATGACGGGTCGACGCCTGATCCTGCTCCGGCACGGCCGCACCGCCTGGAACGCGTCCGGCCGCGCCCAGGGGCAGGCCGACGTGGAGCTCGACGACCTCGGGCACGCGCAGGCCGCAGCGGTCGCGCCGCGTCTGGCCGCGTTGCAGCCCGCGGCCCTCTGGACCTCCGACCTGGCCCGGGCCCGGCAGACCTGCGGGTACGTCGAGCGCGCGACCGGACTCTGCGCGAAGGCCGACGAGCGGCTCCGCGAGTTCGACGTCGGCGCCCGGCAGGGCCTGACGATGGCGGGGTTCGCCGAGAGGTTCCCGGTCGAGTACGACGCGTGGGTGCACGGCGAGGGCAGGGTGCGGGTCCCCGGCGCCGAGGTGATCGATGACGTCGAGGCCCGGATGGTGCCGGCCCTGCAGGAGTGCCTGGACTCGCTCGCCGCGGGGGAGAGCGGCATCGTGGTCACCCACGGTGCCTGCCTCAAGGTGGCCACGATCGGGCTGCTCGGCTGGCCGCAGACGGTGGGCACGTCGCTGCGGGGCGTGGACAACTGCGGCTGGGTGGTGCTGGCCGAGCTCGAGCTCGGTGGGCGGCTGCGGCTGGAGGGCTACAACCAGCAGGTCGGTCCGGACGCCGACGGTGAGGTCGTCCGCGACCTGTGAGGCAGGTGGCAGCGGCCAGGACCGGGGCCGATTTCGCATCCGCCTGGCAGGTTGGCTAAGATTCCCGAGTTGCCCAGAACATGGGCGGCGGGGCTGTGGCGCAGCTGGTAGCGCACCTCCATGGCATGGAGGGGGTCAGGGGTTCGAGTCCCCTCAGCTCCACCAAAGATCGACATCAACAGGACCGGTTCTGCGGATCATCGCGGAGCCGGTTCGCTGCGTTCGGGCCGTGGTCCTAGACCCGTCCGGGCACATCACGACCCGCGGCGCGAGGCACGCTCACGGGGGAGGAGCGACCCCCTCTCCGAGGCTACCGACGCCGCTCGCCAGGACCATTGACCCTGCCTTTGCCATGTCTTTACTTTCAGTTTGGGTGGGACGGCAGTGGGGGCCGAAAAAAACCAGGCGGCCTTCTGGAATCGCGCACCCTCGAGAGGAGTACCGCCATGTTGGTTCGATCCGCACTGGGCATGTTCTGTGCCACTGCGCTGGTCACCGCGGCCGCAGCACCGGCGGCCGTAGCGTCCGACAGGGGGAATGACCGCAGCCGAGACAACCTCCGGGTCAAGGTCTGCAAGCAGGTCAACAACTGGGACCGGGGCAACAACGACAACGGTCGGAACCGCGACCGGAGGTTCGGCTTCGACGCGAGCACCGACCGCGACAGCCAGAGCTTCAGGCTGGGGGACGACGAGTGCAAGTGGCTCGACCTCAGGTTCAGGGACAACCGGTTCTCGCTCGAGGAGCAGAACACGAGGGGCTACAACGTGCGGTTCCGGGTGCACGGTGACGACCAGAGGACCCGTTCCCGCGACGGCAGGCTGTGGGTCACGTTCAACGACCGCGGCTCCCGGCCGAGCCTGTGGATCACGGTCATCAACACACGGGACCGGCGCTGGAACGACAACGGCAACAACAACGGCAACAACAACGGCAACAACAACGGCAACAACAACTGGGGCCAGAACTAGCGTCCTGGTGCCGAGCCGGCCGGGCGGTCAGGGCGTCAGAGCCCGCACCGTCCGGCCGGACCCGCTCGGAACGTTACTGCCACGCGTTGCCGCCGGGCATCTGGGCGAGCAGCTCCCGGCCGCGCGCGGCGAACTTGTGCTCGACGAGCACCTCGTAGCGGGTCGCGACGATCTGGCTGACCGAGCTGAAGTCGCGGTGGCCGCGCGTGGCGGCGTACCCGACGAGGGCCCAGATCACACCGAAGACGGCGCCGAACGCCATGGTGGACAAGATGATCGGCGCAGCGTTGCCGGTGCCGAAGAACGAGAAGATCAGGCCGATGAACAGGCCCATCCAGACCCCCGAGAGCAGCCCGCCCAGAGCGACGCGGCCCGTGGTCAGACGCCCGGTGACCCGCTCCACCTGCTTGAGCTCGGTGCCGACGATCATGCAGTTCTCGACCGGGAACTCGTTGTCCGACAGGAAGTCGACGGCCTTCTGGGCCTGCCCGTACTGGTCGTAGACGCCCAGCGACTGCGGGAAGTCGAGCGTGAGCCCGGACTTCAGGGCTCGCATGTTCTGCTGGCTGCTCATGGGCCCAGTGTCCCACCGAAAACCAAGATCGGCCTGAGTAGATCAGGTGATCGTCATGCCGCCGTCCACTGCGAGCGTCTGCCCGGTGACGTAGCCGCCGGCGTCGCTGGCGAGGAACAGCAGGGCCGCCGCGAGCTCGATGCCGTCGCCCTTGCGGCCGGCCGGGATCCGGGGCCCCATCGACTCCAGGTAGCCCTCGGGGTACTGCTCGGTCATCTCCGAGGCGAAGAAGCCCGGGGCGAGCGCGTTCACCCGGATCCCCTTGCGTCCGGTCCACTGCTGCGCCAGGTCGCGGGTCAGCCCGATCAGCGCTGCCTTGCTCGAGGCGTACGCCGCCTGAGGCAGGCCGGCCGTGGTGAGCCCGAGGACGCTGCTGATGTTCACGATGCTGCTGCCCGGCTGCATCACCCGACCGCAGGCCTGCGCCATCCAGTAGCAGCCGTTGAGGTTCACGTCGATGACCTGCCGGAACTCCTCGGGCGTCTCCCGGGTGGCGGGTACGGCGGTGCCGATGCCCGCGTTGTTCACCAGTACGTCGACGCGCCCGAACTCCTGCACCGCCGCGTCGACGAGCGCCTGGCACGCGTCGGGGTCCGCGACGTCGGTCTGCACCGCGAGGGCTCGACGCCCCGCCGCCTCGACGAGCTTGCGGGTGTCCTCGAGACGCTCCACCCGGCGCGCGCCGAGCACCACGTCGGCGCCGGCCTCGGCCAGGGCCTGGGCGAACGCGACGCCGAGCCCGGAGGACGCGCCCGTCACGATCGCCACCTTGCCGTCGAGCCGGAACAGGTCGAGCACGGTCATGGGGTTGCCTCCTGCGGGTCGGATGGGTGGGGCTGCAGCACGATGCCGCCGAAGCGGGCCTCGTCGGCCCAGCAGCGGATGCCGTCGACGTACACCAGGTGCGTCACGGTCTCCTCGGCGGCGAGCTCGTCGGTGTCGGCGTACCTCGCGACGAACCCGCCGGACAGGCTGGTGTTGAAGAACGCCAGCGGCCGGCCGCCAGCGGTGCAGGCCCGCGCGACGCAGTCCCGGCACAGGTAGCGCGGGTAGCGGGGGACCGGCGGCTGCTCACGCCCGCAGACCGGGCAGTGCGCGGCGGACGGGTCCGTCACGCGTGCGCCCGACGCGCCTGCCAGGCGCTGGAGACCATGTCATCCACGGTGTGCCGCATCTGCCAGTCGAGGTCCCGGGCGGCGAGCTCACCGGACGCGACGATGCGAGCCGGGTCGCCCGCGCGGCGCGGCTGCACCTCGGGCTCGAAGTCGATGCCGGTGACCCGGGCCATCGCGTCCATGATCTGGCGCACCGAGAGGCCCTCGCCGCTGCCGAGGTTGTAGACCGGCTCCAGCGGCTTGCCCGCGAGCAGTGCCTGGGCGGCCGCGACGTGCGAGGCCGCGAGGTCGGCGACGTGCACGTAGTCGCGCACGCAGGTGCCGTCCGGGGTGGCGTAGTCGTCGCCGTTGATCCGGGGGGTGCGGCCCTCGACGAGCGCCTCGATCACCAGCGGGAACAGGTTGTGCGGGCTGGTGTCGTAGATCTCCGGCGTCGCCGAACCCACGACGTTGAAGTAGCGAAGCGACGTGTGCTGCAGGCCCACGGCCGTCGCCTGGTCCCGCAGCAGCCACTCGCCGATCAGCTTGGACTCGCCGTACGGCGACTCGGGGTTCGTCGGGGTCTGCTCGGTGACGGTGTCCACGTCAGGGGTGCCGAACGTCGCGGCGCTGGAGGAGAACACCACCTTGTCCACCTCGACCTCGGCCATCGCCTTGAGGACGCTCACCGTCCCGGTCACGTTCTGCTCGTAGGTGTGCAGCGGCCGCTGCACGGAGACCCCGGCGTACTTGAAGCCGGCCACGTGCACGACGCCCAGGACGTGGTGCTCGTGCAGCGTCTTCACCAGCAGCTCGGTGTCGAGGATGCTGCCCTCGACGAACGGCACGCCCTCGGGCACGAACCCGCGGTGCCCGCTGGAGAGGTCGTCGAGCACGACCGCGGTGAGTCCCTGCTCACCGAACGCCCGCACCACGTGCGCCCCGATGTAACCCGCTCCGCCCGTCACCAACCAGGTCATGCCCGCCACCTCTCTGCTCGTCGTGCCGGTCGTCCTCCCGGCGCATCGACCCTAGCCGAGCGAACCGGTGCGATATGTGCCGCAGGTGGGGGACTGGCATGGACCGGCATGAGTAGTCCGTTTCGTGAGGGGTAGCCTCCTGGACGGTTAAGTCCGGCTATGGAGGAGATCCATGATTCTCGCGGCGGATGCTCAGCTTCGACTCGACGCCAACTGGGTCGACTACACGCTGATCGCGCTCTACTTCGTCTTCGTGCTCGGCATCGGCATCCTTGCAAGGCGGTCGGTGTCCAGCAGCATCGACTTCTTCCTGTCCGGGCGCGCGCTCCCGGCGTGGGTCACCGGCCTGGCGTTCATCTCGGCCAACCTGGGGGCCGTCGAGATCATCGGCATGTCCGCCAACGGCGCGAACTTCGGCATCCCGACGGTGCACTACTTCTGGATCGGTGCCGTCCCGGCGATGCTCTTCCTCGGCGTCGTGATGATGCCGTTCTACTACGGGTCCAAGGTCCGCTCGGTCCCGGAGTTCATGAACCGGCGGTTCGGATCGGCCGCGCACCTGGTCAACGCGCTGAGCTTCGCGCTCGCGCAGCTGCTGATCGCCGGCATCAACCTCTACCTGCTCGCGAAGATCGTCGAGGTGCTGCTCGGCTGGCCGCTGTGGGTGGCGCTGCTGGTCGCCGCCGCGATCGTGCTGACCTACACCGCGCTCGGCGGGCTGTCCGCCGCGATCTACAACGAGGTCCTGCAGTTCTTCGTGATCGTCGCGGCGCTGCTGCCGCTGACGATCGTGGGGCTGCACAAGGTCGGCGGTTACGGCGGGCTCAAGGAGAAGATCCTGGCGGGCCCCGACGGCGCCGCACACCTCTCGTCCTGGTCCGGCAGCAACCTGACCGGCATCGAGAACCCGGTGCTCTCGGTCATCGGCATCGTGTTCGGTCTCGGCTTCGTGCTCAGCTTCGGCTACTGGACGACCAACTTCGTCGAGGTGCAGCGAGCGATGGCGTCGAGCTCGATCTCGGCCGCGCAGCGCTCACCGATCATCGGCGCGTTCCCGAAGATGTTCATCCCCTTCATCGTCATCCTGCCGGGCATGATCGCGGGTGTCCTCGTCGCCGAGCTCGCCTCGCCCCCGGCCGGCCAGGACCCGGACTACAACAACGCGATCCTCTACCTGATGCGGGACCTGCTGCCCAACGGCATGCTGGGCGTCGCCATCGCGGGTCTGCTCGCGTCGTTCATGGCCGGCATGGCGGCGAACATCTCCGCGTTCAACACGGTGTTCTCCTACGACCTCTGGCAGACCTACGTCAAGAAGGACGAGCCGGACGGCTACTACACCCGGGTGGGTCGCCTGGCGACGGTGGCGGCGACGGTGATCGCGATCGGTACGGCGTTCTTCGCCTCGAACTACACGAACATCATGAACTACCTGCAGACGCTGTTCGGGTTCTTCAACGCACCGCTGTTCGCGACCTTCATCCTCGGCATGTTCTGGAAGCGGATGACGCCGACAGCCGGCTGGGTCGGCCTGGTCAGCGGCACCTTCGCCGCCGTCCTGGTCGGGGTCCTGAGCAAGGACGCGCTGGGGCCGATGTCGATCGGTGCGGTCGGTCTCTCGGGACAGGGCGCCAGCTTCGTGGCGGCCGGCGCGGCGTTCTTCGTCGACATCGCGGTGAGTATCGCCGTCAGCATGGTCACCACCCCGAAACCGGAGTCCGAGCTGCGCGGGCTGGTCTACTCGCTGACCCCGAAGAACGACTTCCAGGACGCCGTCAACAGCCGGCTCCCGTGGTACCAGCAGCCCACCAAGCTGGCCGGCGTCGGAGGCGTTCTGGTCGTCGTCCTCAACATCCTGTTCTGGTAAGGGAGCCGATCCATGACGAGCACCATTGAGACGAAGACATCCGTCGAGGCTCCGCACCGCGCGGGCGCCTTCGACATCCGCACCTTCATCGCGCTGCTGATCGGGATCTACGGAGTCGTCCTCCTGGTCGCCGGCATCATCGGCCCGGACGCGGCGGAGCTGAAGAAGACCTCCGGGATGAACATCAACCTCTACGCCGGGATCGGGATGATCGTGGTGTCCGCGGCGTTCCTGACCTGGGCCCGCCTGCGGCCGGTGGTCGTGCCGGACAGCCCGGAGCCGGACGGCGAAGGGGACGGTCGCCCCGCGGGGCACTAGGCCGGGCGGCGGCTGCGTCCGCGTACCGCGAGCGGTCGCATTTAGTAAAAAGTGTTACTAAATGCGAACTTCGGGGCACAATCTCTTTCGAGGCCGGGGGGTCTCGTGAGATTTC
The DNA here is from genome assembly GCA_963810035.1 of uncultured Actinomycetota bacterium. Lineage (GTDB taxonomy): Bacteria > Actinomycetota > Actinomycetes > Propionibacteriales > Nocardioidaceae > Nocardioides_B. The sequence continues at coordinate 531,403 of CAWEMA010000011.1, forward strand.
GTGTCCGGGGGGACAAATGTCGATCGACCACGACGGGGCTGCGCTGCCACCGGTCGGGGCCCTGCTGCGCCGCCCTGCCGTCATCGTCCGCCACGAGGTGATGAGCGCCCTGCGCGCGGCCGGGTTCGCCGACGTGCTGCCGGCCCACCTCGGCGTGTTCCAGCACCCCGGCCCGGACGGCCAGCGTCCCGGGGTGCTCGCGATGCGGACGTCGGCGTCGAAGCAGGCCATGAACCACCTGCTGCACCAGCTGGAGGCCGGCGGCTACATCGTGCGCGAGCCGCACCCCGACGACCGCCGCACCCGGGTGGTGCGGCTGACCGAGCGTGGCTGGTCGGCCTTCGGCGTCATCCGGTCGACGATGGTGCGGCTCGAGCAGGAGTGGGAGCGGGCCCTCGGCCTCGACGTGTACACCGGCCTCGCGCACGCCCTGGTGCGCCTGGAGGAGGTCCTCGACCGCGAGGTCACAACCAGCAGCTGAGCCGGTGCGCTACCCTCGACGTATGCGGAAGCGCCTTCTCCTTAGCCGGCCGCGTTGACACTTGCCCCCGACGGGCAGGACCTCGACGCGGCTACCCCTCGTGCCTGAGGGGTTTTTTTGTGCCCCGACGCAGCACCGACGACGATCAGCGCAGCACGACGAGGAAGACGACTGAGATGAGCGACCAGGACCAGGACACCCGGGCCGACGGCTACGGGGACACCCACTACGACGTCGTCGCCACCCAGGACAAGTGGCGCAAGGTCTGGGACGAGCTGAACCCGTTCCAGGCGGCCGACGACGGCTCCAAGGAGCGTCGGTACGCGCTGACGATGTTCCCCTACCCGAGCGGTGACCTGCACATGGGTCACGCCGAGGTGATGGCCCTGCACGACGTGATCGCGCGCTACTGGTGGCAGCGCGGCTACGACGTGATGAACCCGATCGGGTGGGACTCCTTCGGTCTGCCGGCCGAGAACGCCGCGATCAAGCGCAACGAGCACCCCGCGACGTACACCTACGCGAACATCGAGACGCAGGCCGAGTCCTTCCGCCGGTACGCCGTGTCCTTCGACTGGTCGCGGCGGCTGCACACGAGCGACCCGGAGTACTACCGGTGGACGCAGTGGCTGTTCCTGCGCTTCCGTGAGCGGGGCCTGGCCTACCGCAAGTTCTCGCCGGTCAACTGGTGCCCCAACGACCAGACCGTGCTGGCCAACGAGCAGGTCGTGGACGGTGCCTGCGAGCGTTGCGGCGCGGAGGTGACCAAGCGCGAGCTGTCGCAGTGGTACTTCAGGGTCACCGACTACGCCCAGCGGCTGCTGGACGACATGGACGACCTGGAGGGCCGCTGGCCCGAGCGGGTGCTGACCCTGCAGCGCAACTGGATCGGGAGGTCCGTCGGTGCGCACGTCGAGTTCGAGCTGCGGCTGTCCGACGGCAGCAGCCGTCCGCTGACCGTCTACACGACCCGGCCGGACACGGTGTACGGCGCGACGTTCATGGTCGTCGCCGCGGACGCCAAGCTGGCCGAGGAGATCGTCGCGCCCGGGCAGCGGGAGGCCTACGAGGCCTACCTGGTCGACGTCCGCAAGGAGACCGACATCGACCGGCTGTCCAGCGACCGGCCCAAGACCGGTGTGGACCTGGGTGTCACGGCGGTCAACCCGGCCACCGGCGAGGAGGTCGCGGTGTGGGCCGCCGACTACGTGCTGGCCGACTACGGCACCGGCGCGATCATGGCGGTGCCCGCCCACGACCAGCGCGACCTGGACTTCGCGAAGAGGTTCGGCCTGCCCGTACGCCGCGTCGTCGACACCGGCGAGGACAACCCCGAGGAGACCTACGTCGCCACCACCGGCGACGGCGTCTACGTGAACTCCGGGGACCTGGACGGCCTGAGCGACAAGGCCACCGGCATCGCCCGGATCATCGAGCGGCTGGAGGCCGACGAGCGCGGCGAGGGCGCGGTCAACTTCCGGCTGCGCGACTGGCTGCTGTCCCGTCAGCGGTTCTGGGGCTGCCCGATCCCGATCGTGCACTGCCCCGCGTGCGGCGAGGTCCCGGTGCCCGACGACCAGCTGCCCGTCGTACTGCCGGAGCTGAAGGGCGCCGACCTGAAGCCGAAGGGCAGCTCGCCGCTGGCCGCGGCCGAGGACTGGGTCAACGTGGAGTGCCCGGCGTGCGGCGGCCCGGCCAAGCGGGACAGCGACACGATGGACACGTTCGTCGACTCGTCGTGGTACTTCCTGCGCTACTGCTCACCGCACTACGAGGACGGCCCGTTCGACCCCGAGGCGGTGCGCAACTGGATGCCGGCCGAGCAGTACGTCGGCGGTGTCGAGCACGCGATCCTGCACCTGCTGTACAGCCGGTTCTTCACCAAGGTGCTGCACGACATGGGCATGGTCGACTTCGTCGAGCCGTTCAAGGCGCTGCTGAACCAGGGCGTGGTCATCAACCAGGGCAAGAAGATGAGCAAGTCGCTGGGCAACGGCGTCAATCTGGGGGACCAGCTCTCGGACTTCGGCGTGGATGCGGTGCGGCTGACCCTGGTGTTCGCGGGTCCGCCCGAGGACAACATCGACTGGGCCGACCTGTCACCCGGTGGGTCGCTGAAGTTCCTGCAGCGCGCCTGGCGGCTGAGCGGTGACGTGACGTCCGCCCCGGGTACGTCGCCCGAGGGCGGCGACGTCACGCTGCGCAAGGCCACGCACAAGACCGTGCACGAGGCCGAGCAGCTGATCGAGTCGCACCGGTTCAACGTGGTCGTGGCGCGGCTGATGGAGCTGGTCAACGTGACCCGCAAGGCGATCGACTCCGGGTGCGGCCCGGACGACCCCGCCGTACGCGAGGCCACCGAGACCGTCGCGATCCTGCTGAGCCTGGTCGCGCCGTACACCGCGGAGGAGATGTGGGAGCGGCTGGGTCACCAGCCGACCGTGGCACGGGTGGGCTGGCCGACCGTCGACGAGGCCCTGCTGGTCGAGGACTCGATCACCGCGATCGTGCAGGTGCAGGGCAAGCTGCGCGCCAAGCTGGAGGTCAGCCCGGACATCTCCGCGGCCGACCTGGAGGCGACGGCGATGGCGGACGCGCACGTGCAGCGCGCCCTGGACGGCAAGCCCGTCCGCAAGGTCATCGTCCGCGCCCCCAAGCTGGTCAACATCGTCACCGGCTGACTAGGGGCCGGTGAGGGCCGCCTCGATGGTCTGGTGCCCGGCGAGCAGGTCGAAGGTGCTGCCGATCGTCGAGTCGGTGCTGAGCACGGCGGCGAGGACGGCGGCCACGTCGGCGCGGGGGATCTCGCCCCGGGCCAGCGTGCCGACCTGCACGCGCCCGGCGCCCGGGTCGTCGGTGAGCCGGCCCGGCCGGACGATCGTCCAGTCCAGGTCGCGGGCGGCCAGGTCCTCGTCGGCGGCCTTCTTGGCGCGCAGGTAGACCTGGAACACGTCGTCGCTGTCCGGGTCGGCCTTGTCGGTGCCCATCGAGGAGACCATCACGTAACGGCGTACGCCGGCCTGCTCCGCGGCGTCGGCGAGCAGCACCGCGGCGCCCTTGTCGACGGTCTCCTTGCGGGCGGCGCCGCTGTCCGGGCCGCCGCCGGCCGCGAACACCACGGCGTCCGCGCCCTTGACGACGTCCGACAGCGTGGCGGTGTCGGTGTTCTCCAGATCGAGCACCACCGCCTCCGCGCCGGCGGCCTCGACGTCGGAAACGTGGTCGGGGTTGCGCACGATGCCTACGGGGGAGTCGCCGCGCTCGGCGAGCACCTTCTCCAGCAGCAGGGCGATCTTGCCGTGGCCTCCGGCGATGACGACGCGCATGGGGTTCCTCTCGTTGCGGATCTGGCTACCCGGGCAACCTCGGCACGTGCGCGGTGATTCCCGCCGCGGCCGCTAGCCTGTGCGCATGTCTCGGACCATCGCGCTCGTCACCGACTCCACGGCCATGCTGCCGCGCGAGGTCGCGGAGCGGCGCGGCATCCGCGTCGTCCCCCTCCAGGTCGTGATCGGCGCCACCTCCCACGACGAGGGGGTCGACCCCGACGTGACCCCGGAGACGATCGCCGCCGCGCTGCGCGAGTGGACGCCGGTGAGCACCTCGCGCCCCACCCCCGCGGTGTTCCTCGAGGCCTACGAGAAGGCGCGGGCCGAGGGCGCGGACGAGGTGCTCTCGGTGCACCTGTCCGGCCAGATGAGCGGCACGTTCGAGTCGGCGCAGCTCGCCGCCCGGGACGCGTCCCTGCCGGTGCGGGCGGTCGACACCCGACAGCTCGGCATGGCGACCGGGTACGCCGTACTCACGGCCGCCGACGTGCTCGACGGCGGCGGCTCGGCCGAGGAGGCGGCCGGGGCGGCCCTGGCACGGGCGGACGGCACCACGTCGCTGTTCTACGTCGACACCCTGGAGTACCTGCGCCGCGGCGGGCGGATCGGGGCCGCCGCCGCGCTGCTCGGCTCCGCGCTCGCGGTGAAGCCGCTGCTGGAGATCGTCGACGGCCGGATCGGCCCCCGGGAGAAGGTCCGTACGGCGGCCCGGGCGCTGAGCCGCCTGGAGGAGCTGGCCGTCGCGGCGGCGGGAAAGCGGCAGGTCGACGTCGCGGTGGCGCACCTGGCCAACCTCGACCGGGCCGGCGTGCTCGCCGAGCACCTGGGCCGGCGCCTCGCGGACAACCTGTCCGACCGGGACGTCTCGGTCGGCGAGGTCGGCGCGGTGATCGGGGCGCACGTCGGACCCGGCATGGTCGCCGTCGTGGTCTCGCCGCGCTAGAAGCCCCCCGGGGGAGGTGCCCCCGCCGGCCCGGAACCGTCCCCAGCCAGGGCCGACGCCGGGTTGTCCACAGCCGCTCACCCGCGGCTTACGGGAGAGTGCGCGCCTGCCTAGGTTCACTGCATGCGCTCACGGAAGTCAGCCAACGAACAGGTCGCCGAGGTGGCCCGGCGACGGCTGGAGCTGCTGAGCGCCGAGCTCGCCGAGATCCGTCCGGACCCGGTGGCCTCCCCGAGCCCTCGGGCTCCGGGCGGGTCCGGCGAGCCGTTCCCCGAACCGTTTGCCGAGCAGAAGCCCGCGTCGGAGGACCGCCCCGGCCGGCATGCGCACCGCTCGGTGGGGGTGGCGAGCTCCGTGGGCGGATGGACGTACGACCGGCTGCCCCCGACCCTGCAGGGCCGGGTGCGGCTGACCACGGCGCACCTCGCGGTGGTGGCCGTCCTCGTCGCGGGCGCGCTCGCCGTCACGGCCTGGTGGGTGGTCCGGGCGGACGGGAGCGAGACCTCGCTGCCCCCGGTGTCCTCGACGCCGTCGGCCCTGGTCCCGGTCGCGGCGCCCTCCTCCACCCCGTCCCCGAGCGGTGCGGGCTCGCCGGGCGCGGCGGCCGGCGGGTCGATCGTGGTGGACGTGGCGGGCAAGGTCAGGCACCCCGGCATTGCCACGCTCCCGCCGGGCTCCCGGGTGGTCGACGCGCTCGAGGCCGCCGGCGGGGCCCGACCCGGCGTCCGGCTCGGCACTCTCAACCTGGCCCGGGTGCTCGCCGACGGTGAGCAGATTGTGGTGGGCGTCCCGGCGCCTCCGGGGGTGGCCGCCTCCGCGGTGTCCGGACCGTCGGCGGGTTCGGCGGGTTCGGCGGGTTCGGCACCGATGGTCAACATCAACAGCGCCTCGCAGGCCGAGCTGGAGGAGCTGCCCGGCGTCGGACCCGTGACCGCGCAGGCCATCGTGACCTTCCGCACCGAGAACGGCGCCTTCACCGCCGTCGACGAGCTCCTCGAGGTGTCCGGCATCGGGGACGCCACGCTGGCCAAGATCGCGCCCTTCGTCACGCTCTGATGCCGCGCCTGCCACCGGTCGACGAGGACACCGGTGGCAGGCGACCGCCGGACCTGCGCGCGGTCGTCCTGGGGGTCTCGGCCTGGGCCGGGGGCCTTGCCGTGCTCGGTCTCCCGGGCTGGACCTGGCTGGTGCTCGCCGCGCTCGGGTCGCTGTGGGCGGTGTCCCGGCGTCGCCGCGGTCACCCGGTCGTCACGCTCCTGGCCTGCCTGCTCGCCGCCTCGGCGGTCGCGGGTGTCACGGCTCTGCGTGTCGAGGCCAACCGCAGCAGCCCGGTCGCGGGCCTCGCCGAGCGGGGTGCGGTGGCGACCGTGACCGCGCGGGTGGCCTCCGACCCCGTGCTGCGCACCGGCCGGTTCGGTGCGTTCACCCTCACCCGGGTCACCGTCTCCGAGGTGGTCGGCCGGGGGCACCGGCACCGGACGGGCGTGCCGGTGCTGGTGATCGGGGACGCGAGCTGGAAGCGGGTGGAGCTGGGGTCCCGGGTGACCGCGACCGGACGGCTGGCCGCGCCGGACGGGCCCGACCTGGCGGCGGTGCTCTCCACCGGCCGACCGCCGCGCGTGCTGGGCCGGCCGGGGGAGGTGCTCTCGGCCGCCGCCCGGGTCCGCGCCGGGATCCGTGCGTCGGTGGCCGGCGCGGCACCGGCCGCGCGGGCGCTGGTTCCCGCGCTCGTGGTCGGCGACGACCAGGCCCTGCCCGACCGGGTCGTCGAGGACTTCCGCACCTGCGGGCTGACCCACCTTGCCGCTGTCTCCGGCACCAACCTGACCCTGGTAGTTGGCTTCCTGCTCGTCCTGGCGCGCTGGGCCGGCATCCGGGCCCGGGGGCTGGTCGTCGTGGGCGTGATCGGGGTGGCCGCCTTCGTGCTGCTCGCGCGGCCCGAGCCGAGCGTGCTGCGCGCGGCCGCCATGGGGTCCGTGGCACTGGTCGGTCTGGGGTCGCGGGGGAGGGACACCGGCATCCGGGCCCTCGGCGTCGCGGTGCTGGTGCTGCTCCTGCTCGACCCGTGGCTGGCGCTGTCCCTGGGCTTCGTGCTCTCCGCGCTGGCGACCGCGGGGATCCTGTTCCTCGGGCCGCCGTTCCGGGACGCGTTGCAGGCCTGGATGCCGCGCTGGGCGGCCGAGGCCCTCGCGGTCCCGTTCGCGGCCCAGCTGGCCTGCACGCCGGTGGTGGCCGCGATCTCCGGGCAGGTGAGCCTGGTCGCCGTCGTCGCCAACCTGGTGGTGGCCGCCGTGGTGGGGCCGGCCACGGTGCTGGGCCTGCTCGGTGGCCTGCTGATGCTGCTGCTCCCACCAGCCGGCCTGGTGTGCGGCCGGCTCGCGGGCCTCTGCGCGGGCTGGATCATCACCGTCGCGACTCGCCTCGCCCGGCTGCCCACCGCGGCCGTCGAGTGGGGGCCGGGGCTGCTGCCCGTCGCGCTGCTCGGCGTGCTCTGTCTCGTCGTCGGCCTGGGGGCGACGCGGGTGCTCCGGCGTGCCCGCTGGTCGGTGACCCTCAGCGTCGTCCTCGTGGTGGTGATGGTCCGTCCGCTGCCGAGCCCGGGCTGGCCGCCGCCGGGATGGGTGCTGGTCGCCTGCGACGTCGGCCAGGGCGACGGCCTGGTGCTGAACACCGGCTCCGGGTCGGCGGTGGTCGTGGACACCGGACCGGACCCGCCAGCGATGGACGCCTGCCTGCATCGTCTGGGCGTCCACACGCTGCCGGTCGTCGTCCTCACGCACTTCCACGCCGACCACGTCGACGGGCTGCCCGCCGTCCTGGCGGGCCGCCGGGTCGATGAGCTGGACGTCACCGCGACCGAGGACCCGGCGTACGGCGCCGAGGAGGTGCACCACTGGGCCGCCGCGGCCCGGGTGCCGGTGCGGGTGCCGGCGTACGGCGAGGTGCGCCGCGTCGGCGACGTCACCTGGCAGGTGGTCGGACCGGTCGCCGGCGGCGTCGACGGTCATCACGGGGAGGAGGGCTCCGCCGCCAACAACGCCAGCCTGGTCCTGCTCGTCGAGGTGCGCGGCGTGCGTCTGCTGATGAGCGGTGACATGGAACCCGAGGCGCAGCAGCGTCTGCACGCGTCGCTGCCCGGCCTGCAGGTGGACGTGCTCAAGGTGCCGCACCACGGCAGCCGCTACCAGGACCCCGACCTGCTCGGCGGGCTCGGCGCCCGGCTGGCGCTGGTCTCGGTCGGCGCCGGCAACGACTACGGCCACCCGGCCGGGTCGACACTCGCCCTGCTGCGCCGGGCTGGGATGAGCGTCGGGCGGACCGACCAGGACGGCGACGTCGCGGTCACCGTCCGTGACGGCCGCCTCGGTGTGCGGTGCCGGGGCGGCCGGTGAGGACGACTAGTTGTCGCGGTCGATCAGGTAGCCACCATCGGACCGGACCAGGACCAGCCGGTGCGGCTCGGTGACGGTGCTGCCGTTCCGCCTGCGATAGGTCAGCGTCGCGTCGACCGTGTCGTTACCAGTGGGGACGACGTTGCCGACCTGCACCGACTCGATCGTGCGCCAGAAGCCGTTGTAGGACGTGCGGCCGACCCGGTCCTGGAAGCCGGGAGTCAACAGTGCCCATCCCGCATCTGTGCCACCGGGGGCCTTGCGGAAGTAGTCGCGCAGGAACGCCTTCTGCGCGGCCAGCCCGGTGCCCGAGGACGACGACGGCGACGAGCTGGTGCTCTGCTGGGACGGTGTCGACTGCGTGGTCGGCGAGCCGCTCTTCGACGGTTTCGGGGAGCTGGTGTCGCCGGCGGCGGTGCCCGAGGGGCCCGGGTCGTTCCCGCGCTGCGACGCGGCGTAGGCGACGCCACCGAGCACGAGCAGCAGCGCCGCGGCGACGAGGACGGCGTACACCGGTCCGCGTCGACGCGGGCGTCGGTCCTTCTCGTCGTACGCCGGCTCCCGGTCCGGCGGCGGCACGGCTGCCGGAGTGGGCCTCTCGACCTGGGGCGTCGGGGCGGCGCCGACGGTGTTCTCCCGGGTGTTCTCGGGCGAGTGCTGGTCGGCGAGGCGGTGCAGCCCGTGCCTGGCGTCGGCCATCGACCAGCGGGACCCGGGGTCGCGGTCCATCATCCGCAGCAGCGCCGGCTCGAGGAACCCGGCCCGCTGCGGGCGGGGAGGCTGCCCGCTGGTGATGTCGTGCAGCACGGCGACCGGGTTCTTCTGCTGCGGGTACGGCGAGCGCCCCTCGACGGCCGCGTAGAGGGTGGCGCCGAGCGCCCACACGTCAGAGCCCGGACCCGGTTCGGCGCCACGCGCGAGCTCGGGGGAGAAGTAGCTCGGCGTCCCGGTCAGGAAGCCCGACTGGGTCAGCGCCGGGTCACCGGCATTGCGCGCGATGCCGAAGTCGCTGATCTTGGCGACGCCGTCCTCGCGGACGAGCACGTTGCCCGGCTTCACGTCGCGGTGCATCGTCCCGGCGGCGTGCGCCGCGGCGAGACCGTCGGCCACCTGGGCGCCGATGTCGGCGACCGTCGCCGGTTCGAGGGGCCCGTCCTCCTTGATGATCTCGGACAGCGAGCGGCCCGGCACGTGCTCCATCACCAGCCAGATGGCGCCGTTCTCCTCGACCACGTCGAAGACGGTCACCACGTTGCGGTGGCTCAACGCGGCCGACGAGCGGGCCTCGCGCAGGGCGCGCGCGGAGTCGGTGACCGACTCGCCGGGGAGCAGGCCGACCTGCTTGACGGCCACCTCGCGGTGCAACGTCTCGTCGCGGCAGAGCCAGACGGTTCCCATGCCGCCTTGACCGATCGCGGTCTCCACGCGGTAGCGGCCACCGATCAACTCGGGCTGCATCGTGTCCTCTCGCTGGCAGGGTTCGGTCAGGTGCTCTCGCGACCGTACCCAGCGGGCGGCGGCGTACGCCTGTCGCAGCCGTGTGGGAGGCTGGCTCCACCATGGCGACACCTCGAGCATCCGACATCCTGGGGCACGTCACGCTGGTGACCGGGCCCGAGGAGTTCCTCAACCAGCGCACCGTCAGCACCGCGATCGCGGCGGTCCGGGCGGCCGACCCGGAGTCCGAGGTCAGCGAGACCCAGGCCGACCAGGTCAGCATGGCGGTGCTCGGCGACCTGGCGGCCCCGTCGCTGTTCTCCTCGATCCGGTGCGTGGTGCTGCACGGCTTGGAGAACCTCCCCGACGACTCCTACGACGGGTTGCTGGAGTACGCCGCGGCCCCCTCCGAGGACATCGGGCTCATCCTGGTGCACTCCGGCGGCCAGAAGGGCAGCGGGCTGCTCAACAAGCTGCGCAAGGTCGCCACCGTCACCGAGGTGAAGTCGGCCTCCCTGAAGCCGTCGGAGTTCTCCCGGTTCGTCTCGGCCGAGGTGCGCGGGCACGGTGGCCGGATAGCCGAGGATGCCGCCGACCTGCTGGTGCAGGCGGTCGGCCAGGACCTGCGGGCGCTGGCCGGGGCCGCCCACCAGCTGGCCAGCGACTTCCCGGGCGAGCCGCTCACGGAGTCCACGGTCCGCAAGTACTTCGGCGGGCGTGCGGAGGTGAAGTCCTTCGCGATCGCGGACGCGGCCATCTCCGGCCGCACGGCCGTCGCCCTGGAGGAGCTGCGCTGGGCCCTGGACAACGGCACCGCCGCGGTGCTGGTCACCAGTGCGTTCGCCACCGGCCTGCGCGGGCTGGCCCGGTTCCGGGGCGCTCCGCGCGGGATGCGGGAGGCCGACCTGGCCCGCGAGGCGGGCGTGCCGCCGTGGAAGATCCGGGTGCTCCGGGAGCAGGCGCGCGGCTGGGACGACGGGGGGCTGGCGACGGCGATCATGGCCGTGGCCCGCGCCGACGCCGACGTGAAGGGCGCGGCCGGTGACGCGGCGTACTCCCTGGAGCGGATGGTGCTGACCGTCACCTCCGCGCACGGGCGCTGAGCGCTCACCGCCCCGGAACGCGAACGAGGCGCCGACTCCCGGGGGGAGTGGCGCCTCGAACGAGGGTCTCAGGTCAGAGCGACGCGGCCCGCTTGTTCATCGCGGACTTCTTGTTCGCCGCCTGGTTCTTGTGGATCACGCCCTTGGACGCGGCCTTGTCGAGCTTGCGGCCGGCGGCAGCGGCGAGGGTCTTCGCCTCGTCGGCGTTGCCGGCGTCGGCGGCCTCGCGGAACTTGCGGACGGCCGACTTCAGCGCCGACTTCACGGACTTGTTGCGCTCGTGCGCAGCGTCGTTCTGTCGGTTGCGCTTGATCTGGGACTTGATGTTCGCCACGGGGCAGGCCTCGATCGTCGTTCTCGTCGGTTGGGTCGGTGTCAGTCTGTGGCGCGTCTGCCGCGGTGGACCACCGGAGGGCGCACACACGCCCGGACACGCAAGTGACGAGACTACCAGCGGGCCCGGCGAGCGCCCAAATCCACGGTCACGTCCAGCCCCGGCGCTGCGCCAGCCACGCCCAGGTGACCTCCGCGCACCAGTCCTGGTGTCGGCGCAGGTGTGGCGAGGAGTGCGGCACCGGCGCATCGCGGCGCTGCAGGAAGTAGCCGCTGAGCAGGGCCAGCAGGCTGTCGATGTGCGCCGGGTCGACGTGTCGGGTGAGGTTGCGCTCGGCGAGCAGGGCATCGGCGTCCACGCCGTCCCCGAAGGCGGTCATCAGGAGGCAGACGGTGTCGATCCAGGCGGCGCCGACCACCGGCCAGTTCCAGTCGCACAGGTAGGCGCCGCCGGCGGTGAGCAGGAAGTTGTCGTCGCGGGCGTCCGTGTGGACCACGGTGTTGCCGGCGGTCGCGGTCTGGATCTGCGAGGCCAGCTCGGCCGCCTCGTCCAGGTGCGGCCAGTCCGGTGCCGTCGCGCGGACGTGGTCCCAGCCCTCCAGGAAGTCGGCGAAGTCGTGGCCGAACGTGTCGAGGCGCATCGGCGGAGGAGTCAGCGTCTGTGCGAGCGTTTCGAGGGTGTCCAGGGCCGCGTCGAGCTCGTCGCGCCGCCACGGCCGTACGGGGTTGTGCCCGTCCACGTGCTCCAACGCCAGCAGCACCCACAGGTCGTCCTCGTGGGACCAGAGCAGCCGGGGGACCGGCAGCCCCGACGGCAGCTCGCGGAGCGTGCGGATCTCCTCGCGGTAGGCGTCGGCGAAGGGGCGCTGGGCCTTCTTGCTGGCCGCCTTGAGGAACATCGTGCGCCCGTCCGCGCCGGTGAGCACCGAGGCACAGCCCGGGGTGAAGCCGGCCCCCGCCGAGGTCGTCTCGACGACCTTGGTGCCGAACCGGTCCTCGACGAGCCGTCGGGTCATCGGCGGCAGCAGCAGCCAGTCCAACCGGCGGGCGGTGCGGCCGTGCGGGATCGGCTCGAGCGTGGTCAGGTCGCGGGGGCCGGTCACGGTGCACTCACGGTGGACATTGTGTACGGCGCCCCGCACCGGGTCACGCACATAACCCGTGCCCCGGACCGCTGTCTGAGGCGGGGTCGTCTGGGTAGTGCACGGAGACGGGCCGGTGCCCGACCGGGACGGTCCGACCTGACCCGGGGAGGGAACTGCCGTGACCACTGTCGCCGAGCTGTTGATCGAGGGCCTCGCCGAGCACGGTGTGCGCTCCGTGTGGGGTGTCGTGGGTGACGCTCTCAACCCGGTCACCGACGCGATCCGCCGCGAGGAGCGCATCGACTGGATCGGCGTCCGGCACGAGGAGGCCGGTGCGTTCGCCGCGGGGGCCCAGGCCCAGCTGACCGGCCGGCTCGGGGTCTGCATGGGCACCGTCGGCCCCGGCGCGGTGCACCTGCTCAACGGCCTCTACGACGCGGCGAAGTCGCACGCTCCCGTGCTCGCGATCTGCGGACAGGTGCCCCGGGAGGAGATCGGCAGCGACTTCTTCCAGGAGGTCGACAACGACGCGGTCTTCGCCGACGTGGCCGTGTTCCGCGCGACGGTCACCACCGCCGAGCAGTTCCCGGGGCTGCTGGAGCAGGCGGTGAACACCGCGCTGGCCGAGCAGGGGGTCGCGGTGCTGTCCATCCCCGGCGACGTCGGCGGGCTCGACGTACCCAAGGACACGCCGGTGCCCCGGTTCATCGAGCAGCGCACCCTCCCGACGCCCGCGCAGGAGAGCCTGCGAGCCGCCGCGGGCGCCATCGACGCCGCGGGCGCGGTGACCCTGCTCGTGGGCCAGGGCGCGCGACACGCGCGTGAGGAGGTGCTGCAGCTCGCGGACCTGCTGGCCGCCCCGATGGTGCTCACCCTCAAGGCCAAGGAGGGTTTCGAGGACGGCAACGAGTTCGAGGTCGGGCAGTCCGGCCTGATCGGGAACCACGCCACCAAGGTGGCCTTCGACGGCTGCGACGTGCTGGTGATGCTCGGCACCGACTTCCCCTACCGCGAGTTCCTGCCGGCCGGGAAGACGGTGGTCCAGCTCGACGTGCGGGGCGAGCACATCGGCCGTCGTACGGCGGTCGACCACCCGCTCGTCGGGGACACCCGGCTCGGCCTGCAGCAGCTGCTGCCGATGCTCGAGCGCAAGACCGACCGCGGGCACCTGGAGAAGGCCCGATCGTCGTACGCGGCCTGGCAGGAGCGGCAGCAGCACCTCACCGACCCGCAGTTCGACCGCAAGCCCCGCGGCCTGCTCCGTCGGAAGGTCGACAACCCCGAGGCCCGGATCCGGCCCGAGGCGCTCGCCGCTGCCGTGGACCGCCACGCCGCCCCCGGCGCGGTGTTCACGACGGACACCGGGATGGCCACCGTGTGGCTCTCGCGCTTCGTCCGGATGACCGGGACCCGGCGGCTGCTGGGGTCCTTCAACCTGGGCTCGATGGCCAACGCGCTGCCGCAGGCGCTCGGTGCCGCAGCCCTCGACCGGGAGCGCCAAGTCGTCGCGTTCTGCGGGGACGGCGGGCTCTCGATGCTGCTGGGCGACCTGATCACCGCGGTGACCTACGACCTGCCGGTCAAGCTCGTGGTGTTCGACAACGGCCGGCTCGGGATGGTCAAGCTGGAGATGGAGCAGGTCGGGCTGCCGGAGTACGGCACCGAGCTGCAGAACCCGGACTTCGCCGCGGTGGCTGGCGCCATCGGCCTGCACGGGGTCCGGGTGAGCGACCCGGCGGACGTGGACGACGCCGTACGCGACGCGCTGGCCCTCCCCGGGCCGGTGCTACTCGACGTGCTCACCAACCCCGACGAGGTGGCGATCCCACCGAAGCCCACGCTCGCCCAGGGCTGGGGCTTCGCGATCGCCAAGTCCCACGAGTTCCTCGACTCGCATGGCTCCTGACGCGGGCGTGAGCCGGGCGGGTCGCGCTGTGGGAGAATGACGGGGATCCCCGCAAGCTACCGAGAGTCGCCCGTGCCCATTTCGAAGTCCGCGCCCGAACCGGGCAAGACCGACCCCGCGATCATCCGGAACTTCTGCATCATCGCGCACATCGACCACGGCAAGTCCACCCTGGCCGACCGGATGCTGCAGCTCACCGGGGTGGTCGACGAGCGCAGCGCCCGGGCGCAGTACCTCGACCGGATGGACATCGAGCGCGAGCGCGGCATCACGATCAAGAGCCAGGCCGTCCGGATGCCCTGGACCGTGCCGGCCGACAACGAGGCCGGCGCCGAGCCCGGTGGCTACGTGCTGAACATGATCGACACCCCGGGCCACGTCGACTTCACCTACGAGGTGTCCCGATCGCTCGAAGCGTGCGAGGCGGCCGTGCTGCTCGTCGACGCCGCGCAGGGCATCGAGGCGCAGACCCTGGCGAACCTCTACCTCGCGCTCGGCGCGGACCTGCACATCATCCCGGTGCTGAACAAGATCGACCTGCCGTCCGCGCAGCCGGAGAAGTACGCCGCCGAGCTCGCGCACATCATCGGCTGCGACGAGTCCGACGTGCTCCAGGTCTCCGCCAAGACCGGGTTCGGCGTCGAGAAGCTGCTCAACGAGATCGTCGCGCAGACCCCGGGCCCGGTCGGCGACGCCGACGCCCCGCCGCGTGCGCTGATCTTCGACTCGGTCTACGACACCTACCGCGGCGTGGTCACCTACGTCCGGGTCGTCGACGGCAAGCTCACGCACCGCGACCGGATCAAGATGATGAGCACCGGCGCCACCCACGAGATGCTCGAGGTCGGGGTGATCTCCCCGGAGCCGGTCAAGGCCGGACATCTGGGCGTGGGCGAGGTCGGCTACCTGATCACCGGGGTGAAGGACGTCCGCCAGTCCCGGGTCGGTGACACGGTCACCTCCCAGCACCACGGTGCAACGGAGGCCCTGGGGGGTTACAAGCACCCCAACCCGATGGTGTTCGCCGGGCTCTACCCGATCGACGGCGACGACTACCCGACGCTGCGCGACGCGCTCGAGCGGCTGCAGCTCAACGACGCGGCCCTGGCCTACGAGCCGGAGACCTCCGGGGCGCTGGGCTTCGGGTTCCGCTGCGGTTTCCTCGGGCTGCTGCACATGGAGATCGTCCGCGAGCGGCTCGAGCGAGAGTTCAACCTCGACCTGATCTCGACCGCACCCAACGTCGTCTACTCGGTGCTGATGGAGGACGGCTCGGAGCAGGTCGTGACCAACCCCAGCGAGTACCCCGGTGGCGGCAAGATCGCCGAGGTCCGGGAGCCGGTCGTCAAGGCCACGATCCTGAGCCCGAGCGACTTCATCGGCGTGATCATGGAGCTCTGCCAGTCCAAGCGCGGCCAGCTCGAGGGCATGGACTACCTGTCTGCGGACCGGGTGGAGATGCGCTACACCCTCCCGTTGGCGGAGATCGTCTTCGACTTCTTCGACCAGCTGAAGTCGCGCACGAAGGGCTACGCGTCTCTCGACTACGAACCCATCGGCGAGCAGGCCTCCGACCTGGTCAAGGTCGACATCCTGCTGCAGGGCGAGACCGTCGACGCGTTCAGCGCGATCGTGCACCGGGACCAGGCCTACTCCTACGGCGTCTCGCTGGCCGGCAAGCTGCGCGAGCTGATCCCGCGGCAGCAGTTCGAGGTGCCGATCCAGGCGGCCATCGGTGCCCGGGTGATCGCCCGCGAGACGATCCGGGCGATCCGCAAGGACGTGCTGGCCAAGTGCTACGGCGGTGACATCACCCGCAAGCGCAAGCTGCTGGAGAAGCAGAAGGAGGGCAAGAAGCGGATGAAGATGGTGGGCCGCGTCGAGGTCCCCCAGGAAGCCTTCATCGCAGCCCTCTCCTCCGACGGTGGCGGCCCCGGCGACAAGGGCAAGAAGTAGGGGTGCCCCTCCCGCCGTTCGAGATCCCGCCGGCGTTCCGGGCGTACGGCGCGGACGGCGACCCGTTCGCGGCGTTCCTCGAACGACTGCCGGCCCTGGTCCGCGACGTCGCCGAGGACTGGGAGCTGACCTACGACGGGGCGCCGCGGCACGGCCGGGCCGCGCTCGTCGTACCCGTCCGCACCGCCGGCGGCCGGCCCGCGGTGCTGAAGCTGAACCTGCCGCACGACGAGGCGGAGCACGAGCACCTCGGCCTGCAGGCCTGGCACGGCAACGGGACGGTGCAGCTGCTACGAGCCGACCCGCACCGCTGGGTGCTGCTGCTCGAGCGGCTGCACGCGGACGAGGACCTCACCTCGATGTGGGACGTCGAGGCGTGCGAGCTGGTCGCCGGCTTCTACGAGCGTCTGCACGTGCCGGCACTCCCGCAGCTGCGCCGGCTCTCGTCGTACGTCGAGCGGTGGACCGAACGGCTGGCGGTGCTGCCGTCCGACGCACCGGTCCCGAAGCGGCTCGTCGAGCAGGCGGTCTCGCTCGGACGCGGCTTCGTCAGCGACCCGGCGACCGACGCGCGGATGGTCCACGGCGACCTGCACTACGAGAACGTGCTCGCCGCCGACCGTGAGCCGTGGCTGGTCATCGACCCGAAGCCGATGGCCGGGGACCCGCACTACGAGGTCGCGCCGCTGCTGTGGAACCGGTGGGACGAGGTGGTCGGGACCGGCAACGTGCGCGACGCCGTCCGCCGCCGGTTCTTCGCGGTCGTCGACGCCGCGGGCCTCGACGAGGACCGGGCCCGGGACTGGGTCGTCGTCCGCGAGATCCACAACGCGCTCTGGACGATCGAGGACGCAGTCCGCGAGAACCGCCCGCTCGGCGCGGAGGACCGCGAGTGGATCACCACCGCGATCGCGATCGCGAAGGCCGTCCAGGGCTGATGCGTGGACTCGTCTGCGCCGGGGCGGGGAAACCCGGTGCGCTTCCGCAGACGAATCGGGGAGGATGGCCCGCATGAGCCCAGCGCGCGTCGTCTCCGTGAACGTCGCCACCCCGGTGGCCGCGCGGTGGGCCGGCCGCCCCTACAAGACCGCCATCGACAAGCACCCGGTGACCGAACCGGTCCGGGTCCACGAGCTCGGCCTCGAGGGCGACCAGGTCGCCAACACCCGCCACCACGGCGGCATCCACCAGGCGGTCTACGCCTTCGCCCAGGAGGACCTCGACCTCTGGTCGGAACGGCTGGGGGAGCCGGTGCGGCCGGGCGTGTTCGGTGAGAACCTCACGACCGCGGGGATCGACGTCAACGAGGCGGTCCTCGGGGAGCGCTGGCGCATCGGTACGGCGGTCCTGTCGCCGTGCGAGGTGCGCGTCCCCTGCAACACGTTCAAGGCGTGGCTGGGACGGTCCGGGTTCGACAACACCGCCTGGGTGAAGCGCTTCGCCGCCGACAACCGGCCCGGGCCCTACCTCCGGGTCCTCGAGCCGGGCACCCTCCAGGTCGGCGACGAGATCGTCGTCGAGGACCGCCCGGAGCACGGGGTGACCGTGTCCATGATGTTCCGGGCGGTCATGGGGGAGCCCGAGCTGCTGCCCCGGCTGCTCGCGGTCGACGGCCTGCCCGCGAGCATCTACGCCGCCGCCCGTGCCGAGGCCGCACGCGAGACAGTCTGACCGTCCCGAAATCGAGCCCGCTAACCTACCGTTCGGTAGCAGGGTGATCTACCTTGTGCTGCACACCCTCGCGCAGGTCCCTCGGAACCATGCTCGACCGTTCGGAACTCAGGAGAGCGATGTCCGCAAGCACCGCCGTCAACTACGACCTGACCGCGATCGAGAACCGCGCGCCCAACGTGGGGCGGCAGTTCTTCGACCGGGTCCGGGCGACTCCGAACCGTGAGGCCTACCGGTACCCGGTCGGTGACCGCTGGGAGTCACAGACGTGGCAGGAGACCGGGGAGCACGTGACCCGGCTGGCGGCCGGCCTGGTGGCGCTGGGCCTCGAGCCCGAGCAGCGGGTCGGGATCGCCTCCAGCACGCGCTTCGAGTGGATCCTGGCGGACCTCGCGGTGATGTGCGCCGGCGGTGCCACCACGACGGTCTACCCCTCCACGATGGCCGACGACGTCGGCTACATCCTCGCGGACTCCGAGTGCCGGGTGGTCTTCGCCGAGGACGACAGCCAGATCGCCAAGCTGGTCGAGCGCAAGGCCGAGCTCCCGCACCTGGACAAGGTGGTCACCTTCGACGGGGCCACCGACGGTGACTGGGTCATCGGCATGGACGACCTGGAGAAGCTCGGGGCGGAGCTGCTCGCGGAGAACCCGGACGTCGTCGAGCAGCGGATCGAGGCGACCAGCCCCGAGTCCCTCGCGACCCTCATCTACACCTCCGGCACGACCGGGCGACCCAAGGGCGTGCGGCTCAAGCACAGGTCCTGGACCTACGAGGGCGCCGCGATCCAGGCGCAGGGCATCCTGGACGAGACCGACCTGCAGTTCCTGTGGCTGCCGATGGCGCACTCGTTCGGCAAGGTGCTGCTGTCCACGCAGCTCGCGTGCGGGTTCGCCACGGCCGTCGACGGCCGGGTCGACAAGATCATCGACAACCTGGCCGTCGTACGCCCGACCTTCATGGGCGCTGCACCGCGCATCTTCGAGAAGGCGCACGCGCGGATCGTGACGATGCAGGCGTCCGAGGGCGGCATCAAGGAGAAGCTGTTCAACCAGGCGTTCAAGGTCGGCCTCCAGGTCGACCAGCTCAAGCGGGACGGCAAGCCGGTGCCGTTCCTGCTCGCCAAGCAGCACGCGCTCTTCGACAAGCTCGTCTTCAGCAAGATCCGCGACCGCTTCGGTGGCCGCGTCCGGTTCTTCATCTCCGGGGCAGCGGCGCTGAACCGGGAGATCGCCGAGTGGTTCCACGCCGCCGGCATCGTCATCCTCGAGGGCTACGGGATGACCGAGTCGTCGGCCGGCTCGGTGGTCAACCACCCCGACGACTACCGCTTCGGCAGCGTCGGTCTGGTGTTCCCGGGCACGGAGCTCAAGATCGCCGAGGACGGCGAGATCCTGATCAACGGGCCCGGCGTCATGGAGGGCTACCACAACCTCCCCGAGCAGACCGCCGAGGCGCTGACCGAGGACGGCTGGCTGCACACCGGTGACATCGGCGAGATCGACGAGCAGGGCTTCCTGCGGATCACCGACCGCAAGAAGGACCTGTTCAAGACCTCCGGCGGCAAGTACATCGCGCCCTCGGCCATCGAGTCGCAGTTCAAGGCGATCTGCCCCTACGCCAGCCAGTTCCTGGTGCACGGCAGCGAGCGCAACTTCGTGGTCGCGCTGATCACGCTCGACCCCGAGGCGATGGAGGGCTGGGCGGCCGAGAACGGCATGGCCGGCAAGTCCTACGCGGAGATCGTCGAGTCGCAGCAGGTCAAGGACATGGTCAGCGGGTACGTCGAGACGCTCAACAAGCGGCTGAACCGCTGGGAGACGATCAAGAAGTGGATCGTGCTCGACCACGACCTCAGCGTCGAGTCCGGTGAGCTCACGCCCTCGCTGAAGGTCAAGCGCAAGGTCGTCGAGGACAACTACCGCGCCGACATCGAGAACCTGTACACCTGACCCCTCCGCGTCGTATGCGTGGGCGCGCGCTCTACCGCGCGCTCACGCATACAACCGGGTGACGCCGAGGGCGACGAGGTCCCGAACGATGCGGTGCGGGTCTCCTCGCAGCTCCCGTGCCGTGCACCGCATCACGATCCGTCCTCCGATGACCAGCTCACGCTCCCGGGCCATGTCTGCCGCCCAGTGCGACTCGTCCATGTGGAACGCACCGTCGATCGAGCCCCTGCTGGACGCTGGCCGCGAGCACAGTTGCGGTCCGGAGGCGAGCTGGTCGCGAGACAGCTGACCTGTCGTGGTCGCGAGGACGGTGGCGCTGAGCCGACGTGCTGCCGAGCCTACGCGCCACCCGCAGCTGGCTCGACGTTCAGAGTCGCCGGTCAGCACGTCGTACGTCGTCCACACCCCTCGGGTCGTCTGCGCGAGTGCGACCTCTATGACGCGCTGCCGCATACGACGCGGGGGTGGGGGAGGATGGCCGCATGCCGTCCGTCCTGCCCGAGGGTGATCCCGCGCCCGTTGACGGGTCGCTGCCGGTCTCCGCGCTCGAGGAACTCGGCACGCGGCCGTTCGGGTTCTACGTGCACGTGCCGTTCTGCACGGTGCGGTGCGGCTACTGCGACTTCAACACCTACACCGCCTCCGAGCTCGGCGACGTGCCCGGAGCCTCCCGGTCGACGTACGCCGACGCGGCGGTCGCCGAGATCCGGTTCGCCCGGCAGGTGCTGGGCGACGCCGAGGTGCCGGTGCAGACGGTGTTCTTCGGCGGGGGTACGCCGACCCTGCTCCCGCCCGACGACCTGACCCGGATCGTCGCGGCGATCGACGAGGAGTTCGGCCTCGCCGGGGGCGCAGAGGTGACCACCGAGTCCAACCCGGACAGCGTCTCGGCCGCCGACCTGGCGCGGCTGCGCGACGGCGGCGTCACCCGGGTGTCGTTCGGGATGCAGTCGGCGGTCAGCCACGTGCTCCGGGTGCTCGACCGCACCCACGACCCGCGCCGGGTGCCGCAGGTCGTGCGGTGGGCGCGGGAGGCGGGGTTCGAGCAGGTCAGCCTGGACCTGATCTACGGGACGCCGGGGGAGTCGCTCGCGGACTGGTCGGCCACGCTCGACGCGGCGCTGGCCTGCGAGCCCGACCACGTCTCGGCGTACGCCCTGATCGTCGAGGAGGGCACCGCGCTGGCCCGACAGATCCGCCGGGGGCAGGTGCCGATGACCGACGACGACGACCTCGCGGACAAGTACCTCCTCGCCGACGAGGCGTTCGGGCGAGCCGGCCTGGGGTGGTACGAGGTGTCGAACTGGGCCCGCACCCCCGAGGCGGCCTGCCGGCACAACGTCGGCTACTGGACCGGCGGCGACTGGTGGGGCGTCGGGCCGGGCGCGCACGCGCACGTCGGCGGGGTCCGCTGGTGGAACGTCAAGCACCCGACGCCGTACGCCGTGCGCATCGGCCAGGGCGCCAGCCCGGCACACGGACGCGAGGTCCTGGACTCGGAGACCCGGCGCGTCGAGCGGGTGCTGCTGGAGACCCGGCTGCGCCAGGGCCTGCCGCTCGACGTGCTCGACGCGGCGGGACGAGCCGCAGTGCCGGACCAGGTCGCGCGCGGCCTCGTGGACGAGTCCGAGCTGGCTCGGGGACGCGTGGTGCTGACCACCCGCGGCCGGCTGCTCGCCGACGCCGTGGTCCGCGACCTGCTCACTTGATGAAGCGGATGATCGCCGGGTAGCGGTAGTCCTCGAAGTTCGCGACCTTGATCGTCGCGATGATCATCAGGACCACCCAGGCCACCATGACGATCGGCAACAGCACCAGGCCGACGAGCAGGAAGATCGAGAGGCCGGCGACCATGCCGTAGATCAGGTAGGAGATCTGCATGTTCAGCGCCTCCTTGCTGGACCGGTCGAGGAAGGCGCTGCGGTCCTTGAACACCAGCCACACGACGAGGGGCGCGATGACGCCGAGGACCAGCGGTCCGAGGTGGGCGCCGATGGCCCACATCTTCTCCTCGTCGGGGCGCATCGGCGGCGGTCCGGCCGCGTAGCCGGCGGGCGGAGGCGCCTGGCCGTAGCCCTGCGGCGGGGGACCGTAGCCGCCGGGCCGTGCCGGTGGTGGGGGCTGCGTGGGAGGCAGGGGCTGCTGGCCGCCCGGCTGGTCCGGCTCCGGCGGGGGCTGCGGTGTCTCGGGGCCCGTGCTCATGCCTCGATTGAACCAGCCCGGGCGCGCGGACGGCAGACCCCAGAAGGTGGGGTCAGGGCAGCTCGGGGCTGGTCACGAAGTCGATCAGCTCCTCGACCCGGCCGAGCAGGCTGGGCTCGAGGTCGGCGAAGGACGTGACCTTGCCGAGGATGTGCTTCCAGGCGCGGGCGATGTCGGCCTGGTCGCGGTGCGGCCAGCCGAGCCGCTGGCAGACGCCCTTCTTCCACTCGATGTTGCGGGGGATCTGCGGCCAGGCCTCGATGCCGAGCCGCTCCGGCTTGACGGCCTGCCAGATGTCGATGAACGGGTGGCCGACGATCAGGACGTTGCGGCCCACCGGGCTCTTCGCGATCGCCGCGGCGATCCGGCTCTCCTTGGACCCGGCGACGAGGTGGTCGACGAGTACGCCGACGCGCCGCTCCGGCCCCGGCCGGAAGTCGCGCAGCTGCTCCGCGAGGTCGTCGACGCCCTCGATGTACTCCACGACCACGCCCTCGATGCGCAGGTCGTCGCCCCACACCTTCTCCACGAGCTCGGCGTCGTGGCGGCCCTCGACGAAGATCCGGCTGGCCCGCGCGACCCGGGCCTTGGTGCCCGGCACGGCGACCGAGCCGGACGCCGTACGCGTCTTGGCGGCAGGGCCGGACCGTGCGGGCGGGGTCAGGATCACCGGCACGCCCTCGAGCAGGAAGCCGGCACCGAGCGGGAACGTACGCCGCTTGCCGCGTCGGTCCTCGAGGGTGACCGTCATCAGGTCCCGCTCGACCGCCACGATCTCGCCGCACCAGTCGGTGGTCACCTCCTCGAGCACCAGGCCCTTGTCGGCGGAGATCTCGACCGCCCGGCCGCGGCGCGGGGCACGCCAGTCGGTGTTCAGCACGTCGGACCCGTAGCGGTCGAATCCCGAGGAAGGCATCCGAAAACCGTAGTACCCGCCGGGGTCCGGTCCGGGCGGACGCGCCGGGCGACGTGTGAACGCAGGGCCCGGAAAAGGGTTGAGGAGCGACCGCTCGCGATATATCGTCAACGTATCGCGAGCGTTCGCGACCCGCAGCTGGGAACGAGACGACCGGAGGGAACGAGATGACGCACAACAGCCCGTGGGACCAGCCCTGGAGCGGTCCGCGACGAGGCCACCGCGGGGGCTCCTGGACCGGCGGCCCGCCGCCGTGGGTGCAGGGTCTGATCAACCTGGCGCAGTCCGGCGGTACCGCTGAGTTCGGGGCGCGCGTCGCGCGGGGGCCGAAGGTACGCCGCGGCGACGTCCGCGCCGCGATCCTCGACGTGCTCGCGGTGGAGCCGATGAACGGCTACCAGATCATCCAGCAGATCGCCGAGCGCAGCGGCGGCGCCTGGAAGCCGAGCCCGGGCTCGGTCTACCCGACGGTCCAGCAGCTCGAGGACGAGGGCCTCGTCGAGGGCCGCGAGGGCGAGGGACGCCGGCTGCTGCAGCTGACCGAGGAGGGACGCCGCTACGTCGAGGAGCACCCCGACGAGCTGGCCGACACCTGGCACGCGTTCGACCAGGCCGACGAGTCCGCGGGCCCGGGGGACCTGAAGCCGGTCATCGGCCAGGTGATGGGCGCGGTCTGGCAGGTGGCCGTCTCCGGCACGCAGCAGCAGCGGGCCGAGGCCGCAGAGATCCTCGCGGACACCCGGCGCAAGCTCTACGGTCTGCTGGCGGAGGGCGACGAGGGGGAAGCGTCATGAGCCCCCAACCGTTCAACCAGCCCTTCAACCAGGGCTACGGCCAGCCACCCCGCGGTCCGGAGCTGCGCATCGGTGACGACGAGCGCGAGGCCGCGGTCGCCGCGCTGGGCGAGCACTACGCCGCGGGCCGGCTGACCAAGGAGGAGTACGACGAGCGGGCGGAGCGTGCCTGGGCCGCGAAGACCGGCTCGGCGCTGATGCCGCTGTTCGCGGACCTGCCGCGCCCGCAGGCCGCAGGCCGCCCGGCGGGGGCCCAGGCTCCCCGGGGGGCGTCGCCGGACCACGGTCACCCCGGCTGGTGGTTCGGCGCCCGGATGGCCCCGGTGCTGCTCGTGGTCCTGGCGCTCGTCGTCCTCACCCACCTGCCGGTGTTCCTGCTGGTGCTGCTGGGCATCTTCTTCTGGGTCCGGATGACCCGGCACTGGGGCCGCAGCCGCAGCTACCCGCACCGGCACTGGGGACAGCAGCCGCCGCGGGGCGGCTGGGTCAGATGAGCGGCAGGGAGCGCGAGCTGCGCGGCAGCTGCTCGTACCCGCGGCGTACGGCGTCCGCGAGCCCCTCGCGGGGGTAGGGCCACTCGGTCGCGGCCAGCGCGTCCGCGACCGGCACGCCCCGGGAGGCCAGGTCCCGGATCGTCTCGGCGACCACCCCGATCGCGCCGCGCTGCTCGTCGACGAAGTCCTTGTCCACCGGCAGCCCGTGCCCCGGGACGACCACGCTCCCGGGGGTGAGCAGCCCGATCAGCAGGTCGAGCGTGGCCGGCCACTCCATCGGGTAGCAGTCGTCGCCGAAGCCCGGCACGCCGTTGCGGAGGACCGACTCCTCGACGAGGTCGCCGGCGAACATCACGTCCGCGTCACCGACCCGGACGACCGCGTCGCCGGCGGTGTGGCCCCGGCCGGGGTGCACCAGCTCCACCAGCCGGTCGCCGAGGTCGACCACCTTCGCCGAGGAGAACGTCTCGGTGGGTGGGAGGATCCGGGTCGCGGCGATGTCCGCGTGCCGCGGGTCGCTGTCGTCGGAGGCCGCCTCCCGCTGCAGGGCGGGGCCGCTCACCACCAGTCCGGCCGCCGTGTCCTCGTGCGCGTAGATCGGCGGACCGTCGTACTCCTCGGCGAAGACCACGTTGCCGAACGTGTGGTCGAAGTGCTGGTGGGTGTTGAAGACCGCCACCACCTCGCCGGCGCCGAGGCGGCGCACCTGCTCGACCACGCGGCGGGCCTCGACCTCGGAGGCGTGCGTGTCCACGACCAGCAGGCCGCGCTCGCCGCCGACCAGGCCGACGTTGACGTCGAGGAAGTCGAACCGGGCCACCCAGCAGCGGTCGGCGACCTCGGTGAAGCCGGTCTCGTGCTCGGGTCGGCGGGGAGTCGGGGGAGTCGACGGCATGCCGCAACGCTACGGCGGGGCGGTAGGCTTGGCACTCGTAACGGGCGAGTGCCAGGACGACGTACACGAGGAGGCGAGCGCGATGGTGGAGGACCGCAAGCTGGCCGTGCTCCGCGCGATCGTGGAGGACTACGTCTCGACGCAGGAGCCGGTCGGCTCCAAGTCGCTGGTCGACCGGCACCGGCTCGGCGTCTCCCCGGCAACCGTCCGCAACGACATGGCCGCGCTGGAGGAGGAGGGGTTCATCACCCAGCCGCACACCAGCGCCGGCCGGATCCCGACCGACAAGGGCTACCGGCTGTTCGTGGACCGGCTGAGCCAGGTCAAGCCGCTCTCGACGGCCGAGAAGCGTGCGATCGCCAGCCTGCTCGAGGGGGCCATCGACCTCGACGACGTGGTGCAGCGCAGCGTCCGGCTGCTCGCACAGCTCACCCGGCAGGTCGCGATCGTGCAGTACCCCACCTTGTCCCGGTCCACGGTCCGGCACGTCGAGGTGGTGCCGCTGACCACGGCCCGCGTGCTGGTCGTGCTGATCCTCTCGACCGGCCGCGTGGAGCAGCGCGTCGTGGAGCTTCCGCACCCGCTGGAGGACGACCGGGTCGCCGACCTGCGCACCCGGCTGAACCGCGCGATCGTCGGGGAGCGGCTGGCCGACGCGGCCGCCCGGCTGGTCGTGCTGCCCGAGGAGTACGACGCCGACCAGCGCGGCCCGGTGGCGGTGCTCGTCGCGGCGCTCGTCGAGGCGATGTCCGACCACCGGTCCGACGAGCGGGTCGCCGTGGGCGGCACCGCGAACCTGGCACGTTTCGGCGACGGTTTCGACCTCGCCATCCGCCCGATGCTCGAGGCGCTCGAGGAGCACGTCGTGCTGCTCAAGCTCCTCGGGGAAGCGTCCTCTCCGTCAACGGTGACGGTGCGCATCGGGCACGAGGGCCCCTACCAGGAGCTCGCCTCCACGTCCGTCGTGGCCACCGGCTACGGCCCGGGCGACGAGGCGCTGGCGACCCTGGGGATCGTGGGGCCGACCCGCATGGACTACCCAGGAACCATGGCGACGGTGCGCGCGGTCGCGCGCTACGTCTCCCGGATCCTCGACGAAGGATGAGGCTTCAGTTTTGAGTCAGGACCTGTACGACACGCTCGGGGTGTCCCGGGAAGCCGACGGCGACGCCATCAAGAAGGCGTACCGCAAGCTCGCCCGCCAGCTGCACCCGGACGTCAACCCGGACCCCGCCACGCAGGAGAAGTTCAAGGACGTCACGCGGGCCTACGAGGTGCTCTCCGACCCGGAGAAGCGCCGGATGTACGACCTCGGCGGCGACCCGTTCAACGGCGGCGGCTTCGGCAGCGCCGGTGCGGGCCAGGGCTTCTCGTTCACCGACATCATGGACGCCTTCTTCGGCGGCGCCGGAGGTGGCGGGGGCGGCGGTGGCCGGGGACCACGACCGCGCAAGCGGCGCGGCCAGGACGCCCTGATCCGGCTCGACGTCGACCTCGCGGAGGCGGCGTTCGGGACCACCCACGAGCTCAAGGTCGACACCGCCGTGCTGTGCACGGTGTGCGCCGGTGAGGGTGCCGCACCGGGGTCGCACCCGGTGCCTTGTGAGACCTGCGGGGGACGCGGCGAGACCGTGCACCTGCAGCGGTCGTTCCTCGGCGAGATCCGCACCATGCGTCCCTGCGCCGCCTGTCGCGGCTTCGGCACGATCATCCCCGAGCCGTGCCGCGAGTGCTCCGGTGACGGGCGGATTCGCTCGCGGCGCACGCTGACCGTGAAGATCCCGCCGGGTGTCGACACCGGCACCCGCGTGCAGCTGTCCGGGCAGGGCGAGGTCGGCCCCGGCGGCGGCCCCGCCGGCGACCTGTACGTCGAGATGCACGTCAACGACCACCCGGTGTTCACCCGGCACGGCACCGACCTGCTGTGCAGCGTGACGCTGCCGATGACCGCGGCCGCGCTCGGCACCACGATCGACCTGCCGACGCTGGAGGCGGACGTGGCGTCGGCCGACTCCGACATCGAGACCACCATCCCGCTGAAGATCGCGCCCGGCACCCAGTCCGGCACCGAGACGGTCCTCGGTGGCCGCGGTGTCCAGTCGCTGCGCGGCACCGGCCGGGGCGACATGGTGGTCCGGATCGTCGTGGAGACGCCGACGCGGCTCGACGAGCGTCAGGAGGAGCTGCTCCGCGAGCTGGCCGCGCTGCGCGACGAGGAGTCGCCCGACGGCCAGCTGCACGCGCCGCACAAGTCGGTGTTCGACCGGCTGCGCGACGCGTTCGGGCCCCGGTGACGCGGGCGTGAGCCTTCCCGTCTTCGTGCACGACGCGGTCGCGGGCGCCTCCGTCGGCGACACCGTCGAGCTGACCGGTGACGAGGCCCGGCACGCCGTCGTGGTCAAGCGGATCCGGGTCGGCGAGCAGGTCACGCTGACCGACGGTGCGGGTGCCTCGGCCACCTGCACGGTCACCGCGACCTCCAAGACGTCGCTGTCCGCGACGGTCGACGCGGTCGCCACCACCGACCCCGAGATGCCTCGGGTCATCGTCGTGCAGGCGATCCCCAAGGGCGACCGCGGCGAGCTGGCCGTGGAGATGCTGACCGAGGTCGGCGTCGACGTGATCGTGCCGTGGGCCGCGGCGCGCTCGGTGTCCGTGTGGCGCGGGGACAAGCAGGCCAAGGCGCTCGCCAAGTGGCGTGCGACCGCCCGGGAGGCCGCCAAGCAGTCCCGCCGCTCGTGGTTCCCCGAGGTCGCCGACCTGGTGACCACGACCGACGTGGTCGACCTGCTGCGCGACGCGTCGGTGCCCGTCGTACTCCACGAGGCGGCCTCCGGACCGCTCGCCGACCTGCCGGTGCCCGGCCGCGGGGAGATCGTGATCGTGGTGGGTCCCGAGGGCGGGATCAGCGAGGAGGAGCTGGCTGCGTTCGCCTCCGTCGGCGCCGAACCGGTCCGGATGGGCTCCTCGGTGCTGCGTACGTCGACCGCCGGTGTCGCGGCCACCGCCGCCCTGCTCGCCCGGACCCGCTGGCGCTAGCGCTGTCGTCTCGGTCGGGGTCAGCCGGCTCCCGCCCGGGTTCGGTACACCGCTAGGCGAGCAACGTCTCGAGGGCAGCGGCCTCGTCGTCGAGCGCACGCCGCTCGACCCGGGTGAGCGGGCGGAACAGCTCCACGTCCACCGCTCCCGCCTCGGTCCGGCGCCACAGCCCCTCGAGCTCGCCGTCCACGAAGACGGTCGCCCCGACGCCGCCGTTGGTGCCCATCCAGCGTTTGCGCTTCGCCGGGTCCGGGGTGACCCGGTCGCGCCGGTCGTGGGAGAGCCACACGTTGTCGTAACGTCCGAGCAGCCGCACGGGCGCGGGCGTGTCCTCGTCGGCGAGGGGCAGGCCCTCGAGGTCGAACAGCTCCCGGCCGTCGGCGTCGCGGTAGGTCCGCAGCTCGTCCCGCAGCGCCGTGAACACCGCCCGCATCCCGGTGATGCCCGACCACGCGGTCACGTCCGCGGGGGTGGCCGGTCCGTAGGCGCGCAGGTAGCGCCGCACCACGTCGGCGACGTCGGGCGCCGGCTCCGTCCGGGTCCCGAGCCACGTCTCGAGGGTCTCGTAGACCACCCCGCCCGGCTGCTTCCACAGCCCGCGGGGCGGGACCTGCACCAGTGGCAGCATCTCGCGGGCGGTGTTGGCCAGTGCCGTGCCGGGAACCCCCGGGAACGACTCGGCGAGCAGCTCCCCGAGCCGCTTGAACGTGACCGGACCGTCCTCGAAGGCGCGTCGGGCGGCCCGCACCAGCTCGCCGCGGTCCACCGCCGCGGCCGGCCGGCTGACCGCGCTGGTGCGGGTCACCTTGTCGAGCATCGGCTGCACCAGCGGCCGCAGCAGCAGGGCGTCGCGGGGCGTGACCAGGTGGATCGTCCCGCGCATCAGCAGCACCCGGACGCACGCGCGCTGCTCCAGCGCGCGTGAGACCGGAGCCGGGTCGAAGCCGGCGATCCGGCTCCACAGGGAGACGTACGGCGGCAGCGGCTCCTGGGCCTGCAGGCCGAGCAGGTGCTCGCTCATCTCGAGCGCCGGCATCGTCGTGCGCGAAAGCAGGTGCTGCCGCTGGAGCAGCGTGCGGTTCAGGACCCGGTGGCTGAGCACGTCGTCGAGCCTAGGGGAGGCCGCCCCTCAGCGCCGGGATCAGCGCTGGGCGGCCGTGAGGGCATCGCGCATGCCGTCGGCGCTCTCCTTGTTCCGGCCGTCAGCGGACCTGGATCCGCTTGGTGTCCTGCGACGGCGGGTGGCCCTCGCCGCCGGAGGGGTCCTCGTCGTGCACCACCACGGTGTAGTCGCCCGGTGGCGCGGTCACCTCGAAGGAGTACGGCGAGAGGGTGCAGCACTCCTCGGCGGTGGTGGCGCCACGCTTCACGACGGTGCCGCCCTGCATGAGCTCCCACTGCACGTTGGCCTCGAACGCCGCAGCCTGACCGGTCACGTCGAACGGGCTGCTCACCGTGGCGCCGTCAGCGGGGGAGGACACCGACACCGGGGCCAGCACGTCGTCGGCGGCGGCTGCACGCACCGGCTGCGCGGTGGGGACGCCGAGCAGGGTGCTGGTCGGCTTCCCGTCGACGAGGAACGTGATGGGGAGCGGCTGCTGCACCACGGCCTGGGCCGTGTGGACGAGCTGCTGGAGGGCGAGCTCCGCCTCGTCCTGGGTCATGCCGGACGGTCGCTCGGCGTGCACCCCGGACAGGTCCACCGACAAGACACCCTCCGAGAGCTGGGCCCGCTGCAGCGTGGTCCCCTCGGGCCACGGGGTGCGGTAGTCGGGGTCCTGGGCTCGTCCGCTCACCGCCTCGTCGACGGCGACGTCGAGCGTGCGGCCCCCGGCCGGTTCCGGGTGCAGCTCACGGAACAGCCGCGGCCCGGCGCCGGTGTCGCCGACGAAGTAGACGGGGAGCATGCCGTCCGAGCGCCCGGGCAGGTCCGTCGCCGACGTCGGTCCGGCCCCGGTCGGCGACGTGCTGCTCCCCGCGCTGAAGCCGGGCCCGGCGTCCGTCGTACCAGGACCGCCGCCGATCACTGCGACCGCGGCGACGGTCGCGGCGGTCGCCAGCACGGCGGCACCGGCGCCCCACACCCAGGGTCGCCGGGAGTGGGTGGACGCCGTGCGGGCGCGGATCTCGTCGAGCCCGTGGTGCGGCTCCACGTCCGCGACCGCCTCGTCGAGCAGCGCGCGCAGGTCGTCTTCGGTGTTCATGACACGTCCTCCATCAGGGAGCGCAGGGCGGCGACGCCGCGCGACGCGTGGCTCTTGACGGCACCGCGGCTGATGCCGAGCGTCTCGGCGATGTCCGCCTCGGACAGGTCGAGGTAGTAGCGCAGCGCGAGCACCTCGCGCTGCCGGTCAGGCAGCCCGCGCAGGGCGTCGAGCACCGCGGCACGTCGCTCGGAGACGAGGGCGTCCTCGTCGGCGCCGGGCAGGTGCGGTACGACGGGCAGGGCGGTGTCGGCGTGACGGGCCCGCACCCCGCGGTGCCGCAGCACCGAGCGGGACCGGTTCACGACCGCCTGGCGCAGGTAGGCCATCCCCTTCTCGGGCTCCTGGAGCGTCCGCCACCGGCCGTGCATCGCGACGAAGGCGTCCTGCACGACCTCCTCGGCGGTCTCCACGTCGCGGACCAGCAGCACGGAGAGCCGGACCAGCCGTCGGTAGTGGACGGCGTACAGCTCCTCGACAGCGGTGTCGGCGTCCCACCGGGTGGTGGCCGTCATGTAACCCCCTCGGGCCGGTCGGCTCAGCGTCGTGGACCTCACGCTAGTTCCACGCGCGGCTCTGTCCCTGGGTTTACACGCGGGGTGGTTGTCCCGCGCGGCCTAGAGTGGCGGCATGGCGAACGACGCTGACTGCCTGTTCTGCAAGATCGTCGCCGGGGACATCCCGGCCCAGGTCGTGCACGAGACCGAGACCACGCTCGCGTTCCGCGACATCGAGCCGCAGGCGCCCATCCACGTGCTGGTCGTGCCACGCCGGCACGAGCCCGACGCGGCGTCGCTCACGGCCGCGGCCCCGACCGACATGGTCGACCTGGTCGGCGCTGCCGCGGCGGTCGCCGCCCAGGAGGGCCTCGGGGACGGCTACCGGATGGTCCTGAACACCGGTGCGGCAGCGCACCAGACCGTCTTCCACGCCCACCTGCACGTGCTGGGCGGCCGGTCGATGGGGTGGCCACCGGGATGATCGGCCGACGGGCGCGTACGGCGGCCGCCGCGACCGTCCTGGTGCTCGCGGCCGCGGGCTGCAGCACGCGGGCTGACGACCGCTCGTCGGGCACCGGCCCGGTCGCGTCACCGAGCGCCTCGGCGACCACCGACGCCGGTCACGGCGCGCAGGGTGCCGCCACCACCGCCCCGGCGCCCGGGAGGCCGCTGCGTGCTGGGGAGCGACGGGTGCGGGTGGCGATGCCCGAGGCGTACACCCCGTCGGCGCCCTACGGCACCGGCACCGACGACTACCGCTGCTTCGTGCTCGACCCGCACCTGACCCAGGACTCGTTCATCACCGGGCTGGACATCCTCCCCGGCACCCCCTCGGTGGTGCACCACGTGATCCTGTTCCGGGTGCCGCCCTCCTCGGTGCCGGCCGTCGAGGCCAAGGACGCCGCCGAGAAGGGCCAGGGCTGGACCTGTTTCGGCGGCACCGGGGTGGAGACCGACGGCGCCATGGACGACGCGCCGTGGCTGGGCGCCTGGGCCCCCGGCGGGGCCGAGCAGGTGATGGCCGACGACGTCGGCATACCTCTCCAGAAGGGGTCGCGGGTGATCATGCAGGTGCACTACAACCTGCTCGCCGGACCGCGTCCGGACGTCTCGGCGGCCCAGCTCCGGTTGGCTCCCGCCACCAAGAAGCTCGCGCCGCTGGCGACGATGCTGCTGCCCGCCCCTGTGGAGCTGCCGTGCCGTCCCGGCCACGACGACGGAAAGCTGTGCAACCGCGACGCCGCGGTGGCCGACGTGCAGAAGCGTTTCGGAGCCGATGTCGGGCTGACCGCGAACTACCTGCACCTGATGTGCGGGAAGCTCTCCGCGGGGCCGGTGCAGACGTGCGACCGCACGATCCAGGAGCCGGCGACCATCCGGGCCGCCGCGGGGCACATGCACCTGCTCGGCCGGTCCGTGAAGATCGAGGTCGACCCGGGGACCCCGCGGGCGCGCACCGTCCTGGACATCCCGGTCTGGGACTTCGACAACCAGGGCGCCCGGCCGGTCCGGGCGCTGAGGCTGGAGCGCGGCGACACGGTGCGGGTGACCTGCCGCCACGACCAGGCGCTGCGCGACGTGCTTCCGGCGTTCAAGGGACAGCCGGAGCGCTACGTCGTGTGGGGCGAGGGCACCACCGACGAGATGTGCCTGGGCATCCTGCTCGTGACCCGCCCCTGACCGGTCAGGTCAGCTCGAACCAGAGCTGGGCGAGCAGCCACGAGGTGACGGCCAGCAGCATCACCCAGGCGACGATCTTGTGGGAGAGCTTGGCCGGGTTGAGGGACGAGGCGATCGCGATCATCCCGGCGTCGTCGCTCCAGCGGTCGATGCCCATGCGCTGGGCGTCGGGCGGGAAGGGGTTGTGGGGTAGGAAGTCCTCGGGCTCGACGAGCTCGACCCCGGGGTCCTCGGGGTGCTCAGGCTCGTCGTACTCCTGCATCTAGGCACTGTAGCCCCCACCCGTGCGGGGGGTGGCTGAAACGTACTGGCGCGAGAACCGGGCCGCTCCCGTAAACTGGGGCGGACGAGCCTTACCAGGCACTCCGAGCACAGAGCGGGAGGTCGGCCCCAGCGCCGCCCATGACAGAGTCCGACACGGGGATCACCAGTCGACCCGAGCAACAGCCAGACATCCCTGCACACACGATCGTGGTGCCCAACAGCATCCCCATGGTTGCCCTTCTGGGCCCGGCGGACGAGCACCTCACCCTGATCGAGAAGGCCTTCCAGGCCGACGTCCACGTGCGCGGCAACCAGGTCACCCTGCGCGGTGCGCCTGCCGAGGTGGCGCTGGTGGAACGGCTCCTCGACGAGCTGGTCACCATCATCCGCACCGGTCAGGGCGTCACCACCGAGACGGTGGAGCGCGCGATCGGCA
The DNA here is from genome assembly GCA_963810035.1 of uncultured Actinomycetota bacterium. GTDB lineage: Bacteria > Actinomycetota > Actinomycetes > Propionibacteriales > Nocardioidaceae > Nocardioides_B. The sequence goes on from CAWEMA010000011.1 coordinate 564,415, forward strand.
TCCTGCGCACCGAGACCACCGAGCGTCCGGCCGACGTGCTGAGCCTGAACATCCTGTCCAACCGCGGCCGGACGATCCGCCCCAAGACGCTGAACCAGAAGCGCTACGTCGAGGCGATCGACAAGCACACGATCGTGTTCGGCATCGGCCCGGCCGGCACCGGCAAGACCTACCTCGCGATGGCCAAGGCCGTGCAGGCGCTCCAGTCCAAGAACGTCAACCGGATCATCCTGACCCGGCCGGCCGTGGAGGCGGGGGAGCGGCTGGGGTTCCTGCCCGGGACGCTCAGCGAGAAGATCGACCCCTACCTGCGCCCGCTGTACGACGCGCTGCACGACATGCTCGACCCGGAGACGATCCCCAAGCTGCTCGCGGCCAGCACCATCGAGGTCGCCCCGCTGGCCTACATGCGCGGCCGCACGCTCAACGACGCCTTCATCATCCTCGACGAGGCCCAGAACACCTCTCCCGAGCAGATGAAGATGTTCCTCACCCGGCTCGGCTTCGGCTCCAAGATGGTCGTCACCGGCGACGTCACCCAGGTCGACCTGCCGTCCGGCACGCGCAGCGGCCTGCGCATCGTGGAGGACATCCTGACCGGCATCGAGGACGTGTCGTTCAACCGGTTGACGTCGCACGACGTGGTGCGCCACCGGCTGGTCGGGCACATCGTCGCGGCGTACGACGAGTACGAAGCGCGTGACGACGAGACCGGCGAACCGGGGCCGGACGCCCGGCGTCGCGGCCCCCGACCCAGGAGAACGCAGGCGTGAGCCCAGCATGAGTATCGAGGTCCTCAACGAGTCCGGGACCGACGTCGACGCGCTCGAGCTCTCCCGGCTCTCGCGCTTCGTCCTGGGCCGGATGCGCGTGCACCCGCTCGCCGAGCTCTGCATCAAGGTCGTCGACGAGGCGACCATCGCCGAGCTCAACGAGCAGTGGATGGAGAAGGAGGGGCCGACCGACGTCCTCGCCTTCCCGATGGACGAGCTGCGGCCCGGCCTGGTCAACGAGGAGCCCGAGGAGGGCGTGCTCGGCGACCTCGTGCTGTGCCCGGCCGTCGCGGCGCGGCAGGCCAAGGACGCCGGGCACTCCACGACCGACGAGGTCGACCTGCTGACGGTCCACGGGATCCTGCACCTGCTCGGCTACGACCACGCCGAGCCCGAGGAGCACCGCGAGATGTTCGGCCTGCAGGCAGAGCTCCTGGCGGAGTGGCAGGCCGAGCGGGCATGAGCCTCGTGGACATCTGGCTGCTGGTCCTGGCAGCCGTCTTCGTCCTTGTCGCAGGAGTCTTCAGCAGCGCCGACGCGGCGCTCTCGTCGTTCTCCAAGGCACGTGCCGAGGAGATCGCGAGCGAGGGCACGTCCGGTGCCGCGCGCCTGCTGGTGATCGTCGGGGACCCGCCGCGCTACCTGAACACCGCGCTGTTCCTGCGGATGCTGACCGAGATCGCGGCGATCATCCTGGTCACCGTGGTGATGCTCGACCTGATCGTCCCGCGCGGCGGCTCCGAGGCCGGGCCGGAGACCGATGGCAGCCGCTGGTGGGCGATGCTCGCCTCGCTGGCGATCATGCTGGTGGTCTCGTTCGTGGTGATCGGCGTCGCGCCGCGCACGCTGGGACGTCAGCACTCCGAGCGGGTGGCCCTGATGTCGTCCGGTCCGCTGATCGCGTTCACCAAGGTGCTCGGCCCGCTGCCCCGGCTGCTGATCCTGGTCGGCAACGCGATCACCCCGGGACGCGGCTTCAGCGAGGGACCGTTCGCCTCCGAGGCCGAGCTGCGTGAGCTCGTCGACCTCGCCGAGGCCAGCAGCGTGATCGAGTCCGGCGAGCGGCAGATGATCCACTCCGTCTTCGAGCTCGGCGACACCCTGGTCCGCGAGGTGATGGTGCCGCGGACCGACGTGGTCTTCATCGAGAAGAACAAGACCCTGCGCCAGGCGATGTCGCTGGCCCTGCGCAGCGGTTACTCCCGGATCCCGGTGATCGGGGAGAACCTCGACGACATCGTCGGCTTCGCCTACCTCAAGGACCTCACCAAGCGGGTCTTCGACCGGCACGAGGCCGAGACCACCGAGCGGGTGGAGTCGGTGATGCGTCCGGTGCTCTACGTCCCGGACTCCAAGCCCATCGACGCGCTGCTGCGGGAGATGCAGGCCGAGCGCAAGCACGTCGGCGTGGTCGTCGACGAGTACGGCGGCACGGCCGGCCTGGTCACCATCGAGGACGTGCTCGAGGAGATCGTCGGGGAGATCACCGACGAGTACGACGTCGCTCGCGTCGACGTGGAGCACCTCGCCAACGGCAGCACCCGGGTCAGCTCGCGCTACCCGGTCGACGACCTCGAGGACATCTGCGGCGTCGCGATCGAGGACGACGACGTGGACAGCGTCGGAGGCCTGATGGCCAAGCATCTCGGCCGGGTCCCGATCGCCGGCTCGGTCGTCGAGGTGAACGGTCTGCGGTTCGAGGCCGAGACGCCCGCCGGCCGCCGCAACCGCATCGGCACCGTGCTGGTCAGCAAGCTCGAGCCCGTGCACGAGGGCCCCGAGGAGGAGCCCTACCCTGAGCACCATGCCGGCTGAACTCCCTCCTTCCGGCTTGGCCGACCCCGAGGACGCCAAGCTCGTCACGCTCGCCCGCTCCACCCGGGCCCGCACCCGGGCCGCGGAAGGAGCGTGCGTCCGCGACCAGGACGGCCGCACCTATGCCGGTGCGACCGTCGCCCTGCCGACCCTCAAGCTCACCGCGGTGGAGGTCGCGGTCGCGATGGCGGTGACCAGCGGGGCGCGCAGCCTCGAGGCCGTCGTCGTCCTCGGTGCTGCCGCGGCCGTCAACGAGGTCGACCTGTCCGTCGTACGCGACCTGTCCGGACCGGGAGTGCCCGTGCACCTCGCGGCCCCCGACGGCACCGTCGTTGCCACCGTCGAGTCCTGACCCGGCACGACGGCACAGAGCCGGGAGGTAGCCCGGATGCCTGGTCCGGCAATCATGTGGTCTCACCAACCATCCCGGTGCCTGGACGGGAGACACGACAGCGATAGGTTGTACCTGTGAGTGACGTGGTGGGGAGGGCCGCCCACGCCGATGCCGTGGCCCGGTTGCGGGCGTCGTACGACGCCATCCCGGCGGGTGCGCCCGTGCGGTTGGCCAAGCGCACGTCCAACCTGTTCCGTGCGCGCTCGCGCGTGGACGCCCCCGGTCTCGACGTCTCCGGCCTCGCGGGCGTGATCGCCCTCGACGTGCTCCCCGACGGGAGCGCCACCGCCGACGTGCAGGGCATGTGCACCTACGAGGAGCTCGTCGACGTCACCCTGCCGCGCGGGTACATCCCCTACGTCGTTCCCCAGCTGCGCAGCATCACCCTGGGCGGCGCGGTCACCGGGCTGGGCATCGAGTCGACGTCCTTCCGCAACGGGCTGCCGCACGAGTCGGTGCTCGAGATGGACGTGCTCACCGGGTCCGGCGAGGTGGTCACCACGACCCCGGGCGAGGACCTGTTCGACGCCTTCCCGAACTCCTACGGGTCGCTGGGCTACGCCACCCGGATCCGGATCCGGCTGGAGAAGGTCCCGCCGTACGTCGACCTGCGGCACCTGCGCTTCGACGACCTCGACGCCCTGGCCAAGACCATCGACGTGATCGTCGAGACCGGCGAGCACGACGGGGTCCGGGTGGACGGCCTCGACGGTGTCGTCTTCGAGCCGGGGGAGGCCTACCTCACCCTCGCGACGTGGACCGACCAGGTGCCGGCCCGGACCTCCGACTACACCGGGAGGGACCTGTACTTCCGCTCGCTGCAGCAACGGGAGACCGACACCCTCTCGATGTACGACTACCTGTGGCGCTGGGACACCGACTGGTTCTGGTGCTCGGGTGCGTTCGGGCTGCAGAACCCCCGCATCCGGCGGCTCTGGCCGCGACGGTGGCGGCGCAGCGACGTCTACCACCGGCTGGTCGGGCTGGAGAGCCGCTTCGGCGTGGTCGCCCGCATCGACCGGGCCCGGGGCAGGCCCGAGCGCGAGCGGGTGATCCAGGACATCGAGGTCCCGGTCGGGCAGACGCCGGCGTTCGTGCGGTGGTTCGACGAGCATGTCGGCATGCGGCCGGTGTGGCTCTGTCCGCTGCGCGCGACGCGGGACTGGCCGTCGTACCCCCTGGCCCCCGGGGCGACCTACGTGAACGTCGGGTTCTGGGGCACCGTCCCGATCGAGCCCGGCGCCGCGGACGGGGACAAGAACCGCGCCATCGAGGCCGAGGTCACCGCGCTCGGCGGGCACAAGTCGCTCTACTCCGACGCCTACTACGACCGGGAGACCTTCGACCGGCTCTACGGCGTCGCCAACCAGCAGCGGGTGCGGCAGCAGACCGACCCGGACAACCGGCTCACGGGCCTCTACGAGAAGGCGGTGAATCGTCGATGACGAGCACTCTGAACCGTCCGGACGCGACGATCACGATCGGTGAGGCGATCTCCCGGCTGATGCCGGGAGGGGTCCCGTTCCGGTTCTCGGCGTACGACGGCAGCACCGCGGGTCCTGCGGACTCGCCGATCCACCTGCACCTGAGGAACGAGCGGGGCCTGTCCTACCTGATCACCGCACCCGGTGACCTGGGTATGGCGCGTGCCTACGTCTCGGGGGACCTCACCTTGGAGGGCGTGCACCCGGGGAACCCGTACGACGCGATGCTGCTCCTGCAGCGCGAGTCCGGCTTCAAGATCCCCTCGCCGGCCGAGGCGTTCCAGATCGTCCGCGGTCTCGGCTGGAGCCGGCTCAAGCCGCCGCCTCCGCCGCCGCAGGAGGCACTCCCCAAGTGGCGCCGGCTGCTCGAGGGCTTCCGGCACTCCAAGGGCCGGGACGCCGAGGCGATCCACCACCACTACGACGTCTCCAACCGGTTCTACGAGCTGGTCCTCGGGCCGTCCATGACCTACACCTGCGCCTGCTTCCCCGACGAGGAGGCCACGCTCGAGGAGGCGCAGGCCTTCAAGTACGACCTGGTCGCGCGCAAGCTCGGACTGCAGCCCGGGATGAAGCTGCTCGACATCGGCAGCGGCTGGGGCGGCATGGTCCGGCACGCCGCGAAGCACTACGGCGTCGAGGTCGTGGGCGTCACGCTGTCGCGCGAGCAGGCCGCGTGGGCGCAGGAGGCGATCAAGCGCGACGGTCTCGACGACGTCGCCGAGGTGCGGTTCGGGGACTACCGCGACGTCCGGGACACCGGGTTCGACGCGGTCAGCTCGATCGGCCTGACCGAGCACATCGGCATCCGGAACTACCCGTCGTACTTCGCGTTCATGCGGGACAAGCTCGTCCCGGGCGGCCGGCTGCTCAACCACTGCATCACCCGGCCGGACAACTCCACCACCGACACCGGCGCCTTCATCGACCGCTACGTCTTCCCCGACGGCGAGCTCACCGGCTCGGGCCGGATCATCACCGAGATCCAGAACGTCGGCCTCGAGGTGCGGCACGAGGAGAACCTCCGCGAGCACTACGCGCTGACCCTGAAGGGCTGGTCGGAGAACCTGGCGGCGAACTGGGACCAGTGCGTGGGCGAGGTCGGCGAGGGCACCGCCCGGGTGTGGGGGCTCTACATGGCCGGCTCCCGGCTGTCCTTCGAGCGCAACGAGATCCAGCTGCACCAGGTGCTCGCGGTCAAGCCAGACGCGGACGGCAACGCCCGGTTCCCGCTGCGGCCCACCTGGCTGGGCTGAGTCCGCTCCGCCCTTTACCCACCAGGGTCTTTCGCCCCGCGAAAAAAAGTCCGGGCGGGCGTAACCTCGGAAGAGCCCTCGGCGATTACCTCGTCGAGGACCCATCCACTGCTGGGAGGGTGCATGAGTCCTGTGTCAGGTTCAGGCCTGTCACGGCGGGGGGAACCCCTCACCCTCCACCGACGAATGACCCTGCTCGCTGGCCCGGTGGGACCCCCGTCCGCCGGGTCAGCGCGCTATCTCGTGGGGGTGCGCGGGGGTGCCCGATGTCCACGTTGACCGACGACGTCGTCACGGCGGCCAGGTCGGGTGACGCGGACGCGCTCGGCACCGTCTACGCCGTACTTTCTCCCAAGGTGCTGGGGTACCTCCGGGCGCACGGGGCTGAGGACCCCGAGGGCCTGACCAACGAGGTTTTCCTGCACGTCCTGCGTCGACTGGGAGGTCTGGTGGGTGGAGCAGCGGGTCTGCGGACCTTCGTGTTCTCGGTGGCGCACGCCCGCCTGGTCGACGAGCTGCGGCGGCGGTCCCGGCGCCCCGTGGAGTCTCCCTACGAGCCTGATCTTGACAGTCGGCACGAGCCGTCCGCGGAGCACGCAGCGCTGGCCGGCGTCGAAGGCGACCACCTGACCGGGATGCTCGAACGGCTCAACCACGACCAGCGCTCGGTGATCACCCTGCGCATCCTCGGTGACCTGACCCTCGAGCAGACCGCCGAGATCCTCGGCAAGAGCACCGGAGCGGTCAAGCAGCTCCAGCGCCGCGGGCTGCTGACGTTGCGCAGCATGATGGAGCGTGGGGAGGTGGTCCTGTGAGCACGTCCCTGGTCGTGACCGAGATGGTCACCGACGCCCAGGAGCTCTTCGACGGGTCCGTCGACGACCTCACCGCCTTCCTCGAGGACGTGGCCACGCTCGGGAGCACCGAGGTGCCCGCCCCGAGTGCGGAGCTGGCCCTGCTGCTCGCGGGCAGCCCGGCCCCGGCCCCGACCCCCGCGCGTCGCCCCTCACGTCACGCGCAGGCCCGACGCCGCGGGGCGCTCGCCGGACTGGCCGCCGCCGCGGTGACCGGCATGAGCCTCACCGGGGCCGCGGCCGTCGCCAACGAGCTGCCGGTGCCGGTGCAACGGGTGGTGGCGCACCTCTCCGAGCAGTACCTCCCCTTCACGTTCCCGCGCCCGCTGGGCGACCCGCCGGCACCGGACACCGCACCGACCCGCGCACCGGACCAGACGCCCTCACACGCATCGGCCCCGAACCACGGCGACCGCGTCGGTGGTCGCAGCTGGGGCGCGGGCTCCCCGGACAGCACGGGGCTGCCCGGTGGTCTGTCACCACATCCGCTCCTCCCCGAGGGGAGCCAGGGAGGCCGTCCCGCGGTGCCCCCGCCGTCCGTGACTGGCGGAACCCACGCCCTCAAGGGTGCGTCGGTCGAAGGTGCACCGGGGGCCGGTCAGGGCACCGTCCCGGGCGACACCGCGGCCCAGCCGCAGGTGACGGACCCGGGTGTCGCTCCCGGTGGGCTGCCGACAGACGCACCAGTCGGGACGCCGTCCGGAGCCCCGGCCGGGACGCCATCGGGCGCGCCCGGGGAGACACCGGCGGGGACTCCCGCAGGGACCCCGTCGGGGACCCCCAACGACACCGGCGCGGGCACCGGCACCGGTGGCAGCACCGGCGCACCCGATGCCGGGGGCGGCGGTTCGTCCTCCGCGGGCACCGGAGCGTTGCCGGGATCGGGCCAGAGCAGCGGGCCTACGTCGTCACCCGACCCGGGCACCGGCCCGAGCGTGACCGGCCCGAGCGTGACCGGCCCGAGTGTGACCGGTCCGAGCGTGACCGGACCGTCCGGGAGCGGCACCGAGACCGGCGCCCACACCGCCACGACCGACAAGGGCGCCGGCAACGCCCACCGGGGTCATGGCAGGGGTGGCTTCCATCGCATCGGGAAGCGGGGTATGACGCACGGCGTCATGGCCGACAACACGCCCACGGCGGGGCCCGACGTCGAGTCGCCCACCGGAACCCCGACCCCCACGGAGCAGGACACCGCGAGCGACGGCACCGGGTGGTGACACAATCCGTGGGTGCCTGAGTTCCGCAGCGGTTTCGCGTCCTTCGTCGGTCGGCCCAACGCCGGCAAGTCGACCCTGACCAACGCCCTCGTGGGCACCAAGGTGGCGATCACGTCGTCGCGGCCGCAGACCACCCGGACCGTCGTACGCGGCATCGTGCACCGGCCCGACGCCCAGCTCGTGCTGGTGGACACCCCAGGCCTGCACCGGCCCCGCACCCTGCTCGGGGAGCGGCTCAACGACCTGGTCACCTCCACGTGGGCCGAGGTCGACGTGGTGGCGGTCTGCTTCCCGGCGAACGAGAAGATCGGCCCGGGCGACCGGTTCATCGTCAACGAGCTCGCCAAGGTGCGCCGGACGATCAAGGTGGCGGTGGCGACCAAGACCGACCTGGCCACGCCTGACCAGCTCGGGCAGCACCTGATGTCCATCGCCCGCCTCGGCGAGGAGACGAACACGGTCTGGCAGGAGATCGTCCCGGTCTCCGCCAAGTCCGGCGACCAGGTGGAGCTGCTCGCGGACCTGCTGATCGCCCAGATGCCGGAGGGGCCGCCCCTCTACCCGGACGGCGAGCTCACCGACGCGCCCGAGGAGGCGATCGTCGCCGAGCTGATCCGCGAGGCGGCCCTCGAAGGGGTCCGCGACGAGCTGCCGCACTCCATCGCGGTGCTGGTCGAGGAGATGGGCCTGCGGGAGGGACGTCCCGAGGACCGTCCGCTGCTGGACATCCACGCCAACGTGTTCGTCGAGCGGTCGTCGCAGAAGGGCATCGTGATCGGCCACCAGGGCAAGCGGCTCAAGGAGGTCGGCAGCGCGGCCCGCAAGCAGATCGAGGCGATGCTCGGCACGCCGGTCTACCTCGACCTGCACGTCAAGATCGCCAAGGACTGGCAGCGCGACCCCAAGCAGCTGCGCCGGCTCGGCTTCTGACCGACCTGTCAGGCGGTGGCGTCGCCAGAGCGACGTGGGCGCCCGACATCTCGGTTCAGTCGGGGATCCAGCAGTAGCCGAAGCGCTGGCCGCGCAACCACTGCGCCTTGGTCGGCCACTCCCAGCCGTACTGGAACTTCAAGGTGTCCTGCGCCCGGGACCGGGCGAGGTCCTTGCAGTCGCTGTCGCCGGCCTTGCGGACCGCGGCGACGCCCGGGTACGTCGCGCCGCCGGAGATACCGATGGTGTCGACCGCCCGCCACGCGTGCCGGCGCCCGCAGATCACCCGCGCGAACCCGCGGGCGCCGGGCGACGACGTGCCGCACAGCCCGTAGGTGTCGAGCGCGCCGGCGGAGCCGAGCACCCCGCTGAGCTTCTTCGTGGCCGGCAGGGGGAACAGCTCGTCCGGGCCCGCGAACGCGATCAGGTCGCAGCGGAACCAGTCGGCGCCCTGGTCGGACTGGTCGAGGGTGGGGCTGTACCAGACCACGTTGAAGCGGCTCAGGTCGCGCGAGGTCGACGTGCCTCCGACGTACTCGTCGAGCTTGCGCGGGCAGGTGGTGCTCAGCTGCTTCTGCACGAACGCGGAGTCGACCGCGACCGAGTGCCCGTCGACGACGGTGTCCAGGGTGCCGACGTAGATCGTCTGGGCGGTGTGCCGCCCGCTGCAGGGGACCGGCGCCGAGGCGTTGGTCGGCTGGGTGAGCTGCCGCGTGGTCAGCCGGTAGCACGCGGCCTTCCGTGGAGCCGGGGGTACGACGGACGGGGTGGACGACGCCGCCGAGGGCGACCCGGACGCCGTACCCGCGGACGGGGCCGCACTGGCCGACGTGCTGGGGGAGGCGCTCGGGCCGGCATCGGGGGAGCCGCTGCACGCGGACACGGTGAGCGCCGCGGCCAGCGCGACGAGCAGGGCGCGGGCTCGCATCACTGCTTGGTCTTGGCCCAGCAGATGGAGCGGCGGTTGCCGGCCTTCCACTCCGCCTCGTGGAACCACGTGTAGCCGTAGTCGTAGTCGACGGGGTAGTTCAGCCACGCGCCCACCGAGTCCGAGCAGAAGTCGCGGGTGCGGACCTCGACCAGCCGGTCGCCGGGATAGGGGTCGGTGGTCTTGCCCAGCACGATCGTGGTCACCGCGCGCCAGGTGTGCGCTTGGGTGCAGGGGATCTTCACCGACCCGCTGACGCTCGGACCGTTCACGCAGACCTGCCAGCGGTCGTCGGGCTTGCCGAGCAGCACACCCTTGGCCGTCTTCGGCAGGGCGACGAACGACTTCGACTGCTCGCCGCCGCCGACCACGTCGCAGCGGTACCAGTGCGCGCCGTCCTTCCAGGCCTCGGTGGTCGGGCGGAACCACGCCCAGGTCATCGTGGAGCGCAGCACCAGGCTCTCGTCGCCGCCGAGGAACTTCTGGAACTGGTCCTGGCAGCGGTCGTAGACGTAGGCGCCGAGCTTCGGGTCGTCCGGGTCGTCCCTGCCCGCGAGGTCGTCGGGGAAGGACCCGACGGCGAACGTCTCCGCGGTGTGCTCGCCCGCGCAGGACACGGCGGCGGAGGTGTTGCTGGCCCGCTTGATGTCATCGGGCTTCAACGCGCGACAGGCCCCGAGCTCGGGGGCCTTCTGCTGCGCCTTGCTGCCCGAGGCCTCCTCGGCCCTGCCCTGGGTGCAGCCGCTGAGCGCAAGCAGGAGCAGGGCGATGCAGGCAGAGCGGAGCACGAACGAAGACCTCACGATTCGGTGGCGAGCAGTGCAGCGATGGTACCGCCGAGGTCGTACGCCGCTTCGCGATGCTCCGCGTCCACGTCCCCGACGACCTCGAGCACCTCGGCTGCCTGCCGCCACCGCAGCCCGGTGGTGATCGAGAGCACCGAGCGGACCGCCCCGGTGGTGTCGTAGCGACCGTGCACGTAGACCCCGAACGGCCGGCCCTCGGTGTGCTCGATGACCTGGTGGTACGTGGTGTCGAAGAAGTGCTTGAGGGCGCCGCTCATGTAGCCGAAGTTCGCGGTCGTGCCGAGCAGGTAGCCGTCGGCACCGAGCACGTCGTCCGCCGTGGCCTCGAGCGCTGCCCGCTCCACCACCTCGACACCCTCGATCGCCTCGTCGTGGGTGCCGGCGAGTGCCGCGTCCGTCAGCGACCGCACGCCGGGGCTCGGGGAGTGGTGGACGACCAGCAGCCGCGTCACGCGCCCACCCGGTCCGACCGGAACCCCTGGTGCCGGGCGACGACGGTCGCACCCAGACGCTCGTTGATCGCGATCATGTGGTGGTTGGTGGAGTCGTTCCAGGTGTCGATCGCGCCCACCTCGGGTCGCTCGTCGCCCACCCAGGTCAGCATCGCGGCCTTCATCAGCAGGCCGAGCCGGTGCCCCCGGTGGGCGCGTACGACCGACGTGTCCTCCTGGAACGCCTCGGCCGGAGCGAACTCGTTCACGCACAGCATCGACTGCCCGGCCCACTCGCCGGTGCCACGGTGCCGGGCCATCACCCGGTAGATCGTCTGCCGGCGTCCGGCCATCGCCCCCTCGTAGTCGGCCAGCCGCTGCGCGTCCCACACGTCCGGCTCGTTGTCGGGGTCCATCGCGGGTGCGTCGTTGATCGCATCGTGCAGCGTGACCAGGGCGTCCGTCCGTTCCGCCGGCGTGCCGCCGACCTGCTGGACGAGCTCGTAGTCGCCGGCATGGGTCAGCGCCTCGTCGGACAACCGCTCCCAGGTCGAACGCGGTGTCTCGTGCACGTCGATCCGCCGGATCACCCCGACGCCGGTGCGGGTCAGCCCCCAGTGGTCCAGGACCTCGACGCCGGCGCCGCCCAGCCACGCGCCGGTGTGGATGCGGGTTCGTCCGGCGGTGTCGCAGAACGTCAGCGCCTGCTGCCACAGCTCGTGGCCCAGCCCCCGGCCCCGCACGTCCGGGTGCACCCGGACCCGCACCGAGGCCGAGTCGGTGTTGTCCCGCCACGGCAGCTCCACGGTCGTCTCCGCGACGGGGCGGTCGCCGTCGCGGGCCACGAACATCGCGTCGACCGGGCGCGAGTCGGAGCCGAGCCGCCGGGAGGTGAGCAGGTCCGCCCCGACCTTGGCCTGGAACGCGAGCCCGTCGGCCCGCTCGCACGCGGTGAACACCTCGGCGAGCGCGTCCGCGGTGTCGAGGTCCAGGTCGAGCGGGTCCGTCGGTTCGATGCGCAGGTCTGCTGTCACCGCGTCATTGAACAACATCGGCCGGTCGCCGGTTGACCAGGTAGACGCCGAGGATCACCAGCGCGGCCCCGGCCAGCAGGGACGGTCCGAGCGTCTCGTGGAGGAGCAGGCCGCCGATGGCCAGGGAGATGAGCGGGACGAAGAAGATGTACGACGCGGCGCGGCCCGCCTCACCCGTGCCCACGAGGCCGAACCACAGCGACCACGACAGCGCCGTGCCGACCAGCGAGGCGTAGACGAAGGCGGCGACGAAGTCCCCGGACCAGGAGATCTGCGTGCCCTCGGTCGCCGCGCCGCCGAGCGTCATGACGGCACCGCCCACCAGGAACGGGATCGCCACCGCCCACCAGACGTCGACGCGCTCGGCGTACCTCTTGAACGCGATCGTCCCCAGCGCCCAGACCAGCGCGCCCGCCACGGCGTACCCGACGCCCAGCAAGGACGCGTTGCCGCTGAACGCGCCGGCGCTGACGACCACGATGCCGGCGAACCCGAGCAGCAGGCCCGCCACCTTCAGCCCGGTGAGCGCCTCGCCGAGCAGGGGAGCGGCCAGCACGCCGACGAGCACCGGTTGGAGGTAGATCAGCACCGCCGCGAGCCCGGACGGCAGCTCGAGGATCGCCAGCGTCTGCAGGCTGAAGAAGACCACCACGTTGAGCAGGGTGAGCACGGCGTACGCCGGCCAGGTGTCGCGCAGCGCCGGTAGGCCGGAGCGCCCGAAGGCGAGGACGACCATCACCGCCCCGCCCAGCACCGAGCGGATGCCGCCGAACAGGATCGGGGGAGCACTGTCCAGACCCACCTTCACCGCGGCGAAGGTCGACCCCCAGGCGAGCACGAGCAGGACGACGGCGCCGATCCGGGTGTCCGGGCGCCGCGTCGTCACCACGTCATCGTGTCAGGTGCCCCGGGGGTCACGCCTGGCCACCACCGTGCGCGGCCACGGCCAGCGACTGCCACTCGTTCCAGGTCGCGAGCCGGGACTCGTAGTCCGCGGTGGCGATGGCCAGCGGCGCCTCGCCGAAGAAAGCCCGCAGCGGAGGGTCGTCCGAGTCCACCAGGGTGAGCACGGCGTCCTGGTCGCGACCGGGTCGCCAGGGGTGCCGCGTCGGCTGGGCCGGTTCGCGGCCTGCTCGCGCACCTCGTCGTAGGCCGGGATGGCGGTGGCGTGCCGCGCCGAGCTGCCGCCCCAGTCGGTGGAGTAGCCGCCGGGCTCGATCAGGGTGACCTTGATGCCGAAGCCGGCCACCTCCTGCGCCAGCGACTGGCTGATGCCCTCCAGCGCCCACTTGGACGCGTGGTAGATGCCGACCGTCGGGAACGCCGAGATGCCGCCGATGGACGAGACCTGCAGGAAGTGGCCGCTGCCCTGGGCGCGCAGGAACGGCAGCGCCGCCTGGGTGACCCAGAGCGCCCCGAACAGGTTCGTCTCGATCTGCTCGCGCGTCTCGGTCTCGCTGAGCTCCTCGACCATGCCGAACTGGCCGTACCCCGCGTTGTTCACCACGACGTCGAGCCGCCCGAAGTGTTCGTGGGCACGGGCGACGGCCGCGAAGACCGCCTCCCGGTCGGTGACGTCGAGCGCGAGCGGCAGCACCCGGTCGCCGTACGTCGCGACCAGGCCGTCGAGGCTGCTCGCGTCACGGGCGGTCGCCACCACGGAGTCACCTCGCTCCAGGGCGGCGTCCGCCCACTCGCGGCCGAAGCCACGGGACGTTCCGGTGATGAACCAGATCTTGGTGCTCAAGGGGTGTCTCCTCCGGTCGTCGGTCAGAAAGTCCAACAGAGGGCCCAAGGCACCACGCCGGCGGAGTATTCCGATCCACCACTGCGCCGGCCGCTGGTTTCAGCAGGCGAGGACGAGGTTTCGGAAGTGGATGTCGGCGCGGGTGATCCGCGTCGTGGGTGGCGCCGCACCCGGTGGGGGCGGTGGGTGTGACCGGTAGCGATGACCGGTCGGGGTGGTGGTCTCGACGAGGCCGCCCGTCCCGGGGCGGGTGCGCCAGCCCGGGCTGTCCTTGGCGTAGTTGCAGGCCTCGCACAGCCCCTGCGCGTTGGCAGCGCTGGTCTCGCCACCGCTGACGGCAGGCTGGGCGTGGTCGACGTGCCGGACGGGGGAGCCGCACCAGGGCGTGCGGCAGACCTGGTCGCGGAGGACCACGAACCGGCGCAGCCGGCCGGTGAAGCAGCGACGCGTCGAGTCCATCGCGGCCAGCCGGCCGGTCGCAGGAGCGGTGAACAGCCGACGCAGCCAGACCCGGGCGTCGGTGTCGCGGACCAGATCGCGGACGAGCGGGGCAGGGAGGGGGCCGTACCCCTCAAGGTGCGCCGGGGCGTGGTTTCCAGCGAGAAGGGTGCGGTCGGTCATCACGAGGCTGACCTCGACCGGGACACCGGTGGCGATGGTCTGCCCGGTGACGCGTTCGACGAGCGTGTCGGCCATGATCTGCGCGCGGGACCGGGCGTCACCACCGGAGCGCAACGTGTCGGCGTGCTTCGTGAGTGCGGCGTAGACCGCGACGCCCTGCGTGGCCGGCAGCAGACCCGTGACCACAGTCATCGTGTCGGGCGCCGGCCGAATCGTGACCCGGCGCTCGGTCTCGGCACGGCGGGCCCGGTCGGTGACGGCGTGAGGGTCGAGCCGGTAGGCGATCCGGCGGGTCTCCGCGGCAGCAGCACGGTCGCCCAGCCCGGCGAGACCACCCGGACGGGCTGCGAGCTCGGCGTCCACCGCGGTCCGGTCATGGCGGGACAGGCAGGCGGTCTCGCGGACCACCAGGGTGGCTCGCCACTCCGACACCTGCCCGCGTTCCAACGCAGCGAGGGTGTGCGGCATCTCCTCGACCAGCGCTCGGGCGAGGCCGAGGTGCCGGGCACCTCTGACCGGGCTGTCCCGGCGGGCCAAGGCGACCTGCGCCGCGACTCCTTGACCGGTCTTGCGCTGCGGCACGCCCGCGTCGCGCTGCGCCTGCTGCTGGGACCGGACGAACGCCACCGTGATCCTGGCCTGGGCGGCGGCCGCCGCGGACTTGAGCTCCTCCAAGGCTCGAATCTGGTCGATCCGCTCCGCGTCGGACACGTCGGCGGCGTCCAGGTCGACGAGTGACCGCAACCACGCGGCGACGGTCGCGGAATCGCGGCGCTCATCTGCAGGAAGGCGATCGATCATGTGTTCGATTCTAGCGCCGACCGCCGACAGTCCGCCGCCCCGAATCGGAACCTGTGGATCCTCGTCGCGCGAGGCGTACCCTGACGAGGGAGGTCTCCCTGGACCTCGATGGCGATGCCGCTACCGGACTGGGCCCGGAGGTGGCCCGAGCCGACGGAGACCGCAGTGAACCAGCTGAGCCTCGGTGTCATCGGCCGGTCGCTCAAGGAGAACGAGCGCCGGCTCCCGCTGCACCCTCACCACCTCGGCCGGATTCCTGATGACCTCCGGGAGCGCATCTACCTCGAACATGGCTACGGGGACCGCTTCGGCATGTCCGACGACGAGCTGAAGGGCTGGGTCGCCGGCTTCAGGACCCGCGAGCAGCTCATCGCGGAGTGCGACGTCATCCTGCAACCCAAACCGTTGCTCAGCGACATCGCCCAGATGCGCGTCGGTCAGGTCCTCTGGGGGTGGCCGCACTGCGTGCAGGACGAGGAGCTCACGCAGCTCGCCATCGACCAGGAGCTCACGCTGATCGCGTTCGAGGCGATGAACCACTGGAACCGTGACGGCTCCTTCGGCCTGCACGTGTTCCACAAGAACAACGAGCTTGCCGGCTACTGCTCCGTGCTCCACGCCATGCAGATCGCAGGATTCACCGGTGACTACGGGCGTCGGCTGCGCGCCGTGGTCATCGGCTTCGGCGCGACCGCTCGAGGTGCGGTGACGGCGCTCAACGCACTGGGCGTGCACGACGTCGACGTCCTCACCCACCGAGAGATCGCGGCCGTGGCCGCACCGATCCACTCCGCACGGATCGTCCACTTCGACAAGAACGACGACAACGACGACACCGCGGCGCGAGTGAGCCACGCGGTCACGGGTGACGGCAAGGTGCTCCTCGCACCGTTCCTCGCGGGGCACGACATCATCGTCAACTGCGTGCTCCAGGACACTGATGCCCCGCTCATGTTCATGACCGGCGACGACCTCGCGGACATGACACCAGGCACCCTGGTCGTCGACGTCTCCTGCGACGAGGGCATGGGGTTCGACTGGGCGCGCCCCACGACGTTCACCGACCCCACCTTCGTGGTCGGCGACAACGTTCTCTACTACGCCGTCGACCACAGCCCGTCGTACCTGTGGAACTCCGCGACGTGGGAGATCAGCGAGGCGCTGCTTCCCTTCCTCGGCACGGTCCTGGGAGGGAGCGACGCCTGGGACACGACCCCCACCATCCGCCGGGCCATCGAGATCCGTGCCGGGGTCATCCAGAATCCCGCCATCCTGTCCTTCCAGGGCCGCTCACCGAAGCACCCGCACTGGCCCCTGGCGACCTAGCGCGCCGAGGCACGAAGCAGTGAGGAGACGACCCGCTTGTACCTCGGCCAGCCGTTGACGCCGCCGTTGACCTTCACTCGTACGGCGCGCCACTGCCCGCGTCGCGCACTGTCGGCCACCCGGTGCTGCTTGAAGTAGGCGGCGAGCACGCGCGCACCCACGTCCGGGCGCAGCGCCATACCGGGCCGGTTCTCGAGATCGACGCCGAGTCGCTTCCCGTAGGCCCGGTAGTTCGCCCGGCCGGTGAGCTGGATGTATCCGCGCCCGTAGTACCGCGCACCGTCACCCGGTCGGGTGTTGCCGAGGTCTGCTCGTCCTTCGTACATCTGCCGGAAGTACGCCCGTCTGCCGAACTCAGGGATCGGGCGGAAGCGCGTCCCGACCTCGGTCACCACCGTGGCGACGGCAGCGATCCGGCTGGCCCGGTCGGTCATTCCCGCTGCCTGCAGGGCCTGGTCGATGACCGGCCACTGCCTGGCGACGTCCGTCGTGGGCGCCCCCACTGCGTGCGCGATCTGGTGCGGCGCGAGCCATGGCGCGGGGCGAGCCACCGCTGTTCGGGAGGCACCCACCGCTGATCGGGAAGGGCGCACCGCTGTCCGCGGGGGCGAGCTCATGGTGTCCTGCGGGGGCAGCGCCATCTCTGGCAGGGACAGTCGGGCTGCGGCGCGGGGCTGTGCGGCACTCGGTTGCGGGGGAGTCGTCGGAAGCTTCGCGCTCACCGCGGTCGGTTCCGGTGCCTCGTCGGCGGTGCCGACCACCGTCAGTGTGACGACTGACATGGCCACCGCGGGGCCGGCCAACCCGTGAACCACTCGTCGAAGTCCTGCCCAGACCAATACTTTCTCCCCTCCATAGACGGACCCCCCTCGAACTGGTACGCGCCGGTCGGCGCGACAGTCAGAGGTATCCCTGCCGGGGTATCCCTCAAACAGGAGCCTCGATGTGAGTTCGTCACGAGCCCCCCGCCCACGGATCGGAAGGCGTGTCCATTTCCTGGTCGGGCTACGCCGCCGTCGTACGCAGGGCTATGGTGGACGGGTCATGACGCCCGTCACGAGGCTCAGCAGCCTCCTCCTTCGCTGCCGCAGCGAGGTTCAGTAGCCCGGACCTCCTCGCTGCGGGGTTCGGTGTTGCGCCGGGACACCAACTCACACAGACGGCGAGAGACCATGACGACCAACCAGCAGAAGCCCAGCCCGATGCCGTTCCACCGGTACCGCGCGTTCCCGCCGATCGACCTGCCGGACCGCACCTGGCCGCACGCGCAGATCACCGAGGCGCCGCGATGGCTGTCCACCGACCTCCGCGACGGCAACCAGGCGCTGATCGACCCGATGACGCCGACCCGCAAGATGGCGATGTTCGACCTGCTGGTGCGGATGGGCTACAAGGAGATCGAGGTCGGCTTCCCGTCGGCGAGCGAGACCGACTTCAACTTCGTGCGGCAGCTGATCGAGGGCGAACGGATCCCCGACGACGTGACGATCTCGGTGCTGACGCAGGCGCGTGAGGACCTGATCGAGCGCAGCGTGCAGTCGCTGGTCGGCGTACCCCGGGCCAACATCCATCTCTACAACGCGATCGCGCCGCTGTTCCGGCGCGTGGTGTTCCACGCCGGCAAGGACGAGGTCCGTGCGATCGCCACGCGGGGCACCGAGATCGTCATGAAGTACGCCGAGAGCTACCTCGACAAGACCGAGATCGGCTACGAGTACTCCCCGGAGATCTTCAGCGGCGCGGAGATGCCGTTCGCCGTGGACGTGTGCGAGGCGGTCTCCGACGTCTGGCAGCCCGCCGACGGCCGCGAGATCATCCTGAACCTGCCGGCGACCGTCGAGATGGCCACGCCGAACGTCTACGCCGACCAGATCGAGTGGTTCTCGCGGCAGCTGACCCGCCGGCAGAACACCACGATCTCGCTGCACCCGCACAACGACCGGGGTACGGCGGTCGCGGCGACCGAGCTCGCGATGATGGCCGGCGCCGACCGCGTCGAGGGCTGCCTGTTCGGGCACGGCGAGCGCACCGGCAACGTCGACCTGGTGACGCTCGGCATGAACCTGTTCAGCCAGGGCATCGACCCGCAGATCGACTTCTCCGACATCGACGAGATCCGTCGCACGGTGGAGTACTGCACGCAGCTGCCGGTGCACCCGCGCCACCCCTACGCGGGCGACCTGGTCTACACGGCGTTCAGCGGCTCCCACCAGGACGCGATCAAGAAGGGCCTGGAAGCGCTGGAGACAGACGCACGCGACCACGGCGTTGCGGTCGGTGACCACCCATGGGAGGCGCCGTACCTCCCGATCGACCCGCACGACGTGGGCCGCACCTACGAGGCCGTGATCCGGGTGAACAGCCAGTCCGGCAAGGGCGGCGTCGCCTACATCCTCAAGTCCGAGCACAAGCTCGACCTGCCGCGGCGGCTGCAGATCGAGTTCAGCCGGGCCGTGCAGCGGCACACCGACGACGAGGGCGGCGAGATGTCGCCGGGTGAGATCTGGCAGTCGTTCCGGACGGAGTACCTCGACCGCGAGACCCCGCTGAAGCTGAACTCCGTGCACACGTCGTCGGCGGCGGGGGAGAAGGACGCGCTCACCGTCAACGTGTACGTCGACGGCGAGATGCGCACGCTGACCGGCACCGGCAACGGGCCGATCGCCGCGTTCGTCAACGCCGTGTCCGAGCTGGCCGACGACGAGGTGTCGAAGGGCAGCGTGCTGTTCGAGAACCGCAACGACATCCGGGTGCTCGACTACCACGAGCACGCCCTGTCCTCGGGCGGGGACGCGATCGCTGCGGCGTACGTCGAGTGCGCGGTCGGCGACCAGATCCTCTGGGGTGTCGGGCTCGACCCGAACATCGTCACCGCCTCGCTCAAGGCCGTGATCTCGGCGGTCAACCGCGCCTGAGGGCCGGCCCGTCCCACCGGTGGGCGGCGACCGCCTCCGCCACCGCGGCGACCACCCGGTCGAGGGCGGGGGTGACGTCGACGACGGCGCCCGCCTCGTCCGGCTCGAGCGGCTCGAGGGTGTCGATCTGCGACTGCAGCAGGGAGGCCGGCATGAAGTGCTCGCGGCGTTCCATGCGCGCCTGCAGCACGTCTCGTGGCGCGTGCAGGTGCGCGAACCAGCAGCTCGCGGCGGGCACTCCCGCGCGCAGCACGTCGCGGTAGCGACGGCGCAGCGCGGAGCAGGTCAGCACGGTGTCGACCCCTTCGGCGTCGTGGAACGCGGTCACCGCGCTCAACGTCTCCAGCCACGGGCGGCGGTCGGCGTCGTCGAGAGGCCGGCCCGCGGCCATCTTCGCGATGTTCGCCTCGGGGTGCAGGCTGTCACCCTCGATGAACGTCATGCCCAGCCGACGGGCGAGCTCGGTGGCCACCGACGTCTTGCCGGTGCCCGAGACTCCCATCACGACGAGGTGCCGCGGTGCCGTCATCTCCGGGCTCCGGTCGGGACGCGTGGGGCGTGGATACGCTGACGGGCATGTCGACCGTCTACGACTCCGTGCTCGCGAACCTGGGCCCTCGCATCGTGCGCGGGTCGTTGCCCGGCGGTTCGGTCATCACCCTGGAGTGGCTGGCCCAGGAGTACGGCGTCTCCCGCACGATCGCCCGAGAGGTCGTGCGCGTCCTGACCTCCATGAGGATCGTGGAGAGCAGGCGGCGGACCGGCATCCGCGTGCTTCCGTGCGAGGACTGGAACGCCTACGACCCCGCGCTCATCCGCTGGCGGCTCGAGGGCGACCAGCGTCGCCAGCACCTGCGCGAGCTCTCCCAGCTGCGAGCGGCGGTCGAGCCGATCTCCGCCTCGCTGGCGGCCGTCCACGCGGACCAGGCCCAGCGGGCCGAGATCGTCCGGCTGGCAGCCGCCCTGGAGACCTCGGGGTCGGCCGGGGACCTGAGCACGTTCCTGGAGCACGACGTGGCCTTCCACCGGCTGCTGCTGCGCGCCTCGGCGAACTCGATGTTCGCCGCCCTCGGTGACGTGGTGGAGGAGGTCCTGCGCGGACGCACCGGCCACGACCTGATGCCGTCGACGCCGAAGCCCGAGGCCCGGCGTCTGCACCAGATGGTCGCCGATGCGGTGTCGAATGGTGAGGCGGACGTGGCCGCGGCGGCGATGTCGGCGATCTGCGTCGAGGTCGTGTCCCAGATGGCCGGGACCCGCTGAACCCGCGACCGTGGGCCACGTCCCGCGGGATCCGGGACGTGGCCACTGGCCGGAGGTCACAGCAGGCTGGCCAGGGGCCAGAGCAGCGCCGCGAGCACGAAGGCCGAGACGCCGAGGGTGGTCTCCATGACCGTCCAAGTCTTCAGCGTGGTCCGCTCGTCCATGCCGAAGAACCTGCTCACCAGCCAGAACCCGGAGTCGTTGACGTGCGAGAGCACGGTCGCGCCGGCCGCGATGGCGACCACGAGCAGGGCGATCTGCAGGCTGCCGAGACCGGCCGCCTGGCTCGCGATCAGCCCTGACGCCGTGGTGAGCGCGACGGTGGCCGACCCCTGGGCCACCCGCAGGGCGGTCGCGATCAGGAAGGCTTGCAGCAGCAGCGGCAGACCGAGGTCGGAGAGCGAGGAGGTCAGCGCCTCGCCGATCCCGCTGGTGCGGAGCACGCCGCCGAACATCCCACCGGCGCCGGTGATCAGGATGATCGAGCAGATGGGCGCCAGCGCCTGGTCGAGGATGGTCATGGTGTCGGCCATCGACCGGTTCCGGCGGCCCAGGACCACGATCGCGGCGAGCAGGGTGACCAGCAGCGCCACCGGTGTGTTGCCGAGCAGCTGCAGCAGCTCGACCCAGGTCTGCCCCTCGGCGATGCCGCCGGACGCGACGAGGGTGGTCAGCACGGTGTTGAACGAGATCAGCACCAGCGGGATGGCCAGCAGGCCGAGCACGATGCTGAACGAGGGTGCATCGGTGGTGACCGTCTCGGTCTCGGTCAGCGTCGTGCCCGCGGTCCGCGTGCCGGTCCCCGGCTCCGTGCCGTCCTCGCGGCCGGCGGCGGACGGGGTGCTGCCGCGGCCGCCGTTGACCTCACCGAACAGCACGTCGGGCAGGGGGACGTGCACGCGGGCGCCCAGGAAGCGGGAGACCAGGTAGACGCCGAAGAACCAGGAGACCAGCGCCACCGGCAGGCCGACCAGGAGCACCACGCCCACGTCCCCGCCGAGCGAGGTGGCCGCCGCCACCGGTCCCGGATGCGGGGGGACGAGCGCGTGCATCGCGGCGAACGCCCCGGCCGCGGGGAGCGCGTAGTAGAGCACCGAGCCGCCGAAGCGACGGGCCACGGTCAGGATGATCGGCAGGAAGACGACCAGGCCGGCGTCGAAGAAGATCGGGAAGCCGAAGATCAGTGCGGCGACCCCGAGGGCCAGCGGCGCGCGGCGCTCACCGAACCGGCCCACCAGCGTGTCCGCGAGCACCTGGGCGCCCCCGGTGACCTCGAGCAACCGGCCCAGCATCACGCCGAAGCCGACGAGCAGCGCGACCGAGCCCAGCGTCGACCCGAACCCGGCGAGCAGCGCGGTCGGCACGTCGGCCAGCGGGATGCCCGCGGCCACCGCGGTGACCGTGCTCACCAGGACGAGCGCGACGAAGGCGTGCAGGCGCACCTTCATGATCAGGAACAGCAGCACGGCGACGGCTGCGGCGGCGATGAGCAGCAGCACGGCTGTCCCATAGGCCGGTTGGATGGCGTCCACGAGGTACTCCCGAGAAGTGCGGTCGGTCACAGTTGTCCGGCACACTGTGACCGAAAGGTACTACCTTTGGCAAGTGTCGGGGACGTCCTCCGCTGCGGCGCTCCAGCGGCGGTGCGCGGTGCCGGCGCGGCCGCTCGCCGTGTCCCGGATCAGCTGCAGGCGCGGCTTGGGCCCGTCGGAGCGACCGGTCTGCGGCTTGCGTCGACCGGCCCGCCAGGGCAGCGGCCACGGTGCACCCGGTCCGTCGTACTCCTGCTCGACCGCGGCGTGCAGCGTCCAGCTGGGGTCGTAGAGGTGGGCGCGGCCCAGCGCGCACAGGTCCGCCCGGCCGGCGAGCAGGATCGAGTTCACGTCGTCGTAGGAGGAGATCACCCCGACCGCGATGGTGGGCACGTCGAGCCGGTTGCGGATCGCGTCCGCGAACGGGGTCTGGTAGGACCGGCCGAACGCGGGCCGCTCGGCAGAGGTGACCTGCCCGGTGGAGACGTCGATGGCCGCGGCACCGGCGTCGGCGAAGGCCTGCGCGACCTGCACCGCGTCGTCCAGGGTCTGGCCGCCCTCCACCCAGTCGGTGGCCGAGATCCGCACCGTCATCGGCCGGTCGGCGGGCCACACCTCACGCATCGCGGCGAACACCTCGAGGGGGAACCGCAGCCGGCCGTGCACGTCGCCGCCGTACTCGTCGGTGCGGCGGTTGGTGTACGGCGAGAGGAACCCGCTCAGCAGGTAGCCGTGCGCGCAGTGCAGCTCGAGCAGGTCGAACCCGGCCTCCGCCCCGCGCCGTGCGGCGTCGACGAACTCCTGCCTCAGTGCCGCCAGCTCGCCGTGGGTGAGCTCGCGGGGCACCTGGTTGACACCCTCCCGGTAGGGGACGGGTGAGGCCGCCGCGACCTCCCAGTTGCCGGTCTCGAGCGGCTCGTCGATGCCCTCCCACATCAGCCGGGTCGAGCCCTTGCCGCCGGAGTGGCCGAGCTGCAGGCCGATCCTTGCCGCCGAGTCGCGGTGCACGAAGTCGGTCACCCGGCGCCAGGCGTCTCGCTGCGCGTCGTTCCAGAGCCCCGTGCAGCCGGGGGTGATCCGACCCTCGGGGGAGGTGCAGACCATCTCGGTCATCACCAGGCCGGCGCCGCCGAGCGCCTTGCCGCCGAGGTGCACGAGGTGGAACTCGTTCGGCATCCCGTCCTCGGCGACGTACATGTCCATCGGCGAGACCACGACCCGGTTGTGCAGCGCGAGGCCGTCGCCCGACGGGCTGCGCAGCGTGAACGGCTGGAACATCGGCGGGCGTACGTCGCCGGTGCCGTGCCCGCGGCGCTGCTCGTGGTCGGCGAACCACCGGTCGAGCCGCTCGACGAACTCCGGGTCGCGCACCCGCAGGTTGTCGTAGGTGACCCGCCGGCTGCGGGTCATGATGTTGAACCCGAACTGCAGCGGCTCCTGGTCGACGTACTGCCCGAGGTTCTCGAACCACTCCAGGCTGGCCTGGGCGGCGCGCTGCGTGGACAGCACCACCGCCTTGCGCTCGGTCTCGTAGGCCTTCAGTGCGGCGTCGAGCGACGGCTCCTCGTGCAGGCAGGCGGCCAGGGAGAGCGCGTCCTCCATGGCGAGCTTGGTGCCCGACCCGATCGAGAAGTGCGCGGTGTGCGCGGCGTCGCCGAGCAGCACCACGTTGTCGTGCCGCCACTGCTCGTTGCGCACGGTCGTGAAGCTGACCCAGCGGGAGTTGTTGGTGAGCACCTCGTGGTCGCCGAGGACGTCGGCGAACAGCTCGCGGACCGTGGCGACCGACGCCTCGTCGGACTCGCCGGGCTGCCAGCGCCGTGCTGAGCCCGTCGAAGGGTCGAGACCGTGCGCGTCGAAGCCGGCCTTCTCCCAGACGGCGGAGTTCATCTCGACGATGAAGGTGCTGCCGGTCCTGTCGAACGGGTAGCCGTGGATCTGCATCACGCCGTACGGCGTCTCGGCGACGTAGAACTTGAAGGCGTCGAAGACCTTGTCGGTGCCGAGCCACATGTACTTGCAGTCCCGGACGTCGAGCGTCGGCCGGAACGTGTCGGCGTACCGCTGCCGCACCGCGGAGTTGAGCCCGTCGCAGGCGACGACCAGGTCGTAGTCGCGGGAGAGCTCGGCGACGTCGGGCGCGGTCGTCGAGAACCGGACGTCCACGCCGAGCTCGGCGCAGCGGTCCTGGAGGATCTGCAGCAGCCGCTTGCGCGACATCGCCGCGAAGCCGTGCCCGCCGCTGGTGACCACCTCGCCCTTGAAGTGCACGTCGATGTCGTCCCAGCGCGCGAACTCCGCCTCCATCGCGCGGTGCACCACCGGGTCGGCGTGCTCGATGCCACCGAGCGTCTCGTCGCTGAAGACCACGCCGAAGCCGAAGGTGTCGTCGGCGGCGTTGCGCTCCCAGACCGTGATCTCGTGCCCGGCCCCGACCTGCCGGGACAGCTGCTGGGCGAGGGCGCTGAAGTAGAGGCCACCGGGGCCGCCGCCGATCACCGCGATCCTCATGCGCTTCCTCCACTCGATCACCCGTCGACCGAGCATATTGCGTTCTTGACGGAAGTTGTCAAGGCGCAATACGGTCGGGCGCATGACGCGGTACGGCCTGAGCACCCAGCAGCAGGAGTACGTCGACCACGTGCGCGAGCTCGCCCGGACCCGGCTCGAGGTCCAGCCGGCCGGCCACGAGCACGGCCACGTCAACCGGCCGCTGCTGCGCGAGCTCGGCCGGCTCGGCCTGCTGCGCGGGCTGTTCGGCGGCTCCCCGCAGGACGCGCCCCGCGACGCCGCGGCGATGCAGCTGTGCCTGCTCCGCGAGACGCTGGCGACGGTCAGCACCGAGGCGGAGACGGCGCTCGCCCTGCAGGGCCTGGGCAGCTACCCGATCCTGCAGTCCGGGTCGCCGCGCACGGTCGAGCGGTGGCTGCCCGGCGTGGTCACCGGCGACGTGGTGGCGGCGTTCGCGCTCTCCGAGCCGGGCGCCGGCTCCGACGCGGCCGCGCTGTCCCTGCGCGCCGAGCCCGACGAGGGCGGATCGACAGGCTCAGGACCCGCGGCGTGGCGGCTGTTCGGCGAGAAGACCTGGATCTCCAACGCGCCCGAGGCCGACGTCTACACGGTGTTCGCGCGCACCACGCCCGACTCGCGGGCCCGCGGCGTCACCGCCTTCGCGGTCGCCGGGGACGCCGCCGGGCTCACCGGTGAGCACCTCGACCTGCTCGCGCCGCACGCGATCGGCCGGCTGGTCTTCGACGGGGTGCGGGTCACCGCGGACGACGTGCTCGGCGAGGTCGACGGAGGGTTCGCCGTCGCGATGCGCACCCTCGACCTGTTCCGTCCCAGCGTCGGGGCGTTCGCGGTCGGCATGGCGCAGGCGGCCCTGGACGCAGCCGTGCAGTGGTCGGTCGAGCGGCAGGTGCACGGCGCACCCCTGCACGAGCAGCAGTCCGTGCAGCACACGCTCGCCGAGATGGCCACGCGCGTGCAGGCCTCCCGGCTGCTGGTGCGGGCCGCGGCGTCGTCGTACGACGAGGGGGCGGACGCCCGCGAGGTGACCACGTCGGCGGCGATGGCGAAGCTGTTCGCCACCGAGTCCGCGCAGTGGGTGGTCGACCAGGCCGTGCAGCTGCACGGGGCCCGAGCGCTGCAGCGCGGGCATCTCCTCGAGCACCTCTATCGTGAGGTGCGGGCGCCGCGGATCTACGAGGGCGCCTCCGAGGTGCAGCGCACGATCATCGGCCGGTCGCTGGTCCGGCGAGCCCAGGAGGCGACGCAGTGAGCAGGTATCGCGGGTCCGCCCGGTTCACCGAGGACTGGCAGCACTTCCGGTTCGAGGTCGCCGACGGCGTCGCCACCGTCACGCTCGACCGCCCCGAGAAGCTGAACCCGCTGACCTTCGAGTCCTACGCGGACCTGCGCGACCTGCTGCACGAGCTGCCGCTGCGCGGTGACGCGAAGGTGCTGGTGATCCGGGGTGCGGGCAAGGGGTTCTGCGGTGGCGGCGACGTCAACGAGATCATCGGTGAGCTGCTGAAGATGGACGCCCACGACCTGATGGGCTTCACCAAGATGACCGGCGACGTGATCAAGGCGATGCGCGAGTGCCCGGTGCCGATCGTGGCCGGCATCCAGGGGATCGCGGCCGGCGCCGGCTCGGTGATCGCGCTCGCGTCCGACTTCCGGGTGGTCTCCCGGTCGGGACGGTTCGCGTTCCTGTTCACCAAGGTCGGGCTCTCCGGCGGGGACATGGGTGCGGCGTACCTCCTCCCACGCATGGTCGGCGCCGGCCGGGCCACCCAGCTGCTGATGCTCGGCGACACGATCGACGCCGAGACCGCCGACCGCTACGGCCTGGTCTCCGAGCTGGTCGAGGACGACGCCCTCGACGAGGCCGTACGGCGGCTCGCCCGGCGCCTCGCGGACGGGCCGACGCTGGGCTACGCGCAGACCAAGTCGCTGATCACCCGCGAGCTGGACATGTCCCTAGGGGCCAGCGTCGAGCTGGACGCGATGACCCAGGCGCTGCTGATGACCACCGCGGACCACGCGGAGTTCCACGCCGCGTTCAACGAGAAACGTCCTCCGCACTGGAAGGGACGCTGACGGCATGGCCCTCGATTCGATCCACCTCGACCCCGGCGAGGGACCGCTGGTCTGCCTGGTCACCGGCGCCGGCAAGGGCATCGGCAGGTCCGCGGCGCGCGCGCTGTCCGAGCGCGGGCACCGGGTCGCGCTGGCCTCACGCAGTTCCGACGACCTGCGCAGGGTCGCGTCCTGGCTGCCTGGTCCGGCGCTCGTCGTACCCACCGACGTCACCGACCCCGACCAGGTGGAGGCGATGTTCGCCGCGGTCGAGACCGCGTGGGGTCCGGTCGACGTGCTCGTCGCCAACGCGGGTGCCGCTGCCGCTGCCTCGGTCGTCGACACCACCGACGAGACCTGGCAACGGCTGATGGATCTCAACCTGACCGCGCCGTTCCGGTGCATCCGCCGGGCGCTGCCCTCGATGACCGGGCGCGGCTTCGGCCGCATCGTCGTCGTCGCCTCCGTGGTCGCCAAGCGCGGCGAGCCGATGGTCAGCGCCTACACCGCGAGCAAGCACGGCGTGCTCGGGCTGGTCCGGTCGGCCTCGCGCGAGGTTGCGTCCCAGGGGGTGACCGTGAACGCGGTCTGCCCGGGCTACGTCAACACCCCGATGACCGACGACTCGATCGAGCAGATCTCCGCACGGACCGGCCGGTCCCTCGACGAGGCGCGCGAGCTGCTGGCCCGCCGCCAGCCGAACCACCGGCTGGTCGACCCCGGCGAGGTCGCGCAGGCGATCCTGCTGTGCGTCGAGAACGGCGCCGTCAACGGGCAGGGCATCAACGTCGACGGGGGAGCGGTGCAGTCGTGAGCCACCTGGAACGGGTCAACCCCGCGTCGCTGGCCCGGCCGTCCGGGTTCAGCCACGCCGTCGTCGCGACCGGCACGACGGTGCACCTGGCCGGGCAGACCGCCCTCGACGCCTCGGGGGCGGTCGTCGGCGACGGCGTCGTCGAGCAGTTCGAGCAGGCCCTGTCCAACCTGCTGGCCGCGCTGTCCGCGGCCGGCGGTGCACCCGCGGACCTCGCCTCGCTGACGGTCTACGTCGTGGACATGGACGACTACCGTGCACACGCCCGCGAGATCGGCCGGGTCTGGAAGCGGCTCGTCGGGACGGACTACCCCGCGATGGCCGGCATCGGGGTCGCCCGGCTCTGGGACGTCGAGGCGCTCGTCGAGGTGCAGGGCACCGCGGTCCTCGCGGACCGCTGAGGCTTCGCGGCCGGGCCGGTCGGTCACCCGCTCTGACTATCGACCGCCGTGGGACACAGCCCTACCCTCCGATGAGGAGGTGCCCTCATGACGGACCGGGGTGAGCGACCCGACGACCAGCCCGACGTACCCGGCTGGACAACGGTGGACGAGGGGTGGGGGCGCAAGGCGGTCGACTTCGCGACCCTGAGCGAGCCGGCGAACTGTCGGGAGTACGTCGCCCTCCACCAGCACCTGTCCGTCGGGACCGGGGATCGGCTGCTCGACGTGGCCTGCGGTGCCGGTCTCGCCGTCGAGCTGGCTGCCGCACGCGGCGCCACCTGCGCGGGCATCGACGCCTCACCCCGCCTCGTCGCCGTGGCCCGGGACCGCAACCCGCAGGCCGACCTCCGGGTCGGCGACATGCACGTCCTGCCCTGGGACGACGCGTCGTTCGACGTGGTGACGAGCTTCCGCGGCATCTGGGGCACCACCCCGGAGGCAGTCGCCGAGGTGCACCGGGTGCTGGCCCCCGGCGGACGCCTGGGGCTCACCGTGTGGGGACACATCAAGGCGTCTCCGGGGGCCTGGGCCCTGCAGCCGTTCACCCTGGCCAGCGAGCCGAACGTGACCAACCAGGCGAGGATGGTGTCGCTGGGCCGGCCCGGCGTCGGCGAGGGCCTGCTGGTCGGCTCGGGCTTCGTGGACGTCGAGCGCGTCGAGATCCCGTTCGTGTGGGAGTTCGCCGACCCGGAGGCCTACGCCCGCGCGGTGGCGTCGACGGGACCGGCCTACGAAGCGATCCAGTCCGTGGGCGAGGAGGCCTTCTGGAAGTTCGCGGTGGACCGCGCCCGCGAGCGGCTGCGGGACGGGCTCCCGCTGCGGGCTCCGATCGCGGTGGTCGGCTACCTCGCGCGCAAGCCCACGCCCACCCCCACCCGCACCGAGCGGTCCGAGGCCGGCTTCCTGGAGATTCCGGAGACGTCCGAGGAGGTGCAGCGCCTCTACGACGAGGACATCGAGGAGCTCGGCTACGTGATGAACCTGTCGAAGGTCTGGGCGCACCAGCCGGGTGCGAAGGACCGGTTGTTCGACCTGTTGGGGATGGCGGTCCGGGCCGGGTCGCTCACCTTCCGCCAGCGGGGGATCCTGGTCGCCGCCTGCGCCTCGACGCTGGGGGATGCCTACTGCTCGCTGGCCTGGGGCAAGAAGCTGGCCGGCGAGACCAGCCCGGACCTGGCCGCCGGCGTCCTGCGCGGTGCCGACGACGAGCTGTCCCCGGCGGAGCAGGCGCTGGCCGGCTGGGCCCGGCAGGTGACCCGCGACCCCAACCACGCGGACCTCGACGACGTACAGGACCTGCGGGAGGCCGGGTTCACCGACGCGCAGATCTTCGCGGTCACCCTCTTCGTCGCGCTTCGACTCGCCTTCTCCACCGTGAACGACGCGCTCGGGGCGCTGCCCGACCTCGCGCTGGCCGAGTCGGTCCCGGATCCGGTGCGGGACGCGGTCACCTTCGGGCGGCGCGTCGGGCGAGGCCACGGATAGGACCGCGGCCCGGACCCTCTGTCCGGCAATCGGGCGGTACGTCGACGGGGATCACCCCGAACGGACTATGGCGGCGGTGCGCGCGGCCGGGGTAGGGGTGGAGGTGGAGGCATGGGGGACCCCTCCGACCCGATGTCTGGTCGCCGAACCCCGTGGACCGGGTCGCCGACCGTGTCGTCCCCGGGGTTCGGGTCAGGAGGTGCCCCATGGGCGCCAAGCACGTACGGGCCCTGGTCGCCGCCCTCGCGGCGCTGATGTTGCCCGTGGCCGCGATGACGAACGTCGCGCAGGCGAGCGCGCCGTCGCCGAGGACCTGGACGGTCCAGGTCGGGTCTCAGGCGCGCCACATGGCCATCCAGGGGATGCGGTTCCTTCCCGGAAGCATCACCGTCGACGCCGGAGACAAGGTCACCTGGGTGGCCCGGTCGGCCGAGATCCACACGGTGACCTTCCTGATCGGTGCGAAGCCGCAGGGCTCACTGCCGGAGTTCAACCCCACCGACATGAAGCAGCTCACCCGGCAAGGCGGTTCGGTCTACGACTCGGCCAAGTACTTCAGCTCCGGCCTCATGACCACCGTCCGCACCGGCGGGGACTCGGGACCGTTGCCGCCGGTGCCGCACGTCCACCGCTACAGCCTCACCTTCCCGCACACCGGCAGCTTCACGTACTACTGCCTGGTCCACGGGAAGATGATGGTCGGGGTCATCCACGTGCAGCGCGCGGGCAAGGCGTACCCGCACACCCAGCGCCAGTACAACCACCGGGCCGCCGTCGCGCGGGCCGCCCTGAAGGCGCAGGGCGTCCGGCTGATCCGCGACCTGCAGCGGCGCAGCACCCGGCACCGGGTGCTGATGGGCGACAGGGGCCCGGTCGCGGTGATGCGCTTCGTCCGGCGCACCGTCGTCATCCACCGTGGCCAGAGCGTCAGCTTCGCGAACATCGGGATGGGTGCGCCGCACACGGTCACCTTCGGCAAGGAACCGCCGCCTCCGGCGGTGTTCGGCCCGTCGGGCCACCCGAGGCACTTCGTGGGCGGCAAGCTCAACTCCGGCATCCTCGAGCCGCACACGACCTTCAAGGTCAGGTTCTTGAAGACAGGCACCTTCCACTACGTCTGCGCCCTGCACGACTTCATGGGCATGGACGGCAAGGTCGTCGTCCGGCGCTGACCGGCTCACCGGCCAGGGGCGGCATCCTTGGGACTCCGGGCGGGTGCCGCGCCGAGCCGTTCAGGCGTGCAGGACGGCCTGGGCGTGCCTCTCGGCCGGCTTGCGGAGCAGCTCGTCGAGGTCTGCGAACAGCTCGCCGGCCGCGAGACCGGCCCAGTCGGCGGGCAGGTGCTCCAGCGGCAGGCCCGGGTCGAGGTAGGGCAGCCGTCGCCATGCGGTGAGCATCGGGACGTAGGCCCGGAACGCCTCCTCCGGGGCGGGCGCGGTCGACGCCCGCAGGCCCGCGAAGTCGTCGACGAAGGCGTCGTACAGCGCGGCCATCTCGTCGAGGTCCCACCACTGGGCCATCCGCGCGGCCACGTCCCCCGAGCCGAGGTAGTCGCCGCGGAAGAACTCGGTGTACGCCGTGAGGCCGAGCCGGTCGAGGGCCCGCACCGTCTCGTCGTACAGGGTGCCGGGAGCCACCCACACGCCCGGCGCGGCACTGCCGAAACCGAGGCGGGCCAGCTGCGAGCGCAGGGCGTGCCGCTTCTCGCGCTCGGACTCCGGGACCGAGAACACCGCCACCAGCCAGCCGTCCTTCACGGTGGCCCGCGGGCGGGACCAGATCCGGTCGTCGCCCTCGCGGAGCACCTCGACGGTGGCCGGGGACAGGGCGTAGCCGGCCCGGCCGTCGTGGCGCACCGAGCGCAGCACGTCGCGCTTCTTGAGCCGGGAGACCGACGAGCGTACGGCGGCCGCGTCGACGCCGAGGTCCTCCATCAGCCGCACCAGGGAGGCCACCGAGAGCCAGTCCTGCTCGGCGCGCGCGTAGAGCCCGTAGAGCGTGGTGATCAGCTGCCGCGGGGCGGGCTGCTCGCTCACGACGGCTGCCGAAGCCGGAACCGCTGCAGCTTGCCGGTCGCCGTGCGGGGCAGGGCGTCGACGAACTCGACGGCGCGCGGGTACTTGTACGGCGCGATCTGCTGCTTCACGAAGTCCTGGATCCCCTGGGTCTCGGCGGCGCCGCCCTCGACCCCGGCGCGGAGCACGACGAACGCCTTGACCAGCATGCCGCGGGCCTCGTCGGGCACGCCGACCACCCCGCACTCCTGGACGTCGGGGTGCCGCAGCACGGCCTCCTCGACCTCCGGCGCGGCGATGTTGTAGCCCGAGGACACGATCATGTCGTCGCTGCGGGCCTCGTACCAGAAGTAGCCCTCGGCGTCGCGCCGGAACGTGTCGCCGGTGATGTTCCAGCCGTCCTGCACGTAGGCCAGCTGGCGGGCGTCGTCGAGGTAGCGGCAGCCGGTCGGTCCCTTGACCGCCAGCCGTCCCGGGGTGTCCGGCGGCACCTCTTTGCCCTCGGCGTCGAGCACGGTGGCGACGTACCCGGGCACGGCGACGCCGGTGGAGCCCGGCCGGATCGCCTCACCGGAGGCGGAGACGAAGATGTGCAGGAGCTCGGTCGAGCCGATCCCGTCGATGATCGCGACGCCGGTCGCCTCGCGGAACGCCTCCCAGGTCGCGCGGGGCAGGTGCTCACCGGCGGACACCGCGCTGCGCAGCGACGTGAGCCGGCCCGCCAGGCCGGCGGCGATCATCGCCTTGTAGGCGGTGGGTGCCGTGAAGCAGGTGGTCACGCCGTACTCCTCGACCAGCCCGGCGAGCTCGGCCGGGGTGGCCTTCTCGACGAGCAGCGTCGAGGCGCCGGCGTGCAGCGGGAAGAGCAGCAGCCCCCCGAGTCCGAACGTGAACGCGAGCGGCGGCGTGCCGACGAACACGTCGTCGGGGCAGGGCCGCAGCACGTGCCGGCTGAACGTGTCCGCGACCGAGAGCAGGTCGCGGTGGAAGTGCATGGTCGCCTTCGGCCGGCCGGTGGTGCCGCTGGTGAACGCGAGCATCGCGACGTCGTCGGCCGCGGTGTCGGCCGCGTCGAAGTCGCCCGGGTGCGCGGCGGCGCGGCGGGTCAGGTCGTCGTCGCCCTCGCCGCCGACGAGCACGGTGGGTACGTCGATCGCGGCGGCCTCGAGGTCGGCGACGAACCGGTGGTCGCACAGCACGGCCGAGACCTCGGCGATCTCGTGGATGGTGGCGAGCTCGCGGGCCCGCAGCAGGGGCATCGTGGCGACGGCCACCGCGCCGGCCTTGAGCACGCCGAGGAAGCAGGCCGCGAGCCAGGGGTTGTTCGGGCCGCGCAGCAGCACTCGGTTGCCGGGCAGCACGCCGAGGTCGTGGGTGAGCACGTGGGCCACCCGGTTCGCGGTCGTGCGCAGGTCGTCGTAGGTCCACGACGGCGCACCGGGCGCGTGCAGGCAGGGCCGGTCGGGACCGTGCTGCGCGATCACGTCGTCGAGCAGGGCGACCCCGGCGTTGAGCCGCTCGGGGTAGTGCAGCTCGGGAAGGTCGAACCGCAGCTCCGGCCACTCCTCCTCGGGCGGCAGGTGGTCGCGGCAGAACGTGTCGACGTGCCCGGAGCGGCTCAGCTGCATCCCGTCACGTTATTGCCCCTCTGTTACGACAGTCAATGACCCGCAATGCCCTCGTCTTTTTCGCCGACCCGTCACCTACTTGGCGGTTTGGGCGGCGTGTCGCGCAGCTGGTGACGGGTCGGCGAGCACCATCCGCTCGACCACCTCGTCCGACCCCTCCCGCAACGGCCGGGTCTCGCCGGTCGCGGTGAACCCGTAGCGCTGGTAGCAGCGCCGGGCGCCGGTGTTGGAGGTGTTCACGTCCAGGTGCAGCCGCAGGCCCCGCTCGCCGGCCCAGGCCTCGATGCCGCCGAGCACGGCCCGCCCGACCCCTCGCGCGCGCACCACCGGGTCGACCCACATCGCCACCACGTGCAGGAAGCCCGGCAGGTCCGGGTAGCCGCCGCCCATGCCGACCGGCCGGCCCTCACAGTCCAGGGCGAGCACGCTGACGCACTCGGCTCTGGCCAGCCGGTGGCGCCAGTCGCCCGCGGTGAACGCCAGCTCTCGGGCGTACGTCGACCCGAACGCGCTCGGGCTGTCCCGCAGAGCCCTCAGCCGGATCTCCCGCCACACCGGCCAGTCGTCCACGCCGAGGACACGGACCCGCGAAAGCGTGCTCATGCCTCGGCGACGCAGGCCGTGCCGACCCGGACGAAGCCGACCCGCTCGTAGACCCGGGCGACGGCGTCGTCCTGCGCGGACAGGAACACCGTCGAGACCCCGCGGTCACGTGCGTCGTCGACGAGTGCGGCCGTGATCGCGGCGCCGACGCCCTGGCGGCGGGCCCGGGGGAGTACCGCGATGCCGGTCAGCTCCGTCGTGGTGCCGCGCGGCCCGTGCGACCCGCCGCCCACGACGGCACCCTGTCCGTCGTACGCCCCGACCATGGCGAGCAGGCCGTCGCGGATCAGGCCGGACTGGCGGGTCGCCGTACGCGGGGTGACCTCGTCGGTGCCGCCGAATCCCGCGTGCACCGCCGCCACGACGGCGGAGAGGTCGTCGTCCGGGCCGAGCACCCGGACCTGACCCGTCACTTCCTCGGCGACACGCCGGTCAACCTGCCGAGTAGGTGCCGGGTCGGCGGGGAGGGCGAGCAGCGGGCACTCCTCGACACTCAGGCCGGACGTGCGGACGGCGTCGAGCACGGACGGAGTCGTCTCGTGCACCCACTCGATGTTCTCCGGGACGCCGAGCTCCCGCTGCCGGGCCCGGACCGTGTCCACGTCGGCCCGGGTGACC
Source organism: uncultured Actinomycetota bacterium (assembly GCA_963810035.1). Lineage (GTDB taxonomy): Bacteria > Actinomycetota > Actinomycetes > Propionibacteriales > Nocardioidaceae > Nocardioides_B. The sequence goes on from CAWEMA010000011.1 coordinate 598,735, forward strand.
TCGTCGGCAAGGCCGAGACGGGGCCGGGCGTAGTAGGGCCAGCCCTCGGGGCTCGCCCTCACGAACAGCGTGAACGGGCCGACCTGCTCGGTCGTCGCGTTCGCCCGCGGGGCGGTGTCGTAGTAGCTCTCGAGGGTCGCCAGATCGGTCACGCCGCGAAGCATGTCACTGCGTGTAGTGCACGCGCACCGCGTTTACGGACTCCTCGACGACCTCGTCGATCGGGGGCGTCACGTCGATGACGGCACCGTTCTCGTCGTCATCGAGCGGCTCGAGCGTCTCGAGCTGGGACCGGAGCAGCGAGGTCGGCATGAAGTGCTTGGTCCGGTACTGCATCCGCTCCCGAAGCACCTCGAACGGGGCGTCGAGGTGCACGAAGAACGTCGGCGCCGCGTCGCGCAGCACGTCGCGGTAGCTCCGCTTCAGCGCCGAGCACGTCACCACGGTCGACGCACGTTCGTGGTGCTTGACCGCCACCATCTCCGCGATCGCCTGCAGCCAGGGCCAACGGTCCTCGTCGGTGAGCGGGACGCCCTCGGACATCTTGGCGATGTTCGCGCTGGGGTGCAGTGCGTCGCCCTCGACGAACACGCAGCCGAGCTCCTCGGCAAGCCCTTCGCCGACCGTGGTCTTCCCGGTCCCCGCCACCCCCATGACCACGACGTGCATCGGCAGACGGTGAGGACCAGGCATGACCCCACCCAACCACGTCTCACCGCGCGACGAGGCTCCTGTGGGTGCGCCGGTGAGGTGGCTATCCTCGGCGACACCTCCACCGGAAGGAAACCTGTGACCACACTCGTGTTGGAGCGGATCGGGCAGTTCTTCGTCGACGGCCACCGGCTGGAGTACACCGAGTACGGCAGCGGCGACCAGTGGGTGGTCCTGATCCACGGCCAGCTGATGCCGCGCCGGATGCACCAGCCGCTCGCCCGGGCCATCGCGGCTGAGGGCTTCCACGTCGTGACGGTGGACCTGCTCGGGCACGGCCGCTCCGACCGGCCGCTGGATCCCAAGGGCTACTCGATGACCGCCTTCGGCGAGCAGGTGGTCGCGCTGCTGGACCACCTCGGCGCCCAGCAGGCCGTGATCGGGGGTACGTCGCTCGGCTCGAACGTCTCGCTCGAGGTGGCCGACGTCGTACCCGAGCGCGTGCGCGGGCTGCTGCTCGAGATGCCGGTGCTCGACAACGCCCTCGAGGCCGGGCTGATCGCGTTCGGACCGCTGATGTTCCTGGCCCGCTTCGTGCCGCTGTCCATCACACTGACCCGTCGCATCGCCAAGCTGGTGCCGCGGGGCGTCGTACCGTTCTGGGCCGGTATCGGCCTGGACACCCTGAGCCAGCACCCGGCCCCGATGGCCGCCGCGATCCACGGCATCTTCTTCGGCCGGATCGCCCCGTCGAGCAAGCGGCGCCGGCGGATCCAGGCGCCGGCGCTGGTGGTCGGCCACCCGCGCGACCCGATCCACCCCGCCGCGGACGCCGCGATGCTGGCCGAGGAGATGCCGCACGCCCGGTTCGTCGCCGCGCACAGCATCCTCGAGTGGCGCGCGCAGCCGGCCCGGCTCGACGCCGAGGCCGTCGCGTTCGTCGCCGACTGCTGGCAGGAGCGCACCTCGGACCGCCAAGCCCGTTGACCCGGGCCTCGTGCGGGGTTGACCCGGGCCCCGCGCACGGCCCTGCCTGTCGAGACGTCTCAGGTCGGGGAGGGACAATGGTCGCGTGGGCCTGTACCGGGATGAAGCCGTCGTGCTGCGCACCCAGAAGCTGGGTGAGGCGGACCGCATCATCACCCTGCTCACCCGCGGCTCCGGCCGGGTCCGGGCCGTCGCCAAGGGCGTACGACGGACCAGCTCGCGTTTCGGGTCGCGACTCGAACCGTTCACGCACGTCGACCTGCAGCTGGCCGAGGGGCGTTCGCTGGACGTCGTGACCCAGGCCGAGACGCTGGACCCGTTCGCCAGCCGGATGGGTTCGGACTACGAGCGCTACACGGCGGGCACGGTGATGCTGGAGACCGCCGAACGGCTCGTGATCGAGGACAAGGAGCCGGCGCTGCAACAGTTCCTGCTGCTCGTCGGGGCTCTGCGGGCGATGTGCGACACCGGCCGGCCTCCGAGCCAGGTCCTCGACTCGTTCCTGCTCCGGTCGCTGGCGGTCGCGGGGTACGCGCCGTCGTTCGAGGCCTGTGCCCGGTGCGGGCTCGAGGGGCCGCACCGGTCGTTCAGCCCGGCGGCGGGCGGGATGCTCTGCTCGACCTGCCGGGTGCCGGGTGCGGCGAACCCCGCCGTGGAGACGGTCGTCCTGCTCGGTGCACTGCTCGCGGGGGACTGGGCGGTCGTCGCGGCCAGCGAGCCCCGTCACCGCAAGGAGGCGACCGGCCTGGTGGCGGCGTACCTGCAGTGGCACCTCGAGCGCGGACTCAAGTCCCTCTCGCACGTCGAGCGCTGACCCAAGACCCGGGTCAACCCGGCACGAGGCCCGGGTCAACCCGGCACGAGGCCCGGGTCAACCCAGCGCGAGCCCCGGGTCAACGGGGTGGGGTGGTCTCCTCGAGGAGCCGGTCGAGGGAGGTGTTGAACTCCTTGAGCAGCCGGCCGAAGTCCTTGAGGTCGGACTCCGACCAGTCGGACAGCGCCGCCTGGAGGCGGTTCCGCCGCAGGGCGCGGGTCTGGTCGAGGACCTCGCGGCCGTTCGGGGTCAGGTCGAGGATCGACGCCCGGCGGTCCGAGGGGTCGGTTCTCCGGTCGGCCAGCCCGATCTCCTCGAGGGCCTGCACCTGCCGGGTGATCGTGGAGGGGTCCAGGCCGAACGCGGTGGCCAGGGCGCCGAGCCGCTGCGGTCCCTCGTCGGCCAGCTTGCACATGATCCCGTAGGCGGACCGCTCGAGGTTCACCTCACCGGCGGTGGTGGACAGGTGGATGCGCTGCACACGCCGCAGCAGAGTCGTCATCTGCTGCTCGATCTGTTGGTTGGCCGTGTCCATGCTGCCTGCCCTCCGGGCGCTGTGTCCGGTCGTGTTGGATGAAGTGTAGGGGCACGGCAAGGACCGGACCGAACCGTTCGAAGGAGTCTCGGTGGTGCGCAGGAACACCCGACGCGAGGTACGTCGACCGACCCCTCATCCGTCCGGCGCGCAGCCCCCGACGCTCCCGCCCGAGCTGGTGCCCCACCACGTCGCGATCGTGATGGACGGCAACGGGCGCTGGGCCAAGCAGCGCGGTCTGCCCCGCACGGCCGGGCACGAGCGCGGCGAGCACTCCCTGTTCGACGTGGTCGAGGGCGCGATCGAGATCGGCGTGAAGGCGGTGTCGGCCTACGCGTTCTCCACCGAGAACTGGACCCGCTCGCCCGACGAGGTGCGCTTCCTGATGGGCTTCAACCGGGACGTGATCCGCCGCCGCCGCGACGAGATGCACGAGCTCGGCGTACGCGTCCGCTGGGCCGGCCGCGCGCCCCGGCTGTGGCGCTCGGTGATCAAGGAGCTCCAGGTCGCGGAGGAGCTGACCCGCGACAACGACGTGCTGACGTTGACGATGTGCGTGAACTACGGCGGCCGCTCCGAGCTGGTCGACGCCGCGCGCGCGATCGCCCGGGAGGTCGCGGCCGGCCGGGTCAACCCGGAGAAGGTGGACGAGAAGATGTTCGCCAAGCACCTCTACGTCCCCGAGCTCGCGGACGCCGACCTGGTGTGGCGTACGTCGGGCGAGCAGCGGCTGTCGAACTTCATGCTGTGGCAGGCGGCGTACTCCGAGATGGTGTTCACCGACATCCTGTGGCCCGACGTGGACCGGCTCGCGCTGTGGCGGGCGATCGAGATCTACGCCGAGCGCGACCGCCGCTACGGCAGCGCGTAGCGACGCCTCAGCAGTCGGGGCAGGTCCCGAAGATCTCCAGGGTGTGGCTGACCTCGGTGAACCCGTGCTGCCCGGCGACGGCGTCGGCCCACCGCTCGACGGTCGGCCCCTCGACCTCGACGGTGCGACCGCAGGAGCGGCACACGAGGTGGTGGTGGTGCGTCGCCGAGCAGCGCCGGTAGACCGCCTCGCCGTCCTCGGTGCGCAGCATGTCGAGCTCGCCGCCGTCGGCGAGCGCCTGCAGGGTCCGGTAGACCGTCGACAGGCCGACGTTCTCGCCGTTCCTGCGCAGCAGCTCGTGGATGTCCTGGGCGCTGCGGAAGTCGTCGAAGCTCTGCAGCGCGGTGGCCACCGCCCGGCGCTGCCGGGTGGGGCGGGCGCCCTGCGGGAGGGCGGGCTCAGTGCTCGTCATAGTGACTCCCGTGTACGGCGTGCCGGTGGCCGTCGTGGACGTAGTCGACATGGTCGCCGTGCGGCACCGCCGGATGGCCGCACTCGTCACCGTGCTCGTGCGCGTGGTCCTCGGGCACCGCGGTGTGCTCCCCGACGAGATGGCCGAGGGGGAACTCGTCGACCGGCTCGACGAACGGCAGCGCGAGACGCTGGCGCCGGCGCAGCCAGACCCCGACCGGGTAGGCCGCGACGAAGCAGGCCAGCGCGAGCAGCACGATCGTCGCGCCGGGCGCGGCGTCGACGTAGGCGGAGACCGCGACGCCGCCCAGCGACACGAGCATGCCCAGCCCCATCGCCGCGAACAGCGTGCTGCGGAAGCCCCGGGTGAGCTGCTGCGACGTGGCGACCGGGACCACCATCAGGGCACTGACCAGCAGCAGGCCGACCGTGCGCATCGCGACGGTCACGGTCACCGCGGCCATCACCGAGACGAGCAGGTTGTAGAACCGCACGGGCAGGCCGGCCACCCGGGCGAACTCCTGGTCCTGGCTGACCGCGAACAGCTGGGGCGACAGACCGACAGCCACCGCGACGACGACGAGCGCGAGCACGACGGTCACCCACACGTCGGTGGCGGAGATCGTGGTGATCGACCCGAACAGGTAGGTGTTCAGGGTCGCCGCGCTCTGCCCGGCGATCCCGGTGATCAGCACGCCACCGGCGATGCCGCCGTAGAACAGCAGCGCCAGGGCCACGTCGCCGCTGGTCCGGCCGCTCTCACGGATCACCTCGATGACGACCGCGCCGATCACCGCGACGATGACCGCCGTGACCGTAGGGGACGCGCCGGTGAGCAGGCCGAGGGCGACGCCGGTCACGGCGATGTGCCCGATGCCGTCGCCCATCAGGGCGAGCCGGCGCTGCACCAGGTAGGTGCCGACGGCGGGGGCGGCGAGCCCGGTGAACAGGGCCCCGAGCAGCGCCCGGACCATGAAGTCGTAGGTCAGCAGGTTCACGGACGCTCCTCCCGGGCCCGGTCCAGCGGCGAGGACACCGACGGGACTGTGGTCGGCGACCGGCCGGTCCAGGTCGAGGTGGTGGTGGTCGTGCGGGTGCGACAGGTCGGCGTCGGTGAACGCGGCGATCGGCGGCCCGTCGTACGCCACCCGGCCGTCGCGCATCACCAGCGCCCGGTCCACCAGAGCGCCGAGCGGGCCGAGCTCGTGGGCGACCAGCACGATCGTCGCGCCCCGGTCGACCAGGGTGGCGAGCGCGTCGGCGAACGCCTGCTGGCTCTGTACGTCGACCCCGGCGGTCGGCTCGTCGAGGACCAGCAGGTCCGGCACCCCGGCCAGGGCACGGGCGATCAGCACCCGCTGCTGCTGCCCACCGGACAACGTGGACACGCCGTCGCGGGCCTTGTCGGCGAGGCCGACCGCCGCGATCGCGGACTCGACGGCCGCGCGGTCCTCCCGGCGCTGCGGCACGAACGGCCGGCGTCGCGACAGCCGGCCGGACGCGACCACCTCGCGGACCGAGGCGGGCACCCCGGACGCGGCGCTGACCCGCTGCGGGACGAACCCGACCCGCCGCCAGTCGTGGAAGTCGTCGAGCGGGGTGCCGAACAGCCGCACCTCGCCGCGGCAGATGGGCACCAGGCCCATCATCGTCCGCACCAGCGTGGACTTGCCGGAGCCGTTCGCGCCCAGCACCGCGAGCACCTCGCCCTGCCCCACGGCCACGTCGATGCCGCGCAGGATCGGGCGGCCGCCGAGCTCGACGGCTCCGTCGGTGACGGTGACTGCGGGGACGACCGGTTCGCTCATGAGCAGCTGTTCGCCTTCCGGAGGGCAGCGAGGTTCGACCGCATCAGGGAAAGGTAGTCCTGGTCTGCGGTCGTGTCACCGAGTCCCTCGATCGGGTCGAGCACCGCGCTGGAGATGCCGAGGTCGCCCGCCAGGCTGTCGGCGAACTTCGGGCTGGCCAGCTCCTCGGAGAACACCGTGGTGATCTGGTCCTTGCGGATCAGGTCCTGCAGCTCGCGCAGGTGCGCGGGCGAGGGCTCGGCGTCGGGGGAGAGGCCGTTGATCGCCACCACGCCGAGGTGGTACCTCCGGCCGAGGTACCCGAACGCGTCGTGGCTGACCACGATCGTGTGGACCCGGCAGTCCGCGAGTCCCTTCGTGAACGCGCGGTCGAGGTGCGCCAGGTCGTCCTGGAGGCTCCTCAGGTTGCGGGCGTAGTCGGCCGCGTGGGCCGGATCGGCCTCGGCGACCTGCTTCTCGAAGGCCTGGGCGACCTTGTTCAGCCGGGTCGGGTCGAGCCAGAAGTGCGGGTCGTCGCCGGACAGGTCGGCCGCCTTGGCCGCGTCCACGACGTGCTGGAGCGAGCTCTGGTCGACGGCCTCGTCGACGGCGGGCTGGAAGCCCTTCTCGTAGAGCACCACGTCGGCGTCGGCCAGCTCGGCGGTCCGCCGGAAGTCGAGCTCCAGGTCGTGCGGCTCCCGGCCCGGCTGGGTCAGGTTCACCACGTCGGCGTGGTCCCCGGCGATCCGCTGCGCGACGTACTGCAGCGGGTAGAACGACGTCACCACCCGGGTCCCGGCGGCCCCGTCGCCGCTGCCGCCGCACGCGGCGAGGAACGCCGCCACGACGGCGAGCACCCCGGCCAGCGCGAGCCGGCGGGCGGTGGGGGACCTGTGCATGGGAATCATTCTCAATACAAATGACAACCATTGTCAAACGGGCCCATCGGGTGGTCGAGCCCGGGTGACGGCATAGGGTCGGCGGCGTGATCGTGGTGAACCGGTTCCGGGTGGTCGAGGCCGAGGCCGAGCAGTTCCGGGTCGAGGCGCACGCCGCGCTGGGGGCGCTGGCGGAGCGGCCCGGGTACGTCGACGGGCGGGTCGGGCGCAACGTCGACGACCCCGCCCTGTGGGTGCTGACCTCCACCTGGGTCAACGTCGGCTCCTACCGCCGGGCCCTGTCGGCGTACGACGTCAAGGTGACCGCCGTACCCCTGCTGTCCCGGGCGGTCGACGAGCCCTCGGCCTACGAGACCGTCGAGGCCGACGGCGGCGGTACGAACACGCAGAGGCCACGCCAACTCGATTGACGTCCACCGCTAGTGTGGTTGCTTCGCCGTCAGCCAGCCGGCGCACCCGACCAGGAAGTCCGAAGCCCGTGGCCAGCAAGCCCTCCTCGACCCTCGACAGCGTCGTCTCCCTCTGCAAGCGCCGCGGATTCGTGTTCCCGTGCGGCGAGATCTACGGCGGCACCAGGTCGGCCTGGGACTACGGTCCGCTCGGCGTCGAGCTGAAGGAGAACATCAAGCGTCAGTGGTGGCGGTTCATGGTCACCTCGCGGGAGGACGTCGTCGGCCTCGACTCTTCGGTGATCCTGCCGACGAAGACCTGGGAGGCCAGCGGCCACCTGTCGACCTTCACCGACCCGCTGACCGAGTGCCAGTCCTGCCACAAGCGGTTCCGCGCCGACCACATGCAGGAGTGGTACGCCGCGAAGAAGGGCATCGAGGACCCCGACACCGTCGCGCTCTCCGAGCTGGCCTGCCCCAACTGCGGCACTCGCGGCGCCTGGACCGAGCCCCGCAACTTCAACATGATGCTCAAGACCTACCTCGGTGTGATCGAGGACGAGTCCGGCCTGCACTACCTGCGGCCCGAGACCGCGCAGGGCATCTTCCTGAACTTCGCGAACGTCATGAACGCCTCGCGCAAGAAGCCGCCGTTCGGCATCGCCCAGACCGGCAAGAGCTTCCGCAACGAGATCACCCCGGGCAACTTCATCTTCCGGACCCGCGAGTTCGAGCAGATGGAGATGGAGTTCTTCGTCAAGCCCGGTGAGGACGAGGAGTGGCACCAGCGCTGGATCGACCTGCGCACCGAGTGGTACGTCGACCTCGGGATCAACCCCGACAACCTGCGGCACTACGAGCACCCGCAGGAGAAGCTGTCGCACTACGCCAAGCGCACCGTCGACATCGAGTACAAGTTCGGCTTCAGTGGCCGTGACTTCGAGGAGCTCGAGGGCATCGCGAACCGCACCGACTTCGACCTCACCCAGCACAGCAAGTTCTCCGGCCAGGACCTGTCCTACTACGACCAGGCCACCGGCGAGCGGTACATCCCCTACGTCATCGAGCCGGCGGCCGGCCTGACCCGCTCGTTCATGGCGTTCCTGGTGGACTCCTACACCGAGGACGAGGCGCCGAACACCAAGGGCGGCGTGGACAAGCGCACCCTGCTGCGCCTCGACCCGCGCCTCGCGCCGGTAAAGGTTGCCGTACTACCGCTGTCCCGCAACGCCGACCTGTCGCCGAAGGCCCGCGACCTGTCCGCCGAGCTGCGCGGGGTCGGCTGGAACGTCGACTTCGACGACGCCGGCGCGATCGGCCGCCGCTACCGCCGCCAGGACGAGATCGGTACGCCGTACTGCGTGACCGTCGACTTCGACACCCTCGAGGACGACGCGGTCACGATCCGGGAGCGGGACACCATGAAGCAGGAGCGGATCGGGCTCACCCAGGTGCGGTCCTACTTCGCCGAGCGCCTGCTGGGCTGCTGACCCGGAGGGTCGGCGGGCCCGGGGCGCCACCGGACCCGGGAGGGTCGGCGGTCGAGACCACCGGCCGGAATCACGGGTCCTGCTCAACGGCGGACGCCCCGGCATGCAGAATGTGCGGGTGCATCTCCCTCTGCGTCGACCCGCTCTGTCCCTCGCCGTCGTGACGACCGCCGCGGCGCTGGCCCTGTCCGGGTGCAGCTCCGACTCCGGCGGCGCGGCCGCGAAGTCCTCGTCCGCGTCGTCCTCGGCGGCCTCGCCGTCCCCGTCCTCGACGGTCAACGTGCCCGACGGTGCCGAGCTCACCGACCAGGGCAGCAAGCTGTCCTTCGGGGCGCCCGCGACGGTGATCTTCGAGTCCACGCAGAACAAGGGCACCGTGCTCCAGCTGACCGTGAAGAGCGTGCAGCAGGGCAGCCTCGCTGACTTCAAGGGCTTCATCCTCGACGACGCCTACAAGCAGAACGCGGACTACTTCTACGCCAAGGTGCAGGTCAAGAACGTCGGCGAAGGAGACGTCGGCGGAGTCGGGGTGCCGCTGTGGGGCGTGAACGCCGCGAACACCCTGCTGCCCGCCGTCAACTTCACCACCAGCTTCCCCAAGTGCCCGTCCCAGGTGCTGCCGGCGAAGTTCGGGCCGGGCGCCACGCTGGACACCTGCCTGGTCTACCTCTCGCCGGACAAGGGCGCCCTGGAGGCGGTCAGCTACCGGCCGAGCCAGGAGTTCGACCCGATCACCTGGACCGGTGACATCGCCACCCCGGCCCCGACGCCCACCCAGAAGGCGAAGCCCAAGAAGAAGGGCTGAGTCCGGGCTGTGCTGCGCGGGGACGCCGGCTGATTTGGCCGCCCCGTCGTCGCCGTCGGACAATGGGGCGGTGACCGCCACCCTGCCCCGTGAGCTGCGACTCGGCTCGTTGCGCGTGGACACCCCCGTGGTGCTCGCGCCGATGGCGGGCATCACCAACGCGGCCTACCGCCGGCTCTGCCGCGAGCAGGGCGCGGGCCTCTACGTCTGCGAGATGATCACCTCGCGCGGCATCGTCGAGCGCGACGAGACGACGCTGAAGATGCTCACCTTCGACGAGCTCGAGGACGTGCGCTCGGTCCAGCTCTACGGCACCGACCCGGTCTACGTCGGCAAGGCCGCCGAGATCCTCTGCGCCGAGCACGGTGTCGCGCACATCGACCTGAACTTCGGGTGCCCGGTGCCCAAGGTGACCCGCAAGGGCGGGGGCGGGGCCCTGCCCTGGAAGCGCCGGCTGCTCGGCGACATCCTCGAGGCCGCGGTCCGCGCGGCCGAGCCGTACGGCGTCCCGGTGACCATGAAGACCCGCAAGGGCATCGACGCCGACCACCTGACCTACCTGGACGCGGGCCGGATCGCGCAGGAGTCCGGCTGCGCCGCGATCGCGCTGCACGGCCGCACCGTCGACCAGGCCTACTCCGGGCAGGCCGACTGGTCCGCGATCGGCGAGCTCGTGGCGCACGTCGACCTGCCGGTGCTCGGCAACGGGGACATCTGGGAGGCCGCGGACGCGGTCCGGATGGTCGAGGAGACCGGAGCCGCCGGCGTCGTGGTCGGACGCGGCTGCCTGGGCCGGCCCTGGCTGTTCCGCGACCTGGCCGCCGCGTTCGCCGGTGAGCAGGTCGCCACGCTGCCGACGCTCGGCGAGGTGAGCGCGATGATGCGCCGGCACGCCGAGCTGCTGTGCCACCACATGGGGGAGGAGCGCGGCTGCAAGGAGTTCCGCAAGCACGTCGCGTGGTACCTCAAGGGCTTCGCGGCCGGCGGCGAGCTGCGCAACAGTCTCGCGCTGGTCTCCTCGCTCGCCGCCCTCGACGACCTGCTGTCCCGGCTGGACGCGTCCGAGCCGTTCCCGGTGGGTGCGCTGGGCACGCCGCGGGGCCGGCAGGGCAGCCCGCGGCGCGTCGTACTCCCGCAGGGCTGGCTCGACGACACCGACGGGACCGGCTGCGCGGTCGCGGAGGACATGCACTCCGGCGGGTGAATCCCTGCAGGGGCATGAGTTTGGCCGGCTGGGGCAGTGTGGGGACATGCGTCCTACGGTCATCGCCTTCGATGTGAACGAGACCCTCTCGGACCTGTCCCCGCTCGGGGCCCGGTTCGTCGAGGTCGGTGCATCCGCGAGCGCTGCGCCGCTGTGGTTCGCCTCCGTCCTCCGGGACGGCTTCGCGCTGACCACGGTGGGGGAGAACCCTCCGTTCGCCGGTGTGGCCCGTGAGCTGCTGCTCGCCCAGCTGTCCGAGGCGCAGCTGAACCGCTCGGTCGAGGAGGCCGCGCAGCACGTAATGGACGGGTTCGCCAGCCTCGAGCTGCACGCCGACGTCGCGAACGGGATCGACCAGCTGCACGAGGACGGGTTCCGCCTGGTCACGCTCAGCAACGGTGCCGCCTCGGTGGCCGAGCGGCTGCTGACCTCGGGAAACATCCGGGACCGCTTCGAGCGGCTGCTGTCCGTCGAGGACGCGGGTGCGTGGAAGCCCTCCTCGCGGCCCTACGAGTACGCCGCGCAGACGTGCGAGGTGAAGCCGGAGGACATGATGCTGGTCGCCGTGCACCCCTGGGACGTCGACGGCGCACGCCGGGCCGGGCTCCAGGCGGCCTGGGTGAACCGGTCCGGTGGGCCCTACCCCGCGACGTTCCTGGAGCCGACGTACACCGTCGCCGGGATCGAGGAGCTCGCCGAGCTCTGGGACTGATCCCCGCCCAGGTCTGAGACCGAGCCAGCCGCCGGGCCACCCGCCGGGCCTGCCGCCGCGGGTGTGACCCCGCGCACCGAATCGACCGGACTTCGTCCGATCCGCCCCGAATTGTCTGGTCCGGATGTGACGATGGTTGAAACCTTGTGGTTCACTCGACCCTTCGTTTCCCGTTTGCCCCCGATTCTCTGTTTGGTGATCTCTCCGTGACCTCGGCACGCCACCGGCAGGTCGTGCAGCGCGCGACCCGCCGACGACGCCTCGTCCGAATCGCTCTTCCCGCAGCAGCTGCCACCCTCGTCACCGGCACCGTGGTGGGTGTCGCCCTCGGTCACGACGGCCCCGCCGAGAGGACGGCCGCCGCCGTGGCCAGGCCGAAGCCCCTCACCCTGGACCTCGGCGCCGCCGACTCGCCCTACCTCGCCGACCGCGCAGGGACCGTCTCGCGCTCCGCGAAGCGGGTGACCCTGCAGAAGAAGCCCACGGTCAAGCGCCGCGAGTGGATGACCAGCAACCTGAACCTCTGGGCCGCGCCGCAGGAGACGGGCAAGCCGCTCGACGTGCTGCAGGCGGGTGGCACCGTCGCCGTGACCGGCCTGGTCAAGGGTGGCTTCGCGCAGATCCTGTACGACGACCAGGTGCGCTGGGTCAACGCCGACTACCTCTCCGAGGACAAGCCGAAGCCGCCCGAGCCGAAGAGCACGACCGCTCCCGATGCCGCCCCGACCAGCCCGGCCGGGCTGTCCTTCGCGCCCTGCCCGGACGGGTCAGGCACCGAGTCCGGGCTGACCCCGTCCGCGGTGCGGCTGTTCCGCGCGGTCTGCAACGCCTTCCCGGCGCTGAGCACCTACGGCGGCTACGACGGCCACGGTGAGCACAGCTCCGGCAAGGCCATCGACTTCATGGTCAGCGACCCCTCCCTGGGCCAGGCGGTGGCCGACTGGGCCCGCGCCCACGCGTCCGAGCTGGACCTGTACGACGTCCTGTGGTCGCAGCACATCTGGACCCCGGTCCGGTCCTCCGAGGGCTGGCGGTCGATGCCGGACCGCGGCTCGGCCACCGCGAACCACTACGACCACGTGCACATCTCGGTGAACTGACCCGTCCCGGCGTCAGGCCACGGCGAGGGAGAGGGCGAAGTCGCCCGGCTCGTCGGTCCACCAGTGCGCGAGGCGCAGGCCGGCGGCGGTGAGCTCGGCGGCAACCTTGTCCTGGCGGAACTTCGCGGAGATCTCCGTGCGCATCTCCTCACCGGCCGCGAAGTCCGCGCTGAGCGAGAGGCCGGGCACGTCGACCCGCTGCGCGTCGAGCGAGCGGAGCCGCATCTCGATCCACTCGTGCTCGGCGTCCCACACCGCGACGTGCTCGAAGCGGTCGACGTCGAAGGTGGCGCCGAGCTCGCGGTTGATCACGTGCAGGACGTTGAGGTTGAAGGCCGCGGTGACGCCGGCCGCGTCGTCGTACGCCCGGACCAGCCGGGCCGGGTCCTTGACCAGGTCGGTGCCCAGCAGCAGCGCGTCACCCGGCTCGAGGGTGGACCCGACCGCCGCCAGGAACGCAGCCCGCTGGGCCGGCTCGAAGTTGCCGATCGTGCCGCCCAGGAAGGCCACCAGCCGCGGGCCGTCGGTGGGCAGCTTGTCGAGGTGCCGCTCGAAGTCGGCGACCACGCCGTGCACGTCGAGCCCGGGGTAGTCGGCGACCAGCCCGGGCAGCGCCCGCTCGATCGCGTCGGCGCTGACGTCGACGGGCACGTAGCTCTCCAGCGAGCCCACGTCGCGCAGCGCCCGCAGCAGCAGGTGGGTCTTCTCCGACGAGCCGGAGCCGAGCTCGACCAGGGAGCGAGCCTTGGTCAGGTCGGCGATCTCGCCGGCGCGCCGGCTCAGGATGCTGGCCTCGGCGCGGGTCTGGTAGTACTCCGGCAGCCGGGTGATGTCCTCGAACAGCTCGCTGCCGCGCCCGTCGTAGAAGTACTTCGGCGGCAGCACCTTCGGGGTGGAGGACAGGCCCGCGCGCACGTCGGTGCGCAGCGAGGCGGCCAGGTCCTCCGGGGTGAGGTGACGGTCGATGGTGGGCATGGGTCTCCTAGATCCTGGTCTCGGTCAGGCCGGCGGCACTGAGGTGTACGGCGGTCCCGTCGGCGATCTCCCGCCAGGGCCCGTCGTCGTGCGGCTCCGAGGCGATCACCGTCCCGGAGCCGGTGGACAGCACGTGCACGGGCTCCCCGACGACGACCGCCGCGACCGACGAGCCGTCCGAGGCGAGCATGGTCAGCCGCCCGCCGCCGTGGTCGAGGACGTCCCGCGCGGCGTCCGCGAGACCGTCCGTGAGCGGGGCGCCGGCCTGCCACCGAGCGAGCGCGAGGCCGAACAGCAACGCGGAGTCGACGCCGACCCGGGTGTCGGGGACGTCGGCCGCCTCGGGCAGCAGCGCTTTCCGCGCCGTCGGCCAGTCGTGCAGGCGGCCGTTGTGGCTGAACAGCCAGCCCTCGTGGGTGAAGGGTGCCGCGGCCGACTCGTCCGCGGAGGTGCCGGTCGTCGCGGACCGGACCGCCGCGAGCACGCACGAGGAGGAGACCGTCGGCGCCAGTGAGGCGAACGACGCGTCGGTCCAGATCGGCTGGGCCCGCCGGTAGCGCACCGGGGCCGGCCGGTCGGCGTACCAGCCCACCCCGAAGCCGTCCACGTTGACCGTGCCGTGCCGCTGCGAGCGCGGGGCCCAGGACTGCTCGTAGAGCGAGTGCGGCGGGTCGATGACCAGTGACTGGAGGGTGCGCGGCTCCCCGAGGTAGGCCAGGTGACGGCACATCAGGCCACGCCCCGCTCGTCGGCGGGGGCTTGCGTCCGGGCCGTCACCTAGGCGTCCCGCGCGGTGCGGAAGCCGGCGAAGATCTGCCGCCGGATCGGGTGGTCCCAGTTGCGGAACGTGGTGCGGCAGGCCAGCGGGTCGGTGGCCCAGCAGCCGCCGCGCAGCACCTTGTAGCCGTCGTCGAAGAACACCTCGGAGTACTCCTTGTACGGGAACGACCGGAAGCCCGGGTAGCCGGTGAACTCCGAGGACGTCCACTCCCACACGTCGCCGATCATCTGCAGCGCGCCCACGGGCGAGGCGCCGGACGGGAACGAGCCGGACGCCGTCGGGTGGTAGCGGGTCTGTCCCAGGTTGGCGTGCTGGTCGGTCGGGGCGTCCTCGCCCCAGGGGAACCGGGACTTGGTCCGGGTGGCGGCGTCCCAGGAGGCGGCCTTCTCCCACTCGGCCTCGCTCGGCAGCCGGCGACCGGCCCACCGGGCGTAGGCGTCGGCCTCGAACCAGCAGACGTGCTGCACCGGCTCGTCGTCGGGCAGCGGCTCGACGCGGGCGAACCGCCGCCGCATCCAGGTGTCGCCCTCGCGGAACCAGAATGCGGGGGAGCGCTTGCCGGACTCGCAACGCCACCGCCAACCAGCCGGCGTCCAGAGCCGCTCGTCGTCGTAGCCGCCGGCCTCGACGAACGCGCGGTAGGCGGCGTTGGAGACCGGGACGGTGTCGATGGCGTACGACGCGACCTGCACCTCGTGGGCCGGGCGCTCGTTGTCCAGCGCCCAGGAGTCGGTCGACGTACCCATCGTGAAGGGGCCGGCCGGGACGAGGACCTCGGCCGAGGTGATCAGCGCCGACGGGGCCGGCAGCGCGTCGGTGACCGGGAACACCGGGTCGCCCCGGCGCAGCTGGTGGGTGGCGAGCATCGTCTCGTCGTGCTGGTGCTCGTGCTGGAGGACCATGCCGAACACGAAGCCGGCGTCCAGCAGCTCCCGGGCGGGGTCGAGCCGCATCGCGTCCAGTGCGTCGAGCACCTTGCGCCGGACCAGGCCGATGTAGTCCCCGGCCTCGGCCGGCTTGAGCAGCGGCAGCGTCGGCCGGGTGGCCCGCGGGTGCTCGAAGGCGTCGTAGATGTCGTCGAGCTCGGGCCGCATCGCCTCGATGCCGGCCGCCTCCCGCAGCAGCCACAGCTCCTCGTAGTTGCCGACGTGTGCGAGGTCCCAGACCAGCGGTGACATCAGCCGGGAGTGCTGGGCGAGCAGCTCGCCCTCGTCGAGCACCGCCGTGGTCAGGCCGATGCTGCGGCCCCGGCTGCGCTCGAGCTCGTCCGCGACGTACTGCTTGAGGGACTGCTCGTCGAGCGTGTCGGGCGGGGTGCCGGGCAGCGTGGACGGGATGGTCATCGGACCTCCAGCGGGAGCGGGTCGTCGGCCGGGCTGCGGCCGTGGGAGACGTAGTGGTCGCGGAACGCGGAGACCAGGGCGACCAGGTCGGGGTGCTCACCCATCCGCTCCAACGCGGGCAGGGCGACGTCGAAGCAGGCCAGCGCGGCGGCCAGGAGACCGGGGGAGGCGAGGCCGTCGCGGGCGGCGCCCGCCCAGTCGTCGAGCCCGGCGCAGGCGAGCTCCGCGCCGGCACCGGCGGCCGGATCGTCGAGCAGGGCGGTGAGCACCGCCATCGGGACCGGCCACCACTGCCACGGTTGCGCGTCGAGGTAGCGCACCTCGAACCAGCCGCGGGGCCGGACCGGCGGGAACAGCGTGGTCATGTGCACCGCGAGGTCCTCCGCGCTGGGGCCGTCCTCGCTCTCCAGCCAGTCGCGGAAGGTCGGGCCTGGCTCGAGCGACCAGTCGTCGCCGTCGCGCTGCTGGAGCATCAGCCGCGCGTCGAGGGTGTAGTCGGCCCACGCGGTCGCCGGGTCGGGACCGGTGGGCACCGCCGTGCGGGCGCGGTCGAGGTGCTGCCACACGCGTTGGCGCGCGGACTTCCAGCCGGTGTCCTGGCCGGCGTGCACGGGCGAGTTGGCGAACGTGGCCACCATCGTCGGTCCGACGGTGTGCAGCAGCCGCCAGCGGCGCTGGGCGTCGTCGGGGTCGGTGCCGATGTCCAGGTTGACCTGGAGCGCCGCGGTGCTGGTCATCATCACCGGGCCCATCACGGCGCTGTCTGGACCGGCGGCGGCGAAGTAGGCCTCCATCGCGTCGTACCGCGGATGGCTGAGCTGGCGGCGCGGAGCGCGGAACGGGTCGATGGCCGTCGGAAGAAGTCGGAGGCCTGCGGCGGCGAGCGGACGGCGTACGTGCTCGACATCCTCGGCGAGGGCCTGCCAGCAGGCGCTGGGGCCGGGGAAGGCCGGCGAGCTGAGCTCGAGCTGGCCCCCGGGCTCGTAGGTGACCGAGCTGCCCCGCGGGGGAGGCCCCGCGGCGTCGAGCAGGTCACGGAGCCGGTCTATCGGCACGGCGTCGGTGGGGTCGTCCTCGGAGGCGACCAGCCACTCCAGCTCGGTGCCCACCAGTCCGGGTGGGCCGGTCTTGAAGCACACGCGCTCGACGAACCCCTGCACCGCCGCGCAGTCGCGCAGCCGCTCGGAGGTGTCGCGTCCCAGGACAGTCATGGGATCGAGCCTAACCACACCCGCCGACGGTTTCGTAGCCCTCAGCCGGTCCAGCCGGTCGAGCTGGTCGAGACCACCCACGCTGTCGGCGCCCGGCAGTAGGGTCGCTCACGATGGGGTCGATGCCGGAGTACGACGAGCACGCTCGCGCCCGCTGGGTGGATGAGCCGGTCAAGCGCGCCGCCCCGCACGGCCGCACGCCGTTCGAGCGCGACCGGGCCCGCCTGGTCCACTCCGCCGCCCTGCGCCGCCTCGCCGCCAAGACCCAGGTGGTGGATCCGCAGACCGACGACTTCGTCCGCAACCGGCTCACCCACACCCTCGAGGTGGCCCAGGTGGCCCGCGACCTCGGCCGCACCCTGGGCTGCGACCCGGACATCGTGGAGACGGCGGCGCTGGCCCACGACCTCGGGCACCCGCCGTTCGGGCACAACGGGGAGCGCGCGCTCGACCAGGTCAGCGACGCCTGCGGCGGGTTCGAGGCCAACGCCCAGACGCTGCGGATCCTGACCCGGCTCGAGGCGAAGACGTTCGACGACCGGGACCGCTCGGTCGGGCTCAACCTCACCCGCGCCACGCTCGACGCGAGCACGAAGTACCCCTGGCAGCGCGGCGCCGCCGACGCGCCGCACGGCTCGCACGCCGACGGCACCCGCCGGTCGGTGCGCAAGTTCGGCGTCTACGACGACGACCGCGAGGTGTTCACCTGGCTGCGCGACGGCGTCGAGGGCCCGCGCCGGTGCATCGAGGCGCAGGTGATGGACCTCGCCGACGACGTCGCCTACAGCGTGCACGACCTCGAGGACGGCATCGTGCGGGGCAAGGTCGAGCTGTCCTGGCTGGAGGACCCCGCGGCCCGGGCCGAGGTGTGGGGAACCGTCCGCGACTGGTACCTCCCCGACGTGGTCGACGCCGAGATGGACCACGCCCTCGGCCTGCTCCAGGACAGGGTGAGCTGGCCGAGCGCGCCGTACGACGGCAGCCGGCGGGGCCTCGCGGCGCTCAAGGACCTGACCAGCGACCTCATCGGCCTGTTCTGCACGCAGGTCCGCGAGGCGACGATCGAGAAGTACGGCGACCTGCCGCTGGTGCGCTACGCCGCGGACGTGGTGCTGCCGCGGGAGACCGAGACGGCGATCGCCGCGCTCAAGGGGGTCGCGGCGCACTACGTGATGCGTGCGGGGGACCGGGTCTCGGTGCTCGCCCAGCAGCGCGAGGTGGTCTCCGAGCTGGTCTCGCTGCTGTGGCTGCGCGGGCCCGAGGCGCTGACGCCGGCGCACCGCGCGGACTTCGAGGCCGCCGGATCCGACGCCGCCCGGCTGCGGGTCGTGGTCGACCAGGTCGCCTCGCTCACTGACGCCTCCGCCGTCGTCTGGCACGACCGCCTGCGCTGACCGGGACCTGGGGACGCCTCGCCGGACCCGCCGGGTGCTGCGACGTAGACTCTCGCCCGTGGCAGGGCTGATCCGGGACGAAGACATCGCGCTCGTGCGCGAACGCGCCCGGATCGACGAGGTGGTCGCCAACTACGTCACGCTCAAGCACGCCGGCGGCGGCTCCCAGAAGGGCCTGTGCCCGTTCCACGACGAGAAGTCCCCGTCCTTCAACGTCAACCCCTCCCGCGGCTTCTTCCACTGCTTCGGCTGCGGTGAGGGCGGCGACGTCATCGCCTTCCTCATGAAGATCGACGGTCTCGCGTTCGGTGAGGCGGTCGAGCGGCTGGCCGACAAGTACGGCGTCCAGCTGCGCTACCAGGAGGGCACCGACCGGCCGGTCAAACGGGACGCCAACCTGCGGCCACGGATGCTCGAGGCGCACAAGGTCGCGCAGGCCTACTACGCCGAGCAGCTCGCGACGGCCGAGGCGATGCAGGCCCGGCAGTTCCTCAGCGAACGCGGCTTCGACAAGGACGCCGCGCAGACGTTCGGCATCGGCTTCGCGCCGCGCGGGGGCGACGACCTCTACAAGTACCTTCGCCAGAAGGGCTTCCAGGACGCCGAGATCGTCACCGGTGGCCTCGTCGGGCAGGGCCAGCGCGGGCACTACGACCGGTTCCGGGGGCGGCTGCTGTGGCCGATCCGGGAGACCAACGGCGACGTGATCGGGTTCGGCGCGCGGCGGATCTTCGACGACGACCGGATCGAGGCGAAGTACCTCAACACCCCCGAGACGCCGATCTACAAGAAGAGCCACGTGCTCTACGGCATCGACCTGGCCCGCCGCGACATCGCGCGCTCCTCGCAGGCCGTGGTCGTCGAGGGGTACACCGACGTGATGGCCTGCCACCTGGCCGGCGTACCCACCGCGGTGGCCACCTGCGGCACCGCGTTCGGCGAGGACCACAGCCGGCTGATCCGGCGGCTGCTCACCGACCACGACGACTTCCGCGGCGAGGTGATCTTCACCTTCGACGGTGACGCGGCGGGGCAGAAGGCGGCGCTGCGGGCGTTCGAGGGCGACCAGAACTTCGCCGGGCAGACCTACGTCGCCGTCGAGCCGGACGGCCTGGACCCGTGCGACCTGCGGCTGCAGAAGGGCGACGCCTCGGTGCGCGAGCTCGTCGCGCGGCGCGTGCCGCTCTACCGGTTCGTGCTCGGCAACGTCGTCGGGCGCTTCGACCTGGAGCGCGCCGACGGGCGGGTCGACGCGCTGCGCGAGGCGGCCAAGCTGGTGTCCGCGATCCGTGACCGGTCCAAGGTCGAGGCGTTCTCCCGCGAGCTGGCCGGGATGGTCGGCGTCGACGTGGAGCAGGCGCGGGCCGAGGTGAGGAGGGCCGCGAGCCGGCCGCCCGAGGAGCGCACCCGCCCCGAGGACCGGCGGGCGCAGGCCGAGACCGTCTCCGAGCGACCCACGGCACCGCCGCTGCCGAACCTGCGCGACCCGCGGTTCTCCCTGGAGCGCGAGACGCTGAAGCTCGTCGTACAGCATCCCGAGGCCGTCGGCCGGATGGCCAAGGACGTCGACGGCGACGACTTCACGCACCCCACCTACCGCGCGGTGTGGGAGGCAGTGACCGCCTGCGGTGGCCCGGCGAACGCCCCCGCCGGTGAGGTCTGGGTGGCCAAGCTCCGCGACAGCGTCACCGAGCCCGCGGTCGTGCAGGCCCTGTCCGCGCTCGCCGTCGAGCCGCTGCTGTCCATCAAGGAGCCGAGCCCGGCGTACGTCGCGGCCCACGTCTACCGGCTGCAGGAGGTCACCACCATGCGCCGGATCACCGACCTCAAGTCGAAGCTCCAGCGGACCAACCCCGTCGAGAACGCGACCGAGTACAACCGCATGTTCGGCGAGCTCGTCGCCCTCGAGCAGCACCGCCGGACGCTCCGCGAGAAGGCGATCGGCGGCGAGGCGTGAGGGGTCCGTTCCAGCGGGCCGCCAAGGTGCCCGCAGACGTGCTGTCGCGTGCCGGGCTCGACCGCGGCGACCGGGTCCTCGCGCACACCACCACCCCCGAGGGCACCTGGCTGCTCGGCACCCGGGAGGCGCTGGTCGTCGTCGAGGCCGCGTCACCCGAGCCCGCCTCGGTGGTCGAGCCCGTCGAACCCCGGCGCATCCCGTGGCAGCAGGTGGAGGCCGCCGACTGGAACCGCGACGAGGAACGCCTCCGGATCACCGAGGTCGGCGAGTTCGGCCAGGTGCGTCCGGTGCACGTGTTCTCCCTGGCCGACCCCGGCCGGCTGCTGCCGATGGTCCGGGAGCGGGTGACCGCGACCGTGCTGCTGCAGCGTCGCGTGGTGGTGAGCGGCTCGAAGGGCCTGATGGTGGTCGCGCGCCGTTCCCCGCGCGGCGACGGGGAGATCAGCTGGGCGTGCGAGTACGACGTCGGGGTCGACCCCACGGATCCGGTGGTCGCGGAGGTCGCGGCCGCGGGTCTGCGGGCCGCGCAGGAGGAGGTCGGCGCGTCGGGCGAACCGATTTAGCAGTGGACGGCTTCGCTTGCTAACCTTGCCCGGCACGATCCCCTGTAGCTCAATTGGCAGAGCATTCGGCTGTTAACCGGAGGGTTGTTGGTTCGAGTCCAACCGGGGGAGCTAAGACGGGCCCGTCACGGGCCCGTTGCTCTTTAAGCGGCGGACGGCGGGCCCGGGCCCGTTACTCGCCCCAGCCCATCGGGAAGACCTCGAACCCGGCGGCGTGCGCGACGCCGAGCCGCTGGCCGGCGGCGCGCGACATCCCCTCGAGGAACTCGGCCGGGTCGAAGTCCTCCCAGCCGAGACCGTCGATGTAGGCGTGGTGTGCGCGCAGCGACTCGACGCCCTTGTCGAAGGAGCTGGTGATGTCCACGGCGTGCGTCGCCTGCGGCGACCCGATGCACCACACCTGCTTCACGCCGCCCCACGGCTCCCGGCCGCCGACCAGCTGGTCGCTGTAGATCCAGCGGTTGCCGGCGTCGCGTACGGCGTCCAGCACCGCCTTGCCGGTGACGATGTGGTCGGCCTGGTTGAGGTTCTGACCGCCCCACGAGTCGCGGAAGTTGTTGGTGATCACGATCTCCGGCCGGTGCAGCCGGACCTCCTCGGCGATCGCGCGACGCAGCGGGACGCCGTACTCCAGGATCCCGTCGGGCTGGCCGAGGAAGTCGATCTCGTCGACGCCCACGATCCGCGCGGACTCGATCTGCTCGGCCTCCCGCACCTCGCGGCACCGGTCCGGCGGGAGACCGTCGATGCCGGCCTCGCCGCTGGTCACCATGCAGTAGACGACTTGCTTGCCCTGGTTGGTCCAGCGGGCGACCGCGGCCGCGCCCCCGAACTCCATGTCGTCGGGATGCGCCACGACGCAGAGCGCGCGCTCCCAGTCCTCGTCGATCGGCTGCAGGGGAGCGGGTGCCGGTTCGGTCATGGGTCGAGCATGGCACCGCTCCCGCGATGCGTCAGCCCCCGTTGGAGGAGAAGTGCTGGTAGTCCGGGTGGCTCCAGCGTGCGCCCCACGGCCAGCCCAGCTGCCGCATCTTGCTGGCGACCACGCCGCTGCGGGTGATCATGCCGGTGCGGACGCGGGAGCGGTTGAGGTACGTGCGGGCGAAGTCCGGGTAGACGCGGCTGCCGACGACGTACGGGTTGCGCACGGTGTTGATGTCGATCGCGTTGCCGTAGGAGTGCTGCGAGACGCGGTACGGGTTGCCGGTGACCGGTCGGCAGTTGAACGCCGAGGTGTTGTCGGCCTTCATCGCGGCGACGTCGGACTGCGTCGGCGTACGGCTGCCGCCGGCGTAGAACGCGTCGGACGGCCGCATCGAGCGGATCGGGAAGCGGGCGCTGAACGACGCCTTGAACACGCTGAGGATGTCGGAGACCGCTGCCGCGCGTACGACGAGCGAGCCGCGGGCCACGACGTGGCCGTAGGTGAACCGGTTGAGGGTGATCCGGCGCAGCCCGCTCGGCGGCACGGGGCAGCCGGCGCGGTAGGAGTGCGGCACGTCCCGGGCGGTCAGCGGCCCGGACACGGACACGTCGGGGCGGGCCACGACGGTGCGCGTCAGCTTGCCGGTGCTCGCGCGCTTGCCGTCGCCCCAGGTGGCGACGGCCCGGAACGTGTAGCGCTTCGGGTTGTTGGTGCTGAACGGCACCGAGTAGGCGCCCCGCGCGTCGACCCGGTCCGTGCGGTACTTCACCCACTTGCTGCCGGACAGCCGCTGCACGGTCACGTCGACAGGCCCCGGGACGACGCGGTTGACCGAACCGCGGATGGAGTACGGGCGCAGCGCGACGACCGCACTGGGCATGCTGATCGTGACCTTGCGGGTGGTCGGCAACGGGGTCGGAGTGGGGGTCGGGGGAGGTGTGACGGTCACGGTGACGTTGGTGGGCTGTGACGAGAGCTCACCGTCGTTGGCGGTGTACGCGAAGGTGAACGTCCTGCCCGCGTCGCCGGTGCGCGAGGTGAACGTCAGTGCGGTCTTGGCGGCGTTGACCGTCACGCGGCCGTCCGCGGTTTCGAAGCCGGGATCGATCTCGAGGTGCGGAGTCTGGTCGGAGGGCCGACCGAGACCGTCGTCGCTGTCGTTGCCGAGCACATTGATCGTGACCGGTTTTCCGGCTTCGACCTTGGCCGAGTCCACGTTCGCGACCGGAGCGGTGTTGGTCGGCTCCGCGGCGGTGGTCGGGGTGGTCGCCTCGCCGTCCGCGCTGGCGACGCCTGCCTGGCCCAGGACGCCGCAGGTCAGCACGAGTGCTGCTGCGGTCAGCCGGTTTCGGTTCACGGGAGAGGGTCCTTCCTCGGACGTGCGGAGATCGGTGTCATCGGCGGAACAGGGTCACGAGTCGGCGGGTCTGGGAGTCGGAGAGCTCGCCGGCACCCTGCACGGCGAGCAGCACCACGGTGTCGCGGTCGAGCACCGACAGCTCACGCCACGGGTCCGACTGGGGGGTGCGCGCGGAGACGAGTGCCTGCTTCGCGGGCTGGCTGAGAGAGGTGACCAGCGGCCCGATGGCCGCACTGCCGGACCGGCCGAGGCACTCGCGGAGGTTGCGGCTGCGGCCGTTGAAGAACGTGGATGCGGCAGCAGCGTCGCGGAACTTGCCGCGCACGGCGATCGCCTTGCGGCCCTGGAAGGTGTAGTCGACCTCGAGGGCGTACTTCGGGGGTGGCATCTCCCAGGCGCGGTCGCAGCCGAAGGGCACGGCGGTGTCGGAGATCTCCTGGGCGTAGCGCTCGACCACCGGGCTGCCGTTGCCGGCGTACCCCTCCTCGGCGTCACCCGGGTCGACGGCGTACTTCCAGCCGGCACCGAGCTGTCGCGGTGTGGGGAAGGACTTCTGCGAGAGCGGGCCGGACGTCTTGGCCGGTGTGGCCATCGAGCCGGGGGAGGGGGCCCCGGACGTGGTCGGGGTGACGCTCGGAGAGGTCGTCGCGGTGGACGGTGTGGCGCTGGTCGTGCTCGGGGACCGCTCGGGTCCGGCTGCGGGTCCGCTCCCGGTGCACCCGGTCAGCGGCAGCAGTGCACATGCCACCGTCGCCGCAGCGATGCGGCTTCCCACGACCCGAGTCACCGGCACAGGGTAAAGGACATCGACCGGTCCTGTACGACGTTCCGCGGCGTGGCTGCTCAGTGTCGGTGCACGGCGCGCGCCATCCGGGCGACGGTCTCCTCGAGGATCGGGCGCGGTGTCGCGAAGTTGTAGCGCGCGAACCCGGCGCCCGCCACGCCACACTCGGGCCCGTCGGTCAGCGCGACGCCGGCGTGCTCGAGGAAGAACGCGGCCGGGCCGTCGCCCAGGCCCAGCTCCCGGCAGTCGAGCCAGGCGAGGTAGGTGCCCTCCGGCTCGGTGTAGCCGATCTCCGGGAGGTGCTCGGCGAGCAGGTCCTTGAGCAGCCGCCGGTTGCCGTCGAGGTAGTCGACCACGTCGTAGAGCCAGGGGCCGCCGGACTCGTAGGCGGCGATGTTGGCGACCACGCCGAGGTTCGCCGCCCCGTGCTCGGCGATGAACCCCACCTCGGCCCACTTCGCGGCGTCCGCGTCGTTGGACAGCACCAGCTGCGCGCACTTGAGGCCCGGCAGGTTCCACGCCTTCGACGCCGACACCGCAGTGACGGTGTGTGCGGCCGCGACGTCCGAGACCGATGCGTAAGGCACGTGCCGATGTCCGTCGTACACCAGCGGCGCGTGGATCTCGTCGGAGAAGACCCGGCCGCCGTACCGGTCGACCACCTCGGCGACCGCCTGCATCTCCTCGCGCTGCAGCACCCGGCCGATCGGGTTGTGCGGGTTGCAGAGAACGAGCAGGTGGCCGCCCGCGCGGTACGCCGCCGCCAGCGCGTCGAGGTCGTAGACGTACCGGCTGCCGTCCGTGGCCATCGGCACCTGGATGACCTCCCGGCCGATGGCGGGTGGGACGGTGAGGAAGGGCATGTACGCCGGCGTGGGCAGGATGACCGGGCTGCCGGGCTGTGAGAAGTGCTCGACGGTGGCCTGCATCCCGGCCATCACGTCGGCCAGCGGACGCACATGCTCGACGGGCACCTCCCAGCCGTAGCGGTCCCGGGCCCAGCCGCACCACGCGGTCGCCATCCGGGTCACCATCGCCTCGGGCAGGTAGCCGAACAGGCCGACGTCGACTGCCTCGTGCAGGGCCTGGGTGACCGGGGGAGCGGTGCCGAAGTCCATCTCCGCGACGAACGCACCGATGGCGTCCGGGAACTTCGACCACTTCAGGCCGCCGACCCCGCGCAGCTGCTCGAGGGTGATCGCGTCGAACGAGTCGGCCATGGAGCTCCTCGGGTGGGTCGGAAGATCACCGTACGTCGCCACGCCGAGCTCTCTGCGCCGAGTCCGTGGCCGTCGCCCGGACGAAGATCTTCCCGTGACCTGCGTACTCGCGGCGTTGGCTGCGCTCAGCGGATCGGGGGCGGTCCACGCTGCAGCTCGCACCGAGTCGACGGGACGCGTCGCCGCTGACGCTGTCGTGCCCCGGAGCGTGGAGGACACCCGGGGCACGCGTGCGCCCGTTGCCGCCGAGGTCAGTCCGAGGTCGCGACGTACGGCGGTAGGCTTCGCGTCGCGGACGGCTGGACCACACCGTCGTACGCGGGGCGGTAGCTCAGTCGGTTAGAGCAGAGGACTCATAATCCTTGGGTCGTGGGTTCGAGTCCCACCCGCCCTACAAACGGCGCTGACCTGCGAAAACGCAGTTCGGCGGACTTGCGCCTGAGGAGCACAACGCTGCTACAGGCAAGGATTCGACTCGCTCGACGCGACGTTAGCGTTGGTGCGCTGACAAGGTCCCGCCCATGAACCGGCGTGACGCGATCGACCGAGAAGCCGCCCACGAGGCGACCGGGTGGTCCCGGGAGCCACGCCCGGGCGCGTTCGATGATCTGAGCATCCTGCTGCCGGACTGGCGGCGCCACCTGCGCGCCTCCAACAGGGCCCCGCTCACCATCGAGTCCTACTCGAAGGCGGGCCACGGGCTCTACGAGTTCCTGCAGGGGGCGGGGATGCCAACAGCGGTCCACGACGTGACCCGCGAGCACATCGAGGCACATCTGGTGTCCATGCACGACAGAGGGCTGGCGCCGGCGACAGTCGCGAAGCACTACCGCAGCCTCCAGCAGCTGTTCCGCTGGCTCGCGGAGGAGGGTGAGATCGACCGCAGCCCGTTCGAGCGGATGCGGCCCCCGGCGGTCCCGGAGCAGCCGGTGGAGGTCCTCACCGAGGAGGAGCTCGCCCGCTTGCTCGCCACCTGCACCGGTCAGACCTTCGAGAACCGCCGGGACAACGCCCTCCTGCGACTACTGGCCGACACCGGCGTACGGGCCTCGGAGATCATGGGGCTGACGCTCGGCGACCTCGACTTCGAGACCGACGTCGCCTATGTGCTAGGCAAGGGCCGACGGTCGCGCGCCGTGCCGTTCGGACCCCGCACTGCGAACACGCTGCGGCGCTACATGCGGCTACGTGCGCGGCACCCGCTCGCACAGACCACCGACTCCCTCTGGTTGGGACGCAAGGGCGCTCTATCCAACTCGGGCCTGAGGCAGATGCTGGAACGGCGGGGGCTCGAAGCCGGGGTCGAGAACGTTCACCCCCACCGGTTCCGGCACACCTTTGCCCACCAGTGGCTCGCAGCGGGCGGTCAGGAGACCGACCTCATGCGGCTGGCCGGCTGGCGAAGCCGGGAGATGGTGGCTCGCTACGCGGCGTCTGCCGCTGACGAGCGGGCGCGCGAGGCACATCGGCGCCTCGGGCTGGGCGAGCGGAGATAGCACTGCGCTCGACGCGACACTAACGCTGTGCCGTTCCTACGTTCCTCCTGTCCATGCAACAAGGGCCGGGTCGAACGACCGCGTCCCCCGAGTTACAGCTACCGAGAGGTGGCAGGAGGTGGCGTACATGTTGATGGAACCGAACGAACGTGTCCTGCGTGCGCGCTTGGCGGCACACACCCGATGGTCTCTCGAAGCGGACCCTGCCGCGGCCACGGCGAAGGCCCGGCAGGCGTTCATGGACAGCTTCGAACGAGACGTGGACCCGGAGGGGGAGATGGCGCCGGCCGAGCGCGCGCGTAGAGCCGAGTCAGCTCGCAAGGCGCACTTCACGCGCCTGGCGCTGAAGTCCGCCCAGGCGCGCCGACGCGTCAAGCAGGCCAGGGGCGGTGACGCCTGAGCCGCACTTAGGCGAGCGGCTCAATGTCCCAGGGCTGTCCTTCTTCCGGCCAACATGGGAGTCATCCGCCTTCGTGTGTTCTCGACGCGACACTAGGCGGCCTCGGTTGCCAGAGTTGCTGTTCTCCCGGCGCCGACGGAGTGCCGGGGCAACGCAATGGAGGCCCAGATGACCCCTGATGATGTGCGTGATCTACCGGTGATGGTTGACGTTGTCACCGCCGGACGAGCGTTCGGAGTCGGTCGCGATGCGGTTTACCGACTCATTCGGCGGAACGCGTTCCCTGTGCCGGTTGTCACCCTCGGGCGACGTCTAGCGGTGACCCGAGCGTCGCTACTGGATCGGCTGGGACTGGACGATCGTTCGGGGGCGTGCCGTGAGGAAGGAGATACCCATCGCGGAACGCCCCGCTAGAACGAGCAACAACCTGAGCAGTCAAAGGATCTCCTGCCGGTCATCCTGCCCGAGGCATCGGGCGAACAGACTGGGCCGCTGAGCAGACAAGTCCCCCTTACAGCGGAGGGGGCCAGCTTTCCCGGGGCCCCGGAAAGCCGTCACACGATAAGCCTGTCGACTCCGTGTCGCCGGGCTGGTCGTGCTGGGCCGGAGGAGCCCCGCTGCGAAATCCCGGTCGGCGCTCTTGGAGGTCCAGAACAGGTCTCCTGAACCATGTAGGTGCAACGTCGTGAGCGGAGGAAAGGTCTTGAAAGCGAAGTACGAGAGCCGGTGTCGAGCCTGCCAACGGCCGCTTCCAAAGGGGTCCGACATCGCCCCGATGCCCGGGTCAAATCCGACGCGATGGGGTTGCCTGCAATGCGCTGCGGCGGCATCAAGGAAGAGGAAAGCGTCCACGTCTCGCGCGTATCAGCAAAGGCAAAGACGCCGCCGAGGGCGCGCAAGCCAATGAACCACCCCCGAGGGATGGTCCCGGCTGGGGGTAGCGGCTGGCACAGAGAGGCACCCGCCTTTCGGTTGGTCCGGGTCGCAGACCGTCACATGAGAGCCTCAATGTGAAACGTGACAACCGTGCCGTCCTTCTCCGACACCGAGACGTCAGGAGTCGACGAGCCACACCGTCGGTGCCATGAGCCGACGTATCAAGCGCCGCGTCGCCGCGAAGCGCATCGGTCGCCCCACTCGACTGACGGAGGACACAGCCGACCGGATCTTGCAGATCGTGGCCGACGGCAACCACATCACGACCGCCTGCGCTGCCGCCGGCGTCTCCCGAGCCGCCCTCTACGGCTGGCTCGAGCGCGGCGAGAGCGCCCGTCGGGCCGTCGAAACAGGCGACCCCGTAGACCCCGACGAGCTTCGGTTTCTGGACTTTCTGGACAGGTTGGCCCTCGCGCGTGCGCGCGCGGAGATCTGCGCCGTTGAGGTGATCCAGCTCAGCATGGCAGGCGGTTTCGTCATCAGCGAGGAGCCGCTGCTTGACGTCGACGGGCAGCCGGTCCGCGACGACAACGGCCAGATCCTTTGGAAGCGTCAGTACGCACAGCCGGACGGTCGGCTCGCGTTGGCGTACCTCGGCCGGTCCAGGCCGGACCTGTGGGGCCAGAGTCCGACCGCGCGCCTCGAGCTAACCGGCTCCGATGGCGGTCCCGTGCAAGTGGAGCACGACCACATCAGCGCGCTCGCGGAGCGGCTGTCCCTGGTCGCCGCAGAGCGTCGGGCGGAGGACGAGGAGGACTGGATCTGCGACGCGGAGCTTAAGGAGTGAGAATCCGGCCGGAACTCAGTCGCTACTGCGTCGCCGGCGGCTGCCTCAGCGGCAACTGTTCCCGCAGCGCCGCTAGGTTCTCCACGCTTGCTCGAGCTCCACGTCCTCCGGCGTCTGCGGCTCCAGTGTGTCGTCGCCCTCAGCCGGCGGGAGCAGGAGCTCCCGGAACACGATCTCCTCCGCCTGTAGGCGCGCCATCCGATACCGCCCCACCCGGTCCATGAACGGCTCGTCCGCCTGGTCCGGTCCCCTCAGGCTTTCCTCGAAGTCCTCGATCTGGCTCTGTGCCTCGTCGCTGAGCCTCTGGAAGAACGACCGCTTGTCCTCGATCGACGCATACGCGGTCGGCAGGTACTTCTGCCAATGCTCTTGCGCCAGGTACGCCAGACGGTCCATCAGTCCCTCGCAGATTCCGTGTCTATGCCAACGTTAGTGCGTGGGTCCGACTATCTGCGGCTGCGTGCGGGGCGCACTCTCCGTTTACCGGATCTGCCGAGATCAGTGCATTGGCAGGACGGTCCAGAAGGTGGTGCTCGCCACCGAGGTTGCACGTCTCATCTTCGCGGAGTGATGAAATCCGGACCCGCCGGCTGCGAGCCTTCGTTGGGTCCGGACTGGCTCGCCGACCTCGTCACGCGCGAGCTGCCCAACGACCGCTGGACCGATGCATAGACCCGCCAGCCCGATGACATCAAGACCATCCTGACCTTCCCGACGGATCACCGTAAACCACCCGCCGCTGTGTGCGTTCAGTGCGCGACCGACGCGATGACCCCCGCCGACGCCAGGCCGTCGAGAACAAGCTGCACCCCGATCGCGGCGATGAGGAAGCCAAAGACCTTCTCAGTAACGAGCATGCGGCTTTCATCGAGCTTGGCACTGACCTGGTTGGCCCACCGGAACACCGCCACGTCTATCAGCAGGACCACCGCGAGGATGGCGATCGATACGGCGAAGACGCTGATCGACTCGGCCTCGGCGGAGATCGTCACCAGCCCGACGATGCCCACCGGATTGAGAAGATAGGGCACGGCCAGCGGGAACTGCGCGAGCTGCATCGGGTCCTTACCAGCCGTCGGGTTGCCGCCCCCAGGCTGCCCGAGCACCATCCCGATCGCCAGCACGAACAAGATCACGCCACCTGCGATCGACAGGGATTCGACCGTGAAGTGCAGCAGCGCGCGCAACAGCTCGCCAAGCACCATGAGGATGAGGGCCACCGTCGCCGCGGTGACCATCATCCGGCGCTGCACCCGCCGCTTGGTGGCCGCGTCAAGGGAGGCGGTGATCTCCACGAACGGGACCAGCGCGAGCTTGGGCCCGACCCCGATCAGCAGCACCAGGAAGGTGTCGATCACACCCGCCGCGGTGATCGTCTGGTCCATCCACCAATTGTGACGCTCATTCAGCTGTCCGTGCACCGACCTGGGGCTGCTTCACCTGCTCCGCAACGGCTTCCCGGTGATCCTGAGCTGGTGGCGCGCCCCACCCGCGACCAGCGCCGGGAACGAAGGTCCATCCTCGACCAGCTCACAACGAAGGCCCACTCACATGCCATGGATGGCCTGCAGCCTTCCGGACTCGACCGCGCCGACGAACGCCTGATAATCGAGCCCGTTCTGCTTGGCATACCGCTCGGCGAAGTCGGTGATGGCACGGTCGAAGCCGTCCCCGTCCCCGAGGTACGCATGGATGCTGATGGAGTCGCCGGAACGGGCGTGTGCCCGGGCCAGGGTCCAACCGCAAAGCTGCCCGTAGAAGCCGAGCGCGGACGGTGACATGCCCTCCACGAGCGCGGAGCCCTTCATGTCGCGCAACTGCCGCCAGTAGAAGTACCTGCTTGTGTCCCGGCCTTGCGTCCAGCCGAGGAAGATGTCGCTGGCGGCCTGCATCATGAGTTGGCCCTTGACCACGCGTTCGCCGTGTTGAGGCTGGTACCGGCTCCTTGGCAGGTGGTCCTCCAGCACCGAGGCGGTCGCCTCCTTGACCTGGAGGAACAGCGGGTCCTGCTCATCGCGCCCCTGCAGCAGGGCGATGAACGCGCGCGTGCCCACGCTCCCGACGCCGACGACCTTGCGCGCCACGTCGACGATGTGGAACCTCTCGAGCAGGTCGCGCCGGTCGTCCGGCAACGTGGCGCGGTAGGCCAGGAACTGCTCCCGGATGGTCGCTTCGACCTCGTCGGCTGACACGCCGCGGGTGGCGCCGATGTCGCGCAGGGGGATGACGATCGGCGGCCGGCTGGCGATGCGGTACTGCCCGTCTGTTCTCATCGCGAGCTTGGACAGTGCCTGCAGGCTGTCGCGGGTGTGCGCCTTGGCGATGTTCTTCTTGCTGCGTTTGACTGCCTTGACCTCCTTCTTCTTGCTGGCCTTCGTACTCGCCGCAGCCACGACCTGCCGCTCGTCCATGTGGGCGTACCAGATGTCCAGGGTGCGCATCTGGGCGAACTCGGCCATCGCCCGGCGGTAAGCGGCAACCGAGGCCATCGTGACCGCCTTGGCGTTCGCCTTCCCGAACCCATTGTTCTGCGCGGCGATCAGGAAACTCGCGGCCATCCGCTTGACGTCGTACTCGAACGGGCCAGGCAGCGTCTCATCGAAGTCGTTCAGATCGAACAACAACCGTCGTTCGGGCGAAGCGAACGCGCCGAAGTTCGACAGGTGGGCGTCGCCGCACAGCTGGACGGTCAGTCCCGCCCGCGGGGTGTCCTTCAGGTCGACGGCCATGATCTTGGCGGCACCGCGGTAGAAGGTGAATGGCGAGACCATCATCCGACCATGGCGCACCGGGACGAGGTCCGGTTCGCGCGTCTCGTCCTGCTGCTTCAGCAGGACGATCGGGTCCGGACGGTCGGCGGCGGCCTTCCAACCCTCGTGGCTCGACAAGGGGACCTCGTTGCTGGCCTCCTTGCCGTGGGCGCGGCGCTCGTCGACCGTCGGGGGGTCGACTCTCGTGGTGATCATGACGTCACCTCCTGTGTGCGTCTGGATGGCGCGTCCGGTGGCGCCACCCGGCTCGGCTCGGCGAGTTGCCGACCGCCAACCGTTGCCGCGTCGAAGCGCTCAGATCGTCGATCTCGGCCTAGCGGACGACGCGACCGGAGACGCCGTGCGACGCATCGGTGCGCCCGGATCATCAGATCGCCAAACGGTAATCCGAGGCGTGCCAGAGGCCATCACCCCCACGGGATGATGGCGGTCGGCGGCGGCATGGCCGGCCTCTCCGATGCCGCTAACCCGTGGCGCTATCGCGATCTGTGCTCGGACAGTTGACGCGCGATGGTCATCTGCCACCTGTGCGACAGCTTCAGGGGCCATGGGCCTTGCATGCCGGTCTAAACGCACGGACCTGCCGAATTGCGGTTGTTTCCCGAACCGCAGAACCATGCTCGGGGCCGGATCATCACTCGTCGGAGCGAAGTGCCAGGCCAGCCGTATGCCACGGTCAGTCACCCGACGAGAGGACCACGGACCCACGAGGCGCGGCCCTGGAGGAGCCGCGTCAGGCGTGCCCCGTGTGGGCCACCCTGCTGAGAATCTTCACCGGTCGGGTGTTACGGACCCCCAAAAAAAGGCGTACGCACGCTGACCTTTGGCGTTCCCGTTCGGGTTCGGCTTGCGGGAAGCCAATGCCGGCGACAAGCGCCTGACTCGCGATCTGCTGCCACCTGGTGGCACTAGTGGCACTAGTGACAGGGTGCTGTTCCATGATTGACGACGCTGCGAAGGCCAACCTGTACAACTACCTGAAGCACGAGCGCGAGGCGGTGCTCGCCAAGCTCGACGGGCTCTCCGAGTACGACGTTCGTCGTCCGCTGACCGTCACCGGGACCAACCTGCTGGGCCTGGTCAAGCACCTGGCGACCTGGGAGGCCAGGTATCTCGGCGAGGTCTTCGACCGTCCCTTTCCTGAACCCCTGCCTCGGTGGGACGTCGAAGCCGAGCGACTCGCCGACATGTGGGCGACCGAGCGCGAGTCCCGCAGCGACATCATCGACCGCTACCGACGGGTGTGGAACCACAGCGACGCGACGGTGGACGCCCTCACCCTCGATGCCACGGGCCGCGTGGCCTGGTGGCAGGACGCCGAGGTGCCCTTATTCAACATCCTCGTCCACCTGCTTGCCGAGACCAGTCGGCACGCCGGCCACGCCGACATCCTGCGCGAAGCGCTCGACGGAGCGGTGGGAACCGACGCGGAGGGCATGGCCGAGAAGCGGCACGACCCAGCCTTCTGGACGGAGCGGCGCGAGGAGATTGAGGCGGCCGCCAGGGCAGCCGGTTGACCTAGATCGCGAGCTAAGACTGGTGCCGCCGTGCCTTTGCTTCGGCCGTGCAGCAGGAACTCGAGCGCCTGTTCGAGCAAGCCTGACCGCTCGCGGGGAGGCGGTCGGCTTGCCCTCCATCAGCCCGGCGGTCTCACGATCGGACCGAGTAGACGCATGCCCGTTTCACGGATCTGCCGCGATCCGTGAAAACCAGATGCGGTGACCGCGACGGCGGGGCCGCGTCGGAACGGTAGTCGTACCTCACCGCGTGGCGAACGAGGCCCACACCGACTTGCCCTCGCCAGGTCCTTCGGCGACGCCCCAGGTTTGGCTCACGAGCTCGACGATTGAGACGCCCCGGCCTGCCGTGTCCAGTAGCTCCGTGACGAGATGTAGAGGACGGGAAGGCGAGCCATCTTGCACAGTCAACAACACCGACTGACTGGCCTGCTCCAAGATCACCGTGAACGGCGTGTGCGCATGACGCACTGCGTTGGCCGCTAACTCGCTCGCCACCAGGCGCACATCGTCCACCAGGTACCACAGGCGATGGTCCACGAGATGCAGGCAAACGAAGCGCCGCGCTCTCAAAACGCTTACCGGTTCCCCCGGCAGCACGATCTCGTGCGACCAAGAAATTGCTTGACCCATGTTTCCCCACCCTCGGGTAGAACCCGCGTACGCCTGAGAAGGCGGGGTCTGGGCCACCCAGGCGCATCCGCTTGGCTCCTACCCGCCCACTCGCCCGGGAAACCGAAGCGAACGAACTCTTCTGCCGCGATCCACGCGTCCGGACTTGCCGATGACAGGGCGTTTGCGAAGCAGTCCGGCGACTAAGGTCTGGCCATGGTTTCCAAGCACTGTCTCGCCCGGGCAGGTGGGTCCATGATGGTTGCAGCCGTCGCTGGATGCTCCGTCTACGGAGCGACATTCGGCTACCCGAGCGCCCCTCCGGTGCCAGCCGGAGCAACCGTGGCCCTGAGGGAAAAGGGCTGGGACGATCGACGATCCCATTCGGTCGCAGGTCCAGGTCATCGACACCCGGGGGTCGACGGTCAACGGATTGCTGGACTTCTATCGCGATGCCTATCCGGAGTCCGACGGCTGGAAGACCGTGAACGCCAAGAGTCGGCAGGAACTTTGCCTTGTGAATCGGACGAACGACGGCTACACGCAGGTTCTGGACGTCAGCCACTACGACGGCTCCCGTGTCGCCGTCCAGCCTGATCGCCATCTCATCGTGGTCAGCCGCATTGAGCAGCCGCCTAAACGCCCTTGCGGCTTTGCGGCGGCATGGATCCCCATCGACCTTCTCTGACCCCATCCACGCGCTAAGCGCCGCCCGACGTCCGGAACTGCCGCGTTGTGGGCGGCTACGCTCGCCCGGATCTGCCGCGTTCCGCGCGGTCGTACCGAATTTCGTTGACGACCAGTTCGGTGTCGAAGAGGATCCCTCGGGTGACGACTGTGAAGCCGGCGGCACCGGCCGGCCGCCTGGCCCCGCTGCGCCATCGCGACTTCCGGTGGCTGGTGGCAGGCACCGCCACAAGCAGCCTGGGGAACGCCATCACCCCGGTTGCCCTGGCGTTCGCGGTGCTCGACCTTGGTGGGTCGCCGACTGACCTCGGGGTCGTGGTGGGAGCGTTCGCGCTCGCGGAGGTCGTGACCGTGCTGCTCGGCGGTGTGCTCGGCGACCGGGTGTCCCGCAAGATCATGATGGAGGGCTCAGCGGCGGCGTGCACAATGACGCAAGGCCTGGTTGCGGCGCTGCTGATTGGCGGGTGGGCGACCATCCCGACGCTAGCTGTGATCGGCGCCGTCAATGGGTGCCTTGGGGCGCTGAGCCAGCCCTCCTCCGCCGCGATGACGCGTCTGACGGTGCCGGCCGAGCTCCTCGGCTCCGCGGTGGCGTTGCGCGGCCTGCTGCAGACCAGCACGGCGGTAGTCGGCTTCAGCCTGGGCGGCGTCCTGGTCGCCGCCGTCGGCCCCGGCTGGGCGATCGCCGTCGACGCGACCACGTTCGCGGTCGCGGCTACCTGCTTCTCACGGCTCCAGGTACCGCATAGCCGACCGGGCACGGCTCGGACCACTCTGTTCGCAGATCTGAAGGAGGGATTCCGGGAGGTGATGCGCCACACCTGGCTGTGGCTGCTCATCGGCCAGGCGATGCTCTACCACCTGGTGTACGGCGGCGCCCAGTCCGTACTCGGGCCGGTCGTGGTGGGAGAGACCTTCGGGCGAACCCTGTGGGGCGTCGCCCTCAGCGCGCTGATGGCAGGATTCGTCGTCGGCGGCGCGGTTTGCGTGCGCTGGCGGCCGCGCCTCTTCGTCGGCACCCTCCTGCTGTCGCTGACGGCCGCGTTCCCCCTGGCCATGGCGCTCAGCGACCACGTCGCCCCCATTCTCCTCGGGGCATTCCTCCACGGCTTCGGCCTGCAGGTCTTCGATGTGGCGTGGGAGGTGTCGATCCAGGAACAGGTCGCGGAGGACAAGCTCGCGCGAGTGTTCTCGCTCGACCTCGTCGGCTCGTTCGTAGCCCGACCGCTCGGACTCGTGCTGACCGGGCCGGTCGCCGAGATTGTCGGCTACGACAGGTGGCTGTTAGTCGTCGGCTGTGTCATGGGCGGGTCCGCGCTGCTTGCCCTGCTCTCGCGGGACGTCCGGCACTTGGAGCGGCGAACCTGACGCGGGCCTGCCTCCGTCCGAACGCAGGGGCACCCGCAGAGCCATCGTCGAAACACCAGCCTTCCCGCTCTACCGGAACTGCCGCATAGTGTGCGCGTCGGCGCGCGCAGATCTGCCGCGGATAGTGAAAGAGCGGATCACGTGCATAATGCCGCAGATAGTGAATCTCTGACGCGCCAGGATGAGTTCGATCTCGGCAGAGCCAACATTCCGCGTCTGCTCGTCGAACCGACAGGCCCTGTGAACACGCGGCGCAGCGAGGTGTCGCGAGGCGCCGGCACCTGACCGAGGAACTACTGTCCCGGGGTAGGAAACTACGCTGTGAGCATCGAATGGCGGAGACGCCGTATGTCGTAAGAAAGGCCCCTATGTCGTCAACGTCCGACGTCCCCGAGACCAGGGTTCTCCTGGACCACTTGAACGCACAGCGCAGACATGTGCTCGGAATCCTGGAAGGGCTCGACGAGGATGCGTTGCGGCGCGCGGTGCTGCCCTCGGGATGGAACTGCCTCGGCCTGTTGCAGCACCTCGCGCTCGACGACGAGCGGTTCTGGTTCCAGGCAGTGGTGGCCGGCGACCAGGCCGTCATCGACCAAGTCATGAATGCGCCCGAGGATTCCTGGAAGATCGATCCCGACGTGCCGGCGGAGCAAGTCTTCGCCCTCTACCGGGAGCACATGGACCGGACGAACGCCATCATCGACGCCACCCCTCTGGACGCGGAACCGGCCTGGTGGCCCGACTTCTTCCCGAACTTCCGCCTGGACAACCTCCGCGAGGTCATCCTGCACGTTCTGACAGAGACCGCCGTGCACGCGGGACACCTCGACGCGACGCGAGAACTCATCGACGGCAGGACGTGGTTGGTCCTCAGCTGAGCAGCCTCAGGTCTCAGATCCTGGGGCGAGACTCGGGTCAGACGCCGATGGTCTGGCGGTACCGGGGGCGGTGGGTTTACCGGATCTGCCGCTGTCGGCGCGGGACGCCCGACCATGCCGCTGATGGTGAAGTCCTGACGTGCCGATGACAGCGCGTTGAAGTTCAGGCGCGGTGGATCCGGATCGCGTCTACCAGCACCGTGCCCAGGAGTCCGTGGGCGAGAGGAGGCAACTCCTCAGGCAGGAACCACCGGATCTCGTCATGTTCGTCGGGAGCGTCGTTCGTCGGCGTTCCCTGCCAGTCGCCGACAAGCCAGGCGCTGAGGAGTACCGACTCTCCTCCGAGTCCTGCCTCGAGTCGACACAGATGAGCCACCGAGCCCGGGGCTATCTGAACGCCGAGTTCCTCGTGCATCTCCCTCACGAGCGCAGTCAGTTCTGACTCGCCAGTCTCAATGTGTCCACCGGGTAGGTCCCACACGTTCGGGTATGCGCGGCGGTTCGGACTCCGATGCACGAGTAGGACTTGACCTTGACGAACCAGTGCGCCGACTACTACCTGATGCATTGGGGGATTAGAGCATGAGCATCCGACAAGGGAACGTCCGCAACTGCCGCAGACAGCGTGCACTGCGCGCGCACTCACCTGAGCCGTGCATCTGGGGCGCGAGAGCTTGCAGCACGATTTCTGGCACTATGTCGACCTGGAGCATTTGTTTCGTTAGAGGACCTTGATGGGAGGCCACAAGGGGGCGTGAGAACCAGGCGCCCGGTGGCGACGTCTAGACGGTCCGCACGCCGCGCGCCGATCCGTCGCAGTCCAGATAGGAGACGTCTTGAAGTTCCTCCTTACATCCGGCGGAGTCACCAACGCGAGCATCCACGATGCGTTGGTTGACCTCCTAGGCAAACCGATCTCTGACGCCACCGCGCTCTGCATCCCCACGGCACAGTGGGGCGCCCCAAAATGCGGGCCAGTCTCGGTGCGGGGCTTCGTCAGCGGTATTCCCCCGTGGGGTGGCATGACCTCAATGGAGTGGAAGTCGCTGGGACTCCTCGAACTCTCGGCGCTCCCGACGATCGGCGCGGAGCGCTGGGTCCCCTGGGTGCGGTCGGCCGATGTCTTGCTGGTCGACGGCGGCGAGGCGACATACCTGTGCCACTGGATGCGCCAGTCCGGGCTGGCAGACCTGCTACCCGCGCTGAGCCACACGGTCTGGGTAGGGGTGAGTGCCGGAAGCATGGTGATGACCCCTCGGATTGGGGCGGACTTTGTCAAGTGGCCCTCCGCGCCCGACGATCGCACCCTCGGAGTCGTCGACTTCTCCATCTTCCCGCACCTAAACGTCTTCGCGGGGAACACGCTGGCCGAGGCGCAGCGCTGGGCCAATGAGATCGGCAGCCCGGCGTACGCGATGGACGACGACACGGCCATCAAGGTGGCCGACGGTGCCATCGAAGTGGTCTCCGAGGGACAGTGGAAGCAGTTCCCCTGACCCGCGCGCGGCCACGAGTGACGAGGTAGCCAGACGTCCGGTTTTGCCGCTGATGGTGCGCGCTCTTGCCGATGTGCGTGCGTGCGGCTATCCCGCCAGAGGAGCGGTGACGTGCCTGATCCAGCGACCGTTGGGGAGGTACTCCCAGGCGGAGACCTCGTCCACGTCCAGGTCCAGGGGACCACGAGCCCCGAGTTCGCTGCGAACTTCCCGGGCGGCAGGCTCACCGCCCCGCCGGGACACCGTCAGATGGGGCAGCCACTCCGAGAAGGCCCCGCCGTACGGAGGGAACTCTGGGAACGCTCCGGTGAGCGCGGCGAAGAGTGCATCCAGTTCTCGCGAAGGTTCTGGCTGTAGGTAGACGTGTCCCGTGGGGAAGGTCCCGACCGAGGTGAAGCGAAGCCGGAAAGGTGCGACTTGGCGAGTGGCCTCACGTAGTCGGCTCGATGCCTCACGGCTGGCGGGGTTCAGGTGCCACGGACTCAGCAGCGTGAAGTGAGGCGGGATCGCCTCGCTCAGGGCCAGCGGTGGGTCAAGGGGCAGGACGGACTGGCTCCGCCACCGGTCGGTGAACCAGGCCACCGGTTCGGCAGTCAGCAAGACTGCGGTGTCCAGGGCCGTGTCCATGCCAGCAATCTAGTAGATGGGGCGGAGGGTCGAAGGCACTCACAAGTAGCCGCATAGTGTGCGCGTCAGGACGCGCGGATCTGCCGCGTTGAGGGCGGACGCCCGACCATGCCGCATAGTGTGCGCGGGAGCGCGCGCGGATCTGCCGCGGATAGTGAAAGCTCTGACGTGCAGATGAGAGGTCGCCCATCGTCTACTCGTCGAGCTAGAGTCGCCCGACGTGACGATCCCCGGGCTCCAGCTCACCTCCCCCACGGCCGAGCTCGCCGAGCAGTTCCTGACCTGGCGCCACCGGCCCGACGTAACCCGCTGGTTCCTGCAGCAGCGCATCGAGGACACCGAGGAGTACGTCGCCGACTGGGCGGCGTACGACGACCACGACCACCACCGGGTCGTGGCGGTCCTCGACGGCGTGATGGTCGGCCAGGCCACCCTGGGGGTCGTCGACGGGATGGGGCAGTCGGGTAACGAGGCGGAGTTCGTCGGCCGTGAGGGGCGGCTCTCGTACTTTGTGCACCCGGACCACGCGGGCCGGGGCATCGCGACGGCGCTGGCGCGCGAGGCGCTCGCGAATGCTTTCGGCCGGCTGGGGCTGCGCCGGGTCCAGGCCGGCTGCTTCGCCGAGAATGTCGCGTCGTGGCGGGTGCTGGAGAAGCTGGGGATGCGGCGCGAGCAGCACGGCGTCAAGGACTCCTTCCACGCCGAGCTCGGCTGGGTCGACGGCTACACCTACGCGGTCCTTGCCGAGGAATGGCGGGGATGAGCACCGGGCACGTCGGCGGATCTGCTGGTGCTGCACGCCGTCCGGCTGATGGGGTTCGCGCCCGTCGGGCGCGTCGCTCGCTACGGATTGCCGGAGGCGAAGTCGCCGTTCTGCTGCAAGACCACCGGGCCCACGGCCTGTCGAACTGCTGCGCTCACGGTGAGTACGACTACCGCACTGGCGCGGAGTGCCGGTGCACGATCGGTGCCGACAGAGGAGGTCCTGGCACGAGAAGGGGAGCCCTCTTTCCAAGTCCGGCTAGCGAAGGTGGTGCACAGCGACGACGACGTCCCTGACGAGATTGGTCTCGCACTACGCAGGGCGGCGCAGCGTCTGTACGAGGTCATGCCAGACGGTCGAGAAGTTCCAGGCGAGCAGGGGCCCGTGGAGTGGATCGCGGGGCCATCCGTCCACGATGGAGCCGTCGTGTTGTACCTCGATACCGACGGCAACGGCTTTGGTCGAGCCATGGTTGACACGATGGTCGGCGTCTTCTTGGAAGAACTGGCACCGCTGGCGGTGCAAGCTGACATCTCTGCAGCCCCACCGGTTCCCGGCGAGATAGGGCCAGCATGGATGAGCAGTGACGAGCGGGGCAGGGAGTAGCGCGGCCCGCATCCACTGATGCCGCGGACAGGCAACACTGATGAGTCGAGCATCTCGCGCCCTGGCATCTGCTTCGACGATCTGGTGGATCGAGAGCAAGCTCGCATCGCCGCCAGTTACGGCAGCCAGTTCGTGTTGTCTGATCCCAGGGACAAGGTCGGGGTCGCCGCCAACGTGCGTCACGACGGCTTATGGCCGATCAACGGTTTGCGGCATCAGCCTGAAGGCGACATCCGCGGCTGGTACATCTGGGCGGGCGAATACCTCTCGCGGTAACCAGATTTCTTCTCGCCGCTACACGTGGCCCACCTGTCCGAGTGGTGCCGCGCGTTCCTGCCGTACCTGGGATTGGCGCCGGGCTGGCGATTCCTCATCGCACCTGGCCACGTGGATGCCTGGGTCGATCCTTCGCTCCTCGATTCCCAGTCCTGACCGACGCGCGCACATGCCGTGATCCGCGCAGTTCTTGTGTCCCTCCCGGCCGTTACTGGGTGTCCCTATTCGGTGTGCCAGGAGACCAGTGTTGCGGAGGCGACGATCAACCTTGGAACCAGCGGTACGGCAGTTGCTGATGGCGGGCGGGAATCTCGTCCAGCCCGAGTTCGACGATGGCAGCCAAAGACTCACGCTCGTCCGGCAGTGCACGCACGACCACCGGCGCAACGCCCCAGGCAGCTGACCAGGCCAAGATGTCGTCGAGGACTGCTGTAGCACTCGGACGGGAGGCAGCGTCGTCGACGACCCAGAAGGTGACGACGGCGCTCCCGGCGGCTACCCCC
The DNA here is from genome assembly GCA_963810035.1 of uncultured Actinomycetota bacterium. Lineage (GTDB taxonomy): Bacteria > Actinomycetota > Actinomycetes > Propionibacteriales > Nocardioidaceae > Nocardioides_B. The sequence continues at coordinate 639,629 of CAWEMA010000011.1, forward strand.
TCGAGCACGGTCCCGGTGCGGCTGAGATAGGGGTCGAGAGGGCGCAGGTAGGTACAGCCGAGTTCGCGTTGCCGGCTGACGTCGAGGATGGCGTAGGCGAATGCCTCACCTGCGTTGTGTTCAGCCTCGTGTTGCGCGATGAGTACCAGGTTCTCCTTGCGTGTGAAAGCGTTGATCGGCCAGCGTCCGGCGCTATGTGCAGTGATGGCGTCGGGACTCGCCAGGTAGGCGGTCGTGTCGAAGTCGACCAACTCGCCTGTCAGCGGTTCAAGGACCACAACACGTTCATGGTTCGGTGGCGCGGGCCACGAAGGCGCGGCGTCGGTCATTTAGCCAGTCTGTCCCGGGTCGTCATCCCGGTCGAACGTTCACGGGGCGTTGCGGGCGACGAGCAACCTGGCAGTGACCCATCACGCTGCCACGGACTTCGCACGACGGCGGGAGCGTCCGAGCCGGCCGTGGGCAACCTCGACGAAGGGGATGTCTCGTAGCCCGGCCGCGTGAGAGGTGGCACAGGGGTGTCGCGATGCAGGCTCAGATGCCGCTGCGGGGTAGCTCAGTCGTTGATTGCCTCGATGCCAAGCCGCTTGAGCTCCTCAAGGTGGTCCCGCATGTCCTGGAGCACCTGGGGGGAGTGTGGCTCCCAGTCCAAGACTTCGCCGACTACTCGCAGCGGCTCCCGAGTGCGGTAAGACCTCGTCGGGTTGCCCGGGAACCTCTTGTCCGTCAGGTTGGGGTCATCCTCAAAGGGGCCCGTGGGTTCCACGCGGTAGATCTTGCCGGGCCCCTCGCCCACCGCTAGTTCTGCTCCCCAGGTGGCCGCATCCAGGGTTGCGGTCAGGTAGATGTAGTTCGCCTTCCTTCGCTCGCCGAAATTGGAGCTATAGCCGGGGTCCAGCAAGTCCCCCGGCTGCAGGTCAGCCTTCGTGCCGTGGAAGAAGGGCCCGAAGTCCTGTGACGGCATCGGTTCGTTCTTCACACACACCCCATCGAAGTTGGGCTCGTCACTCTAGCTCGCCGACCGCTGACGTCCGACCATCCGCGGAGCGCCTGCGATAGCGGCCGACCCGACCTCCAGGACTTCCGGTTCTGCGCGTGCTTGACGCTGTCATCCCGCCGCTCGGCACTGGGTGCACGGACATCTCACAATCGGGGCCGGCCGTCTCCGGTGTCGTCGTGACTGCATCCATCGCCGGCGCTGCGGTTGGCGGTCGCCGCCGACCTGGCACGGTTCAAGGGCCAGTCGCGGGTCCACACCGAGTCGGACCTGCGGGACTACCTGATCTGGTGTGGGGACCGTGGGCTCAATCCGTTCGCAGCGACGCGACCTTGCATCGAGCTGTACGTCCGGTGGCTGCAAGAGGTCCGCCGGTACCGGCCATCGACGGTGTCGCGTCGGTGTCGCTGGTCGCGGGGTTCTACCGGACCCGTGTGATCGACGGCGTCCTCGAGCACTCGCCGGCCGAGTACGGACGCCGGCCCACGGTGCCGGCCGAGTCGCCGACCCGGACCTGACCCACCCATCGAGCGGTCCATCGACGAAGGGACCGCCGGCCCCATCCTGCTGACCTCCCGCGGCACCCGGATGGACCGGCACTGTGCCACCCGACGACTGCGCCGCCTCCCGCGAGGCGGAGCACCTCGGTACGGTCGCTCACGCCGTGGCGGGACGGGAGGCTGCGTCCGAACTCAGGAGATCGCGGCTTTCACCAGCTCGACAACTCGCTTCTCTACTGCGGGGCTCCACAGTCGGAGCGCATAGGACACCGGCCACAGGTCGCCGTCGTCGAGGTTCGCCGTGTCCTGGAAGCCCAGGGTCGAGTACCGGTAGCTGAACTTGCCCGCATCCTGGAAGAAGATGACGATCTTGCCGTCCGCGTTCGCATAGGCGGGCATCCCGTACCAGGTCTTCGGTGTCAGCTCGGGGGCGGTCCCGGTCACCGCCACATGCACGCGCTCGGCGAGCGCACGATCCTCCGGTGCCATCTGCGCGATCCTGTCGAGAACCGCCTGCAGGCCGTCGGCCTTCTTGGCGCCCTTCTTGCCCTCGGCACGCAGCTCGGCGGCGCGCTCCTTCATCGCGGCACGCTCCTCCGCGCTGAAGCCGTCGGATTCGGACTTTGCACTCTTCGCGGGCATTCTCTGGCTTCCTTTCGTCATTCGGGTGCTCGACGTCACGTCAGCCTTCCGTAGAAAGGCCAAGCGCGCCCCATTTTGGCGCTTCTCAGTCCTCCGAGAGCCTGATCTCGACCATCAGTTCATCGGCGAGCCCCTCAAGCATCGACCCCAGCGCCTCAGTGCTCGTTGTCGGCGGGGCGTTGAGCACTGCGCGGGCCTCGAAGAGCGTCCCGCCGGCCATAGGGGCCTCGCGGACGTCGGTGGTGAGCTCTTCGATGCTGACGCCACGGGCGGCGAGGGAAGCGGAGACCTCTGCCACGATGCCGGGGCGGTCGGCCCCGAGCAGCTCGAGATGAAGTCGCAGAGACTCGCGCTCAACGGGTTCGTCTGTTCGCTCGAGGGCTACCTGTAAACCCTGGGCCTGCAGTGCCGTGAGGTCCGCGGCCAGCGCGTCGAGCCGTTCGTCGGCAACGGCCACAAGCACGATCCCGGCGAACTTGCCCGCCAGCCGTGACATCTGACTGCGTTCCCAGCTCGCGCCGTGGGCATTGATCGGGGCCGAGAGGGCTGACACAAGACCTGGCCGGTCATCGCCGATCACTGTGAGGATGAAGGTGGCCATTCACGCAGGCTACGAGACCCACGGCACAAAAGTCTCAAGCATGGCTGCTCAAGCACAGACTTCCGTCGAACTTCCGGATCAGACTGCAGTTCCAACAGGTTCCCAACGCCGCGCGCGGACGTGGTCGATTCCCCGGGCACGCAACCCATCTACAACCGCCGGCTGACCTTCCACCGAACCCACAGACCACCCCCCTAGAACGCCAGCCGCCGCTGGACGAAAGCACCACCATTCCACGCCGCCTACAACGCCCGCATCTGCCGCGGAGCGGTAACAGAATCCTGTGTCGGTGAGAACTTTTCTTCTCTGCGTAAATGCGCCGGCGCGAGCCAGGCTGCGGGCGGCGCTGGCTCGCCGTCCTCGCCGAAACTCCCTCGGGTTGGCATGACGAAACCCGTCCCCTCGCCATCGATGACCTCAGGACTGGCGGCCACGAGGGAACGGGGGAGTGCGGTTCGGACCGCCAGCTGTCCGCCGGGAGGTGGGACTCTAGGGCGAGTTGACCGCGTTTCAGTCACCCCGGAGGAAGGCTCATGGCTGAGTACCCCCAGTTGCTGCACACCGTTCTCGACAGCACCAGACCGCGTGAGCTCGCCGAGTTCTACCGCCATCTGTTGGGGCTGCAGTACCGACCCGGTGACGAAATGCCAGCGGACGGGGCACCTGACGAGGCGGATTGGTTGGTGCTCGTGAACTCCGACGGGGTGCGCAAGCTCGCCTTCCAACAGGTCGACCACCTGCCTCGGACGACGTGGCCCAAGCACGATGTCCCGATGCAGCTACACGTTGACTTCACGGTTTCGAGTCTTGCTGAGTTGCACAGGCAGCGTGAGCGAGCGGAGGCCCTGGGCGCAGAACTCGTGCTTGACCGGACAGATGACCCCCACGAGCCGTTGTTCGTGCTCGCGGATCTGTCAGGCCATCCGTTCTGCATCTTCGTTGCGTGACGGCATCCTGGCCATGCACATCTGGCGACGACGTCCCGGCCTGTCATCCGCGACACCGACATTCGCAACTGCCGCGACCGGGCGCTCCAGCCGATGAACGGTCTTCCCTCTGACGCTGGGTGTTCCGCGGGTACTCTCGAAGCACGATGGAGGAGAACAAGGCACGGCGCGTCGTCGACGTCCTGCGCGATCGCGGCACAGATGCCGAGCTGGCTCGGGTCGGCGTCTACCAGTTCGGGGTGAGTATCAAGCTCCCGGACGGTCGCGAGGCGACGTGGGACTCCGACGGCACGGCCTCGCTCGAAGCCCAGGTGATGCGCAACGGCGTTCTGGTGGGATATGTCCCGGCGATCGAGGGCTCCGACAGTTACACCGAGGAGCAGATCATCGACGCGATCGTCCGGACCGACTACGACAAGCCGATCGCATCCCGGCGGTCAACCGCGCCCAGGCCCGCGCCACCCCTGCCCAAGAAGGGCGGGCTCTTCCGCCGATTCATGGATGGCTTCCGCTACCACTGACGGCCCGCGCCCCTGAACCCTTGTCGCCGCCCTGGTCGGACAGGCATCCCGGCATGCTGGAACGTCCGTGCGATCTACGGTGGCGCCATGGCCCACAGCGACTACCCGTGGGAACCGCCTCTCGCCGGCACCGAGGTCGAGCACGTTGTCGGTGAGGAACCTCCGGCTGGATGGCACCCATGAGCGAGCCCGCTGGCGCCACAGGGGAGCGGCCACGCGCGCTGATCCCAAGGACAGCGCACACCCCGAGACCTCGGTCGTTCGGGCGCTGAAGCCAGCGCTTCGCGCCATACTGCCGATGTGGCGTACGACGACGAGCTGGCGAACCGGATCCGGGAAGTGGTCCAGGGCGAACCGGGCCTGAGCGAGAAGCGCATGTTCGGAGGGCTCGCCTTCCTTGTCAACGGGAACATGGCGGTCAGTGCGAGTAGCCGGGGTGGCCTCCTCGTGCGTATTGATCCGGCCCAGGCTGAGCCCTTGGTCGATCAGCAGCACGTGCGCCGTTTCGAGATGCGCGGCCGAGAGATGGACGGTTGGCTGAGCGTGGACGTCGAGCTGCTCAAGACGAACGACGAACTGTGGCGCTGGGTCAATCACGGCCTGACCTACGCACGATCGCTCGCACCCAAGTAGTCGGTTCCACCGGGCCACGCACGATGACCAGCTGCTCAGCGGGGATCGGCGCCTCCATGGCCGTCGTCATGCTGCGGCCGGTTCGTGAGCCGTGGTCTCCAGAACCACGTTCTCGGTCATGCTCCGCAGGCTAGGCTCCGTTCCGGACGTTCTGCTTCGGGATGGGGGATGCGGTGAAGCCCGACTCGAGCCCCACCGCACGTGCGCTGCTGGCCCTCGAAATCGTCCAGGGCAGCCGCGGCATCACCGCGGACCGGCTCGCCGACAAGCTCGGCGTCTCGGAGCGGGCCGCCCGGCGGTACGTCGGCATCCTCCGTGAGGCCGGCATCCCGATCGAGTCCAGCCGGGGGCCCCACGGCGGCTACAGGGTTGGCCGCGGCCTCCGGCTTCCGCCCCTGATGTTCAGCGCCGCAGAAGCCCTCGGCCTGGTCATGGCCGTGCTCGACGGCCATCACGACGCCAGCGATCCCACCGACCCGGTCGGCAGCGCGCTCGGCAAGATCGTCCGGGCGCTCCCGGAGCCGGTGGCCGCCCAGGCGGAGGCTGTCCGCCGGACCGCCGCGTCCGCGCCCGACCGGGCCGCAGCCCGGCCCGACGCCGGGACCACGACCTCCCTCGTCCAGGCCTGTTCGAACCATCGACGGGTGCGGCTCGGCTACCGCTCCGAGGCCGGTTCGGAATGGGTGTTCGAGGTCGACCCGTGGGCGGTCGTCGTACGCCACGGCCGGTGGTACCTGCTGTGCTGGTCCCACACCGCGGACGCCCGGCGCGCGTACCGGATCGACCGGGTCCGCGGCGTGGAGGTGCTCGACGACACCTCCAGCCCACCCGTGGACCTCGACCCGGTCGCCATGCTCGAGGCGCATCTCGCCGTCGGATGGGAGTACGACGTCGAGGTCGTCGTCGACGCGCCCGTCGAAACCCTGGCGCGTTGCCTGCCTCGCGCCATCGGACTGCTCGAGCCGCTCGATGCCGGGACCACCCGCCTGGTCGGCAGCACCAGCAACCCGGTGTGGTACGTCGAGCAGCTCGCGGCGATCCCGACGTCGTACCGGATCGTCAGGTGCCCCGAGGTCCAGGAGGCCGCGCGTGTCCTCGGGCAGCGGCTGCTGGCGGCGGGTGAGACTCCAACGTCCCGTCCCGGGCAGTGCGATCGGGGACGACTGCACGCGCCTCCAGTCCGAAACGGCACACCCCTGACGACCTCGAGCCACACGAAGGAGCAATAGCCATGGACATGCGCTTGGAACTCGTCCCGCTTCCCACGACGGACGTGGACCGAAGCAAGGAGTTCTACGTCGACCGGCTGGGATTCAACCTCGACCACGACGTCCAGCCCGGCAACGGGCTGCGGGTCGTCCAGTTGACCCCACCGGGCTCAGCGTGCTCGATCGTGGTCGGAGTCGGAATCAGTGACCCCGACGCTCCCCGCGTGCTCAACCTGCACCTGGTGGTCGACGACGTCGAGGAAGCCCGTGCGCACCTATCGAGCAAGGACGTCGACGTCTCCGGGGTGAGCGACATGGGAGGCGTCAAGTACGCGTATTTCAGTGACCCGGATGGGAACTCCTGGGCGCTCCAGGAGCTCCCTCGATGACCGAAGTCGTCGACCTTCCGGAAGCGTCCGCCTCCCTGGGCACCTTTGAACGGTCTCCGTCCGACACCGATCTAGCTGCCCGCCGGCGGGTTGTCGGGGGGCGAGCCCGTCGCACCGTAGACGAAGACGGCGTGGTCCAAGGGGTCGCCGGCCGCACGTGTGTCGAAGCCGTCTGAGACGTAGAGCGCCCCGTCGACGTACGCCACGCCGCGAGCGTCCATCACCCCGGAGGGCAGCAGGTTGAACCTCCACGCAACTGACCTGCTCGCCCAGTCCACGCTGATGAGCTCTGTCTCGCGCTGGCCGGGGACCGGCGGCGCCAGCGTCCGAGACACGAACAGCTCTGTGCCGTCCGGGGAGAAGTCCATGCCGAGGATGTTGGTCACCCCCGCGATCGCCGGGATGGGGCTTCCCGCGGTGTTGGTGTCGTAGTCGTACGGCCGGATGCTTCTCGCCTTGCCGACGTAGATGGTGCTGTCGTCCGCGTTCCACGCTGCCGCCGTGAAGTCACTCTCCGGCGTGAGTGGCTGGTAGTCGGTGAGCTCCAGGGATCCGTCTTGCCGGGTCAACCGGAAAGCCGTCGGCTGGTCGGTCAGGGCGTTGTTCCCCGAGAACACGAAGAGTGAGTCGGTGGCCGCGTCGTAGGCGATGGCCTCCAGGTCGGTGCTGCGGTTGACGCCTGCCACCGGTCCGCCGCCGTGCTGAGGCACGGTGTTCAAGGCGGAGGGCAAGATCGTCCGTTTGAGCGCGCCGGAGGTCGCGTCCACCTCGTAGAGCCGACGACCGTTGTCGTCGGCCAGCCACACAGAGCCGTCAGCCGGGACGTACGCCGACCCCTCGTTGTCCTGCATCGAGACGCTGGAGCCGTCGAAGGGCGTCGTGTGGACGACATGGTCGAGGTCGGCCGGAGCCGGTGTCGCGGCCAAGGCCGAACCTGCCGGTCGTAGCAGGGTGAACGTCGTCACGACGACGACGGCCAAGGCAGCGGTCGTCGGCGTACGTCCTGCAGCGTGAGACGGCCTGAGCATCGGCACCACATGCCTCGAGTGGAAGGGACGGGTCAGGCTCCCATCAAGCCGCTCCGCACCCGTTCGACACATCCTGCGTTCTCTCGTCCCCGCCTACGCCAAACGCACGAGACACCGGTGGTTCAGCGGGGCGTCAGGTCCAGCAGCGCGCTGCTGCAGGGTGCACGAGGACGGTCAGCGCTGTTCGCGCGTATCAGCTGCCCGCTTCTCCGCTGAGTGCGATGTCAGTGGCCGTCGGGGACATCTCCACTGCGGTGCCGGAGACGGTGATCCTGAGGTCCTGCGGGTCCACGGTCACGCTCAGCTCGCTGCGCCGGCCCATGTCCTCGCCCTGAATGATGATGAAGGTAGAGCGCCGCGGCACTCGGCCGATCTCGCGCAGGTAGGCGCCCAGGGCTGCTGCCGCCGCTCCCGTGGCCGGGTCCTCGACGACGCCACCGGCCGGGAAGGGGTTGCGGGAGTGGAACACCGCATCGCTTTCAGGCCAGAACAACTGGAGCGTCGTCCACCCCTCCCGATCACTGATGTGCTTCAGAGCAGGAAAGTCGTAGTGCAGGTCGGCCAACCGTTGCCTTGTTCTGGTGGCAAGCACGAGGTGGCTGTTGCCGGCGAAGGCGACGTGTGGTGCGTAGTCAGGGGCAAGGTCATCGGCCGACCACCGCAGCGCGCGGAGCGTTTCTCCCAGGACTGGTGGCGTCACCGGGCGGCTGTACCCGGGCACGCTTCGGAGGCTTGCGCGCATCGCGCCCGTTTCGCGCTCGGTGGAGACCTGGACCTCACCGGCCAGCGTCTCGAACCGGAACGGCCCGCACGCTCCTGACTCAGCCAAGGCGACGCTGGTCGCAATCGTCGCGTGCCCGCAGAAGGCCACCTCGGCCAGCGGGCTGAAGAAGCGGAGCCCGAAGTGGGGTGACTTTCTGCCCGCGCGCAGCACGAACGCGGTCTCGGAGTAGCCCACCTCGGCGGCGATCTGCTGCATCCGGGTCTCATCCAGGCCGTCCGCATCCAGGACGACACCGGCGGGATTGCCGCCGGAGGGGTCCGAGGTGAACGCCGCGTACCGATGTATCTGGCTCATGAATCCAATGTCCCACCGCGAGAGAGATCTCGTTCCAACGACTCGTGGCCTCATCCCGGCGCCTCGCAGAGCGCGCGGACCTGCGAGCCTCCGAAGTCAGCGCGTATAGGGAACGGTGAGCCGATCGTGGTAGCCGGACCATGACAAGCTGAAGGTCCAGCAGCCAGGGCGTGGCATGTCGATGATCGACGGCCCAGGCCCGCCGGCGACAAGCCTGCTCACTGTGAGGTGTGAACGGTTCAGCGTGGCCTTGATCTTCAAGGACGCGCTTCCCCGGCTGCCAGTCTCTTTCGCGACCCAGAGAATCTTGTTTCCGTGGTCGGGCGCCGGTGGTGCTTTGAGGGGGCGGCCGAAGACGACGCCCAGGATGTGGCCGCGCGCTCCCATCACGTGGGGAACGGGTTGACCCGGCGGGCTGAAGCCGGTCCTGGCCCACGTCGGCAGGGGGCCTGTCCGAACGGCTGAGGCGCACTGGAGCGATGGCTCTGCCTCGGTCGACGCGGCCGACCGCGGTGAGGGCGCCACCGAGCCAGGGGTGCATGCCGCCACGAGCAGCAGCAGCGGCAGGAGCGCCGGAGCCAGCGTCCACATGGCGACACACTATGTTCCACGGAACCGAACGCGGAAGCGCCACCTGGGGACGCCCATCCGATGAAGAGGAGCCTGACCCGTGGAGCGCGGGCAGCCCGCACCCAGACGCCTGCCCGACCCGCTGGGCCTTCCACCGCGGCCGGGGTGCGGTTCCCGTGGTCGAGCACCCCTACGATCGAGTCGGCAAGAACGACCTCAGACCGAAGGGCACCCGTGATCTCAGGGAGGTACTCGCTCGACCGTGAGATCGGTCGGGGCGGCATGGGCGCGGTCTGGCTCGGCCGCGACGAGGTGCTCGGCCGGCAGGTGGCTCTCAAGCGGATCGGCCTGCTGCCGGGAGTGGACAGTACCGACCTCGCCCGCGCCGAGCGCGAAGCGCACTTGGCCGCGCGGCTCAACCACCCGCACGTGGTCGCGGTCTTCAACCTCGTCGTCGACGCGGACGCCCGGTGGCTGGTGATGGAGTACGTCGACGGCACCACGCTGGCCCAGCTCGTCCGGAGGGAGGGCAAGCTCTCGCCCGACGACGCGGCGCCGCTGCTGTGGCAGGTGGCCGACGCACTCGTAGCGGCCCACTCAGCGGGCATCGTGCACCGGGACGTGAAGCCGTCGAACATCCTGGTCGACCGCAGCCGGCGGGTGAAGCTGTTCGATTTCGGCATCGCCCGGATCGCGGCGGACCCCTCTCTGACGCAGACCGGCCTGGTCACCGGGTCGCCGGCCTACCTGGCCCCAGAGGTCGCGGCCGGACACCGAGGCGACGAGGCCGTCGATGTGTGGTCGCTGGGTGCCACCCTGTTCCACGTCCTGTCGGGCCGACCGCCGTACGAAATCGGCGACAACGTGCTTGGCGGGCTCTACCGCATCGTCAACGACGAACCGCCGCGCCTGGCCGAGGCCGGCTGGATGGCCCCGCTGCTCGAAGCGACCATGTGCAAGGACCCGTCCCGACGGTGGTCGATGGCGCAGGTCCGCGACTTCCTCTCCGGACCGGCAGGACAGCTGGTGCCGACAGCGCCGGTCAGCCCGGCCGAGGCAGATCGGGCTGACGAGACGACGTCGACCCGGCTGCTGGGAGGCGTCGGGCAGGCTGCCGCGTCGGACCGAGAGGCGTCGCCGCAGCCGGCGGCGTCCCGGGGGCTCTGGCGCCCACCGGCCAACCGGTGGCTGGCCGGCCTCACCCTGTCGCTCGTGCTGGCCCTGGTGCTGTTCGCGGTCCTCTCCAACCGCCAGCCGACGGCGGGCAACGCCGCAAAGAGCCAGTCGGCGAGCCCGGCGGGCACGGCGTCCAGCCAGGGCGCCGTGGAGGCGGGGCCGACCGCGCGGGGGATGGAGTCCTTCATCCGCCAATACGTTGCGGCCGTGGCGTCGGATCCCGACACCGCCTTCCAGATGCTGACCCCGAAGTTCCAGCGGGAGAGCGGCGGCCTGGACACCTACCGGGAGTTCTGGAGCGACGTCGGCACCGGCCGGGTGCACGACATCTCCGCCGACCCCCGCAACCTCGTCGTCAGCTACCGGGTTCGCTTCGACAACTTCGGGTCCGGCCGTCGGCCGACCGTGCTCGACCTCGCGTTCCATGACGGGCGCTACCTCATCGACGGGGAGCGCACCGAGGGGTTCGTGCCGGCCGGATGACCGGGCTCGGGCCGCGCCAGTGGGTCGGAGCGCACCATGCTCGGCCGGCACGCGGAGCCAGCTTCGCGTCTAGAGTCGAGCCATGGCGAACAAGACGATCGGCATCTCCGACGAGCTCGCGGCATACGTCGTCAAGGTCGGTACGCGGGAACCCGACGTCCTCGCCCGGCTGCGCGAGGAGACCGCCGCGATCCCTCAGCACGGCATGCAGATCGCGCCGGAGGAAGGCGCGTTCCTCGCCATGTTGGTCGAGCTGATCGGGGCTCGCCGGTGCATCGAGGTCGGCACCTTCACGGGGTACTCGTCCACCGCCGTCGCCCTCGCGCTCCCCGAGGACGCGCTGCTCGTCTGCTGCGACGTCTCCGAGGAGTGGACCTCGCTGGCCAGCAAGTACTGGGACGAGGCCGGGGTGGCGGGCAAGATCGACCTGCGCGTCGCGCCCGCCGCCGAGACGCTCGACCAGCTGCTCGCGGACGGCCAGGAGGCGACGTACGACTTCGCGTTCGTCGACGCCGACAAGGCCGGCTACGACCGCTACTACGAGCGGCTGCTTCGGCTGGTGCGTCGCGGCGGCCTGATCGCGTTCGACAACACCTTGTGGGGCGGCGCGGTGCTCGACGAGGACGCCGAGGATGAGGACACGCGCGCCCTCCAGGCACTCAACACGAAGCTCGCCGGCGACGAGCGGATCACGCTCTGCCTGCTGCCGGTGGCCGACGGCGTGACCCTCGCCCGCCGCCGCTGAGCCTTTCTCGGACGAGGCGGGTGCGTGATCTGGCAGGGGGCTCGCCCGGGGTTGCTGCGCGAGGTGCTGCAGACTGACGCCGTGGATGCTCGGGGACGTGCGGTGAGCGGATCGCTGCTGGTGGCCGGGACCACGTCGGACGCCGGCAAGTCGGTGGTCACGACGGGGCTGTGCCGGGCGTTCGTACGGCGGGGCCTGCGCGTCGCGCCGTACAAGGCGCAGAACATGTCGAACAACTCGATGGTCACCGCTGAGGGGACCGAGGTCGGCCGTGCGCAGTGGGTGCAGGCGGTGGCCGCGCGCGCCGAGCCCGAGGCGGCGATGAACCCGGTGCTGCTCAAGCCCGGCAGCGACCGGCGCAGCCACGTGGTGGTGATGGGCCGGCCGTTCGGACACCTGGAGGCGAACGAGTTCGCCGGCGGCCGGACGGCGTTGGCGGAGGCGGCGTTCGCGGCGTACGACGACCTGACGTCGAGGTTCGACGTGGTGGTGTGCGAGGGCGCGGGCAGCCCGGCGGAGATCAACCTCCGGGCGCACGACTACGTGAACATGGGGCTCGCGCAGCACGCACGGATCCCGACGGTGCTGGTCGGCGACATCGACCGGGGCGGGATGTTCGCGGCGATGCACGGCACGCTGGCCCTGCTCGACGAGTCGGACCAGTCGCTGGTGGCCGGTTTCGTGGTGAACAAGTTCCGCGGCGACGTGTCCCTGCTCCGCCCGGGCCTGTCCACGCTGGAGAGGCTGACCGGGCGCCCGGTGCTCGGGGTGCTGCCCTGGCTGCGGGACCTGTGGCTGGACTCGGAGGACTCGCTGGCCCTGCGTGACCGGGCGGCCGCCACCTCGGCGGTCACCGACCGGCTCCGGGTCGCAGTGGTGGTGCTGCCGCGGATCTCGAACTTCACCGACGTGGACGCGCTGTGCCTGGAACCGGGTCTGGACGTGGTGTTCGCGGACAACCCACGGGCTCTCGCGTCGGCCGACGTGGTGGTGCTCCCCGGGACCCGCGCGACGATCGAGGACCTGACCTGGTTGCGGCAGCGCGGCCTGGCCGACGCGGTCGTCGCACACGCCCAGCGGGGCGGGGCGGTGCTCGGGATCTGCGGCGGCTTCCAGATGCTGGGTGTCTCCGTGTCCGACCCGGTCGGGGTCGAAGGAGCGCCCGGCGCCGTCGTCGAGGGCCTCGACCTGCTCGACGTACGCACCGAGTTCTCCGCGGACAAGGTGCTGCGGCTGCCGACGGGCACGGCGCTGGGGGTGCCGGCGTGCGGCTACGAGATCCACCACGGCCGGATCACCGTCGGGTCCGGTGAGGCGTTCCTCGGCGGTGCCCGGAACGGGTCGGTGTTCGGCACGATGTGGCACGGCAGCCTCGAGGGCGACGAGCTGCGGCGCGCGTGGCTGCGTGAGGTGGCCGGGGCCGCGGGCCTGACGTCGTTCGAGGTGGGGTCGGTCGGTTTCGCGGCCGCGCGCGAGCAGCGCATCGAGGCGCTGGCGGACGCGATGGAGGAGCACCTGGACCTGGATGCCGTGCTCGACCTGGCGACCTCCGGGCCGCCCGCGTTGCCGGTGGTGCGGGGCGGGCTCGCCTGAGGGTGCGGCTGCTCGGTCGGCGCCGCCCGCCTGCGTCGCCTGCCGGGTCCGGCCCCTGTCGGCTCACCCGTGGACGCCGAAGACGGAGAAGAACCACAGGGCACTGGTCAGCCAGGCCACGACGATCGCGGTGAGCAGCGTCGCCCCGGCCCACGGGAGCGCCCACCCGGGGAGCCTCCGTGTGTGGACGAGAAGGACCTTCGCGGCGAAGGCGCCGTAGAACGCGCATCCGGCGAGTGAATGGACCAGGGTGCGGGCCGAGAACGGTGCGGGCGCGAAGCCGAAGCCGTAGAGACAGTACGCCGCCACGGGGAGCGACAGCACGAACGCTGTGAATCCGACGGCCCGATGCGTCGTGCCGAGCCATGCCGGTACGCGGTGGACGCCGGGTAGACGCCGGTAGAGCCACAACGCCGTCACCGGCTGGGTGGCCGCAAGCACCAGGACGAGGGTGCCGGTCCACGCCTTGAAGGCGGCGGTGCTCGAGAAGCCGAACGACGGCAGCGCCCCGTAGGTCGGCACATGGACGCGCCCGTACACCCCGAGGGCCACGGAGACGCCGGCGCACAACGCAAGCGCTGCGATCAGCGCCCCGCGACGCGGGCGAGCCTGGTCGTGCACTGCGTCCTCCTCCCAGGACCGGGCATCGCCGGGTGGTCGACGTCCGGGGTGGGGCGGTCCTCAGCTGCCGCCGACCTCGAGTGCTGCGAGGAGCACGAGCACGATCGTGGTGACCGCGAACACGCCGTGGACGACCACTGCCGCCGAAGGGATCCGTTGCTCCGCCAGCACGGCGGTCGTGCCCGTCGTACCTGCGGGCGTGCCGCCGGAGGTCCGCACCGCGGTGTCTGCCACGCCGCGGCGGTCCTTGAACCAGCGGAGCACCAGAAGATCACCGACGACGGCCACGACGAGCAGGTCGACGAACGCGACCCAGGCGAGGGTCGTGCTGTCGGTGAACACGTACACGATCCACACGACGAGCCCTGCTGCCGCAAGCAGGAAGTGGCCGAAGACGACCGGCGGCCGGAAATGGCTGGCGGCCCCGCCGTCGGCGCGGGCTCCACCGTGCGACAGCCAGGTTCCCAGCATGAAGAAGCCGAAACCGGCGGTGATGATCCAGGTGACCAAGGCTGCGATGGCCATGTCACTCTCCTCCTTCGTGGGGGATGGTGGGGGAGGCCGCCCGGGGGCGACCCCCTTCGACGGTGAGGAAGCCGTGGGCCTGCACCGGCTCCGCGGCGACGCGGACGCCGTAGTGGAAAGCGAGCCGGCCCCCGAGCGCCCCGGCCACGCCGAGCGCGGCCAGGCTCACCAGGGACAGGATCAGTGGACCCGCAGCCGTGGCGGTGTCACCGGCACCCAACCGCCACGCGAGGTCCACTGCGAACGCGACCGTGATGGCGAGGTTGAGAGTCAGGTGCACCACCGCCACCCGGTGGACCGGCGTTCGGGACGGGATCTGGGAGAAGTCGAGGAACCCGACGGAGGCCGCGGCCACCGCGGTCACGACGCCGATGGCGATCAGCCACCGTGCCCCGGTCGCGAGCCCCGCGGGCTGGTCGGTGAGGTGGCTGGCCACGTCGAGGACTGCACTGCAGACCCAGGCGCCGATCGGCACGGTCACCAGCATCGGGTGGAACGGGTGCCCGTAGGGCCCCGCGAGCACAGCCGAGACCGGCTCCTTGGCTCGGTTCCCGGCCTCGTCCATCGCCAGCTCCCGGAAAGTGAGGGGTGTCTCCAGCACGAGGCGTCGAGGCTCCGCGGAAGGAGCACCGAGGCATCCCCGTACACATGGTCACACGGATGCGGGCACGCGATCGTTCATCCCGGATCGACGGCCTGGGCCAGTGCCCATACCGGCCGGTTGTCTCGGGGTCCGCGGGGAGCGAGACTGAGGGCAGTGGCCCGACGCGGCCGCAGTGCGTCGGTTCATCACTTCGGAACGAGGTGAGAGCGGTGGCGCACGGAGACTCACTCGCGTTGACCGTGGAGGCGACGCACCGGTCCTTGGAGGAGCGGCTGGGCAAGGCCGTTGCTCCGCACCGCGACCGCGACCGGCCGCGTGACACGTACGCGACCACGGATGCCTTCCTCGCGGCGACCAGCCGGCACCTCGGCGCCGTGGAGGCGGTGCTGCTGCCGGCCGTGCACCGCGTGGTGACCGATGGCGACGCTGCGGTCCACGAGTACCTGCAGGCCGCGCGTCGGCTGGAGCACACCCTGTCGATGCTGAAGGCGCGGCTGTACGGCGAGGCACACGCGATCTACCTGTCCTGGCCCCGGTTGTGGGACGTCGCGCAGCAGCAGCTGTCGGAGCACAACCGTCTCGAGCGGGGGCTCGTCGACGCGCTGATCCGGCACGACGACCCGGGCAACCTGGACGGCCTGGCCCGGCGCGTGTTCGACGCCGAGACCCGCGGGCCGACCCGGCCGCATCCGAACCTCCCGCACACCGGCGTGTTCGGCCTGATGTCCCGTCGGCTCTGGGCGATCGCGGACCGCTTCTGGGACAGCGCCGAGGGGCGGGTGATCCCGGAGCCGGTGCATCCGGTGCCGCACCGGCACGACAGCCTGATGGCGCAGTACCTCGTGGCCGACCCGCACTTCGAGCACGACGCCAGCCTGACGGAGCATCGTCACCGCCCTCCGAAGGCCGGTCCGCCCGACACCCAGCCGGAGGCCGGCCAGTAGCGCTGTGGTGACGGTCAGCGCCGGGTGGCCCGGACCCGGGTCGAGGCACGGCCCGGCGACGTGGCTGCCACACTCGACGCCATGACCTTGCCGCTCACCGGCGTCGGCCGACCGTGCCCGTGCGGCAGCGGTGCGGCGTACGGCACCTGCTGCGGACCGCTGCACGACGGGGCACCCGCGACGACCGCAGAGGCATTGATGCGGTCGCGCTACTCGGCGTACGCCACCGGCCACCTCGACCACGTCTTCCGGACCTGGCACCCGCGGACCAGACCGGCCGACCTGGCGCCCACCCCCGAGGTGACGTGGATCGGCCTGGACATCCTGAACACGGTCGACGGCGGGGCCGCCGACGACACCGGCACCGTGGAGTTCCGGGCCCGGTTCCGGGGCCCGGCCGGGGAGCACGTCCTGCACGAGACCAGCCGGTTCGAGCGGCGCGCCGGCCGGTGGGTGTACGTCGACGGAGACCACAGGAGCAGCTCGGCGACCAGGGACGAAAGACCCTGACCTGGCGGTCAGGGCGGGCCTTCACAGCGGGTAGCGACCGCCGCGAAGCCAGGTCTCGAGCCGGTAGCGCACGTCCGCCAGCAGCTCCTCGCGGTCGGTGGTGCGCTGCCGGGCCTGCTCGTGCCGAAGCACGTTGACGACGAACTCGGGGGCGAGGCGGCCTGCGTACTCCGCCACGAGCTGGTCCGCCAGCTCGGATCGGCCTACCAGTGGCTGTGTCCGCACTCTGGCAGCCTCCCTCGGGGTCGCGGTCGCCCACAGACCCGAAAGACTCTCAGCCGGACGACCAAAGACCCCACTTGGTCTCGAAGGTCTTCCGACCCTTGTCCGAGAGTGGCAACTGCTAGCACCGTCGGTCCACATGGATCCCGACCCAGAACGGCAGACGGGGCATGCTGAAGTGGTGGTGGTGGGTGTCCACGGGACGCCGGCCTGCGACGCCGCACTCGAGTTCGCCATCGCAGAGGCGTTGAGGCGAGGAGTGGGGGTCGAGATCGTCACCGCCTGGCAGGCCAGCGACGTCGCAGCCGGGACCGAGCTCGAGGCCCGGCGCGAGGCGCGGCGGCGGGCCCTGACGGCTCAGCGGGAGGCGATGGCCAACCTGCGCGGGCACATGGGCTCGGAGGTCCCGTCGGTCTCCGGGGTGCTGGTGGAGGGGGAGGCCGAGGACGTGCTCACCCTGGTCAGCCAGCACGCGATGTGCGTCGTCATCGGGACCGGACATCCCGTGCCGACCCCGGTCGGAACACACGAGCCGCACGGTCTGCCGCTGGCGAACTCCCGCTGTCCGGTCGTCCGGGTGCCCGTCCAGCACAGCGAAACCGCACGGGGGCGGTAGCACCGGGCTGCCCGCGGCCGGTGCCGGGCGGTTACGCCCGGGTCCCGACCACGACGGTCGCGCTCTCGTCCTCCGACGTGACCACACGGGGGACCAGTCCGTCGTGGGCGAACACCTCCACGGCGACGGTCGCCTGGCGCTCACTGGTCTCGACCAGCACATGGCCGCCGGGCGTCAGCCACCGCTTCGCCTCGGCACTCACCCGGCGCATCACCTCGAGGCCGTCCGGGCCGCCGTCCAGCGTGGCCCGGCTCTCGTGCAGCCGCGCCTCGGGCGGGAGCAGCGCGATGGCTTCGGTGGGCACGTAGGGCACGTTGGCCAGGAGTACGTCGACGCGGCCCCGCAGCGCGTCCGGGAGCGGGTCGAACAGGTCGCCCTCGAACACCCGGCCGCCGAGGTCCGCGAGGTTGAGCCGGGCGCAGCGTACGGCGGCGGGGTCGACGTCCGCGGCGTACAGCTCGACCGGCCTGCGCACGGCCAGGGCGGCGCCGAGCGCACCGGAGCCGCAGCACAGGTCGACGACCACGGGCGCGACGACGTCCCGGAGCAGGGCCTCCGCCTCGTCGACGAGGAGCTCGGTCCGGTGCCGCGGGACGAACACCCCGGCCTCCACGACCATCCGTCGGCCGCAGAACTCCGCCCAGCCCACGACGTACTCCAGGGGCTCGCCGCCGACCCGCCGGGCCACCATCTCCTCGAGCTCGTCCGGGCCGCCCGACGCGGCTACGAGGATCGCCGCCTCGTCCTCGGCGAAGACGCAGCCGGCGGCACGCAGCCGAGGTACGACGGTGTCGACGAGCGGGAGGTCCGGGGGCGTGGTCACGGGCCCCATCCTGGCGCGTCGCGTACGGCGGACAGCAGTCGCTCGGCCTTCCACCGGGTCTCGGCGTACTCCTCGTGCACGTCGGAGCGGACGGTGATGCCCCCGCCGGTGCCGAGCACGTAGCGCCACCGGTCGCCGTCCCGCCGCGCGACGAGCGACCGGATCACCACCCCGAGGTCGGCCCGGCCGTCGGCGCCGACCCAGCCGAACGCGCCGGAGTACACCCCCCGCGGCGAGCACTCCACGTCGTCGATGATCGCCATGGTGCGCAGCTTGGGGGCGCCGGTCATCGACCCGGCGGGGAACAGCGCGCGCAGCGCGTGCACCGTGCCGACGTCGTCGCGCAGGTGGCCGCGCACGGTGGAGACGAGCTGGTGCACCGAGGCGTAGGACTCCACCTCCATCAGGGTCGGCACGGTCACCGTGCCCGGGGCGCAGACCATCGACAGGTCGTTGCGGAGCAGGTCGACGATCATCAGGTTCTCCGCGCGGAACTTCGGGTCCGTCGCCAGCGAGCGCCGCAGCTCCTCGTCGTCGGCAGCCGTGCTGCCGCGCGGCGTGGTGCCCTTGATCGGCTTGGTCTCCAGCCACCGGTCCCGGTCCACGGTGGCGAACCGCTCCGGACTCGAGCTGAGCAGGTGCACGCCCTGATGCTGGAGGTAGCCGGCGTACGGCGCGGGGTTCGCGGCCCGTAGCCGCAGGTAGGTCGTGACCGGGTCGACCGGAGCGCTCACTGCCTCGCGGTAGGTCAGGTTGACCTCGTAGCTGTTGCCCAGCCGCAGCTGCCGCTGCACCTCGTCGAACGCCTCGTGGTAGTCCGCCGGTGTCGTCGGGGCGACCCCACCTCGCGGGGACGCCGACGCCTCGGGGCCGGGGGTGTGGCTGACGAACAGCGGGTCGCGCACCCGCATCCACACCGCGTCCGGGAGACCGCTCCCGGTCGCGGCGGGCAGGTCGGCCCGGCACGCGTACCCGAAGTAGCCCACCCAGCTCACCGCCGGGTCGCCGTGGTCGCGGGCCACCTCCTCGGCCAGCACCGCGAACGGGTCGTCTCCCACGACGTCGGCCTCGCCGCTCCGGTGCCGGAGGACCTGCCGCGTGGCCGCGTCGTAGGTCAGCGACACGTCCTCGTCGCGCAGGAAGCCCAGGATCGAGCGCCGGCCGGACCACTCCCGGGCACCGCCGCCGTCGAGCCAGAACATCCGGTCGTACGTCGCGGCGAGCTCGCCGAACCGGGCGACCGGGTCGATGCTCATGCGCTCCCCAGGAAGTTCCGGACCAGCTGCTCGCCGTGCTCGGTGAGGATCGACTCGGGGTGGAACTGCACGCCCCACAAGGGTTTCTCGCGATGTGCGACGCCCATCACGACCCGGCCCTGGCCGCCGTCGCACCAGGCGGTCTCCACGAGTACGGCGGGCAGGGTCAGCGCCGCGAGCGAGTGGTAGCGGACCGCCTCGAACGGGGACGGGATCCCGGCGAAGACGTCACTGCCCCGGTGCCGCACGAGGGCCACCTCGCCGTGCGCCGGCTCGACCTGGCCGACGTGACCGCCGTACACGGAGACCAGGCCCTGCATGCCGAGGCAGACGCCGAGCACCGGCACCTCGGCGCGCAGCAGGAGCTCCCGGCCGACGGCGAAGTCGCGGGCGTCGTCGGGGCTGCCCGGCCCGGGGGAGAGGACGATGTGGCTGAACCCCTGTCCCAGCAGGGCATCCGCGCCCACCTCGTCGTGCTCGACGACGACCGGGAGCTCACCGGTCACCGCGGCCACGAGGTGCACGAGGTTCCAGGTGTAGGAGTCGTGGTGGTCCACCACCACGACCCGGGCCGGCCTCATGCGCACAGCTCGGGATCCATGCCGGTGACGCTATCAACGTCCCGGCCTAGGACAGCCTGGCGATCAGCTTCATCGCGTCGTGCGGCGCGTACCCCTTGATGTCGTTGTCGAAGTAGACGAAGACGTCGAGGCCGTCGCGCTCCCACCCGCGGCACTTCGCCGCCCACTCGTCGAGCGAGGAGTCGGTGTACCCGCTGGCGTAGAGCTCCTGGTCGCCGTGCAGCCGGACGTAGACGAAGTCGCTGGTGACCTGCTCGACCCGGGGCCAGCGTCCGGCGGTGTCGGCCAGCACGCACGCGACGCCGTGCCGGCGCATCACGTCGTACGCCGGCTCGACTGCGAACGTCGCGCTGCGGAACTCCAGGGCGTGCCGCAGCGGCCGGTCGTCCTCGGCGACGGTGAGCGACTGCCCCTCCTTGACCTTGTCGTCGTGCCGCCCGGCCAGGGCCGCCGCCTCGCCCGTCGTACGCGGGAGCAGCGCGAAGAACGCGTCGAGCACGTCGGCGTCGAAGGGCAGGTTCTCCGGCAGCTGCCAGAGCACCGGGCCGAGCTTGGGCCCGAGCGCCAGCACGCCGGACGCGAAGAAGTTGGCCAGCGCCGTCTCGACGCCGACGAGCCGCTTGAGGTGCGTGACGTAGCGCCCGCCCTTGACCGAGAACACGAAGTCCTCCGGGGTCTCGGCCCGCCACGCGGCGTAGGACGAGGGCCGCTGCAGCGAGTAGAACGAGCCGTTCACCTCGATCGAGGTGAGGTGCTCCGCGGCGTACTCCAGCTCGCGCCGCTGCGGCAGCCCCTTCGGGTAGAAGTCACCGCGCCAGCCGGCGTAGCGCCATCCCGAGATCCCCACCCGCACGCTCATCGAGGTGCGGGTCAGACCTTGGCGAGGTCCGCGAGCGACGTGGACTCGTCGGCCAGGCGTACGGCGTCGAGCCGCCGTCCCACGAGCGCGCGGATGTGGTCGGTCGCGTCCCAGTCGTTGACCTGCATGCCGGCGAGCACCTGGTCGCCCTTGAGCCAGAACGCGGTGAACGTGCGACCGCCGTCCTTGCCGGTGGCGCCGCGCAGCACCACCTCGTCGTACCCGTCGGGGCCGACGCTGCCGACGTACTCCATGCCGAGGTCGTACTGGTCGGTGAAGAAGTACGGCAGCCGGTCGTAGACCGCGTCGTGCCCGAGCATGGAGTGCGCAACGGTCCGCCCCTGCTCGATCGCGGTGTCCCAGTGCTCGACGCGCACCCGGCGGCCGAGCACCGGGTGCAGCGCGTTGGCCACGTCGCCGGCCGCGAACACGTCCGGATCGGAGCTGCCGAGGCGCTCGTCGACCAGGATGCCGTTCTCGGTCTCCAGACCGGCCGCCTCGGCGAGCGCGACGTTCGGGGTGACCCCGATGCCGACGACCACCACGTCCGCCTCGACGGAGTCGCCGTCCTTCAGCCACACGACGGCCCGGCGGTCGCTCGCGTCGACGGCGGAGACCTCCACGCCGGTGCGGAGGTCGACGCCGTGCTCGACGTGCAGGTCGGCGAAGACCTGGGCGACCTCCGGGCCGAGCACCCGCAGCAGCGGCAGGTCGAGCGACTCCAGCACCGTCACCGTGGCGCCGGCCTCCCGGGCGGCGGCCGCCGTCTCCAGGCCGATCCAGCCGCCGCCGATGACCGCGACCGTCGCACCCGCGGTGAACGCCTCCTTCAGGCGCTGGCTGTCCTCGATCGTGCGGAGGTAGGCGACCGGTGCGCCGGAGTCGTCGGCCATCGCGAGGTGCCGCGGCGACGCCCCGGTCGCGAGGAGCAACCGGTCGTAGTGCTGCTCGCCGTCGCGGGTGCGTACGACGTGCGCGCCGGTGTCGACCTCGGTCACGACCTGCCCGAGACGCAGGTCGACGTCGTTGTCGTCGTACCAGTCCGGGGCGTGCACGAAGGCCGACTCGAGCTCGTCGTTGCCGAGCAGGTAGCCCTTGGACAGCGGCGGCCGCTCGTAGGGGAGGTGGTGCTCGTCGCCGAACACCACCACCGTGCCCTCGAACCCGGCTGCCCGGAGCTCCTCGACCGCCTTGGCGGCGGCCAGCCCGGCTCCCACGACGACGAAGGTCTGGCTCATCAGGACTCCCGCGCTCGGGTCCGCGCACGGCACGCGGACGTGGCAGCAGTCTTGCCCAGGTGCCCCCGCAGCGTCGAGGTCATTGCGACCGGGACGTGGCCAGCCGGGAGGTGGCCAGCCGGGCCAGGGCCAGCGCGGCCACCAGCAGGCCGAAGTCGCGCAGGGCGATGTCGTAGTAGCTGCCCAGCGAGACCAGGTCGATGATGATGCCGGTCAGCCAGGCGGCG
Source organism: uncultured Actinomycetota bacterium (assembly GCA_963810035.1). Classification (GTDB taxonomy): domain Bacteria; phylum Actinomycetota; class Actinomycetes; order Propionibacteriales; family Nocardioidaceae; genus Nocardioides_B. The sequence goes on from CAWEMA010000011.1 coordinate 661,766, forward strand.
ACGAGGTAGCCGCCGAACTGCGGGCGGACCGCCACCACGATGCCGGCCACGATCTCCACCACACCGACCATCAGCATCGCGGTGTGCGCGCTGCCCGGGGTCAGGTCGTTGATCCAGGGGGCCAGGTAGGCCTCCCAGTTCGTCAGCAGGTTGAAGAACTTGTCCAGGCCGAACAGGATCGGCGCCACGGTGAACACGGTGCGCAGCAGCAGGAACGCGTCGCGCTCGCCGGTGGTCGACGTGCCGCCGCGGGTGAGTCCGTGACGGACGGGGGTGTGGGTCATGACGAACCTCCAGGTAGTCCCGAGAACTTGTAAAAGAGAGTAGGCTCGACGTTAGAACCGCACAGGCTCTTTCGTCAACAATGTTGTCTTCAAGAAGGTGGTCCGGTGACCGATCGACTTTCGGAGCAGGCCGCGAGCATCGGCGCGCTCGCCGAGCCGGTACGCCGCGACCTGTACACGTTCGTGGTGGGGCAGGCCGAGCCGGTCAGCCGGGAGCAGGCCGCCGACGGGGTGCAGGTGCCGCTGCACACCGCGAAGTTCCACCTCGACCGGCTCGTCGAGGAGGGGCTGCTCGAGGTCGAGTTCCGGCGCCTGAGCGGGCGGACCGGGCCCGGCGCCGGGCGGCCCGCGAAGATGTACCGCCGCTCCTCGCGGGAGCTCTCGGTCTCGCTTCCCGAACGGCGCTACGACCTGGCCGGGCGGATCCTCGCCGCCGGTGTCGACCGGGCACGCCAGCAGGCCGTGGACGTCGACGCGGCCGTCACCGAGGCCGCCGCGGACGAGGGGCGCCGTGCGGGAGTCGAGTCAGCCGCGCTGGGGTCGGCCGCGGGGTCGGACGTCGAGCGAGCCGGCGCCGTGCTGGCGGACCTCGGCTACGAGCCCACCGGGCGCGACGGTGACGTCGTGCTGGCCAACTGTCCGTTCGACGCGCTGGCCCGGGAGCACACCACCTTGATCTGCGGGGTCAACGAGGCGTTCGTGGGCGGGCTGCTCGACGGGCTCGGCTGCTCCGGCCTCGAGGCGCGCCTGGAGCCGCACACCGGGCTGTGCTGCGTCCTGGTGACGCCGCGCCCCGACTGAGCCTCAGGCCGGGCGGCGCAGGCCGCGGCGCCCGGCGGGCAGCGGCACCACGACCTCGAGCAGCCCGTCCACCCAGGACGGCACGCCCTCGAGGCCGGCCCGTCGCACCGTCGGCAGCAGTGACCCGTTGTCCGGCTCCGCCAGGCAGACCAGGTCCCGGAAGCCGCGCACCCGGGCGTCGCGGGCGAGCTCGCGCAGCATCCGGGAGCCGATGCCGCTGCCGTGGCAGGCGTCCTCCACCAGCAGTCCGACCTCGAGCCGGGTCGCTGACAACGGGCCGGCGCAGCCGAGGCCGACCAGCTCGTCGCACTGCTCCGCGAGCACGCTCCACCCGCGTGGAGGTGCCAGCAGCTGCCGGGCGAGCCGCCCGGACACGGCCGGGAGTGGGACGTGGAAGCGCCGGCGCAGCGTCTCCGGCGAGCAGCGGGTGTGCAGGGCGACGACCGCCTCGACGTCGTCGAGGGTGCCGTGCCTCGTCCTGACCAGCGAGGTCGTCATGGGGAACTCCATCTCGGTGGTGCTCTTCGTGGGTGCCCCTCCAGGGTGCGCGGGGGAGGTTTCGGGTCGGCCACGACCGTGTTTCGCCGGCGCGAAGTCTCGGTGGGTCGCTGTTGACGCCGGTGCCAGACTGTGGGCGTGAGCACGTTCGAGGCCGTCCACGAGCCCCTCGTCGCCCGGGACGTGCTGCTCGGGCGCACCACCCACGTGCGGCGCATCGTGCCGAACAAGACCCGCCGGATGATCGGCGCCTGGTGCTTCCTGGACCACTACGGTCCCGACGACATCAAGAAGACCGGCGGCATGTGGGTGCCGCCGCACCCGCACACCGGCCTGCAGACGGTGACCTGGCTGTTCGAGGGGCTCGGCCTGCACACCGACAGCCTCGGCTCGCGCCAGCTGATCCGTCCGGGCCAGCTCAACGTGATGACCGCGGGGCACGGCATCTGCCATGCGGAGGTCTCGCCCGACGAGGCCCCGGCCACGCTGCACGGCGTACAGCTGTGGGTCTGCCTGCCCGACGAGGTCCGCGACAGCACGCCACCCGACTTCACGCACCTGGCCGACCTGCCGACCTACGACGAGCACGGCGCCACCCTGCGTGTGCTGGTCGGCTCGCTGGCGGGGGAGAGGTCACCCGCCCCCACCCACACCCCGCTCGTCGGCGCCGAGCTGACCCTGCAGCCCGGGGCCGAGGCGACGGTGCCGCTGGACCCGTCGTTCGAGTACGGCGTGCTGGTCGCGCAGGGCGCCGCCGCCGTCGACGGGGTGGAGATCGAACGCCACGCGATGAGCTACCTCGGCTCCGGGCGCAGCGAGCTGTCCTTCCGGGCCGCGGGGGAGGAGACGGTGCTGATGCTGCTCGGCGGGGAACCGTTCGAGGAGGAGATCGTGATGTGGTGGAACCTCATCGGTCGCAGCCACGAGGAGATCGTCGAGCAGCGGGAGGCCTGGAACGGCGACGGGCTGGCGTTCGAACCGCCCCGGTTCGGCGTGGTCCGGGACTTCGCCGGCGACCGGCTGCTCGCGCCGCCGATGCCGAACACCCGGCTCAAGGCTCGCGGCCGCACCGCCTGAGGGCCCGCCGACGTGGCGCCAGGTAAAATTGATGCAAATGTGGCGCGTGTGCCTCTTTCTGCGTCACAATGAGCACAGGAGAAGTCACAACTGCACATGTTCGTGAGGGAGCTCGAACCTCTCGATTCGCGGAGACCGCTGGGGAAGGCGTATCTCGACGCCGGATCTAGGAGGCCACGGTGACCACACGAACTGCGACACGGGGCGTGCTCTACGTCCACTCGGCGCCGTCAGCGCTGTGCCCGCACATCGAGTGGGCAGCCGGCGGCGTGCTCGGCAACGCCGTGAACCTGGACTGGACGCCACAGGGTGCCCAGGCAGGCACCTACCGCGCGGAGTTCTCCTGGGCGGGGGACGCCGGTACGGCGGCCGCCATCGCCTCGGCGCTGCGCGGCTGGAACCAGCTCCGCTTCGAGGTGACCGAGGAGCCCACCTCGAGCACTGAGGGCAGCCGGTACTCCTACACCCCCGACCTCGGCGTCTTCCACGCGGTGACCGGACTGCACGGCGACATCCTGATCCCCGAGGACCGGCTCAAGGCCGCCGTGGTGAAGGCCGCGCTCGGCGACACCACGATCAACAACGAGATCGACAAGCTGCTCGGCAAGCCCTGGGACGACGAGCTCGAGACGTTCCGCTACGCCGGCGACGGGGCTCCGGTCCGCTGGCTGCACCAGGTCGTCTGAGACGCCGGTAACAGTTCGCGCATTCGCCTGCGCGGGCCGCCCGCTCTCCTCACGATGAGCGGGTGCTCTCTCGGATCCGGCGTCTGCTGGTGACCCTTGCCCTCTCGGGCCTCGTCGCCGCCTGCGCTCCTGCCTCCTCCGCCCCGCTCGGCACTCCCGGCACCTCCCCGGTCCTGCTCGGTGCGCACAACGACACCTCCACCCCCTTCAACCTGGTCTCGCTGCCGGCCCTGACCCGGCACCGGTACGACGGGCACGGCCTGCGGATCACGAGGGTGCTCGCCCGCGAGCTCGCGTACACCCGCTACGCCGTGGCCTACCGGGGCGACGGGGTCACGGTCACCGGCGTGATGAACGTGCCGAACCGACCGGGTCGCCACGCCGTCGTCGTGATCGCGCACGGCTACGGGGACCCGGCCCGCTACACCTCCGGCTCGATGCTCGAGCGGGAGCAGGCCTACCTCGCCCAGAGCGGGTTCGTCGCGTTCCAGATCGACTACCGCAACTACGCCCGGTCGACCCGGGAGAGCACCGCCCCGGTCGCCCGCCCGCTCGGCTACCCGGCCGACCTGGTCGATGCGGTCGCCGCCCTGAAGAGGGCCCGGCTGCCGTTCGTGGACCCGGCGCGGATCGGGCTGTTCGGCCGGTCGATGGGCGGGGGCGTGGTGCTCAACGCCCTGGTCGCCCGGCCGCACCTGGCGCAGGCGGCCGTGCTCTACTCGCCGGTCAGCTCCCGGGCCTCCGACAACTACCGGCAGTGGGTCGTCCCGGAGCCGGGCCTGCGGCAGCGCGTCGAGCGGGCCTACGGCACCCCGGCCACCCGCCCTGCGTTCTGGCGGCAGGCCAGCTCCCGCAGCTACCTCGACCGGGTCGACGTGCCGATCCAGATCGACCACGGCACCGCGGACTCGGTGTGCCCGGTGCGCTGGAGCGAGGCGACGGCCCGGGCGCTGCGCGCGCGGGGCAAGGACGTGACGCTCAACGAGTACCCCGGCGAGGACCACCGGTTCCAGCGCTCGTGGCCGCGGTTCATGCACCGCGCCGTGACGTTCCTGCACGCCGAGCTGGGTTGACCCACCGGCACCGCCCCGGCCGCCGTCGAGGGGCCCTGCGCGGCACCGATCCGTGACCGTCGTCACATGCAGCCCTCCGCTTTGTGTGCACATGCCACATTGAGCCGGTTCGTGCCCGGACCCACGATGGCGTCATGCGCTCTCGGACCCTGCTTCCCCCGCCGCCGCCCTGGCCCTTGCCGTCGCCGGCACGGCCGCCCTGTCCGTCGTACCCGCGCCGTCGGCTGCCGCCGCACCGGGCTGCGCGCGGCAGTCGCGGATCGACGTACCGCACGCGGCGAGGCAGAAGACCGCCTGCCTGAGCGACCTGACCACCGCGGGCACCGTGGCCAGCGGGCACACCAACGTCGACGACTGGAGCGGGCTGAACGCGACCGGCACGCGGAACCCGTCCGGCGTGCCCGGCATCCAGGTCGACGGCTACTTCCCGGACACCTCGACGTCGAACACCAACAACGGCTGGAACCATGACGCGCAGTTCGTGGTGCGGCTGCCGACGCGGTGGAACGGCAAGCTCGTGGTCAGCGGCGCGCCGGGCACCCGGCGGCAGTACGCGAACGACTTCATCATCAGCGACTGGGTGCTGTCGAAGGGCTACGCGTTCGCCTCGACCGACAAGGGCAACAACGGCGCCACGTTCTACCGCGACGGCTCCTCGCCGGGCGGCTCGATCCGCGAGTGGAACCGTCGGGTCACCCAGCTGACCCGGGCGACCAAGGCGGTCGTGCGGCAGGCCTACGGCCGCGCCCCGAGGCGCACCTACATGTTCGGCATCTCCAACGGCGGTTACCTCACCCGTTGGCAGCTGGAGAACCACCCGCGGATGTACGACGGCGGGCTGGACTGGGAGGGCACGCTGTTCCGGGCGGCCGGACCGAACCTGCTGACCTACCTGCCGACGGCGCTGCGCAGCTACCCGTCGTACGCCGCCACCGGGGACCAGGCCGCGCACGACGCGATGATCCGCGCCGGGTTCGCCAAGGGCTCGGAGTTCCTGTGGCCCTACCACCACGCCTACTACTGGGACCTCACCCAGCGGATCTACCGCGAGGAGCTCGACCCGACGTACGACGGGGCGCTGGACGCGGGGGTGCCGTTCTGCCGGAGCGGGACGCCGGGCTGTGACGCGGACTACCGGTACGCCTCCCGGCCCCGGGCCGTGAAGGACGCCGTCCGCTCGGTGCAGCTCACCGGCCGGATCGGCAAGCCGATGATCACCGTGCACGGCACGCTGGACACCCTGCTCCCGGCACGCACCGACTCCAACGTGTACGACCGGATCATCGACCGGGCCGGGCGCGGCAGGCTGCACCGCTACTACCGGATCGCGGACGGCACGCACGTCGACGGCCTCTACACGACCTACCCGGACAAGCTGCGGCCGCTGCTGCCCTGCGCCCGCACGGCGTTCACGGACCTGACCCGGTGGGTCGAGGGGGGCACCAGGCCGCCGCGCGACGGGTTCTACCGGCGGCCCTCCGGCGGGGACCTGCTGAACAGCTGCCGGCTCTGAGCCTGCTGGGCGCTTGGTGGGCCGGGTGATGATGGGCGTGTGTCCCGGCTCAGACGCCGCCTGGTCGCCACGGCCACCCTCCTCACCGCCCTGACGGCCACCTCCGCCTGCACCGGTTCGTCCTCCGGAACGCCCGAGCCGCGCTCCACGCAGGCACCCTCGTCCGCCGTGCCGTCGTCGTCCCCGTCTGCGCCGGCCGGCGCTGCGCCGCGCCGCGTGCGCCCGGTGTCGCTGCCCGCGCTGTTCCGGGCCCGGTACGACGGGCGAGCCCTCGCCCTGCGTTCCACGATCGCGCGCACGGACGCCTACACGTCGTACTCCGTCACCTACCGCAGCAACGGGCTGCGGATCTCCGGCAAGCTCGACGTGCCCCGTGGCAAGGGGCCGTTCCCGGCGGTCGTGCTGGCGCACGGGTACATCGACCCGGCGGTCTACGTGAACGGCCAGGGCATGCGGCGCGAGCAGGACTGGCTGGCCCGTGCCGGCTACGTCGTGCTGCACACGGACTACCGCAACCATGCGTTCTCGGAGCGGGACCCGTCGGCGGAGCGGAAGCTGAGGCTCGGCTACACGACCGACGTCGTCAACGCCGTGCACGCCCTGCGCCGCACCACGAAGGTCCCGGTCGACGACGACCGGATCGGTCTGGTCGGCCGGTCGATGGGCGGAGGGGTGGTCTACAACGTGCTGACGGCGCAGCCGGGCCTGGTCGACGCGGCGGTGGTGTTCGCGCCGGTCAGCTCACGGGCCAGCGACAACTTCGACCGGTGGATCCGTGACGACCCGGCTCGCAGCGGGCTCTCGGGCTACATCCTGCGTCGGTACGGCGAGCCGCGCACCCACCCCCGGTTCTGGCGCGAGGTCAGTCCCCGCACCTACTTCGGGAGGGTCACCGAGCCGGTCATGATCCACCACGGGACCGCGGACCAGACCTGCCCGATCCGGTGGAGCCGGGCATCCCTGCGCGCCTTGAAGGCGGCGGGCGTGGACGCGCGGATGTACACCTATCCCGGCGAGCCGCACGCCTTCGTCGCGGCCTGGCCGCTGTCGATGCGCCGCACCACGGCCTTCCTCGACCGCAGGCTCACCTAGAGCGGGATGTTGCCGTGCGCACCGCGGTGCACGAGACCGGCGCCGGCGATCGCCTTGGCCAGCGCGGTGCGCGTCGCGGACGGCTCGACCACCTCGTCGACGACCCCGATCTCGACGGCCTTGTCCACGCCGCCGGCGATCCGCTCGTGCTCGGCGGCCAGCTCGGCCTCGACCTGCGGGCGGATGTCCGGTGCGACCTCGAGCAGCTTGCGGCGGTGCAGGATCCGGATCGCCGCGACGGCACCCATCACCGCGACCTCGGCGCCTGGCCACGCGAACACCTTCGTCGCCCCGAGGGAGCGGGAGTTCATCGCGATGTAGGCACCGCCGTAGGTCTTGCGGGTCACCAGCGTCACCCGCGGCACGACGGCCTCACCGAACGCGTGCAGCAGCTTGGCGCCGCGGCGTACGACGCCGTCCCACTCCTGGCCCACGCCGGGCAGGTAGCCGGGCACGTCAACGACCACGACGAGGGGGATGCCGAACGCGTCGCACATCCGCACGAACCGTGACGCCTTCTCGGCCGACAGCGAGTCCAGGCAGCCGCCGAGCCGCAGCGGGTTGTTCGCGATCACACCGACCGACCGGCCGCCGAAGCGACCGAGGGCGGTGACGATGTTCGGCGCCCACTTGGCGTGCACCTCCTGGGTGGTGCCCTCGTCGAGGATCGCCTCGACGAGCGGGTGCACGTCGTACGCCCGCTTCTTGGACTCCGGCAGCATCTGCGCGAGGTCGATGTCCTTGACCGAGGCGACGTCGAGGGTGCCCTGGGCGCCGAGCAGGGTGGCGACCCGGCGGGCACGGTCGATGGCCTCCCGCTCGGTCTCGGTGAGGATGTGCACCACGCCGGAGCGACGGCCGTGCGGCTCGGGACCGCCGAGCCGGAGCATGTCGACGTCCTCGCCGGTCACCGAGCGGACCACGTCCGGGCCGGTCACGAAGATCCGGCCCTCGGGGCCGAGGATCACGATGTCGGTCAGCGCCGGGCCGTACGCCGCGCCGCCGGCCGCGGGGCCGAGCACCACGGAGATCTGCGGGATCTTGCCGGAGGCCTGGGTCATGGCGTGGAAGATCTCCCCGACGGCGTGCAGGGAGAGCACGCCCTCGGCCAGCCGGGCACCGCCGGAGTGCCACAGCCCGACGATCGGGGCCTGGTCGGCCAGTGCGCGCTCGTAGGCGTGCACCACCACCTTGCAGCCGACCTCGCCCATCGCGCCGCCCATCACGGTGGCGTCGGAGCAGAAGGCGACCACGTGCGTGCCGTCCACCTTGCCGACGGCCGCGAGCATGCCGCTCCCGTCGTCCGGCGTGATCAGCTCGAGGGTGCCCTCGTCGAAGAGTGCGGCGAGCCGGAAGTTCGGGTTGCGCGGGTCCTCCTCGCGGGGGAGCTTCGCGGGCTTCGGTGCCGGGGTCTGCGCCGGTGCGGCCGGGGCTGTCGTCATGCGGTGTGCTCCTGGGGTACGGCGTCGACCACGAGGGTCAGGCGCTGCGGAAGGCGATGGCGACGTTGTGGCCGCCGAAGCCGAAGGAGTTGTTCAGGGCCGCGAGGTCACCTTCAGGCAGGGTGCGCTTCTCGACCGCGACATCGAGCCCGATGTCCTCGGGGTCCTCCAGGTTGATCGTCGGCGGGACCACCCGGTCGTGCAGCGCGAGCACGACGGCGAGGGACTCCAGGGCGCCGGCCGCGCCGAGCAGGTGGCCGGTCATCGACTTGGTCGAGGTCAGGACAGCGTTCTCGGCCGCCTTGTCACCGAGCGCGTTGCGGATCGCGAGCGCCTCGGCCATGTCCCCCTGGGGGGTCGAGGTCGCGTGCGCGTTGATGTGCGCGATGTCGCCGGGCTCGAGGCCGGCCTCACGCAGCGCCATCTTCATGGCCCGGGTGGCGCCGACCCCGGTCGGGTCGGGCTGGGCGATGTCGTGGGAGTCGGCGGTGATGCCGGCGCCGGCGGCCTCGGCGTACACCTTCGCGCCGCGGGCCTTCGCGTGCTCCTCGGACTCGAGGACGAGCACGGCCGCGCCCTCACCGAGCACGAACCCGTCCCGGCCCTTGTCCCACGGCCGCGACGCGCGCTCGGGCTCGTCGTTGCGCTTGGACAGCGCCATCATCTGGCCGAACGCGGCCATCGGCAGCGGGTGCACGGCGGCCTCGGTGCCACCGACCACGACCACGTCGGCGCGGCCGAGGCGGATCATGTCGATGCCGAGGGCGATCGCCTCGTTGCCGGAGGCGCAGGCGGACACCGGGGTGTGCACGCCGGCCTTGGCACCGATGGCCAGGCCGATGTTCGCGGCGGGGGAGTTCGGCATCAGCATCGGGATCGCCAGCGGCGAGACCCGGCGCGGGCCCTTCTCCTTGAGCGCGTCGTAGTTGGTGAGCAGGGTCTGCACGCCACCGATGCCCGAGGCCATCGCGACGCCGAGCCGCTCGCCGTCGACCGCGGCGTCGGCCAGGCCGGAGTCGGCCCAGGCCTCGAGCGCGGCCACCAGGGCGAGCTGCCCGGAGCGGTCGAGCCGGCGGGCCTTGACACGCTCGAGGACGTCGGTCGGGTCGACCGCCACCTCGGCGGCGATCTGGGTGCTCAGCTGCTCGGCCCAGTCGTGCTTGATCGGGCGGACGCCGGACTGTCCCGCGAGCAGGGCCGCCCAGGTCGTGGGCACGTCACCGCCGACGGGGGAGGTCGTGCCGAGTCCGGTCACGACGACGCGTGTGGGGCTCATCTGTCTGTTCACCTCATGGGGTCTCGCTGGCTGCGCTGGTCAGTCCGCGGGTGTGCTCGGGATGGTGCTGTGGTGCCTGGGCGGGGCCTCCGGCGCCGGCGGCGTGACCCTGGGGCCACGGTCGCCGGCCGGCACCGGAGGACCGTCGTACGACGGGTCGGTCAGCCGTTCTGGGCGCGCTCGATGAAGGCGACGGCGTCACCGACGGTCTTGAGGTTCTTGACCTCGTCGTCGGGGATCTTGACGTCGAACTTCTCCTCGGCGGCCACGACGACCTCGACCATGGACAGCGAGTCGACGTCGAGGTCGTCGACGAACGACTTGTCCAGCTGGACGTCGTCAGCGGGAATGCCGGCGACCTCGTTGACGATCTCGGCGAGGTCTGCGCGGATCTCCTCGGTGGAAGCCATTGCGGGGAACTCCTTCATGTTGTGGATAGAGGGGTGCTGCTCGTGCTGTGGTGCACCGGACGCGTGGGCGACCGGGAACTCGGGGGGTTAGGGAACGACCACGACCTGGGCCGCGTAGGCCAGTCCGGCGCCGAACGCGATCAGCAGCGCGACGTCGCCGCTCTTGGCCTGGCCCTCGTCGATCATCCGGCCGAGGGCCAGGGGGATCGAGGCGGCCGAGGTGTTGCCCTGCTCGGCGATGTCGCGGGCGATCGCGACGTGGTCGGGGAGCTTCATGGAGCGGGCCATCGCGTCGATGATCCGCATGTTCGCCTGGTGCGGGACGAACACGTCGAGGTCGTCGACGGTGATCCCGGTGCGGTCCAGAGTGGCCTCGGCGATCTTGGCCATCGCGAAGGACGCCCAGCGGAACACCGCGCTGCCCTGCATGATCAGGTGCGGCATCGTCGGGCTGTCCTGCTCGAGGACGTCGCGCCAGTCCTCGTCCTGACGGATCAGGTCGAACTGCTCGCCGTCGGAGCCCCAGACCACCGGGCCGATGCCGACCTCCTCGGACGGACCGACCACCGCGGCGCCGGCGCCGTCGGCGAAGATGAACGCGGTGCCGCGGTCGTTGAGGCTGGTGATGTCGGTCAGCCGCTCGACGCCGATGACCAGCACGTGCTTGGCGCTGCCGCTGCGGACCATGTCCGAGCCGAGCGCGAGCCCGTGGCAGAACCCGGCGCAGGCCGCGGAGATGTCGAACGCGGGCGCCTTGTCGGTGCCGAGCTCGTGGGCGATGGCCGTCGCGATCGCGGGAGTCTGCAACATGTGCGAGACGGTCGCGACCACGACGCAGTCGATCTGCGCCGCGTCGAGCCCGGCGCGCTCGAGCGCCTGCCGGGACGCGGCAACGGACATCATCTGGACGGTCTCGTCGGGACCGGCGAAGCGCCGCTCCTTGATGCCGGAGCGCTGCTGGATCCACTCGTCGCTGGAGTCGATCGCCTCGACCAGCTCGGCGTTCGGAACCACCCGGGTCGGCCGGTAGGTGCCGATGCCGAGGATGCGGGACTGCGGCGCGCCGACGGACGGGTTCAGTGTCGTCATGCGTTGACCCCCTCAGGGTGCAGACGGATCAGAGGCTGGCCGGGGGAGACGATGTCGCCGTCCTCGACGAGCCACTCGACGATGGTGCCGCCGTACGGCGCGGTCACCGCGGTCTCGTCCTGGCGGCCCCGTACGGCGCCGATCTTCGCGTCCGGGGCGATGGCGTTCCCCTCACGCAGGTCGGCGGTCTGGTGGAAGGTGCCCTTGGCGGGAGCCACGAGCATCCGCCAGGTCGGGTTGACGTCCAGGTGGGAGGCGCCGCCGTGCTTCTGGATGAAGGCGCGGGCGTCGTCGAGCTGGTCCGGGGTCTTCAGGGCGAAGGTCTCGACGCCCTTCATCGCCCGCCGGGCGATCCCGGTCAGGGTGCCCGCCGGCGGCATCTCGAGCATCCCGGTGACGCCGAGGTCCAGCATCGTCTCCATGCACAGGTCCCAGCGGACGGGGTGGCTGATCTGGGTGACGATCCGCTTGAGCACCTCGCGGCCGTCGTGCACGACCTGGCCGTCGCGGTTGGAGATCAGCTGGATGCGCGCGTCGTGGGTCGAGACGGACCGGGCGAGCCCGCCGAGCACGTCGACGGCGGGTGCCATGTGCTGGGTGTGGAACGCGCCGGCCACCGACAGCGGGATCAGCTTGGCCTTGGCCGGGGCGTCGTCGGCGAAGGCGGCGAGCTGCTCGACGGTGCCGGCGGCGACGATCTGGCCGGGGCCGTTGTCGTTGGCGGCGGTGAGGCCGTGCTGCGCGAGCTTGGCGAGCACCTCGTCACGGTCGCCGCCGAGTACGGCGGTCATGCTGGTCGGCGTCGCGGCCGCGGCGGCGGCCATCGCCTTGCCGCGCTCGCGGACCAGGACCATGGCCTGCTCGGCGGTGATCGCCCGGGCTCCGGCGGCTGCCGCGAGCTCGCCGACGCTGTGCCCGGCGACCGCACCGACCTGGTGGAAGGCGTCGGCCGGGTGCGGGAACAGCTCGAGGGCGGCGAGCAGCCCCGAGGCGACCAGCAGCGGCTGCGCCACGGCGGTGTCGCGGATCGTCTCCGCGTCCGCCTCGGTGCCGTAGTGGACCAGGTCGAGACCGGCGACCGCGGACAGCCAGGTGAGGCGGTCACGGAAGGTCGGGTTCTCGAGCCAGGGGGTCAGGAAGCCGGGTGTCTGGGCACCTTGGCCGGGAGCGACGATGACGAGCACCCCTCAACTCTGTCGCGTCGAGGTGCCCGGCCGCGCCCCCGACGCAGACGAAGATTGCCCCGCAGTTCTTGTAGGAACCCTACAAAGGGCCTTTACAGCGTCGGCGGTGTCGTCGAGTCCGGCGCGGTCAGCCGGCCGAGGGTCAGCGCGACCCGGTAGGTGTAGGCGTGCCGGGGGTCGTTGGTGGTCAGCCCGGTGGTCTCGGCGGCCCGCCGCAGCCGGTAACGCACGGTGTTCGGGTGCACGAACATCGCCCGCGCGGTGCCCTCGATCGAGCCCCCGTGCTCCAGGAACGCCGAGACCGTCTCGAGGGTGGCCGCGCCCGCCCCGGCCAGCGGCAGGTACACCTCCTGGACCAGCTGCCGCCGGGCGTGCCCGTCGCCGGAGAGTGCGCGTTCGGGGAGGAGGTCGTCACTCGTCACCGGCCGGGGTGCCTCCGGCCAGCCCGGTGCGGCCCGCAGCCCGGCCGTGGCGGCGCGCGCTGAGATGCTGGCGTGCACCAGGTCAGGGACCACCGGTCCGACGACGACCGGCCCCTCGCCGAAGTGCTCGGCCACGGCAGCGCCTGCCTTGTCCGGGTTGTCCACTCCGCCGAGCACGACGACCATCCGGTCACCCTGAACGGCGCAGAGGGCGTCCAGCCCGACGTGCCGGGCCGATCGCCGTATGTCGTCGATGATCGACTCGCGGGCCCGGCCGGCCGCCTCGCCTTCCGGCACCCGTCCGAGCACCACCACGACGTCGCCCTTGGACTCCCAGCCCAGCGCGCTGGCCCGCGACCGCACGGTCTCGTCGGCCTCGGCGCGCAGCACGCTGTCCACGACCAGCGCCTCGAGGCGGGCGTCCCAGGCACCGCGCATCTCCGCGGCCCGGGCGTAGACCTCCGCGGTGGCGAACGCGACCTCGCGGGCGTAGCGGGTGACCGAGTCGCGCACCGAGGGGGCGTCCCGCTCGCCGACGGCCTCCACGACGTTCTCCTCGACCACCTCGATGGTGAGACGCACCATCTCGACCGTTTGGTGGAGGCTCACAACTCCGGTCAGGGCGCGCGGTGCGGCGCCGAAGACCTCGGCGGTCACCGGGGACGAGCCGTCGGGCTCGCGGTACCACGCCACGAAGGAGTTGATGCCGGCCTGCACGATCACCCCGATCCAGGACCGGTCCTCGGCCGACATGGCCCGGAACCAGGGCATATCCCGCTCCATCCGGGTAACCGTTGAAGTGGTGAGCGCGCCGACCGAGCGCTGCAGGCGACGGGCGATCTTCTCCCGGTCGCGCTCGGTGGCAGTGCTCATACGTCGACCTTATTTCACGAGCGCACACGGAACCTGGTCGATCGGGGGGTTTCCTCGGGTTCACCCGAGGGCCGTGCAGATATTGGAACAAGTTCTGGCTACAGTCATGAACACGCGATAGGAGCGGTATGCCCAAGCCGATCGAGGTCCAGTACCTCACCATCCACGGCCACCAGCGAGCGTTCGTCAAGGTGGGCCGGGGCCCCGCGCTGCTGCTGCTGCACGGCCTGGGATGCGACCACACGACGTGGCTGCCGGTCATCGCCGCGCTCTCGCGGCGCTACACCGTGATCGCCCCGGACCTGCTCGGCCACGGCCGGTCGGCCAAGCCCCGGGCCGACTACAGCGTGGGCGGCTACGCCAACGGCATGCGTGACCTGCTGACCGTGCTCGGAGTGGACAAGGTGACCGTCGTCGGGCACAGCTTCGGCGGCGGCGTCGCGATGCAGTTCGCCTACCAGTTCCCCGAGCGCACCGAGCGGATGGTGCTGGTCGCTCCAGGCGGGCTCGGTCCCGAGGTCACCCCGGCCATCCGGGCGATCACGCTGCCCGGCTTCCACCAGGCGATGGGTCTCGTGACCCTGCCCGGGATGCGGCAGCTGACCACGGTGGGGCTGCGCGGGCTCGCCGCCACCGGTCTGCCCCGGGTCCGCGACCTCGACGAGGTCGCCGAGATCGTCGACTCCTTCAAGGACCCGCACGCCCGGCGGGCGATCCGGCACGTGGTGTCGGCGGTCGTCGACTGGCGGGGCCAGATCGTCACCATGGTGGACCGGGCCTACCTCACCCAGGCGATGCCGATGTGCGTCATCTGGGGCAGTGAGGACGCGGTCATCCCGGTCAAGCACGCCGGCATCGCCGCAGAGTTCGCGCCCGGTGCGACCGTCGAGGTGATCGAGAACGCCGGGCACTTCCCGCACAAGGACCACCCGCAGCGGTTCGTGAAGATCCTCGACGAGTTCATCCGCACGCATCCCGCCGCGACGTACCACCGCGGCCGCTGGCGCGCCCTGCTCAAGAACGGCCGGCAGCACCCCGTGCCCGCCTCGGTCACCCCGGTCCGTCCCGCCGAGATCGCCTGACGCTCCCCGCGTCCGTTGAGACGCCAGTTTCTTCCCGGTGAGAGGTCAGTTCCTTCCCGGTGAGGGGTCAGTTCCTCCCGAGCAGGCCCCCAGCGCTGACCCTGTGGACGTCGAGCGTCCTGCGGCGAGGGCGCGACTGGCGGTGGGGCAGTTCCAGTGGGGCGTACGGCGAGCGGGTGCACCCCGGTGGGTGCGGCGGTTGAGTGGGCAGAAATGCCCCTCGTCGCTTGCGCTCCTCGAGGAATTTCTGCCCACTCAACCGCTCATCCGGTCCTGACCGAGTGGTGTCAGGCAGGAGGACAGGCGACGCTACGCGTCGCCGCCCTCCTGCTTGACACCACGCACCGCGGTCGGGTCGTCGATCCGGTACTTGTCGAAGGCTTCCTGGACGGTCTCGGGCTTGACCTCACCGCGCGCGGCGAGGGCGGCGAGGGCCTGGACCACGACCGACTGGGCGTCGATGTGGAAGAACCGCCGGGCCGCCGGACGCGTGTCCGCGAACCCGAAGCCGTCGGCACCGAGCGAGTGGTAGTCGCCGGGCACCCACTTCGCGATCTGGTTCTGCACGGCGCGCATGTAGTCGCTCACCGCGACGATCGGGCCCTCGGCGTCCTTGAGCTTGTCGGTCACGTAGGGGACCCGAGCCGGCTCGGAGGGGTGCAGGAGGTTCCACTCCTCGCACGCCACCGCGTCGCGCTCGAGCTCGTTCCACGACGTCACCGACCACGTGTCGGCCGCGACGCCCCAGTCCTCGGCGAGCATCCGCGCCGCGTCGGTGATCCACGGGAAACCGACGCCGGACGCGAGCAGCTGCACCCGCGGCGGGTTCTCCGCCTGCACCTGCGGGGGTACGGCGACGTGGTAGATGCCCTTGAGCAGACCCTCGACGTCGAGGTTCTCCGGCTCCGTGGGCTGCACGGTCGGCTCGTTGTAGACGGTCAGGTAGTAGATGACGTTCTCGCCCCGAGGGTGGTCCTCGGTGGCGCCGTACATCCGTCGCATCCCGTCCTGCACGATGTGGCTGATCTCGTAGGCCATCGCCGGGTCGTAGTGCACGACGGCCGGGTTGGTCGCCGCGAGCAGCGGCGAGTGCCCGTCGGCGTGCTGGAGCCCCTCACCGGTCAGCGTCGTGCGCCCGGCGGTGGCACCGACCAGGAACCCGCGCGCGAGCTGGTCGGCCATGGCCCAGATCGAGTCACCGGTCCGCTGGAACCCGAACATCGAGTAGAAGAGGTAGAACGGGATCATGTGCTCGCCGTGCGTGGAGTACGCCGAGCCGGCGGCCGTCGCGGAGGCCAGTGCGCCGGCCTCGGAGATGCCCTCGTGGAGCATCTGGCCCTGCTGGGACTCCTTGTAGGCCAGCAGCATGTTGCGGTCGACCGACTCGTACTGCTGACCGCCCGGGTTGTAGACCTTGGCGGTCGGGAACATCCCGTCCATGCCGAACGTGCGGTACTCGTCCGGCGCGATCGGGACGATGCGCTGGCCGATCTCCTTGTCCCGCATCAGGTCGCGCAGCAGCCGCACCAGCGCCATCGTGGTGGCGATGGCCTGCTTGCCGGAGCCCTGCTTGAGCTCGGCGTACATCTCGTCGCCGGGCAGCTTGAGCAGCTTGGACCGGTCCACGCGCTTGGGCAGCGAGCCGCCGAGCTGGCGACGACGCTCGAGCATGTACTCGATCTCGG
Source organism: uncultured Actinomycetota bacterium (assembly GCA_963810035.1). Taxonomy (GTDB): domain Bacteria; phylum Actinomycetota; class Actinomycetes; order Propionibacteriales; family Nocardioidaceae; genus Nocardioides_B. The sequence goes on from CAWEMA010000011.1 coordinate 678,253, forward strand.
GGGACTTCTCGCCCGGGTGGAAGAACGGGGCGATCTCCGAGTCGTCGATCTCCTTGTCGCTGATCGGCAGGTGCAGCCGGTCGCGGAAGGTCTTCAGGTCGGCCTTGGTCAGCTTCTTCATCTGGTGCGTGGCGTTCCTGCCCTCGAGGGCGTCGATCGTCCAGCCCTTGATGGTGTGCGCCAGGATCACGGTCGGCTGGCCGACGTGCTTGCTGGCCGCGTCGAACGCCGAGTAGACCTTGCGGTAGTCGTGGCCGCCGCGGGGCAGCTTCACGATCTGCTCGTCGCTCATGTGCTCGACCATCTTGCGCAGCCGCGGGTCGCCGCCGAAGAAGCTGTCGCGGATGTAGCCGCCGCTCTCCACCGAGTAGGTCTGGAACTGGCCGTCGGGGGTGCTGTTCATCTTGTTGACCAGCACGCCGTCGACGTCGCGGGCGAGCAGGTCGTCCCACTCGCGTCCCCATACGACCTTGATGACGTTCCAGCCGGCGCCACGGAAGGTGGACTCCAGCTCCTGGATGATCTTGCCGTTGCCGCGCACGGGTCCGTCGAGCTGCTGCAGGTTGCAGTTGATGACGAAGGTGAGGTTGTCGAGCTCCTCACGCGCTGCGATGCCGATCGCGCCGAGCGACTCGGGCTCGCCCATCTCGCCGTCGCCGAGGAACGCCCAGACGTGCTGCTGGCTGGTGTCCTTGATGCCGCGGTTCTGCAGGTAGCGGTTGAACCGGGCCTGGTAGATCGAGTTCAGGGCGGTCAGGCCCATCGACACGGTCGGGAACTCCCAGAAGTCCGGCATCAGCCGCGGGTGCGGGTAGGACGAGAGGCCCTGGCCGACGCCGTGCTGGACCTCCTGCCGGAACCGCGACAGCTGGGTCTCGTTCAGCCGGCCCTCGAGGAAGGCGCGGGCGTAGATGCCGGGGGAGGCGTGCCCCTGGATGTAGATCTGGTCGCCGCCGCCGGGGTGGTCCTTGCCGCGGAAGAAGTGGTTGAAGCCGACCTCGTAGAGCGAGGCCGACGACTGGTACGTCGCGATGTGCCCGCCGACCTCGAGGCCCTTGCGGTTCGCGGTGGACACCATGACTGCGGCGTTCCAGCGCAGGAACGCACGGATCCGCCGCTCGACCTCCTCGTCGCCGGGGAACCACGGCTCGCGCTCGGGCGGGATCGTGTTGATGTAGTCGGTGCTGCGCAGGGCAGGGACGCCGACGTTCTGCTCTCGAGCGCGCTCGAGCAGCCGGAGCATCATGTACCGCGCCCGGCTTCGGCCGCGCTCGTCGACCATGGCGTCGAACGAGTCGAGCCACTCTCTGGTCTCGTCCGGGTCGATGTCCGGGAGCTGTGTGGGAAGACCCTCGTGGATGACCGGGGGGCGTCCGTGAGACTGCTCAGAACCTGTTGCCACGATTCCTCTGCTTCCGCGTTCGGTGTGCAACGCACGGTGTTTGTCACGATCCAACGTGTGCCAGGGGAGGACCCGGGTTGCGAGACCTTCCTCGCTCATCGTGTCACGCTCGGGGCGAGCAGGAAATTTACCGATCAGTAGCAGGCCGGGGTCGGCCTAGGGTGAGCTTGTGCCCCTGACCCAGTACCTCACGGCCACCACCCTCGACGGCTTCATCGCGGACGGGGACAACTCGCTGCAGTGGCTCTTCGACGTTGCACGGGACGACGGCGGGAGCCGGTTCGACGCGTTCCTCTCCGGTGTCGGCGCGATGGCGATGGGCGCCACGACGTACCAGTGGGTCCTCGACCACGAGAACCTGCTGGAGAACCCCCAACGCTGGCAGGAGTTCTACGCCGAGCGGCCGTGCTGGGTGTTCGGCCATCGCGAGCTCTCGCCGATCCCCGGCGCCGACCTCCGTTTCGTGCAGGGGGACGTGGCGCCGGTGCACACGGAGATGCTGGCCGCCGCGGGAGATCGGAACGTGTGGCTGGTCGGCGGTGGCGAGCTCGTCGGGCAGTTCCACGATGCAGGTCTGCTCGACCAGGTCCTCGTGAGCCTCGCCCCGGTGACGCTCGGCGCGGGTGCCCCGCTGCTGCCGCGGCGCATCGAAGGACTTCGCCTGACCGGTGTGGAGCGCAACGGCCAGATGGTCGAGCTCAGCTACGACGTTCCGCGGCCCTAGACCTTCTCGAGGGGCTGGTGCGGCTGCTCGGGGAGTACGACGGTCACCGGGTCGCCCGGACGCACCTCGCCCCCACGTCGTACGACGCCCATCACCCCGGTCCTGCGGACCACCGAACCGTCGGCGTCTCGGCCGACGACGTGCCGGAGCAGCCCGTCCTGGAAGGCGTCGATCTGGGAGCAGGGGTTGCGCAGCCCGGTGAGCCGGACCTCGGCGGTGTCGCCGAGCACGAGCACCGTCCCGACGGGCAGCGCGAGCAGGTCGATGCCGGTGGTGGTGACGTTCTCGCCGAGGTCGGCGGGCAGGACCCGGTGCCCGACCCCGAGCACCTCGTCGAACAGCTCGGCCTGGATCAGGTGCACCTGGCGCAGGTTGGGCTGCGTCGGGTCCCGCCGGACGTGCGAGCGGTGCTGGTCCGTCGCACCCAGGTGGGCGTCGCCCTCGACGCCGAGACCCTCGACCAGTCGGATCACCGGCAGCACCTGCTTGGAGAAGTCATGGGTCCTGCTCGCGGCCACCGAGACGACCGAGGGGACCGCGCGAAGGGTCCCCTGAGGGGGCGTGCGAGGCTCCTCACCGGTCGTGGTGGACGGATTTTGCCCGAGGTCGGCGCGCATGGCAGTAGCCTGACACCCTTCCCGGCGTCTTGCGCGTCGGGTCGAGTTCCGATGAACTACGCGCAAGCAGTGCAGCACCGGGCGCCGACGGCGTTCGGAGTCGACGAGATGTGGAGGAGTGACGTGAGCGCGACCTCGGGTGGCCCCGAAGGCACCGCCACCCAGAACGCCGGTGAGCGACTGGGGATGAAGACCGGGATGGTCGTCCAGGAGCTCGGCTGGGACGAGGACGTCGATGACGCCCTGCGCGTCCTGATCGAGGACACCATCGACGCCGACATGGTGGACGGGGAGTACGGCAACGTCGTGGACTCCGTGCTGCTGTGGTGGCGCGACGGCGACGGCGACCTCGTCGACGCACTCGTCGACTCCTTGACCGACCTCGTCGCGGGCGGCGTGATCTGGCTCCTGACGCCCAAGGTGGGCCGACCGGGCACCGTGGACCCCGCCGACATCGCCGAGGCAGCCCCCGTGGCCGGGCTCTCCACCACGACCACCGTCCCGGTGAGCCACGACTGGGGCGCCACCCGGCTGGTCGCCCCCAAGTCGGCGCACTGAGCCCACCGCGCCTCGGGTGCCCCCGCGCGGACCCGCCGTAGCCCGTGCTGTAACTCCTCGTTACATTCTGGTCACACTGTCTCGGCTCAGGAGGTCTCGTTGACCAACGTCGCGAAGACGATCGGTCTCGTCGCTCAGGCACCCACCATGGTGCGGGTGCTCGGGTCGGCGGGGATCATCCGGCTCTACCCGCCGCACAAGCTCGCCCAGGTCGGCGGGGCCCTGCTCAAGTGGGGGACCGGTCCGGCGGGTGGCTTCACCGCGATGGCGATCCTGCACCCGGACCGGCTCGCCGTCGTCGACGAGCTCGGTGAGCTGACCTTCGGCGAGCTGCACGAGCGCAGCAACCGGCTCGCCGCCTCGCTACGCGCTCGGGGCGTGCGGCCCGGCGACGGCATCGCGATCATGTGCCGCAACCACCGCGGCTTCGTCGACGCCAGCATCGCCGCCGGCAAGATCGGCGCCGACATCCTCTACCTCAACACCGCCTTCGCCGGCCCGCAGCTCGTCGACGTGCTCGAGCGTGAGGACCCCAAGGTCGTCGTGCACGACGAGGAGTTCGCCGAGCTGCTGGAGAAGGCCGACACCCGCGACCGGGTCCTCGGCTGGGTCGACTCGCCGTCCGCCGACGCGGTCACCCTCGAGGCGCTGATCGAGGAGGGGTCGCCCGCCGACCATCCGGCGCCGCAGAAGCAGAGCCGGATCATCATCCTCACCTCGGGCACGACGGGTACGCCGAAGGGCGCGCCCCGCAGCGAGGCCGGCATCGGGGCGGCCACCGCGCTGCTCTCCCGGCTTCCGCTGAAGTCCGGCTGGCGCTCGCACGTCGCGGCGCCGCTGTTCCACACCTGGGGCTGGGCGCACTTCGCCCTGTCCATGCTGCTCGGCTCGACGGTGGTGCTGCGCCGCAAGTTCGACCCGGAGGGCTGCCTGCGCACGCTCGTGGAGGAGGACTGCGACTCGCTCGTGGTGATCCCGGTGATGCTGCAGCGGATCATGGCGCTGCCGAAGGCGACCCTCGACTCCTACGACCTGTCCCGGGTCAAGGTGGTCGCCGCGTCCGGGTCGGCGCTGCCCGGTGACCTCGGGGTCGACTGGATGGACCAGTTCGGGGACAACCTGTTCAACATCTACGGCTCCACCGAGGTCGCCTACGCCACCATCGCGAACCCGGCCGACCTGCGTGAGGCCCCCGGGACGGCGGGCAAGCCGCCGTGGGCGACGGTCGTGAAGATCTTCGACGAGGACGGCAAGGAGCTCCCGCAGGGCGAGGCCGGCAGGATCTTCGTCGGCAACAGCGTCCTGTTCGAGGGCTACACCGGCGGCGGCAGCAAGGACCTGATCGACGGTCTGATGGCGACCGGCGACGTGGGCCGGTTCGATGAGGGCGGCCGGCTGATCGTCGAGGGCCGCGACGACGAGATGATCGTCTCCGGGGGGGAGAACGTCTTCCCCCAGGAGGTCGAGGACTGCCTGAGCCGGCATGAGCTGGTCGCCGAGGCCACGGCGATCGGCATCGACGACGAGGACTACGGCAAGCGGCTGCGTGCGTTCGTCGTCCTCTCCGACGGAGCCGACGTGACCGAGGACGAGCTGAAGGACTTCGTGAAGAAGAACCTCGCGCGCTACAAGGTGCCGCGCGAGATCGTGTTCCTCGACGAGCTGCCGCGCAACGCCACCGGCAAGGTGCTCAAGCGCGAGCTCGCCGACACCGACGACGACACCGACAAGAAGGAAGCCTGATGACGTTGCAGACCGGCCAGGAGGCCCCCGACTTCACCCTGCGCGACCAGCACGGTCAGGAGGTCACGCTGTCCTCGTTCCGGGGGCAGAAGGCGGTGGTGGTGATGTTCTACCCCTATGCGTTCAGCTCGGTGTGCACCGGTGAGCTGTGCGCGGTGCGGGACAGCCTGCCGACCTTCGAGTCCGAGGACGCCCAGGTGCTCGCGGTCTCCTGCGACCCGATGTTCTCGCTGCGCGCGTTCGCCGAGCAGGACGGTCTGACCTTCCCGCTGCTGTCCGACTTCTGGCCGCACGGGGAGGTCGCGACGTCGTACGGCGTGTTCAACGCGGACCGCGGATGCGCGGACCGGTCCACGTTCATCGTCGACAAGCAGGGGGTGCTCCGATGGGCCGTTCACAACGCGATGCCCGACGCCCGGGACCTCCAGGAGCAGGCCCGGGTCCTGGCAGAAGTGGCCTGAGTCGACTCGTGTGAACAGCGAGGTAAAGGTTTTCGGATTTTCGCCGAAAACCTCTGACAGGACTTGAGTGGGGGTTGCAGAATAGACAGTGCAACGACCGCTGGTGACCCGAGACGCCAGCGGTCGTTGTTTGTTTTGTGGGCAGCCCGCGCGCTCGCGTAGGCTGACCCGCGCTTCGCCGGGCGGCTCCGTCCGATGTGGCTCCGGGGCGTATAGCTCAGCGGTAGAGCACCTCCCTTACAAGGAGGTGGTCGCAGGTTCGATCCCTGCTGCGCCCACCGACAGCCCGCGCGGGACCCGCGCGCCGGTCACTGCGAACCGAAGCGCCGGCGACCTGCCTGCAGTCCGGCACCGACCAGGTCGGCGGCCCGGGACTGGACCTCTCCTCGCATCCGCTCCAGGCGAGCGATCGGGAGGCGTTCGACGCGGCACTCGACTGCGGTCCGGGGAGTGGCCCCCATGGTCTGCTTGAACCGCTCGAGGGCGGCGACCCCGCCGGACTCGCCCATGCTGTAGTAGCGGCAGCCCGCCTCGCAGGCGTCCTCGATGGCCATCCGCTGCAGCAGGTTGTTGGCCCGCAACGGCCCGGCGACCGCCTTGTCGCTGTACCCCCGCCAGTAGACCGCGTGCTCCCCGTGGATGAGGGAGACGACTCCGGCGACCGGTTCACCGTCCAGACGCGCCACCCAGATCCGGCACTTCTCGCCCAGCGACCGGGCGACGGCCTCGTACATCCTGCGCGGCTCCCGGCGCAGGGCGAGCCGGAGCGCCACCGGCGTCGGCAGACCGGACTCCGTGGCCCGCCGGGTCGTCCAGTCCAGGTAGAGGTCGTAGATGATCGGCATCAGCGCGCCGGTGGTGTCCCGGTCGACCACGAGCCCGGACGACTCGGCCTTGCGGATGGCTCGCCTCGCCGAGGAGTGGAACCGTTCGTCCCGGACCCGGGCGAAGCCGCCCTCGAGATCGAGGACCTCGATGCGGTGGGAGGTGCTGTGGACTCCCGGCACGAGGCCGGCCTCCCAGCGGTCGGACGTGTGGTGGTGAGCCTTGAGCCGGGTGGTGACGGCAGAGGTGCCGAGCAGGTCCCGCAGGACGAGCTGGACGTCGGCCGCCTGCAGCCCACCGGTCGCCAGAATCCCACCGGCCCCCAGTCCACCCGGGTACGCCGCGTCCAGGGCCATCTTGGGAAGCGGGGTGCGACGCAGCATCGGCACCACGAGTCGACGCCCGTCCAGCAGCTCGTAGAGCCGACTGACGTCCTGGGCACCGGTGGTCTCGACCGCCGCGTCCAACCAGCCCAGGGTCTGGTGGGGGGTTGCCCCCGGGTCGGCGGCCAGCACGTGCGACCAGGCCTCCCGAGGGGCCGGGCTGACGACTCGCTCCGCGTGCATGGTGATCCCCCTCGATGACAGGCGCCCGAGAGGTCAGGGGGCCGAGGCTAGCAGTTCGGCGGCGGGTCGGGCCGGGTGCTGAGAAAACGTCCGAAGGGCCGGCGACGCGCGGGTCCGCGAGCGAACGCTGCCCGGCGAAAGAAACTCCCGCCCCGGACGGGGGAGACCGGGGCGGGAGCACCCCAACAGTACCGATACTGCGGTCGATGATCCAGTCCGCTATGTGTCCCGGGTCGCTAGGCTCGCGCCCATGAGCCTGCGCCTGTCGGACGTCACCGCCCTGCTCGACGGGTGGTACGACCCGTCCTGGGCCGCGGGCTGGGACGCCGTCGGCCTGGTCTGCGGCGACCCGGACCAGCCGGTGCGCAAGGTGCTGTTCGCCGTCGACCCCGCGCCGGCCGTGGTGGCCGAGGCCGTCGCGTGGGACGCCGACCTGGTGGTCTGCCACCACCCGCTGCTGCTCACCCCGGTGCACGGCGTCGCGGCCACCTCGCCCAAGGGGCGGGTGGTGCACGACCTGCTGCGGTCCGGCACCGCGCTGTTCACCGCGCACACCAATGCCGACGTACCCACCGACGGCGTCAACGAGTCGCTGGCCCGTGCGGTCGGGATCGTCGACCCCCAGGTGGTCGTCGACGAGGACGACGGAGCGCAGCTCGACAAGCTGGTGACGTTCGTGCCGGCGGAGCACGCCCAGGCCGTGCGGGCGGCGGTCACGGCGGCCGGTGCCGGCGTGATCGGGGACTACGACAGCTGCACGTTCACGAGCACCGGTGAGGGACGGTTCCGCCCGCGCGACGGAGCCGACCCGACCATCGGCCGCGTCGGCGAGGTCGAGGCGGTGGCCGAGGCGCGGGTCGAGTCCGTGCTGCCGCGGCGGCTGCGCCGGCAGGTCGTGGAGGCGCTGCGTGCGGCGCACCCCTACGAGGAGGTCGCGTACGACGTGCTCGAGCTCGCCGCGGTGCCGGGGGACCGGCGCTCGACGCGCGGGCACGGACGGATCGGCCGGCTCGCGGCGCCGACGACTCTGCGCGCGTTCGCGGACCGGGTCGCCGAGGTGCTGCCGGGCACCGCGCACGGCGTACGCGTCGCGGGCGACCCGGACCGAGCCGTCGAGACCGTCGTGGTCGGGAGCGGGGCCGGTGACTTCATGCTCGACACCGTGCTCGGCACCGACGCGGACGTCTACCTCACCTCCGACCTGCGGCACCACCGCGCGGCGGAGTTCCTGGAGCACGCGGGCCCGGCGCTCGTCGACGTCGCGCACTGGGCGGCCGAGTGGACCTGGCTGCCCGTCGTCGAGGGCAAACTGCTGGCCGCCGTCGACGGTCTGGGAGATACGGTGGAGACCCGGGTGAGCGAGGTCGTGACCGACCCGTGGACCTTCCGGGCCGATCGACGGGCCGGCCGGTGACCCCAGAACATCCGTACACCCACACGTACCCGAGGAGAACACCCTGAAAGCCGACGCCTTCTCGCAGTTGAAGCTCCTGGACGTCCAGGAGCTCGACGCGAAGCTCGACCAGCTGCGCTACCGCCTGGCGAACCTGCCGGAGACGCGTGAGCTCGACGCCCTCTCCGCCGAACGCGCCCAGGTCGGGGGGCAGGCGAGCGACGCCCAGATCACCGTGGACGACCTCACCCGCGAGCAGCGGAAGGCCGACGCGGACGTCGAGCAGGTCAAGACCCGGCGCACCCGGGACCAGGACCGGATGGACAAGGGCCTGGTCAGCAACCCCAAGGACCTCGAGCGGATGCAGCAGGAGCTGGTCTCGCTGAGCCGCCGGATCTCCGAGCTCGAGGACAACGAGCTCGAGGTGATGGAGCAGCTGGAGTCCGCCCAGGCCGGGCTGGCCAAGCTGCGCGACCGGATCGCCGGGATCGACGCCCGTGCGGCCGAGCTGGTCGCGAGCCGGGACGCGACCGCCGGGGACGTCACGAAGCAGGTCGCCGCGCTGACCGCCGAGCGCAAGGTCACCGCCACCGGCGTACCCGCCGACCTGCTCGCGCTCTACGAGAAGATCCGGGCACAGAAGGGCGGGGTCGGCGCCGCTGCGCTGCGCGCCCGACGCTGCGGCGGGTGCAGCCTGGAGCTCACCGCCGCGGACCTCGGCATGATCGCCAAGGCGCCGACGGACGAGGTGCTGCGCTGCGAGGAGTGCAACCGCATCCTGGTCCGCACCTCCGAGTCGGGCATCTGATGGTGCACCGTTCCGTCCTGATCGAGGCCGACGGCGGCTCGCGCGGCAACCCCGGCGACGCGGCGTACGGCGCCGTGCTGTTCGACGCGGACACCCACGAGGTGATCGCCGAGCGGGCGGAGTGCATCGGCATCGCTACGAACAACGTCGCGGAGTACAACGGGCTGGTCGCCGGCCTGGAGCTGTACAACGAGCACACGCCGGAGGCAGCGCTCGAGGTGCGGATGGACTCCAAGCTCGTCATCGAGCAGATGTCCGGCCGCTGGAAGATCAAGCACCCGGACATGAAGCCGCTGGCGATGCAGGCCAAACGGCTCGCGCCACCCGGGACGACGTACACCTGGATCCCGCGGGAGAGGAACGAGCACGCCGACCGGATCCTCAACGAGGCGCTCGACTCGCAGGCCGGGAGGCCGGCGCGGAGGGTGGCTCCGACGAGCCCGAACCGTCGCGAGGCCCCGGCGGCCGCGGCCGGTCGCGGGTGGTCCCCGGGCGGGACGCCGACGACCCTCGTGCTGGTGCGGCACGGCGTCACCGCGCACACCGTCGACAAGCGGTTCTCCGGCGGGCTGGCCGGCAGCAACCCCGGTCTGACCGACGAGGGACGTGCGCAGGTCCGGGCCACGGCCGACTGGCTGGCCCCGCTCGCCGACGACATCGACGCGGTCGTCGCCTCGCCGGTGCGCCGCACGCACGAGTCAGCGGAGATCCTCGGTGTGCGCCTCGACAAGAGCGTGGTGACCGAGGACGGTCTCGCCGAGATGGAGTTCGGCACCTGGGACGGGATGACCTTCGCGGAGATCCGCGACCAGTACCCCGACGAGATGGACGCCTGGCTCGGGTCGCTCGACCACACGCCCGGCGGTGGGGAGTCGTTGCGCGGGGTCGAGAAGAGGGTGCTGGCCAGCCTCGACCGGCTGCTCGCGGAGTTCGCCGGACGGACGGTCCTCGTGGTCAGCCACGTGACCCCGATCAAGGTGCTGGTGGCGCACGCCCTCGGGGCCCCGCTCGACTCGGTCTACCGGATGGAGATGGCTCCTGCCTCGGTGACCGTGCTGTCGTTCTTCCCCGACGGCACCGCCGCGATGCGGATGTTCAACGCCCGGCCGACCGATGCGGCGTTCATCGGTCGCTGAGCCCGGGCACGCTCCGAGGCCGGTGCGGTCTCAGAGCTCGCCGACGACGACGTCGAGCTGGGTGCCGTGCCGTCCGGCCGGCCCCTGCTCGACCTTCCAGCCCAGGGCACCGAGGTGGTCGGCGAGACGTGCCGGGCTGCCCGGTGCCGTGCCGTCCTCCAGCAGCGCGCGGACGATGCGTCCCTTGGTGGCCTTGTTGAAGTGCGAGACCACCTTGCGGGTCCCGTCGATTTCGTGCAGGACCCGCATCGTGACCACCCGGCCGGCCAGGTCCGGTGCGGGGCGCCAGAACGACGCGTACGTCGACGAGCGCAGGTCGACCACGAGGCCGCGGCCGGCCGCGGCACGCACGCTGTCGTCGAGCCGCCGGTTCCAGTACGTCGACACGGTGCCGATCCCCGGCAGCGCCACGTCACCGGAGAGCCGGTAGGCCGGGATCCGGTCCGCGGGACGCAGCAGCCCGAACAGGCCAGACGTGACCGCCAGCCAGGATGTCGCGCGGCGCCGCGCCGCTCCGGTCAACGACGGCAGGTCGAGCGCCTCGTAGAGCACCCCGCTGTAGACCGCGTCGGCGCGCGCCGTGGGTGCCTGCGACAGCCGCGCATCGGCCGTGACCTCGGCGGTCTGGGTCTTCCCGAGGCCGAGCACCTCGGCCGCGGCGGCGGGTTCGTCCGTCGTACACAGGGCGACCAGTGCGTCCAGCACCTCGGCGCGGTCCGGCTCGAGGTCGGGGAAGCTCAGCGCGGCGAGGTCGAGCGGCTTGCCGCGCCGCGGAGTCGTCTTTCCCTCGGACGGGGGCAGCAGGATCAGCACGCGGTCACCCTATGCTGGCCGGAACCGACCGATGCGAGGGGTGAACGGCTGTGCCGAGACGAGTCGTGAGGGTGCTGCGGGCCGACGGCGACACGCTTCGGGAGGGGATCACCGCCATCCAGCAGGAGCTCGGCGTGACGCCGGAGTTCCCCGCCGAGGTGGAGCGAGCGGCCGAGGAGGCCGCGCGGGCGCCGCGGCTGCCCGAGCTCGACCGCACCGACATCCCGTTCGTGACCATCGACCCCGCCACCTCGCGTGACCTCGACCAGGCACTGCACCTCGAACGCGACGGCAGCGGCTACGTGGTGCACTACGCGATCGCGGACGTGGCCGCGTTCGTCAGCCCCGGTGACCCCGTCGACGAGGAGGCCAACCGACGCGGCGAGACCTTGTACGGCGCCGACTCGAAGATCCCCCTGCACCCGAAGGTGCTCTCCGAGGGGGCGGCCTCGCTGCTGCCCGACCAGGACCGCCCGGCGTTGCTGTGGACGATCAAGGTCGACGCGGACGGCGAGGGCACCGACGTGGACGTCACCCGCGCGGTCGTACGTAGCCGCGCGCAGCTCGACTACGACGGCGTGCAGGGGCGGCTCGACTCCGGCACCGCCGACGAGGTCTTCACCCTGCTGGCCGAGGTGGGGGAGCTGCGCAAGAAGCGCGAGGCCGCACGCGGGGGAGTGTCGCTGCCGCTGCCCGAGCAGGAGATCGACGTGGACGGCGACAGCTGGGCGCTCGGCTTCCGCAGGATGCAGCCGGTCGAGGAGTGGAACGCGCAGATCTCCCTGCTCACCGGGATGGCCGCGGCGTCGCTGATGGTCTACGCGCGAGTGGGGCTGCTGCGCACGCTTCCGCCGCCGGACCCGCGTGACGTGCAGCGGCTGCACCGGACCGCGAAGGCGCTGCGGATCGACTGGCCCGCCGAGCTGCTCTACCCGGACTTCATCCGCTCGCTCGACCCCGACCAGGCGAACCATGCCGCGATGGTGGTCGCCTGCACCCGGCTGCTGCGCGGGTCCGGCTACGTCGGGTTCAACGGCGAGACCCCCGAGCAGCCCGAGCACTCGGCGCTGGCCTCGGAGTACGCCCACGTCACCGCCCCGCTGCGGCGGCTCGGCGACCGGTACGCCGGGGAGGTGTGCGTCGCGCTGTGCGCCGGCACCGAGGTGCCGTCGTGGGTGCTCGAGAAGCTCGACGGGCTCCCGAAGACCCTGCAGGCGTCGGGCCACCAGGCCAGCCGGTACGAGCGGTCGGTGCTCGACCTCGTGGAGGCGGCGGTGCTGCGCCCGCATGTCGGCGAGACGTTCGCCGGGGTCGTCGTACAGGTGGACGAGGGCGACGCCAACCAGGGCGACGTGGTGGTGCAGGAGCCGGCGATCGACGCCAGGGTCTCCTCGCGCAAGGACCTGCCGCTCGGCACAGACGTGGAGGTGCGGCTCGTCGAAGCGGACGTGCACAAGCGGTCCGTGCACTTCGAGCTCTGACCCTCCGGTTGGTCTGCGCGTCGGCGGGTGTCCGGCGCGGCCGGACCACCGACGCATCGCGGCTAGACTGGACGTGGATGAGCCGGCCGGGCGGCCGCGGCGAGGCAACTCGTCGAGGAAGGTCCGGGCTCCACAGGGCAAGGTGGTGGGCAACACCCACCCGGGGTGACCCGCGGGAAAGTGCCACAGAGAACAGACCGCCGTCCAACCTGCCTCGGCGGGCAGGGCGGTAAGGGTGAAACGGTGGTGTAAGAGACCACCAGCGCTCCGGGTGACCGGAGCGGCTCGGTAAACCCCACCTGGAGCAAGGTCAAGAAGAGGAGCGTGCTCCTCGCGCGAGCGTTCGAGGGCGGCCCGCCCGAGCTCGCGGGTAGACCGCACGAGGCTGTCGGCAACGGCAGTCCCAGATGGATGGTCGCCGACCGCGTTGCCGCAAGGCGCGCGGAGACAGAACCCGGCCTACAGGCCGGCTCATCCCTCGTCCCCGCCCGGCCCCCGTACGGCGTTGCGCCGTGCCCGGCCTTGCCCCGTGAGGGAATCTGGGATGGTCGGCACGCGTTGTCCGAGCGATGGGAGATGACATCCGTGAGCTTTAACCCGCCTGCCTTCGACCCCCGCTTCGGTGAGCCGTTCGGACGGTTCGACGCACCGCACCCCGCGGACGCCTATCACCGCGCCTGGCGGCTCCTCGAGGAGCGCGCGCCCCGTGAGGCGATCGCGCTGCTCGACCCGGCCATCGAGTCGGAGCCCGGGTCCACCAGCCTGCGCACGCTCCGGGCCTGGGCCTACTTCCAGAGCGCCCAGCTGCAGCGCGCCGAGAACGAGCTGTCCGGGCTGGTCGAGGAGTGCCCGACCGACGTGTGGGCGCGGTTCGCCCTTGGCCGGGTGCTCGAGCGGCAGTCGAAGTACGCCGACGCGCTGCCGCACCTGCGGCTTGCCGCGGTGATGTCCGGAGACGCCGAGCACGAGGCCGGGGTGCTCCGGGTGGAGCGCCGGCTCGCGGAGGCCGACGGGTCCTACGACGACCTGGTCTGAGGTCGCCTCGACCCGTCACAGACTGTGCGACACGCCGGTGAGAGTGCCGAGTAGCTGACGGGTCGGCGTCAGGGGAGGGTGAGCACCTCGGCGCCGTCGGGGGTGACGAGGAGCGTGTGCTCGAACTGCGCGGAGCGGCGCCTGTCCCGGGTCACCACGGTCCAGTCGTCGGACCACATGTCCCACTCGTGCGTGCCGAGGTTGATCATCGGCTCGATCGTGAAGGTCATCCCCGGCTCGATGACGATGTCGTAGGCCGGCGCCGCGTCGTAGTGCGGCACGATCAGGCCGGAGTGGAAGGCCGTCCCGATGCCGTGCCCGGTGAAGTCGCGGACCACGCCGTAGCCGAACCGCCGCGCGTAGGACTCGATGACCCGGCCGAGCACGTTGATGTAGCGCCCGGGCTTCACCGCCTTGATCGCGCGCCGCAGCGCCTCCTCGGTGCGCTCGACGAGCAGCCGGCCCTCCTCGTCGACGTCGCCGGCCAGGAACATCGCGTTGGTGTCCCCGTGCACCCCGCCGACGAACGCGGTGATGTCGACGTTGACGAGGTCGCCGTCCTCGATCACCCGGCTGTCCGGGATGCCGTGGCAGATCACCTCGTTGACGCTGGTGCACAGCGACTTGGGGAAGCCGCGGTACCCCAGTGTCGAGGGGTAGGCGCCGTGGTCGCACAGGAACTCGTGCCCTACCCGGTCGAGCTCGTCGGTGGTGACGCCCGGCTCGACGTGCCGGCCGACCTCCTGCAGGGCCTGGGCCGCGACACGGCCGGCCACCCGCATCCGCTCGATGGTGTCCGCGTCCTTGACCTCCGGCCCGTCGTACGGCGCCGGCGCCTCCCGGTCGACGTACTCCGGACGGGGGATCTCGCGGGGCACGGAGCGGCGCGGGGACACGGCAGCAGGGGCGATGACACTCACGTCGCGAGTGTAGTTTCCCTGGTGTGGGCACCATCGGGGTGACCGCGCCACCTCGTTGAGCAAGGAGAGAGCGGATGAGCGACGACAAACAGTTCTGGTTCTGCCTCAACCACCACAAGGTCGAGGGCAGGGACGGGTGCCGCAACCAGGACCGGCTCGGCCCCTACGCCACCGCCGACGAGGCGTCCCGCGCCCTCGACAAGGTCGAGGAGCGCAACGAGGACTGGGACAACGACCCGAAGTGGAGCGACCAGGACCTCGAGGACTGAGACTCGACCGCCGTGGTGACGCAGCGAGGCCCCTGCCGGACGGCAGGGGCCTCGCTGCGTGGTGGGACGGTCAGGACTTCTTCGCGGCCCGCTTGGCAGGTGCCTTCTTCGCGGTGGTCTTCTTGGCCGGCGCCTTCGTGGCGGCGGTCTTGCTCGCGGCCTTGGTGGCGGGGGCCTTCTTGGCGGCGACCTTGGTGGCGGGGGCCCTCTTCGCCGCGACCTTCTTGGTGGTGGTCGTCCTCGCGGCCGACTTGGTGGCCGCCGCCTTCTTCGCGGGGGCCTTCTTGGCGGCGGTCTTGCTCGCGGCCTTGGTGGCGGGGGCCTTCTTGGCGGCGACCTTGGTGGCGGGCGCCTTCTTCGTGATGGTCTTCTTCGCGGGCGCCTTCTTCGCGACGGTCTTGGTCGCGGCCTTGGTGGCGGGTGCCTTCTTGGCGGCGGTCTTCTTCGCGGGTGACTTCTTGGCGGCGGTCTTCTTCGCCGGGGCCTTGGCTGCCTTGACGGTCTTCTTCGCGGTGGTAGCGGTCTTGTTCACCGCCTTCTTCACCGCCTTCTTGGCCGGCGCCTTCTTGGCGGTGGTCTTCTTAGCCGGCGACTTCTTGGCCGTCGCCTTCTTCGTTGCAGCCACGAGGGCCCTCCCGTTAGGTATGAGCCGGCACAGTGCCGGTCTTCATCAGGCGGGGACAGCCGATGCGGTCGCCCCGCCTATGATCTTGGCAACATTGCGGCGGGAAGTGAACGAATTGGCCAAAGTCGGTATGCGTGTCGTGATTGCCACGTGACGCCTTTTCGGATACCGGCAGGCATGCCACGATCGAGGAAACCCCTTGTCCTGCAGGGAAAACTCGGTCCTTCGACGACATCACCAAGGGGCACAGGCGTGAAGCGCGATCTCGAGCGGTCGGGTCCGTTCATCGGCATCGGTGGCCTCGCCGTGGCCGCTTTCCTCTACGGCTACTCGGCTCTCGCGTTGCCGAGCGTGCTGCACAGCATCGTGCTTCCCCTGGTGTGGCTTGCGTTCTTCGCCCTCGGATGTGCCTGGTTCACCCGGCGCCCGGTGGCCATGGTCGTGCTCCCGGCGCTCGCGGTCGTGGTGTGGTTCGCAGTGCTCCTCGGCTTCGGCGCAGGGGGCTAGGACCTCAGAACGTGTGCTCCGGGCCGGGGAACGTCCCGGCCGCGACGTCGGCGGCGTACTCCTGCGCCGCACCGAGCAGCACGCCGTGCAGATCGGCGTACTGCTTGACGAAACGCGGCAGGCGGCCGGTCCGCAGCCCGGCCATGTCCTGCCACACCAGCACCTGCGCGTCGCAGTCGACCCCGGCACCGATGCCGATCGTCGGGATGGTCAGGGTCTTGGTGATCTCCGCGGCCACGTCGCCCGGCACCATCTCCATGACGCACGCGAACGCACCCGCAGCCTCGAGCGCCTGGGCGTCGGCGAGCAGCCGGCGTCCGGTCTCGCCCCGGCCCTGCACGCGGTAGCCGCCGAGGTTGTGCTCGGACTGCGGGGTGAAGCCGATGTGCGCCATCACCGGGATGCCGGCCTGCGTGAGCAGCTCCACCTGGGAAGCCATCTCCGCGCCGCCCTCGAGCTTCACGGCGTGCGCGTTGGCCTCCTTCATGAACCGGACCGCGGTGTGGAAGGCCTGCTCGGGAGAACCCTGGTAGGAGCCGAAGGGCAGGTCCGCGACGACCAGCGACCGCCGCACCGAGCGGGTGACCGCGCGGGCGAGCGGGATCAGCTCGTCGACGGTCACGGGCAGCGACGTCTCGTTCCCGTAGACGTTGTTGGAGGCGGAGTCGCCGACCAGCAGCACCGGGATCCCGGCCTCGTCGAAGACGGCGGCGGTGTACATGTCGTAGGCGGTGAGCATCGCCCACTTCTCGCCGCGCTCCTTCATCTCGCGCAGGTGGTGGGTGCGCACCCGCTTGACGGGCTTGGTCGCGTCGCCCGCCCCAGCGGCTCCGCTGCCGTACGGCGCGGTGGTCTCGCTCATGCTGTCCTCCGGAGGTGTTCTCGAGGCTCCCTCGCGGAGTCCCCGGACCACTCCTCAGGCTAGACCCGGACCTCGCCGCGGTGCCTGTGTCGTCGCTCACTGCGCGGGCGCTCGCGCGATTTGGCACACTCGCGGGTGTGGACTTCCTCTCCGCCTACGCCCAGGGTTTCGCGCGGGTCGCTGCGTGCACCATCCGTACGACGATCGCCGACCCCCGGGCCAACGTCGAGGCGGTGCTCGCCGAGGCCCGGGCCTGTCATGACGAGGGCGTCGCCGTCGCCGTGTTTCCCGAGCTGACCCTCAGCGGCTACGCCATCGACGACCTGCTGCTGCAGGGCCCGCTGCTCGACGCCGTCGAGGAGGCGATCGCGGAGCTGGCCGCCGCGACCGCCGACCTGCTGCCGTTGCTGGTGGTGGGTGCACCGCTGCGGCACGGCAACCGCCTGCTGAACGCGGCGGTCGTGATCCACCGGGGACGGGTGCTGGGGGTGGCCCCGAAGTCCTACCTGCCCACCTACCGGGAGTTCTACGAGCGCCGGCACTTCGCGCCGGGCGACGACCGTCGCGGTGAGTCGCTGGTGCTCGGCGGGGTCCCCGTGCCGTGCGGGCCCGACCTGCTCTTCCGCGCCACCGACGTGCCCGGACTCGTGCTGCACGTGGAGATCTGCGAGGACATGTGGGTGCCGGTCCCGCCGAGTGCCGAGGCGGCGCTCGCGGGTGCGACGGTGCTGGCCAACCTGTCGGGCAGCCCGATCACCGTCGCGCGTGCCGAGGACCGCCGGCTGCTCGTGCGGTCCGCGTCGACGCGCTGCCTCGCGGCGTACCTGTTCGCGGCGGCCGGTCTGGGGGAGTCCAGCACCGACCTGTCCTGGGACGGCCAGACGATGGTCTACGAGGTGGGTGACCTGCTCGCCGAGACCGAGCGGTTCCCCGACGGGGCGCGACGCTCGGTCGCCGACGTCGACCTGGTCCGGATCCGTCAGGACCGGTTGCGGCAAGGCACGTTCGACGACAACCGGCGGACCGTCGAGGACCGTCGCGGCGCGGCCTTCCGCACCGTCGACTTCCAGGTCTCGCCGCCCACGGGAGACATCGGCCTGCGGCGCCGGGTCGACCGGTTCCCGTTCGTCCCGGACGACCCCGAGCGGCTCGCGCTCGACTGCTACGAGGCCTACAACATCCAGGTCTCCGGGCTCGAGCAGCGGCTGATCGCGATCGGTCACCCGAAGGTCGTCATCGGCGTCTCCGGAGGTCTCGACTCGACCCACGCGCTGATCGTCGCGGCGAACGCGATGGACCGGCTGGGCCGGCCGCGCCGCGACATCCACGCGTTCACGTTGCCCGGGTTCGCGACCAGCGACAGCACCAAGGCCAACGCGACCAAGCTGGCGCAGGCGCTGGGCGTGACGTTCGAGGAGATCGACATCCGGCCCGCGGCCCGGCAGCTGCTCGAGGACCTCGACCACCCGTTCGCGGACGGTGAGCCGGTCTACGACGTCACCTTCGAGAACGTCCAGGCCGGCCTGCGCACCGACTACCTGTTCCGGCTCGCCAACCACCGGGGCGGCATCGTGCTCGGCACCGGCGACCTCTCCGAGCTGGCGCTGGGGTGGTGCACGTACGGCGTCGGCGACCAGATGTCGCACTACGCGGTCAACACCGGCGTGCCCAAGACGCTGATCCAGCACCTGATCCGCTGGGTGGTGGGCACGCGGCAGTTCACCGACGAGGTCGGCGTGGTGCTCCGCGAGATCCTCGAGCAGGAGATCTCCCCGGAGCTGGTCCCGGTCGCCGAGGGGGAGCGGCCGCAGAGCACCGAGGACACGATCGGCCCCTACGCGTTGCAGGACTTCACCCTCTTCCACGTGCTGCGCTACGGCTTCGCCCCGAGCCGGATCGCCTTCCTGGCCCAGCACGCCTGGTCCGACGTGGACGCGGGGGACTGGCCGCCGGGGTTCGATGCGGCCCGCCGCACGGCGTACGACCTGGCGGCGATCCGGCACTGGCTCGAGGTGTTCGTGAAGCGGTTCTTCGCGTTCAGCCAGTTCAAGCGGTCCGCGCTGCCGAACGGGCCGAAGGTGGTGGCCGGCGGGTCGCTGTCACCGCGCGGTGACTGGCGGGCACCCTCGGACGGCAACGCGCAGGTGTGGCTCGACGAGCTGCACCGCAACGTCCCCGAGGGAGAGGGCTAGCGCGTCGGCGTCTGGGTGTACAGCGCCAGGCGCCAGCTGCCGGCGACGCGGACGTAGACACTGGTCATCGTGCCTTCGAACGCCACCTCCCCGTCGCGCAGGGCGGTGCCGCGGTAGACCAGCGCGGCGCTGTCCTGGCCGGTGGTGACCAGGTGCAGGTCGGCCATCTCGTAACCGCCCCAGGGTGGCGCGCCGCGCAACGCGGACACCACGTCGTCACGCGTCATCGACCGGCCGTTCGCCAGCACCATCAGCCCGTCCGAGGTCATCAGCCGGCCGTAGAAGTCGCTCGCGCTCCCGTCGCAGAGGGCATCCCACCCGCTCCGCTCCAGGGACTCGAGCTGGTCTCGCAGCTCATCGCTCATGTTCTCGACGCTAGCGCAGGTGACGACACACGAGCCGCGCAAGACCCACGGGGTTTACACGGCAGAAACATGGGAGGGTCAGACTGACGAGCGGTTCCGGGACGGGCGACCGCACCGGACCCGTGGAACCGGACCGAACGCAGAGAGGGAGGCGCCCCGGATGGGCAAGCAGGAGGAGTTCGTGCTCCGCGCACTCGAGGAGCGCGACGTGCGCTTCGTGCGGCTGTGGTTCACCGACGTGCTCGGCTACCTGAAGTCGGTGGCCATCGCACCCGCCGAGCTCGAGGGCGCCTTCAGCGAGGGCATCGGCTTCGACGGCTCCGCGATCGAGGGTTTCGCCCGCGTCTACGAGGCCGACATGCTCGCCAAGCCGGACCCGTCGACGTTCCAGATCCTGCCGTGGCGCGGCGAGGGCCCGAGCACCGCGCGGATGTTCTGCGACATCGTGATGCCGGACGGCTCCCCGTCGTACGCCGACCCGAGGTACGTGCTCAAGCGGACGCTGTCCAAGGCGGCCGAGAACGGCTTCACGTTCTACACGCACCCGGAGATCGAGTTCTACCTGTTCAAGGACTCGCCCACCCCGGGGGGTGAACCGGTGCCGGTGGACCGCAGCGGCTACTTCGACCACACCGCGCAGAGCATGGGTTCGGACTTCCGTCGTGAGGCGATCACGATGCTCGAGGCGATGGGCATCTCCGTGGAGTTCTCGCACCACGAGGGCGGGCCCGGCCAGCAGGAGATCGACCTGCGGTACGCCGACGCGCTGTCCACCGCGGACAACATCATGACCTTCCGGACCGTCGTGCGTGAGGTGGCGCTGTCCCAGGGCATCTGGGCGACGTTCATGCCCAAGCCCTTCACCACGCACCCGGGCTCCGGCATGCACACGCACGTGTCGCTGTTCGAGGGCGACCGCAACGCGTTCTTCGAGGCCGGCGCGGAGTACCAGCTGTCCAAGACCGGTCGGCAGTTCATCGCCGGCGTCCTGCGGCACGCAGCGGAGATCTCCGTCGTCACGAACCAGTGGGTCAACTCCTACAAGCGGCTGATGTGGGGCGGCGAGGCGCCGTCGTACATCTGCTGGGGGCACAACAACCGCTCGGCGATGATCCGGGTGCCGATGTACAAGCCCAACAAGGGGCAGTCGACCCGGATGGAGCTGCGCACCATCGACTCGGCCGCCAACCCGTACCTCGCGTTCGCGGTGATCCTCGCGGCCGGGATGCGGGGCATCGAGGAGGGCTACGACCTTCCGCGTGAGGCCGAGGACGACGTGTGGTCGCTCAACGAGCGCGAGCGCAAGTCGCTGGGCATCGACCCGCTGCCGAGGAACCTCTACGAGGCGATCGCCGTCGCGGAGAGCTCCGAGCTGCTCGCCGAGACCCTCGGCGAGCACGTCTTCGACTTCTTCCTGCGCAACAAGCGCGCGGAGTGGGACGAGTACCGCATCCAGGTCTCCGCCTTCGAGCGCGACCGGATGCTGCCCCTGCTCTGAGCACCGGGTCGTGCGCGGCTGAGTAGCCGCACGGATGCCGGCCCCGCGCTCCGGGCCGACGCTGGAGGCATGACCACTCGCGCCGTCGACCGGCTGCTCCAGATCACCCTCGCGCTGGGCTCCCTGCGTCGCGCGGTGACCGTCCTGCTGCTGCTCCTGCTCGCCGGTGGCGGGATGTTCGTGCTCACCGGCACCCTGCTGGTTCTCGCCGTCCTCGGCGGGCCGGACGGGTGGGCCGGGCTGGTCAGCGACCTGGCGCTGACGGTCGGTGGCTTTGCCGTGGCCGCGGTCGTCCCGGCCGTCGGCGCCCTGGCCCTCCTGCCGCGTCACCCGGTGGCCGCCGGCACCGTCGCCGCGTTCGTCGGCGCCCTGGCGGTCTGCCTGTGCGGGCCGCACGCCGGCCAGTCGCAGTCCGCCCTGCTGGTCGCGTTCGGCGGGCTGCTGCTCGTCGTCTGCGCGGTGCCGCTGCCGCCTCCTCGGACGCGGGATAGATTCGCCGGGTGAGCACCCTGCCCCTGCTGGTCGTCGAGCACGAGGCCCAGTGCCCTCCCGGATGGATGGGGGAGTGGCTGACCGAGGCCGGTGCGGTGATCGACGTACGACGGCCGTACGCCGGTGACGTGCTGCCCGACGACCTGACCGGCCACAGCGGGATGCTCGTGCTCGGCGGGGAGATGGGCGCCTACGACGACGCGGACCATGCCTGGCTCGCGGACGTGAAGCGGCTCGCGTCCGGGGCGGTGCACGACCGGACGCCGGTGCTCGGCATCTGCCTGGGCCTCCAGCTGGTCGCCGTCGCGCTCGGCGGTGAGGTGCGTCCGGCCCCACGGGGACAGCAGATCGGCGTGCTCGACGTGGGCTGGACCGACGCGGCGTACGGCGACCGGCTGCTCGGCGCGGTGGCCGCACGCCAGGACGTACCGGCCGTGCAGTGGAACAACGACATCGTCGCGCTGCTGCCCGAGGGCGCCGTCGATCTGGCGCACACCCTGCACGGCGAGCTGCAGGCCGCCCGCTTCGCGCCCTCGGTCTGGGGGGTCCAGTGGCACCCCGAGGCCGGCGAGGAGATCATCCGGCCCTGGGCCGAGAACGACCGTGACGACGCCGTCGGGCGCGGGGTCGACGTGGACGCCTACGTCGAGGACGTGGCCGCGGCCGGCGACCGGCTGCGGGAGACCTGGCGGCTGCTGGCCGACGCGTTCGCCGCGCTGTGCCGGGAGCCGGCGCCCGCGGAGGTGGCGGGTCCGTGAGGGAGAGCCGGGTCAGCACGGCGTCCGGGCGGCTGGTCCGCCTCGGCTTCGAGGACGTCGAGGGCTCGACCCGGGCGTTCGAACGGCTCGGTGACTCCTCCGGCGAGCTGATGCACCTGGTCGCGACCACGGCCGACCCCGACCAGGCGGTGGAGTACCTCGCAGACCTCGCCGACCGGGTCGAGAACCGCAAGGCGCTGCTCGCGGAGCTGGTCGACGACGAGGGCTCGGCGATGCGGCTGCTGTCCGTGCTCGGTGCCAGCCCTGCGCTCGGCGACCACCTGCTCCGGCACCCCGAGCACTGGGTCGACCTCACCGACCCCGACCTGGGCTCCACCCGGCCGCCGGCGTTCGCCGTGCGCGCCGACCTGCTGCGGGCCGTCGGCGCCGACCCGCTGGCCGCGGTGCCCGTCGCCGACGGGGACGACACGGCCTGCGTGGACGCGCTGCGGGTCGCCTACCGGCGGCTGCTGCTCCGGCTGGCCTCCCGCGACCTCTCGCACGGGGTCGGGGTCGACGACGTCGCCGCCGAGCTGTCGGACCTGGCCGCCGGGACTCTCGACGCCGCGCTGGCGATCGCCCGCGCCCGGCTCGGCGAGACCGCCGCCTGCGCCCGGCTCGGCGTGATCGCGATGGGCAAGTGCGGCGGCCACGAGCTCAACTACGTCAGCGACGTCGACGTGATCTTCGTGGCCGAGGCGGCCGACGGGTACGACGAGCGGGCAGCCCTGCGCACGGCGACCCAGCTCGCGGCCAACCTGATCCGGATCTGCTCCGACCACACGGCCGAGGGCACGATCTGGCCGGTGGACGCAGCGCTGCGCCCGGAGGGCAAGTCCGGGCCGCTGGTGCGCACGCTCGCCAGCCACGAGGGCTACTACCAGAAGTGGGCCAAGACCTGGGAGTTCCAGGCGCTCCTCAAGGCGCGACCGGTCGCGGGCGACCTGCCGCTCGGGCACGAGTTCTGCGGGCGGGTCGCGCCGATGGTCTGGTCGGCGTCCGAGCGCGAGGGGTTCGTCACCGAGGTCCAGGCGATGCGCCGGCGCGTCATCGAGCACATCCCGGCGGCGCACGCCGGGCGGCAGATCAAGCTCGGCTCCGGTGGCCTGCGCGACGTCGAGTTCGCCGTACAGCTGCTGCAGCTGGTGCACGGCCGCGCGGACGAGACCGTGCGCGCGTCGACCACCCTGTCGGCCCTCGCGCACCTCACCGCGGGCGGGTACGTCGGGCGCGACGACGGGGCCGCGCTCGACGCGGCGTACCGCTTCCTGCGCACCCTCGAGCACCGCATGCAGCTGTGGCAGCTGCGCCGCACCCACGTGCTCCCCGAGGACACCGCCGCCCTGCGCCGGCTCGGCCGGTCGATGGGCCTGGTGCGAGACGCCGTCGACGAGCTCGACCGCGAGTGGCGCCGGCACAGCCGCGAGGTGCGCCGGCTGCACGAGAAGCTGTTCTACCGGCCGTTGCTCGCCGCGGTGGCCAGGCTGCGGACCGACGAGGCCCGGCTGTCCCCGGCGGCCGCCGAGCACCAGCTCGCGGCGCTCGGCTACGAGGACCCGAAGGCCGCGCTGCGGCACCTCGAGGCCCTGACCAGCGGGGTCTCCCGCACGGCCAACATCCAGCGCACCCTGCTGCCGGCGATGCTCGGCTGGTTCGCGGACGCGCCCAACCCGGACGCCGGGCTGTTCGGGTTCCGGCAGATCTCCGAGGCGCTCGGGTCGACGCACTGGTACCTCCAGACGCTCCGCGACGAGGGCCAGGTCGCCCAGCGGCTGGCGGTCCTGCTGGCGTCCAGCCGCTACGCCACCGACCTGCTGCAGCGCGCCCCCGAGGGCGTCCGGATGCTCGCCACCGACGAGGCGCTGCGCCCCCTGAGTCGGGCGGCGCTGCAGAAGGAGATGACCGCGGCTGCGCACCGGCACAGCGACCCGGTCGAGGCGGTGACCGCCGTCCGGGCGATCCGGCGCCGGGAGCTGTTCCGGATCGCGGTCGCCGACCTGCTGGACCTGCTCGACGTCGCCGAGGTGGGGTACGCCCTCACCGACGTGACGGCGGCGACGCTCGAGGGAGCCCTGACCGCGGCCCGGCTGGCCATCGAGGCCGAGCGACGCGGCCCGCTGCCGACCCGGATCGCGATCGTGGCGATGGGGCGCTTCGGTGGCTACGAGCTCGGCTTCGGCAGCGACGCCGACGTGATGTTCGTGCACGACCCGCTGCCCGGCAGCCAGGGGGAGGACAGCAGCCGGGCGGCCCGGCACGTGGCCAACGAGTTCCGGAGGCTGCTCTCGCTGCCGGGCACGGACCCGGAGCTGATCGTGGACGCGGACCTGCGGCCCGAGGGCAAGCAGGGCCCGCTGATCCGCACGCTGGACTCCTACACCCGCTACTACGCGAAGTGGTCGGTGGTGTGGGAGGCCCAGGCCCTGCTGCGGGCCAGCGCGATGGTCGGGGACGAGGACCTGTGCCGACGCTTCACCGAGCTCATCGACCCGCTGCGCTTCCCGGCGGACGGGATCAGCGAGGACGACGTCCGCGAGGTGCGGCGGATCAAGGCCCGGGTCGACGACGAGCGGCTCCCGCGCGGCGCGGACCCGGCCACCCATCTCAAGCTCGGCCGGGGCGGTCTCGCGGACGTGGAGTGGACCGTCCAGCTGCTGCAGATGCAGTACGCCGGCACCGTCCCGGGTCTGCGCACCACCCGGACGCTCGACGCCCTGGAGGCCGCCGTCGAGGCCGAGCTGCTCAGCCGGTCGGACGCGGAGGCCCTGTCGACCGCCTGGCGCACCGCGAGCGGGCTGCGCAACGCGATCACCCAGGTGCGTGGTCGTCCGGCCGACTCCCTGCCGCGCGACGCCCGTGAGCGTGCCGCGGTGGCACACATCCGCGGCTACGCGCCGGGGGAGTCCGACCGGATGGTCGACGACTACCTCCGCGAGACGCGCCGCGCCCGGCAGGTCGTGGAGCGGGTGTTCTGGGGCTGACCGGCTGCCGGTCGGGTCAGACCGGCTCCTTGAACGGGTCGTGCTCGGCCAGGATCTTGTCGAGCCGGGCCTGGTCCAGGCGGCTGTAGAGCCCGCTCGACTCCTGCGCGTCCCGGACGCACTTGGCCAGCGTGAAGGTCGAGGTGACCAGGAACAGGCTGCCGAGGGCGAGGAAGGCGCGCATCCACGGGCCGACCGGGAGGTAGCAGATCCCGAGGATGACCGCGCAGACGGCGACGGCGAAGGACAGACCTGCCTGGGCGTAGAACGCGGTGGTGGTCTTCGTGCTGGGAATGTTCATGGGTCCAGCCTGCGGCTCGCCGGGCACGCGGGGCATCGGCGGTGCTACTCAGGTTGCCGCCTGAGTAGCAGCGCGCACCTCGCGCGTTCACGCTGCCGTCAGGTTCGCGGACTTCACTGGTCCGGTGGCCTTCGCGTTGCTGGCTCCCACCGCGCCGCGCACCTCGTCGCGGCGTTTCGTGCTGGGCGTCGTGCTCGGTGTCCTGGTGCTGCGGGCCGGGTACGTCGTGGGCCCGCTGTTCAGCGACGAGGCGGGCTACCTGCTGGTCGCACAGGACTGGCACCCGGGCGGACCGAACCTCTACGGCCACTACTTCGTCGACCGGCCACCGCTGCTCCTCGCGCTCTACCGGGTCGCGGCCCTGTCCGGCTGGGCGCCGACGGTCCGGCTGCTGGCCACCGCGTTCGCGGTGCTGTTCGTGGTGTCGGCCGCCTGGGCCGCCCACCAGGTGGTGGGGGCCCGCGGCGCGCGCTGGGCGGCCCTGGTCGCCGGGGCCCTCGCGGTGACGCCGGTGCTGATGGCTCAGGAGGCCGACGGGGAGATCTTCGCCGCGCCACTCGTGATGGCAGCGGTGGCGCTGACCCTGTCCGCCGTACGCCGCTCCGGTGGACGCGGTTTCGGGACGGCGGTGCTCGCGGGGGCGGCCGCAGGTGCGGCGGTGATGGTCAAGCAGAACTTCGCGGACGGCGTGGTCTTCGCGGTGGCGCTGCTCGCCGCGTCACTGGTCCAGCGGCGGATGCGGTGGCAGGACGCGGTCCGGGTCGCCGCCGGCGGTGTCACCGGAGGACTGGTCGTCGTGCTGGCCGCACTCGCGTACGTCGCGTGGTCCGGTGTCGGGTTCGGCACCGCCTGGACGGCGGTCTTCGGCTTCCGGGGGACGGCCCTGGACGTCATCACCGACCACAGCCTGCACGCGCCTCTCGCCCGCGCCAGGACGCTGGTCGGGCTGAGCCTGTTGGCGGGAGCGCTGCCGCTGCTGGTGGTACTGCTGCGCAACGCCGCGCGGTGCCGCTTCCGTGGATCGCCGCTCGCGTGGGCGGTCGGAGTGATGCTGGCGTTCGACGCGCTGAGCGTGGTGATGGGCGGCAGCTACTGGCCGCACTACCTGCTCCAGCTCGCTCCTGCCCTGGCGCTCGCCGCGGGTCTGTGGGCGGCGGAGTCGGTGTGGCTGCGCGCGGCGGTCGCGTTCACGGTGGCCTCCGCGATCGCCGCGACCCTCGTGGTCACGCTGACCGGGTCGGCGTACCGGTCCGGCGGGCAGACGGTCGGCGAGTGGCTGCACCGGTCCGGACGGCCGGGGGACACCGCGACGGTGCTGTTCGGCAACGCGGACGTGCAGGAGGCCTCCGGGATGTGGTCGCCGTACGTGCACCTCTGGACGCTGCCCATGCGCACCCTCGACCCGCACCTCGCGCAGCTGCGGTCGGTGCTGTCGGGGCCTCGTGCGCCGACCTGGGTGGTGGCGTGGGGCGGCCTCGACCCGTGGCACATCGACGCGCACGACCGGACCAGGCTGACGCTCGCCCTGCACTACCGGCGGGTGGCCGAGGTGTGCGGGCACAGGTCTACTGCACGAAAAAAAAAAACGTCGCGGGGTCGCGCCCGAACCGCACCGTTCCAGCCTGGTGGGCGCAGCCGGCCACGGGAATGTCGTTCTTCATGTAGACATCGCGTGGAATCAGGTGGTGGGGGTGCATGCCCAGGTGGCTGAGATGCTTCTTCACCCGCTGGTAGAGCTGCTCCAGGGGTTCCTGGTTGTTCGACTTGTAGGTGAGCACGACCTGCCCGTCGTGATCGAGCGTCACCCGGTTGTCCGGGTCCGGAAGGTCCTCGACCGACAGCCAGAAGTCGACAGCATGCTTGGCAACGTCGCCGAGCAGGAACGTCGGAGCCAGACGCGTCTCGAAGGGCTTCTCTCCGCGGTACATCGGCGCCGACGACTTTCCGACCATCTGCAGGTTGCCCATCGGGTAGTCGAAGTCCGAGTCGCCGAAGTAGTAGTCGTTGACGCCCAGCGTCTTCTGGAAGCGGGTGTCGTTCTTCTCGGTCGAGACCGCCAGGAACGCGCGGCTGTTGTGGAAGACGTAGTTGCGCCCCACCTGGTCCGAGCCGTTCGCCAGCCCGTTGGGGTGCCGGTCGTTGGCACTGGCGAGAAGCAGCTTCGCCGAGTTGACCGCCCCGGCCGAGACCACCACCACGTCCGCGCTGAAGCGCTGCTCGGCGCCGTCCACGTCGGCGACAACCGTGGTCACGGTCCGGCCCGAGCTGTCGGTCTCGAGCTTGCGAACGTACGCGTTGCGGACGAGGGTCAGGTTGCTGTGACGCAGCGCAGGACGGACCGCGATGACGTCAGCGTCGGACTTTGCGTGGACCAGGCAGGGGAAGCCGTCGCACGTGGCACACCGGATGCAGGCGCTGAACGCCGGCTCGGTCTCGTCGAGCATGATGCCGCACGGTGCGTGGAACGGATGCAGCCCCACCTTCGCCATGTCGTCGAAGAGCCGCTGGATGCGCGGCTCGTGCGACACCGGCGGGAAGGGGTACGGCGCCGATGCCGGAGGCTCGGTCGGGTCCTCCCCGCGGGCGCCATGCACCTGGTACAGCTGTTCGGCTTGGGTGTAGTAGGGCTCCAGCACGTGGTAGTCGACGGGCCAGGCCGGGGATATGCCGCCGTGGTGCTTGAGCTCCCCGAAGTCGCGCTCGCGCAACCGGTACAGCGCTGCGCCGTAGAACTTCGTCGCTCCGCCCACGAAGTAGTGGACCTGGGGCTGGAACGCCTTGCCCCCGCTGTCGGACCACGTGTCCTTGGAGACATACCGGTTGTCGACGAAGACCGCCTCAGCATCCCAGTTCTGCGGCTCCCGGGGGAGCCAGTCGCCCCGTTCCAGGATCAGGACCCGCTTGCCTGATGGCGCCAGCCGGTGCGCAAGGGTGCCACCGCCCGCGCCCGACCCGACGATGATGACGTCGTAGTGGTCGGCCATGGTGTCCTCCTCAGGTGTTCAGGTCGTGGGCGGTCGGCTGCCGCCGCCCTCGACCTCGATGTGCGGCACATCCGCCGCGTCGTCGCCCCACGCGATGCGCTGCGGCGTCGTCGAGGCCTCGACCGTTGCCGCGTGATCACGATCGAAGTAGTCCCAGCCCCACGACAGGAATGCGTCGGTCTTGCTGTGTGCGCCACTCAGCAGCATCGCGTGCACCCCGAGCCAGGCGGCGAAGGCGAACGGGCCCTCCACCTGGTGGTGGCGCTTTCCGACCTCGGCAACGGCGGCGTTGCGGCCGATCATCGCCATGATGCCCTTGTCCTTGTACCGGAAGGGTTCGGTGCCCTTTCCAGACCGTTCGCGCAGTATGTTCTCGGCCGCCCAGCGACCTGATTGCTGCGCCACTGATCCCAGTTGAGGGAGCGTGGCGCCGTCTCCGGCCGGGATGTTGGCTACGTCGCCAACTGCGTAGACCCCCGGGTATCCATCGACGGTGAGATCGGGCAAGACGTCAAGGCGTCCACCACGGCCTGTCTTGGGACCGGCCGCCTGTGCTATCTCGGAGCCAGCCTCTCCACCGCCCCACACGACGGTCCGGGCCTTGATCGTGCTCCCGTCGTCGAGCTCGACACGATCGCCGTGCACCGCCGTGACGCCGACGCCGAGCCGGGGCATGACGCCGGCCTCCGTCAGCCTCGTGAGGGCGTACCGGCGCGACTTCTTGGAGAACACGCCGAGAAGAGAGGACCCGCGGTCGACGATGGTGATCTGGCCCGGTTGGTCGATTCGCCCCGTGGCATGCAGCGCCGCCATCAGCTCTGCGAGCGCTCCAGCGGTCTCGACTCCCGTCGGGCCGCCTCCGACCACTACGACGTCCAAGGTGCCCTCGCCCTGGTCCTGTGTGGTCGCCGGGTCCTGCAGCAGACGACGCAGGTGACGACGAAGTCGCTCGGCGTCGGCGACCGAGTAGAGCGGGAAGGCGTGCTCGGCCGCGCCCGGCACGCCGAAGAAGTTCGGTCGGGCGCCCGCCGCCACGACCAGGTGCGACCCGCTCAAGGTGCTGCCGTCGGAGAGTCGCAGGACCCGATCAGACAGGTCGACGCCGCTGATCTCCGCCGTCCGGACTTCGACGGAGGGATACTTCCGGAAGATGGTGCGGTGCGGTCGGGCGATGTCCTCCGCCGGCAGCTGTGAGGTAGCCACCTGGTAGAGCAGCGGCTGGAACTGGTGATAGTCGTTGCGGTCCACAAGTGTGACGGCGACTCCTTCGTCACCG
Source organism: uncultured Actinomycetota bacterium (assembly GCA_963810035.1). Lineage (GTDB taxonomy): Bacteria > Actinomycetota > Actinomycetes > Propionibacteriales > Nocardioidaceae > Nocardioides_B. The sequence goes on from CAWEMA010000011.1 coordinate 707,845, forward strand.
AGCCGGTGCGCGGACGCTACCCCCGCGAGCCCGCCGCCCAGGATCAAGACGTTGTCAGCCACCGTGACTCCCCGGGGCGGCCGAACCGGAAAGACGCCGCTCCGTGGTCGCGGTACTCACGTCCCTTGCTCCTTCACAGTGGCTGGCGAGCGATCCCTCCCGGGGGTTCGTCCACGATCGACATGCCGCTGGTTGCCCCGCATCACCCCGGGCAGATGATTGCGGCCGCCGGCCGCACTCATCCGGCGGACTGGTCGAGGGGTCTGTCACCGACATCCTCGACTCCTTCCTCCGGCAGCAAATGCTTGTGGTCGAGGACATAGAGCAGCGCCAACCCTGGCAGCACGATGAGGCCGGCCAGGGCTACCGCCACCAACAGTGCCGCCATGGTCCCGGAGGGCCCAGCGGCCGCCGAGACGGTCAGGCTCTCGGGCAACAAGTAGGGCCACTGGGCCACGCCCCAGCCGCCGATCACTCCGGCTGTCGCACCGGCAGCGGCCACCCGGGCGCCACGCGCCGAGTCGCGGACGAGGAGCACGAGCGCGACCGCCCCACACACCGCGCTCAAGACCACCAGCGGCAGCGCTCGAGAAGTCAGTCCGTCGAAGACATAACGGGCGTCTGCGTGGAGGACGAACAACCCGACGACAACCGTGACGGCGGCTACGACCGCCGCGACGACGGCCCTCCGGCGAAAGTAGTCGACCATGCCTTCGTCGAGTCGGCGTGCATCCCCCACGAGGTAGACGGCAGCCAGGTAGCCAGTGACGGCCACCGCGAGGACGCCGGCGAAGATCGACGTCGGATTGACCCAGCTGGCGACCGGGTCGCCGGCCTTGCCGCCCGCCGGCACGCGTCCCGACGCGATGCCGCCTGCGATGGCGCCCATGCAGTACGGCACGAGCACCGACGAGAGCGCGAACGCCCCACCGAACGCGCGTCGGAACCTGAGGGCGACGACCGCCTTGCGGAACGCGAAGCTCGCGCCGCGAAGGACGATGCCCAAGGCTGCGATGGTCAGTGGCACGAACAGGGTCAGGGTGATCGAGGCGTAGGCCTCGGGAAAGGCGGTCCAGGTGAGGACGAAGATGAAGATCAGCCAGACGTGGTTGGCTTCCCACACCGGGCCGATCGCACGCTCGATCAACGAGCGTGCGCGGGCACCCCGATCGGGACCGCCAGCGGTCAGGTCCCAGAAACCCGCACCGAAGTCGGCGCCTCCGAACACCGCGTACGTCACCAGCGAGAGCAGGAGCACGAGGGCGACGGCCGTGGTCACCGGACGGCCCCCTCGACGGGAGGCGCGGGCTCCGCGGGCGCACTCGGCCCGTACGGCGTGTCGTGCTCGACGAACCCGCCGGCTCGGCGGAAGCGTCGGCTCATCCCGCGTAGGACGAGGATCGTGGTGATGCCGAGGGCGACGTACAGGATGACGACGCCGACGAACGTGACCCAGACGCCGGTGTTGGCGGTCGCAGCGTCCTCGACCCGCATCAGGTTGTAGACGATCCACGGCTGACGTCCGACCTCGGTCACCACCCACCCGGCCTCGAGCGTCACCACGGCCAGAACGCCGGAGCACGCCGCGGCGAGCAGGAACAACCTGCTCGTCGGCATCCGCCGACGGAAGACCCAGCTCGCCGCGTACCACACGGACAGCAGGAACAGCAGGGTCCCCAGGCCGACCATCACATCCCAGGCGAGGTGGACCGCGTTGGTCTCCTTGACCGTCGGCCGTGTGTTGGCCGGGACGCTCTCCAGCCCTTCGACGACCGTGGACTTGCCCGTGCTCGGGTCGGACAGCCACGAGGCCAGGCCCGGGATCGGGATCCCCCCGATGACCGCGTCGTGCTGGTTGAGATGGCCCAGCAGAGTCTCGGGTACGTCGGACGTGGTGGCCGGAACCAGCTCGATGGCGGCGAACTTGACCGGCTGTTCGTTGTACACCCACCGTGCGAGCGCGTCGCCGACCGTCATCTGGATCGGCGTCGCGGCGGCGGCGACCGTGAAGGCTATGACGAAGCCGAGCCGGTGGTACCGGTCCGTCCGTCCTCGCAGCATTCCGACGGCGTAGACCGAGGCGACCAGGAAGCCGCCGACCAGGTACGCAGCGACGACCATGTGGGCCGCCTGCAGAGGCATCGCGTCGTTGAAGATCACGTGCAGTGGATCGACGTCGACCACCTCACCGGCCGAGTTCAGAGTGAAGCCGGACGGCGCGTTCATCCACGCGTTCGCCGCGACGACGGAGATGGCGCCGAAAATCCCGGCGACTGCGATCGGTACGCCCGTCCAGAAGTGCGTCCACGGTTGCAGTCGACGCCATCCGTAGATGTAGATCGCGACAAAGATCGCCTCGGTGAAGAAGAACAGGCCTTCGAACGCGAACGGAACGCCGAACGCCTCCCCCCATGTGCCCATGAAGCGCGGCCACAGCAAACCGAACTCGAAGCTCAGGACGGTCCCGGTGACCGCGCCCACGGCAAACGTCACGGCCATGTACTTCGACCAGCGCTGGGCGAGGACCAGCGCATCAGCGTCGCGGTGGCGGACGGCGCGGTAGTTGGCGATCAACGTCATGAACGCCCACGAGACGCCGAGCGGAACCAGGATGATGTGGAATGCCAGGGTGAACGCCATCTGCGACCGAGCCCACGGGACCGGGCTCACGACGCCGACAGCCGCGAACTCGGCGAGGGTCGAGATCACTGTTCTACCCGCCATTTCTTGGGAAGTACGAAGCCGCAGATCGGACCTCTCGTGCCGGTGACGCCACGGCTGATCCCGACAGGCTGACCCACAGCCACCAGCTGGGCATCCTCCGGTAGGGATGATGCCCCGGTGGCCACCGAGCCGCCGATGGTCGAGATGGCACATCGGAGGATCGTCAGGCTGGTGAGGCATCCAAAGGGCAGGCGGTCGCGGAACATCGGGAGGACAGATGAGGGTCTCGGGGCTGAGGGCGACCTATCGTGGCCCTCCGGGATGCGGTCGCCGTACGTGCACCTCTGGACGCTGCCGATGCGCACCCTCGACCCGTGGCACATCGACGCGCACGACCGGACCAGGCTGACGCTCGCGCTGCACTATCGGCGGGTGGCCGAGGTGTGCGGGCACCAGGTCTACCTGCACGACGGCGTACGACGCACGCCTGCTCCGCCGGGCTGCTGAGTGCCGGTCTCGGGTGAGCTGCAGTAGGGCTATGGGGGTTGCGGCTCACCCGAGACCAGCCAAGGCGGCCGACCCCTCCTGGGGGCTTGCGGGGCAGGATCGGTCCGGGGGTACCAGACCCGGCCCTCCGCCTTGTGTCGACGAAGGTAGGAGCGCGGGGCGACGGCCGGACAGTGGCCAATGGTCGTAGGACCACTGGACGAACATCACCCGAAGGGTCCCGACCCGATGTCGCCCTTCAGGGGCGGGAGCGGTGACGGGCGGCCTACCTGGCCCGTGCCCGTCGGTGCCGCTGACCCGTTCAGGTGGTGCGCCGGGACCCGGTGCACGGCGGGTAGCCCGGTTGGGGCCCCGACGCCGAGCCGATGACTATTCAACTTTCGGTGCGGTCACCCCCCTCACCCGCGTCTGTCCGGCCCGGTGCCGTCGGGCGCAGGGTGGGACCAGACCAAGGCGACGGGGGGTCGCCGGCCAGGGGTGGGAGGTCAGATGGGCATTCTGTACATCAACGTGCTGGGCAAGACCCGCGTCACGACAGCGGCGGGTGTGTCGGTCGAGAAGCTGGGCGGGGTCAAACCGCGTCAGCTGCTGGAGATGCTGGCACTGTCCCAGGGGCGGCCGATGTCGAAGGACCGGCTGGCCGACCTGCTGTGGGACCACTGCCCGCCGCCGTCCTACCTCGGCACCCTCGAGAGCTACGTGTGCATCCTCCGCCGCGCGCTCGGGACCAAGGGACGCGACTCGGCGCTGCAGACCACGAACACGGGCTACCTGCTGCGCGCCGAGGGGGTGCTGGTCGACGTCCTCGAGGCGCGGCGGATGCTGCACGAGGCACGACTCGTGCCGCGCGCGGAACGGCTCTCCCTGATCGAGAGCGCCCTGGGCATGCTGGACGAGGAGCTGCTGTCCAGCGAGCCGTACGCCCGGTGGGCCCAGTCGGAGCGGGCGCTGCACGACCGGGACCTGGTCGTGCTCGGCACGGAGGCCGCCACGAGCGCGCTCGAGCTCGGTGCCACCTCGCTCGCGCTCCGGCTCGCCCGTCTGGTCCTCGAGCGCGACCCGATGGCCGAGTGCGCCTGGCAGCTGCAGATGCGCGCCCTGGCCGAGGAGGGACGGTACGCCGAGGCGCTGGGCCGCTACGCCGCGCTGCGTGAGGTGATGCTCGAGGAGCTCGGCACCGAGCCGTCGGCGTCGAGCCGTGCCGTGTACGCCGACCTGCTGCAGGGTTCGCGGACGGCGAGCGGTGGAACCGGCGGCCGTGCGGAGCTGGCCATGCTGCTCCGCCTGCTCCGCCAGGCGCTCGAGGCGATTCCGGGGGTCCGGGTGCCGGAGCGCGACGCCGACCTCACCCAGCTCGCGGTCCGCGTGCTGTCCGTAGCCTGACACCTGCGGACCACCGGGCCGACCGCTCCGACCGACAACGGTTGGGCGGGTCGAACGGCAAAGAATTCGTGCTTCGTCGGACGTCGTCCCCCGAATACCCATAATGGGAAACGACGATACGAATGCGTGTCTCGTATCTCGGGGTGGAGTGCCTGGGGGGGTACGAAGTATGAGTTCGACTGAGCCGTCCGACGGCGCAGTCAGGCAGGTCATGCGCGTCCTGGTGGTCGATGACCACCGGACCTTCTCCGACCTGCTTGCGCTGGCGCTGTCCGGGCTCGACGACATGGAGTGCGTCGGCACCGCGCATGACGCCGACCAGGCGATCGGCCTGGCCGCGTCCTTGCGCCCGGACGTGGTGGTCATGGACGTGCAGCTCGGCGAGGGCGACGGCATCGCGGTGACGAGCAAGCTCACCTCGGCCTATCCCGAGCTGCGGGTCGTCGTACTCACCGCGCACGCGACGCGCGAGCTCATGAAGCGTGCCGCCGATGCCGGAGCCTGCTGCCTGCTGCCCAAGAACGGCGCGCTGCCGGACATGCTGCACGCCCTGCGGTCCTCCCGCCGCGGTGGCTTCGTGGTCGACCCGGGGCTGCTGCACACCCTGGTGGTCAGCCTGCCACCGCAGGAGCCGGCCCGACCGCCGCTCACCCCGCGGGAGAGCGAGGTGATCAACCTGCTTGCGACCGGCAAGGACACCCAGACGGTCGCGCGCGAGCTGGGGATCTCGGTGAACACCTGCCGCGGCCACGTCAAGAGCCTGTTGGCCAAGCTCGGAGCGCACTCCCAGCTCGAGGCCGTGACCGTCGCCATTCGTTCGGGGATGATCGATGTCTGACCTGTTCGGGTGGTGGTCGTCGCGCGACGACAGCGACGCCGAGCCGACCCTGGTGCGTCGGGCGCTGGTCCGGTTCGCCACCTCGATCGTGGTGACGCTGGCCGTGCTCTCGGTCGGTGCGCTCTACGTGGGGGACCGCATCGCCCGGGAGGAGGCGCTGCACGAGGCTCGCCTGGGTGCCGCTGCCCTGGCCGACAACCTCGCCGCCCCCTTGGTGGACCAGGCCGTCCGGGCCCACACCCCGGGTGCGAGCGCCCAGCTGACGACGATGATGAACCATCGGATGCAGGACGGCTCGGTGCGTCACGTGAAGCTCTGGTCCCGAAACGGAGACGTCATCTGGTCGGACCAGAAGGAGATCGTGGGGCGGCGCTTCAACCTGGACGCCGACGTACGCGAGCTCTTCGAGACCGGAGGGTCGTACGCCGAGGTGTCGGACCTGAACCGCGCCGAGAACGTCGCCGAACGCGGTGACGGCCGGCTGCTCGAGGTGTACGTCGCGTCGAAGGACGTGCAGGGAAGGCCCTTCATCTTCGAGGCCTACCTGTCCACCCACCGGCTCGAGGCCGACCAGCGGGGGATCGTCACGGCGCTGTTCGGCCTGTCCATCGGGGTGCTGCTGCTCTTCGCGCTCGCGGTGCTGCCCCTCGGGGTGTCCCTGGCGCGCGGGGTCGAGCGCAGCCGGCTGGTCCGGTCCAAGCTCACCCGCCACGCATTGCACGCCTCGGACCTGGAACGTCGGCGGATCGCACAGGTCCTGCACGACGGGGTCATCCAGGACCTCGCCGGGATCGGCTACCTGCTGCCGATCCTGCGCAAGCGGATGCTGGCCGGGTCCACCAACGCCACCGATGCCAGCTCGCTCGCCCGGGTCAGTGACCTGGTCACCCGGGACGTGGCGGCGCTGCGCTCGATGCTCACCGACATCTACCCTCCCGACCTCGCCCGCGACGGGCTGGCCGCCTCCGTGCAGGAGCTCGGCCAGGACCTGGTCGTGGCCGGGATGGAGGTCGACGTGTCCGTCCAGCCGGACCTCGTGCTCCCCCTCGACACGGCTCAGCTGGTCTACCGGGTGGCCCGCGAGGCGATGCACAACGTGCTCAAGCACTCGCGGGCCGAGCAGGTGGCCGTGCGGGTGGCCCTGGACGACGACGACGTCGTGGTCTCGGTCACCGACGACGGGGTCGGGCTCCCGGACACCTACGTTCCCGGCGCCGGCCAGGACGGCCACCTGGGGCTGCACCTGCTGCGGGACACGATCGACGACCTCGGGGGCCGGCTGCTGCTGTCGCGCGGCGACGAGGGCGGCACCCGGGTCGAGGCCCGGTTCCCGCTCGCCCTGACCACCCACTGACCCTGCCCTCGCAGGCTCCTGGGCGGCCTCCAGCAGCGTGGTGGCCCCAAGGTTCTTCCAAGCCGGCTCGGCCACGGTTGTCCCGTCACCGACCCGGGTGACGACTGACCTGGAGGCCAATGATGACCCTGAGCCGTCGCGACTTAGTCAAGTTCGGTCTGGTCGGCGGAGCGGCCCTGACCCTGCCGCTGGAGCGCATCGGGATGACCTCGTCGTCCAGCAACCGCATGGCCACGAGCCGGATGCCGAAGAAGTTCAGCCTGCCGTTCGTGCGGCCGTTCGAGATCTCTCCTGCCGGCAGCTGGAACATGGCCTGCCCGGACGGCATGATGCGGGCCTACGACCGGTACGACATCCAGCAGCGGTTCACCGTCGCCGAGATCATGCCCGGCTACAAGACGCCGATCTTCGCCTACAACGGCATCACGCCCGGTCCGACGATCCGGGTGCGCAAGGGCCGCCCGATCGTCGTACGGCAGTCGAACGCGCTGCAGCGGCCGCCGGACTCGCCGTACCAGAACGTGCGGATGCCCTCGCCGTACACCTCCGACCCCTGGCAGCGGTCCACCTCGACGCACCTGCACGGCTCCGCATCGCTGCCGCAGTACGACGGCTACGCCTCCGACATCACCTACCCCGGTCAGGTGAAGACGTACTTCTACCCGAACTGCCAGGAGGCCCGCACGCTGTGGTACCACGACCACGGGGTGCACCACACGTCGCAGAACGCCTACAACGGGCTGGCGGCGATGTACATCCTCCACGACGAGCACGAGAGCTCGCTCGGCATCCCGTCCGGCGGTTCGCTGGACACCGTGGACCGGCAGTCGTCGCGGGCGTACGACGTCCCGCTGATCGTGCGGGACGCGATGTTCGCCACCGACGGCAGCCTGATCTACGACGACAACAGCGAGTCCGGGGTCTACGGTGACGTGCCCCTGGTCAACGGGGTGCCGTGGCCGGTCATGGACGTCGAGCCGCGCAAGTACCGCTTCCGCATCCTGAACGCCTCGGTGTCCCGGTCCTACATCTGGCAGGTGCACGACGGACGGGCTCCGGTGCCGATGACCGTCATCGGCACCGACGCCGGCCTGATGCCCAAGCCCCAGGTCGTCACGAGCATGCGGCACGGGATGGCCGAACGGTACGAGGTCGTCATCGACTTCGCCGCCTACAAGGGCGCGACGCTCACGCTGAAGAACCTGCTGCCCAAGAACAACATCAACTACGACGGCATCTCCCAGATCATGCAGTTCCGGGTGGGTCGGCAGACCCCGTCGAACCTGGCCGACAACGCGGTCCCGTCGGGCTGGAGCGACCTCGTCGCTCCGGCGGAGTGCATGACCTGGAAGGAGACGGACCTCAAGGCGCAGAGCGTGCCCGACCGCGAGTTCAAGTTCATCCGCACGAACGGTCACTGGACGATCAACGGCGAGACGTGGGAGAACGTCATCGACAGCCGGTACACGCACTGCATGGCCGAGCCCGAGCAGGGCGCCGTCGAGATCTGGCAGCTCACCAACACCTCCGGTGGCTGGTTCCACCCGGTGCACATCCACCTCGTCGACTTCCAGGTGCTCTCCCGCAACGGGTCGGCGAGCAACGTCCTGCCGCACGAGAAGGGCCCCAAGGACGTGGTGTACGTCGGGGAGAACGAGACCGTCCGGGTGGCCATGCGGTTCGCCGGCCCGAGCGCGGGCCCCGGGTGGTCGGCTCCCAAGGGCCGCTACATGATGCACTGCCACAACCTGGTCCACGAGGACCACGACATGATGATGCAGTTCAGCGTCGGCGACCCCGACCACGTCGCCGAGGTCGACCCGATCACCGCCGCTGCCGCCGAGACCGATGGCTAGGCCGCCGGCGGCCGGCGGGAGTGCGACATGGCGACGACTCATCCGACCCGTGACGCCGGGCCCGTCCCGGCACGGCCGCCGCACGTGCCCCGGAGGGGGACGCGCCTGCTGCGCGGACTCGGGACGCTGCTCGCAGTCGTCGTGGTGGTCCTCGTGCCGGTGCGGCTCTGGGTGGCCGAGCCGCTGCGGATCGTCACCGGCAGCATGGCGCCCACGTTGAGGCCCGGCGAGCACGTGCTGGCCTGGAAGCTCGGGTCCGGCGGGCACACCTGGCGACGGGGCGAGATCGTCACGGTGGACCGGAACGGCCCGGACCCGCTGGTGAAGCGGGTCATCGGGCTGGCCGGGGACACGGTCGCGATCCGTGACGGGCGGCTGCTGGTCGACGGGCACCGCGTGCACGAGCCCTACGCCGACCCGCGCCGGATCGACGGGGTGTACTTCGGCCCGGTGCGGGTCCCTGCGGGTCAGGTGTTCGTGCTCGGCGACGACCGCCGCAACTCCGAGGACTCCCGTGACTTCGGCGCCGTACCGGTCGCCTCCCTGCGCGGCACGGTCCTGGCCGTCGTGTGGCCCGTCGGCGCTGCACGGGACGTGACGCCATGACCGACGTACTGCGCTGGGTCCGGGGCCTCCTGCTGCTGGTGGGCCTGGTGGGGATGAGCGCGCTGCTGTCGACCGGGGTGGCCCGTGCGCACACGGACCTGGTGCGCGCCGACCCCGCGCCCGGGGACCGGCTGGACACCGCGCTCACGACGATCCACCTGTCCTTCGACTCCACCCTGGTCCCGGACCTCGCCCGGGTCGCGGTCCGGGACTCCGCCGGCGCGGACCATGTGACCGGTAGGCCGGCCGTGCTCGGGGGAGACCTGAGCGTGCCGGTCTCCGGCCTCGGCGCCGGCGGGTCGTTCCAGGTCGTCTACCGGGTGGTCGCCGCCGACGGTCATCCGGTGGCCGACACCTACGGCTTCGAGGTGGCCACGCAGCCCGGTGGGGGAGACGTCACCGTGCAGGCCGGGGCGACCGCGCCGGTCCCCGCGACGGCCACACCGGCCTACCGCACGTGGGCCGTTCCGGTGCTGGCGCTGCTGGCCGCGGTGACCGTCGTGGTGGCGCGTGTCCGGGTCGCCGTCCGTGGACGTGCCCGATGACCGCCCTGCCCCTCGACCGCGCCGGCCACTGGCCCCGGGCCACCGGAGTGCTGGGGGCCGCCCGTCGGCTCGCGCCCGTGCTGCTCTGCGCGCTGGGACTGCTGCTCGGGCTGACCGCCGGTCGGACCGGCTCGCCCGCGGCCGCAGCCGGCGCGGCGCTGGCCGACCCGGGCGAGCTGACCCGGCGGCTGCTGCCGCTCGCGCGCGGATGGTTCGACCTCGGTGCCGTGGGCACGGTCGGGGCGCTGGTGGCGGCGGGCTGGCTGCTCGGCCGGTCCGAGCCGGACGCCGTCGCACGAGCCCGGGTGCTGCGGGCGGGCGCCCGGTGGGCGGCCTTCTGGTGCGCGGGCTGCCTGGTGTCCCTGCTGGCCGGTACGTCGCAGGTGGTCGGCGTGCCGCTGCCCGGGCTGGTGCGCTCGCCGGGGCTGCTGTCCTACGGCCTGAGCCTCCCGCAGGGACGCGCGCTGCTGCTGCTCCTCGTCGTCACGCTGTCTGTCGCGTGCTGGGCCGGCACGCTGCGGTCGTCCTCGGCCGCACGGGTGTGGGCGGTGGTCGCGCTGTCGTCCCTGGCGCCGCTGCTCGCCACCGGGCACGCGGCGACCGCGTCCAACCACTTCCTCGCGGCCGAGTCGTTGCTGGTGCACGTGCTGGCCGTGACGGTCTGGGGCGGCGGGTTGCTCGCGCTGGTCACCCACCTGCGACACCACCCCGAGGTGCTCCGGGTGGCGGTGCCGCGGTTCAGCCGCCTGGCCCTGCTCTGCTTCGTGGCGGTCGGCCTCTCCGGCCTGGTCGGCGCCTGGACACGGATCGGTGTGGACCCGCGCGTGTGGGCGTCGTCGTACGGCGTGCTGCTGGTGCTCAAGACCGCGTCGTACCTGCTGCTCGGGGGAGCTGGCTGGCTGCACCGGGCTCGTTCGATCGACGCGCTGCGGTCCGGCCGGCCGCGCGCCTTCGCTCGCCTGGCCACCGTCGAGGTGCTGCTGATGGGCGCCGTGCTGGGACTGGCCGTCACCCTCTCGTCGACCGCGCCACCGGTGTCGGCCGCCGTGCGTGCGGTGCCCGTGCACGCCGCCTCGTCACCCACGGTCGACGCGACCCTGGCGCCGGTGAGCCTGCTCGGCCTGGTCACGGTGGCGCGGCCGGACGCGCTGGTGCTCACCGCGTTCGTCGCCGTGGTCGGCGGCTACCTGGTCGCCGTCCGGCGGCGCCCCTGGTCGCGGTGGCGGCGTCTCGCTTTCGCCGCCGGGGTCCTGGTGGTCGGCTGGAGCCTGTGCGGTGGGCTCGGCAGCTACTCCGCTGCTCTTCTGAGCGTGCAGGTGGCCCAGCTGCTGACCCTCGCGCTGGTGGCCCCCGTGCTGCTGGCGGCCGGCCTGCCGCCCGGCGCCTCGCCGGAGACGCCGGGCGAGGAGTCAGCCTTCTCGCGGGGCGGAGCGTGGTTGAGCCGCGTGTGGTCCCCGGTGAACGCGGCGGTCCTCCTCGTGCTGCTGGTGGCGGTGACCTTCCAGACCCCGCTGCTGGAGCTGACCCTGCGCAGTGTCACCGGACACCTGGCGCTGGGTCTCGCGGCGCTGGTGTCGGGACTGTTCCTGCTCGTGCCGGTGCTCGCGCAGCACCGGGTACCCCGCGAGGTCGACCGCCGGCAGCTGGGCGCCGGGCTGGTCCTCGTCGCCGGCGTGCTCGTGGCCTACGGGTGGCGCATGCACGAGACGGCGACGGCGTACGCCGGTGGATGGTTCCGGGACCTGGACTGGTGGTGGAGCGACGCGGTCGCCGACCAGAGGACGGCCGGCGTGGTGATGGCCGGCTTCGGGGTCGTGCTGCTGGTCCTGGCCGGACTCGTGCAGCTGACCCGGGCCTCGCGCGGGGCCAGGGTTGAGCCGGGGCTCGTGCAGGGTTGAGCCGGGGCTCGCGCGGGGTTGAGCCGGGTCTCGCGCGGGGTTGACCCGGGGCTCGCGCAGGGCCGGACTCAGGTCGACGTGGTCGCCGTCGACGGTTCGGTCGCGGTCGCCTGCTGCGGGATCCTCGCACTCTGTTCCGCCCGCTTCATGTCTGCCGCGAGCTGGTCGGCGGCCATGTCCGTGGCCTTCGAGACGATGCGGTTGGCCGCCTTGATGTTCGCGGCCACCTGGTCGGCCAGGTTCGTCTCGTAGACGACGACGAGTCCCGCCTGGCCCGCGTCCAGGGTCTCGCCGAGCTCCTTGAGGTCGCTGCGTGACATCCCGCCGGTCGCGTGCCCGGCGAGGGCGCCGATGGCGGCACCACCGGCGCCGGCGCTGGCGATCCCGATGCCGATGGGTGGGAACAGGGCCGCGGTCACGCCCACGGCGAGCCCCCAGCCGAGCCCGACCACGGCGCCGTGACGGGTCGGTTGCTCGTGCTTCTTGGCGATGCGGACACGTCCGTCGTCGCCCTTGGTGACCACGGCGGCGTCGAAGTCGTGCGACGTGCGCACCTCGCGGTACCACTGCTCGATCGCCCTGTAGTCCGCCAGCGCTTCGTCGAGGTGGTCGTACGCGGCAGCGATCACGTACAAGGTGTCCTTCTCCTGCTTGGCCATTCGAGTCTCCCTGGTGCCGGCTTCGTCGACGAACCATCGTGGTCGGGCTCTGGTGCGCCGGGCATCACCCGGCGGGGATGAGGCAGAGCCCTCGCGGCTCGTGGCAGCCTGCGCACCCGCGCAACGTGCGCGCGCACGTCGACGCGGGCGCGCACGTCGTACGTCAGGAGAACCGCCGCATACGCGCCGGCCCCCGCCAGGACGAGCCTGGCGGGGCTGGGTAGCGGCCGCAACGTCGCCGCGTCGTGGCGCCTGTCTGTCTGCTCTCGCTGAAGGACGTTCAGCGCTCGACGAGCTTGAGCGAGAAGCTGTATCGCGACGAGCGGTACACGTGCGTGCCGTACTCGACCGCCGTTCCCTCGTCGTCGTAGGCGACCCGACGCATCGTGATCAGGGCGGCACCTTTCCTCTCGTGCAGCAGCGCGGCGATGTCCGCCGGTGCGTTGGCGGCACCGATGGTCTGGTCCGCCACCCGGATGCGGTACCCGGCCCCGCGGATCAGCTCGTACAGCCCGGTGGTCGAGAACGCCTCGGGCTCGACGTCGATCAGACCGGGCGGGAGGTAGTTGGTCATCAACGCGATCGGCTCATTGTCGGCGTAGCGCAGCCTGCGCAGCTCGAACACCTCCGCGCCGCGGGTCAGGCCCAGGGCCTTGGCCACCTCGTCGCTCGCCTCGACGATGCCGCTCGAGAGCACCTCGGTCCGGGGTTTCCGACCGGCCTTCTCCAGGTCGTCGTACAGGCTGGTGAGCTCGAGCGAGCGGTTGACCTGGCTGCGCACCACCTGCGTGCCCACCCCGCGCTTGCGCACCAGCAGCCCGCGGTCGACGAGGTACTGGATGGCCCGGCGCATCGTCGGTCGGGAGACGCCGAGACGTTCCGCGAACTCGATCTCGTTGGTGAGCCGAGTGCCGGCCGGCAGGGCCTCGGTGTCGATCAGGCGCTGCAGCTCCTGGGCCACCTGGAAGTAGAGCGGCACCGGGCTCGACCGGTCGACCGACAGACGCGAGACCACCACTTCGACCGACGAACTCTCGCTCATGAGCCCAGTCTGGCACGCGATGTCAGCCTTGTCATTTCAAGAGGACGTAAGAATGTCCTGACAAACTCTTGACGTGATGATGGTCACCCGCAGAGGATGGCGAGCAACGGGGTCCCACACGGGGGGCGCGTATCGAGATCGAGGAGGACTCCATGAGGGTGGGTCTCGTCGGAGCCGGTCGGATCGGCACCGCCCACGCTCGCGTCGTCCGCGACCACCGTCTCGTCGACGAGCTGCTGATTGCCGACGCCGACGCGGACCGGGCCAAGCAGGTCGCGGCCGACCTGGGCGTGCGGGCCGCGTCCTCCGTCGACGAGCTCTTCGATGACGTGGACGCCGTGGTCATCACAGCGGCCACCACGGCGCACCCTGAGCTGATCATCCGCGGCGCAGGTGCCGGCCTCCCGGTGTTCTGCGAGAAGCCCGTGGCTCCAGACCTGGAAGGGAGCGTCCGGGTGCTCGACGAGGTCGAGCGGACCGGCGCCGCCGTCCAGATCGGCTTCCAGCGCCGCTTCGACCACGGGTACGGCGTCGCCCGGGCCGCCCTGCGCGCAGGCGACCTCGGCGAGCTCCGCCGGGTGCACGTCGTCACAGGTGACCAGGCGCCACCGCCGGCCGAGTACATCCCCACATCCGGGGGGATGTGGCGTGACTGCCATGTCCACGACTTCGACGCCCTGCGCTGGGTGACCGGTCGCGAGGTCACCGAGGTGTACGCCCTCGGCGCCAACCGCGGCGCGGACTACTTCGGCGCGTCGGGCGACGTGGACGAGTCCGTGGCGGTGCTGACGCTCGACGACGGGACCTTGGTGACCCTGCAGGGCTCCCGCTACAACGGGGCGGGCCACGACATCCGCATGGAGCTCGCCGGCACCGGCGGCACGATGGTGGTCGGGCTCGGCGAACGCACGCCGATGCGCTCGGCCGAGGAGGGGGTCACCTTCCCCGACGGTGAGCCGTGGCCGAACTACTGGCACCGGTTCCTGCCGGCCTACGTCGCGGAGATCGAGGCGTTCGTCGAGTTCGCGGCCGGGAAGCGGGAGAACCCGTGCAGCGTCGCCGAGGCGCTGGAGGCGTTCCTCGTGGCGGAGGCCGCCACCCGGAGCCGTGCGGAGCACCGCGCCGTCCGCGTCGAGGAGGTGCGGCCGCGATGAGTCTCGACGTGCTGACCATGGGACGGATCTCCGTCGACGTCTACCCCCTCCAGGTCGGGGTGGGACTCGAGGACGTCGAGACGTTCGGCAAGTTCCTGGGCGGGTCCGCCACCAACGTCGCGGTCGCCGCGGCCCGGCACGGCCGCTCGGCCGGGGTGGTCACGGCCACCGGCGACGACCCCTTCGGTCGCTACCTGCACCGGGCGCTGCGCGACTTCGGCGTCGACGACAGCCAGGTCCGGGTCGTGCAGGGGACACCGACCCAGGTCACCTTCTGCGAGATCTTCCCGCCCGACGACTTCCCGCTCTACTTCTACGGTCGTGCGCCGCTCGCGGCCGACCTCCAGGTCACCCGGGACGACGTCGACCTCGACACGGTGCACGAGGCGGGGGTGTTCTGGTGCACGGTCACGGGGCTCTCCGCCGAGCCCAGCCGGACCGCCCACCACGCCGCGCTGGACGCTCGGCGTCGACGGGAGCACACGGTGCTCGACCTGGACTACCGGCCGATGTTCTGGGAGAGCCGGGAGGCCGCGCGGGAGCAGGTGCAGCGGGTCCTCGCTCAGGCGACCGTCGCGGTCGGCAACCTCGACGAGTGCCTGACCGCCGTCGGCGAGGACGAGCCCGGTCGGGCGGCCGACGCGCTGCTCGAGCACGGCGTCGACCTGGCGATCGTCAAGCAGGGTCCCAAGGGCGTGCTCGCCCGGACCGCCGGCGAGACGGTCGAGGTGCCGCCGTACCCGGTCGACGTCGTCAACGGCCTCGGTGCCGGAGACGCGTTCGGCGGTGCGCTCTGCCACGGCCTCCTCGCCGGCTGGCCCCTGGAGAAGGTGCTCCGTTTCGCCAACGTCGCCGGCGCGATCGTGGCCTCGCGGCTCGAGTGCTCCTCGGCGATGCCCACCGAGGAAGAGGTCCTGTCCCGGCTCGAGGAGGCCAGCCGTGTCTGACGTGAAGGTCGACGTCCGGACGCTCGTCGACATCCGCGCCACCCGCCCGCGGGAGATCGCCGAGCGTGCCGCGGCACGGACCCGGCCGGCCTCGCTCGTCGGCCCGAGCGGGAAGCTCATGGTGATCGCCGCCGACCACCCGGCCCGCGGGGCCCTGCGGGCCGGCGAGGACGCGATGGCGATGGCCGACCGGGCGACGCTGCTGCAGCGGATGTGCATCGCGCTGTCCCGCCCCGAGGTCAACGGGGTGCTCGGCACCGCCGACATCCTGGAGGACCTGCTGCTGCTCGGCGCGCTCGAGGGCAAGGTCGTCGTGGGCTCGATGAACCGAGGTGGCCTCGCGGGCACGTCGTTCGAGATCGACGACCGGTTCACCGGCTACGACGCCGACCAGATCGTCGCCATGGGCTTCGACGCGGGGAAGATGCTGCTGCGCATCGACCCCGCGGACGCGGCCACGGCGTCCACCATCGAGGCCTGCTCCTGCGCCGTCAGTGCGCTCGCCGCGCGCGGGCTGATGGCGATGGTGGAGCCGTTCATCTCGCACCGCGTCGACGGCCGGGTCCGGAACGACCTGTCCACCGAGGCCGTGATCCGCTCCGTGACCGTCGCCGCCGGGCTGGGCTCGTCCTCGGCGTACACCTGGCTCAAGCTGCCCGTCACCGACGACGTCGCCGGGATGGAGCAGGTGCTCGCCGCCTCCACGCTTCCGGCGGTGCTGCTCGGGGGCGAGGTCTCCGACGACCCCGACGCGGCGTTCGACGCCTTCGAGCAGGTCCTCAAGCTGCCGACCGCCAAGGGTCTCGTGGTGGGGCGCTCCCTCCTCTACCCGACCGACGGGGATGTCTCCGGCGCCGTCGACCGGGCGGTGAGCCTGCTGTGACCACCACCCCGGCACGCACCTCTGACCCGAGGCTCCACGTCCGCGCCGGCTCCGCCGGTGAGGGTCCGTTCGAGCTCGTGGTCACGCCCGAGTCCGCGGGTTGGCAGCAGTCGTCGCTGCGGGTCCTGCGCCTCGAGCCCGGCGGCGAGCACGCGCTGGGCACCGGGCCCGAGGAGTATGTGGTGCTGCCGCTGTCGGGCGCCTGCACGGTCACCTGCGACGGCGAGACGTTCGAGCTGGCCGGGCGCCCCAGTGTCTTCGAGGGCGTCTCGGACCTGGTGTACGTCCCGCGCGACAGCGAGCTCACGGTCCGGTCCCGCGACGGCGGGAGGTTCGCGCTCGCCTCGGCGCGGTGCGACCGACGGCTGGAGGCCCGCTACCGCGCCGCCGGGGACGTGCCGGTGGAGATCCGCGGCGCCGGCTCGTGCAGCCGTCAGGTCAACAACTTCTGCTCCGCCGACTCGTTCGAGGCCGACCGGCTGATCGCCGTCGAGGTGCTGACCCCGGCCGGCAACTGGTCGTCGTACCCGCCGCACAAGCACGACGAGGACCGCCCCGGCGAGGAGTCGGTGCTGGAGGAGATCTACTACTTCGAGGTCGCCGACGGTCCGACCGGGCCGGGCCTCGGCTACCACCGGGTCTACGGCACTGCGGAGCGTCCGATCGACGTGACCGCGGAGGTGCGCACCGGCGACGTGGTGCTGGTGCCGCACGGCTGGCACGGGCCGTCGATGGCCGCCCCGGGCTACCACCTCTACTACCTGAACGTGATGGCCGGCCCGTCTGCCGACCGTGCCTGGCTCATCTGCGACGACCCCGCGCACACCTGGGTCCGCGACACCTGGGCCGACCAGGACCCGGACCCGAGGCTCCCGCTGACCTCGCCGCCGACCACTCCGCAGGAGGGACGCGCATGACCACCGTCCGGCTCACCGTCGCCCAGGCGACCGTTCGGTTCCTCGCCCAGCAGTGGAGCGAGCGGGACGGCGTCGAGCAACGGCTCATCGAGGGCTGCTTCGGCATCTTCGGCCACGGCAACGTGGCAGGGGTGGGCCAGGCGCTGCTCGAGATGGAGACCGAGGACCCGCACGTCCTGCCCTACTACCTCGGCCGCAACGAGCAGGGCATGGTGCACGCGAGCGCCGCGTTCGCCCGGATGCGCAACCGGCTGGCCACGCTCGCCTGCACCGCCTCGATCGGCCCCGGCTCCACGAACATGATCACCGGTGCGGCCCTGGCCACCATCAACCGGCTGCCCGTGCTGCTGCTGCCCAGCGACATCTTCGCGACCCGCGTGTCCAGCCCGGTGCTCCAGGAGCTCGAGGACCCGGCCGGGTACGACGTGACCGTCAACGACGCATTCCGTCCGGTGTCCCGGTTCTTCGACCGGGTGTGGCGTCCCGAGCAGCTGCCGGCGGCCCTGCTCGGCGCGATGCGAGTGCTCACCGACCCCGTCGCCACCGGCGCCGTCACGATCTGCCTGCCGCAGGACGTGCAGGCCGAGGCCCACGACTGGCCCGAGGAGCTGTTCGCCAAGCGGGTGTGGCACGTGGCCCGGCCGGTGCCCGAGCCCGCCGCCCTGACCCGCGCCCTCGACGTCATCCGCTCGGCCCGGCGCCCGCTCGTGGTGGCCGGTGGCGGGGTCGGGTACAGCGAAGCCACCGACGCGCTGCGCGCCTTCGCCGAGGCCACCGGGATCCCGGTGGCGGAGACCCAGGCGGGCAAGGGCTCGCTGCCCTACGACCACCCGCTGTCCGTCGGCGCCGTCGGCAGCACCGGTACGACGGCCGCGAACGCGCTCGCCCGCGAGGCCGACGTCGTGATCGGCATCGGCACCAGGTACAGCGACTTCACCACGGCGTCGCGCACCGCCTTCCAGGACCCGGGCGTGCGCTTCGTCAACATCAACGTGGCTCCGGTCGACGCGCACAAGCACGCGGGCGTGACGGTCGTCGCCGACGCCCGCGAGACCCTTGCCGCGGCGACCGACGCCCTCGTGGGCTGGCGCACCGACCCGTCGTACCAGGAGCGCGCCACGCGGCTGGCGCAGGAGTGGGACGCCACCGTCCAGCGCGCGTACTCGCTCGGGCACGGTCCGCTGCCGGCCCAGTCCGAGGTGATCGGCGTGGTCAACGAGGTGTCGGGCCCCCGCGACGTGGTGGTCTGCGCCGCCGGCTCGATGCCCGGCGACCTGCACAAGCTCTGGCGCACCCGGGACCCGAAGGGCTACCACGTCGAGTACGGCTACTCGTGCATGGGCTACGAGGTGGCCGGCGGGCTCGGCGTGAAGATGGCCTGCCCCGACCGCGACGTCTACGTGATGGTCGGCGACGGCTCCTACCTGATGATGGCCCAGGAGCTGGTGACCGCGGTCCAGGAGGGCCTGAAGATCATCGTCGTCCTGGTCCAGAACCACGGCTTCCACTCGATCGGCGACCTGTCGGAGAACCTCGGCTCGCAGCGGTTCGGGACGCGCTACCGGTTCCGCGACGAGTCCAGCGGCCGGCTCGACGGCGAGCGGCTCCCGGTCGACCTGGCCGCCAACGCGGCGAGCCTGGGCGCGACCGTGCTGCGCGCGACGACGGTCGACGACTTCCGCGCGAAGCTCGTCGAGGCGCGGTCGGTGACCGGCCCGGTGGTGGTGCACGTGGAGACCGACCCGCTGGTCAACGCGCCGTCCTCGGAGTCCTGGTGGGACGTCCCCGTCTCGGAGACCGCCGCCCTGGACAGCACCCAGCAGGCGCGCAAGACCTACGACGAGCACAAGCGCGACCAGCGCGCGTACCTGACCCCCAGCAGCGACTCCTGACGAGGTGAGCACCGTGAACACGATCGAGCACTGGATCGACGGCCGTCGGACCCCCGGCGAGGGAGCCCGGCGAGGCCCGGTCTTCAACCCGGCGACGGGACGGCAGCAGGCGGAGGTTGTGCTGGCCGACCCCGCCGACGTCGACGCCGCGGTCGCGTCGGCGAAGCGGGCCTTCGAGGAGTGGGGCCAGTCCTCGCTCTCCAAGCGCGCCAAGGTGCTGTTCCGGTTCCGCGAGCTGGTGGACGCCCGCGCCAAGGAGCTCGCCGAGGTGATCTCCGACGAGCACGGCAAGGTCGTCTCGGACGCGCTCGGTGAGGTGCAACGCGGCCTCGAGGTCGTGGAGTTCGCCTGCGGCATCCCGCACCTGGTCAAGGGGGAGTACTCCGACCAGGTCTCCGGTGGTGTCGACGTCTTCTCGTTCCGCGAGCCGCTCGGCGTCGTCGCCGGCATCACGCCGTTCAACTTCCCGATCATGGTGCCGATGTGGATGCACCCGGTGGCCATCGCCACCGGCAACACGTTCGTGCTCAAGCCCAGCGAGCGCGACCCCTCCGTGTCGATGCTGGTCGCGGAGCTCTGGACGGAGGCCGGACTCCCCGACGGCGTCTTCAACGTCGTGCACGGCGACAAGGAGTCGGTCGACGCGCTGCTCGACCACCCGGACGTCGCGGCCGTCTCCTTCGTGGGCTCCACGCCGATCGCGAGGTACATCCACGAGCGCGGCACGGCGCACGGCAAGCGCGTCCAGGCGCTCGGTGGCGCGAAGAACCACGCCATCGTCCTCCCGGACGCCGACGTCGACTTCGCCTCCGACCACCTCGTCGCCGCGGCCTTCGGCTCGGCGGGTGAGCGGTGCATGGCCATCTCGGCGGCGGTGGCGGTCGGGGACGCCGCGGACGGCGTGCTGGAGGCCGTGGCCGCCAAGGCCCGCAAGGTCCAGGTCGGCCCCGGTCGCGACGCCGCCAGCGAGATGGGCCCGGTGGTCTCGGCGGCCGCCCGCGACCGCATCGTCGGGCTGATCGGCTCCGGTGAGCAGCAGGGGGCCACGCTGACGGTGGACGGCCGGTCCCTCTCCGTGCCCGGCTACGAGGACGGCTTCTGGGTCGGCCCCACCGTCATCGACCGGGTCACCACGGAGATGGACGTCTACCGCGAGGAGATCTTCGGCCCGGTGCTCTCGGTGGTACGCGCGGACACCGTCGACGCCGCGATCGACCTCGTCAACGCCAACCCCTACGGCAACGGGACCGCGATCTTCACCTCGAGCGGGGAGTCCGCGCGCCGGTTCCAGCGCGGGGTGAAGGTCGGGATGATCGGGATCAACGTCCCCATCCCGGTCCCGATGGCCTACTACTCGTTCGGCGGCTGGAAGGACTCCCTGTTCGGCCAGTCCCGGATCCACGGCGTCGACGGCATCGCGTTCTACACCCGCTCGAAGGTGGTCACCTCGCGGTGGCCGCGCGTCGAGCACCCGGCGGGCGCGAGCTACCACTTCCCCGTCAACACCTGAGGCAATGTCCCGGCGCGGTCGCCCCACCGCCCGATCCACACCATCAACAAAACAGCGAGCCGGCGCTCGCCGGGAACCAAAGGAGACAGGATGACCATCCCACGTCGACGACTGGCCGCGCTCGCGGCGGTCGCGGCACTCGCGCTGAGCGCCGCGGCCTGCTCGGGCTCCGGAGGCAAGCAGGAACAGCAGCAGCAGAACAGCGGAGGAGGCGGCAACGTCGCCAACACCCCGCGCTACAAGATCGCGATGATCACCCACGAGGCTCCCGGCGACACGTTCTGGGACCTGATCCGCAAGGGCGCGCAGGCGGCCAGTGCGAAGGACAACATCCAGCTGGTCTACTCCAACGACCCGCAGGCGCCCAAGCAGGCGGACCTGATCCAGAGTGCGATCGACAGCAAGGTGGACGCGATCGCGACGACGCTCCCGAACCCGGGCGCGCTCACCCCCGCGGTCAAGAAGGCGGTGGCGGCCGGCATCCCGGTCGTCGAGTTCAACGCCGGTGTGAACGACTGGACCAAGACCGGGGCGCTCATGTACTTCGGCCAGGACGAGTCCGTGGCCGGTGAGGCCGCCGGCGCCCGGCTCGCCAAGGACGGCGCCAAGCACGTCCTGTGTGTGGTGCAGGAGCAGGGCCAGGTGCAGCTCGAGGCCCGGTGTGCCGGCGTGGAGAAGGGGTTCTCCGGCGGGACGACCGACAAGCTCTACGTCAACGGCCGCAACATGCCGTCGGTGCAGTCGGACATCCAGGCCAAGCTCGCGCAGGACAAGAGCATCGACCGCGTGATCACGCTCGGTGCGCCGTTCGCGCTGGCGGCGGTCCAGTCGGTGAAGGATGCCGGCAGCTCGGCCAAGATCGTCACGTTCGACACCAACGCGCAGCTGGTCTCGGCCGTCGAGGCCGGTTCCGTGCAGTGGGCGATCGACCAGCAGCCCTACCTGCAGGGCTACGAGTCGATCGACAACCTGTGGCTGTACCTCACGAACGGCAACACCCTCGGTGGCGGCAAGACCGTCCTCACCGGGCCGTCGTTCATCGACCAGAGCAACATCAAGACCGTGGCGGCTTACGCCAAGCGCGGTACGCGGTGACGGGGACCCGGGGGGCCGATCCAGGCCCCCCGGACCTCCCACCCGGGAATCCTTGGAGAGAACCATGAGCCAGGCAACAATCAGTGCCCCCCCGCCCGCGGTCGACGAACGGGTCAAGCCACACTCGCTGCTTCACAAGCTCCTCGCGCGGCCCGAGCTGGGATCGCTCGTCGGCGCGATCGTCATCTACGTCTTCTTCTTCGTGGTGGCGGAGCCCTTCCGGAGCGCCGCGGCGCTCTCGACCATCCTCTACGTCAGCTCGACCTACGGCATCATGGCCGTCGGCGTCGCGTTGCTGATGATCGGCGGCGAGTTCGACCTGTCCGCCGGCGTCGCGGTGACGACGGCCGCGCTGGCCTCGTCGCTCTTCGCGTTCCAGTTCAGCCTCAACGTCTGGGTCGGCATCCTGTTCGGCCTGGCGATGGCCTTGGCGATCGGGTTCGTCAACGGGTACCTGGTGATCCGGACGGGGATCCCGAGCTTCCTGATCACGCTGGGCACGTTCCTGATGCTGCAGGGCCTCAACCTCGCGATCACGAAGCTGCTGACCGGCCAGGTGGCCAGCCAGAGCATCCAGGACATGGACGGGTACAACCTGGCCACCAAGATCTTCGCCTCGGAGTTCAAGGTCGCCGGCGTCTCGGTCCGGATCACGGTCGTCTACTGGCTGGTGTTCGTCGCCATCGCCACCTGGATCCTGCTGCGCACCAAGGTGGGCAACTGGATCTACGCGGTCGGCGGTGACGCGGAGAGCGCCCGTGCGGTCGGCGTCCCGGTCGCAAAGACCAAGATCGGGCTGTTCATGGGCGTCGGGTTCCTCGCCTGGTTCTCCGGCATGCACCTGCTGTTCCGCTTCGACACCGTGCAGTCCGGCGAAGGCGTCGGCAACGAGTTCATCTACATCATCGCGGCCGTGATCGGCGGCTGCCTGCTGACCGGTGGCTACGGCACCGCGGTCGGTGCCGCGATCGGCGCCTTCATCTACGGCATGACCAACCAGGGCATCGTCTACGCCGGCTGGAACCCGGACTGGGTGAAGTTCTTCCTCGGCGTGATGCTGCTGCTGGCCACCGTGACCAACCTCTGGGTCCGCAACCAGGCGTCCCGGAGATGACGAGGAGATGACGGACATGACCCAAGACATCGCAGAAGCCCCGCTCGAGGAGATCCCGACCGGCGTACCGCTGGTCCAGCTCAAGGATGTGGGCAAGTCCTACGGGAACATCACCGCCCTGAAGGGGATCAGCCTCAAGGTCGGCAAGGGCGAGGTGACCTGCGTCCTCGGGGACAACGGCGCCGGGAAGTCCACGCTGATCAAGATCATCTCCGGACGGCACCAGCACGACGAGGGCGAGCTGCTCGTCGACGGCCACCCGGTGAAGCTGGGCTCGCCGCGCGAGGCACTCGACCACGGCATCGGCACCGTGTACCAGGACCTCGCCGTGGTGCCGCTCATGCCGGTGTGGCGCAACTTCTTCCTCGGGTCCGAGGAGACCGAGGGGCCCTGGCCGGTACGCCGCCTCAGGGTCGACGAGATGCGGGAGACCGCCAGGGAAGAGCTGCACAAGATGGGCATCGACCTGCCGGACATCGACGCACCGATCGGCAGCCTGTCCGGCGGCCAGCGGCAGTGCGTCGCGATCGCCCGGGCGGTGTTCTTCGGGGCACGCGTGCTCATCCTCGACGAGCCGACCGCCGCGCTCGGCGTCAAGCAGTCCGGAGTGGTGCTGAGGTACGTGCGGGCTGCTGCCGACCAAGGCCTGGGCGTCATCTTCATCACGCACAACCCGCACCACGCCTACATGGTCGGCGACCACATGGTGCTGCTGAACCGCGGAAAGATGGCGCTCGACACCAAGCGGGACGACATCTCCCTCGACGAGCTGACCCAGCAGATGGCCGGGGGCGACGAGCTCGATGCGCTGAGCCACGAGCTGAGGCGCAGCTCCGACAGCGGCAACGGTGGGCCCGTCGAGACGGCGGCCGAGGATCCAGCGCACCGGAAGGACACCGTATGACGATGCCCCCTCGCCTCCTGCTCGGGAGCTGTCCCGACTCGTGGGGGGTCTGGTTCGCCGACGACCCGAAGCAGACGCCGTGGGCCCGCTTCCTCGACGAGCTCGCCGGTGTCGGGTACGAGTGGCTGGAGCTGGGCCCGTACGGGTACCTCCCGACGGACCCGGCCCGGCTCCGGGACGAGCTCGACAGCCGGAGCCTCAAGGTGGCCGCCGGGACGATGCACGGGCACAGCGGGCTGCACCGGGCCGCCGACTTCCCGGCGATCGAGGAGGCGACCCGCAAGGTGGCCGAGCTGACCCGGGCGGTCGGCGGCGAGCACCTGGTCTTCGTGCCGGTCCCGGGCTACCGGGACGACATCACCGGTGGCTACCTCGAGCCCGCCGAGCTGGACGAGGACGCCTGGAAGACGCTGGTGACCTCGACCAACGAGCTCGGGAAGATCGTCGCCGAGGACTACGGCCTGAAGCTGCAGTTCCACCCGCACGCCGACAGCCACGTGGAGACGCAGGCTCAGACCGAACGGTTCCTGGAGGAGACGGACCCCCGGTGGGTCAGCCTGTGCCTGGACACCGGCCATCTCGCCTACACCCGGGCCGACAACGTC
>CAWEMA010000012.1:0-126234 GCA_963810035.1 uncultured Actinomycetota bacterium
TCTTGCTGTTCACACGGGAGCATCGGGTGGATGATCTCGGCACGGTCCCCTACACATTCCTTGGGCCCGCCCACTACGTGTCTCATACCGGAGACAGGCCGATCGCGATCACTTGGAAACTCAGTCACTCCATGCCATCTGACATCTACCTAAGGGCGCGTCCCTCGGTGGTCGCCAATTAGTGGAGCTGGCCGGGCGGCCAAATCCTGGAGCAGGTGCGAGTGGAAATGTCGGCCTGATGGCTGAGTAGGGGCAGAATCAGGCACGGAGTCATGGCGAGTGAATCAGGGGATAACGAAAAGCAGGCTATGGGAAAGCTAATCCGAGACCTCATACCCGAGCTCTTCCCCGGGACAGCCAGTCGTTCACTTGAAGGTGAAGAGCTGTCAGCTGCGCTACGCCGGGAAACTCGTCGAGGAAGCCGTCGAGGCGTTGCGAGCTGATGACGATGGGCTGCTGGAAGAATTGGCTGACGTCCTTGAGGTTTCCTGGGCAATCCTCGCTCTCCAGGGCCACTCATGGCCGGCGCTTGAAGCAGCCGCATCGCGGAAGGCTAGTGCCCGCGGCGCTTTCCAACGGTCGCTCTTCGCCGAGGAGCTGGAGGACGGGCTAGACCTTGATCTCCTCAACTCGCCTGAGATACCACTCGCACCGAGTCTGATCGATGCCTTCGAGAACCGTCGGATCGATGAGATCGACCTTGCGGTCTCCTTCTTGATGGACGGTGGCTTGACCATTCTGGAGCCGTCGCTCGTGGCCGCTACAGAACGCGGGGCAAGAATCAGAATTCTCGCCACGGATTACCTCGGCATCACGAGTAAGTCAGCGTTGCGTCGGCTGCTGCACCGCCAGGGAGATCACCTGCACGTCAAGTTGTTTCGTGACCCGCGCACCAGCTACCACCCGAAGGCCTACCTGTTCGCAAGCTCGCGGACCCAACACCCAGCCTTTGGCTTCGTCGGCAGCAGCAACCTCAGCCACAGCGCTCTCCGGGATGGAGTCGAGTGCATGGTTTTCAAGGACCCATCGGCATAGCGTCGACCGCATGCGAACGGCGTTCGAAGAACTATGGGAGGACCGGCGTAGCACTCCCCTGACACCGGAACTTGTTGAGTCATACATCGAGGTCCAGCGGGACCGCGTCGGCAAGGCTCTGGCGGAAACGGTCGAGGCTCCCCAGCAGCCGGTGTCTCCCACTGAGCTGCAGCAGGATGTCCTGAGGCTGCTCGCCGAGACTCGCCTAAACGGCTTCGGCGCTGGGATGGTTGTGCTTGCAACGGGACTGGGTAAGACCTGGCTGGCGGCCTTTGACTCGGCGCGGCCAGAGTTCCGGGACGGTGCTGTTCGTTGCCCCGCGACGTGAAATCCTCTTTCAGGCGCGCGCAACGATTCAACGCGTTCATCCTGACAAATCGATAGGACTGCTTGCCGACGGTCTGGCCGAATTGGACGCCGACAGACTCCGCAACCGTGGACTCACTGCGAAACCGGCTCTCTGACATCGAATCAGAACGCTTTGACTACGTCGTCATCGACGAATTCCACCACGCTGCAGCCAACTCTTACCGCAAGATCATCAGCCATCCGAGTCCCAACTTCCTCCTGGGCCTCACCGCGACCCCGCTCAGGACTGACGGTGCCGATCTCCTCGGTCTGTGCGAGAACAATCTCGTCACTGAAGTCGACTTGGTCGAGGGTATCCAGAAGGGCCTGCTGGCAACCTTCCACTACCGCGGGGTCGCTGATCCGGTGGACTTCAAGCCCATCCCATGGCGAAATGGCCGCTTCGATCCCGAGCAGTTGGAGCACGCGCTCGCCAACGAAGCTCGGGCAGAAGCTGCCTTTCGAGCATGGTCGGAGGTACGAGGGGCACGGGCCCTCGTCTTCTGCGCCTCTCAGCGGCATGCGGATTGGACGGCAGAAGACCTCAGGCGTCGTGGCGTCAAGGCTGTCGCTGTCCATTCCGGTCCGTCCAGTGCCCCTCGGGCAGAGTCGTTAGAGCGTCTGCGCACTGGCGACCTCGAAGCACTAGTCAGCGTCGATATGTTCAACGAGGGCTTCGATCTGCCCGCCCTCGACTCCGTCGTGATGCTTCGTCCAACCGAATCACCGGTGGTCTTCCTGCAACAGCTCGGCAGAGGACTTCGGCGAAGCGAGGGCAAGACACACCTCGAGGTCATCGACTTCGTCGGTAACCACCGGTCTTTCCTCAACAGGCCCAAGCTGCTGCTGTCGTTGGGGAGCAATACCAGCCCTTCCGACGCTGAGCTTCTGAAGGCACTCAGGACTAACACTTGGACGCTTCCGGAGGGTTGCAGCGTCGAATATGACGTCGAGGCAATCGATCTCATCTCCGCGCTTGCGACATCGGCAAGAGTCAGCGGGGGCGAACGCGTCAAGGAATTCATTCGCCAGTACTACGAAGCCAATGGCGACTGACCGCTGCCCAGGCCCTGCAGGCGGGCGTGAATCCGGGTGCCCTGAGACCCGCGACCTGGTTGGAGGGGCTTGCTGCGCTGGGACTGCTGACGGCCGACGAAGGGGCAGTGGTCGAACAAGCTGGTGGCTTCCTTGACGAGGTCGAGCGAACCTCGATGACACGCTCCTTCAAGATGGTCACACTGCGGGCATTGATCGAACATGGAGCAATCGAAAGCCTGGGGTGGGCGAGACGTCGCTGACTGGTCCTTACGCATCATCCAGCGTGATCCGAGGCTCCACGATGACGTGTCCCAACGGGAGGTCGGTGACGTCTCTGGGGTCGCCCCGGCCCGGTGGCAGAACTACTGGAGGAGGAACCCGATTTCGGCATGGATCGGCGAGGATCGCTCTGCGCCCGAAGCTTGGTTCCGTTTGGACGGTGAGTTCTTCACTCCCAACTTCGCCGTTGACCGGGTCCAAGAGGAAACCTTGCTTGCTCTCCTGGATGAACTCTGTCGAATATCGACTGGCCGCATACCTAGCCAGGTCCAGGGGCGGCGCCGACAAGATGCTTCTCCGAGTGACACATGCTGGCATTGGGCGGCCAATCATCATGCTCGACCGCAGG
Source organism: uncultured Actinomycetota bacterium (assembly GCA_963810035.1). GTDB lineage: Bacteria > Actinomycetota > Actinomycetes > Propionibacteriales > Nocardioidaceae > Nocardioides_B. The sequence goes on from CAWEMA010000012.1 coordinate 3,050, forward strand.
AATCATCCCGACATCCCCGAAGGCCCTACAGTCGTGAGGGTGGAGGGTGAAGACCTCGAGGCCCACTTCGTGCAGGTTGCGTTGAACAAGGTCACTATCCCCAATGAGAGCAGGAACGTGCTGCCGTCTTTGTTGCTCGATTGGTTTGGGCCAGACGCAGGTCAACCAGGGAACGCGGCACTTCGTCGTACTCGAGCGGACAAGCGGGCACTGGAATCTAAGGTCCGCCGAGAATGAGGCTGTTTCGACTGTCGCTGGCTGACCATCGTCAGAACAAGCGTCGCCGCGTCACGCCTTTTTGTGCGCGCCGCTCGCAAGTTCGAACTCGGTGACAGTTTGCTGTTTGTCGCATTCACCCGAGCGCCCAGCACCGACGGAAGTGGCCCGGCACCTTCAGGTGCCGGGCCACTTCCGTGTGCTTGTGCTGCTGACTATCGGCGCATTGTCGATCAGCTGCAGCCGCTGGTGGTGCCGCAGCCTTCGCAGACGTAGCAGCTACCCGCCGGGCGCATCTTGGTGCCGCAGGTGAAGCAGAGCGGGCTGTCGACCGCCGTACCGGTGATCGCCTCCATCAGCTCGGCCGAGGTGTGCGCCTGCTTCGGCGCCTCCTTGGCCTTGGCCTCGACGACGTCCTCGGCCTGGGCGACCTTGACCGAGGTCGACTCGAGCTTCAGCTCGGCCGGGGTGGTCTTGAGCGACTCGGCCTCGGGGGCCTCGACCTCCGCCGCCTCGTACGAGCCGGTCTCGAGCTGGCGCTGACGCTCCTCCGCGGAGTAGATGCCCATCGCGGAACGCGTCTCGAAGGGCAGGTAGTCCAGCGCGAGACGACGGAAGATGTAGTCCATGATCGACTGCGACATCCGCACGTCCGGGTCGTCGGTCAGGCCGGCCGGCTCGAACTTCATGTTGGTGAACTTCGAGACGTAGGTCTCCAGCGGGACGCCGTACTGCAGCGAGATGGAGATCGCCATCGAGAAGGCGTCCATCACACCGGCCAGCGTGGAGCCCTGCTTGCCGAGCTTGAGGAAGACCTCGCCGAGACCGTCGTCCGGGTAGGAGCCGGCGGTCATGTAGCCCTCGGCGCCACCCACGGTGAACGAGGTGGTGCGCGACGGACGCGACTTCGGCAGGCGCTTGCGGACGGGGCGCTCGACGATGACGGCGACGGCGACGTCCTCTCCTCGGGGCGTCGTCTCCTTGGCCTTCGCCTTGCCGTCGGAGAGCGGCTGGCCGACCTTGCAGTTGTCGCGGTAGACCGCGGTCGCCTTCAGGCCGAGCTTCCACGACTGCAGGTAGATGTCCTCGATCTCCTCGACCGTGGCCGTCTCCGGCAGGTTCACGGTCTTGCTGATCGCGCCGGACAGGAACGGCTGCGCCGCCGCCATCATCCGCACGTGACCCATCGGGGCCAGCGCGCGCGCACCCATCGCGGTGTCGAAGACCTCGTAGTGCTCGGTCTTCAGGCCGGGGGCGTCGATCACGTGGCCGTGCTCGGCGATGTACTCGACGATCGCCTCGATCTGCTCCTGCTGGTAGCCCAGCTTCTTCAGCGCGCGCGGGATGGTCTGGTTGACGATCTGCATCGAGCCGCCGCCGACGAGCTTCTTGAACTTCACGAGGGTGAAGTCGGGCTCGATGCCGGTGGTGTCGCAGTCCATCATGAAGCCGATGGTGCCGGTCGGGGCGAGCACGGAGGCCTGCGCGTTGCGGTAGCCGTTCTTCTCGCGCGCGCCGCAGGTGAAGCAGAGCGGGCTGTCGACCGCCGTACCGGTGATGGCCTCCATCAGCTCCGCGGAGGTGTGCACGCCCTTCGGCGTCTCCTTCGCGGCCGCTTCGGCAGGGCGCAGCCGGCTTGGTCTCGACCGACGAGGTTTCGACGGGCTCGACCAGCGAGGCTGCCGTGCTGCCGTCATCCTCGACGACGGCCTCGTAGGATCCGGTCTCGAGCTGACGCTGACGCTCCTCCGCGGTGTAGATGCCCATCGCGGACCGCTTCTCGAACGGCAGGTAGTCCAGCGCCAGGCGACGGAAGATGTAGTCCATGATCGACTGCGACATCCGCACGTCCGGGTCGTCGGTGAGACCGGCCGGCTCGAACTTCATGTTGGTGAACTTCGAGACGTAGGTCTCCAGCGGGACGCCGTACTGCAGGCTGATGCTGATCGCCATCGAGAAGGCGTCCATCACACCGGCCAGCGTCGAGCCCTGCTTGCCGAGCTTGAGGAAGACCTCGCCCAGGCCGTCGTCCGGGTAGGAGCCGGCCGTCATGTAGCCCTCGGCGCCACCGACGGTGAACGACGTGGTGCGCGACGGACGCGACTTCGGCAGACGCTTGCGGACCGGACGCTCGACGACGACGGTCTTGACCTCGGCGACGGGCTCAGCCTGCGAGGCGTCCTTCTCCTTGGCCGTGCTGCCGCCGTCCGAGAGCGGCTGGCCGACCTTGCAGTTGTCGCGGTAGATCGCGGTCGCCTTGAGGCCGAGCTTCCAGGACTGCAGGTAGACGTCCTCGATCTCCTCGACCGTGGCCGTCTCCGGCAGGTTCACGGTCTTGCTGATCGCGCCGGACAGGAACGGCTGCGCGGCCGCCATCATCCGCACGTGGCCCATCGGGGCCAGCGCACGAGCGCCCATCGCGGTGTCGAAGACCTCGTAGTGCTCGAGCTTGAGGCCAGGGGCGTCGATGACGTGGCCCTTGTCGGCGATGTACTCGACGATCGCCTCGATCTGCTCCTGCTGGTAGCCGAGCTTCTTCAGCGCACGCGGGATGGTCTGGTTGACGATCTGCATCGAGCCGCCGCCGACGAGCTTCTTGAACTTCACCAGCGAGAAGTCGGGCTCGATGCCGGTGGTGTCGCAGTCCATCATGAAGCCGATGGTGCCGGTCGGTGCGAGCACCGAGGCCTGCGCGTTGCGGAAGCCGTTCTTCTCCCCCGTCTTGATGACCGCGTCCCACGCCTTCGTGGCCAGCGCGTGTACGTCGCGGTCGTGGCTGTGGATCGACCGGATCGCGTCGTTGGCCGCCTGGTGCTTGCGCATCACGCGCTTGTGGGCGTCCGCGTTGCGGGCGTAGCCGTTGTACGGGCCGACCACGCCGGCGAGCTCCGCCGAGCGCTTGTAGGACTGGCCGGTCATCAGCGAGGTGATGGCACCGGCCATCGCCCGGCCGCCGTCGGAGTCGTAGCCGAGGCCCATCGCCATCAGCAGCGCGCCGAGGTTGGCGTAGCCGATGCCGAGCTGGCGGTAGTCGCGGGTGGTGTCGCCGATCGACTCGGTCGGGAAGTCCGCGAAGCAGATCGAGATGTCCATCGCGGTGATGATGAACTCGACCGCCTTGGCGAACAGCGGCGCGTCGAAGGTGTCGTCGTCCTTGAGGAACTTCAGCAGGTTCAGCGACGCCAGGTTGCAGGAGGAGTTGTCCAGCGACATGTACTCCGAGCACGGGTTGGACGCGGTGATCCGGCCCGTCTCCGGGTTGGTGTGCCAGTCGTTGATCGTGTCGTCGTACTGCAGGCCCGGGTCGGCGCACTCCCACGCCGCCACCGCGATCTTGCGGAACAGGTCGCGGGCGTCGACCTCCTCGATGACCTCACCGGTGCCGCGGGCCTTGAGGCCGAACGACGTGCCCTCCTCGACCGCGCGCATGAACTCGTCGGTGACCCGGACGGAGTTGTTGGCGTTCTGGTACTGGACGGAGGTGATGTCCTTGCCGCCGAGGTCCATGTCGAACCCGGCGTCGCGGAGCGCGCGGATCTTGTCCTCCTCGCGCGCCTTGGTCATCACGAACTCCTCGATGTCCGGGTGGTCCACGTCGAGGACGACCATCTTGGCCGCACGACGGGTGGCGCCACCGGACTTGATGGTGCCCGCGGACGCGTCGGCGCCGCGCATGAAGGACACCGGGCCGGACGCCGTACCGCCGCTGGACAGCAGCTCCTTGGACGACCGGATGCGGGAGAGGTTCAGGCCGGCACCGGAGCCGCCCTTGAAGATGAAGCCCTCCTCCTTGTACCAGTTCAGGATCGAGTCCATCGAGTCGTCGACGGACAGGATGAAGCACGCGGAGACCTGCTGCGGGCTGGGCGTGCCCACGTTGAACCACACGGGAGAGTTGAAGGAGAAGTACTGGTGCACGAGCAGCCACACCAGCTCGTGCTCGAACAGCTCCGCGTCGGCGGCCGAGGCGAAGTAGCCGTTGTCCTCGCCGCCCTTGCGGTAGGTCTTCACGACCCGGTCGATGAGCTGCTTGAGGCTCCACTCACGCGCGTCGGTGCCGACCGCGCCGCGGAAGTACTTCGTGCTCACGATCGTGGACGCGTTCACCGACCAGAAGTCCGGGAACTCCACGCCGCGCTGCTCGAAGACGGTCTCGCCGGTCTTCCAGTTCGTCTGGACGACGTCGCGACGCTCCCAGGTGATCTCGTCGTAGGGGTGCACACCCTCGGTGCTGAAGACCCGCTCGACCTTCAGACCTGCGCCCTTGGGCGCCTTGCGATTGCTGGTGCGTGCTGCGCCGCTGACCGTCTCCGTCATTCCCTGCTCCTTCGTTCCCCGGTTTGTGTGTGGCTGTGTGGTGGTGCCTGTTCGATGCCGTCCCGAGACGGCCAAGTGGTATGCCCGACGCACCGCTTCCCCACGATGCGCCGGGCAGTCTGTGGTCAGCCCGTGGGCTGAGGGGGTACGGCGACCGGCCGGCTCGGCTCGACCGCCTCGGCGGGACGCTCCGCCCGCAGCAGCGCGATCTCGGCCTCGAAGTCGTCGGCCGACTCGAAGGCCCGGTAGACGCTCGCGAACCGGAGGTAGGCCACCTCGTCGAGCTGCCGCAGCGGCGCGAGGATCGCCATGCCGACCTCGTGGGCGGGCACCTCGGCCCAGCCTTCGCTGCGCAGCGCGTCCTCGACCTGCTGCCCGAGGCAGGCCAGGTCGTCCTCGGAGACCGGCCGGCCCTTGCATGCCTTGCGCACGCCGGCCACCGCCTTCTCGCGGGTGAACGGCTCGGTCGCACCGGACCGCTTCACCACGACGAGCTGCATCTGCTCGACGGTGCTGAACCGCTTGCCGCACTCCGAGCAGGAGCGCCGCCGGCGGATCGCGCCGCCGTCGTCGGCGACTCGGCTGTCGAGCACCCGGGTGTCGGTGTTGCGGCAGTACGGGCAGTGCATGTCGCCGCTCCTTCCACCCTGGATGTCGTGTCTCTGGACCCTCTAGTTCAACACCCACCACCCCCGGTTTCTGCCCACCTCGAGCCTGGCCCGTTGTGGGTGAATCTGTGGGTAACGTGGGGACAACCAGCGGTTCGGTGTGCAGAACCCCATGCGCCTCTGTGGACTACATGTGGAAAACCACAACGGTGTAACTACTAGATGTAGTGGTAACCCTAGGACCGCGTCACAAGCCACGCAAGCGGAACGGGAAGATTCGCCGGACGACTTTTTCGGCCTGGGTTAAACCGCAGGTCAGACCGGCTTAAGCAGCCGGGGTTCTGGCGTGTCGAGACACCGTGACCGGCGTGTCGGAAGGGCCCTCAGGAGCTCGCTGGGCGGGCTCGCGGGCCTCGACCGGTCGATCTACACACCCGTCACACCTGTCCCAGGAGACGCGGGTGTCGACGGGCTCGACCGGCCGGGGTGACGGATCGACGGGCCGGGTCGGCCGGAGGGGGTCGGCCGGAGGGGGTCAGCGGGACGGGGTCGGCGCGGTCGTCGGCGCGGTGGCCTCTGTCCCCGCGACCGTCGGCGTCGGCGAGGGTGCGGTGGCGCTCGGAGCTCTCGAGGGCGTTGATGAAGGCGTGGACGTCGGCGTGCCGCTCGACGGCGCAGTGGACGGGGACCCGGACAGCGCCCCGGACGGAGACCCGGTCGGCGTCCCCGTGGGCGAGGACTTCGCGCTCGGGCCGCCGGCGCTCGCCCCGGACGTGGGTCCCCCGGAGGGGGTCGGCGTGGGCGTGCTGCGCGCGTGCGTCCTGCCGAGGCCGGGGACGGAGGTGCGGGCGCCCGGGTCGGAGCCGCCGGTGTACGTCGAGACGGCACGGCCGGTGATCATCTCGAAGGAGACGATGGCGAGCATCGCGACCACGAAGACCCCTGCTGCTCCCATCGAGATCCGCTTCCAGGGCAGTCCGGTGAAGAGCTCACGCCAGGGCGGACGCCCGGACTCCCCGTCGGCGCCCTGCAGCTCCCGCTCCGCGTGCTCGAGCTCGTCGCCCGCCTGCTCGACCTCGCGCTGCGCCCGCAGCGACTGGGTGCGTGGGCCGCCTCGTCGTACGTCCACTGCCGCACCGCTGACGCTGGCCCGGGCACGGCTGACCCGCTCGAGGGCCGCCGCCTGGGCGCGGGCGACGCGTTCCTGGCTGATCCGCAGGTAGTGCGAGTAGATCGAGCTGCCGGCGGTGGCGAAGAGGCTGCCGATCGCGGCGCCGATGATCGTCCCCGCGACCCCCACGGTGGACAGCAGGACGGCGGAGGAAACGGCGGCCAGGGCGCTGGCAGACACCTGGACCCAGTTGATCTCGACGCGGTTTCGTGGCTCAGTCATACCTGGTCGAGTATGCGTCGCTCCCCCAGCCCGTTTCACGCCCTGCAGCGGGCGATGTGACCAGGCTCGCGCAGGTGCTAGGAACTGGTCTTCCACGAACCAGGACAAGTCCGGCTCGGCCTTGGCAGGGAGGCCACCCGGACGTGCAAACCCTCCCCGATCGAGCCTGTCGTCGGCCCGGTCCGGGCAGGGTGCACGTCCGAACGGTCGGGGGCAGACTGTGGCGGGCGGGCTGGACCGGGGTGGACGAGCACGGCCCGCGGGAGGACGGTCCTGACTTGTCGGGAATCTGCTGAACACAGAGAGGAGCGCCTGTCGTGCACGTCGTACACGTCGAGCACCCGGTCCGCGACTTCGACGCCTGGAAACGGGTCTTCGACAGCGACCCGGCGGGCCGCAGGCAGGCCGGCGTACGGCGCTACCGGGTGCTGCGCGCCGCGGACGACCCGAACGTGGTGATGATCGACCTCGAGCTCGACACCGAGCAGGAGGCAGAGGCGATGCTCCGTTCGCTGCAGGCGCTGTGGCGACGGGTCGACGGGGTGCTCGTCGACGGCCCCTGTGGCCGCGTCTTCGAGGTCCACGAGACGGTCGACACATGACGCATTGTCCAGTTCCGTTCACCCTGGGCCCGATGTCCGACACAATGACCCCGTGGCTATGGGTGTGACCGATCGAGGGACCGCGAGCGCCGGCCGACGCCGGGCGGAGAAGGTGAAGGCCGAGGCTCGTTCCAAGCGCCTGCCGTACGTCGTGGCGCTGTGCCTCGGCGTGGTCGGCGCCGGCGCGGCCTGGGTCTACCTGGTGCGCGCGGCGATCGACTTCGGCCAGGCCGCCCGCGACGGAAAGATGGTCGCGTGGGGCATCTGCGGTGCCGCGACGATCGGTGCCGCGGTGTGCCTGCTGCTGGCGTTCGTGCTGGTCGCCCGGATCTGGGCGGCGTTCGGCCTCGCCAGTGACTACCAGCCCCGCCGGTCCTCGGGCGGCAAGCGCTCCCGCTGAGGCAGCTCGGCAGGCCCGTCGATCGTTTCGACAAGCTCAACCAGCCGGTCGGTTTCGACGGCACGTGTGTGCGCGATGCGCACAGTTGTACGCATGGTGAGACCTCACCCTGGCCAAACTCACTGCCCCTCGCTTAGCGTCGCGAGGTGACCACCACCACATCTGCACACCCGTCTCGGGGCCTGTGGCCCGTCATCCTCTGCTGGGTCGCCGTCGCGCTCGACGGCTTCGACCTGGTCGTGATCGGGGCCGTGATCCCCGAGCTCGACAAGACCGGTGCGCTCGGCTTCACCGCCGAGTCGCTGACCCTGGTCGCCACGGTCGGCCTGATCGGCGTGGGCATCGGGGCGGTCCTGATCGGGCCGATCACCGACCGGTTCGGCCGGCGGAGCAGCCTGATCACGTGCATCGCGGCGTTCTCGGTGTTCACGCTGCTCGTCGCCTTCGCCCCGAACATCGCCACGTTCGCCGTACTCCGGTTCCTCGCGGGGCTCGGCCTCGGGGCGTGCCTGCCGACGGCGCTGGCGTTCATGACGGAGTACGCGCCCGCCGGCCGCGGCGGCTCCGCGGTCACCCGGATGATGACCGGTTACCACGTCGGCGCAGTGCTCACCGCTCTGCTCGCGCTGGTGCTGATCGCCGACTTCGGCTGGGAGTCGATGTTCGTGCTCGGTGGCGTCCTCGGGCTGGTCACGCTGCCGGTGATGTGGGCCAAGCTGCCGGAGTCCGAGGCGTTCCTGGCGGCGGTTTCGACAGGCTCAACCAGCCGGGGCGGCTCGACCAGCGAGAGTGACCGGGGGCCGAGCGCGGTGGTGAAGGGCGGCTTCCTGAAGATCAGCCTGGCGCTGTGGGTGGCCTCGTTCATGGGCCTGCTGCTGGTCTACGGGCTGAACACGTGGCTACCCAAGATCATGGAGATCGCCGGCTACTCGACCGGTGACGCGCTCGGGCTGCTGCTCGCGCTGAACCTCGGCGCCGTCACCGGCCTGCTCGTCGCCGGGCAGATCTCCGACGCGCGCGGCAACAAGCCGACGGTGCTGGTCTGGTTCGGCCTGGCTGCGGTGTTCCTGGCCGGGCTGAGCGTCAAGCTCGAGTCGACCCTGGCGGTGTACGTCGCCGTCTTCCTCGCCGGGGTGTTCGTGTTCAGCGCCCAGGTGCTGGTCTACGCGTTCGTCGGCCACCTGTACCCGCCGGACGTCCGGGGCACGGCGCTGGGCATGTCGGCCGGCATCGGACGCGTCGGCGCGATCGTGGGACCGTTCCTCGGCGGTGCCCTGGTCGCCGCCGGCCTCGCGTACCCGTGGGGCTTCTACATCTTCGCGGTCGCCGCGCTCGTCGCCGTGCTCGCGCTGGCCCTGGTCCCTGCGCACGCGCACGTCGCGGCCCCAGATGCCGAGCGGCAGACCGCCTGAGTCAGCGGTCCCGCAGGCGCCGGACGAACTTCAGGCCGGACCAGGTCGCGTCGATCGCGGCGACCTTCACGTCGACGACGCCGGAGGCCAGCCCGAGCTCCCGGACCACGTTCTCGTCCAGGTCGGTCTCGACCTTGCTGGCCTTCTTCGGCCAGCACACCCACACCATCCCGTTGGTCGCCGTGCGCTCCACGACGAGCGGAAGTCGCTGCTCCAGGCGCGTGAGCGTGGTGCTGAACAGCAGCGTGATGTCGGCCTGCTTCGGCAGCCGGGTGGTGTACGTCGACCCCGCGAGCAGCTCCTCGACGTGGGCCGGACCCCCGTCGACGTACACGTTCAGGCCCGGCTTCACGCCGAGCTTCTGGACCAGCGGCGTGCCGGAGTAGCCGTGCGTGCTCACGCCTCGCATTGTGCCCGGGTTCGGGGGCTCACCGCCCGCGTGTCAGGATCGGGCACGTGATTCAGCGTCTTCTCCTGCTCTGTGTGTCCCTGGTGTGCGCTCTCGCGCTGTCCTCCTGCGGCGGCGGTGACGACTCCCCCAAGACGGTCGACGGCTTCCCGACGTACATCACCACGAACGACGAGAAGGGCGCGCAGAACTTCGCGCGCTACTGGATCGACTCGCTCAACAAGGCGACCACGTCTGGCGACACCAAGAAGCTCAAGACGCTGCAGAAGAAGAGCTGCGAGACCTGCACGGACTTCGCCAAGCAGCTCGACGCCATCTACGCGGCCGGCGGCCACGTAGAGACCAAGGGCTTCCAGGTCAAGAAGATCGCCAACGAGGCCGGCGTGCCCGCTCCCGGGGCCGGGGTCAGCGTGGTGCTGACCGCCACCCCGCAGAAGCTCTACAAGGCCAAGGACGCGGCGCCACGCTCACTCAAGGGCGGCGACCTGCGGCTGCGGCTGATCATGGTCCGGGTCAGCCACCACTGGTCGATGGACCGCATCGACATCGGCTGACCCGCGTGGTGGGGCCTCAGCGCCAGCTGATCCGCAGCACCGTGGTGACGTCGAAGGGGTCGCTGCCCCGGTGCGTGACCAGCACCCCCTCGCCCTCCGGGGTGGCGGTGTAGACCGCCGGCCCTCCCCCGACCCAGTCGTCCCACGCGCGCGCGAACGCCTGCGCACGCTGGGCGGTCGTCCCGAGCACGGTCGGCACGCTGTGCCACACCTCGCCGTCCGGGCGCAGCCGGCCGAACGCGGCACGCAGCCCGTCGGCGTTGTCCACCGGCTCCTGCAGCACCCAGCGCGGCAGCACGTAGCGCGGCTCCGCCATCGGTGACACGACCTCGTCGAGCGCGGTGGCGAACGTCGCCGACACCTCCGGCGTGACACCGTCCAGCGCGCACCGCCGCTCCCCCAGGTCGTCGACCTCTACCCGGACCGCCTCCGCCCCGTGCGGCGCGAGCCCCGCGTCGCGCAGGCCGTCGGCGACGGCGTACGCGATCTGCTCGATGCTCGGCGGCCTCGCCAGGTCCTCGGCGAGGCGACGGCCGCGGTCCACGGCGACGGTGGTCTGGATGCCGAGCATGGTCGCCAGCCCGACGCCGATCACGACCGCCGGTGTCAGGTTGAGCAGGAACGCCATCACCGCGAGCACCAGCCCGACCGCCAGCGCCCAGTGCGGCCGCCACGGCGCGGGTCGGCCGTCGCGGACGAGCAGCTCGTCGCGGTGGAGTACGACGGGCGCCGGCTTCGTCCCGGTCGCGACGGCACGGGTCGGCGTGATCCGGACGGTGTGCACGAGCGTGTCGACGTACGGCGTGCCGACCCGCCAGGCATCGCCGACCAGCGCCCGGTCCTCGGACCGGTCGAGCATCCGCGCGTTCACCTCGTCGAACGTCGCGACCGCCGGAGGGGCGTACGGCGAGAACGCCGCGTCGACGTGCGCGACCCCGGACACCACGTCGCCGTCGACGTCGACGCCGTAGAAGCCCTCGTGCTTGCGGACGAACCGGTCCCAGTCGTTGCCGCCCTTGGGATGGTCCTCGCTGACACACACGACGGTCCAGGTCAACGCGACCTTCTCCGGCCAGTACGGGTCGGTGCGCAGCGCCCGGCCACGGGTCTGCACGACCGCCGTGCTGGTCGTCGCGGTGGTCAGGTCGACGAGCCCGGTGATCGCCCGCGCGTCCCAGCCCTCGCCGAGCAGGCCGCGGGTCCCGACGAGCACGTGGCAGTGCCCCTCCTCGAAGAACCGCGTCACCCACGGCACCCAGTCCCGGCTCTCCCACGGACCCTCCAGCCGGTCGCCGTCCACGATCAGCCGTCCGGCCAGGTCCGGGTCGTACGTCGCGACGTACCCCTGCAGCGCTTTCAGCGTCTCGGCCGACCCGGCCACGGTGCTGCCGGTCACGAGCAGCGGGTGCAGGTCGGGCAGCGCCCGTTCGAGGTGCTCGAGCGCGAGGCGCGCGGACCCGGCCTCCTGGGACAGCACGCCGTCGAGGTCGGCGGGCAGGGTCGCAGTGGCCTGCTCGTGGTCGCAGAGCACCAGCATCCGCAGGCGCATGCCCAGGTTGCGATGCTCGGTCTCGACGATCTGCGGCAGTGCGATCGTCTTCGCCTCGCTGCGCGCGAGCACCCGGTCGACCGGGCTGCGGCCCTTGCGGATCCCGGCACGGGTGAGCTGGTAGCCGACCGACGGCAGCACCCGCCGTACGCCCTCGACGACGTCCTCGTCCTGTTCTTCGCCGCTGCCGCGGAGGTGGCTCAGCCAGCCGTCGAGCAGCAGCACCCAGTCGTCGGCGGTGGGCGGGTACCGGTGCCGCTCGGCGAGGCGGGCGCCGTCCGGGGCCCGCAGCAGGCCCGCGTGCGCCATCCGCAGGGCGGCGTCGGTCTCCCCGGGGTCGGCCGCCTGGTCCTGCTGGTCCTGCCGGTCCTGCCGAACTTGCCGGTCTTGCCGGGCGAACCGCGCGTCCAGCCAGGCGAAGAAGCTCGTCGAGCCGTACTCCGGGTCGGCCAGCGCCGTGGTCAGCTCAGCGAACCGTTCCCCCTGCCCTGCGAGCCAGTCGTTCTCGGTCTGCGTCGGCGTGGTCAGCCAGGCCAGCTCCGCGAACGGTGCCAGGTCTCCCTCGCGTACGACGGCTGGGATGCTCACGCTGAACAGCGAGTCGCCGAACAGCTCGTCGACCAGCGCCTTCTGGTCCTGGGTCAGGCTGCTCGGCGGAGTCGCGGTCAGGCCCAGGACGAACGCCCCCGGCAGCTCGTCGAGAACCTCCTCCAGCAGCCGGCCCCACACCTCGAGCAGGTGATGGCACTCGTCGAGCACCAGGGTCAGGTCGCCGACCTCCTTGAGCCGCTCGACCAGCGCGCGTCCGTTGGGGTGCAGCCGGTCGAGCAGGCTCGTGCCCTCGATGCCGTCCTCGTCGACCTCGTCGTCGGCGTCGAACGTGGCCAGCGCCTGGTAGGTCAGCGCCGTGAAGAACCCGTCGACCTCCCGGGTCCCGCTGGCCTTCTCGTCCTGCCCGGTGAACTCGTCCCAGCCGCGCAGCCACTGCGACTGGATCGCGGTGTTCGGGCCCAGCACGACAGTGGTCCTGCCCCTGCGTCGGGCGGTCTCCAGCCCGACGAGGGTCTTGCCGGCGCCCGGGGGCAGCACCACCCAGGACCTGAGGGCGCCGGCGGCCTCGGCGTGCTCGATGGCGTCGAGGGCCTGCCGTTGGTGGACCCGGAACGGGTACGGCGCACGTGCGTCACCGGCGCGGTCGACGTACGACTGATCCGGCTCCTCCATGGGCGGATCCTCGCATTCCGTGCGGGGTCTGCTCGGGGCGAACCGACCACTCCGACGTGCAGCCTCCCCCGTTCTGACCGCCTTCTGGGCCCGTGAGGGGTCAGGTTGCACGTCCGAACGGCCTCGCGCCGGTGGCCCTCGTCGTCCACAGATCCGGCGCCGGGTCTTCCGCGGGCTGCTGGATCGTGGGTAGGTTGCAAGAGCCGTGTCCGGTATGTCTCACGGCCTGGGTCGATGTTCTTGGGGGTCGCGTCGATGTCCGACATGCGTACTGTTCGCTCGCTGGCTGCGCTCGCGGTCGTGCTCGCCGTGGCCGTCTCCGGCTGCACCGACACCGCCAGGCCGAAGCCGCTTCCCTCCGCATCGCCGAGCCCGAGCAGCAGTGCCTCTGCGACGCCCACTCCCCCACCCATGCCCCCAGAAGCCAAGGGCACGAGCGCCCAAGCAGCCGAGGCCTTCGTTCGCCATACGATCGACCGTACTCAACTACAGCGGCCGAGTGCGCGACTCAAAACCGCTGCGACGCCTTGTCGTCAAGCGAGTGCCTCGCCTGCGACGGCATCGCCGACTTCATCGACGCGGTCGATTCCCAGGATGGATCTATCCAGGGGAAGGGCTGGATCGTGCGCAGCTGTCCGCACCGTCGACAAAGCCCCTCGCCGCGTCATCGTCCTTGACGCCTTGGTAGACGTAAGCCCTCAGACGGTCATACGACGGAAGCGGGGGCCAACCCAACACTTCGACGGGGGTAGGCGTCTCAAGACCCTGTTCACCTAAGAGCGACCAATGGGATCTTGGCGTGTGACGCGATTGGATCAACCCGAATGAATAAGGCTCTGAGTAGTGCTTGGTGCCGCACTCGTAATTCCAGTGGTGGTGGTCGCGGCACCATCGCCACCCCAGCGGCTGCTGACGACGACCCACAAATCAGCGGCGAAGCCGCCACTGACGCTTTTGCTTTGGAAGGCAATAAGGCGGCGGGAGGCACGAATTCAGCGGCGAGCCGCCGATGCCAGCGTTACAGCAGACGGATCGGGACCAGGGCCGACGTACCTGAAATACCGATGGGCATCGGTCTGTGCAACAAGCGGGCCGACGTCTAGCGCCGCAGAGTCCCCTGATTGCGGTCAGGCTCAGTCCTGCCCAGACCCTGCCGAACGACTATGGCGCCTCTGGGGCCGAACGCACAGCTGGGCAATGGGATGCCTTCGGGACCCAGTGCGCCGGCCACCCAAGGCCCGCCTGCCGGCAGCCGACACCGAAGCCGCAGGTGACTCCGGGGTTGGTGCTGAACGCACTGCGCCGAATCGGGCTGCCGGCGCTCGAAGCGCGTACCCAGCCCGAGGACAAGACGCTGGTCAACTTCGCGACGATCTTCTACGCCGACCCGCAGCCGTTCACCCGCACGATCACGCTGCTCGGTCAGTCGGTCGACGTCGAGGCGACGCCGAGCGGTTTCACCTGGCACTACGGCGACGGCACCTCCACCACCACGTCGACCCCGGGTGCGCCGTACCCGGCCAAGGACATCACCCACAGCTACACCGACGCCCACACGACCGTGCAGACCAGCGTCGACGTGACGTACTCGGCGCGCTTCCGGGTCGGCAACGGCGCCTGGCAGGACATCCCGGAGACCGTCACGATCACCGGCCCCGCCTCCGCGCTCCGGGTCAGCGAAGCGACCGCCGTACTGTCCGGCGACTACCAGTAGCCAGACCCAACCGCGGCACGAAGTCGGCCCTGGACCTGCGCGAGACCGCCGGACCGTTCCAGAGCTCGCGTCGGCGTGGGTGGGACGCTCAGCCACCCGAAGACCAGCCAGGCGACGGGCTCAACCAACCGGGCGAAGAGCTCCGCCGGTGTTGAACGTGGGCAGTGACTCGACAGGCGCGACGCTGCGAGGCCAGGATGCGTGCGTGCCACACACCAAGCTGCTCACCGCCGGGTACGTCGCCCTTGCCACCGCCGACGCCGTGCTCGCCGGCCGGACGGGTACGACGGCCAGGCGACTGCGCTACCTGACCAAGCCCGCCCTGATGCCGACCCTGGCTGCCGCCACGCGTGCCGCCGCACCGCAGGGCCGACCGGATCGCGGCCTCAGCACCGCGCAGGTGCTGTCCTGGGGCGGGGACGTCGCCCTGCTCGGCCAGGGCGAGAAGCCGTTCCTCGCGGGGCTCGGCTCGTTCTTCGGGGCGCACCTGGCCTACATCTCGACGTTGGCGCTCCGCGGGGAGCGGGTCACCGTCGCACCGAACCCGGGCGTGAAGGCCGCGCTGGGACTGTGGCTGACCACCGCACCGGCGATGACCTTCGCCGCACGCCGCACGGACCACGACCTCGCCGCACCGGTCGCGGCGTACGCCACGGCGCTGGCCGCGATGTTCGCCACCGCGGCCCGGCTGGACCCGGCGCTCTCCCGCACCGGACGCCGCGCCGTGCAGGCCGGAGCGGCCCTGTTCCTGCTCTCGGACACGGTGCTCGGCGTGCAGCAGTTCGTGCTGCGACGGAAGGTGCCGGCGCTGGAGACGGTGGTGATGGCGACGTACACCGCTGGACAGGGACTGATCGCCGCAGGCACCACCAAACTCTGAACCCGAGCGTGGGCACGACCACGGGGACATGGCAAAGGGGCGGGCCGCGGCTGCATGAGCGCGGACCCGCCCCTCCGTGTTTCCCTACATGCCGTCGACCCGGGTCGAGGAGGTCGCCGGCAAGTCTGTACGGCCGGTCAGCGAACCGGCACCGCGATCTCCTGGCCGACGCGCAGGCCGGAGTCCGGGAGCGCGTTGAGCTCCTGGATCTGGTGCACCATCTCCCGCACGTGGCCCGGCGCCGCGGACTCGGACGCGATCTCCCAGAGCGTGTCGCCCTGGCCGACCTCGACGGTCCGGGTGGGCACCGGCGTACCGGCCTCCCCGGTGGCGGCGGAGTGCGAGCCGAACACGGTGAGCACGGCCAGCAGGACGCCGAGGGTCAGCAGCACCGCCACGACCTGGCCACGACGGGTCAGGCGGACGGGCGCCGTCCGTGCGGGGCGCACGGTGCGCTCACGGAGGCGGGTGAAGCCGGGGCTGATCGCAGCGGTGCTCATCTGAGACCTCCTGGGGAAGAAGTCGGTCCGGGAATCCAACGGCGTGTCCATGACCGAAGTTCTACCGAGGCCCTCCGACAGTTTCCGGAAGCGGCTTCTCGAATGCCTGTTCGATCGAACACATGTGCGACGTTAGAGCATGTGTTCGAACGATTCAAGCACCAGGCGAACAGATGTTCGAACGGCGTGTCGGGTGGGTCAGCGGCCCCGGGACGCCCGCCGCATGACCCGCCGGCCGATCAGTTCGAACGCCGCGAAGCCGCCGCGGGTCTGCGACGGCAGCAGCGTGCCGACCCGGATCAGCCCACCCCGCCAGGTCGGCAGGGTGCGGACGACGCGCCGGCTCCCGATCAGTGCGACGGCCTCGGTGGCGACCTCGTCGACGGTGAGCAGCCGGCCGGACGAGTGCACGATCGCCTTCGCGGGCCCGTCCGCGCGCATCGCCTCGACCATCGCGGTGTCCACACCGTCTGGGCACAGCGCGTGCACGCGTACGCCGCGCGGCACCTCGACGGCCGCGGACATGGTGACGGACACGACGGCGGCCTTGGTGGCGGCGTACACCGCCAGCCCCGGCACCGGCCCGAGCCCCGAGGCCGACGCGATGTTCACGACGTCTCCCCCGGCCGGGCCGAACGCCGCGAGCGCCGCGCGCATCCCCCACAGCACGCCCTTGAGGTTGACGTCGACCAGCGCGTCCACGTGCGCGGAGGTGACCTGGGTCAGCGTGCCGTCGTACCCGACGCCGGCGTTGTTCACCCACACCGCCAGCTCGCCGTGCCGCGCAGCCTCCTGCGCCACCTGCTCGTGGGACGTCTCCTCGCGCACGTCCTGCCCGACTCCCGCGACCGCGCCGACCTCGACGGCGGTACGACGGGCCGCGTCGGCGTCGAGGTCGGTGACCACCACGGCGTACCCGCTGCGGACGAGTTGTGCGGCGACGGCCCGGCCGATGCCGCGCCCTGCTCCGGTGACGACTGCACTGTTCATGGGAGGAGCCAACCAGAGTCACCGGACGCGACACGCCGTTCGAACAAATGTTTGAACAAGGCGCTCGGCGACGGCTAACGTGACAGCACGGTCAAGCGAGCACAGGTCCGGCGACGGGCCCGTTGACAGGCACAGCAGAAGGGGCACGTTCATGGCAGGCAAGCGCAACGTATCCGGGTCGACAGGTGGCTCCGGCGTTACGGAGCTCCCGGACGGTCCCCCCGACGCCAGCGGGCTGACCCCGCGCCAGCAGCGCGTGCTCACGGTGATCCGCGACTCCATCGAGCGACGCGGCTACCCGCCCAGCATGCGCGAGATCGGTGAGCGCGTCGGCCTGACCAGCTCCTCCTCGGTGGCCCACCAGCTGCGGGTGCTCGAGGAGAAGGGCTACCTCAAGCGCGACCCGAACCGTCCCCGCGCGCTGTCGGTGTTCAGCCCCGACGAGGCGGAGGGCGTCGACGAGACCGGCGTGGGCGACGCGATGCCCGCGGCGAGCTACGTCCCGATGGTCGGTCGGATCGCAGCGGGTGGCCCGATCCTGGCCGACGAGCGCGTCGAGGAGATCATGCCGCTGCCCAAGAGCCTGGTCGGCGAGGGCACGCTGTTCATGCTCCAGGTGGTCGGTGACTCGATGATCGACGCCGCGATCTGCAACGGCGACTACGTCGTGGTCCGCCAGGAGCAGACCGCCGAGAACGGCGAGATCGTGGCTGCGCTGATCGATGGCGAGGCGACCGTCAAGACCTTCCAGCGCAAGAACGGCCAGGTCTGGCTGCTCCCGCACAACGAGGCCTACGACCCGATCGACGGCACGAACGCCACGATCCTCGGCAAGGTCACCGCGGTGCTGCGCCGCGTGTAGCGGCCTCGCCCGCGACCGACGTCCGCTGCCGAACCGGAACGCGACGCCTCATCGGGCCGGGATCGTGCCACGGCTCGAGCCCGGCAGGGACAGGCTCAGGTGAGCTGCACGAGGAGCAGCGGCCCACCGTCGTACCGGCCGCCGTCGATCGCGACCACGCGTCCGTCCGCGTAGCTGATCGGACCCTCGACCTCCTCGGACGGTACGCCGATCAGCGAGCCGATGATGCTGTGCCCGTGCACGATCACCGAGCCGCCGAGGGTGTCGAGCATGCCGGCCGCGACCTCGGCCCCGTCACGGCCGGCGAAGTCGTAGCGGCTGGTCAGCGCCGCGAACACGTCGAAGTGCTGCTGCGCGTCGTCCCCGGCGAGCAGGTCGGCGACCGTCGCGTTGACCTCCTCGACCGAGCTGCCCCAGCTGAGGTAGTCGGTGGTGTCGGAGTGCACCAGCAGGTGCTCGCCGGTGCGGGCCATCAACGGCAGCGCCCGCAGCCAGGCGACGTCGTCGTCGGTGAGCCCCTCCTGGTCCATGTGATGGCCGCCGTTGACCAGCCACACCTCGGCGAACCGGGTGTCCGGGAACAGGTGGTAGCCGAGCATCAGCGACTCGTGGTTGCCCATCAGGACGTGCACCCGGTCGGGTGCCTGCTCCTGCAGCGACCGGACCAGCCGGATCACCCCGATCCCGTCGGGGCCGCGGTCGATGAGGTCTCCGAGCACCCACAGGTCAGCGTCCCCGCCGGTCCACCGGTCGTCGGAGTCGACCAGGCCGGCGTGCACGAGTGCGTCGCGCAGGTCGGCGAGGTGTCCGTGCACGTCACTGATGACGTAGGTGCTGCCCATGCGGCCCATCCTTCCAGCCGGGATCCTCGGACGGGCCACTGGACGACCGGCTGCCGCCGTGTCTGGTCAGGAGGCGAGCCGCTTGAGCGCCTTGAGTACGACGTCCCGGTCGGTCGTGGACCACATCGGCGGCAACGACGCACGCAGGAAGCCGCCGTAGCGGGCGGTCACCAGCCGCGGGTCGAGGATCGCGACGACGCCCTTGTCGCTCGTCGTACGGATCAGCCGGCCACTCCCCTGCGCCAGCAGCAGAGCGGCGTGCGTGGCGGCGACCTGCATGAAGCCGTTGCCGCCGGCCTGGTCGGCGGCACGCTGCCGGGCCGACATCAGCGGGTCGTCGGGCCGCGGGAACGGGATCCGGTCGATGATCACCAGCTGGCAGGTGTCGCCCGGCACGTCCAGGCCCTGCCACAGGCTCAACGTTCCGAACAGGCACGCGTGCGGGTCCTCGACGAACAGCCGCGCCAGCTCGGGCAGCTGCGCCTCGCCCTGCGCCAGGATCGTCAGGTGCGGCAACCGCTCACGGGCCGCCTCGGCCGCCGCCTCCGCGGCCCGCCGGCTGGAGAACAGCCCCAGCGTGCGACCGTCGGCGGCGTCCACCAGGTCGACGATCTCGTCGATCTGCGCGGGCCCGAGCCCGTCGCGCCCGGGCGGGGGCAGGTGCCGGGCGACGTACAGGATGCCCTGCCGGGCGTAGTCGAACGGCGACCCGACGTCGATGCCCCGCCACGGGAGCGTTCCGTCGTCCGGGCCCTCGGGTGAGGGCGGCGTCGACAGCGAGTGGTCGACCCGCTCGCTGGGCTTCAGGCCGAGCGAGGTGGCGACCGTGTTGAAGTCCCCGCCGAGCATCAGCGTCGCGCTGGTCAGCACGACGGTGTTGTCCGTGAGCAGCTTGTCGCGCAGCGGTCCCCAGACCTGGAGCGGCGCCACGCACAGCACGTCGCCGCCGCGGCTGCGGTCGCGCTCGGAGAGCCAGAGCACGTCGGCTGCGGAGTTCGACGCCATCCGCTCGGCGTTCTTGAAGATCTCCTGGACCGCACCGCGGGCCTGGGTGCGTCCCGGGTCGCCCTCACCCTCCGAGGACTCCTTGGGGAACGCCGAGATCAGCGCGCGGGACGCGTCCCGCACGAGCACCAGCGCGTCGGACAGGTCGGTGGCCAGCGCGTCGATGCGCCCCGGGTCGCCGGCGTCGATAGCGGCCCGCAGGGCGTCGGCCGCGTCGGCGAGGTCGTCGGCCTCGGTGCCCTCGACGTGCCGCTGCGAGCGGCGGGCGGCGCGGTCCACCTCGGGCACCGACAGCTCGTCGGTGGCGGCCTGGGTGACCCGGGCGGACAGCTCGTGGGCCTCGTCGATCACCACGACGTCGTACTCCGGGATCATCGGCACGCCTTCGATGGCGTCGATGGCCAGCAGCGAGTGGTTGGTGACGATCAGCTGCGACTGCGCGGCCTTCTCCTTGGCGCGCTCGGCGAAGCACTCCTGGGCGAACGGGCACTTCGTGGCACCGAGGCACTCGCGGTGGTTGACCGAGACCTGCCGCCAGACCCGGTCGGTGTGCTTGGGCGCGGAGTCGCGGTCGCCGGGCCCTTTCGCCTGGGTCTGCTCCTCGGCCCAGGCGCGCAGGGCGAGGACCTCGTTGCCCATCGACCCCTCCGGCAGGTCGACCAGTGCGCCCTGGTCGTCGGGCACCCCCTCCCGGATCCGGTGCAGGCAGGCGTAGTTGGAACGACCCTTGAGCACGGCGTACGACGGCTTGGTGTGCAGCACGTGGTCGGCTGCCTCGAGCAGCGCCGGGATGTCGCGCTCGACGAGCTGGTGCTGCAGGGCCAGGGTGGCGGTCGCGACGACGACCCGGCGGTCGTGCAGCAGCGCGGGGACGAGGTAGCCGAGCGACTTGCCGGTGCCGGTGCCGGCCTGGACCAGCAGGTGCTCGCCGGTGGCCATCGCCCGGGCGACCGCCTCGGCCATCTGGATCTGGCCGGCCCGCTCCTGGCCGCCGAGCGCCTCGACGGCGCCCGCGAGCACCTCGCGGACGCGGGAGGTGGGAGGGGCTTCGGTGTCGGGCACCCCGGAACCCTACCCACTCAGTCCGACGGGTCGAGACTCTTCCTCCACAGCACGGTGCCGGCCTGGTCGCGCAGGCTCACGTCGAGCCGGTCGTCCGGGCCGATCTCGGCGTGCCCGAAGAACTGGTTGCCCCCGCGCGGCGACTGTCCGGGGTAGTCCGCTACCTGAGCACTCCTGGTCTCGGCAATGCTCCGGGGTCAGGTGAGCAGACGGTCGGGGGTGATCGGCAGGTCGCGCACCCGCATCCCGGTGGCGTTGTGCACGGCGTTCGCGACCGCGGCGGCCGTGCCCACGATGCCGATCTCGCCGATGCCGCGCAGCCCCATGGGGTTGGCGTGCGGGTCCTCCTCGTCGAGCCAGGACACGTCGATGTCGCCGATGTCCGCGTGCGCCGGGACGTGGTAGTCGGCGAGGTCGTGGGTGACGACGTGGCCGAGCCGGTGGTCGATCACGCTGTGCTCGTGCAGGGCCATCGACAGCCCCCACACCATCCCGCCGATGAACTGCGAGCGGGCCGTGCGGGGGTTGATGATGCGGCCGCAGGAGAAGACACCGACCATCCGCGGCACCCGGACCTCGCCGGTGTCCGCGTTGACCCGGGCCTCGACGAACTGCGCGCCGTAGGAGTGCACGGCGAACTTCTTCATGTCCGGGTTCTCGGCCATCGAGGACTCGGTGACCGCGCCCGCCTCGGGTGCCTCGCCGTGCTCGTCGCGGAACTTGCGCGCGGCCTCGACGACCGCGGAGCCGTGCGAGGCGAGCCCGGCCGAGCCGCCCTCGACGGTGGCCATCGGCAGTGCGGTGTCCCCGATCTCGAGGTGCACGTGGTCCAGGGGCATCTGCAAGGCATCGGCAGCGATCTGGGTCAGGGCGGTCCAGTTGCCGGTGCCGATGTCGGCGGCGCCGATGCATACGGCGTAGTGGCCGTGCCCGGCATAGCTGATCGAGGCGACCGAGCCGGGCATCACGTAGCCGGGGTACGTCGAGCTGGCGACCCCCAGCCCGACGAGCCAGTCGCCCTCCCGTCGCGCGCCGGGCAGCCCGCGCTCGCTCCAGCCGAACCGCTCCGCGCCCTCACGCAGGCACTCGACGAGGTGCCGGCCGGACCAGGGCCGCCCGGAGTCCGGGTCGGTGGCGGGCTCGTTGCGGATGCGCAGCTCGATCGGGTCGAGCCCGCAGGCCTCGGCGAGCTCGTCCATGGCGGACTCCAGGCCGAACATGCCCGGCGCCTCCCCCGGTGCGCGCATCCACGACGGCACCGCGACGTCGAGCGGGACCAGCCGGTGCGTCGTACGACGGCTCTCCCCGGCGTACATGCTGCGGGTGCCGACCGTGGTCTGCTCCGCGAACTCCTTGATCCGCGACGTCTGCTCGACCGCCTCGTGGCAGACCGCGGTGATCCGGCCGTCGACGTCGGCACCGAGCCGGATCCGCTGCAGGGTGGGGGTGCGGTAGCCGACGAGCGCGAACATCTGCTGCCGCGTCAGCGCGAGCTTCACCGGCCGGCCGGGCAGGCTCTGTGCCGCGAGCACGGCGAGCACGTTGTGCGCGTGCGGCATGCCCTTGGAGCCGAACCCGCCGCCGACGTACGGCGAGATGACCCGCACCGCCGAGGGCTGCAGGCCGAAGAGGCCGGCCAGCTTGGCCTTCACGCCGTGCGCGCCCTGGGTCGAGTCGTAGACGGTGAGCCGGGGCCCGTCCTCCCACACCGCGATGCAGGAGTGCGGCTCCAGCGGGTTGTTGTGCTCCATCGGCGTTGTGTACCGGTGGTCGACGACGACCGCGGCGGCCTCCAGCGCCTGCTCGACGGCACCGTCCTCGGTGTCGGTCGGGTAGGCAGGATTGACCTTGTCCGGCTCGTAGAGGTCGGGGTGGTCCTCGCGCAGCTCGGTGTCGTGCTCGTGCTGGTCGTAGGTGACCTGGACCAGCTCGGCGGCGTGCCGGGCGATCTCCGGGGTCTCGGCGACCACGGCGCCGACCAGCTGGCCCCGGAACGCGACGCCCGCCGACTGCAGCACGGCGTACTCCTGGTCGCTGGTGTCCGCGAGCTCCGGCGCGTTCAGGTGGCTGAGCACCAGCAGCACCCCGTCGAGGGCCTCGGCCGCGCTCGCGTCGATCTCGACGACCCGGCCGCGGGCGACGGTGGACTGGATGGGGTGCAGGTAGGCCGGGTTGTCCACGACCTGCTCGTAGGCGTACTTCGCCAGCCCGAGGACCTTGGCCTCGCCGTCGATGCGGGCGACCGGCCGACCGATCGAGGGACGGGTGTCGGTCAGCGTCATCGGGTGCCTCCGGCCAGGTCGCGGAGCGTGGCGGTGATGGTGTTGCGGGCCATCGGCACCTTGAACGCGTTGCCGGGCAGCGGGTCGGCCTGGTCCAGCTCGGCCTCGGCCGCGTGCCGGAAGGCCTCCTCGGTCGCCGGGCCGCCGCGCAGCCGCTCCTCCGCGACGGTCGCCCGCCACGGCTTGTGCGCGACCCCGCCGAGGGCGATGCGGACGTCGCGGACGGTGCCGTCGACGACGTCGAGCGCGGCCGCGACGGAGACCAGCGCGAAGGCGTACGACGCCCGGTCGCGCACCTTGCGGTAGGCCGACCGGCTCGCGAACGGGAGCGCCGGCAGCTCGACCGCCGTGACCAGGTCCCCCTGCTGCAGCGTGGTGTCGTGCTGCGGCTCGTCACCTGGCAACCGGTGCAGCTCGCCCATCGCGACCCGCCGCTCACCGTCGCGGCCGAGCACCACGACGACCGCCCCGAGCGCGGCCAGCGCCACCGCCATGTCGGACGGGTGGGTGGCCACGCAGTGCTCCGAGGCGCCGAGAATCGCGTGGCTGCGCTGGAACCCGTCCCGGGCCGGGCAGCCGGACCCGGGCTCGCGCTTGTTGCACGGCGTGGTGACGTCCTGGAAGTAGACGCAGCGGGTCCGCTGCAGCAGGTTGCCGGCGGTGGTCGCGGCGTTGCGGATCTGCCCGGAGGCGCCGGCGAGCAGGGCCTGCGCGAGCACGGGGTAGTCGCGCCGTACGACGGGGTGGGCGGCCAGGTCGGCGTTGCGCACCGAGGCACCGATCCGCAGGCCGCCGTCGTCGAGCGACGTCACGTCGTCGAGCGGCAGCCGGCTGACGTCGACGAGGACGTCCGGCGTGGCGACGCCGAGCTTGAGGTGGTCGACCAGGTTGGTGCCCCCGGCGAGGTACACCGCCCCGGGTCGTCCGGCGACCTTGGCGACCGCATCCGCGGGATCGGCGGCCTGTTCGTAGGTGAACGGCTTCATCGTGCGCTCGCCTCCTGGCCGGCGACCTGCGCGATGGCGGCGACGATGTTGGAGTAGGCCCCGCAGCGGCAGAGGTTCCCACTCATCCGCTCGCGGATCTCGGCCTCGGTGAGGGCGATCTCGCCCTGCAGGTCGGCGGTGACGTGGCTGGGGTGCCCGGCGGCGGCCTCCTGGAGCATGCCGACCGCTGAGCAGATCTGGCCGGGCGTGCAGTAGCCGCACTGCAGGCCGTCGTGCTCGATGAACGCCTCCTGCATCGGGTGCAGCTCGTCGCCGGCCCGCAGGCCGACGGAGGTGACCACGTCGGCGCCGTCCTGGGCGACCGCGAGCGTGAGGCAGCTCAGCGTCCGACGGCCGTCCAGGAGCACGGTGCAGGCACCGCACTGGCCGTGGTCGCAGCCCTTCTTGGGCGAGGTCACCGCGAGACGGTCACGCATCGCGTCGAGAAGGGTGGTCCGGGTGTCCACCGTGACGGTCCGGGAGGTGCCGTCGACGGTCACCGTGATGGTTGCTTCGTGCACCTCACACCGCTACCCGGCGACGACCCCGCGGAAACGGGGTCGCACACCCGCTATTCGCCGGTGGCACCGTCGATCGCCTCGCGGAGCAGGTCGGCGTGCCCGTTGTGCCGAGCGTACTCCTCGATCATGTGCGTGAGGATCCAGCGCAGGCTGTAGGACGTGCCCTCGTCCACCTCGACCTCGTCGAGACCGTGCCCCGCCAGCTTCTCGCTGATCGCGTCGACCTCGGCTCCGAAGCGGGCCAGGTCGGCGGCCGCGTCGGCGTGCGCGACGTCGAAGTCGCCGTCGGGGTTGTCCGCACTGCTGTAGAGGTCGTCGACCGGCTCTCCCAGGAACGACAGGAACCAGCCGCGCTCGACCTCGGTGAGGTGCCGCACCAGGCCCAGCAGGGTGAGCGACGACGAGGCGACCGGCGTCTGCTTCAGCTGGTCGAAGGTGAGCCCCTCGCACTTCCACAGCAGCGTCGCGCGGTGGAAGTCCAGCCAGCCGTCCAGGACCGTGCGCTCGTCCCCGACCAGCGGTGGTCGGGGACGGTCACCCCAGTCGTGGCCCACTCAGACCCCGGTCGAGCTGGTCGAGACGAGGTACGGCTCGAGCTCGCCGGCGAGGTCGGCGTGCACGCGGCCGCGCACCACCGTCCCGTCGCCGGTGTGGTCGATGGACTCGACCTCACCGCTGAGGTGGATCTTGTTCAGCAGGTCACCGCGCTCGTAGGGCAGCAACGCCTCGAACGGCACGCCCGGACGGGGCAGGTCTGCCTCGACCGCGAGGAGCGCCTCGGCGATGCCCTCCCCGGTCTTCGCGGACACCACGACCGAGTGCGGCTCGCGGGCCCGCAGCCGGGAGATCACCATCGGGTCGGCGGCGTCCGCCTTGTTGATCACGACCAGCTCGGGCACCTTGTCGGCGCCGATCTCGGCGAACACCTCACGTACGGCGGCCAGCTGGCCCTCCGGGTCGGGGTGCGAGCCGTCCACGACGTGCAGCACCAGGTCGGAGTCGGCGACCTCCTCCAGTGTCGAGCGGAACGCCTCGACGAGCTGGTGCGGGAGGTGCCTGACGAACCCGACGGTGTCCGACATGGTGTAGACCCGGCCGTCGGACGTCGTGGTCTTGCGGGTCGTCGGGTCGAGCGTGGCGAACAGCGAGTCCTCGACGAGCACGCCCGCCTTGGTCAGCCGGTTCAGCAGCGAGGACTTGCCGGCGTTGGTGTAGCCGGCGATCGCGACCGACGGCACCTGGTGCCGCTTGCGCTCCGAGCGCTTCGTGTCGCGGGTCGTCCGCATGTGCTTGAGCTCGGTGCGGAGCTTGGCGATCTTGGTGTTGATCCGTCGCCGGTCGGTCTCGATCTTGGTCTCACCGGGACCACGGCCACCGATGCCGCCGCCCTGCGAGCCGACCCGGCCACCGGCCTGGCGGGACAGGTTGCCACCCCAGCCGCGCAGCCGCTGCTTCATGTAGTTCAGCTGGGCCAGCTCGACCTGCGCCTGGCCCTCCCGGGACTTCGCGTGCTGGGCGAAGATGTCCAGGATCAGCGCGGTGCGGTCGACGACCTTGACCTTGACCCGGTCCTCGAGGTTCCTGAGCTGGCTCGGGGCCAGCTCACCGTCGAGGATCACGGTGTCGGCGCCGGTGGCCTGCACGATCTCGCGCAGCCCCTCGACCTTGCCGCGGCCGATGTACGTCGCGGGATCGGGGCTCTGGCGGCGCTGGTAGAGCGCGTCGAGCACGGTGGAGCCGGCTGTCTCGGCGAGCAGGGCCAGCTCGGCCATCGAGTTCTCGGCGTCCGCGACCGACCCCTCGGTCCAGACACCCACGAGCACCACCCGCTCCAGGCGGAGCTGGCGGTACTCGACCTCGGTGATGTCCTCGAGCTCGGTGGACAGCCCGGCGACCCGGCGCAGCGCATGGCGCTCGGCGAGGTCGTAGCTGCCGGTGCCCTCCTCGGGGTCGGGACCGTCGGCGTCGGGGCCCTCGTCGAGGGTGTCCCAGTCGTCGGTCTCGGCGAGGGCGTCGTCAAGAGTGATGTCGTCACGCTCGTCGATCGGCGTGACCTGGTCGGGTTCGAATCCGTGTGCGTTTGTCATATCCACCAGAGAGAACGTCCGTGCGCCCGGGTGGATTCCCGAGGCGCTTCGATGCTCGCACGCGCCGGCGCGGCCGGCGAGCGATTTACCCCAGCCACTTGCCCTCGGCCACGATCACGGCCGGTCCGGTGAGCACCACCCGGCCCTCCTCGGTCCAGGTCACGTCCAGCCGTCCACCGGGCACGTCGACGCGGTACGTCGCACCACCGGCGGTCTGGTCCGCGCCGTCGGCGAGGGCCGCCGCGACCATCACCGCGCAGGTGCCGGTGCCGCAGGACCGGGTCTCCCCCGAGCCGCGCTCGTGCACCCGCATCGCGACGTGCCGCTCCCCCCGTCGTACGACGAACTCGACGTTGACGCCGTGCGGGAAGTCCCCCGGGTCGTGCTCCGGGGCTTCGAGCAGGGGCCCGGCGTCGGCGAGGTCGTCGACGAACGCCACCGCGTGCGGGTTGCCCATCGAGACGTGCAGCGCCGGCCAGGACCGGCCGGCCACAGCGACCTTGGTCTCGCCGAGCACCTCCGGGATCCCCATGTCGACGCTGATCTCGTCACCGGAGAAGCTCAGCACCTTCACGCCGGCGCGGGTGCCGACCGGCAGCGGCTGCGAGACGTCGACGCCCTGGCGGTCGGCGAGGTAGCGGCCGAACACCCGGATCCCGTTGCCGCACATCTCCGAGGTCGAGCCGTCCGCGTTGCGGTAGTCCATGAACCACTCCGCCTCGCCCCGCGCAGCCACCGCGGCCGGGTCGTCGTACGCCTCGGCGCGGACCACGCGCAGCACCCCGTCGGCGCCGATGCCCGCACGCCGGTCGCACAGGGCGGCGACCAGGGCGGGCGGGAGGTCGCCGTGCACCGAGCCGTCGGGGTCGGGCAGCAGCACGAAGTCGTTCTCCGTGCCATGTCCCTTGAGGAAGTCGAACCCGCTCATCGCCCCAGCGTATCCGCGGGCGGCGTGTCTCCCGAATCTGTCGGTGCCCTCTGGAACCGTCACAGACATGGACAAGTCAGCGGACCTCTTGATGCTCAGCGGGGTGGCAGCCACCTGCGCCGACTGCGGCGACGAGCGGATCTTCGTGCCGGTCGACGACCCGTCGACGCCGGGCGAGTTCTGCTGCACGGCGTGCGACGCGGCCGTCTTCCTGCTCACCCTGGCCGACCCGGCCCACGGTCGTGCCGCGAGCCGGGTCGCCTAGACCGGTCCGGTCAGGGAGCCGGCGAGACCACCAGCGCCGAGCCGCCGCCGCGGCGCCGCGGCTCGGAGACCGCGGTCAGCAGTCCCTGCGGGCCGAACTCGATCGCGGTCGCGGCCCCGATCTCCGACGCGCTGGTGAACTGGTCACCGGCCGAGGCCAGCTGGTGGCCGTAGGGCGTCACCAGGTCGCCGTAAGCCTTGATGAACTCCGGCTCCGCGGTCACCGACGCGGTGTTCCGCTGCGAGGCGCGCGGGTCCGCGATCGCCTCCTCGAGCGTCATGCCCCGGTCGATCCGGTTGAAGATCATCTGGGTGACCGTGGTGATGATCGTGGACCCGCCGGGTGAGCCGAGCGCGACGAACGGCTTCCCGTCGTCGAGGATGATCGTCGGCGAGATCGACGAGCGGGGCCGCTTGCCGGGCTGGATCCGGTTCGGGTCGGCCGGGTCGTAGACGGTGGAGAAGTCGGTCAGCTCGTTGTTCAGCAGGAACCCCCGGCCCGGGACGAGCATCCCGGAGCCACCGGTCTGCTCGATGGTGAGGGTGTACTCCACGACGTTGCCCCACTTGTCGGCCACGGTCAGGTTCGTGGTCTCGACGTTCTCGGTGTCGTGGGCCCGGGCGCCCTGCGCGGCGGCGCCGGAGCACTTCCCGTCGTAGTCCGTCACGTCCCCGGCGGTGGTCGGCTTCGTCATCGCCGTCGTCTCGCTGATGCTGCACGCCCGCTCAGCGGCGTACCGGTCGGAGAGCAGGTCCTGCAGCGGTACGTCGACGTACGCCGGGTCTCCGACGTACTTCGCCCGGTCGGCGAACGCCAGGGCGGTGGCCTCGAGGTAGTGGTGCAGGGCCGCGCCGATGTCCATGCTCGACAGGTCGTAGCGCTCCATGATGTTCAGCGACTCGCCCACGGTCGAGCCGCCCGAGGACGACGGCGCCATCCCGTAGACGTCGTACCCGCGGTAGCCGACGTGCGTGGGCGCGCGGTCGACGGAGCGGTACTTCGTCAGGTCACCGGTGGTCATGTAGCCGGCCGGCACCGGCAGCTTCGTGGTCGGGCTCTTGGGCGGTCTCTGCACCAGGCTCGCGATCTCGGCGGCGATCGGACCGCGGTAGAACGCGCTCATGCCCTTCTCGCCGAGCATCCGGTAGGTCTCGGCAAGGTCGGGGTTCTTGAAGACCGACCCGGTCGCCGGGGCCTGCCCGCCGGGGAGGAACAGCTTCGGGGTGGTCGTGTAGGCCTCGAACCGGGTCTTGTTGTCCTCGGTCTGCTGCCGGAAGGTGTCGTCGACGACGAAGCCGCGGTCGGCCAGCGCGGCGGCCGGGGCCAGCGCCTTCTCCAGGCTGTAGGAGCCCCACTGCCGCAGCGCGGAGTCCCAGGTGGCCGGCGTGCCGGGCACCCCGACGGAGACGCCGCTGGTGACCAGGTCGGGCGTGAACTTGTAGGGCTTGCCGGTGGACGGGTCGATGAACGCGTCGCGCGGCATCGCCTTCGGGGCGGTCTCGCGCCCGTCGATGGTCCGGACGTCGCCGGTCTTCGCGTCGTAGTAGACGAAGAAGCCGCCGCCGCCGAGACCGGAGCTGTAGGGCTCGGTCACTCCGAGCGCCGCGGCGGTGGCGACGGCCGCGTCGACAGCGTTGCCGCCCTGCTTGAGCACGTCGAGGCCGACCTTGGAGGCCTCGGGGTCCACCGAGGTGACCGCTCCGCCGAAGCCGGTGCTCGTGGGGGTCTTGGTCGGGTAGTAGGGGTCGTCCGCCTGGGCGGTGGACTGGACGACGCCCAGCCCGGCCACCGCCGTCGCGCCCGCCACACCCAGCGCCGCCAGCCGGCGACCACGCATGCGCTTCATGGAGGTTCCTTCCCGAGATCAGAGCCAACGACGGGGTCCTACCCAGTCCGCAGACCCTCAACCGCCTCCACCGCTAGGCGGGCCCGGTCCGGGTCGTCCCAGTCCACCCAGGTGATCCGGTCGTCCTTGAGGAACCACGCGTCCTGCCGGCGGGCGAACCTGCGAGTCCCGATGACGGTCCGGAGGAAGGCCTCCTCCTCGCTGATGTCGCCGTCGAGGTGGGCCAGCACCTGTTGGTAGCCCAACGCCCGGTTCGCCGTACGGCCCTCACGGAGGCCGGCGTCCACGAGCCGGCGTACCTCCTCGACCAGGCCGGCGTCCCACATCCTCCGGACGCGCAGCTCGATGCGCTCGTCGAGCACCGGCCGCGGGATGCGCACGCCGACCTGGACGGCGTCGTCGTAGAAGTACCGCTGTTCGGGCAGCGACGCGCTGAACGGGCGGCCGGTGAGCGTGACGACCTCGAGGGCGCGCACCACCCGGCGGCCGTTGCTCGCGATGATCCGCCCGGCCGCGTCGGGGTCCAGCTCGGCGAGCCGGCGGTGCAGGGCTCCGGGACCGACCTGCTCCAGCTCCTTCTCCAGGGCCGCCCGGACCTCGGGGTCGGTGCCCGGGAAGTCGAACCGGTCCAGCACCGCGCGGGTGTAGAGCGCCGACCCGCCGACCAGCACCGGGGTGACGCCCCGCGCCCGGCAGTCGTCGACCACCGCTCGCGCCAGCGTCTGGAACTCCGCCACCGTCGCCGGCTCGGTCACGTCGAGCAGGTCCAGGAGGTGGTGCGGGATGCCGCGGCGCTCCGCGACCGGGAGCTTCGCCGTGCCGACGTCCATGCCGCGGTAGACCTGCATCGCGTCGGTGTTCACCACCTCGCCGCCCAGCGCCTCGGCCAGGTCAAGGGACAGCTCGGTCTTGCCCGCGGCGGTCGGTCCGACCACCGCGACGACGGGCGGTGCCGCCGTCCTTGTCTGCCCTGTCTGCATGGGGCAGAGTCTTTCAAAGACCGGAGGCACCGCCCTCTCTCGGGAGCGAAGGAGCAGTCGATGGGATTCCTGGACAAGGCCAAGAAGCAGCTGACCAAGGCGGTCGACCAGCACGGCGACAAGATCGAGAAGGCCACCGACCAGCTCGGCCGGACGATCAACGAGAAGACCGGCCACAAGCACGCCGACAAGGTCGCCAAGGGCAAGGAACAGCTCAAGAAGGGGCTGGACTCGCTCGATGGCAAGAACGACGACTTCCCCCGCCGCTGACCTGCGCTCGGCCCCCGGTTTCGTCCGAGGGACAGCGGGTACGTCGACCCGATGAGCGACTCACCTGACCAGCAGGACTCCCCCACCGGGCCCGAGAACCCCCGCGGACCGTCCGGACCGGACGCCCCCGCTCCGCCGGGCGGCCCGTTGCGCAGCGACGCACCCCAGGGGTCGACGAGCCCCGGCGGGCCGACGGACCCGGGCTCGGACCAGCCGGAGCCCGCGGTGCACCCGAGCAGCACCCCGGACGGTCCGCAGAGCATCCCCACTCCCCCGCAGACGCAGCCGGCCCCCGGTCCCGACGGCGAGATCCACGCCCGCACCCAGGTCGAGCAGGCGAACGAGGAGCTCCAGGAGGAGAATGCGGAGACCGCGCTCGACCAGCCGTCGGACGGCTCGGGCAGCGAGTAGCCGACGTCGTCCGAGCAGCCCGAGCAACCTGCCACGAGGAGGTCCGAGATGACCGAGAGCGCACCCGACCCCGAGGAGTTCGTCGGCGAGCCGCCCGCAGGCGACGCGAACCCCGACGAGTACATGTCCAACGACCAGTCCGCGGTCTCCGAGGAGACCGGGACGGTCTACGAGCCGACCGGCGAGCCGGAGGCCACCCCGCACGACGTGGAGGAGCTGACCGAGGAAGAGGAGGAGGAGTCCTGACCGGCCCCTCCGACCTCACCGGCGACAGGGGCCTCCCGAGCCGCAACCCGGGCGAGCTGACGCAGTCGCAGCACTCACTAGGGTCGCGGGCATGACCGACCGATTCGTCGTCGTGCCCGCGACCTACGTGTTCCTGCTCCGTCCCGCACCGATGCCCGGCGGTCGCGAGGTGCTGCTCCAGCTGCGGCGCGGCACCGGCTACATGGACGAGCACTGGGCCGCCGCGGTCGCGGGACACGTGGAGAAGGGCGAGTCGGTCTTCGCGGCGGCCGCGCGCGAGGCGGCCGAGGAGGTCGGGGTGAGCGACGTCGCGCTGGTCCCCTGGTGCGCGATGCAGCGGACCGGGGCCGAGGGCCTGGCCATCGACGAGCGGGTCGACTACTTCTTCACCGCCACCGGCTGGACGGGCACGCCGCGCATCCTCGAGCCGGAGAAGTGCGCCGACCTGCGGTGGTTCAACCTCGACGCGCTGCCCTCACCCGTGGTGCCCCACGAGCTGCGGGTGCTGCAGTCGATCCGGTCGGGGAGCACGCCCCCGATCGTGACGCACGGCTTCTAGAGCGAGCAGCCGCCCGTGGAGACGGGCAGCGGCTCCGGCACGCCGACGGTCGGCAGCCCCAGCGAGACCTGCTGCGGCGCGTCGGGCTGCGACGCCGTGCGGCTCTCCCACGCGTCACCGGCCCGCGTCCGTCGTACGGACCGGACGGCACCGTCGGCGACCAGGTGGTGCGGCGCGGCGTAGGTGACGTCGACCTCGACCATGTCCCCCGGGCGTACGTCGACCGGGCGGCCGTCCGCGCCCACGGCACTGAAGTGCACGAGCCGGTTGTCGCGGCCGCGACCCGAGAGCCGGTGGGTCTGCTCGTCCTTGCGGCCCTCCCCCTCGGCGACCATCAGCTCGACGGTGGTGCCGACCAGACGCTTGTTCTCGGCCCAGGCGATGTCGTTGACCAGGGCGACCAGCCGCTCGTAGCGCTCCTGCACGACGTGCTTGGGCACCTGCTCCTCGAGGACCGCGGCGGGCGTGCCCGGGCGCTTGGAGTACTGGAAGGTGAACGCCCCGGAGAACCGTGCCTTCTCGACCACCTTCATGGTCTCGAGGAAGTCCTCCTCGGTCTCGCCCGGGAAGCCCACGATGATGTCGGTGGTGATCGCCGCGTCCGGCATCGCGGCGCGGACCCGGTCGATGATGCCGAGGTACTTCTCCTGGCGGTAGGACCGGCGCATGTCCTTGAGGACCTTGTCCGAGCCGGACTGCAGTGGCATGTGCAGGCTGTGCATCACGTTGGGCGTCTCAGCCATCGCCGCGATCACGTCGTCGGTGAAGTCCTTGGGGTGCGGGCTGGTGAACCGCACCCGCTCGAGGCCCTCGATCTCGCCGCAGGCCCGCAGGAGCTTGCCGAACGCGAGACGGTCGCCGAACTCGACGCCGTAGGAGTTGACGTTCTGGCCGAGCAGGGTCACCTCGGTGACGCCTTCGGCGACCAGCGCCTCGACCTCGGCGAGGATCTCCCCCGGCCGGCGGTCCTTCTCCTTGCCCCGCAACGCGGGCACGATGCAGAACGTGCAGGTGTTGTTGCAGCCGACCGAGATCGACACCCACGCGGCGTACGCCGACTCGCGCTTGGTCGGCAGCGTGGAGGGGAACACCTCGAGCGACTCGAGGATCTCGACCTGCGCCTCCTCCGCGACGCGCGCCCGCTCCAGCAGCACCGGCAGCGAGCCGATGTTGTGGGTGCCGAACACGACGTCGACCCACGGCGCGCGCCGGGTGATCTCGCCGCGGTCCTTCTGGGCCAGGCAGCCGCCGACGGCGATCTGCATGCCGGGGTGCGCGGCCTTCACCGGGGCGAGGTGACCGAGGTTGCCGTAGAGCTTGTTGTCGGCGTTCTCCCGCACGGCACAGGTGTTGAACACGACCACGTCGGCCTGCTCGTCGCCCGGCGCCGCGACGTACCCGGCGTCCTCGAGCAGGCCGGTCAGCCGCTCGGAGTCGTGCACGTTCATCTGGCAGCCGTAGGTGCGCACCTGGTAGGTGCGGGGCGCGATCTCGGAAAGGGTGCTCATGACCGGTCCAGGGTACGGCGGCCTCCGGCTCGTCCGGAAACCGCCGTACGCGGCTCAGTCCTTGTCGACCTCGGCGCCCTTCTGCAGCGTCTCGGCCTCGCTGGCGACAGCCTTCGCCGTGCCCGGGTCCACCAGGGGCTTCTCGGTCCGGCTGCGGACGGGCAGCCGGTCCCCCGGGCTGCTCGCCGCCGCGGTCTTCTTGGCCGCGGTCTTCTTCGCCGGAGCCTTCGTGGCAGGAGTCTTCTTCGCGGGCGCCTTCTGGGCGGGCGCCTTCTGGGCGGGCGCCTTCTGGGCGGGCGCCTTCTGGGCGGGCGCCTTCTGGGCGGGCGCCTTCGCGGTCGACTGGGCGGGCGACTTCTTCGCCACGTTCTTGGCGATGTCGGCGGGTGTCACCTCGGGGGCCGACGTGGTCTTCTTGGCAGGGGTCTTCTTCGCGGGTGCGGCCTTCTTCGGCGGGGCAGCCTGCCTGGCAGCGGGGACTGCCTTCGTCGCGGGTGCGGCCTTCTTCGCGGGGGCTGCCTGCTTCGCGGCCGCCGCCTTCTTCGCGGGTGCTGCCTGCTTCGCAGCGGCCTTCTTCGGTGCCGCCTTCTTCGCAGCGGCCTTCTTCGGAGCCGCCGCCGTCTTCGCGGGTGCCGCCGGCACCGGTGCAGCCTTCGTGGCAGGTGCCTTCTTCGCCGGCGCCGGGGCGGCCGGCGGGTGGCCGGCCTCGTTCACCGAGGGCACCGGACGCAGGTGCGGTCCCTCGTCGGTCGCGGGCGCACTGCCGGTCGTCGGTGCCACGCGCCTGCTGCGCGCGGCCCGGTTGCTCACCGCACCGACGCCCTCGGCGGCCTTGGACGCGGCGGTGCGGGTCACCTGGCCCGCGACCATCCTCCCGATGGCGGCCGTGCCCTTCGCCTGCTCGACGGCCTTCTCGGCTGCGCCGAGCGGGTTCTTCAGCGTGCCGATCGCTGCGTCCTTGATCCTGCCCAGCGGGTTCTTGCCAGCCACGTGAGTTCCTCTCGGTGGGGTCTCGGTGAGCCTCGGAGTCAAGCATGAAGACACCGGTGTGCGGTCAGGTGGCCTGTATCCCGAACTCGGCGGGCAATGCGGTCGCGTGACCTGCGTTACCTTCGGCGCCTGTCGTCCGCGGACCGGAACTACTTGCACTCTCACACGGAGTAACCAGACCGCAACCCCGGCCGGGCCACTTGAAAATGGTCAATTCAAGTCCCCGCAGCTAGGTTTAGGCCGCATGAGTGCCCCAGCAGAGTCACCGGCGCCGTCCGCGGGCGCCGGGTCGAGCGACGCCCTGGTCGTCCTGGACCGCGTCGACAAGTGGTTCGGCGACCTGCACGTGCTGCAGGACATCAACCTCTCCATCAAGCGCGGCGAGGTCGTCGTGGTCATCGGCCCGTCCGGGTCCGGCAAGTCCACCCTGTGCCGCGCGATCAACCGCCTCGAGACGATCGACAAGGGCGCCATCAGCCTCGACGGTCAGCCCCTCCCCGCCGAGGGCAAGGCGCTCGCGAACCTCCGCGCGGAGGTCGGCATGGTGTTCCAGAGCTTCAACCTCTTCGCACACAAGACCATCCTCGAGAACGTCACGCTCGGCCCGATCAAGGTCCGCGGTATGGCCAAGGGCGAGGCCGAGAGCAAGGCCAAGCAGCTGCTCGACCGGGTCGGCGTCGGTGCCCAGGCAGGGAAGTACCCCGCCCAGCTCTCCGGTGGCCAGCAGCAGCGCGTGGCGATCGCGCGCGCCCTGGCGATGGAGCCGAAGGTGATGCTGTTCGACGAGCCCACCTCCGCGCTCGACCCGGAGATGATCAAGGAGGTCCTCGACGTGATGGTCGACCTCGCCCAGGGTGGCATGACCATGGTTGTCGTGACCCACGAGATGGGCTTCGCCCGTACGGCGGCCAACCGCGTGGTCTTCATGGCCGACGGTCAGATCGTGGAGGAGAACCAGCCCGAGCAGTTCTTCACGAACCCGCAGTCGGACCGCGCCAAGGACTTCCTCGGCAAGATCCTGAAGCACTGATCGACCCAGATTCCGGCCCGGGGGACACCAGGCCGCCCAGCAAGGAGAACGCATGAGATTCACCCGATCCAAGACCGTGTTCGCCGCGGTCGGCCTGGCCCTCGCCGTGAGCTCGCTCGCGGCCTGCGGCAACGCCGGCAACAGCGACTCCGGGAGCGTCGACGTCAAGGTCGACAAGAACGCCGGCAAGAACTTCGACGCGGGCACCCGGATGAAGGAGCTCGCCGACAGCGGCAAGATCACCATCGGCGTCAAGTTCGACCAGCCCGGCATCGGCTTCAAGGGCGCCACCGACAAGGAGCCGAAGGGTTTCGACCCGGAGATCGGCAAGATCCTGGCCGCCTCCCTCGGCATCAAGCCCGAGAACATCACCTGGAAGGAGACGATCTCCGACAACCGCGAGCCGTTCCTCCAGAAGGGTGAGGTCGACCTGGTCATCGCGTCGTACTCCATCACCGACGAGCGTCGTCAGATCGTCGGCCAGGCCGGGCCGTACTACGTCACCGGCCAGCAGCTGCTCGTGAAGAAGGGCAGCGACATCAAGGGCGTCGAGGACATCAAGGGCAAGGAGGTCTGCTCGGTCACGGGCTCGACCTCGCTCGACAACGTCGAGGCCAAGGGCGCCAAGCCGCGCGGCTTCGACACCTACTCCGAGTGCCGCGACCAGGTCGCCGACGGCACCGTCGACTCGATGACCACCGACGGCGCGATCCTGCTCGGCTACGCGGCCGAGGACCCGGACAACCTGGAGGTCGTCGGGAAGCCGTTCTCCGAGGAGCGGTACGGCGTCGGCTACGCCAAGGACAAGCCCGAGATGTGCCAGTGGATCACCGACACCCTCAAGAAGGCCGAGGACGACGGCACCTGGGGCAAGGCCTTCGAGGCGACGCTCGGCAAGTCCGGCGTGGACACCCCGGAGCCGCCGAAGATGGACGCCTGCGCCTGAGCGGCACGAGTCCGACGGTGAGGGTGGCCCTGTCCGGGTCACCCTCACCGCACGAAGCACGAACTGGAGGGAGGTGACGGGCACACGTGGATACCGTCTTCTCGAACTTCGACCTCGTCCTGAGCGCGTTCCTGCTCACGGTCGAGCTGCTGCTGGTCTCCGGCCTGCTGTCGCTGGTGTTCGGGACCCTGCTCGCCGCCGCCCGGGTCGGGCCGATCCCGGTGCTGGCCAAGGCGGGCGCGCTCTACGTGACCCTGGTCCGCAACACCCCGCTGCTGGTGGTGTTCGTCTTCGCGGCTTTCGCGCTGCCGAAGATGGACGTCCGCCTGCCGTTCTTCGCGATGGCCTGCACCGCCTTGACGGTGTACACCTCCGCGTTCGTGTGTGAGGCCGTCCGCTCGGGTATCAACGCCGTTCCGCTCGGCCAGGCCGAGGCAGCGCGTGCGATCGGCCTCACCTTCGGTCAGACGATGGGAGCCGTGATCATGCCCCAGGCGGTCCGCGCCGTCGTACCGCCGCTGGCGAGCGTGATCATCGCGCTGGCGAAGAACACCTCCGTCGCCGCCGCCTTCGGGCTGCTCGAGGCGACCGCCCGGATGCGGTTCTTCACCAACAGGAACGCCGATGACCGGACGCTGATCTTCCTGACCTTCGCGGTCGGCTACATCATCATCGTCGAGCTTCTCTCGGCAGGTGCCCTGTCCCTGGAGCGACGCTGGAAGGTGGCCCGATGAGCTCGGTCCTGTTCGACACCCCTGGTCCGAGGGCCCGGACCCGGTACCGCGTGTACTCCGTGGTCGCCGCGCTGGTGCTGCTCGGTCTCGCCGCCCTCGTGCTCTGGCGGATGAACGCCACCGGGCAGCTCGACTACGCCAAGTGGGAGCCGTTCGTCACCCCGGTCTACGTCCAGGCCCTGGCAGAGGGCCTGCTGAAGACGCTGCAGATGGCCTTCACCTCGATCCTGCTGGCCGTCGTGTTCGGCCTCGTCTTCGGCGTGGCGAAGCTGTCGGACCATGCGTGGGTCCGCTGGCCGGCCTTCCTCGTCGTGGAGTTCTTCCGCGCCGTACCCGTGCTCATGCTGATGATCTTCATCTTCTTCAGCTACGGCATCGGCGACGGGTTCGGCTCGTACTGGTCAGTCGTCATCGCCCTGACGCTCTACAACGGGTCGGTGCTCGCCGAGGTCTTCCGGGCCGGCATCAACGCCGTGCCCCGGGGCCAGGCCGAGGCGGCGTACGCCCTCGGCATGCGCAAGACCCAGGTGATGACGTCGATCCTGCTCCCGCAGGGCGTGAAGATCATGCTGCCGGCGATCATCAGCCAGTGCGTGGTCGCGCTGAAGGACACCAGCCTCGGCTACTACATCGCGGCACCCGGCCTCACCGCGGTCGGCAAGGCGATCTACACCGAGTTCTCCAACCAGCTGCAGACCGCCATCGTGCTCGCGGCGCTCTACATCGCCTGCAACCTGGTCCTGACCAAGGTGGCGACCTGGGTGCAGCGCCGGTTCGTGGGCGAGAAGGAGCAGCTGAAGGTCAACGTGGTCGGCGCACCCGACTCGGGCGCGGCGTTCTGAACCTCAGACCGGCTTCGGGGTGACCCAGAGCCGGATCACACCCTCCACGACCGTGGTGCCGTCCTCGCGCACGCCGCGGACCCGGACGGGCACGTCGGGGTCGTCGCCGGTCCACTGGTCGGGGTCGGTCTCGGCGATGCAGGTGATGTCGCTGACCGCCTTCGCGGTGTAGCTGACGTCCATGCCCTTGGGGATCCACCGCTTCGTGCTCGGCACGGACGCCTCGGCGAGCGCCCCCATCGCGGCCTCGAGACCGTTGCAGATCGCGATCACGTGCACGGTCTTGATGTGGTTGTGCACCCGCCGCCGCTTGCGGATGGTCAGCTCCGCGTAGTTCGGGCGCAGGTCGACGAACTGCGGCCGGACGGTGGCGAAGTACGGCGCCTTCAGCGTGAACAGGCGCGAGAAGATCCGGTCGCCTGCGGGCAGCTTCGAGGCCTGGCGGTAGAGCGAGAGCACGTTCATGCCCCGGAGTCTATTACCCGTCGGTAACCTTCGGCGACCGGCCTCGGCTGTGCTGAGCGTCCCGCGCATGCTCGGCGTGACCTTCAGCCGAACATGCCCGGCACGTCCAGGGTGCAGCCGATGACCGTGTCGACCCGCCCGTCGACCTGAGGCTCGTCGAACCACAGGCCGCGGGTGAAGCCGAGCTTGTCGAGCACGCGGAGCGACCCGGCGTTGCGATGGTCTGGCGCCGCGAAGTACTCGCGGGCCTGCGGGTAGTGCGGGCGCACCACGTCACGCAGGTAGGTCCACAGCATCCGGGTGCCGACGCCTGCGCCGACCCAGGTCGGGTCGCCGATCAGGTAGTCGAAGCCGACCGCCTCGGGACGCGCGGTGAGCAGGGCGTACTCCGGGTGGTCGCCGACCAGGTAGTCCTGGAGCAGGCCGACCGAACGTCCGTTGACCTCCGGCACCCACATCCGGGTCGGGTCCTGCCCGTCGAGCGCCGGGCCGTAGT
Organism: uncultured Actinomycetota bacterium; assembly: GCA_963810035.1. GTDB lineage: Bacteria > Actinomycetota > Actinomycetes > Propionibacteriales > Nocardioidaceae > Nocardioides_B. The sequence goes on from CAWEMA010000012.1 coordinate 41,981, forward strand.
GCTTCTCGGCGGCTACCACGTCCCGCGCCTCGTCCTGCCACCAGCGGGCGACATGCGGCTGGCTCTGCCAGGTCACGACGTCGGCCAGGTCGGCGCGGGTCAGTGGCCGGAAGCCCAGCCGGACCGGGGGTACGGCGGCCGCGCGGGCGACGTGCGTCTCCCCCACCTCCGACGGCTGGATGCGGGCCGTCGCCTCGGCGGCCGTGAGCCACTCGTGACGGTCGTACCCGGTGCCGGACAGGTCGACCCCGACGTCGTCGGGCACGTCGGCCGCGAACACCGCCCAGCGGCCCGAGAGGTCCACGGCCCACACTTCGGTGGCAGCGACGCCGGCGTCGCGCAGGGCACGCAGTGCGGCGAGGTGGACCGGCTCCCCCGGCTGTCGACACCCGGCCGGCGGCGTCCAGGCAGAGTCGCCGGTGTCGTCCGGCCCGTTCGGGTGCCGGCGCAGGACGAGGAGCTCGCTGTCGGCGCGCTGGCGACGAACCACGACCAGGCTGCCGATCGGCTGCTGGGTCTGCATCGAGCCGTCACCTCCTGCGCGACACGCCGCCGAGAGTGCCAAGTAGGTGACGGGTCAGCGGGCGGTTTCGGTGGCGCGGGACTCGCGGATCACGGTGACCTTGATCTGGCCGGGGTAGGTCAGCTCCTCCTCGAACTGCTTGGCGATGTCGCGCGCCAGCACCTGGGCCTCGATGTCGTCGACGACGTCCGGCGCCACCATCACCCGCACGTCGCGCCCGGCCTGCATCGCGAAGACCTTCTCCACGCCCTTCTTGGCGAGCGCGATCTCCTCCAACCGGTGCAGCCGCTCGACGTACGCCTCGAGCGACTCCCGTCGGGCGCCGGGCCGGCCCCCGCTGATCGCGTCCGCGGCCTGGGTGACCACCGCCTCCACGGTGCGCGGCTCGACCTCGTTGTGGTGCGCCTCGATGGCGTGTACGACGTCCTCGTGCTCGCCGTAGGTGCGGGCGAGGTCGGCACCGACCAGGGCGTGCGAGCCCTCGACCTCGTGGGTGAGGGCCTTGCCGATGTCGTGCAGGAACGCCCCGCGCACGCAGGCTGCCCGGTCCACGCCCAGCTCGTCGGCGAGCAGCCCGGCGGCGTGCCCGGACTCGACGAGGTGAGCCAGCACGTTCTGCCCGTAGGAGGTGCGGTAGCGCAGCCGGCCGAGCGTCGCGACCAGGTGCGGGTGCAGGTCGGTGATGCCCATCTCGAGGGCCGCGTCCTCCCCCGCGCGGACGCACAGCCGCTCGACCTCGAGGGTGCTGCGCCCGTGCACCTCCTCGATCCGGCTCGGGTGGATCCGGCCGTCCCCGATGAGCTCCTCGAGGGTCACCCGGGCCACCTCGCGGCGGACCGGGTCGAAGCAGCTGAGCAGCACCGCGTCGGGGGTGTCGTCGATGATCAGGTTGACGCCGGTGATCTGCTCGAACGAGCGGATGTTGCGACCTTCGCGGCCGATGATCCGGCCCTTCATGTCCTCGGCGGGCAGGTGCACCACCGAGACCACGCTCTCGCTGGTCTGGTCCGAGGCCAGCCGCTGGATCACGGTGGCCAGGATCCGCTTGGCGCGGACGTCGGCCTCCTCCTCCGCGGCCCGCTCGATGTCGCGGGCCAGCAGCGCACCGGCGCGTCGGGCGTCGCGTTCGATGGACTCGACGAGCGCCGCACGGGCGTCCTCGGCGGTCAGCCCCGCCAGCCGCTCGAGGACCTGCCGACGCTCCTCCTCGAGGTCTGCCAGCTCGGCCCGGCGGGTCTCGAGCGCGGCTTCCGCGTCGGCGACCTGGTGGGTGCGCTCGTCGAGCGCGCGGGTCTCGTTGTCCAGCCGCTGCTCGCGCTCGGCGATCCGGTGCTCGCGTCGCTCGATGTCCTGACGCTGCTCGTGCAGATCCTGGTGCAGGACGTGCTCCCGCCGGCGGCGGCCCAGGAGCAGCACGGCGGCGACGGCGCCGGCGACCAGCACGACCACGATCAGGAGGACCAGCAGGACCTCGACGACCCCCACGTTGGCCACCAGCGGGCCGGGATTCTGGGACTGCGGGACCATGTCCTGCTCCTGTTCCGTGCGCGCCGGCACAGGGACAGGCCGACTCCCCGAGGGTGTCTCCCGAGGCTAGGTGGCCCGCTCAAACCGGTCAAGCGGGCCCGCCGCGACCGCTTCAGTCGAAGCGCTCGTGGACGTCGTCGGTGTCGTGCCCGAGCTGCTCGAGCTCCTCGCGGACCACCCGGAAGCACACGCCGGACGGGTAGCCCTTGCGGGCCAGCATCCCGGTCAGCCGGCGTACCGCGACGTCCCGCTCGAGCCGGGCGACGGTGCGCAGCTTGCGCCGGACCAGTGTCCGGGCCGCCTCCACCTCGTCCTCGGGGTCGACCTCGTCCAGTGCCACCTGCGCGACCTCGTCGTCGACGCCCTTGCGGCGCAGCTCCTGGGCGAGGGCCCGGCGTGCCAGCCCCTTGCCGGGCTGCCGCGACTGCACCCAGGCCCGGGCGAAGGCCTCGTCGTCGACCAGGCCGACCTCCTCGAACCGGTCGAGCAGCCGCGCGGAGAGTGCGTCGGGGACGCCCTTCTTCGCCAGCTTGCCGGCCAGCTCGGAGCGGCTCCGGGCCTGCCCGGTGAGCTGGTCGAGCAGGATCTTGCGGGCCACCGCCTCCTGGTCGGCGTCCGGCCCGTCCGGCCCGTGGCTCACCTCGTCCCCGACCCAGGCCTCGACTCCCGCGTGCACGTCCCCGGTGACCCAGGGGCCGGACGTGGAGCCGCCCGCCTGGTCCCCTGGGAGGGAGGGACCAGACGGGCGGCGGTCTGCCGAGGGAGGCACCGGGCTCAGAAGTCGATCCCGGTGGGCTCGACGTCCACGGGAGCCTCGGTGTCGACCGTCGGGCCGACGCCGAGCTTCTCGAGGATCCGCTTCTCGAGCTCGTTGGCGAGGTCCGGGTTGTCCCGCAGGAAGTTGCGGGAGTTCTCCTTGCCCTGGCCGAGCTGGTCGCCCTCGTAGGTGTACCAAGCGCCGGCCTTGCGAACCAGGCCCGCGTCGACGCCGACGTCGATGAGGCCACCCTCCCGGCTGATGCCCTGGCCGTACATGATGTCGAACTCCGCCTGCTTGAACGGCGGGGCCACCTTGTTCTTGACGACCTTGACCCGGGTGCGGTTGCCGACCATCTCCTGGCCGTCCTTGAGCGTCTCGATGCGGCGCACGTCGAGCCGGACCGAGGAGTAGAACTTCAGCGCCCGGCCACCGGTCGTGGTCTCGGGGGACCCGAACATCACGCCGATCTTCTCGCGCAGCTGGTTGATGAAGATCATCGTGGTGCCGGCGCCGTTGAGGGCACCGGTCATCTTCCGCAGCGCCTGGCTCATCAGCCGCGCCTGGAGCCCGACGTGGCTGTCACCCATCTCGCCCTCGATCTCGGCCCGGGGCACGAGGGCCGCGACCGAGTCGACCACGATCAGGTCGAGCGCACCGGAGCGGATCAGCATGTCCGCGATCTCCAGGGCCTGCTCGCCCGAGTCGGGCTGCGAGACCAGCAGCGCGTCGGTGTCGACACCGAGCGCCTTGGCGTAGTCGGGGTCGAGGGCGTGCTCGGCGTCGATGAACGCGACGATGCCGCCGGCCTTCTGCGCGTTGGCGACCGCGTGCAGCGCGACCGTCGTCTTACCCGAGGACTCGGGGCCGTAGATCTCGACCACCCGGCCGCGGGGCAGGCCGCCGAGGCCCAGCGCCACGTCGAGGGCGATCGCCCCGGTCGGGATCACCTGCAGCGGCGCGCGGACGTCGTCGCCGAGCCGCATCACCGATCCCTTGCCGAACTGTCGCTCGATGTTCGCGAGCGCGGCGTCGAGCGCCTTGTCCCGGTCTCCACCAGCCATGGAAGTAATCCGTCCGTCTGTCCGCCTCGAAGCGGAGCCTGCTGTCTTCTTCATCGCAAGTGACACTAGAGAGGTCCTCCGACAGTCTGCGAGCCCGATGTCGCGACCTGGGGATATCCCCCGGGTGAGTCGGCGACCCTGTCCGTCGTACGAAGCCTAGCCCGAACAGGTGTTCGAGCCGAGAGCAACACGCCGACACGCCGGGTCAGACGGGCAGCCGCACCAGGAACCGGCATCCGGGAGCCTCGTTGCGCACCTCGACGCGACCGTGGTGCGCCTCCACGAGGCCCTTCACGATGGCCAGTCCGAGCCCGGCTCCGCTGTCGTCGGCGGGGGTGCGGGCGTGGCTGCCGCGCCAGGCGACGTCGAACACCCGGTCGAGGTCGTCGGGCGGGATGCCCCCGCAGCCGTCGCTCACACTCAGCTCGACCCCCTCGGGCACGGCCCGCCCGGTGATCTGCACGGCGCCGTCGGCCGGGGTGTGCCGGATCGCGTTCATCACCAGGTTGGCGACCACCCGGGACAGGCTGGCCTGGTCCGCCCGCACGAGGACGCCCTCCTCGACGGAGCCGCCGAGGCGGACCCGCTTGGCCCGTGCCACCGGGTCGGCGCCGGCGATCGCCTCGCTGACCAGGTCGCCGAGCAGCACGGTCTGCAAGGACAGCGGGATCGCGCCGGCATGGATCCGGGACAGCTCGAAGAGGTCGTCGACCATCCGCACCATCCGGTCGACCTCGGCCCGCATCTGCGCGTGGTAGCGCTCCGGCTCGTCGGCGAGCCCGTCCTCGAGCGCCTCGGCCATCGCCCGCAGCCCGGCCAGCGGGGTGCGCAGGTCGTGGGACACCCACGAGACCAGCTCGCGCCGGGAGGCCTCGAGCCGGCTCTCGCGGGCCCGGGACTCCGCGAGCCGCTCGCTGGTCCGGGTGAGCTCGGCCGACAGCCCCTGGAACTCGGCCGGGCCGCCACCGCCCTGGGAGACGAACCGGCCGCTCTCCCCGAACCGACGGGCGTCCTCGCGCAGCGACCGGGACCACCGTACGACGGTCCCGCCGACGAGCATCGCGAAGACGACGGCGACGATCCCGGCCACCAGCAGGACCGTCAGCACGACGTGGAAGTCGTGCGCAGAGAGGAACATCGCCCGGGCGGTGCCGATCACGCCGGCCGCCACCGCGGTCACCGCGACCATCGCGATGCCGAGCGGCAGCCAGCGCAGCGAGCTGCGTCGCAGCACCCAGCCCACCAGGAAGCCGAGCACGCCGACGGCACCGGACCACGCCGCGGCGGTCAGCACGATCACGGCCTGGTCGCTCACGGGACCGGCTCCCACCGGTAGCCGACGCCCCACACGGTGACCAGCCGCACCGGGTGGGTGGGGTCCTGCTCGACCTTCTCGCGCAGCCGCCGCACGTGCACGGTGACGGTCGACTGGTCACCGAAGGACCAGCCCCACACCTCGCTGAGCAACTGGTCGCGGGAGTAGGCCACGCCGGGTCGCGCGAGCAGGAAACGCAGCAGGTCGAACTCGCGCGCGGTGAGGGACAGCTCCCTGCCGTGCAGGGTCGCGACGTGCCGCGCGGAGTCGACGACCAGGTCGCCGTCGGTGACGGTCTCGGGGACGGCCGAGGCCCGCTCCCCCGCCCGCCGCAGCACCGAGTCCACCCGGAGCACCAGCTCGCGGGGGCTGAACGGCTTGGTGACGTAGTCGTCGGCGCCCTTCTCGAGCCCCACCACCCGGTCGGTCTCGCCGCCCAGTGCGGTCAGCATGATCACCGGGACGTCACCCTGCTCGCGCAGCCGGCGGCACACCTCGAGCCCGTTGATGCCGGGCAGCATCAGGTCCAGCACCACCAGGTCGGCCGGCTTGTCCCGCATCGACCGGAGGGCCTGCTCGCCGTCCACCGCCTCGTCCACGTCGTGCCCACCGGCCCGCAGGTAGGAGACCACCACCTCGCGCACGGTGTGGTCGTCGTCGACGACGAGGACGCGGGCCATCAGGCCATCGTGCCGGACCGTCGCCGGCGGACCAGGGCGGCCACGCCGACCGCGACGAGCACGAGGGCGGCGAACAGCAGCCACAGCAGCAGGTAGGGGCGGTTCAGCAGGCCCGGGTCGTCGGCCTTGGCGCCGAAGCGGCCGAGCACCGGCACCGCCGCCAGCGTCACGGACAGCAGCACCACCAGACCGGCGACCACGGCGGCGCGCGCCCACCCCGCCAGCCGCGGCACCGCAAGGACGCCGACCACCACGACCAGCGGCGCGATCAGCGCGTCGTGGACGACGACCCCGCCGGCCAGCCACAGCGCCACGTCGAGCAGTGCGGAGAGGTCGGTGCCGAGCAGGTGCCAGAACCCGACGAGGACCAGCGCGACGCCTGCGGCCCCGAGCAGCAGCCGGGGCAGGTCCCGGGGCAGGTCGCGGGGAGCCGCCATCACGTCACCTCGATCCGGCCGACCCACTTGGTCTGCAGCACCCCGGGCCGGTTCGGGGCGATCAGCCGGCACGGGTAGCCGTGGTCGATGCCGAGCCGGGAGCCGTTCAGGCGCAGGGCGACCAGGGTGAGCGGGTCGTCGGCCAGGTTGCCGCGCACCTCCGAGATCCGGAACGGGCCGTGCGGCTGCAGCGACTCCACGCGCACCGTCGAGCCGGCCGGGGCGTCGACCAGGTCGAGCAGGTCCCGCAGCCGGACCCCGGTCCACTCCCCCGACGCGCTCCACCCCTCGACGCACGCGATCGGCAGCCGCTCGGTGTGCTGGGGCAGGTCCTCCAGCTCGGCGAGGGACACCCGCCGGGTCGCGCCGCCGTGCACCAGCTGCAGGGCGTACACCGGGTCGAGGGCCGCGGCGACCACGCCGGCGCGGCGTGCGGACTTGTTGATCGGCAGGTCCTGCGGGCCGCTGCCGTCGTGAGTCTCGAACAGGGACACCTGGCGCAACCACGGCACGGTGCCACCTGCCACGGAGAGCACCGCCACGGCGGACGCCCCGAGCCCGGTGCGGACCAGCCCTCGGCGGGTCAGCCCGGTGCCGGGCCGTTCGCCGTCGGTGATCGGCCGCGCGTACGCCGAGCGGATCACCGGCAGCTTCACCGCGACGTGCAGGACGAGCGCGCCGAACGCCACCCAGGCGACTGCGTAGTGCGTGGCGCGGAAGGAGAACGACCATGGGTAGAACTGCGCGGAGTTCGCGACACCGGTGACCAGCTGGAAGATGCCGGCCGCGACCAGCAGCGCGATCGAGCCCCGCTCCAGCAGGTGCACGGAGAGCTCCCGGGCCCGTCGCCACGGCACCGGCGCGAACAGCTTGGGGTAGACCGCGTAGAGCTTGACCAGCAGCAGCGGCACGGCCGCCGTACCCGACAGGTAGTGCAGGCCCTGGGTGACACGGTAGGTCCACACCGGCCCGGTCGGGATGGTCAGCCAGCCGGGCTGGTTCTGGTAGAGGTGGCTCCACACGCCGGTCACGAACGCGACCGTGAAGCAGATGCCGAGCCAGGTACCCACGCGCGTGGCGACCTCCGGCCCGCGCAGCGTGGAGGTGAAGTCCTCCTCGCGGGGCGTCCGCGGGGCGGACGGGCGGCGCATCACGCCACCCCGTCCCGGACCAGGACGACGAACCAGCGGTCGTCGTACTCGTGCAGGCTGTCGACCCGCAGGCCGGCCGCCCGGGCGACGTCGTCGACGGACTCGGGGCCGAGCACCGTCCACGGGAAGGGGTCTGAGCGGAACCCGCCGCACTCGAGCTCGACGGTGCGGGTCCGCAGGCCGACACCGGGGGGCGCGAGGTCGGCGACCACCCAGCCGCCCGGCGCGAGCAGCGCTGCCACCCGGCGCAGCAGCGCGACCGGGTCCCCTCCGATGCCGATGTTGCCGTCGGCGAGCAGGGCGCAGGTCCAGAAGCCCTCGCCGGGCAGGCGGTCGAACACGCTGCGGTGCAGGGCGCTCACCCCGCGGGCCCGGGTCTGCACGACCGCCTCCGGCACGATGTCGATGCCGAGCACGCCGACCCCGCGGCCGGCGAGGTACTCCCCCATCCGGCCCGGGCCGCAGCCGATGTCGAGGACCGGGCCGCGGCAGTGCGAGAGCATCTCCGCGTCGCTCGCGTCGGCGGGCTGGGCCCACCGGGTGAGCGGCAGGTGGTGCGGCAGCTCCCTCAGACCGTGCACCGTGCACGGCTCCCCCCGCAGCGCCGCGGTGAAGGTGGGTACCGCGAACCGGTCGGCGCGGCAGGCCTCGAGCGTCATCGCGGGCCCCCGTCCCGGACCCGTCGCCACTGCTGGGCGAAGCGGGTGGTGGGTGCCGCGGTGGCGGAGCGGTCGGCGTCCTCGACGGTGTCGACGTCGCGCAGCGTGGTGGTGCCGGTGACGCTGGCGCCCGCGCCGTGGAGGGCGGCGAGCGTGTCGTCGTACGTGCGCGCGGTGGACATCCGCACCCCCGCGAGCGTCCGCGCGAACCGCGCGTCGGTGACGGCGAGCACCCACCAGCCGCCGTCCTCGGCCCGGCCGAGGACCGCGTCGTTGCCCCGGCCGACCAGCCCCGCGACCGCGGCCAGGTGGGCGGCGGCGACGTGCGGGGTGTCCATCCCGATCTGTACGACGGGCGCACCCGCGGCCCGGGCCACGTCGGCGTGCGCGTTGACGAGCCGTTGCGCGAAGCCGTCACCGCGCTGCCGGTGCACCGTCCAGGCCTCCAGCCGCTCGGCGAGGGCCCGGCGCTGCACGGCCGCGCCGAGGTCACCGGCGAGCGCGACGTGGCAGTCGTCGAAGACCTGCCGGCACACGTCGAGGGTGTCCAGCAGGCAGGCGGCGGCGAGGTCGGCGGCGACGCGGTGGCCGACCCGGGCAGCGAGCCGGGTCTTCACCCTGCCGGGCACGGGCGCCTTCGCCATCACGAGCACGGTGCTGGTCACGGGAGCACCCGCGCGAAGTCCTGCGCCGCCCGCAGCGTGCCGCCCACCGAGCCGGACACCTTGGAGCGGGTGCCCTCGGCACGCGGGTGGTAGGCCACGTCGTGCTCGCTGATCCGCCAGCCGGCGCGCTGCGCCCGCTGGAGCAGCTCTACGGGATAGCCGAAGCGGCGGTCCTCGACGCCGAGCGCGAGCAGGTCGGCGCGGCGGCACACCCGCATCGGCGCGATGTCGCGGACCGGCAGGCCGGTCCGGCGGCGCAGCCACCAGAGCACCACGGTGTTGCCGGCCCGGGCGTGCCACGGCCACACACCGCGCCGCACGGGCCGGCGCCGGCCGGTGGCCAGGTCGGCCCGGCCGGCGCGCACCTCGGCGAGCAGGGCGAGCAGGTCCGAGGCGTCGAACGACCCGTCCCCGTCCATCACCGCGACATGCTCGGCCGTCGCCGCCTGGACCCCGGCGTGCACCGCGGCGCCGTACCCGGGCCGGTCCTCGCGGACGACGCGGGCGCCGAGCTCGGCGGCGACCCGGGCGGTGTCGTCGGTCGAGCCGTTGTCGACGACGATCACCGCGAAGCCGTCCGGAACGGCGGGAAGGAGGTGACGCAACGCGGGTCCCTCGTCCCGGCACGGGAGCACGAGGTCGCAGGCTGCGGGCATGTCGCCAACGGTAGGCACGACGCTCTGTCTCCGGTCCGGGCCAACTGTTACGAAAACCTTGTCCCTTCGCGGCACCCCCGACCGGTGGCCGTCGCCGTTCTAGGCTCGCCGCATGACGACCACGCCGACCGTCCGTGGCACCCGGACGAGCGCCGCGGCCTGGGGTCTGGTGGTCGCGATCGCCCTGCTGATGCTGGCGATGGCAGTGCCCGCCGTCACCGGCTGGAACGTCCACGTGAGCTCGTTCCCGCCACTGCACGCCGAGTGGGACCCCCGGGCCGGATGGAGCAGCCTGGCCGCGGTCGCACTGGCCGTGCTGGTCTCGGTGCGCGGCGTCGACCTCGCCGAGCGGCTGCGGTGGCGACGGCTGCTGCTGCTCGTGTTCGCCGCGGGGCTGGCCTGGCTGCTGGCCCTCGCGTTCGTGGACGGGTCGCACGGCGTGAGCCAGATCCTGGGGACGCCGTACGAGTACCTCCGCACCGCCCGGCGTACGACGGACCTGCACGCGACCCTGCAGGAGTACGTCAGCCGGATCCGGCAGACGAACCCCGACTACTGGCCGGTGCACGTCGCCGGCCACCCGCCCGGGGCGTTGACGTTCTTCGTGCTGCTGGTGCGGGTCGGGCTCGGCGGCGGGTTGGCGGCCGGCCTGGTCGTCACGGTGTTCGCCGCGACGACGGCGGTGGCGGTGATGATCACGGTGCGCGCGCTCGGTGCCGAGCGGCTCGCCCGCCGGGCGGCGCCGTTCCTGGTGTTCGGGCCCGCCGCCATCTGGCAGTCGGTCTCCGCCGACGCGATGTTCGCGGCCACCGCCGCCTGGGGGATGGCCTGCCTGGCGGTCGCGGCCACCCGACGCAGCGTGCCTTGGTCGGGGCTCGCCGGGCTGCTGCTCGGCTACGCGGTGATGCTGTCCTACGGCCTGCCCCTGCTGGGGGTGCTCGCACTCGCGGTGCTGGTCGCGGCCCGGTCGTGGTTCCCGTTGGTGCCCGCCGCGGTGGCCGCCCTCGCGGTCGTCGTCGTGTTCGCGCTGTTCGGGTTCAGCTACCTCGAGGCACTGCCCGCGATCCACGACCGCTACTGGGACGCCGTCGGCGGCCGCCGCCCGGAGTCCTACTGGCTGTGGGGCGACCTGGCGGCGCTGGTGTTCAGCGCCGGTCCGCTGGTCGGGGCGGGTCTCGCACACCTGCTCGCCAGGGTCCGCGAGCACCTCAGGGACGTCGGGTCCCGGGTGGTGCTGTGGCTGTCCGGCGCGGGTGTCGCGATGGTGCTGCTGGCCGACGTGTCGTTGATGAGCAAGGCCGAGGTGGAGCGGATCTGGCTGCCGTTCGTGCCGTGGCTGCTGCTGTCCTGCGCGCTGCTCCCGGAGCGGTGGCGCCGCCGGGGGCTGGTGCTGCAGGTGGTCTTCGCCCTCGTCGTGCAGCACCTGCTGTTCACCGGCTGGTGAGCCCGCTCAGCCCAGCGCGTCGGCAATGAGCCGGTCGGACAGCGTGGCCGGGAGGATTCCGTCCTAGCATCGACGGATGGACGTCAAGGAGAGCTACGCGGCCGCCGCGTCGGCGTTCGTCGACCTGCTCGAGCGGGTGCCCCTGGACGGGTACGACGGTCCCGGGCTCGGCGACTGGGACCTCCGTGCACTGGTCGGGCACACCGCCCGTGCGCTGGTCACCGTGCAGACCTACCTCGACCGACCCGCGGAGACGGCGACGGTCGGCTCCGCCGCCGACTACTACGTGCTGGCGACTTCAGCTGCGACGGACCCGGCGGCCGTCCTCGAGCGCGGGCGGGCGGCCGGTGCGGCGCTGGGTGAGGACCCCGCCGGGCAGGTGCGTGCGCTGGCAGACGCCGTGCTCGCGAAGGTCGCCGGCTTCGGTCTCGACCACGTGCTCGAGACGATCGCGGGTCCGATGCGGCTCGGCGACTACCTGCCCACGCGGACCTTCGAGCTGGTCGTGCACGGCCTCGACATCGCCCGCGCGACAGGTCTTCCGGCGGCGTACCCGGACGAGGTCCTGGAGGAGGCGGCCGGGCTCGCCGCGACCCTCGCGGTGCGCACCGGCCGGGGCGAGGACCTGCTGCTCGCGACGACCGGTCGGAGCCCGCTGCCGCCCGGCTTCAGCGTCGTCTGAGCCGCTCAGCGCAGCGGCGCGGTGGCGAACTCCTGCAGGCCCTGCTCCGGGCGGATCTGCGCGACGAACCCCAGCTCGCGACGCGCTTTCTCCGGCGAGGCCACGACGTGCCGCACGTCCCCGAGCCGGTAGCGGCCGCTCACCTCGGGGGTGAGGTCCCGGCCGGTCCCCCGGGCAACGAGCTCGGCGACCCGCAGGATCGAGATCGGCTCACCGGAGCAGACGTTGTACGTCGAGAAGCTCTCCTCGGGCGCGTCGAGCACCTGCCGGATCGCGAGCAGGTTGGCCCGCGCCACGTCGTGCACATGCACGAAGTCCCTCATCTGCCCGCCGTCCTCGAACACGTTCGGGGCCAGGCCCTGCTCGATCGCCGAGCGGAACAGCGCGGCAACCCCGGAGTAGGGGGTGTCGCGCGGCATCCGCGGGCCGTAGACGTTGTGGTATCTCAGCGCGACGCCCGCGCCCGGCGCCTGACGTGCCCAGGCCGCCGCGTAGTGCTCGGTGGCGACCTTGCTGGCGGCGTAGCTGCTGCGCGGGTCGAGCCGGGCGTCCTCGCCGACCAGGCCCCACGTCAGCGGCCGGTCGCACACGCCGCAGTGGTTCTCGAAGTCGCCGGCCTCCAGCGCCCGCACGCTGCGCGGCCGCGGCGTCTGGTCCCCGTGCCCGTCGCAGACGTAGCGGCCCTCGCCGTAGACCACCATCGACGACGCCACGACCAGCCGACCGACCCCGGCGTCGTGCATCGCCGCGAGCAGCACCGCGGTCCCCAGGTCGTTGTGCGAGGCGTACGACGGCAGGTCCGCGACCGTGACACCGGCGCCGACCATCGCGGACTGGTGGCAGACCACGTCGACGCCCGCCAGCAGCGGCCGGATCGCAGCCGCGTCGCGTACGTCGACCCGGTGGGTGTCCCGCGCGACCGCCCCGGGCGGGTGCGCCTCGGGGATCAGCAGGTCGACCCGGACCACCTCGTCGCCCTGCGCCTCGAGCTGGTCGGCGACCGCACCGCCGACGAACCCTGCCGACCCGGTCAGCAGGACCCTCACGGCAGCTCGTAGGGCAGCTCGAGGCCGTCGGCCCACGACGTGCACGCGCAGTCGCCGGTGCCGGGCTCGGGCAGGTCCGCGACCACGGCGGTCAGGATCTTCTTGAGGCGGTCGATGTTCTTCGCGAACATCGCGAACACCTCCTCCTGCCCCACGCCCTGGCCGGACTCGACGCCGGCGTCCATGTCCGTGACGAGCGCGATGGCGGCGTAGCACATCTGCAGCTCACGGGAGAGCACGGCTTCGGGGTGGCCGGTCATGTTGATCAGCGACCAGCCCTGCGCGGCGTAGTGCTGCGACTCGGCGCGGGTGGAGAACCGCGGCCCCTCGACGACGACCATCGTGCCGCCGTGCGCGACCCCTTCCCGGGCGGCCACCGACCGCGACAGGGTCGGGCAGTAGGGGTCCGCGAACGGCACGTGCGTCGCGCCCGACTCGACGTAGCTCTGCACCCGTCCCCACGTCCGGTCCACGAGCTGGTCGGGCACCACCAGGTCGCCCGGAGCCACGTCGTGGCGCAGGCCACCCGCCGCGCACGGCGCGAGCACCTGCCGCACCCCGAGGGACCGGAGCGCCCACAGGTTCGCGCGGTAGTTGATCAGGTGCGGCGGGAACGCGTGGCCCTTGCCGTGCCGGGGCAGGAAGGCCACCGACGTACCCCCGACGTCCCCGACCGCGACGGCGGACGACGGGGCGCCGTACGGCGTCTCGACCTCGACCAGCTCGGGCCGGCGCAGGAACTCGTAGAAGCCACTGCCGCCGATGACGGCCACGGATGCGCGAGGTGCAGGCATGCGGGCGAGTCTCTCACCACCGCCCGACCCGGCCGAGCGGTCCTAGAATCCGACTCGTGCGCACGGCCACCGTCCTCCTGCTGCTGGCCCTGGTCACGGCCGGCTGCAGCAGCGGCTCCCCCGGTACGCCGGTCGGCTGCGGCATGGTGCCGGCCGGCAAGGTCGTCGGCCTCATCGGCGCGGACGTCGACGCCACCGCAGGTGGGTCGCTGAAGGCGCTGCGCACCGAGCACGTGCCGGCGCGGTGCCGCAACGTCGACCCCGGGCACCCCGAGCGCTACGTGACGATCACCGCGGAGTACCACCCGAAGCCGCTGCAGCTCCCGACGAAGTCGTGCAGCGCCGGCTGGGTGTACGCCGGGACGCCGGAGAAGTTCACGCCCGCCTGCCAGGAGACCGTCGACGGGCACGGCCGGACCCAGCTGGTCGTGCGCTGGCAGCCCTACGTCATGCACGTGACGATCGGCCGGTCCGACCGCGACTGGGGCGGCGACCCCGAACGCGCGCTCGCGATGAGCCGGGTCGTCGCGCAGCGCCTCGGGGTGCGCGAGGCCGCCGGCGACGGCTGAGGATCACGTCGTGCCCGGCTCCAGCCGGGCCCCGTGCACCAGCCGCTCGTCGACCCGGCTGTCCCGGCCGACGATGGTGACCTGCTCGGGGTCACCGGTGGCGTCGGCGTGCTCGCGGCCCACCACGGCGTCCGCGGACACCACGCAGCCCTCGTCCACGATGGCCCAGTCGACCTGGGCCCCCTGTTCCACGACGGTGTCGGCGAAGACCACGCTGTTGCGCACGACGGCGCCCTTCTCGACCCGGACGCCGGGACCGAGGACGCTGCGGACCACCGTGCCGGCCACCCACGCACCCGGCGAGACCACGCTGTCCCGTACGTCGGCACCGTCGAGGACCCGGGCCGGGACGCGTTGCGGCTGACGGGTGAGGATCGGCCAGCGGCGGTCGTCGAAGAGCCCCTGGTCGTCGAGCAGGATGTCCTGGTGCGCGGCCAGGTAGAGGTGCGGCTGGCCCAGGTCGCGCCAGTAGCCCGGCAGCGCGTGCACGACGGTGCGTCCGCGCTCGACCAGCCGCGGGACCAGCACCTCCCCGAAGTCACCGAGGCCACTGTCGCCCTCGTCCGACTGCGCGGACCTCTCGCGCTGCAGCTGCTCGAGGACCTCGACCAGCACCTGCGGGTCGTAGACGAAGATCTCGGTGGCGACCGTCGAGGTGGCGGGAGCCTCGGGCTTGTAGGCGAAGCCGGTGACCACCCCGTCGTCGTCGGCCTCGACCGTGGCGTGGTCGCCGGCCTCCTCGATCGACACCTCGGTCGTCACGACGGTGCACTCCGCCCCGTGCCGGCGGTGCGTCTCGATGGCCTCGGTGTAGTCGAAGCGGTAGACGTGGTCGGCACTGAGCACCACCACCACCTCGGGGTCCGCGTTCCTGATCTGGTCGCGGATCCGGAACAGCTCGTCGGCGTTGCCCCGGGCGAACCCGTCCTCCTCCTCGGAGCCGGTGCCCTGCTCCGGCATCAGCAGCCGGAGACCGCCCTGGTTGCGGTCGAGGTCCCACGGGCGCCCGTTCGCCACCGGCTCCTCGATGCTGACGCCCTGGTACTGCAGCGAGAGCCAGACGTCGGTGATGCCGCTGTGCGCCAGGTTCGACAACGGGAAGTCGACGAGCTGGTAGACGCCTGCGAAGGGAAGGGCCGGCTTGGCGCGTTCACGGGTCAGGACGTCCATCCGTCCCCCGGCGCCGCCGGCCTGGATGACGGCCAGGATGCGGTTGCGTGACATCGGGGCATCCTTGCACGCCCGCAGAACCGCTACCCGGCGCCGAGCTGCGGGCGACGGCGCTCCCGGTCCCGCGCACCGAGCCACCAGGCGGCGACGGCCCCGCCGAGGGCGCCGAACAGGTGTCCCTGCCAGGAGATCCCCGGCTGTCCCGGCAGCACGCCCCACAGCACGCCGCCGTACACGAGCAGCAGGATCACGCCGAGGGCGACCTGCGACGCGTCCCGCGCGAAGATCCCGCGCAGCAGCAGGTAGACCAGCCAGCCGAAGGCCAGCACGGACGCGCCGAGGTGCAGCGAGTGCGGCTGACCGGTCAGCCAGGTGCCGGTCCCGCCGACGACCCACACCACCGCCGTCACCGCGAGCCATCGGGCCACCCCGGCCAGCAGGATCAGGAAGCCGAACACCAGCAGCGGCACGGTGTTCGCGACCAGGTGGGCCCAGCCGTCGTGCAGCAGCGGCGCGAAGAAGATGCCGTCCAGGCCGTCCGCCTCGCGCGGCCGCACGCCACCGCTGTCCAGCCGGTGACCCATCAGCGTGTCCACCAGCTCGATGACGTACAGCAGCGACACGAACCCGGCGATCACCCCGGCGGCGACCAGCGCGCGGGGAGGCCGCGACGTCGGCCCGGTGCGGGTCGGGAGGCTCATGCCTCCACGGTAGCCAGCGGTCCCCGGGTCAGCGGACCAGCCGGTCCAGGAGGTGGTCGAGCTGCCCGGCGGGGTCGTCGGTGGTGCCGCCGTGCACCGGCCCCGGCTGTACGACGGTGCTCCTCGGCGCCTTGACGAAGCCGAACCGGGTGCCCATCGGCGCACGTCCTGCCTCGCCGGCCGCGGGGTCGCCGAGGCACACCGCCTCGATCGCCGTCAGCGCCGAGCAGACCGCGTCGACGTCGACGTCCGCGCTGAGCGCGGTGAGCCGGTCCCGGTCCACGTGGCAGCGGGCCTCCAGGAAGTCGGCGGCCTGGCAGTAGAGCACCACCCCGACGTTCACGAACTCCTCGCGGTCCACGCGCGGCACGCACCGGAGCACGACGTACTGGAACGGCATCCGGGTGCTCATGCGGCCCCCGCGACCGGGAGCCAGGCACGCGCCCCGCCGACCCGCCCGTGCAGAAAGGCGACGTAGGCCGCGCGCAGCTCGTCCGGAGACCCGGCGCCCGGGACCGGCTCGAGCCACTCGTCGGGCACCAGCGCGAGCACGTCCCCGAGCAGGTCGCGGGTGACCAGTGGGGCGAGCCGGTCGTCCGCCTCCGGGACGCCCGAGCGGTAGCCGCCGAGCACGTGGTCGGACGCGTCGTAGGGCTGGCGGGCGAAGCGCTCCGCCGAGCCGACGCCGCCGGACCAGCCGTGGTGGAAGTACAAGCAGGCCCCGTGGTCGATGGCCCACAGGTCGCCGTGCCACACCAGGAGGTTCGGGTTGCGCCAGCTGCGGTCGACGTTCGCGGTCAGCGCGTCCAGCCACAGGATCGAGGCCGCCACCGCGGGGTCGGGCGTGCACCCGGCGTCGTACCCGAACGAGCCGGGCAGGAAGTCCACCCCGAGGTTCAGGCCCACCGAGGCGGTGAGCAGGTCCTGGACCTCCTCGTCGGCCTCGTAGCGGCCGATGTCCGCGACCAGGTCGACGCTGACCAGCTCCGGGGTGCGGATGCCCAGCGCCCGCGCCAGCTCACCGACCACGACCTCCGCGACCAGCACCTTCAGCCCCTGGCCGGCACCGCGGAACTTGCACACGTAGGTGCCGAGGTCGTCGGCCTCGATGATGCCGGGCAACGAGCCGCCCTCGCGCAGCGGTGCGACGTAGCGGGTGGCCGTGACCGTGCGGACGGTCATGGGGCCAGGACCTCGTCGGTGAGCCGGCGGCGCTGCTCCGCGACGTCGAAGTCCGGTCCTGGCCAGGACGGGTCCATCTTCTCGAGGGTCTCCTGGAGCACCATCGCGACGGCGAGGTCGCGGTACCACTTCCGGCCGGCGGGCACGATCAGCCACGGCGCGTGCTCGGTGTTGGTGCGCTCGAGGGCGACGGCGTACGCCGCCTGGTAGTCCGGCCACCGGCGGCGCTCGTCGATGTCACCGGCGTTGAACTTCCACAGCTTCTGGGGGTCGTCGAGCCGGGCGAGCAGCCGCTCCTTCTGCTCCTCGACGGTGATGTGCAGCATGCACTTGACCACCACGGTGCCCTGGTCGACGAGCCGCTTCTCGAACTCGTTGATCGCGTCGTAGCGGCGCTCGAGCTCGGCGGGCTCCGCCAGCTCGTGCACCCGGGCGATCAGCACGTCCTCGTAGTGCGACCGGTCGAAGACACCGATCATCCCCGGCCCGGGCAGCTCCCGCTCGATCCGCCAGAGGAAGTCGTGCCGCCGCTCCGCCGGGGTGGGCGCCTTGAACGACTTGATGTGCACGCCCTGCGGGTCGACGAGGGCCACCGCGTGCCGGACGATGCCGCCCTTGCCGGAGGTGTCCATGCCCTGCAGCACCAGCAGGATGCTGCGCCGGCCACCGCTCCTGCCCTCGGCGAACAGCCGCTCCTGCAGGTCGGAGAGGTGGTCGCCCATCGCGTAGAGCGCGCCCCTGCCCTTCTTCTTGTCGCCGGAGAAGCCCAGCTTGGCCCGGCTGTCGTACGACGCGAGGTCAACGGGTCCACGCGGCACGGTCAGGGCCTTGATGATCGACTTCGGCATGGGAGCACTATGCCTGTCCGGACTTCCGGCCAGGACCTTCGGCTCTGCCGACACGCGATTCGCGTTCCCGCACCAGGTCAGCCGGTGGCACCGGCCCCTTCGCGGGCGAGGGCGACCAGCCGGCTGATCGCCCGGTAGTACTTCTTGCGGTACCCGCCCTCGAGCAGCCCCGGGGCGAACAGCTCGTCGAAGGTCGTGCCGCTCGCCACCACCGGCAGGTCGCGGTCGTACATCCGGTCCGCGAGCACCACGAGCCGCAGCGCGACGGCCTGGTCGTCGACGGTCCGCACGTCCTCCAGGCACACGACCCGTACGCCGTCCAGCAGGGCGCCGTACTTCGAGGGGTGCACCTGTGCGAGGTGCCGGGACAGGTCCACGAAGTGGTCGAAGCTCGCGCCGTCCTGCTCCGCGACCTGCTGCACGGTGTCCAGGTCGGGGGCGGCCGGCGCTTCGGGCAGGCCGCGGTGCCGGTAGTCCTCACCGTCGATGCGCACCGACTCGAAGTGCGCGGACAGGCCCTGGATCTCGCGCAGGAAGTCCTCGGTCGCGAACCGGCCCTCCCCGAGCTTGCCGGGCAGCGTGTTCGACGTCGCGGCCAGCCGCACGCCGGCCTCCCGCAGCCGGGTCAGCAACGTGGAGACCAGCACCGTGTCCCCGGGGTCGTCGAGCTCGAACTCGTCGACGCAGACCAGGGAGTACGACGACAGTGCGGCGACGGCGTCGTGGAAGCCGAGGGCGCCGACCAGGTGCGTCAGCTCGACGAAGGTCGCGAACAGCTTGGGCCCCGGAGCGGTGTGCCACAGCGACGCCAGCAGGTGCGTCTTGCCGACCCCGTAGCCGCCGTCGAGGTAGACGCCGCCGGAGCCCTCGGCCGGCCGGGCCTTGCCGAGCAGCCGCTTCCTCGGCTTCTCCCCGACCGTGCCGGCGAACGTGCGGAGCACCTCGACGGCCCCCTGCTGGGAGGGCTGGTCCGGGTCGGGCTGGTAGGAGTCGAAGCTGACATCGGCGAACCGGGGCGGCGGCACCAGCTCCGCGACGAGCCGGTCGGCGGGTACACGCGGGTCACGCTCGGTCAGACGGATCGGCACAGCGTTCACCCTACGATGCAGGGGTGGATCTCCCTGTGATGCCTCCGGTCCAGCCGATGCTCGCCAAGTCCGTGAAGGGCATCCCCGACCCGGCCAGGCACGGCGGCCTGGTCTTCGAGCCCAAGTGGGACGGTTTCCGCTGCATCGTGTTCCGCGACGGTGACGAGGTCGAGCTCGCGAGCCGGAACACCAAGCCGCTGACCCGCTACTTCCCCGAGGTCGTCGCCGCCGTGAAGGAGTCGCTGCCCGAGCGCTGCGTGGTGGACGGGGAGATCTTCGTCGCCGTCGGAGACCGGCTCGAGTTCGAGCGGCTCCAGGAGCGGATCCACCCCGCGGACTCGCGGGTGCGGATGCTGGCGGAGAAGACGCCGGCGGGGCTGGTCGCCTTCGACCTGCTCGCGGTCGGCGACGAGTCGCTGATGTCCCAGCCGTTCGAGGTGCGCCGGGCCCGCCTCGAGGAGGCGCTGGCGGACGCCGTACCCCCGGTCCACCTGACCCGGACCACGACCGACCCGGCCGAGGCCGAGGAGTGGTTCAGCCGGTTCGAGGGGGCCGGGCTCGACGGCGTGGTCGCGAAGCCGCTGGGCGCGAGGTACCAGCCCAACACCCGCACGATGCTGAAGATCAAGCACGAGCGGACCGCGGACGTGGTGGTCGCGGGCTACCGGCTGCACAAGACCTCGACGCCGGAGGCGCCGTTGCTCGGATCGCTGCTGCTCGGGCTGTACGACGAGGGTGGCCGGCTGCAGCACATCGGGGTGTCGGCGTCGTTCACCGCCCAGCGCAGGGCCGAGCTCGTCGAGGAGCTGCAGCCGCTCGTCGTGCAGGACCTGGGCGAGCATCCGTGGGGCGAGTGGAGCGAGTGGGCGATCGCCAACCCGGACCGGGTGCCGGGAACCCAGAGCCGGTGGAGTGCCGGCAAGGACCTCTCGTTCACGCCACTGCGACCCGAGCGGGTGGTCGAGGTCGGCTACGACCACATGGAGGGCAGCCGGTTCCGGCACACCGCGCAGTTCAAGCGCTGGCGGCCCGACCGGGACCCGGAGTCGTGCGGCTACGACCAGCTCGAGGAGCCGGTCAGCTACGACCTCAACGAGGTCCTCGGGGGCTGAGCGGGGCGGGCGGGACTACGCTGTGAGCATGAGCGAGTCGACGACGTACGACGTGGTCCTGCTGGTCGAGCAGCCACTGTCTGCCGAGGATGCCGCGCAGGTCCGCAGCCTGCATCAGAACGTGGAGCAGCCGGTCCGCTACCACGTCCTGCTGCCGGTGGAGGACGCCGCCGCGCGCGTCGAGTCCGCGATGGGTTCCATCGCGGCCAGCGAGGTTCTCGCCTCGCCTGCCCTCGTGATGGACAGCGAGGACATCCAGGAGGTGCAGCGCGAGCTGCTGTTCCAGGCCCGCACCGAGTGCGACGGGTGCGTCGAGAAGCTGAAGGGCTCCGGGGCCGACGTCTCCGGCGAGGTGGTCAGCGCCGAGCCCATCGAGGCGCTCGCGGCCAAGGTCGCCGAGGTGGACGCGGCCGAGGCGATCATCCTCACCCGCAAGCACGTCGTCGCCGAGTTCTTCCACGTCGACTGGACCTCGCGGGCCCGCCGCAAGATCGGCGTGCCGATCCTGCACCTGCTCGAGCACGAGAACTTCGACGAGCAGGCCGAGCACTACGGCGGCGAGGGCGTCACCGGCTTCTGAGCCGTCAGCCTAGAGGTCCCGGACGGCGGCCTCGTCGTAGCCGGTCGCGAGCTCGGGGACCTTCGAGTCCACGCCCCAGACCGTGTCCGCGCACCGCTTGAAGCGCAGCGAGCAGCGCGACCGCCAGCCGGGCGGACCAGGACGGCTACTCGCCGAGGTCCCCGCCGGCCAGCTCGACGGCGACGTCGAGGTGCCCGGCGTGCCGGGCGTACTCCTGCAGCACGTGGAAACAGATCCACGCCAAGGTGGGCGGCTCGGCCTCGAACCGGCCCCCTGGACGACCCGGCTCGTCGAGGGCGTGGTCGGCCAGCACCGTCGTGGTGCGCTCCCCCACCGCCCGCAGCATCGCGACGAGCCGGTCGAGCGGGACGTCGTCCGGCACGTGCCACCGATCCTCACGCGCGTCGCCCCAGGGGTCGCCGACGTCCTCACCGAGGAAGCCCCAGACGAACCAGCGCCGCTCCATGTGGGCCAGGTGGCTGACCAGCTCGACCGGCGTCCAGCCGGACGGCAGCCGCGACACCCGCAGCTCTGCCTCCGGCAGCGACGCGACCTTGCGCAGCACGGTCTCCCGGTAGAAGTCCAGGTAGCGCGCGAACAGCACCGCGCTGTCCGCGGTCTCCCCCGTCGGCTCCGGGAAGGCGCTCACTCGTCCTCCCAGTTCGCCTGGACCTTCTTGCTCGGCTGCACCCGCGGCGGCTCGCCGGGCATCTTCGGGTAATCCGGCGGGTAGGGCATCTCGCCCTCGCCCTGCTCGTCGTACAGGTCCAGCAGGGGTGTGAGGTCGCAGTGCACGTCGTCGATGGCCGCGTGCACGTCGCCGAGCTCAGCGAACCGCTGCGGCACGGTGTGCAGGTTGAACACCGACGGGTCGGGGACCTCGGGCAGCTCGTCCCACTCGACCGGCGTGGACACCGGGGCGCCCGGCTTCGGGCGGAGGCTGTAGGCCGAGGCGATCGTCCGGTCCCGGGCGTTCTGGTTGTAGTCCACGAACACCGCCTCGCCGCGCTCCTCCTTCCACCACTTCGTGGTCACCCCGGAGGTACGACGCTCGAGCTCGCGTCCGAACGCGATGGCGGCGTGCCGCACGTCGGCGAACTCCCACCGCGGCTCGATCCGCACGTAGACGTGCACGCCCCGGTTGCCCGACGTCTTCGGGAAGCCGACCATGCCGAGGTCGGCGAGCAGCTCGCGTGCGACGCCGGCGACCCGGACCGCGTCGTGGAAGTCGGTCCCGCCGTGCGGGTCGAGGTCGATCCGCAGCTCGTCGGGGTGGTCGGGCGCGCCGCGTCGTACCGGCCAGGGGTGGAAGGTCAGCGTGCCCATCTGCGCGGCCCAGGCGGGCACCGCCACCTCGGTCGGGCAGACCTCGTCGGCCTTCCGTCCCGACGGGAACGTGATCGACGCGGTCTCGACGTACGCGGGGGCGCCCTTGGGCACCCGCTTCTGGTAGAACGCGTCTCCGTGCTCGCCGGTCCGGGTCGCCAGGGTGATGCCCTCACGCACCCCCTTCGGCCAGCGCTCCAGCGCCGTCGGCCGCTCCCGCAGCGCCCGCATGATCCCGTCCTCGACCGCGAGGTAGTACTCCACGACCATCAGCTTGGTCACCTCGGCGGTGTGCTCGGTCGCCTCGTAGATCACCCGGTCGGGGTTGGAGACGCGCAGCGCGCGTCCGCCGGCATCGACCTCGGTCGCTGGGCTCGCCATGCTCGAACCCTAGCGGCGTCAGCGGACCGTAAGGGCCGGACAGCCGGGCGGATTGGCCCCGGAAAGTAGGCTGACCCCATGGGTTACCAGGTCGAGAAGAGCGACGCCGAGTGGCGCGAGCAGCTGTCCCGCGACGAGTACGCCGTGCTGCGGCAGGCCGGCACGGAGCGCGCGTTCACCGGTGAGTACACCGACACCAAGACGGTCGGCGTCTACCGCTGCCGGGCGTGCAACGCCGAGCTGTTCAAGTCCGAGACCAAGTTCGACTCGCACTGCGGCTGGCCGTCGTTCTACGCGCCGCTGGCCGAGGACCGGGTGGAGTACATCGAGGACACCTCGCACGGCATGAAGCGTGTCGAGGTCCGTTGCGCCAACTGCGGCTCGCACATGGGGCACGTGTTCGACGACGGCTACGGCACACCGACCGGCCAGCGGTACTGCATCAACTCGATCAGCGTCACGCTCGAGCCGGCCGAGTAGCCCCGCGGGCGGTCAGCCGGTCGCTTCGAGCACCAGGCCTACGGCGTCCGCGAACGAGTCGGCCACCAGGTCCGGCTCCGTCCCGGACGTGTAGGTCAGCCAGTCCCAGTCCCGCTTGACCCACACGCTGCGCGCCCCCACGCCCTGGGCGCCGGCGATGTCCGCGTCCAGGTTGTCGCCGAGCATCCACGCCCCCTCGAGCGTGACGCCGGCCCGCTCGGCCGCCGTACGGAAGATCAGCGGGTCCGGCTTGGCCACACCCAGCTCCTGGGAGATGCAGATCGCATCGACGATCTCGTCGAGCCCGGTGGCCTCGATCTTGCGGGTCTGCACGACCGTCGGGCCGTTGGTGACCACCGCGATCGACCAGCCGCGGGCCCGGGCCTCGGCGAGCGCGTCCCGGGTGTCGGCGGTGAGCCGGTAGCTGCCGGCGAGACGCCGCTCGTGGTCCTCGACCAGCTCCTCGACCGGGATGTGGTGCCCGGTGAGCCTGGTCAGCGCGGAGAGGAACTCCAGCCGCGGACGGTGGCCGCCCCGGTCCTGCTCGACCATCCAGTCCAGCAGCTCTTCCGACTGGCCCACCTCGGCCAGGAACTCCTGCGCCCACTCACGGAACAGCGGCGGCCGGATCACCAGGGTGTCGTCGAGGTCGCACATCAGGAGCGGCATGTGGTCCTCAGGGCAGGTCGGTGATGAGCTCGGTGGGGGTGCGGCGGCGGCCGGTGTAGAACGGCACCTCCTCGCGCACGTGGCGCCGGGTCTCCGAGCCGCGCAGGTGCCGCATCAGGTCCACGATCCGGTCCAGGTCGTCGGCCTCGAAGGCGAGCAGCCACTCGTAGTCGCCGAGGGCGAAGGACGAGACCGTGTTCGCGCGCACGTCCGGGTAGTCGCGCGCCATCATGCCGTGCTCGGCGAGCAGCCGGCGGCGCTCGGAGTCCTCGAGGAGGTACCACTCGTAGGACCGGACGAACGGGTAGACGCACACGTAGGCGCGGGCCTGCTCGTCGGCCAGGAACGCCGGGATGTGGCTCTTGTTGAACTCGGCCGGCCGGTGCAGCGCCATCTGCGACCAGACCGGCTCGAGGCGGGCGCCGAAAGCGGTGCGGCGGAACCGGTGGTAGGCGTCCTGCAGCGCGTCGGCCGTCGGCGCGTGCCACCAGACCATCAGGTCGGCGTCCGCGCGCAGCCCGGCCACGTCGTAGAGCCCGCGGACCGTGACGTCGGCGGCGCCAAGCTCGGCGAACAGCTTCTCGACCTCGGCCGCCTCCGCGGACCGGTCGCTCTCGCCGATCACGTCCCGCAGCTTGAAGACCGACCACATCGTGTAGCGGATGGTGTCGTTGAGGTCCTTCGCGACCTTCCCCTGGTTCGGGCGCTTCGTCTCGGTCATGACCTCATTCTCCCAAGCGGGGCAAGGCTGCGAGGACCCGGGTCGCCGCGGCCTCGGCGGATGCCACGCAGGCCGGGATGCCCAGTCCGTCGTACGCCGCCCCGCACACCGCCAGACCGCCCACGGCCGCCACCGACGCGCGGATGTTGCGGACCCGCTCGACGTGCCCGACGGCGTACTGCGGCAGTGCGCCACCCCACCGCTGCACGTGCCAGTCCACCGGCCGCACGGACAGCCCGATCGCGTCGGCGAGGTCCTCCAGCGCGAGCTGCACGACCTCCTCGTCGGGCCGCTGCAGCACCTCCTCCTCCCGGTGCCGGCCGATCGAGCACCGCATCACCAGCAGGTCGCTCTCCGCGCCGGCCTCGCGGACCCAGTCCCACTTGGCGAAGGAGTACGTCGCCGCCTTCACCGACTGCTTGTCGACGGGCGGGACCAGGAAGCCCGAGCCTTGCGTCTCGGGGAAGTCGCGGGCCCGGAACGCCATCGTGACGATCGCCATCGAGGCGTACTCGATCCGCGCCAGCTCCAGTGCCGCGTCCGGCACCACGTCGGAGAGCAGTCGTCCGGTCGCCCGGGCCGGGGTGGCCAGGATCACCGCGTCGGCGTGCAGCACCTCGGCGTCGCGGGTCGAGCCGACCACCAGGTTCCAGCCGCCGTCGGTCGCGCGGGCCAGGTCGCGCACGGTCGTCCCGGTGCGGACGTCGAGCCCCGCGGACTCGGCGACCGCTGCGGGCAGCAGGCCCAGCCCGCCGACCAGGCCGGCGAAGACGGGGACGTCGGAGGTCTGCTTCGTGGCGGCTGCCGCTGCCCGCATCATCGAGCGGTCCTGGTCGAGCAGCGCCACCACCTGAGGGACGGCGGCGCGGGCCGAGATCTCGCGGGCGTGGCCGGCGTACACGCCCCCGAGCAGCGGCTCGACCAGCCGGTCGACGACCTCGCGGCCGAAGCGCTCCTCGACCAGCCACCCCACGCTGACGTCCTGGCCCTCGAGCCGGGTGGCCGGCAGGCCGCGCTCGAGCGCCACCCGGGCCAGCCCGGAAGTCGAGATGACCCCGCTCTCGGCCAACGCCCGGGCGTCGGTGGGCACGCCCATCAGCGTGCGCGGCATCGGCCGCAGCCGCCCGCGGGACCACAGGTTGGCGCGCGTGGTCGCCGGGTGCACGATCCGGTCGCCCAGCCCGGAGCTCCGGGCCAGGGCCACCGCCTCCGGACGTCGGTTCAGCATCGCCTCGGCGCCGACGTCGACGGTCACTCCCCCGACCTCGGCCCGCGCCAGCTTGCCCCCGATGGCCGACGACGCCTCGAGCACCACGACCTCGATGTCCGGCGCCGTACGACGGACCGCCGCGCCGGCCGCGAGCCCGGCGATGCCGGCACCGACCACGACGACACGACGGGGCGGTACCTGCGCGCGTGGGTTGCGTCGCCGCGATGAGGAGGTCACATGTCACAGATTGGCAAACACTTGGTCACGGTCGCCACCGGGGCGGAACCGGAGCCCCATGGGCTACGTCACAGTGGCACGGGTCGGACACTCCAGCTCGTCGCGACAGAACGGGGAACGTGATGAGGAACCAGGTCTTGAGGCACACCCTGGCCGCCGGAGTTCTCGTGGCGCTCGCCGGTCTGACCGCGTGCAGCGGTGGCAGCGGGGGCAGCGCCGACACGATGTCCAGCCAGGCGGAGGACGGCGGCGCGGGTGGGTCGACCGGGTCCGGTGAGGTCGGTGGGTCCGCCGCCAAGACCCCTGAACCCGCCGGCGCGAACCGCACCGTGGTGCGCACGAAGTCGGTGATCAGGACCGGCCAGGTGGCGGTCACCGCGCAGGACCTCGGCAAGGTGCGCGACGAGATCGACGGCCTGCTGTCGGCGCTCGGCGGGAGCGTCGACAACGAGCAGACCACCAACGACCGGCACGGCCGGATCGAGCGTTCCACCCTGGTGCTGCGGGTGCCCGTCGACAGGTTCACCGCCGCCAAGGACGCGCTGGAGAAGATGGGGAAGCTGAAGACGTCCAGCGAGTCGGCCAAGGACGTCACCACCCAGGTCATCGACGTGGACGAGCGGGTGCAGACGCTGCAGAACAGCCTGGACAACCTGCAGAAGTACCAGCGCGACGCGAGGAACGTGACCGAGCTGCTGCGCTACGAGGACCAGATCACCGAACGGCAGTCGGAGCTGCAGTCGTTGAAGGCCCAGCAGTCCTACCTGTCCGACCAGACGTCGATGTCCACGATCACGGTCTACCTCTCGACCCCGGAGAAGTACGTGCCGCCGCCGGACGCGCTGGAGAACGCCGGCTTCCTCAGCGGTCTGAAGGCCGGCTGGCACGCACTCGGCGACTTCGTGGTCGTCGGCCTGACCGTGGTCGGTGCGGTCCTGCCGTTCCTGGTCGCCGGCGCCCTGGTCGCAGTGCCGACGTGGTTCGGGCTGCGGACCCTGATCCGCCGCCGACGTGCGTCGGAGCCGCCGGCCGCACCTGTCGAGTCCTGACGGCGAGCCGTCACCGACTGCGCGACACGCCGGTCACCTTGCCAAGTAGGTGACGGGTCAGCGGGGAAGGGCGTGGACGTGGTCGGTGAGCCGGGCGAGCTGGTCGGGTTCGGTCGAGGGCAGCACGCCGTGCCCGAGGTTGAAGATGTGCCCGGGCGCGGCGCGGCCGGCCTCGACGACCTCGGTGGCCCGCGCGAGCATCACCTCGGTCGGCGCGAACACCAGGGACGGATCGAGGTTGCCCTGCACGGCCCGGCCACCCACCCGTCGTACGCCGTCGGCCAGCGGCACCCGCCAGTCGACGCCCACGACGTCGGCGCCGGCCTTGCCCATCAGCCCGAGCAGCTCCCCCGTGCCGACCCCGAAGTGGATCCGCGGGACGCCGAGCTCCCCGGCCGCCGCGAGGACCTGGGCGGAGTAGGGCATCACGTAGCGCCGGTAGTCGTCGGGTGAGACGGCGCCGGCCCACGAGTCGAAGAGCTGTACGGCGGACGCCCCCGCCTCGACCTGCACGGCGAGGTAGGCCGCCGAGATCGAGGCGATCTTGCGCATCAGCGCTTCCCACACGTCGGGGGCGCCGAACATCATCGCCTTGGTCCTCGCGTGCTCCTTGGACGGCCCGCCCTCGACGAGGTAGGACGCGACCGTGAACGGCGCCCCGGCGAACCCGATCAGCGGCGTCGCGCCGAGCTCACCGACCAGCGCCTGCACCGACTCGGTGACGAAGCCGACGTGCTCAGGGGTGAGGTCCGGGATCGCCGCGACGTCCGCGAGCGTCCGCACCGGCTGGGCCACGACCGGCCCCACGCCGGGCTTGATGTCGAGGTCGACGCCGACGGCCTTGAGCGGCAGCACGATGTCGGAGAAGAAGATCGCCGCGTCGACGCCGTACCTGCGGACCGGCTGCAGGGTGATCTCGACGACGAGGTCGGGACGCATGCACGACTCGAGCATCGCGACGCCCTCACGGACCCGGCGGTACTCCGGCAGCGACCGGCCGGCCTGGCGCATGAACCACACGGGGGTGTGCGGCACCGGCTCCGATCGGGCGGCGCGGAGGAACGCGGAGTCGTGGACCCGGGCATCGGTCGTGGAGGCAGACGGCACGCCCCGATCCTCCCAGGTCGCCCCCGGGCCGGGAGCGGCGGACAGCGTGTCGGGCGACCTGGATCACGAAAGCGGCTTACTCTGACCCCATGGCCGCACGTCAGGAACCTCGTGTGGACGCCTCCGTCTTCCCGGAGGAGTTCCGCCTCGCCGTCGCGCAGCTGCGCGCGGCTCGGCTGCGCCCCGAGGTGTTCTGCGAGGAGATGCCGGCGCCGCAGCGGATCGCGCCGTTCGCCTCGGCGCTCTCGGCCGACGTGACCGTGGACGGCGACGACGTCGGCACCGGCCGCATCGTGCTGCTGCACGACCCCGCCGGCAACGACGCCTGGGAGGGCACCTTCCGGTGCGTCGCCTACGCCCGCGCCGAGATCGACCCCGAGATGGCCAACGACCCGCTGCTCGCCGAGGTCGGCTGGTCGTGGCTCACGGAGGCGCTGGCCGCGCACGGCGCCCAGTACGTCGCCCCTTCGGGCACCGTCACCAAGGTGTCCTCGGAGAGCTTCGGCAGCATGGCCGGCGAGGAGCCGAGCGCCCAGCTGGAGATCCGCGCCTCGTGGACGCCGGTCAGCGACCCCGACGGAGACGGACCGATGGACCTCGAGCCTCACGTCGAGGCGTGGGGAGAGCTGCTGTGCACCGCGTCCGGCCTGCCGCCGGTGCCGGAGGGCGTCGCTCCGATGCCGAGCCGACGCGGACAGCGCGGCCGAGGCTGATGGGCAGCACAGCCGACGAGCACGTCACCGAAACCATGACCGAGACCACCCCTGACCAGCCGGAGCCCGCTCCCCAGCCCGTTCCCGAACCCACCCCCGAGCCCGCTCCCCTGCTCGAGCTGCGCGACGGCCTGCCGCCGGTCGTGGAGACCGAGGAGGCGCTCGCCGCCACCGTCGCCGCGTTCGGCGCCGGCACCGGCCCGGTCGCGATCGACGCCGAACGCGCCTCGGGCTACCGCTACTCCTCCCGCGCCTACCTCGTGCAGCTGCGCCGGGAGGGTGCCGGCACCGCGCTGGTCGACCCGATCGCCTTCGACGACCTGACCTCCCTCCACGACGCGCTGGGCGACACGGAGTGGATCCTGCACGCGGCCACCCAGGACCTGGCCTGCCTGGCCGAGGTCGGGCTGCGGCCCACCACGCTGTTCGACACCGAGCTCGCCGGTCGCCTGCTCGGCTACCCGCGAGTCGGCCTGGCCACGCTCGTGGAGACCGTCGTCGGGCGCAGCCTGCGCAAGGAGCACTCCGCGGTGGACTGGTCCACCCGGCCGCTGCCCGGGCCGTGGCTGGAGTACGCCGCCCTCGACGTCGAGGCGCTGATCGAGCTGCGCGAGGCCCTCGGCCGCGAGCTCGAGGAGACCGGCAAGGCCGAGTGGGCCCGGCAGGAGTTCGCGCACCTGGTCAGCGCGATGCCGAACGGTCCCCGCCAGGACCCGTGGCGGCGCACGTCCGGCATGCACCGGGCCCGCGGCCGGCGCGCCCTGGCCGCCGTACGCGAGCTCTGGGAGACCCGCGACACGATCGCCGAGCGCCGCGACGTCACCCCGGGCCGGGTGCTCCCGGACTCCGCGATCGTCGAGGCGGCCAACGCGATGCCGCGCGACAAGGGTGCGCTGCTCGCGGTCCGGGGCTTCCGCGGCCGCGGCGCCGAGCGCTACGCCCCGCAGTGGGTCGAGGCGCTGCGCACCGCGCGCAGCCTCTCCGAGGAGGACCTGCCGCCGGTGGCCGCACGGTACGACGGACCGCCGCCGCCACGTGCCTGGGCGGACCGTGACCCGGTGGCGGCGGCGCGACTGTCGAAGGCGCGCACCGCGCTCAAGGCGCTGGCCGACCAGCACCACCTGCCCGTGGAGAACCTGCTCACCCCGGACTACGTGCGGCGGGTGATGTGGGAGCCGCCCACGGACCCCGACGACGACCTCGCCCAGCGGGTGGCCGACCGGCTCGTCGAGCTGGGCGCCCGTCCGTGGCAGATCGAGCTCACCCGCGACGTGCTCACGGACGCGATCGCCCACCCGTCGTCCGAGGCCTGAGCGGGGCTACCCGGTCGGGGACGGCGACTCGGTCGGCCGCGCCAGCAACGGGGCGGACACCTCGTCGATGTGCGGCAGCAGCGTGTCCAGGTCCAGCACCGGCGAGTAGAACAACCGGTCCAGGAACGGCTGCGTCTGGCTCACCACGTCGGGCCAGCCCGGCGTCGACGGCATCGGGTCCGCCCGGCGGATCACCTCGTCGAACACCTCGCCGTTGCGCGGGAACTGGCTCGGCTCGGTGAAGGCCGCCGAGTGCAGCGCGGCCAGGTTGGCCGGCACGATCGCTCCCGACCCGGCCATGATCTCCGAGCCCTTGTCGCCGCTGGCGAACGCCAGGAAGTCGGCCGCCTCGGCCTGGTGCGGCGTGTCCTTCGCGATGCAGTAGCCGGTGACGTCGGCGAGCGTCCGGGACCGACCGAGGTTCGGCAGCGGGAACACGTCGAAGTGCAGGTCGGGCTTCTCGCGCAGCCGAGGCACCAGCGCGCGGGTGCCGATCATCATCCCGATCCGGCCGTTCGCGAAGCGGGTCACCGCGTCCTGCCGGGCCAGCTGGGCCGGGGTCGGGTTCAGGTCGCGGTCCCGAGCCAGGGTGAGGACCTGCTCCAGGGCCTCCCGGGTGCCGTCGTCGGAGAACGTCAAGGTGGTCGGCTTGCGCGGGTCGTCGACGACGTCGCCGCCGGCGGACCGGATCAGCGGCATCAGCGTGGTCATCCGCGGGGCGAGGTAGACCCCCTTCACCCCGTCGTGCGACATCTGCTTCGCGGCGGCGGTGAACTGCTCCCACTTCCAGCCGGTCTCCGGGCTCG
This sequence comes from uncultured Actinomycetota bacterium, assembly GCA_963810035.1. Classification (GTDB taxonomy): domain Bacteria; phylum Actinomycetota; class Actinomycetes; order Propionibacteriales; family Nocardioidaceae; genus Nocardioides_B. The sequence goes on from CAWEMA010000012.1 coordinate 72,643, forward strand.
GCGGGGTCTCCCCCGGCACGCCCAGCGTCCGCGGCACCAGCAGCCGCTTGTTGTAGAACACCACGTAGGGCGACACGTCGTTGGGCATGCACTGCAGGGCGGAGTCGGCGGCGAACGCCTCCAGGCCGAGCCGCTGGTAGTTGTCCCCGAACTGCACGCCGCGCTGCTCGAGGAGCTCGTCGACGGGCTGCACCCGGTCGTCCGCGACCAGCGAGGGCAGCGTCGCCTGCCGGGTGAGGAACAGGTCGGGCGGGGTGTCCGCGGCGAAGGCCCGGTCGAGGTGGTCCTCGGCGGTCACCGGGTCCGCGACCGCCTCCACCTTCACCGTCACGTCGGGGTGCTCGGTGGTGTACGTCGCGGCGAGCTGCCGGTAGGCCGCGACGACGCCCGGGTCGCCGTACACCGCGAACCGCAGGGTGACCGGGCCCGTCGGGGTCGGGGAGGCCGAGGTGGCCGTCGTCGTGGGTGCGGGCTGGGGGTCGGCGGTGGACGTGCACGCCGTCGCGAGCCCACAGGTGAGCACCGCGAGGAGCACGGGCGCACCGAGACGGGTACGACGCTCTCGTCGTCGCCGTGGGGACACGCCTTCAGCCTCCTGGCACTCGTGGGGTACTCCGAACGACACCGTATCGGGACACGCCACAGCAGGTGTCAGCGAGTCGGAGCCGTCAACCCTACGCTGGTCGCGCACCCCCCAGAACAGTGAGGAAACCCCGATGCCGACTCGTGCCCTCGCACGCCCGGTCGTGGCAGCCGCCGCCGGTCTCGCCTGCCTGACGTTCGCGTTGGCCGGCTGCAGCGGCCCGTCCGCGACGTCGGACCGGGACGAACCGGCTGCCCGCACCAGCAGCGCGGCGGCACCCACGACGACCCCGGAGTCGGAGGCCGCGGAGCCCACCGAGACCACGTCGTCCGCGGTGCCGGAGGAGACCGAGTCGACGGAGGCGAGTGCCGAGCCGTCCGCCACCGCCACCGCTGCCGCCTCGGGCGGCCTGCGTGGCCGGCTGCTGACCGCCCAGGAGATGCCCGGCTTCAACGACGAGTTCCGCTGGACCGAGGCGGCGACGCGCTCCCGCGAGCCGCGCACCCCGTTCGGGACCTGCCAGCGCTTCGACATGACGACGATCGGCGCCACCGATGTCGCGCTGCGCACCTTCCGCCCCGCGGTCGCGGAGGCCGGCGACCAGGCCGGTGAGCTCGTCGCGGAGTTCCCCGACAGCACCACCGCCCGGCGCGCCTTCGCGGTGCTCAAGTCCTGGCGGGCCAAGTGCGCCGACCAGCTCAAGCGCTACGACCGCTCCGACGTGGGGGCCCTGGAGGACGTGCCCGTCGACGGCGGCACGGGCGGCTGGTACCTCCTGACCTACGGCCCCGTCTCCGGCGACCCCGAGGCGCAGTACTTCGACGCGCAGGGCATGGCCGTCGTCGGCTCCCGGATCGCGATGGTGGAGCTGATCGCGGCCGGCCAGGACTACAACTACGAGCCGGGCCACGAGCCGATGGTCGCGGCCGTGCAGCGCGCCGCCGGAAAGCTGTCCTGAGGCTGCTCCCGTCCTGCCTGCTTCCGTCCCCCCTGGTGCCGTAGCCTCTGCGCCGTGAGTGACGCGAGCCCCCTCGACCGGATGTGGGACCGCAGCCGGGTCTCCTTCCGGGCCCGGGTCGCCCGGCTGTACAGCAAGTCCTGGCACATCGGCCAGTGCGCGGTCGCCGCGGGTCTCGCCTGGTTCCTGGCGCACGACGTGTTCGGGCACCCCCGGCCGTTCTTCGCGCCGATCGTCGCCGTCATCTGCCTGGGCACGTCCTACGGCCAACGGCTGCGCCGGGTGGTCGAGGTGACGCTGGGCGTCGCGGTCGGCGTGTTCCTCGCCGACCTGCTGCTGCTCCTGATCGGCACCGGCGCCTGGCAGGTCACGGTGCTGGTGGCGCTGGCCATGTCGGTCACCCTGCTGCTCAACACCGGCACGCTGTTCGTCACCCAGGCGGCCGTGCAGGGCATCGTCGTGGTGACGTTCGCCGCGGCCCCGGGCTACGCGCTGACCCGATGGGTCGACGCGCTGATCGGTGGTGCGGTCGCGCTTCTGGCCGCGGCGGTCGTCCCGCGTGCGCCGTTGCGACGTCCTCGTCAGCAGGCCTCCCTCGTCGTACGCCGCATCGCGCAGCTGCTCCGCGCCGGGGCGCAGAGCGCCGAGGACGGCGACGTGGAGCGTGGCCTGCAGGTGCTCGCCGACGCCCGGAACACCGACCGGCTGATCCGGGAGCTCCAGGACGCCGCGGACGAGGGACTGTCGGTGATCGCGTCGTCGCCGTTCCGCCGCCGGCACACCGGGCACGTCCGCCGGATGGTGGAGCTGGTCGAGCCGCTCGACCGGGCGCTGCGCAACACGCGGGTGCTGGTGCGCCGGGTCGCGCTGACCAGCTACCACCACCATCCCCTGCCCCGGCCCTACCTGCTGCTGTGCGTGGACCTCGCCGAGGCTGCTGACGAGATGGCCGACGAGCTCGCGGCCGGCGAGATGGCCTCCGGCGTACGCCGCTCGCTGCTGCGGGTCGGCGAGGGCACCGCCGAGGTCGAGCGCGTCGCCGACCTCTCGGCGGACGTGGTGCTCGCGCAGATCCGTTCGATCATCGTCGACCTGCTCCAGATCACCGGGATGGACGTCCTGGAGGCCACCGACGCGCTTCCGCCCCCGCGGCTCTGAGCGGAGTCGTAGGCTGGTCGGCGATGTCTGAGCAACCACGCCCCCGTCACCACCGGCCGATGCTGCCCGGAGCCGGGCACTTCGAGGCCCTCACCGACGACGTCGACCCGGCCGCCCGCACCGAGGCGGCCGACCGGTGCGCCATGCTGCTGGTCCGCGGGGCGCACGACACCGAGGACGAGAACGTGGTCGCCCGGGTCGTGCACCTGGCCGACTCCGAGGGGCTCGACACGCTCGCCGACCTGTGGTCCGGCTCGCCCGCCGACTCGCTGGCCGGCTGCCTGTGGCGGCTCTACCTGCTCCGCTCCTGGGTGTACGCCGACCCGGCCGCCGCCGCACGCGAGTTCGACGCCGGCCGGCGTCACACCCCGGTGCACGAGGTCGTCGCCGGGGTGGTCGACCCGCCCGGACCGGCCGAGGTGCGCCAGCTCACCGACCTCGTCCTGCGCGGCGTGGTCCAGGGTGACTTCGCCGACACGCTCTACCGGGCCGCGGCCTTCGCCCGCGTCGTGGCGGCGGGCCGTGCGCACGCGGGCACCAGCCACGCCGGCACGGGCTACGACTCGGACCTGTCCGCCGCCCGGCTGCTCACCCTGGCCGAGCAGCTCGAGCACGCCGGGAGCCTCGAGCTCGAGGGCCGGCTGGCCTGACATGTCAGCGGTTCGACGTGAACTGCTGGACCTCTGCTTGTAGACTCTCCCGTGCGCCGGGCCGTGGCAGCCCCGGGTCCCAAAATAAGCCGCTACGAGCGGCCACGCGCCGTGAGGCGCTCCCGGTCCGGCGCACTACTTCTCCCCCGAGGTCGCGCACGCGATCCTCGCCGCCAGCTCCGCGTTGGCCAGCACCAGGGCCACGTTCGCGGCCAGGCTCGCGCCGCCGGTGCGCTCGTGGAACCAGCCCAGCAGGAACGGCGTGACGTCCTTGCCGACGATCCCTCGCCGGCCGACCTCGGCGAGCCCCTCGACCAGCGTCCGCTCGTGCAGGTCCGCGTCCATCTCGTCCTGCTCGGCGACAGGCTGCGCGACGACCAGCCCCTGCGGCAGACACAGCGCCTCCCGGGCACGCACCACCGCGGCGACCTCGTCGGGCGAGTCCACCCGCCAGGGCACCGGCTGGCCGGAGTCCCGCACGTAGAAGCCCGGCATCGCGTCCGTGCGGTAGCCCAGCACCGGCACCGACAGCGACTCCAACCGCTCGAGGGTCGCGGCCACGTCGAGGATCGACTTCACCCCGGCACACACGACTGTGACCGGCGCCGCTGCCAGCGCCACCAGGTCCGCCGACTCGTCCCACGTGTCCCGCGCACCGCGGTGGACCCCGCCGAGCCCTCCGGTGGCGAAGAGCCGGATGCCGGCCAGCCGGGCGACGTACGCCGTCGCCGCGACCGTCGTGGCCCCGGTGACGCCCCGGGCCAGCACCGGTCCCAGGTCGCGCACGCTGGTCTTCACCACGTCCTCGCCCTCGGCCACCCGGACCAGCGCGTCGTCGGACAGACCGACCCGCACGGCCCCGTCGACCACCGCGACCGTGGCGGGGACGGCGCCCCCGCGGCGTACGGCGGCCTCGATCCGTCGAGCGGTCTCGGCGCTGGTCGCGGTGGGCAGCCCGTGGCTGATGATCGTGGACTCCAGTGCAACGACCGCCCGGCCTGATGCAATAGCGTCTGACACCTCGTCGGACAGGACGACACGCGTCGCGGACACCGGTGAGCTCATGGGCCGATTCTGCACGAGGAGACACCGAGGGGAGGGCGAGGACGTGCTCGTTGCATGTCTGGGCGACGTGCTGCTCGACGTCATCGTCGAGACCTCCGGCGACCTGGTCGAGGACGACGACACCCCCGCGCGGATCACGTTCGCCGCCGGCGGGCAGGCGGCTAACGTGGCGACCTGGGTCGCCGCCCTCGGCGGCCGGGCCCGGGTGTTCGGCCCGCGTGCCGACACCGGTCCGGGGCAGCTGGTCGAGACGGCACTGGCCCACCGGGGGGTCGAGGCGTGGGGCGCGACCACCGGCCGCACCGGAGCGGTGGTGTCGCTGCTGTCCTCCGGCGCCCGTTCGATGGCCTCCGACCCCGGGGAGCTGAGCTGGCTCGACGAGGTCCGCTCCGGCCCCTGGCTGGAGGGCGCCGACTGGCTGTTCGTCTCCGGCTACGCCCTGCTGCGCACGCCCGACCCGCAGCGCGTCGTGGAGACCGCGGCAGTCGCCCGGGCACACGGCACCCGGATCGCGCTCGACCTGTCGTCGGCGGCGATGGTCTCCGAGTTCGGCGCGGACCGGTTCTCCGACCTGTGCCGGTCGATGCGGCCGTCGGTGGTGTTCGCCACGGACGCCGAGTGGGCGACCAGCCCGGGTGCGTTCGGCGCCGGCGGGAACGCCGTGCTCGTGCTCAAGCACGGCCGTCGCGGCGCGTCCTTCGTGATCGACGGCGTGGCCGACGACCGGGCACCCGTCGACGGGCCCGTCGTGGACGTGACCGGGGCCGGCGACGCGCTGGCCGCGGGCTACCTGGTCGGCGGTGTCGACCTGGCCATGCACGCCGCGGCCCGGTGCGTGGCGCAGCGGGGCGCGCAACCGACGGACGGTCCGGCGTGAACGGCCCGGTCGCCTTCCGCGGCGTCGAGATCCCCGCCACCGAGCTCACCTGGAGGTTCAGCCGCTCCGGTGGGCCGGGAGGTCAATCGGTGAACACCGCCGACTCGCGGGTGGAGCTCAGCTTCGACGTCCGCGGCTCCGCCGCGCTGCCCGACCAGGTGCGGGACCGGCTCCTGCAGCGGCTCTCGCACCGGCTGGTGGACGGCGTGCTGACCATCGCGGCGTCGGAGTACCGCTCGCAGCACCGCAACCGCGAGGCCGCGCGGGCCCGGCTGGCCGACCTGCTCACCGAGGCCAGCGCTCCGCCGCCCCCGCGTCGGCGACCGACGCGTCCCACCCGTGGCTCGAAGGAGCGCCGGCTCGCCGGCAAGAAGCGCCGCGGCGAGACCAAGGCGCTGCGCCGCCGCCCGCTCGACTAGACGTCCAGGTCGGCGATGACGCAGGCGTGGTCCGAGGGCCAGAGCCCGTGCGCCGTGGTGCGGTCCTCCGGACGGTCGCCGACCACGTGCGCGGCCAGCACCTCCGCGTCCCGCACCCACACGTAGTCGATCCGCGCCCGCAGCGTGCTGGCCGGGTTGGCCAGGTCGGCCGCCTGGCCGGTGGTGAAGCCGTCGCCCTTCCCGGCGCTCCACGCGTCGGTCCACCCCTCCGGCAGGCCCACGGCGTCCGGGGTGGCGTTGAGGTCACCCACCAGCACGACCGGTACGTCGACCTCCGCGGTGGCCGCGAGCAGCTCGTCGCGCTGCGCGTCGCGGGCCCCTGCGTCGTACGCCTCGGTGTGCGTGTTCACGAAGCGCAGCGGACGACCCTCGACGCGTACGTCGACCCGGCCCCAGCTCCGCGCGATGGGGAACCTCACGCCCTGCACCGACGTGACGATCTGATGGCTGCTCGCGAACGTCGCGCAGTCCTCACCGACCACCTCGATACCGCCGTCGCGGCGCACCAGCGTCACGTTCGCACCGGTGAGACCGGCCCACTCCGTCTCCGACACCGGCATCGCACCGCCGAAGTTGGGGTTGACCGCATGCACGTCGTAGGCGCAGCCCGCCTGCTCGAGCTCGGCCAGCAGCGTCGGCAGGAAGTCCGCGAGCACCTGCTCGGCCCCGTCGGCCGAGGTGAGCACCCACCGGGAGACCTCCTGCAGACCGACCAGGTCCGGGCGCTCCCGTGCGAGCAGCGCCGCCACCGCCCGGGCGCGCTCCTCGTAGTGCGTCCGGTCGAGCTGGTCGCGCACGACGCGGACCCGCTCCGTGAGCTGCTCCGGGTCGGCGACGTCGAAGAGCAGCGCGACGTCGGCGCCGAGATACAGGTTGTACGTCGCGACGCGCAGCGCGGCCACAGGGTCCTCCGGGTGACAGGGAAAGGTCAGGCTACCCGCGCCGCGAGCGACGCGCAGTCAGGTACGACGGCTCGCGCAGCCGCCTCACCCAGCCGTAGGTCTCCAGGCCGGGCAGCGTGTTGAGCACCGGGTCGAAGGACACCGGCGCGTCATCCGCGTCGACCGGTGCGTCGCTCAGCCGCAGCTCGGCGAACGGCTGCCAGTCCCCCGCGCGAGCCGCCCAGGACAGCTCGAGGACGTTCTCGTCGCGGTACACGGCCGAGACCAGCACCGGACCGGCCGGCGTCCGGTAGGGCAGCAGGGTGGTGAACGGTCGGCTGCCCGGCGCGCGGCCGAAGGTCAGCGTGAACCGGGTCAGCCGGCCGCGTCCCGTCGAGGCGAGCAGCAGGTCGCCGTACCGTCCGCCCGACGTGGGCACCCGCAGCGCCAGCCCGAAGATGTCCGGTGCCGGGGCCGGCAGACCGATGGCCCGGGAACGGCGGACCAGCACCGCGTCCTCCCCCGCCTCGTCGAGCCACTCGGCGCCTGCTCGCCCGGTGCCGCCCCACCGGCGCAGCACCCCGCGGGTCACCGACCCGGCCGGGTGCAGCGGCTTGGCGGAGGGCCGGAGCGCCGCGATGGTGCGGGTCGCGGCACGCAGGACCTGCCCGCCCAGGTCTGCGAGGGCCCGGGTCGCTGTGTCGGGGACAACCATGCAGCCCTGGTACCCACTCCTCGGTGCTCAGACGCACCGGTCGCCCGGGGCGAACACCTAGGGTGAGGGCCATGACGACGTCGTACTCACCGGAAGCGGATGGCGAGCCGGACCCGGGAGAGGTGGTGTGGGCCTGGGTCGCCTACGAGGACGACCCCAGCCAGGGCAAGGACCGGCCGGTGCTGGTCATCGGCCGGGACCGGGACGACCTGCTCTGCCTCCAGCTCACCAGCAAGGACCACGACCGGGACGCCGAGGACGAGGCGCGCTACGGGCGCTCCTGGATGGACGTCGGCAGCGGCGGCTGGGACCGCGAGCAGCGCGACAGCGAGGTGCGGCTCGACCGGCTGCTGCGGATGCCGGAGTCAGAGGTACGTCGCGAGGGTGCCGCGATGGACCGCGAGATGTTCGACGCGGTGGTCGCGGCGGCCCGCGAGCACCACGCCCTCTGAGCCGTCAACGCTGCAGCGCGTCGAGCGCCTTGCGGATCCGGGTGTCGGAGACCGGCTGGGCGGTGCCCCGGGACTGGTCCCAGAGGCTGACGCGGTACTCCTCGAGCATCCACCGCACCTTCACCAGCCCGCCGCTCGGCGGGCGCCCGTCGGGCAGCGCGTCGACCCGGTGCAGGTAGGACTCCTGCAGGTGCGCGACCTGGTCCATCAGCAGCCGGTCCTTGCCGACGCCCGCCGCGAGCCGCTCCCGCCGGGTGCGCACGGCCGCGAGGTAGCGCGGCAGGTGCCGCAGCTGCTCGGCGCCGACGTCGGAGACGAACCCCCGGTGCACCAGCCGACCGACCTGGGCCTTCATGTCCGCGAGCGCGGGCAGCATCGTCATGTCCGCCGAGCCGCTGAGGATCTTGTCCACGTCGCGCCACTCGCCGAGCACGCGCACCACGTCGTGCACGACGAGCCGGGTGGTGTCGGTGAGCCCCGCACGGACCGTCGTCGCCAGCGCGTCGAAGCCGGCCTCGTCCCACGCCAGACCGTGCCGGTCCACGAGGACGTCCACGGCCGCCGCGACACAGTCCTCGAGCAGGTCGTGCACGGACGGGTACGGCGACCCCGCGAGGCCGAGCTTGTCGGCGTTGGAGAGCCCGTCGGCGAGCGCCTTGGCCGGTGAGGGCAGCCGCAGCATCAGCAGCCGGCGCAGCCCGCGCCGGTGCGATGCCTCCTGCTCCTCCTGCGACCCGAACACCCGCAGCCCCACCGTCGTACCCTCGTCCAGGGTCGCCGGGAACCCGCGCACCTCGTGCCCGGCCCGGGTCTGGGTGAAGGTCCGCTCGATCGTGCCGAACGTCCAGCTCGTCTCGCCCGTGACGTCGAGGCCGGACGACGACGCGGCCTCGGCCATCGCCTCCGCGAACCTCGGCCGCAACGGGGCCTTCAGCGACTCCAGGTCCTTGCCCTGCGCGACGACCGAGCCGTCCTCGCCGACCACCCGGAAGGTCGGCCGCAGGTGGTCGGGGACCTTCGTGGCGTCCCAGGCGTCGCGGGGTACGACGACCCCGGTGGTGGCCCGCAGGAAGCGTTCGAGCGCGTCGAGCAGCGACTCCTCCCCCGGCGACGCCGAGGCCAGGAAGTCACGCGCGAAGTTGGGGGCGGGCACGAAGTTCACCCGCAGCGCCTTCGGCAGCGACCGGATCAGCGCGACGACGAGGTCCTGCCGCAGACCCGGCACCTGCCAGGTGAACGGCGTCGGCTCCACCTGGTTGAGGGTCGCCACCGGTACGTCGACCGTGACACCGTCCGCGGCCGCACCGGGCTCGAACTGGTAGGTCAGCGGCAGCGACAGGTCGCCCTCGCGCCACAGGTCCGGGTAGTCCTGCTCGGTGACCTGGCCGGCGGTCTCGTTGACCAGCATCGCGGGGTCGAACGTGAGCAGGTCGGGGTCGTCGTGGCGGACCCGCTTCCACCAGCTGTCGAAGTGCGCTCCGGAGACCACCTCCTCGCCGACCCGCGCGTCGTAGAAGTCGAACAGGGTGTGCTCGTCGACCATGATGTCGCGGCGGCGGGCCCGGTGCTCCAGCTCCTCGACCTCCTCGAGCAGCTCCCGGTTGCGGGCCATGAACCGCTGCCGGGTCGACCACTCGCCGTAGACCAGGGCGTGCCGGATGAACAGCTCGCGGCTCACCGCCCGGTCGACCTTGCCGTAGGACACCAGGCGCTCGACGGCCAGCGGGACGCCGTACAGCGTGACGCGCTCGTAGGCCATCACCGCGGCCCGCTTCTTGGACCAGTGCGGCTCGGAGTAGGACCGCTTCACCAGGTGCGCGCCGAGCTCCTCGGCCCACTCCGGCTTGATCGCCGCGTTGACCCGCCCCCAGAGCTTGGAGGTCTCGACGAGCTCGGCGGACATCACGAGCTGCGGCTGCTTCCGGAACAGTCCCGAGCCCGGGAAGATCGAGAACCGCGCGTTGCGGGCGCCGAGGTAGTCGCGCCTCTCCGGGTCGCGCAGCCCGATGTGCGAGAGCAGCCCCGCCAGCAGCGCCTGGTGGATGCCGTCGGCATCGACCTCGCCGGTGGAGCTCGTCGCACCCTTCCCGATCGTCAGCTTCAGCTGCTTGGCCACCTGGCGCAGCTGGGCCTCGAGCTCCTGCCACTCGCGGATCCGCAGGTAGTTGAGGTACTCCGCGCGGCACATCCGGCGGAACGCGCTGGAGCTCAGCTCGTGCTGCTGGGTGCGCACGTAGCGCCAGAGGTTCAGCCAGGTCAGGAAGTCCGAGGTCTCGTCCTTGAACCGGGCGTGCTTCTGGTCGGCCTGCGCCTGCTGGTCGGCCGGTCGCTCACGCGGGTCCTGCAAGGACAGCGCCGCGGTGATCACCAGCACCTCCCGCAGGCAGCCCCGGCGGTCGGCCTCGACGACCATCCGGGCCAGCCGCGGGTCCACCGGCAGCGCGACGAGCTGCCGACCGAGCTGGGTGAGGCGGGCCCCACGGTCGCCGCCGGTCGTCGGGACCAGCGCACCGAGCTCCTCGAGCAGCTGCACGCCGGCGCGGACGTTGCGCTGGTCCGGCGGGTCGACGAACGGGAACCGGGCGACGTCACCGAGCCCCAGCGCGGTCATCTGCAGGATCACCGAGGCGAGGTTCGTGCGCAGGATCTCCGGGTCGGTGAACTCCGGGCGCGACCCGAAGTCCTCCTCGCTGTAGAGCCGGATCGCGATACCGGCCTCGACCCGGCCGCAGCGTCCGGACCGCTGGTTGGCCGACGCCTGGCTGATCGGCTCGATGGGCAGCCGCTGCACCTTGGTGCGCACGGAGTACCGCGAGATGCGTGCGAGGCCGGCGTCGACGACGTACCGGATGCCGGGGACCGTCAGCGACGTCTCGGCGACGTTGGTGGCCAGTACGACGCGTCGCCGGCTGTGCCGCTCGAACACCTTGTGCTGCTCGGCCGAGGACAGCCGCGCGTAGAGCGGCACCACGTCGAACGCGTCGGAAGGGCGTCCCGGGCGGTCGAGCTTGTCCAGCCCCCTCCCCAGCACGTCCGCGGTGTCCCGGATCTCCCGCTCCCCCGGCAGGAACACCAGGATGTCGCCCGGCCCCTCGTCGACGAGCTCGCGCACCGCGTCGACGATCGCCTCGGTCTGGTCCCGGACGAGCGGCTCGCCCTCCTCGTCCTCGAACGACTCCTCGACCAGCGGCCGGTAGCGCACCTCGACCGGGTAGGTCCGCCCGGAGACCTCGACGATCGGGGCGCCCACGCCGTCCGGTCCCGCGAAGTGGTTGCTGAACCGCTCCGGGTCGATCGTCGCCGAGGTGATGATCACCTTGAGGTCGGGACGCTGCGGGAGCAGCTGGCGCAGGTAGCCGAGGATGAAGTCGATGTTCAGGCTGCGCTCGTGCGCCTCGTCGATGATCAGCGTGTCGTAGGCCGAGAGCATCCGATCGTGCTGCAGCTCGGCGAGCAGGATGCCGTCGGTCATCAGCTTCACGAGCGTGTCGCGTGAGGAGTGGTCGGTGAACCGCACCTGGTAGCCGACGGTCTCCCCGAGCGGAGTGCCGATCTCCTCCGCGATCCGCTCCGCGACGCTGCGGGCGGCGATCCGGCGGGGCTGGGTGTGCCCGATCATCCCGTGCACCCCGCGCCCCAGCTCGAGGCAGATCTTCGGCAGCTGGGTGGTCTTGCCCGAGCCGGTCTCTCCCGCCACGATGACGACCTGGTTGTCGCGGATGACCTCGGCGATGTCGTCGCGTCGCTGGCTGACCGGCAGCTCGTCGGGGTACGTGACCTTCGGCACCAGCGCCGTACGCCGCTCCACCTCGGCCGGGCTCAGCCGCCGGGTCTTCTGCGGGGTGCGCCGGCGGCCACGCGGGCGGGCCGACTTAACGGGCCGGCCACGACGCTCCTGCTGGCCGGCCTCTGACATGACCCGCCAATCCTAGGCAACGACGGCAACCGGTTTGTCGGGGCCGTACCGGTGCGACACGCCCGGGCCAGGCGGCCGGGTTGAAGACATCGCGCTCACCTAGCAGGGTGGGCGGCTTACCGAACGCCAGCGATCAGCAGAAGGAGAAGCACCCCGTGCTCACCCTGACCGAGAACGCCAGCACCGTCGTCAAGACCATCGTCGACCAGTCCGAGGGCAACCAGGAGGCCGGTCTGCGGATCAGCCAGGACGCCGTCGACTCCCCCGCACTGCACGTCATCGCCAGCGAGGCGCCGCAGCCGGGCGACCAGGTCCTCGAGGAGGACGGCGCCCGCGTGTTCCTCGAGGAGACCGCCGCCGAGACCCTGGACGACAAGGTCCTCGACGCCCAGGTCGACGACAACGGCGGGGTCCAGTTCACGATCTCCGTGCAGGCACCCGCCTGACCCGCTCCCGCACGTACGACGGCCCCCGGACCGCTTTGGTCCGGGGGCCGTCGTTCTTCGCCGGCGACACGGGGGCTCAGGTGTCGCGGCCGTCGTCGTTGCCGGTGACCGGCGGCAGCCGGCCCGGAACGCCGTTCATCTGTGGTGGAGGACCCCCGGGCATCTGGCCGGGCGGGCCGAAGCCTCCCCGTCCGCCGGGCCCGCCCGACGAGCCGCCGTCACTGGCGGCGGCCAGCGCCGCTCCGGCGGCTCCGCTCAGGGCGACTGCGGTGATCGCCGCGGCGACCACCGTGCGCAGCGACCACACCCGGCCGGCGGCGACCGAGGCCCGGGCGGGCTTGTCGGGCGGCGCGGTCTGCTCGGTGTCCTCGGGACGTGAGGTGCTCTCGTCGTTCATGTCGGCCAGCCTGCGACCGGCACCTGTGTGCGACCTGTGCGGCGGCTGGTGTCTCGCTGCGACCCCGTCGGCAGCTCTCACAGGATGCGCACAGACTTCTCCTAGGGTCCCCGTACCTGGCTGAGAGATGCTTCTGGCATGCCGCTCGCGAACTCCGCTCCCACGCTCACCCGTCCCGACGGCTCGCCGCTGCGCGTGCTGGTCGTCGACGACGAGGTCAACATCGCCGAGCTGATCAGCATGGCGGTGCGCTACGAGGGGTGGGAGCCGAGCGTCGCGCACACCGGCAGCAAGGCCGTCAGCGCCGCCAAGGACCTCCGCCCCGACGCGGTGGTGCTCGACGTGATGCTGCCCGACTTCGACGGCATGGAGGTGCTGCGGCGGATGCGCAGCCAGCACCCCGACGTACCCGTGCTGTTCCTCACCGCCCGCGACTCCGTCGAGGACCGGGTGTCGGGGCTGACAGCCGGGGGCGACGACTACGTCACCAAGCCGTTCAGCCTCGAGGAGGTCATCGCCCGGCTGCGCGCGCTGATGCGTCGCTCCGGCGCCACCGACCGGCGCGAGTCGTCCCTGCTGACCGTCGGTGACCTGCGCCTCGACGAGGACAGCCACGAGGTGTTCCGCGGCGACGACGAGATCCACCTGACCGCGACCGAGTTCGAGCTGCTCCGGTTCCTGATGCGCAACCCGCGCCGGGTGCTGTCCAAGCCGCAGATCCTGGACCGGGTGTGGAACTACGACTTCGGCGGGCAGGCCAACGTCGTGGAGCTCTACATCTCCTACCTGCGCAAGAAGATCGACGCCGGCCGGCCGGCGATGATCCACACCATGCGAGGAGCCGGCTACGTCCTCAAGCCGGCGGAGTGACCCGGTGGCCCGGATGCGCATCCTCCCGCACTCCCTGAGCGCCCGGCTGGTCGTCACCGCCGTGGCGCTCGTCGCGGTCGTCAGCGTGATCACCGCGACCCTGACGTTCCTCGCCATGCGCAGCAACCTCACCGGCCAGCTCGACGCCCGCGTCCAGCAGTCCACCGGTCGCGCCGCCAACGAGTGGGAGCACCGGCTGCTCGGGGACCCGTTCCCGTCCCCACCCTCCGGCGTCGGCGGGAGCGACGACGGGGACGGAGGCCGGGACGGGGACGAGTCCCCGCAGACCCGGTTCAGCGCCGGCCAGAGCACGGGCACGCTCTCGGCGGTCTACGGCAGCAACGGCAACGGCGGCGGCGTGCTGTCGAGCGACCTCGTCGCCCGCCCGCTGACCAGCGCGGCGATGACCACCCTGCGCGGCGTCCCGGTCGACGGACGCGTGCACGCGGTGACGCTGCCTGAGTTCGGCTCCTACCGGGTGCAGGCCGTGACCTCGCGCGCGGGGACGGTGGTCGCCGGGCTGCCGACCCACGACATCCAGGCCGCCGTCACCAGCCTGGTGGGCTACGAGGCGGTGCTGCTGCTGCTCGGCGTCGCCATCGCTGCAGGCGTCGGCACCGTCCTGGTGCGCCGCCAGCTGCGGCCGCTGCGGTCCGTGGCCGAGACGGCGCACGAGGTGACCGCGATCCCGCTCGCCAGCGGTGAGATCGGAAAGACGGTGCGGGTGCCGGACGAGCTCACCGACGAGCGCACCGAGGTCGGCCGGGTCGGCGCCGCGCTGAACACCATGCTCACCCACGTCGAGCAGGCCCTCGACGAGCGGCACCGCAGCGAGCAGCAGGTCCGTCAGTTCGTCGCCGACGCCTCCCACGAGCTGCGCACACCGCTGTCCACCATCCACGGGTACGCCGAGCTGAGCCGTCGCAACCGGCCCGCCGACCCGGAGCAGCTGGCGCAGGCGATGACCAAGGTCGAGGCCGAGGCCACCCGGATGTCCAGCCTGGTCGAGGACCTGCTGCTGCTCGCCCGTCTCGACGCGGGACGGCCGCTGGCCCGCGACGAGGTCGACCTCACCAAGATGGTGCTCGAGGCCGTCGGCGACGCGCGCGTCGTGGGGCCCGACCACCGCTGGCAGCTCGACCTGCCCGACGAACCGGTGGTCGCTCCGGGTGACGAGCAGCGGCTGCACCAGGTGCTCACCAACCTGCTCAACAACGCCCGGCGCCACACTCCGCCGGGGACCTCGGTGACCGTGGGCGTGCATGAGGACGGCGACCAGGTCGTGCTGTACGTCGAGGACGACGGCCCCGGCCTGCCCCCGACCCTCACCGACAAGGCCTTCGAGCGGTTCACCCGTGGCGACTCCGCCCGCACCCGCGAGTCCGGCGGAGCGGGGCTGGGACTCTCGCTGGTGCAGGCGATCACGTCCGCGCACGGCGGGACGGTCTCGGCCACCTCGGTGCCCGGCCGCACCCGGTTCGCCGTACGGCTGCCGGCCGTGGCGACCTCCCTCGTTCACAGGTGAGGGACAGACACACCACACAACCGGCCCAGACCTGACCGAGACAGTCAGGCCCATGAGCTTCCAGACCAGCACCCTGACGCCCCCGCAGGCCGGCCGGCCGACCGGACCCGCCCGCGTCGAGTCCCTCACCCGACCCGAGAACCCGTCGTGGGCCCGCCCGGCGCTCTTCGGGCTCCTGGCCGCCACAGCCCTGCTGTACCTGTGGGGGCTCGGGGCGTCGGGCTGGGCCAACTCGTTCTACTCCGCGGCCGTGCAGGCCGGGTCGGAGTCGTGGAAGGCGTTCTTCTTCGGCTCCTCGGACGCGGCGAGCTCGATCACCGTCGACAAGACGCCGATGTCGCTGTGGCCGATGGCCCTCTCGGTGCGGCTGTTCGGCCTCTCGTCGTGGAGCATCCTGGCCCCGCAGGCGCTGATGGGGGTCGCGTCGGTCGGCCTGCTCCACGCGACCGTACGACGGACGACACGCTCGGCCGCCGCGGGGCTGATCGCCGGCGGCGTACTCGCCCTCACCCCGGTCGCGGTGCTGATGTTCCGGTTCGACAACCCGGACGCGTTGCTGGTGCTGCTGATGGTCGGTTCGGTCGCCGCCACGATCCGGGCCCTGGAGTCCTCCCGGCTGCGGGCCGAGGGCCTCGCCGGGCACCCGGTCCGGTGGCTGGCGCTCGGCGGCGCCCTGGTCGGGTTCGCCTTCCTCACCAAGATGCTGCAGGCCTTCCTGGTCCTCCCGGCGCTCGCGCTGGTCTACCTGCTCGCCGCGCACACGCCGATCGGCCGGCGCATCGGGCACGTGCTGGTCGCGTTCGGCTCGATGATGCTGGCCGCCGGCTGGTGGATCGCGATCGTCGACCTCTGGCCGGCCTCGTCCCGGCCCTACATCGGTGGCTCGCAGAGCAACTCGATCCTCGAGCTCACGCTCGGCTACAACGGCTTCGGCCGGCTCACCGGCAACGAGGTCGGCTCGGTCGTCGGAGGCGGCGGCGGTGCGGGCGGCGGTGCCTGGGGCGAGACCGGCATCCTGCGGCTGTTCGACTCCGAGATCGGCGGGCAGGTCGCCTGGCTGCTGCCGGCGGCCCTGATCCTGCTCGGCGCGGGCCTGTGGTTCACCCGTCGCGCCGCCCGTCAGGACCTGGTCCGGGCCGGGCTGGTCGTGTGGGGGGTCTGGCTGCTCGTCACCGGGCTGACGTTCAGCTTCATGGCCGGCATCTTCCACGCCTACTACACGGTGGCCCTCGCCCCCGCGGCCGCCGCCCTCGTCGGCATCGGCGCCACGCTCCTGTGGCAGCGGCGCGAGTCGTACGCCGCCGCGATCGTGATGTCCTGCACCGTCGCGTTCACCTCGGCGTTCGGGTTCTTCCTGCTGGACCGCACCTCGGACTACCTGCCCTGGCTCAAGTGGGTCGTGGTCGTGGTCGGCTTCTCCTCGGCCCTGATGCTCGTGGGCGTGCGGCACCTGCCGCGCAGCATCGCCCTCGTCGTGGCCGGAGCGGCCCTCGTCGCCGGTCTGGCCGCCCCCGCGGCGTACTCGCTCACCACCGCGGGCACCGCGCACACCGGCTCCATCCCCACCGCCGGTCCGAGCACCGCCGGTCCGAACAGCGGCGGCGCGCCCGGCGGGATGGGCGGCCTGCTCGAGGGCAGCCAGTCCTCGGCCGGGATCACCGCGATGCTGCAGGCGGACGTCGGCTCCTACACCTGGGCGGCGGCGGCCATCGGCGCGAACTCCGCGGCCGGCTACCAGCTCGCCAGCCAGGAGCCCGTCATGGCGATCGGCGGCTTCAACGGCAGCGACCCGAGCCCGACGCTGGCGCAGTTCAGGGCCTACGTCACCGACGGCGCGATCCACTACTTCATCGCAGCCGGTGGAGGCGGCGGTGTCGGCGGTGGTGTCGGCGGTGGTGTCGGCGGTGGTCGCGGCGGGATGAGCGCGAGCGGCAGCACCAGCTCGGAGATCTCCTCCTGGGTGGCGACGAACTTCACCGCGACGACGGTCGACGGCGTCACCCTCTACGACCTCTCGGGCGGTGCCCGGTGACCGCCCCGACGGCCGAGCCGCGGCCCGAGGGCCTGCCGGCCACCGAGGTCGACGCCCCGCAGCTCGACGTGGTGATCCCGGTGCACAACGAGGAGGCGGACCTGGCCGGCTCGGTCGCCCGGGTGCACCAGCACCTCGCGACGCTGCCGTACTCCTTCCGGATCACCATCGCCGACAACGCCAGCACCGACGGCACGGCCCTGGTCGCGCACCGGCTCTCCCACGAGTACGACGAGGTGCGTGCGGTGCACCTGCCGGAGAAGGGCCGCGGCCGGGCCCTCAAGCACGTGTGGTCCACGTCGGGGTCGCAGGTGCTGGTCTACATGGACGTGGACCTGTCCACCGACCTCAACGCCTTCCTGCCGCTGGTCGCACCCTTGCTGTCGGGCCACTCCGACCTGGCGATCGGCAGCCGTCTCACCCGCGGGGCACGCACCCTGCGCGGCCCGAAGCGGGAGGTCATCTCGCGCGGCTACAACCTGCTGCTGCGTGGGACGTTGCGGGCCGGGTTCTCCGACGCGCAGTGCGGCTTCAAGGCGATCCGGTCCGACGTAGCCCGCGAGCTGCTCCCCCTGGTCGAGGACACCGGCTGGTTCTTCGACACCGAGCTGCTGGTGCTCGCCGAACGGGCCGGCCTACGTATCCACGAGGTGCCGGTCGACTGGGTGGACGACCCGGACAGCCGGGTGGACGTCTGGCGCACGGCCCGCGACGACGTACGCGGCATCGCCCGCCTCGGCTGGGCGCTGCTGCGGGGCCGGATGCCGCTGGCCGAGGTGACCACCCGGCTGGACCGGAAGACCGCCGCGGGTGTCGAGGGGGCGATGGGCACGCAGGTCGCGCTGTTCGCGGTGATCGGCGTTCTCTCGACCGTCGCGTACGCCGTCCTGTACCTCCTGCTGCGTGGCGTGCTCGGCCCGTTCTGGGCGAACGCGGCCGCGCTGGTGGCGACGGCGGTGGCCAACACGGCCGCGAACCGGCGCTTCACCTTCGGCGTCCGCGGCCGGGCCGACGCGCTCCGGCACCAGCTGCAAGGGCTGGCGATCTTCGCGGTAGGGCTCGGCGTCACCTCCGGGTCGCTGTGGCTGCTGCACGCCGTGACGCCGGTCGCCGGCCGGTTCACGGAGATGGTCGTGCTCACCCTGGCGAACCTGTTCGTCACCGTGATGCGGTTCGTGGCGATGCGGCTGTGGTTCTTCGTCCACCGTTGACCCGTGGTCAGGCGCCGAAGTCGGCCTCGATCACCGTCTGGCCGGGATACAGCTCCAGGTCCGGGTCGAACGCCCGCGCCTTCCCGGCCGCCGCACCAGGCCCGGTGACCTTGTGCGAGCCGGTGTGGTCGACCAGGTAGACCTGGCCGTGCGGGTCCCGCCACAGGAAGATTCCCTCGAACGGCTGCCGCACCACCCACCGGCCATGGGTCTTGACCCGGTGCCCGAACCGACCCAGCGGGCCGAGGTTCCCCAACCGCGTCGCCCCGTGCTTCGCCAAGCCACCCGCCGGGGCAGACTCCCACTCCCGGGTGTGGTCGATGTCCACGTCGGGTGAGGTGTTCGAGGAGTACGGGAAGGTGTCGGCCGGCGTCCGCAGACGAACGGCCTCCCGATGTCGGTCCGGGATCTCGTACGCGTCGACCGGAGCCTGGCCGGCGAGGTCGATGACCGGCTTGATCACGTAGGAGTGCAGCGGTCGCAGATGCTCGTGCACGAAGGCGTGGGTGACCGGACCTTCGCCCTCCCACCGCACCACCCCACCCGTGCCACGGGCGAGGTCCTCGTGGGACAGGTGCAGGTACAGCGTCAACGACGGCAGCAACGTCGACCAGTCGAACGAGAAGGCTCGGTCACCGCCCTCGTCAAGCCGTGCGGTCAGCCAGGCGGGAAGGTGGGTGGGCTCGAAACCCACCCTGCGGGCGAACGCATCCATCCGGCCCAGCGCGTCCAGCTCCGCACCGGGCGCGTCCGTCGCGACGGCGTGCTCATCCGGCTCGTGGTCTTGGTCCGGGTCATCGGAGATCGGCAGCTCGACATCCGACTTCCCGATGTCGGCGCCGGCGGTGTCTGCGACGGTGCGGGAGCGGAGCGCCCTGAACGCGGCGAGCAGCTCCACAGCCTTCGTCGGGTTGCACAGCACAAGCACCGCCTTGACCCGGCGTCGGTCCAGGTCGTCGGGGTCCCCGAACGCCGCCAACGCCTCGGCGAAGAACGCCACCGTCGCCTCGACCCGGGCGATCACCCCGACCGTGGAGCGGACGTAGAACCCGGCCGTGCCCTCCTCGGAGGAGCGCGTGCGTTTCGCGAACTGCTCCCTGACCCGGTCCGCCTCCCGGGACGCGGCGGTCTCCGGGTCCGCGGCCACGACCTTCCCGGTCAGCCGGCTCTCGAACCGGCCCCACGGCAGCGACCCGTCCACGAAGTCCACCATCGCCGCATCGACGTACGCTGCGGCCTCGATCGAGAGGTGCCGCGTCCTCGCGGCGACCAGGCGGGCGTTCCCGATCCGCGCCTCCCGCGCCTGGACGCGAGCCCAGATCAGCGGCAACCGGTGCCGCACGTCCAACGCATCCGCAACGTAGAGCCTCGCCGACCAGGTGCCCATCCGCATCCGGCCGCCCAGCTCGGCGACCATGAACTCCGCGATCCGCGGCGTCCCCTCCCCACCGACCTGGACGGCCCGCTCCATCCCCGGAAGCACCACCCGATCTGGGCGCAGCGAGTCCGCCGAGTGCAGATCCGCGAAGTGCGCCGCCAGCTCGAACATCCCCGACTCCGCGTCGATGCGGGACGAGTGCAGACGGTCGACAGCGTCGAGTGTGTCCACCACACCGTGCTCCTCGATCGCCCTTGCCAGCATGAGGAAACGCTATCGGCGACCACCGACAATTCTTCTGCCTCGACCAGGGACGCACGCTCCGCCACTGACCCGTGCCGTGGCAGCTCCCACGACGGAGGTTCATCCCCTTTGCGCCCGTCATGGGGACGCCCTCAGTACAGGCACCAGCCGCTCGTCCACTCCATCGGTGTCGCCCGCAGCGCCTGTCCCCCAGAGGACGGCCGGCAGGACGGCCGCACCCCGAACGCCGCGACCCGCAGCCGGTGCCGGTGCCGGGCGACGCCCACCGCGCATACCCAAGGGACGCAGGCGAGCACGGCCATCACCAGCAGGTCGCGCGGAGCCAGGCGGAGGTCAGCCGCGGTGGCGGGCTCGTTGCACACGCCGGCGTACAACAGCATCACGTACGCCCAGCCCAGGAAAGTCACCACGACCTCTACGAGCATCGCGCCCGTCACGAGCAGCCAGGTCGACGGCCGCCACCCTTGCCGACGGAGCACCGATCCGGTCCGCTCCACCCGACCGTTTCCGCCGGTGGCGGCCGTGTGCTCACTCATGCGCTCCACTGTCCCGGGCGGTCGCTCCCCGAGCATCCGTCCGGATACGCAGGAAGCCGCGCAGTCGAGACGTCGCCGCCTGCCCCACCGTTGAGATGCGCAGGGCAAGATGAAGGTGTGCTGGAGAACATCGACAGGCAGCTGGTGGAAGCCGCCGAGGTCATCGCCCGCTCCCTGCGCGGGAGCGAGGCGCACACCGTGGCCGCCGCAGCGATGGACGCCAACGGCGACATCTACACCGGCGTGAACGTCTTCCACTTCACCGGTGGGCCGTGCGCCGAGCTGGTGGCCGTCGGGGCTGCTGCTGCCTCGAACGCAGGACCGCTGATCACCATCGTCGCCGTCGGCGACGGCGGCCGGGGCGTCATCGCGCCCTGCGGCCGGTGCCGGCAGGTGCTCCTGGACCTGCACCCCGACGTCTTCGCCATCGTGCCGACGCCCGCAGGCGACCTGCTCGCGAGACCCATCCGGGAGCTGCTGCCGGCCAGCTACGTCCCGGCGCACGCGTCGATGGCACCCCGGGTCGTGTACTTCCACTCGCGGCACTACGCCAGCATCCTGTCCGGCAGGAAGACGGCCACGATCCGGCACCGGGAGCCCGTCCATCCCGGACCGGCTGTCCTCGTCTTCGACGACGGGGAGAGCATCCGACGCCTCGACGCGCACATCGACAAGGTCGAGTCCCGGCGACTCGACCAGCTCACCGTGGACGACGCGCACCGGGAGGCGCTGGACGACGGCGACGCCCTGCGTGCGGCTCTGCGGACCCAGTACCCGGCTCTGGACGACCACGACCTGGTCGACGTCGCCACCTTCCACCTCGTCGAGCCTTAGGCCGTACGTCGCCGGGGGCGTTGCGACGTGGGCGACGCGGCGGGACGCTGGAGCGAAATGGTCCGCCGGAAGGGAGCTTCGATGAGTGAGCCCGAGATCGTCATCGTCCCCGTCGACATGCCGGACGGGGTCAACCTCATCTTCGGCCAGTCGCACTTCATCAAGACCGTCGAGGACCTGTACGAGGCCCTGGTGGGCTCGTCGCCCTCCCTGCGCTTCGGGCTCGCCTTCTGCGAGGCCTCCGGACCACGCCTGGTACGACGGGCCGGCAACGACTCGGACCTCGTCGCACTGGCGGTCCGGCACGCACTGGCCATCGGGGCGGGCCACTCGTTCATCGTGTTCCTGCGCGAGGGGTTCCCGGTGAACGTGCTGAACCAGGTCAAGGCGGTCCCGGAGGTGTGCCGCATCTACTGCGCCACGGCGAACCCGGTCCAGGTCCTGGTCGCCGAGACCGAGCAGGGCCGCGGGGTCCTGGGCGTCATCGACGGCGCGGCGCCGCTGGGCGTGGAGGACGACGACGACGAGCGGGCGCGCCGTACGCTGCTGCGCGACATCGGCTACAAGCTCTGACCCCGCAGGAGGCGGACCGCGGCCGGTCGGGACCTCTGCCTCTGGCGGCACACACGCCCCCGGTGCCACCGTGAAAGCCCTCGTGGTGAGTCGAGGGTGATCGGAGGGGTGAGATGGGCAGCTACGTCGACGTCGGTCCCGTACACATGTGGTTCGAGGTGCACGGCCGGGGCGAACCGCTCGTCCTGCTGCACGGCGGCCTCGACACGAACGGCAGCTGGGGGGCCCAGAGCGACGTGCTCGCCGAGCGCTTCCGGGTGGTCGCCCCGGAACGTCGTGGCCACGGCCACACCCCGGACGTCGACGGGCCGTTGACGTACCGGCTGATGGCCGACGACACCGCGGCGTTCATCGACTCGGTGGTCGGCACGCCGGTCCACCTGGTCGGGTGGAGCGACGGTGCCATCGTCGGCCTGATGGTCGCCCTCTCGCGGCCCGACCTGGTGCGCAAGCTCGTGGTCATCGGCGGGAACGTCGACACCTCCGCCTACGTCCCGGAGTTCGTCGCCGCCACCCGGCTTCCGCCCGACAGCCCGGTCTACCAGCCGTTCCGTGCCGTCTACGGGGTGATCTCCCCCGACGGCCCGGACCACTGGCCCGTCATCTTCTCGAAGCTGATGCGTCTGTGGCAGGAGGAGCCGCACGTCCCCGTCGAGGACCTCGGCGCCATCGCGGCGCGCACGCTCGTGATGCTCGGCGACGACGACCTCGTCTCGCTCGAGCACGCGATCGCGATGTACCGCGCCATCCCGGACGCCGAGCTCGCCGTCGTACCGGGGACGTCCCACCTCGTGCCGATGGAGAAGCCCTCCCTGGTCAACAGCCTGCTGCTCGACTTCCTCGAGCACGACCCGGTCCCGACGGTGCTACCGATCCGCCGGGCCCCGCAGCCCGCCGACGTCTAGTCCCCTCCCCGGCACGAGGAGGGCACGCCGGCATCCTGGGCCGCGGCCTCCCGCTCGTACAGGGCCAGCGAGGACGAGCCGTCCCCAGGTCCAGCGACCCGAACCCACTGTTGACCTCAAGTGAACTTGAAGTTGCATGCTGCTGACAGCACCCGCACACGAAGGAGCAGTCATGCCTGTCGCCGTCATCACCGGAGCGTCCCGCGGTCTCGGAGCCGCGCTCGCCCACGCCCTCGCCCAGCGCGGATGGGAGCTGGTCGTGGACGCCCGCGACCCCGAGGCGCTGGCCGCCGCCACCGGGGGCACCACCCTGCACGCCGTACCCGGCGACGTCACCGACCCCGACCACCGGCAGCACCTCGCCGACACCGCAGCCGCCCTCGGTGGGGCCGACCTGCTGGTCAACAACGCCAGCACCCTCGGCGCGAGCCCGATGCCGTCGGTCGCCGACCTCGACGAGCCCACCCTCCGCCGGACGCTCGAGACCAACGTGGTCGCGCCGCACGCGCTGACCCGGCTGCTGCTCCCCCAGCTCACCACCCGGCGCGGCACGGTGCTGAACATCAGCTCGGACGCGGCCGTGGAGGCGTACGACGGCTGGGGTGCCTACGGCTCGTCCAAGGCGGCGCTGGACCACCTCACCCGGATCCTCGCCGCGGAGCGGCCCGGCCTGCGGGTGTACGCCGTCGACCCGGGCGACATGCGCACGCAGATGCACCAGGACGCCTTCCCCGGCGAGGACATCTCCGACCGGCCCGAGCCGGCGTCCGTCGTACCGCACCTGCTGGCGCTGCTCGACGGTGACCTGCCGAGCGGCCGTTACCGGGCGGCCGACCTCACCGTGGGCGCGGGGGCCCCGGCATGACCGCACTGGCCTTCGACGTCCCCGGCGACCACGAGGCGGACTCGCCGCCCGAGGCCCGCGGCCTGGCCAGGGACGAGGTGCGGATGCTGGTCGCCTGCCCCGGCGGGCTCGCCCACGGGCGGGTGCGCGACCTGCCCGCGGTGTTGCGACCCGGCGACCTGCTGGTGGTGAACACCTCCGCGACGCTGCCGGCGGCCGTGGACCTGCTCGGACCGGACGGGACCGCCGGGTCCGACGGCCGGGCACTGCACGTCTCCACGCAGCTCGACGACGGCGACTGGGTGGTCGAGGTGCGCCGGCCGGACAACACCGGCCCGGGGCGCACCGAGATCGACGCCACCCTCCGGCTGCCGGGCGACGTCGCCCTGCACGTGCGCGCGCCGTACCCGGCCGGACAGACCCGGCTGTGGCGCGCGACGCCGGCGCCCGCGACGGACCGGACGTCGTACGTCACCGAGCACGGCCGCCCGATCAGCTACTCCTACGTGGAGGGCGTGTGGCCGCTCGAGGCCCGGCAGAACGTGTACGCCGCGGTCCCGGGCAGCGCCGAGATGCCCAGCGCCGGCCGCCCCCTGTCCGAGCGGGTGCTGGTGCGACTGGCGGCGTCCGGGGTCGTGGTGGCACCCGTCGTGCTGCACACCGGAGTCTCCAGCCAGGAGACCCACGAGCCGCCCCAGCCCGAGCGGTACGTCGTCCCCGCCGCCACCGCACGGCTGGTGGAGACCACCCGTCGCGCGGGGCACCGGGTCGTCGGCGTCGGCACCACCGTGGTGCGTGCGCTCGAGACCGCCGGCGACCTTGACGGCGTGGTGCGTCCGGCCGCCGGCTGGACGTCGCTGGTGCTCGGCCCGTCCCGCCCCGCGCGCGTCGTGGACGGGCTGCTCACCGGGCTGCACGAGGCAGGCGCGAGCCACCTCGACCTGCTCCGCGCCGTGGCCGGCGACCGGCTGGTCGACCGGGCCTACGACGCGGTCACGCACGGGCCCCGGAGGTACCTCTGGCACGAGTTCGGCGACAGCATGCTGTTCCTGCCCTGACGGCCCACCCGGGGGAGGTCAGCCGGCGAGGAACGAGAGCCGGACCTCGCGGTCGGGGTTGTCCACGTTGAGGTCGACCAGGCAGATGCTCTGCCAGGTGCCGAGCGCGAGCCGTCCGCCGAGCACCGGGACGGTGGCGTACGGCGGCACGAGGGCCGGCATCACGTGGGAGCGGCCGTGTCCCGGCGAGCCGTGCCGGTGCTGCCACCGGTCATCGCCGGGCAACAGGTCCTCGAGCGCGGCGAGCAGGTCGTCGTCGCTCCCCGCACCGGTCTCGATGACCGCGATGCCGGCGGTGGCGTGCGGCACGAAGACGTGCAGCAGCCCGTCCTGCTCGTCGGCGACGAACGACGCGCACTCACGGGTGAGGTCGTGCACGACGTCGCTGCTGCCGGTCCGGACGCTGACCGTGGTGCTACGCACGGGCGTCCCCGGGGGCGAGGTGCGCCTCGACCCGCTCGACCTTGGCGGTCAGCTGGCCGTCGTACCCCGGGCGGATGTCCGCCTTGAGCACCAGCCCGACCCGCGGGGACTTCGCGGCGACCACGTCGACCGCCTGCTTGACGACCGCCATCACCTCGTCCCACTCCCCCTCGATGTTGGTGAACATCGCGTTGGTCTCGCAGGGCAGGCCAGAGGCGCGTACGACGCGCACCGCCTCCGCGACCGCTTCGCTGACACCGCCGGTGTCGTCACCGGAGGTCGGGCTGATGCTGAAGGCAACGATCATGCGGTCAGCCTGACACGACCGGCCGCACAGCCCGAACGGGGCTAGCTCTGGGCAGGGTCCGGGGTGCCGTTCGCGCCCGCCGTCGACGTGAGCGCCTCGCGCTGGGCCGGGATCGTGGAACGGGCCGCCTCGGTCTCCCGCTTCAGGAACGAGCCGAGCTCGCCGATGGTGCTCATCAGCGGGGCCGGGAACACCACGGTGGTGTTCTTGTCGACGCCCAGCTCGACCAGGGTCTGCAGGTTGCGCAGCTGCAGCGCCAGCGGGTGCGCCATCATCAGGTCGGAGGCGTCACCGAGCGCCGCGGCCGCCAGGGACTCGCCCTCGGCGTTGATGATCTTGGCCCGCTTCTCCCGCTCGGCCTCGGCCTGACGTGCCATGGCCCTCTTCATGGTCTCGGGCAGCTGGATGTCCTTGAGCTCGACCAGGGTGACCTCGAGGCCCCACACGGTGGTGGTCACGTCCAGGATCTCCCGGATGTCCATGTTGATCCGGTCGGTCTCGGCCAGCGTCTCGTCCAGCGTGTGCTGGCCGACCACCTTGCGGAGCGTGGTCTGGGCGATCTGGTCGATGGCTGCGCGGACGTTCTCGATGGCGACGACGGACTTCACGGCGTCGACGACGCGGTAGTAGGCCACCGCCGACACGTCCACGCTGACGTTGTCCCGGGTGATGATGCCCTGCGACTGGATGGGCATGGTGACGACCCGGAGCGAGACACGGCGCATGACGTCGACGGCCGGGATGATGAAGCGCAGCCCGGGCTCGCGGATGCCGATCACCCGGCCGAGCCGGAAGAGCACCCCTTGCTCGTACTGCTTGACGATCCGGACCGACAGGGCCACCAGGACCCCGACGGCCACGACGACGGCGAGGACGACCAGGAAAGTGGTCACGACGGGTAACACCTTCTCGAGCGGCTTCGGCGCAGCCTCACGGTGAGGCCGCGCGAGTCGCCTCCCTTGAAAAGTACTTCGGCCCCCGGGGCATCCCCAGGGGCCGAAGACCTCGCACGCGGGCCGTTAGCCCTTCAGCAGGTTCCGCAGGACGTACTGCATGATCCCGCCGTGGCGGTAGTAGTCCGCCTCACCGGGGGTGTCGATGCGCACGACCGCGTCGAACTCGACGTCGTCCGCCTTGACCTTGACGGTCTTCGGCGTCGTGCCTTCGTTGAGCGCGGTGACGCCGGTGATCGTGAACGTCTCCTCGCCGGTCAGGCCGAGCGACTCGGCGTTCTCACCTTGCGGGTACTGCAGCGGCAGCACGCCCATGCCGATCAGGTTCGACCGGTGGATCCGCTCGTAGGACTCGGCGATGACTGCCTTGACGCCGAGCAGCGCCGTGCCCTTGGCCGCCCAGTCGCGCGACGAGCCCGAGCCGTACTCCTTGCCGGACAGGATCACCAGCGGGGTGCCCTGCTGGAGGTACTTCTCCGAGGCCTCGAAGATCGTCGTCACCGGCTTGTCGTCGGCGGTGAAGTCGACCGTGAAGCCGCCCTCGGTGCCCGGCGCCAGCTGGTTGCGCAGCCGGATGTTCGCGAACGTGCCGCGGATCATCACCTCGTGGTTGCCGCGCCGCGAGCCGTAGGAGTTGAAGTCCCGGTTCTCGACGCCGTGCTCGGAGAGGTACTTCCCGGCCGGCGAGTCCTTCTTGATCGCACCGGCGGGCGAGATGTGGTCGGTGGTGACCGAGTCGCCGAGCTTGGCGAGCACCCGGGCACCCTCGATGTCCTCGACCGCGGTCGGCTCCTCGGGCATGCCGTCGAAGTACGGAGGCTTCCGCACGTACGTCGACCCGGCGTCCCAGGCGAACGTGTCGCCCGAGGGGGTGTCGAGGTTCTGCCACCGCTCGTCGCCGGCGAACACGTCGGCGTAGTCGTCGGTGAACATGTCGGCGGTGATCGCCTGGGCGATGACCTCCTCCACCTCCGCGGCGGTCGGCCAGATGTCCCGCATGAACACGTCGTTGCCCTCGGTGTCCTGGCCCAGCGGGTCGCTGTAGAGGTCGAGGTCCATCGACCCGGCCAGCGCGTAGGCGACGACGAGCGGCGGCGACGCGAGGTAGTTCATCTTCACGTCCGGGTTGATCCGGCCCTCGAAGTTGCGGTTGCCGGAGAGCACCGAGACGACCGACAGGTCGTTGTCGTTGACCGCCTGGCTCACCTCGGGGATGAGCGGGCCGGAGTTGCCGATGCAGGTCGTGCAGCCGTAGCCGACGAGGTTGAACCCGAGCTTGTCGAGGTACGGCGTCAGGCCGGCGCGCTCGTAGTAGTCGGAGACGACCTTCGACCCGGGAGCCAACGTCGTCTTGACCCACGGCTTGCGCTGCAGGCCCTTCTCGACCGCCTTCTTCGCCAGCAGCGCGGCGCCGATCATCACCGACGGGTTCGAGGTGTTCGTGCACGAGGTGATCGCGGCGATCGCGACCGCACCGTGGTCGACCTCGAACTTCGTGCCGTCCTCGAGGGTCACCAGCGCCGGGTTGCTCGGCCGGCCGCCGTCCTGGGGTGCGGCCGACAGGTGGTCGGTCGGGGCGGCCGCGCCGTTGCCGTGCTCGTGCGAGGGCGAGTCGGAGGCCGGGAAGGACTCCGCGACCGACTCGTCGTACCCCTGCTCGTCCTCGTCGACGTAGTCGGCGAGCGCACCACGGAAGGACTGCTTGGCGTCGGACAGCGACACCCGGTCCTGGGGCCGCTTCGGGCCGGCCAGCGACGGCACCACCGTGGCCAGGTCGAGCTCGAGCTTCTCGGAGAAGCGCGGCTCCGCGTCCGGGTCGTGCCAGAGGCCCTGCTCCTTGGCGTAGGCCTCGACCAGTGCGAGCTGCTCCTGCGAGCGGCCGGTGAGCTCGAGGTACTTGGTGGTCTCCTCGTCGATCGGGAAGACCGCGATCGTGGAGCCGAACTCCGGGGACATGTTGCCGATCGTGGCGCGGTTGGCCAGCGGGAGCGCCGAGACGCCCGGGCCGTAGAACTCCACGAACTTGCCGACCACGCCGTGCTTGCGCAGCATCTCGGTGATCGTCAGCACCAGGTCGGTGGCGGTCGCACCCTCGGGCAGGTCCCCGTTGAGCTTGAAGCCCACCACGCGCGGGATGAGCATCGAGACCGGCTGACCGAGCATCGCGGCCTCGGCCTCGATGCCGCCGACGCCCCAGCCGACCACGCCGATGCCGTTGACCATCGTGGTGTGCGAGTCGGTGCCGACGCAGGTGTCCGGGTAGGCCACGGTCGTGCCGTCGACCTCGCGGGTGAAGACGGTCCGGGCGAGGTGCTCGATGTTGACCTGGTGCACGATGCCGGTGCCGGGCGGGACGACCTTGAAGTCGTCGAAGGCGCCCTGGCCCCAGCGCAGGAACTGGTAGCGCTCCTTGTTGCGCTCGTACTCGATCTCGACGTTGCGCTCGAACGCGTCGGGCGAGCCGAAGACGTCGGCGATCACGGAGTGGTCGATGACCATCTCGGCCGGCGCGAGCGGGTTGATCTTGGTGGCGTCGCCGCCGAGCTCGGACATCGCCTCGCGCATGGTGGCGAGGTCGACGACGCACGGGACACCGGTGAAGTCCTGCATGATCACCCGCGCCGGCGTGAACTGGATCTCCTTGCTCGGGTCCGCGTCGGCGTCCCAGCCGGCGAGCGCCTTGATGTCGTCCTCGGTGATGTTCGCGCCGTCCTCGGTGCGGAGGAGGTTCTCCAGCAGCACCTTGAGGCTGTACGGCAGCGAGTCGACGTCCAGGCCCTCGCCCGTGACGGCGTTCAGCCGATAGATCTCGTAGGACTTGCCGTCCACATCCAGCGTGCCCTTGGCACCAAAGCTATCGACGCTCGACATCCGCCATCTCCTCGTGAAGGTCTGGGTTGCTCGTCAGGTCCCCATCTTGCCCACGGCTCAGTACCCGCGAACAGGGGGACCATCAATGTCTCTTGACATCAAGATACACGATGTCGAGCGAGCTTGGGCACGAGTACGGCGACGCACTCGACGTGGTGCGTCATCGGGAAGAGGTCGAACGCCCGCAGCGACTGCAGGACGTACCCCTCGCCCGCGAAGAACGCGATGTCGCGCGCCAGCGCGGCCGGGTCGCACGCGACGTAGGCCACGGCCCGCGGGGCCAGCGCGGCGACCGCCGCCACGACCTCGCGCCTCGCCCCGGTCCGCGGCGGGTCCAGCACCACCAGGTCGCGGCCGCCGACCGCGTCGGCCTCGAGCGCCCGGTCGACCCGGTCGGCCACCAGGGCGACCTGCGGCAGGTCGGCGAGGTTCACGGCCGCGTCGGCCACCGCTACCGGGTCGGACTCCACCGCCACCACGTGACCGGTCGGCCCCACCCGGGCGGCGAGCGCCCCGGAGAACAGCCCGACGCCGGAGTAGAGGTCCGCGACCCGCTCCCCCGGCCGGGGCTCGAGTCCGTCGAGCACGGCAGAGACCAGCGTGTCCGCGGCGGCGGGGTGCACCTGCCAGAACCCCGAGCCGGACACCTGCCAGGTCCGGCCGGCCGCCTTCTCGGTGAGCAGCAGAGGGCCGTCGGCGAACGTCGACCCGTCGCGGGTCGTGACCAGGCGCAGCTGCTGGCCGGTCGAGGAGACGATCGCCTCGACCGTGGTGGCGTCGGGCCACTCGGTGTCCGTGACGACCGGCAGGGACGGGTGCGCGATCCGGCACTCGTCGACCTCGACCAGCTCGTGCGAGCGGTGCTTGCGGAGCCCGGCCGTGCCCGATTGCGAGACGGCCCACTGGACCCGGGTGCGCCAGCCCAGCCCGGCCCCCGGCTCGGTGGCGACCCCCTCCGGCTGGTCGACCCCACCGGCCGGTCGAGCTTGTCGAGACCCACCGCCTCGACGGTGACCTCGACGTCCAGCCCGGCAAGACGCTGGAGCTGCTCGGCGACGACAGCCGCCTTCAGCGCCCGCTGCGCGGGAAGGGCGACGTGCTGGAAGTCGCAGCCGCCGCACCGGTCCGGCCCCGAGAACGAGCACGGCGGGGTGACCCGGTCGGGCGACGCCTCGAGCACCTCGACGGCGTCCGCGCGCAGGAACCGGTCACCTTCCTGGCCCTCGGTGACCTCGACGACGACCCGTTCGCCGGGCAGCGCGTGCCGGACGAAGACCACGACCCCCTCGTGCCGCGCGACGACGAAGCCGCCGTGCGCGATCCGGTCGGGGCGGACGTCGTACCGCTCCCCCACCAGCGACCGGCCGCGGACCTTGCGCTGGCGGGGTCGTCGACGGCCGGTGGTGCTCAACGCAGGTCCCCGCTGCGGTTCTTGGGGGGCTCCCGGAGCGTCTCGCCGCGCCGCACGTCACCCGCGCGCACCTGGTTGAGCGCTCGCTCGGCCCGTTGCTTGGCCAGCACCGACGAGTGCAGCTGGAACGGCACCGAGATGACCATCACGCCCGGCGTGAAGAGGAGTCGGCCCTTGAGCCGGAGCGCGGTCTGGTTGTGCAGCAGCTGCTCCCACCAGCGCCCCACGACGTACTCCGGGATGTACACCGCGACGACGCCGCGGGGGTTCGCGTCGCGGATGCTGCGGACGTAGTCGCCGATCGGTCGGATGATCTCGCGGTAGGGCGAGTAGAGCACCTTCAGGGGTACGTCGATCCGCCGCTCGTCCCACTCCTCCAGGATCCGCGCCGTGGACGCGGAGTCCGCGTCGACCAGCACGGCCTCCAGGACGTTCGGGCGGGTGGCCTTGGCGTAGGCCAGCGCGCGCATCGTGGGCTTGTGCACCTTGGACACCAGAACCATGGCGTGGACGCGGGTCGGCAGCACCTGGTCGTCGGCCTCGACCATCAGCTCGCGACCGACGTTGTCGTAGTGCCGCCGGATGCTCTTCATGATCATGAAGAACGTGCCCATCGCCAGGATCGCGATCCAGGCACCGGCGAGGAACTTGGTGACCAGCACGATGACGAACACCACGGCCGTCATCGCCAGGCCGAAGGTGTTGATCGCGCGCGAGCGGAACATCCGTCGTCGCTCCGCGGGGTCGGTCTCCGTCTTCAGCAGCCGGGTCCAGTGCCGGATCATGCCGAGCTGGCTCAGGTTGAACGACACGAAGACACCGACGATGTAGAGCTGGATCAGCCGGGTCACCTCGGCGTTGAACGCGACGATCAGCGCGATCGCCATGAACGCGAGGATCAGGATGCCGTTGCTGTAGGCGAGCCGGTCGCCGCGGGACGCGAGCTGGCGCGGCAGGTAGCCGTCCTTGGCGAGGATCGAGCCGAGCACCGGGAAGCCGTTGAACGCGGTGTTCGCGGCCAGCACGAGGATGATGCCCGTCATCGCGATCACGAAGTAGAACCCGGGGGTGAAGTTGTTGAAGACCCCGCGGGCGATCTGGGCGATCACGGTGTGCTGGTCGTAGCCCGCCGGCAACTGGCTGCCGTCGGGCTCCCGGAGCCGGTCGAGGTCGTGCGGGTCGACGTACTTCAGCTTCATCGCGTTGGCCAGCACGATGATGCTGAGCAGCATGGTGACGGCGATGGTGCCGAGCAGCAGCAGCGTCGTGGCCGCGTTGCGGCTCTTCGGCTTGCGGAACGCCGGGACGCCGTTCGAGATCGCCTCGACACCGGTCAGCGCCGCACAGCCCGACGAGAACGCCCGGGCGAGCAGGAAGATCAGCGCGATGGTGGTGATCTGGCCCTCGTAGCCGGGGGCCTTGATGATGTGCAGGTCGGCGCTCTCGACGTCCGGCAGGGTGCCGTTGACGTAACGGAACAGTCCCCACAGGGCCATGCCGATGACGCCGATCATGAAGCCGTAGGTGGGAATGGCGAAGAAAGTCCCGGACTCCCGCACGCCTCGCAGGTTCAGCGCGGCGAGGAGCAGCACCAGCAGGCTCGCCCAGAACGCCTCGTGCCCGGAGACGAAGCCGATCGCGGACGCGGCGTTCTGGATGCCCGAGGAGATCGACACCGCGACGGTCAGGACGTAGTCGACCAGCAGCGCGCTCGCCACCGTGACCCCGGCGGTCGGCCCGAGGTTGACGGTCGCCACCTCGTAGTCGCCGCCACCGCTGGGGTAGGCGTGCACGTTCTGCCGGTAGGACGCGACCACGGTCAACATCACGATGGCGACGAGGATCGCGATCTTCCACGAGAAGGCGTACGCCGCGACACCGGCGACCGACAGCATGATGAAGACCTCGTCGGGGGCGTAGGCCACCGAGGAGAGCGCGTCGCTGGCGAAGACCGGGAGCGCCACACGCTTGGACAGCAGCGTCTCGCCGAGCTGCGTGCTGCGCAGCTTGCGGCCCAGCAGAATCCGTTTCGAGACGTCGCCAACTCCCACGAGTGGACAGGCTAGTCCACGCTTCGGGGGAGGCTTGACGCGCAGGTCCGTCGGCACGTCCCACACGTAGTACCGTCTCCCCCGTGCATGTCGTGATCATGGGATGTGGCCGGGTCGGCTCGACGCTGGCCCGTAGCCTCGAGGACCGCAACCACACCGTCTCGGTGATCGACAGCAACCCCGACGCCTTCCGGCGTCTGGGCCCGTCGTTCAACGGCACCAAGGTCACCGGGATCGGGTTCGACCAGGACGTGCTCGAGCGCGCCGGGGTCGAGAAGGCCGACGCCTTCGCGGCCGTCTCGAGCGGCGACAACTCCAACATCATCGCGGCGCGCGTCGCGCGCGAGACCTTCGGCATCCAGCAGGTCGTGGCCCGGATCTACGACCCCGGCCGTGCCGAGGTCTACCAGCGGCTCGGCATCACCACGGTCGCCACCGTCAAGTGGACCGCCGACCAGGTGCTCCGGCGGATCCTGCCGGCCGGCGCGGAGCCCGACTTCCGCGACCCGTCCGGCACGATCCGGGTGGACCACGTCCCGGTCAACGAGGCCTGGATCGGCCAGCGCACGGTGAAGTTCCAGTCCCAGTCCGGCAGCCGGATCGCCTGGATCGACCGGCTCGGCGAGGGCATGATCCCCACCCGCGAGACGGTCATCCAGGAGGGCGACCTGCTGCACCTCGTGATGCGCGAGGAGAGCGCCGAGCGCGTCTACGGGGTCTTCAACGAAGGGCCGGAGGCCGACTGATGCGCGTCGCGATCGCAGGTGCGGGAGCCGTGGGCCGCTCCGTCGCCCGGGAGCTCATCGGCAACGGCCACCGGGTGCTCCTCATCGACAAGGACCCCAACGCGCTCAAGCCGGAGCGGGTCCCGGACGCGGAGTGGCTGCTCGCCGACGCCTGCGAGCTCTCCTCGCTGGAGGAGGCCAAGCTCGAGTCGTGCGACGTGGTGATCGCCGCGACCGGGGACGACAAGGTGAACCTGGTGACGTCCCTGCTGGCGAAGACCGAGTTCGCGGTCCCCCGCACCGTCGCCCGGGTCAACCACCCCAACAACGAGTGGCTGTTCACCGAGGCGTGGGGCGTCGACGTGAACGTGTCCACCCCGCGGATCATGTCCGCACTGGTGGAGGAGGCCGTCACCGTGGGTGACATCGTGCGGCTGTTCACCTTCCGCCAGGGCAACGCGAACCTCGTCGAGATCACGCTGCCCGACGACTCGCCGTACGTCGGGAAGCCGGTCGGCCTGATCCCGTGGCCGGAGAACACCTCACTCGTGACGATCCTGCGGGACGGCCAGGTCTACACCCCGGCCGGGGAGCAGCCGATCGAGTCCGGGGACGAGCTGCTGTTCGTCAGCTCTCCCGAGGGGGAGGCGGCCCTGCAGGACGTGCTCGCCCCCGGCACCGGCGAGTAGTCAGGCCGGCTCCGCGGTCTCCGGCTCGACCGGGGTGTGGTTGCGGGCCAGCAGCCAGGCCATCCCGGCCAGCCCGGCGATCTGCAGCGGCCAGCCCATCGCGATCTTGCTGACCGCCAGCGCGGCCACCATCGGCCCGGCGTCCTCGGCGGCCTTGCCGGCGAGGTAGATCGGCAGCTGCACCGCGACGCGCACGACGCACGGCGCCGCCAGCATCCAGGTCAGGTTGCGGCACAGCCGGACCACCTGCGGGTCGCGGTGCCACTCGGTCGGGTCACCGGCGACGCTGCCGACCATGAAGCCGACCACCGGCCAGCGGACCACGTTGCTGAGCGTCATCAGCAGGGCGTACCCGCTGTTGTAGATCATCCCGGGCAGGAAGTAGGCCAGCGCCTGCTCGTTCGCGTCGCCGCCCGCGCGGGCAGACCGCCAGGCGAAGAACGCGCCGATGCCGATGCCGACCAGGCTGTTGAGCACGAACTGCACCGTGGAGCGGTGCACCAGCCGCACCACCAGCAGCACCAGCGCCGTCGCGACGCTGACGCCGACCGCGAGCTGGAGGTTCTTGGTGCTGACGAACAGGGCGGTGAAGGCGAGGGTGGGTACGGCGGCCTCGAGCATCCCGCGCTTGCCGCCCAGCGCCTGGGACAGCTGGCCACGCACCACCTGCTCGACCGTCTCGGCGCCGACCGGTGTGCGCGCGCCCGGCTCGGCTGCTGGTCCGGAGGAAGACAGGGTTACCTCAGCTCGTAACGCGGGTTGAACATGACCCGCTGCTTGTCCTGCACGCCGATCCGGCCGATGACCTTGATCTGGCGCCCGGGCTCGATGCCGGCGATGCGCCGGCGGCCCAGCCACACGAGGGTGATGAGCGCGGAGCCGTCGTAGAGCTCGGCCTCGAGCGCGGGGACCCCGCCCCGGGGGCGCAGCGTCACCGTGCGCAGGCTGCCCTGCAGCTCGACGCGCTGGCGGTCGTGGGCGTCCGCGATCGGGCAGCAGCCCGCCTTGACCGCATCCTCCTTGAGCTCGCGGGCCTCCATGTCGGCGCTGCTCGCCCACTTGCTCAGGCTCCTGCGGAGCCGGCCCTTCACCTCTGTCATGACTCCAGCGTAACCGCGGAACGGCGGCCGGGATTCCGGCACGAGGAGCCTGGTCTGCTCACGCCTCGGGGTCCATGCGCTGGGCGTTCGGGGGCATGGTCAGCGGCAGTGGGTCACCGGGCGGGACGGGGGTGCCGCCGCGGACCACGACGACGTCACGCAGCGCGGTCTCGACGTCGCCGTCCTCGAGGTGCTCCACGGCCGGACGCCCGAAGAGCGTGCCGCGCAGCAGCCAGCGGGGGCCGGGGATGCCGATCACCTTCGAGGCCTGCTGGACGCGCTGGCCGTCCTCACGGGTGACGGTCAGGGAGACCTGCACCTCGGTGCCGTAGGCCCCCTCGACCTCGGTCGCGGTGCCGCCCATCTGGGCGACCTCGGCGGAGACCTGGCGGCGCACGTCGTCCCAGATGTCGCCGTTGCGCGGGGCCGCGAAGGCCCGCAGCTCGACCGCACCGGTCTCGCCGGCGAGGATCACCGCCATCACCTGCCCGGAGGCCTCGTCGACCTGGAGCTGCAGGTCGAGCCCCTCGTGCGGGGTGAGCAGGAGGCTGCCGAGGTCGACCCGGCTCGCGTCGTCCTCGTTGAGCTGCACCTCGGACGCGTCCCAGGGCCCGTTGGCCCGCGGGCCGGCGGGCGTCTCGACCTCGGGCTCGGTGCCCTCCGCCTGGTCGGCGGCGGACTTCTTGCGTCGGAACATCAGGGCGTCTCCTCGGTGGCGGCGGCCGGCTTCCCTGCGAAACCGCCGGTCGAACCGTACCCGCCGTCGCCGCGCGCCGAGCCGGGGAGTCGCTCGACCTCCACGAACCGTGCCTTCTCGACCTGCTGGATCACCAGCTGGGCGACCCGGTCGCCGCGGCGCAGGTCCACCGGCTCACGCGGGTCGAGGTTGACCAGCAGCACGGTGATCTCGCCGCGGTAGCCCGCGTCCACGGTGCCCGGGGCGTTCACGATGGACACCCCGAAGCGGGCGGCGAGCCCCGAGCGCGGGTGCACCAGGGCGACGTACCCGTCGGGGAGGGCGATCGCCACCCCGGTCGGCACCAGCGCCCGCTCCCCCGGCTCCAGGTGCACGTCGACGGTGGTCACCAGGTCGGCGCCGGCGTCCCCGGGATGGGAGTACGCCGGCAGCGGCAGGTCCGGGTCGGTCCGGGTGATCAGGACCTCGACCCTGCTGTCTGTCCCACGTGCGGCCATGGCCCGACCCTATCGAGCGCCGGGCGGCCCCCGGATGCCAGGATGATCCCCGTGTATGACGAGCGGCTGGGCGTCCCGCTGCGCTGGTGGGCGCTGGCCACGATGTTCCTGGCCTCGGTGCTGCTGGCGTTCCTGGTGGCCACCCCGACCTGGGTCGCGCTGCTCGGCACGGCCGTCCTCGTCGCCCTCGTCCTGCTGCTCTTCACCGGGTACGGCGCCGCCCACGTCACGGTGCGCGACGGGGTGCTCACCGCCGGCCGAGCCCGGATCCCCGTCCGCCTGACCGGGGAGGTCGAGGCCCTGGACGCGGAGGCCACGCACCGGCTGGCCGGCCGGGACGCCGACGCCCGGGCTTACCTGCTGCTGCGGCCCTACCTGCGGCGCGCGGTCCGGGTCGGCATCGACGACCCGGCCGACCCCACGCCGTACTGGCTGGTCAGCACCCGCCGGCCCGACCGGCTGGTGCTCGCGTTGACCCAGGCGCAGCGGGCGGCCCGGGCGACGGGCGAGGATACGACCGACCCCGGGTGGGTATGAGGGAGCACGACGACCGGCACACTGGTCTCAACAACGTGAAGGAGGTTCAGATGGCTTCGGGCTCGAAGGTCTGGACATTGATGGGTCTCGCCGCGACGGTGGGCGCCACGATGGCGGCGCGCAAGGCGCTGAGCGCGACATGGAAGCTCTCGACGGGCAAGCAGCCTCCGAGCAACCCCGAGCACCCCGACGTGTCGTTGTCGGAGGCTGCGGCCTGGGCGGTCGTCAGCGGGGTCGCGGTGGGACTGGCGCGGATGTTCGCGACCCGCAAGGCGGCCGACTACTACCGGCGTTCGACCGGGCACCTGCCGGCGAACCTGGAGGACGTCGAGGTCTGACGTCGCAGGCGCCCCACGGCGCATGAGCAAGGCCGGGATCCCGTCGGGGTCCCGGCCTTCATCATGGGTGGTGCGCAGGGCGCCTCGCGGTCAGGCGCAGTCCTTGCAGATCAGCTTCTTCGCGTCGGCGAGCTGGCTGCGGTGGTGCACGAGGAAGCAGCTCATGCAGGTGAACTCGTCGTCCTGCCGGGGCCGCACCTCGACCGCGAGCTCCTCGTGCGAGAGGTCTGCGCCCGGCAGCTCGAAGGACTCGGCCGCTTCGGCCTCGTCCTCGTCGACCTTGCCGGAGTTCTTGTCGTGCCGGCGAGCCTTGAGCTCCTCGAGGCTCTCTTCGTTCTGGTCTTCCTCGTTCTTCCGAGGAGCGTCGTAGTCAGTTGCCATGTTCCGTCTCCTGCCCCCCGTGTTCATCCCGAGTGCTTGCTTGTTGGGCCAGTCGTGATCGTCGTGTGTGCGCGTGGCGGATTGTGCACCATCGGAGGGTTGCTTTGCACGGCCATTCCAGATGATGTCGTCAGAGTCACATCCGGAGGCCCTCCCCGCGCAGCCGGTGGGTACCGCGCAGCGGGCTCAACAGCCGGGGATCACCGGCTATTCCCCGCTCAGCCCGCCGACTCCGGGGCCAGGAAACCGCACCGCTCGACGAGGTCCCGGAAGGCCTCGAACCCGTCCTCGGGGGCACACAGGAAGCAGTCGTTCCCGCCCACCCCGGGACGCTTCTCGAGCCGGGCGCCGGCCTCGGTGGCGACCAGCCCACCGGCCGCCATGTCCCACGGGTTGAGACCCTCCTCGACGTAGGCGTCCACCCGCCCGCAGGCCACCGAGCACAGGTCGAGCGCCGCCGAGCCCATCCGCCGGATGTCGCGGACCTCGTGCAGCATCGCCGAGACGGCCGTCGTCTGCTTGACCTTCACCTCGGCGACGTAGTTGAAGCCGGTGCCGACCAGCCGCTGCGAGAGCGGGTCCGCGGTCCCGGCCCCACCGACCCGAAGCCGCACGCCGTCCCGGAACGCGCCCCCGCCCCGGGTGGCGGTGAACCGCTCGCCGCTCTCGACGTTGACCACGACGCCGGCCACCGACTCGCCGTCGACCGCGGCGGCGATGGACACCGAGTAGTGCGGGATGCCGTAGAGGAAGTTCACGGTGCCGTCGATCGGGTCGACGATCCACCTCACGCCGCTGGTCGACTCCGAGGAGGCGCCCTCCTCGCCCAGGAACCCGTCCTCGGGGCGGGCGGTCATCAACCGGTCGAAGATCAGCTTCTCCGCGGCCCGGTCGACCTCGGTGACGATGTCGACGGGGCTGGACTTGGTGTCGGCGACCTCGACGCCCAAGGTCCGGCGGTGCCGGACCATCTGCGCGGTCTCGACCGCGACGTCGAGGGCCAGGGCGAGCAGCTCGTCGTAGTCGTGCGCGTCCGCCATGTCAGCCCTGCCCGCACAGCGCGGGCTTCGGGCCGCGCGCGTTGGGGCAGCAGCCGACCGGGCAGCGGTCCCAGGAGGGGCCCATCGAGCCGACGCTGGCCCGGCGCACCTCGGCCCCGCGCTCGACCGCGGCGCGCTCCAGGAGCAGGTCCCGCACCATGGCCACGAACCGCGGGTCCACCCCGGCCGTGGCGGCCCGGGCGAACTCGATGCCGAGCTTCTCGGCCGTCGCCTTCGCCTCGGTGTCCAGGTCGTAGATGACCTCCATGTGGTCGGAGACGAACCCGATCGGCACCACGACCACTCCCCCGACGCCCTGGGAGGCGAGCTCCTCGAGCCGGTCGTTGATGTCCGGCTCCAGCCACGGGATGTGCGGCGGCCCGGACCGGGAGCAGAACACCAGCTCGGTGGGGTAGCGGTGACCGGTCTCCTGCCGGACCCGCTCCCCGACCTCCTCGGCCACGACGCGGTGCTGGGCGACGTACGCGCCGCCGTCGGGCCCGGCGGTGTCGTTCATCGGCTCGGGGATCGAGTGGGTCACGAACAGCACGTGCGCCTCACGCCGGGCGGTGTCGCCGAGGTCCGCGAGCGCGCTCAGCGTCGCGTCGACCATCGGCTCCACGAAGCCCGGGTGGTTGAAGTAGTGCCGGAGCCGGTCCAGCTCCGGAGCTCCCTCGCCGACCGCGGCGACGGCCTCAGCGAGGTTCTCGCGGTACTGCCGGCACCCGGAGTACGACGAGTAGGCGCTCGTCACCAGGCAGGCCGCCCGCTCGATGCCGTCGGCCCTCATCTGCGCCAGCGTGTCCGCGAGGTAGGGGTCCCAGTTGCGGTTGCCCCAGTAGACCGGCAGGTCCATGCCGGCGGCATGGAAGTCCTCCTTCACGGCGGCGATGAACACCCGGTTCTGGTCGTTGATCGGACTGCGGCCACCGAACGCGAAGTAGTGCTCGCCGACCTCCTCGAGGCGCTCGCGCGGGATGCCGCGGCCGCGGGTGACGTTCTCCAGGAACGGCACCACGTCCTCGGGCTTCTCCGGCCCGCCGAAGGAGACCAGCAGCAGAGCGTCGTAGGGCGTGGTGTCGAGGGACATGCACCAATCCTAGGATCAGCCCTGATGTTCACGACCTACCGCCGGGTGCTGGCCCTCCCCGGAGCCCTGGTGTTCTCGATGAGCGGACTGGTCGCGCGTCTGCCGATCTCGATGGTCAGCCTCGGGATCGTGCTGCTGGTGTCCACCCGCACCGGCTCCTACTCGCTCGCCGGGGCGGTCTCGGCGTCGTACCTCATCGCCAACGCGCTGTTCGCGGTGCCGCAGGCCCGGCTCATCGACCGGCTCGGGCAGAGCCGGGTGCTGCCGGCGTGTGTCGGGGTGTTCGCCGGCGGGCTCCTGGCGATGATGGCCTCCGTCGAGCTGGACGGGCCCGCCCCGTGGCCGCACCTGTGCGCGGCCGTGTCCGGCGCGGCGATGCCGCAGATCGGCTCCTCCGTCCGGGCCCGGTGGTCCTACCTGGTCACCGACAAGCGCGAGCTGCACACCGCCTTCGCCTTCGAGGCCGTCGTCGACGAGAGCGTGTTCATCCTGGGGCCGGCGCTGGTCACCGTGCTGGCGACCACCGTGCACGCGCTGGCCGGGCTGACCACCGCGATCCTGGCGGCGGTGGCCGGTACGGCGGTGCTGGTGTCCCAGAAGCGCACCGAGCCGCCGTCCTCCGGCGGCACGCACCACCGGGCCACGGGGACGATGCCGTGGCCCGTGCTGGGCCCGCTGGTCGTCTGCGCGTTCACGATGGGGGTGCTGCTCGGCGGCGCCGAGGTGGCGACCGTCGCGTTCTCCGACGAGCTGGGCAACAAGGCGCTGTCCGGGCTCATGCTCGCCCTCTGGGCCCTCGGCAGCCTGCTGTCCGGGGTGGTCACCGGGGCGCTGCACCTGTCCGCATCGAACGCCACCCGCTTCCGGTGGGGCATGCTCGGACTGGGCGTGCTGATGCTGCCGCTGCCGTTCGTCGGCGGGTTCGTGCCGCTCGCGGTGTTCCTGTTCCTGTCCGGCTTCGCGGTCTCCCCCACGCTGATCGCGAGCTTCGCGTGGATCGAGGAGACCGTCCCGCCCGGGCGGATCACCGAAGGCATCACGCTGTTCACCACCGGGCTGGCCGCCGGCCTGGCCCCCGGCGCGGCTGCCGTCGGCCTGGTCGTGGACGCGTCCGGCGCCTCGACGAGCTACTGGGTGCCGGCCGCCGCCGGCCTGGCCGGCGCGGCGGTCGCGTTCGTCACTGCGGTGCGACCATCGCCCAGCGGATCGTCCGGGTGAGCGCGGTGCCGGTCGCCCGGACCAGGACCCGCTCGGTCACCGGCAGGTAGGGCAGCCGCAGCTGCCGCCGGGCCCAGACCGGCATCAGCCCCACCGCGGAGGCCGCGAGGCCGCCGTAGGGCGCGCGGGCCAGCAGCGGCAGCGGCGGGTTGAGCAGCAGGAACCGGGCCGTCCGGCGGGCGGCGGGGGTGCCCGCGAGCTCGGGACGGTAGGCCTTCAGCTGGGCGCGCAGCTCGGCCTCGGACCGGGGCGGGTCCAGCACGCCGAGCGCCTCCGCGACCCGGGCGGTCTCGGCGACGTAGGTGTCGCGGCCCTCCGCGTCGAGCGGCTCGGCGCCGTACCTCTGGTGCGCCGCGAGGAAGCTGTCGATCTCGGCGACGTGCACCCAGCGGAGCAGGTGCGGGTCGGAGGCGGCGTACGGGCGCCCGTCGGGTGCGGTGCCGACGACGCTCTCGTGCACGGCGCGGATCGCGGCCACCATCTTCTCCGCGTCCGCGGCGGTGCCGAAGGTGGTGACGGCCAGGAAGTACGACGTGCGCTGCAGCCGGCCCCACGGGTCGCCCTCGAACCCCGAGTGGTCCATCACCCCGGCCATCGCCAGCGGGTGCAGCGACTGCATCAGCAGGGCCCGGATGCCGCCCACGAACATCGACGCGTCCCCGTGCACCTGCCGGATCGGGGCGTCCTCCTCGAACCACCGGGGCCCCACGGTCTGGTGGATCCGCTCGCGCCGGCGCGGCCCCTCCGGTCCGGCCACCCGCTCGAAGAGCCGGTCGCCGATGTTCCTGCGCACGTCGGCGAGGACGTCGGAGGGGAGAGAGAGGGCCACCTTGTCGAGTATGCCCACGTACTGTTCACCCCATGCTGCGCAGCTGGCAGAACTGGTCCGGTCTCGCCACGGCCCATCCCGCGCAGGTGATGACGCCGGCCAGCCCCGCCGAGGTCGCTGACGCCGTCGTGGCCGCCCGCACGGACGGGATGACCGTGAAGATGGTCGGCTCCGGGCACTCCTTCACCGACATCGCCGTCGCGGACGGTCTGCTGCTGCTCCCCGGCCGGCTGGTGGGCATCCGCACCGTCGACCGCGAGGCGATGACCGTCACCGTCCTGGCCGGGACCCCGCTGCACGTGCTCAACGAGCGGCTGCACGGTCTCGGTCTGGCTTTGCACAACATGGGCGACATCGACCGGCAGACGGTCGCCGGCGCGATCTCCACCGGCACCCACGGCACCGGCGGACGCTGGGCGTCGCTGTCCGCCCAGGTCGCCGCACTCGAGATCGTCACCGCCGACGGGTCGGTGGTGCAGGCCCGGCCGGACGGCACCGCCGACGAGGCCACGCTGTTCGCGGCGGCCCGGGTCGGGCTGGGCGCGCTCGGCATCCTCACCGCGGTCACGTTCCTCGTCGAGCCGGCCTTCACCCTCGAGGCGGTCGAGCAGCCGATGTCGTGGTCGGAGGTCGTCGACGGGTTCGACGAGCTGGTGGCCGACAACCAGCACACCGAGGCGTACTGGTTCCCGCACACCGACCGGATGCTGACCAAGCGCGACAACCGCACGGTCGACGAGCCCGAGCCGCTGTCCCGGGTGCGGTCCTACGTCGAGGACGAGCTGCTGTCCAACACCGTGTTCGGGTGGCTCAACAAGGTCGGCAACGCCGCGCCGGGCACGATCCCGCGGATCAACCGGCTCTCCGCGCGGGCGCTGTCCGCGCGCACCTACAGCGACGCCTCGCACCGGGTGTTCACCTCCCCGCGCCGGGTGGTGTTCCGGGAGATGGAGTACGCCGTGCCGCGCGCCGTCGGGATGCAGGCGCTCACCGAGGTCAGGGCCCTGATCGAGCAGAAGGGCTGGCGGGTCGGGTTCCCCGTGGAGATCCGGCACGCACCGGCCGACGACGTGTGGCTGTCCCCGGCCTACGACCGGGACTCGGTCTACCTCGCGTTCCACGTCAACGCGCAGACCGACCACACGGCGTACTTCGCCGGCGTCGAGCAGGTGCTCCGGGCGTACGACGGACGTCCGCACTGGGGCAAGCTGCACACCCGGACGGCGGCCGACCTGGCGCCGGCGTACCCGCGCTTCGAGGAGTTCCTCGCGCTGCGGGACCGGGTCGACCCGGACCGGCTGTTCACGAACGCCTACCTGGAGAGGGTGCTGACCCCATGACCATGCGGCGACGACCCGTGCCCGAGCAGCCCGGCCCCGGCCAGGAGTCGGTCTGGGACTACCCCCGCCCGCCCCG
Source organism: uncultured Actinomycetota bacterium (assembly GCA_963810035.1). Taxonomy (GTDB): domain Bacteria; phylum Actinomycetota; class Actinomycetes; order Propionibacteriales; family Nocardioidaceae; genus Nocardioides_B. Next base: position 115,784 of record CAWEMA010000012.1, read on the forward strand.
GCTCGAACGCACCACGAACGTCATCGAGGTGGTGCTCGGCGGCCAGGTCGTCGCCCGCACCGACGCGGCCCTCCGGGTGCTGGAGACCAGCCACCCGCCGACCTACTACCTGCCGATGTCCGACTTCGCCGAGGGCGCCTTGCGGCCCGCTCCGGGCGGCTCGCTGTGCGAGTGGAAGGGGCAGGCGTCCTACGTCGACGTGGTCGGCGGGGACGCGGTGGCCGAGAGGGCCGGCTGGTTCTACCCGAGGCCGACCCCGGCCTACGCCGAGATCGCCGACCACGTCGCGCTCTACCCGGGGCTGATGGACCGCTGCACCGTGGACGGCGAGGTGGTCCGTCCCCAGCCGGGCGGCTTCTACGGGGGCTGGGTCACCTCGAAGGTGGTGGGCCCGTTCAAGGGCGACCCCGGCACGATGTCCTGGTAGGTGCTAGGTGCTGGACGAGCCGGCCGCGCGCGGGGCGTTCCAGCCGCGCCGCATCGCCACCACCCGCCACAGGAAGCAGACCAGAGCGGCCGGGACGGCGACCAGGGCGGTGCGCAGCCCGGCCTGGTGCCCGAGCACCGCGACCGCCGCGCCGACCAGGGCCGGCGTCGCGTAGAGCTCACCGCGGAACACCAGCGGCACCCGGCCGGTCAGCACGTCGCGGAGCATCCCGCCGCCGATCCCGGTGACCATGCCCATCAGCGCCGCGGGCACCGGTCCGAGACCGTATGCCAGCGCCGTCAGGGCCCCGGTGACACAGAAGAGCGCCAGCCCGGCGGCATCCAGGACGTTGACCACCCGCTCCATCCGGCCCAGCGCCGGGTGGAAGAAGAACGTCAGCAGCCCGGCGGCCACCGGCACCAGCAGGTAGCGCCAGTCCTCCAGGGCGGCCGGGGGTACGGCGCCGATGAGCACGTCGCGGATGAACCCGCCCCCCAGGCCCGTCGTACCGGCCAGCACCAGCACCGCGAACACGTCCAGGTCCTTACGGACCGCCACCAGCGCGCCGGTGATCGCGAAGACGAAGATGCCGACGAGGTCGAGGACCACGAGGACCGTGCCCGGGTGCACGACGGTCGACTGCATGCAGGTCAGGGTAGGGCCGGTTCGGCCGAGTTGCGGCGCCGACCCGCGTGCGGCGTACCCTCCGCACGACAGCCGAGGAAGTAGGCTCAGCCACGACCCGGAAACACCTCGGAATTTCGAAGATATGGAGCAGGCGACCCCATGAAGGAGCAGGACCTCACGCTCGTGGGGCTGACCGAGGACAAGCAGAAGCTGGTCCTGGTCAGTGACTCGGGCGAGGAGTTCACCCTTCCTGCGGACGCCAGGCTCCGGGCCGCCCTCCGCGGCGAGCACGCCCGACTCGGCCAGTTGGAGATCACCATGGAAAGCGCTCTGCGCCCGCGCGACATCCAGGCACGCATCAGGGCCGGCGAGACGCCCGAGAGCGTCGCGGCCGCCGCCCAGACCACGATCGAGAAGATCATGGGCTACGCCACCCCGGTGCTGGCGGAGCGGGCGCACATCGCCGACCGCGCGCAGCGTGCCTCGGTGCGCCGCAAGGGGTCCGAGGGGCCGGCCCGGCTGCTCGGCGACGCGGTCGCGGACCGGCTCCGCACCCGCAACGTCGCCCCCGACGCCGTCGAGTGGGACGCGTGGCGGCGCGAGGACGGCCGCTGGACCCTGGTCGCCGACTACCGCTCCGGCGAGAGCACCCGGCACGCGGAGTTCATCTTCGACGCGCCCGGCCGCTACGTCGTGGCCGAGGACGACGAGGCGCGCTGGCTGGTCGGCGAGCAGTCGGCCAGCAAGGGCCCGCAGCCGCGCACCGCGTCCGGTCCGCGCCGGCTGTCGGCCGTCGGCACCGATGACGAGCTGCCGCTGGGCGAGGACGCGATCGGCCTGGTCAGCGATGCGCCCGCCGAGGAGCCCACCGAGGACCTGTCCGCCACCGCCGCCGCGATCCGTGCCCAGGACACGGGCGGGACCGGCGACGCGGACTGGATCGCCACCCAGGCCACCGAGCGTCCGGCCCGGGTCGAGCTGGGCAGCGAGGCCGACGCCGACGTGGCCGAGCCGGAGGCGGAGCGCACCCCGGAGCCCGAGCCCGAGGCGCAGCCGGAGCCCGAGGCGAAGACCGAGGACGAGGCCGGCACCCCGCGGCGTACGTCGAAGAAGAAGAGTCGTGCGTCGGTGCCGAGCTGGGACGAGATCATGTTCGGCGGCGGCAAGCGGGAGTGACCGGGTCGACGCTGGACAACTGAAGTTACCGTTCAGTAATGTGGCCGGGCATGCTCGTGTCCCCCACTACTCGCGGATGGCGGCTCAGATGGCCTACTTCGTCACCGGCGCAACCGGCTTCATCGGTCGGCACCTGGTCCAGGAACTGCTCGACAACCGTGACGGCGAGATCTTCGTGCTCGTCCGCAAGGGGTCCCAGGGACGCCTCGAACACCTGATGCGCTCCTGGGGGAACCCGGCCCGGGTCATCCCGGTCGTCGGCGACCTGACCAAGCCGAGCCTCGGGGTGGCGAAGAGCTGGGTGCGCGAGCACCGCGGGGCGGTCGACCACTTCTTCCACCTCGCCGCGCTCTACGACATGACCGCCCCCGACGAGCTCAACGAGCAGCTCAACGTCGGCGGGACCCGGGCCGCGCTGGACCTGGCCGCCGCGCTCGACGCCGGCGTCTTCCACCAGGTCTCCTCGATCGCCGCGGCCGGCGACTACCCCGGCACGTTCGACGAGACGATGTTCGACGTGGGGCAGGGGCTGCCCTCGGCGTACCACCGCACCAAGTTCGAGTCCGAGCGGATCGTCCGCGAGGAGTGCACCGTGCCGTGGCGGGTCTACCGGCCGGCGGTCGTGGTCGGGCACTCCGAGACCGGCGAGATGGACAAGATCGACGGGCCCTACTACTTCTTCCCGCTGTTCAAGCGGCTGCGCGACACGTTGCCGGCGTGGATGCCGATCCTCGGCGTCGACCTCGGCGACACCAACGTGGTCCCGGTCGACTACGTCGCCAAGGCGATGGACCACATCGGGCACCAGCCGGGCCTGGACGGGCAGGCCTTCCACCTGGTCAACCCGGACCCGCAGCCGACGATCGAGGTGGTGAACACCTTCGCCGCCGCCGCGAAGGCACCGCGCTTCGCCGTACCCCTCGACCGCCGGGTGACCGGCGTGCTGCCCACCACCCTGCTGCCGCGCGCGCTGCGCCCCACCGGCCTGGTGCACAACCTGCTGCGTACGCCGCCCGCCCAGCTCGCCCTGCGCGAGACCATCGGCCGGATCGGCATCCCGCCCGAGGTGCTCGAGCACGTGTCGTTCCCGACCGTGTTCGCCTCGCGCCGCACCGAGCGCGCCCTGGCCGGGTCGGGCATCTCCTGCCCCGACCTGGAGGGCTACGCCGCGACGCTGTGGACCTACTGGGAGGAGCACCTCGACCAGGACACCGCGCACGACTCCGGCATCGTCGAGAAGCTCGAGGGCCGTCGCGTCGTCATCACCGGCGCGTCCTCCGGCATCGGCAAGGTCGTCGCGCTCAAGGTGGCCCAGGCCGGCGGGATCCCGATCCTGGTGGCGCGCGGCAAGGACAAGCTCGAGGACACCAAGGACGAGATCGAGTCGCGCGGCGGCCAGGCGTTCGCCTACGGCTGCGACCTGTCCGACATGGAGGCCATCGACGCGCTGTGCGAGCAGCTGTGCGCCGAGCACGAGACCATCGACTTCGTGGTCAACAACGCCGGCCGCTCGATCCGCCGGTCACTGCGGCTCTCCGAGGACCGCTTCCACGACTTCGAGCGCACCATGCAGCTCAACTACTTCGGGGCGATCCGGCTGGTGATGGGCCTGCTGCCGAAGATGCGCGAGCAGCAGCACGGACACGTGGTGAACATCAGCTCGATCGGCGTGCAGACCAACCCCCCGCGGTTCAGCGCCTACGTCGCGTCGAAGGCCGCGCTGGACGCGTGGAGCAACGTGGTCGCCTCCGAGCTGGTCGGCGACGGCGTGAGCTTCTCCACGATCCACATGCCGCTCGTGCGCACCCCGATGATCGCGCCGACGAAGATCTACCAGAGCTTCCCGACCATCTCCCCCGCGCAGGCCGCCGACATGGCGATCACGGCGATGGTCGACCGTCCGCACGAGGTGAACACCGCCCTCGGCAACCTGGGTGCGGTGGCGCACACCCTGGCACCGAAGACGACCTTCCGAGTGCTGCACCTGGCCTACCAGGTGTTCCCCGACTCGCCCGCCGCCAAGGGCGACGAGGACGAGGGATCCGACACCACGCCGCAGCAGCTGCTGCTGGCCAAGCTGCTCAAGGGCGTGCACTGGTAGGAAATGAGACGGGCTTCCGGCCCGGCTCGACGTCTGGCACCCTGGTTGGACCATGTTGCACCTGTGTTGTCGCTGTCGCTGACACCAGCCGCCCGGCTGGTGCACCTCGCCGTCCCCAGCCGCCGCGACAGACGCAGGACCCCGCCCATGACCTCTCCGTTCACCTTCGCCATCTGGACCGCCGCGCTCGCCGCGCGCGGCTGGACCGTGCTCGGCCCCAGCCACGCCGTGCCCGTGCAGCTGTGGCTGCGCTCCGGTGACACCGTGCTGCACTTCCGGGCGCAGGGCACCCGGCTCGTGCTCCGCCGCTACGCCGCCTCCGACCTCACCTCGCTGATCCTGCGCTCCGAGTGCGACTGCGCCGAGCACCGTACGGCGGGCGCCGGGAGGCGGACCGTGCTCACGCAGGGCAGCGTCCCGGACGACGAGGTGGTGCTGGACGGGCGCGCGGCGTTCGGCTGGACGTCGTACGAGGCGGGGCTTCTCGACGTGCCGACCGCGGCGGGGATCTTCGAGTCGCTGCTCGCCCGGCTGGCTCAGCCGGCGGTCGCGACGGGGCGGGCCGGGTCGCCGACCCAGCCGCTCCAGGACGCCGGGTAGAGCGCGGCCTCGCGGCCGAGCAGGTGCAGCACGAACAGGTCGTGCGTCGCGGTGACCCCGGAGCCGCAGTACGCCGCCACGTCGGTCGCGCCCTCGGTCACGGCGTACTCCTCCGCCAGCTCCGCGAGGGGCCTGAACCTCCCGTCGGCGAGGTTGCGGTCCGTCGGCACGTTGACCGCGCCGGGGACGTGCCCGGCGACCGGGTCGACCGGCTCGACCTCCCCACGGAACCGCTCCGGTGCCCGGGCGTCGACCAGCACCCCCTCGCGGGCCACCCGGGCCGCGCCGACGGCGTCGACCACGCGCAGGTGTCCCGGGTCCGCCCGGAAGTCCCCCGGCTCCGGCTCGGTCTCCCCCGTCTCGACGGTGCCTCCGCCGCGCACCCACCAGGCCCAGCCGCCGTCCAACACCCGCACGTCCCGGTGGCCGTGGTCGGTCAGCAGCCACCAGGCCCGGGTCGCCGCCCGCCCGGACCAGTCGTCGTAGACCACCACCGGCCGGTCGCCGGTGACCCCGCAGCGACGCATCGCCGCGGCGAACCGGTCGGCGTCCGGCAGCGGGTGCCTTCCCTGGGCGTCCGGCGGGTCGGCGGGCGGGTCGGCCAGGTCGGTCCCCAGGTCGACGTACGCCGCTCCGGGGACGTGCCCGGCGAGGTACTCCTCATGGCCGTCGGACCGGCCGAGCCGGTAGCGCACGTCCAGCACGGTCACGTCGTCCAGCACCGAGGCGAGCTCTTCCGCGGAGATCAGGGCACCCATGCAGGCGAGTCTCCCAGCCGCCGGCCGCTGAGAGACCTCTACGCTGCGGCTCATGCGCGTACTTGTCTCCGGCGGCGCCGGCTACATCGGGTCCCACACCGTTCTCGCCCTCGTCGAGGCCGGCCACGACGTCGTCGTCGTGGACGACTTCGCGAACAGCAAGCCGAGCGTGGTCGGCCGCCTCGAGCAGCTGTCCGGGACTACGGTCCCGGTGCACGCTTTCGACCTCGCCGACGTCGACAAGACCGAGCAGCTGTTCGCCACAGAGCAGATCGACGCGGTGGTGCACTTCGCCGGGCACAAGGCGGTCGGGGAGAGCGTCGAGAAGCCGCTGGAGTACTACACGAACAACCTCGGCACCACCTTCTCGCTGCTGCGCGCGATGCGGAGGCACGACGTGCACCGACTGGTGTTCTCGTCCTCGGCGTGCGTCTACGGCGACCACGCGCCGGTGCCCTACCGGGAGGACCACGACCGGGTCGAGGCCGCCAACCCGTACGGCCGCACCAAGGTGATGATCGAGCACGTGCTGCGCGACGTGGCGCCGGTGGAGGGGATCCGCGCGGCGCTGCTGCGCTACTTCAACCCGGTCGGCGCGCACCCGTCCGGGCGGATCGGCGAGGACCCGCAGGGGATCCCCAACAACCTGGTGCCGTTCATCGCCCAGGTGGCCGTCGGCCGCCGCGAGAAGCTGTCCGTGTTCGGCGAGGACTACCCGACCGCGGACGGCACCTGCGAGCGCGACTACATCCACGTGATGGACCTCGCCGCCGGCCACGTCGCCGCGCTGGAGCACCTCGACGCGATGGCCGAGCCGGTCCGGGCGTTCAACCTGGGCAGCGGGCAGGGCACCAGCGTGCTGGAGGTGCTGCACGCCTTCGAGCGGGCGGTCGGACGCGAGCTGCCCTACGAGGTGGTCGGCCGCCGCGCCGGCGACCTGCCCGCCTACTGGGCCGACCCGACCCGGGCCGCCGAGGAGCTCGGCTGGCGCACCGAGCGCACCGTCGACGACATGTGTGCCGACGCGTGGCGCTGGCAGTCGCAGAACCCGCACGGCTACCCGGACGCGTGAGGGCTGGCGCATACGCGTCTCACGGGCCCCAGCCGGCCAGGTCTCGTCCCCAGCCACTCCGGCCCCGGCACTATCCCCACCCTGCGAAAGCACGTTCGAAACGAGTCCGCTTCCGGACCTAGCCTGGTGTTATGTCCACGACCACCGGTCTCGAGAGCCAGGCGCACCCCGTCGCCCGGTTCGCCGACCGCGTGCACACGGCGCTCGACGGCCTGGCCGAGGCGCCGGCCTGGTCCATGACGGCCGACGAGCAGCGCGCCGCACTGGTCACGCTCGCCCGTGCCCAGTCGAGGCTGGCCGCGCTCCGGCTCAGGGTGCTGGCCGCCGCGGACCGGAGCGACGTCGCGGCCGAGACCGCGGCCACCTCCACCGGCGCCTGGGTCGCGCACCACACCCGGCAGACCCGCAGCAGCGCGCACGCCGACGTCCGGCTGGCCCTGTCCCTGGACGCCGGACACCCGCTCACGCGGGAAGCACTCGCGTCAGGGGCGGTCGACGAGGCCCAGGCCCGGGTCATCGTCGCAGCCGTCGACCAGCTCCCCGGCGCGGTCGAGGCGCACGATCGCGAGCGGGCCGAGAAGCACCTGGTGCACCTGGCCGGCGAGCACGACGCCCGGGCCCTCAAGGCCCTGGGACGCCGGATCTTCGAGGTCGTCGACCCGGAGGCGGCCGACCGCGAGGAAGGCAGGAGGCTCGAGGCGGAGGAACGCGCCGCGGCGCGAGCGACCTATCTCCAGATGAGCGACAACGGCGACGGCACCCACACCGGCCGGTTCAAGATCTCCACCCTGCACGCGGCGATGCTGACCAAGATGCTGCACGCCTTCACCTCACCCGGTCGCCCGGACGCCGCGGTCGACCGCTCGAAGCTCACGCGCCCCGAGCTGATGGGCGCCGCCTTCTCCCAGCTGCTCGAGCGCTTCCCGGCCGCACGGCTGCCCCGGGCCGGAGGCGTCAGCGCCACCGTGGTGATGCTGCTGGACTACGACAAGCTGCTCGCTGGCCTCGGCATGGCTCATCTCGACACCGGCGAGGTCATCTCCGCCGGCACCGCACGTCGCCTCGCCTGCGAGGCCGGGATCATCCCGGCCGTCTATCGCAAGGTCCTGGACGGACCCTCGGTCGTGCTCGACGTGGGGCGCAGGCGCCGCTTCCACAGCGAGACCCAGCGCATCGCCCTCACCGTCCGCGACCGCGGCTGCACAGCCGAGGGCTGCGACCGACCGCCCGGGTGGTGCCACGCACACCACGACGAGGTGCCCTGGTCCGCAGGGGGCGGAACAAGCGTGGAGAAGGGTCGCCTGCTGTGCCCCTTCCACCACGCCAAGGCCCACTCCCCGGGCTACGACCTGACGCGTCTGCCCGATGGTCAGGTTCGCTTCCACCGCCGGACGTGAGCGCTAGGTCGGCCGGGTCGTCGGGCTCCCGCCTGTGGCGATGGCCGACGCCCCGGGGCCGGGGAGCGCCCTGTCGAAGTCGCCGGCCCTGCGGGTCAACAGATAGCCCGCCACCAGGATCATGATGCACATGGTGGCCACTCCTGTCTCCGTGGTGACGTAGGCCAGGGTCACCGGCGAGGTCGCGATCGCTGCACCACCGACCGTCTCGACGACGTTGTTGAACGCGCTGTGGGACAGACACACCGGCCAGATGCTCCCAGACCACAGCCGCAGCCAGCCGTACCAGACGCCCGCCATGGTCAGCGTGACCATCACCATCGGCACGATCACCCAGCGGTTCCCGGCGCTCTGGTACGTCGTGGTGAGCAGGAGGAGAGGCAGGTGGAAGATCGCGTGGAAGGCGCCGGTCAAGAGGGCGGCCCGCCGCCCGGAGGTGACCTCGGCCAGCCGGAACAGGAGGTAGCCCCGCCACCCGACCTCCTCGCCGAGGAAGACGACGGTGAAGACCGTCGTCGCCAGGACGAGGTTCCAGGCGTCCTGGCCCACACCGCCGTCCGGGCCGGCGAAGCGGACCACGCCGAGCGCCGCGGCGACGCCGAAGCTGAGAGCGATGATCAGCACCGGGCCCAGAACGGCGGTGACCAGGCCGCGGCCTCCGGGACGGCCGAAACCCACCGCCGCCCAGACCCTGCGCCGGTCGCCGCTGGGGACGGTGAGCGCGACGGTGACCGCGACGGCGGTGACCGGCACGAGGATGCTGATGAGGGGCGCGAGGCCCGCATGGGGCAGGGCCAGGGCGATCGCGACGGCCAGCCCGTAGGTGACTCCCAGGAACACCTCGACCTGGCGCAGCGGATGGGCAGTTCGCGGTGGCGGGACGACCTGACGGGCTCTCATGCGGGCACCGGCATCTCCTCGGCGGGACCACGCCACAGGCAGGTCCGGATGCCCGCCGAGCCAGGCGGCAACCCCCACGTCTCCCAGCATCCGCCGGTGTGCCGACCGGGTCAACGCCCAGGGGAGCAGGTCAGCAAGCGCCGGCGAACGTCCCGCGGGTCGCGGCGGGTGCCGCGAGGGACTGGGCGTTGCGACGGGCGAGGCTTTAGTGGCGGACCCAGTCCATCTGCACCGTCCGTGGTTCATTCGGGCGCCCTTCGTGGCCGCGAGGCGGAAGCGCATCGTGTACATCGCACCGGAGAGGGCCGCATCACGGCGCTCGGTCATCACCACGTGCGCGTCGACGAACCAGGAGACGTGCGACTTGGTCACCTCGACGGCGTACGTGTGGAACGGCCCGGGCCGCAGATCCAGGCGCTTGCCGTAGGTGAACCGGTTGCGCGGGAGCGTCCGCACGGCCATCCTCGCCCGGCCCGTGCCGAGCATGTAGCTCTCCAGCACGATGCTGCGTGCTCCGCAGTGGTAGCCGCCGCTGGTGGGGCCCAGCTCGGCGATCACGCGGTAGGGCGTGTGCCCGTTGCTGTACTGCTCGGCCCGCACTCCCAGCGCCCGTAGCGACGGGCGTGCCGGGTGAGCGTTGCGGTCACGTCCCCACCGGACGCGGTGCCGTTGATCGTGAGCATGCCGTGCTGGTTGTTCACCTGGCGCGGCCGGTTCAGCGACCACATGCTCTTCACCGGGCCAGAGGTACGGCGAGCGCGGCGACCGCGGTCAGGGCGGCGGCACGGCGCAGGTGGCGGCGGAGGGGCATCGAGCCACCGTAAGGGGCGAAAGCCGAAATGACAGCCTTCAGGCGAACGGGAGCGGCTCGCCGATCATCGAGACGGCGTGCGCGCGCGACGCGGTGAGCCGGCGGCGGTGGTGCTGGCGGCAGAGGACCTCGTAGCCGACCTCGGCGGGCTCGTCGGCAGGCTCGTCGGCGCCCTCCACATCCCCGATGACGATCACGTCGCCCTCGGTGACCATCTCCCCGTTCACGGTGCGGGCGTTGTGGGTGGCCCGCTTGCCGCACCAGCACAGCGCCTCGACCTGGAGCACGTTCATCCGGTCGGCGAGCTCGACCAGCCGCGCGGAGCCGGGGAACATCGCGGTGCGGAAGTCGGTGAGGATGCCGAAGGCGAAGACGTCGACCTGGAGCTCGTCGACCACCCGGGCGAGCTGCTCGATCTGCTCGGCGGTGTAGAACTGGGCCTCGTCGCAGATCAGGTAGTCGACGCGTCCGCCCCGGGTGAGGGTGCTCACGACGTACGACCAGAAGTCGAAGCTCGCGGACACCTCGATGGCCTCGTGCTGGAGCCCGAGCCGGCTGGAGAGGGTCGCCGTACCGGCGCGG
>CAWEMA010000013.1:0-693344 GCA_963810035.1 uncultured Actinomycetota bacterium
CACGGCGACCAGGATGCCGAGGATGGCGTAGTCCCAGCTCTTGGAGCTGCGGTCCTCGTCGGACTCGGGCGCGTCGTAGCGGTGCCCGTCGGGGCGGCCGTAGGGGTTCTTGTCGTCGTCAGGCATGTGCGGGTGACCTCCAAGGTCGCGGCCAGGATCAGGTTCCCTCCCCGCGGACCGAGTGTAACCAGGCCGAACGCCTGGGGTAACTCGCTGTTACGCAGGTCTCGTCAAAAACTCACAGGCCCTTGACCGCGCTGAGCACCTTGCCGAGGGTGTCCTTGGCGTCACCGAACAGCAACGTCGTCTTGGGGTCGAAGAGCAGCTCGTTCTCGATGCCCGCGAAGCCGGGTCGCATCGAGCGCTTGAGGAAGACGATCTGCTGCGCCTCGTCGGCGTTCAGGATCGGCATCCCGTAGATCGGCGCACCGGGCGTCGTCTTCGCCGCCGGGTTGACCACGTCGTTCGCGCCGACCACCAGCACCACGTCGGTCTGCTTGAACTCGGAGTTGATGTCGTCCATCTCGTGCAGCTGCTCGTAGGGCACCTGGGCCTCGGCGAGCAGCACGTTCATGTGGCCGGGCATCCGGCCGGCGACCGGGTGGATCGCGTAGTCGACGCGGATCCCGCGCTCGCCGAGCACGTCGACGAGCTCGCGCAGCGTGTGCTGGGCCTGCGCTACGGCGAGGCCGTAGCCCGGCACGATGATCACCCGGTGGGCGTAGCCGAGCAGGATCGCCACGTCCTCCGGGCTGGCCGAGCGCACCGGGCGGTCGGACGCCTCACCGGCACCCAGGGTCGAGCCGCCCTTCAGCGCACCGAACAGGATGTTGCCGACCGAGCGGCCCATCGCGGCAGCCATCAGCTTGGTGAGGAACGTGCCGCTGGCGCCGACCAGGGTGCCGGCGACCAGCAGCACGGCGTTGCCCAGCACGTAGCCGCCGGCCGCGACGGTCAGGCCGGTGAAGGCGTTCAGCAGCGAGATCACGATCGGCACGTCCGCGCCGCCGACCGGCAGCACCAGGAGCACCCCGAGCAGCAGGCCGACCAGGGCCAGCACGACGCCGATCCAGACCGCGGGGCCGGTCACGGTGAGTACGGCGAGCACCAAGGCGCCGACCAGGGACAGGGCGAACACGACCGGCAGGCCCGCGAACACCACCGGCCGCGAGGTCATCAGCTCCTGCAGCTTGGCGAAGGTGACCAGCGAGCCGGCGAACGACACCGAGCCGACCAGGATCGTGAACGCGGTCGCGGCCAGGGTGAACTTCGCGGGGGCCTGGCCGACCAGGTCGCCGAGCTCGAGCAGCGCGACGAGCGCCGCGGCCCCGCCGCCGACCCCGTTGAACAGGGCGACGAGCTGCGGCATCTGGGTCATCTGCACCCGGCGCGCGCCGACCAGCCCGATCGCCGTACCGATGGCGATCGCCACCAGGATCGGCAGGACGTGGTCGAGCTGGGCGTAGAGGAAGACCACGACGCAGGCCACCACCGCACCGACGGCACCGACCAGGTTGCCGGGCCGCGCGGTGCGGGGGGACGAGAGACCCTTGAGGGCGAGGATGAAGCAGACCGCGGCGAACAGGTAGGCCAGCTGGGCCCAGACGGGGGTGGCGGTCATGCCTTCGACCCGACCTTCTTCGACGGCTTCCGGCGGGTGAACATCTGCAGCATCCGGTCGGTCACCACGAAGCCGCCCACCATGTTCACCGTCGCGAGGACGACCGCGACGAGCCCGACGACGAGCTGCACCGTGGTCTGCGCGTAGCCGGTCACCAGGATCGCGCCGAGCAGGATGATCCCGTGGATCGCGTTCGCGCCGGACATCAGCGGGGTGTGCAGGGTCGAGGAGACCTTGGAGATCACCTCGACCCCGACGAACACGCTCAGGATGAAGATCGTCAGCCAGACGACCGGCTCGCTCATGACGTGGCCTCCCCTTCGAGGGCGTTCCGCGTGGGCTCGTGCCAGACCGCGCCGTCGTGGGTGACGCACGCGCCGGCGACGATCTCGTCGTCGAAGTCCGGGGCGAACACGGCACCCTCGTCGCCGTCGCCGCCGGAGCGGGTCATCAGCGTGACCAGGTTGACGACGTTCTGGGCGTACAGCCGGGACGCCGGGCCCGGCATCTGCGCCGGCACGTTGGCACCGCCCCACACCTGGGCGTTGCCGATCCGCACGACCTGCCCGGGCTGGGCGCCCTCGACGTTGCCGCCGGACTCGGCCGCGAGGTCGACGACCACGGAGCCGGGGCCCATCTGCTCGACCATCGCGGCGGTGACGAGCAGCGGCGCCTGCCGGCCGGGCACCGCGGCGGTGGTGATCAGCGCGTCGGCGGCGGCGATGTACGGCGCGAGCAGGTCCCGCTGCCGCTGCGCGCGGTCCTCGGTCATCTCGCGGGCGTAGCCGCCGGCGCCCTCGAGGGTCTCGAGCTCGAGCTCGATCGCCACCGCTCCCATCGACCGGATCTCCTCGGCGGCGGCGGCGCGGACGTCGTACGCCTTCACCACCGCGCCGAGGCGCTTGGCGGTCGCGATGGCCTGCAGGCCGGCGACGCCGGCGCCGAGCACGACGACCTCGGCGGGCGGGACGGTGCCGGCGGCGGTCATGTTGAGCGGGAAGAAGCGGCGCAGCAGCCCGGCCGCGACGATCGCGCAGCGGTAGCCGGAGACCAGCGACTGGGACGAGAGCGCGTCCATCGACTGGGCGCGCGAGATGCGCGGCACCAGCTCCATCGCGAACGACGTGACGCCGCAGTCGCGCAGGTCGGCGACCAGGTCGTGGGAGGAGCCGACCGGCAGGAACGACACGGTGGCGGTGCCGGCGCGCAGCCGGCGTACGACGGACGGGTCGAGCGGGTTCACCGAGACGACCACCTCGGCGTCCTGCCACGGCTCGTCGAGCACCTCCGCACCCGCGGCGAGGTACTCCTCGTCCGCGTGCAGCGCGCCCATGCCGGCACCCGGCTCGACGGCGACGTCGTAGCCCTGCGTGGTCAGCTTGCCGACCAGCTCGGGCACCAACGCGACCCGCGTCTCGCCCTCACGGGTCTCTTTGGCGACAGCGATCCTCACGCCTGGCAACCTAGGGCACCCCCACCGGAACCGGCCACCATTTGAGAGACCCGTCTCATTTGCGTGTCGGGACCGCGACGGTCGCCCGCACCTTTACGGCACCGCCGGACAGGGACACGCTGTGCACATGGACGTGCGGTTCGTGGATGCCGAAGGGGCGCACGAGCACGAGAGCGACGACGTCGTGATCCTGCTCGAGCGCGACGACGGCTTCGTCTGGGCCGACGTACCCGTCTGGGACGACCAGGTCGACGGCTTCCTGCAGGGGCTCGGCGTGCACCCGCTGGTCGTGGAGGCGTGCCGGCACCGCAACCACGTGCCGACCGTGCACAGCTACGGCGACCACTACTTCGTCACCGTGCACGCTCCGCTCCTCGGGCACGCCGGCCACGTGCACCTGCTGGAGCTCGACCAGATCGTCGGCGACCGGTTCCTGGTCACCGTGCACGGGCCGCTGAACCCGGTGGTCGACCCCGAGCAGGCCCTGGTCGAGACGGCGTCGGTGCTGCACCGGATCACGACGGGCCGGTTCTCGCCGGCGACCCCGGCGGACCTGTCCTACGCACTGACCTCGGCCGTCGCGCGCCGGCAGCGCGGACTGATCAACGACGTCGCCGAGAAGCTCCCCGGTCTCGAGCAGCACGTCATGGCGTCCCAGCTGGTCGACCCGGAGACACTGCTCGAGCGGATGTTCCTGATCCGGCACGAGCTGATCACGGCCCGGACGATGGCCGCGCAGACCCACGACGTCTACGCCCGGATCGGGTCGCTCGACCGGTTCGTCCCCGAGGGCTCGCGGGTGCTGGCCCGCGACCTCGCCGAGCAGTTCGACCGGATCCGGTCCATCGCCGACGGCGAGGCGCAGTTCCTGTTCGGGGTCATCGAGCTCTACCAGACCAAGGTCAACACCAAGATGACGCTGGCGATGGAACGGCTGGCGGTCATCGCGGCCATCACGCTGCCGGTCACCGCGATCGCGTCCGTCTACGGGATGAACGTGATCGTCAACCAGCGCACCCACGTCACGCAGCTGATCGTCGTGCTGGTGGTGATGGTGGCGATCTCCGGCCTGCTGCTGCGCTGGGCGCGCAAGCAGGGCTGGTGGTGATCTCGACCGGCTCGATCAGCCGCGTCAGTCGATCAGGGGTCAGCGGTACTCCGGGTTCTCGTAGTCGAACCGCGTGCCGGCGTCCCACTCCGTGCGCTGGTTGCCGTAGGCCGGGATGCCGCCGGCGTCCTTGAGCAGCTTCGCGAGGTGCATCAGGTTCCACGTCATGAACGTGGTGTTCCGGTTGGTGAAGTCGTTCTCCGGTCCCCCGCTGCCCGGGTCGAGGTACGACGGGCCCGGCCCCGCCTCGCCGATCCAGCCGGCGTCGGCCTGCGGCGGGATCGTGTAGCCGATGTGCTGCAGCGAGTAGAGGATGTTCTGCGCACAGTGCTTGATGCCGTCCTCGTTGCCGGTGATGAGCGCCCCGGCGACCTTGCCGTAGAAGAGGTACTGGCCCGCGTCGTTGGTGAGGTGGGACAGCGCGTAGAGCCGCTCGATCACCTGCTTGGTGATGCTCGAGTTGTCGCCGAGCCAGATCGGCCCGGCGATCACGAGGATGTCGCTGGCGAGCACGTCCGGGTAGATGTCCGGCCAGGCGTCCTTCGCCCACCCGTGCGCGGTCATGTCCGGGTAGACCCCGGTCGCGATGTCGTGGTCGACGGCCCGGCACACCTCGACCGAGACCCCGTGCTTGAACATGATGGCGGCGCTGGCGTCGACGAGGCCCTCGGTGTTGCTGACCTCCGGGGACCGCTTCAGGGTGCAGTTCACGAACATGGCCCGCAGGCCGCTGAAGTCGTAGTCGCTCATGCGGCGACTCTTCTCCAGCGGCCGGCGGGCCGGCAATGGTCAGTCGGGACGGTTCGGTCAGGCACTGCTAGGTCCGGGCCTCGGTGCCGGGTACCTCGGCGAGCTCGATCTCCTCGATCATCGGTCACGGCCGCACCGCCGATGAACGCGGCCGCGATCGCGTCGAGCTCGAAGTTGATGCCGGCCTTGGGGTTGGCCGCGGTCAGCCGGGCGGCGGTGACCATGCCGGCGTACTGCGCCAGCGTGTCGCGCGGGTTCGCTCAGCGCACGCGGTGCACGCTGACGGCGTACCCCGCGGACGGGTCGTACGGCGCCGCGTCCCACGTCCCGAACCGGTCGACCATCCCCAGGCCGTGCGTCGCCAGCGCCGCGTCGTACTCCTCGAGCGGGGTGACCGGGCAGCCCCGCGGCAGGTGCGCCTGGTCGAGGCCGAAGCCGGCCACCACCGACGCCCCCGGCGCGAGCAGCCGGGTCAGGCCCCGGGCGGTGCGGGGCAGGGCGCCGGGTGCCAGCAGCGGGACGACGTTCCCGGCGAGCACGAGCAGGTCGAACGGCGGCAGGTCGTGCAGCCCGGGCGGCGGGTCGCTCAGGTCACCGAGCAGCCACGTCAGGGACGGCGCCTGGGCCCTCGCCACCGCGAGCATCGACTCGTCGACGTCCACGCCGACGACGTCGTGGCCCAGCGAGGCCAGGCGGATGGCGACCCGGCCGGTGCCGCAACCGGCGTCGAGAACCCGGGCGCCGGGCGGGACCAGCGAGGCGCAGAACGACGCCTCGCCGTGCACATCCGCCCCGGACTCGGCGAGCGCGTCGAACCGGGCGGCGTAGTCGGCACCGGACCTCCCACCGGTGAGGTCCTGCCACCGGGTCGTCCGGCCCGGCTCGGCGGCCATCAGAACTTCCCCATGAGCGCGGCGACGCCGAGCACCACCAGGGTGACGACCGCGCCGCCACCGCCGATCACGGCCATCACGATCGCGCCCTTGACGACGCCGGGCAGCCGCTCCCGGTAGCCGAGCCCGCCGGCCGCCGTACGGATCAGGGACCGGCTCTCCTCGGTGTCCAGCGTGTAGTCGAGGACCTTGCCGTAGTGGAGCTTCTCGTCCCACGCCCACTCCTTGCGGGCGCCGAGCTCGATCGTGCGCCCGACCATGCGCTGGGCCGAGCCCCGCAGCACCGGCCGCGAGCCGTCCAGGCCGGCCTGCCAGGACACGGTGCGGCTGTCGTCGGTCACCGTGAAGGACCGCTTCTCCTCGTCGACGGCGACGTGGTGCACGACGGTGCTGCGCAGCCCCTGCTTCTGGAACAGCGCGTACCACTGCGCGTCGGCCACGTCGACGTGCACGTCGAAGCCCTTCTCGGTCGGCTCGACGGCGTACGGCGACCCCGCCGCCAGCGCCCGCACCGCGTCGTGCAACGTCTCGGTCATTCGCTCCCCCTGTCGGTGCTCGGTGCCTAGTAGTACCAGGGGAACGGCGACCAGTCCGGGTCCCGCTTCTCCAGGAACGCGTCGCGCCCCTCGACGGCCTCGTCGGTCATGTAGGCCAGCCGGGTGGTCTCGCCGGCGAACAGCTGCTGCCCGACCAGGCCGTCGTCGATCAGGTTGAAGGAGTACTTCAGCATCCGCTGCGCGGTGGGCGACTTGGCGTTGATCTTCCGGCCCCACTCGAGCGCCTCCCGCTCGAGGTCGGCGTGGTCGACGACCTTGTTGACCATGCCCATCCGGTGCGCGTCCTCGGCGGTGTACTCGTCGCCGAGGAAGAAGATCTCCCGGGCGAACTTCTGGCCGACCTGCCGGGCGAGGTACGCCGACCCGAAGCCACCGTCGAACGAGCCGACGTCGGCGTCGGTCTGCTTGAAGCGCGCGTGCTCACGGGACGCCAGGGTCAGGTCGGACACCACGTGCAGGCTGTGCCCGCCGCCGGCCGCCCACCCGGGCACCACGCAGATGACGATCTTCGGCATGAACCGGATCAGCCGCTGGCACTCGAGGATGTGCAGCCGCCCGAGCCTGGCCTTGTCGACGGTCTCGGCGGTCTCCCCCTGGGCGTACTGGTAGCCCTGCCGGCCCCGGATCCGCTGGTCCCCGCCGGAGCAGAACGCCCAGCCACCGTCCTTCGGCGAGGGGCCGTTGCCGGTGAGGATCACGCAGCCGACGTCGCTGGAGATGCGGGCGTGCTCGAGCACCCGGAGCAGCTCGTCGACGGTGCCCGGGCGGAACGCGTTGCGCACCTCGGGCCGGTCGAAGGCGATCCGCACCGTGCCGTGCTCGACGGCCCGGTGGTAGGTCAGGTCGGTGAGGTCCTCGAAGCCCGGGACCTGCGTCCATGCGGTCGGGTCGAAGGTCTCCGAGACGTCGTACTCAGCCATGCCCGGAGGCTATGCCACCGAGTTGTCAGCGTGGTGCGCGGTCCTGGCCGGGCACCACGCCGACAGCTCGGCTAGGAGACCAGCTTGAGGGCGAGGAGGGGGCAGAGGTCCACGGCGCGGCGGGCGTGCTCGACCAGCCCGCGGTCGACCTCCAGCGACGCGTCCGGCTGCCGCGAGACGGGGAAGCCCCACTCGTCGCGGGTGAGCACCTCGGGGAGCAGGTCGGCGCACAACCCGTGGCCGTCGCAGCGGGTCCAGTCAACGTGCAGCCTCGACACTGCAACCACCTCCCAGATGTACGGCGACCTCGTCGGCGAACACGCGCATGGTGCTGGCGACGAACCGCGCGGTGCCGTCCGGGTGGACGCAGGCACCGCGGCCGACGACCAGCGCACGCATCCGGTGCACCTCGTCGACCAGCCGCGGGTCGCGCTCGCGCCGGGCCAGCCGGGTGAGCGCGTCGGCCATCCGAGGCAGTCCGTTGATGCAGGGCCCGCACTGGCCGGCGACCTGGTCCGCGAGGTAGCGTCGCGACGCCCGCGCTCTCCACGAGACCGCAGCGGTCCCGGCCGAGCACCGCGACCACCCCCGCCCCCACGGACGCGCCGTGGGTGTTCAGCGAGGTGCGCGACATCCGGGTGGACCCGACCTCGTGCCCCGGCACCCAGGCGCCGTGGTAGCCGCCGACGAGCACCGCTTGTGGGTAGTGGCCAGTGGCGCCGGCCTCGTCGAGCAGGGTCCGCAGCGGGGTGCCGAAGGCGACCTCGAGCACACCCGGTGCCGAGATCGCGCCGCCGACCGTGGCCAGGAACGTGCCCGGCTCGTCCGCGGTGCCGACCGAGCGGAACCACTCCGGCCCGTAGCGCGCGAGCAGCGCGATGTGCGCCAGCGTCTCCACGTTGTGCACCAGGGTCGGCCGCCGGTCCACGCCCCGCTCGTAGACCCGCACGCTGCGGTCCGAGGGAACACCCGGTCGGCCGTTGACGGCGTTCACCAGCGCCGACTCCTCACCGGACACGAACCGGTCGGCGACCTGGACGACCTCGATCCGCAGCCGTTCCCGGCGCAGCGCGACCTGCTCGCGCAGGTGCCGGGCCACGTCGGGCCGGGCGGTGGTGAGGTAGGCCCGCCGGGCACCGACCGCGCGCGCGGTGAGCACCAGCCCGTCCAGGACGAGATGGGGTGCCGTCCAGAGCAGCACCCGGTCCTTGTCGCTGGCCGGCTCCCCCTCCGCGGCGTTGCCGACGACGACGCCGTTGCCCCGCTCGGCGACGCCCCGCAGCTTGCGGGCGGACGGGAAGCCGGCGCCGCCCCGTCCGCGCAGTCCGGCGCGCTCCACGAGGTCCGGCAGGTCGACGTACGCCGGCAGCTCGCCGAACGCGGCGTGGTGCTCGGCCCAGGACGGGCCGTCAGCCGCGAACAGCCGCCGGGTGTCCACCGGCGCGTCCGGTCTCGCGGGGACGGTCGGGGCGAGGGTCATCGGGGGACCACCTTTCGGGGGACGCGGCTCCGGCCGCGCTCGGCGAAGGCCTCGGAGGTGCGCCAGCCCAGCGCCACGGCGACCACCACGGCGCAGCCGACGGCGACCGACCGGAACCACCAGGTGCCGGCGTCGGTGCCGGTGCCCAGGGAGTGCAGGAAGGCGACGGGCCACATCGCGTACGCCGTCCAGTGGATGGCGCGGAACGCGCGCGGACCGATCCGGTGACGCAGCAGGCTGCTGCCGACCAGGACGAGGAGCACGTCGACCGCGAGGGTGCCGAGGCCGAGCCACATCGGCCGGTAGCTGCCGGCGAACGGCAGCACCAGGTCGACGAGCCGCAGCTGGGCGTAGGGGTCGAACAGCAAGGTGCCGACGTGGACGGCGACCAGACCGGTGCCGGCGAGGCTGGCGGTCTTGTGCAGGTCGGCCACGCCGAACCGGTCGAGCCCGAGGCCGGGGCGGCCGGAGCGGGTCGTGATGCCCAGCACCATGGTCAGGGTGAACATCAGCAGGGCCACCACACCGGTGCCGCGGCCGAGGTACCAGAGCGCGTCGATCAGGTTCATGCCGCCACCCCCTGGGGCCAGCCGTCGGTGAGGACGAGGATGCCGTCGTGGCGCAGGAACCGGGCCGGCAGCCCGAGACCGCGCACCCACTCGACGGCGCGTGCGCCGCGCACGAGGGCAGCGGTGGTCACGGCGTTCGCCCGCACGCAGGTGTCCGCGGCGACGGTGACGCTGCGCCAGAACGGCCGGGCCGGTTGGCCGGTGCGGGGGTCGACGATGTGGTGCATCGTGCGGCCGCCGCGCTGCCACTGGCGGGAGACGGTGCTCGAGGTCGCGATCGCCGAGCCGGAGGGCAGCTCGACCTGGGTCCACGGGTCCTCGTCGCGGTCCTGCACGTGGATCTGCCAGCCCCGGGCGGGCGCGCGGCCGGCCGTGGCGATGTCGCCGCCGAGGCTGACCAGGACTCCGGTGCCGAGGGCGCCGTGCACCAGCGCCGCCGCACGGTCGGCGGCCACCGCCTTGGCGGTCGCCCCGAGGTCGAGCTCGACGCCGGCCGGCACGTGCAGCCGGGACCCGTCGAGACGCAGGCTGCGGTAGCCGGGCACCGGCTTGACCACCGCGCGCACCGGTCCGGCGTCGCCGGTGACCAGCTGGAGGTCGCGGTCGTAGCCGAGCCGGCGCATCGCCGTGCCCACGGTCGGGTCGACGTCACCGTCGGTCAGCACCGCGGCCGCGAGGGCCTGCTCCAGGAGGTGGGTCAGCGTCGGCGACAGGGTCACCACCCCGGACTGCTGCCCGAGACGGCGGATCTCGCTGTCGTCGCGGAACCGGTTGGCCGCGTCGTCGACCTGCGCGAGGTAGGAGTCCACGAGCTCGCGGGCCGCGGGCAGCACGCCCGGGTTGGTGACGACGAGCCGGGCGCGGGTGCTCCACAGCTCCCACTCGACGCTGGCGGTGGTCATCTCAGGACCCGCTCGTCGAGGCGTGGCTGCTGCCGCTGCCGGCGGACAGGCCGGGCGCGGTCGACTGGTTGCTGGTCGAGCCGGTGGCACTGGTGCCGGTGCTGCTGGTCGACGTACCGGCGCCACCTGGGGCTGCGGTGCTGGTCGAGCTGCTGCCGAGAGCACCGACCCCGAGGACGGCGGCGAGGCCGAGCGAGGCGGCCGCGGACGTCCCCACCAGGGTGCGTCGCAGGCGGCCGGCCCGGTCGACGGCGCGGTCCCGGTCGGTGCTGCGGGCCGGTCCGATGTCGTGGTTCATGAAGTCCTCGATCCGTGGGTGATATCCCTACGGTGACCCGAGATTCTGTGCGGATTCTTGGTGCGCGGGGCTGTTTGGCTGTGGGGTTGCTGTGAGGCGTTCTCAGGATCCGCCGGTGCTGCCGTGGCTGGGCCCGAAGCCCTGCTGCAGGCCGGGCGGGGTGCCCTGCTGCTGTTGCAGCTGGGCCCACGGGTCGATCAGCTGCTGACCGTCGTCGCCCTGGGCACCCTCGCCGTCGTCTCCGCGGCCCGGCCCGGCCTGGTCGTCCTCGCCCAGCGTCTGGGACTGCCCGGTCTGCCACTGGGAGAAGGACGGCTGGTCAGGGGCGGTGGCGCCAGGAGAGGACGCCGACTGCGTCTGGAGCGCCGGGATCGCCACGGCCGCCGCGACGCCGAGGCTGCCGAGGACGCCGGCCGAAAGAACCCCGATGCGCGTCCGGCGGGCCCGGCGCAGGTGCAGGTCTCGCTGCTCAGAGACCGGGACGTTCTCGTTCATGGCCGGAGGCTCCTTTCGGGGAGGGGACAGGGCATCTGCCTTCGAGAATGCGCGCGGTCCCTGAGGAAGCTCTGTGAATGCCCTGGTCAGCCGGTGTGAGCCCCGGCCTCACGCGTCAGGCTCGGCCGGCGAGCAGGTCGGCCAGCGCGGTGGCGGGCCGGCCGGTGAGGAGCTCGACGTCCCCGGTGACACCGGACATCTCCCCGGCGGCGATGGCGGTGTAGGTGCTCACCCACGCGTCGACCTGCCAGCCCGGGGCGCCGTACGCCGCCCGCGAGGCGTAGGCCTCCTCGAGGGTCTCGTCCTGGAAGGAGTAGTCGCCGCCGAGCACCCGGCTCATCGTCGCGGCGGCCTCGGTGAGGGTGAACGCGTCGGGCCCGGTGAGGCTGTAGGTCCGGCCCTGGTGGGCGCCGGGGTCGAGCAGCACGGCGGTCGCCGCGGCCGCGATGTCGTTCTGCGCGACCGCCGACACGCGCCCGTCACCGGCGGGTCCGCGGATCACCCCGTCCGGCCCGGCCATCTCGGGGAGGAAGTCGGCGTAGAGGTTGTCGCGCAGGTGCGTCCACACCATCCCGGAGTGCTCGATGTGCTGCTCGGTGACGTGGTGGTCACGGGCCAGCAGGAACGTCGCGTCCGGGGCCGCACCGTAGAACGAGATGTAGACCAGGTGCCGCACGCCGGCCTCGGCCGCGGCGTCGACGAACGCGCGGTGCTCGTCCAGCCGCCGCTCCGACTCCGAGGCGGAGACCATCAGCACCGTGTCGAGGCCGTCGAGCGCGCGGCGTACGGCGTCCCGGTCGCCGTAGGACGCCTGCACCACCGTCGCACCCGGCAGGGTCGGCGCCTTGGCCGGCGTCCGCACCAGCAGCCGCTGGTCCGCACCCGCGGCGGCGAGCAACCGGGCTACCCGACCGCCCAGCTGCCCGGTCGCGCCGGTGATGCCCAGCACCACGCCTCAGCCGGCCTTGGCGATCGAGGCCGCCAGCGCGGCGAGGTGCCCGAGCCGGGCGAGCTCGGAGTCGAGCACCTCGGGGCCGCCGCGACGGCCGAACAGCACCATCTCGTTCTCGTCGCCGATCGGGGCGCCCGCGACCAGCGTGCCCTCGGCGAGCTGCGTCCAGTCGGCGGGCAGCTCCAGCCGCAGGGCCTGCTTGGCCGGGAACCAGTCCGGGTGCCCGTCGGTCGCCTCGGGCGCGGCCGACGTCCGGTGCACCACCCTGCAGGTCTCGCCCTTGCGCCGCAGCCGCATCCCCCAGTCGGCGCGGAACGTGATCGGCAGCAGGTCGACGATCTCGTCGCGGGCCGCGGCGGGGTTCTGGGTGAGCGCCTCGACCGCCTCGAGGTCGAGGAACAGGTTGCCGCCGGCGCCGTAGCGCGACACCCACAGCACCTGCACGCCGTCCAGGCTGTTGCACGCCGACACCAGCGAGTCGGGCATCACCCCGGGGGCGGTCTCCAGGAGCACGTCGTCGACGGCGGTCCCGTCGGGGCGGTGCTCGACGATCTCGATCGCCTCGATGTCGCCGCCGGCCCGGCCGATCGCGGCCGCCACGGACCCCAGGGAACCCGGGACGTCGGGCAGCTCGACGCGCAGGAGGTACGGCATCAGGTGCCCCTTTCGACGCGGGCGTCGACCTCGACCCGGCCGGGCCTCGTGACGACGGCGTCGACCCCGAAGACGACCTCCCCGTGGGCCCGACGATATCCCCCGAGCGCCTTCAGCACGTCGCTTCGCCGGCGGCCGTCGTCCGGGTCGAGGTCGACGACCGCGCAACGCGGTACGACGCCGCGCACCTCGACCTCGGCCTCCCCGATCCGCAGCCGGGTGCCGACCCAGTCGTCCTCGACGTGCGCCGGCTCCCCGTCGGTGTCCACGGTGAACGTGGACCGGAACTGTGCCCCGTCGACCGGGCCTCCGGTGCGCTCCGCGACCAGGTCGAGCGAGGACGTCGTCACCAGAGTCACCGAGGCGCCGTACACGACCTCGCCGGGTCGGGAGGAGCGGGCGAGCACGAGGTCACGACCCTCGGGCCCGAGGTGCTCGGCGTACGCCGCCGCCCAGGGCCCGTCGACCACGTCGAGGGCGGCGGTCCGCCCCCAGTAGTCCACCTTCAGGGTCTCGCCGGTCGACGCCGGGAGGCCCTGCACGGTGCGACCGGGCAGCGTCGTGGTGAGCACCCCGCCGTGCCAGGTCGCCGAGGTCTGCACCAGTGTCGGGTTCTCCACGGTGCGCAGCACCCGGGCGCGGGCGCGGTCGACGAGGCAGAAGACACGGTCGCCGACGGGCCCGTCGAGGGTCAGGTCGACGTACGGCTGATCGCGGTGCCGACCGCCCTTGACGGGGGTGAGACCGATCCTGGAGATGCGCACCCGGTCAGCCTGTCACGGCCCGGTTTCACCGGGATTTCGCGCGGACCGGTGCGCGAGACGGTGTCCCACCGGCAGGCGGTCCGTGCGAGGGTCACGTCAGGACGAACGTCTCGACGACCTCATAGCGCGGCCGCCGGCGGGGACCCTCCCCGAGGTGGGAGGCGACCAGCGCGACCTGCTCGGCCTGCCAGGTCGGCCCCCGGTAGGCGTCCAGGACCCGCAGCCAGCGGGTCGCCTCGACCGGGCGGCCGGTCCGGGCCAGCGTGACGTGCGGGTGGAACCGGCCGCCCTGGACCTCGCTGCCCGACCGGGCTGCCGCGGCCCGCGCGCCGGTGGCCAGCCGGCCGAGCTCGACGCCCTCGGTCTCCACCCGGGTGAACAGCACCTTCGCGCCGGCCGGGTGCGGGAACGCCCCGCCTCCCGCGAGGGTCACCGGGAACGGCGTACGACGGCCCACGGCCCGTTCCAGCCGGGCGAGAAGGTCCTCGAGGTGGCGGTCCTCGACGTCGGCCAGGAACGCCAGCGTCACGTGCCACTGCTCGGGGACGGTCCACCGGAGCCCCGGCTCGGCCTCCCGGCGCGGCTCGACGAACGCGGCCAGGTCCTCGAGCACGTGCTCCGGCGGCATCAGCGCCACGAACATCCGCATGGGTCTACCGTGACACCTGCACGGGCCGGAGCGAGAGGGGGACGAGGAGTGCCGGACACGCCGGTCGACTACCGCTTCCTGCTCGCCAACGAGCGCACCTTCCTCGCCTACATCCGCACCGCCCTGGCCCTGCAGGTGGCCGGGCTCGGCGTGCTGCAGTTCCTGACTCACGGGCACGGGGCGGTCCGCTACGTCCTCGGGGTCGGCCTGGTGGTCTCCGGGTCGTACGTCGGGCTCACCGGCTACCACCGTTACCGCACCAACGACCGGGCGATCCGCACCGGCACCGACATGCACACACCGCGAGGCACCGCGGTCCTGGCGTTCGCCGTCGCGCTGCTGCCGCTGGTCGCCGCGCTCGTCCTTGCCCTGCTGTAGGGCTACATCCTCTCGGCGCCGGCCCTGATCGCCTCGCGGATGCGGGTGTAGGTGCCGCACCGGCAGATGTTCCGGATCGCGTCGAGGTCGGCGTCGGTGATCGCGCGCCCCTCGGCCTTCGCCTTGTTGACGGTCGCGACCGCGGCCATGATCTGGCCCGGCTGGCAGTAGCCGCACTGGGCGACGTCCCGGTCGATCCAGGCCTCCTGCATCGGGTGCAGGTCGGCGCCGACGGTGTCCGGCAGGCCCTCGATGGTGGTCACCTCGTCGGACTCACCGATCTTCGAGACCGGCACGGAGCAGGGGTTGAACGCCTTGCCGTTGACGTGGCTGGTGCAGGCCTTGCAGACGTTGATGCCGCAGCCGTACTTCGGGCCGCGGACGCCGAGCACGTCCCGCAGCACCCAGAGCAGCCGGACGTCGTCCTCGACGTCGACCGTCACCGTCTTGCCGTTCAGCTTGAAAGTGTGTTCGGGCACGACTCACTCCTTGGTCGTCGGGGATCAGTAGGTGTAGTCGAGGCCGTCGGTCGGCGACTGCGGGATCGGCGGCACCGTCGGCTTCGGCTCGAAGGCCAGCGGGTCGTCGTGGTTGATCGGGAAGCTGGTCGGCATCCGGCCGGTGGCCCGGGTGTAGGCGCAGGCGATGGCCGCGCAGGTGGAGGCCAGGCCGAACTCGCCGGCCCCGCCGGGCTCCCCCGTCTCGGACGGCATGACATGCACCTCGACCTCGGGTGGGACGTTCCACTCGCGCGTGTAGAAGTAGTTGTCCCAGCTGCCCTCGAGGAAGTGCCCGTCCTGCAGGTGCAGGCTCGAGGTCAGCGTCATCGCCAGGGCGTCCATGATGCCGCCCTGCATCTGCGCCTCGAGGCCCCGCGGGTTGATCGCCAGCCCGACGTCGACGGCCATCACGACCTTGGTGACGCGCGGTCCGGTGACCCCGTCCCGGACCGGGCGGTTGACGGTCTCCGGCCGGCAGTCGATCTCCAGCAGCACCGCGTTGACGCCCTTGTACTCCTTGTGGATCGCGATGCCCTGCGCCGTACCGGCCGGCATCGAGCGGCCCCAGTCGCCGGCCTCGGCGACTTTGTCGAGCACCGCCCGCACCCGGTCGCTCTTCGCGAACTCGCGGCGGAACCGGTAGGGGTCCTTCTTCAGCCGGGCGGCCAGCTTGTCCACCACCAGCTCACGCGCGGTCGCCACGTCGGGCGAGTAGATGTTGCGCATGCTGCTGGTGTTGAACGGCTTGTCGACCTCGTTCAGCAGCTGGTTGGTGGCCCCGAAGTCGTAGGGCACCTCCTGGCTGAGCGCGAAGATCGTCTGCGAGAACCCGATGTCACCCACCGGCAGCTTCCCGGCCATCGCGCTGACCAGCTCACCGAGGCCGTGCCCGAAGTCGGTCTTGATGCTGGTGTGCCGCTGCTCGTAGGTCAGCACCTGCCCGGCGGTGTACGACGCCCGCACGCGCGTCGTGGCCATCGGGTGGGTCCGGCCCACCCGCGCGTCGTCGGTGCGGTGCCACATCAGCCGGACCGGCTTGCCGATCGCCTTCGAGCACTGGGCGGCCTCGACCGCGGCGTCGTAGAACAGCTTGCGGCCGAACGAGCCACCGCCCTCGACCACGTGGAACTTCACCGCGGTCGGCGGGAGCCCGAGCATCGTGGCGATCTCCTCGGCGGCCGCGACCGGGCTCTTGCACGCGCCCCAGATCTCCGCGCCGTCCGTGCGCACGTCGGCGATCGCGGCGTTCGGCTCGAGCGCGCTGTTGCTGCGGAAGTAGAACGTGAAGGCCGCGTCGACGGTCTCGGTGAGCGGTCCCAGCTTCGGCACGGTCAGCGGGATCTCGGCGGCCTTGAGGCTCCGGAGCACCGACGCGTCGGACTCGCCGGCCACCGTGCCGTCGATCCAGCTCACCTCGAGCGCCCGGACCGCGTCGATGCACTGGCCGAAGGTCCGGCCGCGGACGGCCACCCCGGTCGGGACCAGCGCCACGTCGGTGATCCCGGGCATCGCCTGGACCTGGGCGAGGTTCTTGACCGCCTTGGGCTTCCCGTTGAGCGTGGGTGCCCGGCAGATCATCGTCGGCAGCGCGTCGGGCAGGTCCAGGTCGAGGGTGTACTCCTTCTTGCCGGTGACCGCGGCGAGCGCGTCGAGCCGGCTCTGCGGCTTCCCGATCACGGAGAAGTCGGAGATGGCCTTGAGGTCCACCGCGACCTTGCGGGTCTGCGTGGCCGCGGCCTTCTTCGCGAGCTCGCCGTACGTCACGCTCCTGCCGCTCGGCGCCTCGATCACGCCGGCCTTGGCGCTCAGGTGCTCGACCGTGTCCCCGAGGACCGTCGCGGCCGCGTCGAGCAGCGCTCCCTTGGCGATCGCGGCGGCGACCCGGATCGGGGTGAACGTCGAGATGGTGGTGTTGGAGCCGCCGGTGAGCTGGTTGAACACCAGCTCCGGACGCGCCGGGGCCAAGGTGACCTTGACCTTCTCCACGGGCAGGTCGAGCTCCTCGGCGATCAGCATCGCGGTGGAGGTGGTGACCCCCTGGCCGTTCTCCGAGCGGGGCAGCTCGAAGGACGCGGTGCCGTCCTCGTTGACCACGACCGTGATCAGGTTCGCCGTCGGGCGGGCGGCGTCGGTGAGCATGTCGTTGAGGTCGTAGACCTCTGCCGGCTGCGGCCCGGACGGGATCGAGGCGAACGCGGGCGAGGTGGACCCGAGCCCGAGCTCCGCGGCCGCAGCCAGGGTGGGTGCGGCCACGAGGTAGCCGAGGAACCGGCGGCGTGCCGGGTCCGCGGCCCGACCCGCTGCGCCGTCGGTGGTCCCGTCGGCAGCACCGGCGACGGGAGGCCCGGAGGACCTGGAGGGGGTGGACGGGGTACGGCGAGACAGAGCCATCGGCTGTCCTTTCACACTCGACCCGAGCGGTTGGTGAATGAACGTTCACCCACCGTGACACGGGTCACTCGCGAGCGGGATGCCTGCGCGGCCCACGAATCACGAGCTTCGTTGTGCACCTCGCACAGTCAGACCGAGGGCCCGAGGATCCGCTGAGCGCGCAGCGCCAGGGCCAGCTCCACCGGCGTTGTGCCGGACGTGAGGTCGTGCCCGGTCGCCTCCGAGAGTCGCCGCAGCCGGTTCAGCACCGTGTTGCGGTGGCAGTGCACCAGCTCGGCGGTCCGGCCGGCCGACCCGGACGTGTCGACCCACCCACGCAAGGTGTCCAGCAACGGGCGCGCCTCGGCCGGCGGCAGGGCCAGCAGAGGTCCCAGCCAGGTCCGCACGAGCTGGTGCGCCAGGTCCGGGGACTGCACGAGCAACGCCTCGGGAAGCCGGTCGTCGAGCGCGGCGACCAGGTCCCCCGGGCCGAGGGTGTGCAGCGCGAGCACGGCCTGCCGGAAGCCCGTGTGCACGTGGCCGAGACCGTCGACCACCGAGGACGCTCCGGCACGCACCTCGACGACGTCGCGCAACGCCGCGAGCTCGCGGTCCGGCCCCCGACCGGACACCAGGAGCAGCCCGACGAGCGCCGCGCCACGAGCCTGCCAGGCGGACACCACGCGGGCCGACGCGAGCCGGTCCCGGAGCCGGCGTACGGCCTCGGTGTCGCGGGACGCCGGCTCGGCGAGCACCACGACGTACCGCCCGTCGACCGGCACCTCGAGCAGCCGGGCCGCCTCGAACACGAACGCGGGATCCTCCCCCACCCCGGTGAGCAGGCCCTCCCAGATCGACGTACGCCGCTGCTCGTCGGCGCGCACGACCTGCCGCTCGGCGACGTGGTAGGCGGTGGCGACCTGCGCGGAGGAGCGGTCCACCACCTCCCACACCCGCGTGCCCACGTCGAGGAGCCCGTCGTCGTCGACCCCGCGGGACCGGGCCTCGGCGACGAGGGCCTCCCAGACCAGGCGACCCCCCATCCGGAAGGACCGCAGCAGGTCGTCGAGGGGCAAGCCCTGCTCGGCACGCCGCTTCCCGGTGGCCCGCGCGGCGTCGTAGTACTCCTGGCCGTAGCGCGCCTCGGCGCCGCCGACGAGCTGCAGGACCCGGGTGAGGTTGTCGTGGCAGGACCGCCACAGGTCCGCCTCGGGCACCACGTTCGTGGTGCGGTAGCCGGGGTTGCTCTGCTGGATGGTCAGCACCAGACGGTCGGTCAGCCCGGTGACCCGCACCAGCACCTGCTCCGCCAGGGACTCCGCCACCGGCCCGGCCAGGACGTGACCGGCTGACCGTCGTGCACCCGCTCCCATGCAGGCCTAACGCGCCAGCCGCAGGAAGGACACGGCCCGGTTCACGGGAGGGTGCAGGCCGGCCGGCGGGACGTCACGGGGGCGGCGGGGGATTCGGTCCGCCTTCCCCGGCTGTCTCGCGGGTCGGAACCCGCGCGGACCCTCACGGAATCTTCACGATCCGCACGAGCGGTGTGGGATCGCCGGTCCTCTGCGGGACCTCGATGCCCGATCGGTCATACGGTGATCAGCAAACGGACAGAAAAGCATGCACCCGAACGGTCCCGAATCGAACACTGGAGGGGTTTTCCATGGATATGGCAGGGCTGAGACCCCACAAGAACCGGTCACCCGGCGCTGCCCATCCGGGCTCGCCGATGCCCGAGCCCTCAGGCAAACTGAAAACGTGGCCTACGTCACACGAATCCAGCGGGGAGGAGGCGGAGTGATGAAGGCAGAGGAGCGGCAGCGCCAGATCCTGCTCCGGGCCCGCGCCGACGGCCGGGTCGAGGTCGGCGCCCTCGCCACCGACCTGTCGGTCGCCGAGGAGACCGTCCGCCGTGACCTCCGTGAGCTCGTGGAGCGCGGCGTGCTGCAGCGCGTGCACGGCGGCGCCTACCCCGTGGAGAGTGCCGGGTTCGAGAGCAACATCAAGCACCGGTCCACCTCGCTGGTGGCCGAGAAGCGACGGATCGCGACCGCTGCCGCCGAGCGGCTGCACGGGGCCGAGACCGTGTACATCGACGAAGGGGTGACTCCCCAGTTCGTCGCCGAGGCGATCCGGCCCGAGACCCCCATCACCGTGGTCACCTCCTCCCTGCTCGCCGCCGGTGCGCTGGCCGACTCCGCCGAGGTGACGGTGCTCCTGCTCGGCGGGAGGCTGCGGGGCCGGACCCTCGCGACCGTCGACCACTGGGCCCTGCGGATGCTCGGCGACCTGGTCATCGACCTGGCCTTCCTGGGTGCCAACGGGATCTCGCGAGACCACGGCCTGACCACCCCCGACCCGGCGGTGGCCGCGGTGAAGAGCGCGGTCATCGAGCGCTCGCGCCGCCGCATCTTCGTCGGCCTGCACACCAAGTTCGGCGCGTCGAGCTTCTGCCGGTTCGCCGAGATCTCGGACTTCGAGGTCCTGGTCACCGACTCGGGGCTCAGTCCCGGCGACGCACGCCGGTTCTCCGTCCTGGGACCTCAGGTGGTCCGGGCCTAGCCAGCACGACACACGACACACAGGATTCCGAGCCGCCCGGCTCGGTGCTAACCGGAGGTAACAGTGGTGACCAGATCGACGAGAAGGATCGCGATGGCGCTGGCACTGCCAGCGGTGGCCGGGTTGGCGTTGTCCGGTTGCGCCGGCGCAGGCGGCGGTGGGGGCGGGGGCGGCGGTTCCAAGTCGATCAACGTCCTCATGGTCGGTAACCCCCAGATGGTGGACATCCAGAAGATCACCAACGACACCTTCACCAAGGACACCGGGATCAAGGTGAACTACACCGTGCTCCCCGAGAACGAACTCCGGGACAAAGTCACCCAGGACGTGGCCACCGGGGCCGGCCAGTACGACGTCGCCACGGTCGGCGCCTACGAGGTGCCGATCTGGGCCAAGAACGGCTGGCTCAAGGAGATGGACAGCTACGCCGACAAGGACTCGACCTATGACCGTCGCGACCTGCTCCGCCCGATGGTGCTGTCGCTGTCCGGCAAGGACGGCAAGCTCTACGGCCTCCCGTTCTACGGCGAGTCCTCCTTCCTGATGTACCGCAAGGACGTCTTCCAGAAGAAGGGCCTGACCATGCCCGACCGGCCGACCTGGCAGCAGGTCGCCGCCCTCGCGGCCAAGGTCGACGGCGCCGAGCCCGGCATGAAGGGCATCTGCCTGCGCGGTCTGCCCGGCTGGGGCGAGATGTTCGCACCCCTCACGACGGTCGTGAACACCTTCGGCGGCACCTGGTTCACCAAGGACTGGCAGGCGCAGGTGAACTCCCCGGAGTTCAAGCAGGCCGTGAACTTCTACGTCGACCTGATCAAGAAGGACGGTGAGCCCGGCGCCTCGCAGGCCGGCTTCACCGAGTGCCTGAACGCGATGAGCCAGAGCAAGGTGGCCATGTGGTACGACGCCACCTCGGCCGCAGGCTCGCTGGAGGACCCGAACGTCAGCAAGGTCGCCGGCAAGGTCGGCTACGTCCACGCACCGGTGGAGAAGACCAAGTCGTCCGGCTGGCTGTGGACCTGGGCCTTCGTGATGCCGAAGACCACCAAGAACGCCGACGCCGCCTCGAAGTACATGCTCTGGGCCACCAGCAAGGACTACGAGAAGCTCGTCGGCCAGAAGCTCGGCTGGCCGCGGGTCCCCGCCGGCAAGCGGGCGAGCACCTACGAGATCCCGGAGTACAAGAAAGCCTCGGCCGCGTTCGGCGCCATGACCCTCCAGTCGATCGAGGAGGCCGATCCGGTGAACCCGGGCGTGCAGCCGCGTCCCACCATCGGCGTGCAGTTCGTGGACATCCCGGAGTTCCAGGACCTCGGCACCAAGGTGTCCCAGGACATTGCGGCCGCCATCGCCGGACGCGGGACCGTCGACGACGCCCTCAACAAGGGCCAGACCCTGGCCGCGGACGTCGCCAAGAAGTACCAGAACCAGTAGTGCACGCGTAACACCAAGCCCCGGTGCGGGGTGGGCGGGCTCGTACACCCGCCCCGCACCGGCTCCAGACGCCGCACCGACCGCGCCCTCACGTCCGAGAACCCGGAGGACCCATGACTGCCCAGGCGCCCACCGCCCATGTCAGTTCCGGCTACATCATGTCCCGCGGCGAGCGCTGGCGCCGACGGGGCCCGCTGCTCCCAGCGCTGATCTTCACGATCGTGATCACGCAGATCCCGTTCCTGCTGACCATCGCGATCTCCACCCTGAACTGGAACGTCCTGCAGCCCGGCACCAAGAGCTTCCTCGGGATGGGCAACTACTCGTCGTTCGCCGGACTCGACAACTACGTCACGGTCTTCACCGACACCCGGCTCAGGCACGCCGTCACCAACACGATCGTGCTCACCGCGTCGGTGGTCGTGATCAGCCTGCTGGTCGGACTGGCTCTCGCGGTTCTCCTCGACAAGAAGTTTCTCGGCCGGGGGCTCGCCCGGACGCTGCTGATCGCGCCGTTCCTGGTGATGCCGGTCGCCTCGGCGCTGGTCTGGAAGCACGCGCTCTACAACCCGGACTACGGCCTGTTCAACGGAGTCCTGAACTGGGTGTGGCAGCTCTTCGGCGCCGAGCAGGGCCCCGTCATCGACTGGGTCTCGCAGTTCCCGATGCCCGCCGTGGTCGTCGCCCTGGTGTGGCAGTGGACGCCGTTCATGATGCTGATCCTGCTGGCCGGGCTGCAGTCCCAGCCCGGTGACGTGCTCGAGGCCGCGAAGATCGACCGGGCCGACGGGTTCCAGACCTTCCGGTTCATCACGCTGCCGCACCTGCGGCAGTACCTCGAGCTGTCGGCACTGCTCGGCTCGATCTACGTCCTCCAGACCTTCGACGCCATCTTCACGATCACCCAGGGCGGGCCCGGCTCGGCGACCACCAACCTGCCCTACGAGATCTACCTGACGATGTTCCGCAAGTACGAGTACGGCGAAGCCGCAGCGGCAGGAGTCGTGGTGGTGATCGGCACGATCATCGTCGCCACGTTCGCACTCCGCACGATCTCGTCGCTCTTCACCGAGGAGGCCTCCCGATGAGTACCACTGCAGACACCGCAAGGAACCCGTTCGCACCCGAGGACGAGGCGGCGGTCCAGCGTCGTCGTCGGGCACGCAAGGTCAAGGACGACACCGCCGCCACCGCGGGTCCCTGGTGGACCTTCCTGGCCTGGCTGCTGACGCTGCTGTTCTTCGCCCCCGTGGCGTGGATGGTGCTCACCTCGCTGCACCAGGAGTCCGACGCGGCGACGAACCCGCCGTCGATCTTCGCGGGCCTGACGCTCGAGAACTACGCGGCGGTCTTCGACCGGGGCATCTCGTCCTTCCTGATCAACTCGCTCACCGCCAGCGTCGTGTCCACGATCTTCGTGCTGCTGCTGGCTGTGCCCGCGGCGTACGCGCTGTCCATCAAGCCCGTGGAGAAGTGGACGGACGTGATGTTCTTCTTCCTGTCCACGAAGTTCCTGCCGCCGATCGCCGCGCTGCTGCCGATCTACCTGATCGTCAAGGAGATCGGGATGCTCGACAACGTGTACACGCTGGTGTTCCTCTACACGTCGATGAACCTGCCCATCGCGATCTGGATGATGCAGTCGTTCCTGGCCGAGGTGCCCAAGGAGATCCTGGAGGCCGCCCAGGTCGACGGCGCCGGGCTGATCCGCACGCTGCGCAGCATCGTGGCGCCGATCTCGGCACCCGGACTGGCCGCGACCAGCCTGATCTGCTTCATCTTCAGCTGGAACGAGTTCATGTTCGCGGTCAACCTGACCGCGACCCGGGCCGCGACGTCGCCGATCTTCCTGGTCGGCTTCATCTCCAGCCAGGGCCTGTTCCTGGCCAAGCTGTGCGCCGCGGCGACCCTCGTGTCCCTGCCGGTGCTCATCGCCGGCTTCGCCGCGCAGGACAAGCTGGTCCGAGGGCTGTCCCTCGGCGCCGTCAAGTGACGCACCCCGCCCCACACCGCTGTCCGGAAAGGTCCGAACGACGATGCGAGTGAGTGTGCTCCGGGGAGCCGGGGACCTGGCCGTCGAGGAACGCCCCGACCCGGTCCCCGGACCCCACGAGGTGCTGGTGCGGGTGGCCTCCGTCGGCGTGTGCGGCTCGGACGTGCACTACTTCGAGCACGGGCGGATCGGCAGCTACGTGGTCGACTCGCCGCTGGTGCTCGGGCACGAGGCCTCCGGTGTGGTGGTCGGGGTCGGCGCGTCGGTGACCCGGCTCTCGGTCGGGCAGCGGGTGTCGGTCGAGCCGGGAGTCCCGGACTTCAGCTGCGGTCAGTGCCTGGCCGGGCGGTACAACCTGTGCGAGGACATGCGGTTCTTCGCGACCCCGCCGGTCGACGGGGCGTTCGCCGAGCTGGTGACCGTGCACGAGCAGTTCGCGCACCCGGTGCCGGACAGCCTCAGCGACGACGCGGCCGCTCTCCTCGAGCCGCTCTCGGTCGGGCTCTGGGCGTGCCGCAAGGGTGGCGTCGAGGCAGGCTCACGGGTGCTGGTCACCGGAGCCGGACCGGTCGGGCTGGTGGCGGCGCAGGCCGCGCTGGCCCTGGGCGCGGCCTCGGTGGTCGTCACGGACGTGAACCCGCACCGCCTGGACCTGGCCCGCGAGCTCGGCGCCACGGACACGCTCGACGTGGCGGCCGGCCCCGTCGGCGGGGCCGGGCTCGCGGTCGACGTACTCCTGGAGTGCTCGGGGCACCCGGCGGCCACCGCGGACGCGGTGCTCGCGGTCGCGCCGGCGGGCACCGTGGTGCTGGTCGGCATGGGCGGCGACGAGGTGCCGCTGCCGGTCAGCCGGATCCAGGAGCGCGAGCTCACCGTCACCGGCACGTTCCGCTACGCGCACACCTGGCCGGCCGCCATCGCGCTCGCCGCCAGCGGGCGGGTGCAGCTCGACCGGCTGGTCACCGGGCACTACGGGCTCGACCAGGTCCGCGAGGCGCTGAGCGTCGGCCGCACCGACGACCACGCGGTCAAGCCCGTCGTCCGGCCGGCGATCGTGAGCGCGAGCGTGACCGGCCTCGAGTTCGACCAGTCCCTGGTCGAACGGGCCCGCGGGCTGGCGTCGGCCGGCCGGGCGGTGCTCGGCATCTGCGGTGCGCCGGGCGCGGGCAAGTCGACGCTGGCCGCGCAGGTGGCCGACGGCGTCGGCCCGGAGGCGGTCGTGGTCCCGATGGACGGCTTCCACCTGCACGACGACGAGCTGGCCCGGCTCGGGCTGAGCGAGCGCAAGGGTGCGCCGGAGACGTTCGACGTCGCCGGGTACGTCGCACTGCTGCGACGGCTGCGCACCGAGACCGACCACCCCGTCTACGCCCCCGCGTTCGACCGGTCCCGCGAGCTGGCGGTGGCCGGCGCGATCGCCGTACGCCCGGAGCACCGCCTGGTGATCACCGAGGGCAACTATCTGCTCTACGACGAAGGTGGCTGGAGCGACGTGCGGCCGCTGCTCGACGAGGCGTGGTTCGTCGAGGGCGACGAGCAGGTGCGGCTGACCCGCCTGGTCGAGCGGCACGTCGCGCACGGCAAGCCCCCGGAGGCCGCCCACCGGTGGGCGACCGTCTCCGACCAGGCCAACGCCGCCCTGGTGGCGCGCACCCGCCCGGCCGCCGACGTCCTGGTGAACCTCGACTGACCATGCCGCCCACTCCTAGTCCCCGGAGGGAAACATGCCCCAGCTGAACGCGAAGAACCTGCCCGACCTCGGACCCCGGGTGGCGGTGCCGACCTACGACCGGTCCGAGGTTCGCACCGGCATCGTGCACTTCGGCGTCGGCGGCTTCCACCGCGCGCACGAGGCGATGTACGTCGACACGCTGATGAGCTCCGGGACCGCGCTGGACTGGGGCATCACCGGTGTCGGCCTGCTGCCCGGCGACAAGCGGATGCACGACGTGCTGCACGCGCAGGACTGCCTCTACACGCTGGTCGTGAAGGACCCGGACGGCACGATGCACCCGCGGGTGATCGGCTCGATCGTCGACTACCTGTTCGGCCCCGACGACCCGGAGGCCGTGCTGCTGGTGATGACCGACCCGACGACCCGGATCGTGTCGCTGACCATCACCGAGGGCGGCTACCTGGTGAACCAGGCGACCGGCGAGTTCGACGCCTCCGACCCCTCGATCACCCACGACCTGCAGGCCGGCGCCGTACCCTCCACCGCGTTCGGCTACGTGATCGAGGCGCTCGCCCGGCGACGGGCCGCGGGCGTCGAGCCGTTCACCGTGATGTCCTGCGACAACATCCAGGGCAACGGCGAGGTGGCGCACAAGATGATGGGGGCGTTCGCGCGCCTCAAGGACCCCGACCTCGCTGCCTGGATCGAGGAGCACGTCACCTTCCCGAACTCCATGGTCGACCGGATCACCCCGGTCACCACCGACGCGGACCGGGCGGTGCTCGCCCGGCAGTTCGACGTCCAGGACGGCTGGCCGGTGGTGTGCGAGCCGTTCACCCAGTGGGTGCTCGAGGAGAGGTTCCCGACCGGACGGCCGCCCTTCGAGGAGGCCGGCGCCCAGCTGGTCCCGGACGTCGAGCCCTACGAGCTGATGAAGCTGCGGCTGCTCAACGCCAGCCACCAGGCGCTGTGCTACCTCGGCTACCTGTCCGGCTACCGCTACGCGCACGAGGTGTGCAGCGACCCGCTGTTCACCGGCTTCCTCCTCGGCTACATGGACGACGAGGCGACGCCGACTCTCGCACCGGTGCCCGGCGTGGACCTCGACGCCTACAAGCACCAGCTGATCGAGCGGTTCGCCAACCCCGAGATCAAGGACACCCTGGCCCGGCTGTGCGCCGAGAGCTCGGACCGGATCCCCAAGTGGCTGATCCCGGTCGTCCGGAGCGAGCTGGCGGCCGGCGGCCCGGTCCGCCGGTCGGCCCTGGTCGTCGCGAGCTGGGCACGCTACGCCGAGGGCGTCGACGAGGACGGCGCGCCGATCGAGATCGTGGACCGGCGCAAGGAGCAGGTCATGAAGCGCGCCGCGGAGCAGAAGTCCGACAAGCTCGCGTTCCTGCGCGACCCCGACCTGTTCGGCGACCTCGTGGAGCACGAGCGGTTCACCCGGGAGTACGTCGCCGCGCTCGACTGGCTGCACGAGCACGGCGCCATGCGCACCCTCGAGGCGTGGGAGAGCCGCACGTGAGTGCCCCCTCCGCGACCCTGCCTCCCACCATGCAGGGCGTCGTCCTGCCCGGCGACAGCACGGTCGCCCCGGTCACCCGTGACGTGCCCGTCCCCGGCCACGGCCAGGTGCTGCTGGCGATGAAGGCGTCGTCGATCTGCGGCAGCGACATCCGGGCGATCTACCGACAGCATCTCGGGCACGGACCGGAGGCCTACCAGGGCGTCGTCGCCGGGCACGAGCCCTGCGGCCAGGTCGTCGCGGTCGGCCCGGGCTGCCGGCGGCTGGCCGAGGGCGACCGGGTCGTGGTCTACCACATCAGCGGGTGCGGGGTCTGCGAGCAGTGCCGCCGCGGCTACCTCATCGGCTGCACGGACCGGTCGCGCGCGGCGTACGGCTGGCAGCGCGACGGCGGCCACGCGGAGTTCCTGCTGGCCGAGGAGTCCAGCTGCCTGCTGATGCCCGACTCCCTGTCGTACGTCGACGGCGCGCTCGTCTCCTGCGGGTTCGGCACCGCCTACGAGGCGCTGCTGCGGCTCGACGTCTCGGGGCTGGACACGCTGCTCGTCACCGGCCTGGGACCGGTCGGCCTCGCGGCGGCGATGCTCGCCCGGGCGATGGGCGCCGGACCGGTCGTCGGCACGGACGTGTCCCCCGAGCGGCTGCGGCTGGCCCTCGACCTCGGGCTCGTCGACACCGCCGTCGCGGCGGACGAGCAGGCCGCGGGACGGCTCGAGGAGATCACCGGCGGCCGCGGCTTCTCCGCGACCCTGGACTGCTCCGGCAACCCGGCCGCCCGGCACCTCGCTCTGTCGAGCACCGCCACCTGGGGCCGCTGCGCGTTCGTGGGCGAGGGCGGCGACGTC
Organism: uncultured Actinomycetota bacterium; assembly: GCA_963810035.1. Classification (GTDB taxonomy): domain Bacteria; phylum Actinomycetota; class Actinomycetes; order Propionibacteriales; family Nocardioidaceae; genus Nocardioides_B. The sequence goes on from CAWEMA010000013.1 coordinate 27,351, forward strand.
GGGTTCGACGTGTCCCAGCTGATGATCCACAAGCAGGTCACCCTGCACGGCTCGTGGGTGACCTCGATCGGGCACATGGAGGACCTGCTCGGCCACCTCGACCGGTGGCGGCTGCACCCCGAGGTCATCGTCACCGACAGCTTCACGCTCGACGAGGCCGCCGCGGCGTACCGGCTGGCCGACCGGGGCACCGCCGGCAAGGTCTGCATCACCTTCCCCTGACCCACCAACGGTCCGGATAGTCCGTGACGGAATGCAGGTTCCGGACCGGCCAGAACCTGCATTCCGTCACGGACTACCGAGAGAAGAGGGGGCGGCGCTCGCGGCGACGGCTGCGGCGCCGACGGGACCGGCGGGCGGCCGACCGGGCCATGTCCGCGGCGCCGACGAACCCGGCGTCCGGGCCCAGCGCCGCCTCCATGATCTCCGGCTCGTGCCGGTAGCCGCGACCCACCAGGGTGCGGGAGAACGCCTGACGGGTGGGCCCGAGGAGCAGCTCGCCCGCGGCCGAGACGCCGCCGCCGACGATGATCGCGCTCGGGTCGAAGGCCGCGGTCATCCCGGCCAGGCCGACGCCGAGCCAGGTGCCGATGTCGGCCAGGAGCTCGACGGCCAGCGGGTCGCCGGCACGCGCGGCGTCGGTGACCAGCGGGCCGGTGAGCCGCTCGACGTCACCCTCGACGAGCTCCTTGAGATGGTGCGCGACCGGTGAGTCGGCGAGCACCAGCTCGCGGGCGTCCCGGACCAGCGCGTTGCCCGAGGCGTACTGCTCCCAGCAGCCCCGGTTGCCGCACGCGCAGCGGTGCCCGTCGGGGACCACCTGCATGTGCCCGAACTCGCCGGCCATCCCGTTGGCGCCGCGGAACACCCGGTTGTCGATCACCAGGGCGCCGCCGATGCCGGTGCCCAGCGTGATGCACAGGACGTAGCGGTGGCCGATGCCCGCACCGAACCGGCACTCGGCCAGAGCCGCGGTGTTGGCGTCGTTGTCGACGACCACCGGCACCCGGATCCGCTTCATCAGGGCCTCGCGGAGCGGCTCGTCACGCCAGGCGAGGTGCGGCGAGAACAGCACCGTCGACCGGGCGGCGTCGACGAACCCCGCGGCCCCGATGCCGACCGCCGCGACGTCGTACTCCTGGCTCAGCTCGTCCACGAGCTCGACGATGGTGTCCTCGACGGCCGGGACGCTTCGACCCGGGGTGGGCCGGCGGCGGCTGGTCAGCACGGTGCCGTGCTCGTCGACCACGCCGCCGAGGACCTTGGTGCCGCCGATGTCGATCCCGACGGTGAGCGGACCGGGGCGACCCATCATCGTGCGTCGGGAGGAGGACTCGGGCATGCACGGAGACTACTGCTCGCCGGACACGCGGCAGGCCGGCCGCCATACTTCTGCTGACGCCTGCACCCGGTCAGGCTCCCGAGCCCCCGAAGGACCTTGCATGCGCGCTTTCCGGCGGACCGCCGTCGTCGTCCTCACCCTGCTCGCCACGGTCCTGGCCGCGTCGCCGGGGCAGGCCGACGCGGGAGCGGCGAGGGCCCAGCACCGGCTGAACAGCCTGGGCTGCAACGCGGGCCCCGCGGACGGGACGGTGGGCACCCGGACGAGGACCGCGGTGGTCCGCTTCCAGGCGGCGAACCACCTGGCCCAGAGCGGGTCGTTGAACAGCACCACCCGGACCCGGCTGTACGCCGACCGGCAGGTGCGCTGCGACCGGCGTCCGGTGGCCGGCGGAGCCACGGGACGGCGGATCGTGATCAGCCGGCAGCAGAACTACGTGTGGCTGGTGCGGGCCGACGGCAGCGTCGCGGCACAGGGCGGCATCGTCGACAACCCGCGCTACCTCCGGGCCGGGACGTACCGCTCGGGCTCGAAGTGCGGCCGGGCGGCGAAGATCCGCAACAACACCGACGCCAGCGGCCGGCTGCGGCTGCACAACTTCACCCGCTTCGCGCCGTGCGGCATCGGGTTCCACCAGATCCCGCAGTACCGCTCGAACGGCGCCCAGATCCACCCGGACTTCCTGCTCGGCACCGACGAGCGGGAGTCGCACGGGTGCATCCGGGTCAGCCGGACGATGTCGGACCAGATCTGGGGCTTCGCGACCGCAGGCACGAAGGTGGTCGTGCTCGGCTGACCCCACCCGGCCCCGCGGCCGATGGGGGAGCGGCGGAGCTCGCAGAGCCGCGTCTCGAAACCCGGTCCGGTTCCGACAGGGTCAACCAGCCGGAGGGGTCACTCCGGGACGTAGTTGAACGTGTCCGGGTCGGGGCCGGTCCGCTCGTCCTTGTTCAGCGCGGTGATGTCGGTCATGTCGGTGCCGGAGAGCTCGAAGTCGAACAGGTCGAAGTTCTCCTCGACGCGCGAGCGGGTCACCGACTTGGGGAACACGATGTCCCCACGCTGGAGGTGCCAGCGCAGCGTGACCTGGGCGGGTGTCTTGCCGAGATTCTGCGAGATCCGCACGATCGTCGGGTCGGCGAGCACCTTGCCCTGCGCGATCGGCGACCAGGCCTCGGTGGCGATGCCGTGCTCGGCTCCGAAGGCGCGCACCTCGTCGTTGGTGAGGTAGGGGTGCACCTCGATCTGGTTCACCGCCGGCGTCACGCTGGTCTCGCCGTGGATCCGCCGCAGGTGCGTCGGCTGGAAGTTGGAGACGCCGATCGCCCTCACGCGGCCGGACTCGTAGATCTTCTCCATGGCCTTCCAGGTCTCGACGAAGTCGCCGACGCCGGGCAGCGGCCAGTGCACCAGGAACAGGTCCAGGTAGCCGATGTCGAGGTCCTTCAGCGTCTGGTCGAAGGCGCCGAGCGCGGCGTCGTGCGCGTGGAAGCTGTTGTTCAGCTTGCTGGTCACGAAGATCTCGCCCCGGTCGATCCCCGACGCGCGGACGGCCTCGCCGACCTCCTTCTCGTTGCCGTACATCTCGGCGGTGTCGATGTGCCGGTAGCCGACCTCGAGGGCCGCGAGCGTCGCGTCCTTGGTCTTCTCGGGCTCGATCTGGAAGACCCCGAAGCCGAGCTGGGGGATCTCCACTCCGTTGTTCAGGGTGATGTTCGGTACGGCGGTCATGGGGCTCCTTCTCGTCGCGGATGGGTTCTCGCCGTACCCAACACCGCCCGGGCGGCGCGCAATTCCGCACGTGAGATCACCCACGAGTGGGTAGGAAGGAGGTATGACGTTCCCCCTCAGCCGGTTCATGTCCACCGCCACCGCGACGTACGGCGTCTACGCCCTCGTCGAGCCCCGCCACCTCGGCAACGCCGTGGACCCCAAGCACGCCGCCGACTACGACCTGCTCGCCCAGACGTACGGCGCCCGCGACCTGGCCGTGAGCACGCTCGGCCTGCTCGGGAAGTCGGAGAAGACCGTCACCGCTGCGATGCTGATGCGGATCGCGATGGACGTCTCGGACGGGCTGATCCTCTCCGCCAAGGCCAAGGACGACCAGACCCGGCAGAAGGTGCTCGGCGTGACGTTGGGCTGGGCCGCCCTCAACACGCTCGCGCTGCTGGCCGACCGGCGCCGCGCCCGCCGCTGACCAGCTGACCGCCTCGGTCAGTCCTCGTCGTCGGCGGCCAGCCAGGCCCGCACCGCGGCCCCGTGCTCGTCGAGCGTCGGGGGTGCGGCGTGATGGTCGCGCGTCACCTCGTCGCCGTGCCGGTCGAAGAACCGCAGCGGCGGCCCGGGGAGCCGGAGCGGCCCGAGGGTGTCGTGCTCGACCGTGGTCAGCAGCCCCTGGCTGGCGACCTGGTCCCAGGCGTAGACGTCGTCGAGGGTGCGCACCTTGCCGGCCGGGATGCCGACCTCGGCCAGCCGGGCCAGCAGGTCCTCGGCGGTCCAGCTCGCGAACGCCGCCTCGACGAACGCGATCGTCTGCTCCCGGTGCGCGACCCGGTCGGAGTTGGTCTCCAGCCCGGGCGTCGCCGGGTCGAGGTCGAAGCCGGCGCAGAACCGGCGCCACAGGTTCTCGCTGCCCAGCGCGATCTGCACGGTGCCGTCGGCGCAGTGGAACAGGCCGTACGGCGCGATCGAGGCGTGGTGGTTGCCCTGGGCACTGCCGACCTCCCCGGCCACCGTCCACCGGGTGCCCTGGAAGGCGTGCACCCCGACCGTGGCGGCGAGCAGCGAGGTGCGCACGACGGTTCCCTCGCCGGTGCGTTCGCGTTCGAGCAGCGCCGCGAGGACGCCGTACGCGCCGTACATCCCGGCCAGCAGGTCCGAGATCGGCACGCCGACCTTCTGCGGGTCGTCCGGCCCGGAGCCGGTCAGCGACATCAGGCCGGCCTCGCCCTGGGCGATCTGGTCGTAGCCCGCGCGGCCGCCCTCGGGCCCGTCGTGCCCGAAGCCGGTGATCGAGAGGACCACGAGCCGCGGGTTGAGCTCCTGCAGGTGCTCGAAGCCGAGGCCGAGCCGGTCCAGGACCCCGGTCCGGAAGTTCTCCACCAGCACGTCGGCCCGGCGCACCAGGTCGAGCAGCACCGCCTTGTCGTCCTCGGCCTTCAGGTCGAGGGTGACCGACTCCTTGTTGCGGTTGGCGGAGAGGAAGTACGTCGACTCGCGGACCGTCCCGTCGCCCGGCGGCGTCACGAACGGCGGGCCCCAGCCGCGGGTGTCGTCGCCCGACCCCGGCGCCTCGACCTTCACCACCCGGGCACCGAGGTCGCCGAGCATCATCGTCGCGTGCGGACCGGCCAGCGCGCGGGAGAGGTCGACGACCAGGACGCCGTCGAGGGGACCGCGACCGCCCATCAGACCCACCCGGGGAGGACGACGGCGGCCCACACCAGCAGCGGTCCGACGAGCACGACGATCCCGCTGTAGGTGAGGATCTGCTGGTAGAACCGCTCCTCGGTGATCGAGTCCGGCCGGTTGGCGACCATCAACGCACCGTTGGTGGAGAACGGGCTCACGTCGACGATCGTGGAGGACACCGCGAGCGCCGCGACGAGGCCGACCGCGCTGACCCCGCCGCCGGTGATCAGCGGGATGGAGATCGGGATGATGATCGGCAGCAGCGCGGTCGAGGACGCGAACGCCGAGACGACGCCGCCGACGTAGCAGAGGATCAGCGCGCCCAGCGCGGCCGCACCCAGACCGGCGGCCCACGTGCCGACGTACTCCGGCGCACCCGCGGTCTCGAGGATCGCGGCGAACGTGCTGACACCGGCAACCAGCAGGACGGTGGCCCAGGCGATCTGCGAGACCGCGCCCTTCTGCTGCCGCGGGAACAGCGCGGTCAAGATGACCGCCGCGGTGATCGCGGTGAAGCCGATGTTCTTGTCGAAGACCAGGGCGACGACGGCCACGGCCACGAAGGCGACCAGCGTGACGACCTGGTCGAGCGCCACCTGGGGCGGTGCGGAGGTGCGGGTCGCGGTGCGGGTCGCGGTGCTGACCGCGGTGCCGCCGGCGCCGGCCGGCTCGACCCCGGTGCCCCCGGTGGTGCGGTTCCCGCCGCCGTGGGTGCTGCCGGCGTGGGTGCTGCCGTCCGCGGCGGCGTCGTCCAGGTGCATCTCGTCGGCGTCGATCCGGCGCGAGGTCAGCTCGCGTCCGCCGAGGACCAGGAACAGCACGACCGCGATGAGCAGGTTGACGATCAGGCTGACCAGGAAGACGGTGACCTCGCCGACGGGCAGGTCGTTCTCGCGCATCACCGAGTTGGTGATCGTGCCGTAGATGCTGATCGGCGAGAAGCCGCCGGCCTGGGCGCCGTGCACCACGAACATGCCCATCAGCAGCGGGTTGATCTTGTAGCGGCCGGCGAAGCCGAGCGCGATCGGGCCGATGATCGCGCAGGCCGCGGGGCTGGCAGCGCCGATCGCGGTGAGCAGGGCGGTGACGGAGAACATCACCCACGGGATCAGCGCGACCCGGCCGCCCACCGCCTGCACCGCCTTGCGGACGATCAGGTCCACGGTGCCGTTGTTGCGGGCGATCGCGAACAGGTAGGTGACGCCGACCAGGGTCAGGATGAGGTCACCGCTGATGCCGCCGATGATCTCCTTCTCGTCCAGGCCGAGGCTGTACATCCCGACCAGCCAGGCGGCGACGAAGGCCAGCGCGCCCATGTTGATCGGCAGCACGGTGCCGAGGACGAACAGCGCGACGAGCGCCAGGATGGATACCCATTCAGGGGACATGACGAGTTCCTTGCTTCCCGAGGGTGACCGTGGTCACATGGTCCAGTGGCCTAGCCAATAGGCCAGCGCCCGTTCTGTCAATAGAGTGGTGACATGTCCGAGTCGGCTCCCCTGCGTCCGGTGACGCGCCCGCGCCTGTACGAGCAGGTCGCGCAGCAGATCCTCGACTGGGTGCACCGCACCGGCCTGCAGGTCGGCGACCGGCTCCCACCCGAGCGCGAGCTCGCCAGCCGGCTCGGGGTCAGCCGCGCGACGGTCAGCCAGGCCCTGGTGGCCATGGAGGTCGTCGGCGTGGTGGCGGTCCGGCACGGCGACGGCGCGGTGCTGGTGGACTCCTCCGGTACGTCGCGGGTGGTCGAGGCCCTGCGCCGGCACGCGCAGCAGCTGCCCGAGGTGATCGAGGCCCGGGAGGCGCTCGAGTCCAAGCTGGCCGGCCTGGCCGCCGTACGACGGACCGAGGAGGACCTCGCCCGGATCGACGCCGCGCTCACGGTGATGGCCGCCGACATCGAGGCCGGCGGGCGAGGCGTCGAGGGCGACGAGCTGTTCCACGCGGCGGTCACCGCCGCCGGCCACTCGGCGCTGCTGGAACGGCTGATGGGCGAGATCTCCGGCCTGGTCAGGGAGACCCGCATCGAGTCGCTGTCCCAGCCCGACCGACCGCTGGAGTCCCTCGAGGCGCACCGTCGGATCGCCGCCGCCATCCGCGACCGGGACCCGGCCGGCGCGACCGCGGCGATGACCGACCACGTCGAGCGGGTCAGCGACGTCGCGCTGCTGCGCGACTGAGCCCGCCGACCTCATGGACCTCGGGCAGATCCTCGCCGTGCTGGGTGCCGGGTTCGGCGCCGGCTTCGTGCTCACCGCGGTGGGCGCGGGCTCGTTGGTCAGCTTCCCGATCCTGGTCGGCACCGGCCTCTCCCCGCTCGTCGCCAACGTGTGCAACAACGTCGGCCTGGTGCCCGGGGGGCTCAGCGGGTCGTGGGGCTACCGCCGGGAGCTGACCGGCCATCGCCGTCTCGTGATCCGGGTCGCCCTGACCAGCGCGGTCGGCGCGCTGCTCGGCGCCGTACTCCTGCTCGCGCTGCCGCCCGGGGCGTTCGACCACGTCGTTCCGTTCCTCGTCCTGGTCGCCGCGACCCTGGTCGGCCTGCAGCCGCTGGTCTCCGCGTGGGTCCGCCGTCGGGCCGCGCGCCTGGGCCTCGAGCCGGTCGACGACCGGGAGACGATGGGCCCGCGGCTGACCGGCATGTCGTCGCTGGTCGGGGTGTACGGCGGCTACTTCGGCGCCGCGCAGGGGGTGCTGCTGGTCGCGTTCCTGGCGCTCGGTCTCGACGTCAACCTGCAGGTCGTCAACGGCCTGAAGAACATCGCGGTGCTCTCGGCCAACATCGCGGCCAGCGTCGTGTTCGTGCTCTTCGCGCCGCTCGACTGGTCGGTCGTCGGGCTGATCGCGGTCGGCTCCGTGGTCGGCGGATGGCTCGGCGCCCACTTCGGTCGCCGGCTCCACCCCGCGGTGTTCCGGACCCTGGTCGTGGTGTTCGGCTACGTGGTGGGCATCCAGCTGCTGCTCGGCTGAGACCCGCCTCAGACGGCGTGCGCCGGCTCGTGCTCGCCGGCGTCACGGGGCTGCGCGGGCCCGGCGTGGTAGCCCACGAAGTCCTTGGCCCGGATCAGCACCAGGCAGAACAGCCCGGCCACCAGGGCGATGACCGTGGCGATCGTGGTGATGTGGTTCAGCGCGTCGACGAAGCTCGCCGTGGAGGCCTGCGCCAGCGCCGGCCGGACCGACACGGGCGCGTGCGCGAGCACCGCGTTGATCTGCCCGTTGGTGACCGCGTCCGCGACCTGCGTGGCCCGGCCCGCCGCCGGCGTACCGGCCAGCGCGCTCTGGATGCCGCTCGCGACCTGGTGGGCGAAGATCGAGCCGAGCGCGGCGATGCCGGTGGCGATGCCGACCTGGCGGAACGTGGAGTTCACCCCGGACGCCATGCCCGACCGCTCGGGCCGCACCACGCCGACAGCGGTGGAGGCCAGCGGGACGTTGATCAGCCCGACCCCGAGGCCCGCCACGATCAGGCCCGGGATGAGGTGGGTCCACTCGGAGTCGACGGTGATGCCGCGCATCAGGTACAGGCCCAACGCGGTGACCAGGAAGCCCGGCCCGATCAGCCACTTGGTCGGCACGTGGCTGGTGAGCCGGCCCGCGACGATCGCGGAGACGAACGACATGCCGGACAGGAACAGGAACCGGACGCCCGCCTCGACGGCGGAGTAGCCGAGCACGTTCTGCACGTAGATGATCAGGTAGGTCAGCAGCGAGAACACCGAGGCGGACACCCCCAGCGCGGCGATCAGCCCGCCGACGAAGGTCGGCTTGCGGAGCAGCCCGAGGTCGAACATCGGCTTCTCCTGCAGCAGCTGGCTGACCACGAAGGAGACCAGCAGCACGCCGGACGCGACGAAGCTGCCGACGACCAGGCTGTCGCCCCAGCCGTCCACGCCGCCGCGGATCAGGGCGAGCACCAGCAGGCCGAGCCCGGAGCTGAAGGTGAGGAAGCCGATCCAGTCCGGGCGGCCGGGGTGCGGGTCGCGGCTCTCCTCGACCTTGGTCAGGGTGACCGCGAGCGCGAAGAAGCAGATCGGGATGTTCACCCAGAAGATCCAGTGCCAGGACAGGCCGCTGGTCAGCACCCCGCCGAGCACCGGTCCGACCGCGACCGCGACACCGGTGGTGGCGCCGAAGAACGCGAACGCCGTGCCCCGCTCCTTGCCCTGGAACGCCCCCGACAGCAGGGCCAGCGCGGTGGCGAACATGATCGCCCCGCCGACGCCCTGCGCGGCCCGCGCCACGGACAGGAACTGCACCGTCGGCGCCAGCCCGCAGAACAGCGAGCCGGCCGTGAACACCGCCGTGCCGATCGCGAACAGCTTGCGCCGCCCGTAGCGGTCCGCCAGCGACCCGGCGGTCAGCTGCAGCGCGGCCAGGGTCAGCGCGTAGGCGTCGATCACCCACTGCAGGTCCGACAGGGTCGCGTCGAGGTCGCGCTGGATGTCGGGCAGCGCGACGTTCACGATCGTGATGTCGAGGAGCAGCATGAACACACCCGTGCACACCGCCACGAGCGTCCACCACTTGCCGGCCATCGCGGGTCTCCAGATCGTCAGACTACAAATCGTCAAGAGGTAAATGATTGTTTCGTGTACGGTAACCCGCTATGAGGGAGGCGGCAAGACGTGCGGCACTGTCCGACCTCTCCACGCTGCCCGGACACCTGCTCTGGCGGGCCCAGGCCCGGGTCGCCTCCGAGGTGGGTCGACTGCTGCCCGGCCGCATCGACGTGCACGCCTACGCAGCTCTCCTCGCGCTGGCCCAGGTCGAGCCACAGTCCCAGCAGAGCCTGGCCGGCATGTGCGGCGTCAGCGGCACGACGATGACCTCGGTGGCCGAGTCCCTCCAGCGCGACGGCCTCGTCGAACGGATCCGCAACCCCCTGGACCGTCGGTCCTACGCCCTGACGCGTACGCCGGCCGGCCGGGACGCCGTACGCCGGTGGGAGCCCGACGTACGCGCGCTCGAGGCCCGGCTCACCGCCCCCCTGTCCGCCGACGAGGTCGACCGACTGCGCGGGCACCTGCTCACCCTGGTCGGCGACCAGCTCGACGAGCGCACGCCGCCGGCGCTGCTGGACAGCATCGGGTTCGTGATCAGCCGGACCCACCAGCGGATGCACCGGGAGTTCCTCGCCGCTCTGGAGCCGCTGGGCATCGAGCCGCGCCACTTCGGCACGCTGCGCGCCCTCCGCGCGGCCGGCCCGGTCACCCAGGGGCAGCTGAGCGAGCTGCTCGACGTCAGCCCCGCCTCGGTCGTGCAGATCGTGGACCACCTCGAACGCCGGGGACTGGTGGAGCGTCGGCGGGACACCGAGGACCGCCGGGCGTACCGGCTTCACCTGCTGCCCGCCGCCGACGCGGTGCTCGACGAGGCGTCCCGGATCGCGGCCACCGTGCACGACCACCGGTACGGCGGAGCGGAGTCGAAGGCCCGTCAGGACCTGGTGCAGCTGCTCGCCAAGTTCCTGACCGCGCCGACCGAGAACTGAGCCCGGATCGCGCCGATTTCGCCGGGGTGCGGGGTGCACGCTAAACTCTCCGAGGCCCAGCGCTCGTAGCTCAACGGATAGAGCATCTGACTACGGATCAGAAGGTTGGGGGTTCGAATCCCTCCGAGCGCGCTCCACGAAAGCCCAGGTTTCTCCCCCGTGACCTGGGCTTTCGTGTGTTAACGGCCAGAACTGAACGCCGCCCCTCAGTGGTCAGGGGCCGGATGACAGCAACCGGTGACAGCAACGCGCCCATCATTCGTCCCCTTCCATGAGGTCGCCGAGCCGCTTCATCGCCTCCTGCTTGTCGCCTAGCGACACGTGCCCGTAGATGTTCATGGTGACGTCCAATGTGGTGTGCCCCACGATCTCCATGACCGTCCTGGGTGGCACGCCGGGTCCGAGCAGCACGGAGACGCAGCCCGCGTCCACCCCGCCCACTAAGACGCGCGTGCAGCCCGATAGAAGAGTGCCGGCGGGATGCGGAGTCGGCAGCGTCTGTAACGCCGCTGAACGGCTTCGCCGCGAATGGCCTTGGGAGCCGGACCCGGCGGCCTCGGGAAAGCTGGCTCAGACAGTCCCAGTTGGACGGTCAGTCTGCCGTGTCGCCCGTCGCGACGTCCTGACCGTCGGCCGTGTGCGGGTTTTCGTCGATCGCCTCGACGGCAGCCGTGGGCTCGGGCTCGGTGGCCGGGCGCCTGTCGAGGTGGACACCGGCGATCATGCACCGCACCGACCCGCCGGCCAGCTCGATCGTGGGGATGTCGACGGCCACGATCTCGCAGGACTCCTCGATCGCCGCGACCTGGTCCGGACGCAGGCTTCGACGCGCCCGAGCCGACATGGCCATGATGTAGCGACGCCGACCCTCCGGCGTACGACCACACAGCTCCACGGCATTGCCGGCGAACTCGCGGATCTGCTGCTCGGTCAGCTCCACGACGATCCTCCCGTTGACCGAGAGGCGCTCGCGGACCTCGGCGCGACGCTGCTCGTCCGGGATCATCTCCAGGGCGATCATCGCGACGTCGGTGCCGATGCAGGCGATGACGTTGGTGTGGTAGACCGGCACGCCCTCGGAGTCGACCGCGTCGAAGGCCATCGGCTCGTACCCGAAGTCAGTGCAGAACCGCTCAAGGACGTGGGTGTCGGCCCGGTGGCTGCGTGCCGTGTAGGCGACCCGCGAGACGTGATCGAGCACCATCGCACCGGTGCCCTCGAGGAAGATGCCGTCGGGTTCCAGGCCGGAGTAGTCCACGATGGTCTGGACTCGGTAGTGGGACTTGAGCAGTTCCAGCACGTCGGCCCGACGCTCGTGGCGACGGTTGGAGGCATACATCGGGTAGACCGCGATGTTGCCCCCCGCGTGGGTGGAGAGCCAGTTGTTCGGGAAGACGCTGTCCGGGCGGGTGTGGTCCTCGTCCTCGAAGACATGGACCGTCACCCCCGCGTCTCGGAGAGCCTGGGCGACGGCGTCCATCTCGGCCAGCGCCTGGGCCGACGTCGCGTCGTCGGATTGCCCCTCCGGAACATCGCGCTGGAACGCGTTGTCGGCCGCCGTAGCGGGATTGGGGATGAATCGGTCCGCACGGATCAGGATGACAGTTGACGGGGCCTGCGCACTCACGGAGGGAATCTAGAACATCGGTCGTGCCGGCCCGGAGGCACCCGTGCACTACTCCGTCCACGTGGCTCGGACGTCGGGCCCAGAATGTCTCCCAAATGATGCGCCTCGACGTGCCGGTGACGACCTGACACCGGGAGAAGGCCGCACTCGGGCTCGTTGCGACCAACCGGCTTCGCCGAGCAGTGGTGACAGCGCGTGGAGCAACCCGCGACACAACCATGAGCAGCAACCTCGCCTCGGCCAGCAATGACCTCGTGGGTGCGACGCACGACCCTAGACACGCGGCCCCGCTCCTGCCGAACACCCCGCCCTGCGGTAACCAACCCGCGCATATCAGCCTTGACCGCGCGTCGCCAACGACACGCTCACCACCAGCCAGCCGACGAAGCCAAGAGGCGCCCGCCCCGATCAAACCGGGACGGGCGCCTCACCCTGCCTCTTGACAGGCAGTCACTCCACATCAGTTGTACTGATCAGACGCGTCGAGCGGCTTGCACCAGACCGACACGTGGCTCTCGCTGTCGGACGTGAAGGGCGCCCCATCCCAGTTCGCCACACGCTGCTCGAGCGCCAAGCCGGCAAGCCGCGCCATGAGGTCGCACTCGGCGGGCCAGATGTAGCGGAAGTTGCTGTAGCCGTAGCGGGTGCTCCCATCGTCCAGCCGACGGTAGTGGTGAGAGGTCCCTCGCTGCGTGACCATGTCGTAGGTGTCGAAGCCGACGTGACGGTCGGTCACCTCGAACGGCACCGCCGCTTGCCCCGGGGGGAACCGCCGTATGCCCGGCACCCACAGCTCGACGACGAAGCGACCGCCCGGCGCCAGGTGCCGAGCAGCATTGCGGAAGCACTCCACCTGCTCGTCCTGGGTGCACAGGTTGCCGATGCTGTTCCACACGACATACACGAGCGAGAACCGGCCGGGGACGGTCGTCGTGGCCATGTCACCCGTGACGACCGGCAGCTTCTCCGCGGCCACCTTGCGCCGCAGCCGGTCGACCATCGGTTGCGACAGCTCGATCCCGGTCATGGAGACGCCTCGGGCGGCGAGCGGGATCGCCACCCGACCCGTGCCGATCGCGAGCTCTAGCGCGGGGCCGGGTCCCGCCAACCGTGCGAGGAAGTCCACGGCGGGGTCGAGCACTTGGGGCGCGAACATCCCAGCCGAGATGTCGTCGTACCGCTCCGCGGTGTCCTCATCCCACAGGTCGCTGCTCGTCATGGGCCACGAGCCTGCTCGCCTTCCATCGCTCACGCCACCCATTTACAAAGAGGTGGCGCGCGTCCACCCGAGCACGCTGCAGGTGACGCCATCAAGCACCTCAGGTTTGGGTGCAATGGATTTGCCGTTCACAAGTCCTTGCGAAAGTGCACGTCCGCTGACGCGGGTGTGGGAACACCCTCCCACCGGAAAATCTCGCGGTAGCCGTGGCGCTGGTAGAAGCCCGGCGCCTGAAACGTGAACGAGGTGACGAACACGTGGGAGCATCCTCGCGCACGCGCCTCTTCCTCGAAGTTCGCCAGCAGCCTCGCACCGAGACCTTCGCCTCGGGCTTCCTCCCGCACCCAGGTCATGCCGATGCCGGCAGCCACCCCCCACGTCCAGCCGCTCATGCCGGCGGCGAGTTGGCCCGAATCGTCAAGGATCTGCACGGTCATCTCCCGCGACGGCGCAACACCCTCGGTGGCGGCAGCGTTGACCACATCGAGCTCGTCCGACAACCGCTGGTCGAGTTCGGGCAGCCCATCTGCCACGACCGTGCGGTACTGCGTCCGGCGTGCTGTGGCGGGTTCGTCTGAGTCGGTCACGTGCTGCATCGTGGCACGCCGTCCGTCGGGCGCAATCGCCCGGCGCTGGTAAGGGCGGGACCCGCCTCCGCCACATCCGCTGGTTCGAGCACCGCCCTTCGTGGGTGCGTCATGCCGCCGGCTCAGGGCTTATGCGCGTCACCGGCGGCGCATTCTGCGGCTCCCGGTCCACGAACAAGATCTGTCAGGCTCGCCAGGTGCCTGAGCATCAAGATCGACCTCGAGGTTCCCGACGATGCCGGCCGAACCGACCTGGAACTGCACGGCGCCAACCACGGCGTCATCGAAGCCAAGCGCGGCTGGCAGCTACCTACTATTGAGCAGCTCATGACGTACGCCCCGCGCCTGCACGGGCTGCCGGTCGCCCACCTGCTGACGCTCTCTCATTGGTCCCATGAGTGGGCCCGGCTCCAACTGCCTGCCGTCGTCGGCGGCGTGAAGGTCACCCACCTGCCGTGGAGCCAAGTCAGCCAGCATCTGAGGGCGGCACGTCGCAGCGCCGGCGGGCAGGAGCGGCTGTGGCTCGAGCAGTTGACACCTACCTGAAGGAGACGCTGCGCGTGATCGAGGTCGACAACGCCGAGGTGTACTGCGTCTCGGTCAGCAACTCTCGCCCCGGCAACGGAGGCCCACACACCGGTGGCCCGACATCCCTCCCATCGACGACGCGAACCGTCCGCACGTGCTGTGCCGCCTAGGAACGCCACTGCGCATGGACCCCCTACCAACCGGCGTCAACTACCGTGCGACGCGAATTGGGGTCCTGCTCGACCAGATGTTCACCGCGGACACGCCGCAGGAGGCACACCGGGCGTCTCAGCGGCTGCGAGGGGAACTCGGCGCCGATACCCACTCGACTGACTCCGAACCGTCGAGTTGAGGGGCCTCCGACCGGCGCTTTACTGTTGCGACGCGCGACTTCGTCTAGGGACCGCAGGACTTGGGGCGTGTCCTTCCGCCGCATGAGGTCGCCGAGAAACGCCCCAGTAAGTGGCCCTGACGAGTCGCCGCTTGTCGGTTCTGCCAGAGCGTTCGCATATGACAGTGAGTCGCCGGGTAGGAAGGCAGCATGAGAACACGGACAATCGGGAACGACGCCGTCGGCCGCGTCGACATCGGCGCGATCGGTCTGGGTCTGATGACCTTCGACCAGACCGGAAGTCAGCCGCGTGAGCAGCTCGCTGAGACCATCAGGGCGGCGCTGGATGCCGGCGTCACCCTCTTCGACACCGCCGACGCCTACGGACCCGGTGAGGAGAAGGGCGCGGAAGCGCAGGGCGAGAACGAACGACTGATCGCCTCCCTGCTCGACGAGCTCGGCGTGCGCGACCAGGTGTTGCTGGCCACCAAGGGCGGCCACGTGCGCACCGCAGGCGGAGGCTGGGACACCGACAGCTCCGATGCCCACCTCAAGGAGGCCGTCGATTCCAGCCTGCGACGACTCGGTGTCGAGCAGATCGCCTTGTGGCAGCACCACCGGCCGGACCCGAACGTGCCCTACGACGACGTGATCGGCACCCTGAAGGAGATCGCCGACTCCGGCAAGGTCCGCATGATCGGCCTGTCCAACGCCGACCCCGACCAGATCCGCGCCGCCCACAAGGTGCTCGGTGACGCGCTGGTCAGCGTGCAGAACCAGTTCTCGCCCGCCTTCCGCGGCAGCCTGCCGGAGATCGACGTATGCGACCAACTCGGGCTGGCCTTCCTTCCCTGGAGCCCTCTTGGTGGCCTGGGTGACGCAAAGCAGCTCGCTGACAAGCATCCCGCGTTCGCCGAAGTCGCCATCGCCCGAGGTGTCAGCCCGCAGCAGGTCGCGCTCGCTTGGGAACTCGCACAGTCCCCGGTCGTCATCCCCATCCCGGGTGCCAAGCGGCCTGAGTCGATCCGCGACTCCGCTGCGGCCGCCGATCTCGAACTCACCGCAGAGGAGCTCGACCTGCTCGACCAGTCGTAGCCTGTTTGGCAGTCACGAGGTTCGGACCTTGCTCGCCCGAACGGGTGAGCGGGTCCGAGGTTTCAGCCACGATCTTTGGGGCAGGCACAGGTGCGTCGTCTTTCCGCCGCTGAAGCCCTTCGCCGTCGCCTGTCTCTGTACGCACTCCAGCCGGGAAGAACGCTCGTCAGATTTGGCGGAGCCATCGGTGGTCCGAGTGCCCGGGTGCAGGGACACTCCAGCGCGAGGCAGACCCGGCTCAATGTGTCCGGACGCAGCAGTGCCTCCGGCGCAAACGCAGAGCCGCGCCTCCGCGTGCGGGGGCGGATGATTGCGCGCGTGGATCCGGACTAGGCCCGGTATCGTCATGATCCGTGAGACCACCCCAGCCCACGTACGAGCAGCTCGTTGACCTGCCGGCGTACGCCGAACAGCCCGTCCCGGTCGCCTTCGAGGACGTCAACGGCCACCTCAACGTCCGTCACTACACCGGCATCGCCAGCGAGGGGCTCGACGAGTCTTTGGTCGAGCTGGGGATCCCGCAGAACTGGCCGGCCTCTGGGCACGCGTGCTTCTCGGCCGAACACCACCTGACCTATCTTGCCGAACTGCGCACTGGCGACACGATGTCGGCGCGAGTGCGGCTGCTCGGGCGTGCGGAGCGGGCTGCGCACGCCTTGGTCTACCTGCTCGACGATTCGCACCAGCGACTGAGCTTTGTGATGGAGGAGGTCTTCCTGCACATCGACATGGAGACCCGCCGCACTGCTGCGTGGCCCGAGGACGTCGCGGCCGCCCTGGACCAGCGCATCGCCGCGGACGCCGGCTTGCCGTGGGAGCCCTACGTGTCTGGTTCGATGAGCCTGCGCTGACCGCCAGGCAGTCGTCAAGACGCGCCGAGCATGTTCGGGCGAAAGTTGTGCCATTTCACCGCGAGTCGCCGGGAGCAGCCCGTGCTGTCTCACGTCTCACCGGAGCGTTTACCGGTTCTGGCCGATGTGAGCGTTCCGTGGTGACAGGCCCGGTTCCGACGCAGACCGCGCGAGCGTGCGCATGCTGCTGTACACAGATCCACCCATGTGCTGTCGTTGGCAGATGGGCACCTTTCCCGACGCGATATCGGCGGGCAGGCGCATAGCATCGGTTCTCGAAGGGACGCGCAATGTCTTGTGTCGAGTCCTTCTCCGTGCGGTCCGGTGAGGGCACCCTGCTGGAGACTCCCACCGGTGACTCGGTCTATATCAAGACCAACACGAGGAACACCCACGGCTCTTTGACGGTGCTGGAGTTCGTGATCTCACCGAGGAACGGACCGGCGTTACACACCCACCTTCGCGAGGACGAGGTGTGGTATGTCCTCGAGGGCGACTTCCGATTCAAGGCGGGTGACGCCATGTTCCGGGTGTCGAAAGGCGGCATGGCCTTCGGCCCGCGCGGCACGCCGCACAACTTCCAGAACGTTGGCGACGCACCAGGCCGGTTGTTGGTCATCACTACGCCCTCGGGGGCGGAGCGCCTCTTCGAGGAGTACAACGAGCTCCTGCCCGGCCCCGTGGATCCTGAGATGCTCTCCGCTCTCGGGCACGCCAACTGGGTCGAGTTTGTCGGTCCGCCGCTAGGAATTTCCGACCCCCTTTAGGGATCATGCGGGGCCACGCTCATCTCCGAGCCCCGGGGCCGCAACGGCAGCTCCGAAACCAAGCTATATCCAAGGGAGTCCGCCGGCTGACTTCGCGGCGTCGGTGGCGTCCATGTACTCGGCGATGTCGCGGCTGGTCATCCACTTGGCGAACCGCGAGAGCGCCATGCCGTCGAACTCTGTCGGGGTGCGGGAGTACATCGTCGCTGCAGGAAAGGCGCCAAGCCGGTCAGGGAGCGAGCAAGCAACCCCCGGACATGCCGCGGGTGACGCGATCCCAGATGCACGTCATTCCGCTGTTGACACTGTGCCGTTGCTGACCGCCAGGTCCAAGTGGCGCTGGCGCTGGCCCACGCGGACGCGCCTTGTTAGCCATGGACTCGAGCGCCGGTCTGGGTCGACATTGAGACGAACGCTGATGAACCGTCCCCGGGAGGGATCGTGGGTGCTGCCGAAGTACTGGAACTCTTTCGCCAGGCGATGACGGGCAACGATGCTGCCGCCATGCGCGAAGGCGTCGAGCAGCTGCTCGGGCTTTCTGATGGGGCCGGTCTTTCTGCGGAGCAGGAGTACCTCGTTCGGCACCCCGATTATGTGATGGAACTGCCACAGTCGAACGAGCGCATCCGCGGACGTGACGCGATGCGCTCAATGCAAGAGACGTTTCCGATCCCACCGAAGGTCACTTTGCGGAGAGTTGTGGGATCCGGTCAGGTGTGGGTGATCGAAGGTGTCAATGGCTACGACGGGGATGTGTGGAACGTTGCCTTGATATTCGAGCTCGACGATCAGGGGCTGATCGTGCGGGACACGCGCTACTACGGGCAGCGATCCGAGCCTCCCGAATGGCGATCGCAGTGGGTCGAGCGGCTCGAGTAATGCCGGACATTGGTCGCCGGTCCGGTCACTCCTGACCCTGAGGGTGATCCACGGGAACCGAATTCCCGATACGCAGAATTCGGGCAGCGCGGGTCATCGTGATGCCCGCGCGGGCATGGAGTCTGGACTCGGGATGGTGACAGGTCGAACGCGTCCGTTGTGCAGTGCAGCGACGCTTCGCCCCCTGGGCGTGGGTTCCGTCGTACGAGACGTAGTCGCTGTCCTCGGTGAAGCAAGCGCCATAGGCTTCTGCATCCCCCATAGTCCAGGCGTCGCACATACGGGCGAAGAGGGCGGACAGTTCGCTGTCGGTTCGCTGGTCAGATGTGGTCACCGGTGGCACCTTGTGTCTCGAGTGGGAACGGTTCAGGTGCGAGTGGGTGTGGGCTGCCAGGATCGGACTCGTGCCGCAGCTTGCTCCTGAACGCGTTGGCGCGGAGCAGAGCTGAGCGCTGTTCAAGGTTCTCGGTTGCCCGAGTGAGGTAGGTGATCACCGCCGTGACCTGGGCGTCATCCATTCCCGCCAAGATGTCGGCGTGGTCGGGCCCGTTCTGAGCGAACACCGCAGTGACCTCGGCAATACGATCCCGGACGGGCTGCAGGAGCTGGCGTCTTCCGTCGAGGCGATCTGGCTGGCGCCGTACGTACCCTGCCCGCTCCAGTCGTTTCACCACCCCGGTTATGGCTCCGGTGGTAAGTCCGGTCATCGCTGCCAGGCGACTGCCGGTCATGCCCTCGTGCTGCAGCAGCAGGTCCAGGCACTTGTGGTCAGACGGGCCGGCACGCCTTGTCGCGGCGTGGGAAAGGCACGCTGGTCAATGACGAGGTCGCGGCCCGCGATCCGCGCGCCCGAGAGGCCGATGCCGGGCAGCTCCCGCAGCCATCAGGGAGGGTCCTCCTCGGGTTATGGCACGAGCACGAGTCTTCCCTTCGCCGCCGTGCGCTCGAGCAGCTCGTGAGCGCGACGAGCGTCGGACAGCGGCAGGCGCTCGGCCACGACCGGGTGGATCTCGCCACGACGAAGCAGATCGAGCAGCGCGCGGAAGTCCTCCCGGAACCAGTCCTGGTGGCGAATGCGCAGCTTCTGGATCCGGTAGGCGAGCACCCGCCGGTGGGGCGAGAGCAGCCCCCACAGCGCGACGCTCGCGGTCGCCGCATACCACTCGATCACCGCTCGCCAGTTCTTGCGTCCGTGCGCGAGCGTGGCGTAGCGGCCGAACACGACAAGCCTTCCGCCCGGCCGCAGCGCGCGGAAGGAGCGCAGCGACACCGCGCCACCGATCCCGTCGAGTGCAACGTCCACGCCGCTCCCGGTCAGCTCGCGCACCCGAGCCAGGAAGTCCTCGTTGCGGTAGTCGATCGCCACCGCTCCGAGCCGCTCGACCGCGGCGAGGTCGCGAGCTGAAGCGGTCCCGTAGAGGCGAAGTCCGGCCAGCGTTCCGAGCTCGAGGATCGCCGTGCCCACCCTGCCGGCCGCACCGTGCACGAGCACCGTCTCCCCGCTCCTCGCCATCGCCGCGCGGTGAAGCGCCTGGTAGGCGGTCATGTAGGGGAAGATGAGGCTCACGACCTCCGCCGGGTCGAGGTCCTCGGGCACCTCGACCGCGTACAGCTCCGGCACGCAGACGCGCTCCGCGTTGGCGCCCCACACCGTCAGCGCGCCGACGCGGTCTCCCTCTCGCAGCCTCGAGCAGCCCGGGCCCAGCTCCTCGACGACGCCGACGAGCTCGTAGCCGGGCGTGAACGGCGGCTTCGGCCCACCGAGATACGTGCCGGCGCGCAGCTGGGCATCGGTGAACGACACGCCCGCGACCAGGACCCTGACGCACACCTCACCCGGACCCGGTCGGGGATCGTCGTCCTCCACGACCCTCAACACCTCGGGCCCGCCGAAACGGTCGACGACGACACGCTTCATGGGCTCAGCCTACGCGGGCCGGCCTTCGGGGGCGGGCGGCTCTCACCGCCCGTGCTGACGTGGGCGTCCTGCTCATCCACGCCGGACGATGGACGCGCGCACTGCGGGGGAGACATTGGGACCACGGAGTACCGGGTCAACGCCTCGGGGAGACGCCCTGGTCACGGGGCACGAACGGAGTGAGTTCCCTTGCCTGAAGGATTGTCTGCCGCCGAGGCTCACAAGGAGCTCCAGCATCACCAGCACTCACCTCGCCTCGAGGGGAGGCGTGGCCGCCTGCTGCAGATCTGCGAGGCCGTCGTGCTCGCCGCCGTCACGCTGACCGTGGCATGGTCAGGGTTCGCCGCCGCCAAGTGGGGAACCGAGTCACGTCTCGAACTTGCAGCGGCTTCGACCGCGCGCACTGAGGCCAACCGTGCGACGTTCAGCGCCGAGCAGACCCGCAACTTCGACGCTTCCACGTTCAATGCCTGGTACACCGCTTGGACTTTGGATCGCGCCGACAAGATGAGGATCGCCGAACGCCGGTTCCGCCCCGCCTACGAGGTGGCCTTCGACGCGTGGCGCAGGACCGCCCCGGACACGAATCCACACGCCCCACCGGGCCCGTCCTACATGCCGGAGTACGTCATTCCGGCAGAGGCTCGAGCTGCGGCACTGGACAAGAAGGCGGGCGCTCACGCGGCCGCGGGTGAAGGCGCCGGAGTCGCCGGTGACCAGTACGTCCGGGTCACGGTGGTGCTCGCCGGGGTGCTGTTTCTGATCGGCATCGGCAGCACGTTTTCGATCGCGGGAGTTCGGTACATCCTCCTCGGGGTCGGCGCTGCGCTGCTCGTCTCAGCGATCGTGCTGATCACTGTCCTGCTTCCGCCACCGGCGTAGCGCCAGGGGCCCGCGCATCTGACCAACGCGAGCAACAAGGACGCCCGAGCAAGATTGAGAGTCCGCTCGGGCGTCCTGTCGACCTTGACCGCTCTTCTGGCCAGGTCCTAGCTCGGCAACAGCATGGTGGTGATGTTCCCGTCCACCGCGTTGATGTTGCAGTGGTAGAAACCGGCGTTCGAGGTGCCCCGGACGTCCCAGTAGCGGTCGTCCTTCTGAGCCGTCGCACCATCCGACGTCCAGCCCGCGTCGACCTTCTTGGCGACTGCCTTGTCACAGGCGTCGATCGCCTCCTGCTTGGTCATGCTGCCCAGGTCGGGCCCACCGCAGGCAGCCAACGGAGCAAGCAACGCGAGCAGCAGGCACGCGCGCCTAACCCGCCGTACGCCAGTCACAGTCGATCCCGTTCCAGTCGATGACGTCGTCGCACTCGTTGGCCTGGATGCGGTAGTCGAACCCGATCCCGTGGCCAACCCGCCCCCGGGTGATGCTGTGACCGACACTAGCCCGGTCGATGCTGTCCCTGGAGACTGAGCCGTACCAGGCGTGGCGGAAGTACGTCTTCCTTGCGTACGGGTCGAGTCGGTCAGGACACAGCTCCACTGGCATTGACGCGTCGAACACCCCGTAGCTGATCGAGATGCTCGTCTCGCGGCAGTTGTCCCCGTCCCTGGTCACCATCGGCCGGGATGAGATGACCTCGGTGCCGGGATACCCGGCATCGTAGTCGTGGATCGACCGAAGGCCTCGGAGATATCCCCAGGTGCCGGAGTGATGCCCGAAGATCTCCGAGGAGTCCGCGCGCAGGTAGTAGTTGTCCATCGACTCCGGAACGGTGCGCCGGTAGTAGCAGCCCTTCACGTACACCTCGGTAGTGATGTAGAGACAGCCGACGTCGTAGATGGGCGTGGACCCCGACCCCGCACCGGCCATCGGCGCCACGGCTGCTGCGGCGGCGAGCCGAGGAGCCGGACGGTTCACCCCGGGCGGGTTGGCGTGCCCATTTGCCTGCTCGGGGAACTGGTGGCGGTGACCGATGATGGTGGCATTCAGCCCCGCGGCCATCGCCGCGACTTCCTCGTCCGTCGTGGGGTCTGCCGGCTTGACCGACATCTCGTAGTTGCCGTTCTCGCCATTGCTGATCATCGTCACCCGGGCGCCGCGCCCCACCGAGGCTGCGCCGACGACCTTGCCAGCCGGGTTGGTGAAGCGGACCTGCTTGGTCTTGCCCCCGTCGGTCAGCTTCTCGGAGCGGATCAGCTTGGCGACGGGCGAAGCCTGGTCCGGTAGGTCACCACCGGGGCCGCCCGAGGATCCGCCGGTGAGAACCGAAAGAGAAGTGGCCAACAGCATCGCCGCAGCCACATTGGCAAAGCGTTTCATGTGATCCCCCGTTTTCATTTTTTTGCCTCTTGGGATTCTCCAACACACTTACTGGTGACGATCCGCGCACGGACCGTCAAGAATTTTGGCAGGTAGTCTCGATGGCTATAGATTCACTTGCCGGCCATAGGTGTTGCTGGGTCAACCTCTTCGGAACAGGCCCCAGCAGGCATTATTCGCACCCCCCGTCTCTGACTTCAGATCCACCGCGGCACAGTCGCGCAGTAAACCAGTCTTTACCAGGGTGCGGAGTTACCTCTCCATAGCCCGATCGAATCATGTTCAATGATTAGGGCGTTTCAGAGGCTTGTCTGACATTACTCAGATATTGAAATTTATTGACAGAGGTCCCAATAACTCATAGTGATCACCGAATCATCCGCTTCCGTGCGGAGAGCCCCGCCTGGCCCCGTCGCAAGCGATCGCCCCTCGGGGCGCCTCTGCAGGTCCGAGCTCCACGCCGGCAAGCCGGGATCAGTCGCCTCGACCCGTCACCTCCGGCGGCGTCCGTACAACTCTCCCCGCCCACCACCCGTCGAATTGGCTCGTCAACCCTCAGTCATTCATTTCCTGCGTCATATGTGTCGTTCCTGGGTGCTCCGGCGAGCATTTCACGGGCCCGTCGCGAGTCGCACGCACGTCGCGATGAGGATGCTCGCGCTGCCGTTGACAAGAAACCTGGAAATCGTGGAGTCCATTTCCAGTCCTGCCACGCATCGAGGCTCTCAGTCGCGCCCAGGATCGACTTGTTTTCCCTGCCCGGAGTGCGAATACCCAATGTCGCAGCGTCTTGATCCGAAAGTTTGCGAGCGGATTGGTCAACAGCCCAGTTCACGACGCATGGAGGCGCGCTTCGCATTCAGGTTCACGATGGATCGCATTCATTCAACGGGTCTCGAGAATGGTCGCGAACGACGACCAACGACGACTAGGAAATCGCGGCCGGGTATCTGCGATGCCTGGGCATAATGCCCCGAGTTGAAGAGTTCGGGATTTGGTCCGCGAGCGAGTCCGTCCTTGGTTGCAACTCAGATGTTCCACAGTCGGCCGGCTACTCCTGGCTGCAACGATGGGACGGCAGGATCTCGAGCAGTCCTGCGACCCACCATCGAGGTCGACGGTCGGCGGCTCCATCGACGCCTCAGCCTCATCGTGCGCGACGGTGCGGTGGAACACGTCTTCTACCCGGTCTTCCCTCCGAACCGGCACGCCGAACAGGTGCTGGCGTGGATGGAGGCGCACCGTTGATGTCAGGACCGGAGCGTGGCGGGCGTGCACCAGCTGACTAGTGACAGCTCTGGACGCCGGAGTCGACGGTGTTGCCGTCGACGTCCTTGAACATCCACCCGTAGCCACCACGCCCGAGCTTGAGGGCGAGGACCCCGGCGCGGTGGTTGCTGAAGATGACGGAGCCCTGGTGGGGCCCGTCGCTGTCGTAGAGGCTCTTGCCTCCGGTGCCGACGACGAAGGACGCCATGCCGGTGCTGGAGACGTTTCCGTCGGCGTCCATCGCGTGGAAGCGTTCGTAGTCGTGGGCGTGCCCGGCGAGCGCCAGGTCGGCCTGGTGCTTGATGGCGACCTCCCAGAACGGTTTGACGTCGGACTCGTCACCGTGCTGCGAGTCCGAGGAGTAGCGCGGATGGTGCATCGCAATGGCCGTGCAGGTGCGGGGATGCGCAGACATGTCCCGGTCCAGCCAGGCCGTTTCGACGTCGCAGTCGATGTCGGAGCAGTTGCTGTTCAACGCGTAGATGCGCCAACCGTTGACGTCGAACGCGTAGTAGCCGGGCGCCCTGGTCTCGTTCCCGAAGTAGGCGAAGTAGCCGGACGCGTCGCTGGAGTGGTACTCGTGGTTGCCCGGAACAGGGTGGGTGATCGACTGGAACCGTCCCCACGTGTTGGCGTAGGAGTCCTTGAAGTCCGACAGGTCACCGTCGTCGTACTGCTGGTCGCCCAACGTAAGCACGTACTGGGGGCTGAACGACGCGGCGAGGTTTGCCGTGTCCCGCTGACGACACCTGGTCGTGGTGACCTCCTCACCCGGTGCGCAGGCGATGTCCCCGACGGTGACGACGAGAGGACCACGGACGGCGGCGAACCGGCTCGGGCCCTTCGCGGTGGCCGACGGTGTGGAGGGGCTGGCGGGCGTGGACGGAGCTGGTTCGCTCGCGGCCCCGGAGGGCGTCGGCTCGCTCGCGGCCGTCGACGGGGTCGGGGACGGACCGGTTTCGGCAGGCGGGTTCCCGAAGCTGCCGCACCCGGCCACCAGCAGCACCGTCGCGCTGACCGCGCCCAACACCGACATCCTCGCGTGGCCCATCCGACGCTCTTCCTCGAGGTGGCTGCTGTCCCTCGCCCAGCGGTCCCTGGCAGCGAGCACCGAGTGACCCGGCCCTGGTGACGCTACCCGGCGCTGGGGCGAGCAGACATCGGGCAGATGTCGTAGGCGCGCTGCCGGCCGGCGTGCCACAGCAGCTGGTGGGAAGACCTTTCTCGGCCATCCGGGCCGGCTTCGAACACCGGTCGAGCTGCGAGGGAACCGAACTGGCTGCCCACGTCGGCGGACCACGACTGGTTCGTCATCCTGCGGCTGTACCGACCGCATCCGGAAGTCATCGAGGCGACCTGGAGGGGCCCGGGGATCTCGCGAGTGGCATGACCTGCGCCCGGACCGCGGATGGGACCAAGGTCCCTCAGCACGGGAAAGACGCCTCTCCAACGCGCAGCCGGCGGGCGCTGCAATGGTGAGCGAGGCGGGGAGAGCCAGGATCAAAGTGTGGTCGAGGCTCCCGCAGGGAGCAGGACCAAGACTCCTACACCGTGTCAAACGGCGCGGCTCTCCTCGTCCTCCCTGGGGAGGAGAGGGAGAGGATGACCTCGGAGACGCTCGCCCCGGGACTGTCGAGCACCGAGGCCGCGCGTCGACTGCAGGCCGAGGGAGCCAACACCCTTCCCGAACCGGCGCGACCCCATCCCGGGCGACAGCTGGTCGCGCAGTTCACCCACCTGCTCGCGCTGCTGCTCTGGATCGCGTCCGGGCTGGCCCTGCTGGCGGGGATGGCGGCCCTGGCTGTGGCCATCGTGGTCGTCGTCGTGCTGAACGCGATCTTCGCGTTCTGGCAGGAGTACCGCGCCGACCGGTCCGCCGAGCGACTTCGCTCCCTGCTGCCGCAGCGGACCCGGGTACGCCGCGACGGGGTGCCGTTGCAGGTGGCCGCGCGCGACGTCGTACGCGGCGACCTCGTGCTCCTCGAGGCCGGCGACCGGGTGTCCGCGGACATGGAGCTGGTCCTGGCGCAGAGCCTGAGCGCCGACGAGTCCCTGGTCACCGGCGAGAGCGTCCCCGTCCCCCACGCGGCCGGCGACCCGCTGATGGCAGGCAGCTTCGTCGTGCAGGGGGTCGGGGAGGCGCTGGTCACGGCCACCGGCACCTCGACCACCCTCGCCCAGGTGTCGTCGCTGGCCGCGTCCGCCACCCGCCCACCGAGCCCGCTGACCCGGCAGCTCGCCAAGGTGGTCAAGCTGGTGGCGGTGATCGCGCTCGCCACCGGCGTGCTGCTCGGGCTCACCGGGTGGTTCACCGGGCTGGACCCGACCGATGCGTTCCTGTTCGGGGTCGGCGTGATGGTCGCGCTGATCCCCGAAGGGCTCCTCCCGACGGTCACCCTGTCGCTGGCCCGCGGCGCCCAGCTGATGGCCAAGGAGCACGCGCTGGTCCGCCGGCTCGACGCGGTAGAGACGCTCGGGGCGACGACGTTCATCTGCACCGACAAGACCGGCACGCTCACCCTCAACCAGATGGCGGTGGTGCAGGCCTGGACACCGGCCGGCACCGTGGACATCGAACGCTCCGGGTACACCCCCCGGCCGCTGGCCGCCGCCCCGCTCGGCGTACCGATGCCGCTCCTCGCGACGGCGACCCACGCGGTGCACTGCGTCGCGGGCCGGGTGGTGCAGAAGCACGGCACCTGGCACGCCGAGGGCGACCCGATGGACGCCGCCCTGCACTGCCTCGCGCTGCGCTGCGGCTGGCACGACGAGCGGACCGAGCCCGATCTGTCCTTCCCGTTCACCTCCGACCGGCTGATGAGCTCCTCGGTCCGGGACGGGACGGTCAGCGTCCTGGGCGCCCCCGAGGCGGTCCTCGCGCACTGCAAACAGGTCCCGGAGGAGGCGCGGGTGGCGGTCTTCTCGATGACCGGGCGGGGGCAGCGGGTGCTGGCGGTGGCCACCACGCCGTACGACGGAGGAACCTCGGCCGCAGCCGTGGAGCGCGACCTGGAGCTGGTCGGGCTGCTCGGCCTCGAGGACCCCCCGCGGCCCGACGTGTCCCAGGCCATCGCCACCTGCCGTACGGCGGACATCCGGGTGGCCATGCTCACCGGTGACCACGTGCGCACCGCGGTTGCCATCGCCCACGAGATCGGGCTGCTGGGCGCTGCGGGCACGGTGGTCGACGGCTCCGCCCTGCGCGAGGACGACGTGGAGCTGGGCGCGCTGCTCGACAACCCGGCCGGCGCCGTGGTGGCCCGGGTCACCCCGGGCGGCAAGCTGCGCATCGCCCGGGTGCTCCGGGAGCGCGGGCACGTCGTGGCGATGACCGGCGACGGGGTGAACGACGCCCCGGCGCTCCGGGAGGCCGACGTCGGTGTCGCCATGGGCGCCAGCGGCAGCGACGTGGCCCGCGAGGCGGCCGACCTGGTGCTGCTCGACGACCACTTCGGGACCATCGTCACCGCGGTCCGCCTCGGTCGGTCGACGTTCACCAACGTGCGCCGGTTCCTCACCTACCACCTCACCGACAACGTCGCCGAGCTCGCGCCGTTCGCCGTCTGGGCGATCACCGGAGGCGCCTTCCCGCTGGCGATCGGCGTGCTGCAGGTGCTCGCCCTCGACATCGGCACCGACATGCTCCCGGCCCTCGCCCTGGGCAGCGAGCCCCCGAGCCGGCGGGTGATGAGCGGGAGGTTCCGGTTCCGCAGCATCGTCGACCGCTCGCTGCTGCTCCGCGCGTTCGCGGTTCTCGGGCCCACCGAGGCCGTCACGTCCCTGGTCGCTTTCACGGTGGTGCTCACGAGCGGAGGCTGGTCGTGGGGCGAGACCCCGGACGCAGCCCTTCTCGCGACCGCCTCGGGTACGACGTTCGCCGCCATCGCGCTCGCCCAGATGGCGAACGCCTTCGCCTGCCGCAGCGAGCACGCCACCGTGTGGCAGGTGCCGCCGTTCAGCAACCACCTGCTGGCCTGGGCCGTGCTCACCGAGGGAGCGCTGCTCGTGGCGTTCGTGGGCCTCCCCGACCTGGCCGACCTGCTCGGCGGGTCGTGGCCCACCCGGCAGGGATGGGTGTGGGCCGGCGTCGCGGCCGTGACGCTGCTGGTCGTCGACGCGGTCGCGAAGGGCATCCGGCACCGAGCAGCCCGGCCGCGCTAGCCACTTCCGACACGCGGCGATTTGTCGCATTTGGTCTCCCCATCCAACACAGTGCCCCTAGCATCGAGCCGCGGGTGGGCAACTGGTCGACCCGCAAGGGGGTACAGGGGCCGTGCAGGAGACGAAGTCCATCGCGCAGGTGGAGCAGATGCTGCGCCACGACGCCCGGGCCGCGCTGAGCTACGCGCGTGAGGTCCTCGACGCCGCGGGCTCGGACGCAGACGAGGTCACCTACCAGCGCTGGCTGCTGGTCAAGGGTGACGCCCAGTCGCGCATCGGGGACACCGAGGACGGCGCCCGTGTCATGCGCGAGGTCAAGGGGTGGGCCGAGGAGCACGGCGAGACGGCCCTGCTCGCTCTCACCAACCGTCGGCTGTCGGCGCTGTTCCGCAGGGTGGGTGACCCGGCGCTGATGCTGGAGCACGCCGTCACGGCGGTCGACCTGCTCGGACCCGACGCCGAGGCCGCCGTGCGCGCGGACCACCTGCTCGGGCTCGCCGACGCACTGGGAGCCAGCGGCTCCTACGCCGACTCGATCCGGCGCTACCGCGAGGCCTCCGAGCTGGCGGACGGCTGCGGGGACCGCTACCTCCAGCTGGCGGTGCTCAACAACCTCGCCTACACCCAGTACGAAGCGGGCCTCGCCACCGAGTCGGTGGCGACCGCCGAGCGGATGCTCAAGGAGGCGGAGTCCGACGGCCTGTCGCTGCGGACCCACGACGCCGACACGGTCGCGCGTGCCTACACCTCGGTCGGCCGCTACGACGACGCTGTCGCCGTGCTCGAGCCGCTCTGTGTGGTGGCCGGCAGCGGTGAGGACTGCGACGGCCTGGTGCTGGCGCTGCTGACGCTGACCGAGGTACGACGGCTCGCGGGTGACTTCGACCAGGCCCAGGCCACGCTCGACCGGGCCAGCCGGCTCGCCGAGGAGTACGCCCTCACCGGGCGAAGCATCGAGGCGCTGTCCGAGCAGGCCGAGCTGCACGCCGCACGCGGGTCCTACCGCGAGGCGTTCGAGACGTTCCGGGACTTCCACCGGGCCGACGTCGAGATGCGGGCCATGGAACGGGACGGCCGGGCTCGCACGCTCAACGCGATCTTCGAGGCGACCGAGGCGCGGCGCAGCAGCGACTACTTCCGGGAGCTGTCCGTGCGGGACCCGCTGACCGGGCTGCACAACCGGCGACACCTGGACAGCGGGCTGGACGAGCTGCTGAAGCAGGTCGGGGACGGCGGCACACACCTGACGGTCGGGCTGGTCGACCTCGACCACTTCAAGCGGATCAACGACACCCGCTCGCACGCGGTGGGCGACGAGGTGCTGCGGCAGGTGGCCCAGCTGCTGCAGGCTGCCGCCGACGACGTGCCCGGTGGACTCGCGGCCCGGATGGGTGGCGAGGAGTTCCTGCTGCTGCTGCCGGGCGTCGACCGTCTCGAGGGGGTCGAGCGGCTGGACCGGCTCCGTCTCGCGATCGCCCAGCACCCGTGGGCCACCGTCAGCGACGGGGTGCTGGTCACCGCCAGCATCGGCGTCGCGGCGGCCCCGGAGGACGAGGTCGAGCGCGGCGGCCTGCTCGCCATCGCCGACAAGAACCTCTATCGGGCCAAGCACGACGGCCGCGACCGCGTGATCGCCTGAGCGCTCCGGCTACGACGACGGGGCGTCGACGTTGACCGTCGGCACTCCCCCGCCGGACCGCGCGATCACGGCGACCGACGGCTGGTCGGTGGGGTTGCTCTCGCGGTGCACCGTGAACGCGGGGACGTGCACGAAGTCGCCGGCCTCGGCGTCGAGATGCCCGTCGTACCCCTCGAACTCCAGCCGCAGCACCCCGGAGACGACGTACAGGCTGGTCTCGTTGACGTCGTGGTGGTGCCACCCGGAGACCGCACCCGGGGCGGTCTCGACCCGCCCGGCCCACAGCGTCGGCAGCTCGAACGCCCGGGTCCTGTGCATCCCGGGGGTCGGGTCGGCCTCGACCATCTCGGCCGCCTTGATCACACGGACGGGCTCGCTCATGCCGACAGTCTGCCAGCCCCGCCACCACGACGGCCCCCGGAAACGGAGGTGCACACCCGTCCCGGGCCGCCGCCCGACCGGCGCACGGCGGGCTTGTGCACGTCTCCACGTAGGAGCCGACAGATCTAGTCACATGGGACGATTGACCCGGTCCGCGGTGCCCGGAAGCGTGGGCCCGATGAGCGATGACCCGATGAGCTCGGTCGGCCGGTTCGCCCGTTTCGCCTCCGGCAGGACCACCAAGTGGATGATCCTGGCCTTCTGGGTGGTGGTGTTCGTCCTGGCCCTCTCCCCCGCCGGCAAGCTGACCGGAGCCCAGGAGAACGACGCGGTGTCGTGGCTGCCCGGGGACGCCGAGTCCACCGCCGTGCTGCACGCGATGAACCGTTTCCAGTCCAGTGACGAGATCCCGGCCGTGGTCGTCTACGAGCGTGCCACGGGCGCGACGACCACCGACATCGCCGCGGTCGCCGGTCAGGTCACGCAGTTCAACGACGTGGAGAACGTCAGCCGTGACGCGGTCGGGCCGATCCCGTCCAAGGACCGCAAGGCCCTGCAGGTGATCGTGCCGATCGACGCGGGCAGCGGCGGCTGGCAGTCCCTGGGTACGGCGGTCGACACCCTGCGCGACATCACCGCGGACTCGCCGGACGGGCTGACCGTGCACATCACCGGCCCGGGCGGCTTCGCGGCCGACTCCTCGGAGGCGTTCGCCGGCATCGACGGCAAGCTGCTCTACTCCGCGGTCGGCGTCGTCGTGGTGATCCTGCTGCTCACCTACCGCAGCCCGATCCTGTGGATGCTGCCGGTGTTCTCGGCCGTGGTCTCGCTGTTCGTCGCGCAGGCGGTGATCTACTTCCTGGCCACCCGGGCCGACCTCACCGTCAACGCGCAGAGCGCCGGCATCCTCACCGTGCTGGTGTTCGGTGCCGGGACGGACTACGCGCTGCTGCTCGTGGCGAGGTACCGGGAGGAGCTCCGTCGCCACGAGGACCGGCACGAGGCGATGGCGTTCGCGCTGCACCGGTCGGGGCCGGCGATCGTGGCCAGCGGGTCGACCGTCGTCGCGGGCATGCTCTGCCTGCTGTTCGCCAGCATGAACTCCACGCAGGGCCTCGGGCCGGTCGCGGCCGTGGGCATCGTCGTCGCCCTGCTCGTCATGCTCACCCTGCTGCCCGCGCTGCTGGTGATCCTGGGCCGCTGGTTCTTCTGGCCGCTGCGACCCTCGTACGGGTCGGCCGACCACACCGAGACCGGTCTGTGGGCCCGGGTCGGACAGCAGATCGCCCGCGGTCCCCGGACGACCTGGGTGGTCACCGCCGTGGCGCTGGCGATCGCGTCCCTGGGGATCCTCCAGCTCGACGCGAACGGCCTGCAGAACAAGGACTCGTTCTACGGCACCCCCGACTCGGTGGTCGGCGAGGAGGTCCTCGCGCGGCACTTCCCGGCGGGCACCGGGCAGCCGGTGATCGTGATCGCCCAGCGGGACGCGGCCGGCGCCGTACGCACCGCCTTCGCCGCCACCGACGGCATCGACCAGGTCACCGACCCGGTCTACAAGGACGGGCTGGCGTTCATGCAGGGGACGCTGACCGCACCCCCGGACAGCCAGGCGGCCAAGGACACGGTGGACCGGGTCCGCGACGCCGTGCACGAGGTGCCGGGCGCGCAGGCCCGGGTCGGCGGAGGTACGGCGATCGCGCTCGACACGCTGCGGGCCTCGACGTCGGACAACCGGCTGATCATCCCGATCGTGCTGGTCGTGGTGTTCCTCATCCTGATGCTGCTGCTGCGGGCCGTCGTCGCGCCTCTGGTGCTGATCGGGACCGTCGTGCTGTCGTTCGGTGCGGCCCTCGGGCTCAGCGCGCTGCTGTTCACGCACGTCTTCGGGTTCGCCGGCGCGGACTCGTCGCTGCCCCTGTTCGTGTTCGTGTTCCTGGTGGCGCTCGGCATCGACTACAACATCTTCCTGATGACCCGGGTGCACGAGGAGACCAAGGCCGTCGGCACCCGGCGGGGCGCGCTGATCGGGCTCGCCGCGACCGGCGGCGTGATCACGTCGGCCGGCCTGGTGCTCGCGGGCACGTTCGCGGTCCTCGGGACGCTCCCGGTCGTCACGTTCGCGGAGATCGGCATCGCGGTGGCGCTCGGCGTGCTCCTCGACACGATCATCGTGCGCGCCGTGCTGGTGACCGCGCTGAACCTCGACATCGGCCGGCGCATGTGGTGGCCGAGCGCGCTGGCGCGGACCGACGGCGCCCGGCCCCCGGGTCGGCATGCCGCGCCGGCCGGTGACGTGACGGTCCCCTGACCCGGACCACGACCGCGCGCGTGCGGCGGGTCAGGCGGTCTCGAAGCGCCAGTCGATGGTGCGCCGGTAGGTCTCGCCCGGCCGCACGGTCACCGAGCCGGATTCCGGCCGGCCGGTACCGCGGACGACCAGGTTGTGGTCGACGGACCCGGCGCCCTCGCCGTCGAGCTGGAAGTAGGCGTGGTTCGTCAGGTTCACCGGCGTCGGCGCGTCCGTGGTCGCGGTCAGCTCGATGCGCGCGGAGTCGCCCGAGACCGTGTAGGTGACCCCGGCCGTGACCGTCCCGGGGAAGCCCTGGTCGCCGTCCGGGCTCACCAGCGACAGCGTCGCGCTCGAGGCGGTCAGCGACTCCAGCGTCCAGTTGCGGGTGTCGAACCCGTGGATCCGCTATGGCGGCAGTCTGCCAGCCCGCTCGTGTTCGAGCCGGGCCCTGTCGGGTAGGACTGGGACATGGAACAGCGCACTCTGGGAAGAACCGGCCGCAGCGTCTCCGTCGTGGGGCTCGGCACGTGGCAGCTCGGCGCCGACTGGGGCGAGGTCTCCGAGACCGACGCCCGCGCGGTCCTCGACGCCTCCGCCGAGGAGGGCGTCACCTTCTTCGACACCGCGGACGTCTACGGCGACGGGCGCAGCGAGACGGTGATCGGACGCTTCCTGGCCGACCACCCGGACGCCGGCATCACCGTCGCGACCAAGATGGGCCGCCGCGCCGAGCAGGTCCCGGCGAGCTACGTGCTGGACAGCTTCCGGGCCTGGACCGACCGCTCCCGTCGCAACCTGGGCGTGGACACCCTCGACCTGGTGCAGCTGCACTGCCCGCCCACGTCGGTCTACTCCGACGACGCCGTCTACGACGCCCTCGACACCCTGGTCGAGGACGGCGCGGTGGCCGCCTACGGCGTGAGCGTGGAGAAGGTCGAGGAGGCGCTCGCCGCGATCGCCCGGCCGCACGTCGCGACCGTGCAGATCATCGCCAACGCCTTCCGGCTCAAGCCGCTCGAGGAGGTCTTTCCCGCGGCGGCCGAGGCCGGGGTCGGCATCATCGTCCGGGTGCCGCTCGCCTCCGGCCTGCTGTCCGGCAAGTACGACGCGAGCACCACGTTCGCGGCCGACGACCACCGTTCCTACAACCGGGACGGCAGCGCCTTCGACGTCGGCGAGACGTTCTCCGGGGTCGACTACGGGACCGGGCTGGTCGCCGCCGCGGAGTTCGGCGAGCTGGTCCGGAAGGAGGCGCCGGCCGGCACCACGTCGGCCCAGGCCGCGATCGCCTGGCTCTGCCAGCAGCCGGCGGTGTCCAGCGTGATCCCCGGAGCGCGCAACGTCGAGCAGGCCCGCAGCAACGCCACGGCCGGGAAGGTGCCGCCCCTCGGCGCCGCGTTCGACGCGGGCGTGCGCCGCATCTACGACGAGCACCTCAGGGAGTCGATCCACCCGCGCTGGTGACCGGCGGGGGATCCGCGCCGGGACGTGACTTCGGTCCCTGGTGCCAGGCCGCCGCCCCTGCGAGCCTCGACGTATGGCAGGCAGGACGATCAGCCCGGCGGACACGCTCTGGCTGAACATGGACCGGCCGAACAACCTGATGGTGATCGAGTCGCTGATGCTGCTCGAGGAGCCGGTGGACACCGAGCGGGTCCTCGCGGTCCTGGAGCGCCGGGTCGTCGACCACTACCCGGTGTTCCGGCAGCGTGCGGTCCCCTCGCGCCTGCCGTTCGGCCTGCCGAGGTGGGAGGACGACCCGGAGTTCGACATCACCCGGCACGTCACGCGCAGCCGCCTCGACCCGCCCGGGGACGACGTGGCCCTGCAGTCCTTCGTCGGTGACCAGATGTCGCTGCCGCTGCCCCGGAACCGGCCGCTGTGGCAGGTGCACCTGATCGACGGGTACGACGGCGGGTCGGCCGTCCACACCCGGCTGCACCACTCGATGGCCGACGGCATGGCCCTGATGCAGGTCCTGCTGTCGTTGACCGATGCCGACCCCGACACGGGTCCTGAAGTGGTGCTGACTCTCGCCGAGAAGCCGGACTCCTGGATGACGGCGGCGGCGGATGTCACGGCTCGGCTGGAGTCCGCGGTCCGGGGCTCCGTCCGGCTGCTCACCCCGGCCGGGGCGGTGCACGCGGCCGTCGACGGGGTGCGGCTGGTCCAGCAGTCCACCGCGGTGGCCTGGAAGCTGCTGTTCTCTCCCCGGCCCGAGTCCCCGATCAACGGCCGGCCGTCCGAGCGCAAGCGCGTGCTCTGGTCCGCGCCGATCCCGCTCGCCCCGGTGCGCGAGGCCTGTCACGCCACGGGGACCACCGTCAACGACATGCTCGTGGCCGCTCTCAGCGGAGCGATCGGGAAGTACCTCGCCACCCACCACGGCGAGGCGGTCGACATGGCGACCATGGTCCCGGTCGACCTCCGCCGACCGGGTGCCCCGCTGCCCCCGTCGCTGGGCAACCGGTTCGCCCTGACGCTGCTCTGCCTCCCCGCCGCGACGGGTACGCCGTTCGGCCGGCTGGCCGAGACCAAGCGGCGAATGGACCAGATCAAGCACTCTCCGGAGCCGGTGATCACCTTCGACCTGATCCGGCTGATCGGCCGCACCGGCCCGCGGCTGGAGAAGCCCCTGGTCGACCTCTTCGCCAACAAGGCGGTCGGGGTCACCACCAACGTGGTGGGACCGCGCGAGCAGCGCTTCCTCGCCGGCGTGCGGGTGCTCGGGCTGCTCGGCTGGGCCCCCGAGTCGGGCGACCAGACGCTCGGCGTGTGCATCGTGACGTACGACGGCACCGTCCGCGTCGGGTTCAAGGTGGACGCCTGGCAGGTGCCCTCCCCCGAGCAGCTGGTCGAGGCGTTCGGGGACGAGCTCGCGATGCTCACCGCGCTGGTTCCCGCCGCCCACCCGGACGGACACGCACCTCGACGAACGGAGGCGACATGAGCGACCCACCCTGGGGCGGCGAGCCCGCCCGCCACGGCGTCCTGCACGCGACCGTGGACATGTTCGCGGAGTCCACCCGCGCTGTCGCGGACCTGGTCACCGCGGCCGGGAACGGTGCCCGCGACGTCGTACCGGCGGGCATGACCGCAGCCGCCGGCCGCATGGTCATGTCCCTGCAGCAGGTCCTCGACCTGACGCCACCGATGACCCAGGAGCTCGACGTCCTGGTCGAGGAGGTGCACGCCAAACGGCTCAGCGTCCAGGCCCTGCAGGCCGAGCTGGTCGCGCTCGACGACCAGCTCGAGGTCCTCGAGGAGGCCCTGGCTCCGGTGCAGGCGTGGAGCCACCAGTGGAGACGCCTCCGGGGGGCGCTCGCGGACCGGTTGGGGGTCACGAACGAGGGCGCCACCGGGCGGCCGGATCGGGCACCGACCGGGCAGACTCGAGGCGGCAAACGGGCACGTGACCGGGGCCACACCCCTTTGACCGATCCAATAGCCGCACGGGAGACCTTGTGAGTACATTCACCAGCACCGCAACACCCAGTCGCTCGCAACGGTGCGGCGATCTCAATTTCATAAATCGACTCCACGACACACCACCGACGCCATCGGTGGCCGTCCGTCGTTCCGGTGGCACCCACCCCGGTGCCAGGGCTCATGGACGCGAATGCGCGAGAGGAAAACGGTGAGCATGACCGCCGACACCAGCAAGCAGAGTGCACCCACGACCCACGAGGGCATCCTGTCCTGGGTCTCCGAGATCGCTGAGCTCACCCAGCCCGACCGCGTGCACTGGTGCACCGGCTCGGACGAGGAGTGGACCGAGCTGACCGAGTCCCTCGTCGCCACGGGCACCTTCACCCGCCTGGACGAGAAGAAGAAGCCGAACTCCTTCCATGCGGCCTCCGACCCCACCGACGTGGCACGCGTCGAGGACCGCACCTTCATCTGCAGCGTCGAGGAGAAGGACGCCGGGCCCACCAACAACTGGATGGACCCGAACGAGATGAAGGCGATCATGACCGACCTCTACCGCGGGTGCATGCGGGGTCGGACCATGTACGTCATCCCGTTCGTGATGGGCCACCTCGAGGCGGACCACCCGATGTTCGGCGTGGAGATCACCGACTCGGCGTACGTCGTGGCCTCCATGAAGGTGATGGCCCGCATGGGCACCAGCGTGCTGCGCCGCATGGAGGAGGTGGACGCCACCTTCGTCCCGGCCCTGCACTCGGTCGGCATGCCGCTCGAGCCCGGCCAGAAGGACGTCCCCTGGCCGTGCAGCGACACCAAGTACATCGTGCAGTTCCCCGAGGAGCGCGCGATCTGGTCCTACGGCTCCGGCTACGGCGGCAACGCCCTGCTCGGCAAGAAGTGCTACGCGCTGCGCATCGCCAGCGTCATGGCCCGCGACGAGGGCTGGCTCGCCGAGCACATGCTGATCCTCAAGCTGACCAGCCCCGAGGGCGTCAGGAAGTACATCGCGGCCGCGTTCCCGAGCGCCTGCGGCAAGACCAACCTCGCGATGCTCGCGCCGACCGTCCCGGGCTGGAAGGTCGAGACCCTCGGCGACGACATCGCCTGGATGCGGATCGGCGAGGACGGCCGGCTCTACGCGGTCAACCCGGAGTACGGCTTCTTCGGCGTCGCCCCGGGCACCAACGAGCAGACCAACCCCAACGCCATGCGCACCATCGACATCGGCAACTCGGTCTTCACCAACGTGGCGCTGACCGAGGACGGCGACGTGTGGTGGGAGGGCCTGGAGAACACCCCGGCCCGCGCCACGTCTTGGAAGGGCGAGGAGTGGACCCCTGAGTCCGACCAGCTCTCGTCGCACCCGAACAGCCGTTACTGCACGCCGATCAAGCAGTGCCCGATCCTGGCGCCGGAGTACGACGACCCGCGCGGCGTCCCGATCGACGCGATCCTGTTCGGTGGCCGCCGCAAGACCACGATCCCGCTGGTCACCGAGGCCCGCGACTGGACCCACGGCACGTTCATGGGCGCCACGCTGAGCTCGGAGACGACCGCCGCGGCCGTCGGCCAGGTCGGTGTGGTGCGGCGCGACCCGATGGCGATGCTGCCGTTCATCGGCTACAACGCCGGCGACTACTTCAACCACTGGATCACGGTCGGCAAGGACAACGACGCCGCCAAGCTGCCGAAGATCTTCTACGTCAACTGGTTCCGTCGCGACGAGGACGGCGGCTTCCTGTGGCCGGGCTTCGGCGAGAACAGCCGGGTGCTCAAGTGGGTCGTCGAGCGCATGGAGGGCCAGGCCGAGGCCGTGGAGACGCCGATCGGGTACGTCCCGACGCCCGGCTCGCTCGACATCTCCGGGCTCGACATGACCGAGGACGAGCTCGCCCAGGCCCTGGCGGTCGACGTCGAGGAGTGGAAGGCCGAGGTCCCGCAGATCACCGAGTGGTTCGAGAAGTTCGGCGAGAACCTCCCCGCGGTCCTGTGGACCGAGCTCGACGGCCTCAAGGCCCGGCTCGGCGCCTGAGGCGTACGACGTCGGGCGACCGACGAGCACGACCCTGCGAAGGCCCCGTCCACCGGCGGGGCCTTCGTCGTCCCCGCGCGGCAACGGTCGGCCACCGCGCCCGCCTGCGGCATACTGGCGCGATGGAGAGGGGAGGGCGAGTGACCCGCAGCAGCTACGGGCCCGAGGAACGGCACCTTCTGGAGTCCGCTGCCTCCCGGATCTACGCCAACGCGGTCGCGCACGGCTCCCTGCGGGCCGACGACCCGCGACTGGCCGCCGACAGCGAGCTGCGCCCCGCCCTGGACCTGCTCATCGACATCGGCCTGCTGCGCCACGACGAGATCAAGGGCCTGCTGTTCCCGGTCGACCCGGCCGCCATCCAGTCCCAGGTGGTCGTGCCGCTCGGCGTGCAGGGCGCAGAGCTGCTCACCGAGTCGGCCCGGTGGGCGGACGCGTTCAGCGAGCTCGGCCAGATCTTCCGCACCTCGCCGCAGGCGGCGGTCAGCCCGATCACCGAGATCCACGGCCTGGAGAACATCAACAACTTCATCCATGCCGCGGTCAACGACTCCCGCCAGGAGCTGCTGACCGCGCAGCCGCACGGCCGGCGCCCCGCGAACACCCTCGCCGTGGCCGAGGACCGCGACGTCAAGGCACTCGAGCGCGGCGTCCGCATGCGCACGCTCTACCAGCACTCCGCGCGACACAGCCCTGCCACCCGCGAGTACGTCGCCGACATCGTCGACCGGGGCGCCGAGGTGCGCACGCTCGACGAGTTCTTCCGCCGGCTGATCGTGGTCGACCGGCAGGTCGCGGTGGTGCCGGCCTCCGACAACCACCACGTCGCGATCGCGATCCACGACAAGTCGCTGATCGCCTACCTCGTGGACATCTTCGAACGCTCCTGGGAGCGTGCCCAGCCGTTCAACCTGAGCGGCAACCAGGTCGAGCGCAACATCGCCGCCGACGTGCGCGCGATGACCATCCGGCTGCTCGTGGAGGGGCACAGCGACCCGGCGAGCGCCAAGCGGCTCGGGGTCAGCACGCGGACCTATGCGGGCTACATCGCCGCCCTCAAGGACGAGTACGGCGTGCAGACCCGGTTCCAGCTCGGCTACGCGATGGGGGCCGACCCGCACGGCAAGCGGTCGCAGGCGGACGTGCAGCGGGACGAGGACTACGACGACGGCCTCGACGAGCTCGACGAGGCGAACAGCGCCTGATGAGCCGGTAGGCGGCCCGGGCCCTCGCCGGCGCCGGGCCGCGAAGGGGTCCGGACATGCCGCGAGGGCAGTCACCGTGAGGTGATCTGCCCTCGCTCTGGTCGAGAACGCCGGGGGGATGGCGTGGGAGCGAACTGCCGGGGGGGTTGACTCGTTCGTCCTGTTCTCGACGGTGGCGTCTCAGTCCCGGGGGGGGTGGGACCGAACGCGTCTGGGGGTGACCGGTCGGTTTACGTGCCGTTCCAGCCGGTGTCGCGGAAGGTCGGCTTGATCTTCGCCGGCGAGTCCGTCGGAGAGATGGTGCCGTTCCAGCCCGTGTCCTTGGCCTGCGCCGGAGCCATACCGCCGACCGCGATGGCACTCACCATCAGGAGTCCGGCGAAGAACTTGGCTACCGTCCGGTTCTCTTTCATGTGGAAGACCTCGTGCTCTGTCTGGGGGCTCAGGGGGTGCCCGCCTATGACTAGTGTCGGCGTACCGGCGCTCCGTCGGCCACTAAATGGCGTCGCAGGAGTGTGCACTGCACGTTCCTGCAGAATCGCGAATCCGCTGCGCTCCGGGCAATGAAGTTGTATCCTGCGCACAGCGCACGGATCGGGCCCGGGAATGGGGCGAAGAGCCCGAAAAACCGAGGTCAGGGCCGTCTCCACGAGGGGCTCATGGTTGCGTAGTTGTGCAACGAGGGCAAGCCCAGGTCGGGGTCGACGACCGACCGGGGATCCGTCAGAGGGCCGCCGGGGACCGGCAGCGGGCTCACCAGGTGGCACCGAAGGCCACGAACGGCGCGGCTTCCTCCTCCGCGTCCAGCGCCTGCGCCAGCGCCGTGGCGGAGTCCGTCCCGCCTGCCATCGCGACGTGCACGTCCTGCATCACCCGCGCCGCCACGTCGTCGCGCACCCGGGCCACCCCGGCCAGCACCGACCGCGAGCCCAGGTGCAGGAGCACGCTGGTCAGACCCAGGCCCTCGTCGCCGGGACGCACCGTCGCCAGCCCCGCCTCGCACGCGGACAGCACCACGCACGGAGCCGGGCGGTGCCCGCCCGCGTCGAGCTCGTAGGCGTAGAGCGGCCCGTCCGAGACCCGCAGCGACGAGAACAGCGGGCTCTCCTGCTGGTGGGTCCCGTGCGCGGCGACGTGCACGACGTCC
This sequence comes from uncultured Actinomycetota bacterium, assembly GCA_963810035.1. Classification (GTDB taxonomy): domain Bacteria; phylum Actinomycetota; class Actinomycetes; order Propionibacteriales; family Nocardioidaceae; genus Nocardioides_B. The sequence continues at coordinate 67,221 of CAWEMA010000013.1, forward strand.
GCCTCGGCCAGGGCCGTGCGCAGCGACTCGGTGGTGGCCGCGGCGCCGGTCAGCAGCCGGGCGTCGGGCCAGGTGGCCCGCACCCGGTGCGCCTCCTCCTCGGCGCGGTGCAGCCCCGGACCCGCCACCGCGACCACCCGGGGCCGGGTACGACGGGCCTCGCCACCGGCTCGCAGCCAGGCCGTCGCGCTCGGCGTCACCACGACGGGCAGCCCGCGCCGCGACGGCAGCAGGCTCCAGGGCAGCAGCACCAGTGCGGCGCTGCACGAGACGACCAGCGGTGAGCCGTCGACGCCGAGCGGTGCCAGGAGCAGGGTGTCGAGCCGGTGCAGCCCGGCGTCCAGCGAGCGACGTACTGCCTCACGCAGCAGGGGCGGCAGGATCGGCATCGCCAGCGCGTCGAGGTCCGCGCGCACCCGCTGGACCAGCTCGTCGACCTCGGCCGCTCCGGCCAGGTCGTGCAGCTGCGGCCGGCGCCCGGACGCGCGCACGGCGGTCCAACGGCCGCGGTGCACCACGAAGGTGACGAACTCAGTGCCCGCGGCCCGGGCGGCGGCCCGGGTCTCGGCGACCCGGACGCTCTCGTGGGCAGCCGTGTCGGTGCCACCCTCGATCTCCCACGCCCGCGCGCGGATGTCGCGCTGCAGGGCGGTGGCCCGGCCGCGCAGCCGGGCCAGGCTCTCGCTGCTCCCGGGGTCGCCGGAGAGTCCACGGGCCTCCTCCTCGGTCCGTCGCAGCTCGGCCAGCAGGTCCGCGGTCCGCTCGTCGGTCGGCGGCGCGATGCTGGCGAGCCGGATCGAGATGGCCCGGCCGCGCTCGACCGCCGCGAAGAACGCCGCCGGGCTTCCGGTGCGCTCGGCGAGGTCGAGCCCGAGCCGGGCCAGCGGCAGCCCGTGCACCGCGCTGGCGGTGCGGAGGTCCAGGGAGCCGAAGCCGTTCTGGTGCGACCCGAGCTCGGCCAGCCCGCGGCGCACCTCCTCCGCAGCCCGGAGCGGCTCCCCGAGGCGCAGCGCGGTCAGCGCCCGCACCTCCCGCGTCTGGAGCCGGGACTGCAGGGGGTCGGCGGCGCGCATCGGCGGCGGGGTCAGCGTGGCCTCGTCGAGGTCGTCGCCGGCCCGGAGCAGACACTCGCGGGCGAGCAGCTCCGCGGGACGGGCCAGGTCGGCGCGTCTCTCGGCGCGGCAGTCCTCGGCCAGCCGGCGGGCGCGGGACGCCAGCAGGCGAAGCGCCCGGGCGCGACCGCGCTCGGTGCGCCCGTCGACCTCCCTCCGCTCGCACCGCAGGACCAGCAGCTGCGCCTTGCGCTGCCACTGCACGTTGCCCCGGCGGCTGAACAGCCGCTCGGCGGAGCGGGCGAAGCTCCGGGCGCGGGCGACCTCCCCCTCCCCCAACGCACACTCCGCGCGGGCCAGCTCGGTCTCGGCGAGGTCCTGGAGCAGCCCGGCCCGCCGGAACTCGTCGGCGGCCTCGGCCAGGCTCGTGTCCGCGTCCTGGGCCAGGCCGGCCTCCCGCAGCACGCGGGCCCGGTCCAGCAGCAGGATCGGGTGCGGCTGTCCGCCGGTGAGGTGGGCGGCCTCCTCCATGGCGGCCAGGGCCCGGGGGATGCGGCCGGCCAGGAAGTCGGCGTACCCGAGGTTGTGCCGGGCCTTGCTCTCCAGCATCGGCAGCCCGGACGCCACCGCGAGCTCGATGCACCGACCGAAGTCGGTCGCGGCGGCCTCGAGCGTTCCGGAGTCCAGGTGCAGGACGCCCCGGTTGAGCAGGATCGAGAACTGGTCGGTCGGCTCCGCCGCGTGCATCACCTCGGCCGCCCGGTCGAGCGCCCGCAGCGCCTCGGTCCGGCGGCCGCTCCGCAGCAGCAGCAGGCCGCGCTGGCCCCGGACGGAGGCCCGCATCGGCTCGGCCCCGGCGCGTTCGGCCAGCACCTCCGCCTCGTCCAGCAACGACATCGCGGCGTCCAGCCGACCGGTCAGCTCGTACTCCGCGGCGGCCAGCCCGAGCAGCACCCGGGCCTGCTGCACCCCGATCTCGGCACGCGGGTCGGCGGAGCGCTCGATCCGGGCCCGCAGCGACCGGTAGCGGGTCGCGGCCCGGGCCGGCCTGCCCTGCTGGGACTCCCACCGGGCCGCCTCGACCTCGGCGCGCAGGGCTTCCGGGTCGAGGGTGGTGGCCACCGGCCCGAATCTACAGCTGGAAAAGTGGCGTCACTACCGCATTCGCGGCGTCGTCGTCGCCGACCGGGTGGAAGCTGAGCTGGCCGAAACCCTCCTGCAGGCGGTCGAAGCTGAACCGTCCCTGCTCGTCCGCGGCGACCTCCCGGTCGCCCCCTGCCTGCAGGCGGATCCGCACCCGGAAGGCCTCCGGCGGCGCGAGCCAGCCGTCCAGGCGCAGCTGGCCGGGCGCGACACGGCTGACGGTCACCATGGCGGTCAGCCGGTCGGCGGAGAAGGTCAGCGTCTCGGTGCGGGTGCCCGTGGTCTGCTCGCTGCGCACGGCGAGCGTGTCCAGCGGCACCCGCGACATCCGCGCGACCTCGTCGTACATCTCGTCGAGCGCGAGCGAGAAGCCGATGCGCTCGACCAGGTCCTCGGGCACGCCGTCGCTCGCGTCGTACAGCGCGCGCACCAGCTCCAGGGTTGCGGCGTCGACGTCGTCGATCGGCTGGTCGGCCAGCTCGGCGAGCGTGCGGTCTTCGTCCATCACGACTCACTTCCTTCCCACTGCGGATCGGACGCCAGCACGTGGCGCAGCTTGGCCAGGCACCGGCCCCTGGTCGGGCCGATGCTTCCCACCGGCATCCCGAGGGACTCGGCGATGAGGGCGTAGTCGGGGCGGTCGGCGAAGGCGATCACCCGCATCAGCTCGCGGCAGCGCTCCGGAAGCCCCTGCACGTGCTCCCACAGCTGCCGCTGGAGATGGTCACGGAAGACGACCTCGTCGGGCAGGTCCTCGGACTGCACCGGAAGCGCGGTGAGTTCCTCACCCTCCTGCCCGAACAGCGCCGCGGTGCGTACGACGTCGGCCCGGGACCGCTTGGTCACCCGCCACGCCTCGCGGCGGGCGGCCGTCAGCAGCCACTTCACGACGGTCTGTGGGTCCCGGATCGAGCCGGTGCTGTGCAGCAGCCGCATCCAGATCGTCTGCACGACGTCCTCGGCGGCGACCGGGTCGACCCCCTGGCTGCGCACCGTGTGCCACAGCAGCGGGGTGACCACGGCGACCAGCTCGTCGAGGGCGGCCCGGTCCCCGTCGCGGTAGGCCGCGAAGGCGTGGGCCGCCCGGTGCACCAGGGTCTCCCCCTCGGGACGGGCCTCGATCACGGCCGCGCCCCCAGGGTCGGCATCTGCGCGAGGAGCTCCCGGACGCGCTTGACCAGCTCGCCCTGGGCGACGCCGTCGGCGAGCTCGGTGACCAGCAGGTCCGCGAGCTGCCCGGCGAACAGCGGCGCCGCGAACGACGTACCGCTCCACACCGCGAAGCCGGCCCGGTAGTCGTCGGGGTCGAGGGCCGCCCGGACCTCGCCGTTGGCGCCGAACAGCTCGTTGCTGGCCTCCTGCGACCCGTCGTACGTCGTCGGGAAGGTGCTCACCAACGCCGCGCCTGGCCGCCAGAAACCCACCCACGGGCCGTCGTTGCTGAACAGCGCCACCGAGCCGTCGGGGTTGAGCGCGCCCACCGTGGTGATCGGGATGCGGTCGAGGTCGTCGGGCATGCCCCCGTCGTACGGCGCGAACGCCGCGGGGTAGCTGGGCCGCCGGGTGGCGTCGTTGCCGGCGGACACCACGACCGCCACCCCGTGCCGGCCGAGCAGCGCGAGCGGCCCGAACAGCAGGGCGTCGAACGCGGCGTCCTCCGGCTGCTCGTGGTAGTAGCCGAGCGAGAGCGACAAGACGTGCAGGGGCTCGTAGTCCTCCCGGTCGAGGGCGACCAGGTGTCGGAGGGCGAGCAGCTGGAGCGACTCGAGCAGGTCGGACTCGGTGACCTCCCCGTCGCCGTGGAACAGGCGTACGTCGATCAGGTGCGCGTCCGGGCAGGCCTGCCGGATCAGCCCGGCGATGAAGGTGCCGTGCCCCGACTCCGCGTCGAGCTCGCCGACCATCGGGTTCGCGGACCCGGAGCGCTCGGCCTCCTCGGAGGCGGGCGGGATGCCGATGACCTGGCCCAGGACCTCGGGGTCGCGGGTGACGTGCGTGTCGGTGAGCCACGGGTGCCGGCCGATGCCGGAGTCCAGGACCACCACCTGGGGCCGCCTGACCTGCGGGCCGTCGTAGCGCGCTCGCGGCTCGGGGCCGACCCAGTTGACCGGCTGGCGACCGCCCCAGCCCCGCTGCGCGTACTGCGACAGCCCGGCCGCGTGCGGGTCGGTGTAGGGGTGCGGGTCGGTGTACGGGTGCGGGTCGGTGTAGGGGTGCGGGTCGGTGTAGGGGTTCGGTCGGGCGCCCCGCGAGACCGGGTGCTCGAGCCCCACATCGGTCTGACGCGCCCGGTCGGGACCGACGAGGGCGCGGTAGCTCTGCAGCAGCCGCCACGTGTCGATGGGCCGGAACACGGCGTCCTCGCGCTCCGGGTCGGGCACCAGCCGGACCCGCTCGACCCAGAGGTCGGCGAGCTCGGCGCGCCACGCGTCGGGCAGCCCCGCCTGGTCGAGCAGGGGTCGGCTGAGCCGGTCCTCGTCGTCCTGGTGGAGCAGGAAGCCCGCCTCGGCGGCCGCGGACTCCAGGGCCTGCCAGGTGTCCCGGTGACGTCCCCGCACGAGCAGCGCGTCGGCGACGAACGTGGTGGACCTCGGGCTGGCACCGTCCTTGGTCCGGTAGGCGGTGGTCGGGTCCAGGACGAGCACGGGGGCGGTCGCCGCGCTCACCGGTCCTGGTCTCGGCGGCTCGTGCCGCAAGGACGATCCACCCCGGGAGCCCGCGGACTTGCTGACCATGGCGTTCCTCTCGCCTCGTGTTCGGCCCGAGAACTTCTGGCATTCCGGAGCATATTGACCTGGGGTTCGTCCGTCAGGAGGACGAGGAGACCGGAGGAGCCGCCAGGCAGTCCCCTGTGCCTGGCGGCTCCTCCGTCCCCCTGACCTCTCCGCCAGCTCCGGCCGGAACGACCCCTGTGCGCTCCGCCCGGTGTGGCTCCCCCGTGGTCACACATCACAGGAGGAGTGTTTGGCAGGCCTCCTGATACACGTGCCGAGAGCTCTTTCGCGGCAGTCCTGTCCGGCCGGCCGTACCCTGCTCCTACGCTGGGCCGGGTGCAGTGGAAGCCCAGCAGACTCCGACGTCCCCGCCTCCCGGGGTGGCGGCTGTCCCTGCTGCTGCTCGCGACCTGGCTGTTGGTGGCGCTGCCGGCGAGCGTGCTGCTGTTCCTGACCGGCTCCCGGTCCACGGTGGTCGCCGGTCACGACGCCGTCGTCCGGGCCAGCCTGGACGGCTACGCGACGCTCGACCTGGGGCCCTACCTCCCGAACCTGCGCTACCCGACCGGCTCGCGCATCGGTGCCCGGATCGACCTCGGCAAGACCACGGCGGACAGCTACTCCGCGCTGATCGAGCGCTACGCCTTCATCGCCAGCCAGCCCGAGGGGCAGATCCGCAAGGTCCGTTCGACGATGCTCGACCTCGCCGTGGACAGTGCGGTGGACGGTGCCCTCGTCGGGCTCGCCGTCCCGGCCGTCGTACTCCTGGTCGGACGCCAACGGTGGGCGGAGGTACGACGCGCGGTGACCGTGCCGCGTACGGCGGCGGCGCTCTCGGTGGTGCTCGTCGCCGGCCTGGGGTCGGCGCGGCCCTGGGACCATGACGACGCGCCCGTCGAGCAGGACAGCTGGCAGCCGCTCGCCGCGGTGATCCCGGACGTGCCGCTCCCGGACGAGGCCAAGCCGGTCCAGATCGAGTCGGGGCTGGTGACCAGCGGGACCCGGCGGCTGGTGGAGAGCGCGGTCGACTCGTACCGGCGCAGCACCGCCTTCTACCGCAACCTCGTGACCGCGGCACCGGAGCTGTCCGGGCAGCTGCACCAGCCCGGGGACGGCGAGGTGGTCGGGCTGCTGGTCAGCGACCGGCACGACAACATCGGCATGGACCCGGTGGCCCGGGCGGTCGCCGACCAGGGAGGCGCGACGTTCCTGCTCGACGCAGGCGACGACACCTCGACCGGCTCGTCGTGGGAGTCGTTCAGCCTGGAGTCGCTGGACGACGCGTTCACCGACTTCGACCAGCGCTACGCGATCGCCGGCAACCACGACAACGGCGACTTCGTGACCCAGCAGGCCCGCAAGCTCCGGTTCACCACCCTGGAGGGCAAGGTCGTCGACGGCCCGGCGGGCATGCGGCTGCTCGGCGTGAGCGACCCGCGCAGCAGCGGCTTGGGCACCTGGCGCGACGAGCGCGGCATCTCCTTCGAGGACCAGGAGCAACGGCTGGCCGACCTCGCCTGCGAGCACGACGCCGACGGCGACCGGATCAACACGCTGCTGGTGCACGACGCCAACAGCGGCCGGCTCGCTTTGAACGAGGGCTGCGTGGACCTGGTGCTCGCCGGGCACCTGCACGAGCAGGTCGGTCCGACCGCGACGACCGGCACCAACGGCAAGGTCGGCTACTCCTACACCAACGGCACGACGGGCGGCGCGGCGTACGCGCTGGCCATCGGCAGCAAGCTGCGCCGCGACGCCGAGGTGACCCTGGTGACCTACCGCGATGGGGTCCCGGTGGGGCTGCAGCCGGTGACCGTCTCGACGATCGGGGACTTCCGGGTCGGCGAGTACCTGCCGCTCGCCCCGACCGGCGGCCCGGCGACGCCGTCAACGAGCCCGTCCGGCCCCAGCAGCCCCGCCACGTCGGGCAGCACGGGCCCCTGAACGACCGACGGCTCCGTCTCCTCAGCCGGGCGTGCTGGTCAGGGCACTGGCGACGCAGCCGTGCCTCGTCCGGTTCCTCCGGGCGCCTCGGCGGCCCAGTCGCCCCGGAATCGACGAAGCGACCCCCACCACGAAGGTGAGGGCCGCTTCGGCTCCGTTCTCAGGGGCTAACGTCAGCCTTTCGGCTGAGAACCGTTAGCCCCTACCGGCGGAGGTGGCGGGATTTGAACCCGCGAGAGGGGGTAACCCTCAACCCGCTTAGCAGGCGGGCGCCATAGGCCACTAGGCGACACCTCCAGACAGCCAGCACAGGGTACCGGGCAGCCGCCGGACGGTGCGAATCGGGCGCCCGACCGCTCGACCGGCGGGTCGGTCAGCGGCCCGCCCCGGGCAGCGGTCGGTAGCCGTGGCCGCGGTTCAGGTGCTCCTGCAGGTCACGGACGAAACCGTCGGCGCTGCCCACCAGCACGTCCACCGGGATGGTCGTGGTCCGGCCGTCCCGGAGGCGGAGCACCACGCAACGGTCGCCCTCGACGGTCGGGGCGGTGGCGTCCTCGACGTCCTTCCAGGCGGCCTGGCGTACGCCGGCGCCGCGGACGAACCGGACCCGGTAGCCGACCTCGTCGAGCCGGACCACCTCGCGGCGGCGCAGCAGGGCAAGCCCCACCAGCACGCCCACCCAGGCGAGGAGCGCGACCAGCAGACCGGCGCCCAGCACGGCTCCGGGCAGCGAGAGGACGACCGCGAGCCCCGCGAACAGCAGGACCAGCACGCCAATGGCAGCCAGCCCGAGCCCCATCAGCCGGACGATGAAGGGGCCTGCGAACCGATAGCTGGACGACACGGCTCCGATTAGACCCAATGCGCGTGCCGGCCTCCAAATACGCGGGCCGTGGCTCTTGTCACCAGGATGTGAGCGGGGTCACACTCGGATTCCCCCCGTCCATCCGGAGGTAGCCGCATGACCGGATTGGAACACGCCATCCTCGGGCTCCGCCAGGCTCTCGACACCCCCCGACGACACGCTGTCTGGCGCTGGCTCGTCCGACACCGGATGGCCGGAGTCCGCGACGCGCTGACCCACGAGGTGCCCCGCGACGAGGACGCCTGGCTGGCCGCACGTGAGAAGAGCCTGCACCGGGAGCGCGACATCCTGCTGCGTCGGCTGACCGCGCTCGGCCCCGAGGTGCTCGAGGCCCCCGACGTCGAGTCCGTGCGGACCGAGCTGCACCGCCTGGTCGCCGACCTCGAACGGCACCGCCAGCGCCTCAACGACCTGGTCTACGACTCGGTCTCGCTGGAGCTCGGCGGCTCGGAGTAGCGCTCCCCCGACGGGGTCAGCCGCACCGCGAGCAGGACGACGTCGTCGTCCTGCTCCTCCAGCAGCATCGTGGCGAGCACCCGGTCCACCAGCTGCTCCAGGGACAGGTCCCGCAGCACGGCGACGGTCTCGGCGAGCCGGTCGAGGCCCACGTCGATGTCCTCGCCGCGACGCTCGACCAGGCCGTCGGTGTACATCAGCACGGTCGCCCCGGGCGCCAGCCGGACGGTCTCCTCCTGCCGCTCACCGTCGGGTACGACGCCGAGCAGCACGTCGTGCGAGTCGAGCAGCCGGGTCCGCCCGTCGGCGTCGACCATCAGCGGCGGCGGGTGCCCGGCGTTCGACCAGGTCAGCGCCATGCCCCTGGCAGCCGGGTCCGGCTCGATGCGCGCGACGACGGCAGTGGCGTTGGTGAGCATCTGCAGCGTGACCAGCACCCGGTCGAGGTCGCTGAGCAGCTCGGCCGGCCCGGTCCCGTTGGCGACCGCGATACCGCGCAGGATGCTGCGCAGCTGCCCCATGACGGCCGCCGCGACCGAGTCGTGGCCGACCACGTCGCCCACCACCAGCACGGTCGCGCCGTCCTCCTGCGCGAACGCGTCGTACCAGTCCCCGCCGACCTGCGCCGCCTTGGCGGCCGGGATGTAGCGGACGACCACCTCGACCTGGTCGGGCTGGACCGGCGCGGTGAGCATGCTGCGCTGCAGCTGCTCGGACATCTCCCGCTCGCGTCCGAACGTCTGCGCGTTGGCCAGGGTGATGCCGGCCCGGCGGCTCAGGTCGGCGGCGGCCGCTACCTCCGCGGGGGAGAACGGCGGGCGGGAGCTGTCGCGGGCCAGCGTGATCAGGCCGATCACCCGCCCCTCGATCGTCAGCGGGAACACCCCGACGGCCTGCAGGTCCAGCTCCAGCACGGCCTCGACCGCCGCCGGCGACCTGAGCATGTCGAGGGCCACGCGGGTGGCGTCCTCGTTCACGACATACGGCTCGCCGCTGCTCAGCGCCGCCAGTGACCCGACCGGCTCGTGCCGACCCTCGAGCCGGTGCGCTGCGAACCGACCGGTCTGCTCGCGCTTGGTGGGGTCGTCGTGCCACCAGTCCACGTCCGCCAGCCGGCCGTCGTCGCCCACCAGGCTCACCACGGACCAGTCGGCGAGCGCCGGAACGACCAGCCGCGCGAAGCTGCGCACGGCGTCCTCCGCCTCGAGCGAGCTGGCCAGCAGGTCGCTGGCACGAGCGATCAGCGCCATCAACGAGGCCTCGTTCTGCACGCTCTCCGCGTGCAGGTGCCGGTCCGTGGTGTCGTAGGCGGCCCCCACCAGGCGTACGGCGGACCCGTCGGCGTCGTACAGCGGACGGCCCCGCGTGGCCAGCCAGCGCTGGCTGCCGTCGGGGAGGACGACGCGGTACTCGGCGGCGTAGTCGCTGCCGCGCGACATCGACCGCTCCAGGGCCTCCGTCACGCGCTGACGGTCGTCGGGGTGGATGCGCTGCACGAAGGTGCTCTCGGTGGTCGGGGGTGCATCGGTCTCCGCCGGGAACCCGAACATCGCGAGCAGCTGCTGGTTGCCGAACAGCTCGCGGGTGGAGAGGTCCCACTCCCAGCTGCCGATCCCGCCGGACTCCATGGCCAGCCCGAGCTGCAGCCGCATGGTGTCGCGCTCGGTCGCGGTCGCGGCGCGCTCGAGCTCGGCGGCGGTCGCCTGCGCCAGCTCCTCGAGCACCGTGACCTCGTCGCTCGACCAGGTCCGAGGCTCGCGGTCGTAGACGCAGAAGGCGCCGACGACGAACCCGTCAGCGTCGGCCAGCGGGACCCCGAGGTAGGACCCGACCGCCCCAGCCTCGACCGGAGGGAGCCCCAGGACGCGCTCGTCGGAGGCCGCGTCGGACACCACGAGGGGGACCGCCGAACGCGCGGTCACCGTGCACAGCGAGTGCTCCCGTGGGCTGTGGACCGCGGCCGTCGCGCCGAGCCCGACACCGCCCGCCACGACCTGCACGTCGGTGAGCAGGGACACCTGCGCCGAGCCCGCCCGCAGCAGCCGTGCCGCCAGGCCGCTGAGCCGGTCCAGCACCTCGTTGCCGTGGGTCACCGGGGCGAGACGGCGCGCGGCCGAGACCCGGCGGGGGTCGTCGAGGTCCACCCCGGGCCGGTCGGCCAGCTTCTGGTCGTGGGGGCTCACCGCTTGCTGGTCACCTGCACCTCCGGGTCGGCCCGGCACGAGGCACCGGGGGTCGCGGCCACCGAGTCTAGGAAGTTCCCGCTCGCACGTGAACCGAACGCCGGGACCCGGTGGTGCTCTGGCAGAGGGGGCGGGATTCGAACCCGCGGCTGACATCTCTGCCAGCGACCGCTTTCAAGGCGGTTCCGATCGGCCGCTCCGGCACCCCTCCTCGTGGACGTCCGAGGACGACCCACGGTGGTGCAGTCTACGAGCGGTCGACGGGCACGTGCCCCGAGGCTGCCCGGGTGTCGCTCACGAGGGTTCAGAGGTCGATGGTGACCAGCACGTCACCCTCTTGCACGACGTCCCCCTCGCCGACCTTGACGGCCGCGACCGTGCCACCGCTCTCGGCGAGCACGGGGATCTCCATCTTCATCGACTCCAAGAGGACGACGGTGTCTCCGACGGCGACCCGGTCGCCTGCCGCGACGGTCACCTTCAGGACGTTGGCGACCATCTCGGCGACGACGTCCGCGGTCTTGGGTTCACGAGCCATGGCGGCGAACCTACACCGGCGCGGGGGTGCTGCGCTCAGAGCAGCGGGTGGGACCGGCCGGGCTCGGGCCGGTGCGCGGAGGCCTCCTCGGCCCGGCGGGCACGACGTCCACGGGCACCGGAGAGGAAGCTGTCCGCCCGGATCACCAGGTAGCCCAGGAGCAGACCGCCGGCGAGCGAGTAGAGCGTGGCGAGGCCGGCCTCGAGCAGGGACACCCGGTGGTCGAGCAGGCTGGTCGCGACGACCGCGAGGCCGGCGGCCCCGAACCCGGTGCCCCACCAGCCCTGACGCCGCCGGGCGCGGGTGGACACACCCCAGGCCAGAGCGGGGATGCCGAGCAGGAACTCGGTCGGCCGCGGCACCGCGCTGATCAGGTTCCGCAGGCCACCGGTGGCGCCCTCGACCGAGTCGACGAGCTCCGGGGAGCCCCAACGGGAGAGCGCCTCGGTGTAGGCGAGCGAGACCGCGAGCAGCCCGATCCCGCTGACCAGCATCACCGCGCCGCGGCGGCCCAGGCCGTGCAGGCCGGCGGCCAGCCGGTAGGCGAGCGCGAGCGCCCCGAGCAGCGCCAGTCCCAGCACGAGGTAGCCGGCCCGCTCCAGGGACACCTGCGGGTCGTAGGCGTCGACGGCGAACGCGGCGACCGCGGCCACCAGCACCGCGACGACGCACTCGCGGGCGACGGTGGGGACCCGGGCCGCGGGCGTCGTGACCATCACCCCGAGTACGGCGCCGACGGTCGCCGTACTCACCGCAGCCGCCGCCAGCAGGACCGGCAGCGAGGTGAGGACCGCGGCGACCGACAGCAGCAGGGCGAGGCCGCCGACGATCAGCGGGCGGCCGCCGGTGCGGACCGCGAGCGCGAAGGCGAACGTGGTGGTGACGGTCGCCGCCCCGGCCAGCGGCATCCAGTCCGGGGCCTCGACCGGTGTCCACGGGAGCACCACGGCGGCCGTCCCGGCGACGCCCAGGAGCAGCCACGCCGCCCGCACGAGACGCGCCGGCCAGCGACGCACCCGAGCCGGCTTCGGCGGAGGGGTCGGCTCCGGGGTCTCGAGGTCGTGCCCGCTGGGCCGGACGACGGGCGCCACCGGTTCAGGCTGCTGCTGCGGTGGGTGCGGCCGGGTCCGGCGTTGGCGGGGCTCGGGGACCGCGCGGCGTCGACCAGGCTTCTGGTCAGCACGCGCCACGGTCATGTATCCCCTGTCCGGATCGGCGTCGGCACCCGTACCGACGACGGCAGGATAGCAACGCGCGACGGTCCCGGACCGGTGGCCTAGAACCGCCGGTTGGCCAGCGAGGGGTTGGTCGCCCGGGCCTCGTCGAGGGCTTCGCGGTCGATCGTCGCGGCCAGCACGTGGTCGCCGTCCCCGACCTCGGCGACGACCGTGCCGGACGGGGCGACGACCAGCGAGTGACCGGTGTAGCGGGGCCCGGGCTGGCCGACGGCGGCGACGTACGCCGTGTTCTCGATCGCCCGCGCCAGCACCAGCGTGCGCCAGTGCTCGACCTTGCCCGGCCCGGCGACCCAGGCCGACGGCACGACGACCAGGTCCGCGCCCCGGCGTACGAGCTCACGGGCCAGCTCGGGGAAACGCAGGTCGTAGCAGGTCATCAGGCCCACGCCGAAGCCGCCGACGTCCACCAGGACCGGCTCGACCGGACCGGCGACCAGCCGGTCGGACTCCTTGTACCCGAACGAGTCGTAGAGGTGGATCTTCCGGTACGACGCGCGCAGCCCCTCGCGGTCCACGACGGCGAGCGTGTTGTAGGGGCGCTCCGGGTCGTCGCTGACCTCGAACATGCCGGCGACCACGGTGGTGTCGAGCTCGGCGGCGAACGCGGTCAGCCGGTCGATGAACGGCCCGTCCATCGGCTCGGCCACCGCGGCGAGGTCCGAGCCCGGGGCGCCGAAGTCACGCATGAACGCCTCGGGCAGGAGCACCAGGCCGGTGCCCGGCTCGACCTGGCCGGCCAGCGCGGTGAGCGCGTCGCGGTTCTCGGCGGCCTCGAGCGAGGACGCCTGCTGCACCAGGGCCAGACGAAGAGAGCTCACCGGGTCAGCCTGCCAGACTGGCCCGGTGAGCCGACCCGGAGAACCGCTGCGCCTCGGGGCCGTGGTGCTCACCGGCGGGACCGCGGTGCGGATGGGCGGCGCGGACAAGGCCTCCATCGAGGTGCACGGCGTGACGCTGCTGGAGCGGGCGCTGGCCGCCACCCTGTCCGCGCGCGAGGTGGTGGTCGTCGGCCGCGAGGTGCCCACGTCGCGACCGGTGACCTGGACCGTCGAGGACCCGGCCTCCGGGGGGCCCGCCGCAGCCCTGCTCGCGGGGCTGGACCGGTTCCTGGACGCCCCGGAGCTGGTCGTCGTGCTGGCCGTGGACATGCCGAAGGTGAACGCCGGGACGGTGGCCCGGCTGACCTGGGCCGTCGAGGCGGACCCGGCCGTGGACGGGGCGGTGCTGGTCGACGAGACCGGGCGCCGCCAGACGCTGGCGGCGGTCTACCGGCACGCCGCGCTGTCGGCGGCCCGGCCCGTGGACGCCGAGGAGCAGCACGGGCTGCCCGTCCGCCGGCTCGTGGGTGACCTGCGGCTCGTCGAGGTGCCGACCGTCGGCGACGAGGGCCGCGACGTGGACACCTGGGAGGACTTGCGGGACCTCGATCAATGACCTAATGTACTAAGTCATTCAGTCATTGATACGGGGGTACCCATGGCAGCCGTCGGCCTCATCGTGCTCGTCCCGCTCCTGCTGCTGCTCGTTGCCGGCAGTGTGACCGCGGTGGCGCTCGCACTCTCGGCCCGCCCCGACGGCACGCTGCCCTCGGAGGTCGCCGCCGCCCGACGGCACGCGGTGGTCAGCTCCGCCCTCGCCGGTGCGGTGGCGCTGGTGGTCTGCGTCCTGCTCCCGCTCACCCTGGTCATGCTGCGGCTCGGCGTCCCCGCGAGGCTGGTCGCCTGCCTGCCGCTGGTGGCCGCCGGCTCGGCTCTCGTCGTGCTGCTCGTGGGCGAGCTGACCTGGCCGCGGCAGCGGGGAGCAACGCGCACCGCACGCCTGCAGGACCGCTCCTTCGTCTCCGTGCTCGGGGGTCGTTGGCCGCGCTGGGCAGCCGTCGTGGTGCTCGGGCAGATCGCTGCGACGGTGGCCCTCGGTGTCCTGGCCGACCCCAGCGGACGGTCGCTCACCCGGGCGACCCCCGGGCGGTCCAGCACCGCCGGGCCGTTCCCGGGCTGGGACTACGGCACCGTCCAGCTGGCCGCCCTGGCGTGCTGCGTGGGGGTGGCGTTGCTGGTCGCCCGCGCCGCCACCCACCGGTCGGCCGTGGTCACCGCCGACCCCGACACCGACCTGCTGCTGCGCCGGGCCTCGGTCGCCCGGGCCGCGCGCGTGCTCGTCGCCGGCACCCTGGTCACCCTCGGCGCCGACCTGTTCGTCGGCGGCAGTGCCGCTGCGAACGTCTGGGCGGCCGGCGGGGCGGCCACGGTCCTGACCCGGGCCGCGATGCTGCTCGGGGCACTGGTCGCACTGGCCGGCCTGGCCTCGCTGCTCGTGCCGGTCCCCCGGCTGTCGTCCACCCGGTCGGCCCCACCGCCGACGACGGCCGTCTCCGCATGACGGTCTCGGTGACCCTGGACATGCAGGCGGCCACCCCGCCGTACGAGCAGGTGCGGACCCAGATCGCCGGGCACATCCGCACCGGGACCCTGCGGCCCGGCGAGAAGCTGCCCGTCGTACGGGCGCTCGCGGCCGACCTCGGCGTCGCCACCAACACGATCGCGCGGGCCTACCGCGAGCTCGAGTCGGGCGGGCTGGTCACCACCCGACGGCGGGTCGGCACCATCGTGCAGGCCCCACCCGCCCCGGCCGGGCCCGAGCTGCGGCAGCAGGCCACGGAGTTCGTCCGTGCCGCCCGCGAGGCGGGCCTCGCGGGCGAGGAGGTCGTGGACCTGGTGCGGGGTGCGCTCATCGACCTGGGGTAGTTCCTCGGCTTTCGGTGTTGCATGTTCGGCGGCAGCGTACGACGCTGGGACGCGTGACCCTGCACGACTGGATTGACGAGCTCTGCGACGTTCTGGACCTCGACGTCGAGGTGGACGAGGGACTGATCCTCGACCTCGCCCGCGACGCCGCCCACGGCGTGGAGCGACCCGCCGCACCGATCACGACGTACCTCCTCGGGTACGCCGCCGCCCGGCACGGCGCCAATCCCGAGGATCTCGAGGAGCTCGCCGGCAAGGCCTCCGCGCTGGCCGAGAAGTGGGGCGGCGAGGACGTCAGCCCCGACGACTTCGAGGACGTCGACCTGGGCACCGACGACGACAGCGAGCTCGTCGACGCCGACTGACCCCGGCTGACGCTGACTGACGCTGGCCCACCAGGCCCGGCCTCCCGCTCTAGGGTGGGGGCCATGCGTGCTGTCATCGCCCCGGACCCGGGCGGCCCCGAGGCCCTCGTCGTCGCCGACCTCCCCGACCCCGAGCCGGGCCCCGGCCAGGTGGTCCTCGACCTGGCCGCGACCGCGGTCAACCGGGCCGACACCCTGCAGCGCCAGGGCTTCTACCCGCCCCCGCCCGGCGCGTCCGACGTGCTCGGCCTCGAGTGCTCCGGGGTGGTCAGCGCAGTCGGGCCGGACGTCGAGGGCTGGTCGGTCGGGGACGAGGCGTGCGCACTGCTCGCCGGCGGCGGGTACGCCGAGAAGGTGCTCGTCCCGGCCGGACAGGTGATGCCGGTGCCCGACGGCGTCGACCTGGTCACCGCCGGGGCCCTTCCCGAGGTGGCCTGCACCGTCTGGTCGAACGTGTTCATGATCGCCGGCCTGCAGCAGGGCGAGACGCTCCTCGTGCACGGCGGCGCGGGCGGCATCGGCACGTTCGCCATCCAGCTCGCGCACGCGCTGGGCGCGCGGGTGATCACCACCGCCGGGTCGCAGGAGAAGCTCGACGTCTGCCGCTCACTCGGCGCCGACGTCACCGTCGACTACAAGGAGCAGGACTTCGTCGAGGAGGTGAAGAAGGCCACCGACGGCGCCGGGGCCGACGTCATCCTGGACAACATGGGCGCCAAGTACCTCTCCCGCAACGTGGACGCTCTTGCCACCGAGGGTCGCCTCGTGGTGATCGGCCTGCAGGGCGGCACCAAGGCCGAGCTCGACCTCGGCGTACTCATGCGCAAGCGCGGCGCGGTCATCTCCACCTCCCTGCGCGCACGACCGGTCGAGGAGAAGGCGGCCATCTGCGCCTCGGTCGTCGAGCACGTGTGGCCGCTCGTCGCCGACGGCTCGGTCCGCACGCTGGTGCACACCACCCTGCCCCTCGAGGACGCCGCGGAGGGCCACCGGATCATGGAGGCCAGCGACCACATCGGGAAGATCGTGCTCACTGCGTAAGGTGGGCGGCATGACTTCCCACTCCGAAGGCACCACGAGCGGACCGGGCAACGGACCGGGCAACGGACCGGGCACCGACGACCCGCGGGTGATGGTCATCGGCCCGGACGGCATGACCGCGGCCGGCGGACCGGCCGACCCCGACGACGACGTCGAGCAGGACGGCGACGGGGAGCGCAACATCACCGAGCTCGTCGAGCAGCCCGCCAAGGTGATGCGCATCGGCGGGATGATCCGCCAGCTGCTCGAAGAGGTGAAGTCGGCTCCGCTGGACGAGGCGAGCCGGACCCGGCTGGCCGGGATCTACGCGTCCTCCATCAAGGAGCTCGAGTCGGGCCTGGCCCCCGAGCTCGTCGAGGAGCTGGAGCGGCTGTCGCTGCCGTTCGGCTCCGACACCCCGTCGGAGGCCGAGCTGCGGATCGCCCAGGCCCAGCTCGTCGGCTGGCTCGAGGGCCTGTTCCACGGCATCCAGACCGCGATCTACGCCCAGCAGGTCTCCGCCCGCGCCCAGCTCGAGCAGATGCGGCGGGCGCTTCCGCCCGGGATGATGCCCGACGACGGGCAGCCCGGCCAGCCCGGTCAGCCGGGCGCGCCGCACCCCGGCGAAGAGCAGGGCAACCGCGGCGGCATGTACCTCTGACCCACGCTGACCCACCCGCTTTCCGGGTAGTCCGTGACGGAATGCAGGTTTTCCGGGCCTCAGAACCTGCGGAATGTCACGGACTATCCGGCCACGGGACGGGGTGGTGCACGCTCAGCCGGCGGCGAGACGGTCGATCTGCCCGGCGAGCTCGAGGTCCTTCGCGGTCAGACCGCCCTCGGAGTGCGTGGAGAGCGTGAACGTCACCGTCGTGTAGCGGATGTCGATGTCGGGATGGTGGTCCATCGCCTCGGCGGCCCCGGCCACCCGCTGCACGAGCGTGATGCCCTCGAGGAACGAGGGGGCCCGGACCGCGCGGGTGATCGCGTCACCCTCCTGGCTGCCAGGCGGACAGGTCGCCGGCCAACGCCCGGTCGATCTCGTCCTGCGACAGCTTGGTCATGGTGCACCTCCTGGTTTCGACAGGCTCAACCAACGGTAGGGCGGGTCAGACCTCGTCGCGGGCGTCCCGGCGCCGGATCTTCGAGCCGAGCCAGGTGAGCGGGTCGTACTTGCGGTCGACCACACGCTCCTTCATCGGGATGATCGCGTTGTCGGTGATGTGGATGCCCTCCGGGCAGACCTCGGTGCAGCACTTGGTGATGTTGCACATGCCGAGCCCCGCCGCGTCCTGCGCGAGCTTGCGCCGGTCGTTGGTGTCGAGCGGGTGCATGTCGAGCTCGGCGTACCGGAGGAAGAACCGCGGGCCGGCGAAGGCCTGCTTGTTGTCCTCGTGGTCGCGTACGACGTGGCAGACGTTCTGGCACAGGAAGCACTCGATGCACTTGCGGAACTCCTGCCCGCGCTCGACGTCCTGCTGCATCATCCGGCGCTTGCCGTCCTCGTCGCGCGGGGTGAGCTGGGCGGCCGGGACCTGCTTGGCCTTCTCGTAGTTGAACGACACGTCGGTGACCAGGTCCCGGATCACCGGGAAGGTTCGCAACGGGGTGACGGTGATGGTCTCGGTCTCGTCGAAGTCCGAGAGCCGGGTCATGCACATCAGCCGGGGACGTCCGTTGACCTCGGCGCTGCACGAGCCGCACTTGCCGGCCTTGCAGTTCCAGCGCACCGCGAGGTCGCCCGCCTGGGTGGCCTGCAGCCGGTGGATGGCGTCGAGGACGACCTCGCCCTCCTCGACCTGGACCGTGTAGTCCCCCAGGTCACCTCCGCCCGCGTCGCCCCGCCACACGCGCATCTTCAGGTCGTAGCCCATGGCCTCAGCTCTCCTCGAACAGGGACTTCAGGTCGTCGGGCATCACCGGCAGCGGCTGGTGGTTGAGATCCACCGGCGCCTTGAAGTCGCCCCCGGCGAGGGTGAGCACCAGGTTGACCTTGCCCCAGACGTCGTCCGGGCCGGGGAAGTCGTCACGGGTGTGCCCGCCCCGCGACTCCTCGCGCTCCAGGGCCGCCTTGGCGATGCACTCGGAGACCACGAGCATGTTGGTCAGGTCGATCGCCAGGTGCCAGCCGGGGTTGTACTGCCGGTGCCCCTCCACCGCGAGCCTCGTCGCGCGCTCCTTGAGCTTCGCGATCTCGGCCAGTGAGTCCCGAAGCTCGTCGGCCTTGCGGATGATGCCGACGAGGCGCTGCATGACGTCCTGCAGGTCCTTCTGGATCGTGTACGGGTTCTCCCCGCCGTTCTCGATCTCGAACGGGGCCAGCGCCTGTGCCGCCGCCGCACGTACGGCGTCGGGGTCCACCTGCGGGCGGTCGTCGCCGAGCCGGTGGGCGTAGTACGCCGCGTTGTGCCCCGCCCGGCGGCCGAAGACCAGCAGGTCGGACAGCGAGTTGCCGCCGAGCCGGTTGGAGCCGTGCATGCCGCCGGCGACCTCCCCGGCGGCGTACAGGCCGGTGACGATGCTCTCCTCGGTGTCGGCGTTCACCTCGACCCCGCCCATCACGTAGTGGCAGGTCGGCCCGACCTCCATCGGCTCGGCGGTGATGTCGACGTCCGCGAGCTCCCTGAACTGGTGGTACATCGAGGGCAGCCGCCGGCGGATGAACTCGGCATCGCGGCGCGAGGCGATGTCCAGGAAGACTCCGCCGTGCGGTGACCCCCGGCCGGCCTTGATCTCGGAGTTGATCGCGCGGGCGACCTCGTCGCGGGGCAGCAGCTCGGGCGGGCGGCGGTGGTTCTTCTTGTCGGTGTACCAGCCCTCGGCCTCCTCGATCGAGTCGGCCGTCTCCGCCTTGAAGAACTCGGGGATGTAGTCGAACATGAACCGCTCGCCCTCGGAGTTCTTCAGCACCCCGCCGTCGCCCCGCACCGACTCGGTGACCAGGATCCCCTTCACCGACGGCGGCCAGACCATCCCGGTCGGGTGGAACTGCACGAACTCCATGTTGATCAGCGAGGCGCCGGCCTTCATCGCCAGTGCGTGCCCGTCACCGGTGTACTCCCAGGAGTTCGAGGTGACCTGGTAGGACTTCCCGATGCCGCCGGTGGCGAGTACGACGGACGGGGAGTCGAAGACCACGAACCGGCCGGTCTCGCGCCAGTAGCCGAACGCCCCGGCGACGCGCGGCTCCCCGGCCCTGCGGTCCAGGAGGATGTCGGTGACCGTGCACTCCATGAACACGTCGATGCCGAGCGCGACGGCCCGCTGCTGCAGGGTCCGGATCATCTCCAGGCCGGTGCGGTCGCCGACGTGCGCGAGCCGGGCGTAACGGTGCCCGCCGAAGTCACGCTGCGAGATCAGGCCCTCGGGGGTGCGGTCGAACAGCGCACCCCACTCCTCGAGCTCGAGCACCCGCTCCGGGGCCTCCTGCGCGTGCAGCTGCGCCATCCGCCAGTTGTTCAGCATCTTCCCGCCGCGCATGGTGTCGCGGAAGTGCACCTGCCAGCTGTCCTCGGAGTAGACGTTGCCCATCGACGCGGCGATGCCACCCTCGGCCATCACCGTGTGCGCCTTGCCGAGCAGGGACTTGCACACCACCGCGACCTTGGCCCCGGCGTCGTGCGCGGCGATCGCGGCCCGTAGCCCGGCCCCGCCCGCGCCGATCACCACGACGTCGTACTCGTGGCGCTCGTAGCCGCTGTCTGCCCCGGCATCCATCCGGTTGCCGGTCATGGGATGACGGTCGTCGGTCATTCAGAAGAACCTCGGGTCGGTGATGGCGCCGGTGGCCAGCAGGTAGACGTACAGGTCGGCGATGGCCACCGAGAACAAGGACAGCCAGGCGTAGCGCGCGTGCTGGGCGGTGAGCCTGGACACCAGCGTCCACGCCTTGTAGCGCAACGGGTGCCGGGAGAAGTGCCGCAGCCGGCCGCCGACCGCGTGCCGGCAGGAGTGGCAGCCGAGCGTGTAGAGCCAGATCAGCACGACGTTGGCGAGCAGCACCAGCGTGCCCAGGCCCATGTGGCCCCAGTCGCCGTTCTCGTCCTGGAAGCCCAGCACCGCGTCGTAGCTCAGCACCAGGGCGACCAGCACCGCGGCGTAGAAGAAGTACCGGTGGATGTTGTTCAGGATCAGCGGCAGCCGGGTCTCACCGGAGTACTTCCCGTGCGGCTCAGCGACCCCGCAGGCCGGCGGGCTCAGCCAGAAGGACCGGTAGTAGGCCTTGCGGTAGTAGTAGCAGCTCATCCGGAAGCCGAGCGGGAAGATCAGGATGATCAGCGCCGGGGACAGCTGCCACCAGCTGAACGGCTGGCCGAAGTCGGAGGAGCCCTCGACGCAGCTGGTGGTGAGGCAGGGCGAGTAGAACGGCGAGAGGTACGGCGCGGAGTAGTAGGCGCTGCCGGCGAACGCCCGCCACGTCGCGTAGACCACGAACGCCGCGAAGACCACGAACGTGACGGTCGGGTAGAGCCACCACCGGTCCTGCCGCAGCGTCCTCTCCTCGATGCGTGCGCGGCCGGCACTGCGAACGCCGAGCGACATGCGGTTCCCCCTGCTCCCTCAGCGCCCGGTCACTGGGCGTGCTGCGTCTCGGACTGCGCGTCCTGCCACATGCTCTCGTCGTACGGGTCGTCCGGGATCTCGATCAGCTCGTCGGGGCTGACCCCCGGACGGTGCCCCGGCAGCGGGTCGCCGAGCTGGTCGAGCGACTCGTTGAGCCGGTCCACGTCGGAGGTGAGGCGGCGTACGCCGAGGGTGTCGCCGTACTCGCTGCGCACCCGCAGCACCGCCGCGGCGAGCGTGGTGAGGGCCTCTCGTGTGGCTCCGACCGCGTCCTGTGCTGACATCCACCGACCTCCACGACTGAGTGAACTGGATCACATCCGGACAGGAGCCGAGTCTTGCGCGGAATCTGCTTTTACGAAAGGGGGCGCGCCCGTCCACACTGGGCGGCATGAGTTCCGTCGCGTCCACCCGCCCGACGAAGACGGCTCCGACCGGGCGTCGCTACGCCCAGCTCGTGCTGGTGCTCGGCGCGCTGATCGCACTCGGCCCGCTCACGATCGACATGTACCTTCCTGCCTTCCCCCGGATCG
This sequence comes from uncultured Actinomycetota bacterium, assembly GCA_963810035.1. Classification (GTDB taxonomy): domain Bacteria; phylum Actinomycetota; class Actinomycetes; order Propionibacteriales; family Nocardioidaceae; genus Nocardioides_B. Next base: position 88,579 of record CAWEMA010000013.1, read on the forward strand.
CCGACGACCTCCGCGCCAGCGACTCGTCGGTGCAGCTGACGCTGACCGGCATGCTGCTCGGCCTCGCGGTCGGCCAGCTCGTGATCGGCCCGCTGTCGGACGCGTTCGGCCGACGGCGCCCGCTGGTCGTCGGCATCTGCACGCACGCGGTGGCGTCCATGCTCTGCGCCCTCGCCCCGACCATCGGCGTCCTCGCCGCGGTGCGGGTGCTGCAGGGCTTCTCCGGCGCTGCCATCTCGGTCGTCGCGATGGCGATCGTGCGCGACCTGTTCGACGGGGTCGCGGTCGCGCGGATCATGTCCCGGCTGATGCTGGTGATCGGCCTCGCGCCGATCCTCGCGCCGAGCCTGGGCGGCCTGGTGCTGGGCTTCACGTCCTGGCGGGGCATCTTCGTGGTGCTCGCCGCGGCCGCGGTGCTGCTCGTGGTGGTGGCCCTGGTCGGGCTCCGGGAGACGCTGCCGGTCGAGCGCCGGCGTCCGGCCACGCTGCGCGCCTCCTTGTCGTCGTACCGGACGCTGCTGCGCGACCGGGTGTTCGTGGCGCTGACCTTCATCGGCGGCTCGATGATGGCGGCGATGTTCGCCTACGTGTCCGGCGCCTCGTTCGTGCTGCAGGACGGCTTCGGTCTCGACGCGCGCACGTTCGGGCTGGTGTTCGGGCTCAACGCCGCCGGCCTGACCCTCACCTCCCAGCTCAACCCGGTGCTGCTGCGGCGGTTCACCGTCCGCCAGGTGCTCGGCGGCGCCATCGTCGCGTCCATGACCGCCGCCGCGGCGCTGCTGGTCGTCGGCCTCAGCGGCGCCGGCGGGCTGCTCGCCGTGCTCGTCCCGCTCGCACTGGTCGTCTCGACCGCCGGTCTGGCGATGCCGAACACCCCGGCGCTGGCGCTGACCCGGCACGGCGAGGCGGCGGGTGCGGCGGCCGCGGTGCTCGGCTGCGTGCAGTTCGGGGTCGGCGCCGTGGTGGCGCCGGTCGTCGGCGCCTTCGGCAGCAGCACCGCCGCACCGATGGGTGCGGTGATGCTGGCCGTCACGACCCTGGCGGCCGTGCTGATGTTCGGCGTCGTACGACGCGAGCACCAGCCGCCGGTGCTATAGCCCGAACAGCTCCTCGAGGACCGCGGCCACGCCGTCGTCCTCGTGCGACGGGGCCCGCCGCGCGGCCAGCTCGAGCACGCTCGGGTGCGCGTTGGCCATGGCGTAGGACGTGCCGGCCCAGGCGAGCATCGCGAGGTCGTTGGGCATGTCCCCGAAGGCGACCACCTCCTCGGCGGCGACGTCGAGCTCCTCGCACAGCAGGGCGAGGGTGCTCGCCTTGGTGACGTCGGCGGCGCTGATCTCGACGAGCGCCCCCAGCGAGGACCACGTCGTGGTGACCAGGTGCCCGGCCAGCCGGTCGGCCTCGGCCCAGAACTTCTCGGGGTGCATGTCCTCGTGCCGGGCGAGCAGCTTCACGGTGGTCTCGTCGAGGATCTTCTCGAGCGGCCCGATCTGCATCTCGTCAGGGATGTCGGCCCGGGGCAGGAACTCCGGCTCCTTGCCGAAGCCCGCGGTCTTCTCGCAGGCGAACGTCGTGCCGGGGATGCCCTCGCGCAGCAGGCCGGCGACCTGCAGCCCCACGTCGACCGGGATCGCCCGGGCGGTGCGCACGGCCCGGGCGGTGACGTCGTACACGATGCCGCCGTTGGAGCAGACCGCGAGGCCGTGCCCGCCGACGTGCTCCCAGAGGTCGTCCATCCAGCGGACCGGCCGGCCGGTCACGAACACGACGGTCACCCCCAGGTCCTCGACGGCGGTGAGGGCCGCACGGGTGCGGTCCGTGACGGTGCCGTCGCTGTGCAGCAGGGTGCCGTCGAGGTCCGTCGCCACCAGGCGGATCGCGGGCTCAGGCACGAGGCCAGGTTATCGGCTGTCCCAGGAGCCTCCGCCGCGCGGGACGGCCGGGCGACCGCTCAGCGTCTGCCGGGACGCAGCATCAGCGACGTCGCGGGGGCGAACCCGGCCCGCTCGTAGAACGGGACCGAGCGCTCGCTGGGGCTGAGCACCAGCCGGGCGAACCCGTGATCGTCCGCGTAGGTCACCGCCGCGTCGAGCAGGGCACGACCCGCCCCCGCGTCGCGGGATCCCGCCTCGACGTAGACGTTGGCGACGTACCCCCACCGACCCGGGTGCGGGGCCGCGTTCCGGGAACGCGGACGGGGCATCCGGGTGAAGACCAGCAGGTTGAGCATCCCCACCGGCCGGGAGCCGATCTCCGCCAGCCAGGTCAGCCGCTGGTGTGCCTCCCGCTCGAACCAGTCGGCGAACGCGCCGTCGAAGCCGTCATCGTCGACCGGTGCCCCGGCGTTCTCCTCGGTCCAGGCCCGGCGGAGGGCCGCGACGGCCGGGACGTCGGCGGGCCCGGCCGGCCGGACGAGCGCTGCGTCCACCTCAGAACCAGCGGGACAGCTCGAACGCGACGCCGTCGTCGGCCACGGTGCGGGTCACGTCGTCGGCCGACTCCTGCACCTCGAGCGGCGCCTGGCCCATGGCGACCCCGCGACCCGCCCAGCGCAGCATCTCGATGTCGTTGCGGCCGTCGCCGATGGCGAGCACGTCCTCGCGGCGGACGCCGAGCTCGTCGGCCAGGTCGGCCAGCGCGGACGCCTTGGAGACTCCCTCGGGCGCGATGTCGAGCCACGCGGTCCAGCCGATGAAGTAGTTGGTGCCGTGCAGCCCGAGCTTCTCCGCGAGGTCGAGGAACTCCTCCTCGGAGGAGTGCGGGTCGCGGATGATCACGCGGGTGACCGGCTCGGCGACCAGCTCGTCCACGCTCTGCAGCGTCATCTCGCCGGTGATCTCGCCGGCCGGGAAGTGCCGGTTGAGCCGGTAGCCGACACCGACCTCCTCCACCGCGACCGCGGCGTCGGGGACGTGCTCCAGCAGCATCCGGACGATCTCGCTGGCGTCGAACGTCACCGTCGAGCGCACCTCGATCGGCGGGTAGCGGAAGGTCACCGACCCGTTGCTCGCGATCGCCACGGTCCGGTGGCCGTCCAGCGGCAGGCCGAGCAGGTCCCAGACCTCGGTGATGCCGAAGGTCGACCGTCCGGTGGCCAGCACGACGTGCGCGCCCGCTCTGTACGCCCGGCGCACCGCCTCGACCACCGGCGCGCTGATCGTCTCCTCGACCACCCCGGTCGAGGGGACGTTGGTGAACAGCGTGCCGTCGATGTCGAGCGCGACCAGCTTCGGGGTGAACGTGCTTCCGCTGTCCCCCGGGTGATGGAGCCGCTCGAGGTCAACCAACGCGGGGCTCCAGGACCTCACGCCCCTGCAGGTAGGGCCGCAGCGCCTCGGGGACGCGCACCGACCCGTCCTCCTGCTGGTGGGTCTCCAGGATCGCCACGATGGTGCGCGGGATCGCGACCAGCGTGCCGTTGAGCGTGGCCAGCGGCTTCACGCCGTCCTCGAACCGGCCGCGGATGTCGAGCCGGCGGGCCTGGAAGTCGGTGCAGTTCGAGGTCGAGGTGAGCTCGCGGTACTTGCCCTGGGTCGGGATCCACGCCTCGCAGTCGAACTTGCGCTTCGCGGACAGGCCGAGGTCCCCGGCCGCCGTGTCGATGACCCGGTAGGCCAGCTCCAGCTTGTCGAGCCACTCCTTCTCCCAGCCCAGCAGGCGCTGGTGCTCGGCCTCGGAGTCCTCGAGCGTCGTGTACGAGAACATCTCCACCTTGTCGAACCAGTGCACCCGGATGATCCCCCGGGTGTCCTTCCCGTAGGAGCCTGCCTCCTTGCGGAAGCACGGGCTGAACGCGGCGTAACGCAGCGGCAACGACCTGCCGTCCAGGATCTCGTCGGAGTGGTACGCCGCCAGCGGCACCTCCGAGGTGCCGACGAGGTACATGTCCTCGCCCTCGACACGGTAGACGTCGTCGGCGGCCTGGCCGAGGAACCCGGTGCCCTCCATGGCCCGGGGCTTCACCAGGGTGGGCGGGATCATCGTGGTGAAGCCGGCGCCCCGGGCCTGGTCCATCGCCATGTTGACGAGTGCGAGCTCCAGGTCGGCGCCGATGCCGGTGAGGTAGTAGAACCGGGCCCCGGAGACCTTGGCGCCGCGGTCGATGTCAATGGCGCCGAGCAGCTTGCCGAGCTCCACGTGGTCGCGGGGCTCGAAGCCCTCCGCGGCGAAGTCGCGCGGCTCGCCGACGTGCTCGAGCACCACGAAGTCGTCCTCGCCGCCGGCGGGCGCCTCGTCGGCAGCCGGGTTGGGGATCGCCATCAGGCAGCTGCGGTAGGCCTCGTCGGCCTCGGTCTGGGCGAGCTCGGCCTTCTTCACCTCGGCCGACAGCGTCTTGGTGCGGGCGAGCAGCTCCTGCTTCTCGTCCCCCTGCGCCTGCGGGATCTGCTTGCCGAGGCTCTTCTGCTCCGCGCGCAGCCGCTCGAACTCGACGATCGCGGACCGTCGGCGCTCGTCGGCGGCGAGTGCCGCGTCGACCACGTCGGCGGACAGACCCCGCTTGGTCTGGGCAGCACGAACACGGTCCGGGGCGTCGCGGAGCAGGCGGGGATCGATCACCCGGTCAGACTATCCGCCGCTTCGTAGGCGGTTCACCCCGGTTTCGGGGGATCGCTCAGCCGGAGCCGCCGGCGACCTTCCAGATCTGCGCGAAGTTCTTCCGGTACGCCTCGACCTGGCGAGCGCCCGCGACCCGCAGGGTCACCTCGTCGTTGCGCAGCGAGCGGTCCGACCAGTTGTGCGAGCCGGTCCACACGAAGCTCGCGTCGGTCCGGCCGCCGAAGTGCCCGGAGAGGAACATCAGCTTCTCGTGCGTGTGCCGGCCCGACCGGCCGCTGTCGCGGTAGCGGACCCCGGCACTCTTCAGGGTCCTGGTGACCTGGGGGCCGAAGCCGACGCCGGCCAGCACCCGGACGTTGCAGCCCTGCCGGGCGAGCCCGGCCACCTTGCGGGCCAGCCGCAGCCCCCGCTCGCCGTTCCACGCGTGCATCGAGATCCGGACCATCGTGCGGCCCTTGATGCCGGTCCCGCCGGTGGCGCCCGTGCAGGCGACCTTGCCGAGCCGGCCGAGCAGCGGGTCGGCGCCCGGACCGGCCCATGGGGTGACGTCGGCCAGGAACCCCTCCCCTGCGGCCGGCAGCTGGAGCCGCTCCTGCGGCTGGTCGCGTGCCATCAGCGCGAACACCCGCACGAACTGTCCGTAGAGGTCGGCGTCCTCGGCGACCGTGTAGAGGTCCTGCCACTGGCGGGCAGCGGCGTAGGAGGTGAAGTTCATCGACCCGACCATCACCACGTCGTCCGAGCGACCGGTGTGCGAGATCGTCACGAACTTGGCGTGCTGGTTGCCGGTCGTGCCGCGGCAGGACCGCTGGCAGACCTGCACGAAGCTGTGCCGGTCCGGGTTGGTGCCGAGCCGGCGCCGGAGGTTCTGCACGGACTTCCACGCGCCGGAGTGGTCGTCGACGACGACCTGCACGTTGACGCCACGACGGTGTGCCCGCAGCAGGCTCTGCGCCGTCGACGGCATCGCGAAGGAGTACGCCGCCAGCCGGACCGTCGCACCGCGGTCGGCGCCGTCGATCTTCGCGTCGATGTGCCGGATCAGGGCGTACTGGTCCGCCGTCGAGCCGAACGGGTTGTTGAACATCGGCGTCCCCGGGGACTCCGCGGGCAGGTCCAGGTCGGCCAGCGCCTGCCGGACGGCGGGGGGCGTGGAGCGTTCGTCACCGGGATGGTTCGCGGCCGGCGAGACCCCGAGCAGCAGGACGGGCCCACTGAGCACAGCGGCGAGCCAGGCCATCATGAGGAGCTCCGAGAGGTTCCGAGAGACAGGGGCGAGGGACGTCGTACGGGGCGGTTCCACTGTAGCCGGGCGGTTGCGGGACGGGACGTGTGACGCACGTCCGGGGCCGCACCGGGCATGCACCGGGCCGCCAGGGGGCACCGTCATACTCAGACCACCCCCGTTCACCACCCAGCTCGCCAGGAGCCTCGTGCTGTCCACCCGGAACCGCTACCGCCTGCTCGCGGGCGCTGCGCTCTGCCTCCTCGTCGTCGTGCTCCTCACCGTCCTCTACCAGGCCGACGTGCGCGACCTCGACCACCTCGACAACGAGATCGGCTCCGGGCCGCAGAGCTGGACCTACCGTCACCCGGCGGCCCAGCACTTCCTCCTCGTCGTCGAGGCGGTCTTCGCGACGGTCCCGATGACGGTCTACACGGCGATCGCGGCGGCGCTGCTGGCGTGGCGCAAGCACCTACGGGCCGCGGTGTGGACGATCGGGGTGATGCTCGGCGCGTCCTTGACGACGTACCTCGTCAAGGGGGTGATGCAGCGCAAGCGCCCGGTCTGGCCGGACCCGGTGACGACGCTGACGAGCTTCTCGTTCCCGTCCGGGCACGCGACCGGGATCGCCGCGGGGGCCGGCGTGGTCATCGTCCTCGCCTGGCTGCTGGTACGTCGACGCGGCCTGCGCCGTGCGCTGCTGATCGTGGCCGTGGGGCTGGCGCTGCTGGTCGCGCTGGACCGGGTCTTCCTCGGCGTGCACAACCCGTCCGACGTGGTCGCCGGCCTCGCGGTCGGCGGGTTCTGGGTGCTGGCCGGGCTGGTCGTCTACCACCCGGCGCCTCGGTCACGGCCGCAGGAGGCGTTCAGCACCCCGGTGCCGACGACCCGGCAGCTCGCGGTGATCCTCAACCCGATCAAGGTGGAGGACGTCGACGCGTTCCGGGCGATGGTCGACCGGGCCGCCGAGGACGCCGGCTGGAACAAGCCGGCCTGGTTCACCACCACGGTCGAGGACCCGGGCCGCTCGATGGCCGAGCAGGCCGCCGTGGCGGGTGCCGAGCTGGTGATCGTCTGCGGCGGGGACGGCACCGTCCGCACGGTCTGTGCCGAGCTCGCCGGGACCGGCATCTCCGTCGGTGTGGTGCCGGCCGGCACCGGCAACCTGCTGGCCCGCAACCTCGGCATCCCGCTCTACCTGCAGGCCGCCGTCGACGTGGCGCTGAACGGGCAGGACCGGGCGATCGACCTGGTCAAGGTCTCCGGCGACGGCATCGGCGACGACGAGCACTACATGGTGATGGCCGGCATGGGGTTCGACGCTGCGATCATGGAGGGCGCGAACGAGCAGATCAAGGCCAAGGTCGGCTGGCTGGCCTACGTCGTCTCCGCCCTGCGCAACCTGATGTTCCCGGCCGTCCGGCTGGAGATCTCCATCGACGGCGGCGAGTGGACCCGGCACCGTGCCCGGACCGTCGTGATCGGCAACGTGGGCTACCTCCAGGCCGGCATGCCGCTGCTGCCGGACGCCGCGATCGACGACGGGGTCCTGGACGTGGTGATCCTGCACCCCTCGCGGTTCCTGAGCTGGATCCCGCTCGCCGTACGCGTGCTGAGCAAGGGCAGGCGCACCGACGACCTGATCAACCGGATGACCGGTCGCACGATCAGCGTGAAGGCGCACAGCGACACCCCGCGCCAGCTCGACGGCGACTCGATCGGCTCCGGCCGCGAGCTGAACGCCGAGTGCGTGCACGGCAAGCTGCTGGTCCGCGTCCCCCGCTGACCCGGGCGTCGCGGGTTACCGTGAGGCCGTGACCACCACCTTCACCTCCTCCGTGCTCCCGCCCCACGAGCGGGGGGTCGAGCTCGGCACCCGGTTCGCGCGCGAGATCGCCGACACGGTCGCGCGCTACCGCCGGCTGTTCGAGACCCGCGCCGCCGGACCGTTCGACGTGGACCTGTGGTCGGAGCGGGCCTGGGCCACCATCCGGCGGGTCGCTCCGGTGCACGCCGACGAGATCGCCGGCATCGCCGCCGGGGCCGGGCTGACCGTGCAGGAGGTCGCCTCGGTCAACGCGCGCACCGAGATCCTGGTCGCCGCGAACCCGACCGGGCAGACCGAGTGCTCCACAGTCGTCTCCCTCCCGCCGGGACGGCCGCCGGTCGCGGTACAGACCTGGGACTGGTACGACGCGATGTCCGAGGGCTGGTTCACCTGGACGATCCCGCACCCCGACGGACGGGTGGTGCAGACGGTCACCGAGTTCGGGATGCTCGCCAAGATCGGCGTCAACGACCGCGGGGTCGCGGTGATGCTCAACATGCTGCACCACGCCCATGACGCGTCCGCGGTGGCGGAGGACGAGATCGGCCATCCCGTGCACCTGCTCAGCCGGGCGATCCTCGACGACGCCACCTCCGCCGACGAGGCGGTGCGGACCGCGTCGGCCGCACGTACCTCGGCGTCCACGTCGCTGACCGTCGTGGACGCGGACGGCGGCGCCGTCTCGATCGAGCTGTTCCCCGGCGGTCCGGGGCTGCTCGAGCCGACCGACGGGGTGCTCGTGCGCACCAACCACTTCGTGTCCGAGGCCGGTCGGGACGGCTGTCTGGCGAGCACGATCGGGGTGAGCACCGAGCTGCGCCGCGACCACCTCGTCGAGACGTTCGCCCAGGAGATGCCCCGGAGCACCCAGGACGTCGTCGACGCGATGACCCACCACCTGCCGGACGGGGGCGTCTGCCGGCACCCGCTCACCGACACCGACCCGGTGCTCTGGCACCGCACGCTGGCGACGGTGGCCCTCGACGCGGCGAGCCGCAGCCTCGACGTACGCCCGGACGGACCCTGCGGGCACCGGCTGGCACCGGTCGAGCAGCCCGCCTGACCCGCTCGCAGGAGTCAGCCGTTCGGAGTGATCCGGTCGGTCTGGCCGAACTCGCCCACCTGCTGCTTGGTGACCCGCAGGCAGTCGCCCACGATCGAGAACGTCATCGCGTCGCTGCCGCGCAGCACGTCGGGGTTCAGCGAGAGGTGCAGGCCGTCCTTCTCGAGGTTGGTGTAGGGCCGCTTCGCCGCGGACGAGGTCTTCGAGGACGCCACCACCTTCCAGCCGTCCGCCTGCAGGGTCGCGGCCGCCGCGTCGATGCGCTCCGCGATCGGACGCGTGTCGCCGGTGAGCTTGCCGCCCCCGCCGTACTCCATCGACGTCGTCGGCGCGCTGCCGCAGACGCTGAACCGTCCCGTCGCCTCACCGAACGTGGCGGCGTCGGCGGACAGCTGCGCACCCACCTTCTTGACCGCGGCGATCACCTGGGAGCGCGACGACCGCAGCGCCGCCGCCGAGTCCTTCGGCTCCGGCTCGTTCGCACAGCCGGCCGTCGGCAGGGCCACCAGCAGGACCAGGACCCAGGTCATCCACCGGCGCGTGCTCACAGGCGCGGTCCGGTGTCGGAGAGGCTGTCCTGGTCGTACGTCGGCTGCCGGTCGGTCTCGGGGTCCTGGGGACCGTCGTACCAGGGGTCGTAGGTGTGCTCGGCCATGTTCACGTCCCCACCCTGCCCGTCCACGACCCGTCCGATGTTGTAGAGCGACTCCGTGTCGGGGCTGAAGTAGTTCCCGTGCTGGCCGATGCCACGGTGCCAGCCGCTGCGGGTGACGTCCTCCGCCTGGAACCGGTGCGCGCCGAAGTCGTCCTCGGACGGGTCGTTGCCCAGGCCGACGCCACTGACGTTGCCGGGGTTGACCCAGCCGTGGTCGCCGAGCGCGGCGACGAGGTCCTCGCTGTTGCGACCCACCCAGACGTGGTCGGCCCCCACGCCGAGGTCGCCCGCGTTGTCGGTGCCCCCGCCCGCGCCCGGGCTGCCCACGAGCACGATGTCGTCGACGTCGATGTGGTGGTCGGTCGCCGCGTGCGCCACCGTGGTCGAGCCGTAGCTGTGACCGATGGCGGTGAGGTGGGCGGTGTCGTAGGGGCGGGAGGCGCGCAGGCCGTCGATCGAGTCCGCGAACCGGCCGCCGCCGTCCTGGGCCCGTCCCTCGGTGAGCGTGGCGTCGTCGTAGAACGCGTCCGGGGCGTCGTACCCCAGCCACATCATCGAGGCCACCGTCGAGCCGTCGCCGTTGTAGACCGCCGACTGGTAGACGTTGATCGCCTCCTGGGTGAGTGTCGGGGCGTCCTGGCCGTCGTTGGTGATGCCCGGCACCCGGACCGCGATGTCGTCGGCGGTGTCCAGGTCGCCGACCGCGACGGCGATCCGGCCGTCGCCGTCGAAGGCGGCCGGGTCGTACATCCACAGCTGGCCGCCGGGGGCCAGGCCGGTGGTCGGGTCGACGTAGGTGTCGGCCCGGTCGAGTCCCTGGGACGCGGCCCGGGCGTTGTCCAGGACCTTCTGCTCGATGCCGGAGATCGTGCCGTCGGTCTCCTTCGACTCCAGGGTGTCGAGGTCGCCGTCGAGGCAGATCCGGTTGGCCTGGTTGCGGGCGTCCGCCGGAAGGCCGTCGGCGTTGCCGATGACGTCGGGGTAGGTGGCGATCACTGCTTCCTTCTCGGCAGCGGTCAGCGTGCTCCACCACTCGGCGACCTCGGTGGCCGTCGCCCCGGTGCCCGGTGCGCCCGGCCTGCCCATCGCCCCGCTGGCGAGCGGGTCGGCGGTGCCACCGGGGGCGAGGATCTTCGTCAGCACGGTGGCACCCTCGAACGCCGTGCGCATCAGGTCCTCGTTGGCCCGGACCTTGCGCTGCAGGGCGTCGTGGTCCAGGACCAGCGCGCGGTACTCCGTGCGGAGGGTGTGGGCGCGGTCCTGCAGCGCGGCGACCTCCTCGGGGGTGGCGTTCCCGGCCGCGTCGACGTCGGCGATCAGGTCGTCCCGCGAGCCGTCGAGCCAGACCTTGGTGTCGCGCAGCGTGTCGCAGTCCCGCTGCAGGTCGGTCAGGGTGTCGCTGTGCGCGCTGCACACGTGCGCCACCCGGGTGAGGGTCGCGGCCATCGTGGCGTGCTCGCCCGCGGCACGTCCGGCTGCTCCGGCGTAGGCGTCGTAGGCGTCGCCGTACCAGCCGGGGACCGTCCTGGCCAGGGTGGCGAGGTCGTCGAACTCCTCGTAGCGGCCGGCCGCGGCGTACAGCGTCTGCGCGACGGTGTCGATCGCGCCGGGGCTCCCCTGCGGCCGGCGGATGGTCGGCTCGGAGGCGGGGATCTGGATCGTGACGGTCATCGGGCCGGCCCCAGCCGACCGTCGAGGCGGTTCAGCTCGGCCTCGCTCATCTGGTCGCCCTGGCCGTAGAGCGTCTGCGTCGAGCGCAGCGCCTCGGCGAAGCCGGACGCGATCGTGCCGCTCTCCCCTGCGTAGCCGGCCCAGGCCGACAGGAACGTCGCCGCGGCCCCCTGCACCGACGGGGGGAAGCCGCCGGAGCTCGCCCCGGCCAGCTCGCCCTGCGAGGAGGCCATCAGCTCCTCGACGCGGTCCCACTGGGTGGCGGTCGTGGTGAGGGAGCCGGGGGTGACGCCGTAGCCGTCGCTCATGCCCCCACCCCCGATCCGGCATCGGTCCCGGCACCGACCAGCGCACGCGACGCGTCGGGGCCGACGACGTACGAGCCGCACCGGTAGGTGACCGCGTAGCGCCCCTGCGCCGCGACGTACACGACCTGGAGCTCGCGCCGGACCGGGTCCGCCGGCGTGCCGTCGCGTCCCGCCAGCACCCGCGGCATCCCCGTCCCGGGGGCCAGCACGTGCCAACCGTCCGCTGCCAGAGCCCGCTCGGCGGTGGTGAGCGCCTGCGTCGCGGTGACGCCGTCGACCCCCTCGGCGGCGAGCAGCGCCTCGCGGGCGACCGAGCCGGTCACCGAGCCGGGCGTCCACCGGGAGGTCACCTCGGGGCGCGTGACTCCGCGGGCGACCTCGGCCCACAGAGCCGTCAGCTCGGCCTCGAAGCGGGCTGGTACGTCGACCAGGTCACCCGGGTCGACCCGTTCTTCCGGCTCGTCGGCGGCGGGCTCCTGCGGCAGCAGCACGATGTCGATGTCGGGGTGCCTGCGGCGCACGACCCCGAAGAAGTCGTCGCCCGAGACACCGCTGTTCTCCCCCGAGTCCATGGACAGAGGGTAAGGCACCGGCCGGTGCGGGCCCAGGGATCGGGCCGCTCGCCGTCAGCCGGTCAGGCCGACTTGGCGAACTTGACGGCTTCCTCCTCCTCGGGGGACATCGCCTGCTCGCAGGACCAGGCGGCGATGTTCTTGGCGTAGGTGCGCGCCTCGCTGCGCCCGTGGATGGAGGTGAGCACCACGCCGTTGCCGCTGTCGTCGAGCAGTGCCAGCGACCAGGACAGGTGCCCGCCCATGTCGCCGAACGCGTCGTAGCGCACCACCGCCAGGTGCCGAAGGGCGTCGGCGGCCTCGACGCGCAGCGCCTGCACCTCGCCCCGCAGGCCCTCGACGTCGGCGGGCACGTTCGCGGGGTTGCGTCGCGAGAGCCGGCGAGCGTTGCGCGTCGTACGACGCAGCGCGACCACGCCGATCACCAGAGCCGCCACGCTCACCAGGAGCAGCAGCACGACGAGGACGGAGAGCAGGGACTCGTTCATCGCCCCGAGACTAAGGCACGGGGCGCGGCGCAGGACCGAGGCTGAGCGGTCCGGCGGCGGGTGTCGCGCCGGCTCAGTAGCCGTTCCGCAGCCGCGCGAGCCAGGCAGCCGCGTCGAGGAACTCGCGGTCCGACGTCCCGACCCGGATGTCCGGGGCGATCCCGTCGTGCCGCTCGTAGGAGCCGAGGAAGCGCACGTCCGCGCAGACCCGGCGCAGGCCCATCAGCGCCTCGCCCACCCGGGCGTCCTCGACGTGCCCCTCGCAGTCGATCGAGAAGCAGTAGTTGCCGAGCGCGGCACCGGTCGGTCGGGACTCGATGCGGGTCAGGTTCACGCCCCGCATGGTGAGCTGCTCGAGGATCTCCATCAGCGCGCCGGGATGGTCCTCGCGCATGAACGCGACGATCGACGTCTTGTCCCGGCCGGTCGGCGGAGGTGGCGAACCGGGCCGGGAGACCAGCACGAAGCGGGTCAGCGCGTCCGGGTTGTCGCCGATGCCCGTGGCCAGGGTCGCCAGCCGGTAGTGCTCGGCGGCCACCGGCGCGGAGATCGCGGCGTCCCAGCCGGGGTCGGGCTGGGTGAGCATGAACGCCGCGTGCGCCGTGGACGTCGTGTGCACCACCTCCGCGTCCGGCAGGTGCAGCGCGCACCACCGGCGGGTCTGGGCGGCCGCGTGCGGGTGGGTCGCCACCCGCCGTACGTGCTCGGGCCGCACCCCGGGTCGCGCCAGCAGGCTGAACGCGATCGGCACGGTCATCTCGCGGGTGATCATCAGCGGCTCACCGGTCGCCAGCTCGTCGAGCGTGACGGGCACCGAGCCCTCGACGGAGTTCTCGATGGGTACGACGGCCCCGTCGGCCTCGCCGCCGCGCACCGCGTCCAGCGCCACGGTCACCGTCGCGCAGGGCTGAAGCTCGGCCTTCGCCGCGGCGGGCAGGGAGCGCAGCGCTTGCTCGGTGAAGGTTCCTACAGGGCCGAGGTAGGCGTAGCGGGCAGGCGGGACTCCAGGCACGGGGGCAACCCTACGGGCAGATAGATTCACGCCCATGACCGACGAGGACGTCACCGAACAGATCATCGGGGGCATCGCCGACCTGGGCTACGCGCGGCTGGACACCGACCGCGCCGCCCGCACCGGCGACCCCGAGGTCGTCTACGGCGCCGGCAAGACGCCGCAGCAGCTCGTCGAGATCCTCCGCACCCTGCACGACGCCCACCCGGACCGGGCGGTGCTCGCCACCCGGCTCACCGAGGAGGCCCTCGACGCGGTCGTCGAGTCGCTCCCGGACGCGGTCGTGGACCCGGTCGCGCGCGCCGTGACGCTGGGCCCGCTCCCGATGGCCCGCGGCACGGTCACCGTGGTGTCCGCCGGCACCTCCGACGCGCCCGTTGCCGCGGAGGCCGCCCTCACCGCCCGGGTGTACGGCGCCGGGGTGAGCGTGGTGACCGATGTCGGGGTGTCCGGGCTGCACCGGGTGCTCGCCGCGCGGGCCGACCTGGTGCGGGCCGACTGCCTGGTCGTGGTGGCCGGCATGGAGGGCGCGCTGCCCAGCGTGGTCGGCGGCCTCGTCGGCGTCCCGCTCGTCGCGGTGCCCACCAGCGTCGGCTACGGCGCCTCGTTCGGCGGGCTGGCCGCGCTGCTCGGGATGCTGAACTCCTGCGCGCCGGGCGTGACGGTCGTCAACATCGACAACGGGTTCGGCGCCGGCGTCTTCGCGGCCCGGGTCGCCCGCAACGCCCGCCCGCAGACCGGTTCGTCTGCGGTCGCCCCGCGCGACGTGCCCCCGGGACCGCAGTCGGACCGGGACGGCGCTCCGTGATCGGCTGGGTCGACGCGTCCTCGGGAGCCAGCGGCGACATGCTGCTCGGCGCTCTGGTCGGCGCCGGCGTGCCGGTCGAGGTCATCGCCGCGGCGGTCGACGCGGTCGCCCCCGAGCACGTCGCGCTGCGCCCGGAGAAGGTGACCCGCAACGGGTTCGCGGCGACCCGTCTGCACGTCGAGGTCGCGGACAGCAGCACCCACCGCACCTGGCGCGACGTCGCGGCGCTGCTCGCGCAGGCCGGGCTGCCGGACGCCGTACGCACCCGGGCGCACGCCGCCTTCGAGCGCCTCGCGGTCGCCGAGGCCGCGGTGCACGGCACCTCCGCCGACGAGGTGCACTTCCACGAGGTCGGGGCCCTCGACGCGATCGCCGACGTCGTCGGGGTGTGCGCCGGGCTCGAGCACCTCGGTCTCGACGAGCTGGTCGTCTCCGCCGTGGCGGTCGGCTCCGGGCGGGTGCACGGCGCGCACGGCGAGATGCCGGTGCCGCCTCCGGCCGTCGCCGAGCTGCTGCGCGGGGTCCCGTCGTACGCCGGGCCGGGCTCCCGGGAGCTGTGCACCCCGACCGGGGCCGCGCTGCTGACGGCGAGCGCCACCGCGTACGGCGCCCAGCCGGCCATGGCGGTGCAGACCGTCGGCGTCGGCGCGGGCGGCCGGGACCCTGGCACGCACGCGAACGTGCTGCGGCTGTTCGTGGGCGAGCCCTCGACCGACCACGGCCGGGCCGCGCCGCTGCTGCTCGAGACGAACGTCGACGACCTCGACCCCCGGCTGTGGCCGAACGTCATCGCGGCCCTGCTGGACGCGGGCGCCTCGGACGCGTGGCTGACCCCGATCATGATGAAGAAGGGCCGCCCGGCGCACACGCTGACCGCCCTGGTCTCCGGCGACCGCGCGGACGCCGTACGCACCGAGATGTTCCGGCAGACCTCCACCATCGGGCTGCGCGAGATCGCGATCGCGAAGTCGGCCCTGGAGCGCCGGATGCGCACCGTGCTCGTCGACGGTCATGTCGTACATGTGAAACTTGCCCTGCACACCGGTCAGGTCGTCAACGTGCAGCCGGAGTACGACGACGTGACCCGGGCCGCGGTCGACACCGGCCGCCCGGTCAAGGACGTACTCGCAGACGCGGTCGCGGCGAGCCGGCACTTCGCGCACGACCCTCCGGGGGCCCCTGCCCCGGACGAGCCTTAGGACTTCATGGACCTCGCTGTCATCGCCATCACGTTCGGCGCGATCTTCATCGTCGAGCTGCCGGACAAGACCTTCATCGCAGCGCTGGTCCTCTCCACCCGCTACAAGCCGCTCGCGGTCTGGATCGGCGTGGGGCTGGCGTTCGGCGTGCAGACCGTCGTCGCTGTCACCGCCGGCACGCTCGCGACGCTGCTGCCGGACACCCTGGTCAAGAGCGTGGCGATGGCGATCTTCCTGATCGGCGCGGTCCTGCTGTTCCGCACGGCGCCGGGCGCGGACGCTGCGGAGAAGGAGCAGGAGGAGGAGTTCGAGGCCGCCGCCACCGAGCCGAAGTCCTTCTTCAAGGCCGCCGTCGCGTCGTTCCTGGTGCTGTTCGCGGCCGAGTGGGGCGACCTGTCCCAGCTGCTGACGATCAGCTTCGTGACGAAGTACCACGACCACCTCAACGTCTTCGTCGGCGCGTGGGCGGCGCTGCTGACGGTCTCCGGGCTCGCGGTGATCGCCGGCCGGGTGCTGCTGAGGTACATGCGGCTCTCGGTGCTGCACTACATCGGCGCGGCGATCTGTCTGATCCTGGCCGTGGTGACCCTGGTCGAGGTCGTCACCGCCTGAGACGCTTCGGCACTACGCTTCGCCGTATGACGAACCAGGGCACACCGCACCAGCACAACCACGGGGCCGACAGCGAGGTGGGCCGGCTCCGGACCGTGATGCTGCACCGGCCCGGTCCCGAGCTGAAGCGGCTCACCCCGCGCAACAACGACAAGCTGCTGTTCGACGGCATCCCCTGGGTGAGCCGGGCCCAGGACGAGCACGACGCGTTCGCGCAGGCGCTGCGGGACCGTGACGTGGAGGTGCTCTACCTCACCGACCTGCTGACCGAGACGCTGCAGAGCGCGGACGCCCGCGAGCACGCGATCGCCGGGGCGATGGCCAGCCTGCACCTCGGTGACACGCTCCGCACCTACCTCATCTCGGCGCTGCGCGACCAGAGCCCCGAGCAGCTGTCGCTGTTCCTGACCGCGGGGGTGCGCAACGACGAGGTGCGCGGCGGCCACGGCCTGGTCACCAGCCTGCTCACGCACGACGACTTCCTGATCGACCCGCTGCCCAACCTGCTGTTCACCCGCGACTCCAGCGTGTGGGTGCGCGACCGGGTGGCCATCACCTCGCTGGCGATGCCGGCCCGGGAGCGCGAGACCCAGCTGACCGAGCTGATCTACACCGAGCACCCGCGCTTCGCCGGCACCGGCACCATCCACGGCTGGCAGCGCGAGCACGTCGAGGGCGGCGACGTGCTCCTGCTCGCCCCCGGGGTGATCGCCGTGGGCGTCGGCGAGCGCACCACGCCGGCGGGCGCCGAGCGGCTGGCCCGGCAGGTGTTCGGCGCCGGGCTCGCGCACACCGTGCTGGCCGTGCCGATCGCCCAGGAGCGCGCGACCATGCACCTGGACACCGTGTGCACGATGGTCGACGTCGACAAGATCGTGATGTACCCCAACGTCGCCGACAGCCTCACGGCGTACGCCGTCACCGTGCAGGACCGCAACGGGGACACCGACGCCGACCTGGTGCTGCAGGTCGCCGAGGCCGAGCCCTTCCTGGTGGCGGCCGCCAAGGCGATGAGCATCGACTCCCTGCACCACATCGACACCGGCCTCGACCCGGTGACCGCCGAGCGCGAGCAGTGGGACGACGGCAACAACACGCTGGCGATCTCGCCGCGGGTGGCAGTCGCCTACGAGCGCAACATCGAGACGAACTCCCGCCTCGAGGAGGCCGGCATCGAGGTCGTCGCGATCTCCGGCTCGGAGCTCGGCTCCGGGCGTGGCGGCCCGCGCTGCATGTCCTGCCCGATCGCCCGCGACCCGCTCCCCCAGTCCGCGCGCTAGGAGGCTTCGAGCAGGCGGACCAGGTCCTCGGGCTCGAGCTTGTCTGCGCGACTCGGCAAATCAGGATTCCGTCGCCGAACGCGCGACATCGCCACGGATCCGTTGCGGAGGGGGCGAGTTAAATGGAAACCCGGCCGTTGCTGACGGGGGATACAACAACGACCGGGCACTGATAAGCCTACGGGCTCGTTGAGGCTTTGATCAACGTTTCCGGGCGAATATGACCCATCCCACGCAGGTTTTGCCCAGCCGGTCTAGGCCGAGCCTCCACGCCTCGGACCCGTCGTCCCCGGCTCAGCGGATCGTCAGCTGCCGGTTCGCGAGCCCGTTGCGCGCCGAACGCTCCTCGCCGGTGAGCGGGGACCCGTCCGCGAGGGCGGCCTCGAGGTCCCGGCCGAGCTGCTGCACGGTGTCCTCGAGCACGGCCGCGCCGGTGCCCGACGGCAGGTCCCAGACCGGGACCAGCCGCCCGTGCGCGCGGAACATCCCGACGAACCGGGACCCTTCGGCGACGACGTCCTTGCCGGCGACGTGCAGGCGCGCCAGGGCGTCGAGCAGCGGCTCCTCGTCGTACGGCAGCACCCAGCGCAGGTGCTCGCGGGTGCCGACGTCGGTCCAGTAGGCCGCCTCCACCGACGACAGCCGGCTGCTCGGGTTGGCCGCGGAGTTCGCCGACTCCAGGGACGCGGCCGCCGTACCGCTGGGGTCGTCGACGTCCGCGATCCAGTAGTCGAAGCCGTCGTGCACGGTCACCTCGAGCGGCGCGTCGGTGACCAGGTCCTGCAGCCGCGGACCCTCGCCCGGGTCGTCGGTCAGGCCCACGATCCCCTCGCCGGGCTCGGACTCCAGCGCCTTGAGGAGTACGGCGGCCAGGTCGCGGCTCGGGTCACCGAACGCGTGCTGCACCTGCAGCCCGAGCCAGATCGAGCCGTCCGCCCGCGACAGCGCGGGAGCCGCCATCGGGAGCAGCGAGCACAGCTGCACGGTGCGGCCGTCGGCGACGCCGTCCTTGAGGGCCAGCGGGGCGGTGGCGGCGGCGACGATCTCGCGCATCGCGATCAGGTCGCACTCGCCCGGGAGGCCCTCGAACGGGCGCGCGACGTACGTCGGGACGGGGCCGGACGCGCTGCCGTGGCAGGCCTTGTAGCGCCGCCCGGAGCCACACGGGCACGGTTGACGGGGTCCCACCTGCGCGGTCGTGGACGCGCCCTCACCGGCGGACGCGCCGTCGTGCTGGTTGGCCGAACGAGCCTTGACGCGCGACTTCTTACCCATGGCAGGAGAGCCTACTGAGCGTGGTCCGGAACCCTCGGGTGGGGAGCGTCAGATGTTGAGCAGGGCGTGCACGGTGGAGCGGGAGCCGGTGCGCTCGCACCACCACTTCTGGGCGAGCACCTCGACGATCGCCATGCCGCGGCCGGCGAGCGCGGAGGACGGGGCGTGCACCGTGCGGGGCCGCGTGCCGCTGCCGCCGTCGGTCACCGACAGCTGCAGGCCCTCCGGCTCGAGCGTCCAGGTGACCAGGATCTGACCGTCGGGCAGCGGCTGGGCGTGCCGTACGGAGTTGCCGACGAGCTCGGAGATCACGACGCGCGCGTCTTCCACCACCTCACCGGACCCGCCGTTCTCGTGCATCCAGCTCTTCAGCCGCTGACGTGCCACCGAGACGGACGAGGGCAGGAACGGGAGACGCATCGTGATCGGCGCACGCACGGAGCTGCTCGCCACGGTTACCCCTCACAACGGTCGACTTCATCTGTTCGCGGTGATGATGCCCGGTCGCCCGCGAGCCAAACACGCCCCGCCCGGTGGCGTGCGTCTCACGGCTTCGGATGGTAGGAGGACGGCCGCGCGAAGTAGGCCAGCGCCATCCCGGGGTCGTCGGTGATCACCGCCTCGACGCCCAGCCGGGCGCACAGCTCCAGGTCCTCGGGCGTGTTCACGGTCCAGACGTGGATCCGCCGCTCGCGCTTGAGCAGCCGCCGGCCGAGCTTGGGGTTCTCCCGCAGCAGGTCGATGCCCGGCCCGGCGATCCAGCCCGGGCCGAGCATGCTGAGCGCCATCTGCCAGGAGTACTGCCGGTCGATCAGGAGCACCACCTCGAGCTGCGGTGCCAGCTTCTTGATCCGGCTCAGGGCCACCGGCGAGAAGCTCATGATCCGGGCCGGCGAGCCGGCCCCCGCCCAGCCGAACGAGTCCAGCATCTCGACCAGACGGCGCTCGACGAGCCCGGCGTAGCGGGTCGGGTGCTTGGTCTCGATGGCGAGGTCGACGGGGCGGTCGTAGTCTGCCGCCGCCTGCAGCAGCCGCCGCAGCGTGAGCACCCGGCGGGTCTGCTCGTCGATCTCGGGGGCCTCGTCGTCGAGCTCGAGCCAGGGGTTCTTCCAGGACGCGAAGTCCAGCTCGTCGAGCTGCGCGAGCTCCATCGCCGAGACGACGCCGCGCCCGTTGGTGACCCGGTCGACGCGTCGGTCGTGCACGCAGACCAGATGGCCGTCCGCCGTGAGCCGGACGTCGCACTCGAGCCCCTCGGCACCCTGGTCCAGCGCGGCGACGTACGCACCGAGCGTGTGCTCGGGGTTGTCGTGGCTCGAACCGCGGTGCGCAACCACCTGAGGGCGGCCCTCCACGCGTTGCATGCCACCCATCGTGGCACCCGGGCCACCTCGGATGCACGCAGGTGGTCGGGCGCGCCGTTCAGCCCCGTTGAGCGCGGAGGAACTTCCCGAAGTGCGGCACCGTGAACGCGACCGTGCCCCGCTCGCTGGAGTAGACGAGGCCCTTCTTGATCAGGCCGTCGCGAGCCGGTGAGAGGCTCTGCGGCTTGCGGCCGAGCGTCTTGGCGATGTCGGCGGTGGTCACCGCTCCGTCGTCGTTGAGCACCGCGAGGTCGGCCATCGCCCGCATGTAGTCACGCTCGGCCGGGGTGGCCCGGTCGTAGCGAGCGCCGAAGAACCCGACGGCCAGCTCGCCCTCGGCCTCCGGAGCGGCCTCGTGCACGTCGGACACCTGGATCGGGCTGGCCAGGGCGGTGTCCCAGGTGACCTTGCCGTAGGCCTGTACGAAGTACGGGTAGCCGTCGGTCAGCGCGTAGAGCTCGTCGAGCGCCGCGGGGTCGTAGTCCACGTCCTCGGTGCCGGCGGGCACCAGCAGCGCCCGGTCGGCCATCTCCCGCGGGAGCCGGTCGACCACGACGTACCGGAACAGCCGCTCGGCGTAGGACTTGCTCGCGGCCAGCGCGACCGGCAGATGCGGCAGGCCGGCGCCGACCACGACGAGCGGCGCGCCCTGCTGGCTGATCTCGTGACAGGCGCCGCAGAGCGCGGCCAGCTCCTCGGTGGAGATGTCCTGCATCTCGTCGACGAAGACACCGATGCCCACCCCGAGGTCACGGGCCAGGTCCGCGACGTCGGTGAACAGCTCGATCAGGTCGAGCTCGAGGTCGCCGGAGTCGGCGCGACCCTTGGTGGCGGGTACGTCGACCGGCGGCTGCCAGCGCACGCCCTTGCGGTCCGGCAGCGGGGTGCGCAGCGCGAACGACTTGAGCACCCCGGCGACGGCGTCGACCCGCTCCGGGTCGCGGTGCCGGTGCGCCACCTCGCGGACCGCCGCGTGGATGGCCTGGGCCAGGGGCAGCCGCAGCGACTGGTCGGGGCGGGCCTCGAACTTGCCGGTCCCCCACGCGCGCTTCACGGCCTGCCCGCGCAGCGCGTTGAGCAGCACGGTCTTGCCGACGCCCCGCAGCCCGGAGAGCACCATCGAGCGCTCGGGGCGTCCCGCGGCCACCCGTTCGAGGGTCACCTCGAACTGCTGGAGCTCGCGGTCACGGCCGGCCAGCTCGGGCGGCCGCTGGCCTGCGCCGGGCGCGTACGGGTTCCTCACCGGGTCCACGATGCGACTGTATCCACATCTCTAGCGAAGACCCTAGATTTCCCTAGCGAGTCCTATCGCGCTGTTGACCCGGGCCTCCTGCCGGGTTGACCCGGGGCTCGTGATGGATTGAGCCGGGGCTCCTGCGACGGGTGGCGCGTCAGCCGGCGAGGTCGCCGTCGACCCGGGCGAGGCGTGCACGATGTACGTCGTACGACCGGGCCAGCCCCTCACGGAGCGTGGCGATCAGGTCGGGGACGTCCTCGACGGGCAGCCGGAACGTGCCGGTGCAGGTGCCGCCGTGCCAGAGGGAGAGCACCACGAGGTCCACCTCGCCGTGCCAGGAGACCCGCAGCGCGCGCCCGGACCCGCGGGCGTCGAGGAAGACCTCACCCGTTGCCGGAAGGGGCGTGAGCGGGAGCATGGATCCAGTGTGACGCAGACCACGAAAACGCACCAGATGCGTCGACGGTCCCTCCTACACTGGCGAGGTGCCCGAGCTCCCCGAAGTGGAAGGCCTAGCGCTCGACCTGCGCGGCCGACTGGCCGAGCGAGCCATCACCCGCGTCGACCTCGCCGCCTTCAGCGCGCTCAAGACGTTCGACCCACCGCTGTCCGCGCTCAACGGCAGCTTCGTCGACGACGTGACCCGGCACGGCAAGTTCATCGACATCAGCGCCTCCGGGCTGCACCTGGTGATGCACCTCGCGCGCGGCGGCTGGGTCCGGTGGCGCGACGAGGTGCCGCAGCTGCCGCCCAAGCCGAGCAACAAGTCGCCGATGGCCGCTCGGGTGCACCTCGACGACGGCTCCGGGCTCGACATCACCGAGGCCGGGACCAAGAAGCGGCTGGCCCTGTACGTCGTCCGCGACCCCTCCGACGTACCCGGCATCGCCAGCCTCGGACCGGACCCGCTCGACGACTCGTTCACGATCGAGGTGCTGGGCGGGATCCTGCAGGACGCCGGGCGGGCGCAGGTCAAAGGGGTGCTGCGGCACCAGGGCACGATCGCCGGCATCGGCAACGCCTACTCCGACGAGCTGCTGCACGCGGCGCGGATGTCGCCGTTCAAGCCCGCCTCCTCGATCACCGGCGACGCCCTGCAGACGCTCTACGACGCGGTCCGCACCGTGCTCGGTGACGCGGTCGCCCGGTCCCGCGGCCTGGCGGCGGCCGACCTCAAGGGTGAGAAGAAGAGCCATCTCGCGGTGCACGGCCGCACCGGGCTGCCGTGCCCGGTGTGCGGCGACATCGTGCGCGAGGTGTCCTTCGCCGACTCGTCGCTGCAGTACTGCCCGACCTGCCAGACCGGCGGCAAGCCGCTCGCGGACCGCCGGATGTCGAAGTTGTTGAAGTGACTAGCGTGGGGGCATGACCTCCGGCATCCCCACCGTCGCGATCAACGGCGTCCCCGACCCCCTGCCCGACGGCCTGTTCGTGCTCGACGTGCGCGAGCCCGTCGAGTGGCAGCACGGCCACATCGAAGGCGCCACGCACATCCCGCTGCGCGACATTCCCGCCCGGCTGTCCGACGTACCCGAGGGACAGACGCTCGTCGTCTGCAAGGTCGGCGGCCGCTCCGCGCAGGCCACGGCGTACCTCCAGCAGCAGGGCCACGACGTCGTGAACCTCGACGGCGGCATGCTCGACTGGGCCGGCGCCGGCCGGCCGATGGTCAGCGAGACGGGTGGGCCGCCGCAGGTGGTCTGACCCGAGCCCCGGGTCAACCCAGCACGAGCCCCGGGTCAACCCAGCACGAGCCCCGGGTCAACGGAAGGGGCGTGGGAGGGGTACGGCGCCCGCGGCGGCGAGCATCTGCAGGTACGACGGACGGGGCACCGCGACCACGCCGAGCGAGGCGAGGTGCTCGGTGCGCCACTGCACGTCGAGCACCCGGCGGTCCGCGTACTCGTCGCGGAGCATCTCCACGAGACCGACCAGCGCGACCTTCGACGCGTCACGCACCCGGTGGAACATCGACTCACCCGCGAAGAGACCGTCGACCGCGACGCCGTACAGGCCGCCCACCAGCTCGCCGTCCTGCCACGCCTCGACCGAGTGCGCCCAGCCCAGGTCGTGCATCCGGCTGTAGGCAGCCAGGATCTCCTGGTCGATCCAGGCACCGTCGCGGTTCGGGTCGGCGCAGGCGCGCATCACCTCCTCGAACGCCGTGTCGACGCGGATCTCCATGCGGCGCGCCGACTGCCGCAGCGACCTCGACACCCGCAGCCCGTCCAGCGGCAGCACGCCCCGTTCGACCGGCGACCACCACAGGATCCCCAGCGACGCGTCGTCGGACGGCATCGGGAACAGGCCCTGCCGGTAGGCCGCGAGCAGCGTCCCCGGCTCGAGGTCCGCCCCCATCCCGACCAGGTCGTCGGCAGCTCCGTCCACGGGAAGGTCCGCGACGTCGGGGAACGACCAGCCCGTCTGGGGCGGCTCGGTGGGCATGACCCCATCCAATCAGGGGACAGGGAGTGTGCAGGCCCTCGGTAGGCTCGAGGTGCACCACACGGACGAGTTGGAGGTCGGATGAGCATCGGCAGCACGTTGGGCAAGGGGCTGATTCCCCACGTCTCGAAGCTGGCTCCGGAGATGAGCTCGGGCTTCGTGCACGAGGCCCTTCGGCGCGCGATCGTCGGTGTCGGACCGCTGCCCCCGGCCGCGCACGCAGCCGACAAGCAGCTCACCGAGCAGCGCGGCCACGTGGACCGTGCCGTGCACGAGGTGATCGAGAACCACGTGCGGTTCGCCGGCGTGCAGGGCTTCGCCACCAACCTGGGCGGCCTGGTCACCGCGGCCGTGACGATCCCCGCGAACATCGCCGGGATCGCCCTGATCCAGTGCCGGGAGGTCGCCGGCATCGCGCACCTGCGCGGCTACGACCTCGAGGACCAGCGCGTCCGCAACGCGATCCTGGCCTGCATCCTCGGCGAGGACTCGGTGAAGTCGCTGGTGCGCAGGAAGAAGCTGCCGAGCACGCCGATGAGCATCGCCACCGCGCCGGCCCACGACCCGCACCTCGACCGGCTGATCGCGGCGGAGGTCACCTCCGAGCTGCTCACCAAGGTGGCCGGCAAGCGACTCGCCACCACCGTGGGCCGCCGGGTCCCGGTGGTAGGCGGGCTGGTCGGCGCAGGCGCGGACGCCTTCTACACCTGGCAGATCGGCCGTTACGCCGACCGCGAGCTGCTGCCCCGCACCCGCCGGTAGGCGGCCAGCCCGGCGGCCACCACCCGGTGGTCGTCCGCGGCGTGGACCATCCGGCGCTTGGCCCGGAACCACAGCCCGCGGGAGCGCTCGAGCTCGGCGTACGCCGCGGCGAGCTCTGCGCTGACCCGCTGCTCCTCCGTCTGCAGGCGGGCCGCCTCGTCGAGCAGCGTCACGATGGACTCCACGGCGGCGTCCGCGACGTCGGCCTCGTCCGGGTGGTCGGGGTCGGTGAACGTCGCCTCGCCGTCTGGCAGGGCGTCCGGGCGGAGCTCGTCGAGCGACCCGACCACGTCGTACCGCCGCCGCGCCAGCTCCTCGATCCAGGACTCGGAGAGGTCGACGGCCCAGGCGCGTACGTCGGGGGGCAGGGCGAGCCGCGGGGAGGACGAGCGCTGCGAGAGCGTGCGATGTGCGAGCAGCTCGCGGACCAGCCGCCGGTAGTCCTCGTTGGCGAGCACCCCGCTGTTGACCCGCTGGTTCACCCGCCGCACGAGGGCCGTCTCCGGCACGCCCATCGAGGGGTTGGCACGGTCGGTCTCGAGCCTCAGGTGCGTGTCGTCGAGCCCGAGCACCGTGGTGAACCGCTGCCAGAGCAGGTCGCGCGGAGCGCCGGGCTTGGGGACGGTGACCAGGTGCACCCGCTCGGGGGGAAGCGAGCCGCCCCACCGGTCCAGGATGTCAGGCACCTCCTGCACGCCCCAGAACCAGGAGGCGAGCACGTCGGATCGTGCGGGGTCGGTGATCTTGTCGAGGTAGGACCGGTAGCCCACGGTCCGGCGGTGCTTGACGTTCTCCTGCCACTCGGCGGGGATCTGCCGGACCAGGTCGCGGGCGGAGAGCAGGACGTGCACCTCGGCATCACCGAATGAATCGAGGGCCCGGCGGACCTGCTGCCGGGTCGCGTTCGCGAGGATCTCGTGGCTGATGACCACCGTCCCGGTCCAGGACCGCACCCGCTCGGCGAGCCGGTCCCAGGCGCCGACGGCCTGCGTCTCGAGGCCGCCCCAGGGCAGGTCCATCAGGTCGAGCGCGGCGAGGAAGTGCTCGTCGAAACGGTCCGCGGGGTAGAGGATCCCCTGGTCCTCCAGGGCGTCCCGGTTCAGGAACAGCACGTCCTGGAGGTACGACGTGCCCGTCTTCGGCGCGCCGACGTGCACCAGGACGCGACGGCCGGTCGGCTCGCTCATCGCTCGTCTGCCCTCCTCGGGTGCGCGTCCGTGCCCAGGTGGCCGAGGCAGGCGTCCAGCACCACCCGGAGCACGTCGGTGTCGCGCGGGCGGCTCGGGAGGCCCTCGAACCGGGGGACGATCCGGTCCAGATCGCCGTGCACAGGGTAGCCGCCGGACCGGATCTCCTCCGCCTGGGCACGGGCCCGGTCGAGCGCCCAGGTCCGGAACGGATCGGGCACGGTGAGCGGGTGCCCGGGCCGGTCGTCGGCGAGCTCCGCGACCAGCGCGCGGACGACGGCGCCACGGGTCGCCTCCGGGGCACGCACGTTCAGCACGGCGTTCACCCGGCGCAGCACGTCGACCGCGGCGGGCGAGAGGTCCTTCCAGCGCGGCTCGGGTGCCTGGTGGTGCCGGCGACCGGGCCGGGGGTCCAGGCCGAGCAGCCCCGCGGTCACCCGGGTGGCGGCCTCGGGTCCCTCCGGAGCCACCACGACATGCACCCGTGCGGGCCCGACCTGCTCGGCCCACCACCGGGCCAGCGCGGGCAGGTCCGCGGACGGCGGGAGCTCCGGACGGCCGGACCAGCGGCGCACGAAGCCGGGCCAGCGGACCGGTGCGCCCCGCTGCACGCGCGCCGACCAGACCTGTGCCAGGGCTCGGTCGAACGGCTCCGCGAGCAGCACCACCTCGGGTGACCGGCCGCCCTCCACGTGGCCCGCGGCAGCCAGCGCGCGGCGTACGGCGGACGTGGTGACCGGCGCACCGGCGAGGGTGAACGCCGGGGTGCGGGTGAACCGCCGGCGCCGCACCGCGGGGGTCTCTGCGGGCCGGACCGGCGCGCGCAGGAGCAGCTCGGTCAGCGCGCCGACGCCGACCCGGACCAGCTCCTCGACGGGTACGTCGGAGGGGTCCACCGCAGGCGCGCCGAACCGGTGCCCGTCTCGCGGACCCGTCCAGGACAGCGGCTGCTGGGCCAGCCCCCGGCCCGGGCCGGACCGTGCGAGCACGAGGTCGGCCAGCCCGGTGGGACGCGGGCCGTCCGGCGAGCACAGGGCCGCGACACGGCGCACCAGCTCCAGCTGCGCGGCCGCGGGCACCACCCACCCCGCGGGGACCGTCGCGCCGGCGCCGTTGCCCGAGGCCACCCAGCCGGTCCAGGGCGTGCTGCCGCCGGCCCGCAGGTGCTCGGTCCAGGACCAGGCGGCCTGCTCATAGGTCGGCACCGGGCCCGACGGGCTCACTGGCGCCGCAGCCGGCGGGCGGCGCGGCCGATCTTGGCGGTGATCTGTTCGTTCGGGTCGGGGCGCTTGGCGGCCTCGAGCGCCAGCGCCACCATCGCGTCCAGGGCGGCGTCGATCATCTGCGGTCGCCGGGGACGGTCGGGGTCGGCCCAGCCGGCGCCCTCCTCGAGCGGCACCGGGCGGAGGTCCTCGACGTCCCCGATGACGTCGATGCCGGACCCGACCACCCACTCGATCCACTCCTCGGCGACCTCGTTGGCCCACGGGAACGCGGCCGGCGGCAGGGTCACCTTGGCCATGTTCGGCCGCTGTGCGAGGGTCTGGTGCACGACGAGCTCGCGGATCAGGCGGCGGTACTCCTCCGAGGGCAGGCCGGCCTTCGTGAGCCGTCGGTTGAGCTTGCGGATCAGGGTGGTCTCCGCGGCGCCGATCGACACGTTCTCCCGGTCGCTCTCCTCCGGGGCCCAGGCCGGGTCGATGCCGAACGCCTGGCAGTAGCGGTGCCACAGGAGGTCACGCGGTGCGCCGGACTGCGGCACGGTCACCAGGTGCACGTGCTCGGGAGGCAGGCCCTTGCTCCACCGGCTGAGCACGTCGGGCAGGCTCTGCACCCGCCAGAACCACTGGTTCGGCTTGGTGCGGCGCGCCGACTGCACCTGGTGCAGGAAGCCGTTGAAGCCGACCTTGCGCTGGTGCTTGACGCCCTCCTGCCACTCGGCGGGGATCTGCCGGGCCAGGTCGCGCGCGGAGTAGACCAGGTGCACCTCGGCACCCTCGAGCCCGGCCATCGCGCGCTTGACCTGGGTGGTCCTGGCGGCGGCGAGGATCTCGTGGGAGACGATCACGGTCCCGCTGTGCCGGCGTACCCGGCTCATCAGGCTGTCCCACTCGCCCTCGACGTCGACCTGCAGGCCGCCCCACGGCATCTCGAGCAGGTCCAGGGCCGGTCGGAACTGGCTGGCGTGCAGGGCGAGCGGGTAGTGGACGCCTCGCTTGGACAGCTCGGCCTTGTTGAGCGCGAGCCGGTCCTGGAGGTACGTCGTTCCCGTCTTCGGCGCACCGACGTGCAGGTAGACGACACGACTCATGCGGGAGAGTCTGCCTTAAGCCGTGCGGGCGTCATCGGTGGCCTGCAGGACTACTGCGCCAGGGCCCGGACCACTGCGCTGGGGCTGGGCCGGCCGAGCTCCCCGGCCATCCACGTCGAGGTCTGCACGAGCGCCTCGAGGTCGACGCCGTGCTCGATGCCGAGCCCGGTGAGCAGCCACACCAGGTCCTCGGTGGCGAGGTTCCCGGTCGCGCTCTTGGCGTAGGGACATCCGCCCAGTCCGCCGGCGGACGCGTCGAACGTGGTGATGCCGCAGCGCAGGGCGGCCGCCGCGTTGGACAGCGCCTGGCCGTAGGTGTCGTGGAAGTGCATCGCCAGCGACTCGTTGGGCAGGCCGGCGTCGTTGAACGCCTCCAGCAAGGCGGTCACGTGGGCCGCCGTACCGACCCCGATCGTGTCGCCGAGCGAGAGCTGCGACGCCCCGAGGTCGAACAGCCGGCGGCCGACCTCGACCACCTGCTGCATCGGGACCTGGCCCTCCCACGGGTCGCCGAAGCACATCGAGACGTAGGCCCGCACGTCCAGCCCGTGCTCCCGGGCCCGGGCCACAGTCGGCTCGAACATCGCGAACTGCTCGTCGAGGCTGCGGTTCAGGTTGCGCTGCG
Source organism: uncultured Actinomycetota bacterium (assembly GCA_963810035.1). Taxonomy (GTDB): domain Bacteria; phylum Actinomycetota; class Actinomycetes; order Propionibacteriales; family Nocardioidaceae; genus Nocardioides_B. Next base: position 117,063 of record CAWEMA010000013.1, read on the forward strand.
CGAACGTCTCGGTGGCGGAGCCGAAGATCGCGACGTGCCGCAGGCCCTTCTCCAGCGCCCGGTCGAGGCCCCGCTCGTTGGGGACCAGCACCGGCAGGTCGCGCGCCGTGTCCCCGAGGTCTGCGACGAGTACGTCGACCAGGTCGGCGGCGTCGGCGAGCTGGGGGACCCACTTCGGGTGCACGAAGCTGGTCGACTCCACGACCGGCAGACCGGCCGCCAGCAGCCGCCGGACGAACTCCGCCTTGGTCGCCGTGGGGACCAGCGCCTGCTCGTTCTGCAGGCCGTCACGCGGCCCGACCTCGTAGATCGTGACGCGCTCGGGCAGTGCGGGGTCGCGCACCACCTGCGGCAGCGCGGTCGGGGTCATGACTCGCTCCCGTCGCTCGACACCTCGAACAGGGTCGCACCGAGCGCGACCTGGTCACCCGCCGCGCCGCCGACCTTGGTGACGGTGCCGGTGACGGGTGCCTTGAGGGTCAGCTCCATCTTCATCGCCTCCATCACACCGAGCACGTCGCCCGCCTCGACCGGCTGGCCCTCGCTCGCGCTGACCGAGAGCAGCGTGCCGGGCATCGGCGCGGTGACGGTGCCGTCGGACGCCACGGCCGAGGCGTCCGGGCCGAACGGGTCCGGCCGGGTGAACTCGTGGGTGTTGCCGAGGTAGGACAGCGCCACCTGATGCGGGCGGATCCGGACGGCGGCCTCGTGCACGCGGCCGTCGACCTCGAGCCGGAGCACGCCCGGCTCGGCGGCGATCGGGTGCACCGACCAGGATCGTTCGCCCGAGGTGACCGACCCGGCCGGGTCGACCGTGTAGAGCCGGATCCCGCCGTCGCCCCTGCCGGACCCGGTCGCCGGGACCACCAGCTCGACCGGCACCGAGGCCGCGGGGCCCGCGAGCCGCCAGCCGTCGGCGGCGCCGAACGGGTGGGAGAGGTCCGAGTCGTGCGTGGTGCCGAGGGCCCAGGCCGCGAGCACGGCGGCGGTCTCCACCCCGTGCGGCGCGATCGCGTCCGGGTTGCGGTCCAGCCAGGCGGTGTCGACCTCGTGGTCGCGGAACGCGTCGGAGTCCGCGAGACCGCGCAGGAACCCGAGGTTCGTGGTCAGTCCGAGGATCGCGGTGTCGTCGAGCGCGGTGACCAGCGCGCGACGGGCGGCCTCCCGGGTCGGGCCGTGCACGATCACCTTGCCGAGCATCGGGTCGTACGACGTACTCACGGTCTGCCCGGACTCCAGCGCGGCGTCGACGCGCGCACGGGGCGACCAGCGCACCGACTCCGCGACCCCGGCCTGCGGGAGGAAGCCGTTGAACGCGTCCTCGGCGTAGACCCGGGCCTCGAACGCGTGCCCGGTGCAGGTGACCTCGTCCTGGCTGAACGGCAGCGGCTCGCCCGCGGCGACGGCGAGCTGCAGCTGCACCAGGTCGAGGCCGGTGACCGCCTCGGTGACCGGGTGCTCGACCTGCAGCCGGGTGTTCATCTCCAGGAAGAACACCTCCTCGCCGCTGACCAGGAACTCCACGGTGCCCGCGTTGACGTAGCCGACCTGCCGGGCGAGCGCGACCGACGACTCGGTCAGCACGCGGCGCACCTCCTCGGAGATGGTCGGCGCGGGCGCCTCCTCGATCACCTTCTGGTGCCGGCGCTGCGCGGAGCAGTCCCGCTCGAAGAGGTGCACGACGTTGCCATGAGCGTCGGCGAGCACCTGGACCTCGACGTGCCGGCCCTGCTCGACGTACCGCTCGACCAGGAGCGTGTCGTCGCCGAACGCGCTCAGCGCCTCCCGCTTCGCGGCCGCCAGCGCCGCGTCGAGCTCGGAGGCCTCGCGCACGATCCGCATGCCCTTGCCGCCGCCGCCCGCCGCCGCCTTCACCAGCACCGGGAACCCCACCGACTTGTCAGGCGCCGACGTCGCCCCGGCGACGTCACCGCCTGACAGCTCGGCGGAGGGGACCACGGGGACACCGGCGGCGACGGCGACCCCGCGCGCGACGTCCTTGCGGCCCATCTGGTCCATGACGTCGGCGGACGGGCCGACGAAGACGAGCCCGGCCTCGACGACGGCGCGGGCGAAGGGGGCGCGCTCGGAGAGGAAGCCGTAGCCGGGGTGTACGGCGTCCGCGCCGGTCGCCCGCGCGGCCTCGAGGATCGCCTCGATGCTCAGGTAGGACTCGGAGGCCGGGGTCGGACCGATCCGGACCGCGACGTCGGCGGCGCGCACGTGCGGCGCCTCGCGGTCGGCGTCGGAGTAGACCGCGACCGTGCGCAGCCCCCGCGCCCGCGCGGCCCGGATCACCCGCAGCGCGATCTCGCCGCGGTTGGCCACCAGCAGGGTGGAGAACGGCCGGCTGGCCGGGCTCGCCTCGCGGCTGGTCGGGCTTGCCTCGCGGCTGGTCGGGCTCGCCTCGCGGCTGGTCGGGCTTGTCGAAACCATCTCTCTCACATCCGGAAGATGCCGTAGGACGGCTCGGGGATCGGGGCGTTGGCGGCCGCGGCGAGGCCCATGCCGAGCACCCGCCGGGTGTCGACCGGGTCGATGACGCCGTCGTCCCAGAGCCGGGCCGTGGAGTAGTAGGGCGACCCCTGGTGCTCGTACTGTTCGCGGAGCGGCTTCTTGAACGACTCCTCGTCCTCGGCCGACCACTCCTCGCCACGCGCCTCGAGCCCGTCGCGCCGTACGGTCGCGAGCACGGAGGCGGCCTGCTCGCCGCCCATCACCGAGATCCGAGCGTTGGGCCACATCCACAGGAACCGGGGGTCGTAGGCGCGGCCGCACATGCCGTAGTTGCCGGCGCCGAACGAGCCGCCGATCACCACGGTGAACTTGGGTACGACGGAGCAGGCGACCGCCGTGACGAGCTTGGCACCGTCGCGGGCGATACCGCCGTTCTCGTACTCGCGGCCGACCATGAACCCGGTGATGTTCTGCAGGAACACCAGCGGGATGCCGCGCTGGTTGCACAGCTCGATGAAGTGCGCGCCCTTGAGCGAGGAGGACGAGAACAGGATCCCGTTGTTCGCCACGATGCCGACGGGGTAGCCCCAGACGCGGGCGAACCCGCAGACCAGGGTCTCCCCGTAGAGCGCCTTGAACTCGTGGAACCGGGAGCCGTCGACGACCCGGCGGATCACCTCGCGGACGTCGTAGGGCGTGCGCGAGTCGGTCGGCACCACGTCGTAGAGCCCCTGCGGGTCCTCGGCGGGCGGCTCCGGCTCCTGCGGCTCGAGCGACGGGGCCGGCCGGCGCTCGAAGGTGCCGACGATCGAGCGGACGATCTCCAGCGCGTGCACGTCGTCGTTCGCGAGGTGGTCCACGACCCCGGACTTGCGGGCGTGCACGTCGCCGCCGCCGAGGTCCTCGGCGGTGACCACCTCACCGGTCGCCGCCTTCACCAGCGGCGGGCCGCCGAGGAAGATCGTGCCCTGGTCCTTGACGATCACCGACTCGTCGGACATCGCCGGGACGTAGGCCCCGCCGGCGGTGCACGACCCCATCACCGCGGCGACCTGGGGGATGCCCTGGGCGGACAGGTTCGCCTGGTTGAAGAAGATCCGGCCGAAGTGCTCCTTGTCGGGGAACACGTCGTCCTGCATCGGCAGGAACGCCCCGCCGGAGTCGACGAGGTAGATGCAGGGCAGCCGGTTCGCCCGGGCCACCTCCTGCGCCCGCAGGTGCTTCTTGACCGTCATCGGGTAGTAGGTGCCGCCCTTGACGGTGGCGTCGTTGGCGACGACCACGCACTCGCGCCCGGACACCCGGCCGATGCCGGTGACGATCCCGGCCGACGGTACGGCGTCGTCGTACATGCCGGTCGCGGCGAGGGGGCTGAGCTCGAGGAACGGGCTGCCGGGGTCGAGCAGCCGGTCGACCCGGTCGCGGGCGAGCAGCTTGCCGCGGTCGAGGTGCTTGCGGCGCGCGGACTCCGAGCCGCCCTGTCGCACGACGGACAGCCGCTCGCGCAGCTCGTCGACGAGTGCCTTCATCTCCTCCGCCACGGAGACTCCCTTCGACCCGATGGTCAACCCTGACCAAAGCAGGTTAGCGAACGTTAACCTACACCGGCTACCCTGGGCCCATGTCCAGCCGGCGCGACCAGATCCTCGCCACCGCCGCGACCCTGTTCGCCGAGCGCGGGTTCCACGGCGTCTCGGTCGTCGAGCTCGGCGCTGCGTGCGGCATCTCCGGCCCGGCGCTCTACAAGCACTTCCCGTCCAAGGACGCGATGCTCGCGGAGATGCTCGTCGAGATCAGCGAGGAGCTGCTCCGGGTCGGCCGCGAGCGGTCCGCGGGTGCGCGCGACGCCGGCGACGCCCTGCACGCCCTGGTCGCGTGGCACGTCGACTTCGCCCTGCACCACAAGCCGCTGATCGTCGTACAGGACCGGGACTGGGCGTCGCTGCCGGACGAGGCGCGGGAGCGGGTGCGCGACCTGCAGCGCAGGTACGTCGAGCTCTGGGCCGACCGGCTGCGCGAGGTGCACGACGACCTCACCCCGAGGCGGGCCCGGGCGATGGCGCACGCGACGTTCGGACTGCTGAACTCCACCCCGCACAGCGCGATGCTGCCCGAGCCGGAGATGGCCGCGATGCTCACCGGCATGGCTCTCACCGCGCTCGGCCTAGGGTGACCCGCATGGCCATCGCGACCTTCAAGGACCTCTGCCTCGACGCCACCGACCCGGCCCTGCTCGGCGGGTTCTGGTCCCGGGTGCTCGACCTCGAGCTGCACCACCAGGACGACGGCGACGTCTACCTCACCGGTCCCACGAAGGCGCACACCCTCTGGGTCAACCGGGTGCCGGAGCCGAAGTCCGTGAAGCACCGGATCCACCTCGACGTGAACGCCGGCTCCGTCGCGGAGGTCGAGGCGCTCGGCGCGACCGTGCTCGACGCCGACAGCTTCCGCTGGACGCTGATGGCCGACCCCGAGGGCGGGGAGTTCTGCGTGTTCGTCCGCGAGGGCGAGATCACCCAGCGGCTCTTCGAGGTCGTCGTGGACACCGGTGACTCCGCTCAGGACGCCCACCGGATCGCCGCCTGGTGGGCCAACGTGCTCGGCGGGCGCCTCGTGGACACCGACCGGGGCTTCTCCTACGTCGACCAGGTCCCCGGCGCGCCGTTCGACTCGCTGGACTTCATCCCGGTGCCCGAGCCGAAGACGGTGAAGAACCGGATCCACCTCGACGTGACCACGGCCGACGTCGACTCCCTGGTGGCGGTCGGCGCGACCGTGCTGCGGGCCCAGGACGACCAGATCGGCTGGACCGTGATGGCCGACCCCGACGGCAACGAGTTCTGCGCCTTCCTCGGCTGACCCCCTCCGCGGGTCGTAGACCTCTGGGCCGCGGTGGCGCAGACGACCCGGTCAGCGGGTGGTCCCTAGGCTGGCGGCATGAGCCTTCTCGAGCACCCCATCGCCCGCCTCGACGGCACCAGCGCCACGCTCGCCGAGATCACCGGTGGCGGCCCCGCGCTGGTGGTCAACGTGGCCTCGAAGTGCGGGCTGACCCCGCAGTACACCGCCCTGGAGGCGCTGCACGCGAAGTACGCGGACCGCGGCTTCACCGTCGTCGGGGTGCCGTGCAACCAGTTCGGCGGCCAGGAGCCCGGCTCCGCGGAGGAGATCGCGGAGTTCTGCTCCGCGACGTACGGCGTGAGCTTCCCGATGACCGAGAAGGTCGAGGTCAACGGGGCGGACCGGCACCCGGTGTACGACGAGCTGGTGCAGGTCGCGGACGAGTCCGGCAAGGACGGCGACATCACCTGGAACTTCGAGAAGTTCCTGCTCGACGGGTCCGGCTCGGTCGTCGCCCGGTTCGCCCCGTCCGTCGTACCCGACGACCCCCGGGTCATCGAGGCCATCGAGGCGCTGCTCGCGTCGTGACCGGCGTCACCGGGCGGCCCGGGTAATTACCGTGCGCGGGCGTTCCGGAACTCCGTAGGCTTGGTCGGTGACTGCTCAGAGCCCTCCCCAGCCCTCTTCCGTGCCTCCGGGCTCGGCCTCCGACAAGCTCGACAAGGACGTCCTGCTCGTCGCCGGCGTCGTGGTCCTCGGCGCGATCATGTCGATCCTCGACATCACGGTGGTGAGCGTCGCGCAGCCGACCTTCCAGCGCGTGTTCGAGGCCTCGCCCGCGCAGACCGCGTGGACGATGACCGGCTACACGCTGGCGCTCGCGTCGGTCATCCCGCTCACCGGGTGGGCGGCCGACCGGTTCGGCACCAAGCGGCTCTACATGCTCGCGGTCGGCCTGTTCGCGGCCGGCTCGGTGCTGTGCGCCACGGCCACCAGCATCGAGATGCTCACCGCGTTCCGGGTGCTGCAGGGGCTCGGCGGCGGGATGCTGATGCCGCTCGGCATGACGATCATGACGCGGGCCGCCGGGCCCGAGCGGATCGGCCGGGTGATGGCGGTCCTCGGTGTCCCGATGCTGCTCGGCCCGATCTTCGGCCCGATCCTCGGCGGCTGGCTGATCGACATCGCCTCCTGGCACTGGATCTTCCTGATCAACCTGCCGATCGGCATCGGCGCGCTCGTCTACGCCGCGGTCGTGCTGCCCGCCGACAGCCCGACGCCCTCGGAGAGCTTCGACTTCGTCGGCATGCTGCTGCTCTCCCCGGGGCTCGCGCTGTTCCTGTACGGCGTCTCCTCGATCCCCGAGGCCGGCACCGTCTGGGACACGAAGGTGCTGGTCACGGCGGCCATCGGGCTCGCGCTCGTGGTCGGCTTCGTGCTCCGCACGCTGTTCCGGTCGCCGGAGCACCCGCTGATGGACCTGCACCTGTTCCGCAACCGGGCCCTCACCGTCGCCGTGATCGCGATGTCCCTGTTCGCGATCGCGTTCTTCGGCGCGAGCCTGCTGTTCCCGTCCTACTTCCTCCAGGTGCGCGGCGAGACCACCCTGCAGGCCGGGCTGCTGCTCGCCCCCCAGGGGATCGGCGCGATGCTGACCATGCCGGTCGCCGGCATCATGACCGACCGGATCGGCCCCGGCAAGATCGTGCTGGCGGGCATCGTGACCATCGTGGTGGGCATGGGGATGTTCACCCAGGTCGGTGTGGACACCTCCTACACCTACCTGCTCAGCGCGCTGTTCGTGATGGGTCTCGGCATGGGCGGCACGATGATGCCGATCATGACCTCGGCGCTGCAGACGCTGGCCGACCACGAGATCGCCCGCGGGTCGACGCTGATGAACATCACCCAGCAGGTCGCCGCGTCGATCGGCACCGCGCTGTTCTCGGTGCTGCTGACCAACGGGTTCAACGCCAGCACCGCCGTGGGCCAGCTGCGCGCCGCGCTGGAGACGCCCCAGGGCCTGCGCTCGCTGACCGACCCGTCGATCGTCCCGACCGCGCTGGCCGACATGGCCGACGCGTTCGGCAACGTGTTCGTCGTCGCGACGGTCCTGGTCGCGCTGTGCCTGGTCCCGGCGCTGCTGCTGCCGCGCCGGAAGCCGGCCGCGACCGCCCCGGGCGAGGCCGCCGCCGTCGCGCCCACGCTGATGCACTGACCCCCGAACGACGAGACGCCCCTCCCGGTCCTGCCGGGAGGGGCGTCGTTCGTTCAGCCGGCTACCAGATGCGGACGCGGTCCTCGGGGTCGAGCCAGAGGCCGTCGCCGGGCCGGGTGGAGAACGCCTCGTGGAACTCGTCGAGGTTGCGCACGATGTTCGCGCGGAACTCCGCGGGGCTGTGCGGGTCGACGGTGAGCAGCTGGAGCTGCTGCTCCTTGCGGCGCTTGGACCGCCACACGTGCGCGAAGTTCATGAACACGCGCTGCTCGCCGGTGAGCCCCTCGACCACCGGGGGCTCCTCGCCCTCGAGGCTGATCAGATAGGCCTTGAGCGCGATCGTGATGCCGCCGAGGTCGCCGATGTTCTCGCCCACGGTCAGCGCACCGTTGACATGCTCACCGGGCAGGTCCTGCGGCTCGTACCCGTCGTACTGCGCGATCAGCTTGTCGGCCCGCTCCTGGAAGGCCGAGCGGTCCTCGGCGGTCCACCAGTTCTCCATGTTGCCGAGCTCGTCGTACTGCGAGCCCTGGTCGTCGAAGCCGTGACCGATCTCGTGGCCGATCACCGCGCCGATGCCGCCGTAGTTCTCGGCGGGCTCCGCGTCGGCGTCGAAGAACGGCGGCTGCAGGATGCCGGCCGGGAAGCAGATCTCGTTCATGCCCGGGTTGTAGTAGGCGTTCACGTGCTGAGGCAGCATGAACCACTCGTCGCGGTCGACCGGCGAACCGATCTTGTGCAGCTCCCGGTCGGTCTCGAAGGCAGCGACCGCGCGCACGTTGCCGAGCAGGTCGTCGGCCGAGACCTCCAGGGCGGAGTAGTCCCGGAACTTGTCGGGGTAGCCGATCTTGGGGCGGAACGTCTCGAGCTTGCGGTAGGCCCGCTGCTTGGTCTCGTCCGTCATCCAGTCGAGCGCCTCGATGTTGCGGCGGTAGGCCTCGAGCAGGTTCGCGACCAGCTCGACCATGGTCTCCTTGGCGCGCGGCGGGAAGTGGCGGGCGACGTACTCCTCGCCGACGGCCTCGCCGATCGAGCCCTCGACGAACGCGACGCCGCGCTTCCACCGGGCCCGCAGCTCGGGGGTGCCCTGCAGGGTCCGGCCGTAGAACCCGAAGTTCTCGTCCACGAACGCGCTGGACAGGTACGGCGACGCCGCCCGGACCACCCGGATGGCCAGCCAGGCCTTCCAGTCCTCGAGCGACACCTCCTCCAGCGTGGTGGACAGGTGCTGGAGGTACGACGGCTGGGCGACGATCGACTCGGCCAGGGTCTGCTCGTCCGCGCCGAGGGCCGTCGCCCAGGTCCGCCACGGCAGCGACGGCGCGAGCTCGTGCAGGCCGTCGAAGGTGGTCAGGTTGTAGGCCTTGATCACGTCGCGGGTCTCGGCGCGCTCCCAGTGGCCCGCCGCCAGCCGGGTCTCCACGTCGAGCACCTGCTGCGCGGCGGCTGCCGGCTCGGCCCACCCGGCCAGGGTGAACATCTTCTCGACGTGCGCGAGGTAGGCCGAGCGGATGTCGGCGAACTTCTCCTCGCGGTAGTAGGTCTCGTCGGGGAGCCCGATGCCGCCCTGCACGATCGTGACCAGGTAGCGGTCGGAGTCGCGGTCGTCGGTGTTGACGTAGGCGCCGAAGAAGCCGCCGCCGCCGCGCCGCTCGAGGCCGCCGACGAACTCCGCCAGCGCCTCCAGGTCGGCCAGGCCGGCGACCGCCTCCAGGTCCGCCCGGACCGGCTCGGCGCCGAGCTCCTCGATGCGGTCCTCGTCCATGAAGCTGGTGAACAGGTCACCGATCTTCTGGGCGTTCGAGCCGGCCTGGTGGTCGCCGTCGGCGAGGCCCTCGATGATCGCGCGGACGCGTTCCTCGGACTGCTCGGCGAGCAGCACGAACGCGCCCCACGCGGAGCGGTCGGCCGGGATGTCGGTGGTGTCCAGCCAGCGACCGTTCACGTGCCGGAACAGGTCGTCCTGGGGCCGGGTGTCAGGGTCCATGCCCGCGCGGGCGTCGTCGAGAATCGTCACGCCGGCCAGAGTAGTGCCCCGTCCCGAACCTCTGGTGGTTTCGACAGGCTCAACCAGCGCCGGCGCAGGCCCAGCGCAGGCTCAGCGCAGCGTGAGGACGGTCTTGCCGAGCACCCTGCGCTGGTCCATGTCCTCCAGCGCCTGGGAGACCTGCTCCACCGGGTACGTCGTCCCCACCGGCGGGTCCACCACCCCGGACTCGATCATCGGCAGCAGCGCGTCCCACTGCCCGCGCATGAAGCCCGGACGCACCATCGCGAAGGCTCCCCAGCCGACGCCCCGGACGTCGATGTTGTTCAGCAGCAGGCGGTTGACCTTGACCTCCGGGATGCTGCCCCCGGTGAAGCCGACCACCAGCAGCCGGCCCTGCGAGCCGAGCGAGCGCAGCGAGTCGGTCATCAGGTCGCCCCCGACCACGTCGACCACGACGTCGACCCCGACGCCGCCGGTCAGCTCCTTGACCGCGGGCAGGAAGCCGTCGACCAGCACCGCCTCGTCGGCGCCCAGGCCCCGGACGAACTCCGCCTTCTCCGGCGTGGACACGACGGCGATCGTGCGGGCGCCGTACCCGTGGGCGACCTGCAGGCACGCGGTGCCGACGCCGCCGGCGGCCCCGTGCACGAGGACCGTCTCGCCGGGACGGACCTGGGCCCGGGTCTCCAGCGCGAACTGCGCGGTCAGGTAGTTCATCGGCAGGGCCGCGGCCTTCTCGAAGGTCACCGAGTCGGGCAGCGGGAACACCGCCTCCGGGTGCACCGCGACCAGGTCCGCCCCGCCGCCGTACGGCAGGCAGCAGGCCACCCGGTCACCGGCGGCGAACCCGGAACCGTCCGGCGCCTCCCGGACCACGCCGGCGAAGTCGACGCCGAGCTGGAACGGCAGCTCGGGCTTGATCTGGTACTGCCCCCGGCTCTGCAGCAGGTCGGGCCAGCTCACGCCGAGCGCGTGCACCTCCACGAGGACCTCCCCCTCCGCGCGGACGGGCTCGGGGACCTCGACCACCTCGACACCCGAGGGACCGTCGAGGGAGACGACCTGGACCGAACGCATGAGCACTCCTGGGGGACGCCGACGAGGGGACTGCCCGGTGCGGGCTCGTCCGAGTATGCCGTGGGGGTGTCCGGTAACCGGCCCAGGGGCGACCTGCCCGATCGGTGGGAGGGACGTTTCGTCCGGTCGGCGTAGGCTCGCCCGGCGAATTCCTTTCGCACTGTCGAGCGCTGCCCGCGAACTCCTCCGTCCGTGGTGACGCGTGCGTGCCAGAATGGCGCTGAGTCTTGAGAGCGACAGGACGTGAGAACTCGGGGGTGGAGGACCACAACCATGAGTGAAGAGCTGACTCCGTACACCGCCGACGACGCGACGGCCGGTGTGTTCCGCTCCCTCGCCCAGATCGTCTACGCCAGCAACGACTTCGACGAGGTGTACGACGCCGTGGTCGACGCGGCTCCGCACCTTGTCGACGGGTGCGACCACGCCAGCCTGATGCTGCGCGCCAACGACCGCTTCCTCACCGTGGCGGCCAGCGACGACGTGGCCCGCACGGTGGACACCTTCGAGCGCGAGCTCGGAGAGGGACCCTGCCTCGACGCGATCGTCGACGCCTCGGTCTACCACGACGCCGACCTCACCGACGGGTCCCCGTGGCCCCGGCTGACCGAGCGGGTGCTCGCCCGGACCCCGGTGCGCAGCATGGCCGGGTTCCGGCTGCTCGTGGGCAACCAGAAGTCCGGCGCGCTCAACCTGTTCTCGGACACCCCGGGCGGCCTCGACTCCGCCTCGGTCGACCAGGGCATCGTGCTGGCGTCCTTCGTGACGGTCGCCCTGCTCGCCGCCAACGAGCGCCGGACCGCCGAGACGCTGCGCAGCGGGCTGGCCAGCAACCGCGAGATCGGCAAGGCGATCGGGCTGATGATGGCCTTCCACAAGATCAGCGACGAGGAGGCGTTCGGAATGCTGCGGACCGCCTCGCAGGAGATGAACATCAAGCTGGCCGAGGTCGCCCGCCAGGTCGTGGACCACCACAACCAGGTCTGACCTCGCGCGAGCGGACACCCTGGGCCGCCGGCCTCAGTGGACCTGGACGACCTTGGCCATCTCGAAGTGCATGGGGTCGGTGTAGCTCCAGTCCCCGCCCCAGGCGAAGCCCCACTTCTTGAAGATCGCCACCACCTGCCGGTCCATCGCGCCGACCGTGCCGCGCTGGTTGCCCGGGACGTTCAGGTCGACCGCGATCCCCCAGGAGTGCAGCGACAGGCCCTTGGCCGGGTCGCGGGCGATGAAGCGCGGGTAGTAGCAACCGGCGTACTCGCTGGGGTGGATCTTGTCCGCGAGCCCGCGCTGCACGACCTCGGTGAGCGCCGCGCGCAGCTGCGGGACCATCCCCTTGTTGCAGGTGACCGAGCCGAGCAGGGGCACGCTCTCGGTGCGGATGTAGGTGCTCACCCAGCGGCTGTCCGGCGTGACGGTCCCGTCGGCGTGCGGCGTGTAGGTAAAGGTGCCGACCGCGTCGCTCACCGAGCTGCCGGACAGGACGGCGGTCTGCAGCACGTCGACGTTGAACTCCAGGGCCAGCGTCTGCAACGTCGCCGTCGGCCCGGCGGCCTTCTTCAGCTTCCCCATCACCGCGGACGGCGTCATCTTCCCGGTCGACACCAGCAGCGCGTTGTCGCGCGGGATGCCGAGCTGTTCGCCCCGCTTGTAGTTCACGACCGCGGAGATCTGCTTGACCAGCGGCGCGTAGGCCCCGATGTGCACGTCGGGGGAGTCGGACGACGTCCCCAGGCGGAGGTAGCCCTTCGGCTCCTCCAGCCGCCGGGGCAGCCCCGGGTCCACCGCGATCTCGCCACCCGCCACGCGTGACCAGACCTCGTCGGACTGCGCGGACTGCACCGGGGTGAAGCGGCGGAACTCCCCCGGGTCCACGGCCGCGATGGACAGCGTCCGGCCGTTGGACGACAGGGAGGCCAGCGACAGCGGCATCGCGGCGCTCACGCCGGGCACGGCGGCCACCGCGGAGCGGACGGAGGCGGGGATCGGGCGGCTGCTGGTGACCAGCACGTCCGCGGTCAGCAGCGACTTCAGCCTGCCGGGCGCGGGCACGGCGTACGCCGACGGGTCGGCGAACTGGCTCGCGGACGGGTCGCTGGTCTCGCCGGTCCCGGCCGGGGACGAGGCTGCCGCACCCGGGTCACCGGTTGTCGTCCCCGCCGACGGACCGCCCGTCGCCACCGTCGGCCGGGCATCGGTGGTCTCCAGGGCACCGGTGCGTTCCGCGCACCCGGCCAGCGGGAGCGTCAGGGCAGCACCCAGCGCGGCCCAGGCGCGCAAGCGTCCGCGGCGTCGTTGCATGCGGGCCCCTCCCCGTGTCACCACGTCTTCCCTGGACGGATGTGCTCCCAGTTTCCCTCTCCCAGTGAACCTTGCGGGCGGCTTCGCGTCATCCCCCGCCCATCTGGCGGACCCATCCGCCGGTCCCCCGGTGCCGAACCCCCCACATGTCCTCCACACAGCCGACCACGGAGCACCGCTCACCCGCTCCCCGCCGCCGCTGGATCGCGGGCGGCCTGGCCGGTCTGCTCGCCGGGGCGGCCGCGGTCGCCGCGTCCGAGGCCGTGGCTGCGCTGCTCGGAGGGGTCACCTCACCCCTCCTGGCGGTCGGCAACCGGGCTGTCGACGCGACTCCGCGCCCGCTCAAGGAGCTCGCCATCGAACGGTTCGGCGAGAACGACAAGCCGGTCCTGATCGGCGGCGTCGTCGCCACGGTCGCGGTGCTCGCGATCCTGGCGGGGGCGTTCGGCGTACGCCGGCCCCGGGTCGCCCTGGGGGCGTTCCTGGTGCTGAGCGTCGTCGCGACCGCGGCGGCCGTCACGGACCGGTCGGCCACCGCCGGCCCCCTCCTGCGCCTGCTCCCTGCACTGGCCCTGGTGCTGGTCGGGGTGGCGGCGCTCCTCCTGCTGCTGCGGGCCCTCCGCACCCCCGCGAGCTCGACGGACCCACGGGGTCGCCGAGCCGCAGACGCACCCACGGAAGGCGAAGGGCCCGCAGCGCCCGCCGGCACGGTCGAGAAGGTCGAGACCCTCGAGGGCGGCAAGCCCCGCATCCTGGTCCGTGACCTGCTCCCGGCGCACGTGCACGGGGACGACCTGCCCGCGGCGTTCGACCGGCGCAAGTTCCTGCAGGCAGCGGTGGCCGTCGGCGCGGTCGCGACCGCGGGCGGCGTGGTCCGGCAGGCGTTCGGCGGCTCCGCGGCGGCTGCCCAGCGCGCCGACATCGCGCTGCCGGCGCCGGGCACGCCCGCCCCGCCGGTGCCCGCCGGTGCGACCTTCGACGTCCCCGGCATCACGCCGCACCTCACGTCGAACCAGAGCTTCTACCGGGTGGACACCGCGCTCCGGGTCCCGGACGTGCCGATCGACGGCTACACGCTGCGCGTCCACGGGCTGGTGGACAAGGAGGTCGAGCTGACCTACGAGGACCTGCTGTCCCGCCGGATGATCGAGAAGCGGATCACGCTGACCTGCGTGTCCAACCCGGTCGGCGGCAAGTACATCGGCAACGCCACCTGGATCGGCGTCCCGGTCCGCGACCTCCTCGAGGAGGCCGGCGTCCAGGCGGGTGCGGACGCGGTGAAGTCGACCAGCGCCGACGACATGACGATCGGTACGCCGCTGCAGGCGCTCGACGACCCGATGCGGGACGCGATCATCGCGGTGGGCATGAACGGTCAGCCGCTCCCGCTGCAGCACGGGTTCCCGGTCCGGATGGTCGTCCCCGGCCTCTACGGCTACGTGTCCGCGACGAAGTGGCTCGTGGACCTCGAGGTGACCCGCTTCGCCGACTTCAAGGCGTACTGGTCGACCCGTGGGTACTCCGTGAAGGCCCCGATCAAGACGTCCTCGCGGATCGACGTACCCCGCTCGTTCGCGCAGGTGAGGACCGGCAAGGTCCCGGTCGCCGGGGTGGCCTGGTCCCAGGACCGCGGCATCACCTCCGTCGAGGTGCGCGTGGACGGCGGCGCCTGGTCGGAGGCGGAGCTGGCCGAGCAGGACAACATCGACACCTGGCGCCAGTGGAGGTGGATGTGGGACGCGAAGCCCGGCAACCACACGCTCGAGGTCCGCGCGACCGACGCCACCGGCTACACCCAGACGGACGCACGCGCCCCGATCGCCCCCAACGGGTCGACCGGCCGGCACAGCGTGAACGTGACCGTCTCCTGAGCTTCTCGACCTCCTGGGTTTCTCCGCGAATCTGCGACACCGACCCATCCGGGTCGTCGCGGAGGGCGAACCACCTGCAGAGCAAGGCACCCAAGCCGAGTCACAACGAAAGGCACATCTCATGCGCACCATGAAGAAGATCGCAGCCGCAACGGCGGTCGTGTCCGCGCTCACCCTGACGGCAGCGTGCGGGAGCAGCGACTCCACGGACTCCTCCGCCAGCGGCGACAGCAGCAGCTCCACCATGAAGAGCACCCCGGCCGCCCCGGAGAGCAGCAGCGCTGCCGCCGACCCGGCCGCGGACCTCGTCGGCCCCGGCTGCGCCGACTACGCCAAGGCCGTGCCGGACGGCTCCGGCTCCGTCGCGGGCATGGCGGCCGACCCGGTCGCCGTCGCCGCGAGCAACAACCCGCTCCTCAAGACGCTCACCGCCGCCGTCTCCGGCAAGCTGAACCCGAAGGTGAACCTGGTCGACACCCTCAACGGTGGCGACTTCACGGTCTTCGCCCCGGTCGACGACGCGTTCGCGAAGCTCCCGAAGGCCACCGTGAAGACGCTGGGCACGCCGCAGGGGGCGAAGACGCTGACCACGGTGCTGACCTACCACGTCGTCCCGGGCCAGATGACCCCCGACGAGATCGCCGGCAAGTCGCTCAAGACCGTCGAGGGCGACTCGGTCAAGGTGACCGGCTCCGGTGACAACCTCAAGGTCAACGGTGCGAACGTGATCTGCGGTGGCGTCAAGACCGCCAACGCGACGGTGTACCTCATCGACTCGGTGATGATGCCGAAGATGTGACCCGAGCCGGTGGTCGAGCTCGTCGACGCCCATCACGTGTTCCGGGCTCGACCACCTCACTGACTTGGCCGGGAGGCCGCTCCCTCCTGGTCGAGATTGGGTGGATCAACGCAGTGGCCTCGACCTCCGGGTCGGGGCCACTGTCACGTCCCGGCATCATCCGGGGTGCGCGTGGGTACGACGGAGCCATGAGCGAGTCATCGAACGAGCCGAACGAGTCCGCCCCCAGCGCCGACACCGGCACCGAGACCCCGGACGTGGGTCTGATCAGCGACGAGCAGCTGCCCGACGACCTGCAGCCGGAGAAGAACCCGCTGGCCCGCGCCCCGGAGGAGGAGCCCGACTCCGAGGGTGACTCGGGGGACCCCTCCGCGAAGGTGGAGGGCATGCCCGACATGGGCGAGCCGGGCGCCGGGGCCTAGACCTCGCGGCCCGGTCCGGCGTCGACCTCCCGCCGACCGAGCACCCGGCCGACGATCCAGGCCAGGTCGTCCGCGGTCCGGGACGGGTCGTTGCCGGGCTGCATCACGTGGCTGAGCACCAGCCTCACGATCGCGTCCATCGCGGCGTCCAGCTCCGCCGGCGACAGGCCCAGGTCCGGGAACCGGGCCAGGCGCGCGGCGATGACGTCCTTGGCCGCCCCGATCAGCGGTCCGGCGTCGGTGGTCAGGAACGGCAGCAGCTCGTTGTCCGCGCCCGGGCCGCCGGCCGAGAGGCTGTGCGCGGAGGCCAGCATCCGGTTCAGCAGCGGGTTGCCCTGCGCGGACAGCAGGGTCTGCTCCGCCGCGGCACGGATCCCCTGGACCAGGTCGTCGTGCGTGTCGAGCTCGTGCGCGACGACGGCGAGGAACCTCCGCAGCTCGCGCAGCACCATCTCCTGGCCGAGCGCCGGCTTCGCGCCGTACTCGTTGTAGACGGTCTGCCGGCTCACCCCCGCGAGGCTCGCGACCTTGCCCATCGTGACGGCCGACCAGCCCTGGTCGACGGTGATCGACGCGGTGGCGTCCAGCACCCGCTCCCGGACCGGTCGCTCCGCGGTGCGGGTGGACGGACCGTGGGCCGGCTCAGTCATCCGCGAGGTCATCCGCGAGGTCATCCGCGCGAGCCGGACGTGCGTCATCGGCCTGGTCGTCGTACCTGCTCATCCCGCTGCTCCTCTCCCGTGCGCACCGCCGAACCTACCCGGTGCGCGCAGCCTCCCGCGGCGTCGCGGGTCTGCTTGTGCGGCGGTGGAAGGCTGGCCACATGACCTCCTCGAACGACCGGACCGCCACCGCCGACATCGGCCTGACCGGCCTTGCCGTGATGGGACGCAACCTGGCCCGCAACATCGCGCGGCACGGGCACACGATCGCGGTGCACAACCGCACGACGTCGCGGATGACCAGCCTGGTCGAGGAGTACGCCGACGAGGGCACGTTCGTGGGCTCGGAGACGCTCGAGGAGTTCGTCGCCTCCATCGCACGGCCGCGCGCGGTCATCGTGATGGTCAAGGCCGGCGCGGGCACCGACGCGGTGATCGACGAGCTGGTGCCGCTGCTCGACGAGGGCGACATCGTGGTGGACGCCGGCAACGCGCACTTCCAGGACACCCGGCGGCGCGAGCAGGCGCTGGCCGAGAAGGGCCTGCACTTCGTGGGCATGGGCGTCTCCGGCGGCGAGGAGGGTGCGCTGAACGGGCCCTCGATCATGGTCGGCGGCTCCGAGGAGGCGTACGCCACGCTCGGGCCGGTCCTGGAGTCGATCGCCGCGCAGGTGGACGGCACCCCGTGCTGCACGCACGTCGGGCCGGACGGCGCCGGGCACTTCGTGAAGATGGTGCACAACGGCATCGAGTACGCCGACATGCAGCTGATCGCCGAGTCGTTCGACCTGCTGCGCTCCGTGCTCGACGTGACGCCGGCCGAGATCGCGGACATCTTCCGGGACTGGAACGAGGGCGACCTCGAGTCGTTCCTGATCGAGATCACCGCCGACGTGCTCGCCCACGAGGACGCCCTGACCGGCCGGCCGTTCGTCGACGTGGTCGCCGACGCCGCGGAGCAGAAGGGCACCGGCCGGTGGACGGTGCAGAGCGCGCTCGACCTCGGCGTCCCGGTCACCGGCATCGCCGAGGCGACGTTCGCCCGCAGCCTGTCCGGTCACGTCGAGCAGCGGGCCGCGGCGCGCAAGGCCTTCGGGTCGGCCTCGACGGGATTCACGCCGTCGGACCGGGAGCAGTTCGTCGACGACGTACGCGCCGCGCTGTACGCCTCCAAGGTGGTGGCCTACGCGCAGGGCTTCGACCAGATGCGCGCCGGCAGCGAGGAGTACGGCTGGGACGTCGACCTCGGCTCGATGGCCACGATCTGGCGGGGCGGCTGCATCATCCGGGCCCGTTTCCTCGACCGGATCGCCGAGGCGTACGACGGACAGGGCGACCCGACCACGCTGCTGGTGGCGCCGTACTTCGCCGAGGCGGTGTCCAACGGGGTGGACGCCTGGCGCCGCGTGGTGACGGCTGCCGCGCAGGCCGGCGTGCCCACCCCCGCGTTCTCCTCCTCGCTGGCCTACTTCGACGCCCTGCGCCGCGACCGGCTGCCGGCCGCGCTGATCCAGGGGCTGCGCGACAACTTCGGGGCGCACACCTACCAGCGCGTCGACCGCGACGGCAGCTTCCACACCGCCTGGGCCGCCGACCGGACCGAGTCCCCCGCCTGACCCCCTCCCCGCTTGCGTTGCCTGGCTTGCGTTGCCTGGCTTGCGTTGCCTGGCTTGCGTTGCCTGGCTTGCGTTGAGAAGGCAGTTGTTTCCCCTCGAGAGGTCAGTTCTTCACCGTCGTACGACGGACGGGCCGGCCGTGGCCGGACACAACTGACCTCTCACCGGGGAGGAACTGGCTTCTCAACGAGAGGGGAGGCGCGGGCTTGCGGAGACGTGCGCACGAGTCGGAGCATCCCCCCTCGGCCGCACCCGGACGTCGCATAGAGTCGGTGACATGACGATCCGGGACGGCGTAGCCGCGACCAGGAAGCGGCGGTCCCTCCCGGTGTGGGCGGAGACCATCCTGCTGCTCGTGATGGCACTGGTCGTGTCCGCCATCGTGAAGACGTTCTTCGTGCAGATGTTCTTCGTCCCCTCCGGGTCGATGCGCCCGCTGTTCGTCGAGGACGACCGGATCCTGGTGCAGAAGATGTCCTACTGGAACGGCGACGTGCACCGCGGCGACGTGGTCGTCTTCGACGACCCGGGCGGCCGCTGGCTCGGCTCCGAGGGCGTGCCCCGGCTGACCCCGGTGCAGAAGGCGCTCTCCGAGGTGGGGCTCTACCCCACCGGCGGCCATCTCGTGAAGCGGGTGATCGGCGTCGGCGGCGACCGGGTGATGTGCTGCGACAAGCAGGGCCGGATCACCGTCAACGGGGTGCCGCTCGACGAGAAGAAGTACGTCATGAGCGGCGCCTCGCCCTCGGACCGCCGGTTCGACGTCAGGGTCCCGAAGGGCCGGCTGTGGGTGATGGGCGACAACCGCTCGAACAGCGAGGACTCCCGCTTCCACCAGGACCTGCCCGGTGGCGGGTCGGTGCCCGCCAACGACGTGGTCGGCAAGGTCTACGCGGTCGTCTGGCCGTTCGACCGGGCGCACAGGCTGCACGAGCCGACCACGTTCGAGAACCCCGAGCTGCAGGTCACCGGCCGCTAGGACGCGTCCCGCGCGCGGCGTACGACGACCGAGTCGTCGAGGTGCGCGAGCAGGTCGGCCGGGTCGTCGTACACCTCCACCGCCCCCGCCTCCCGCAGCTCCTGCGCGGAGATCCCGCCGCACGTCAGCCCGATGCACGGCATCCCGGCGCGCTGGGCCGACTCGACGTCCCACACCGTGTCCCCGACGACGGTCGTCCGTTCCGGGTCCAGACCGTGTGCGTCCAGCGCGACCCGCAGCAGGTCGGGGGCCGGCTTCGACTGCTCCACGTCCTCCGAGGTCGTGGTGCCCCGCACCGCGTCGCCGGCGCCGATGGCCGGCAGCATCCAGTCCAGGTCGTCCTGCTTGGCGCTGGTGGCCAGCACCGGGGTCAGCCCGCGCTCGGCGCAGGCCCGGACCAGGTCGGCCGCGCCGGGCATGGCGACCACCAGCGGACGCAGCTCCTCGAACCGTTCGCCGTGCGCCTCGACGGCCCGGTCGTCGACCTCGCCGAGCACCCGCTCGGTGAGCAGCTCGCTGGCCATCCCGATCGCCCGGTGCAGCTGCGCCATCGTCACGTCGTCGTGGCCCGCGGCGCGGCAGGCCCGCCACCAGGCGAGCACGTGCAGGTAGTTGGTGTCGAGCAGCGTGCCGTCCACGTCGAAGAGCACGCCGGAGCCGGAGGTGGTGTCCATGTCCGGAAGGGTGCCCGGCCGGCCGGGTGCGAAACGGTGGGTCAGGACGTGAAGCGGGAGCCCTCCCGGGCTCGGTCACGAGGTACCGCGGCCGGGACGGGTCCAGTGCGGGACGGGTGCGCGGTGCTCTACGGTCGGCGGCGTGAGCCCCTCGACGCACGACCTGCGCCTCGTCCCGCTGTCCGTCGCGACGATGCGCGCCCTGGTCGCCGGCGACCTCCCCACCGCGTCCGCGTCGGCCGGGCTGACGGCGACGCCGTACCTCGTCGACCACGCCTGGCTGTGGGAGATCCGGCTGGCCCAGGCGGCACAGGACCCGGCCGCCCTCGACTGGATCGCGCGGGCGGCCCTGACACCGGACGGGCGCGTGGTCGGGCTGGTCGGGTTCCACGGGCCACCGGACGGCCGCGGGATGGTCGAGGTGGCCTACGGCGTCGACCCGGCGCACCGGCGGCAGGGGTACGCCCGTGCGCTGCTGCAGACCGCCCTGGACTGGGCGGCCGCGGCGCCCGGGGTGACCGTCGTACGGGCCAGCATCAGCCCCGACAACGAGGCGTCGCTGGCGACCCTGCGTCCGTTCGGGTTCGAGCACGTCGGCGAGCAGTGGGACGACGAGGACGGCCTGGAGCTGCTCTTCGAACGGCCGGTCCGATGAGGCTGGTGGGCCTGGACGCGGACGGCATCCGGGCGCTGGCCGCAGGCTCCCCCGTCCTCGTCGAGGGCACCCTGCTGGACTGGCCGGACGAGGACCGGCGCGTGCTGCGCTACCGCTGCGAGGCGCTCGACGCCGACCCGGCGAGCGCGCCGTACCTCCTGCACGCGCTGCTCGACGACTCCCGTCCCGGCAGCCCGCGGCTGGCCGGCCGGATCGGCTGCCACGAGGGCCCGCAGGACGGCGTGCTCGAGATCGGCTACCGCGTCGACCCGGCGTTCCGCGGGCGCGGTGTCGCCACCGCGATGGTGGGCGACTTCCTGGCCTGGCTCGCGCCGCGCGGCGTACGCCGGGTCCGGGCCGCCGTGAGCCCGGACAACGCGGCGTCGCTCGCGGTCCTCGCGCACTTCGGCTTCGAGGAGGTCGGCGACCAGTGGGACGACGAGGACGGCCGCGAGCTGCTCTTCGAGACGGACGTCGTGGACGGGCCCGTCCACAGCTGACCGGATGGCCCGGTTCTCCACGCCCTCGAAACTCTGCTCGGAAACCGTCGGACCGAGGCCTAGGTTGCTGACATTTCCCTCGACCAGGAGGTGCCGTCAGCGGTAGTAGATGGTCCGCCCGATCCCGCCGACGTAGCCACCGCTCGAGATCGTCGCGCGCCTACCGTCGGTGGTCCAGGCGCTGGACTGCCAGCGGCAGGTGCTGGTCGAGCAGAAGTAGGCCTGGAAGTAGTACTCCTTCCCCGGCCCGTTGCACACCGCCGAGACGGTGTGCCCGTCGGACGACTGCACGAAGCTGCTGCAGTACGTCGACAGGGACGCCGACCCACTGGCCTGGGCGGCCGGCGCGACGCCGAGGAGGGAAGCCGCGAAGGCGAGGACGACGACTGAGCGGGCGAGCAGTGTGCGCATGGAAAACCCCCGTGAAGTGCGCGGATCAGGACGAGTCTCACGCTAGCTGCGGAGACCGCCTCCGACGCGTCCGGCGGGTGGCGGCTTCCCGTCAACAGGCGGGCAGCGGCGGCCGGTCTCAGAGCCTGGGCGCGGGTCTGCTGACCGGCGGCGACGCGTGACAGCCTGGCGGGATGACGAACGCCTACACCCACGGGCACCACGAGTCCGTGCTGCGCTCGCACCGGTGGCGCACGGCGGAGAACTCGGCCGGCTACCTGCTGCCGCTGCTCGAGCCGGGCAGTCGTCTGCTGGACGTCGGCTGCGGTCCCGGGACGATCACCATGGACCTGGCCGAGCTGGTCGGCCCCGACGGGCGGGTCACCGCTCTCGAGCGCACCGACGAGGCCCTCGACCTGGCCCGGGGGGAGGCGGCGCGGCGCGGGACCGCGAACGTCGACTTCGCCGTCGGGAACGTGCAGGCCCTCGACCTGCCGGACGACGCGTTCGACGTGGTGCATGCCCACCAGGTGCTGCAGCACGTCGACGACCCGGTGCAGGCGCTGCGCGAGATGCGGCGGGTCTGTCGTCCCGGCGGGCTGGTCGCGGCGCGCGAGAGCGACTACAGCGCGTTCACCTGGTTCCCGGCGTCGCCGGAGCTCGATCGCTGGCTCGAGGTGTACCTCCAGGTCGCCCGGTCCAACGACGCCGAGCCGGACGCCGGACGGCGGCTGTTGTCCTGGGCGCAGCAGGCCGGCTTCCCGGACGTGACCGCGGGCTCCAGCACCTGGTGCTACTCGACGCCGATCGACCGGGCCTGGTGGGGTGGGCTGTGGGCCGATCGGATCGTCGACTCGGACGTTGCCCGGCAGGCGGTCGACCGGGGGATCGCGACGGCCGCGGAGCTGGCGGGGATCGCGGACGGCTGGCGCCGCTGGGCCGAGCAGGACGCCGGCTGGTTCAGCGTCCTGCACGGCGAGATCCTGGCCCGCGCCTGAGTGATCTCGACAGGCTCGATCAGCCGGTGAGGACCCGGATCTCGTCGCCGAGCCGGGCCCCGCCGAGCAGCTCCAGCTCGTCGCCGGACCAGAAGCTGCCCGGGTCGTAGTAGTTGGTCGGCCGCTCCGGGCCGAGCAGGCCCATCGCCTGGTACGTCGCGGCCACCACCTCGGCGCAGTACGTCGTCTCGACCGGCGCGGGTCGACGTACCCGTCCCCGGGCCCACCGTCCGGCCAGCGCCACCGTCGCGGGGAACGGCGTGCCGTCCATCCGGGCGATGGTGTTCAGCAGCGCCGCCTCCATGTCGGACGAGACGGTCCCGTCGAGCTGCCGCATCCAGGCGCGCTGGGCGTACCGGCCGCTCCACTGATCGACCGCCGCGCGCAGGTCGTGCAGCTGCACGCCGCGGTGGTGCGTCCCGGTCCAGACGTCGAGCAGGCCGCGACCGAGCTCGGCGTGCCACATCAGCGGGGGCAGGTCCTCGAGCACGACCGCCATCCCGACATGGTTCACCGGACTGTTGGTGACCGCCCGGATAGCGTGGTCGGCAGCGGAGCGGCCGCGGAACAGCCACAGGTCACCGGTCCGGGTCAGGTCGACGGCGACGTCGAGGCTCAGCGAGGTGTGGAACCTGTCGGTCATGGTGAGGGAGACCTCCCGGAAGGTGGTTCGAACGTGAAGGTGTGGAAGACACTCGGACTGGCCGGACTGGCCGGCGTCGCAGCCACCGGGGCCATCATCGCCCGGAACCAGCGCGCGCGGACGCACCTGACACCCGACCAGATCCGTGCCCGGCTGCGCCAGCGGGTCGAGGAGGCCGAGCGCGCGGGTCAGAACCCCGGCGCCGAGAGCACGGACAGCAGCGCCCGCGCGTAGGCCCGCTCGACGTCGAAGTCGACGCACCGCTGCTCGCGGCCGGAGCCGTTCGAGGGGGCGAGAACGACGGCGAAGCCACCGGTCACCGACTCGAGCCGCAGGAAGCGCTCACCGAGCGCCTCGCGCATCTGCTCCTCGCGGGGCAGCCAGACCACCTCGCTCTGCTGGATGCTGTCCAGCGCCCACTCCACGGTCCCGTTGAACCGCATCTCCGCACCGGTGGGCAGGTCGGACACCTCGATCGACATGCCGCTGACCACGAAGACCTCGTCGTCGAGGTCCCGGTCGGGCACCACGAACCGGTCGCCGCTCGCCGGCACCCAGACCAGCCCGCGCGCGGCCAGCGCCTCGGCGAGCTCGCGGTTGATCATGCCCTCCATTGTGACCGCGGCGCAGCGCCGCACAACTCCGGCATCTCAGTCCCGGTCGCGCAGCCGCCTGCGCAGCCGCGCGTTGTCGTCCTCGAGCTCGAGCACCAGCGCGATCCCGGCCAGGTTGAGCCCCAGCTCGAGCAGCTCCAGCACCCGGCGCACCCGGTCGAGGTCCTCCTCGCTGT
Organism: uncultured Actinomycetota bacterium; assembly: GCA_963810035.1. Lineage (GTDB taxonomy): Bacteria > Actinomycetota > Actinomycetes > Propionibacteriales > Nocardioidaceae > Nocardioides_B. The sequence goes on from CAWEMA010000013.1 coordinate 140,946, forward strand.
ACCTGCGGGTGCCGCCGTCGGTGCGCGCCGGGTCGACCAGCCCGTGCCGCTCGTAGACCCGGAGGTTCTGCACGCCGGCGCCGGTCAGCTCGGCGGCGACGGAGATGGCGTAGACGCCGCGTCGCCGGAAGTCCGGACGTTGCGCCACGACTCACCTGCCGATCGGGGTCTCGAGAACAGATCTTGCGTGCACAGCGTACCTGAGATATATAAAACCTGTAACAGCCAGTACAGGGGCTGGCTGTCAGAACCCGACAGATGTGTGGAGGTGGAAGTGATGCTGATGCGCACCGACCCGTTCCGTGAGTTCGACCGGCTCGCCCAGCAGGTGCTCGGCTCCGGTACGACGTCGCGCCCGGCCGTCATGCCGATGGACGCGTGGCGTCAGGGCGACGAGTTCGTGATCGAGTTCGACCTGCCCGGCATGCAGCCCGAGACGCTCGACATCGACGTGGAGCGCAACGTGCTGACCGTGCGGGCCGAGCGGCCCGCTCCCAACGGCGACTGGGAGATGCTCGCCTCCGAGCGGCCGACCGGGCTGTTCAGCCGTCAGCTCGTCCTCGGCGACAACCTCGACCTCGACCGGCTCGAGGCGAGCTACGACGGCGGCGTGCTCCGGCTGCGCGTCCCGGTCGCCGAGAGGGCGAAGCCGCGCAAGATCGAGGTGACCCGGTCCTCCCGCAGCGAGGACCAGTCCGCCATCACCGTCTGACCGGGCGTCCCACCGGCCCCGTCCTCACGCAGCGCGGGGCCGGTGGAGCCTGACGGGTCACTGCGCGGTGAGCCAGAGGGCGGCGTACGGCGGCAGCTGGACCGCCCCGTCGCGGACGACCGGCGTCGTCCCGGACACGTGGTCGACCACCGTCGCCGGGTCGAGGCCGAGCTCGTGCAGCACGGAGACGGGCACGTGCCGCGGCTCGGGCATCACGTTGTAGGCGCCGAGCATCGACCCGAGCGGGTGGCGACGCGCGACGAGGAGCACGCCGGGGTCGCGTGGGTCCAGCACCGTCGCGGCGACCGAGGCGTGCAGGTGCGGCAGCGACCGGCGGGCCTGCACGAGCCGGCGTACGCCTGCCTGGATGCCGTGCTCGTCCGGCGGCACCGGCCACGGCATCCGCGGACGGTGCACCCACCGGTTGTCCTCGGCGTGCTCGGGCTCCTCGGCCCACGCCGCGTCGTTGAGCAGGCCGAGCTCGTCGCCCATCCAGATCACCGGGAGACCGCCGAAGCCCAGCACCACGGCGTGCGCGAGCAGGATCCGGTGCACCGCCCACGGGTCACCCGCCTCCAGGCCGGCCAAGGACGCGAGCGAACCAGAGATCCGCCGGTCCCCGGTGGCCGGGTTCTCCTGGAACACCAGCCCACGCGCCCACGACCCGGGGAAGTCGCCGGCGTAGAAGTCGGACAGGAACTTCCGGTGCTCGAACCCGGACAGCCCGACCGCCGCGGCGTCCTCGTCGGAGACCGCCCAGCCGATGTCGTCGTGGCAGCGGGCGTAGGTGACCCACGCGGTCGTCGAGGGCGGCGCGGGCAGCTGCTGCAGGGCCCGCGAGGCGAGCCGGGCGTCCCGGCTGGCCAGCATCGACCAGATCTGCACCATCAGGCTGTTGTGGTAGGCGAGGTCACTGACCTTGCCGTGGTGCTCACCCTGGCCCAGGTAGGCCAGCAGGTCCTGCGGGCCGACGATCGCCTCGGCCTTGAACGCGACGGCCGGGCAGGCGATCCGGGCCACGGTGCGCAGCGCCTGGGTCAGCGCGTGCACCTCGGGCTGGTTCTGGCAGCTGGTCCCCATCCGCTTCCAGGTGAACGCGATCGCGTCCAGCCGGAACACCTCGACGCCGTGGTTGGCCAGCGCCAGGATGATGTCCGCGAACTCGCAGAGCACGTCCGGGTTCGCCCAGTTCAGATCCCACTGGTAGGCGTTGAAGGTCGTCCACACCCAGCCGTCGAGGTCGTCGTCCCAGCTGAAGCTGCCGGGCGCGAAGTCCGGGAACACCTCCGGCAGCGTCCGCTCGAACGCGTCCGGCACCGACCGGTCCGGGTAAACCATGAAGTAGTCGCGGTAGGTCGCGTCGCCGGCCCGTGCCTTCTCCGCCCAGGCGTGCTCGCGGGCGACGTGGTTGAGCACCAGGTCCAGGCAGAGGCTGATCCCCTCGCCGCGCAGCCGGGTCGTCAGCGCCCGCAGGTCGTCCAGGCTGCCGAGGTCGGACCGGACGCTGCGGAAGTCCGCGACCGCGTAGCCGCCGTCGTTCGGCGCGGGCCGCGGCGTGAGCAGCGGCATCAGGTGCAGGTAGCCGACCCCCAGGTCGGCGAGGTACGACGTCCGCTCGGCCACCCCGGTGAGGGTTCCGGCGAACCGGTCCGCGTAGGCCGCGTAGCCGACCATCCCCGGTTGCTGGAACCAGTCCGGCTCCAGGGAGCGGCGCAGGTCGAGCCGGTGCAGCTCGTCGTTGCGGGAGGCGTACGCCGTCGCCGCGATCGCGACCAGCCGGTCCAGGACGTCCGCGGCGTCGACGTACAGCGGCTCGAGCGCGGCCCGGAGGTCCGGCAGCCACCGCTCGAGCCGGGCCTCGAAGGTCTCCTGCCGGAGCGCGGGCAGGGTGCGCAGGACGTCGGGTACGGCGGGCGGCTGCATGGGGCCAGTATCCCGAGGAGGCACCCGACGTGTCGTCCGGACGTGCAACGGGTACGACGTGTCTGCGCCCCACGACCAGGAGAACCCATGCCGAGCACCTCCCGCACCGACCCCGACGAGCGGGCCGACGCCCTCGGTGGCGAGCGCCCGGTCGAGCGGGGCTCGTTCCGCGACCGGGTGCGCGGCAAGCCCGGGGTCGGCCACGCCTGGCGCGTCGGGGTGTTCCTCACCGGCCTGCTGTGCATCGCCGCGGGCTTCGCGCTCGCCGTGCTGCCCGGCCCGCTGACCATCCCGCCGGTGCTGCTCGGCCTGTGGATCTGGTCGACCGAGTTCGAGTGGGCGCACCGGTTCTTCGCGTCCTTCCGCAAGAAGGGCAAGGAGGCCTGGGCGCACGCGAAGCGGCATCCGGTCAGCTCCTCGCTCATCACCGTCGGCGGGCTGGCGTCGGCCGGGGCAGCATTCTGGGCGGTGGGCCACTTCCACCTCGTGGACCAGGCCAAGGACCTGGCCGGGTTGTCCTGACCGTGGCCTACGTCGACCAGCACTCCACGGTCGTGGACGTCCCGCCCGACCGGGCCTGGGACGTCGTCAGCCGGCTGGGCGGCGTCGAGCGGTTCTACGCCCCCCGGGAGCTGTGGCGGCTGCGGGGCCTCGGCGACCGGCTCCTCGGCGGTCCCGGCAACCGCATCGCCGGACCCGGACGCCCGCTGCGGGTCGGGGACGCCATGGACTTCTGGGAGGTCGTGGAGGTCCAGCCACCCGCCCAGCTCCGGGTGCGGGCGCTGACCCGGCTGCCCGGCACGGCCTACCTCGACGTCCTGGTGCGCGCGCAGGGCGCCCGGACCGAGCTGACGCTGCGCACCACCTTCGAGCCCCAGGGCCTGCTCGGGCACGGCTACTGGTGGTCCACGGTGGCCGCCCACCGGGCCACGTTCGCGCTGATGACCCGCCGGCTGGCAAGCCTCGTCACCGCCTGACGCCAGGTCCGAAAGCCGCCAGAACGCGGCCGCCCCGCTGCCTAGCGTGGGGGCATGACCTTCACCGTGATCCCCCTGCCCGCCTCGCTGGCCGACCACGCCGACGTGGTCCACGTCGACACCGAGGGCGGCGCCCCGCTCCGCTGCTGCCTGCGGGACAGCCGGCCCGGCGAGCGCATCGCCCTGGTGCGGGTCACCCCGCCGGGTCCGACCGGGGCGTACGCCGAGTCCGGGCCGGTGTACCTGCACGCCGACGGCTGCGACGGCCCCACCGGCAGCGGCTACCCGGACGAGTTCCGGGCCCGGCCGCAGGTGTTCCGGACCTACGGCCACGACGGGACGATCCTCGGCGGCGAGCTGGTCCGCCCCGGCGACGACCAGGACGCCGTCGCGGAGCGGCTGCTGGCCGACGAGTCCGTCGCCTTCGTGCAGACCCGCAACGTCGTGCACGGCTGCTACATGCTCACCCTGCGCCCTTGAACGACGAGCCTGACGAACTAAAGTGAACCGGTCGTTCAGTTTCCCCCAGTTCTTCCAGGAGTGTGCATGACCACCACGCAGGACAGCACCACCCAGAACCTCGCCGCCGCCTCCGGCACCTTCCAGCTCGGCGGCGACCTGCCCGTCGTACGCCTCGGCTACGGCACCATGCAGCTGACCGGCGAGGGCGTGTGGGGCGACCCGAAGGACCCCGACGAGGCGGTCCGGGTGCTGCGTCGCGCGGTCGAGATCGGCGTGACGTTCTTCGACACCGCCGACTCCTACGGCCCGGTGGTGGCCGAGGAGCTGCTGAAGAAGGCGCTGCACCCGTACGCCGACGACGTGGTCCTCGCCACCAAGGCCGGCCTGACCCGACAGGGCCCGGGCGTCTGGACGCCGGTCGGCAACCCGGCCTACCTCCGCCAGCAGTGCGAGCTCTCCCTGCGCCGGCTCGGCGTGGAGCGGATCGACCTGTTCCAGCTGCACCGCATCGACGCGAACGTGCCGGCCGAGGACCAGGTCGGCGAGCTCAAGAAGCTCCAGGACGAGGGCAAGATCCGGCACATCGGACTGTCCGAGGTCAGCGTCGAGCAGCTCGAGCAGGCCCGCAAGGTCGCCACGATCGCGTCCGTGCAGAACCTCTTCAACCTGTCGAACCGCGACGCCGAGCCGCTGCTCGAGCACTGCGAGAAGCACGACATCGGCTTCATCCCGTGGTTCCCGCTGGCCACCGGTGAGCTGTCCAAGGAGGACGGCCCGCTCGCCGAGTCGGCCAAGAAGCACGACGCGACCCCGTCCCAGCTCGCGCTGGCGTGGCTGCTCAAGCGCTCGCCGGTGATGCTGCCGATCCCGGGCACGTCGAGCGTGGACCACCTCGAGTCGAACACCGCCGCCGCGGGCATCGAGCTCACCGACGACGAGTTCGAGGCGCTCAGCCAGGCGGTCTGACATGACCGGCCCCGCTTCCGGGGCGGGCGAGGGCCTCCTCGCCCGCCCCGTGAAGCCCCGGAGCATCAAGGTGCACGAGGCCGCGGTCGCCGCGACCCGTGACCTGCTCGCCGAGGGCGGGCTGCCGGCCGCGACGATCGACGCGATCTCCGCCCGGTCCGGGGTCAGCAAGGCCACCCTCTACAAGCACTGGCCGTCGCGTACGGCGGTCGCCGCCGAGGCCTTCGGCCGCGAGATGGCCGACGCCGTACCCCTGCCGGACACCGGTACGACGGTGGGGGACCTGTCCGAGCAGGTCCGGCTGGTCAGCCGGTTCTACGCCAGCCCCGAGGGCACGGTGTTCTCCCAGCTGCTCGCCGCGTCGGTCACCGACGAGGGCGGCGCGGCGTACTTCCGGGCCTGGTTCCTCGCCGGTCGCCGCAAGGACATCGCGACCCTGTGGCAGCGCGGCGTGGAGCGGGGCGACGTCCGACCCGACGTCGACGTGGACACCGCCACCGACCTGCTGTTCGGGCCGCTGATCTTCCGGCTGCTGACCGGCCACCTGCCCCTGACCGACGCCGGGGCCGACGCCGTCACCGACGCCGCGCTGCACGGACTGCTGAGTACCGACGACCGACGGGAGCACTGACATGCGCTACGAGAAGCTGGGCAACACCGGGCTCGAGGTGTCCGCACTCACCCTGGGCTGCATGAGCTGGGGTGACGCGTCGCGCGGGGGGCACCAGTGGGTGCTCGGCGAGGACGCCGGTCGCGACATCATCCGGGCCGCGCTCGAGGCGGGCATCAACTTCTTCGACACCGCCAACGTCTACTCGGCGGGGAGCAGCGAGGAGTTCACCGGCCGGGCACTCGCGGACTTCGCGCAGCGCGAGGACGTGGTGCTCGCCACCAAGGTGCACGGCCGGATGCGGCCCGGACCGAACGGCGCCGGCCTGTCCCGCAAGGCGATCATGCACGAGATCGACGCGAGCCTGACCCGGCTGGGCACCGACTACGTCGACCTCTACCAGATCCACCGCTGGGACCCGGGGACCCCGATCGAGGAGACGATGGAGGCGCTGCACGACGTGGTGCAGGCCGGCAAGGCCCGCTACATCGGCGCGTCGTCGATGTACGCCTGGCAGTTCTCCAAGGCGCAGCACGTCGCCGACCTCGGCGGCTGGACCCGGTTCGTCTCGATGCAGGACCACTACAACCTGCTCTACCGCGAGGAGGAGCGGGAGATGCTGCCGCTGTGCGCGGACCAGGGCGTCGGGGTGATCCCGTGGAGCCCCCTGGCCCGCGGCCGGCTGACCCGTGACTGGGACGCCGACACCGCCCGCTCCGAGACCGACGAGTTCGGCGGCACGCTCTACCGCGACGAGGACAAGGCGATCGTGGACACGGTTGCCGCGGTGGCGGAGCGTCGCGGCGTGCCGCGGGCGCAGGTCGCCCTCGCCTGGCTGCTCGCCCAGCCGGTCGTCACCTCACCGATCATCGGGGTCACCCAGCCCCAGCACCTCGCCGACGCGGTCGCCGCCGTCGACCTGGTGCTCAGCGACGACGAGATCGAGGAGCTCGGCGCCGGGTACACCCCGCACGCCGTCGCCGGCCACCGGTAACCCGACTCACCCCGGCCGGTCGAGCCTGTCGAGACCGCTCGAACCGGCCTCGGCCAGCTCGGGCTCGACGCCGTGGTGCCGGACCGCCCGCGCGAACAGCCCGACGGTCGGCGCGAGCAGCACCGCCCCGACCGCGAGAGCGGCCCGGACGCCGTACCGGTTGCCGACGAGCCCGAGCACCGGACCGCCGCCCCACTCCCCGGCGCTCCCGGCGATGCTCGTCACCGACAGCACGGTCGCCCGCAGGGACGAGTCGGTGATGCTGCCGTTCAGCCAGGCGTGGAACGGCGGGCCGGTGAGGTCGCGGACGACGGCGGTGGCGAGGTACGCCGCCGCGGCCGGCCACCACGACCCAGCGAGGGCGAAGCCGAGCGCGCAGACGAGCAGGGCCGCGTGCAGCAGGAGGAGCAGCCGGGCCAGCCGCGCCTGGGAGAGCCGCTCCCACCTGGTCACCAGCGGCGCCGCGACCACGATCGAGAGGATCGTCACCGTCGCGGCGAGCACGCTGAACCACGCCACGTTGCCCAGCCCGAACACCCGCGGCAGCCCGACGTCGAGCAGCAGGTGCGCCTCCCACAGCCGGTCGAACCCCTCCTGCCACGCGCCGAGCACGAGCAGGATCCCCAGCACCAGCAGGAGGACCGGCGTGGCCCGCACCACCCGCACCCCGTCGCGTGCGGTCCGGAGGCCCTGCGCCAGGTGGCTGCCGGTGCGCTCGGGCCGGGTGAACCCGTGCTCCGACATCGCGACCGCGACGAGGACCGCGGTCCCGATCGCCGCGCAGCCGGCCACCACCACCGGCACGCTGGGGCCGGTGAGGGCGAGGGGTACGGCGACGGCCAGTCCGAGCAGCCGGGCCCCACGGCCGACCTGCGCGCCCCGGTTGTAGGCGCGGTTCATCGTCTCCCGGTCGGTCTCGTCCGCGAGCCAGGCGTCCTCCGCCCCGCTGCGGAACGTCCACCCGGCGCCCCACACCGCCATGCCCAGGAACACGGCGTACACCTGCGGCACCAGGCCGACCAGCAGCATCCCGGCGCCCATCACGACGCCGGCGACCACCAGGGACAGCCGCCTGCTGCACAGGTCGGCGACGATCCCGGTCGGCACCTCGAACAGGGAGTAGGCCACCTCGAGCGCCGTGCCCGCGAGCACCAGCTGGAGCGGGCTCATCCCCACGTCGCGGATCAGGTAGACCGGGGTGGTCACCCAGCTCAGTGCCGCGACGAAGCCCCACAGTCCGGAGTACGTCAGCCACATCGGGTAGGCGTCCAGGCGTCGCGTCACCGGGTCAGCATGGAGACTCCCCGCAGGCGCGACAACCGGTTAACCACAAAGCTCCCGGCAGGAGAACCTGCCGGGAGCTCTGAAGGCACCTGGGGTGGTGCGCGAGGGGGGAGTTGAACCCCCACGCCCTTTCGGGCACACGGACCTGAACCGTGCGCGTCTGCCTATTCCGCCACTCGCGCGTGAAGCCCGCTCAGACTAACCCACGCGCCCGACCCTCCCCAAACCGGGCCGCGTCCGCCCGCGGACGGTGAACCGGTGCCCGTTACGATGCGTGTACGCCGGACCTGCCGATCGCATGACGCGCCTACGCACGTCATGCCCAACACCCTGTGCTGGTCTGGGGCGGGGGGTTCGGCACGCGAGACACGGGGGTAGAACCAGGCAGAGGCAGACAGGAACGGGAAGCGGAAGGAGGCGAGCGTGGGAATTCTCCAGCGGTTCGAGAACCGTCTCGAGCAGATGGTGTCCGGAGTGTTCGCCAAGGCGTTCCGCAGTGCGGTGCAGCCGGTCGAGGTCGCCGCGGCCCTGCAGCGCGAGGTCGACAACTCCGCGCAGATCCTGTCCCGCAACCGGCGGCTGGTGCCCAACCAGTTCCACGTCGAGCTCTCCCCGGCGGACCACGAGCGGCTCTCGCCGTACTCCTCCACGCTCGCCCAGGAGCTCACCGAGATGCTCCGCGAGCACGCGCACGAGCAGGCCTACGTCTTCACCGGCCCGGTCACCATCGCCTTCGACGAGAGCGACGACCTGTCCACCGGCCGGTTCCGGGTGCGCAGTGCCGCGCTGGCCAAGGTGACCCCGGTGTCCGACCGCTCGGTGACCGACACCGCCGTACGCCGCGCCACGGTGATCCTCGAGGTCAACGGGATGAAGCACCCGCTCGACCCGCCCGGCATCGTCATCGGCCGCGGCACCGAGGCCGACCTGCGCATCAACGACCCCGGCGTCTCCCGGCGGCACGCCGAGATCCGGGTCTACCCCAACGACCGCACCGGCACCGACGTCAGCGTGGTGGACCTCGGCTCGACCAACGGCATGCTGGTCAACGGCAACAAGGTGCAGCAGGCCACGCTCGACGACGGCGGCACCATCAAGATCGGGAACACCACCATGACCGTGCGCTTCGTGCCCTCGGGGGACGCGGACCCGGGCCACCGGGGACCGGCCTGGGGAGGTGCCGATGTCTGAGCTGACCCTGATGCTGATCCGGTTCGCCTACCTCGCGATCCTCTGGATCTTCGTGCTCTCGGCGATCTCGGTGATCCGCTCCGACATGTTCGGCGCCCGCATCGACTCCACGCCGCGCGCGGACCGCAAGGCCGACCGGCAGGCCCGCAAGGCCTCGAGCCGCACCAAGCCGGCCAAGCGCCCCCGCGGTGCACCGACCCACGTCGCCATCGTCGAGGGTGCCAACGCCGGCGAGACCGTGTCGCTCGACGAGGCGCCGATCCTGATCGGCCGCGGGTCCGACGCCGCCATCCGGCTCGACGACGACTACGTCTCCACCCGGCACGCCCGGATCGCCAGCTCCGGCGACCAGTGGTTCGTCGAGGACCTCGGCTCCACGAACGGCACCTACATCGGCTCGCACCGGCTCACCCAGCCCACCACCCTCCAGCTCGGCAGCAAGGTCCGGATCGGCAAGACCACCCTCGAGCTGAGGAAATAGGGCTGCCGCCACATGGACCAGAACGACAGCCCCGCCGGAGCTCACCGGCTCGGTCTTCGCTACGCCGCCCTCTCCGACGTGGGGCGGGTGCGCAAGGACAACCAGGACTCCGGCTTCGCGAGCGAGCACCTGCTCGTCATCGCGGACGGCGTCGGGGGTGCCGCCCGCGGTGACATCGCCAGCAGCACCGCCGTACAAGCCCTCCGCCGGCTCGACGGGCCCGCGCCCGAGGACCTCCTCGAGGCGCTGGCCGGCGCGATCCACCGCGCGCACGACCGGATCGCGGAGCTGGTCGAGCAGGACCCGGAGCTCGACGGCACCAGTACGACGGTCACGGCGGCGCTCTTCGACGGCCACCGCATCGGCCTGGCCCACATCGGCGACAGCCGGGGGTACCTCCTGCGCGACGGCACGCTGTCCCAGCTCACGAAGGACCACACCTTCGTGCAGAGCCTCATCGACGAGGGCCGGATCACCGAGGAGGAGTCCCGGACCCACCCGCACCGCAACCTGATCCTGCGCGCGGTCGACGGGGTGCACGAGACCGACCCCGACCTGTTCTACATCGAGCTCGCGCCCGGCGACCGGCTGCTGCTCTGCAGCGACGGCGCCTCCGGGGTGCTCGACCAGCACCGGCTCGCCGACATCCTGGGCACCGGCTCGATCGACTACGCGGTGGTCGAGCTGATCCGTGCCTCGCTGGAGGCCGGCAGCTCCGACAACGTCACGTGCGTGGTGGCCGACGTGGTGGACCCCGACGCCCCGGCCAAGGACGAACCGCCTCTGGCGGCCGCCTCGACCGGTCCGATGCTGGTCGGCGCCGCGGCCGAGCAGCCCCGCCGCCCCGGTCAGGCGTCGAAGAGCTTCTTCCGCGGTCACCGCGGCGGTGACACCGGCGAGATCGAGCCGGTCCCCGGCGAGGACACCGCCGAGGGCGGGCCGGTGGACCCCGAGGAGCTGCGCTACGCGCCCCAGGCACCCCGGCGGGGACGCTGGCTGAAGACCGGTGCGGCGCTGCTCGTCGTCGCGCTGGTGCTCGCCATCGCCGGCGTGCTCGGCTACCGGTGGAGCCAGGACCAGTACTTCGTCGCCGAGCACGGCTCGAAGGTCGCGATCTACCGGGGCGTGCAGGCCGACATCCCCGGCCTGAGGATGAACCGGGTGGCGACGCAGACCGAGGTCACGATCGCGTCGCTGCCGGACTTTCCGGCCGAGCAGGTCCGCTCCGGCATCGCGGCCAACTCGCTCTCGGACGCGAAGCAGATCGTGGCCCGGCTGACCGGCCTGGCCCGGGTCTGCCCCACGCCGACCCCGACGCCGACGCCCACCCCGGCCCCGACGCGCAAGCCGTCCGGCACCGCCACCAAGAAGCCCGCGGCCACCCGGGCGACGCCGACCCCGACGCCGACGCCGACGCCGAGCCCGTCGCCGACCCTCGCGCCGCCCGACTGCATCAAGGCCACGCCATGAGTGCCATCCAGGCCCTGCGGGACGCCGCCTTCACGCACCGACGCCGACGCGGCGCCGAGCTGTTCCTGCTCGTGCTCAGCCTGGTCGTCGGGGTGGGCGCCTACGCCGCGGTCGGTCTCGGCGTCGAGGGCACCGTCCCCGCGGACATCGTCGGCTACGGCGGCTGGCTGGCCGCGCTGTGCATCGTCTGCCACGTCGTGGTGCGGTTCTTCGCGCCGTACGCCGACCCGGTGCTGCTCCCGATCGTCGCCGCGCTCAACGGGCTCGGCCTGGCCGTCATCCACCGCATCGACCTGGCCAACCTGGAGGCCGCCAGCGACGCGAAGACGTTCGCCCGCGGCCAGCTGATGTGGATGACGATCGGCGTCGTGCTCTTCGTGCTGGTGCTCGTCGTGATCCGCGACCACCGCCGGCTCCAGTCGCTGACCTACACCTCCGGCTTCGCGGCCATCGTGCTGCTGCTGATGCCGTTGATGCCGCTGCTCGGCACCACGATCCACGGCTCGCGGATCTGGATCCGGCTCGGGCCGCTGAGCTTCCAGCCGGGCGAGGTCGCCAAGGTGCTGCTGGTGATCTTCTTCGCCGGCTACCTGGTGCTGCACCGCGACGCGCTCGCGCTCGCCGGGCGCCGGTTCGCCGGCATCGACCTGCCGCGCGGCCGGGACCTCGGACCGATCCTGGTGATGTGGCTGATCAGCCTCGGCATCCTGGTGTTCCAGCGCGACCTCGGCTCGTCCCTGCTGTTCTTCGGCCTGTTCCTGGTGATGCTGTACGTCGCCACCGAACGTCCCGGGTGGCTGGTGGTCGGCTCGGCGATGTTCGTCTCCGGGGCCTACCTCGGCTACCTCGCGTTCGGGCACGTGCAGTCGCGGGTGGACGCGTGGCTGCACCCGTTCGACCCGGACAACAACGCCTACCAGATCGTGCAGGGCATGTACGGCATGGCGTGGGGCGGCCTGATCGGCCGCGGCCTCGGCCAGGGTGACCCGACCCTGATCCCGTTCTCCTACTCCGACTTCATCGTCGCCTCCATCGGCGAGGAGCTCGGTCTGACCGGCGTGATGGCGGTGCTGCTGCTCTACGGCCTGATCGTCGAGCGTGCGCTGCGCACCGCCCTGGTCTGCCGTGACGCGTTCGGCAAGCTGATCGCCGTCGGTCTCGCGTTCGTCTTCGCGCTCCAGGTGTTCGTGGTCGTCGGCGGCGTCACCAAGCTGATCCCGCTGACCGGCCTGACCACCCCGTTCCTGTCCTACGGCGGCTCGTCCCTCGTGGCCAACTGGGCGATCGTCGCGCTGCTGCTGCGGATCTCCGACCAGGCCCGACGACCGCTCCCCGAGCTGACCTCCCCGGAGGAGGACGACGCCACCCAGGTGGTGCACCTGAGATGAACAAACCGATCCGCACGATGGCGATCTTCTGCATGCTGCTGTTCGCGGCGCTGCTGCTCAACAGCACCTACCTGCAGTACGTCGACGCCGGGAGCCTCAACTCCCGCCCGGACAACAAGCGGGTGCGGGACGCGGAGTTCTCCCGCAAGCGCGGGGCGATCGTGGCCGGCAACACCTCGGTCGCCGAGAGCGTCAAGAGCGACGACCCGTACGCCTACCAGCGCGTCTACAAGCAGTCCCGCAAGTACGCCCAGGTCACCGGCTACTACTCCTACATCTACGGCCGCTCCGCGGTGGAGTCGAGCCAGAACCAGATCCTCTCCGGCAGCGACCCGCGGCTGTTCGTGAACCGCGTCGTGGACATGCTCGGCAACAGCCAGCCCAAGGGCGGCTCGGTGTCGCTGACCATCGACCCCAAGGCGCAGACCGCGGCGTACGACGGGCTGAAGGCGCTGGGCAAGAACGTCGAGGGCTCGGTCGTCGCGCTCGACCCGTCGACCGGCAAGGTCCTCGCGATGGTCAGCTCGCCGACCTACGACCCGAACCGGCTGGCGTCGCACGACTTCAGCTCCGTGCAGAAGTCCTGGGAGGAGCTGAACAGCACCAAGAACCGTCCGCTGCTGAACCGCGGGATCCAGGAGGTCTACCCGCCCGGCTCGACCTTCAAGCTGGTCACCGCGGCGGCCGCCCTGGCGAGCGGGCAGTACACCCCGGACACCAAGGTCAAGGGGGGCGCCACCCTGGACCTGCCGCAGACCTCGACCGACCTGGTCAACGAGAACGGCAGCACCTGCGGTGGTGACCGGATCACGCTGACCCAGGCCCTCGAGGTCTCCTGCAACGTGTCGTTCGGCGACATCGGCCTGCGGCTCGGCGACGACGCGCTGCGCGAGCAGGCCGAGAAGTTCGGGTTCGACCAGACCTACCTCAACGACCTCAACGGCCAGGTCAAGAGCCGGTTCCCCCGGAACCCCGACGAGCCGCAGACCGCGCTCTCGGCGATCGGCCAGTTCGACGTGGCCGCCACCCCGTTGCAGATGGCGATGGTCGCGGCCGGGATCGCCAACGGCGGCACGGTGATGCGGCCCTACGTCGTGGACGAGGTGCAGGCCCCGGACCTGTCGCGGCTGGACAAGACCATCCCCGAGGCGTTCCGCAGCAACGCGGTCTCGTCCTCGGTGGCCCGTGACCTGACCCAGATGATGATCGAGGTGGTCGACCGGGGCACCGGCACGACCGCCCAGATCCCGGGGGTCAAGGTGGCCGGCAAGACGGGTACGGCGCAGAGCTCGCCCGAGCGTCCGCCGTACGCGTGGTTCGTCTCGTTCGCACCCGCCGACGACCCCAAGGTCGCGGTGGCGGTGCTCGTCGAGGACGCCGGGGTCGAGCGCAACGCGATCTCCGGTAGCGGGCTGGCCGCCCCGATCGCGAAGAAGGTCATGGAAGCCGTGATCGGCCAGTGACGGGCGCCGAGGGAACCGGGGCCGACACCCCGCGCTACCAGCTCGGCACCCGGATCGCCACCGGCGGGATGGGCGAGGTCTGGCGGGCCACCGACCGGGTGCTCGGCCGCGAGGTCGCGGTCAAGGTGCTCAAGCCGGAGTACGCCGACGACCCGACGTTCCGGAGCCGGTTCGAGACCGAGGCCCGCAACGCCGCGGCCCTGCACCACCAGAACGTCGCGTCGGTGTTCGACTTCGGGGAGCTGCCCGGCACCGGCGGCGGCACCCCGCAGCCCTACCTGGTGATGGAGCTGGTCCGCGGCGAGCCGCTCTCGGCGCTGCTGCGCGGCGGCGAGCCGATGCCCGCCGAGACCGCCGCCGACCTGGTCGCGCAGGCCGCCGACGCGATCGCGGCCGCGCACCGGCTCGGCATCGTGCACCGCGACGTGAAGCCGGCCAACCTGCTGGTGACCCCCGAGGGCACCGTGAAGATCACCGACTTCGGCATCGCCCGCGCCGCGGACGCAGTCGCGCTCACCCAGACCGGTCAGGTGATCGGCACCCCGCAGTACCTCTCGCCCGAGCAGGCCGAGGGCAAGCCGGCCACCGAGGCCAGCGACATCTACTCGCTCGGGGTGGTGCTCTACGAGTGCCTGGCCGGGCGGCGTCCCTTCGACGGGGACAGCCCGATCGCCACGGCGCTGAGCCACCTGCGTGACCAGCCTCCCGCCCTGCCCGACGACGTACCCGAGCACCTGCGCGAGACGGTGCGGGTCGCGCTCGCCAAGGACCCGGCCGCGCGTTTCGGCTCTGCCGCCGACTTCGCCACCGCGCTGCACGGCGGGCCGGTCCGCGGCGGTGCCGGCACCCCGCCGGCCGCGGGTGCGGACGCGCCCACGATGGTGGCCGCCGCGGCCGCGGCTCCGGTCGCCGGAGCCGCGATGGCCGCCGCGAACGCCGACCGGGCCGCTGACGACGGCACCCGGGTCCTCGCAGCACCACCGACCCAGCCGCCGACTCGTCCACCGGGTCCGGACAGCTCGGCCCGGCGCCGTCGGCGCGTGCCCGGCTGGCTGCCGTGGGTCGCGGCCGCGGCCGCCGTGCTGCTGGTCGTGCTGGTCGTCGCCCGGCTGGCCGACAACCGTTCGACCGAGACCGCCTCGACCGGACCGGCGTCGGCGCCCAGCACCCGGGACAGTGCGGCACCGAGCCGGACCCCGAGCTCGGCCAGCACCTCGCCCAGCACCTCGGCCACACCCGACGACCGGGTCCTCATCGACCCGGCCGACTACGTGGGCCGGCAGCACGACGAGGCGAAGAAGGACCTCAAGGAGCTCGGGTTCGAGGTACATGAGGAGAAGGTCGACAACCCGGGCGACCAGGAGGCCGGCACCGTCGCCGACGTGAGCCCGTCCGGCCGGGTCGACCCCGCCGAGACGATCACCCTCTCGGTGTACGACGAGCCGGCGCTGGTGGAGACACCGACGGCCCCGGACACGAAGGACCACAACAGCGGGGAGCCAACCAAGGGGAAGGGCAAGAAGTAGCGATGAGCACCCAAGAGCCCGGCCGCACTGGCCCCCGCATCGGCGGTCGGTACGAGCTCGGCGACCTGCTCGGACGGGGCGGGATGGCGGAGGTCCGCAAGGGCACCGACATCCGTCTCGGACGCGTGGTCGCGGTCAAGCAGCTCCGCACCGATCTGGCCAGCGACCCGACCTTCCAGGCCCGCTTCCGCCGGGAGGCGCAGAGCTCGGCGTCCCTCAACCACCCCGCCATCGTGTCGGTCTACGACACCGGCGAGGAGGACTCGACCGACGGCTCCGACGTGCCGCAGCCCTACATCGTGATGGAGTACGTCGCCGGGCGGACGTTGCGCGAGATCCTCCGCGAGGGCCGCAAGATCCTCCCCGAGCGCGCGCTCGAGATCACCTCGGGGGTGCTGGCCGCCCTCGACTACAGCCACCGCGCGGGCATCGTGCACCGCGACATCAAGCCCGCCAACGTGATGCTCACCCCGAGCGGCGACGTCAAGGTGATGGACTTCGGCATCGCCCGCGCGCTCGCGGACGCCTCGTCCACGATGACCCAGACCGCCGCCGTCGTGGGCACCGCGCAGTACCTCTCCCCGGAGCAGGCCCGCGGCGAGACCGTTGACTCGCGCAGCGACGTCTACTCCACCGGCTGCCTGCTCTACGAGCTGCTCACCGGTCGCCCGCCGTTCGTCGGGGAGAGCCCCGTGTCCGTGGCCTACCAGCACGTCCGCGAGCAGGCGCCGCCGCCGTCGACCATCGACCCGGACCTGCCGCCCGAGATCGACGCGATCGTGATGAAGGCGCTGACCAAGAGCGTCGAGGACCGCTACCAGAGCGCCGCCGCGATGCGCGCGGACATCGAGCGGTTCCTGGCGGGCAAGCCGGTGGTCGCGCCCGTCGTACCCGTCCCCGGCGACGACGGCTTCGTCCCGGCCGGCGAGCAGACCACCCTGTTCGGCGCGCACCGTGACGAGCCCGAGGAGGAGGAGGAGCGCAAGAACCGCTGGCCGCTGATCCTCACCATCCTCGGCGTCGTGGTGCTGATCGCGCTCGCCGCCATCCTCGGCCCGATGCTGTTCAACTCCGCCCCGGACGAGAAGAGCGTGCCGCAGGTGGTGAACCTGACCCGCGCCGAGGCCGAGCAGCGCATCCAGGCCGCCGGGCTCACCCTGGGAAAGGTCTCCCAGGAGGCCTCCGAGGACGTGCCCAAGGGGCGGGTGATCGCCCAGGACCCCGACCCGCTCACCACGCTGCCGCCCGGCAGCGGGGTCGACCTCACCGTCTCCACCGGGCAGCCGGACGTGGTCGTGCCCGACATCCTCGGCGACGACAAGGACAGCGCCCGGCAGAAGCTCACCGATGCCGGCCTGCGCGTGAAGATGGTGGAGAAGGAGTCCGACGAGAACAAGGACACCGTCATCGACAGCGACCCGCGGCCCGCCACCAGCGTGTCGAAGGGCAGCCTGGTCACGGTGTTCTACTCCGCCGGGCCGAAGGAGGTGCCCAGCGTCGTGGGGATGAAGGAGGGCAAGGCCCGCAGCACCCTCGAGGCCGCCGGCTTCAAGGTCGACACCGTGTCCGACTCGCAGACGGAGTCCGAGAAGGGCACCGTGCTCAAGCAGAGCCCGTCGGCGTTCACCACCCAGCCGCAGGGCACCACGGTGGTGATCACGGTCTCCACCTACGAGAAGCCGACGCCCACCCCGACCCCGACGCCCGAGACGCCGACGCCCGAGACGCCGACGCCCACCCCGCCGACGCTCACCCCGTCCACCCCGCCCACGGAGTAGCCGAGGAGCCGGCCGGTCAGCCCCGGCCGGCGGGCGGCGTGTTCATGGGCCGGGCGTACCCCAGCTCCGTCGAGCCGTCGTACCCGGGCATGTCGATCGAGTCGTGCACCTGCACGTCCCAGCCGAGCCCGGACTCGGCCACCACCCGCAGGTAGAGCTCGATGTAGGGGCTGGTCGTCACCGAGGTGAGCATGTCGTCGGCGGGACCGATCGCGGAGATGCGGTACGGCGGGGAGTAGGGCACGCCGTGCAGGATCACCACGTTGCCGACGCACTTGATGCCGGTGGTGGACACCACTCGCTGGCCCTGGATGGTCATCGCCTCGGCGCCGCCCGCCCACAGGGCGTTCACCACGGCCTGGATGTCCTGCTGGTGGACGAGCAGGTTGCTGACCGCCTCGAGGTCGTCGCCCGCGGCCGCGAGCGCGTCGTCGGGTGCGTCGTCGAGGGTGATGGTGACCCCAGGGCCGTGCACCGGGGCCAACCCGGCGGAGGCCGCGAGCCCCTTCGCCCGCTGGCGTACGTCGCTCCCGCCGACCGTTCCCAGGTCCCCGGTGAGCCGGTCCACCTCGGTGGTGAGGTCGGCCGCCCGGGTGCGCAGCGCCTCCAGGTCGCGGGCCTGCGCGTTCGCGAGACCGTCGAGGTCGTCGTACCGGCCGGCGCGCAGGTCGGTCCCGCCCGAGCTCACCATGCTGGTCACGAACAGCGCCCCCGCGAGCAGGAAGACCGTCGGGGCGAGCAGCCGCCAGACCAGCGCGCGGGACCGGTAGGTGCGCGTCCGGGTGGCGAAGGCGGCGGACAGCCTGGCGCGCCAGGACTGGCGGTGCGGGTGAGAAGTCATGTGAGGGGCCTGCGAGGTGCTTTCGTGCCGGCGGGTGTCGCCGACTACGCTAGCCGAGTCGACAACCCGGCCTCAGCAGCCGACCAGGAACACCCAGGAGTTCTCAGTGCCCGAATCTCGTTCGTCCGGCCCCAGCGGAAAGCTCGGGAGGTCACGTCCCGGATCGGGGAGAATCGACTTCGCCTCGGACTCGCGCATCTCGGTCGTACGGACTGCGGTGGCAGCTCTCCTGGTCGTCCTCGGGATCGCCTGGATGGCGGTGTACGTCAGCGTGGCGCAGGACGGCAAGAAGCTCACCTGGATGGGTGACCTGGACCGCTGGAACTACCTGATCGGGTTCGGCCTGATCTTCGTCGGACTCGCTGCCGCGGCCCACAAGTCGACGCCGCTCGGCCGGGGCCGGGGCGTGGTGGTCGGGATGCTCGGCTGCTTCCTCATCGGCCTGCTGTGGATCGTCCTGTACTACGTCACCGGCCAGGACCTCACGCTGCCGCTGCTGACCGACCTGAGCCAGTACAACCTGATGGTCGGGATCGGCTTCATGGCGGTCGGCTTCGTCTACGCCACGCACTGGGAGTAGCCGGCCCGAGCCCGCCCGAACGGGCCCTGAAACACCGAGAACCGGTGTCGCGAGCACGATCCGCGGCACCGGTTCTGCACATCTGTGGACCAGGCTGTGCGCAAATTACACCCCTGGAATTCATCCACAGAACTTATGCACAGTGTGGATATGTCCGCCGGAGCGGCGGGCAGGGGTGTGACCGGGAGGAGACCTACCCCACACCGGACCCCGGAAACCGTGTCACCGGTGTGGTCCAGACCACACGAAGGTCCGCGGGTCAGGCAGGGCGGGTCGGCGAGGAAGGAGCCGCCGGGGCAGGGTCAGGCGAGCAGCGCGATGCGCGCGACGGTGGCCAGGACGACGACCGCCGCCACCACCGCGATGCCGGAGACCTGCCAGGCGGTCCGGTGCCGCCGCGGCGCGTAGACGATCACCGTGCCGAGCAGCAGCCCCCCGACGAAGCCGCCGAGGTGGCCCTGCCAGGAGATCAGGTGCACGAACACGAAGGTGATGACGAAGTTGACGCCGATCCAGGTCAGCACGCCGCGGACGTCGCCGTGCACCTTGATCGCGACGACGAGCAGGGCGCCCATCAGCCCGAAGATCGCGCCGGACGCTCCGAGGGTCTGGCTGTTGGAGGCGGACAGCCACATCACCGTGCCTCCGGAGGCGAGCCCGGACACGAGGTAGACCGCCAGGAAGCGGGCGCGACCCATCGCCATCTCGAGCTGGGGGCCGAGCGTCCACAGGGCCAGCATGTTGAAGCCGATGTGCCAGAGCTCGACGTGGGTGAACATCGAGGTGAACAGCAGCCAGGGGGCGCCGTCGGCGACCCCCGGAACGACGACCGGGAAGCCGCCCCGCAACGACTGCGCGCTGACCGGCAGCAGCGCGAGGTGGTCGACCAGCCTGCTGACCCGGCCGCCGGTGACCATGATCAGCAGCCACACCACGACGTTGATGCCGATCAGCACCTGCGAGGTCCGGGCCGGGTTGCCGGGCCGCTGCCCGCCGTACGCCGTGCGGCCGGACCGGGTCTGCTTGGAGCCCTCGCGCACGCAGGACGGGCAGTGGAAGCCGACCGCAGCCGGGCGCATGCAGTCCGGGCAGATCCTGCGGTCGCACCGCTGGCAGCGGATGTGCGCCTCGCGGTCGGTGTGCCGGTAGCAGACCGGGGCCTCCTGCTCGGAGGCCCCGGTCGCCGGTGTCTCAGGCGTGCTCAGCGCCGCTCAGCGCCTCTCGATCTCGACGGCCTCGATCACGACCGGGTCGACCGGCCGGTCGCCGGGACCGGTGGGCGTGGCGTTGATCGTGTCGACGACGGTCTTGCTCTGCTCGTCCTCGACCTCACCGAAGATCGTGTGCCGGTTGTTCAGCCACGGGGTCTCGGCGGTGGTGATGAAGAACTGCGAGCCGTTCGTCCCCGGGCCGGCGTTGGCCATCGCAAGGAGGTACTTGCGGTCGAACTGGAGCTCGGGGTGGAACTCGTCCTTGAAGGTGTAGCCCGGGCCACCGGTGCCGGTGCCGAGCGGGCAACCGCCCTGGATCATGAAGTTCTCGATGATCCGGTGGAAGCCGAGCCCGTCGTAGAACTTGTCGGGAGACTTCTTGCCGGTCTCGGGGACCTGGTAGTCCTGGGTGCCCTCGGCCAGGCCGACAAAGTTCTCCACGGTCTTCGGCGCATGGTTCGGGAACAGGTGGATGACGATGTCACCCCGGTTGGTCTTCAACGTCGCGTAGGTCTCGGACACCACGCCGCCTCTCACTCGTCGTTCGTGTGGTCGTTCGGTTTCGCCCCCGATCCTCCCACGTCGGCCAACCGGTTCCGCCGCCTGCCGGGCGGGCCCGTCTCGTGGCCGGCGCCCCGGGTTTGATCTCCGTTGCGATGCGGGCATGATCGGGGGGAGAACGGGCAAGACACACGTGGACCGACCCCCAGACCCGGACGGCGGATCTGACCAGAGAGGACCTCCCGACCATGGGTAAGAAGAAGACGCTGCGTGAGCAGTTCCGCGACCAGGCCAGCGACCTGGCCGACACGTTGGCGCCGCACGTGGAGACCGCCCGCGACAAGGCGGCGCCGATGCTCGCCGACGCTCGCGACAAGGTGGGCCCGGTGCTCGCCGAGGCCCGCGAGAAGGCCGCCCCCGTGCTGGCCGAGGCCCGCGAGAAGGCCGCCCCGGTGCTCGCCGAGGCCCGCGGCAAGGCCGCGCCGTACGCCGCGGACGCCCGCGACAAGTTCAGCGAGACCGTGCTCCCGGCGCTCACCGCCGCGCTCGCCAGCGTGGACGAGGCCACCGAGGAGGCCCGCGCCGAGGCCCTGAAGCGCGGCAAGGCAGTCGCCGCCGCCGTGAAGGGCGAGGTCGAGGTGCCCGAGAAGAAGCACCGCGGCCGCAAGCTGATGGTGGTGCTCGGCCTGGGCGGGATCGCCTACGCCGCTTACAAGAAGTTCGGCGCCAAGCAGCCGACCACCAACTGGCAGTCCTCCTACACCCCGCCGCCGGCTCCCACGCCGGCGCCGGCCGGTGGACCCGTCGCGGGAGCCGGCGCCGCCGGTGCGCACCGCGCCGACGCCGGTCCGGACGACACCGCTGCCTCCGACCCGGGCGAGGCGGTCTCGGACGCGGCCGACGTCCCGCACGACGCCACCACGCCGGACAACCCGGTCGAGGAAGTCAACGTCGACAAGCAGTAGGCGTCACCCGCCTGTTCACGCGGCCCCTGCCACCTCGGTGGCGGGGGCCGTGTGCTGTCTGCGGGCCGGGGCAGGTCCGCCGCGCCGGTCGTGCCGGTCAAGAGGGGCGCGTGGCCTGCTGCTTCGGGTGGCGGAACCGGGGCGGCAGGTCCACTGGGCGGTGCTCGGCGACCCAGGCGTCGATCCGCTCCCACCAGCTGAACAGCCACTCGATGCGCTCCTCGCGGCCGTCGGGGATCTCCTCGCGGGGCACCCGCCACCAGCGCATGATGATCTGCTTGTCCATCGGCAGCTCGCGCCAGATGTCGCGGACCGTGAGCAGGTGGTCGAGACCCGTGTGTGCGACCAGGACCACGTCCGCCTCGGGCGCCGCGTCCAGGGCGGCGAGCAGCCCCCCGGGCCGGGGGGCGAGGACGTTCTCCATCCGCTCGGCCCGCCGGGCCATCCCCTCCAGTCCCAGGCGGCGCAGCTTGTCGATCCCGCGCTGTCGGCGCTCGGGGGTGAAGTTGCCGCCCTCCGGGAAGATCACGAACGCGTCGTTCTCGTCGAGGTTGCGGGCGAGCTGGCCGATCTGCGCCTCCAGGTCGTTGCCCTTCTTCGGGTGCGTGGAGATGAACCGGCTCGGCAGCCGGTTGAGCAGGACGTCGATGGCCGGGTCCCAGGCCAGGGTGTCCTTGAGCACGACCCGGGGCTCGCGGCCGTACCAGTGCATCAGCGCGTACATCAGCGTGAAGGAGTCGCCGGGGCCGGCGTGCCGGCAGCACACGAGCAGCGGCTCGCCGGGGTGCGCGTCGGGCGGCGTGCCCTCGGTGACGATCTTCAGCCGCACCACCCGCCGCGCCTCGCGGAAGAAGAGGATCAGGTAGGCCTGCACGATGTCGTAGTGGATCCGCTCGAAGAACGGCCGGCGGATGAAGTAGCCGAACCCGGACGCGATCCACAGCCCGAACAGCTCGACGAGCATCACGCTCTCCAGCACCAGGTGCATCAGCACCAGCGACAGGATGCGCAACGGGCGCAGCCGACCCGGTACGACGGGCGAGAGCACCGCGGCGGCCAGCAGCCAGAGCGGGATCGTGCTCAGGATCAGCACGGTCAGCGCGATCACGGCCGGCGCGACGACCAGCCGGCGGAACCAGCCCGTCACAGATGTTCCCGCAGGTAGGCCGACGAGGCGTCGTACGCCGCGTCGATCCGGCGCATCACGGCGCTGAAGTCGCGGTAGCCGAGCAGCGAGTCGTCCTTGCTGGACCCGCCGCCGGTGGGCAGGACGTGCGCGGTGACGTGGTCGGGGAGCGAGGCCATCTCGCGGTTGAACCGGTGCCGCCGGGCGATCTCGAAGGAGACCCGGGCCACCTCCCACGGCTTGGTGGGCGGCTTGAGCGGCCGGTCGACGCGTCCCACCTGCAGCACGAAGACGGTGTCGGCGCCACACTCGACGGCCCGGCCCACCGGGATCGAGTTCACGATGCCGCCGTCGAGGTAGTGCCGGCCGTCCACCTCGGCGGGCCGGAGCAGCCCGGGCACCGCGGCGGAGGCCATCACCGCGTCGGTCACCCGGCCCTGGGTGAACCAGTGCTCGGCGGCGTCCTCGATGCTCGCGGCGCAGCACTGGAACGGCACGACGAGCTCGGCGAAGGTGAGCTCACCGAGCTCCTGGGCGAGGCGTTCGCGCAACGGCCGGCTCGAGTGCAGGTGGGTGCCGGTGCGTACGGCGCGGGTGACCTGTCGGACGGCCCCGTCGCCGTACACCTCGCGGGTGGCCACCGCGCTCTCCCAGAGCCCGACCAGCTTGTCGATCACGGCGGGCGACGGGTCGGCGGCGACGAGGGCGCCGTTGAGCGCGCCGACCGATGTGCCCAGGATCAGGTCCGGGTGGACGCCCGCCTCGAACAGCGCGCGCAGCATGCCCACCTCGACCGCACCGAGCAGCCCGCCTCCGCCGAGGACGAACGCGGTGTCGGCCATGGGGCGGGGTCAGGCCCGGACGGAAGAGGTGTCGGGTGACGCGGCGAGCTGCGAGCGCACCTGGGCGGTGGCGCGGTGCTCGGCCCAGAAGGACAGCACCGGGACGGTGCCGCAGAGCAGGGTGACGAGGGTGAAGCCGATGCTCCACCTGGCCTTGCGGGAGAGCAGGAACGCCATCACCAGGAAGGTCATGTAGAGCCAGCCGTGCGCGATGCCGAGGTACTGGGTGATCCACTCGCCGACCAGCTGGAGGCTGGTGCCTTCCTGCACGAGGTACTTCAACGGAACGCCCACGAGGATCAGCACGATCAGCAGGACACCGACGACGTTGGCCATCACGCGGTAGCGGAGCAGGGCGGTCTTCACGGGCTCGACGGTACTCCAGTGACCCCGCTCACCCCGGCCTCGGCGTCGGGGTCGTCGCCCGGCTCGCCGTCGGGCCCGGCCGCCTCCACCACCCGTTGGCGCTCGAGCTCGTCGCGGCACCAGCGCCACCAGATGTACACCGCGAAGCCGCCGAACACCCACCACTCGAACGCGTAGAGCAGGTTGCGCAACGCGGTGAACGTCTCCGCCCTCGGCAACGACGCCGGGGTCACCGGCCGCAGGCGGGCCGCGTCCTCCGCGTTCGAGCTGGTCGAGCCGCCCCCGCTGGTCGAGCCTGTCGAAACCGTCCTGGCGATCACGTAGCCGCCGTAGAGGTCCTGGTCGACGTGCTGGATCGCGTCGGCCACGCGCATCTCCGGGATCACCGCGTCGGTCGGGTCCGGGTCGGTGGCACCGGAGCCCTCGCCCGGCTGCAGCCAGCCGGTGACGTCGACCTGCCCCGTGGGCGGGGCCGGGGCGTCCTGCACGTCAGGCGCCCAGCCGCGTACGACGAGCATGGCCGGCGCCTTCACGCAGTCGGCGTTCGCGGCGCACACCTCGACCGGCGTGACGACCCACACGCCACGCCTCCCGTCGAGCTCGCGGTCCGCGACGTACACCGTGGAGCGCGGCAGCCACCGCCCGGACAGCGCCACCGGCTCACCGACGGCGTCCCCCGGGAACGGGTCGTCGGGGGACATCACCGCGGTGAGCGGCTTCGGCGGTGCGTCCGCACGGGACGCGGCCTGGTCCTCGCGGCGGGAGCCCCACGCGTCGTACTGCCAGATGCCGAGCAGGACCGCGGCCGTGGTCGCCACGACCGCCAACGCGTGCAGGCCCCACAGGCGCGGCGCGAGCAGGTGACGAGGACCGGCGGACACACCCAGAGCCTACGTTCGGGTGCCTGGCGAGGCGCCGTCGCCCGGGGGCATCCGCTCCCTGTGAAAGCAGGTGATTTCGCCCGGGTGACGCGTGCGCACGGTAAATTCGGCAGGTCGCAGATCTCGGGAACGGTCCGGTCTGCACGTCGAGCCCCCGACGAGGAGACCGTGAACAAGACGCGTCCGCGTACGACCGGGCTGGTGGATGCACTGCAGAGCAGCCACCGGTTCACGATCGGCGTGCTCGTCTCCGTCCTGGCGCTCAGCCTCGCGACGTCCGGCTACCTGATCCTGGTGAGCCAGCCCCGGCTCGCGAACTACGTCCAGCTCTCCCGCGAGGCCCGGGACGTGCACGACGCGATGCTCGACCAGGAGACCGGCCTGCGAGGCTGGCTGGCCACCGGCGACGAGGAGTTCCTCAAGCCGTACGCCGAGGGCACGGTCCAGGCCACGGCCGCGGTCGGGCAGCTGCTCCGCGACGTACGCCTGAGCCCCGACGTCACCGACCGCGTGCTCGGCATGCTGCTGGCCCGGCAGCGCTGGCAGACGTGGGCCGGCGAGGCGGCGACCAAGGAGCTGACCCCGCAGCAGCGCGTCGACGGCACGCTGACCCGGTTCCTGCTGGAGGGCAAGGCGCTCTTCGACGACTACCGGGCCAAGGACTCGCTGAGCACGTCGCTGATCCGCGACCGCCGGTCCGAGGCGCTGGACCGGCAGAACGACGCCCTCGTCCTGGTCTTCGCCAGCTACCTGCTGCTGCTCGGTGCCTCGGCCGCGATCACCGTCCGCCGACGCCGACGGCTGCAGCACCTGGTCCTCGAGCCGATCGACGACCTGCACGAGACCATCGGCCGGCTCCGGGACGGCGACCTGGCCGCGCGCACCGCGGAGACCTCGGTGCCCGAGCTCGCGGAGATCGGGACGGCTCTGGGTGAGCTGGCCGCCGAGCTCGACGCGGCCGGCACCGAGGCGGCCACCCGTGAGATCCGGCTGGCGTTCCTGGCGAACCGCTTCGAGACCGTCGTGCGGGTGGGCCGGGAGATCGCCGGCAGTCTCAGCATCCGGTACGTCTCCAGCACGGTGACGACGGCCGCGGCCGATCTCCTGGGCACCTCCACCACGCTGTGGGTGCGCGGCGAGGACCAGGAGTTCCACGCCTCGCACCGCAGCTGCGACCCGCACGGTGTCGTCGCCCCCGCCACCCTGACGGCGCCGACGGTGGTGCTGACCGCTGCCGCCGACGCCCAGCCCACCACTGCCGGAGAGCGTCGGGCCTACCCGCTGGTGTTGGCCGGACTGGTCACCGCGGTGCTCGAGGTGGAGACGCCGGTGGTCGACGAGGACACCGAGCAGGTGCTCTCCTCGCTGCTGTCCACGGCTGCCGCCGCGCTCGAGTCGGCCCACCTGCACAGCACCGCGCGCGAGCTTGCCGACATGGACGGGCTGACCCATCTGCCGAACCGGCGCCGCTTCGAGCTCGACATCGACACCGAGTGGGAGCGGTGCCGCCGCTACGGCCGGCCGCTCAGCCTGGTGATGATGGACCTCGACCACTTCAAGCGGCTCAACGACATGCACGGCCACCTGCTCGGCGACCAGGTGCTGCGCGAGGTGTCCGGCGCCGTCACCGCGGTGCTGCGTTCGACGGACACCGCCTACCGGTACGGCGGCGAGGAGATCGTCGTACTCCTGCGGGAGACCGGGCTCGAGGACGCGACCGGCGCCGCGGAGCGTCTCCGGGAGGCCGTCGCCCGGGTGACCGTCGCCGAGCACCCCGACGTCACCGTGTCGACCTCGGCCGGGGTCGCGTCCCGGATCGGCACCATGGCGCACTACACGGCGCTGGTCGCGCAGGCCGACAAGGCGCTCTACGTGGCCAAGCGGCTCGGCCGCGACCGGGTGGCCGTCGAAGGCGGCGACCCGAGCGACGGCGTGACACTGTTCCACGGCGAGCCCGACGTCCCCGCGCCCACCCCGGACGTCTCACCCGTCACACCCGGGTGAGCTCGGGCCGCGTCCTCGGGCCGGGGCCACGCGGCGGTGACGGTCGCGGCCGGGTTAGACCACCAGCCCGGTCCCGCACCCGATTCCGGACAAGCACGGCGAACCTCCGCTGACGCCCGCGCTCGTCGCGACATCCGGATGCGGGGGATCACTTCGATGCAACGATGGGTGGATGCGGCTCACGCCCGCGGCTGACCTGGTGAGCATCGAGCCCCGGAGGCCTCGCCCGGACCGGCGCCTGGACCTGTACCTCGCGCTGGCCGTGACCGCTCTGGCAAGTCTGGTGTACGTCGCCGCGCTGATCTTCCACCTCGTGCCACCGGAGGGAATGGCCGTGGTGTTCTTCGCGGCCGCGCCCATCTGTGCCGGCTTCGCCCTGGTGGTGCTGCTGGTCCGCGCACGCGCGGAGCGGGACTCGGCCCTGCGCTGGTTCTGCGGTGGTCTGGTGGTGGCCTGGGTCTCGATGGTGCTGCAGCTGATCTCGTTCCCCTCGGTCAGCGACAGCGGCGGCGTGCTGGGCACCAACACCCAGAGCAACGCGGCGTTGTACCTGTGGTTCCACCTCGCACCCGCGGTGGCCGCCATCGCCGGCGCGTTGAACGCGTCGCCGATCTGGCGCGTCCCGAGCACGGTCGCCGGGGTCGGGGTGGCCCTGCTGATCGCGACCGACGCCGTACCCCTCCCGATGCTGCTGCGTCCGGATGCCTCGTTCACCGGTCTGCTGGTCGGGGCCGAGTACGTGCTGGTCGGTGTGGTCGCGCTGGCGGCGGTGCTGTGGGTGCTGCGCGTGGGGCGCACCGCACCGGCGCTTCGTGGCTGGGTCGGTGTGGCGCTGTCGCTGTCGGTGTACGACGTCCTGCTGAACGCGTTCGCGGCCGAGCGGTTCACCGCCGTGTGGTGGGCGAGCCTGTCGCTGCGTGTGGCGACGTACGCGGTGCTCGCCGTGGGGGCGGTGGTCAGCACGCTGATCCGCCTGCGCGAGACCGAGTACTACGGCGAGAGGGAGCTTGCCCGCCGCGAGGATCAGCTGCGTGCGTCTCTCGGGCTGACCAGCCAGCTGCTGTCCTGCGCCGAGGATCTCGCCCGGGCGGTCACCCCCAGCGAGGTCGCGGACGTCCTGTGCGCCGATGCCGTCGCGGCGAGCGGACTGCCCCGCGCCTCCCTGCTGGTCGCCCGGCCGGGAGAGGGACTGGTCCTGCTCGGGAGCGTCGGCTACGACGACCGGATGCGCGCCGAGGTCACCGAGATCGGCTGGGACACGCCCCACCCCGGTCCACGCACGCTCCTGAAGGGTGACCCGGTGTTCCTGAACAGTGCCGAAGAGCTGCGGGAGCAGTTCCCGGCCGTGGCCCGGACCCCGCTGCGTGAGGCGGCGACCGCGGTCGCCCTGCCCATCCGGGTCGGGAACGAACCCCTCGGCGCGCTGATCCTGTGGGACAGCCGGCCCCGGCCCCTCGAGCAGCCGAAGCGCGACGTCCTGCTCGGGATCGCCGCGGAGGGAGGTCTGGCACTCAAGCGAGCCCAGGCGTACGAGAACGAGGCCATGGCCGCGGCAACCCTCCAACGGTCACTGCTCCCGTCCAGCCTGCCGCAACGCCCCGACCTCGCGATGGCGGCCCGGTACGTCGCCGGGGAGCGGGGCCTGCGGGTGGGAGGTGACTGGTACGACTGCATGGAGATCGACGACCGGCACGTCGCCCTGGTCGTGGGGGACGTGATGGGCAAAGGGCTGCGTGCCGCGGCGCTGATGGGGCAGATCCGCACGTCGCTGCGGTCCCTGGCCAGCGCCGACCCGTCGCCCGCTGCCGTCCTCACCGGGCTGGACCGGCTCGGCTCCATGCTGGACACGTTCGAGATCGCCACCCTGGCCTACGTGCTCCTCGACGTCGAGGCGGGGGTCGCGACGATCGCGCGGGCGGGGCACCTGCCACCGCTACTGATCGATCCCGAGGGCCGGGCCCGGCTGCTGGAGGCCGGCGGGTCACCGCCGTTGGGCACCCCGGCCAGTCGCCGGCCCGAGGCACAGGTGGAAGTCCGCCCCGGCAGCACGTTCGTCCTCTACACCGACGGCATCGTCGAGGAACGCGCCACGGGACTCGACAGCCTGAACAGCTTCGTCGGCATCGTCGAGCGGGCGGCCTCCGCACACGGTGACGATCTCGAGACCATGGCCACGGAGGTGCTGGCAGCGGCCACCTCCCCGGAACGCGAGGACGACATCGCCGTGCTGCTGGCCCGGTTCACCGGCGCCCGAACCGCCCCCGCCCCCGGCGGCGCACACGAACCGGTCGACGCTGCCGACGTCAGAGCCTCCCTTCCCAAGTGAAAGAGGGGCCCGATCGGGATCAGCCGTGACCTGACACGTGCGACGTCTGATCACTCGCCGTCTCGACGGCTGCCACGTGGAGCGTCGAGACATCGAGCACGAGGACGGCGATGAGTGGCAGGGCACCCGATCCGACGGCGCTGCCGATCTCGCTCACTGAGGAGGCGCCCCACAGCCTGTGGAAGTCAGGACCCGACCACCGGGGTGCAGGCACCCCCGGGACGCTACCGCGCAGCGTCGTGATTCCGTGCCCTTTCCGGACGGGGATCGTCCGGAAACGGCCCTAGCATCCCCTCATGGCCGACTTCTCACGGGACCTGGACGCCTCGGAGGCGCGCAGCTCGGCGGACCACGGCTCCGGATCATTCACCGTCCAACATTCGCTACGGAAGGGAGAGCCGCAGCCATGGCTGAGGTCTTGTTGTTCCACCACGCACAGGGACTGACCGAGGGGGTTGTCGCCTTCGCCGATCGGCTGCGGGAAGCCGGACACACCGTTCACGCTCCCGACCTCTACGACGGGCGCACCTTCGCGACCCTGGACGAGGGGCTCGGGTACGCGCAGGAAATCGGCTTCGGCAACGTCCAGGACCGCGGAGTACGTGCGGCGGACGAGCTTCCCTCCGACCTCACCTACGCAGGGTTCTCACTCGGAGTGATGTCGGCACAGAAGCTGGCGCAGACCCGGCGAGGAGCCCGCGGCGCGTTGCTGTTCGAGTCCTGTGTTCCCCCGTCGGAGTTCGAGTCGCCGTGGCCCGCCGGCGTGCCCGTCCAGATCCATGGGATGGACGCCGATCCGTTCTTCGCCGGCGAAGGCGACATCGACGCCGCCCGCGCGCTCGTCGAGGAGGCTGAGGACGCGGAGCTGTTCGTCTACCCCGGCGAGCGGCACCTGTTCGCCGACAGCTCGCTGGCGTCGTACGACGCGGAAGCCGCGGCACTGTTGACCCAGCGGGTGCTCGACTTCCTGAAAAGGGTCTAGGCACCCGGCGCGGTCGACTGACCTCTGGGAGTCAGATCGACTCTTGCTGCAGGTGAGATGCGAGAGCCCTTCTTCCGAAGTGGAAGAGGGGCTCTGACCTGGGGCGGAGCCAAGGGACTCGAACACCCGCAAACTCTGCGTGAAGCCACCGTCACGTACCGCTGAAGCGTGATCTAACGCGTTGGACGCCATCTGGCCGACCTGCGCGGCAGCTGCTCTTCCTTTGCCTCTGGCAGACCCGTCGACTGACCCACGCACCACCAGGGCAAGCCGGTCCCCTCCGTTGAACCGCCCAGATGGACTAGGTGTATTGCGCAACGACGTGAATACGCTGCCCCGGGGCCCGGGTTGGACCGGCCCCCCCAGCGACCAGTCAAATCGGGGGTTCTCGTGAAGTCTCGCTTCGTCGCACGACGTAACAGGCGGATTCTGCTCACCCTGATCACCGACCCGGTGCTCTCCGACTGCGACGTAGACGCGCTCGCCTACATCTGGTCGTGGGCGATCAACGGGACCAAGCCAACCCCGCCAGCACAAGGAACTTACGACTGCTCACAGAGCTAGAGGTCGCCTGACTGGTCCGTCCACCGAACGGGGGTGCCCGACATGAAGAAGCGTCTCTTCCTCACGCTCATGCTGATGGCAGGGGTTCCACTGGCCGTGCAGAGCCCGGCCAACGCCATCCTCAACGGCACGCCGGACGCTGGCCGGCACCCCTATGTCGGCATCATCTTCAACTCCGACATCTACGCCTGCACCGCTTCAGCGATCAGTCCGACCGTGCTCGTGACCGCCGCACACTGTGTCACTCAGGGGCAGGGAACGCGGTTCCGGGTGTCCTTCAAGGAGAAGCCGGACGGGACATCGGTCGGGGTCTACGACGGCACCGGGTACCGAATCACCCAGTACTGCGACACCTGCGGTCCGGGACTCCCCGACTCGTCGGCAACAGGATGGTGTTGTTCAACAGAGTCGAGTAGTCGCGACGTGGCAGGATCGCGCACGTGACCAGCACACCCGCCGAGGTGCAGCGACTGCGCGACCTCGCGCGGCTGCGCCGCGTCCGCGACCGGATCGACCGCGAGTACGCACAGCCGCTGGACGTGGAGGCGCTAGCCCGGGGCGTGCACATGTCGGCCGGCCACCTGAGCCGCGAGTTCCGGCGCGCGTACGGCGAGTCGCCGTACGCCTACCTGATGACGCGGCGCATCGAGCGTGCGATGGCACTGCTCCGCCGGGGCGATCTCACCGTCACCGAGGTGTGCTTCGCGGTCGGCTGCTCGTCGCTGGGCACGTTCAGCACGCGTTTCACCGAGCTGGTCGGCGTGCCGCCCAGCGTCTACCGGCGTCGCGCGGCGGGAGCGACGGCGGGGATGCCGTCGTGCGAGGAGAAGAAGGTCACGAGACCGATCAGGAATCGAGAAGCGCCGCCACCGAGCCGCGCCCTAACGTGACCGCCATGGACATCACCATTCACTCGAGCTTCCTCCCGCACGACGACCCGGACGCCGCCCTGGCCTTCTACCGCGACACCCTCGGCTTCGAGCTCCGCCTCGACGTCGGGTACGGCGGGATGCGCTGGCTCACGGTTGGCCCCCCGGACCAGCCCGGCACCTCCATCGTGCTGCACCCACCGGCCGTCGACCCGGGCATCACCGACGACGAGCGCCGCACGATCACTGAGATGATGGCGAAGGGCACCTACGCGAGCATCCTTCTGGCCACCAAGGACCTCGACGGCACCTTCGAGCGGGTGCAGGCCAGCGACGCCGAGGTCGTCCAGGAGCCGGCCGACCAGCCGTACGGCGTGCGCGACTGCGCCTTCCGCGATCCCGCGGGCAACCTGGTCCGGATCCAGGAGGTGCGCTGAGATGACCTCCATCGAATCGGTCACCCTCGAGGTGAGCGACCCCACGGCCGCCGACGCCTTCTACACCGCTGCGTTCGGTGTGAGCACTCACGTGGGCGTGCGCGCCTCGGAGGCACCGACGACCGGCTTCCGTGGGTTCACGCTGTCACTCGTGGTGTCCCAGCCGAGCACCGTCGACAGCCTCATCGGCACCGCACTCGACGGCGGCGCCACGACTCTGAAGCCGGTCAGGAAGGGGTTCTGGGGCTACGGCGGCGTCGTGCAGGCCCCCGACGGAGCGATCTGGAAGGTCGCGACGTCGGCGAAGAAGGAGACCGGCCCTGCCACCCGGGAGGTCGATGACGTGGTGCTGCTGCTCGGAGTCGCGGACGTGAAGGCAAGCAAGCAGTTCTACGTGGACCGCGGCCTGGCCGTGGCGAAGAGCTTCGGCAGCAAGTACGTCGAGTTCGCCTCCCCGGGGTCGGCGATCAAGCTGGCGCTCTACAGCCGTCGCGCCGCCGCCAAGGACGCCGGCGTCCCCCCGGACGGCACCGGGTCGCACCGGATCGTCATCGGCAGCGATGCCGGCCCCTTCACCGACTCGGACGGGTTCGCGTGGGAGGCCGCGGGGTCGGCGTGAGGACCACTGCCGCACTTTCCTGGGGTACGACGCGAAAGAGCCCCTCTTCCGGACGTGGAAAAGGGGCTCTGACCTGGGGTGGAGCCAAGGGGACTCGAACCCCTAACCCCCTGCTTGCAAAGCAGGTGCGCTACCAATTGCGCCATGGCCCCCGGTGGAGAGATGCCGCCGCGGTCGATCGGCGTCGACCGCGCGGACCGGTGGTGAACCGGTCAGGAACGCGACACGTTGTCGGTCGCCTCGGCCCACAGTGCCTGCTCGCGCTGGCCGGCCTTGGCCTTCCGGCTGGCGAACACAGCGGCGGCTGCGGCCAGAGCGATGAGGACGATCTTCTTCATCGACGGTTCCTTTCGGGGTCTGCGACGCCCGACTCTACCAACCGGGAGCGGCACTCCGCGCGCGGACCTCGACCTGTCCGGGCGGCTCTGTCGTTTGCCTGTGGGTGTGCGCAACCTGCCCACCCAAGCGTGGGCCGCGTGCCACCCTGTCCGTAGTGCCGGAGGGGAGAGCCGATGCGGACCTGGGGTCTTGTGGGAGGCGCCGCGCTGCTGGGTGTCGCGTTCGTCGCAGTGCTGCGGCTCCCGGCGATGAGCGACCTGACGGTCCTGCTCCTCAGCAACGGTGGCCAGCTGCTTGCGGCCCTGGTCGCGTCCTTCGGCTGCGCGGTGGCCGCGCGCCGTACACACGGACAGCGCCGCCGGGCCTGGCGGTGGCTCTCGGCCGGCACCGCTGCCTGGGCGGCCGGGCAGGCGGTGTGGAGCTACTACGAGGTGTTCCTCGACAGGGAGGTGCCGTTCCCGTCGTTGGCCGACGTCGGTTTCGTGCTCTTCCCGCTCGCCGCCGCGGTCGGCCTGGTGATCTGGCTCGGCACCCAGAGCGACGAGCTGGCGGCCCGGGGCCGCGACGTCATGGACGGCGCGATCATCGCCGGGTCCCTGCTCGTGCTGTCCTGGGTGACAACACTCGGCTCGGTGGCCGCCGCTGACGGTGACGGGTGGCTGCCGCTCACCCTGTCGCTGGCGTACCCGATCGGGGACCTGATCCTGGCGACCCTGGTGCTGATCGCGCTGGCCCGCGGGTCCCGCACCGAGCGGACGACGCTCGCCGTGCTGGCGCTCGGGCTGGGCGGGCTGGCGCTGTCGGACAGCGCCTACGTCTACCTGGTCAGCCTGGAGCGCTACTCCTCGGCGGACCTGATCAGCAGCGGCTGGGTGATCGGGTTCCTGTTCGTGGGGGCCGCAGGCCTGACCGTCGAGCGGGTCTCGGACCACCTGCCGCGGGCGCGACGGGTCCGCTCCGGCCCGCGCCTCACCGCGCGCCCGTCGTTGCTGCGGCTGACCCTGCCGTACCTCCCGCTGCTGGCCGCGGTCGTCGCGCTGTGCTTCCGGCTGCTCACCGCACCGACGACGCCGACGGTCGACCTGCTCCTCGGCATCGCTCTGTTGCTGCTCGTCCTGACCCGCCAGTTCCTGGCCATGGTCGACAACCAACGGCTGCTGGTCGCGCTCGCCGACGCACGCGACCAGCTCGAGCACCAGGCGCTGCACGACGCGCTGACCGGCCTTGCGAACCGGGTCCTCTTCGCGGACCGGCTCGACCGGGCACTGCTGCAGCCGGCCGCGGACGTCAGCGTGCTGTTCTGCGACCTCGACGACTTCAAGCTGGTCAACGACGAGCTCGGGCACGACGTCGGCGACGTACTCCTCACGAGGGTGGCGCAACGACTGCTCGACTGCGTGCGCGCCACGGACACCGTGGCCAGGATCGGCGGCGACGAGTTCGCGATCCTGCTCGAGGACTCCAGCGACGCGGCGCGGGTGGCCGACCGGGTGGTGGCCTCGATGCTGCCGGACGTCGTGATCGGCGGCCGCCCCGTCCGTACGTCGATCAGCGTCGGCCTGGCGCACCACCGGGGCAGCCCCTCCCCGACCCCGGACCGCCGCAGCGCAGAGCCCCAGCGCCGCACCCGGACCCCGGGAAGCGGGCCGATCTCGCTGGCCGCGCACCGCGAGGCGACGGCCCAGCTGCTGCTGAGGCACGCGGACGAGGCGATGTACGCGGCCAAGGGGGCCGGCAAGAGCCGGGCGGTGCTCGCCGACGTGATCACCGACGGGCCGCCTGCCCCGAGCCCGAACTGATCGAGCGAGCGAGCGTGACACGAAATCCCGCCCCACGGGGTGTGGGACGGGATCGGGTGGTGGGCCTAAGAGGACTTGAACCTCTGACCTCTTCCTTATCAGGGAAGCGCTCTAACCGTCTGAGCTATAGGCCCGGGTGGCTGCGCTGAGCGGAGCCGACGGGAGAGATTACCCCATCGCGTCGGCGCCGCCCAAACCAGGACTCCGGGTCGGCCGGACTGTGGAAACGCTGTTCAGCGCTCGTCCTCCGCCAGGGTGACCTCGACGCCGCCGAGCAGGGCCGCAGCCAGGTTGTAGAGGAAGGCCGCGAGCGTGGAGATCGCGGTGATCAGCACCACGTCGACGACGGCCACGATCATCGTGAAGCCGAGGACCCGGCTGGTGCCGACGTAGTTCTGGACGTCGAAGTTCTGCGCGGAGTCGCCGCCGACCACGTCGCTGACCGTCTGGTTGATGGAGTCCCAGACACCGGCGGCACCGAGCACGGACCAGACCACCGCGACGGCGACGACCGTGACGATCCCGAACGCGATCGACAGCAGGAACGACGTCTTCATGACCGACCACGGGTCCAGGTGCACCAGCCGCAGCCGGGCCTTGCGGGTGCCGCGCGGACGCGCCGCCGTCGACGCTCCCTTTCGGGTCGCCGAGGAGGACTTCGACGCGGAGCCGCCGGACGACGTACGCCCGCCGGTCACCGAGGTGCCGGTGCGGCCGCTGGTCGAGCCACCGGAGGTCGACCGCGACGAGCTCGAGCTGGCGGCCGACTGCACGGCGCTCCCGGCTGCCGCGACCGCGGCCGAGACCCGCTCGGAAAGCGGTCGCTTGGCGGGCTCCCCGTTCGACTCGGCCGCCTGGGACGGCCCCGAGAGGGTGCGGCGGGGCGCCAGCGGCGTGTCGTCGGCACGTCGGTCAGCCATCAGGACTCCTCGTCATCCGGGTGGTCGGGGTCGGCGGCGGCATCGTCAACCGGGTCGGCGTCCGATCCATCAGCAACGATTGTCGCATCCGGACCCTGAGCGCTGCCGTCCGCCGCTTCATCGCGACGTCGACGTCGACGCCCGCGGCCTCGGCGGCCGCTTCCACGGCCTCGTCGATCTCGGTGGCCCGTTCGACGCTGCGCGCCACGACCGCGACACCGTCGCCGGAGGTGACCCCGACGAACTTCACGCCCTTGGTGTCGCGACCGGTGGGCCGGAGGTTCTCGTCGATGGCGCTGCGGGTGACCTGGCCGGACTGCTTGATGGCCAGCACCTCGTCGCCCTCGACGACGATGAACGCGCCGACCAGGCTGCCCCGCTCGTCGTCCTGCTTCATCGCCTTGATGCCGATGCCGCCCCGGGACTGCAGGCGGTACTCCGAGATCCGCGACCGCTTGGCGAAGCCGCCATCGGTGATCGTGAAGACGTACTGCTCCGCGACGTCCGGCAGATCGCCGGGCGCGGTGGACTCTCCGGCGGACTCGGCCGCGGACTCCGCTGCCTCCTCCGCGGCGACCTGCTCGGCCCGGATCACCGACATGCTCAGCAGCTGGTCACCGTCGCGGAACTTCATCCCGGTGACACCGGAGGTGGCCCGGCCCATCGGGCGCAGCTGGCTGTCGTCGGCGCGGAACCGGATCGCCTGGCCCTTGCGGGAGACCAGCAGGATGTCGTCGTTGCCGTCGACCAGCTCGGCGCCGATCAGCTCGTCGTCGTCCTCGCGGAAGTTGATCGCGATGACGCCGGCCTGGCGGGGGCTGTTGTAGTCGCCGAGCCGGGTCTTCTTCACCAGGCCGTTGCGGGTGGCCAGCACGAGGTAGGGCTGCTGCTCGTAGTCGCGGATCGCGAGCACCTGGGCGATGTCCTCGTCGGGCTGGAAGGACAGCAGCCCGGCGACATGGCCGCCCTTCGCGTCCCGGGACGCCTCGGGCAGGTTGTAGGCCTTGGTCCGGTAGACCCGGCCGGCCGTGGTGAAGAACAGCAGCCAGTGGTGGTTGCTGGTGGCCATGAAGTGCTCGACCACGTCGTCGCCGCGCAGCGTCGCGCCGCGCACGCCCTTCCCACCCCGCTTCTGGGTGCGGTACAGGTCGGCCCGGGTGCGCTTGGCGTAGCCGCCGCGGGTGATGGTGACGACCAGGTCCTCGTCGGGGATCAGGTCCTCCATCGACAGGTCGCCGTCGGAGGGGATGATCTGGCTGCGCCGGTCGTTGCCGAACTTCTCGACGATGGCCGCGAGCTCCTCGGAGATGATCTGCCGCTGCCGGACCTCGCTGGCGAGGATGTCCTGCAGGTCGGCGATCAGGGCCTCGAGCTTGGCCAGCTCGTCGATGATCCGCTGCCGCTCGAGTGCGGCGAGGCGCCGCAGCTGCATGTCGAGGATGGCGCGCGCCTGCAGGTCGTCGATCTCCAGCAGCGCCATCAGGCCCTCGCGGGCCTCGTCCGCGTCCGGGCTGCGCCGGATCAGCGCGATGACCTCGTCGAGCATGTCCAGGGCCTTGACCAGGCCGCGGTAGATGTGTGCCTGCTCCTCTGCCTTGCGCAGCCGGTAGCGGGTGCGTCGCTGGATGACCTCGACCTGGTGGGTGACCCAGTGCGAGACGAACTGGTCGAGCGTGAGCGTGCGCGGCACGCCGTCGACGAGCGCCAGCATGTTGGCGGAGAAGTTCGTCTGCAGCTCGGTGTGCTTGAGGAGGTTGTTGAGTACGACGCGAGCGACCGCGTCCCGCTTGAGCACCACGACGAGCCGCTGACCGGTGCGGCCGGACGAGTCGTCGCGAACGTCGGCGATGCCCTGGACCTTGCCGCTGATCGCGAGGTCGGCGATCTTCTCCGCGAGGTTGTCCGGGTTGACCTGGTAGGGCAGCTCGGTGATCGAGATGACCGTCTTGCCCTTGCTGTCCTCGTCGATGTCGACGACCGCACGCATGGTCACCGAGCCGCGACCGGTGCGGTACATCTGCTCGATGCCCTGCTGCCCGACGATCAGCGCACCCATCGGGAAGTCCGGGCCCTTGATCCGCTCGAGGAGCGCCTCGAGCAGCTCCTCGCGGGTCGCGTCCGGGTGCTCGAGCGCCCACTGCACGCCGTCCGCGACCTCGCGCAGGTTGTGCGGCGGGATGTTGGTGGCCATGCCGACCGCGATGCCGGCCGAGCCGTTCACCAGCAGGTTGGGGAAGCGGGACGGCAGGATCACCGGCTCCTGCGAGCGCCCGTCGTAGTTGGGCTGGAAGTCGACGGTGTCCTCGTCGATGTCGCGGACCATCTCCATGGCCAGCGGCGCCATCCGGCACTCGGTGTACCGCATCGCGGCGGCGGGGTCGTTGCCCGGCGAGCCGAAGTTGCCCTGGCCGTCGACGAGCGGAGCCCGCATCACCCACGGCTGGGCGAGCCGGACCAGGGTGTCGTAGATCGCGGTGTCGCCGTGCGGGTGGTACTGACCCATCACGTCACCGATGACGCGCGAGCACTTGGAGAACCCGCGGTCGGGACGGTAGCCGCCGTCGTACATCGCGTACAGCACGCGCCGGTGCACCGGCTTGAGGCCGTCGCGCACGTCGGGCAGCGCACGCCCGACGATCACGGTCATCGCGTAGTCGATGTAGGACCGCTGCATCTCGACCTGGAGCTCGACGGGCTCGATGCGCCCGTTGTTGCCCGGCTGGCCGAACTCGATGGTGTTGTCAGTCACGGTGTTTCTCTCTCGCAGTCAGTCGTACGACGGGTGGGCTCGGGCCGCACCGTCAGATGTCGAGGAAGCGGACGTCCTTGGCGTTGCGCTGGATGAACGAGCGCCGCTGCTCCACGTCCTCACCCATCAGCACCGAGAACATCTCGTCGGCCTGCGCGGCGTCCTCGAGCGTCACCTGGAGCAGGAGCCGGTTGTCCGGGTCCATCGTGGTCTCCCACAGCTCGTTGGCGTTCATCTCGCCGAGGCCCTTGTAGCGCTGGATGGCGTTCTCCTTGGGCAGCTTCTTGCCCTGCTCCTGGCCGGCCCGCACCAGGGCGTCGCGCTCGGCGTCGGAGTAGACGAACTCGTGCTCGTGCGGCTTGTTCCAGCGCAGCCGGTACAGCGGCGGCTGCGCGAGGTAGACGTAGCCGTGCTCGATGAGCGGCTTCATGAACCGGAACAGCAGGGTCAGCAGCAGGGTCCGGATGTGGTGACCGTCGACGTCGGCGTCGGCCATCATCACGATCTTGTGGTAGCGGACCTTGTCGATGTCGAACTCTTCGTGGATGCCGGTGCCGAGCGCGGAGATGATCGCCTGGACCTCGTTGTTGGCCAGCACCTTGTCGAGACGGGCCTTCTCGACGTTCAGGATCTTGCCGCGGATCGGCAGGATCGCCTGGATGCGCGGGTCGCGGCCACCCTTGGCGGAGCCACCGGCCGAGTCACCCTCGACCACGAAGATCTCGCACTCCTCGGGGTTGGTCGACTGGCAGTCGGCGAGCTTGCCGGGCAGGCCACCGCCGCCGAGCAGGCCCTTGCGGCTGCGGGCCAGGTCGCGGGCCTTGCGGGCGGCGATGCGCGCCGACGCCGCGGCCTGCGCCTTGCGGACGATGTCGCGGCCCTCGGCGGGGTTCTTCTCCAGCCAGATGCCGAGCTGCTCGTTGACCACGCGCTGCACGAAGCCCTTGGCCTCGGTGTTGCCCAGCTTGGTCTTGGTCTGGCCCTCGAACTGCGGCTCGCCGAGCTTGATCGAGATGATGGCGGTCAGGCCCTCGCGGACGTCGTCGCCGGAGACCCGGTCCTCCTTCTTCTTGATCAGGTTCCACTCCTCACCCCAGTTGTTCACCAGGGAGGTGAGCGCGGAGCGGAAGCCCTCCTCGTGGGTGCCGCCCTCGTGCGTGTTGATGGTGTTGGCGAAGGTGTGCACCGACTCGGTGAAGGTGGTGTTCCACTGCATCGCGACCTCGAGGCTCATGCCGCTCTCGGGCAGCTCCGCCTCGAAGGCGATCACGCTCGGGTGCGCGTGCTCCTTGCGCCGGTTGAGGTGCTCGACGTAGTCGACCAGGCCGCGGTCGTACCGGAACCGCTGCTCCATGGCCTGGCCGTCGGCCCGCACCGCGTCGGCGACGCGCTCGGTGCCGTCCTCGGCCTCCTGGACCCCTTCCGCGAGCGCGCCCGCGTCGCGACGCTCGTCGCGGACGATGATCTCCAGGCCCTTGTTGAGGAAGGCCATCTCCCGGATCCGGTTGGTGATCGTCTCCAGGGAGTACGTCGTGGTCTCGAAGATGTCCGCGCTGGCCCAGAACGTGACCGTCGTCCCGGTCTCGTCGGTCTCCTCGAGCTTCTCCAGGGGACCGTCGGGCACGCCGAGGCTGAACGTCTGGCGCCAGTGGTGGCCGCGGTTGCGTACGTCGACCTGGAGCGTGCTGCTCAGCGCGTTCACGACGGACACGCCGACGCCGTGCAGGCCGCCGGAGACCTTGTAGCCGCCGCCACCGAACTTGCCGCCGGCGTGCAGCATGGTCAGCGCCATGGTGACGGCGGGCAGGTCCTGCCCCGGGGCGGTGTCGGTGGGGATGCCGCGGCCGTTGTCCTCGACCCGGACCCCGCCGTCCTCCTGCAGGGTCACCGAGATGGTGTCGCAGTAGCCGGCCAGCGACTCGTCGACCGAGTTGTCGATGATCTCCCACA
The DNA here is from genome assembly GCA_963810035.1 of uncultured Actinomycetota bacterium. Lineage (GTDB taxonomy): Bacteria > Actinomycetota > Actinomycetes > Propionibacteriales > Nocardioidaceae > Nocardioides_B. Next base: position 181,042 of record CAWEMA010000013.1, read on the forward strand.
CCAGGTGGTGCAGGCCGCGCTCGCCGGTCGAGCCGATGTACATGCCCGGGCGCTTGCGGACGGCCTCGAGCCCCTCCAGCACCTGGATCGCGGAGGCGTCGTACTTGCCCGCCTCGACCGCGTGACCCTCGCCGATGGGAGCCAGTGCGGCTGCCGCCTCGGCCACCGCTTCGGCGGGGAGGTCTGTGTCGTGCGGGGAGGTGTCGGTGCTGGTTGACGGGGGGGTGTTGGCGGGCATCTGGTCGGCCACGAGCCATCCTCTTCAGGTCTGCACACATAACGAAGGTCGACCCCGGAATCGGGAGAACGACCATCGGTCAGTATACCCCGTCAGGGCTCGATTCGGAGGTTGCCATCCACCGGGAGGGGGTGTCGGCGATCCACGAAGGCCGTTTCCCGGCCTCACAGGGCCGTTTGGACGGCTGCGCAGGGGCGGTTTCTAGTCCCTGTACCGGCCCGGGTCCCGCAGATCGGCTCTCAGGGCCGTCCAGCGCTTCCGGTCCGGGCCCGGGTCCCGCTCACCCGTAGGTGTCGCGCGGACCGCGTCCGTCGCGGACCGAGCGCAGGCCCCGCTTCCAGTTCGGGCCGTGCGGTCCGAGCACGTCGATCAGGGTGACGGTGCCGTTCCCGAGCTCCTCGTTGAGCCGGCGTACGACGGTGGGCGCGAGCAGCTTCATCTGCGTCGCCCAGGCGGTCGAGTCGGTGCGGACGACCAGCTTGCCGGCGTCGAACGACTCCGGCGTGCAGTGCTGGGCGACGTCGCGGCCGACCAGCGCCTCCCAGCGGGAGAAGACCCCGTGCACGCGCACGTCCGTGCCCCAGCCGTGGTCGGCGATCAGCCGGCCGATCGTGGAGTCGAGCAGCTGCGGGTCACGCTCGTCGGGGTACGCCCCGGAGGCCTGCGGGTCCACCCGCCGGCTCGGCGGGCGGAACTTCGAGCCCTCCCGGGAGCGCGAGGACGTACGTCGTCGGGCGCCGGGCCGGGCCAGCGAACGCGCGATGCTGCGGGCCAGGTCCAGGCCGGTGTCGTCGTGCTCCGGCTCCGCGGCGTCACCCGGCTGCCCGGGCCGGGTCTCCTCGGAGGCGGCCTCGCCGGCGTCGTCGGGGTCGTCAGCGGACACCGGGCAGCACCTTCCCGTCGACCACGTCGATCCGGGTGCCGGCCAGCGCCGGGGGTACGTCGTCGGGGACCGCCGCGGTGACCAGCACCTGCTCGGCACCGGCCACCAGCTCGGCGAGCCGTTCGCGCCGCTCGGTGTCCAGCTCGGCGAAGACGTCGTCGAGGATCAGGATCGGGTCGTCGCCGCCGGAGCGCAGCAGGTCGTAGGACGCCAGCCGCAGCGCCAGCGCGGTGGACCAGGACTCGCCGTGCGAGGCGTACCCCTTCACCGGCAGCGGGCCGAGCATCAGCGTGAGGTCGTCGCGGTGCGGCCCGACCAGGCTGATCCCGCGGTCCACCTCGTCGTCGCGGCGCCGCTCCACCTCGGCCAGCAGCGCCGCGGCCAGCTCCTCGCGGTCGTGCGACGGGGTGCCGTCGGGCCCGACCGGCAGCTCGAGGGACGGCTTGTAGGTCATCGTCGCGTCGGTGCGGGCGGCCCCCTCGGCGACCGCCTCGTAGGCGGAGGCGACGTACGGCCTCAGGTCGTCGACCAGGACCAGCCGGGCCGCGAGCAGCTCGGCCCCGGTGCGGGCGAGGTGCGTGTCCCACACCCCGAGCGTCGCCAGCGCCGACTCGCCGCGGCTGCTGCCGCTGCGGCGCGCCATGCCGGCGGTCTTGAGCAGCGAGTTGCGCTGCTTGAGCACCCGGTCGTAGTCGGAGCGGACACCGGCGAACCGCGGCGCCCGCTGCACCAGCAGGTCGTCGAGGAAGCGGCGCCGCTCGGACGGGTCACCCTTGACCAGCGCGAGGTCCTCGGGGGAGAACAGCACGGTCCGGACCAGGCCGAGCAGCTCGCGGGCCCGGGGGAGCGGGGACCGGTTGACCCGGGCCCGGTTCGACTTGCCCGGGTTGATCTGCACCTCGAGGATCGCCTCCCGCCCGTCGCGGACCACCGCGGCCCGTACGACGGCGTGGTCGGCGCCGAACCGGACCAGGGGAGCGTCCCCGGCGACCCGGTGCGAGGAGAGCCGCGCGACGTAGTCGATCGCCTCGACGAGGTTGGTCTTGCCCTGCCCGTTCCGACCGACGAAGCGCGGTCACCCCGGGACCGAGGGAGACCTCGGCCTCGGGGTAGGAGCGGAAGTCGTGCAGGGACAGGTGGGCGACGTGCACGGGAGGTGGGCTACTTGTCCTTGGTGGTCGGCGGCGCGTTGACCTTGGTGGCGTGCCCGCCGAACTGGTTGCGCATCGCGGCGACCGCCTTCATCGCCGGGCTGTCGTCCTGCCGGGAGACGAACCGCGCGTAGAGCGCCGCGGTGATCGCCGGCGTCGCCACGGCGTTGTCGATCCCGGCCTCGACGGTCCACCGACCCTCGCCGGAGTCCTCGGCGTAGCCGGCGATCTGGTCGAGCTTGTCGTCGTCGTCCAGGGCGGCCACCAGCAGGTCGAGCAGCCAGGACCGGATCACGGTGCCCTCGCGCCAGGACCGGAACACCTCGGTGACGTTCTCGACCTCGTCGACCTTGGCGAGCAGCTCCCAGCCCTCGGCGTACGCCTGCATCAGGGCGTACTCGATGCCGTTGTGGACCATCTTGGAGAAGTGCCCGGCGCCGATCTTGCCGGCGTGCACCCAGCCGAACTCGCCTGCGGGCTTGAGCGCGTCGAAGATCGGCTGGACGGTCTCGATGTCCGCCTGGTCGCCGCCGGCCATCAGGGCGTAGCCGTTCTCCAGGCCCCAGACGCCGCCGGAGACGCCGCAGTCGACGAAGCCGATGCCCTTCTCGGCCAGCGACTCGCCGTTGACCTTGTCGTCGGTCCAGCGGGAGTTGCCGCCGTCGATGACGATGTCGCCCTCGCCCAGCAGGTCCTTGAGCGCGGAGACGGTCTCGCGGGTCGGGTCGCCGGCGGGGACCATCACCCAGACGACCTTGGGGGAGGGCAGCTCCGCGACCAGCGCCTTGAGGCTGTCGACGTCGCTGACCTCGGGGTTGCGGTCGTAGCCGACCACGGTGTGGCCCGCGCGGCGCAGCCGCTCGCGCATGTTCCCGCCCATCTTGCCGAGCCCGATCAGACCGAGGTCCATGCCGCTCCCTTTCGAGGTTTCTGCTTCCGTGACGTCACGCCGGTGGTTCCGCAGGTCAGGCTACTCGCGGAACCTGGCGGGTCAGGACAGCAGGCGGCGCGGCATCAGCAGGTAGCGGAAGTCGCTGTCGACCTCGCCATCGAGGCTGTCCACCCCCGACATCACCGCGGGCTTCGAGGCCTGGGTGAACGCGAGCTCCACGACCGGCGACTCGAGCGCGGTGAGCCCGTCGAGCAGGAACTGCGGGTTGAAGCCGGTGGTGATGTCCTCGCCGGTGACGGCGGCCTCGATCTGCTCGGTGGCGAGCGCCTCGTCACCGCTGCCGGCATCGAGGGTGAGCACCCCCTGGGAGAACGCGAGCTGCACGGCGGTGTTGCGCTCGGCGACCAGCGAGACGCGCTTGACGGCCTCGACCAGGGTGGCCCGGTCGACCCGCGCGACGGTGGTGTGCTCGGCGGGGAACAACGTGCGGACCTTCGGGAACTCGCCGTCGAGCAGGCGGGTGGTGGTCCGTCGTACGCCGCCGCCGGCCGCACCCTCGAAGCCGATGATGCCCTCACCGGCACCCGAGGACGCCAGCGCGATCGTCACCTCGGTCCCGGAGGTCAGCGACTTGGCGGTGTCGGCGAGCACCTTGGCCGGCACCAGGGCGGCGGCCGAGACGTCGGTGGCGCCCGGGTCCCACTGCAGCTCGCGCAGCGAGAGCCGGAACCGGTCGGTGGCGAGCAGCGAGATCGACGAGCCCTCGATCTCGATCCGGACGCCGGTCAGCACCGGGAGCATGTCGTCGCGCCCGGCGGCGGTGACCGCCTGGGAGACGGCGTTCGCGAACAGGTCGCTGCGCACCGAGCCGGTGGCCTGCGGCATGTCCGGAAGCGTGGGGTACTCGTCGACCGGCATCGTCTGCAGGCTGAACCGGGCCGAGCCGCAGATCAGCGAGACCTTGGCGCCGTCGATGGTCATCTCGACCGGCTTGTTGGGCAGGCTGCGGCAGATGTCGGCGAGCAGCCGGCCGGAGACGAGCGCCTTGCCCTCGTCCTGCACGGACGCCGGCAGGGTTGCCCGGGCCGACGTCTCGTAGTCGAACGTGGACAGCTGCAGGCCGTCGCCGCCCTCGACGGTCTCGATGAGCAGGCCGGCGAGCACCGGGACGCTCGGGCGCACCGGGAGGCTGCGCGCTGCCCACGCGACCGCATCGGCGAGCACGTCGCGTTCGACGGTGAACTTCACTGGTCTTCGCCTCCATTGGTGATACCCGGGCTGACGCCTGTGATCCGGGGTGAGCATCCTGCCACGCACCCATCATCCCCGGCAGAGGGAGTCACGAACTTGTGGTTCGCAGATTCCTTGCTTCCGGTGGTGCCGGTGCGGGTTGTCCCCAGGTCGGGGCCCGGAGAGATGTTCCCGGAGATTCGGAACAGGTCTAGGTGAGTAGTGTTAACAGGTGCGGTGGATACTGTGGACAACCGGTGTCGTCGCAGGTCAGACCCGGTTTCTTCGTCCGGCCGGTCTGTGTACGACGGGCGGGTCAACCTGAGCTTCCTGTGGTTCGTCGCCGGCGTCCGTCGTACGTCGACAGAGTTGTCCACAGCCCGTGCACCGGCGAATGACAAGACTCCACACGCGCGTCCCCAGCCTCCGGGGCCGCTCCGAGCACCGGTCGTCACGACTGGCGGGCCTGCTGCTTGATCCGGTTGGTGAGCTCGGTGACCTGGTTGTAGACGCTGCGGCGCTCGGCGAGCAGCTGCCGGATCTTCTTGTCGGCGTGCATCACCGTGGTGTGGTCGCGGCCGCCGAACTGCTGGCCGATCTTCGGCAGCGAGAGCTCGGTGAGCTCGCGGCACAGGTACATCGCGATCTGCCGGCCGGTGACCAGGACCCGGCTGCGGCTGGCGCCGCACAGGTCGTCGATCGAGAGCCCGAAGTAGGCCGCCGTCTGCGCGATGATCAGCGCCGCGGTGATCTCCGGCTCGCCGCCCTCGGGGATCAGGTCCTTCAGCACGATCTCGGCCAGCGTCAGGTCGACGGGCTGCCGGTTCAGGCTGGCGAACGCGGTGACCCGGATCAGCGCGCCCTCGAGCTCGCGGATGTTGGTCTGGATCTTGCTGGCGATGAACTCGAGCACGTCCGGCGGCGCGGTCATCCGCTCGGTCGCGGCCTTCTTGCGCAGGATCGCGATCCGGGTCTCGAGGTCCGGGGGCTGCACGTCGGTGATCAGGCCCCACTCGAACCGGTTGCGGAGCCGGTCCTCGAGTGCCTCCAGGCGCTTGGGCGCCCGGTCGGAGGTGATCACGATCTGCTTGTTCGCGTTGTGCAGCGTGTTGAACGTGTGGAAGAACTCCTCCTGGGTCTGGATCTTGCCTTCCAGGAACTGGATGTCGTCGATCAGCAGGACGTCCACGTCGCGGTAGCGGCGCTTGAACCGGTCCTGCCGGTCGTCGCGGATCGCGTTGATGAACTCGTTGGTGAACTCCTCCGAGCTCACGTAGCGCACCCGGGCCCCGCTGAACAGGCTGCGGACGTAGTGCCCGATGGCGTGCAGCAGGTGGGTCTTGCCGAGTCCGGAGTCGCCGTAGATGAGCAGCGGGTTGTACGCCTTGCCCGGTGCCTCGGCGACCGCGACCGCCGCGGCGTGCGCGAACCGGTTGGAGGACCCGATGACGAAGGTCTCGAAGATGTACTTGGGGTTGAGCCGGGTCTCCATCACGCTGCCGGCGCCGGTCCCGGGCCGGTCCGAGGGGGACGGCGCGGGCGTCGGCACGTCCAGCGGATTTGTCGACAAATTGATAAATGGATTCATCGACGAGTCGTCGAGGTCCTGGTCGTCGAGGTCGGGACCCGGGGTGGGGGCGCCGACGGCACCGCCGTACTCGCCGGTGCCGCGGAACTCCGACCCGCCGTAGCCGGTGGCCGGCCGCTCGGTGCGGTCGAGGCCGCCGAGCTCGGGGTCCACGGTCACCGCGATCCGCACCTGCCGGTCGAACGAGGCGCCGAGCGCGTCCTCGAGCCGGGTGCGCAGCCGACCCTCGATCTGGTTGCGGGTGAAGTCGTCGGCGACTGCGATGATCGCGGTGCTCTCGTGCAGGGTCACCGGTCGGCTCGCGGCCAGCCAGGCACGCTGGTTGGGCGGCAGGTTCTCGACCAGAGCGCTCCAGACCTGGTCCAGCTGCGCCGGTCCCGACCGCTCGGGGTGCTCACCGAAGCCGTCGAAGGTGTCGCTCGAGCTGTCATTCATGGGCACTCATGTGGGTATCCCCACTCCAATTCACGTCGTCCGCGGGCCAGGTCACGTCCCTGCGGGCGGTCCGACCGCGGCTCGGGGGAGCCGTAGTGCCGAGGGTGACCGCCGGTGGAGCGGCCGGGAGGCCGGTCCACACGTTTGTCCACAGGTTGTGCATGCTGCCCGGATGGGTGGTCAAGCGGTCCGAAGTCGGGCGAAGGATCCCCCCTCAAACCCGTAAGAGCCCAGGTCAGAGAGCGCTTTCTCACAGCCCAGGGTGGTGATCCGGAACGTGCGGAAAGGGATGGGGCCGTCGACCGTGGGGAATCTCGGGACGTGCGAACGCTAACAAGGCGATGACCTGTGGATCAAGCGGTTGTCCACAGGTGCTCGGTTTGACCCGTCAGAACGCCACCGCGTACCGTTGGGCGGTCGAACCGGTGTCGACCGGTGCCGCATGTCCACGGCCGTCTGTCCGGCTCCGCAACAGCGTCGGTCTCGGGCCGGTGACCTGCTCGCGGGACCACCAGGATGGCCCCCGCGGATGGGCGGTGCCAGCCGACACTCCGGGTTCGAACCCTGACCTCGTCACACACGCACAGTTTCGGAGATCACCTCGTGAGCAAGCGTACGTACCAGCCGAACAACCGCCGCCGGCACAAGGTGCACGGCTTCCGCCTGCGGATGCGCACCCGTGCGGGACGTTCCATCCTGTCCGCGCGTCGCCGCAAGGGTCGCAACAAGCTCGCCGTCTGAGGACGACACATGTTTCCCGTGTCGTGCCTTGCTTGACCGGCCCCACCGGCTGACCACGTCAGCCGGCTTCGCCACGGCGGTCCGTTCGGGCCGCCGGGCCGGCACCCGCACCCTGGTGCTGCACCTGGGCGCGGACCCGCACGACGGCACCGCCCCACGGATCGGCTTCGTGGTCAGCAAGGCGGTCGGGAACGCGGTCACCCGCAACCAGGTGAAACGGCGCCTTCGTCACCTAGCCCGGGAGCGACTCACCTCGCTTCCGGGCTCTGCTGTGCTCGTGGTCCGGGCGCTGCCCGCGGCGTCGACTGCGTCGTACGACACGCTCGGCACCGACTTCGACACGGCCTGGCGCCGGCTGCAGCCCGTCCCGGCGGGAGGTGCCCGGTGAACCTGGTGAAAGACCCGCTCAAGTACCTGCTCATCGGCCTGCTCCGGGCCTACCGCTTCCTGATCAGCCCGCTCTACGGGCAGGTCTGCCGCTACCACCCGTCCTGCTCGGCCTACGCGCTCGAGGCAGTGACGGTGCACGGCAGTCTCCGAGGCAGCTGGTACGCCGTACGTCGGCTCGGCCGCTGCCACCCCTGGGCCGCCGGTGGTTACGACCCGGTACCCCCCAAGATGTCGCACTCCCATCAGACTCAAGGAGCCTGAGTGTTCTCTTCCCTCGGCCAGCTCGGCAGCTTCATCATGGCGCCGCTGTACTGGATCACGTCGCTCATCATGTCGGGGTTCCACTCGGTGTTCGGCGCCCTGCTCGGGCCCGAATCCGGCTGGGCCTGGGTGCTCTCGATCATCGGGTTGACCCTGGTGATCCGAGCCGCGCTGATCCCGCTGTTCGTCAAGCAGATCAAGTCCAGCCGGAACATGCAGCTGCTCCAGCCCAAGGTCAAGGAGCTGCAGAAGAAGTACGGCCACGATCGCGAGCGTCTCGCCCAGGAGACCATGGCGCTGTACAAGGAGACCGGGACCAACCCGTTCGCCTCGTGTCTGCCGATCCTGCTGCAGATGCCGATCTTCCTGGCGCTGTTCCGGCTGATCGACAACGCCTCGAAGGGCAACGCCAAGGGTGTCCTCACCGGCGAGCAGGTCAACCAGCTCGAGAACGCGAGGATCTTCGGGGCCCGGATCGCCGACAGCTTCACCAAGGCCAACGGCGAGATCAACGTCCAGATCCTCGCCGCCGTGCTGGTGGTGGCGATGACCGCGACCACGTTCCTCACCCAGCGTCAGCTGATGAGCAAGAACATGCCCGCCGACGCCATGACCGGTCAGTACGCCCAGCAGCAGAAGATGCTGCTCTACGTGCTGCCGGTGGTCTTCGCGGTCGGCGGCATCGCGTTCCCCATCGGCGTGCTGTTCTACTGGACGACCTCGAACCTGTGGACGATGTGCCAGCAGTTCTACGTGATCCGGAACAACCCGGCGCCCGGTACGCCGGCAGCGCGGGCGAAGCAGGAGCGGGACGCGCACAAGCGTGCACGCAAGGGGCTGCCGGACCCGGCCACTCCGCTCGAGACGCCGCCCGGCGACACCGTGCAGGCTCCCGAGCCGCCGAAGCGCCAGCAGCCGAAGAAGCAGACCCGCAGCCAGCGCAAGAAGCAGGTGCCGCCGACCGGGAAGAACCCGGCCACGCCCTCCGAGGCCGGCTCCACGGGCGAGAACGACGAGGAGCCGGGCCGCAACAGCGCCTGAGCCCCCCGCGTCCGGTGCCAGGAGCACCCCCACCACCCCTATGACTGAGCTGATGCAGCAGGACCGACAGGAGTACCGACGTGACTGACCAGACCACCACCGACCAGACCGAGCCGGCTGAGTCCGCCGCGGACGACGAGGCCGTCACCACCGCGGACCAGGCGTCCACGCCGGACAGCGGTGCGGAGCACGACACCACGGCCGCGGACACCGACTCCGACTCCGACTCCGACGAGCACGAGGGGGGCGGTGACGGTGAGGAGGACCTGATGGCCCGCCTCGAGAACGAGGGCGACATCGCCGCGGACTACCTCGAGGAGCTCCTCGACATCGCCGACCTCGACGGCGACCTGGACATGGACGTGGAGGGCGACCGCGCCTCCGTGAGCATCGTCGGCGGCGACGTGAGCCAGCTGATCGGTCGCAACGGCGAGGTGCTCGAGGCACTCCAGGAGCTGACCCGGCTGGCCGTCTACCGCGAGACCGGTGAGCGCTCGCGCCTGATGCTGGACATCGGTGGTTTCCGTGCCGACAAGCGCTCGCGCCTGGAGAAGGTCGCCGCGGAGGCGGTGGCGGACGTGCGCTCGTCCGGTGAGCGCAAGGTGCTGGACCCGATGAGCCCGTTCGAGCGCAAGGTCGTGCACGACGCCGTCGCGGCCGCCGGGCTCTCCTCGGAGTCCGAGGGCGAGGAGCCGCGGCGCCGCGTCGTGGTGCTCCCCTCGTGAGGCCCGGGTCCCGTGGCTGAACCGACGGATCCGTCCGTTTCACGTGAAACACCCCCTGTGCCGCCCTTGGCGCAGGGGGTGTTCGCTGCGCGGCTCGACCTGGCGGAGAGGTATGCCGCCCTGCTGGCCGGAGACGGGGTCGTCCGCGGGCTGATCGGCCCGCGCGAGGCGCCCCGGCTGTGGGAGCGACACCTGCTGAACTGCGCGCTGCTCGCCGACGCGTTGCCGCCGGATGCCGACGTCTGCGACCTCGGCACCGGCGCCGGCCTCCCGGGACTGGTGCTGGCGATCCGACGACCCGACCTGCGGATGACCCTGGTCGAGCCGTTGCTGCGTCGGACCACCTTCCTCACCGAGGTGGTCGAGGAGCTGGGGCTGGAGCGGGTCGAGGTGGTGCGGGCTCGCGCGGAAGAGCTGCACGGCTCGGCGGAGTTCTCCGTGGTGACCTCGCGTGCGGTGGCCCCGCTCGGGCGACTTCTCGACTGGTCGATGCCGCTGGTCCGCCAGGGCGGCCACCTGGTGGCGATGAAGGGCGCCTCCGCCCAGCAGGAGGTGGACGCTGCCGCCCGCGAGCTGCGCCGGCACGGTGCCGGGTCCGTCGAGGTGCTGCAGTACGGCGTCGGGCAGATTGATCCACCGACCACCGTGATTCGGGTGGAAGCCACCCGGCCTTCCCGACTAGGTTGGGACGCTGGGGAGAACGCGCGGCCGGCCACCACCCGGGACCGCTCGAAGCGACGGAAGGGACGACGGCCGTGACGGGCTCGGGAACGCCGCACGGGAGGCCCGTGGACGCCGTGAGGGAGTGCACCAGCCGCTCGACCACCGTGGTGGAGGGCCTGGGTTGGCCCGAGGAGCCCGAGACGGGTGCCGGCTCCGGTCTCAAGGGGCTGGGATGGCCCACGTCAGCCGGATACCCACAGAATCCACAGCCTCGTCCACAAGGTGATGACAACTCGGTTCCGGGCGCCCCCTCCACGGATGCCGACCCGGCCAGGGAGACCCCTGTTTCACGTGAAACACTCCCCTCGTCGTCGCCCGATTCCGGTGAACCCGACCCGGTCGAACCTCCTGTTTCACGTGAAACAGCGGCAGTGCCCGTCGTACCGACCCCGACCCCGGTGGAGGAATCACCTGTGAGCCAGCCACCCCGTGCGCGTCCTTCGGACGCCGCCTCGGACCCCCGCGCGGACGCGATGGACCCGACGCGGTTCGGGCCGCACCCGGCACCCGGGACGCCGATCCGCACCGCCGGCGATCTGGCCGCCCTCGGCCTGGCCGGCGACGATTCCACGCCCTTGGCCCGGTCCGTGGAGCACGCCCTGCTGGTGCGTGAGGGGCGTCGCCTCAGCGAGCCGTTGCCGCGTCCGGCGCGCACCCGGGTGATGGTGGTCGCAAACCAGAAGGGCGGCGTCGGCAAGACCACCACCACGGTGAACATGGCCGCCGCCCTGGCCCAGCATGGCCTGCGGGTGCTGGTCATCGACCTGGACCCCCAGGGCAACGCCTCCACCGCGCTCTCCATCGACCACCACCGGGGCACCGCGTCGACGTACGACGCCATCGTGGACGGCATGGCGCTCACCGAGATCGTGCAGCCCAGCCCGGAGATCGACGGCCTGTACGTCGTCCCGGCCACCATCGACCTCGCCGGCGCCGAGATCGAGCTGGTCAGCCTGGTGGCCCGCGAGAACCGGCTCCGCAGGGCGATCCACGCTCACCCATGGGTGTTCGGCACGGACGAGGACCGGCTGGACTACGTGCTGATCGACTGTCCGCCCTCGTTGGGCCTGCTCACCCTGAACGCCCTGGTGGCCGGCGACGAGATGCTGATCCCGATCCAGGCGGAGTACTACGCGCTGGAGGGGCTCGGCCAGCTGCTCGAGACCGTGGAGATGGTCAAGGCGCACCTGAACCCCGACCTGGCGGTGTCCACCATCGTGCTCACCATGTACGACGCACGCACCCGCCTCTCGGCCGGCGTCGCGGAGGAGGTCCGGTCGCACTTCGGCGGCCAGGTGCTCCGCACGGCGATCCCCCGCTCGGTGCGGATCTCCGAGGCGCCGAGCTACGGCCAGACGGTGATGACCTACGATCCCGGTTCGCCGGGGGCACTCAGCTACCTGGAGGCGGCGCGCGAGATGGCGCTCGCGGCAACCGTTGCGGACGAAGGAGCCCGATCATGACCCAGAAGCCGCAGCAGCGACGCGGGCTCGGACGGGGGCTCGGCTCGCTGATCCCGACCACGCCCCGGCCGGAGACCGACGGCAACGGGAGCCAGCCGGCCCACCATGCGACCGGCGATCCCGGACAGGCCGGAGACCAGCCCACCGGCGAGCCGACCGCGCCGACCCCGGCCCGGGCAGACTGGATCGGTGCCCCCGAGACCCCGGGCACTGCCGGCGGCAACGGTGTCGACGGGTCCGTAGCTCCGACCACGGACGCCCCGGCCCAGCCCGAGCAGCATGTGGACGATGCTTCGGCCAACGACCTGCAGCCCGTGGTGGGCGCGTACTTCGCCGAGCTCCCCGTCACCGCGATCTCCCCCAACCCCCGACAGCCGCGCCAGGTCTTCGACGAGGACGCGATGGCCGAGCTGGTGCACTCGGTGCGGGAGATCGGCCTGCTCCAGCCGGTCGTCGTCCGCGACGTCGGTGAGGGGCGCTTCGAGCTGATCATGGGTGAGCGCCGGTGGCGCGCCACCCAGGAGGCCGGGCTCGACACGATCCCCGCGATCGTCCGGGAGACCGGTGACGACGCGCTGCTCCGCGACGCCCTGCTGGAGAACCTGCACCGCTCCGAGCTCAACCCGCTGGAGGAGGCGGCTGCCTACCAGCAGCTGCTCGACGACTTCGGGTGCACGCACGAGGAGCTGGCCGGTCGGATCGGCCGCAGCCGCCCACAGATCAGCAACACCCTCCGGCTGCTCAAGCTCTCGCCCGCCGTACAGCGGCGGGTCGCCGCCGGCGTGCTGTCCGCCGGGCACGCCCGCACCCTGCTCGGCGTCGAGAACGCCGACGTGCAGGACCGCCTCGCCGGTCGGGTCGTGGCCGAGGGCATCTCGGTGCGGGGTCTCGAGGAGATCGTCGCGGTGGGAGACCTCGGCCCCGCGAACGGGTCCGCCCCCCGCCGCAGCCGCCCCACTGCTCCGGCGCTCACCGACCTGGCCTCCCGGTTGTCCGACCGGCTGGAGACCCGGGTCAAGGTCGACCTCGGCAAGCGGAAGGGGCGGATCACCGTCGAGTTCGCCTCGCTGCCGGACCTGGAGCGGATCATCGGCCTGATCGACCCCGGGCACACCACCCGGACCCGGCAGGACGACTGAGCCACTTATGGCTTTGTCGACAAATCGATTTGTCGACTTGTCACTGAACCGATGAAGCGTCTCGGGCAGCGGCCAGCAGCTCGGCCTCCCGCCCGGCGGTGAGCCCGGCGCGGCGCGGCCTGTCGACCCCCCGCTCCTGCTCCCAGCGCAGGGCCGCCGCGACGGTCTCCGTGAGCGGGCGCAGGTGGAGCCCGGCGGCCCGGGCGGCGGCATTGCGCCGGGTCATGAAGCCGGCGTACTCCGGCTGCGGCAGCCACAACGGCAACGACTCGGGTCCCATCCAAGGCTCGACGTGGCGCTCGGCCAGCCAGGTGTGGGAGACCTCCACGAGCTCCGGGGTCCGGCCGCTGGTCGTGGAGCACGCATCGAGCACTGCACCGACCGTCGTCACGTCGCCGACGGCGTTGAAGACACCGCCGACGCGATGCTCCGCGGTGTGCAGCAGCCAGCGGGCCAGGTCCTCCACGTCGATGACCTGCACGGGGGTGTCGCGCGGCGGCACCAGCACCGGCTCCCCGTCCGCGGCACGGGCCAGGCGCGCGGGCCAGTAACCGAGGCGATCGCTGCGGTCGCCGTACCCGCCGATCAGACCGGGTCGCGCGACCAGGGTGCGGTTCTCGTCCCTCGCAGCCAGACAGGCCAGCTCGCACGCGACGTTGGCCGGCCCGTACGCCTCGATCTCCACCTCGCCCGTGCCCGGGTGGGGCGGATGCACCGCCGCGTGCTCGTCGGTGTCCGGCGTGCCGTCGTCGGAGTACACCGAGCAGGTCGAGACGTAGGCCCAGTGCCGGGTGCGCTCGCTGAGGGCCGCGAGAGCCGAGCGGACGAGGTCCGGCTGCCAGCTCACGTCGACCACGGCGTCCCAGTCCCGGCCGGCGACCTCGTCGTACGCAGCCGGGTCCACCCGGTCCTCTCGCACCCACGTGACACCGGACGGCGGTGCACCCGACTCGCCGCGGGCCAGGCAGGTGACCCGGTGACCGCGGGCCACCGCCTGGCGTGCCACCGCACCGCCCAGCCACGCGGTGCCGCCGAGCACCAGCAGGTCGAGCGGGTCCGAAGACGCGGATTCGGAGGCGGCGGACCGGGCGGTCTCGGGCGAGGCGCTGCTGTCGGTCGTCATGTGCTCAGCATGCTGAGCGCGGACCTGGTGTGCCAAGAGCGTTCTCTCCCGGTGAACGGCGAAAGCAAAGTTCGAAAGAAAAGTATTGAAAGACATCTTTCGAAGTACTACTTTCCTTGCATGCCACTGACCCGTCGTCGCGTCACCGACGCCGCCGCCCTGAAGGCGCTCGCCCACCCCGTCCGGATGGCGCTGCTCGGGGTCCTGGTCACCGAGGGCCCGATGACCGCGAGCCAGGCGGCCGCGCTCGTCGACGAGTCGCCCTCGAACTGCTCCTGGCACCTGCGCAAGCTCGCCGAGCACGGTTTCGTCCGCGAGGCCCGTGGCGGCACGGGACGGAACCGCCCCTGGCAGGCGGTGAGCGAGGGCCTGGAGTGGGGCGAGGACGTGCCGGGGGAGGCCGGGGCCGACCCGGCCGACCAGCTCGCCGCGGAGGCGTTGACCGACATGCTCGTCGACCGCGAGATGCAGCGGCTGCGCGCGGCCCGCGCGGCGCGGGACAGCGAGCCGGAAGCCTGGCGGGAGGCGACCGGGCTGATGCAGTCCCAGCTCTGGCTGACCGCCGAGGAGGCCCAGCAGCTCAAGAGCGAGCTGTCCGAGCTGCTGCTCCGGCACGCGGACCGCTCGGGTCACCCGGAGCGCCGGCCCGAGGGGGCCCGGCTGGTCTCCCTGGTCGGCTGGCTGGTCCCCAGCGGCCCGCACCGTCCGGTCCCGCGGGAAGACGAGGCGCAGTCGTGATCCGGGCGGCGTTCCGCGTCCCGGGCTTCGGGCGGCTCTTCGCCGGACTCACGGCCAGCATGTTCGGCGACTCGCTGATGCTGATCGTGCTGAGCATGTGGGTCAAGACGCTGACCGGCTCCAACGGCGCCGCGGGCCTGACCTTTCTGGCGATGACCGCGCCGGCCCTGCTGGCGCCGCTGCTCGGGTACGTCGTGGACCGGGTGCCGCGTCGCACCTTCCTGGTCGTCGTGAACCTCGCGTCCGCCCTGGTCATGCTCCCGCTGCTGCTCGTGCGGGACGCCGGGGACGTCTGGATCGTGTACGCCGTCGCGTTCTGCTACGGGATCTCGTTCGTCGTGGTGCCCGCCGCGCTGAACGGGCTGCTCAAGGACATGCTTCCCGAGGACGTGCTCGTCGAGGCCAACGCCTCGCTCAGCGTGACCCGGGAGGCTCTGCGCCTGGTCGGCCCGCTGCTGGGCGCGGCCACCTTCGCGGTCGCGGGCGGGGGCGTGGTGGCGATGGCCGACGCGCTCACCTTCCTGGTGGCGGCCGGGGCCGTTGCCGGGCTCCGGGTCCGGGAGAGCGGTTCCGAGCCGGGTCACCAGCCGCAGCACTGGAGCGCCGAGGTGGTCGAGGGAGGCACGTTCATCCGGCGCACGCCGCTCCTGCTGCACCCCACGGTCGCCCTGGGGCTGGCGCTGCTGGTGATCGGCTTCTCGGAGTCCGCGGTGTACGCCGTCGTGGACGCTTTCGGCCACCCGGTCGCGTTCGTCGGACCGCTGCTCACCGTGCAAGGGATGGGCGCGGTCACCTCGGGGCTCCTCGCCAGCCGGGTGGTGCGCCGGGTGGGGGAGCCCACGACGGTGGTGGTCGGGCTGGCCGTGACCTCGGTGGGCCTTGCCGGCGTCGTCGCGGCGATGTCGACCTGGCAGCTGCTGGTCGCGGTGTGCGTGCTCGGAGCGGGCATCCCGCTGATCATCGTGGCCTTCAACACCCTCGTGCAGAAGCAGACCCCGGGCCGGCTGATGGGCCGGGTCAGCACCACGATCGAGGTGCTGGTCACCACCCCGCAGGCCGTGTCGATCGCCATCGGCGCCCTGCTGGTCACGTTGCTGGACTACCGGGTCATCTTCGCGATGATGACCGCCGGCACCCTCGTGGCGGCGGGCTACCTGGCCGTCGTACTCCGCGAGCACCTCGGGTCCCCGACAACCGGCACCCCGGTGACCGACGCGGAGCCGATCCCGGGAACCGTGCTGCCGGAGCCCTGGGTGCCCGCGACGCCGACCGCGCCGCGACTCCCGGATAGTCCGTGACGGAACGCAGGTTCTGCGGGCGGAGAGACCTGCAGAACGTCACGGACTATCGAGGCGGCTCCTTCTTCTGCTTGGCGGCGCGCTTGGCGGCCCGGGCCCGGGCGCGCTCGCGCTTCTCCTCGGCGTCGAGGGTCGCCGCCTCCTCGTAGGTCGGGGCGCTCCCGCCGTACGACACGGGCAGCCACCACGAGCCGGGCGGCTGCTCGTCCGCGGGGTAGGCCCGGATCGTCTCGTCGAGCAGCCGGGCCATCTCGGACTTCAGCGCGGCGGTCTCGGCGGCCGGGTTCTCCCCGGTCGGGTGCATCGGCTCACCGACGGTGATCGCGATGGTCTTGCCGCGGGAGAAGTCCTGGGGATGACCCTTGGTCTTGAGCCGCTGCGTGCCCCAGAGGATCACCGGCACCAGCGGGACGCCGGCCTCCGCGGCCATCCGGGTCGCACCGGTCTTGAACTCCTTGAGCTCGAAGCTCCGCGAGATCGTCGCCTCCGGGAAGATGCCGACCACCTCGCCCTCCCGCAGGTAGCGGACGCCCTCGTCGTAGGAGGCGATCCCGTCGGCGCGGTCCACGGAGATGTGGTGCAGGGACCGCATCAGCGGCCCGGTCCACCGGTGGTCGAACAGCTCGCGCTTGGCCATGAAGCGCACCAGCCGCTTCGAGGGGTGCGCCGCGAACCCGCCCAGGATGAAGTCCACGTAGGAGATGTGGTTCACCGCCAGCAGCGCCCCGCCGGTGCGCGGGACGTTCTCGGTGCCCTGCATCTCGAACCGCAGCCCGAGCGCCTTGAAGCCGAGCTTGGCCGTCACGATGATCGGCGGATAGGTGATGTCGCGCACGGATGGTCTCCTACGGGTTCGTCTGCGGTCTGGCAGGAGTCTCCCGCGAAGACGTCGCAGACGAATCGAGAGGAGCGTGCCGGTCGAGAGCAGTCTGCACCAGATCGGCCATCAGGTCACCGAGCTCGAGGCCGGCCGCCGCCACCGACAGCGGGACCGTGGAGGTCTCGGTGAGGCCAGGCGCGACGTTCACCTCGAGGAACCAGACGGTGCCCGCGTCGTCGATGATCAGGTCCGAGCGGGTCAGGTCGCGCAGCCCGAGCGCCTCGTGGGCGGCGAGCGCGACCCGCGCACACTCCGCGGCGACCGCGTCGGGCAGCTTCGCGGGGACGTTGAACTCCGTGCTGCCGGCGGTGTAGCGCGCGGCGTAGTCGTAGACCCCGCCGTCCGGCTCGATCGACACGATCGGCAGCGCGCGCGGGCCGTCGCCGGTGTCCACGACGGGTACGGCGACCTCGGCACCCACCACGAACCGCTCGACCAGGGCCGTGTCGCCGTAGGCGAAGGCGTTCACCATCGCGCTGGCCAGACCGGCGGCCTCCCGGACCACCGAGCAGCCCAGCGCCGACCCGCCGCGGGCCGGCTTCACGATCAGCGGCAGCCCGATCGACGCGACGATCGCGTCCATCACCGCCGCGGCGCCGAGCTCGCGGAACGTCTCGTGCGGCAGCGCCACGCTCGCCGGGGTGTGGATGCCGGCCCGCGCGACCACGGCCTTGGCGACCGGCTTGTCGAAGGCCGCCCGGCACGGCGAGGGCCGTGACCCGACGTAGGGCACGCCGACCAGCTCGAGCACCTCGCGGACCGCGCCGTCCTCGCCGCTCTCGCCGTGCAGCAGCGGCAGCACGCAGTCCGGGGAGTCCTCGCGCAGCACCCGGAGCAGGTCGGCGTCCACGTCGCGTACGTCGACCTCGATGCCCGCCTCACGCAGGGCCTCGGCGACCCGGCGCCCGGACCGCAGCGACACGTCCCGCTCGTGGGAGAGGCCGCCGGCCAGCACCACGACCCGCGTCGCACGTCCCTCCCGTTGCGGCGGGCCGCCCTCGCCGGTCAGGCCCGGGGCCTGGGCCGAGTCGTCTCGGCTGGTCGAGCTTGTCGAAACCATCTCGTCTCCCGGCGTCACGTCAGGTCCGTCGTGGGTCCGTCGTACCCGCGGGTGACCCCCCGGGCTCCGCCACCGGTCGCGCCGGGGCCGAGGTCGGTGCCGAACGTGTGCCGCAGCTCGACCTCCTCCTCGATCACGCCGACCAGCCGGCGTACCCCCTCACGGATCCGCTCCGGGGTCGGGTAGCAGTAGGACAGCCGCATGCTCTGCGCCCCGAACCCGTCGGCGAAGAACGCGGTGCCGGGCACGAACGCCACCCGGGCGGTCACCGCGCGGGGCAGCATCGCCTTGGCGTCCAGGCCGTCGGGGAGGGTGAGCCAGACGTAGAAGCCGCCGGTCGGCACGTTCCAGCGGGCGGCCGCGGGCATCATGTCGTCGAGGGCCCCGACCATCGCGTCGCGCCGCTCGCGGTACATCTCGCGGAACTCCTTGATCTGGCCCTGCCAGTCGTGGTTCTCGAGGTAGGCCGAGACCGCCATCTGCGAGAACGACGGTGGGCACAGCGTCGCGGACTCCTGGGCCAGCACGAGCTTCTCGCGTACGGCGTGCGGGGCCAGCGCCCAGCCGACCCGGAAGCCCGGCGCGAACGTCTTGGAGAACGACCCGAGGTAGATCACCCCGTCGGCCTCGTCGGCGCGCAGCGCGCGGTAGGGCTCCTCGTCGAAGCCGAGCAGCCCGTACGGGTTGTCCTCGAGCACCAGCACGTCGGCCTCGCGGCAGATCTCCAGGATCTCCGGACGGCGCTCAGCGGACAGCGTGACGCCGGCCGGGTTGTGGTAGTTCGGGATGGTGTAGACGAACTTGATCCGCTTGCCGGCGGCCTGCACGTGCGCGATCGCCTCGCGCAGCGCCGACGGCACCAGGCCGTGCTCGTCCATCTCCACGTGCACGACGTCGCACTGGTAGGCCTTGAAGACGCCGAGCGCGCCGACGTACGACGGGGCCTCGCAGATCACCACGTCGCCCGGGTCGCAGAAGATCCGGGTGACCAGGTCGACGGCCTGCTGCGAGCCGACCGTCACGACCACGTCGTCGGGGTGCGCCTCGATGCCCTCGAGCCGCATCACGTCGCAGATCTGCTCGCGCAGGTGCGGGTCGCCCTGCCCGGAGCCGTACTGCATCGCGGTGGTGCCGCGGGTGCGGACCAGCGACTCGATCGCCTCGCCGACCACGTCGAGCGGCAGGCCGGAGATGTTCGGCATCCCGCCGGCCAACGAGACCACCTCGGGACGGCTGGCCACCGAGAACAGGGCGCGGATCTCGGAGGCGGTCATCCCCTGCGTGCGGGCGGCGTACCGGTCGACATAGCTGTCGAGCCGGGTGCTGCCGGGCTCCCCGCGACGGGGCTGGGGGAGATGCTGGGACATCGGTTCCTGCTCCTGGGACGTCGGTGGTACTCCTAGGATGAGGCATCGAGGTCCGCACCCCGAGGAGGGGTCACGACATGGAACCTGATCATGGCTAGGCGGCTGGCCCGGCTCACCCTGGACAACCTCTGCGACCTGCCGCCCGCGTGCCAGTCCTGCGTGTTCTGGGAGCTGGATGCCGTACGCCGCCAGCGGGCCGCCGACGGGGGTGACGGGTGTGCGGAGAAGGAGGCCTGGGTCTCCCGGGTGCTGCTCGAGTGGGGATCCTGCGGGCGGGTCGCGTACGTCGACGGGGAGCCGGCCGGCTACGTGCTCTACGCACCGCCGAGCTACCTCCCGGGCGCGGAGACGTTCCCGACCTCCCCGGTCAGCGAGGACGCGGTGCTGCTCGCGACCGCGATGGTGCTCCCCGAGTACGCCGGCTCCGGGCTCGGCCGGGTGCTGATGCAGACCGTCGTGAAGGACCTGGTCAAACGCGGCGGCATCCGGGCGCTCGAGGCGTTCGGCGACACCCGCGCCCCGGGCAAGGGCGCGGACCCGGCGGCCTACGGCGGCTGCGTGCTGCCCGCGGACTACCTCCTGCGGGTCGGCTTCAAGACCCAGCGCCCGCACCCGCGCTACCCCCGGATGCGGCTCGAGCTGCGGTCGGTGGTGACCTGGCGCGACGAGGTGGAGAGCGCGCTGGAGCGGTTGCTCGGCGCCGTACGGCCGACCCGGCACCCCGCCGCGGACCCCTCCCACCGAGTTGTCAGGCACTCACGTCGCTCCGGCGACGCCAGCGCCTGACACGTCGGTGAGGCTCAGGGGCGGTGCTTGCGGATCGCCGCACGCAGCTCGCTGAGCCGGAGCACGCCGGTCTTCGCGTCTGAGTCGGGGTCGAGGTAGACCCGTTGCACGGCGACCACGACCGCCTCGGCGATCACGTCACGGAAGGCCGGGTCGGACAGCCGGGCGGCGTCCCCGGGGTTGGTGAGGTAGCCGGCGTCGACGCGGACGGCCGGCATCTTGGTGCGACGCAGGATGTCCCAGGTCTTCGCGTGCGAGCGCAGGTCGCCGAGGTCGGTGCGGGCGACGATCTCGCGCTGCACGAGACCGGCGAACCGCTCGCCGGCCGAGGAGGCGACGCCGTGCGCATCGGAGCCGTAGAAGTACGTCGAGACGCCGGCCGCGTCCGGGTTCTCCGAGCCGTCGACCTGGACCGAGATGCACAGGTGCGCGTCCGTGCGGTTGGCGAACTCGGCCCGCTCCACCTCGGTCTCCTCGGTGGCCCCGCCGGTGTTGGTGAGGAACGCCTGCACCCCCGTGGCCACCAGCCGACCCTCGATCCGGCGGGCCAGGTCGGCGGTGATCGCGTCGGCGCGCAGCCGCATCGCGGAGTCGGCGAACCGTCCGACCGAGGGGTCGATCACGACGATCTTGCCGGTCAGCTGCGGACCGTCCCGCCGGATCCGCTCCTCGGCGCGCATCGCGTTGGGGCTGCCGCCGCGCACGATCGGGGCCAGCCGGGAGAGCGCCTTGAGGGTGGCCGGGCCGCAGGTGCCGTCGGCCGGGACGCCGACGTTGCGCTGGAAGTCCCGCACGGCCTGCTCGGTCTGGTGGCCGAACCGGCCGTCGACCTTGCCGACCTGGAAGCCGAGGTCGAGCAGCCGCTGCTGGAGGGCGAGCACGTCGTCGCCGGCGAGAAGGTTGCCGGCCACGTGCGTCAGCAGCCGGTCGCCGAGCCGCCAGCGGGCCTCCTCGAGGACGCGGTAGGTGTTGGCTCCCACGATGCCGTCGACGCTGAGGCCGCGCAGCTGCTGGAAGGCCCGCACCGCCCGGTCGAGCGCTTCGTCGAAGGACTCGGGGTCGGCGTGCCGGCCGCCGTCGTCCGCACCGGTCAGGCCGAGCAGCTCCAGCCTCGACCGGATCTCCGAGACCGCCGGACCGTGGTCGCCGAGCCGGAACAGGGCGGGTGCAGCGGTGGCCGTGCTCGGCTCGGACATGCCGATTCCTCACGCTCGCGGGGTGGACGGCCCGTGCGGCGTCACCGCCGAGCCGAGGTCCCGTCTACCCAAACAGACCCGGCGCGAATCACCAAGATCGGCAAGACGTGCCGGTCTGGGTCACCGGGGCGGGCCGGAACGCGGAACGCCCGCGTCCCGGGAGGGGACGCGGGCGTTCGGGACGCACGTGCGGGTGGTCAGCCGATGAAGTCGCTGAGCTCGCCGAGCAGGGCCGCCTTGGGCTTGGCGCCGACGATCTGCTTCACGAGCTCGCCGTTGTGGAACACGTTGAGCGTCGGGATGCCGGTGACGCGGTAGGTCGCGGGGGTGACCGGGTTCTCGTCGACGTTCATCTTCACGAAGGTGATCTTCTCGCCGTGCTCGGCGGCGATCTCCTTGAGGATCGGGTCGACCTGCCGGCACGGACCGCACCACTCGGCCCAGAAGTCCACGAGGACGGGCTTGTCGGACTTCAGCACGGAGGTGTCGAAGTCGGCGTCGGTGATTGCTTGCATCTCGGCCACGAGGTGCTCCTTCAGCGGGTCGGTCGGGTGTGGAGGTACGTCGTTCTGGTCAGTGAACACGACGGTGGGGACATTTCTTCCCCACCGCACGGGGAGGGCGGGACGGTCAGGCGCCGGCGGTCTGCACCTGCTCGGTGAGCAGCTCGGCCTCGACCTCGGTGTCGGCGGCGCCCCCGGCGGTGGAGGCGGCGTGGTCGAGGGCGGCGAGGTAGCGCTCGGCGTCCAGGGCCGCCGCACACCCGCTCCCGGCTGCGGTGATGGCCTGCCGGTAGTGGTGGTCGACGAGGTCGCCGCTGGCGAAGACGCCGTGCAGGTTGGTCCGGGTCGACGGCTGGTCCACGAGCACGTAGCCGTTCTCGTCGAGGTCGACCTGTCCGTGCAGCAGCTCGGAGCGGGGGTCGTGGCCGATCGCGATGAACAGGCCGGTCGCGTCGAGCTCGCGCTTCTCGCCGGTCTCGGTGTCGACCAGCGTGAGCCCGGTCAGCTTGTCCTCGCCGTGGATCGACTCGACCGCGGAGTTCCAGGCGAACTCGATCTTCGGGTCGGCGAACGCGCGCTCCTGCATGATCTTGGAGGCGCGCAGCTCGCCGCGGCGGTGGACGAGCGTCACCTTGCTGGCGAAACGGGAGAGGAAGGTGGCCTCCTCGACCGCGGAGTCACCGCCGCCCACGACCGCGATGTGCTGGTCGCGGAAGAAGAAGCCGTCGCAGGTGGCGCACCAGGAGACGCCGTGGCCGGAGAGCCGGTCCTCGCCCTCCACACCGAGCTTGCGGTAGCCCGAACCGGTGGACAGGATCACGGCGCGGGCGCGGTGCTCGTTGCCGGCACCGTCCTTGACGATCTTCACCTCACCGGTCAGGTCGACCTCGGTGACGTCGTCGGGAACCAGCTCGGCGCCGAAGCGCTCCGCCTGGGCGCGCATCTCGTCCATCAGCTGCGGGCCCATGATGCCGTCGCGGAAGCCCGGGAAGTTCTCCACCTCGGTGGTGTTCATCAGCGCCCCGCCGGCGGTGACCGACCCTTCGAACACCAGGGGTGCGAGGTTGGCGCGGGCGGCGTACACCGCGGCGGTGTAGCCGGCCGGGCCGGAGCCGATGATGATCACGTTGCGCAGGTCGCCGGTGCTGGCCATCAGGGGAGAACTCACTTCCGGAGGGGACTGGTCCGCTTTCGGTGCGCGCGGACCCGTACGGGACAACCGATCCTAGGTGCGCGGCATTCCCCAGTCACGGCAGGGCGGGCGCGTCGTCCGGCGTGTTCAGCGCTGCCGGACGCTGGTGGTGGCGACCGGGGTCGACCCGTCGGCACAGGAGTACACCCGAGCCTCACGCGTCCCGTCCGTCGGGGCAGCCAGCACCAAGGTGGCGGGCTTCCCGTCGAGGCGTACGGCGACCAGCTCGGCGCCGCGCCCGGCGGCGGGCAGGTCACAGGCGGCACCGTCGGGCCTCGCGCCGGCACCGGTGAGGCCCTCACCCGAGCGCAGCGAGCCGGTGGGTCCCGCGTCCACGACCCGCTGCACGTCCACCGTCAGCGACGCCGAGTGCAGCCGGGGCTCGAGGACGTTCCCGGCCGACGGTGCCCCACCGGCCTCGGGCGCGACCTGTTCCTGGCTCATCCCGTCCTGCTGCGACTCGCCGGCCGATCCGGCCGACGAGGAGCTGCTCGACCCGCTCGAGCCGCCGAACCCCCGGGTGACCACCGCTCCGCCCGCCACGGCGATCACGGCGACGGCGGCCGCGGCGACGAGCACGTTCGGCCACTTCCGGGCGCGCCGCGCGGCCAGGTCGTCGGACCCGGCCGGGGCGGGGTCCGACGCGGCGCGCGCGGAGCGGCCGGCCACGAGCTCGGCGAGGACGTCGTCGAGGCGGGAGGCGACCTCCGGCGGCATCGTCGGTGGCGCGTCCTCGCCGTCCGGCCGGTCCGCCCGGGCGGCGGCGGCGAGCGCGCGGCGTACCTGTTCCTCCTGCTCAGGTGTCACTGCTCGTCACCTCCTCACCGGGTGTCTGCTGGTCGAACCGTCGGCCGGGTCGTCCGTGGGGGTGCCCGCCCGGCTGCGCCTCGGCGGGGTCGACGGGTCGTCGCCCGGGCGGCTGGTGGTCGCCCGGCGCATGACCCGCTGGGTAGCCCGGTGATCCGACGTCCGGCGCCGCCCCGAGGTTCCCGTCGGCCTCACCCGCCCGTCCCGGGTCGTGGGTGACCAGCAGCGGCAGCAGCCGCGCCCGGCCGCGGGAGCACCGGCTCTTGACCGTGCCGGGAGCACAGTCGAGGATCCGCGCGGTCTCCTCGACGGAGTAGCCCTCCATGTCGACCAGCACCAGGGCCGCGCGCTGGTCGAGCGGCAGCGTCTCGAGTGCGGCGAGGACGGCAGCGCGCCGCTCGTGGTCCACGGCGAGGTCGGCCGGGTCCACCACCGCGGCGGAACGGCTCACCCCGGAGCCGTCGGGGCCTCCCGCGACCGGCGTGGCGCGCCCGTGGCCGGCGCGTTCGTCCAGGTCGTCGGGCAGCGGGTCGGCCTGCCGCACCCGGCGGCGGCGCAGCCGGTCGAGGCAGGCGTTCACCACGATGCGGTGCAGCCAGGTGGTGACCGCGGCGTCGCCCCGGTAGGAGTCCGCCCGCCGGAACGCCGCGATCAGCGCGTCCTGGAGCGCGTCGGCCGCCTCCTCCGGGTCGGCGGTGGTGCGCAGGGCGACCGCCCACAGCCGGTCCCGGTGCCGGGCGAACAGGGTGCCGAACGCCTCCGCGTCCCCCTCGAGGTGCGCCCGGAGCAGTGCTCGATCATCGGGAGATCGATCGTCGGGGCCCGGCTCGTCGGGGTCGCTCCCGCTCATGACGAGACGGAGATCTCCGCGACGCGGCCCTGGAAGCCGCCGGGGGTGGACGGCAGCGAGGTCAGCCAGACCACCAGCCACTGGGTGGTGACCGGCTTCTTCAGGGTGAGGCTGGTGCGGGCGCCGGCGGCGTCGGCCGAGGCCACCGTGTCCAGGCCGTCGGTGCTCGACGGGGCCGCGGGGGCGTCCGGGGCGGCCAGGATCTGCAGCGACGTCGGGCTGCCGAGCAGGCTGAGCCGCACCTTGTCGACCCGGGTCGGCTTGCCCAGGTCGACGAGCAGGCCGACACCGCTCTTGAGGCCGCCGAGCCGCGGGTTGCCCCGGTAGGTCATCGTCTGCCAGGCGGTGCCGGGCTTGCCGTCGATGGCCAGGGGGGCCAGGTCGGGGTTCTCCTCGGGCGGGTCGCCCTGCGGGTCGAAGTCGGTGACCCCGGCGATGTCCACCGGCTTCTGCGCCGAGGCCGAGTCGGACGGCGACGCGCTGCTCGCGCTGCCCGCGGACGCGTCGTCGCCGGACCCGCGGCCGAGGTTGAACGCGAAGACGACGCCCACGACGAGCAGGAGCACCGCGGCCACGACCGCGGCGAGCCGCAGCCAGCTCGTCCCGGGACGGCCGCTCTCCCAGCCGCCGGTCTGCCACTCGGCGTCGTCGTCGGCCGGCGGGTCCTCGCCGTCGGGTCCCCAGGCGGCGGGGACCTTGCCGTTGCCGGCACCGGTGCTGCGCGCGAGCGATCCCGTGTCCGTGGTCTCCGAACGCCGCGACCAGGCCCCGGTCAGGCCGGTCGACCCGGAGGTCGTGGCCGCCTCGGCGCGCGTGGGGCCGTCCGCGAACAGCGGCCGCTCGGGCGGGTCCGGCAACGCGGGGGGCGGTGCCGGCGTACGCACGGTGGGCGGTGCGTCGCCCCAGCCCGGCCCGGGCCCGGAGCCGGTGTCGAGAGCGTTGTCCGGGTCGTCGCTGCGCAGGCCGCGGCTCTGCTGCCCGGACATCCAGCCGACGCCGGTGTCCTCGTCGAAGAACACCGGTACGCCGGCCTGGGTCTGCTCGGCCGCGGGGTCGTCCCGATCGTCGGCAGGGTCCTCAGCACGGTCGTCGGTCCGGCCGGCCGGAGCCGGGAACGCCCCGGTGGCCGCCAGGTCGCCGGTCTCGTCGCCGGTCCCGGAGCCGCCGGGCTGCGCCAGCGGGTGCATCTGGGTGGCCGGCCCGTAGTCACCGCGCGCGTGGGCCAGGTCCTCGGCGTCGAGCACCGAGGTGGCTTCGTACTGCGGCGCGCCGGTCGGGTCGCCGATGTAGTCGCTGAGCGCGGCGTACACCTCGTGCGCGGTCTCGATCGGGACGGTGTGGGTGTGCGGGCCGGCGTTCAGGACCCGTTCGCAGATCGCGTCGAGCGGACGGGGTACGCCGGCGCGGACCTGCCGCGGGCGGAGCGGCCGGCCGTGCTCGTGGGGTGCGGGCGGGATCGTCGAGCCCTCCGTGCCCGGCCAGCGGCCGACCAGCGCGGCGTACAGCAGGCCGGCGAGGTTCACCACGTCGGACTCGTGCGCGCTCATCGGCTCGCCGCCGGTGACCCGGCGCTGGTCCCGGCCGGCCTGGGACCGCAGCACGGCGTCCACCACGAACCCGATCAGCTTGACCGAGCCGGCCTCGGTGACCATCACGTTCTCGGGCAGCAGCCGTCCGTGCGCGACCCCGTTGCGGTGCGCGGTGGCGATCGCCTCGGCGACCTCCTTGACCACCCAGGCGGCGCGGCGGGGCGAGAGCGGGCCCTCGACGAGCATCCGGTCCAGCGACACCCCGGAGCCCCACTCGTTGACCACGTAGACGAGCCCGTCCTCGGCGGCCGCGTCCAGGACCCGGAGCAGGTGGCCGTCGGTGACCAGGGCGGAGGTGCGCGCGGCGGTGAGCAGCGCGTCGGCGCGCGGGTCGGACTCGGCGATCACGTGCACGGCGACGCTGCGGGCAAGCGTCTGGTCGGTCGCCCGCCAGAAGCGCGCGCCGTCGGTGTCGTCGAGCAGGTCGTCGAGCGTGAACCGTCCGGCGAGCACGGTCCCCGGTCCGAACGGTGACTGGGCCACGTCCCTCCTCGCTTGCTGGCTTGCTGTGTCTCGCACCATGCTACGGGCGGTCGGTCACCGCCGGAGGCGCCCGGTGACCAGGCTCATGACGCTCGTCACCTCCGCGATGCGCATCACCCGGGCGAGGGCCAGGAACAGGAGTACGTCGACCAGACCGGTCACCGCGAGCACGCTCAGCGCCTGCACCTTGCCCTCGCCGGGCTCCCACACCTGCTGCAGGGCGTACTTCACCGCCCACGCGACACCGGCGGCGAGCCCTGCCGCGATCAGCAGCCGGACCAGGAAGCGGAGCAGGACCGGGGTCTCGAGGCCGCCCAGGATGTGCCGCAGCAGCGAGTAGGACCCGATCGCCCCCACCAGGTAGGCGCCGGCGTAGGCCAGCACCAGGCCGGGCGCCGTGCCCGCCGGGGAGACGTGCCGGGTGAGCGCGACCGCGAGCACGATGTTGGTCGTCGCGATGACGCACTGCACCCAGAACACCGTGCGGGTCCGCTCGAGGGCGTAGAAGCCACGCAGCATCAGGTAGTGGGTGGTGAAGAACACCAGTCCGGGTGCGAACAGCGCCAGCGCGATCGCGAACTCCGGGACGCTCTGCCGGGCCGCGCCGTAGCCGATCATCACGTTGCTCAGGTCTCGGGCGATGAGCGGCAGCAGCAGCGCGAACGGGATGATCAGCGCGTACGCCGTGCGCAGCGTCGACGCCACGCTGCGGCCCACGCCGCGCAGGTCGGAGTCCACCGCGAAGGACGCGAGGCGCGGCAGCATCGCGGTGGCCAGCGAGACCGTCGCGATCGAGTGCGGCACCATCACCAGCAGGAACGCGTTGGAGTAGATCGTGTAGCCGGTGCCGGGGCTGCTGCCGGCCGTGCAGGCCCCGGTCACCGCGTCCGCCGTACCGGAGGAGGCGAGCCGGACCACCACCGTGTAGGCGATCTGGTTGACCACCACGAAGAGCACCGTCCACACCCCGAGCCGGAGGGTGTGGCCCAGCCCGGTGCCGCGGAAGTCGAAGCGCGGGCGGTAGGAGACGCCGGCCCGCTTGAGGAACGGCAGCAGGATCGCGAACTGGGCGGCGATGCCCAGGGTGGAGCCGAGGCCGAGCAGCAGCTCCTGCCCCGAGGTGTAGCCGCCGACGGTGGAGCCGGGGCCGGAGAGCACCGCCGGGTCGACCCCGCCGGCCCGGCACAGGTCGTGCACGGGGCCGAAGTGCCACAGGTAGACGGCGAGCACGGCCACGGAGATGACGTTGTTGGCGATCGGGGCCCACATCATCGGCCCGAAGCTGCCCCGTGCGTTGAGCACCTGGCCGACCAGCACGAACATCCCGTAGAAGAACACCTGCGGCAGGCAGTAGCGCGCGAAGTCGATCACCGACTCGCGCTGGAGGGCCAGCTCGGGGGTGAAGAAGCTGCCGTCGAGGAACAGCCGCATCAGGATCGGCGCCGCGAGCACCATCACCGCGGTCACCCCGGCGAGGAACAGCGCCGCCAGCGTGATGATCCGGTTGGTGTAGCCGTCCCCGCCGTCGGCGTCGTTCTTCATCGCCCGGACCAGCTGCGGGACGAGCACGGCGTTGAAGACGCCGCCGGCCAGCAGGATGTAGAGCATGTTCGGGATGGTGTTCGCGATCGTGAACACGTCGGCGTGCAGCTGCTGGCCGAGGGCCGCCGCGAGCAGGGCGTTGCGCACGAAACCGCTCATCCGCGAGACCACCGTGCCGGCGGCCATCAGCGCGCTGGAGGAGAGGATGCTCGCGTCACCGTCGGTGGTGCTCGGGGCGCTCACGCGTTCAGCTCCTGTCCGGGGAGGGTCGTCGAGTCGCGGGGCAGCCGCGGTCCGTGGGTCGACTTGCGGCGCCGGATCCGGCGGAACAGCCGGATCGCGATCGCGAGGAACAGCAGGATCCCGCCGATGGCCATGATCACCCAGATCACCGTGCTGACCCGGCTGGTGCGCACGCTGAACTGGGTGAGGCTGCCGATCGGGTTCCCGTCGGCGTCGGTCGCCACCAGCGTGACCGCGTGCACCCCGATGTCGTCGGAGCGGGCCTGAAGCCGGATCGCGGTGCGCTTGCCGGGTCCGAGGGTCCTCGGCTCGACCCGGGAGACCTTCAGACCGGAGCTGCGGGTCTGCACCTCGACGCCGACCCGCACCGGCTGGTCGAGGCCGTTGATGAGGGTGACCGGGATCGGGCCCTGCTCGCTGGACATCATCACGAACCGCGGACCCTCGATGCGGACCGCCTGCATCTGCGAGCGGAGGAACTCGGTGGTGCTGTTCACCCGGCTCAGCGCCGCGTCGGCCTCGCCGCGGACGTTCTGGGAGGAGCCGAGGACGGCCATCCGGCTCAGCACGTGCTCGACGGTGTCGTTGGCCGGCAGCAGGGAGCCGTAGGTGGCGCCGGTCCTGGTCAGCCGCTGGGTGGCCAGCAGGTTGGCGAGCGGCACCTGCGCCCGGCGGTCCGCGCGCGGGTAGACCGGGCCCTGGGGGTCGGCGGCCGCCCCCGGGTCGGCACCGGACACCACCGAGGGCAGGTCGACCATCCGCAGCCACGGCTGGTCCAGCCCCGCGAAGAAGTCCGCGTCGTTCCAGGCGCTGCCCGGGTCCCAGAAGGGTGGGGTGGACACCACGAGGGGCTGGTCGTGCTCGGGGGAGAGGGCGTGCAGGGCGGCGTCGCTGAGCACCCGCTGGCGCAGCGCGAGCGCGGAGTAGCGGGCGTTCGGCCTCGGTCCGCCCGACCCGGCGGCGGTGTCGGTGAGTACGACGGGCGCGCGACCGGCGCGCGTGACCACCGGAGCGGCGGCGTCGGGATAGGCCTGGTCGCGGAGCAGCACGGGGGTGCCCGCGTCGACGCGGCCCAGCGCCGCACCCGGGAGCGACCCGCTGACCGGGGCGACGACCGAGGTGCCGCTCTCGATGCCGAGCCCGCTCATCGTCTCGGTGCTCAGGTCGGTGGCCTGCTGGTAGAGGTCGCGCAGCCGGCTGTCCAGCACGGAGGCGACGTCGAGGTCGCCGTACGGGAGGGCGGTGACGGTGTGCGTGGGTGCCTGCCGGCGGAACTCGTCGAGCCAGGCGCGCGCGGCCACCGCCTGCGGCGAGGGCGCCTCGGCCGCGCCGACCTCACCGTCTCCGCTCGTGGCCCCGCTCGATGCCCCGTCGGACGGCTCGGGACTGCCGGACGTCCCCGACGAGGGAGACGGGCTGGGCGTGCCGCTCGCGCCGGACCGGTCCCCGGCAGCGGTGTCGGGTCCGGGGTCGACCTTGGGGTTGTCCTGCGCGACGGACCGGGCGGCGTCGAGCACCGCCGGGTCGACGACCCAGGTGATCGGCTGCGCGGCGCGGCCGCTGAGGTTGAGCAGCCGGTCCAGCCGTCCGTCGGAGGACAGCGAGCGCTGCCACGCACCGAAGTCGAGCAGCCGGCCCGCGGTCCCGCGGCGGACCTCGTTGCGCACCGGGACGACCAGGGCCAGCCGGGTGGGGGTGGTCCGGCGCGGCAGCATCGGGATGAACGTGCGGGCCCGGCCGTCGGCGATGGTGTCGCGCACCCCGCCCTCGGGTGCGCCCAGGACGTGCACGCCGATCCAGTAGACGCCGGGCTGGTCCCCGATGCCGAGACTCCTGCTGGGCACGGAGACCCGGTAGGACGTGGTCGCGCCCGGGGCGAGGTCACCCACCTCGTCGTACAGTCCGTCGGAGGTGATCCGGCTGCCGACCGGCGCGTCCTCGCTGGTCGCGGCCGCCTGGGAGAGCTCGGTGCGGCTGCGCAGCGGCTCGACCGAGGTGAACAGGTAGGCCTTCAGGTCGGTCCAGGTCTGCTTCGAACGGTTGGTGATCTGGCCGGTGAGCGTGACCGGGCCGGACTCGGGCACCACTGCCGGCGTCAACGTGTCCACGCTGACCCGGAGCGGCGTCCGGGTGCCGGTCGGCTCGTCCGCCGTGCTCGGCGCCGGGGACACCGCCGTCGTCCCCACCGTCACCGCCACGGCCGCGAGCAGGCACGCCAGCAGGCGGGGGAGAGCGGGTCGGGTCACAGGGGCAAGGCTAACGGCGCGACGGTCCCGGGAAGGGGCTGGCATAGAGTTGCCTCCCGTGTCCGACCAGCCCGAGCCGTCCTCTGCGCAGCCCTCCCCTGCCGTGAACCTGCGTGACGTCCAGGCCAGCGCCGTCCGGGAGCTGCTGCGCATCTCGCCGGTCGTCGACGAGCTCGGGGCGCGGTTCACGAAGGCCGGGGAGCAGATCGCCCTGGTGGGCGGCCCGGTGCGCGACGCGATGCTGGGGCGGCTGCACCACGACCTCGACTTCACCACCTCCGCGCGGCCGGAGAAGACCGAGAAGCTGCTGTCGGGGTGGGCCGACGCGCTGTGGGACATGGGCCGCTCCTTCGGCACGATCGGGTGCCGCAAGGGTGACTGGCAGGTGGAGATCACCACCTTCCGCTCCGACGCCTACTCCGCGGACTCCCGCAAGCCGGCGGTGGCGTACGGCGACACGCTGGAGGGAGACCTGCACCGCCGGGACTTCACGGTCAACGCGATGGCGGTCCTGCTCCCGGACCGGGAGTTCGTCGACCCGTTCGGCGGCATGGAGGACCTCGCACGCGGCGTGCTCCGAACTCCCGGACGCCCGGAGGACTCCTTCTCCGACGACCCGCTCCGGATGCTGCGCGCCGCCCGGTTCTCGGCGCAGCTCGACTTCGAGGTCGACCCGGGTGTGGTGGCCGCGATGACCGCGATGGCGGAGCGGATCGAGATCGTCTCCGCCGAGCGGGTGCGCGATGAGCTGGTCAAGCTGGTCAGCTCGCCGCACCCACGCCGGGGACTGGCCCTGCTGGTCGAGACCGGTCTGGCCGACCTGGTCCTCCCCGAGCTGCCCGCGCTGGCGCTCGAGCGTGACGAGCACCACCGGCACAAGGACGTCTACGAGCACACGCTGACCGTCCTGGAGCAGAGCATCGACCTCGAGGACCGGCTGCCCGACGGCGGTCCGGACTTCGTGTCGCGGTTCGCGGCGCTGATGCACGACGTCGGCAAGCCCCGCACCCGACGCTTCCAGGACGACGGGACGGTCACCTTCCACCACCACGACGTGGTCGGCGCCAAGCTGACCCGCAAGCGGATGAAGGCGCTGCGGTTCTCCAACGACACCATCGACGACGTCGCCAGGCTCGTCGAGCTGCACCTGCGGTTCCACGGCTACGGCTCCGGTGAGTGGACCGACTCGGCGGTACGCCGCTACGTGCGCGACGCCGGCGACCAGCTCGAACGGCTGCACGTGCTCACCCGGGCGGACTGCACGACCCGCAACCGGCGCAAGGCCGACCGGCTGCGCCGTACGTACGACGACCTGGAGGCGCGGATCGCCCGGCTCGCCGAGGAGGAGGGCAAGGCCGCGGTCCGCCCCGACCTCGACGGCAACCAGATCATGGAGACGCTCGGGCTCGGCCCGGGCCGCGAGGTCGGCGAGGCCTACCGGTTCCTGCTCGAGCTGCGGATGGACCACGGCCCGATGACCGAGGAAGTCGCCCGCGCGGCACTCCTCGAGTGGTGGCACTCCCGCGGCTGAGGCTCGTGGGACCTGTCCGTCGACCGGCCCGCCGTCCCCGGGCGGCTCAGAGGTCGCGCAGGCGCGGCAGCACGTGCGTGCCGAGCCCCCGGACGAACCCGACCGGGTTGCCGAGCATCGGCGCGACGTGCACCTCCTCGACCCCCGCCGCGGCGTACCTCTCCATCTCGGCGAGGAACCCGTCGGCCCCGCCGACCGCGTCGAAGGGCCGCGCCCAGAGCACGGTCCGGCGGATCCGCCCGTAGTCGGTGCCCTCGCGCTCACAGTGCGCCCGGAGGACCTCGAACTTGTGGCGGACGTCGTCGGGAGTGGTGTCACCGCCCACGATCAGGTTGCAGGCGTCGGCGTGCACCGCGACGAGCCGGAGCGTCTTGACCTCGCCGCCACCCCCGACCATGACCGGCACCGGGTGCAGCGGCTGGGGTGAGCAGATCGTCTCCGCGAGCCGGTAGTGGCGGCCCTGGAACGGGCCGTCGTCCTCGCTCCACATCTGGCGGACGATCAGCAAGGTCTCCTCG
Organism: uncultured Actinomycetota bacterium; assembly: GCA_963810035.1. Taxonomy (GTDB): domain Bacteria; phylum Actinomycetota; class Actinomycetes; order Propionibacteriales; family Nocardioidaceae; genus Nocardioides_B. The sequence continues at coordinate 213,894 of CAWEMA010000013.1, forward strand.
AGCCGCTCGAAACGCTCCGCGAGCGGGGGGAACGGGACGCCGTACGCCCGGTGCTCGCGCTCGTACCAGGCGGCGCCGATGCCGAGTGCCGCCCGGCCACCGGAGAGCACGTCGAGGGAGGACACGATCTTCGCCAGCAGCCCGGGGTGCCGGTAGGTGACGCCGGTCATCAGCAGCTGCAGCTCGACCGAGCTGGTGTGCGCAGCCAGGAAGCCGAGCCCGACGTAGCCCTCGAGCATCGGCTCCTGGGCGCCACCGAGCATGTCCATCTGCAGGTAGTGGTCCATCAGCGAGAGGTTGTCGACCCCCGCCTCCTCGGCAGCCGCGCCGACGTCGGCGAGCATCCGCCCGATCGCCGGTGCCCCGCCCGGGTCACCGAAGCCGACCAGGTGCACGCCGAGCCTCACGAGGCGGTCTCCCGGTCGGTGAGGGGCAACCCGGTGAGCTCGGCGCTGACGTCCCACAACCGGCGGGCCAGCTGCTCGTCGTAGCTGGACCGCGACGACCTCTTCGCGGTGCGGTCGACGAAGTACCGACCGCTGACTCCGGCCACGTCGGGCGACGAGGCCAGGTGGATCGAGGTGGCGGCCCCCTGCGCCGGGGACTTCAGGAACGGTCGGACCACCGGGAGCAGCAGGCCCATCCAGGCGCCGCCGTCCTCGCGAGCGAAACCGGTGTCGACCACACCCGGGTGCAGCACGTTGGCGGTGACCCCGGTCCCGCGGAGCCGGCGCGCGAGCTCGTAGGTGAACAGCACGTTCGCCAGCTTCGACTGGTTGTAGGCGCGTTGGCCGCGGTACCGGTGGCCGCCCTGCAGGTCGTCGAGGTCGATGCGGCCCAGGGACTGGGCACCCGAGGAGACGGTGACCACCCGGGCCGGCGCGCTGTCGACGAGGCGCGGCAGCAGCAGCCGGGTGAGGAGGTAGGGCGCGAGGTGGTTGACCGCGAACGTGCGCTCGAGGCCGTCCTCGGTGACGTGCCGGTGCGCCCAGTAGCCGCCGACGTTGTTGACCAGGACATCGAGCCGGGGGTACGTCGCGAGCACCTCGTCGGCCAGCCGGCGTACCTCGGACTGCGCGGAGAGGTCGGCGACGAGTACGTCGACGTGCGCCCCCGCGACCTCGTCGCGGATCGACGTCGCCGCCGCCTCGCCGCGGGAGCGGTCACGGCCCACGATCCCGACCCGTGCGCCGAGACCGGCGAGACCGGTGGCCGTGGCCAGGCCGATCCCGCCGGTCCCGCCGGTCACCAGGACCGTCGACCCGCGCATCAGGTCCTGGTGGCCCATGTCAGCGGACGATCTTGAAGTTGAACGACGCGGTGCCGAGGGTGCCCATGAGGCGCAGCCAGATCGGGAGCAGCATCTCGGTGCCGCGGGCGCCGCTCAGGTCGCCGAGGTCGATCACGTCGTCGTGGCCGAAGCTCTCCAACAGGGCGGTGACGGTGGCCTTGGCCTCGGCGTCGTCGCCGGAGACGAAGACCGTGCTGCTCTCGCCGAGCTGCTTCGGGTCGACCATCAGCGTCGCGTTGAGGGTGTTCAGGCTCTTGACGACCTTGGCCTCGGGGAACGCGCGCTGGATCTGCTCGCCGAGCGAGTCGGTGTCCTTCACGAACAGGGAGGGAGGGAAGCCCTGGGAGAAGTCGAGCGGGTTGGAGATGTCGACCAGCACCTTGCCGGCGAGGTTCTCGGCGCCGGCGAGGCCGAGCACGTCCAGCGCGGCGCCCCCGGAGGAGGCGTTCACGACCAGCTCGGCGCCGCGCGCCGCGTCGGCGAAGGTCGCCAGCCCGATGCCCGCGTGGGCCGCCTGCCAGGTCGCGAACGGCGGGTTGCCCATGCCGTCGGGCTCGGTGCGCGCGAGGGTCGCCTGCGGGTCGCGGGTGCCGACGACGACGGCGTGGCCGAGCTCGTGGAGGCGGCCGGCGAGGGCCTGGCCGACCATGCCGGTGCCGAGTACTGCGATGTTCATGGATGTCCTTCGAGAAAGGGGTAGACAGGTCTGTCTGGTGTCACCAGGACGTTAGCAGACAGACCTGTCTACTGCAACGGCTTGGAGGTAGACAGACTTGTCTGTTTGAATGTCGACATGACGACGACGGACGCGACCCGGGCCGCCGGCACGAGTGTGGCGCGGCAGCGGATCCTGGACGCGGCGTTCCGGCTGTTCTACGCCCGGGGCATCCGGGCCGTCGGGGTCGACACGATCATCGCCGAGTCGGGGGTGGCCAAGGCGACCTTCTACAAGCACTTCCCGGCCAAGGACGACCTCGTCGTGGCCTACCTCGACAAGGTCGACGGGATCTGGTCCGGGCAGCTGCACGCCGCGGCGCAGGCCGCGGGGCCGGCGCCGCGCGACCAGCTGGTCGGCCTGTTCGACGCGCTCGGCACGGCCTGCCGGCGTGACGGCTACCGCGGCTGCGCGTTCCTCAACGCCGCCGCCGAGGCGGTGCCGGGAACGCCGGTCCACGACCGGACCGTGGCGCACAAGCGGCAGGTGCTGTCGTGGGTCCGCGGGCTGGCCGCCGACGCCGGCGCCGTCGACCCCGACGGCCTGGCCCGGTCGCTGACACTGCTCCTGGACGGGGGGCTGGCCAGCGGGGCGCTGGATGCCGACCCGGGAGCGGCGCGGTTGGCCCAGGAGTCGGCGCGGGTGCTCGTCGACCAGGCGATGTCTGACTGACAGAGTTTGAAATCTGTCAGTCGTTACTTCATGATGGACGCATGACCTCAGCAATGCGCCGTCTCGGCGCCACCGGCCCGTCCGTCTCCGCCCTCGGCCTCGGCCTGATGGGCATGTCCGACCTGTACGGCCCCGCCGACGAGGCCGAGAGCATCGCCACCATCCACGCCGCGCTGGACGCCGGCGTCACCCTGTTCGACACCGGTGACTTCTACGGCATGGGCCACAACGAGATGCTGCTCCGCGAGGCGCTGCGCGGCCGCAACCGGGACAACGCGGTGATCAGCGTGAAGTTCGGAGCCCTGCGCGGCCCGGACAACTCCTGGGGAGGCGTGGACACCCGGCCGGCCGCGATCAAGAACTTCCTGGGCTACACGCTGCGCCGACTCGGCACCGACCACGTCGACGTCTACCGCCCGGCCCGGCTCGACCCGAGCATCCCGGTCGAGGAGACCGTCGGCGCGATGGCCGAGCTCGTCGAGGCCGGCTGGGTCCGCCACATCGGCCTGTCCGAGGTCGGCGCAGAGACGCTTCGACGCGCCCACGCCGTGCATCCCGTCGCTGACCTGCAGATCGAGTACTCCTTGATCTCTCGGGGCATCGAGGACGAGATCCTGCCGACCGCCCGCGAGCTCGGCATCGCGGTGACGGCGTACGGCGTCCTGTCGCGCGGCCTGCTGTCCGGGCACTGGACCGCGGACCGCGACGTGCGCGACTTCCGGGCACACCTGCCCCGCTTCTCCGGCGACAACCTGGCCGCGAACCTCCGGCTCGTGGAGACCCTCCGCGAGGTCGCGTCCGGGCAGGGCGCCACCGTCGCCCAGGTGGCGGTCGCCTGGGTGCTCTCCCGGGGCGAGGACGTCGTCCCGCTGGTCGGGGCCCGCCGCCGCGTCTCGCTCGAGGAGTCGCTGGGGGCGCTCGCGCTGACCCTCGGCGCGGACGACCTGGCCGCGATCGAGGCCGCCGTACCGGCCGGGGCCGCGGCCGGCACGCGCTACGACGCGATGCAGATGTCCTTCCTGGACAGCGAGAAGTAGCCCGTGCCCGCCCCCGAGCCCCTGACGCAGGAGAGCATCCTGTCCACCGCCGAGGAGGTGCTGCGCCGCTTCGGTCCCGCCAAGACGACCGTCGTCGACGTCGCCCGGGCCCTCGACGTCAGCCACGGCTCGGTGTACCGGCACTTCCCGAGCAAGGCGGCGCTGCGGGACGCGGTCACCGAGCGGTGGCTGGACCGGGTCTCCGCGCCCCTGGCGGAGGTGGCGGCCGGACCGGCCGCTCCACCCGCGCGGTTGCGTGCCTGGGTCGGGATGCTGGCGGCGACCAAGCAGGGCATGGCCCGCGAGGACCCCGAGCTCTTCGCGACGTTCCGCCGGCTCACCGACGAGTCCCGCGAGGTCGTGGGCGAGCACGTCGACCACCTCGCGGCGCAGGTCGCGGGCATCGTGGCCGCCGGGATCGGGTCCGGTGACTTCGCCGTGACCGACGCCGAGCGGGCCGGCCGCGCGGTGCTCCAGGCCACCGCGCTGTTCCACCACCCGGCGCACGCCGACGAGTGGGGCGACCCGGCGCTGCCCGGGCAGCTCGACGTGGTGCTCGACCTGCTGGTCGCCGGGCTTCGAGCCGGGTTCGGCTCCGAGCGCTGAGGCGCGGCGCCTCGGTCCGCGTCAGGCAGGCGCGTCGGGCAGGGGGGCGTTCGACGGGCGGCGCACCGGTTCGCGGGTGACATGGGCGTACCAGAGCGCCGTGAGCAGGTAGCCGAGCGTGGTCGCCGCGAGCACGGCGTAGGACTTGCCGTCCGCCGGCAGCACGGCAGCGGCGACCGCCGCGGCGGCGACGAAGGCGACGTTGAAGATCACGTCGTAGAGCGAGAAGACCCGGCCGCGGAACGCGTCGTGCACGTGGGTCTGCACGAGCGTGTCCACGACGATCTTGATGCCCTGCGAGGCGAGGCCGAGGAAGAACGCCGTGACCAGCAGGGCGGGCTCGGTGTAGAACGCGGCCGGGAACACCTGCGTCACCGCGGCGCCGACCAGCAGGACGAGCACCCAGGTCCGGGGCCGCATCCGCTCGGTGACCAGCGGCGTGAGCACCGCCGCCGAGACGAACCCGACGCCGCTGACCAGCACGGCCAGGGAGAGCTCGTTGAACGCCGCGTCCACCTCGCCGGGACCGTTGAAGTAGTTGCGGTAGAGCAGGATCAGCGAGACGGTCGAGACGCCGTAGAAGAACCGGTGCGCCCCGATCGCGCCCAGGCCGTACGCCGCCGGCCGGTGCTCGCCGAGGTGGCGCACCCCGTCCACCAGCCCGAGCGCGACGTGCCGCACGTGCTCGCGCACGGCCGGGCGCTCCTGGTCCAGGTCCGGACCGAGGAGGTCCCGGGGGATGCGCAGTGCGAGCGCCCCGGCGACGCCGTAGAGCACCGCCGCGGTGGCCAGCACGCCGACGTCGCTGTTCACGTCGAGCCGCTCCCAGCCGATGCGTGAGACGGTGCCGATCGCCAGCCCCACGAGGAAGGCCAGCGTGCCGACGGTCGGGGTCAGCGCGTTCGCGGTGATCAGGTCGTCCTCGCTGACGACGTGCGGCAGGGACGCGGACAGGCCCGCCAGCAGGAACCGGTTGACCGAGAGGGAGACCAGGATCAGCACGAAGAGCAGCGGTCCGCGCAGGTCCGCGTGCACACCGACCGCGAGGACGGCGACCATCCCCACCCGCACGAAGTTCGACAGGGCCAGCACCTGACGGCGCGACCAGCGGTCCAGGAACACCCCGACGAACGGGCCGAGCACGCTGAACGGCAGCAGCACCACCGCCAGCGCCGAGGCGATCGCCCCCGGGCCCGGCGCCCGCTCGGGGGAGAACACGACGTAGGAGGCGAGGGCGACCTGGAACACGCCGTCGGTGAGCTGGCTGGCGACCCGGACCGCGAACAGCCTGCGGAACCACGTGCCTCGCAGCAGGTGGCGAAGATGTCGCAGCGCGCTCACGCGGGGGTCCTCACTCGGTCCGGTCTACCAGGCGACGCCGAGAGACGGCCGCTCCCCATGGTGGACCCACCATGGGGAGCCGCAGATGTCTGCACCGCCCGAGGGAGAGTCTCCCCGGGACCGGGTCAGCGCTCGACGTCGCCGCGGATGAACGCCTCGACCTGGGCGCGGCCCTGGTCGTCGGGCATCTGCACCGGCGGGGACTTCATGAGGTACGTCGACGCGGACAGGATCGGGCCACCGATGCCCCGGTCCAGCGCGATCTTGGCTGCCCGGACCGCGTCGATGATGATGCCGGCGCTGTTCGGGGAGTCCCAGACCTCGAGCTTGTACTCCATGTTGAGGGGCACGTCGCCGAACGCGCGACCCTCGAGCCGGACGTAGGCCCACTTGCGGTCGTCGAGCCACTGGACGTAGTCCGAGGGGCCGATGTGCACGTTGCGGGCGCCGAGGTCGTGCCCGATGTTCGAGGTCACGGCCTGGGTCTTGGAGATCTTCTTCGACTCCAGGCGGTCGCGCTCGAGCATGTTCTTGAAGTCCATGTTGCCGCCGACGTTGAGCTGGTAGGTGCGGTCCAGCACCACGCCGCGGTCCTCGAACAGCTTGGCCAGCACCCGGTGGGTGATGGTCGCGCCGACCTGGGACTTGATGTCGTCGCCGACGATCGGGACGCCGGCGTCCTCGAACTTCTTGGCCCAGACCGGGTCGGAGGCGATGAACACGGGCAGCGCGTTGACGAAGGCCACGCCGGCGTCGATCGCGCACTGGGCGTAGAACTTGTCGGCCTCCTCGGAGCCCACCGGCAGGTAGGCGACGAGCACGTCGGCCTTGGTCTCCTTCAGCACGGCCACGACGTCGACCGGGTCGGCGTCCGACTCGTCGATGGTCTCGCGGTAGTACTTGCCGAGACCGTCGTACGTCGGTCCGCGCTGCACGGTCACGCCCAGGGGCGGGACGTCGGTGATCTTGATCGTGTTGTTCTCGGAGTTGTTGATCGCCTCGGAGAGGTCGAAGCCGACCTTCTTGGCGTCCACGTCGAAGGCGGCAACGAACTCGACGTCGGAGACGTGGTAGTCGCCGAACTTCACGTGCATCAGTCCGGGCACCGCCCCGGCGGGGTCGGCGCCGCGGTAGTACTCCACGCCCTGGACCAGGGAGCTCGCGCAGTTGCCGACTCCCACGATTGCTACTCGTACCGAACCCATGGGGTCATCTCCTCGGATGTTCTTGTTCGCTTACTGGTGCTGGATGTCTTGCTGGGGTGGTGCCTGCAGGTCCTGGGTGGGCGGCTGCTCGGCGAACCGGGCGTTCTCGTCGTCGCGGCGCTCGGCGTTGATCAGCTCCGAGAGCCACCGGACCTCCCGCTCGACGGACTCGACGCCGTGCCGCTGGAGCTCCATGGCGTAGCGGTCCATCTGCTTCTGGGTGCGTTCGAGCTGGTGCTGCACCCGGTCGAGGCGTTCCTGCAGGCGGCTGCGCCGGCCCTCCAGGATGCGGAGGCGGGCCCCGATGTCGGTGCGGCTGAAGAACGCGAACCGGACGTCGAAGTTGTCGTCCTCCCACGCGGACGGCCCGACGTCGGCCATCAGCCGCTTGAACTGCTCGACCCCGGCGGGCGTGAGCTCGTAGACGATCCGCTGCCGGCGGCTGGTGGCCCCCGGCTCGGGCGCGCTCACGTGCTCGGCGATCCAGCCGGCCTTGAGCATCTTCTTCAGGGCGGGGTACAGCGAGCCGTAGGACAGCAGCCGGCTCCAGCCCAGCACCCCGTTGACCTGCTTGCGCAGCTCGTAGCCGTGCATGGGTGACTCGTGCAGCAGTCCGAGGACTGCCAGCTCGAGGGTCTCACCACGACGGGCCACGGGGTCGCTCCTGGGTCTCAGGGTGTTCGTATCGGTCGTTCCTATCGCGTCAATCTATCGCATCGATATATCGAACGTGTAAACGCCGGTCCAGGTGAGTGAATTGCCCGTTGCGGGTACCCGCCCCGTACCCTGTCTGCGGGGTGCGGTCCGCGCGCGGCAGGTGGTGCGGCCCGCCCCACGCGTACGTCGTCCCCCACCCGGAGTTGCCCCCTTGAGTCCTGAGCGCAAGGCCGCCCCGTCCCGCGGCGCGAGCAAGAACGCCCCGAACGGCCGCCGGGCCTCCTCCGCCCCGAAGTCTCGCAAGGGCCCCAAGCCGGGGAAGCCCGGCAGCAAGACGCCGAGCGGGAAGCCGCGCAAGAGCCTGCCGCGCCGGATGCTCAAGTGGTGTCTGCTCGCCGCGCTGGCGTTCTTCCTGCTCGGGGCCGCGGCGTTCGCGGTGGGCTACACGACCACCGACATCCCGGACCCGAACAAGGACTTCCAGGCCCAGACGACGTTCGTCTACTACGCCGACGGCAAGCACGAGATCGGCCGCTTCGCGAACCAGAACCGCACCAGCGTGCCGCTGTCCGACGTGCCGCAGCACGTGCAGGACGCGGTGATCGCCGCGGAGGACCGCACCTTCGAGACCAACCAGGGCCTCGACCCGCGCGGCATCCTCCGGGCCGCGTTCAGCAACGCCCGCGGCAACTCCACGCAGGGCGCCTCGACGATCACCCAGCAGTACGTCAAGGTCCTCTACCTCTCCCAGGAGCGCACCCTCACCCGCAAGGTGAAGGAGGCGTTCGTGTCGCTGAAGATCCAGCGCCAGGAGTCCAAGGACGAGATCCTGCAGGGCTACCTGAACACCATCTACTTCGGCCGCGGCGCCTACGGCATCCAGGCGGCGGCCCAGGCCTACTTCGACAAGGACGCCAAGGACCTCACCGTCCAGGAGGGCGCCGTCCTCGCCTCGATCCTGAACTCGCCGACGGCGTTCGACCCGGCCGGAGGCGCCTCGAACCGCGAACGGCTGCTCGGCCGCTACCAGTACGTCCTCGACGGCATGGAGAGCATGGGCAACCTGCCCGCCGACCAGGCCGAGCGGGTCAAGCAGCGGCTGCCGAAGTTCCCCCGGATCAAGTCCGAGGACCAGTACGGCGGCCAGCGCGGTCACGTGCTCACGCTGGTCAAGAAGGAGCTGCTCGCCAACGGCTTCAGCGACCAGGAGGTCTCCGGCGGAGGGCTCAAGGTCACCACCACGTTCACCCGCAACGCGATGGACGCGGCCGCCCAGGCCGTCAAGGAGCAGAAGCCGAAGGGCCTGAAGAAGCTGCACGTCGCGGTCGCCTCCGTGGACCCGAAGACGGGTGCGCTCAAGGGCATGTACGGCGGCCAGGACTACCTCGAGAGCCAGATCAACTGGGCCGTCGCGGGAGCCTCCCCGGGCTCGGCCTTCAAGCCGTTCGCGCTCGCCGCGGGCATCGACGACGGCTACTCGCTGAAGAGCACCTTCCAGGGCGACTCGCCGTACGTCTTCCCCAACGGCAAGGACAAGGTGGTCAACGAGGGTCCCGGGGACGGCAACGACTACGGCGCCAAGATCCCGCTGACCAAGGCGACCGAGGAGTCGGTGAACACCGCGTTCGTCGACCTCACCGTGGCGATGGACAACGGCCCGGAGAAGATCCGCGACATGGCCGTGAAGATGGGGGTCCCGAAGAACGCTCCGGGTCTCGAGCCGGTGGCCGGCATCTCGCTCGGCTCCGCGACGATCAACCCGATCGACATGGCGAACTCCTACGGCACCATCGCCGACGGCGGCAAGGCCAAGGACTGGTACGTCATCTCCAAGGTGACCTCGGCGGCCGGCGAGCCGCGGTACAAGGCGCCGAAGCGGGACAAGCGGGTGCTCGGGGAGGACATCGACCGCGACGTGAGCTACGCGCTGCAGCAGGTCGTGAAGAACGGCACCGGCAGGAACGCGCTGTCCCTCGACCGCCCGGCCGCGGGCAAGACCGGCACCGCGACCAACAACGACGGGAACGTGTCGTCCTCGTGGTTCGTCGGCTACACCCCGCAGCTGTCCACCGCGGTCATGTACGTCCGGGGTGATGGCAACGACAACCTGAACTGCGTGCAGGCCACCGGCAAGAACTGCACGCCGGGCTACCTCGTGCCGTACTTCGGGGCGGAGTACCCGACCAAGACCTGGACCGCGGCGATGCGGATGTCCCTGGACGACGCGGCGGTCGAGCAGTTCCCGCCGCCGGCGAACGTCAAGGCCAAGCAGTCCGACCACGAGCCGCTGCCGACCTTCACCCCGACGCCCACGCCGACGCCGACGGTGCAGCCGAGCCCGACCCGGACCAAGAAGCCGAGCCCCTCGCCGACCCCGACGCCCACCCCGACGCCGACCCCGACGCCGACCCCGCCCAACCCGACGCCGACGATCCTCCCTCCGTCCCCGACGGGTAGCGGTGGCAACGGCGGCGGCAACGGCGGCGGCAGCAGCCCGGGTCAGAAGAACACCCCCGGCCAGTAGATGGCGGCTCCCCGCACCCGGCCGCTCGACGACGTGGTGAGCCCGTCGCGCAGCGACCCGTTCGTCAGGGCGGCCAGTGAGAGCGTCGGCGGGCCGGTCGGGGAGCACGCCCGGCCGCACTGGTGGTGGACGCCGGTGCGGGTGGTGCTCGCGGTGGCCGCGCTCGCGTTCGTGCTCGGCATGGTGCAGAAGACGCCGTGCGTGCGGGACGACTGGTCCGGCTCCAAGCTGCGGTACGGCGCGATGTGCTACTCCGACGTGCCCTACCTCTACACGGGGCGCGGGTTCGCGGCCGGCTACCTGCCGTTCGCCGACACCGGCGGTCGCTACCCGGCGATGGAGTATCCCGTCGTCATCGGCTACTTCGCCTACGGGGCGGCCGTGGTCACCCACGAGCTCAGCGGCTCCCCGGACCTGGACTCCCGGGCCCTGGTCAGCAGCGACCAGATCTACGCGCAGCCCGGCGTCGCCGCCGAGACCGACCTCTACTTCGTCGTCACCGCGGTGCTGCTGGCGCCGTTCGCCCTGCTGGCCGCCTGGTTCCTGGCCGGGGTGCACCGGCGCCGGCCCTGGGACGCGATGCTGTTCGCGGCCTCGCCCGCGCTGGTGCTGGCCGGCCTGATCAACTGGGACCTGCTCGCGGTCGCCGCCGTGGCGGGTGCGCTGTGGGCGTGGTCGCGCGGCCGGCCGGTGCTGTCCGGGGTGATGGTCGGGCTGGGCACCGCGATCAAGCTCTACCCGCTCTTCCTGCTCGGGGCGCTGCTCGTGGTCTGCATCCGTCGCGGCCGGCTCCCGGCGTTCGGCGCCGCCGCGGTCGCCGCCGCGGTCGCGTGGGTCGTCGTGAACGTGCCGGCGATGGCCTACGGCTTCGAGCAGTGGAAGGTGTTCTGGAGGTTCAACGGCGACCGGGGCGCCGACCTCGGCTCGGTGTGGCTGGTCTGGCAGCAGATGGGCCACACCGTGACACCGGGGCTGGTGAACTCCGTGTCACTGGCGTTCTTCGCGGCGGTCTGCGTCGGGGTCCTGGTGCTCGGGCTGACGGCGCGCCGTACGCCGCGGATCCCGCAGCTCGCGTTCCTCGTGGTGGTCGGGTTCCTGCTGGTGAACAAGGTCTACTCGCCGCAGTACGTCCTCTGGCTGCTCCCGCTCGTGGCGCTGGCCCGGCCGCGCTGGCGCGACGTGCTGATCTGGACCGCCGGCGAGGTGTTCTACTTCGGCGCCGTCTGGCTCTACCTCGGCGGCTGGACCGCGTCCGCGTCCAGCGGCCAGCCGGACCGGTTCTACTGGTTCGCGATCGCGGTGCGCATCGCGGTCGAGGTGTACGTCGCGGTGCTGGTCGTGCGCGACGTGCTGCAACCGTGGCACGACCCGGTCCGGTCCGACGGTCTCACCGACGACCCGGCCGAGCCGACCGCCGTCCCCGCCGCCTGAGCCACCCGGCTGGTCGAGCCCCCGGCTGGTCGAGCCTGTCGAAACCACGACCAACCACACCCGGTCCAGCGTGCCGAGACCCTTCCCGGGGTACGAGGGACGCATGCGCGCACTGACGACCGTCCCGCTCAAGCCCGACTCGCTCGAGGTGTGCGACGTCCCGGACCCCACCCCGCACGACGGCGACCTGCTGGTGGACGGGCTCGCGGTCGGCATCTGCGGGACAGACCGCGAGATCGCGCGGGGCGAGTACGGCTGGGCGCCACCCGGCCACGACCGGCTGGTGATCGGCCACGAGTCGCTCGGCCGGGTGCGCGAGGCCCCGAGCGGCTCAGGGTTCGAGGCCGGCGACCTGGTCGTCGGGGTGGTCCGCCGGCCGGACCCGGTGCCGTGCGGGGCGTGCGCGAACGACGAGTTCGACATGTGCCGCAACGGTGAGTACACCGAGCGCGGCATCAAGGAGATCGACGGCTACGCCAGCGAGCAGTGGACCGTGGAGGCGGAGTACGCCGTGAAGCTCGACGACCGGCTCGGCGACGTCGGCGTCCTGATGGAGCCGACCACCGTGGTGGCCAAGGCGTGGGAGCAGGTCGAGCGGGTCGGGGCCCGGGCCTGGTTCGAGCCCCGGAGCGTGCTCGTCACGGGCGCGGGGCCGATCGGCCTCCTGGCCGCCCTGCTCGGACGGCAGCGCGGTCTCGACGTGCACGTCCTGGACCAGGTCACCAAGGGCGCGAAGCCGCAGCTGGTGCACGCGCTCGGCGCGAACTACCACCACTCCGACATCGGCGCGATCATGCGACGGGTCAAGCCGGACGTGGTGATCGAGGCGACCGGCGTGCCGGCGATGGTGTTCGAGGCGATGGGAGGCACGGCCCCCTACGGCATCACCGTGCTCACCGGGGTGTCCTCGGGCGGCCGGACCATCCGGGTAGACGCCGGGGAGCTCAACCGCGACATCGTGCTGGAGAACGACGCGGTCGTCGGGTCGGTGAACGCGAACCTCCGGCACTACGCGCAGGCGGCCGACGCCCTCGCCGAGGCGGACCTCGACTGGCTCGAGCGGCTGGTCAGCCGCCGCGTGCCGCTGGCCGACTTCGCGGAGGCCTTCGAGCCGCAGGACGACGACGTCAAGGTCGTGCTGACCCTGGACGACTGAGCGATGAGTTCCGGAGCCGGTCCGGGTCTGCACCCCTGAGACCCCGAGGAGGAGGAGACCATGCTCGACCTCGCCCCCGCCGCCCAGGAGATGTCCCGCGTCGTCCGAGGCGTGCGCGACGACCAGCTCGGCGCGCCGACCCCGTGCCCGGAGTACACGCTGGGCGACCTGCTCGACCACGTGCACGGGCTCGCCCTCGCGTTCCGGATGGCCGCGGACAAGGAGACGTTCGAGGGAGGCGGCTCGCCCGGTCCGTCCGGCGACGCCAGCCGGCTGCCCGACGACTGGCGGGACGCGATCGACGGCCGGCTGGCCGAGCTGGTCGAGGCGTGGCGCGACCCGGCCTCCTGGGAGGGGTCGACCCGCATCGCGGGCTTCGAGGCGCCCGCCGACAACGTCGGGCTGACCGCACTGAACGAGCTCGTCGTGCACGGCTGGGACGTCGCGCGGGCCAGTGGCGGCACGATCACCGTCGACGAGTCGGTGCTGCAGCCGTGCGCAGCCTTCGCCGAGCTGCTCGCGGGTCCGCAGGGTGACGCGATGCGGGGTACGGCGTTCGGGCCGGTGGTCCCGGTCGCCGAGGACGCCCCCGCCCTGGACCGGATCGTCGGCGCCAACGGCCGCGACCCACGCTGGACGGCTACTCGCTGACGACGGTCTCGTCGAACGACGTCGCGGTGAACCGCACCCGCACGTCGAGCTCGTCGCCCACCTCGGGCACCTTCGCCCCGTGGGACAGGAACAGCATCGAGGCCTGCATGTGCGGGGGCTCCGCGAACAGCCGCAGCTTCCCGTCGATGGTGTACGGCGACCGGACGAACCCGGCCGCGTCGAGACCGCCCTTGGCGATCCGGGCGGCGCGGTCCTTCAACGTCGCGCCACCGGTCGGCGCCTCGAGGCCGATGCCGTGCGCCGTACCCCCGGACACCACGACGATGGTGCCGGCCGCCGGCGCGGTCCGGCTGCGGTAGCCGAACACGTCGCCCCGCTCGACCGGGTGCACGTCGAGCACGGTGGCGCGCACCGAGAGCGCCTGACGGTCCCCGAGCCACAGCTGGGTGCCGATCCGCGGGCGGAACTCGTAGTCCGGGTAGGACTGCCGCAAGGTGGCGAGCTCGCTGTCGGTGAGGTGCGAGACGTAGACGCGGCGGGTGGGCAGACCGGCCGCGACCACGTCGGTCATCAGCCGGTTCACCTCGGTCAGGTGGGAGCCCTGGGAGATCGGCAGGTGGATCGCGACCCCCTCGACGGCCACACCGTCCAGGAGCCCGCCGGCCGTCCGCAGGTCGCGCGCGGAGAACCCGTGCCGGCGCATCGAGGTGAGCCGCTCGAGGACGACCCGGGGTCGGCCGGCCCCGGCGGCCGCGCGCTCGGAGAGGGCCCGCAGGTCCTCGAGCCGGCCGACGGTGTGCACCACGTGCGAGTCGAAGACCGCGCGGGTCTCGAACGGCCGCCACGGCGTGAGCACCATGACCGAGCCCTGGAACGCCGCGGCGACCGGCGCCACCTCGGAGTACATCCCGACCGCAACCGTGTCCACGCCCAGCCAGGCGGCCCGGGCGGCCAGCCGGTCGACGCCGAACCCGTAGCCGTTGCCCTTGATCACCGGCACGATGCCCGGGTGCGCGTCGCGGACGGCCTGCAGGTGCGTGCGCCAGCGTTCGCCGTCGACGTACAGGGTCAGGGGCATCGGGTCACCGCCGGGCCATGTAGAGGGAGAAGGCCTTGTAGACCAGGGGGTTGAGCGGCAGGTCCCACTCGCCGGCGTACTCCACCGCCTCGCCACCCGTGCCGACCTTGAACTGGATCAGGCCGACGTGGGCGTCGTCCGGGTCGAGGGTGTCGGTGATGCCGCGCAGGTCGTAGACGTCCGCACCCGCGGCGAGCGAGTCGCGGATCATCGCCCACTGCACCGCGTTGGACCCGCGCACGTCGCGCTTCTCGGTCGACGAGGCGCCGTAGGAGTACCACGTGTGCCCGCCGACCTTGACCCACACCGTCGCGGCGACCAGGTCGCCCTCGTGGCGCGCGAGGTAGAGCCGGATCCGGTCCGGCTCCTCGGCGAGCAGGGCGCGGAACATCGTCTCGAAGTAGGCGAGCGGCCTCGGCGTGAAGTGGTCCCGCTCGGCGGTGTGCGCGTAGAGGTCGTGGAACGCCTTCAGGTCCTCCGGGGTGCCGTGGGTGACCTCGACCCCCGCCTTGGCGGCCTTCTTGATGTTGCGGCGCCACTGCTGGTTCATGCCCGCGAGCACGTCCTCCTCGGAGCGCGGCGTGCCGTCCACGGTGAGCGGGATCCAGAAGTTGTACTGCGGCTGTCCCGCCGCGAAGCCGCCCTCGACGGTCTGCGGCTTCCAGCCGAGCTCCTGCAGCTGCGAGACCACGTGCGCCCCGGAGGTCGAGCGCTCGCTCGGGGGTACGTCGCCGAGGCGGCGCACCGCGTCGTCGGCGACACCCTGCTTGACGGCGGCCGCGTCCCACCGGCGGGTCACCACCGGTGGGCCCATCCGGACCCCGAACGCGCCGGCCTTCTTCAGGTGCCGGACCATCGGGTTCAGCCAGGCGCGCAGGTCCTCGGCGTCCCAGTCGACCACCGGCCCCTCGGGGAGGTAGGCGAGGTAGCGCTTGACCTTGGGCAGCTGCCGGTAGAGCACCAGCCCGGCACCGACCAGCTCCGTGCCGGCGTACCAGCCGATCGACTCGCGCCGCCACTCGCTCTTCACCTCGCCCCAGGCGGGGGTCTGGAGGAAGCTCGCCGAGCGTCCCTCCGCGGTCCACACGCGCAGGAAGTCCAGGTGCTGCTCGGGCGTGATGGTGCGCACGGTCAGGGCGGGGGAAGTCACGGCCCCGAGCCTAACGGGCGGGTTCAGCCGCTCGTCAGGGTGCCGAGGACCTCGACGGTGCGCCCCCAGGCGGGCGTGCTCGGGTCGATCAGCGCGAAGTGGTCGCCGGGAACCTCCACGAGCTCGGCGTCGTCGCCCGCCGGCGGGTGGCCGAGCGTCACCCCCTGCTCTGCCAGAACCCGCCGTGGATCACCACCACCGTGCCGCGGCTGGCGCCCCCGGGTCTCGCGCTGGGTTGACCCGGGCCTCGCGCTGGGTTGACCCGGGCCTCGCGCTGGGTTGACCCGGGCCTCGCGCTGGGTTGACCCGGGCCTCGCGAGGATGCTCACACGCGTTCGCGCAGGAACGCGAAGTCCGCCTGGTGCTCGGCGGCGCCGCCGGGGGTCTCGCACACCACCGGGGCGCCGGCGGCGCGGACCACCGCGGCGAGGTCGTCGGGCGAGATCTTGCCCTGTCCGAAGTTGGCGTGCCGGTCGGCGCCGGAGTCGAACTCGTCGCGGCTGTCGTTGCAGTGCACCAGGTCGATCTTGCCCGTGATCTTCACGAGGTCCTCGACCACCGTGGAGAGGTCGTTGCCGCCGGCGTGCGCGTGGCAGGTGTCCAGGCAGAAGCCGACCATCTCGAAGCCCTCGGCGGCCGAGATCGCGTCCCACACCCGGCCGATCCGGTCGAGGTAGCGGGTCATCGCGTTGTCCCCGCCCGCGGTGTTCTCGATCAGCAAGGGGAGCTTGAGGTCCGTCGCCTCGACCGCCTTGCGCCAGTTGTCGAACCCCTTCTCGGGGTCGTCCGCCTTGTTCACGTGGCCGCCGTGCACGATCAGGCCCTTCGCCCCGATGGACGCCGCAGCGTCGACGTGCTGCTGGAGAAGCTTGCGGCTCGGGATCCGGATCCGGTTGTTGGTGGTGGCGACGTTGACGATGTACGGCGCGTGCACGTAGAGGTCGATGCCGGCCGCCTCGGCGTCCGCGCGCAGGGCCTCGGCACCCCCCGGGTAGGCGAACTCGGGACCCTTGTAGCCCTGCGGGTCGCCGAGGAAGAACTGGACCAGGTCGGCCCCGCGTGCTTTCGCCTCCGCGAGGGGGTCGGTCTGGTCGACGTGCGCACCGATTCTCAAGCCAGCCATGCGAGCCAGCCTACGACCGGGCCCCGACCGCGGACGCGTCCCTCCGGGAAGCCCGGCTCAGGTCTTGACGCCCGGCTCGCCGGCCCGTGGCTCCGGGGCGCCGGGCTCTCCGTCCCGGCGTCTTCCGGCCCCGGGTTGCCGGGTGGGGATGGCCGAGGAGAAGTACAGCGCGACCAGGGCGATCACTGCCAGCACGGCCAGCGCCGACCGGAGGCCGTCCAGCCGGGCCGCCTCGTTCTCCTTCACGACCGCGTCCGCCGTGTCGGGGCTCACGCCTGCGTCGGCGAGGGCACTGCTCAGCTCGTCATCGGGGATGAACGGTATGCCGCCGGCCAGCTCGACCTGGGCATCCGAGGACAGGTCCTGGGGGATCGCCGGGTTCGACGCGATCCCGGTGAGGAACGACGTGGTGAGCGCCGAGATGAGCACCGCCCCGGCCAGCGCGGTGCCGAGGGAGGCACCCAGGTTGGTGACGGTGTTCTGCAGCCCGCCCACCTCGGCGCTCTGCTCGTCGGGGACCGCGGACACGGTGACGCTGCCGAGCTGGGAGGCGAGCCGGGTGGTCCGCGTGGGCTCTCTGGTCAGCAGGTGAGCCGGGACTCAGCCGTACAGGCGCTCGATGACGTCGGCGTACTTCGCCGCGATCGGCTTGCGACGCAGCTTCAGCGTGGGCGTGAGCTCGTCACCGCCGGGCTCCCAGAACGACGGCACGACCTCGAAGCGCTTGACCTGCTCGACGCGGGACAGCCGGGCGTTCCCCTCGTCGATCCCGGCCTGCAGAGCCGCCCGCACCCCGGGGTCCTGGGCGAGCCTCGCCGCGTCGGCCGGCAGCCCGTGCCGCGCCGCGTACGCCGCCGCCGCGTCCGGGTCGAGCGTGACCAGCGCGACGTTGAACGGGCGGGCGTCGCCGAGCACGGTGATCGCCGCGGCGAGCGGGCAGCTCAGCTTGAGGACGTTCTCGATGTTGGCCGGGGACATGTTCTTGCCGCCCGCGTTGACGATGATCTCCTTCTTGCGGTCCACGATCGTGACGTAGCCGTCAGCGTCCACGGTCGCCACGTCGCCGGTGTGCAGCCAGCCCTCGGTGTCGATCGCCTCGGCGGTGCGTTCCGGGTCGTTGCGGTAGCCGGGGGTGACGATGGCGCCGCGGAGCAGCAGCTCCCCGTCCTCCGCGAGCCGGATCTCGACCCCGGGGACCGGCGGGCCGACCGTGCCGACCTTGGCGCGGCCGGGTGGGTTCAGGGTGCCGACCCCGGTGATCTCCGACATCCCCCACAGCTCGCACACCGCGATGCCGAGGCCCATGAAGAACTCGAGCGTCTCCGGGGCGATCGCCGCGGCCCCGGACCAGGCCCAGCGGTTCTCGTCCATCCCCAGCGCGGCGCGCAGCTTGCTCAGTACCGCGGCGTCGGCCCGGACGTGGTCGGCGGCCAGCCGGTCCGACGTACCTTCGCCGGCCAGGTCCGCCCGCGCTTTCTCCCGGCCGACCTCGAGCGCCCACCGCATCGCGGCCTGCTTCTCGGCGTCCGGCTCCGCGTCCACCTTGGCCTCGACCGCGCTCCTGATCTTCTCCCAGACCCGAGGCACCGCGAACCAGATCGTCGGCCGGCAGTCGGTGAGTGCGGCGGCGATGGTTCGGGCGTCGGCGACGTAGGTGACCTGGACGCCGAGCAGGCAGTTGAAGTACTGCGCGGACACCCGGTCCGCGATGTGCGCCGCGGGCAGGAAGGAGGTGATCCGGTCCCCGAACCCGGCGGGTACGACGCCGAGCAGCGACTCCACCTGGGCCACCACGTTCGCGTGGGTGATCTGCACGCCCTTCGGTGGGCCGGTGGTGCCGGAGGTGTAGATCAGCGTCACCACGTCGTGCGGCTCGACCGCCCGCCACGCGGCGTCGAAGTCGAAGCCCTCCTCTGCGGTCTGCTCCAGGGCCGCCAGCGTCATCGACCCGGGCAGGTCGGCGTCGACGCACACCACGTGCTCGAGCCCCGCGACCGTTTCCCCCGCCGCGGCCACCACGTCGAAGGTGGCCGCCTCGCACACCACCACCCGGTTGCCGGCGTTGCCGAACAGGTAGGCGACCTGCTCGGGCGCCGAGGTGATGTAGACCGAGAACGGGGCCGCGCCCAGGTGCATCGCGGCCGCGTCCACGAGGGCGAACTCGGGGCGGTTGGTCAGCATCAGGCCGACGGTGTCGCCGCGGCGTACGCCGAGCGCGTGCAGACCGCCGGCGATCCGGCGGACCCGCTCGTCGTACTCGCGCCAGGTGAGGGAGACCGCGTCACCGGGGGTGCGCAGCGCGACGGCGTCCGGGTCGCGGGTGACCGTCTGCTGGAACGCGGCGCAGACCGTGCGGGACAGGGGCTCGGACATGGCGGTCACCTCGGGGTGGCAGGGGCCGGATCAGGGTGCTCCGGAGCCTGCCACCCGTGACCCGTAGGGGTCAGCCGAATCCGGTGATCGGCCGGCCCGGGCCTCGGACCTGGTGGGAGTCCCGCTCCGCGACGAACCGCACCTCGCCGTCGAACTCCACGTCCTGGGTCGCCATCAGGCTGCTCATGCCCTGTGGACGACGATTTCCGCGCGGGTGTCCGCCGCTGATATCGTGACCGGGTCGATCGGCTCGACCCCGCGTCCAGAGCGGGTGTCGAGCCGTTGACACGCCGGGCCCTCCGGATCTTCGGGGAGCGCGGCGGACGCAAGCCCTCCTGCCACGGAAACGCCGTGGCCGCCTGAGTCCGAAGGAGGTGGAGACTGCTTTGCGTGCCTATGAAGTGATGGTCATCCTCGACCCCGACCTCGAAGAGCGCACGGTCGCGCCCTCGCTCGACACGTACCTCAACGTCGTCCGCAAGGACGGTGGTTCCATCGAGAACGTCGACGTCTGGGGACGTCGTCGCCTTGCTTACGAGATCGACAAGAACGCCGAAGGCATCTACGCCGTCGTCACGTTGAACGCCGAGCCGGCCACGGTGAAGGAGCTCGACCGTCAGCTCACGCTGAACGAGTCCGTGCTGCGCACCAAGGTGATCCGGCCCGACCTTCGCTGATCTCAACGGTCAGTCCGGCTGCTCGCCGCTGATCTCCTCGGCCGATTCCCCCGGTCACAGCTGCACCGAACCCGTCACCGAGATGTGTTTCAACCGACTGGAGGCCTGACATGGCAGGCGAAACCCCGATCACCGTGGTCGGCAACCTCACCGCCGACCCCGAGCTCCGCTTCACCCCTTCGGGTGCCGCGGTGGCGAACTTCACCGTTGCCTCGACGCCGCGCACCTTCGACCGGCAGACCAACGACTGGAAGGACCAGGAGACCCTGTTCCTGAACTGTTCGGTCTGGCGGCAGGCGGCCGAGAACGCGGCCGAGTCCCTGACCCGCGGCATGCGGGTCATCGTCTCGGGCCGTCTCAAGGCGCGTTCGTACGAGACCCGCGAGGGTGAGAAGCGCACCGTCTTCGAGATCGACGTCGAGGAGGTCGGGCCGAGCCTGAAGATGGCCACCGCCAAGGTCAGCAAGACCAGCCGCTCCGGCGGCGGCCAGGGCTTCCAGTCCGGTGGCGGCGACGACCCGTGGGCCAGCAACCAGGGCAGCCAGGGCGGTGGCCAGCCGGCCGCTGCCGGCAGCGGCCAGGGCGGCGGCTCGTGGGGCGGCCAGCAGGGCGGCGGCCAGGGCTACTCCGGTGGCTCGGGCGGCCAGGCCGACCCGTGGGCGACCCCGGGCGCGGGATCCTCGGACGAGCCTCCGTTCTGACCCACCACGGGTGGTCGAGCGTCTTGCGAGACCACTCCACCTGACATCCGTTACGGACCATTCCGGCGTGAGCCGGGCTCACGAAAGGGAGCACCACAATGGCCAAGCCAGTACTCCGCAAGCCGAAGAAGAAGGTTTGCCAGTTCTGCAAGGAGAAGGTGTCCTACGTCGACTACAAGGACACCACCCTCCTGCGCAAGTTCATCTCCGACCGCGGCAAGATCCGCGCGCGTCGGGTGACCGGCAACTGCGTGCAGCACCAGCGCGACGTTGCCATCGCGGTCAAGAACGCCCGCGAGGTCGCACTCCTGCCCTACACGTCGACGGCTCGCTGAGGAGGCTGAGAACACATGAAGCTCATCCTGACTCAGGAGGTCGGTGGCCTCGGCGCCCCCGGCGACATCGTCGAGGTGAAGGACGGCTACGGCCGTAACTTCCTGATCCCGCGTGGTTTCGCGATCCGCTGGACCAAGGGCGGCGAGCGGACCGTCGAGTCGATCAAGGCCGCACGGTCCAGCCGTGAGGTCCGCGACCTCGACCACGCCCAGGAGATCAAGGCCAAGCTCGAGGGTACGACGGTCGACCTGCCGGTCCGTGCCGGCGAGGGCGGTCGCCTCTTCGGCGCCGTCACCGTCAGCGACATCGCCGGTGCGATCAACTCCGCGGCGGGCTCCGGCAAGGACACGGTCGACAAGCGCAAGATCATCCTCGGCAACCCGATCAAGTCCCTGGGCACGCACCAGGTGACGGTGAAGGTGCACGACGATGTCGACGCGACGGTCAAGCTGAACGTCGTCGCCGGCTGACCCTGCAGCACAGCATCACCACGAAGGGCCGTCCCGCGGTGTGGGGCGGCCCTTCGTCATGTGCTCTCGGTGTCGCTGCCGTAGCCGCGCCGGGACACGGCGAAGAGCAGGTAGACGAGCACGACGTTGGCGAGCACGGCGAGCACCGCCACTGGGGTGGTGAGGGCGTCCACGCCGCCGCCGTACACCAGCACCGGCCCGACGGCGACCACGACGAACACCCAGCGGAGCAGACCGAAGCGTCGCGCCTCGGTGTCCCCGGCCCGCTCAGCGAGCGTCGCCAACGAGGTGCAGAGGACGACGCAGAACACGGTCTGCGGCAGGCTGGCGCCCCACTGGCCGCTGGGCGTGAGCCGCGCGGCGACGGCCGGCAGGACCAGGGGGAGGGACACCAGGCCGGCGATGACCGCGAGGGTCAGCGCCGAGCCGCCGAGGGGGATCCGTGCGCGCAGCGGCAGCAGCCCGGCGACGACGAGGCCCCATCCGACCGGGTCGGGGAGCGCGTCGTACCCGGCGAAGCGCGCGCTCAGGAACACGATCACCAGACCGATCGCGACCTTCTGCAGCGGTGTCACCCGCAGATCCTACGGAGCACCCCGAGCCACGGGCCGGCGAGCACGTCTAGGCCTGTCCAGTCGGTTTTCCGACACATCGCGCGTTTGTCTGCGCGATACATGCATCTGGTGGTCAAATAGGCTGTTTTCATCATTGGGGTGCCGTGGCGATGGATTGCCCCGGTGAGTCTTGGGGGTTGCCGTGCGCAGCTTGATCCGTCTTCTGGTCGTCATCGGGCTGCTGCTGAGCGCCACCTCGCTGGCGCCCGTCGCGCTGGCGGACGACACCACGCCGCCCCCCGCGGCCGACACGACCACCGACCCGACGGCCGGTACGGCGTCCCCGCCGTCGACCCAGATCGACTCGTCGCCCGACGGCAGCACGACGGAGAGCACCTCCGCCACGGTGAAGTTCCACGCCGACCAGGCCGGGGTGACGTTCGAGTGCAAGGTCTCCGGTCCTGGCCACGAGACGGACACCCTCGCCGAGTGTCCCGCAGACGATCCGCAGCCGGCCGCCGCTCCTGACGCCCCGGCGACGACCTACGGAACCAAGGCCTACTCCGACCTCGCGCCCGGCACCTACACGTTCACCGTGCAGGCGAACGACCAACGGCCTGGCCCGGCGAGCCGGTCTCGGCGACCTGGACCGTGAAGGCTGCGCCGGTGGCCTCCTCGGCACCGGCAACCAGAATCATGTCCGGCCCGGGTGACAGGACCCTCAAACGAGCCTTCACGTTCGCCTTCCAGACCGCCGTGACCGTTCCCGAGAAGGTGACCTTCCAGTGTGCTCTGGTCGCCGGGAGCAGCGCTCCGGGAGAGTCGGCCTTCAAGGTCTGCAGCGGGCAGCCGACCGCGACGACTCCCGGCAAGGGCACGCAGGCCGTCTCCGGCCTTCGGGCGGGGGCCTACACCTTCGCGGTCCGCGCCACGATTGCTTCCGCGGCGGACCCGGGTCCGACCAAGACGTACGTCTTCACCGTCTACGACGACTGCACCACCCTGGTCACCAAGTGCCGGGTCGTCGCGCCGGACAGCTACTCCCCGCCCGGCGGCGCCTCCTTCAACAACCCGATGGGGGCGTCCTCGAGCCAGCGCAAGAACCTGACGCACGTCATCCGGACCATCAACAGCATGCCGGGCTTCGACGTCCCGCAGAGCCGCTGCTCGAGCAACCCCGCCCTCTTCCCGGGGACGATCCGGAT
The DNA here is from genome assembly GCA_963810035.1 of uncultured Actinomycetota bacterium. Lineage (GTDB taxonomy): Bacteria > Actinomycetota > Actinomycetes > Propionibacteriales > Nocardioidaceae > Nocardioides_B. The sequence goes on from CAWEMA010000013.1 coordinate 236,808, forward strand.
CTCGCTCTACTCGGCCACCGACATGGCGTTCGCGAACGCCCTGGTCAATGCCAGCCGGCGCTGCATCAGCGTCCAGATCCTGATGAACAACCACCTCACGCCCGAGAACACCAAGTCCATCCGGGTCATGCAGGCGGCGTTGGGCACCACCACCTCTCGCCGCAGCTTCGCCTACCGGTGCTCCGCCGGCTGCCGGGGCAGGGGAGTGGAGCACTCGAAGTTCTACCTGTTCAACTCCACCGTGCCCGTCGCGAGCAGGAACCGGATCACCAACACGGTGATGGTCGGGTCCTCGAACATGACCGCCAACGCGGCCACTGTGCAGTGGAACGACCTCTACACCGTGCGCAGCAACCGCTCGCTGCACCAGCAGTTCTCCTCCATGTTCGACAAGATGAAGCGTGACGTGCCGGAGGCACGGCTCTACCAGACGGTCGACGCCAGCGGGGTCTACCAGGCGACGTTCTGGCCCCAGGCCGCCGGCACGGTCGACCCGACGCTCAGCGCGCTCCGCTCGATCCACTGCACCGGGGCGACCGGCGGGACCGGGATCAACGGCCGCACGGTGGTCTACATCAACATCCACGCCTGGTTCGAGAAGCGCGGCACGGCGATCGCCAGCCAGGTCCGCAGCCTCTACAACCAGGGCTGCTACGTCCGGATCCTCTACAGCTTCACGACCCGCGCGCTCCTGAGGCAGCTGACCGCGGGCACCGGACCACGGATGTCGGCGCGCCGGACGCTGTTCTCCAAGCACGGCATCTACGCGACCCTCTACAGCCACCACAAGATGTTCGCCGCGTCCGGCAACATCGGCTCGGACACCTCCTCGCAGGTGGTGTGGACCGGGTCGAACAACTTCACCAACGGTGGGCCCCGCTTCGACGAGGTGATGTTGCGCATCCGGTCGGCCGCCGCGTTCAACCAGTACCGCAACCAGTTCAACTACATCCAGGCCCGCCGGTCCTCCGGGGTGTGGGCGACCTTCCAGGAGCCGCGCGGCGGCGGTCGGGCACCCGTGCCCGAGGAGAAGGCGCTGCGGGCCGGCTGACAGCGAGAACGGGCACCGGCGGTCCGGTGCACGAGCCCCGGACCGCCCGCCTGCACAGCGGCTCTTGTCGGGAACCTGCCGCCGCGCCGTGTTGCAATGAGTCGGCGGTGGATGCTCCCATAGTCCGTGCCGCCAATACGTCGCGGCGTTTCGGCCGCCGTTCTCACGGTGGAGCCCTCGCTCGGGGGTGCTGGGGTTCGTCAGGGGTTTCACATGTTCATGTCATCTGGTCGTCGTCTGGTCGCTGCCGCGGTCAGCTTGCTGGTCGCCTTGGTGACCTGCCTGGTCACGCTGCCCACCACGTCCGCCTCCGCGGCCGGGGTCAGCCCCTCGGGGTCGGCAGTCCGGGCCGCCGTGGACCCGGCCAACCCGAAGACGTGGGTGACCACGTCGCCGAGCCACTACACGCCGGCCTCGGGACCCACGTTCAACAACCCGTACGGCAACCAGGACGCCAAGCGCCGGATCATGTCCCGGATGGTCCGGACGATCAACAGCGTGCCGGGCTACGTGCGTCCGAAGGACGCCACCGGGAGGCTGGTCCCCTGCCCCGACAGTGACCACCCCGAGTGGTACCCGGCGACGATCAAGGTCTCGCTGTACTCCATCGCCGACCGCGCCTTCGTCGACTCGCTGATCGCGGCGGACCGGCGCTGCGTGAGCGTGCAGCTGTTGATGAACAACCACCTCGACGAGAACAGCTCGCCCTCGTGGGGCAAGCTCAAGAACGCCATCGGCAACGACCCCGGGGCGCGCAGCTTCACCCGTCGGTGCATCGGCGGCTGCCGCGGCCACGCGGTGCTGCACTCGAAGTTCTACCTGTTCAGCAAGGTCGGCAACGCCCGCAACGTGGCGATGGTCGGCTCGGCGAACATGACCAGCAACGCCGTACGCGTGCAGTGGAACGATCTCTACACCGCGGTGGGCGTCGGCGCGCTGCTGGGGCAGTACACCAAGATCTTCGGCGAGATGGTCAAGGACACCCCGGTCGCGAACCCGCTGCGGATCTACCGCGCGGGCGGCTACACCTCGACGTTCTACCCGTACCCGACCGCGACCGCCCGCACGGACAAGACGATGGCGGCGCTGAACACCATCCGGTGCAGCGGTGCCCGCGGCCGTGCGGGCATCAAGGGCCACAGCGTGCTCTACATCGCCATGCACTCCTGGCACGGGACGCGCGGCAAGTACCTCGCCCAGCGTGTGCGCACGATGTACAACCGGGGCTGCTACGTCCGGATCCTGTACAGCTTCATGGGCCACGGCACCTACTCCCTGCTGACCAAGCACACCGGGTCGCGGATGATCGCGCGTCGCGTGCTCTTCCCCGGTCCGGATGGCAAGGTGGCGGCGAAGTACTCGCACATGAAGATGTTCGCCGCGTCCGGCAACGTCGGTGGCGACACGTCGTCCTGGGTGACCTGGACCGGTTCGAACAACTGGGCCGACCGCAGCATCAAGGCTGACGAGGTGACCCTGCGAATCTCGTCCCCGCGTGTCTACCGCGCGTACGTCGACCACTGGAACGCCATGCGCGCACGGCGGTCCTCGGCCACCTGGGCGATCTACGAGGAGCCCAGCGGCGGAGGTCGTGCGCCGGAGGAATGAGCCGACGGCTGGACGACTGACTGACTGAGCCGGCCCCCGGTGCGACGCGACAGCGTCCGCCGGGGGCCGTTCACGTTCCGGTGACCATCCACGTGGTGCCGCGGGCCCGGTGCAGGAGCACCACGGCCCGGCTACCGATGAAGCCGGCCCCGAACGCGACCCACAACCACAGCAGCCCCCATCCCGCGGGCGCAGTGTGGACGGCGATCAGCGCCAGCGGTGCGAACACCGCGAGGACCACCACCCCGCCCCAGGCGAGGTAGCGGCCGTCCCCGGCCCCGATCAGCACGCCGTCGAGGACGAAGACCACCCCGGCCACCGGTTGGAAGACCGCGGCCGCCACGAGCACCGGCCACAGCAGGTCGCGCACCGCCGGGTCGGACGTGAAGAGCCGGCCGAGCAGCGGCGAGGCCGCAGCCAGCGCTGTCCCGGTGACGACCCCCGAGAGCACCCCCCACCGGACCATCCGGCCGGTGACCTCCCGGGTGCCCGCGACGTCCCCCGCCCCCAGGTAGCGACCGGTGATCGCCTGCGCGGCGATCGCGATCGCATCCAGGGCGAACGCCAGGAACGTCCACACCGTCGACGCGAGCTGGTGCGTCGCCACCGTGGTGGCGCCGAGGGTGGCGGCGCCGAACGTCATCACCAGCAGCGACGCCCGCAGCGTGAGCGTGCGCACGACGAGGGCGACCCCGGCGTGCGCCGCGCGCCGGATGCCCGGCAGGTCGGGACGCAGCGAGGCGCCCTCCCGGCGGGCTGCGCGGACCACGACCGCGACCAGGGCAACAGCCGAGCCGAGCTGGGCGACGTCGGTGCCGATCGCGGAGCCCGCGATGCCGAGGTCGAGGCCGAACACCAGCAGGTAGTTGAGCGCGATGTTCGCGAGGTTCCCCACCACCGCGACGACCAGCGGCGTCCGGGTGTCCTGGAGGCCGCGCAGCACCCCGGTGCCGGCCAGCATCACCAGGAGCGGGACCACCCCGAGGAAGGCCAGGCGCAGGTACGTCGTGGCGTACCCGGCCACTGCGGGGTCGGGGCCGAACAGGCCGACCAGCCGGTCGCAGAGCAGGAGGCCGACCGCCGTACTGACGGCCCCGATCAGGACCGCCAGCCAGACCCCGTCGACGCCCTGGGCGAGCGCGCCTCGGACGTCTCCCGCCCCGACCCGGCGGGCCACCGACGCCGTCGTGCCGTAGGCCAGGAACACGCACAGCCCGGCCGCCGTCTGGACGACCGCGCCGGCGATGCCGAGGCCGGCGAGCTGCGGGGTTCCGAGGTGCCCGACGATGGCTGCGTCGGCGAGCAGGAACATCGGCTCGGCGACGAGCGCGAGGAACGCGGGGACGGCGAGCCGGAGGATCTCCCGGTCGTGGACGCGTGGGTCGGTGACGGCGGGGCGGGACACCTGGGCAGTCTACGGGAGGTAAGAACCAGGACGCCTCCCTGGCCATGACATGACCAGAAGCCCATGGTTGTGTGTAACTAGTCCATTCTTGGGGAAACCACCCAGGCCGATGTGCTTTGTCGACAAGGAGACAGGAGGCTGTCCGGGGGGTGGAAGATGAACAGAGTCTTTCGTCGGGTTTCTCCGGTCCACATGACGTGGACGGTGTTCGCGCAGGTCAGAGCCCGTTTTGTCCGGCCCCGGGCGATCTTTTCCACAGCCCCGTGAACAGGCTGTGCACATGTTGCCGGGCGTGTTCCACACGAGCAGCCCGGTTATCCCCAGGACCCTGTGGATGAGCCGCTGTCGCTGACGGCCCGCGACCCGTACCGTCTGCTGTCGCAGTGAGATCCGTCGGGACCGTTCGCCGAATCCGTCGGTGCCTGCTGACACTGTCTCGGGAGTCGTCATGAGAAGGGCATCGCACCTGTGAGTATCGCGTCCTCGAGCAGCGGGTTCGCTCCCGAGACCGAGCCCCCCTACGCCCTGGACGGGCCGTGGTCGGGGTCCTCCGGCGCGAGCTTCGGCGGTGGGGGCGGCGGTGGCGGTGGCGACCGCACCCCGCCGCAGGACAACGACGCCGAGCAGAGCGTGCTGGGCTCGATGCTGCTGTCCAAGGACGCGATCGCCGACGTCATCGAGTCTGTTCGCGGCGGCGACTTCTACCGCCCCGCGCACGAGACCATCTTCGAGGCGATGGTCGACCTCTACGGCCGCGGCGAGCCGGTCGACCCGATCACCACGACGGCCGAGCTCCAGCGACGCGGCGAGCTGGCCCGCATCGGCGGCGCGCCGTACCTGCACACCCTCTCGGCGAGCGTCCCGATCGCGGCGAACGCCGGCTACTACGCCGAGATCGTCCGGGAGAAGGCGATCCTGCGCCGGCTCGTCGACGCGGGCACCCGGATCGCGCAGATGGGGTACGCCGGTGAGGGCCAGGTCGACGAGGTGGTCGACCGGGCGCAGGCCGAGGTCTACGGCGTCACCGACAAGCGGTCGTCGGAGGACTACGCCCCGCTGAGCGAGATCATGGAGTCCGCGCTCGACGAGATCGAGGCGATCAACAACCGCGACGGCCAGATGATCGGTGTGCCGACCGGCTTCGCCGACCTCGACGAGCTCACCAACGGGCTGCACCCCGGCCAGATGATCATCGTCGCGGCGCGCCCGGCCATGGGCAAGTCCACGCTCGGCCTGGACTTCTGCCGGGCGGCGGCGATCCACAACAACATGGCCAGCGTGATCTTCTCCCTGGAGATGACGCGCAACGAGATCACCATGCGGCTGCTGTCGGCCGAGGCGAAGATCCCGCTCAACCACCTGCGCAACGGAAACATGAACGACGACGACTGGACGCGGCTCGCGCGCAAGATGGGTGAGGTCTCCAGCGCTCCGCTGTTCATCGACGACTCGCCGAACATGACGATGATGGAGATCCGGGCCAAGGCCCGCCGGCTCAAGCAGCGTCACGACCTGCGCCTGATCGTCATCGACTACCTGCAGCTGATGACCTCGGGCAAGAAGGTCGAGTCACGTCAGCTCGAGGTCTCCGAGTTCTCCCGGCAGATCAAGCTGCTCGCCAAAGAGCTCGAGATCCCGGTTGTCGCGTTGTCCCAGCTCAACCGTGGTGCGGAGCAGCGTGCGGACAAGCGACCGATGGTCAGCGACCTGCGTGAGTCGGGCTCGATCGAGCAGGACGCCGACATGGTCATCCTGCTGCACCGCGAGGACGTCTACGAGCGCGAGTCGACCCGTCCCGGTGAGGCCGACGTGATCGTCGCCAAGCACCGCAACGGTCCGACCCGTGACCTCACCGTCGCGTTCCAGGGCCACTACTCCCGCTTCGTCGACATGGCCCACGGCTGACCACCTGGTGCGCCGCCGCCGTCCGGACAGAGATGGCACAGCCGATTGCCAGGTCATGTCGTGCGGGACCGCGAGTAGGACCGTCGTGTGCGGTGCCGGTGCCAGGCCGGCCACCCGGCTTGGCCGGCGTCAGGAGCTCGTGAGGATGACGAGTCGCTGGGTCGCTCGGGTCATCGCGACATAGCGGTCGACCGCTCCTTCGATGCCCGTGCCGAACGCCTCTGGGTCGATGACGACGACCAGGTCGAACTCGAGCCCCTTGACCAGCTCCGGGGTCAGCGATCGGACCCGGGACGTCGCACGGAACGTGGGATCGCCGATGACGCCGGCGATCCCGTCGGCGTGCGCGGCGAGCCAGGTGTCGAGGATCGAGCCCAGATCCGATGTAGATCCGTGTACGACGGGGACGTCGCTGCTGCGGATGGAGGTCGGCACGTTGGCGTCCGGGAGCGCGGCCCGGATGACCGGCTCGGCTTCCGCCATGACTTCTTCCGGCGTCCGGTAGTTGATGGTCAGGGACGCGAGGTTGACCTGGTCGAGCCCGATCCGCTCGAGGCGTTCCTGCCACGATTCCGTGAACCCGAGCCTGGCCTGGGCACGGTCCCCGACGATGGTGAAGCTCCGGGACGGACAGCGGAGCAGCAACATCTGCCACTCTGCGTCGGTCAGCTCCTGCGCCTCGTCCACGACGATGTGCGCGAACGGACCAGCGAGCAGGTCCGGGTCGGCGCCGGGCAGTGCGGCCTCGTCGACCAGGCGGTCCTGCAGGTCCTGCCCGCGCAGCATCGACATCACCAGCATCTCGGAGTCGTCGGCCGCGACCAGGTCGTCGACCACGCGGTCCATGAGCTCCCGTTCAGCCGCGACGGTGGCCTCCTGCCGACGCCTACGTCGTGACGCGTCCGGGTCGCCGAGCCGCTGCCGTGCTGCGTCCAGGAGCGGGAGGTCGGACACCGTCCAGGCATGGGCGTCCCCGCGCTGCAGCTTCCGAACCTCATCGCGGTTGAGCCAGGGAGCGCACAGGCGCAGGTAGGCGGGTACCGACCACAGGTCTCCGACGAGGTCATCCGCTTCGAGCAGCGGCCACGCTCTGTTGAAGGTGCTGGTCAGCTCCTTGTTCTGCAGAAGCGACCTTCGGAGCAGGTCAGCCGAGACGTCGTCGTCGTGCTTGTCCATCAGGATCGTGAGCAGCTCCTCCCAGACCTGATCGCGCGCCTCGTTGTGCGGAGTACCGGGCTCTGGTGCTTCGAACGCCTCGGCCCAATCGGCGACGCTGAGCCAGATGTCGGACCAGTGGGTCTCGACCGTCATCCCCTCGGTGGGCGGCTCCTCGTAGAACCTGACGGCTGGCTCGATCGCCTTCACCATGTCCGCGGACGACTTCAGGAGGGCCACGCTCGGGTCGGTCTCGACCGCTGCTGCGGCTCCCTCGGGGACGAGGTCCCGCAGGGTGCAGGTCTGCACGCCCTCCTCTCCGAGGCTGGGGAGGACGTCGGCGACGTAGGCCAGGTAGGGCTGGTGCGGACCGACGAACAGCACGCCGCCCCGGCGGTGACCGAGGCGAGGGTCGGAGTAGAGGAGGTAGGCGGAGCGGTGCAGAGCGACGACGGTCTTCCCCGTACCCGGACCGCCGTCGACGACGAGAGCGCCGCGGGATCCCGCGCGGATGATGGCGTCCTGGTCGGCCTGGATGGTGCCGAGCACGTCTCGCATCCGGGTCGACCGGTAGCCGCCCAGGCTGGCGATGAAGGCGGACTGGTCGTCGAGCGCGGCGTGCCCTTCAAACCCGTCCGAGGTGAACACCTCCTCCCAGTAGTCGCTGATTCGGCCGCGGGTCCAGCGATACCTGCGGCGGCTTGCCAGACCCATCGGGTTGGCGTGGGTCGCTCCGAAGAACGGCTCAGCCGCAGGAGAGCGCCAGTCGAGCAGCAGCCGACGACCCGCGCTGTCCGTGAGGCCAAGTCGTCCGACGTACACGGGCTCGGGGTTGTCTGCGCTGACGATGTGTCCGAGGCACAGGTCCAAGCCGAAGCGACGCAGGGCGCGCAGGCGAGCGGTCAGCCGGTGGACCTCCATGTCCCGCTCCATCGCCTCCTGACCTGTGCCGCCGGGCGCCCTGCGCGCGGCATCGAGACGGTCGGACAGGTCCGCGATCGACTGCTCGAGGCTCTCCGCGATGGCCGCGAAGTGCTGCTCGTCGCCGGCGATCAGCATCGGGTCGGCCTTGGGGGTGAGGTGGTCGGGAAGGGCAAACGCGCTGGTAGTCAGGGGGTGCACGTCATCGGCTCCGATCGAGCAGCAGCGAGTCCCACCAGCGGTTCGACGTCCCCGCGCGACCCATACGTCGACAACAACACACGCATTTCGTGACTCCCGTTTCCCTCGGTTCTCGCCTCGGCCGGCGATTCTGCGGCACGACCCGGGTCTTGCCGCAAGCCCCCCAGTGCGCTATACGTTGAGAGTGGAAAGGGGTGGGCACTCTCCTTTTCCCTCACCGTCGCTGTGGACGGACAAATCTCCTCGCGAAGCGGCGGCTCTCCGCGTACGGCGGGTGCCGTCGGCCCCGGAGGTTCTCCCATGGGCCTACGGATGTAGAGGCGCTCCGGTTCTTCGACTCGGTGCTCATCGAGGACTATGACCCGGCGTGGCGGACCGATTCGGAGCTTCTTTCGGCCGAAACGCCGAAAAATCGTGCGACATCTGTCATCTGACCCCGGAGAATTCCCGGGTGATGTTCGCCGCCGTCCTCCGTCAAGCGCGCCCCCCGTCACCTCTGACCGGACGGCTCGCTGCCCAGTCACTTCTCTTCGCCCTCGGAGAGGGCACCTTCATGACTGGCTCGGCGGTGTTCTTCACTCAGATCGTCGGGCTGTCCGCCGCCCAGGTCGGTCTCGGCCTGACCTGCGCCGGGATCGCTGCGTTCCTGGCGGCGCTGCCGATGGGCAAGCTGGTCGACCGCTTCGGGCCGAAGAAGATGTGGGCCGTCAGCGCGACCGGGCAGGCGGCGATGTTCGCGGTGTGGCCCTTGATCACCGACTTTCAGGGCTACGTCGCCATGGCCGTCGGCATGGAGGTCATCGGTGCCCTTGGCGGCGCCGCGTACGGCGCGTACACGATCGACGTACTCCCGCCGGCAGAGCGGGTGAGGTCGCGCGCGTACATGTACTCCGCGCTCAACGTCGGCTTCACCCTCGGCTCGATGCTCGGTGGCATCGCGCTGGCGTTCCACTCCAACGACGTCCTCCACGCGCTGCCCTGGTTCACCAGCGCGGCCTTCCTGATCAACGCCACGGCGATCAGCCGGCTGCCGCGGGCCCCGCACGACGAACGCACCCCGGAGGGTCGCAAGCTGAAGATCCCCGGGCCCGGTCCGCTGCGCAATCCCGGCTGGCTGCTCACGACGTTCTTCGGTGGGGTGTTCTGGACCAACCAGGTGCTGCTCAACGTCGTGATCCCGCTGTGGCTGGTGGAGGAGACCGACGCCCCGCGGGTGCTGCTGGCTTTCCTGTTCGGCACCAACACGGTGATGTGCATCTTCCTGCCGATGGTGACGTCCCGCGGAGTCAAGGACGTGCCGACCGCGCTCAAGGCGATCCGGGTGTCGTCCACGTTCTTCGTGCTCTCCTGCCTGATCACGCTGGCGACTCACGACACCGTCGGCTGGGTCACGATCGCGCTGGTCTGGCTGGGACACGTCACCGTGACCGGGGCCGAGCTCTACCTCTCGGCCGCCAGCTGGTCGTTCGAGGCCGAGCTGATGGACCCGCGTCAGCGGGGCGCCTACCAGGGGGCCGCGGGGCTGAGCGGCACCCTGGGCAAGGTGTGGGCGCCCGCGGTCTACACCTTCTTGGCGATGAACTGGGGTGCCGCCGGCTGGCTGCTGATCGCCGGCATCATCGTGGTGGCCACGATCGGGGTGCATCCGTCGACCCGGCTGGCCCGGCGGTTCCTCGAGCAGCACGTCCCTGCCGACGTGCTGGCCGACGCCCGCGCCTCCAGCCCCGACCCTGAGGACGGCATCGCGGTCGGGCCGCCCTCGCTCATCACCACCGACGAGCCGGTGCCCGATCCCACCCTCGATCCGATCCAATGAGGTAGGCCAGTCGTCGTCACGGACACCTAGACTCCCCGGCATGACCGCCCAGGACCGGTACCGACACATGCTGGAGGAATGCATCACGCCGGTGCTGCGCGAACGAGGCTGGCGAGGAGGATCCGGCAAGTATTACCTGCACGGAGCGACCGGCCATGTGGGGAGCATGATCCTGTCCGGCAACCACCGCCGCTCCACCGCCCAGGTGCGGACCTTCCACGTGCACATCGGCGTGGTCTCACGGTATCTGCGGGAGTTCAGGGAAGGGACTGGGCAAGCGCCACGCTCGAAACGCCCCTCCTACGCGCTGGACCACGACTGGTTCGACGACGTCGCGAGCTTCACGATCACCAGCCAGGACGACCCGCGGGAGGTGGGCGGCTTCGTATGGACGATCCTTGAAACCCAGGCGGTCCCCAGGGTCGCTGCCAGTCTCGACGACGACGGGCTGCGCCGCGCCGTCGACGACTGCTACGTCGGCGTCGGCCAAGGCGGAGCGCGCACACTCATGGAGATCGTCCACGGAAACTTCGAGGCGGCCCGCAGCAGAATCGATTCCTCCGAAAGCGCCTTCGGTGTCGATGACCCCGGAGTCAAGTTCCTGCGCAGCCGACTGCGCGAGGCCTTGACCAAGACGACTGACTTGGGGAGTGCCGCGCCGCCGTGACCGCGGTACGCGAATGACCGGATCTCGGCATGGCCGCTTCGCGCGCTGGCGGACATCCGGGCAGTAGCCGATGAGCGGATGGGATGTCGGCAGAAATCACGGCTCGGCCGGTGGCGGTGCCGTACTGCACCCGCCACCGACCTTTGACGATGCTGTCGTAGAAGGGCTTGTCGCCGGGATCGTCGCCCGCGTCATCTTCACCCCCGGAGTTCACACGGTAGGGGAGCACGCACCCCTCCCGGTCCGGCAAAAGCCCTCGACGGCTTCACATGGCCGTCCGAAAAGCCGAATACATCAGGGCCTGTCCGTTTTCACGCTGCGGAGACCCCGATGCCCCGAACCGCCCGTTCCCTGTCCTCCCGCGCGGTGCGCCGTCTGCTGGTTCCGCTGCTGGCGGGGGTGAGCCTGGCCGCAGGGACCCTCGGCGCGTCGTCCCTGTCGGTCACCACGGGGCCTGCCGTACGGTCCGGCCCGACCGCAGACAGCGTTGAGCTGCAACCGTCCGCCGCGGCGGGCAACCCGCTCGCGGGGCGCCCCTGGGGCGTCTACAAGGGCCGGGCCGACCAGACGTGGGAGCCCTACGCCAACGCGACCGGCACCCAGAAGAGCCTGCTCGCCAAGATCGCGCTGCGCCCGAAGGCGAAGTGGTTCGGGGGCTGGATCCCCAACGGACAGATCGCAGACAAGGTCCGGACGTACATCGCCAACGCACAGGCCGGGAACCCGGACGCGCTCGTGCAGATGACCGTGTTCCGGATGAAGCCGTGGGAGCACGAGGCGTGCAAGCGGCTCCCGACCGCCGCGGAGCAGGCGTCCTACAAGGACTGGACGGACCGGTTCGCCGGCGCCATCGGGGACGCGCACACCGCCATCGTGCTGCAGCCGGACGGTCCGTTCGCGCTGTGCGCGCCCGGCGGGTCGAAGGTGCCGTCGTCGATGATCGCCTACTCGGCGAAGAAGTTCTCGGCGCTGCCGAACACGAGCGTCTACGTCGAGGCGGGCGCGGCGGACTGGCCCGCTGCGGGCAGACAGGGCGGGGTGGACGCCGCGGCACGGATCCTGGTGCAGGGCGGGGTCCGCTACACGCGCGGGTTCGCGCTGAACGGCACGCATTACTCCTCGACCCCGAATGAGGTGGCGCGGGGCGCGGCCATCGTGAAGGCGCTGGCGGCCAGGGGGATCACGGGCAAGCACTTCGTCGTGAACACGTCGTCGAACGGGCACCCGTTCACGTTCGGGTCCTACACCGGTCAGGACCCGGACAACGCGTTCGTGTGCACGACCAAGTCCGACCCGGTGACCCGTACCTGTGTGACCCTCGGTATCCCGCCGACCGCGGACGTGGCCAACACGAAGTGGGGGCTGCCTGCGACGACGCGGACGCTGGCGGCGCAGTACGTGGACGGTTACCTGTGGTTCGGTCGTCCGTGGCTGTACCGGCAGGCGGATCCGTTCGTGATGTCGCGGGCGTTGCAGCTGGTGCGCACGACCCGGTACTGACCTCGCGGGGGCAGCCGAAGACATGACCAGACTTCAGGTGGTTGTCGAGAAGGCGCGGGCGAGGAAGTGACGGAGGTGTGGAGGCGGCGCTGGCGTCCCGCTGGCAGGGCGCACCGGTCTGGGTGCACGGCAACGTGAGTGCCGCCAACCTGCTGCTCGACGAGGGCCGGTTGAGTGCGGTCATCGACTTCGGGTCCTCGGGTGTCGGTGACCCCGCCTGCGGCCTGGTGATCGCGTGGACCCTGCTGGTGGGCGCCGGACGGGAGACGTTACCGTCCGGGCGGTGCTCGCCGACCACGACGGAACGGGCTGAGCGAACCGTCCGGTCCGGGCTGAGGCTTGCCACCGGGTGGACGCCGAGGATCATGGCAGTCGCGCGGGGTCGACGCATGACGGTGGGAGTGGGAGCACATGACCGCAGACAACCTCGGTCCGCGCATCGCCACCGATCAGGACTTCGACGAGGTGGTCGCGATCCTGGTCAGTGCCTTCGCCCAGGACCCGACGTGGAGCTGGGCGTTCCCGGACCCGTCCCTGAGGCCCGAGCAGCACCGACGCCTGTGGGGACTCCTCGTGCGCGGAGCCCTGCGCTACCCGTGGGTGTGGCTGAGCCCGGGCAGCACCGCCACCTCGGTCTGGATCCCGCCGGACGGGACGGAGCTCTCGGACGAGCAGGAGGCGGCCCTGGAGCAGGCCGTCGTGGACATGCTCGGTACGCAGGCTCCGCGGGTGCTGCGCGCGTTGGAGCTGTTCGACCGGGCCCACCCGCGCGACGTCCCGCACTTCTTCCTGACCCTGTTGGGGACGCGGGCCGAGCTCCGGGGGCAGGGACACGGGCTGGGACTGCTGGCGCACAACCTGAGGAAGATCGACGAGACCGGCAGGCCGTCGTACCTGGAAGCCAGCAACCCGGCGAACGTCCCGCTCTACGAGCGGTTCGGGTTCGTGGTGCGTGGATCCTTCACGCTGCCCGAAGGAGGCCCCGAGGTCTTCACCATGTGGCGGGACGCCGCCGGCGGGTGAATCAGTACGTCGAGCGCGTCGGCCATGCCGGCGGCGAACAGGTCGACGTCGGGCAGGAGCGTCGCGTCCGAGACGATCTCGACCCCGAGCGTGCCGGCGTAGGACAGCACCCCGACGCTCAGCGGGACGTTGCCCTGGACGACCCCGATCTGGAACAGGTCCCGGACGCGTGCCCCGGCGAACCAGAGCGGGTTCGCCGGTCCGGGCAGGTTGCTCAGCAGGAGGTTGATCAGCCTCTGGTGCGACATCGCGTGCACCATCCAGCGTTGCAGCAGCCGGCCGCTGGGCTGCACCGGCGGCAGCCGCTTGACGGCCCGGGTCGAGCGGGCGAGCTCCACCAGCCGACGTTCCGGGTCGGCCTCGTCGAGACGGACCCGCATCAGCCGCACCGCCACCCGGTTGCCGGCCGACACCTCCTCGCCGGTGTGCCGCAGCGAGGTGGGCACCGAGACGCAGAGGACGAGCCCCGGGCGGAGCTCCCCGCGCGCCGCGAGCAGCCGGCGGGTGCCCTCGGCCAGGGCTGCCAGCAGGAGGTCGTTGACGGTGGCGTCCCTCCGGTGTGCCGCCGTCTTGGCGTCGGCGAGGTCGGCACGCAGCAGGGTCAGCCGACGCGCGGTCGTGACGGGTCGGTTGAACGACAGCTCGGGCGCGCGCCCTTCCCTGCCGAGCAGCCGCACCAGCCCGACTCCCGTCGCGGCCGTCCGGGCCAACGCCGAGGGGCGGGCGTGCCCGGCCAGCCGGGCAGGTGCCGCCCGGCAGGCGGCCGCCCGCCGGAGGAGGTCGTCGCGGACCAGGTCGGCCGAGGTCGGCGTACGACGCGTCCACCCGGCATCAGCCGGCGCCGGACCCGTAGCCGGCCCACGGTCGGGTGGTGCGGGTGCCTCGTCGAAGAACGCGCCGAAGAGGGCGAGTGCGGCCGCACCGTCCGCCGCCACGTGGTGCAGCCTGAGCAGCAGGGCGAGGGTGCCGTCCGTCCGGCCGGTGAGCACCCACAGCTCCCACGGGGGCCGGGACAGGTCGAGGGCTGGGGCGTTGAGCTCGCAGCAGCTGCGCAGGAGGGCCGCCTCGTCCCCGGGGTGGGGGAGCGTCCGGACCCGCACGTGGTCCCGGATGTCGAACTCGGGCGCGTCGACCCAGGCGGGCGGCCCCTGCCACCAGGGGGTCTCCAGGAGCACCCGCCGCAGGCGTGGCACGCGTGCGGTGCGGGCCTCGACGTGCCGACGCAGGGTGTCGAGGGACAGCCGGCCGTCGGGGTCGAGAAGCGGTGCGGCCTCGACCACGGCGAGCGCCGCAACCGTCATCGGCAGGCCGTGCCGCTCGACCCGGAGGTTGCTGGCGTCCACGGGGCTGATCCGCTCCCACCGGGCCGCCGCGGGGTGGGACCGGACACGGGTCATGAACTGAGCCTGCACCGGTCCCGGAGCCGCCGGACAGGGACGAACGTCCTCCCGGGGCGCCGGGCTCCGGCCGGTCGGTCCCGGCGGAGACGAACCTGCCCCGGCGATCCGGGCAGCGCGTGGCTAGGACGAGCTGAGGACGGCGGCGAGCGCCCCCACGACGGCCAGCACCGCGCCGGCACAGCGCAGCCGGTCGACGTACAGGAGCCGCCGCAGCAGCACCGGGTCAGACCCTGAGGTGAGCCGACGGTGCGTCGGCGCGGCCAGCGTGGCCGTGACGAGCACCGCGACGAGCGAGCCGGCCACGGCCAGCCAGACACCGGGGCCGGGACCGTTCAGCAGCGCCGCCGCGCCCGCGACCAGCACGGAGCCGTAGGACAGCACGACCAGCGGGACGATGCCGCGGGAATGGCGGGCGTGGGCGTCGGGCCACCGGTCGCCCGGGACCCGGACCAGGGCGGGGTAGACGACGAGCGTGACGGTGAGCTGGAAGCCCGCGTGCAGGGCGGTGGCGCCGAGCAGCAGGGCCGGCCACAGGGTGTCCGGCACGAGTCAGTCGGTGGAGGTCGAGTCGTCCCCGGGGTCGGGGGCCTCACCGACGATGCGCACCCGGGACACCACGACCGGGTGGTCGGTGGTGATGTCGACGAGCCGGCTGCGGTCCTCGAAGTAGCTGGAGAACGCGACGCCCTGGGACCCGAAGATCCAGTCCACGGCGCGCGGGTTGCGAGGCTGGCAGCCGCCGACGTGCGAGCCGCCACGGGCGGCGACCATCGGTGCTCCGCCGGTCATCCGGCAGAAGTACTCGTCGCGCTCGTTCATGTCCCCGGTGATGAAGACCGGCAGCCCGGTGTCCATCAGCCGGTTGGCCAGCGAGATCTCGATGGACGTGGCCCGGTCCCGCCAGCGCTGCTGGTGCGGGTACTGCGAGGTGTCGGCCGGGTTGTGGAAGTTCGCGAACCAGGCCTCGAGGCCGGTGCTGAGGCTGCGCAGCTTGACGACGGGCATCGCCCGGCCGTGACCGTCGAAGTAGGGGATGGTGACCGTGCGCTTCTCGACGGCCTCGAACTCGGAGCGTCGCCAGCCGATGGAGTTCTCCGTGTCCCGGCGAGCCATGGAGAAGCCGGGGTAGAAGTCCATCGCGGTCTGCCGCTGCATCGCGGCGAGCTGGTCGCCCTGCATCTCCTGGAACCCGACGACGTCGGATCCGTGGCGGCGCACCAGGTCCGCCGCACGGCCGGCGCGGGTCCGGCCCGAGGCCATCCCCGGACGCTTGCCGGCGCCCGAGGTGTGGCTGCTGCCGAGCATGTTGAACGAGCTGATCGTGAAGTCCAGGACCGGCGGCGGCGCAGGCGTCGGCTCGGCCGTCTTGCTCGGCTTCGGCTGGGCCTTGGGCTTCGGCTTCTTCGTCGGCGTGGGCCGGGCCGTCAGCGTGACCCCGAACCCGAGTACGTCGACCGCGGGGGCGGCCGTGCCCGGTGAGGAGGCCGTGGTGTCCGTCGTACGGGGGACGGACCGCGCGAGTGCCGCCTGGTCCGGGTCGGCGTGCACGACGTACCCGATACCGACCGCCACAAGGGTGGCGAAACACGCAGCCGTCACCAGGGCGAGCACGCCGGGGGTCCACTTCACCGACGCAAGATACCCCGTCCGCGCACCGCGCGGTCCCGGACCGAGGAAACCAGGCAGCTGCGGCTCAGTAGGAGACCGCGGGCACCAGCGGGGCCGGCAGAGCAGGGGTGAGCGTGGTCGGGAACTTGAAGCCGTCCACGGTGACGTCGGTGACGATCAGCGGGTGGTCGGTGGTCTTGGCAACCAGGGCGCTGCGGTCCTCGAGGTAGCGGCTCCAGGTCAGCTCGGGCGAGCCGAAGATCCAGTCGATCGCCCGCGGCTTGTTGGCGTAGCAGACGTTGTTGCTCCAGTAGCCGCCGCGCGCCGCCTTCACCGGGGACTCCTTGGTGACCCGGCAGAAGTACGGTGCGCGCTCGTTCATGTCACCGGTCATGAAGCTCGGGATGCCGGTCTGTCGCAGCTGGTTCTGCAGGGCGACCTCGATGCGGGTGGCCTCGGCGCGCCACTGCCCCTGGTTGCGGTAGGTCGCCGTGTCCGCGGGGTTGTGGAAGTTCGCGAAGTAGGACAGCAGTCCGGACCTCTTGTTGCGGAGCAGGACGATCGGCATCGACCGACGGTTGCCGTCGAAGTAGGGGATGCCCACCGTGGTCGCCTCGACCAGCTCGAACCGGTCGGTGCGCCAGCCGATGGAGTTCTCGGTGTCGCGCGGCCTCAGTGAGAAGCCCGGGTAGACGGCCCAGCTGCTGCCCGCGAGCTGCTGGAACTTGGCGAGCTGGACGCCCTGCATCTCCTGGAAACCGACCACGTCCACGTGGTGCAGGTCGAGCAGCTGCTTGGCCCACACGATCCGCGTGGTGCCCACCGCCCGGGTGCCGCCGGGGGGCGTGTGGCTGGCGCCGAGCACGTTGAACGAGCTGACCGTGAAGGTCGCCTGCGGTGGGATGGCCCGGCGGGTGATGGACGCCGCCGGCTGCACCGTGGCCACCGTGAACATCCCGGCCAGGAGCAGCGCCACCAGCGCGACGGTCACAGACGAAACTCGACTCGACTTCTGTCCCATGGGTAAAAGGTAGACGGGGATCGGCGTGGCATGAGGCGAATACAAAAAAATCTGCTAACACGCGGGGCGTCGATCCCCCAGGTGGGTGGTTCGGGGTTCCCCGGGGCGATGAGTTGTGTTCAACCATCGGGTTGACTACAAGGGAGCGGCAGCGTACGTTGCTGTTCAACCGGTTAGTTGAACAAACAGGAGGTCCGACGGTGGCAGCCGACCCGCTCTCCCGCGTCTTCGCGGCGCTGGCCGACCCCACCCGGCGCGACCTGGTCGCCCGACTGGCCGTCGCGGACGCGACCGTGAACGAGCTCGCGGAGCCGTACGACGTCACGGTGCAGGCCGTGTCCAAGCACCTGAAGGTGCTCGAGGACGCCGGCCTGGTCAGCCGGACGCGGGACGCGCAGCGCAGACCGTGCCACCTCGAGGCGGAGGTGTTCGACCTGATGACGAAGTGGATCGAACGCTACCGGCGCGAGGCCGAGGCGAGGTTCAGCCGCCTCGACACCGTCCTGCGGCAGATGCAGCAGGACGAGGCGACCACCGGCAACGACGAGCAGACAGGAGCAGCATCATGAGCACAGCCGCATCACGCACCCACGAGACCACGATCGAGGCCGACCCGGCGCTGCCGACGATCCGGATGACCCGCGAGTTCGACGCACCCGTCGAGAACCTGTTCCGCGCGCACACCGACGGCGACCTGGTGGCCCAGTGGCTCGGCCCGGACAGCCAGACGATGGTCGTCACGGAGTACGACTGCCGCACCGGCGGTGCCTGGCGCTACCGCAGCAGCGGCGAGGACGGCACCGAGCACCGGTTCTTCGGGTCCTTCCACGAGGTGCGTCCGAACGAGCGGATCGTGCAGACCTTCACCTACGAGGGGTTCCCGGATGGCGTGGCGCTGGAGACCGCGACCTTCGAGGACCTCGGGGACGGGCGCTCCCGGCTGACCTGGGTGTCGGTGTGCGACTCCCTCGAGGAACGGGACGCGATCATCGCCTCGGGGATGGAGACCGGCGTCGTGGAGGGCTACGCCAAGCTCGACCGGCTGCTCGGCACCCTGGCCTGAGCAGTCCCGGGGTCGGTCGCGGGGCTGCCATGATCGGGGCATGACCGCCCTCGGCTCCGTCACCGTGCACACCCCCGGACTCGTCCTGACCGAGCACGAGCTCGCCGTACCGCTCGACCACTCCCGGCCCGACGGGGAGCAGATCACCGTCTTCGCCCGCGAGGTCGCGGACCCGCAGGGCCGGGACCGACCGTTCCTGGTGTTCCTGCAAGGCGGCCCCGGCAACGAGGCGCCACGGCCGACGCGGTCCCCATCGAGCCCGGCCTGGATCGACCGGGCCCTGCAGGACTACCGAGTCCTGATGCTCGACCAGCGCGGCACCGGCCGGTCCACCCCGCTCGGCACGCTGCCCGGACGGACGCCGCAGGAGCAGGCCGACCACCTCGCCCTGTTCCGTGCCGACTCGATCGTGCGGGACGCCGAGCTGCTCCGGGCCGCCCTCGGCGTCGAGCGGTGGAGCGTGCTCGGCCAGTCGTTCGGTGGGTTCTGCGCCCTGAGCTACCTGTCGTCGGCCCCGGACAGCCTGCGCGAGGCGTTCTTCACCGGTGGCGTGCCACCGGTCGGCCGCGACGTCGACGACGTCTACCGGGCGACGTACGCCACGATGCTCGAGCGCAACCGCAGGTACTACGCGCGCTACCCCGGCGACCACGACCGGGTCCGGGCGCTGCACGAGCGGTGCGAGGCGGGCGAGGTGCGGCTGCCGAACGGCGACGTGGTCACCTCCCGCCGGCTGCGCAGCATCGGCAACGTCCTCGGGATGAGCGACGGCGCCGAGCAGCTGCACTACCTGCTCGAGCGCGACCCGGACTCCCCGGCGTTCCGTCACGACCTGGCGGGGGCGATGCCCTTCGACGGCCGCAACCCGCTGTACGCCGTGATCCACGAGGCCTGCTACGCCGACGGGCAGGCGACCCGGTGGTCGGCCCGGCGGACGCTGCCCGACGCGTTCCGCGAGGACCCGACGCTGTTCACCGGGGAGCACGTGTTCCCCTCGACCTTCGAGGACGACAGCGAGCTCGCGCCGCTCGCGAAGGCAGCCGACCTGCTCGCCGAGAGGGTGTGGCCGGCGTTGTACGACGCCGACGCGCTGGCCTCGTGCGACGTACCTTCCGCCGCGGCCGTCTACGCCCAGGACGCCTACGTCGACCGGGCGTTCTCCGAGGAGACCGTCGCGCTGGTCCCCGGCCTGCGCGCCTGGGTCACCGACGAGTACGAGCACAACGGGCTGCGGGCCGACGGCGCCCGGATCCTCGACCGGCTGATCTCCCTCGCGCACGACCGGGTCGGATGAACCCGGTCGGCGGCTCGCAGACGGCCGAGGAGTACGCGGACTTCGGCGCCCGACAGGCCCGCGGCTCCTCGGAGGTGTTCGCGGACTGGGCGCTCGCCGTGGCAGCGGACGCCGAGGTGGTCGCCCTGCTCGAGACGCTGCCGCCGGCCAAGAGGCAGCCCAACCTGGTGCTCGCCGCGGCCCGCTGGCACGGCGCCGTCCCCGGACCGTACGACGGGCTGCGGACCGTGCTCGTCGAGGACTGGGACGCTGTGCGCGCGACCGTGCTGGCCCGCGCCACGCAGACGAACGAGGTCGGCCGGTGCGCCGTGCTGCTCCCGGTGCTCGCCCAGCTGCCGGGGCCGCTGGCGCTGCTGGAGGTGGGCGCGTCCGCCGGTCTCTGCCTCTACCCGGACCGGGTCGGCTACCGCTACGGCAACGGCCACCGGCTCGACCCGGCCGACGGCCCGAGCCCGGTGGTGCTCGAGTGCGCGGTCGACGGCGAGCCGCCGCTGCCGGACGTGCTGCCCGAGGTGGTCTGGCGCGGCGGCATCGACCTGAACCCCCTCGACGTCCGCGACGAGGACGCGACGCGCTGGTTGGAGACCCTGGTGTGGCCCGAGCACGAGGACCGGCGGTGCCGGCTCGCCGCGGCGGTCGGGCTGGCCCGGGCCGACCCGCCGACGCTGGTGCGCGGCGACCTCACCGAGGCGCTGCCCCGGCTGGCCGAGCAGGTGCCCGACGACGCGACGCTGGTGGTGTTCCACTCGGCCGTGCTCGCCTACGTCGACGCCGACGCGCGCGAGTGCTTCGTCGAGACGGTGCGGGCCCTGCCGGGCCACTGGGTCAGCAACGAGGGCCCGCGGGTGCTGCCCGCGGTGACCGGGTCGGCGGGCGCCGTACCCCCGGCCGGCTCGGTGGTCGGGCCCGCGCCGTTCGTGCTCGGCCTCGACGGCCGCGCGGTCGCCTGGACCGAGGGCCACGGTCGCGCGCTCGCCTGGCTGCCTGCCTAGGCTGCAGCCATGACCGAGCACGTGGACGTCCTGATCGTCGGAGCCGGCCTGTCCGGCATCGGCGCCGCCTGCCACCTCGAGGAGCGGCTGCCCGGCACGTCGTACCTCCTGCTCGAGGCCCGCGACGCGATGGGCGGCACCTGGGACCTGTTCCGCTACCCCGGGATCCGGTCGGACTCGGACATGTTCACCCTCGGCTACCGGTTCCGGCCGTGGACCGACGAGAAGTCCATCGCGGACGGCCCGGCGATCCTCGACTACGTCCGACAGACCGCGCAGGAGTACGGCGTGGACCGGCTGATCCGCTACGGGCTGCGCGTCGTGCGGGCGGAGTGGTCCAGCCAGGACGCGACCTGGACGGTGCACGCGCAGCGCGGCGCCGACGGCGAGGAGGTCACGTTCACGTGCGGCTTCCTGTGGTCGTGCAGCGGCTACTACCGCTACGACGAGGGCTACACGCCGCAGTTCGAGGGCGTCGAGACGTTCACGGCCGCGGGTGGGCAGGTGGTCCACCCGCAGCACTGGCCCGAGGACCTCGACTACGCCGGCAAGCGGGTCGTGGTGATCGGCAGCGGTGCCACCGCGGTCACCCTCGTGCCCGCGATGGCCGGCGGCGAGGGGGCCGCCGCACACGTGACGATGCTGCAGCGCTCCCCGACCTACATCCTGTCCCTGCCCGGCATCGACCAGGTCGCGGTCAAGCTGCGGGAGAAGCTCTCGCCGCACCGGGCCTACGCCGTCACCCGGTGGAAGAACGTCCTGGTCACCACCGCGAGCTACCAGCTGGCCCGCCGCCGTCCCGAGCTGATGAAGCGGCTGATCCGCAAGGGCGTGACCAGCCAGCTGCCCGAGGGCTTCGACGTCGACAAGCACTTCAGGCCCGCCTACGACCCGTGGGACCAGCGGCTGTGCCTGGTCCCGGACGGCGACCTGTTCCGCTCGATCCGGCGGGGCGACGTCGACGTGGTCACCGACCACATCGACCGGTTCACCCCGCGCGGCATCCGGCTCACCTCCGGTGAGGAGCTCGAGGCCGACGTGGTGGTCACCGCCACCGGGCTCAACCTGCTGGCCTTCGGCGGCCTCGAGCTCGAGGTCGACGGGGTCGACGTACACCTGCCGGACACCATGGCCTACAAGGGCATGCTGCTCTCCGGCGTCCCGAACTTCGCCTACGTCATCGGCTACACGAACGCGTCGTGGACGCTCAAGGCCGACCTGGTCAGCGAGTACGTCTGCCGGCTGCTCGAGCACATGCGGTCACGCCGGTACGACGTCGTGGTGGCCGAGAAGGACCCCGCCGTCTCGGAGGAGCCGTTCATGGACTTCGCCTCCGGCTACGTGCAGAGGTCACTGCACCTGCTGCCGAAGCAGGGCTCCCGGGCGCCGTGGCGGCTGCGGATGAACTACCTGCGCGACGTGCTGACGATCCGCCGGGGTGCGATCGAGGACGACGCGCTGCGGTTCTCGCGGGCGCGGGGCCGGGACCGGGCCTCGGCCTAGAACCTCCACCGGGTCTGTGTGTAGGGCTCCTTGCCGAACCCGAACGCCTGGGTCGCGCGCACGGCGTACACCCCCGGAACTCATCGGACCCCGGTCGGGCGAGCCCGTCGAACCCCAGGCCGGTCGAGCCTGTCGAGGCCACCTACCGGCGGGCGCGGAAAGCGGCGGCCTTGGTGCGGCTCTGGCAGGCCGTCGAGCAGAACCGCCGCGTCGCATTGCGCGAGGTGTCCACGAACACCCGGTCGCAGCGCTCCGCGGCGCACACGCCGAGCCGCCCGGCCAGGTCGCTGCCGATCGCGAGCGCGAGCCCGGTCGCACACCCGGCCGCCCAGCCGGTGGCGAGCGAGTCGTCGGCGCCGTGGAAGTGCACGTGCCACCCGTCGTGTCCCTCCGGCAGCCGGTCGAGCTGCGGTCGGGCCCCGGTCTCCAGCATCAGCGCGTTGAGGGTGCGGACGGCGGACCGCTCGTCGCCGCGGTGCACGCTCACGAACACCTCGCGCAGCCGCCCTGCGAACGCCATCAGCTCCTCGGCCTGTGCCACGCTCACCGCCGGCGTACGCCGTCCCTCACCGCCGAGCGCCTCGGCGACGGCCCGACGACGCGCGGGGCCCTGCGGTGCGTCGACCGGGACGCCGCCGCTCATCCCCTCGGTGAGGTGGTTGACCAGCCGGGCCGCGACGTCGACCAGGTTCAAGACGTGACTGTCGAATGTCATTTGACCAGTCACCTGCGCTTTCGTAGGTTCGTGACTGACGAACAGTCTGACACCAGTCACGGGGGATCCATGTCCGACGCCGGCCGGTCCAGCACGATGATCGCGTGGCGCGCGCTGCCGTCCGCCGTATGGGTGCTCGTCGTGGCCCGTGCGGTGAACCGTCTCGGCGCCTTCACCCTGCCGTTCCTGACCGTGACCCTGGTGCAGGCCTTCGACGCCTCCGTGGTGCAGGCGGGGTACCTCCTCGCCGCCTTCGGGGTCGCGACGATCCCGTCCCGGCTGTTCGGGGGCCGGCTCGCCGACCGGATCGGTGGCCGGGCCACGATCACGGTCGGCCTCGCGGGTACGGCGGTGGCCCAGCTCGCGCTCGCGCTGTCGCCGACCCTGGGTGCGGCCGGGGTCGCGGTCGCCGTACTCGGGCTGGTCTTCGAGATCTACGAGCCGCCCAGCCAGGCGATCGTCGCGGACGTGACGACCCCGGAGCAGCGCCCCACGGCGTACGGCCTGATGGCCGGCGCGATGGCCGCCGCCGGGATGGCCGCCGGCCTGCTGGCCACGGTGGTGGCCGGGATCGACCTGCGCTGGCTCTTCGTGGTCGACGCCGCCACCTGCGCGGCCTGCGCGCTGCTCGTCGCGGCGTCCCTCCCGCGCGGGTCCGTCGAGGCGGTACCGCGGTCCGGCTCGGCCTGGCGGGACCTCCGGCTGCTGACGATGCTGGGTGCCGGGACCGTGTTCGCCGTCGTCTACCTCCAGATCGCCATCGCGCTGCCGCTGACCCTGACCGCCCGGCGCCTGCCGGTCGCGCACACCGGGATCCTGCTCACCGTCTCCGCGGCGACCCTGGTGCTCGGGCAGCCGCTGCTGCACCGGGCCTGGCTGCGCCGGCTCGACGACTTCGCGGCGATGGCGGTCGGCTACCTGTTCCTGGGCTGCGGGCTGCTCGCCATGGGCATGGTCACCTCGCTGCCGGCCTTCGCCGCGGCGACGGTGGCGTGGAGCGTCGGTGACCTGGTGCTGCTCGGCCGGGCGTACACGGTCGTCGCATCGCTGGCGCCGGCGGGAGCGCGGGGCGGCTACCTCGCGGCGTACGGCGTGAGCTGGGGTCTCGCGGCGGTGGTGGCGCCGCTGGTCGGGACCCAGCTGCTCGCCCTCGGCGGTCCGCCGCTGCTGTGGTCGGCGCTCGCCGTGGCCTGCCTCGTCCTGGCGGTCGCCCAGCCCGTCGTACGGCGCCACGTCACGCGGGCCGGCTGAACCCGACGCCTGCTCGAGCCTGTCGAGACCACCGCGTCCACCGGCATGACTTCCCAGAATCCCCTGGTAGGCAACGGTTTTCGCTGCGGTTCAGGGCCGGTTTCTGTCGGTGGTCACTGGCAGAGTCGTGCACGTGACCGACACCACGCACTGGCCCGACGGCCGGCTCGACCCGGACGCCTGGGTCGCCACCGGCGTGCGCCCGGTGGACGTGCTGTCCGCGGTGGTGGACACGGTAGGCAACCTCGACGACCTGCTGTGGGCGGCCAAGCCAGCAGGGGAGCTGCTGGAGACAGTGCGCTTGCTGGAGAGGCTCCGGTCCACGCTCGATGCGGTGCAGCTGCATGTGGTCGCCGAGGTCGACGCCACCGATGCCGCGAAGAGCGAGGGGTGGGCTTCCACCAAGGACTTCGTCACGGCGGTGTCCGGTGGCCCCAAAGGCGCCGGCCGACGCACGGTCGCGCTCGCGAAGGCGGTCACCACCGATCGGACCGCGACCGGAGCCGTGCTCGCCGCGGGCCGGCTGTCCCGGCCCCAGGCCGAGGTGATCGTCGCCGCGATCGACCGGCTGCCGGTCAACGCCGGGCTTCGCGATGCCGCCGAGACCCTGTTGCTGATGGACGCGCGGGACCACGATGCGACCGACCTCGCCCGCCGCGGCAGGTACGTCGTGGAACGGCTCGACCCCGACGGCGCCGAACGTCGCGACGAAAAGGCGCTCGAGCGCGAGGAGCGCGCTGCGCACCTCTCCCGCTTCCTGTCCCTCACCGAGGACGGCATCGGTGGCGTCCGGCTCAAGGGGCGTGGCACCGTCGAGGACGCCGCATGGCTCAAGACCATCTTGTTCCCCCTCGCCGCTCCCCGCCCCGCCGCCGATCCCGGAGCCTGCGGCGCACGACCCGCCATCACCGGCGCGCACCGGACCGACCGGGAGCCCGGCGGCCGCTCGGGCGACCGGCCGGGTGCCTGTGGGATGGCGGACTGTGCCCACGACGGCCGTGACCCCCGCGAGCACGGCGCCCGGATGTGGGACGCCCTGATCGAGGCGTCGAAGCTGCTGGCCGGCACCGAGACCCTTCCCGAGTCCCACGGTGCCAAGCCCCGACTCACTGTCACTGTCGACCACGACAGCCTGGTCACCTCTCTGGGCGAGGCGCTGATCGACACCGGTGGGACGCTGTCTGCCGGAGCGGTCCGGACACTCGCCTGCGACGCGGAGATTCTCCCGATGGTCCTCGGGTCCGCGTCCCAGATCCTCGACGTCGGGCGGTCGTCCCGGTTGGTCACTCCCGGCCTCTGGCTCACCCTGATCGCCCGTGACCGGCACTGCGCGTTCCCCAGCTGTACCCGCCCACCCGTCGCCTGCGACGCCCACCACCTCATGCACTGGGCGGACGGCGGACCCACAGCCCTGAACAACCTCGTGCTCCTGTGTCGGCAGCACCACACGATGGTCCACACCACGCCCTGGCAGGTCCGGCTCAACTCCGCCGACCACAGACCCGAGTTCCTCCCGCCGCCACGACACGAACCCGCCCCGCATCCCCTCCGCCGAAGGCCGCTGCGCACGTGACGGGTCTCGACCGGCTCGGGCGGTACATCGGCCGATGCTCGAGCAGTACGACGACGAGCAGGATGGCCAGCGGGACGCCCGCGGCCTGTCCTCGACGACGAGCCGAAGCTCGGGCGGACGCCCGAGCGGATGTCCCAGCGGACGATGCCGGGGTCGTCGAGCACGTCGATCCCCTGGGAGCCGTCACCGGGGTCGCGGGGCCCGGGTCAACCCCGCGCGAGGCCCGGGTCAACCCCGCGCGAGGCCCGGGTCAACCCCGCGCGAGGCCCGGGTCAACGTGCTGGGTGTGGCTAGCGGTCGACCCGCATCTCGCCGAGCTCGGACCACTCGGTCCCGGGGACCTCGAAGTTCACGATCCGCGGCGTCTCGGCGAGGTACTGCGGCAGCGTCTCCTGCGCCTGCCGGAAGTGCGGCGACTGCACGTGCGCGGCGCCGGCGTCACCGTCGCGGAACGCCTCGACCAGGACGTACTCACATGCGTCGTCCACGCTCCGGGACCAGTCGAACCACAGGCAGCCGTCCTCGGCCCGGCACGCCTCGGTGAACGCGCGCGAGTGCTCGGGCCAGTCGTCGGCGTGCTCGGGCAGGACGCGGAACTTCGCGGTGATGAAGATCAAGACGGCTCCTCGCAGGAGGTCGGACGGTCGCTGTCGAACGGTCGCTGTCGAGCCTACGAGCCACCCGCTCCGCCGGGGTAGCGGCCCCTGCGGTCAGCCCGCCCTGCGGCCGACGGCGGCCAGCAGGCGGACGCTCGGCCCGGCCTGCACCGGTACGTCGACCCGCTCGGCGAACCTGCCGGGCCGGTCGGCGTCGCTCACGAGCAGCGGCACCACGTCGAGAAGGTCGCCCGCCAGGGCCGCGGGCAGCGGACGGTCGACGCCGCACGTGCGGGCGACGTCCCACCCGTGCACCGCGATCTCCAGGGCGCCGGCGGCCGCGAGCAGGTCGGAGCGCAGCTCGCGGTTCCCGACGACGACCGACCCGGTCCCGGGGTGCAGCGCCCACGCGCCGAGCAGCGCACAGGCGCGACCCCGCAGCCGGTCCACGAGCTGCAGAGCCGGGTCGGTGCCGCGCACCGGCACCAGATCGACGTAGCCGATCTCGGCCGCCTCGGTGAACGCGGCCAGCGAGTCGTCCATGTGCCGCAGCAGGTCGCCCAGGTCCCAGGCCGGGCAGGGCGTGCGGGCCGACAGGTCGGCGTGCGCGACCAGCTGCAACGACGTACGCGTGTAACCGACGGCGCGCTCGAGCAGGGCGGGGCCGTCGAGCGGGCGCGGTAGAGGTGCCGCCCGCTCACGGGGCGCGGACACCGGAGCCTCAGACCGGGGCGGGGACGGCCGGCAGGCTCGGGGGGAGACCGAACCTCGCGAACAGCGACGGCTCGAAGAACGCACCGACGTGCTCGACCCCCGCTGTGCCGAGGGTGAGTACCTGCAGGTGGAACGGGTGGAAGGAGCCGTCCTCGCCCCGCATGTAGAGGGCGAACGCCGGCTGCCCGTTGGCGCGCGTCGGCACCATCCGCATGTCGTGGGTGCCGCCCGGGCACTGCGTGTCGATGAGTCGGCCGATGTTCTCGGCGCCCTGGTACCACCCGGTGAACGGGGGCATCTCCCAGATGGCGTCCCGGGTCAGCATCGACACGATCGCCTCGATGTCCTTCTCCCAGAAGGCCTGCACGTAGCAGTCGAGCATCTCCTTCTGCTCCGCCGTCGGCTCGCTGACGGTGTCCTCGGACAGGTCCGCCTTCTTCAGGGTCGCGTGCGCGCGCTGCAGGGCGCTGTTCACCGACGCGGTGGTGGTCTCCAGGGCCCCGGCCACCTCGGCGGCCTTCCACCGGAGCACATCGCGCAGGATCAGCACCGCCCGCTGCCGGGCCGGCAGGTGCTGCAGGGCGGCGACGAACGCCAGCCGGATGGTGTCGCGGTCGGTGACCACGGTCAGCGGGTCGCCCTGGGTGCCGGCGTCCAGCGCGGCGTCCGGGAACGGCTCCAGCCACGGGATCTCGCCGCGCTCCTCCAGCGGCGCACCCGCCTCGCTCGACGCGGTGCCGAGGCCGGCCGGCAACGGACGACGGTCGCGGCCCTCGAGCGCGGTGAGGCAGACGTTGGTGGCGATCCGGTAGAGCCAGGTCCGCACCGAGGACCGACCCTCGAAGCTGTGGTAGGCGCGCCATGCCCGCAGGTAGGTCTCCTGCACCAGGTCCTCGGCGTCGTGCACCGACCCGGTCATCCGGTAGCAGTGCGCGAGCAGCTCGCGGCGGTAGGGGTCCGTGACCTGCGGGAAGTCCTGCGGTGCCGCCGCCTCGCCTGCTGTCTCGGTGACCGTGGTCATCACCATGTCCCGCCTCCTCCGTCTGCGACACACACTAGGCCGGGTCGCTCGTCAGGGGTACCGACCCGAGCGGATGCGAAAAGTCATCGGTGCCCGGCCGGGCACTTTGACCCGGTCGTGTGACGCATGGTGCGATCGGTGCGTGAAGAGCCCGGGGAACCTCACCACCGTCCTGATCGCGTCGCTCGCCACGGTGCTCTCCACCGCCGGTTGCTCCGGGAGTCCCGGCGGCCAGAGCGCCGAGGATGCCGCCCAGGAGCTCGCCCAGGCACTCACCGTCGGCAAGCTGACCACGCTGGACTTCACCGGGGGTACGCCGCAGCAGGCGCAGGGCCTGTGGACCCGGGCGGTCGACGGGATGGGGGACTCCAAGCCCCGGGTCACGGTGGGCAAGGTCACCGAGGGCGCCGACGGGAAACCGTCCACGGCCAGGCTGTCCTACGTGTGGCGGCTGGCCGGCAACGAGGAGCCGTGGACCTACCAGACCACCGCCCGGCTGACCCAGGGGGCGGACGACGGGTGGAAGGTCCGGCTCGACCCGAAGCTGGTCTACCCCGACCTCGAGCAGGGTGAGCAGCTCCGGCTGACGCCGGTCTCCGCGCGACGGGCGGCCGTCCTCGGTGCCGGGGACACGCCGCTGGTCACCGAGCGTGAGGTGCTGCGGTTCGGGGTGGACAAGACCCAGGTCCCCGAGCCCGGACAGGCCGCGGCCGCCCGGGCCCTGGCCCGGATCGTCGACATCGACCCGGCCGGCTACGTCGCCCGGGTCCAGGCGGCCGGCCCGAAAGCCTTCGTCGAGGCCATCGTGCTGCGCACCGCCGACGCACAGAAGGTGCTGCAGCAGGGCGCCGCCGGCATCAAGGGCGTCGCGACGGTGAAGGACACCCTGCCCCTCGCACCCACCCGCGAGTTCGCCCGCCCGATCCTCGGCACCGTCGGCCCGGTCACGGCCGAGATCGTGAAGACCTCCGGCGGCGCCTACCGGACCGGCGACGAGGCCGGCCTCTCCGGTCTTGAGGCGCGGTACGACGAGCGGCTGCGTGGCACACCGGGTGCCGTCGTCGAGGCCGTCGACACCCAGGGCAAGGCGCGCCAGGTGTTCAGCGTCCAGCCGGCGCCCGGTGACCCGCTGGTCACCACGCTCGACCGGGACCTGCAGGCCGCCGCGGAGCGCGAGCTGAGCGGCGTACGCCCGGCCAGCGCGCTCGTCGCCCTCCAGCCGTCGACCGGCAACGTGCTCGCCGCGGCCAGCGGACCCGGGTCCGGCGGGCTGTCGACCGCGACCGTCGGCCGCTACGCCCCTGGCTCGACGTTCAAGGTGGTCAGCAGCCTCGCCCTGCTCCGGGCGGGGGTGACGCCGGCGTCGCCGGTGAGCTGCCCGCCCACCACGGTGGTCGACGGCAAGACGTTCAAGAACTACGACGACTACCCGCCGGGCGGGACGGGGCGGATCCCGCTCAGCACCGCGGTCGCGAACTCCTGCAACACCGCCTTCATCAACGAGCGCGACATCGTCACCCAGACGGCGCTCGCCGACGCTGCTGCCTCCCTCGGCCTCGGTGTCGACCACGACCTCGGCTTCCCGGCGTACTTCGGCTCGGTCCCGGCCACCGACGCCGAGGCAGGCTCGGCGACCGGGCATGCCGCGTCGCTGATCGGCCAGGGCCGGGTGACCGCCTCCCCGCTGGCGATGGCAGCCGTCGCCGCCTCGGTCGCCAAGGGGGGCGCCGTCGTCCCGCGCCTGATCGCCGACCAGACCCCAGACGCGACCGCCCCTGCGAAGCCGCTCACCGCGACCGAGGCGCAGCAGCTGCGCGGGCTGATGCGCGGGGTGGTCACCCGCGGCAGCGGGTCGTTCCTGGCGAGCCTGCCCGGCGCCCCGGTGCTGGCGAAGACGGGCACGGCGGAGTTCGGCAGCAAGGAGCCGCTGCAGACGCACGCCTGGATGATCGCGGTGCACGGAGACCTCGCGGTCGCCGTCTTCGTCGACGTCGGCGAGTCCGGGTCGAAGACCGCGGGCCCGATCCTCGAGCAGTTCCTCCGCCGCGCCGGCTCCCGCTGACGCAGGAGGGGCGGCCGGACCTCACCCTTGCCGTGGGACGCGCCGGTGCGGAGGATGCGGTATGTCCCGACCGAACCCGGCCGCACTCACGAACCTGGCCGTCCGCCACCTGAGGAGACCCGGATGTTGAGGTTCAGCTCGGCCGGCCGCAGCCACCCCGGTCTGGTGCGGTCCAACAACGAGGACTCCGGGTTCGCCGGTCCCTACCTGCAGCTGGTGGCCGACGGGGTCGGCGGCGCGGCGGCCGGCGAGATCGCCTCCGCGACCGCGGCCTACGTGACCAGCGCCCTGGCGATGGGTACGCCGCAGCCGGACCTGCTCGAGCTGCTGGACCGCGCGGTGCGAATCAGCCACGAGCAGATCCGCGCGGGTACGGCGCTCGACCCGGCGCGGACCGGGATGGGGACCACGCTGACCGCCCTGCTGACCGACGGCAGGCACGTCGCGCTGGCCCACGTCGGCGACTCGCGTGCCTACCTGCTCCGCGACGGCGAGCTCACCCAGCTCACCCGGGACCAGACGCTGGTGCAGACGCTGGTCGACGAGGGGCTGATCACCCGGGACGAGGCGCGGCGGCACCCGTACAAGAACGTCGTGCTCCAGGCGGTCGACGGGGACCGGCCGGCGACCCCGGACCTCGGCCTGGTCGACGTACGCCCGGGGGACCGGCTGCTGGTCTGCTCCGACGGGCTGAGCGACCTCGTCGACGACGAGCAGATCCGCGCCTGCCTGGC
This sequence comes from uncultured Actinomycetota bacterium, assembly GCA_963810035.1. Taxonomy (GTDB): domain Bacteria; phylum Actinomycetota; class Actinomycetes; order Propionibacteriales; family Nocardioidaceae; genus Nocardioides_B. The sequence continues at coordinate 267,607 of CAWEMA010000013.1, forward strand.
CGACGGGGAGGTCGCGGAGGCGGTCGACCGCCTGGTGGAGGCGGCGCTGGCCGCCGGTGGCCGCGACAACGTCACCTGCGTGGTCTCCGACGTCGTCGACGGCCCGGTGCTGCAGCCCGTCGGCGCCGTGCTCGGCGCCCTCGGCGACCCCTGGCTGGTCGTCGACCCGACCGCTGTGCACGGGTGATCGCCGCCCCCGGCTGATCGAGCTTGTCGAGATCACTCTGGTTTCGACGAGCTCGACCAGCCGGAGGGCTCGACCAGCCGGGACGGAGGTCAGTTCTGCACGGTGAACGTGACCGACCTCGTCACGGCCTCCGCGAGGTCACTGCCGTGGTACTCCACGGTGACCGTCTGCTCGCCCCGCCTGTCGTACGTCGGCAGGGTGAGTGTCGCGCGGCCGTCGGTGAGCTCCTCGAACCCGATGACCGCCCCGTCCTGACGGACCACGACGTAGCCGCTGACCACCTGGCCCGGCGCCGTGAGGGCGACGTCGAGCCGCGGCTGCGTCCGCTTCTTGCGGATCACGTCCGGCTGCACCTGCACGGTCATCGTCGGGGTCGCCTTGACCACGTCGAAGGTGACGGTGCTCGACGACGGCGCGTAGGCCGCGGTGCCGGCGTACGCGGCGGTCACGGTCTGCGAACCGACCTGCTCGAAGGCAGGCAGGGTCAGCGACGCCGTGCCCTGCGACACCGGTGCGGTGCCGAGCACGGTGTCCCCGGAGGAGAACGTCACCGTGCCGGCGTCTGCAGGCACCCCGTCGGCCTCGACCCGGGCGGTCACCGTCGGGGTGGTGTCCCGCACCACGACCGGCCTCGGTGCGACCGAGGCGGTCGTCGTCGTCGCTGCCGGCGGCGCGGGCACGTCGAAGCCGACGAGCAGCGGGTCGTGGTCGCTGGAGCGGTACGGCGTCGGGGCGTAGAAGCTCGTCGCGTTGTAGTTGTACCGGCTGTACTCGTAGGCCACCGACTCGACCGAGTTGATGTTCCACACGTGCGCGCCGGTCACCGCTGCGTAGGCGGTGTCGTTGGCGAGCACGTGGTCGAGCGACCCGACGACACCCCCGAAGAGGTAGGTGTACTCCTCGGGCGCCTGGGCCGAGCCGATGTCGGTGTAGCCCGCGGCGTAGAGCACCTGCAGCGGGTCCTCCTGGGTGTAGGAGTTGAAGTCGCCGGTGAGGAACACCGTGTCGGTGCCCGCGAGCGCCTTCTGCTGGTCGGCGAAGTCGACGAGCGCCTTCGCCTGCGCGACCCGGTCCGGGTTGGCGTTGCCCTGGCCGGTGCCGTCGTCGACGCCCGAGCCCTTGGACTTGAAGTGGTTCACGATGACCAGGAAGGTCTGGTTCGCCGCACCGCCCGCGGGCCGGAACGCCTGGGCCAGCGGCTCACGCGCGTTGTCGAAGGCGGCGTCCTGCAGGATGTGCGAGGTGCCGACCGGCTCCACCGCGGCGTTCTTGTAGATGAACGCCGTGCGGATCACGTCCTCGTCGGCGACCGCGGGACGGTCGGCCGGTGCCGGGGAGGGCACGAACGTCCACACCTTCGAGCCGGCGTCGGCGTTCAGGGCGTCGACGAGCTTGGCCAGCGCGTCGTCGCGACGGTCCGGTCCGGCGTACTTCGCGGAGTTCTCGATCTCCTCCAGGGACAGCACGTCGGCGCCGAGGGCGTTGATCGCGGCCACGATCTTGGCGCGCTGACGGTCCAGGTTGGCGGTGTCCGCCGCGCCCCGGGGGCCGTCGCCGTTGCAGGAGTTGACCGTGACGGGGTTGCCCGCGCGGTCGTTGTAGAAGCTGCAGGTGCCCCCGTCGGCGACGAAGTCGGCCCCGGTCTCGGTGAAGAAGTTCAGCACGTTGAAGCTCGCCACCTTGAGGTCACCGCCCACGGCCTGCGGGTGCGCGGTGCGGGTGTTCGCGAAGGTGGCCGGCTGCACGGTGGCCGCGTTGGCCGCGGTGAGCTGCTGCGTGGGCTGGAGCTTCCAGGCGTTGTTGCGGTAGTCCAGGATCACCGGCGCGGTGAACGTGGCCGGGGCGCCGACCCGAACGGGGGTGTCGAGGGTGAGGTAGGGCAGCGGCTCGTTCTTGCCCGTGGTCAGGTAGTTCAGCGACGAGCCGTCGTCGAGCGTCACGCGCTTGGTGGCGTTGTCGGCCGCGACCGCGTCGGCGTCGGCACCGGGGCGGGCGACGTCGGTCGGCTGCGGCAGCGCGGACGTGCCGCGGGCCAGACCGATCTCGGCGTACTGGTTCAGCGTGTAGTTGTCGGTCACCGTGTAGCTGCCCTGCGGCGCGACGAGCATGCCCTCGAGCGACTCGCGGCTCGCGTCGGTTCCGGGGTAGGCGACCGTCGCCGGGGCCGGGGCGGCCACGGTGTCGCTCAGCGTGGTGACACCGCCGGTGGCCGGGGTGAGCTCGGTCATCCCGGCGAACTCGCTGACGTTGCCGGTGACCTGGAGGTAGTCGCCGACCTGCGGGTAGGTGGCCGTGCTGCCGAGGTAGACGAAGAGCGCGTCCGAGGTGTCGTGCCGGTCGAGGTCGACCGCGCCACCGGTGCCGGGGGTCTGCACGTAGACCCCGTTGAAACCGCCGGTCGGGTACGCCGCGGTGACGACGCCCTTGGTGACCACGGACTGTCCTGCGAGAGGGCTGGAGGCGCCGTTGCCTTGGATCTCCTCGATGGTCTTCGCGACCGGGTCGGCCGGCGGCTCGGTCGGGGCGGTGGCCGAGTTCTGCGGCGCGGGGGCACCGGAGACGAAGTCGGCCTTGTTGTCCCCGGTGTCGGTGCCGGCCGCCGAGCGGCTGGCCGACGTGCTGTTGGTCAGCGTGGGGGCCGGGCCGGTGCCCTCGAAGGCGTTCGCGGAGCCGTAGCCGACCAGGTCGACGACCGAGGGGTCGGTGGCCGTGACGGCCGTGGCTGCGGTGGCCAGGTAGACCACGCCGCTGCTCCCCGACATCGCCAGCGTGCCGGTGCCGTCCGGGGTGGGCAGCGCGCCGGACGGGGTGGCGCCGGCGGCCTCGGCGACGAGCCAGTGGCCGTGCGCCGGGATGCTGCCCGACAGGCTGGTGACCTGGGACGTCGTACCGGTCGCGCTGCGGTACTGCACGGTCATCCCGGACAGGGAGATCGGCGCACCGGTGGTGTTCTGGAGCTCGATGAAGTCGTTGGTGTACGGGGCGCCGGTGTTGCCGCCGCCTCCGTAGACCTCGCTGATGACGAGGCCGATGCTGCTCGCGGACGCCGGCGGCGTCACCGCGAGCGGGGTGGCGGCGAGCGCGAAGCCGAGTGTGGCTGCCGCGGTCTTGGCCCATCGTCGTGTGGACGGACTGGTCACGCTGTGTCTCCTCGTGGCGGGGGTGGTGCCGGATGGCCCGGGACAACCCACCGAGGCGCCGGTCGACGCCGTCCGAGGACGTGTGGAGCTCCCGAGAGGTGAAGAACGTATGGACGCTAACCCAGATGGGTCGGGTAAAGGTGTAGATACCGAGACATTTACCTGACGGTTACGGTGGCCGCATGGACCTGCCCCGCATCGGCACCCTGACCTCGCTGCCCGCGGTCGAGAACGCCGGGCTGCTCGGCGACCCGGTGGCGCGGGCGCTCGCCACCTGGCCGCACGCCGCGGAGGTCGCGGTGGTGGAGATCGACCCCGGACTCGCGGACACGGCCGCGATGACCGAGGCGTACGACGTGTCCCTGACCGCCAGCGCCAACTGCGTCGTGGTCTCCGGACGGCGTGACGGCGAGGAGCGGACCGCCGCCTGCGTCGTACGCGCCGACACCCGCGCCGACGTGAACAACCTGGTCAAGCGCAGCCTCGACGTGCGCAAGGCGTCCTTCCTCGCGATGGACCGGGCGGTCGAGGAGACCGGCATGGAGTACGGCGGGATCACGCCGGTCGGCCTCCCGCCGGGGTGGCGGCTGTTCGTGGACGCGGCCTGCCTCGACATCGACGTGGCGATCATCGGCAGCGGCGTACGGCGCTCGAAGCTGCTGCTGCCGGGGTACCGGCTCGGCGACCTGCCCGGCGCCGAGGTGGTCGAGGGACTCGGCCGCTAGGCGTTTGGTCCGACCGGATCGGGTACCGACCTCCTTTCGCCCCGAGCGAGTCACCGCAACAAGGAGGACACGATGAAGGCAGTCACCTGGCACGGCCGCCGCGACGTCCGCGTGGAAGAGGTCCCGGACCCGATCCTCAAGGAGCCCAACGACGCGATCGTGCGGATCACGTCCAGCGGCCTGTGCGGCTCGGACCTGCACCTGTACGAGACGCTCGGCCCGTTCATGGGGGAGGGCGACATCCTCGGCCACGAGCCGATGGGGATCGTGGAGGAGGTCGGCAAGGGCGTCGACAACCTCAAGGCCGGCGACCGGGTGGTGATGCCGTTCCAGATCTGCTGCGGCTCCTGCTGGATGTGCGACCGCGGGCTGTACACGCAGTGTGAGACGACCCAGGTCCGCGACCAGGGCATGGGCGCCGCGCTGTTCGGGTTCAGCAAGCTCTACGGCGAGGTGCCCGGCGCGCAGGCCGAGCTGCTCCGCGTCCCGCAGGCGCAGTTCATGCCGATCAAGGTGCCCGAGGGCCCCGCCGACGAGCGGTTCCTGTTCCTCTCCGACGTGCTGCCCACCGCCTGGCAGTCGGTGGTCTACGCCGACGTACCCGACGGCGGCACCCTGCTCGTGCTCGGGCTCGGCCCGATCGGCGACATGGCGACCCGGATCGCACTGCACCAGGGCTTCCGGGTGATCGCGGTCGACCTGGTCCCGGAGCGGCTCGCGCGGGCCCAGGCGCGCGGAGCGGAGGTCATCGACCTCTCGGCCGTCGACGACGTTGCCGAGGAGGTGCGTTCGCGCACCCAGGGCCGCGGTGCCGACTCCGTCATCGACGCGGTCGGGATGGAGGCGCACGGGTCGCCGGTCGCGGCCGTGGGCCAGCGGATCTTCAGCGCCCTCCCGAAGAAGCTCACCGCCCCGCTGATGAGCAAGGTCGGCCTGGACCGGATGGCCGCGATCTACACCGCGATCGACGCGGTGCGCCGCGGTGGCACGGTCTCGCTGATCGGGGTGTACGGCGGCCAGAGCGACCCGATGCCGATCCTCACCATGTTCGACAAGCAGATCCAGCTGCGGATGGGTCAGGCCAACGTCAAGCGCTGGGTCGACGACATCATGCCGCTCCTGACCGACGACGCCGACCCGTTGGGCACCGAGCAGTTCGCCACCCACCAGGTGCCGCTGTCCGACGCGCCGAAGGCCTACGACGACTTCCAGAAGAAGGCCGACGGCACGGTGAAGGTGGTCTTCAAGCCCTGACCGTGGTGGAGTGGGCGGACCCCATCGTGGAGGCGAGCCCATGAGCGACCCGACCAGCCCGGCCGACGTGAGTGCCGGAGACCGCGGTACGTCGGAGCCGGTGGTGCTCACCGAGCTGGCCGACTCGCTGATCGCCGACCTCTCGCACCATCCGTCCGGACGGACCGCGCGTACGGTCCTGTCCGGCACGGTGATGCGGGCGGTCGTGATCGCGCTGCGCGAAGGCGCGGTGATGGCCGAGCACGACTCGCCGTCGGCGGCCACGCTCTACCTGATCAGCGGCGAGGTGACGCTGCGGTCCTCGGACCGGGAGTGGCCGGTCCACCCGGGCCAGCTGATCCCGCTCCCGCCCCAGCGGCACGCCGTCGAGGCGCACGCCGACTCGGCCTTCCTGCTCACGGTCGCGCTGCACTGAGCCCGGGGCCGAGCAGGTCCAGCGCCTGCGTGGCCGCGGGCTCGGCCAGCGCGCGGTCCGCCGGCACCAGCCCGACCCGGGTGCGCCGGTCGAGCAGGTCCTCGACGTCGAGGGCCCCTTCCCGGGCGACGCCCCACAGCAGCTCGGCCGGGGTGGTCGGGACGCCGTCCGCCACCGGGGCGAGCAGCGTCTCGTCGTCGAGGCCACGGGCGCGGCCGTGGGCGACCAGCGCCGGGGCCTCGGCGCCGTACCTCCGGACCAGCCGGGAGGGTGCCTCGACCCGGGCCAGCTCGTCTCGGGGGGCGGCGCCGACCAGCGGCAGCGTCCGGGTGCGGCACGGGCCGGCGGGGAGCGGCGTCCGTGCGAGCACCGCGTCGACGGCGTCCTCGGCCATCCGGCGGTAGGTCGTGAGCTTGCCGCCGACCACCGTGACCACCCCGTCCGGCGAGGTCAGCACCGCGTGCCTCCGGGACAGGTCGGCCGTCCCGCCGCGCAGGTCCGCGTCGAGCAGCGGCCGGAGCCCGGCGTAGGCGCCCACGACCGCGTCCCGGCCGACCGGCTGCTGGAAGGCGGCCCCGACCACGTCGAGCAGGAAGCCGATCTCGGCCTCGCTGGGCACCGGTACGTCGGGCACGTCGCCCTCGACCGGCTCGTCGGTGAGCCCGACGTACACCTGGCCGTCGGGCTGCGGTAGCGCGAACACGAACCGGTTGGACTCACCGGGCACCGGGGCCATCACCGCGACCGACAAGCCGTCGTCGAAGGTGTCGCCGCGCAGCACCAGGTGCGTGCCGCGGGACGGCCGCAGCCGGATGCCCGGCACCAGCCCGCCGGCCCAGACCCCGGCGGCGTTCACCACGGCGCGGGCCCGGACCGTCCCGGTGGCCCCGGTGAGCTCGTCGCGGACCACGGCCCCCTCGCCGGACAGCTCGCTGACCCGGGTCCGGGTCAGGACGCGTGCGCCGTGCGCGGCGGCGGTGCGGGCGATGCCGACGACCAGCCGGGCGTCGTCCTCGAGCTGGCCGTCCCAGGACAGCAGCCCGCCGCGCAGGCCGAGCCGGCGCAGCCCCGGCGCGAGGCCGAGCGTCTCGGTGCGGGAGAGCCGCCGCGGCCGGGGCAGCACGTCGCGCGGGGTGCCGGCGGCGAGGCGGAGCAGGTCGCCGGCGGCGAGGCCGGCGCGGGCGACGCGGGCCTGGCCCGGCGTCACCATCGGCAGCAGCGGGACCAGCATCGGCAGGGCCCGGGTCAGGTGCGGTGCTGTGCGGGTCATCAAGACGCCGCGCTCGACGGCGCTCTCGTGCGCGACGCCGACCTGCCCGTTGGCGAGGTAGCGCAGCCCGCCGTGCACCAGCTTGGAGCTCCAGCGCGACGTACCGAACGCGAGGTCGTGCGCGTCCACCGCGACCACCGACAGCCCGCGCGCCGCGGCGTCGAGCGCCACGCCCGCGCCGGTGACGCCGAGCCCGACGACGAGCAGGTCCACGACGCGGCCGTCGGTCGCCTCGGCCAGCTCCCGCGCCCGTCGTACGCCGTTCAGCGCGCTCGACCCGGCGGGCGCGCTCGACCTGTCCGGCTGGTCGAGCCTGTCGAGACCACTCATGCCCGGAGGTACCTCTCCACCAGCTGCCGCAGCTCGGCGTCGAGCGCGGCGACCTCCAGCCCGCCACCGGCCATCGTCGGGGCCGAGAGCGCGAAGCCGTACGCCGCGAGCAGCACCGACCGCGCGAGGACCGCGGGGTCCCCGGCGCGCACCGACCGGTCCTGCTGCCCCTCGGAGATGCCGGCCTCGAGCAGGGCGAGCAGCGCGTCCTGGGTGCGGCCGCGCCGGTCCAGGAGGTAGGGCAGCAGCAGCTCGGGGTCGACGTGCACGATCTTGTGGAACAGCTCGTTCTCCCGCAGCGCGGTCACGGTCGAGGCGACACCGGCCGCGATCCGCTCGACCGGGGCGCCGTCCGTGTCCGGCTGCTCGACCAGGCCGGACCACTCGCGGGTCATCAGGTCGGCCAGCAGGGTCTGCATGTCCGGCCAGCGCCGGTAGATCGTCATCCGGGAGACGCCGGCCCGTCGGGCGACGTCGGTGAGGGTGCTCCGACGCCAGCCGACCGCGACGATGCCGGCGCGGGCGGCGTCCAGCAGGGCGTCGTCGCCGGCCACCCGCGCGGACCCCGACTGGTCGCCCTGGGTGCCCGCCGGCCGGTGCGGCGCACCCGCATCCGGCTTGTCGGACGCGTCCCTCGGCTGGTCGCGCTTGTCGAGACCACCGTTGTTACGAAGTGACGCCATGTGTCACAGTGTAACGCATGAACGCACCGATGCACTGGGCCCGTTGGGGCGACCCCGCCGAGGCGGCGCCGCTCCCCGAGGCCGCCCGCGGGCTGGTCGAGCTGGCCTTCGGGCCCGCCGAGGAGCGGCCGACCACCCCGCTCGCCGACGTCCGTCTCCCGGCGCCCGGCCTGGACGCGACACTCGTCGAGGCTCTGCGCGGGCTGGTCGGTGCCGACCACGTGCACACCGACCACGAGACCCGGGTCCGGCACACCCGTGGCAAGTCCACGACCGACCTGCTGCGGATGCGCGCGGGCGACGGCTCGGACGCCCCCGACGTGGTGGTGCGGCCCGCCGACCACGACGAGGTGGCCGCCGTGGTCGCGTGGTGCAGCGAGCACCGGGTCGCGCTGGTGCCGTTCGGCGGCGGGACGTCGGTCGTGGGCGGCCTGGTCGCCCGGCGGGACGGGTACGCCGGCGTGGTGTCGCTGGACCTGCGCCGGCTCGACGCGCTGGTGTCCGTCGACGCCGAGTCCGGCACCGCCGTGCTCCAGGCCGGCCTGCTCGGTCCGGAGGCCGAGGCGCTGCTCGGCGAGCACGGCCTGACCCTCGGGCACTTCCCGCAGTCCTTCGAGTACGCCTCGATCGGCGGCTTCGCGGCGACCCGCTCCAGCGGCCAGGCGTCCTCGGGCTACGGCCGCTTCGACGCGCTGGTCGTCGGGCTCACCGTCGCCACCCCGATCGGGACGCTGACGCTGGGCTCCGCCCCGGCCAGCGCCGCGGGACCGGACCTGCGGGAGCTGGTGCTCGGCTCCGAGGGGGCGTTCGGCGTGGTCACCTCGGTCACCGTCCGGGTCCGCCCGGTGCCGGCCGTGCGGGTGTACGACGCGTGGCGGTTCGGCTCCTTCGCGGAGGGGGCCGCCGCCCTGCGCGACCTGGCGCGCTCCGGCGCCGTACCGACCGTGCTGCGGCTCTCGGACGAGAACGAGACCGCGATCAACCTCACCAGCCCCGCCCAGGTCGGCGCCGCTTCGAGCGGCTCAGGAACCGAGGGCGGTGGCTGCCTGATGGTCACCGGCTTCGAGGGGGAGCGGGCGACCGTCGACCTCAGGCGGGCGACCGCCTCGGTCCGGCTGCTCGAGGCCGGCGGCACGATGGTCGGCGAGGAGGCCGGCCGGGCCTGGTCCGCCGGCCGGTTCCACGGCCCCTACCTGCGTGACTCGATGCTCGACGTCGGCGTGCTCGTCGAGACCCTGGAGACCGCGACGTTCTGGTCGGGCGTGCAGCGGCTCTACGCGGCGGTGACCGCGGCGATCACCGGCGCCCTCACCGACGACCAGCCGCTCGTGCTCTGCCACATCTCGCACGTCTACGAGACCGGCGCCTCGCTCTACTTCACGGTCGCCGCCAAGCAGCGCGGCGACGGGGTCGAGCAGTGGGCCCGCGCGAAGACCGCCGCCTCCGACGCGATCATCGCGGCCGGCGCGACGATCACCCACCACCACGCCGTCGGCCAGGACCACAAGCCCTGGCTCGCGAAGGAGATCGGGCCGGTCGGCGTGGAGATGCTCCGTGCGGTCAAGGAGCGGCTCGACCCGCAGGGCGTGCTCAACCCGGGCGTGCTCGTCCCGTGACCACGCCTCGGGGCCGGTCGCCGCGTTGCTGCGGGTGGCCCGGATGAGCAGCGCCTCGTTCCGGTTCCTGGTGAACCCCGCCTCCGGGGGAGGCTCGGCACCGGCGGCCGCCGTACCCGTGGCGCGGCTGCTCCGCGACGCCGGCGCCCGCGTCGACCTCAGCTACAGCACCGGCCCGGCGGCGTGCGCGTCGATGGCGCGCGAGTGTGCCGCCCGGGGCGATGTGGTGGTGGCGGTGGGCGGCGACGGGATGCTCTCCTCGGTCGCGGGCGCGATCGCGTCCGCGCGGGGCGTGCTCGGCATCGTGCCGTCCGGGCGGGGCAACGACTTCGCCCGGATGCTCGGCCTGCCCAGCGCGCCGGGCGAGGTGGCCCGGGTGCTGCTCGCCGGAGCCCCGCAGGACGTCGACGTCGTGGAGACCGGGCGGCGGGTGGTGCTCGGCAGCGTGTACGCCGGGGTGGACTCACTGGCCTCCGAGATCGTGGACCGGTCGCAGCGGCTGCCGCGCGCGGTGCAGTACCCCTACGCCGCGGTCCGCTCCGTGCTCGCCTTCACTCCGACCCGGTTCACCGTCGAGGTCGACGGCGAGCGGATCGAGGAGGAGGCCTACACGGTGGTCGTCGCCAACTCCGGCTACTACGGCGCGGGCATGCACGTCGCCCCGGACGCGTCCGTGACCGACGGGCTGCTCGACGTGGTGGTCGTCCGTGCGGCCTCCCGGATGAGGCTGATCCGCTCGATGCCGAGGCTCTACGCCGGCACCCACGTCGAGCTCGACGACGTACGCGTGCTGCGCGGGACCCGGGTGCACGTGCGCAGCGCCGACCCGGTCACGGCGTACGGCGACGGCGAGCGTCTCGGCCCGCTGCCGGTGACCGCCACCGTGCGACCCGCCGCGCTGCGCGTGCTCACCTGACCCCCAGGTCGGTCGAGCCGGTCGAACCCCGGCTGGTCGAGCCGGTCGATCCCTACGAGGACTCCGGCGGGGTGCTCAGCTTCTCGAGGCGGGTGCGCAGCAGGGCCACCCGGTGCGCGTTCCCGTGCAGGCCGACGTAGCGCTCCCCGAAGATCGCCAGCAGCGCGTCGTCGAGCCGGCGGACCGCGCCGGGAGGGTACTTGTAGCCCATCCGTGCGTTGATCGCGGTGCTGTCGACCGAGGTGAGCAGCCCGGCGAGCTCGTCCAGCGAGGTGATGCCGAGCTCCAGCAGCAGCCCGGAGACCCAGGCGTAGTGGTCGGTGCGGGACCAGCCGGCGTCGGCGTACTGGCCGGCGAGGAACGTCGCGAGGTCCTGCGCGCTGATCCGCGGGTCGCCGGCGTCCGGCTCCGGGTGCTGGTCTACGACCGTGGCCTGCAGCCGGTCGCGGATCAGCGAGAACTCGCGGTCGGCGAGCTCGAGCAGCCCCGCGGCCAGGGTGAACCGGCGGTCGAGGTCGGGCACGTGCTCCTCGGGGATCGTGCCCTTGTAGCGGATCGCGTGCTCGAACTCCGCCCACGCGTGCTGGAGCACCGTGCGGACCTGCACCTGGGCCCGCCGCTCGTGGAGCGCGTCGTACGCCGCCGGGGTGCTCCGCGCCGGGTCGGGCGCGACGAGCAGGTGCCGGCTGGCGTAGCCGAACCGGCCCTCGCTCGCGGTCTCCTGGCCCATGTCCCGGTCGTCGAGGACGGCGAGCTGGTCGCTCAGCAGGTCCGCGACGGCCATCACGTCGCTCTGCAGGTAGGTGATGACGCGGACCCCGATCTGGTCGGTGATCTCCTCGAGCGGGTCGGAGTAGAGCGGCTTGCCGCCGACGCTGCGGTCGGCCTTGGCGGCGAACGACGCGACCGACTTCGCGCGCCCGGTGACGCTGAGGTAGTTGATGCCGGCGTCGTCGAGGAGCGTGGTGACCAGGGTGACGAAGCGGTCGGTCGCCTCGCGCAGCTCGGGCTGCATCGCGGCGTAGGCCTGCACGGCCCCGCGCACCGGGCTCTGGTCGGTCAGGGTCGGTTCACCGGCCGGTTCGGCGGTCGACCCGGTGGTCGGGGCGGTCGGCTCCGGGCCGGCTCCGGGACCGGCTCGGGGGCCGGCTCAGGTCGCCGCGGCCGGGGCGAGGGCCGGTGTCCGGCGGGCAGGGTCGGCGTGACGATGTAGCCGGTCTCCAGGTCGCCGTACGTCGTGGTCAGCTCGGGCCGGCGCTCGGCGAACAGGGCGACGTACGCGCACACCACCGCGTCGACCTGGTCCTCGGCGCGGCGCAGGTCGCTCTTGCGCTCGGCGGACTCGACCTGCGCCACCAGCGCCTTCCAGTCCGGGTGGTCGGTGACGTGCAGGGCCGGCGACGCGCGCGTCAGCCCCTCGAGCAGCTCCATCAGCCGGATCAGCTCGGCCCGGAGGTGGGGCAGGGGGCGACCGGACTTGTTCTTGTACTTCAGCGTCCGGCCGAGCCGGAACAGCGCCACCGTCGCGGGATGCGGGTAGACCTCGATCGCCCGGCGGTGCGAGGTCGACCTCGGGTCCATGTCCAGTCCGAGCCGGGCGGCCAGTCCGGCGCCGCGGGAGCCCTCCGCGAACTCGCGCTTGCCGGTGTTGGAGGGGTGCGCGCCGGCGTCGAAGCGGGCGAAGTCCCGGTTGAGCGCGGCCTCGCAGGGCCGGTTCCCGGTGGCGTTCTCGACGATCAGGGAGGCGTCGATCCCGACCACGCAGTCGCCGTCGACGTACGGCTTCAGCGCGGCCACGATGCTGTCGTCGTCACTCTGGGCGGACACGTGCAGCAGCCGGCCGCCGTCGTCGAGGACCGCGAGCCCGCTGGGGTTCTTCTGACCCCAGGCGAGGTCGACTCCGACGAAGTGCATGCGCTCACCCTGCCCTATGGCACCTACGGCAGCTGCCACACGAGGACCTCGGCCTCCGTGGCGCCGGTGAGGAGCGGCCCGCCCTCGGCGGTGAACCGCGCCGCGTCGCCCTCGTCGAGACTGCCGGCGCCCTCCAGATCGGCCGAGCCGCGGGCCACGAAGACATGCAGGCGCGGGGCGTCGGGCAGGGCGACCGAATCGCCGGGCCCGAGCCGCGCCACGTGCAGCGCCGCGCCGGAGGTGTGGATCCGCACGGCGGCGTCGAGGCCGCGGATGCCGGACGCGAGCGGCGTGAGGCCAGGGCGTACGTCGACCTGCTGCTGGTCGTAGGAGGGGTCCAACCCGGGCTCGTCGGGCAGCACCCACATCTGCACGAACCGGGTCGGCGTCGTGGCGCCGGGCGCGTCGTTGCGCTCGCTGTGCAGCACCCCGCTGCCGGCGCTCATCCGCTGCGCGAGGCCCGGGTGGATCACCCCGGAGTGGCCGCGCGAGTCCTGGTGGACCAGGCTGCCCTCGAGCACCCACGTGACGATCTCGAGGTCGCTGTGCGGGTGGGTGTCGTAGCCAGCGCCGGGGGCGACGACGTCGTCGTTGTGCGCGACCAGCACGGCGTGCCCGACGTTGCCCGGGTCGTAGTGCGGCCCGAACGAGAACGAGTGCCGCGACGTCAGCCAGTCCGTCGTCGTGGTGAACCGGTCCGCGGCCCGTCGTACGTCGATCACGGACCCATCCTGCCTCGCCCTGCGGTTGACCCGGGTCTCGCGCGGGGTTGACCCGGGTCTCGCGCGGGGTTGACCCGGGTCAGACGACCGGGCCGGCCTGCCAACCTGTCCCGCTCCGGGTGGTGTTCCTGCTCGGCACCTGATCGCTACCCCGGATCCGGCAGGTGATCTGCCAGGGTGGGCCCATGGCACCTGCATCCCCGCCCCGGCTCCCCGACGGCTTCCGGTTCGGCGCGAGCACCGCGGCGTACCAGATCGAGGGCGCGGTCCACGAGGACGGCCGCGGGCCCAGCGTCTGGGACACGTTCTGCGCGGAGCCCGGCCGGATCTCCGACGGCAGCAGCGGCGAGGTCGCCTGCGACCACTACCACCGCTATCCCGAGGACGTCGCGCTGATGCAGGGGCTCGGCCTCGGCGGCTACCGGCTCTCGATCGCCTGGCCGCGGATCCAGCCGGCCGGCAGCGGCCGCGCGAACCCCGAGGGGCTGGCCTACTACGACCGGCTCGTCGACTCGCTGCTCGAGGCCGGGGTCCGGCCGATGGCCACACTGTTCCACTGGGACCTGCCGCAGGCTCTGCAGGACCGGGACGGCTGGCTGAACCGGGACACCGCCGAGCGGTTCGCGGAGTACGCCGCCTTGGTGGCGATGCGGCTCGGCGACCGGGTCGAGCACTGGTGCCCGGTCAACGAGCCGAACGTCGTGACGATGCTCGGGCACGCGCTCGGGGTGCACGCGCCCGGCAAGCAGCTGATGTTCGACGCGCTCCCGGTCGCCCATCACCTGCTGCTCGGCCACGGCCGGGCGGTCGCGGCCCTGCGGGCGGTCGGCGCCACGAGCGTCGGCACCGCCAACAACCACTCGCCGGTCTGGCCCGCGTCCGACGCCCCGGCCGACGTCGCCGCCGCCGAGCTGTACGACGTGCTGTGGAACCGGATCTTCTCCGACTCGATGCTGCTCGGCCGCTACCCGGACGGGATCGCCGAGCTGATGCCTGGACCGGTCGAGGAGGACCTCGAGGTGATCCACGCGCCCGTCGACTTCTACGGCCTGAACTACTACAACCCGACCCGGATCGCCGATCCTGCGTCCCCGCTGCCGGCCGACCCCGGCCTGGAGGCCGTGCTGACCGAACGGGGCGCGCCGTTCAAGATGGTGCGCGTCGAGGGCTACCCCCGCACGGCGTTCGACTGGCCCGTCGTACCCGACGGGCTGCGGGAGACGCTGGTCGGCCTGCGCGCGATGTACGGCGACGCACTGCCCCCCGTCTACGTCACCGAGAGCGGCTGCGCGTACGACGACGTGGTGGACGCCGACGGGGCGGTGCACGACCCGGACCGGATCGCCTACCTCGACGCCCACCTGCGGGCCGTCGCGCAGGCGGTGGACGAGGGCGTCGACGTCCGCGGCTACTACACGTGGTCGCTGCTGGACAACTTCGAGTGGGCCGAGGGGTTCTCCAAGCGGTTCGGTCTGGTGCACGTCGACTACGAGACGCAGCAGCGCACCCCGAAGGACTCCTACTGGTGGTACCGCGACCTGATCGCTGCGCACGCCCCGGTCGCGTAGCCACCCGTGCCGCCCCGTGACCTCGGTGAGCCGGTGACCACTCGGGCGGTGGGCAGCGTCGGCCCGCTCTCCGCGCTGGCCGAGCCGGTGCACGCCGTACCCCGGCGCTGGGTCGCGGCCGTGACGCTGGCCGGGCTCGGGCTCTGGGCGGGGTTCTTCGGGCCGATCCAGGTGCTGCTCGCCCAGCAGGCGCAGCTGGTCGCGCCGGGCCACAAGGAGTTCGTCTTCGGCGTGGTCACCGGGGTCGGCTCGGCGGTCTCGGTGGTCGCGAACCCGCTGTTCGGCGCGCTGTCGGACCGCACCACCTCGCGGTTCGGCCGCCGGGTGCCGTGGGTGGTGGTGGGGGCACTGCTCGGCGGGCTCGCCCTGGTGCTGCTGGCGAACGCGCACTCGGTGCTCACCATGGTGCTCGCCTGGAGCCTGGCCCAGGCCTCGTTGAACGCGATGTTCGCGGCGCTGACCGCGACCGTGCCCGACCTGGTGCCGGTGCGCGAGCGTGGCGTGGTCGGCGGCTGGGTCGCGGTGTCCCAGACCCTCGGCATCGTCACCGGGGTCGGGATCGCCACGTCCACCGGCGGTATCGCCGCCGGCTACTACGCGACCGCCGCGGCGGTGGTGGTGCTCGCGGTGCCGTACGTGCTGGGCAGCCGCGACGTCCCGCTGCCCCGCACGCTGCGCCCGGCGTTCTCGCTGCGGCAGTTCGTCGGCAGCTTCTGGCTGTCCCCGTCGACGTACCCGGACTTCGCCTGGGCCTGGCTGACCCGGTTCCTGGTCAACCTCGGCAACTCGCTCGGCACGCTGCTGCTCTACTTCTACCTCCAGGACGCGGTGCGCTACCCCGACCCGGAGACCGGGGTCTTCGTGCTCACCCTGGTGTACGCCGTGTTCATCGTCGGCAGCACCGTGGTCTTCGGCCTGTGGTCGGACCGGCTCCGGCGCCGGAAGGTGTTCGTCACGGTGGCCGGGGTGGTCACCGGGCTCGGGGCGCTGATCCTCGCGATCGTCCCGACCTGGCCCGGTGCGCTGGCCGGCGCGGTGGTGTTCGGCATCGGCTACGGCGTCTATCTCTCGGTCGACTTCGCACTCTGCACCGAGGTGCTGCCGGTCGCCGCGGCCCGCGCCAAGGACCTCGGGGTGATCAACATCGCGGTCGCGCTGCCGCAGGTGTTCGCGCCGTTCGTCGGGTCGTTCCTGGTCGCGAACGCCGGCGGCTACGTGACGCTGTACGGCGTGGCCTGCGGCATCTGCCTGCTCGGCTCGGTCCTGGTCCGCAACATCAAGACCGTCCGCTGACCCCGCCCTCGCCCTCGCCCTCGCCCTCGTTGAGAAGGCAGTTCCTCCCCGTCGAGAAGGCAGTTCCTCCCCGGTCGAGAGGCCAGTTGCTTGCGCCTCAGCCGCGGGTCAGGGACACCGTGAGGCCGCTGGTGTTGTCGCGGTGGTCCAGGTCGAGCACGGCGAACCGGACCGGGCCGTTCTTCGTCGCGGTGTACGTCGCGGTGTACACGTGGTCCGCCGCGCAGGGCGAGGACCCGGTCACCGGGCGCCAGGGCACGCGTTGCCCGTCCACCCAGAGCTCGAGCGGCTCCTGCCCGAGGGCGACCGCCGGGTCGGAGGCCGACCAGCCGTCCGCAGTGAGCACGCAGGCCGCGTCGGCATCGACCGCACCGGACCTCTGGGTGCCGCGCACGACCAGCTTCACCGTCCTGCCGGAGCGCAGCCGCATCGTCGAGACGGTCCCGGTCGGTGTCGTCGAGTCGACGGCGACGGTGTCCGTGGGCTGTGTCCACGGGGTGGTCGTCGCCGGCGTCGCCGCAGCAGCCGGGGTGGGCGTGGTGAGCGGGGTCAGCCGCTGCACCGTCACGGTGAGCCCGCCGGTGTCGTCGGTGCGGGCCAGCGGGTCCCACAGCGCCAGCTCGAGCTGCCCGGTGCGTCGCGCCGTCCAGGTCGTGGTGTGCGACCGGCTCGCGCAGACCGATCCGCCCCCGGTCGCGGACCCGGTGAACGGGACGCCGTCGACGTACAGCTTGCCGTGGTCCTGGGCGGGGAAGCGCCGGTCCAGGGAGGCCTGCGCGAACCACGTGCCGCCCACCGACAGGCACCGTCCGTCGCTCTGCACCCCGGCACCGAGGCCGGCGGTGCCGGCGACGGTGACCCGGTAGGACGCGCCGGCCTCGACGCTGCCCTCGGACCACACGGTGCCGCTCGCGGCGGGCACGCTGACCGACTCGGTGACCAGGCCGAAGCCGGTCCGGGACTCGCTGGTGGTCGGTGCGGGGGCCAGGGCGGGAGCCTTCGGCAGCCCGCCGGTGACGTCGGTGCCTCTGCGGGAGACCAGAACCGTGAGGCTGCCGGCCGCGCCGGCCGGACGGTTGGCGACCTGCAGCCGCAGTGTGCCGGTGCGCCGGGGCTTGACGACCGTCGCGTAGACGTGGCCGGCGTGGCAGGCGGACGCGCTGATCGGGCGCCGGTTCACCAGCAGGTTCAGCGAGCCGTGCGAACGGGCGGTGGCCCGGGTCGGGGCCGACACCCACCGGGTGCCGCTGGACCACTCGCACGACGCGTCCGCGACCTGGCCGGGAGTGCCGAAGCCGTAGACACCTGCGGCGGTGATCTTGTACGCCGTCCCGCGCCGCAGCTTGAAGCCGCTGGTCCGGGCCCGGCCGTCGGCGCCGACCGAGACCGTCACATAGGGGCGCTTGCTCAGGTCGAGGATGCCGCTCGCGGTCTGCGGGATCAGCGGGACGGTCGGCGGGACGGGTGCCGGGACCACCGGCGGCACGGGGGATGTGGTCGTCGTACCGGTGTACCAGCTGGTCAGGCCCGCGCCACCCGCGCGGCTCAGCGAGATGTGCACGTGGTTGCGGTGTCGCAGCGTGGCCGAGCAGGTGCTGAGCACCGTGCAGCCCTTGTAGTCGCGCGCCCGGAACCCGTAGTACGAGGAGTAGATGTGGTCGTCCCAGATCAGGTACATGATGCCCATCCGCCGGGCGAGCGCGGCGGTGTCGCCCTCGGCGTCGGTGGCGAAGATCCGGGCGAAGAAGTCCGCGACGTACGCCCGGTCGCGGGCCGAGGTCACGTTGACCGCCCAGTCGAAGGCCCGGCCCTCCTTGTGCTCGGAGACGCCGCCGTCCTTGCACGAGCGGGAGATGCCGAGCGAGCCGCTGCCGGGGTACTGCGCCTGCAGCCAGTCGGACAGCCGGGTGGTGCCGGGCTTCGCGTCGGGGCTGCAGTTGGTCTGCGGCTCGTAGGACGCGTAGTCCTCGATGGGTACGGCGGACGCGGCGGCCTGCACCAGCACCAGCAGGGTCACGACGGACGCGAGCAGCCACCCGGCCCGCTGGGTCGCGGAACGTGTCGTGCGGGCGTGGTGCGTGCGGCGCATGTTCCTGCGTCCCCCAGGGTCGGTGTCGAGGTGCCCCTTGTTCATCGGTCGGACCCGACCCCGACCTGAGGGAACCGGTGCAACCGAACGGCAAAAACCGTGGACGGAGGGTATGTCGCGCTTGACAACGGTGTCCCGGGGTCTGCCCGGACCGCCCCTTCCCGGCCGGACTGCGCCGGGACCACCGGGTCGAGGACGGGCCGCTCACTAGGCTGGCGTCATGCGCAAGACACTGCCGATCACGCTCGGCGTACTCATGGTCGTGGTCGGTGCGGTGTGGACCTTCCAGGGCCTCGGCTACCTGAAGGGAAGCCCGATGACCGGGGTCGCGCTGTGGGCCGTCCTCGGGCCGATCGTCGCCGGGCTCGGGGTGGCGCTGACCTACGTCGGCGTCCGAGGATCCCGGCACTGACCGCCGTCCCGGCCCCCTAGGCTGAGTGGATGGGCGTGGGACACGGGCACGGACACGGTCACGCCGCCGGACGGGCGGTCGACCGCTCCCGGCTGAAGGTCGTGCTCGCGGTCACCGCGACGGTGATCGTCGTCGAGCTGGTCGGCGCCTGGGTCAGCGGTTCGTTGGCGCTGCTCGCCGACGCCGGCCACATGGTCACCGACGCGGCCGCCGTGGCGCTGGCGCTGTCCGCGTCGTACGTCGCGACCCTGCCGCCCACGTCACGCCGCACGTTCGGGTTCCACCGCGCCGAGATCCTCGCCGCCCTGGTCAACGCCGTGGTGCTGCTCGGCGTGTGCGGCTACCTCGCTGTCGAAGGGGTACGTCGCCTGGTCGACCCGTCCGAGGTGGAGACCGGGCCGATGCTCGTGTTCGCCCTGGTCGGCCTCGTCGCGAACGGGGTGTCCCTGGCGCTGCTCGCCCGCCGCAAGGACGCGTCTTTGAACATGCGCGGCGCCTACCTCGAGGTGCTCGGCGACCTGTTCGGCTCCGCGCTGGTCGTGGTGGCCGCGGTCGTGATCATGACGACCGGCTTCACCCGCGCCGACCCGCTGGTGTCCCTCGTGATCGCGGTGCTGATCCTGCCGCGGTCCTACGGGCTGCTGCGCGACGCGGTCAACGTGCTGCTGGAGACCACGCCGGCCGACCTCGACCTCGACGACGTGCGCGACCACCTGCGCGAGGTGCCGGGCGTGGTCGACGTACACGACCTGCACGCCTGGACCATCACCAGCGGCATGCCGGTGCTCTCCGCGCACGTGACGGTCACCGACAGCTGCCTCGAGCAGCGCGGGGTCGGCTCGCTGCTCGACGAGTTCAGCGGCTGCGTCGCCTCCCACTTCGATGTGGACCACGTGACGTTCCAGATCGAGCCGGAGAGCCACCGCGACCACGAGGACCTCGGCGAGGCCCACGCCTGACCCCTCCCCGTTCAGAGGGCAGAAGTTTCCCTGCGAGAGGTCAGTTCCTCCCGCGGTCAGGGGGAAGGAACTGGCCTCTCGACGGGAAGGAACTGCCTTCTCAACGGAAGGGGAGGGTCAGAGAGTGGCGGCGAGCTCGGTGGCCTGGGAGATCGCGCGCTTGGCGTCCAGCTCGGCGGCGACGTCCGCGCCGCCGACCAGGTGCGCGGTGACCCCGGCCGCGACCAGCTCGTCGTACAGCCCGCGCTCGGACTCCTGCCCCGCGCACACCACCACGTGGTCCACGTCGAGCACCCGCGGCTCGTCCTCGACCCGGACGTGCAGGCCGTCGTCGTCCACCCGGTCGTAGACCACGCCCGGCAGCATCGTCACGCCGGAATCCTTGAGCACCGCCCGGTGTGCCCAGCCCGAGGTCTTGGCGAGGCCCTTGCCGATCGGGGAGGTCTTGCGCTGCAGGAGGTACACCTCGCGCGCCGGTGTCCGCGGCTTCTTCTCGGTGACGCCGCCGGCGTGCAGCGCGGGGTCGCCGACCCCCCAGTGCGCCATCCACTCCTCCAGCGACTCGGGGCCGTCGACGGGGTGCGTCAGGAAGACGCTGACATCCACCCCGATGCCGCCCGCGCCGACCACCGCGACGCGGCGCCCGACGCGCACGGCACCGCTGATCGCGTCGGCGTAGGACACCACCTTCGGGTGGTCCGCCCCCTCGAACGTCGCCGCCCGCGGCCTCACCCCGGTCGCGACCACCACCTCGTCGTACCCCGTGAGGTCGCCGACGGTGGCCGGCGTGGACAGCCGTACGTCGACCCCGAGCACGTCCATGCGCCGGGTGTAGTAGCGCAGCGTCGAGGCGAACTCCTCCTTGCCGGGGATGTTCATGGCGAGGCGGAACTGCCCGCCGACCGCGGAGGACGCCTCGAACAGGGTCACGTCGTGCCCGCGCTCGGCGGCTGCCACCGCGGTGGCGAGGCCGGCCGGCCCGGCGCCGACGACCGCGACCGTCCGGCGGCGCCGGGTCGGGGCGAGCACCAGCGTCGTCTCGTGGCAGGCCCGCGGGTTCACCAGGCAGGACGCGCGCTTGTTCGCGAAGGTGTGGTCCAGGCACGCCTGGTTGCACCCGATACAGGTGTTGATCTCGTCCGCGCGTCCCGCGGCCGCCTTGTTCACGAAGTCCGGGTCGGCCAGGAACGGCCGCGCCATGGACACCAGGTCGGCGCCGCCGGACGCGAGGATCTCCTCGGCGACCTCCGGGGTGTTGATCCGGTTGGACGCGCACACCGGGATGCCGAGCTCGGGTCGCAGCCGCGCCGTGGTGGACGCCCACGCGGCCCGGGGCACCTGGGTGAGGATGGTCGGCACCCGCGCCTCGTGCCAGCCGATCCCGGTGTTGATCACCGAGGCGCCGGCCTCCTCGACCAGGCGGGCCAGGGTCACCGTCTCGTCCCAGGTCTGGCCGTTCGGGATCAGGTCGAGCAACGACATCCGGTACATCACCAGGAAGTCCTCGCCCAGGGCCTCGCGCACCCGCCGGACGATCTCGACCGGGAACCGCATCCGGTTCTCCGCCGACCCGCCCCACCGGTCGGTGCGGTGGTTGGTGTGCGGGGCGAGGAACTGGTTGATCAGGTACCCCTCGGAGCCCATGATCTCGATGCCGTCGTAGCCCCCGCGCCGGGCCAGCCGGGCGGCGTCCACGTAGTCGGAGATGGTCCGCTCGACGGCCCGGCCGCTCAGCGCGCTGGCCTTGAACGGCGTGATCGGGGACTGGGTCGCGGACGCGGAGACGTTCAGCGGGGTGTAGCCGTAGCGCCCGGCGTGCAGGATCTGCAGCGCGATCGCGCCGCCCTCGGCGTGCACGGCGTCGGTGACCTGCCGGTGCCGGTCGGCGTGCGAGCGGCGGGTCATCATCGAGCCGAACGGCAGCAGCCAGCC
This sequence comes from uncultured Actinomycetota bacterium, assembly GCA_963810035.1. Lineage (GTDB taxonomy): Bacteria > Actinomycetota > Actinomycetes > Propionibacteriales > Nocardioidaceae > Nocardioides_B. The sequence continues at coordinate 289,032 of CAWEMA010000013.1, forward strand.
GCGGAGGTTCGGCGAGTAGCCGCCGGTCACCATCAGCCCGGCGCCGCCGCGGGCCCGCTCGGCGAAGTACGCCGCGAGCTCGGGCAGGTGCTTGGCGCGGTCCTCCAGCCCGGTGTGCATCGAGCCCATCACGGCCCGGTTGCGCAGGGTCAGGCCGCCGATCGTCAGCGGGGCCAGCAGGTGCGGGTAGCTCATCAGCGAACTCCTGAGTGGGAATCGAGGTACTCGGTCAGCCAGTCCACCCAGAACTGCTCGAGGCGGATGCCTCCGCGCAGCACCAGGTAGACGTCGAGGGCGTGCTCCCGCAGCGAGGCCGGGTCCGGGAAGTCGGCCGCGGCCAGCTGCTCGTAGTGCGCGAGCCGGGTGGCGTGCTCGGCGCGGTGCTCGGCCACCTGGCCGAGCACGGCCGCGCGGTCGCCGTACGACGCGGCCCGCAGCTTCACCGCGATCTCGCTGCGGAACTGCTCGGTCGGGGTCTGCGCGGAGATCCAGCGGGCCAGCTCGGCGCGGCCGGCGGCGGCGACCTCGTAGACCTTCTTGTCCGGGCGGCCCTGCTGCGGCACCGGTGTCGAGCGCACCCAGCCGTCGGACTCCATCCGGGCGAGCACCCGGTAGATCTGCTGGTGCGTCGCGCTCCAGAAGAACCCGATCGAGCGGTCGAACCGCCGGGTCAGGTCGAGCCCCGCGGCGGGTCGCTCGGTGAGCGACACCAGGATCGCGTGCTCGAGGGCCATGCGGCCACGATGCCCGAGCCGGCCGTGGCTATGCAACTAGTTGCACGAGTGAGATCGGCCACGAAGGAGGGTTGTCAGTCATACCCCCTAGGGGTATGTTCTCAGGCATGGAACACACGCACACCACCTCGACCACCGACCGCGGATGGGGCACCGCGGTCTCCGCGACGCTGCACTGCCTGACCGGGTGTGCGATCGGCGAGGTGCTCGGCATGGTGCTGGCCACCTGGTGGGGCTGGTCCAACGGTCCGAGCATCGTGCTCTCGGTCGTGCTCGCGTTCTTCTTCGGCTACCTGCTGACCAGCATGTCGGTGCTGCGCGCCGGAATGAGCCTGGGTACGGCGGTCAAGGTCGCCCTCGCCGCCGACACCGTGTCGATCCTGGTCATGGAGATCATGGACAACCTGGTGCTCGTGACCGTCCCGGGCGCGATGGACGCCGGTCTGCTCGACGTCCTGTTCTGGGGCTCGCTGTTCCTCTCGCTCGCCGTAGCCTTCGTGGTCACCGTCCCGGTGAACCGGTGGATGATCGCCCGCGGCAAGGGTCACGCGGTGGCGCACGAGTACCACCACTGACGCCGGCGATCTCGACCGGCTCGATCAGCGGCCGGACTCGATCAGCCGGATGACAGCGGTGCTGTCAGAATCGCGCGCATGACCTACGCACTCGGGCAGGGCACGGGGCCGTTGCAGGGCATCCGCGTCGTGGAGATCGCCGGGATCGGTCCGGGGCCGCACGCCGCGACCCTGCTGGCCGATCTCGGGGCCGACGTGATCCGGGTCGAGCGTCCCGGCGGTGCGCTCAGCCCGGGGACCCGCGAGACGGACCTGCTGACCCGGGGCCGGCCGAGCGTCGGGATGGACCTGAAGCGGCCCGAGGCCGTCGCGGCGGTGCTGGCCCTGGTCGAGGACGCCGACGTGCTGCTCGAGGGGATGCGGCCCGGCGCGACCGAACGACTCGGCCTCGGCCCCGAGGACTGCCTGGCCCGCAACCCGCGGCTGGTCTACGGGCGGATGACCGGCTGGGGCCAGGACGGCCCGCTCGCGCAGACCGCCGGGCACGACATGAACTACATCTCGATCGCCGGCGCCCTGCACGGCCTGGGTCAGGACGCCGACCGTCCGCACTTCCCGACCAACCTCCTCGGCGACTTCGGTGGCGGGTCGACGTACCTCGTCATCGGGGTGCTCGCCGCGCTGCTCGAGGCGCGGGCCAGCGGTCGCGGCCAGGTGGTGGACGCGGCGATCGTGGACGGTACGGCGCACGTGTCGACGATGTTCGCCGGGATGCTGGCCGGCGGGTTCGCGCAGGAGCGGCGCGCGGCGAACCTGCTCGACGGCGGCGCCCCGTTCTACGACGTCTACGAGACCGCCGACGGCCGGCACATGTCCGTGGGCGCCCTCGAGCCGCAGTTCTACGCGGTGCTCGTCGAGAAGCTCGACCTGGCCGACGCCCCCGACCGCAACGACCTGGCCCAGTGGCCGGCGCTGAAGGAGGCGCTCGCGGCCCGGTTCAAGGAGCGGACCCAGGCCGAGTGGGCGGAGGTCTTCGACGGCACCGACGCCTGCGTCGCACCGGTGCTGCCGCTCACCGAGGCGGCCGAGCACCCGCACCTCAAGGCGCGGGGCACCTACGTCGAGCGCGACGGCGTCCTGCAGCCGGCGCCCGCGCCGCGGTTCTCGCGCACCCAGGCCACGCTGAGCACCGGCCCGAGCGTCCCTGGCGGCCAGACCCGCGAGGCGCTGACCGCCTGGGGCATCGCGGACGTCGACGCCCTGCTCGCGTCCGGCGCCGCGGTCCAGACCGGCTGAGAGGCCAGCCTCAGCGGGTCCGGCGGGCCACCGTCTCCCGCTTGGTCTCGTTGACCGCCGACTCGTAGGCGGTGACCAGCGCCTGGACGGTGACCGGCTTGAACCGCTCGACGAGCTCGCGCAGCTGCTCCGGGGTGGAGTCACCCTCCTTGTAGGCCGGCCACACCTTGTTGCGGAACAGCTCGGTGAGCTCCTCGGCGACCTTGCGCCCGTGCTCGGTGAAGATGTCCTGCGCGGCCAGCGCCGCGTCCAGCGGCATGCCGAGGTCGAGCAGCGCGACCCCGACCGACAGGTGCGCGATCGCGACCTGGAACTTCCCCTGCTTGGTCGGGAACACGATGCCCAGCGCGTTCAGCGTGTCCAGGTCGTCGTCGGAGAGCGGGCGGCCGGCGCGACGGTTCAGCTCGCGGCGCGAGATCGTCTCCGGCAGCTCGGCCATCCACGGCGCGAGCAGGGTGCGGTGCAGGGCGATGGTCTCCGGCGTCGCGTTCGACGGGATGCGCGCGACGTACTTCTCGATCGCGGACAGCGTGAAGCCGTGCGCCTGCAGCTCGCTGACCAGCTCGAGCCGGGCCACGTGGTCCGGGGAGTAGTAGCCGGACCGGCCGCGACGGATCGGCGGCGGCACCAGGCCCTTGGTCGTGTAGAAGCGGATGTTCCGGACGCTCATCGCGACCCGGCGGGTCAGCTCGTCCAGGGTCATCAGCTGGTTCACCAGCTCGGGTGCACCGTCTGACGGTTCGGGCATCGGGTCCTCGAGAAGGGGGTGGGGAGACCGGGATCACATGGTGATGCTGGTTGACGACGCTAACAGTATGAGTGTCACAATCGAGCGACAGCCCCGTCGTCGAACAGTTTGGACAATCGAGCATGGCTGAGCAGCCGCAGGCATTCGTGTACGACGCGATCCGCACCCCTCGGGGCAAGGGCAAGAAGAACGGCTCGTTGCACGAGGTGAAGCCGGTCGACCTGGTGGTCGGGCTGCTCGACGAGATCAAGGACCGCAACCCCGGGCTGGACCCGAACCGCGTCGACGATGTGGTGCTCGGCGTGGTGAGCCCGATCGGCGACCAGGGCGGCGACATCGCCAAGACCGCCGCGCTGGCGGCGGGCTACCCGGAGACCGTCGCGGGCGTGCAGCTCAACCGGTTCTGCGCCTCGGGGCTGGAGGCGGTCAACCAGGCGGCGATGCGGGTGCGCTCCGGCTTCGAGGACCTGATCCTCGCCGGCGGCGTCGAGTCGATGTCCCGGGTCGCGATGGGCTCCGACGGCGGGTCCTGGGCGATGGACCCGGCGACCGCGCTGACCACGTCGTTCGTGCCGCAGGGGATCGGCGCGGACCTGATCGCCACGCTCGAGGGCTTCTCCCGCGAGGACGTCGACGCGTTCGCGGCCGAGTCGCAGGCGCGGGCCGCCAAGGCGCAGGCCAACGGCTACTTCGAGCGCTCGGTGATCCCGGTCAAGGACGTCAACGGGCTGACCGTACTGGGCAAGGACGAGTTCATCCGGCCGGGTACGACGGTGGAGAGCCTGTCCGGCCTCAAGCCGTCCTTCGCGCAGATCGGCGACCAGGGCGGGTTCGACTCGGTGGCGCTGGAGAAGTACCACTGGGTCGACGAGATCGACCACGTCCACCACGCCGGCAACTCCTCGGGCATCGTCGACGGCGCCTCGCTGGTGGCGATCGGCACCGAGCAGGTCGGCACCGACCTCGACCTCAAGCCGCGGGCCCGGATCCTGGCCGCCGCGGTGTCCGGCGCCGACCCGACGATCATGCTCACCGGACCGGCCCCGGCCTCCCGCAAGGCGCTGGCCAAGGCCGGGCTGGAGCCGGAGGACATCGACCTCTACGAGATCAACGAGGCGTTCGCCGCGGTGGCGATGCGCTTCATGCGCGACCTCGACCTGCCGCACGAGAAGGTCAACGTCAACGGCGGCGCCATCGCGATGGGCCACCCGCTCGGCGCCACCGGCGCGATGATCCTCGGCACCCTGATCGACGAGCTCGAGCGCCGCGACCTGCGCTACGGCCTGGCCACCCTGTGCGTGGGCGGCGGGATGGGCATCGCCACCGTCGTCGAGCGCATCTGACCCCCCGCCGCCCTGCCGAGACCTCACGAGGACTTCGAGAACACATGACTGACACGAGCACGCAGACAGCCGTCCGGTACGACGTCGACGCCGACGGGATCGTCGTCCTCACGCTCGACGACCCGACGTCGAGCGCGAACACCATGAACGAGATCTACGCCGCGTCGATGGGTGCGGCGGTCGACCGCCTCGAGGCCGAGAAGGAGCAGGTCACCGGGGTCGTGGTGACCTCGGCGAAGAAGACCTTCTTCGCCGGGGGCGACCTGAAGAAGATGGTCCAGGCCGGCCCCGACGACGCCCCCGAGATCTTCGCGATGGCCGAGGGGGTCAAGGCCCAGCTGCGCCGCCTGGAGACCCTCGGCCGGCCGGTGGTCGCGGCGGTCAACGGCGCCGCCCTGGGCGGCGGCCTGGAGATCACCCTCGCCTGCCACCACCGGATCGCCTTCGACGACCCGCGGACCGAGCTCGGCCTGCCCGAGGTCAGCCTCGGCCTGCTCCCCGGCGGCGGCGGCGTCACCCGCGTGGTGCGGATGCTCGGCCTGACCAGCGGCCTGATGGACGTGCTGCTCACCGGCACCCGGTTCAAGCCCGCGCAGGCTCTGGAGAAGGGCCTCGTCGACGAGCTCGTCAGCAGCCTGGACGAGCTGGTCCCGGCCGCCAAGGCCTGGGTGCTCGCACACCGGGACGACCCGGAGGCCGCCGTACAGCCGTGGGACCGGCCGGGCTACAAGATGCCCGGCGGCACCCCGAGCACCCCCAAGCTCGCGGCGTTCCTGCCGGCGTTCCCGGCCAACCTGCGCAAGCAGACCAAGGGCGCGAACTACCCGGCCCCCCGCGCGATCCTGTCCGCCGCCGTCGAGGGCGCGCAGGTCGACTTCGACACCGCCAGCCGGATCGAGTCGCGCTACCTGACCAAGCTGATCGTCGGGCAGAACTCCAAGAACATGATCCAGGCGTTCTTCTTCGACCTGCAGGCGATCAACTCCGGCAAGCTGCGCCCCGAGGGCCCGGCGAAGTTCCGGGCCACCCGGCTCGGCGTGCTCGGCGCCGGCATGATGGGCGCCGGCATCGCCTACTCCGCCGCCCGCTCCGGCATCGACGTGGTGCTCAAGGACGTCAGCATCGAGGCCGCCGAGAAGGGCAAGAGCTACTCCGCGACCGTGCTCGACAAGGCGATCGCGCGCGGCAGGATGACCGAGGACAAGAAGGCCGAGATCCTCGCCCGGATCACGCCGACCGCCGACCCGGCCGACCTGACCGGCTGCGACTCGGTCATCGAGGCGGTCTTCGAGGACCCGTCGCTGAAGGCCAAGGTGTACGGCGAGATCCAGCACGTCGTGAACCCGGACGCGCTGCTCGCCTCGAACACCTCGACGCTGCCGATCTCCGAGCTCGCGGGCGCGGTGGACCGGCCCGCGGACTTCATCGGCATGCACTTCTTCTCCCCGGTGGACAAGATGCCGCTGGTCGAGATCATCAAGGGCGCGAAGACCTCGGACGAGACCGTCGCCCGCGCCATCGACGTCGTGCAGCAGATCAAGAAGACCCCGATCGTGGTCAACGACAGCCGCGGGTTCTACACCTCCCGGGTCTACGGCACCCTGCTCACCGAGGCGGCCGCCCTGCTCGACGAGGGGGTGGACCCGCAGACCATCGAGCGCGCCGCGACGATGGCCGGGTTCCCCGCCCCGCCGCTCGCGATGCTCGACGAGGTCTCGCTGACCCTGACCCAGAGCATCCGCAAGGCGACCCTCGAGGCCGCGGCCCGCGACGGGATCGACCTGCCCGAGCAGCCCGGCACCGCGACGATCGACCGGATGGTCGACGAGTTCGGACGCAAGGGCAAGGCCGCCGGGGCCGGCTTCTACGACTACCCGGCCCCCGACGACCCGGGCGCGAGGAAGAAGCTGTGGCCCGGGCTGCGCGAGCACTTCACCCAGCCCGGGGTCCAGGTCCCGCTGCTCGACATCCAGGAGCGCTACCTGTTCCGGATGGCGCTGGAGACGGCCGCCTGCTTCGCGGAGGGTGTGATCGAGTCTGCCGCCGCCGCGAACATCGGCTCGATCATGGGCATCGGCTTCCCGCCGCTGTACGGCGGCGCCGTGCAGTACATGCAGGGCTACGAGGGTGCCGCCGGCACTGGCCTGAGCGGCTTCGTCGCGCGGGCCCGCGAGCTCGCCGCGGCGTACGGCGAGCGGTTCCAGCCGCCGGCCTACGTCGTGGACCTCGCCGAGAGGGGCGAGCACTTCCCGGCCTGACCGCGGCGGAGACCCGACCAGTTGGTCGAGCCCGACCGGCTGGTCGAGCTGTCGAGCTCGTCGAGACCCACGGCCGACCGCCGTGGTTCCACGTGGAACAGTTTTGCCCGCATCCGCCCCTACGGGACGCCGAACCGGGGAACAATGGGCCGGTGACCGCCGCGCCCGAATCCGACCGGATCTCCCCCGTGGTGGACGTCGAGTCCCTGTGGGTCCGGTTCGGGTCGGTGGACGCCGTACGCGGCATCGACCTGCAGGTAGCGCCCGGAGCCGCCACCGCGCTGCTCGGCCGCAACGGGGCCGGCAAGTCCACGACGATGCGGGTGCTGGCCGGCGTGATCCCGCCGACCGAGGGCAGGGTGCACGTCGCCGGGCTCGACCTGCGCACCGAGACCCTGGCGGTGAAGCGGGTGACCGGCTACTGCCCCGACGTGGGCGGCCTGGTGCCGCGCGCCACCCCGTGGGAGCACCTCCAGCTCGCCGCCCGGCTGCGCCGGATGCCCGCCGGGTGGGAGGACCGGGCCCGGGACCTGCTCGAGCGCTTCGACCTCGGCGGGGCCGCGCACCGGGTCACCGGCGCCTTCAGCCACGGCATGGGCCGTCGGATGTCGGTGATCCTCGCGGTCTTCCACCAGCCACGCGTCGTGCTGCTCGACGAGCCGTTCGACGGGGTCGACCCGCTCGGCGTCGAAGCCACCCTGGAGGTGATCGCCGACGCCCGCGCGCACGGGAGCGCCGTCCTCGTCTCCACGCACCTGCGCGAGCTCGCCGTCCAGGCCTGCCAGCACGCCATCGTGCTCCGCGGCGGCTCTGCCGTCGCCGCCCTGACCGCAGCCGAGATGGGCGGTGAGGAGGGTGCCGGCGTCTACCGAGCGCTCCTCGACTAGGCGCCGCCCGCCGCGCTGGCTGGAGTGGCGGCGGGGTTCGGTCCGGCTCGGGTCGGCCACCGCGGAGGCGTTGCGCGCCGCCGCCGACGTAGGCTCGCTGTTCGGCTTCCGGCTCGCCGGCCTGCGCGGCCGGGCCCGCCGGGCCGCGCCGGTCGCGCTGCTGGTCCTGGCCGCGATCACCGTCCTCGTCTGCGTGGTGCCGGCGTTCGTCCCGGAGTACGACGTGAGCCGCCGGGACATGCTGATCCTGCTGCCCACGGCGTACGTCAGCGTGCTGGTCATCTCGATCGTCTCCGCCGCCACGTCCGGCGGCGGGCGGGAGCTGCTGCCGCGCGAGCAGGCGGTCGCGTTCCCGGTCAGCCCGACCACCGACCATCTCGGCGCGCTGCTGATGGCGCCGCTGAACATCGCCTGGCTGCTGCAGGGCTGGACGGTGCTCGGCGCCACGTCGTACGCCGTGGGTGCGCGCCCCGCGCTCCCGCTCGCCCTGGTCCCGGTGTTCCTGTGGCTGGTCGCGGGCACCGCGATGGCGCAGGCCCTGGCCTGGGCCGTGGAGTGGGTGCGTCGCGGACGCAGCGGCCGGTACGTCGTCCGCGTCGTCACCGTCGCCGGCGCGCTGGTGCTCGCCGTGCTGATCGGCACCGGCCGGCTCACCCCGCTGCTGGACAGCAGCCCGACGTTGCGGGTCGTGCTGGCCGTCGTCGCCGCGGCGAACGGCACCTGGCTGCCGTGGGTGAACATGGTCGTGTCGCTGGTCGGGATGTCGTTCGTGGCGGTCGTGGTGGGCGGCTGGATGGCCGGCCGGGTGGCCCGCCGTCCCGCCCGAGACGAGCTCCGCGTCGAGGCCTCGGCCCGGCCGGCCCGCGAGCACCCGACCTCCGACCTGCTCGCCCTGGTCCGCACGGACCGGGCGGGCATCTGGCGCTCGGTGCCGATGCGCCGCGGCATGGCGGTGCTGGCGCTGTTCCCCGGGTTCGTCGCCGTCGGGGGGGCCTTCGGGTGGGACATGCTCGGGATCTTTCCCGGCCTGGTCGCCTCCGGCGGCGTCCTGCTGTTCGGGGTGAACTCGTGGTGCCTCGACGGGCGGGGTGCGCTGTGGCGCGACAGCCTGCCGGTGTCCCCACGGCTGGCGTTCGTCTCGCGGGTGGCGGTGCTCCTCGAGATCCTGCTGTTCGCCACCGCGGTGACCCTGCTCCTGGCGTCGTTGCGGGCCGGGCTCCCGACGGTCTCCCAGCTGGCCGCGGTGCTCTGCGCCACGGTGGTGGTGACCGTGCAGGTGGTCGCGACGTCGCTGCGCTGGTCGGTCCGCCGGCCCTACGCCGTCGACCTGCGCAGCTCACGGGCGACGCCGGCGCCACCGCTGGTGATGGTCGGCTACTCGGCGCGGCTGGCGCTCAGCACGACCTTCACCGGGCTGCTGTTCAACGTCACCTCGCGGGCACCGTGGACCTACTCGCTGGTGCTCGCCGCGCCGTTCCTGCTCTGGTCGGCGGTCAAGCTCCACCGGACCATGAACGCCTGGTCCGACCCCGCGGTCCGGTCCCGGGTGATCGCCACGGTCGCCAGCTAGCCGCGCGGCCGGCCGGCGTACATCGAGTCGAGCAACGAGGCGTACCTCGCCTCGATGACCTTCCGCCTGACCTTCATGCTGGGCGTCAGCTCGTCCTCCTCGACCGACAGGTCATGGTCGAGGATGCGGAAGTCCTTGATGGTCTCCCAGCGGTTGAGCCGACCGTTGAGCTCCTCCACACATCCCTGCACGTACCCGTGGACCGCCGGGCTCCCGGCCAGCGAGGAGTAGTCGGTGGCCGCCAGGTCGTGCGCCCGGCCCCACTGGGCCAGGGCGTCGGGATCCAGGGTGATCAGTGCCGTCGCGTAGTGGCGACGGTCGGCGTGGACCAGCATCTGGCTGGCCAGCGGACAGACCGCCTTGAAGTCGACCTCGATGGCCTGCGGCGCGATGTACTTCCCGCCGGAGGTCTTGATCAGGTCCTTCTTCCGGTCCGTGATCCGCAGCCGGCCCGCTGCGTCGATCTCGCCGACGTCTCCGGTGGCGAACCACCCGTCGGGACTCAGCACCTCGGCCGTTGCCTCGGGCAGGTTGTGGTAGCCGCGCATCACGCCCGGACCCCGGACCAGGATCTCCCCGTCGTCGGCGATCGTGATCTCGGTGCCGACGAGCGGCGGGCCCACGACCCCGAACGCGGGGTCCTCGGGGCGGGTGATGCAGGCCGCTGCGCTGGTCTCGGTGAGCGCGTAGCCCTCGAGCACCAGCATCCCGGCGGCATGGAACCAGGTGGCGACATCCTTCGACAGGGCCGCGCTGCCCGAGACGAGGAAACGGATCCGTCCGCCCAGCAGGGTGCGGATCTTCGAGAGCACCAGCCGGTCGGCCAGCGGGTACTGGGCCCGGACCCAACGGCTCGGACGACGACCCTGGAGCCGGGCCTGCGAGACCTGGTTGCCCACTGCGAAGGCCCAGGTGAACAACCGGAGCCTGACCCCGCCCTGTTCCTGGACGTCTTGCACGACCTTCGCGTGCACCTTCTCGAAGATCCGCGGGGGGCCCGCCATGAACGTGGGCCGGACCACCGCGAGGTTCTCCACGATCTTGTCTGTCCGACCGTCGACCGCCGTGGGGAAGCCGATCTGCAGCTGCACCGCCTCCAGCATCTTGCCGAACGCGTGGGACAGCGGCAGCCACAGGTACTGCAGGTCGCCACGCGACAGGATGCCCATGGCCTCGGCCCCGGCGCCGACGTAGGTCCAGCACCGATGAGGCAGCTCCACGCCCTTCGGCCGCCCCGTGGTCCCCGACGTGTAGATCAGCGTGGCCAGGTGCTCGGGCCGGACGGCAGCCACCGCGTCGTCCACCGCGGTCGGATGGTCGACCAGGTGCTTGGCTCCCAGGGCTTGCAGGTCGTCGCGGCCCAGCACCCACTCGCCGTCCGCCTCGCCGTCGAAGGTGACCACCCGGAGCAGGTCGGGCAGGTGGTCCCGCTGGGCGCGGAGCTTGGCGATCTGGACGTCGTCCTCGGCGAAGACGATCCGCGAGCGGCTGTCGGACAGGATGAAGGCGACGCCGTCACCACCCGTCGTGGGGTAGACGGCGGTCGTCGCGGCACCCGCGCACATGATCGCGAGGTCCGCGTACAACCACTCGATGCGGGTGGCGCTCGCGATCGCCACCCGGTCCTCGGGCTGGATCCCCAGCGCGAGCAGACCGGCGGCGGTGGTCCTCACCGTCTCCTCGGTCTGCCCCCAGGTCACCGACTCCCAGCCGTACGTGCCCGGGAACCGGAACGCCTCGGTCGTGGGGGTCGCCGCGACCCGGTCGTAGAACATCCGGGCCACCGACACCGCCGGGGTCGGGTAGCTGCTGGTGTCCGCTGTGCCGGTGGTCCTCGTGATCACGGCTCCTGCCTTCCTCGCCTGACCGTCCTCCGTCCGGGTGACCCGGAGGTGACAGAAGCGTCACGCCGCCGATGAGCACCACGCCAGGGAACTTCGTCCCCGATCCACGTCAGGGACGTGCGGCTGTCCCAGCGGCCCGGAGTGCTGCCTGGGCCGCGTTGGCCCCACAGGCACCGTGCACGCCGCCGCCCGGGTGCGCCGAGGACGACGCGAGATAGAGACCGCGCACCGGTGTGGCCGCGCCGCCGCGCCCCGGCAACGGCCGGAGCACCAGCTGCTGACGCAGCGCGCCGGTCCCGCCGTTGAGCGCGCCGTTGTGGAGGTTCGCGTTGCGGGCCTGCAGCTCGCGCGGCCCGAGCACCCGCCGGGTCAGCACCCGGTCCCCGAAGCCGGGGGCGTACTCCTCGAACCGGGCCTGGATCCGGTCGGCCATCCGCTCGGTGTCGTCGTGGTCCCACCGGCCGGTGATGCCCGCGCGGCCGGCATCGGACGTGACGTGCTGCGGCACGTGCGCGTAGGCCCACAGCGACTCCATGCCGGCCGGAGCCCGGGTCGCGTCGGTGGTCGCCATCTGTCCGGCGAGCAGGAACGGCCGGGAGGGTACGGCGTTCGCGGCGAGCTCGCGCTGGAACCGCTCGACCTCCGCGGACGTCTCGCCGAGGTGCAGCGTGCCGGGTGCCGTCGAGGGCTGCTCGGCCCACGGCACCGGGCCGGACAGCGCCCAGTCCACCTTGACCGTGCCCGGGTCCCAGCGGAACAGCCGCATCAGGCTGCGGGTGCGTGCGGGCAGGTCGTCCCACGGCACCAGGCCGCCGTACAACGCGGGTGCGGAGACGTCGGCGAGCACCGCCCGCCGTGCACGGACCACCTCGCCGCCCGCGGTGCGTACGCCGCGGGCCCGTCCGTCGCGGACCAGCACCCGCTCGACCCGGGTGCCGCACACGATGCGGCCGCCACGAGCGACGAGCCGGTCGGCGAGCGCGCGGGTGAGGGCGCCGGCACCGCCGACCGGTGCGGGGAAGCCGTGGCTCTGCGCGGTCATCGCCAGCAGCAGCCCGAAGATGCCCGACCCCCGGGTGCCCAGGGCGACGTCGCCGTGCGCGGCGTTGCCGACGACCAGGGCCCGGGCGGCGGCCCCGCGGAACTCGCGTTGCGCCAGGCCCCGGCCGGACCCGAGCGCGGCCCGGAGCAGCGAGACCGCTCCGCTGCCGGGCAGCCGGGCGAGCGTGCGGGCGCCCCCGCGGACCGGGGGGAACGGTGTCATCAGGGCATCGACGACGTCCTCGCCGACCCGGTCCCAGGTCTCGCAGAGCCGGAGCCAGGCGTCGCCGTCGCCGGGCGTGTGCGCCTCGAGCCCGGCGGCGGTGCGCTGCGGGTCCTGGTGTAGCTCGGCCCACCCGCCGGTCCGGAACGGGGTGCCGACCACCGAGGGTGCGTGCGACCAGCGCAGCCCGTGCTCCTCGAGCCGCATCGCCCGCATCGCCGGGGAGACGACCGCCAGCGGGTAGAACGAGCTGAACGTGTCGTGGACGAAGTCCGGGTGCACGTCGCGTGCGCTGCGCACCGCGCCGCCGTACTCCGGCTGGGACTCGAGCACGAGCACGTCCCAGCCGGCGTCGGCGAGCAGGTTGGCAGCGACCAGGCCGTTCGGCCCGCTGCCGACCACGACGGCGTCGGCGTCGGCGTCGGCGTCCATGAGTGTCAGCCGGGGGTCAGCCGGCGTTGCCCAGCCCGCACTTCGACATCGCCTTGATCAGGCCCTGCGTGGCCTCCTGCTCCTTGCCGTTGAACACCTTCTCGAACATCGGCCGCAGGTTGGCCTCGTTGAGCTGCTTGCTGACGCAGGCCTTCATCTGCTCGGGGATCTGGCCGGAGCTGTTCAGCGCCTTCTGCATCATCCCGGGCACGTCGGTGCAGCCGAAGAGCACGTCGGTGGCGGACTTCGCGTCGCCCGCGGACATCGTGACGCCGGTGACGTCCTTGTTGGCCTTGAGGTCCTTGGTGAGGATCTTGTACTTCTGCAGCTGGTCCGTGCCGATCTTGTCGACGAGGCCGTCGCCGATGCAGTCCGCGTCCTTGCGCTTCAGGTCGAGCAGCTGCGAGGCGTTCCCGGCGGACTTCTGCGACTTGATGATCGAGTCCGAGATCGCCTTCGAGGCCTGCTGGTCGTCGTTGTTCCCGCAGGAGGACAGGCCGAGCGCGAGCACGGTGGTCACCAGTGCGGCCAGGGTCTTGTTCATCGTTCCCCATTTCTGGAAGAGAGGACTGGGGCGTCTCTCGGAGCATAACGACGCCCCGGGCACCGGCTCCTGGCAGGAAGGAGTGGGCGGCAGGGCCCGGGACCTGTCTCGTCTAGGGTCGAGGACATGGACTTCTCCCCCTCGCCGCGGGCCGCCGACCTCACCGAGCGGGTCCGCTCGTTCATGGCCGAGGAGATCGAGCCGGTCGAGGCGGCCTACCACCGCGACCTCGCCGCGCTCGCCCCGGACGACCGGTGGACGCCGCTGCCGCTGCTGGGCGAGCTCCAGGCCAAGGCCCGGGCCCGGGGCCTGTGGAACCTCTTCCTGCCCCAGGAGCACGCGGGGGAGTACGCCGCCCGCTTCGGCACCGACGGGGGCGAGGGGCTGTCGAACACCGACTACGCGCCGATCGCCGAGCTGACCGGCCGGTCCGCGCTCGCGCCGCACGTGTTCAACTGCAACGCGCCGGACACCGGCAACATGGAGGTGCTGCTGAAGTACGGCACCGACGAGCAGCGGAAGCAGTGGCTCGAGCCGCTCCTCGAGGCCCGGATCCGCAGCGCGTTCACGATGACCGAGCCCGACGTGGCCTCCTCCGACGCCACCAACATGGGCGCCACCGCGGTCGTCGAGGGCGACCAGGTCGTGATCAACGGTCGCAAGTGGTGGTCGACCGGCCTGGGCCACCCGGACTGCAAGATCTTCGTGTTCATGGGGCTCACCGACCCCGCGGCGGACCGGCACTCCCGGCACACGATGGTGCTCGTGCCCCGCGACACCCCCGGTGTCCGGGTCGAGCGGATGCTGTCGGTGATGGGCATGCACGACGAGCCGCACGGGCACGGCGAGGTGGCCTTCGACGACGTACGCGTGCCGCTGTCCAACGTGCTGCTCGGCCCCGGCCGGGCCTTCGAGATCGCCCAGGGCCGGCTCGGCCCCGGCCGCGTGCACCACTGCATGCGGCTGGTCGGCCTCGCCGAGATGGCGCTCGAGCTGGCCGTACGCCGGGCGTCGACCCGGACCGCGTTCGGCAAGCCGCTGGCGTCGCTGGGCGGCAACCGGGAGCGGATCGCCGACGCCCGGATCGCCATCGACCAGGCCCGGCTGCTGGTGCTGCACGCCGCCTGGAAGCTCGACACCGTCGGTGCCCGCGGCGCCCTGTCCGAGGTGAGCCAGATCAAGGTGGCCGTGCCGAACATGGCGCAGCAGGTCATCGACATGGCCATGCAGCTGCACGGCGGCGGCGGTTTCTCCGACGACTACCCGCTCGCGGCCGCCTGGACGAGCGCTCGCTCGCTGCGGATGGCCGACGGTCCCGACGAGGTGCACCGCAACGTGATCGCCAAGCTCGAGCTCGGGAAGTACGCGTGAGCCGGGTCCCCACCAACGAAGGAGCGTGAGGCATGAGCGACCCGTCCGTGCAGGTCCGCGAGGAGGACGCGTTCGACGTGCCCGCGATGGCGGCGTGGCTGCGGCAGAACGCCACCGACCCCACCGGGCTGGACGGCACTCCGGAGGTCCGGCAGTTCCCCGGCGGCGCGTCGAACCTGACCTACCTGCTGCACTACCCCTCCCGCGACCTGATCCTGCGCCGGCCGCCGACGGGCGCGAAGGCCAAGAGCGCGCACGACATGGGCCGCGAGTTCACCATCCAGTCCCGGCTGGCGCCGGTGTTCGCCTACGTCGCGGACATGGTCGCGTTCTGCGACGACCCGGACGTGATCGGCTCCGACTTCTACGTCATGGCGCGGCTCGACGGCACGATCCTGCGCCGGGACCTGCCCGAGGGCCTCACACTGACTCCGGAGGAGGCGCGGACGCTCTGCACGAACTTCCTCGACGTGCTCGTCGAGCTGCACTCGGTAGACCCCTCGGCGGCCGGGCTGGACGACCTCGGCAAGGGCAGCGGCTACGTGGCCCGCCAGGTCGGCGGCTGGTCGCAGCGCTTCCGTACGGCGCGCACCGACAACGTCGGCGACTACGAGCGGGTGATGGGCTGGCTCGACGAGCACCAGCCCGAGGACGTCGCGAACTGCGTGATCCACAACGACTTCCGGCTCGACAACGTGGTGCTCGACCCGGACGACCCGATGCGGGTGGTCGGGGTGCTCGACTGGGAGATGGCCACGCTCGGCGACCCGCTGATGGACCTCGGCGGCGCGCTGGCCTACTGGATCCAGGCCGACGACGAGCCGGAGTTCCGCGCGTTCCGGCGGCAGCCCACGCACGTGCCGGGCATGCTCACCCGCGCCGAGATGGTCGACTACTACACCGCGAGCAAGGGCCTCTCGGTCACCCCGGAGCAGTGGCGGTTCTACGAGGTGTTCGGGCTGTTCCGGCTCGGCGTGATCGCCCAGCAGATCTACTACCGCTACCACCACGGGCAGACCACCAACGAGGAGTACGCCCGGTTCCTGCCGGTCACCACCTACCTCGAGAAGCGCTGCAACGCGCTGATCGACGAGGCCTCCGCGTGACCACCCCACCGGCCGGCTCGCCGTTCCGGGGCGATGCCCGGTGAGCTTCCTGCTCCTGGTCCGGCACGGGCAGGCCTCGTGGGGCGCCGCCGACTACGACCAGCTCTCCGACCTCGGCGAGCAGCAGTCGCGGGTGCTCGGTGCCGCCCTGGCCGCCCGGGGCGTGCGCCCCGACGTGGTCGTGCGCGGCGCCATGAAACGACACCGGCAGACTGCGGACGCGGCGGCGGCCGCCGCCGGCTGGGGCACCGAGGTCCTGGAGGACGACGGCTGGAACGAGTTCGACCACCAGCAGATGCTCGAGCTGCACCCGGTCGGGGTCGGCGAGGGTGAGGAGCTCACCCGGGCCGAGTTCCAGCAGTGGTTCGAGGGCGCCACGCGCCGGTGGACCGGAGGTGCCTTCGCCGACGAGTACGACGAGAGCTTCACCGCCTTCGGCGAGCGGGTCGACGCCGCACTGCGCCGCACCGTCGAGCGGCTGGAGCCGAAGCAGAGCGCGGTGGTGTTCACCTCCGGCGGTCCGATCTCCTGGGTGGCCGCCTCGCTGCTGGGCGCCGGTGCCGCCGTGTGGAGCCAGCTCAACCCGGTCACCGTCAACGCCTCGCTCACCAAGGTCGTCGTCGGCGGTCGGGGCGCGACGCTGGTGTCCTTCAACGACCACGGCCATCTCGAGGGCGGCGACGCCGGCCTCCTCACCTACCGCTGACCCCCGGCTGGTCGAGCTCGTCGCTCGGCCGGTCGAGACCGATCCGCTTCAACACGAAGGACCTTCCCCCATGCGCAAGACGATCCTGATCACCGGCGCCAGCTCGGGCCTCGGTGAGGAGATGGCGCGACAGTTCGCCGCCCTCGGCCACGACCTCGCGCTGTGCGCCCGTCGTACGGACCGGCTCGAGAAGCTCCGCGCCGAGCTCGCCGAGAAGCACCCCGGCGTCCGCGTCGAGGTCCGCGCCCTCGACGTGAACGACCACGACCGGGTCTTCGAGGTCTTCCGGGCGTTCCGGCAGGACTTCGGGGCGATCGACCGGGTGGTGGTCAACGCGGGCCTCGGCAAGGGCGCCCCGCTCGGCACCGGCCGGTTCGAGGCCAACCGGGAGACCGCCCTGACGAACTTCGTCGCGGCCCTCGCCCAGATCGAGGCGGCGCTGGAGATCTTCCGCGACCAGGCCGACGGCCACCTGGTGGTGATCTCGTCGATGTCGGCGATGCGGGGCATGCCGAAGGCGGGCACGACGTACGCCGCCACCAAGGCCGGCGTCGCACACCTCGCGGAGGGCGTGCGCGCGGACGTGATGGGCACGCCGATCACGGTGTCGGTGATCTACCCCGGCTACATCCGCTCGGAGATGAACGAGAAGGTCACGAAGGCGCCCTTCATGGTCTCCACCGAGAAGGGCGTCACGGCGATGGTCGAGGCCATCGAGAAGGAGAAGCCCCGCGCGCACGTGCCGGCGTGGCCCTGGGTGCCGCTCGGGTTCGCCCTCAAGCACCTGCCGCTGCCGGTCGCGCGCAGGCTCATGGGCTGAGCTGCCGCCAGGCGCGGTAGCCGCCGACCAGGTCGGTGGCCCGGCTGAGCCCGACCCGACGCAGCGTCTCGGCGGCCAGGCTCGAGGCGTACCCCTCGTTGCAGAACAGGATCACCCGGCGGTCCGGGTCGTCGGCCTCGGGGATCCGGTCCGGGCAGGTCGGGTCGAGCCGCCACTCCAGCACGTTGCGGTCGACCACGACGGCGCCCGGCATCTCGCCCTCCGGCCCGCGGTTCTCCACCGGCCGGATGTCGACGACCAGGGCCCCGGCGGCGACCTCGGCGGCGAGGTCCTCCGGCGCGACGCGGTCGAGGTCCCGGCGCGTCTCCTCGAGCAGTCGGTCGATCCTGCTTGACCCATCCATGCCGCGAGCGTAAGCCTGTGCACCCCGGCCGCAACTCGGTGGCCGCCCAGAGCGGAACGGTGACGGTCGGTATGAGCGGTCGCGTGGTGCACTTCGAGATCCCCTTCGACGACCAGGAGCGGGCCAGCGCGTTCTACGCCGACGCGTTCGGGTGGTCGTTGACGGCGCTGCCGGAGATGAAGTACGTCCTGGCCACCACCGGGCCGAGCGACCAGGGGCCGCCGAGCGAGCCGGGCTTCATCAACGGCGGGCTGCTCGAGCGCGGGCTGCCCGTCGCAGGCCCGGTCGTCACCGTCGACGTCGAGGACATCGACGCCACCCTGGAGAAGGTCGAGCAGCTCGGCGGGACCACCGTCTCCGCCAAGCAGGCCGTCGGCGAGATGGGCTTCTCGGCCTACTTCAAGGACTCCGAGGGCAACCTGATGGGCCTCTGGCAGAACTCCTGACCGTTGACCCGGGCCTCGTGACGGGTTGACCCGGGGCTTGTGCTGGGTTGACCCGGGGCTTGTGCTGGGTTGAGCCGGGGCTCGTGCCCGACCGCCTACCCCGTCGTACGACGGACGTGCCACCCGAGCACGGCCACCGTGACCAGGGGCGCGAGGACCAGCACGACCTGCACGAGCACCATCACCGGCAGCGGGAACGGCATCGGGTCACAGGTGCGCGGGGTGGAAGTCGTGGAGGCACCGCTGCCGGTGACGAGGCTGACGCAGGTCGTCGTCGCCGGGCCGCGCGCGAACGCCCACGCCGGGAGCAGCCCACCGGGCAGCACCAGCGTGCCGAGCAGCTTGTCGCGCCGGGTCCACCGGTCCGACGTCCACAGCAGCAGCACGCCACCGACCCAGCCCACCCAGGACACCAGCGAGCCGAGCGTGAGCAGGACCAGCGCGCCCACCTCGAGGACGATCCCCCGGCCCGTCGTACCGTCCCCCGCCTCCGTCATGCCCCGATCCTCGCACCGGCCCGGCGCCGGGTCCGGGACGCGTCAGCCGAAGCGGAGCCGGATGTCGCGCAGCCGGAAGGACGCCAGCCGGCGATGTCCGGTGAGGAAACCCAGCGGTCCGTCGGGGGCGAACGTCCAGGACCCGTGACACGGCAGGACGCGGGCGCTGCCGGCCAGCGAGGTGACCACCGTCGTGCCGTCCTCGCGCTCCTGCGACGTGGTGGCCGCGAACGGCGTGCGCACCAGCGCCGCTCCGGGCAGCGACGTGAACGCCCCGGTGGCCAGCTCCTGGCCCGCGGCCGTGCCGCTGAACGCCGTCCTCGAGGCCGGACCCCGGGAGCTCTCCCGCAGCCGCAGGTCGGCGAGCTGCTTGGGGATCGCCCACAACGCGCGGCCTCCGGCCATCGACGCCGGCGAGTCCACCCAGATGTCGGTGACCCGCACGCGCGGGGTGCGGCCGTCGGTGACCAGCCGGGCGACGAGCAGCTCGTGGTAGGTCAGCACGCCGCCGTCCTGGTAGTCCACGAACGCGGCGCCGTACACACCGGGCGGACGGTCCGGGCGGCCGGTGTCGCGCACGGCGAGCAGCGAGAGCCACATCTGCGCACGCAGCTGCCAGGGAGGTGACGGGAAGGGCACGACCGCACCCTAGTGCGAGACCGGAGCCGCCGGACGCCCCGAACTGCAACGAGTTCTGGCAAGGTGGGACCTTCACCCGCGCTCGCACCACGAGCAGTCGGCACGGAGGGAACCCATGGACAAGCGTGTCTGCATCATCGGCGCCGGGTCCTCGGGCATCGCCGCAGCGCAGGTGCTGCAGGCACGAGGCATCGACTTCGACTGCTTCGAGGTCGGCAGCCAGCTCGGCGGCAACTGGCGCTACCAGAACGACAACGGGATGTCTTCGGCCTACCGGTCGCTGCACATCAACACCTCACGGCAGCTGATGGAGTACCGCGCGTTCCCGATGCCCGACGACCTGCCGGACTACCCCAGCCACTGGCAGATCGCGGCCTACTTCGACTCCTACGTCGACCACTTCGGGTTCCGCGACAAGATCGCGTTCCGCACCGAGGTGGTCAAGGTCGAGCCGCTCTCGACAGGCCCGACCAGCCGGGACGGTTCGACCACCGGGGACCGGTACGCCGTGACGCTGCGCTCGAGCGACGCGTACGGCGAGCCGGGCGAGCCGGAGGTGCGCACCTACACCGACGTGATCGTCGCGAACGGCCACCACTGGGACCCGCGCTGGCCCGAGCCGTCCTACCCGGGCGCGGAGACCTTCCCCGGGGAGCAGCTGCACGCGCACTACTACCGGACGCCCGACCGGCTCGCCGGCAAGCGGGTGCTGGTGCTGGGCATCGGCAACTCGGCCAGCGACATCGCCGTCGAGTCCTCCCGGGTCGCGGACGAGACCTACCTGGCGATGCGGCGCGGCGCGCACATCGTGCCCAAGTTCCTCTTCGGCGTGCCCACCGACCACCTCACCGACTCGCCGCTGGCCCGCGGCCCGGTGCGGCTGCAGCAGCTCGGGATGGCGGCGATGCTGCGGATCGCCCAGGGCAAGGTCACCGACTACGGGCTGCCCGAGCCGGACCACGCGGTGCTGCACGCGCACCCGACGGTCAGCGACGACCTGCTGACCCGGCTCGGGCACGGCGACATCGACGTGCGGCCGAACATCGACCGCTTCGAGGGCGCCAAGGTGTTCTTCGTCGACGGCACCGCGGTCGAGGTCGACACGGTGGTCTACTGCACGGGCTACAAGGTGACGTTCCCGTTCCTGGACGAGCGGTTCGTGACGGCCCGCGACAACCACGTCGACCTCTACCGGCGGGTGGTCGACCCCGAGCACCCCGGCCTGTACTTCGTCGGCCTGATCCAGCCGCTCGGCGCGATCATGCCGCTGGCCGAGGTGCAGTCCGAGTGGGTCGCCGACCTCATCGGCGGCCAGGGTGCGCTCCCGTCGTACGACGAGATGCGCCGGCAGATCCGGATCTACGACGAGCGGCTGCGCAAGAGGTACGTCGCGTCGAAGCGGCACACCATCCAGGTGGACTTCCACTCCTACTTCGCCGAGGTGGAGCGGGAGCGGCGCACGTCTCGCGAACGGGCGGGCACCGTCCCGCGCAGCCTCCGGTCGCGGGTCTCCCAGCGCCTCGGACGAGCCTGACCCCCGGGCGGGGCCAGGACTGCGTCCTCTGCGGGGTCAGGCAGTGGGTTCCTTGGGCTTGCGCTGCTCGACCACGACCGTGCTCATGATCTTGTCCGCGAACGTCTGCCTCTTCGGGTCCCACAGCGGCCACAGCCAGCCGACGTAGCAGGCCAGCGAGTCCAGGAAGTGCGCGAGCATCCGGACGAACGTCAGGCCGGGACCGAGCGGCTGGCCGGAACACCAGGCCGATCGCGGTCGGGGTGCCGAAGTCGTCGTGGAACGCCGACCCGATCAGTTCGATCGCGTAGCCCGGCGGAGCAGCAGGGCGTCGATGACGTAGCTGCCGACCCGGGCGATCCACTGGGCGTAGCACTGCTGTGGTTGGCCGTACGGCGGCGCCGGGTCCTGCGGTGTCTCGGTCATGCGGTTCCCCCTGGTACGTCGGGCGTGGCGCTGGTCGCACGAAGACCAGGGGAGGCCGGGCGAGTGGCCGGGGAGACAGGCCGGTGGGACCTGCGGGCGCGGGGCCGGCAGGGCCGGGACGTTCAGGCGCGAGCCGGTGCCGCGGTGCTGTCCCGCACCACGAGCTCGGTCGGCAGCACGATGTGCTTCGCCCGCGCCCTCGAGCCCGAGCGTTGGGCCTCCATGGTCCGTTTGAGCTCGGCGGCCGAGGTCTTGCCCTTCTCGGCGACGTCCTGGCGCACCGTGGTGAGCTGCGGCCGGAGCCGTCGGGCCAGCGGGCTGTCGTCGAAGCCGACCACGGACAGGTCACGGGGCACCTCGAGCCCGAGCTCCTCCGCGGCCCGCACCACGCCGTGCGCGATCACGTCGGAGAAGCAGAGCACGCCGGTCGGCGGGACGTCCGAGCCGAGCAGGCCCAGCGCCGCGACGTACGCCTCCTCGTCGTCGCTGTGCTCCTGGCGGTGCACGACCGGGGTGATGCCCGCGGGCCCGAGCACGTCGAGGTAGCCGAGCAGGCGCTCGCGGGAGACGTACTTGGACTGCTGGGCGTCGAGCACCGGGTCCTCGACGATGCCGACCGCCCCGCCCAGCGCCGCGGTCATGATCGCGATGTCGCGGTGGCCGAGGTCGACGAGGTGCTGGGCGGCCGCCCGGGCGCCGCCGCGGTCGTCGACGTTGATCGAGGTGATGCCCGCCGTGGGCTCCTGGTCGACGAACACGATCGGCAGGCCGCGCCGGGTCAGCCAGTCCACCGCGGTCATGCTCGGGTCGCAGGAGTAGACCACGGCGCCGTCCATCGCGACGTCGCGAGCCGGGATCACGTCGCCGACTGCGGAGGACGTGAGCAGGGTGAGGGCCAGGCCGGTCGGCGCGACCTCGCCGGCGACCGCCCCGAGGAACCCGGTGGCCACGTCGTCGTCGAACGCGTAACGCAGGGACGAGGTGAGCAGGATGCCGACGGCTCCGGTCGTGCCCCGGGCCAGCGCCCGTGCGGCGGGGTCGGGTCCGACGTACCCGAGCTTCTTGGCCGCGTCGAGGATGCGCTCCCGCATGGACTCGGAGAGCTGGTCCGGACGCGAGAACGCGTTGGACACGGTCATCCTGCTGACGCCGACCTGGTCGGCGATCGTCTGCAAGGTCACTCGTGCCACGCCGCCAGGGTAGTCGGCGCGGTCACGCGTCACCCGCCGGTCACCGGCCCGCAGGTCACTGGGCAGTGCGGTAGCCGGCCGGGGCGACCGCGTCGGCGGCCCGGTGCAGGACGCCGGAGAGCGCGGACCGGGTGCGGGGGACGCGGGGGGCCGGCACGGACGTCAGGGCGGCCTCGGCCGGCTCGTCGTGGCAGAACTGCCGGGCCACGGCGTCGCGGGCCACGTCGAGGGTGAGAAGGGCGAACATGGTGACTCCTCCGGAACGGGTGCTGCTGGTTTCTATACCGATACAGTAGGCAGGTGTTCTGTATCGGTCAAGTTCCTGTGGTCGGTGGACTGTCAGTGCGTGACGGGCGTCGGCACCCGGCTCGGCACGCCGCTCGGCAGCCCGACGAAGCTGATCAGCCCGCCGGCGAACAGGAGGACGGCGCAGATCAGCTGGGCCTGGGCGTAGCCGGCCGCGAAGACGGCGGGCTGCTGGTAGTCCTCGCCACCGATGCCGACCACGGCGGGCAGGGCGCTGACCGCGAGCAGCGAGCCGGTGCGCGCGACCGCGTTGTTGATGCCGCTGGCGATGCCGGCGTAGCGGTCCGGGGCGGCCGCGAGCACGGTCGAGGTCAGCGGCGCCACGAGCAGCACCAGTCCGCAGGAGAACACCAGCACGCCTGGGAGAACGCCGGTGAAGTAGTCGGTGTCCTCACCCACCTGGCGCAGGATCAGCGCGCCCGCGCCGCACAGGACCGGCCCCACCGTGAGCGGCAGCCGCGGGCCGATCCGGGCGGCGAGCGCGCCGGACCGCGAGGACAGCAGCAGCATCACCAGCGTCAGCGGGACGGTGGCCAGGCCGGCCGCGAGCGGGGACCAGCCGGTGACGACCTGCAGCTGCAGCACCAGGAAGAAGAGCATCGAGCCGAGCGCGCCGTACACCAGCAGGGTCAGTGCGTTGGTCACCGAGAACGTCCGGGACGCGAAGAGGTGGATCGGCACCAGTGCGTCGGCGTGGCGTCGTTCGTAGACCACGAACAGCACCAGGCCGGCCACGCCGAGCACGGCCGCGGCGACGACGTACGCCGTGGGGGCCGAGCCGGACTCGATCAGCGCGTACGTCGCCCCGCCCAGTCCCAGGACGCCGAGGGCGGCGCCGAGCACGTCGAAGCTGCGCGCCGCCTGCGGGTCACGGGACTCCGGGACGTGCCGGGCGGCCACCAGCAGCACCGCGACCGCGACCGGGACGTTGATCAGGAAGATCCAGCGCCAGCTCGCGTTCGCGATGATCCAGCCGCCGAGCAGCGGACCGATCGCCGCGGCGATGCCGCCGAGCCCGGCCCACTGGCCGATCACCCGGCCCCGGTCGGCGGGCCGGAACGAGCCCTGGATCATCGCCAGGCTGCCGGGTGTGAGCAGCGCGGCGCCGACGCCCTGCAGCAGCCGGGCCGCGATCAGCTGGCCGGGGGACTGTGCGACCCCGCACAGTGCCGACGCCAGGGCGAACCAGGTGACGCCCACCATGAACACCCGCTTGCGGCCGAGGTGGTCGCCGAGCGACCCGCCGACCAGGATCAGCGACGCGAGCGCGAGCAGGTAGGCGTTCACCACCCACTGCAGCTGGGCGATCGAGGCGCCGAGGTCGTCGCCGATGCTGCGCAGCGCGATGTTGACCACCGTGCCGTCGAGCATCGCCATCCCGGAGCCGAGCACGGCCGCGGTCAGCACCCATCGGCCCTGCGGGGAGCCCTGGGCGATGAACCGCTCGCACTCGACGGGCACGGTCAGCGGTCCGACTGGGGGATCAGCCGCGTGTAGCGCATCTCGGTCGGGTGCGGCGGCCAGGGTGCCGGCCGGCGGTCGGTGGTCTCCCGCCAGCCGAGGTACGCGTAGAGCCGGCGGGCCCGGCGGTTCTCCTCCAGGCACCACAGCTCCGCGACCGTCGTACCCCGCTCGTCCATGGTGCGCAGCACGGTCTCGATCGCGGTGGTGGCGAGCCCGCTGCCCCAGTGGTCGGGGTGGACGGCGAGGTGCCGCAGCGAGCGTCGGTCGTAGGCGGCGAGCAGGTCGATGCCGCCGCCACCGTCCGGGGCGGCGTCGCGGACCAGGACCTCGACGTCGGGCTCGTCGAGCACGAGCGCCCACCGGGCCAGCACGTCGTCGTCGGGGAACGGGTACCGCTCGGGCGGGAAGACGTGGCCGAGGCCGGCGAGGCTGGCGGTGCGCTCGAGGTCCAGGAGGGCCGGCAGGTCGTCGGTGGTCGCGGCCCGGAACATGCGCCCATCGTCGCGCACCTCCCGCCGGGTCGCCAGCCGTCGGGCCGGGCGTCTCAGGCAGGAAAAGTCAGGCTTGACTGTTTGTTTGTCGCGGGCCCAGGATGGCCGCGTGTCGATGACCGCCCGCGTGCCGCAGGAGGAGCGCACCCGCGCCATGCGCCAGCGGCTGCTCGACGCGACGGTCGAGTGCCTGGTCGAGTTCGGCTGGAGCGGTACGTCGACAACGCTGGTCTCGCAGCGGGCCGGGGTGAGCCGCGGGGCGCAGCTGCACCACTTCCCGACCAAGACCGCGCTCGTCCTCGCGGCCGTCGAGCACCTCAGCGACGCCCGGCGCCAGGAGCTCCAGGCCGCCGCGGCCGAGCTGCCCACCGGCCCCCGCCGCACCCGCGCCGTCCTGGAGATGCTCGCGGTGCACTTCACCGGGCCGGTGTTCTCCGCGGCCCTCGAGCTGTGGGTCGCGGCCCGCACCGACGAGGCCCTGCGGGAGGCGGTCGGGCCGCTCGAGCAGCGGATCGGCCGCGAGACGCACCGCTCGACCGTCGAGCTGCTCGGCTTCGACCAGTCCCGGGCCGGCGTGCGCGAGCTGGTGCAGGCCACCCTCGACCTGGTGCGCGGCCTCGGCCTGGCGAACACGCTGACCGACGACGCCGCCCGCCGCAAGCGGATCCTCGACCGGTGGGCCGAGGTCCTCGACTCCGCCGTGCCGGCCGTAGGAGGCATCCCCGCCCCACCGCAGACGAGCGATCCCGAGGCGCACCGATGAGCCGGCTCGACGACGTACTCGCCGACCTGGCGGCCGAGGGCGACCAGCTCGAGGACCTGGTCGTGGGTCTGCCCGACAGCACCGAGGCCGGCTGGCGCACCCCGACGCCCGCCGCCGGTTGGGACGTCGCGCACCAGGTGGCGCACCTGGCCTGGACCGACGAGACCGCGGTGCTCGCCGCCACCGACCGGGAGGCCTGGGACGCGACCGTCCTGCAGGCCGTCGCGAACCCCGACGGCTTCGTCGACGAGGAGGCCGCCCGTGGCGCGGCGGTGCCGCCGGCCGAGCTGCTCGCCCGCTGGCGCGCCGCCCGGGCCGCGCTCGCCGGGACGCTGAACGGTCTTCCCGAAGGCACCCGGATCCCGTGGTACGGCCCGCCGATGAGCGCCACCTCGATGGCCACCGCGCGGTTCATGGAGACCTGGGCGCACGCCCGCGACGTGGCGCAGGCGCTCGGGGTCCAGCTGCCGGCCGCCGACCGGGTCCGGCACGTGGTGCACCTCGGCGTGCGGACCCGGGACTTCGCCTTCCGCAACCGCGGCGCGGAGCCACCGGCCGAGGAGTTCCGGGTGTCGCTCACGCTGCCCGGGGGCGAGGAGCTGGTGTTCGGGCCGGACGGCGCCGCCCAGACGGTCACCGGGTCGGCGTACGACTTCGCGCTCGTGGTCACCCAGCGGCTGCACCCGGCGGACGCCGACCTCACCGCGACCGGGGACGACGCGCGGCAGTGGCTGGAGCTCGCGCAGGCGTTCGCGGGCCCGCCCGGTCCGGGCAGGGGTGCGCGTGTCTGACGTCCTGCGGGTCGGCAACTGCAGCGGTTTCTACGGTGACCGGCTCTCCGCCATGCGCGAGATGCTGCTCGGGGGGCAACTGGACGTGCTCACCGGGGACTACCTCGCCGAGCTGACCATGCTGATCCTCGGGCGCGACCAGATGAAGGACCCGTCGCTGGGGTACGCCCGCACGTTCGTCCGGCAGGTCGAGGACTGCCTGGGGCTCGCGCTGGAGGGCGGCGTGAAGATCGTCGCCAACGCCGGCGGGCTGAACCCCGCGGGGCTCGCCGAGCGGCTCCGTGAGGTCGCGGCCGGGCTCGGGCTGTCACCGCACGTCGCGCACGTGCAGGGCGACAACCTGATCGACCGATCCGCTGACCTCGGGCTCGGCGGGAGGCCGCTGACCGCCAACGCCTACCTCGGCGGCTTCGGCATCGCGGCCGCCCTCACCCGGGGCGCCGACATCGTGGTCACCGGCCGGGTCACCGACGCCTCCGTCGTGGTCGGGCCGGCCGTCGCGCGGTTCGGCTGGGACCGGACGTCGTACGACGAGCTGGCCGGCGCCGTGGTCGCCGGACACGTCATCGAGTGCGGGGCGCAGGCCACTGGCGGGAACTTCTCCGGGTTCACCCCCGACCCCCGTCCGCTGGGCTTCCCGCTCGCCGAGATCGGCGCGGACGGCTCGTGCGTCATCACCAAGCACGACGGCACCGGCGGGTCGGTCAGCGTGGACACGGTCACCGCGCAGCTGGTCTACGAGATCCAGTCCCCGACCTACCTCGGCCCGGACGTCTCCACCCGGCTGGACACGGTCACCCTCACCCCCGACGGCCCGGACCGGGTGCGCATCTGCGGGGTGCGGGGCGCCCCGCCGCCCGAGACGCTGAAGGTCTGCCTCAACGAGCTCGGCGGGTTCCGCAACCAGGCGGAGCTGGTGCTGGTCGGCCTGGACATCGAGGAGAAGGCCGGGTGGGTCCGCGACCAGGTGTCCTCCGCGCTGGCCGCCGACCCGCCGGCCGTCGTCGAGTGGTCGCTGGCCCGCACCGACCACGAGGACGCCGACACGGAGGAGGCCGCGTCCTGCCTGCTGCGCGTCTCGGTGCGCGACCCGGACCAGGCCAAGGTCGGCAAGGCGTTCACCGCCCCGCTCGTGGAGCTCGCGCTGGCGTCGTACCCGGGCTTCACCCTCACCGGCCCGCCCGCCCCCGCCACGCCGTACGGCGTCTACCGGGCGGCGTACGTCGACCGGGTGCACGTCACCGAGCAGGTCGTCCTGCACGACGGCACCACGCTCACCGTCCCCCCTCCCGCCGACCCGTCACCTACTTGGCGGGATGACCGGCGTGTCGCACAGTTCGTGACGGGTCGACCGGTCGACGGGCCGACCCGGCGGGTACCGCTCGGACACGTCGCGCACGCCCGGTCCGGCGACAAGGGCGGGGACGCGAACATCGGGGTGTGGGCCAAGGACGCGGCGGACCGGCCGGACCGGGTCGGGTGGCTGCTGGACCTGCTGACGCCGGACCGGGTCAGGGAGCTGCTTCCCGAGGCGGCCGACCTGGAGGTCGAGGTGTTCGCGCTGCCCAACCTGGGTGGGGTGAACGTGCTGCTGCACGGGCTGCTGGGCGAGGGCGTCGCCGCGTCGAGCCGCTTCGACCCGCAGGCCAAGGCGCTCGGCGAGTGGCTGCGCTCGCGGCACGTGGATGTCCCGGAGGTGCTGCTGTGAACGGTTTCTGGAGCGACGAGCAGGTCGCCCTGATGGAGTCGGCACAGGCGTTCGTGCGGGCCGAGGTGCTGCCGCACCTGCAGGAGTGGGAGGACGCGGGCTCGGTGCCGCGCGACCTGCACGTGCGGGCGGCGAAGCTCGGCTTCCTCGGGCTCGGCGTCGAGGAGTCGCTCGGTGGTGCCGGCGGGACGTTCCTCGACGCGCTGGCGGTGACCGAGGCGTTCACCGAGGCCGGGGCGTCGTCCGGGTTGCTCGCGGCGCTGTTCACCAGCGGCATCGCGCTGCCGCACATCGTCGCGTCCGGGAACGCCGACCTCGTGGACCGGTTCGTGCGACCCACCCTGGCCGGCGAGACCATCGGGTCGCTGGCGATCACCGAGCCCGGGGGTGGGTCGGACGTGGCGAACCTCCGCACCACCGCCCGCCGGGACGGGGACGAGTACGTCGTCAACGGGGCCAAGACGTTCATCACCTCCGGGGTCCGCGCGGACTTCGTGACGACCGCCGTACGCACCGGCGGCCCCGGCCACCGCGGGATCAGCCTGCTGGTGGTGGAGCGGGGTGCACCCGGCTTCACCGTCGACCGGTCGCTGTCGAAGATGGGCTGGCACTGCTCGGACACCGCCGAGCTCGGGTTCGCGGACGTCCGGGTCCCGGCGGCCAACCTGATCGGCGCGGAGAACACCGGCTTCGTGCAGATCGCGCAGGCGTTCGTCACCGAGCGGCTGGCTCTGGCGGCGCACGGGTACGGCATCGCGGCCCGGGCCCTGGCGCTGACCGCGGCGTACTGCGGGGAGCGCGAGACGTTCGGCCGGCCGCTGAGCTCGAACCAGGTCGTGCAGCACCGGCTCGTCGAGATGCACCGGCGCGTCGACGTGGCCCGGACCTACACGCGGGCGGTGGCCCAGCGGTTCGTCGCCGGGGAGAACCCGCTCGTCGAGGCGCTGCACGCCAAGGCGACGGCGGTCGAGACGGCGGCGTACGTCTGCGACCAGGCGGTGCAGCTGCACGGCGGCACCGGATACCTGCACGGGACCGAGGTGGAGCGGCACTACCGCGACGCCCGGATCCTCGGCATCGGAGGAGGAGCCACCGAGGTGCTCGACGACCTGAACGCGAAGTTGCTGGGGTACGCGCGATGACCGCCCACCCCGGCGCCACCGCCCCCGACCCGTCACTGACTGCGGGACATGCCGGTGAAAGTGCCAAGTCGGTGACGGGTCGGCGGGAGGCGATGTTGGACAAGATCGCCGCGCTCGACGCCGAGCACGCGAAGGCGGTGGCGGGTGGTGGCGAGAAGTACGTCGATCGGCACCACGCCCGCGGCAAGCTGCTCGCCCGTGAGCGCATCGAGCTGCTCGTCGACGAGGGCTCGGCGTTCTTGGAGCTGTCCCCGCTGGCCGGATGGGGAAGCGACTTCGCGGTCGGCGCGTCCGTGGTCACCGGCATCGGCGTCGTCGAGGGCGTCGAGTGCATGGTGATCGCCAACGACCCGACCGTGCGCGGTGGCGCGAGCAACCCGTGGACGGTGAAGAAGCTGTTCCGCGCGGCGCAGGTCGCCCGCGAGAACCGGCTGCCGACGGTGAACCTCGTCGAGTCCGGCGGCGCCGACCTGCCCACGCAGAAGGAGATCTTCATCCCCGGCGGCGACCTGTTCCGCGGTCTCACCAAGGCCAGCGCCGCCCGCACCCCCACGATCGCGCTGGTGTTCGGCAACAGCACCGCGGGCGGCGCCTACGTCCCGGGCATGAGCGACTACGTCGTGATGGTCAAGGAGCAGGCCAAGGTGTTCCTCGGTGGCCCGCCCCTGGTCAAGATGGCAACCGGCGAGGAGTCCGACGACGAGTCGCTCGGCGGCGCCGAGATGCACGCCCGGACCTCCGGGCTGGCGGACTACCTCGCCGTCGACGAGTACGACGCGATCCGGATCGGCCGGCGGATCGTCGCGCGGCTCAACCACCGCAAGGCGGTGCCCGCCCCGACGGGTGCGTACGCCGAGCCGGACGCGGACGTCGAGGAGCTGCTCGACCTGATCCCCGAGGACCTCAAGGAGCCGTTCGACCCGCGCGAGGTGGTCGCCCGGATCTGCGACGGCGTGTCCGCGTCCAACGAGGTCGCCTTCGACGAGTTCAAGCCGCTCTACGGCCCCTCGCTGGTCACCGGCTGGGCGAAGGTGCACGGCCGCCAGATCGGCATCCTGGCCAACGCGCAGGGCGTGCTGTTCTCCGAGGAGAGCCAGAAGGCGGCGCAGTTCATCCAGCTCGCGAACCAGATCGACGTACCCCTGCTGTTCCTGCACAACACCACCGGCTACATGGTCGGCGCGGAGTACGAGCAGGGCGGCATCATCAAGCACGGCGCCATGATGATCAACGCGGTCAGCAACTCGACCGTGCCGCACATCTCGATCATGATGGGCGCGTCCTACGGCGCCGGGAACTACGGCATGTGCGGGCGGGCCTACGACCCGCGGTTCCTGTTCACCTGGCCGTCCGCGAAGTCCGCGGTGATGGGGCCCGCGCAGCTCGCCGGCGTGCTGTCGATCGTGGCGCGGGCCGCCTCCGAGGCGAAGGGCAAGCCGTACGACGAGGAGGCCGACGCCGGGATGCGGGCCTACGTCGAGCAGTCCGTGGAGGAGCAGTCGCTGCCGTTCTTCCTGTCCGGGATGGTGTACGACGACGGGGTGATCGACCCGCGGGACACCCGGACCGTGCTCGGCATCTGCCTGTCCGTGATCGAGAACGGCCCCATCGAGGGCACGATGAGCTTCGGCGTCTTCAGGATGTGACATGAGAATCACCAAGCTGCTCGTCGCCAACCGCGGCGAGATCGCCCGCCGGGTGTTCCGGACCTGCCGCGACCTCGGCATCGAGACGGTCGCGGTGCACTCCGACGCGGACGCCGCCCTGCCGTTCGTGCGGGAGGCCGACGTCGCGGTGCGGCTGCCCGGAAGCACGCCGGCCCAGACCTACCTGCGGGGCGACCTGGTCGTGCAGGCCGCGCTCGACGTGGGCGCGGACGCCGTACACCCCGGCTACGGGTTCCTCTCCGAGAACGCCGACTTCGCCCGCCAGGTCATCGACGCCGGGCTGACCTGGGTCGGGCCGACGCCGGAGTCGATGGAGCAGATGGCCTCCAAGGTCGCGGCCAAGAAGCTGATGGCCGACGCGGGGGTGCCGGTGCTCCCGGAGCTCACCCCGGCCGCGGTCACCGAGGACGACCTGCCGCTGCTGGTCAAGGCGTCCGCCGGCGGTGGCGGTCGCGGCATGCGCGTGGTCCGCACCCTCGACGAGGTGGCCCGAGCCGTCGAGCAGGCGTCCGCGGAGGCGGCCTCGGCGTTCGGCGACGCGACGGTGTTCTGCGAGCCGTACGTCGCGACCGGCCGGCACGTCGAGGTGCAGGTCTGGGGCGATCACCACGGCACCAACGTCTCGGTGCTCGGTGCCCGTGACTGCTCGGTGCAGCGCCGGCACCAGAAGGTCGTCGAGGAGGCGCCGCCGCCGGGCGTCCCCCAGGACACCCTGCACGCGATGTACGCCGCAGCGCGGGCGGCCGGCCACGCCATCGGCTACGTCGGCGTCGGCACGGTGGAGTTCCTCTACGACGAGCAGACCGAGCGGTTCTGGTTCCTGGAGATGAACACCCGCCTCCAGGTCGAGCACCCGGTCACCGAGTGCGTGACGGGGGTGGACCTGGTCCGGCTGCAGCTCGCCGCCGCGGAGGAGGAGGCCACCCACCTGGCGGTCGGCGTCGGCGAGGAGGGCCACGCCGTCGAGGTCCGGCTCTACGCCGAGGACCCCGCCCACGGCTGGCAGCCGCAGAGCGGGCGGCTCACCCGCTTGGACATCCCCTGTGACGCGCAGTTCGCGCGGCCCGTGTCCTACGGGCTCCGGGTGGACAGCGGCTTCGAGGCCGGCGACGAGGTCGGCACGCACTACGACGCGATGCTCGCCAAGGTGGTCGCCTGGGCACCGACCCGGGACGAGGCGCTGCGCCGGCTCGCGGCGGCGCTCGAGCGCGCGCAGATCCACGGGGTGCGCACCAACCGCGACCTGCTCGTCGAGGTGCTGCGCCACGAGGCGTTGGTCGGCGCGCCCGACGGCGGGCTGTCCACGGACTTCCTGGAGCGGCACGAGCTCGCGGCCCGGTCCCCGCGGGCCCCCGACGCCGCCGCGCTCCGCGTCGCCGCCTTCGCCGCGGCGGTCGTGCTCGCCGAGCGGGAGCGGGCGGCGCGCGCCGTACAGCCCCGCGTCCCGGCCGGCTGGCGCAACGTCGTCTCCCGGCCGCAGCGCGCGGCCTTCGACGTGGACGGCGAGGAGGTCGTCGCGGAGTGGTACGGCGGCCGGGACGGCTTCCGGTCCGCCGACGGCACCCTGACCGCCGAGCTCCCCGCCGACGTGTCCGGGTCCTGCGCGGCCCTGACCGTGCACCAGGCTGCCGGCTCGGGGACCGGGCGCTCGCTGACGAGGCGGGTCGAGGTGTACGTCGCCGGCGACCGCGTGGACGTGGAGTCGTCGACGGGACACGTGTCCCTGGTCCGGCGACCGCGCTTCGTGGACCCGGCCGACCAGGTCGCGAGCGGGTCGCTGCTCGCGCCGATGCCCGGGTCCGTCGTACGCCTGCACGTCGAGACCGGGCAGGCCGTCACCGCCGGGGCACCGGTGCTGGTGCTCGAGGCGATGAAGATGCAGCACACGATCACCGCCCCGCACGACGGGACGGTCACCGACCTGCCCGCGACGGTCGGGGTGCAGGTCGCGGCCGGCGCCGTACTGGCCGTGGTCTCGACAGGCACGACCCCCGACGACGACCCAGCAGAAGGAGAGTCCGCATGAGCGAGGTTGCTTTCACCGAGACCGACGAGCGTCGCAGCCTGCGCCGCGAGGTGTCCAAGCTGGCCGCCGGCTACGGCCGCGAGTTCTTCGTCAAGCAGGCCCGCACCGGCGGCAAGACGACCGACCTGTGGCTCGACATGGGCAAGCACGGCTACCTCGGCGTCGCACTGCCCGAGGAGTACGGCGGCGGTGGCGGCGGCATCGGCGACCTGGCGGCGGTGTGCGAGGAGCTCGCCGCACAGGGCTGCCCGCTGCTGATGATGATCGTGTCGCCGGCCATCTGCGGCACCGTGATCAACCGGTTCGGCACCGAGGAGCAGAAGCAGCGGTGGCTGCCGAGCATCGCCGACGGCACCCTGACCATGGCGTTCGCGATCACCGAGCCGGACGCCGGCTCGAACTCGCACAAGATCACCACCACGGCCCGTCGCACCGAGGACGGGTGGGTGCTCAACGGCCGCAAGATCTACATCTCCGGGGTCGACGAGGCCGGCGCGGTGCTGGTGGTGGCCCGCGCCGAGGACGCCCGGACCGGCAAGCTGAAGCCCTGCCTGTTCGTGGTGCCGACCGACGCCGAGGGCTTCGAGTTCCAGCCGATCGACATGGAGATCGTCAGCCCCGAGAAGCAGTTCACGGTGTTCATCGACGACGTCCGGCTGCCCGCGGACGCCCTGGTCGGCGACGAGGACGCCGGGATCATGCAGCTGTTCGCGGGCCTGAACCCGGAGCGGATCATGGCCGCGTCGTTCGCCACCGGCCTGGCCCGGTTCGCCCTCGGCAAGGCCACCGAGTACGTCAAGGGCCGGGAGGTCTTCGACGCCCCGATCGGCTCGCACCAGGCCGTCGCGCACCCGCTCGCGCAGAGCAAGATCGAGATCGAGCTGGCCCGGTTGATGACCCAGAAGGCCGCCGCGCTCTACGACTCAGGTGACGACATGGGCGCCGGCGAGGCCGCCAACATGGCGAAGTACGCCTCCGCCGAGGCCGCGTGCGACGCCGCCGACCGCGCCGTACAGGTGCACGGCGGCAACGGCATCACCGCGGAGTACGGCATGGCCGGCCTGCTCGTCGCCGCCCGCGCCACCCGGATCGCCCCGGTCAGCCGCGAGATGATCCTGAACTTCGTCGGCTCCTACACTCTGGGCCTGCCCAAGTCCTACTGACCGCCGACCCGGCACCTACTCGGCACTCTCACCGGCGTGTCGCGCAGCTGCTGACGGGTCACCCGACCACAGGAGTACGCCGTGACCGACACCGAGCAGCCCACCGAGCTGGTGCACTACCGGGTCGACGACCACGTCGCCTCGCTGGTGCTGAACAGCCAGCACAACCGCAACGCGCTGTCCCGGCAGCTGGTCACCGAGCTGTACGACGGACTCGCCCGCGCCGAGCGCGACGACGACGTCAAGGTCGTGCTGGTCCGGGCCGAGGGCCGGACGTTCTGCTCCGGCGCCGACCTGTCCGAGGCTCGCGCGGAGGGCATGGAGAAGGCCGCCGGGGTGCTCGTCGAGCTGCAGCGCCGGATCGCCACGCTGGCCAAACCGGTCGTCGCCCGGGTGCACGGCAACGTGCGCGCCGGGGGCATCGGCATCGTCGCGGCCTGCGACATCGCGGTCAGCGCGTTCGACGCGACGTACGCGTTCACCGAGGTGCGGCTCGGCCTGACCCCGGCGGCGATCTCGCTGTCCGTGCTGCCGCGGATGACGGACCGCTCGGCGGCGCTGACGTTCCTGACCGGTGAGGTCTTCACGGGCCGCGACGCCGAGCGGATGGGCCTGGTGACCCGGGCCGTCGCGGAGGACGAGCTCAACATCGAGGTCGACGAGATCTGCGCGTCGCTGGCCAAGGGCACCCCGCAGGGGCTGCGGGAGACCAAGCTGCTGCTCGGCCGTCCGCTGGTGGAGCGGATCGACGCGCAGGGCGCCGACCTGGCCCGGCTCTCCGCCCGGCTGTTCGGGTCCGAGGAGGCCAAGGCCGCGATGCTGGCGTTCCTCAACCGGAAGAAATAGCGCCGGACCGACCCGTCACCTGCTGTGCGACACGCCGGTGAAAGTGCCGAGTAGGTGACGGGTCGCCAGGGGCTCGGGACCCGGGTCGCGGGGAGGGGCAACCGGAGACGGGGTCCAGGTGGTAGATGCTGGTGTGAGAGCCAGCATCGACCCGGGCACGGACCGCCGCGCCCACGTCATCGAGCGGAGCACGCCGATGAGTACCCGAGGGAACTCGCGCCCCGACTTCGAGGAGTTCGTCGTCGTGTGCTCCGACCGGCTGCTGCGCACCGCGTTCCTGCTCACCCGGGACCGGGCCCTGGCCGAGGACCTGCTGCAGACCGCGCTCGCCAAGGCGTGGTTCGCCTGGAACCGGCTGGACGCCCAGCCGGAGCCCTACGTACGCCGGATCCTGGTCAACACCTACGCCACCTGGTGGCGGCGCCGGTGGCGGGCGGAGCAGCCCGCCGAGGAGCTGCCGGAGCGGGCCGGGGGCGACGACGCCGGCTTCGCCATGACGCACGACCTGTGGGTCGCGCTGGGCCGCCTGCCGCGTCGCCAGCGCGCCGTCGTGGTGCTGCGCTACTTCGACGACCTGTCCGAGGGGGACACCGCCGAGGTGCTCGGCTGCTCGGCCGGCACCGTGAAGAGCCAGACCTCCAAGGCGCTCGCCAAGCTCCGGGTGGACCCCGCCCTGGTGCCGGGGCAGCGTCCCCCCGACGACCCGAAGTCCCACGAGACCTGGGAGACGGCATGAGGATCGACGAGCTCCGGGGAGCCCTGGCCGAGCAGGCCGACCGGGTCGACGGCCTCGCCGCACAGGAACGGCTCGCCGCGGTGGACCGGCGGGTGGCGGTGGTCCGTAGACGGCACCGGGCGTCGGTCGCCCTCAGCGTGAGCCTGGCGTCGGTGGCGACGGTGGCCGCGATGGTCCTCGTCCGCCCGACCGGCACGACCGGAACGCTGCCACTGCCGGTGCTGCCCAGCAGGAGCTCGGAGAACCTGGTGCAGCTGCCCCCGCGGCTCCTCGGCCGGCAGCTGCCGCCCACGCTGCGCGTGAACGACGTCGACTACGCGTACTTCCGCAGCGAGGCCTCGCCCGCGGGACGGGAGCTGCTGCGGGTCGCGGTCGCCGCGGACCGTCAGCCGCAGGCGCTGGCCTGGGTCAGCCCGACGAACCTGTCGGGCAACATCGTGGTCAGCGTCGACGGGCAGGTGGTCAGCCGCGGCGCCGCGGGCTCGTTCGAGTCCGGGCTGCTGATCTCCGCGAAGCGTCCGCACCTGGTGGTGGTGCGGGCGACCCGGCCCGACCTGTCCACCCGGCTCGGTCTCGCGGTCTACCGGTGGCCGCAGCCCTAGCCGGCAGGCCCGGCGACGGGCCGTCCCCGGCCGCAGCCCTGCCACAGGTCCGGCGCCGGGCGGGACCGGGCTACTGCTGGCCGTCGGTGATCAGGCTGCCGGTCGAGGGCTGGTAGGGGTTCAGCCCGTGGTCGACGGCGTACTGGCGCAGGTAGCCGTCGCGGCCGAGCACCTTGATCCGCTCGTTGATCTTGGCCGCCTCGGCCCGCTCGACGGCGATCTGCGCCTCGGCCGCTGCCTCCCGCGCAGCCGCCTCGGCCTCGGCCGCCTTCGCCTTCGCGACGGCCTCCTGCTGCTTGACCAGCGCGTCCTTGATGGCCTGCGGCGGCTCGGGCTTCTGCAGGGTGATCGCGAAGTTCTGGAAGAACTCGGTGTCCCCGTCGGTCTGCCGGTTGACCAGGTCGGGCAGCTGCTTGAGCACGTCCTGCTCCCAGGCGGCCTTCTTGGTGGGGTCGGTGTAGAGCTCGGTGTAGGTGTAGTTCTGGCCGGCGCGGTCGATCGCGGTGTCCAGCGGCCGGGCGATGTAGACGTTGAGCATCTGCCGCCAGCCGTCCGAACGCTGCCCGTCGTCGGTCATGTAGGCCTGGTAGCGGTTGCCGATCAGCTCGTGGAAGCGCTGCAGCGCGCCGCCGGCGTACCTCGTCCTCCCGATCGTGATCGGCTCGCAGGAGGTGTTCAGCAGGAAGTTCGTGACGCCCTCGACGGTCATCTCGATGCCGTCGCGGGTGACGAACGTGATCTGCTGCCCATCGCCCCCGGAGTCGGCGTCGAAGACGAAGTTGGTCTGCGAGGCGGGGTAGGCGAAGTGCGAGTCGCCGGGGCCGTCGAACACCCGGTTGGACGGCTCGATGCAGTCGGCGAACCGCTTGCTGGAGAAAGCGCCACCCTTGTAGTGCAAGGAGACCTGGTCGGGTCCGGTGGACGCGCTCGAGGGCCGCGCGAACATCAGCGTGGCGAGCACCACGACGAACACCACGACGAGTACGAGCAGCACCTTCCCGCCGCGTCCGGTCTTGACGGCGTTCAGGTCGGCGCCTCTGGTGCTCACTGGCCCAGCTCCTTCTTCTCGTGCTCGCGGATCTCGTCGATGATGATGGTGGACAGGGCGGGGTCGAGCTCGCGCTGGTCCCAGGCGGTGTCCTTGAGGCGGCCGACCAGCGCCCGCAGGGCGGTGATCTCGCGCCGTACGGCGTCCACGGTCCGGGCGTCGACGCTCTGCTGGGTGGCGGTGCTCCGGCCCACGAAGTAGCCCACCGTCCCGGCCAGCGCGACCAGCAGCAGGACCGTCAAGAAGACGTACGCCGGCATGGTGACCTCCCCCGTGGCCCCGTCCGTCCGGAGCCGTGCACGGAGGTTATCCGAACCGGCACCGACGGCGCCGTACGACGGGCGGGTCAGCCGCGCTTCAGCCGGGGGGAGAGCCGCACCGTGTCGGGGTTCACGGCCCCGCCGATCAGCGCGTCGTCGACGTAGATCTTCTTCAGGTCCTCGCCCCACAGGGAGCCGACGCCGAGCCGCACCCAGCGCGGGCTGCTGATGCAGGTGCGCGGGAAGTCGAGGGTGACCACGTCGTGGGCGTAGTCGATGTCGTGCCGCATCGCGCAGCGGACCTTGCGACCGCTGGGCCGGTCCATCTCGGCCCGCCCCCGCCACATGCCCGGCGCCGCGGTGAGGCTGACCTCGCGGCGCAGGCCCTCGTTGGTGACGATGCGGACGTACTCGGCGCGGTAGGCGCCTGTCCGCTGCAGGTTGGCGAGCCGGATCCGGACGCTGACCCGGTGCGTCCCGTGGGTGAACCGGGTGGACACGATGTCACCGTCGGTGACGGCCGGCTCGGCGACCGACTTCTCGGAGTCGCCGGAGAACGACCGGACGTCGCCGTGCGGGTCGGAGTCGGCCAGCGTCCGGGCGCTCGCCGCGCCGACCGGTGTCACCACCAGGCCCGCGAGAAGAGCAGTGACGAGGCCGCGACGCAGCGTCGATGACATGGGAACCCCCGGGATGGTCGTGGTGACGCCCCGGGCGAGCACCGCGCGGAGCCGCGCCAGCCTAGAGGAGCGAGCCGGCTCGCGAGAGCCGAACGGCGCATGTCGTCGGCCCGGTGCAGACAAGCAGTGGACGGGGCGGCCGGGAAGGCAGCGCGGCCGCCGGGGCCGGTCCTGCGAAAACGTGAACTTGCCCGGTCCGGACCGGGGTAGAGTTGTCCACTTGCCCGAACAGCCTCACCCAGGTTCTGACCGCATCCAGGAGCCGAAGCTTGTCCGTTGACCAGGCCACCCACGACACCGTGGCGCAGCGAGAGATCGCGCACGAGCAGGAGTTCGTCGACAGCGTCTACGAGCAGCTCGAGCGATCCACCAAGAACGCCGAGGAGCTCGCTCGCGAGGGGCACGGGCGCGGCCGCCTGGGGCACGAGGGTGGTCTCGTCGAGCGCGACGCGATGGTCTTCCAGGCCGCCAAGCGCATCGCCACCCTGAACGCCGCCCATGAGGGCCTGGTCTTCGGGCGGCTCGACCTGAACGGCGACACCGCCCCCGGCGAGGCGCCGCGCTACATCGGCCGGATCGGGCTGCGCGACGAGCACCGTGACACCCTGCTGATCGACTGGCGCGCCCCGGCGGCGGCGGTGTTCTACCAGGCCACGGCCGCCGACCCCCAGGGCGTCGTACGGCGCCGGGTGCTGCGCTGTGCGGGGGCCAAGGTCGTCGCCGTCGAGGACGACCTGCTCGACTCCGAGGTCGACACCGACCTCGTCGTCGTGGGTGAGGGGGCCCTGATGGCCCAGCTCACCCGCGCCCGCGACCGCACGATGCACTCCATCGTCGCCACCATCCAGGCCGAGCAGGACAAGGCGATCCGGGCGCCCAGCAAGGGCGTGGTGTCGATCTCCGGCGGTCCCGGCACCGGCAAGACAGTGGTCGCGCTGCACCGTGCGGCGTTCCTGCTCTACAGCGACCGGAACCGCTACGAGCGCGGCGGAGTGCTGATCATCGGCCCGTCCGGCGTGTTCATGCGCTACATCGAGCGGGTGCTCCCGTCCCTCGGCGAGACCGCGGTGGCCCTGCGCTCGCTGGGCGAGGTCGTGGACGGCATCCGGTCGTTCCGGCACGACGAGCCCGCGGTCGCCGACGTCAAGGGCGCGGCGCGGATGGCCGAGCTGCTGCGCAGGCTGGGCAGGCAGGCAGTCCCCAACGCTCCGACACAGCTGCGGGTGTTCTACCGCGACGACAACCTGGTGCTCGGCCCCCGTGAGCTGGCTGCGATCCGCCGTCACCTGCTGGCCCAGGGCAAGCGCAACCGGCAGGTGCCCCGGGTCGCCTCGGCGCTGCTCGACGCGATGTGGCGGCAGGTCCGCGGCGAACGTGGCCGGGAGCGCGGCCGCGAGGAGTTCAACGACACCCTGCTCGGCACCTCGGCCTTCGTCGACTTCGTGCTGGCCTGGTGGCCGCCGCTGGACGCGACCGACGTGCTCGGCTGGCTGCGCGACCCCGAGGTGCTCTCCCGGGTCGGCGAAGGCGTGCTCGACCGGGACGACCAGGCACTGCTGTCGCGGTCGTGGGGCCCGGTCCGGGAGCCGCGCGAGGTCCGGGCCACCCCGGACGACTGGTCGATCGAGGACGTCGCCCTGCTCGACGAGCTGCGCTACGAGCTCGGGGACGTGCCGGAGAAGCCGCGAGGCGACCGCGACGACGACCTCGACCCGCTGGCGCAGCTGTTCGACGAGAACGTCCCGGAGCTGACCACGTTCATCGAGCGCGACCACACGAACCGGCCGCGTCCGACCGTGCGGGTGGAGGACGACGGCTACGCGCACGTGCTCGTCGACGAGGCCCAGGACCTGACCCCGATGCAGTGGCGGATGGTCGGCCGTCGGGGCCGCACCGCGACCTGGACCGTGGTCGGTGACCCCGCCCAGTCCTCGTGGCCGGTGCCCGCGGAGGCGACGACCGCTCGGGAGGCGGCGCTCGGCGACAAGGCCCGGCACGCCTTCCACCTCTCGACGAACTACCGCAACAGCAAGGAGATCTACGACTTCGCCGCGCAGTACGCCGAGCGCGTCGGCCTGGACGCCGACCTGCCGAACGCCGTGCGCGAGACCGGGATCGCCCCCGAGGAGCGGACGGTCGTCGACCTCGGCGCAGGCACCCGGGACGCGGTCACCGAGCTGGCCGACGCCGTCGAGGGCACGGTCGGCATCGTCGTACCCGCCGCCCGGCGCGAGCAGGTGCAGGCCTGGCTCGACGGCTGGGAGCACCTGAGCCGCGACGCGTCCGGCGGCAGCCTGGCCCGGGTCGCCGTGCTCACCGGCCTGGAGACCAAGGGCCTGGAGTTCGACGGCATCGTCGTGGTCGCCCCCGACGAGATCGAGGCCGAGTCGGTGACCGGACGGGCCACGCTCTACGTGGTGCTCACCCGGGCCACCCAGCGGATGGTCACCGTCGGCACCTGAGCGCCTCACCCGTTCCGCAGCCGGGCCGCCTGCTTGGTGAGGTGGTCCCGCTCGGCCGTGCTCGTCGTCCGGCGTGCCGCCCGGAGGTAGAGCCCGGCGGCCCGGTCCACGTCGCCGGCCCGCTCGTGCAGGTGCGCGCGCACGGCGTCGAGGCGGTAGTGCTCGCGCAGCGCGTCGTCGAGACCGTCGAGCGCCCGGAGCCCGGCGAGCGGTCCGTCCACCTCCCCGACGACCACCGCCCGGCTCAACGACGCCATCGGGCTGCCGGTCAGGGCAACCAGCTCGTCGTACCACGCGAGCAGCTGCGGCCAGTCGGTCTCCGCGGCGGTGGGGGCGTCGTCGTGGAGGGCGGCGATGGCCGCCTGGAGCTGGTACTCGCCCCGCCGGTCGTGCGCCAGCGCGGCGGTCAGGATGCCCACCCCCTCGGCGATCTCGTCGCGCCGCCACAGCGACCGGTCCTGCTCGTCGAGCGGGACCACCGCCCCCTGCGCGTCCGTCCGGGCCGTACGACGGGCGTGGTGCAGCAGCATCAGGGCGAGCAGCCCGGCCACCTCGGGCTCGTCCGACTCCCGGGTGAGCAGCCGGGTCAGCCGGATCGCCTCGGCCGCGAGGTCGACGCGGCCGCCGTACCCCGCGTTGAAGATCAGGTAGAGCACCCGCAGCACCACCGCGACGTCGCCCGGCGTGGTGAAGGTGTGACCCGAGACGGTCCGCTTGGCGCGCGAGATCCGCTGCGCCATCGTCGCCTCCGGGACCAGGAACGCCTCCGCGATCTCACGCGTGGTCAGGCCGCCGACCGCCCGCAGCGTGAGCGCGACCGCCGAGGCCGGGCTCAGGGCCGGGTGGCAGCACAGGAACATCAGCAGCAGCGTGTCGTCGGCCTGCTCGGTCGGGCCGGGTCCGGGCTCGAGGGCGGCCGCGTCCTCGCGGCGGCGGCGCGCGGTCTGCGAGCGGTGGGCGTCGACGAGGCGGCGCTGGGCGACGGTGACGAGCCAGGCCTTCGGCTCTTCGGGCGGCCCCGCGGGCCAGGCCCGGTGCGCCTCGACGAGCGCCTCCTGCACCGCGTCCTCGGCCGACGCGAGGTCGTTCCCGCGCCGGACGAGGACGCCGAGCACCTGGGGGGTGAGCTCCCGCAGCAGCTGCTGGTCCACCGGGCCGTCCACGGGGCCGTCCACCGGCCGCTCACCGGTCCGTGCTCACTGGGCGGCCGGGATGTCTTCCATCACCGGCCGCACCTCGAGCCACTCGTGGATCGGCTCCCCGCCCTTGCCCGGGGCTTTCGACACCAGGGCCGCGACCTCGTAGGCGCGTTCCTGCGACTCGACGTCGATCATGTACCAGCCGGCGATCAGCTCCTTGGTCTCCGGGAACGGCCCGTCGGTCACCACCGGCGCCGCGTCGGGTCCGCCGTAGCGGACCCACGCCCCCTCGGGGCTCAGCGCCTGGGCGTCGACGAGCTCGCCGCTCTCGGTGAGCAGCCGGCCGACCTCGTGCTGGAAGGCCATGTGCGCGGTGATCTCGTCCTGCGTCCACTCCTCCATCGAGGCGTGGCTGGGCAGCTGCGTGGGGCCACCGGTGTAGTGCTTGAGCAGCAGGTACTTCGGCATCGCGGTCTCCTCGTGTCCGGGGCGGCCTGGCTGCCGCCCTCACCCCTGGGACGGAGCCGATCCTCCCTTCTCGACATCGGTCCGGGAAGGGGGTGGCCGGGGTGAGACCGCGACCGGCTGCCGGTCGCCGGTCGGTAGGGTCGGCGCCATGGACGCTCCCCACCCCACCGGTGCCACCGCCGCGCTCGACGCGATGCTGGGGCACGAGGCGTGGGCGGCGATCCGGCTGCGTGACTCGGGCACGGTCACCCTCGTGGGCGGCTCCCGCAGCGAGGTCGAGCGGCTGGTCGACGTACCCCTGGAGGACGGCGTCCCGGCCGACGGCCGCCGCTTCGACCGGCTGGTCGCGATCCCGTTCCGGCAGGTCGCCGAGCGCGGGTTCGAGGCGCACGACGACGGCACCCCGCTGACCGTCATCGACATCGACTCCGAGGCCGAGGTCCCGCTCGCCGACCTGGTCGCCGCGCTGCCGCGCGAGGAGGTCACCTTCTCCGACCGTGGCGGGTTCGACACCAGCGACGAGGAGTACGGCGTCGTCGTCGACGCCATCATCCGGGACGAGATCGGCCACGGGGAGGGCGCCAACCTCGTCGTCGGCCGGCACTACCGGGCGCAGGTCGACGACTGGGGACCGGCCAAGGCGCTGACCGTGTTCGGCCGGCTGCTCGAGCGGGAGCGCGGGGCCTACTGGACCTACGTCTTCTTCACCGGCGATCGGTACCTCGTCGGCGCCAGCCCCGAGCGGCACGTCTCGGTGCAGGGCGACGACGTGCGGATGAACCCGATCAGCGGCACGTTCCGGCTCAAGGGGCTGACCGACGCGGCCGTGCGCAAGCAGCGGCTGCTGGAGTTCCTCGCCGACGAGAAGGAGATCTACGAGCTCTTCATGGTCGTCGACGAGGAGCTGAAGATGATGTGCGACATCTGCCACGAGGGTGGCCAGGTGCTCGGGCCGTTCCTCAAGCCGATGACCCATCTCGTGCACACCGAGTACCTCCTGGCCGGCCGCACCCACCGGGACGTCCGCGAGGTGCTCCGCGACACGATGTACGCCGCGACCGTCACCGGCTCACCGGTCGAGAACGCCTGCCGGCTGATCAAGAAGTACGAGACCGAGGGCCGGGGCTACTACGGTGCCGCCCTCGCGCTGCTGGGCCGGGACCGGTCCGGCCGCCCGACGGCGGACTCCCCGATCGTGATCCGGACCGCGGACGTGAGTGTCGACGGCCGGCTCAAGGTCACCGCGGGCGCCACCCTGGTGCGCGACTCGGTGGCCGCCTACGAGGTCGCGGAGACGCACGCCAAGGCCGGCGGCATCCTCGCGGCGTTCGGCCTGGTCGAGCAGCCGACCGCGGCGGCCGAGGGGCTCGACGAGCTGACCCGCGACGAGGACGTCGTCATCGCCCTGGGCAGCCGCAACCAGCGGCTCAGCAGGTTCTGGCTCACCGACCAGGGCGGCTCCACACCGGCGCCCGAGCTGAAGGGCAGGTCGGCGGTGATCCTCGACGGCGAGGACGACTTCGTGAACATGCTGCGGCACGTGCTCGCCGTGATGGGCATGACCAGCGCCGTCGTCCGCCACCAGGACCTCACGCCCGACGCGCTCGAGGGCTACGACCTGGTCGTCGTCGGCCCCGGCCCCGGGGATCCGCGCGACGCTGACCACCCGAAGATCGCCGCGTTCCGGGCCGCGGTCGACGGGCTGCTCGAGCGGCGGCAGCCGTTCCTGGCGGTCTGCCTGGGCCATCAGGTGCTGTGCGACCGGCTGGGCATCGACCTGGCCTTCAAGGACATCGTCTTCCAGGGCACCCAGTCGCGGGTGGACCTGGGCGGCCGGGTGGAGAACGTCGGCTTCTACAACACGTTCGTCGGGCGGGTGCACGGCGAGCTGCCCGAGGGCGTCTCGGTCCGCGCGGACCCGGTCACCGGCGACGTACACCTCCTGGAGGGGCCGCACTACCGCGGCATCCAGTTCCACGCCGAGTCGATCCTGACCGAGCACGGCTACGACCTGATCCACGACCTGGTGCTCGACCTGCTCCGGCCCGCGGACTGACGCTGCACACCGCTCCCTCACGGTGTGCCGCGTGCATCGCACGGGCCGCGGCAGATCCTCTCCGCTGATCGTCAGCGGTGGCGCAGGAAACCGAGCAGGCCGTGCGACTCGTCGACCGGACCGGCGCTGAACCACACGTCGGACCTCTTCCCGGCGGTCCCGTTGCCCGGCAGGAGCGCCCACAGGCCGTCGATCGCGATCGGCTTGTTCCTCCCGTCACGAAGCGTCGCGACCACGCGGGCGTGGCGCTGGTCCACCACGTGGATCCGGCCGTCGCCGAAGTTGCCGACGAGCAGCTTCCCGGCGAAGGGCCCGAAGCCCCGGGGCGCGATCGCCAGGCCCCACGGTGCGTT
Organism: uncultured Actinomycetota bacterium; assembly: GCA_963810035.1. Classification (GTDB taxonomy): domain Bacteria; phylum Actinomycetota; class Actinomycetes; order Propionibacteriales; family Nocardioidaceae; genus Nocardioides_B. The sequence goes on from CAWEMA010000013.1 coordinate 333,716, forward strand.
CAGCACGCCGCGGCGCACCAGCGAGCCGAGGGAGCGGCCGCGCTGGTCGAACACCTTGAGGAACCCGTTGCCACGGCCGGCGACGTCGTCGTGCCCGGTCGCGTCCCGCTTGGCGTAGGTCACGTACACCCGGCCGTGCAGGTCGGCGACGTTGAACGGGGCGTAGCCGCGGGGGATGCCCTTGCTGCTGAACGCGTGGCGCATGGGGACGCGGGTGAAGTGCTGGTTGAACACGTCGATGCGGTCGGCGTGGAAGTTGGCCACGAGCAGGCGCGGCCTGCCTCCTACGGTGACCCTGGTCAGACCCTTGTAGACGGCGTTCCGGGTGTGCGCCACCAGCACCGCCCGGGCGGCATTGCCCGACTTGTTCCAGGCCGAGAGGTCACCGTTCTCACCGGCGAAGACGAAGAGCGCCGGACCGGTCTTCCCGCCGGTCGAGAGCCGGAACCTCCCGGTCGGGTTGAACATCACGCCCGTCGGGTCACCGCCGCCGGGGATCCGCACGTTCAACGGCACCTTCGCGAACCGCTTCATCCCGTGGGCGCCCTGGTAGAGCGTCGAGGTGCTGGTGCCGTTGTTGGCCACCCACAGCGGACTGGTGCGCGTCGCCGCCAGGCCCCAGGGGTTGACGAGCCTGTGGTCGGTGGTCCTCGCCCGTCCGGGGAGGTCAGAGACCAGCTTCACCTCCCGGAAGCTGTTGCGCGGCGCGGTACTCCCCGCCTGCGCCGGGAGCAGGGCGAGCGAAGCCGCGGCCGTCCCGACGGCGACGAAGCCCCCGGTCGCCACCAGCCAACGTGAGAGTGAGTGAGACACCATGACACCTCCTGGGGTTCGGGCAGCGTGCCCGTCTGGCGTCCGCTGCGCACGCCCGTTCACACGAGGCCGGCGCAGGGCGGGTTCACCCGGTGTCTGGACCGGCCCCGTCCACCGGCGCCGCGAGGACCCACCGAGGGCGTGCCGCACGAGGGTGTTGGCCGGCTCGCGACGGCGTGGTGGACTGACGAGGTGCGGTTCGGTGTCCACCTGCCCCTCCTGGACTTCGGCGGTCAACGGTTCGCCGTCGACCACCTGGTGGAGTACGTCGAGACCGCGACCGCGCTCGGCTTCGACGCCGTCTCGGCCAACGACCACATGGTGTTCGGGGTGCCGTGGCTGGACGGCCCCACCGCCCTGGCGGCGGTGGTGTCCTGCTCCGGCAGCGCCGGGCTGTTCACCACGGTGGCGAACCCGGTGGTTCGCGGACCGGTCGCACTGGCGAAGGTGCTGGCCGGGCTGGACGTGATGTCCGGTGGCCGCCTCGTGGCGGCACTCGGTCCCGGGTCGTCGGACCGCGACTACGCGAGCGTCGGTGTCCCGTTCGAGGAGCGGTGGCAGCGCTTCGACGAGGCGGTCGTCGCCGTGCGGGCGCTGCTGCGGGGCGAGTCCTTCCGGGGTTTCTTCTACGGCGTCGAGGGGCCGCTCGAACCCCTCCCTGCTCAGCCGGACGGCCCACCCCTGTGGGTCGCGAGCTGGGGGTCCGACGCCGGCCTGCGACGAGCGGCACGCCTGGGCGACGGGTGGCTCGCGTCGGCGTACAACATCACGCCGCGGCAGTTCGAGGAGAGCTGGGGCAAGGTGCAGCAACTGCTCGTCGAGCTCGGACGCGATCCGGCGGGCTTCGGCAACGGGGTGGCGACGATGTGGTTCCACATCGACGACCAGCGAGCCGCCGACGACGTGCTCGACGAGCGGCTGGCACCGGTCCTGCACCGGCCCGTCGAGGAGCTCCGTGAGCGGTTGGCCTTCGGACCGGCTGAGGCCGTGGCGAAGAAGGTCGTCGCGTGGGGTGATGCCGGCGTGCAGTGGATGTTCCTGTGGCCGGTCACCGACGAGATCGAGCAGCTCCGGCGCTTCGCCGCAGAGGTCATGCCCCGGCTGGAGGCCTGAGCGGCAGAACCCGGGCCCGTCGAACGTGCAACCTCCCCCTCCCGAGACCGCTGGGGCCTCGAGAGGGGGAGGGTTGCACGTCCGGGTGGCCCCTCTCGGAGGGCGACGGCGGGGCGGCGTGCCTGGGTCAGCTGCTGGCCGAGCCCCCGTCGCTGTCCAGGGTGACGTCGACCGTCTTGGTCCGGTTGCCGCCCTCGACGATGGTGAGGGTCACCTTGTCGCCGGGCCGGTGGCCGCGGATCGTGGCGACCAGCGAGTCGGAGCCGGTGACGATGTCGTCGTCGACCTTGGTCACGACGTCGCCACGCTTGAGGCCGGCCTTCTCGGCGGCCGAGCCGCTGTTGACCTGCTCGATGCCGGCGCCGGTGAGCAGCCCGTTGTTGCTGGAGGCGTCCGTGACGGAGACGCCGAGCCGTGCATGGGTGGGCGTCTCGCCGTTGCGGAGCTGCTGGACTACCGGCCACACCTGGTCGATCGGGATCGCGAAGCCCAGCCCGATCGAGCCGCCGGAGGACGAGTCGGAGCCGCTGGACGCCGTACGGATGGAGGAGTTGATGCCGATCACGTCACCGTTGAGGTCGACCAGCGGACCGCCGGAGTTGCCCGGGTTGATCGCGGCGTCGGTCTGGATCGCGGGGTAGGTCGTGTCCTGGCCGCTTGCGCTCGACTGGCTGCCCACGGAGACCGGACGGTTCAGCGCGCTGACGATGCCACTGGTCACGGTGGCCTCGAGCCCGAACGGGGAGCCGATCGCGACGACGTTCTCGCCGACGTCGACCTGGGTGGACTTGCCGATCGAGGCGGGCTGCAGGCCGGACGCGCCCTCGGCCTTGATCACCGCGAGATCGGTCAGCGGGTCGGTGCCGACCACGGTCGCCTTCTTGGCGGAGCCGTCGTTGAAGCTCACCGAGATGTCGCCGCCCTGGCCGGCCACCTCGACGACGTGGTTGTTGGTGAGGATCTCGCCGTCGGAGCTGATGATGATGCCCGACCCGGAGCCCTGCTCCTGCTGGCCCTTCACGTTGATCTTGACCACCGAGGGGAGCACCGACTTGGCGACACCCTCGACGGAGTCCGCGGCCGGGGCGACCTGCTTGCGGTCGACCACCGAGGAGCTGGCGGGTCCCGCCGAGGGCGACCCCGTGGAGCCGCCCCCGGTCAGGTCCTTCACCGCGACGAACCCTGCGGCGCCAGCCAGGCCGCTGAGTGCACCGACGGCGAGGGCCGCCACCAAGATGCCGGCGACGACCCCGCCGCTCGGACGGGACGGCCGGGTGCGCGCCTGCCGTTCCTGCTCCGAGCGGTCGGCGAAGCCGAACCCACCGAACCGGGTGGTGTCGGTGTCGGACGGCGACGAGTACGGCGACTGCCCGGGCCGGTCGGGGGTGGGGCCGGCGTCCTCGCCGTACCGGTGGTGGGACCCATCGGCCGGGTCGTGCGGGAGTCGCTGGGTGTCGTCGGCCGTCGTTGCCGCGTGGGGGGTTCTGCTCCGTCATGTCAGCAAGCATGTCGCGGCAAACTTAAGCACCACTGAGAGTGCCCTGGGACGTCGCCGTGACTGATCCGGGGACCTCCAGCCAGAACGCCGCACCGCCGTGCTCGGACCGTCCGACCCGCACCTGCCCGCCGTGCCGCTCGGCGACCTGGCGGACGATGGACAGCCCCAGCCCGGAGCCGGGCAGCGTGCGCGACTCGGAGGACCGGTAGAACCGGTCGAACACGTGCGGCAGGTCCGAGTCGGAGATGCCTCGGCCCTGGTCGGCCACCATCAGCGAGCCGTCGACGAGCCGGACGGTGACCACGCCGAGCGGCGGGCTCCACTTGGCCGCGTTGTCGAGCAGGTTGGTGACCGCACGCTCGAGGGCGGCCGAGTCGCCGACCACCCACCACGGCTCGGCGTGCAGCTTGAACTCCAGGCTGCTGGCCCGTCTGCGCACGCGCTGCACCGCCCGCTCGGTGATCTCGGCCAGGTCGACCTCCTCCAGGGCGAGCCGGGCGGGCTCGTCGCGGGCCAGCTCGGTGAGGTCGCCGATGAGCGTGGTGAGCTCCTCGATCTGGAACTGGACGTCGTCCAGCAGCTCGGCCCGCGAGGTCTCGGACAGGCCGCCCTGCCGGTCCGCCTGGGTGAGCAGGTCGAGGTTGGTGCGCAGCGACGTCAGCGGCGTGCGCAGCTCGTGGCCGGCGTCGGCGACCAGCTGGCGCTGCCGGTCGCGAGACGCCGAGAGCGCCGTCAGCATCGCGTTGAACGCGCGCGCCAGCCGGGCGATCTCGTCGTTGCCCTCCACCTCGATCGGGTCGAGCTTCTCGGTGCGGGCGATCTCCTCGGCGGCGTCGGTGAGCCGGCGCACCGGGCGCAGGCCGTTGCGGGCCACCCCCCACCCGGCGAAGGCCGCGGCGATCACCCCGGCCGCGCCGAAGATGAACATCACCAGGCCGAGCCTGTCGAGAGTGGACTCGTTGGCCTGCAACGACTGGGCCACCACGAGGGCGATGCCGTCGGTGTTGGTCGCGATCGTCGCGACCCGGTAGTCGCCGCCCTTGCTGGTGATCGTCCGGCACGAGTAGTCGCTGGTGCCGCGGGCGACGGCGAGCTCGGGGGCGCCGAGCGCGATGGTGTCCTTGTTCGGCCCGCGGGTGGTCGCGGTCTGCCCGTCGGCAGTGATGTAGCCGACCTTGGTGTCGGTGGCGCCCAGCATCCACGCCGGGATGTCGCGCACCGTGTAGTCGGCGAGGTTGTACTGCGCCGCGACGTACGCCCGCCGGTGCAGGGACTCGTCCATCGAGGACTGCAGCTGGTGCCGGACGGTGAGGTACGCCACGAGTGCGACCAGGGCCACGGACATGCCGACCGCGAACGTGGTCAGCAAGATGACCCGGCCGGCCAGCGACCGGCGTTGGCGGACCCGGCCGAGCATGCTCGTCATGACTCCTTCAGCACGTACCCCACACCGCGCACGGTGTGGATCAGCCGCGGCTCCCCCTCGGCCTCGGTCTTGCGACGCAGGTAGCCGACGTAGACCTCCAGCGAGTTCGCGGTCGTCGGGAAGTCGTAGCCCCACACCTCCTCGAGGATGAAGGACCGGTCGAGGACCCGACGCGGCCGGCGCAGGAACATCTCGAGCAGGGTGAACTCGGTGCGGGTCAGCTCGATCGGCCGGCCGCCCCGTCGTACCTCGCGGGTGGCCAGGTTGAGGGTGAGGTCGGAGAAGCTCAGCACCTCGTCGTCGAGGCCGTCGGTGCTCGGGGGGTGCACGCGCCGGAGCAGGGCCCGCAGCCGGGCGAGCAGCTCGTCGAGGGCGAACGGCTTGGTGAGGTAGTCGTCGGCGCCGGCGTCGAGCCCCTCCACCCGGTCACCGACCGAGTCCCGGGCGGTGAGCACCAGGATCGGCAGGTCGTTGCCGGCGCTGCGCAGGGCCCGGGTGGTCTCGATGCCGTCGAGCCGGGGCATCATCACGTCGATGACCAGCGCGTCGGGGAGGTTCCCGGCGATCGTGGCCAGCGCCTCGGCGCCGTCACTGGCCAGGCTGACCGCGTAGCCGTTGAACTCCAGCGACCGACGCAGCGACTCGCGCACGGCCCGGTCGTCGTCGACGACGAGGACGTGCGGGGTCTGCGTCTCGGTCCCGGTGGTCACACGCCAACTCTGCCACCCGAGCCTGAGCCGTGCCTGAGAAGCCGCCGAGGGTCCGCCCAGGGTCCGCCCAGAGCTCGTGGGGACACCGGCCGGCGAGCCGCTCAGAGCAGGCTGCGGGCCGCGTCGCCGGCGCGGGCGCCGTACCCCGCGTCGGCGCTGCCGCGGCCGAAGTGGCAGGCGTGCACCAGCAGCGGGAACAGCTGGTGCAGGGCGACCCGGTCCTCCCACCCGTCGGCGAGCGGGGACTCCTCGCGGTAGGCGTCCAGCACCCGGGGCAGCTGGGGGCAGCCGAACAGCGAGAGCATCGCGAGGTCGCTCTCCCGGTGGCCGCCGTGCGCCGCCGGGTCGATCAGCCAGACCCGGGCGCCGAGCCCCCACACCAGGTTTCCGGACCAGAGGTCGCCGTGCAGGCGCGCGGGCGGCTCGTCGGGACCGGCGAGACGCACGATCCGCCGGACCACCTGCTCCACCGCGTCCCGGTCGTCGGAGGCGATGGCGCCCCGGTCGCTGGCCAGCTTGAGGTAGGGCAGCACCCGGCGGGTCGCGAAGAACTCCGGCCAGCTCGGGGCGCCGCGGTTCGGCAGGGGGAGCGTGCCGATGTACCCGTCCCGCCCGGACTCGGTGCCGAAGCCGGGGCAGCCGCTGGAGTGCGTGGCGGCCAGCGCCCGGCCGAAGCCCTCGGCGGCCTCCACGGTCGGCCGGGTGCCCTCGACCCAGGCGACGACCAGGCAGTCGTCCTCGACGGCGAGCACCTCGGGTACGTCGACGCCACCGGCCTCGGCCAGCCAGCGCAGGCCGGCTGCCTCGGTGTGGAAGAAGTCGGCCGGGGCGTGCGGGCGGGTCTTGATCAGCGCGGACGTCCCGTTGGACAGCCGCAGCCGGGTGGCGGTGCAGATGTCCCCGCCGGCGACCGGTGTGGTGGCGACCACCGCTCTTCCGAGCAGTGCCTCCGCCCGGTGCGCGATCCCGCCCAACCGAGCCATCTCAGTCGCCGGCTCGCGTGGCGGCTCGGGCGAGGACCTCGGACAGGGCGCGGACGAGCGCGTCGGACGTGCGCTCGACCATCGCGAGGACCCGGTCGAAGCCGTCGTCGCCGCCGTAGTAGGGGTCGGGTACGTCGCGGTCGCCGTCCGGCTCGACGACGAGCGGGTCGAAGTCGCGGAACATCCGGACCGGGCCGTGCGGTCCCTGGGCCGTGATGTCGGCGTAGTTCTCGGCGTCCATCGCCAGGACCAGGTCGACGTCGTCGAACCACTCGGGCCCGAACTGCTGCGCCCGGTGCCGCGAGGCGTCGTAGCCGTGGCTGGTCAGCAGGGCAGCGGCGCGCCGGTCCATCGGCCCGCCGACGTGCCAGCCGCCGGTGCCGGCGCTGACCACCTCGACCTTGCCCTCCAGCCCGGCCCGCTCGATGCGGTCGTTGAGCACGACGTCGGCCATCGGTGACCGGCAGATGTTGCCCAAGCAGACGACGGCCACGCGGTACGGCGTACCGCCCGGACGGGTGGGCTCGGGAAGGGGCGGCGTCATCGCTCACCCGGCAGGAGCAGCTCGAGGATCCAGGTCGCGACGGTGACCACGATTGCGCCGAGCACCGCCGTCCAGAAGCCCTCGACGTGGAAGCCGAGGCCGAGCTGCTCCGAGAGCCAGCTGGTCAGCAGCAGCATCAGCGCGTTGATGACCAGGACCAACAGTCCCAGCGTCAAGATGATGAACGGCAGCGACAGCAGCTTGACCACCGGTCGCACGATGGCGTTGACCAGGCCGAAGATCACCGCGACGAGCAGCAGGGTCACCACCCGCTCGGTCTCGCTGGCGCCGGTGACGCGGATGCCGTCGAGCAGCCAGGTGGCGGCGGCGAGCGCCAGTGCGTTGACGACGACCCAGATCACGAACCTCACGGGGTCGATCTTGCCAGGTCCGTCCCGATCCGTGCCCGAACAAGCCGGCCGGGCCGCGTTCGCCGGTCGCTCAGGAGTGGTCGAGGAGCAACGGCAGGGCGACATCTCGGACCGGGAGTGCGCGCTGGTCAGGCGAGGTCGAGCGCGGTCAGCATCGAGGTCTCCGCATGCTCGAGGTGCCGGGTCAGCTCGAGCGCGGCGCCCTCGACGTCGCCGCGCTCGAGCAGGTCGATCAGGGTGGCGTGCGAGTGGACCTGGTCACCGGCGTTGCGCCGGATCCGGTCGACCTTGGCCAGCGCGAGCCGGATCTCCGCGGTCAGCGACTCGGCGAGCGCGACCAGGCGGGTGGACTCGGTCAGCCCCACGAACGAGAGGTGGATCGCCAGGTGCGCGGCGGTCAGCTCGGCCGGGCTCGCCTGGGTGTGCGCCGCCTCGGTGAAGTCGCGCAGCGCCTGGCGGCAGGCCTCCCGCGACTCCTCGCTCGCCTCCGCCCAGCGGCGTACGCCGGCCACCTCGAGCACCCGCCGCGCGGCGGACACGTCGTGCACGGACGCGGGGTCGGGCTCGGTGACGTGCACGCCCCGGTTGGGCTCGCGGGTGGCCAGCCCTTCGGCGACCAGGACGCCGAGCGCCTCGCGGATCGTGGAGCGGGACACCCCCATGGCGTCGGCCAGGGCGACCTCCCGCAGCGGCGTACCGGTCTCCACCTCGCCGTCGAACAGGGCGCGCCGGAGCTCCTCGGCCACCCGGTCGACGGTCGAGGAGTGCTCCAGTCGCAGCGTCTCGAAGGGGTTCAGCAGGGTCTCCCGGTCCGGTGTCGCGTCACGCGATCCGAACCCGCGTGTGACGCCTGAGGCACATTGTCGGACAAAACTTGACGAGGAGGCCACCCCGGGCCGCACACTGGACCCGGTCTGATTGTCGGACAATCAGACCAGCATGGGCATCGGGGGTTGCCGACCGAGACCAGCCGAGGAGGCGAACATGGGACCGCAGTCGATCCAGCAGCTGAGCTGGGGCCGCCACTACCTGATGGTGGAGCCGAACCACTTCCGCGTGGACTACGCGATCAACCCCTACATGGACGTGCACGACCAGCCCGACCCGGTGTGCGCCCGCGAGCAGTGGCTGGCCCTGGTCGACGCGATCCGGTCCGCCGGCGCCGAGGTCGAGGTGCTCGAGCAGCGCCCGGACAGCCCCGACATGGTCTACGCGATGAACCTGGGCCTGGTCGTCAACACCGGCCCCGCCGTCGAGGACCGCCGCGTGGTGCTCTCGCACATGCGGTACGCCGAGCGGCGCCAGGAGACGCTGTCCGCCGACCCCTGGTTCGCCGAGAACGGCTTCGCGGCGTCGTACGTCGGCCGGGACGGCGTCGGTGCGCACCTCGAGGCCGGTGACGCCTTCGCGTTCGGCGACGCGCTCGTCGTCGGCTACGGCCCGCGCACCGAGGAGCTCGGGCTCAAGCACCTCGCCAACGACCTCGACCTGCGGGTCCGGGGGCTGCGGATCACGCACCCGGGGATGTACCACCTCGACCTGGCGTTCTGCCCCCTCGACGAGACCCGGGCGATGGTCTGCCCGGCGGCGCTCGACGAGGCCTCCGCGGAGGCCCTGCTCGCGCTGGTGCCCGAGCCGCTCGTGCTCACCGAGGAGGAGGCGCTGACGTTCTGCGCGAACTCGGTCGTGATCGGCTCGACGATCCTGATGCCGGACGTGCCGGACCGGGTGCGCGCCCAGCTCGAGGCGTGGGGCTTCGAGATCGTGCTCGTGGACGTCAGCGAGTTCCACAAGGGCGGCGGGTCGATCCGCTGCATGACCAACCCGCTGGACGTCGTACGGGGGCGGGACCTGCCCGAGGTCGCCGGCGGCGAGGTCCTGCTGCCCTGACCCGGGTGCCTGCCGCACCCACCGGGGAGACGCCATGCGGGCCCGCCCACCGTTGCCGGTGTGCGGGCCCGCCCGGTGGTCCCCCCACCATTGGCCCCCCGGGTGGCGATGCGGCGGACCCGTCCGGACGGACAGGCCTCGCGTCGCCGGTGTCGACGGCGTCTCGGCCCCCCTCGAAGTCGCCGACCCCCTCATCGTCCCCCGCGAGGGTGACCCGCGCCTCGTCCGAATGGTCCGTTTTCATCCCCCGGACAGGGGATCTCAGGCCAGGTGAGGGGGTTCGACCAGCACCGGGGCCCGCCGTGCGCTCTGGGCCAGCACGATGCCGGCCACGACCGCGACCCCGCCGGTGAGCGCGACCGCGTCGAGGGACTCCGCGAACCACACCCAGCCCAGGGCGCTGACCCCGATCGGCTCGAGCATCGCGACCATCGTCACCGTGGTCGCGGACAGGTGCCGCAGCGCGGACAGCTCCACGCCGAACGGCAGCACCGTGCCGACCACGACGATCCAGGCCAGCACGGCCCAGACCGGTGCCGTGTGCTCCCCGAGCCTCCCCAGCAGCGAGACGCGCTCGTCGAGCAGGTCCCAGCGGGTGGCGGAGAGCGGGTGCAGGACGTTCAGGCCGATGGTCGCGCAGAGGAACGACCACAGGATCACGCGGAGCGGGTCGAGCCGGCCCACGCCGTGCTCGCCGATCAGGAAGTACGTCGCGAAGCAGACCGCAGCGCCGAGGCCGGCCAGGATGCCGATGCCGTCGAGCTCCAGCCCGCGCCAGATGCCGGTCGCCGCGGCCAGCCCGCCCCAGGCCAGGGCCAGGCCGAGCCACATCCGCGGGCGGACCCGCTCGTGCTGCACGAACCGCGCCCACAGCGCGACCAGGATCGGGGCCTGGTACTCCAGCAGCAGCGCCATCCCGACCGGCAGCCGGTCGATCGCCACGAAGTAGGTCCACTGCAGCGCCGCGACGCCGACCAGTCCGTGCACCACGACGAGCAGGCCGAGCCGCCCGCGCGGCGGCCGCAGCGCGTCGCGCCGGAACAGCAGGGCCACCAGCAGCAGCACCACGAACGTGCCGGTGACGCGCAGGGTGGTCAGCGAGACCGGGTCGACGCCCGCCCGCAGGGCGACCCGGGACACGCCCGCGTTCTGGATGAACAGGGCAGCGCCCAGCACGACCAGGGTCAGGCCGAGTGCCGGGTTGCGGGGGTGCATGTCCCCGAGGGTAAGGGGTGAACATGCCCCTCGCCCCTGTCGGATCAGCTGATGGGAACGGCTAGTCTTCGGGCCATGACCTCCGCCGCCTCCACCCCGCAGGTCCGTCCGGTGATCCGGGACCTCCCGGCGTACGTCCCGGGCCGCCCGCCGGCACCCCGGGCCGGCGTCACGACGTACAAGCTGTCCTCGAACGAGAACCCGAACGCGCCGCTGCCGGGGGTGCTCGAGGCGGCGGTCGAGGCCGCGGGCCGGATGAACCGCTACCCGGACATGGGGTGCACGGCGCTCTACGAGGCGCTCGCCGGCCGGCTCGACGTGCCGGTCTCGCACCTGGCGGCGGGCACCGGGTCGGTGGCCGTTCTCTACCACCTGCTGCAGGCGTTCTGCGAGGCCGGCGACGAGGTCGTCTACGCCTGGCGCTCCTTCGAGGCCTACCCGATCGCGGTCGCGGTGCCGGGTGCGGTCTCGGTGCAGGTGCCGCTGACCGCCGACGCCCGGCACGACCTGGACGCGATGGCGCGGGCGGTCACCGAGCGCACCAAGGTGGTCATCGTCTGCAGCCCGAACAACCCGACCGGGCCGGCCGTACGTCGTGCCGAGCTCGAGGCGTTCCTCGACCGGGTGCCGTCGCACGTGGTGGTGGTGCTCGACGAGGCCTACCGGGAGTTCGTCCGCGACGAGGACCCGTTCGACGGCGTCGAGGTCTACCGGTCGCGGAGCAACGTGGTGGCGATGCGCACCTTCGCCAAGGCCTACGGCCTGGCCGGTTTCCGGGTCGGGTACGCCGTCGCGCCGGAGGAGATCGCCGCCGCCGTACGCGCCTGTGCTCTGCCGTTCGGGGTGTCGTCGGTCGCCCAGGCGGCCGCGGTCGCCTCGCTGGAACGGGAGGCGGAGCTGCTCGAGCGGGTGGACGGGATCGTCGCCGAGCGCAGCCGCGTCGCCGCCGCCCTGCGGGGGCAGGGCTGGCCGGTCCCGGACGCCCAGGGCAACTTCGTCTGGCTCCCGCTCGGCGAGCGGACCGCCGACTTCGCGGCCGCCGCGGAGACGGCCGGCATCATGGTGCGCCCCTTCGCGGGCGAGGGCGTGCGGGTCAGCATCGGCGAGCCCGCCGGCAACGACGTCCTGCTCGAGGTCGCGGCGGACTTCGCCCGATCCGGCCAGGAGAGCCCGCAGCCGACTGCCCGCGGGTGACGGACTAGGCACTTCGGACTACCCCGGTCGGCCGTTTGTCAGACCTTCTGGGTGGATTGGGGGTCATTGGGCCCAACGACCCTGTTCGGGAGGGTCTGCGCTGGGTCATGCTGGTCCCGATCCCACTGGGGGCAGTGCCGGATCACCTGCATGGCAGGACCCCACACCCCTGCCCGCTGACCCCGGCTCCGTGACGCACACTCGGGCCCGCCGCGTTGTCGGTGCCGGGTGGTTGGCTCCTGATCCAGGAAAAGGAGTTGGGGACGTCAGGACCACCGGGTAATCTGCGTCTTACAACTTCCAGCCGTCGCGGTCACCGGGCCACCAGCCCTGCCCGGGGACGGCTGTGCCGCCCAGTTGAGGGGACTGTCAGCAGCAGATGACGCACGCGCCAGCCGAGACCGCCGGTCCGAACGACCACCCACCCGCAGGCGTCGGGTCGCTCTGGCGGCTCCGCGGCTACCTGCGACCACATCTGCGCTCCCTGGTCATCATGGCCACCACCGCGCTGGTCGGGGTGGGCCTGACGATCGCGATCCCGCTGGTCACCAAGGCGATGATCGACGGGCCGATCGCCCGTCGCGACATCGGTCCGCTGCTGCCGCTCGGTCTCCTCGCGCTGGCGCTGGGCGTCCTGGAGGCGGTGCTGATCTTCCTGCGCCGATGGGTGCAGTCCAGCGCCGTGCTCGGCGTCGAGACCACGATGCGTCAGGACCTCTACGCCCGGCTCCAGCAGCTCCCGATGGCCTTCCACGGGCGCTGGCAGTCCGGCCAGCTGCTCTCGCGGGTCACGAACGACCTCTCCAGCATCCGCCGGTTCTTCGGCTTCGGGCTGCTGTTCCTGGTGATGAACATGCTGCAGCTGGTCGTGGTGACGATGGTGCTGCTCAAGATGTACTGGCCGCTGGGCCTGGTCGTGGCCGCGGCCTCCGTCCCGATCATCACGCTGTCCAACCGGTTCGAGCGTCGGTACGTCCTGGTGTCCCGCCGGGTGCAGGACCAGCAGGGCGACCTCGCCACCGCCGCCGAGGAGGGGGCCGTCGGGTTCCGGGTGATCAAGAGCTTCGGCCGGGGTCCCTTCGTGTCCGGTCGCTACAACGACGCGGCGCGCACCCTCTACGACACCTCGATGGACAAGGTCCGGCTGTCCGCGAAGTTCTGGACCTTCCTCGAGGTGATCCCGAACTTCGCGGTGGTGGTCGTGCTGCTGTTCGGCGCGCTCGGCGTCGGCCGCGGCGACCTGACCCCCGGCACGCTGGTCGCGTTCATCACCCTGATGCTGTCGCTCGTGTGGCCGATCGCCTCGCTCGGCTACATCCTGGCGATGGCGCAGGAGGCGATGACCGCCGCGGCCCGGATCCTGGAGATCTTCGACACCGAGCCCTCGATCGTGTCCGGGCCCGACGTCATCGACCGGCCGCGCGGCCACCTGCGTCTGGAGGGCGTCGGCTTCGCGTTCCCCGACCAGCCCGACGAGCCGGTGCTGCACGACGTGAACCTCGAGGTCGCGCCCGGTGAGACGGTCGCCATCGTCGGCGCCACCGGGTCCGGCAAGACCACGCTCACCGCGCTCGTGCCCCGCCTGTACGACGTCACCGCCGGCCGCATCACGGTCGACGGGGTCGACGTACGCGACCTCGAGCTCGCCCACCTGCGGCAGATCGTCGCGACCGCCTTCGAGGAGCCGACGCTGTTCTCGATGAGCGCCCGGGAGAACCTCCTGCTCGGTCGGCGCGACGCCACCGAGGCGGACGTGCACGCCGCGGTCGAGGTCGCGCAGGCCCAGTTCGTGCACGACCTGCCGTGGGGCCTCGACACCCGGATCGGCGAGCAGGGCATGTCCCTGTCCGGTGGCCAGCGCCAGCGACTCGCGCTGGCCCGGGCGGTGCTGGGGGACCCGCGGATCCTGGTGCTCGACGACACCCTGTCCGCGCTCGACGTGCACACCGAGAAGCTCGTCGAGGAGGCGCTGCGCCGGGTGCTGAGCGACGCGACGGGCATCGTCGTCGCGCACCGGGCGTCCACCGTGCTGCTCGCCGACAAGGTCGCCCTGCTCCAGGACGGCACCATCACCCACGTCGGGGACCACAGCGAGCTGCTGGCCACCGTGCCGGCCTACCGGGAGCTGCTGGCGGCCGACGCCGAGCTCGAGGAGGTGTCCGTATGAGCGAGGTGTCCACCGACCAGGACCGGTCCGCGACGGAGTCGGCCGACGCCGGCGACGACGCGCTCGAGTGGCGGGGCGTCGCGGCCGAGCACCGCTCCGAGGACCTGACCGCGACCGAGTCCGGCCTGCTCCAGGACCGGTCCCGGCGGCTGCTGGCCGATCTGCTCCGGCCGCACAAGCGCGTGATCTACCTGCTCCTCGGCGTGGTCGTGCTCGAGAACGCCGCCCGGCTGTCGATCCCCTACCTGGTCAAGGAGGGCATCGACCGCGGCATCCCGCCGATCCGGGCGACCGGAGACACCGGGGTGCTGTTCACGATCGTCGCGATCGTGTTCGGCGCGACGGTGCTGCAGGCGGCGACCCGGATGACGTTCCTGGTGATGTCCGGCCGGATCGGGCAGGACATGCTCTACGAGGTCCGGCGACGCGTCTTCCGGCACTTCCAGCGGCTCAGCCCGGCGTTCCACGACGACTACACCTCCGGGCGGGTGATCTCCCGGCAGACGTCGGACATGGACGCGATCTACGAGATGCTCGAGACCGGGTTCGACGGTCTGGTGACCGCCGTACTCACCCTGGTCGGCGTCGCGGTGCTGCTGCTCACCCTCGACGTGAAGCTGGCCCTCGTCGCGCTGGTCTGCTTCCCGTTCCTGCTGGCCCTGACCAACTGGTTCCGCAAGGAGAGCGCGAAGACCTACCGCGTCACCCGCGAGAAGGTCGCCCTGGTCATCGTGCACTTCGTCGAGTCGATGCTCGGCATCCGCGCCGTGCAGGCGTTCCGTCGCGAGCCCCGCAACCAGGAGATCTTCGACGACGTCAACGACCAGTACCGCGTCGCGAACCTGCGCGCCTTCCGGCTGGTCGCCTGGTTCATGCCCGGGATCAAGCTGATCGGCAACATCACGATCGCGGTGGTGCTGCTGTACGGCGCCTACCTCGCCTTCCACGACGAGGTCACGGTCGGCGTGCTCGCGGCGTTCCTCCTCTACCTGCGGCAGTTCTTCGAGCCGATGCAGGAGATCTCGCAGTTCTACAACACCTTCCAGTCCGCGAGCGCCGCCCTGGAGAAGCTCTCCGGGGTCCTCGAGGAGGAGCCGAGCGTGCCGGAGCCCGCGCACCCGGTCCGGCTCGACGACGTGCGGGGCGACGTCCGGTTCGAGCACGTGCGCTTCGAGTACGTCGACGGGGTGCCGGTGCTGCCGGGGCTGGACCTCGAGGTCCCCGCCGGGCAGACCCTGGCGCTGGTCGGCACGACCGGAGCCGGCAAGACCACGATCGCCAAGCTGCTCTCGCGGTTCTACGACCCGACCCAGGGCCGCGTCACGCTCGACGGGGTCGACCTGCGCGACCTCGACGAGCAGAGGCTCCGCAGGGCCGTCGTGATGGTCACCCAGGAGAACTACATGTTCGCCGGCTCGGTGGCCGACAACATCCGGTTCGGCCGGCCCGAGGCGAGCATGGAGCAGGTCGTCGCGGCGGCCGAGGCGATCGGCGCGCACGAGTTCATCTCCCGGCTGCCGGAGGGGTACGAGACCGACGTCGCGAACAAGGGCGGCCGGCTGTCCGCGGGGCAGCGACAGCTCGTCGCCTTCGCGCGAGCGTTCCTCGCCGACCCCGACGTGCTGATCCTCGACGAGGCCACCTCCTCGCTCGACGTACCCTCCGAACGGCTCGTTCAGCGCGCGCTGCGCACGATCCTGGCCGACCGGACGGCGGTGATCATCGCGCACCGGCTGTCCACGGTGGAGATCGCCGACCGGGTGTTGGTGCTCGAGCACGGCCGGATCGTCGAGGACGGTTCGCCGCGCGACCTGGTCGAGGGCGGCGACGGCCGGTTCTCCGACCTCCACGACGCCTGGCTCGCATCCCTCGCCTGACGCTGCGGCGGCCCGCCCGTCGCTGACCCGTCACCTACTCGGCGGTTTCGGCGGCGTGTCGCACAGGAGGTGACGGGTCAGTCGAAGGAGCCGTGCCGGCCCGCGCCCGAGCGGAACCGCGCGGCGCCCTCGGCCGTGTCAGCGGCCAGCGAGACCAGGCCGTGCCGCAGCTCGTTGGCCATCGCGTCGTCCTCACCGAGGCCGTCCTGCTCGAGCAGGGAGAGCCGGTCCTCACGCAGGCAGGTCTGCGGGAACGCGGCGATCTGTGCGGCCAGTGCCTCCGCCTCGGTGCGGGCGGTGCCGTCGGGGACGACGCGGTTGGCCAGGCCGATCTCGAGGGCCTCACGGGCCGTGACCGGACGTCCGGTCAGCACCAGGTCCATCGCCCGGCTGGTGCCGATCAGCCGGGCCAGCCGGACGGTGCCGCCGTCGACCAGCGGGACCCCCCAGCGGCGGCAGAACACCCCGAGGACCGCGGACTCCTCCACGACCCGCAGGTCGCACCAGAGCGCGAGCTCGAGCCCACCCGCGACGGCGTGCCCGGCGACGGCCGCGACCACCGGCTTGCCGAGCCGCATCCGGGTCGGCCCCATCGGCCCGTCGCCGGTCGGCTCGACCCGGTTCTGCTCGGCGGTGCCGATCGCCTGCAGGTCGGCGCCGGCGCAGAACGTGCCGCCGTCGCCGTACAGCACCGCGACGGACGCGCTCGCGTCCTCGTCGAAGGCACGGAATGCGGCGGCCAGCTCGGCGGCGGTCGGCCCGTCGACCGCGTTGCGCCGCTCGGGGCGGGACAGGACGACCGTGGTGACCGGTCCCCGGGTCTCGGTGCGTACGGCGTTCGGCTTCTCGTCCACGAGGACATGATCACGCACGAACCCTGCCAAGTGGGGACCATCGACCCTGGGGCGGACGGGGCCGGCGGAGGAGCCTGGAGGTGAGGCCGAGGCTGTCGGCCCGGCCCCGCGGTGGAGGAGGTGGGGACGTGTCACGCAGAGCGGTTCCGCTCGACACACTTCTCGGTCGGTGGATCGACCAGCACCTGATCACGGCCGAGCAGGCAGACTCGATCCGCGCCACCGAGAAGCCCGGTCTGCCGGTCGCTCCCGTGGCGGTCACCGCACAGGCACGGCCCGAGCAGCCGTCGCTGGTGATCGAGGCACTCGGCTACCTCGGCGGTGTCCTGATCCTGATCGCCGGCGCCTTGGTGACCGCGCAGTTCTGGTCCGACATGTCCACGGCGACCCGGGTCACGCTCGCTGTCTCGGCGAGCGTCCTGCTGGTGGTGGCCGGGCTGGCCGTGCCCCGCCGGGGCGAGGACACCGAAGACGTCACGGGCCGCCTGGTGGCGGTGCTCCTGACGCTCGGAGTCGTCGGCGTCGCGGCGAGCCTCGCGCTCGTCGGCAACGAGGTGCTGGACCTGTCCGGCACGGACACCGGACTGCTGATGACGCTGGGCGCCGCCCTGGTGGGCGGCGTCCTGTGGTGGCTGCGACCGTCGATCCTCCAGCAGGCCGTCACGATGGTGGCGCTGCTGGCTGCGGGTGCGGTCGAGACGGCCCGGTTCGACGGCGACAGCTCGCTGCCCGGGCTGGCGGTGTGGGCCGGTGGGCTCGCCTGGTTCCTGCTGGGCTGGGGCGAGGTGCTGCGGCCACGGCAGGCAGTCGTCGTGCTCGGGGCGTGCGCCCTGCTGGTCGGCTCGGTGATGACGATGGGTTCCGACGCGGGCATCGCCCTGGGGCTGGCCACCACGGTGGGGCTGGTGCTGGTGGCCGTGCTGGTCCGCGACCTGTTCGTGCTGGCGGTGGCCGGGGCGGGTGCGTTCCTGGTCCTGCCGCCCGCGGTGAACACCTGGTTCCCGGGGTCGCTGGCGGCGCCGCTGGCACTGCTGGTCGTCGGCGCCGTGCTCATCGCGGCCGCCCTGACCGTGGCTCGTGGACGGGGCCGGGCGGCCACCCGGACCCGCGAGGAGCGGGTCTACCTCAGGGGCAACCACAGGTTCGGCATCGTCGGTGCGTCGACGGTGGTGGTCCTGGCGGCGGTCCTGATCGGGGTGCTGGCCGCTGCTGACTAGCCGGGCCTCCGGCCCGCTCGACAGCTGCCCGAGGGCCAGGACACCGTGGTGCCGGTGCGGACCGTCACGAGGGGCGCGCCGCCTGGTCGGCCTCGGCGGCCTGCTTCAGCCGGGCCAGGGTCGCGGTGATTCCCCGGCGGTTCCGCTCCGGGAAGCCGGTGGCGCGCAGCACGGCCGTGGAGATCGGGTCGTAGCGCGTGTAGTCGAACGTCTCGGTGACCCGGGTGCCGCCGTCGGCGGTGGGCTCGAGCCGGTAGCGCCAGCGGTGCGCCCCGAAGTGCCGCCAGGCGATCAGCCGGTCCTCCTCGAACTCCACGACGCGGTTGTGGATCTTGTAGGGGAGCCCGAACAGCTTCATCGAGACGCCGAACGTCTCGCCCTCGGCGAGCCGGTCGGGGCCGGTGATCACGCCGCGGACGGATCCGGACCCGTCGATGCGAGGGTGCTGCCGGGGGTCCGCGACGAGGGCGAACACCACGTCGGGCGTCGCGTCGATCGTCGTACTCTCCGAGACAAGTTTGTCGTCCATGAGGTCAAGGTAGCCACCGCACCGAAAGGCATCCGGCCGCGAGACCCGAGGGTCTCCCGCTCCCGGGCCGGTCAGGGCGTGGGTCGCGGGCTCCCGGCGGCGTCCCCGGACAGCTCGCTGACCGGTCCGGGCTCGCCGGTGACCGCCACCTCCGGGACCCGGGTACGGCGCGGCCGCTCGGCGCGGATCACCAGGGCGACCGCGGCCACCACGATCCCGCCGCCCGCGACGACTGCCCAGGTCACCGGCTCGCCCAGGACCAGCCACCCGAGGAAGACCGCGACGACCGGGTTGACGTAGGCGTAGGTCGCGACGAAGGAGATCGGCGCGTTGTCCAGCAGCCAGACGTAGGAGGTGAACGCGACCACCGACCCGAACACGACGAGGTAGCCGAGCGCGGTCCAGGTGCGCGGGCTGTACGTCGCCGCGGCGAACGACTCACCCGAGACCCGGCCGACGGTGAGCAGGAGCAGGCCGCCGAACAGCATCTCGTACACCGTGGTCACGAAGACGTCCTGCGGCAGCCAGAGCCGGGGCTGCACGTAGGACCCGAACGCCCAGCAGGTCGACGCGAACATGATGAGCAGCGCGGGTCCCACCGGGAACCCGTCGCCGGCGCCGCCCCCGACCAGGACGAGCACGGCGAGACCGACGAACCCCATCAGCACGCCGAGGACGGTCAACGGGCGCGGCCGGTCGCCCTCGACGGCCCGGAACACCACGATGATCAGCGGCGCCACGGCGATCAGCAGGGCGGTCACCCCGGAGGGGGCGCCCAGGTTCTCCCCGACCGAGACCATGCCGTTGCCCATCATCGGCAGCATCAGGCCGAGGAACGCGGCACCGAGCGCCTGGCGCCGGGTCACCGCGAGCCGGCGCACGCCACCGCGCAGGGCGAGCACGGTGCCGAGCACGACGGCCGCGGTCGTGTAGCGCAGCCCCATCGACGTCAGCGGCGGGGCCTGCTCGACGACGACCCGGATCGCGAGGTACGTCGACCCCCACACGACGTACACGATGCCGAGCGCGAGCAGCACCAGGCCGAGGGCCGGGGCGACCTTGCGGGCCGGCGGAGACAGTGTCTGCGTCATGACCGTCCTCTCCCTGACACCTGACAAGGCTAGAGCCTGGAGGTGGCCCGGGTCGCGCGACTTTCGGACATCGTGTCCACCAGATGCGGTCACCCCTGGATTAGTGCTGGCCGAAAGGACCCGGTACCTTATGAGCACCCCGACCGGTGTGGTGCCGGTCACAGCACGACCAGCACATCGACAAGAGCCGCACGACCGCGAGCACCATCCCCGCGCGTGTGTCGCGCGGGGCGTCGGCTGGTCGCGAGCTCCACAGAAGCTGCCGGCAGCGGAGACCCCGCGTCGTCGGTCGAGACGAAGGAGTGCAGGTGAGCGAGAGCTCCGCACAGACGCCCGCGAAGACGGGCATGTCATCGGACTTCGGGCCGGACCTCGGTGAGGTCTTCGGCCCCCATCAGGCAGACGGTGGCCCCGACCTGGTGCAGCTGCTGACGCCGGAGGGCGAGCGGGTCGAGCACCCGGACTTCTCCTTCGACCTCGGCGACGACGCGATCAAGGGCTTCTACCGCGACATGGTGCTGACCCGGCGCATCGACACCGAGGCGACCGCCCTGCAGCGGCACGGCGAGCTCGGCATCTGGGCCCAGCTCCTCGGCCAGGAGGCCGCGCAGATCGGCTCCGGTCGCGCGCTGCGCAAGCAGGACTTCGTCTTCCCGACCTACCGCGAGCACGGCGTGGCCTGGTGCCGCGACATCGACCCGCTGCGGCTGCTCGGCCTGTTCCGCGGCGTCGACCAGGGCGGCTGGGACCCCAACGACGGCAACTTCGGGCTCTACACGATCGTCATCGGTGCGCAGACGCTGCACGCGACCGGCTACGCGATGGGCATGCAGCGCGACGGCGTGGTCGGCACCGGCGACCCGGACCGCGACGCGGCGGTGGTGGCCTACTTCGGCGACGGCGCCAGCAGCCAGGGCGACGTCAACGAGGCGTTCATCTTCGCGGCGTCCTACAACGCGCCGGTGGTGTTCTTCTGCCAGAACAACCAGTGGGCCATCTCCGAGCCGATCGAGCGGCAGACCCGCATCCCGCTCTACCAGCGCGCCCTCGGCTTCGGCTTCCCCGGCGTCCGCGTGGACGGCAACGACGTGCTCGCGACGTACGCCGTCTCGCAGGCCGCCCTGCAGCGCGCCCGCGAGGGCCAGGGCCCGACGCTGGTCGAGGCGTACACCTACCGGATGGGTGCGCACACCACCACCGACGACCCGACCCGCTACCGGCTCTCGGAGGACCTCGAGACCTGGAAGCTCAAGGACCCGATCCAGCGCGTGAAGGCCTACCTCACCCGCAACGGCCTGGCCGACCAGGACTTCTTCGACGAGCTCGACGACGAGGCGGAGAAGCTCGGCGAGCACCTCCGCGAGGGCTGCCGTGCGCTGCCCGAGCCGAAGCCGCTCGACGTCTTCGACTACGTGTACGCCGAGCAGACCCCCGAGCTCGCCGAGCAGAAGGCCGGTTACGCGGCGTACCTCGACTCCTTCGAGACGGCCACCAGCAACGGAGGCGCACACCGATGAGCAAGATCACCCTGGCCAAGGGCCTCAACGCCGGCCTGCGCAAGGCGATGGAGGACGACCCGAAGGTCCTCATCATGGGCGAGGACGTCGGCAAGCTCGGCGGCGTCTTCCGGATCACCGACGGCCTGCAGAAGGACTTCGGCGAGGACCGCGTCATCGACTCGCCGCTCGCGGAGTCGGGCATCCTCGGCACCGCGGTCGGCATGGCGATGCGGGGCTACCGCCCCGTGTGCGAGATCCAGTTCGACGGGTTCGTCTACCCCGCCTACGACCAGATCGTCAGCCAGGTCGCGAAGATCCACTTCCGCAGCCAGGGCAAGGTCAAGATGCCCATCGTCGTGCGGATCCCGTTCGGTGGCGGCATCGGCGCGGTCGAGCACCACAGCGAGAGCCCCGAGGCGCAGTTCGCGCACACCCCCGGGCTCAAGGTCGTCGCGTGCTCCAACCCGGTCGACGGCTACTGGATGATCCAGCAGGCCATCGCCTGTGACGACCCGGTGATCTTCCTCGAGCCGAAGCGGCAGTACCACGCCGACAAGGCCGAGCTGGACGAGTCCGTCTCGCCCCAGCCACTGTTCACCTCGCGCGTCGTGCGCGAGGGCACCGACGTGACGCTGCTGGCCTACGGCCCGATGGTGAAGACCTGCATGCAGAGCGCGGAGGCCGCGGCCGGCGAGGGCAAGAGCATCGAGGTCATCGACCTGCGCACGCTCTCGCCGCTCGACATGGGCCCGGTCTACGAGTCGGTCCGCAAGACCGGTCGCGCGGTCGTCGCCCACGAGGCGCACGTGAACCTGGGCATGGGCTCCGAGGTCGCGGCCCGGATCACCGAGCACTGCTTCTACTCGCTCGAGGCCCCGGTCCTGCGGGTCGGCGGGTTCGACACGCCGTACCCGCCGAGCCGCATCGAGGAGGAGTGGCTCCCCGACCTCGACCGCGTGCTCGACGCCGTGGACCGCTCGCTCGCCTACTGACCCCCGACCTGTCTGACCGCACGAGGAGTTCTGCTGTGGCTGAGTACAAGCTGCCCGACGTCGGCGAGGGCCTGACCGAGGCCGAGATCGTCACCTGGAAGGTCAAGGTCGGCGACGTCATCAAGGTCAACGACATCGTGGTCGAGATCGAGACCGCCAAGTCGCTGGTCGAGCTGCCGTCGCCGTACGCCGGGACGGTGCAGGCACTGCACGTGCCCGAGGGCGTCACCGTCGCGGTCGGCACCCCGATCATCTCGATCGGCGACCCCTCGACGAGCGCCGGAGAGGTGGCACCGGCCCCGGCTGCCGCACCGGCCGCGTCGACCGAGAGCGACCCCTACCTGGGGCTGGCCGAGAAGGCCGGCGCCGCGTCGGTGGCCGCGGGCGAGATCGACATGTCCAACCCGGCCGCCACCGGTGGCGGGGAGAACCAGACGCTCGTCGGGTACGGCCCGCGCGCGGCCTCGGTCCAGCGACGTCCCCGCCGGGGCGGCGCCAGCCCGGCGACCGACGCCGGTGCCGCGGCCCAGCTCCAGCTGCAGGGCGCGTTCGGGCAGGGCGGCGCCGAGAGCGCCGACGTGGTGCCCGCCGACGAGCCCGCCGTGCCCGCGACCCCGGCCGCGCACGTGTCCGCGCCGTCCGGCGACACCCGGGTGCTGGCCAAGCCGCCGGTGCGCAAGCTCGCCAAGGACCTCGGCGTCGACCTGCGCACGCTGACCCCGACCGGTCCGAACGGCACCGTCACCCGCGAGGACGTGCAGGCGGCCACGGCCGCCCCGGCCACCCGGTCGGTGGAGCCCGTCGAGACCCCGGTTCCGACGAGCGCGACCAGCGCAGGGGACCGGCGCGAGCCGATCAAGGGGGTGCGGAAGATGATGGCGCAGGCCATGGTCGACTCCGCCTTCACGGCGCCGCACGTGACCGAGTGGATCACCGTCGACGTGACCAGGACGATGAAGCTCGTCGAGAAGCTCAAGGCGCACCGCGACTTCCGCGACGTGAAGGTGTCCCCGCTGCTGGTGGTCGCCAAGGCGGTCTGCCTGGCGATGCGCCGGGCCCCGGAGATCAACGCCACGTGGGACGACGCGGCGCAGGAGGTCGTGTTCAAGTCGTCGGTCAACCTTGGCATCGCCGCGGCCACGCCGCGCGGCCTGGTGGTGCCCAACGTCAAGGGCGCCGACGCGCTCTCGTTGCCGGACCTGGGTGCGGCGATCAACGCGCTCACCCGTACGGCGCGCGAGGGCAAGACGCAGCCGGCGGAGATGAGCGGCGGTTCGTTCACGATCACCAACGTCGGCGTGTTCGGCGTCGACGCGGGCACGCCGATCATCAACCCCGGTGAGTCGGCGATCCTGTGCTTCGGGGCGGTGCGCAAGCAGCCGTGGGTGCACAAGGGCAAGATCAAGGCCCGCGACCTCACCACCCTGGCCCTGTCGTTCGACCACCGGCTGGTGGACGGCGAGAAGGGGTCCCGGTTCCTGGCCGACGTGGCCGCCGTACTCGAGGATCCGAGCTCCGCGCTGTTCTTCTGAGGACCGGGCGTTCCGGGCCGCAGACCTCGGCGCGGCAGGTGCGGCGGCAGCCCTACCATGGAGGCGATGAGCCCGCCCTCCGTCCCTGCTGCCGGCAGCGCCAGCAGCCGTGCCTACGAGTTCGCCAAGTGGGCCATCCTCAGCGCGGTCTACCCGGCGGGTGCGGTGATCACCGAGACCGGCCTCGCGCACGAGATCGGGCTCTCCCGGACCCCCGTCCGGGAGGCCCTGCTGCGGCTCGAGGTCGAGGGGCTCGTCACCCTGAGGCCCCGCAGGGGTGCGGTGGTGAACACCTTCTCGATGCACGACGTCGAGGACGTCCTCGAGGCCCGGGTGCTCGTCGAGAACCACACGGCCACCAAGTCGTTCGCGAACCGGGCGACCCTGCTGCCGAAGGTCGAGCGGGCGCACGCGACCATGCGCCGCAACTGCCGTGAGCGGGACACCGCCGGGTTCACGGCCTCCGACCGGCTCTTCCACGAGCTCATCGTCGACGCCGCCGGCAACGAGGTGCTCTCCTCGGTCTACCGCACCCTGCGGGAACGGCAGACGCTGTTCACCTCGGTGATGATGCGTGGCCGCGCCGACCGGATGCAGGCGGCGATCGACGAGCACGAGCGGATCATCGAGACCCTGCAGGGGGACGACCAGGCCGCGTTCTGCGCCGCGGTGAACGAGCACCTGCAGTGGTCGATCGCGCTCGCCCGGGAGTCCCGGTGAGCGAGACCTCCCAGCTCGGCGGCCGCCGGGCGCTCGTCGTGTGGGGCACCGGGGTCTCGGTCTACTTCCTGGCGATCTTCCACCGCTCCTCGCTCGGCGTCGCGGGCCTGGTCGCGGCCGACCGGTTCGACATCACCGCGTCGCAGCTCTCGACGTTCACGGTGCTGCAGCTCCTGGTGTACGCCGCGATGCAGATCCCCGTCGGGGTCCTGCTGGACCGGTACGGGCCGCAACGGCTGCTGATCGCCGGTGCGGTGTTCATGACCGCCGCCCAGCTCGGCTTCGCCTACACCGGATCGTATGAGGGCGCGCTGCTCGCCCGGGTCTTCGTCGGCATGGGCGACGCCATGGTGTTCATCAGCGTCCTGCGGCTGATCGCGTCGTGGTTCCCGCCGATGCGCAGCCCGCTCGTCACGGCGTTCACCGCGATGCTCGGCCAGTGCGGTGCGCTGGTCGCCGCCATCCCGCTGTCCCGGTCGCTGGCGTCGTACGGCTGGACCACCACCTTCGTGGCCAGCGCCTCGGTCGGGATCCTGCTCGGACTGCTCACCATCCTGCTGGTGCGCGACGTGCCGCCGGGTGCGCCGCCGTCGCGGGCGGTCAAGGACGTCCGCACCGTCGGGCGCGACCTCAGGCTCGCCTGGCGGGACCCGGGGACGCGGCTCGGGCTGTGGTCGCACTTCACGACCCAGTTCGCGGCCAACGTGATGGGCCTGCTGTGGGGCTTCCCGTTCTTCGTGCACGCCGAGCACCGGTCGCAGGCCGAGGCCGGCGGCCTGCTGACCCTGCTCGTCGCGGTCTACATCGTCGGCGGTCCCCTGATCGGCGGCTACATCAGCCGGCACCCCTGGCAGCGCTCGACCGTCGTGCTGGGCATCGTCGCCGCGATGGCGACCACCTGGACCGTGGTCCTGCTGCTGCCTGGCGACGCACCGCTGTGGCTGCTCTGCGTGCTGGTGGTCACCACCGGCCTCGGCGGGCCCGGGTCGATGATCGCGTTCGACCTGGCGCGCACCTTCGCCCCGGCGTCGCGGCTCGGCCAGGCGAGCGGCATCGTCAACGTGGGCGGCTTCACGGCGTCGCTGCTCACCGTGCTCGGCATCGGGCTGGTGCTGGACGCGGTGACACCGGGGTCCTCCACCGACTACAGCGGCGGGGCGTACCGGTGGGCCATGTGCGTGCAGTACGTCGGCTGGATGCTCGGCGGCATCCAGGTGTACCGCTACCGCTACCGGGCCCGCGCACACCTCGCCGACACGCAGCCCGAGACGTTCCGGAGCATGAGCGGGCTCGAGGAGTACCCCGCCCCTAGACCCGGCCGAGGACCCGGTAGCGGGCTGCGCGGTCGGCGGTGACGGTCGCGGAGTCGCGCTGCATCAGCGCGGCCAGCTCGAAGCGCAGCACGTCCGACAGCCGAGCGCAGAACTCCTCCGGCTCGTCGGCGGCATCCGGCCGCTCCGCGACGATCCGGTCGACGATGCCGTTGCGCTGAAGGTCGAGCGAGCGGACCCCCTGCGCCCGGGCCATGTCCGGCGCGTGCGCGAGGTCGCGGTGCACGATGGCGCTCGCGCCCTCCGGCGGCAGTGGTGAGAGCCAGCCGTGCTGGGCGGCGATCACCCGGTCGGCCGGCAGCAGGGCGAGCGCGCCGCCCCCGTTGCCCTCGCCGAGCAGCAGGCACAGGGTCGGGGCGTCGAGCGTGACGAGGTCCGCGAGACAGCGGGCGATCTCCCCGGCCAGGCCACCCTCCTCCGCCTCCACCGACAGCGCCGCCCCGGGGGTGTCGATCACCGTCATCAGCGGGAGGTGCAGCTCGGCGGCCAGGCGCATCCCGCGTCGGGCCTCGCGCAGCGCCCCGGGGCCGAGCGGGTGGTCCTTGGTCTGCCCGCGGCGGTCCTGGCCCAAGAAGATGCACGGCGAGCCACCGAACCGGACGAGCGCGATCAGCAGCCCCGGGTCGGACTCGCCCTGCCCGGTGCCGTTCAACGGGATCACGTCGGTGGCGGCGTACTTCAGCAGGCGACGTACGCCCGGCCGTTCCGGCCGTCGGGACCGGGTGACCGACTCCCAGGTGTCCACGTCCTCGACCTCGTCGACGGGCGGGTTGGGTACGTCGACCAGCACGTCCTTGCGCGCGGTCAGGACGTTGAGGGCGCGGTCCAGGATGTCGGCGACCTGGTCGTGCGGCACGACACCGTCGATCAGCCCGTGGGCGTAGAGGTTCTCCGAGGTCTGCACGTCCTCGGGGAACTTCTTGTCGTACAGCGCCTCGTAGACCCGCGGCCCCAGGAAGCCCACCAGCGCACCCGGCTCGGCGACGGTCACGTGGCCCAGCGACCCCCACGAGGCCATCACGCCGCCGGTCGTGGGGTGGCGCAGGTACACGAGGTACGGCAGGCCCGCTTTCTTGTGCGTCGCGATGGCCGAGGAGATCTTCACCATCTGCACGAAGGCCACCGTGCCCTCCTGCATCCGGGTGCCGCCGGACACCGGCGCGGCCAGCAGCGGCAGGCGCTCGGCGGTGGCCCGCTCGATGGCCCGGACCAGCCGCTCGGCCGAGTCGACCCCGATCGAGCCGGCCAGGAACCGGAACTCGCAGGCCACGACGGCGACCCGTCGTCCGCGCATCCGGCCCTCACCGGAGATGACGGACTCGTCGAGCCCGGTCTTCTCCTGCGCCGCGGCCAGCTCGGCGGCGTACTCCTCGGAGATGGCCCCGCGCACCGGCGGGGTGTCCCAGGAGGTGAAGGACCCGTCGTCGAGCACCAGCTCGATCAGGTCGGTCGCGGACAGGCGGTCACTCATCGTGGCCCTCTCGTCGGGACGCGGACGGTCGTGCCGCCGATCATGTCAGGCGCCCCTGGGGTCGATCGGGTCGGTCGTCCCTGATGGCCTGCCGGTTCTTCGGCACAGCTCGCGCCAGGTGCTCATGCTCATCGAGCGCTCACTCACGATTTCCGTGCGATGAGCGGCTGCCGACCGTGCCCAGGTCGTACGTGCACGTCTTCCCCGGAGGAAGCCAGCTCTGCGTCGCCTCCCCGAACACCGAGCTGCCCGGCGTCAGCTCGCAACCCGTGTCACGTACGGGCGCTTCGTGACCAACCCCTCGCCGGTGCCTCGGCCATCTGCACCTCCTACTTCAGGCGGCGGTAGCTCACTGAAATCGTGAGGGGGTCGAGCGCTCACTCACGCAGAGGTCTTCGGCGCAGGGGCTTTCGCTGCGGATCGAGACGTGCGGGTGGGAGGAACTCGGGTCTCTGGTCGTCGGCGCGCACCCGGACGTCCCAGGGGGTCGTGTGGATCACCGCGTGGTGCCGGCGGCACAGCAGCACGAGGTTGTGCAGCCCAGTCGCTCCGCCCTCCGCCCAATGGGTGATGTGGTGGGCGTCGCAGGCCACCGGCGCCCGGGTGCAGCCGGGGAAGGCGCAGTGCTCGTCCCGCGCGACCAGGGCCAGCCAGATGCCCGGGGTGACGAGCCGGCTCGAGCGTCCGACGTCGAGGATCTGCGACTTCGACCCGAGGACCATCGGCAGGATCTCCGCGTCGCAGGCCAGCCTCCGGACCGCGGTCACGGACAGCGAGCCGCCGGAGTCCAGCAGTCCGCCCCCGACACGGCTCGCGGGTCCGTCGGTGAGTCCGGCCACGAGGGTGTCGTGATCGAGGGTGACGGTGATCCTCGGCCTGGCCCCGTGGGACTCCGGGAGGATCTCGGTGCCGGCGAGCAGCTTGGATGCCTCGACCAGCGCGTCCCACATCCGGGCACCGTGCTCCCGGGGGTCCTGCCCGTCGTGGGCACAGTCCGCGACTCCGCACGCGCCCGGTCTGTCACCGCCCCGACGGCCGGCGGAGCGGTCATCGGGAGTGACGGGAGTCCCGCCGCAGGACCCGGGCTCGCCGGTCGGCCGGGGGGCTGCCAGCGGGAACAGGACCGCTTTGAGCCACGCCGCGTCCTCCACGGAGCCCCGGCCCCTGAGCCGGACACCGCCGATGCCGTCTTCCACGACGGAGAGAAAGCGGGACAGGTGCGCGGCGCGCTCCTCCCGGTCCAGTGCCTCCTCGTCGCGCCGCTCGACGCCGTCTGGGTCGAGCCGCTCGACGACGTACCTGCCGCGCCGCGCCAGGTCGGTCGCGTCATGGTCCCGGGCCTCGAGAAGCAGCAACCGCTCGGCGGCGGCACGGAGCGCGGGGTTGACCGGCAGACGGTCGACCGCGGTGACGACCACCTCGGCCTGCGCCCGGGAGATCAGTCCGGCCGCGAGCAGCCCTCCGGTCGCGGTGCGGTCGGTGGTGACCGCGTGGGCGAGCGCGACCGTCCGACGCCCGGCACCCTTCGGCCCACCCGTGACCGCGGTGACGAAGTCCTTGGTCGACGCCCAGCCCTCGCTCTTCGCGGCGCTCGTGGCGTCGACCGCGGCGACCACCTGCAGCTGCACCGCGTCGACGGTCGAGCGGAGCTTCTCCAACGTCCGCAGTGTGTCCAAGAGCTCACCGGGTGCCTTGGTCGCCCAGAGCAGGTCGTCGAGGTTGCCGACCGTGTCCACCACCGCACCCAGCACGTCCACCGGACGCACCCCGGTGGCGACCCAGGTGTCCGAGTCGGGCCGGCTGTCGCGCCAGGTGGTGGTGTCGGTCATGAGCACGACTCTTCCAGGCAGCACCGACAGAAACCGCGCCGAGAACTCGGAGAACCGGCTCGACCAGCGGAGGCGGGTCAGTCGAGGGAGTCGAGCCAGGCGCGCACCGACGCGTCGTGCTCGCCGAGCCGCGGCGGCGGTAGGTGCTGCTCCCGGGTCCCGGCGAACGTGTTGTCGTCGAAGCGCAGCGGCGGCCCGGGGAGCTGGACATGACCGGCGGTCGGGTGGTCCACGTCGACCAGCAGTCCCTGGGAGAGGGTCTGGTCCCACGTGTACACGTCGTCGAGCGTGCGCACCTTGCCGGCCGGGACGCCGAGGGCGGCCAGACGCTCCAGCCACGACTCGGCGGTGCCGGCGGCGAGCGCGGCCTCCAGGGTCGCGACCAGCTCGGTCCGGTGGCCGACGCGGGACCGGTTCGAGGCGAACCGCTCGTCGTCGATGCCGAGCAACGTGGACAGCGCCCGCCACTGCTGGTCGTTGCCGCAGGCGATCTGCACCGGGGCGTCGGCGGTGTGGAACAGGCCGTACGGCGCGATCGAGGGGTGGTGGTTGCCGAGGGCGTGCGGCACCTCGTGCGCGACGGTCCATCTCGTGCCCTGGAAGGCGTGCACCCCCACCACCGACGCGAGCAGGCTGGTCCGCACGACACGGCCCCGCCCGGTGGTCTCCCGTTCGTGCAGCGCGGCGAGGACGCCGTACGCGCCGTACATCCCGGCCAGCAGGTCGCCGATGGGTACGCCGACCCGGGTCGGCTCGTCCGCCGAGGGTCCGGTCAGCGACATCAGCCCGGCCTCGCCCTGGGCGATCTGGTCGTAGCCGGCCCGGCCGCCCTCGGGGCCGTCGTGACCGAACCCGGTGATCGAGAGGACCACGAGCCGCGGGTTGATCTCGTGCAGCCGCTCCACGGAGAAGCCGAGCCGGTCGAGGACACCGGTGCGGAAGTTCTCCATCAGCACGTCGGCGTGCGAGACGAGCCGGGTCAGGAACTCCTTGCCCGCCTCGCTCTTGAGGTCGGCGGTCACCGACTCCTTGTTGCGGTTGGCGGACAGGAAGTACGTCGAGACCGGCTCGTCGTCCGGGCCGACGAACGGCGGGCCCCACGACCGGGACTCGTCACCGCCCTGCGGGGACTCGACCTTGATGACACGGGCGCCGAGGTCCGCCAGCATCATCGCCGCGTGCGGTCCGGCGAGGGCTCGGGTCAGGTCGACGACGACCACGTCGGAGAGCATTCGTGCAGCCTAGGGGCGGTCGGGCTCCGCCAGGACCCGCGGGCACCCCGGTGGCGCGACGGAGGGCCACTCTCAAGGTTTTCCCAAGGTCCCGAACCAGGGCAATCAGGGGCATCTCGACGCTTCCGGAGGTACTAGGACCTTCGTGCACCTGTCGACCCGTCGAACCCCGCTCCTAACTTCGCCGCACGGGCGAACGAACACGGGGAAAGCACAGGGCAGAACCTTCCTCAGGATCCGGAGCCTCCGACCGATCACTCTCTGGCCTCTGGAAGGGGACCGAACATGAAGACATCTGGAAGGCACCGCACCCTCGTGGTGGGGATCGCAGCACTTGCCCTGGCCGCGTCGGGCGTGCTGATCGCCAACGCGGCCACGCCTCCGCCGGCCCACCGGGGCAACACGGTCGGCCTCAAGCAGGTCGGTCCGATCGACGAGACCAACGGCTACCCGCTCTGGTACAAGGACACCAACAACGTCCGCCTCGAGCTGTGCCTGGACCCCAACGACGCGAACTGCATCATGGGCGACCTCCCGCACCCGGGGCAGCCGGTGTCGTTCCCCGACAACTTCCCCGACGAGGCGTTCTGGTCGGTCGCCGACTCCTCGATCGACGCCGGGGGCGGAGAGAAGGCGCAGCTGGTGACGGCCGTTGAGGCCGCCTTCGCCAGTGCCGACGGGCTGCCGGCCAAGGGGCAGCAAGTGAGCTTCGGCCGGATCCGGATCCGCGCCTCGGGCCTGGTCGACGGCGCCGACTACACGATCACCCACCCGTACGGCGTCGACACCGTGACCGCCGAGGCGGGGGCGGTGAAGGGCGTCAACACCACCGAGGACATCGGCTCGCTGACGCCGGACGGGGTCTTCGACCAGACTCTCGGCAGCCGGCCCGCCCCGTTCCTCAAGTGGACCGCCGGGGCGCCGGCCGGTTACCTGGGTGACCCGACGGTCGAGCACGCCGTCACCGGCAGCCCCTACGACACGAACTTCTTCCGCGTCGAGGGTCCGGCGGGCTCGTTCACCGGGTCCACGCAGCTCTGCTCGGACCCCACGCTCGGCGGCTCGGCCACCGCGACCGACGACTGCATCCAGTCCAACGGCTTCCTGGTCCAGGGCAAGGTCGCCACCCGGGCAGGCGTGCAGGTGTCCCGTGCCTACTACGCGAACTCCGGCAGCGGGCACATGATGGACCTGTTCGCCTTCTCCGAGCCTGGCCAGAACCTCGTCGTGTCGGGCACCGGCATCCCGCAGACCAAGATGCGTGAGGACGGTTCCGGTCAGGGGCGCTACTTCGCCCGCGTGTACGCCGACGGGGCGCCGCCGAACGACCTCGCGGTCAGCAACCGGTCCGACTCGCCGGTCACCGTCGACCACGTCGACCAGGCCATGTTCGGGGACCGGGTGCACGTCACCAGCGCGGTCTACAGCAACGACGACCGGTCCCTGACCGTGTCCGCGCAGTCGGGCGACGACAGCGCGACGCTGAAGCTGGACGGACACCCGGCCGCGAGCCCGACCACCTCGGGAAGCGGCGTGAAGACCTGGACGGTCCCGAACGTCCCGGTGCCGCCGTCCGACGTGCTCGTCACCTCGAACAAGGGCGGCGTCGGCACCGGTGACGTGGTCATCACCGGAGCGGAGGACCCCTCGGCCCAGGTCGTGGCCACCGTCACCGGTGACACCACCAGCGTCCAGGTCGGTCAGCCGGTGACGCTGGATGCCACGGCGTCCGTAGGCACGATCACCTCCTACGCCTGGTCGGTCAGCCCCACCACCAACGCGACGCTGACCGGCACCGGAGCAGGCAGGACCTTCACGGCCACCTCGCCGGGGACCTACCGGGTCACCCTGACCGTCGCCGGCAGCGGGACCGGCAACGCCGACACGACCCACTACGACGTGACGGTGTCCGACCCGGCTGCGCCGCCGGTCGCCGACGCCGGAGCCAACCAGCCGGGTGTCGTCCCGACCTCCACGGTGACGCTGGACGGCACCGCGTCCACGTTCGCGTCGAGCTTCAGCTGGACCCAGTCCGGCGGTCCCGCCGTCACCTTGACCAACGCGACGACCGCCAACCCGACGTTCGTGGTCCCGTCCGCAACGACCGTGACGTCCTACACGTTCACGCTCACGATCAAGGACGTCAACGGCACCGCCGCGACCGACTCGGTGGTCGTCAGCACCGACCCGGACAACATCACGGTCGACGACGCGCAGTACAAGCGCGGCAGCCTGGAGTGGCGCGTCCGCGGGTCGGCCCAGTACTGCTCGGCCAACAACCTGGTCAGCGTCTACTGGAACAAGGTCGGCAGCGCGCCGGTGCTGCTTGGCACCACGACCCCGGTCGCGGACCTGGGTGTCTGCACCTACGACTTCCGGCTGAAGAACACGCCGTCCGCGCTCCGGGCGACCGCTGCCGGGACCGTGACGGTGCGCTCGGCGTTGGGAGGTGAGGTGCTGAACAGAGCCTTCACCCTGCTGTAGGGCAGTTGCCCTCAGGGGCCCGGTGCCCGGTGGTCCTTCCCCTGACCGCCGGGCACCGGCCTGTTCCACGAGCCCGTCACGAGGGGGAGCTGGGCGACGTCAGCCACCGGTCGACCCAGGTCCGCAACGTCGTGCGGTCCTCGCCGGAGTGGTCGGCCAGCCAGTCGACGTACGACGTCCGGTCCTGGACGCTGTTGCGGTGCTCCTGCGGCCAGCGCCGCAGCAGCGCGTCGAAGGTCGCCGGCCCCAACCGCTGCCGCAGCCGGACCAGCATCCTGGCGGTGCAGTAGTAGACGTTGACCTGCGCGAACTGGCTGGGCCGGTAGTCGCCGGGCGGGCCGTAGAGCTGCCGCCACAGCGCGTCGTCGCTGTTCAGGTCGCGGACCCAGGAGGACCAGCTCCGCCAGCCCTGGGAGGTGGTCCAGAGCGCCTCGAGGTACATCGCCATGCCCTCGTTCATCCAGACGTCCGACCAGTCGGCCGGGGTGACCGTGTCGCCGTACCACGCGTGCGCCAGCTCGTGCAGCACCGTCTGGCGGACCGCCCGGCGGCCGTAGCGGAAGGTCTCCGCGCCGAGCGTGACCATCGTCTGCGTCTCCATCGCGGACGCCGACGGCGTGACCACCACGCCCGCACGGTCGAACGGGTAGCGGCCGAGCCGGCGCTCCAGCCAGCGCAGCGCGGCCGGGGTGCTGCGCAGCGCCGTGACCCACTGCGGGTGCCGGCGCGGCACCCAGTAGGTCAGGGGCAGGCCGTGCGGCCCGGTCTGCGCGTAGCGGCGGTAGGGACCGACCGCGACCGTCATCAGGTAGGACGCCATCGGGTCTCGGTTGGTGAAGCGGGTGACCGTGCGGCCGTGCACCACGCGCCGGCTGGTCATCCGGCCGTTCGAGACCCCGACCCAGCGCCGCGGGACGTCGAGCCGGACGGCGTACGTCGCCTTGTCGGAGGGGTGGTCGTTGACCGGGTACCACGTGAACGCGCCGTACGGCTCCTGCATCGCCCAGACCTGGCCGGACCGGGTGGTGTGCCAGCCGAGGCTGCTCATGTCCATGCGGCTCGACGGTGCCGCCGTCGGTCCGGGCCGTCCGCGGTAGGCGACCGTCACGTCGTAGGTCGTACCTGCCGTCAGGTCGGGAGCGGTGACGCTGAGGTAGCGGCCGGGACGGGTGTACGTCGATCGCACGGTGGCCTGGGTCGCGGTGTCCCGGACGGTCACCCGTCCGACGCCGAGCCGCCGCGCGAGGTCGAGCCGGAAACCGCCGTCCTGGGCAGGTCGCAGCCGCAGCTGCGCGAGGCCGACGAGCGTGCGGGTGGCCGGGCGCCAGCTCAGGCCCAGGTCGTAGGAGAGCACGTCGACGCCCGGGCTCCCCACCGACGGGTACACGCTGTCCACGTGCGGGAGGACCGGCGTCGTCGCCGGTCGCGCCGGGGCGGGCTCGGCCGCGGGGGCCGGGCCGGCCATCCCGAGGGCGAGGGCCAGGCCGAGCGCGACGGGCAGGGAGCGACGGGACACCCGCCGATCGTAGAGCCGCCGCACCCGCCCCGACCGCCGGTTGGTCGAGCTCGTCGAAACCAGGGATCTCTCGACAAGCCCGACCACCCGCACCTTGCGCCGGCTGGCGGGTAGCCGACAGCTCGGTCAGCGCGGGCGCTGGTCCGAGATGCGTTTGGCTTTGCCGAGGGAGCGTTCGAGCGCGTGCGGGGCGAGCACCTCGACCCGGACCGTGGTGCCGATGTTGTCCTTGACGTGCTCGACGAGCCGCTGTCCCAGCACCGGGCGGCCGGCCTCGGGCACCGACTCGTGCGCCTCGACCTGCACGGTCAGCTCGTCGAGGTTGCTGGGCCGGGTCAGCACGCACAGGTAGTGCGGCGTCAGGCCCTCGACCTTGAGGATCTGCTCCTCGACCTGGGTGGGGAACACGTTGACGCCCCGCACGATCATCATGTCGTCGGTGCGTCCGGTGACCTTCTGCATCCGCCGGAACGAGGGGTACGCCGTCCCGGGCAGCAGCCGGGTCAGGTCGCGGGTGCGGTAGCGGATCACCGGCATGGCCTGCTTGGTGAGGCTGGTGAACACCAGCTCGCCCTCCTCGCCGTCGGGCAGCACCTCGTGCGTCAGCGGGTCGATGACCTCGGGGTAGAAGTGGTCCTCCCAGATGTGCAGGCCGTCCTGCGTCTCCACCGCCTCCTGCGAGACGCCGGGACCCATCACCTCGGACAGCCCGTAGATGTCGACCGCCTTGATGCCGCTGCGCCGCTCCACCTCGTGGCGCATCTGGTCGGTCCACGGCTCGGCACCGAAGATGCCGATCTCCAGGGACGTGCTCCGCGGGTCGACGCCCTGCTCCTCCATCTCGTCGAGGATCGCGAGGAAGTACGACGGGGTGACCATGATGATGCGCGGCCGGAAGTCGACGATCAGCTGCACCTGGCGCGGCGTCATGCCGCCGGAGACGGGTACGACGGTGCAGCCGAGCCGTTCGGCCCCGTAGTGTGCGCCGAGCCCACCGGTGAACAGCCCGTAGCCGTAGGCCACGTGCACGAGGTCCCCGGGGCGGCCGCCCGCGGCATGGATGGACCGGGCCATCACCTCGGCCCACGTCTCGAGGTCGTCGTAGGTGTAGCCCACGACGGTCGGCTTGCCCGTCGTACCGGAGGAGGCGTGCACCCGGCTGACCTTTTCGCGGGGAACCGCGAACATGCCGAAGGGGTAGTTCTGCCGCAGGTGCTCCTTGGTGGTGAAGGGGAACCGGGCCAGGTCCGCCAGCGACTGCAGGTCGGCCGGCGTCAGCCCGGCGTCGTCGAACGCCCGGCGGTAGTGGGGGACGTGCTCGTAGACCCGCTCGAGGGTCTCGCGCAGCGCGGACAGCTGACCGGTGCGGAGCTGCTCCGGGGTCGGGTCCGGCATCCGGAACTTCGACCTCATGCTCATGCGTCCTCCTCCGTCGGCTCCGGGGCGAACAGCGTCCCGCGGATCTCCTTGCTGCGCCCCACGAACTCGGCCACCACCGTGTCGCCGGAGCGCACCGTGATGTCGTAGACGCCGTCGCGACCCTCGCGGCAGCGTTCCACGGCATCGGCGACCAGCACGTCGCCGAGCCGCGTCGGCGCCAGGAACCGGATCTCACACGCGGCCGCGACCGTGCTGCGGTTGTAGGAGTTGCAGGCGAACGCGAACGCCGAGTCGGCGAGGGTGAACGTGAAGCCGCCGTGCCCGATCGCGTGGCCGTTGACCATGTCCTCGCGCACGGTCATCCGCACCGTGGCGCGGCCCGGTGCGACGTCGAGGACCTCCATGCCGAGCGACTGGCTGGCCCGGTCCTCGGCCCACATCGCGTCGGCACTGCGACGGGCGACCTGCTCGGCCGACAGGGGCGGCGGTGTCACAGGGACTTCTCCATCAGCGAGACCAGGTGCTCCTCGTCGCCGAGCCGACCCACCTCGACGTACCCGCGGGCCTCGTGGAAGGCCAGCGAGACGTCGTTGCGGGGCACCACGTTCACCTCCAGGGACAGCCGGCGGTACGGCGCCGCGACGCGCTCCATCTCGTCGTACACGAAGCCCCCGAGCCCGCGCCGACGGAAGCCCTCGTGCAGCACGATGCGGTCGAGGTAGTAGAAGCTCCTGTGCCGGGCGCCGAACCAGCGGTAGTTCTCCGAGTCGTACACCGTGCCCGGGGCGAAGGTGATCACGAAGCCGGCGAACGCGCCGTCGACGTCGAGCACGTCGAAGCGGTCGGCCAGGTCGCGCAGCTCGTGCAGCCGCGCCTCGTCCATCGGCGCGAGGTTCATGACGTTGCGCTCGTTGAGCGTCAGTACGTCGGCCACGTCGGTCTCGCGCAGCGGTCGCAGGTCGGGCACGTCGTCACCCTATGCCCGCGCGGGACCGCCGCAACCGGTCCCGGCGTGCAGTCGGGCCCTCCCGTGGATTCCCTCGGACACGGCCTCTGAGGCGTGTCCACCCATCGGCCGGGTGCGTGCGGGCCCGCGGCGAGCGGTTCTACCGTCGGGACGGGAGCCGTGTGTCCGGAGGGAAGAACCGATGACCATCACCGCCACCGAGCAGGTCGCGATCGACCGTGCCAACCAGTCCGTCGCCACCCCCGTGGTGCTCGTGCACGGGCTCTGGCTGCTGCCGAGCAGCTGGCGGCCCTGGCAGGAGCGTGCCGAAGCGCAGGGGTTCGTGACGCTGGCCCCTGGGTGGCCCGACGACCCCGAGACCGTCGAGGAGGCCCGGGCGCACCCCGAGACGTTCGCCGGCAAGGGCGTCGGCGCGGTCACCGACCACTACGCCGCGGTGATCCGTGCCCTGGACCGCAAGCCGGTCGTGGTCGGGCACTCCTTCGGCGGACTGATCGCCCAGAAGCTCGCCGGGCGGGGCCTGGCCGCCGCCACCGTCGCGATCGGCCCGGCGCCGTTCCGCGGCGTGCTGCCGCTGCCGGTCTCGGCGCTCAAGGCGTCCTCGCCGGTGCTGGCCAACCCGGCCAACTTCAAGCGGTCGGTGATGCTGACCGAGATGCAGTTCCGGTTCGCCTTCGGCAACGCCGTGCCCGAGGCCGAGTCGGCCGAGCTCTACCGCCGCTACGCCGTACCGGCGTCGGGGCGTCCGTTGTTCCAGGCGGCCACCGCGAACCTCAACCCGCGCACGGAGGCCAGCGTCGACACCCGCAACGTCGAGCGTGGACCGCTGCTGGTGATCTCCGGCGAGAAGGACAACACCGTGCCGTGGGCGATCGCCAACGCGACGTACAAGCGGCAGGCCAAGAACTCGAACCCCACCGAGATCACCGAGATCCGCGGGCGGGGGCACTCGCTGGTGATCGACCGGGGCTGGCACGAGGTCGCGGACACCGTGCTGTCCTTCCTGGCCAAGCACGGCGTCACCGCGGCCTGAGCCCGCGCGGCCGAGCATGGCGCAGCGTCCTTCCGTCGGCCGGGGCGGCGGGCACGACCGCCTTCCACCACCGTGACGGAGCTCAGCGACGAAGTGAGACCGGCGCACCGTCGGCACGGGACGCGGCTCGGCGGCTCGTCGCGCTGTGGATGAGGGCGGCCGAGAGGTCGGCCACGCGCACGTTGGTGTCCCTCGACAGCTGCCTGAGCAGCTCGAACGCCTCGTCGGCAGAGCACTTGCGCCCAGCCATGATGACGCCCTTGGCCTGCTCGATGGTCGGCCGGCTCCTCAGTGCCCGGCGGAGGTCGGACACCTCCTCGACGAGCTCGGTGTAGCTCTCCACCACGGCGAGGAACGAGCTCGCGACGTCGACCGTCTCACGGGACCGCGTCGTGCAGGAAGCGCCCGCGGCGAGCACGTCCCGGTAGGCCCGAAGCGCCTTGACGAGGTCCTCGTCGGCCAGGGTGACGTCCTCGACGCGGACCATCACGCCCACGATGTCGTCGCCGTCCTGGATGGGGCTGTTGACCAGGGTCCATCTCTTCTCGATGAACTCACCGGGCCGGCAGGGGTCGGCGACGTCGTACCGCAGGGGACTGACATGGTGCGGGCGCCTGGTCCGCAGGACCCGCTCGAACGAGTCGGTGAACTCCTGGGTGCACTGCGTCTCCGGTGTCGCCGGGTTCGCCGGGAACGCCTCGAAGACATTGGCCGCGACCAGCTCGTCCTCGGGTCGGCCGGTCTGCGCCAGGTAGGACCGGGTGACGGCTTCGATGGTGAAGTCGCGGCTCAGCAGCAACGTGGGCGACGACTGGCTCAAGAAGACCGGGTCGCGGCGACTCCGTGCAAGCGGGCAGTCCATCGGTTCACCT
Source organism: uncultured Actinomycetota bacterium (assembly GCA_963810035.1). Classification (GTDB taxonomy): domain Bacteria; phylum Actinomycetota; class Actinomycetes; order Propionibacteriales; family Nocardioidaceae; genus Nocardioides_B. Next base: position 372,066 of record CAWEMA010000013.1, read on the forward strand.
CGGTCGGGCGCGCTTCACTTCCGACGTCTCGGAGTTTGCCCGGCGTCGCCGCCACCAAACTCGGGGGTCGACAGGTCTGGACCACGTGAGCCGGCACAGCACCACCTGCAGGGAACGAGATGTGGACAGGGCTTCTGGAGGCTGGTACCACGGAACGAGGGAGCAGAGTCCATGACCACCCTCGACGAGTCCATCAGCCCGCGGGCACGCCTCGCCGCCGACGGTGAGGGCATCACCGTCGACGAGCTGCACGCCGCCGCGCGCAACCACGGCATGCCCCTGGAGATGCTCGACTTCGACCTCACCCCGCCCGGGCTGCACTACCTCCTGATCCACTACGACATCCCCGTGCTGGATCCGTCCACGTGGAGGTTGGCGGTCGACGGCCACGTCGAACGGCCCGTCACGTGGGACCTGCCGACGCTGCGGGGCCTTCCCTCCGTGAGCGGTCGCGTGACCCTGGAGTGCGCGGGAAACGGACGCGCCCGTCTGCTGCCGCGTCCGGTGGCTCAGCCGTGGCTGGACGAGGCGGTGGGGACCGCCGAGTGGATCGGCGTGCCGGTCTCCGCCCTGCTGGAAGAGGCCGGCGTCCGTGCCGGCGCCGTCGACGTCGTCTTCAGCGGAGCGGACCACGGGGTCGAGCGGGGGGTCGAACAGGACTACCAGCGCGCCCTGCCCCTTGCCGAGGCCCTCTCGGGGGTGCCGTTCGTGGCGCACACGATGAACGGGAACCCTCTGCCCGTCCAGCACGGCGCACCGCTGCGGCTGGTCGTCCCGGGCTGGTACGGCATGGCCCACGTGAAGTGGCTGACCGGGATCAGGGTCCTGGACCGCGTCTTCGACGGCTACCAGAACCAGACCGCCTACCGGGTCAAGAGCGAGGCGGACGAGCCCGGCGTCCCGGTGACCCGGATCCAGCCGCGTGCCCTGATCCGGCCTCCAGGATTTCCCGAGTTCCAGACGCGTGCCCGCATCGTCGGGACGGGCACTCACCTGCTCACCGGCCGGGCGTGGTCGGGGATGGCACCGGTCGAGCTCGTCGAGGTCAGCGTGGACGGGGGACGGACCTGGGACGTCGCCTCACTGGACCCGGCCGGCGACCCCTACGAGTGGCGCCGCTGGTCCTGGACCTGGGTGGCGGACACGCCAGGCCGGTTCGAGCTCTGCGCCCGGGCGACCGACGCGGCCGGCAACAGCCAGCCCGTCGAGCAGAGGTGGAACCGGCAAGGCATGGCCAACAACTACGTGCACCGGGTCCAGGTCGTGGTCCGGGCCGGCGGCTGAGCCGTCCGCCGACTCCCTGCGCCGGAAGGCAGCCGCGCGATGCCTGGGGGGATAGCGTCGAAGGCATGCGCGCGATCGAGTACTCCAAGACCGGTGACCCTGACGTCCTGACGCTCGTCGATCGGCCGGTGCCCGAGCCCGGGCCAGGGGAGGTGCGGGTCCGGATCCACCGCTCCGGCGTCAACCCCACGGACTGGAAGTCGCGCCGCGGCGGCGGGGCCGGCACCGTCGTCGACCCGCCGCAGGTCCCGAACCAGGACGGCTCCGGGGTGGTCGACGCCGTCGGGCAAGGGGTCGAGGCGGCGCTGAAGGGGCTGCGGGTGTGGATCTGGGAGGCGGCGCACCTCCGCCCCGCCGGCGGCACCGCGCAGGAGTACGCCGTGGTGCCTGCCCGGCACGTCGTGCTGCTGCCCGACCTCGCGTCGTTCGACCTCGGCGCCTGCCTCGGCGTGCCGTTCCTGACCGCGCACCGCTGCCTGACCGTCACCGAGGACGGCCCGACCCGTCTCGGCCCGGGCACGATGGAAGGGCGCACCGTGCTGGTGGCCGGGGGAGCGGGAGCCGTCGGCAACGCCGCGATCCAGCTCGCCCGGTGGTCCGACGCCACGGTCATCACCACCGTGAGCAGCCCGGAGAAGGGTCACCTGGCCGCGCACGCCGGTGCCGACCACGTCATCGACTACCGGCAGCAGGACGTCGTCGCCGAGGTGCGCGCCATCGCACCGCACGGCGTCAACACGATTGTCGAGGTCTCGCCCGCGGTGAACGCCGGGCTGGACGCGGAAGTCCTCGCCAGGCACGGCTCGGTGGCGGTGTACGCCGACAACGGTGGCACCACGATGGAGCTGCCGGTGCGTCCCTCGATGGTGCCGAACGTGCGCTGGCAGTTCGTGCTGGTCTACAACGCCCCGGACTCCTGGCGGGGCCGCGCGCTGGAGGACGTCGACGCGGCGGTGCTGGACGGCGCCGTCCGGGTCGGGGAGGAGGCCGGGCTGCCCCTGCACCACTACTCGCTGGAGCAGACCGCCGAGGCCCACGCGGCCGTCGAGAACGGCACGGTGGGCAAGGTGCTCATCGACGTCCGACCCGAGTAGCCGTGCCGGCCGCGGACGTCACCGGGTCCGCTGACCGTCCGGGTCGTACGGCGGACGCAGACCCACCGAGACCGGGTGCACCGACCCGCCGACGTTCACGGTGAACGAGCCGTCGGTGACCCAGTCACGCGAGGTCACGCCGGCCGGGTCGGCGACGTACGCCAGCCCGACGCACCCGCCGACCGTCTCGCCCCACGCCGCGCTGGTCACCTGGCCGACGGGCGCGCCGTCGCGGAGCACCAGCTCGCCGCCCCAGAGCATCGGGTCCGGGTCGTCCACCACGAACGACACCAGCCGTCTGCGGGGGCCGGCGGCGCGGGCCTGCTCGACCGCAGACCGGCCCAGGAAGTCCACGTCGGTGCGCAGCTTGCACGCGAACAGCAGCCCCGCCTCGACCGGTGAGTGGTCCGGGGTGAGCTCGCGGCCGAACGCGCGATAGCCCTTCTCCAGCCGCAGCGACTCGATCGCGTAGTAGCCCGCGTCCAGCACGCCGAGGTCCTCCCCGGCGGCCATCAGGTCGTCGTAGACGCCGCCAGCGACCTCGACCGGCACGTAGAGCTCCCAGCCGAGCTCGCCGACGTAGGTGATCCGGGTGGCGCGCACCGTCGCGTAGCCGACCCGGACCATCCGCGAGGTGCCGAACGCGAAGTCCTCGAGTGCCTCGCCGGACACCCGCGCCAGCAGCTCGCGGGACCGTGGCCCCATCACCCCGAGCACGGCGTACGACGACGTCACGTCGACGACGCGCGTGTCGTGGCCGGTCGGGATGTTGCGGCGGATCCAGTCCTGGTCCCGCTCGGTGGTGGCCGAGCTGCTGACGAGCAGGAACTCGTCGGCGGCGACCCGGGTGACGGTGAGGTCGGACTCGTAGGTGCCCCGCCGGTTGAGCAGCCCGGTGTAGACGACCGTGCCCACCGGCACCGCCACGTCGTTGCTGCAGATCCACTGCAGCGAGGCCTCGGCGTCGCGGCCGACGACGAGGTACTTCGAGAAGGAGGTCTGGTCGAACACGGCGACCGTGGACCGGGTGGCACGCTGCTCGGCGGCCGACCAGGGCAGCCAGTCCGGCTTGTCCCAGGAGTACTCCGTCTGCGGGTCCTCGCCGGCCGGTGCGAAGTAGTTGGCGCGCTCCCAGCCCATCTTCGAGCCGAAGCAGGCGTTGCGCTCCGTGAGCCGGTCGTAGAGCGGCGAGCACCGCAGCGGTCGGGCGCTGTCGAGCTCCCGGTTCGGCCAGGGCACCGCGTAGTGCAGGCCGAGGATCTCCACGACCCGGTCCCGCAGCCACCGCGGGTTGCTCGCGAACGGCGCGAAGCGGCGGATGTCCACGGCGACCAGGTCGCTCGTCGGCTCGCCCTCGACGACCCACTCGGCCAGGGCACGACCCGCGCCGCCCGCCGAGGCGATCCCGACGGAGTTGAAGCCGGCGCCGACGAAGAAGCCGCGCAGCTGCGGCGCCTCGCCCATCAGGAACTGGTTGTCCGGGGTGAAGCTCTCCGGGCCGTTGTAGAACTTGCGGATCCCGGTCTCCTCCAGCGCCGGGATCCGGTGCAGCGCGCTGTCCATCAGCACCGAGAAGTGCTCCCAGTCCTCCTCCAGCAGCGCGAACTCGAACGGGTAGGGCACCTGGTCGGGGGACACCCACGGCTTCGCCTCGGGCTCGAAGCCGCCGACGACCAGGCCGCCGACCTCCTCCTTGAAGTAGGTCCACCCGTCCGGGTCGCGCAGGATCGGCAGGTCCGGGTGCACCCCCTCGATCTGGTCGGTGACGACGTAGAAGTGCTCGGCCGAGTGCAGCGGGACCGGGACCCCGGCCATCGCGCCGACCTGGGCGGCCCACTGCCCGGCACAGTTGACGACCACCTCGGCCTCGATGTCGCCGCGGTCGGTGCGTACGCCGCTCACCGCGCCGTCGCGGGTGAGGACGTCGAGCACGCGGGTGTGCTCGACCACCCGGGCGCCGCGCATCCGGGCACCCTTGGCCAGCGCCATCGTCAGGTCGGTGGGGTTGGCCTTGCCGTCCCCGGGCAGCCAGATCGCCCCGAGCAGGTCCTCGACCTGCATCACCGGCCAGCGGTCGGCCGCCTCCTCCGGGGTCATCATCGAGCACTCGAGGCCGAAGGCGTCGGCGGTCGCCGCGGTCCGCCGCAGCTGGGTCATCCGGGCCGGCGTGCGCGCGACGATCACGCCACCGCACTGCTTGTAGCCCGCGGACAGCCCGGTCTCCTCCTCGAGCTGCGCGTACAGCTCGCCGCTGTACTGCACGAGCCGGGTCCCGCTCTCCGACGCCCGCAGCTGCCCGACGAGCCCGGCGGCGTGCCAGGTGGTGCCGCACGACAGGCTGCCCTGCTCGACGAGCACGACGTCGGTCCAGCCGAGCCGGGTCAGGTGGTACGCCGTGCTCGTGCCGATCACGCCGCCTCCGACGATCACGACACGGGCCCGGGACGGGAGCTCAGTCGTCACGCTGGACCTCCTCCAGGAGGGTCTCGAACCGGTCGTCGGTGAACCCGCGCGCCGCCTTCTCGAAGCGCTCGAGCCCCCAGCTGTCGAAGTCGAAGTCGATGCTGCTCGCCGAGGCCTGGATCGCGCCCCACAGGGACCAGCCGTACGCCGACACCAGGGCCTGCAGCCGGGTCCGCGCGAGCTTGTTGCGCACCGGGCGGCCGTAGTACGCCGTGACCAGCGCCTCGACCTGGTCGTCGTCGAGGTCGCACTCCGTGCTGGTGTTGCCGAGCTCGAAGCATGCGTCGTTGTTGCCGGAGTACTCGTAGTCGATCAGCCACAGCTTCTCGCCGTCGTCGACGAAGTTGCCGGCGAGCAGGTCGTTGTTGCAGGGCACGGTCGGCTCGGCCCGCGCGGCCAACGCGGCCTCCACGCGGTGGAAGTGCTCGTCGAAGGACACATAGCCGTCGAACAGCCGGTAGCCCTGCTCGCGCACGGTGCGCAGGTAGCGGGCCTGCCGGGCGAACATGTCGAAGTCGCCGCTGAACCGCGGCCCCTCGTGCAGCAGTCGGATCGCCTGCCCGGCCCGCTCGACGACGCCGGGGTCGGCGAACGTCGGCGTTCTCGTAGGTGACGCCGTCGATGTAGCCGATCACCAGCACGCCGAGGTCGGGCCGGTAGTCCACCACCGGGGCACCCACCCCGGCCTCCGCGGCGGCCAGCGAGTTCGCGTGCTCGGCGTCCCGGTCGATCCCGAGCAGGTCGGCGTCCCCCCGGAACCGGCGTACGACGTAGTCACCGGCCGTCGTGGTCACCCGGAGGTTCTGGTTGGTGAGCCCGCCGGCCAGCTCGACGACGGAACGCTGGAGGCCCCGCAGGACCGGGATCCGGTCGAGCAGGGCCTCCAGCTCGGTGTCCTGGTGCAGCACGCCGTCAGTCGTCGAACGCCTCGAGGACGGCCTGGTCGATGGTGTGCTTCGGTCCCTTGAACCACTTCTTCGCCGACGTGCTCCACCAGATGGCCAGCAGCAACAGCGCTCCGAGGGTGATGATCGGCGCGTAGTTGACGAACTTCCACTCGAAGTCGCTGCTGAACGGCACCGCGCCGGGGACGAACGGCATCATCAGGTAGACCGAGACGACGATGATCTCGGCGACCGCGACGAGGTTCATCCACTTGTACTTCTTGCCGTTGTTCCAGGAACCGACCTCGAACTTCTCCCCGTGCTTCCACCGCAGCCAGATCGGGATCGCGAACGCGAGGTAGAGCCCGATCACCGCGATCGAGGTGACGGCGTAGAACGCCACCGGCACGATCAGCGGGGAATCGGCGGTGCCGATGTTCACCGAGATCAGCGCCGGGAGCGTCACGATCGCGCTGACCACGGCGACCAGCAGCACGGCGTTGGCGGGCACCCGGCTCGAGGTCAGGGCCGACCAGCGCTTGGACCCGGGCACGGCGCCGTCGCGGCTGAAGGCGAAGAGCATCCGCGACGCGGAGGTCATGCAGGAGGTCGCGCAGAAGAACTGCGCCGATGCCGAGATGAACAGCACCAGCGCGCCCCACTTGCTGCCCATCGCCTGCACGAAGATGTAGGCGACACCGCCCGCGCCCACGCCCGCGTTGTCCGGCTGCCCCTGTGCGTTGTCGGGGATGGCGAAGACCACGCAGAGCAGCAGGATGTAACCGCCGAGGACGGAGTACGCGATCGACTGCCAGATCCCCTTGGCGGCCGCCGTCGACGCGGTGGAGGTCTCCTCGGAGAGGTGGGCCGAGGCGTCGAACCCGGTGATCGTGTACTGCGTGAGCAGGAAGCCGAACGGCACGATCGCGAACCAGAAGGCGAAGTTGTTCGTGCTCCCGCCGGTGAAGCCCGAGTTGTTGAAGCGCTCGGTGAACACGTAGGAGAACGACTGGTGCTGGTCCGGGACCAGGATGAGGATCAGCACGATGATGCTCGCGCCGACCACGTGCCACCAGACGGAGACGTTGTTCATGACCGCCATCAGGTGCGAGCTGAAGATGTTGAGCACCGACGCGGCCGCCAGGACGATCAGGAAGATCACGAAGACCCGAGTGAGCGAGTAGCCCCCGGCGTACGACGTCGAGTAGGTGCTGATGGTCAGGTCGATGAAGGTCGCGCAGCCGTAGGAGACGCCCGCGGTCACAGCGATGAGCCCGATCAGGTTCAGCCATCCGGTGAAGAACCCGGCCCGCGGACCCCCGAGCTTGGAAGCCCACCAGTAGATGCCGCCCGATGTCGGGTACGCCGAGACGAGCTCGGACATCGTGAAGCCGATGATCAGGATGAACACACCCAGGATCGGCCAGGTCCACGAGATCGAGATGGGTCCGCCGTTGTTGAAGCCGGCGCCGAAGTTCGTGAAGCAGCCGGCCAGGATCGAGATGATCGAGAAGGAGATGGCGAAGTTCGAGAAGCCCGACCAGGACCGGTTCAGCTCCTGCTTGTAGCCCAGCTTGGCCAGCATCTGCTCGTCGCGCGACAGTTCGGTCGGTTCGGCCATAAGGGGCTCCCATGACGAGGGGTGAAGTGGGCTCAACGTAGCGCCGCAACGAAGAGAGCGTCCAGACCTTCGCGTGCAAAAAAGGTTTGAAGTCAAACCATTGACTAGCTCACCTGTTCGTCACGAGACTGGGCGCCGTGTCGGTCACCCCCAGCATCGAGCTGAGCGAGACCGTCCTGCGCGCCGTGCGCGGCCACCACGCCTTCGAGGGCTGCGTGGAGCAGCTGGCCACCGCCATCCGGCTGGGCGTCTACCCGCGTGGCAGCACCCTCCCGCCGGAGCGCGAGCTCGCCGAGCGGATGGGCGTCTCACGCGCCACCCTGCGCGCGGCGATCGCGGCGCTGCGGGCGGCAGGCTTCGTGAACACCACCCGGGGGCGGGGCGGGGGGACCGTCGTCAGCTACCGGCCGAAGAAGCCGTCCTCGCGCAGTGCCCGCGCCCTGGTCCCGCGCAGTGACGCGCTGCGCGACATGCTGGTCTTCCGCCGCGTGGTCGAGCCGGGCGCGTGCCACATCGCGGGCGGCCGCGACCTGTCCGAGGAGCAGCGCGCATTCCTGGTCAAAGCGCACGAAGACGTCGCGACCGCGACCGATCCCGCCGCGCACCGGCAGGCCGACTCGCGGTTCCACCTCGCCATCGCCGCGGTGACCGAGTCGGCCCTCACCGTCCGGGCCGTGGCTGCCGTGCAGTCGGACCTGCACGACATGCTCTGCGCCATCCCGGTGCTCGAGGTGAACATGGACCACTCGAACCAGCAGCACCGCACGATCCTGACCGCCATCCTCGAGGGCGAGGCCACCAAGGCCCGCCGGGTGATGGAGAGCCACTGCGACGACACGGCTGCCCTGCTCCGCGGGCTGCTGTCCTGATCCCGACCCACCGCCCGACGACGACCTGGAGACCGAGATGTCCGTACCCCGGCGCAACGAGAGGCTGCTCAGCCTCGAGCAGCTCGAGAAGCTGATCGGCAGCGGAGACGTGGACACGGTCGTGATCGCCTTCACCGACATGCAGGGCCGGCTGCAGGGCAAGCGGCTGCACGCTTCGTACTTCCTCGACGTGGTCATCGACCAGGGCGCTGAGGGCTGCAACTACCTGCTCGGTGTCGACGTGGACATGAACACCGTCGGCGGCTACGCGATGACGTCGTGGGAGAAGGGCTACGGGGACATGGAGTTCGTCCTCGACTACGACACCATCCGGCTGCTGCCGCACCTGCCGGCGACCGCGCTGATCCAGTGCGACCTGATCTGGGCCGACCACCGGGCCGTCGAGCCGTCGCCGCGGCAGATCCTCAAGCGCCAGCTGAAGCGGGCCGCGGACGCGGGCTACGTCGCGCTCGCCGGCACCGAGCTGGAGTTCATCCTGTTCGAGGACAGCTACGAGAGCGCGTGGAACGCCCGCTACCGCGGCCTGACGCCCAGCAACCAGTACAACGTCGACTACTCCATCCTGGGCACCACCCGGGTGGAGCCGCTGCTGCGCGACATCCGCAACACCATGCACCTGGCCGGCATGAACGTCGAGGGCGCCAAGGGCGAGTGCAACCTCGGCCAGCACGAGATCGGCTTCCTCTACGACGAGGCCCTGGTCACCGCCGACAACCACTCGGTCTACAAGACGTCGGCCAAGGAGATCGCGGCCGCGCACGGCAAGTCCCTGACGTTCATGGCGAAGTACGACGAGCGCGAGGGCAACTCGTGCCACATCCACCTGTCCCTGCGGGGCACGGACGGCGGGATCGTGTTCTGGGACGAGGAGACCGGCGAGCGCACCCCGCTCTACGACCACTTCGTCGCCGGGGTGCTCGCCACGATGCAGGACTTCACGCTCTTCTACGCCCCGAACGTCAACTCCTACAAGCGGTTCGCCGACGGTTCGTTCGCCCCGACGGCGGTGGCCTGGGGGCTCGACAACCGCACGTGCGCCGTACGCCTGGTCGGGCACGGCCCCTCGGCCCGGATGGAGAACCGGCTGCCCGGCGGGGACGTGAACCCGTACTTGGCGCTGGCTGCCATGCTCGCCGGGGGCCTGCACGGGATCGAGAACGAGCTGGAGCTCGAGCCGGAGCAGGTCGGCAACGCCTACACCTCGGACAAGCCGCGGGTGCCGCGCACGCTGCGGGCCGCGCGGGAGGCGTTCGCCTCGTCGCCGGTGGCCCGCGCGGTGCTCGGCGACGAGGTGGTGGACCACTACACGAACATGGCCGACGTCGAGCTCACCGCGTTCGACGCGGTCGTGACCGACTGGGAGCTGCGGCGCAGCTTCGAGAGGATGTGACCCTGCCCATGACCACCTTCACGGTCGTCAACCCGGCGACTGCCCAGCCCGTGACCGACGTCGAGCTCGCCGGTGTGGAGCAGACGGACGCGCTGATCGAGAAGGCGCACGCCGCGTTCCCCGCCTGGCGGGACGTCGCACCGGGGGAGCGGGCCCGGCTGCTGCGCCGGTTCGCCGCCGTGATCGACGAGCACGTCGAGGAGCTCGCCGAGATCGAGGTCCGCAACGCCGGGCACACGTGGGGCAACGCGACCTGGGAGGCCGGCAACGTCCGGGACTGCCTGAACTACTACTCCGCCTCGCCGGAGCGGATGTTCGGCCGGCAGATCCCGGTGCCCGGCGGCATCGACGTGACCTTCCACGAGCCCCTGGGCGTGGTCGGGATCATCGTGCCCTGGAACTTCCCGATGCCCATCCTGGGCTGGGGGATGGCGCCGGCACTGGCGGCCGGCAACACGGTCGTCCTCAAGCCGGCCGAGCTCACCCCGTTGACCGCGATCCGGATCGGAGAGCTGGCCCGGGAAGCCGGTCTTCCCGAGGGGGTGCTGACCGTCATCCCGGGCAAGGGCTCGGTCGTCGGGGAGCGCTTCGTGACGCACCCGCTGGTGCGCAAGGTCTGCTTCACCGGCTCCACCGAGGTGGGCAAGCGGATCATGGCCGGCTGCGCCGACCAGGTGAAGCGCTGCACGCTCGAGCTCGGCGGCAAGAGCGCCAACGTGATCTTCGCCGACGCCGACCTGGCCGCGGCGGCGGCCGCGGCGCCGTACGCCGTGTTCGACAACGCGGGGCAGGACTGCTGCGCCCGCTCGCGGATCCTGGTCGAGCGCTCGGCGTACGACGAGTTCCTCGGCCTCCTCGAGCCTGCGGTCCGCGGCATGGCCGTGCTCGACCCGTCCGACCGCAGCAGCGAGATGGGACCGCTCATCTCCGCGCACCAGCGCGGGGTCGTGCAGGGGTACGTCGACCAGGTCGAGGTCGCGTTCACCGGGACCGCGCCGGACGGGCCGGGCTTCTGGGTGCCGCCGACCGTCGTGCTCGCCGGGTCCACCGACGAGCGGATCTGGCGCGAGGAGGTGTTCGGCCCGGTGGTCGCGGTGATGCCGTTCGACGACGAGGCGGACGCCGTCGCCAAGGCCAACGACACGGAGTACGGCCTGTCCGGGTCGATCTTCACCGGGGACGTCGGCCGGGCGCTGCGCGTCGCGCGGGGCATCGAGGCCGGCAACCTCTCGGTGAACTCGAACTCGGCGGTGCGGTACTGGACGCCGTTCGGCGGCTTCAAGCAGTCCGGCCTCGGCCGCGAGCTCGGACCGGACGCGCCGAACGCGTTCACCGAGGAGAAGAACGTCTTCATCGCCCACTGACCCTCCCGCCGACCCGTCACCTACTTGGCGGTTTCGCCGGCATGTCGCACAGCAACTGACGGGTCGGCGAGACCGGCCCGGCCTCAGAAAGGACTCACAGCAATGGCAGGACGTCTGGACGGCAAGGTCGCCGTGGTCACCGGCGGGTGCTCGGGCATCGGGCTCGCGACGGTGCAGCGGTTCGCGGAGGAGGGCGCCCAGGTGGTCATCGGCGACCTCGACGACGCCCGCGGCAAGGAGATCGTCGAGGGCATCGCGGGCCTGTTCGTGCACTGCGACGTCACCAGCAAGGAGGATGTCGACGCGCTGTTCAAGGCCGCCAAGGACACCTACGGGTCGATCGACATCGCCTTCAACAACGCCGGCATCTCACCGCCCGAGGACGACTCGATCCTGGACACCGACCTGGACGCCTGGCGCCGGGTGCAGGAGGTCAACCTGACCAGCGTGTACCTCTGCTGCAAGGCGGCGCTGCCGTACATGCTCGAGCAGAAGCGCGGCTCGATCATCAACACCGCCTCGTTCGTCGCGGTGATGGGGGCGGCCACCTCGCAGATCTCCTACTCCGCGTCCAAGGGAGGCGTGCTGTCCATGTCGCGCGAGCTCGGCGTGCAGTTCGCCCGCGAGGGCGTGCGGGTCAACGCGCTGTGCCCCGGACCGGTGAACACCCCGCTGCTGCAGGAGCTGTTCGCCAAGGACGAGGAGCGGGCACAGCGCCGGCTGGTGCACGTCCCGATGGGCCGGTTTGCCGAGCCCCTCGAGATCGCGAACGCGGTGCTCTTCCTGGCCTCCGACGAGTCGAGCTTCATCACCGCCAACACCTTCCTCGTCGACGGCGGCATCTCCGGCGCCTACGTCACGCCGCTCTGATCGGGCGGTGATGCACCCGCTGATCGGGCTGTCCACCTACCGCGAGCAGGCGCGGTGGGGGGTCTGGGACCAGCCGGCCGACCTGCTCCCGACGCAGTACGCCGACGCCGTGGAGCGGGCCGGTGGCGCGCCCGTGCTGCTGCCGCCGCTCGACCCGGCCGCGGCCGCGGACGTCGTGGGCCGACTGGACGGGCTGATCGTCTCCGGTGGCGCCGACGTGGACCCCGGTCGGTACGACGCCGAGCCGCACCCGCGGACGGTGAGCTGGCGCACCGACCGGGACGCCTGGGAGCTGGCCCTGCTCGAGGCGGCGGACGCGGTCGGCCTGCCGGTGCTCGGCATCTGCCGCGGCATGCAGGTGATGGCGGTGCACCGGGGCGGCACGCTCGACCAGCACGTGCCCGACGCGGTGGGCCACGAGACGCACTCGCCCGGCGGCGACGAGTTCGGTCACGTCGAGGTCGCGACCTGCCCGGGCACGCGGCTGCGGATGCTGGTCGGCGAGGAGGACCACGTCTCGTGCCACCACCACCAGTCGGTGCGCGAGCACCCGGGGTTCGAGGCAGCGGCGTACGCCGAGGACGGCACCCTCGAGGCGATGGAGGCCCCGGGCGACCGGTTCCTGGTGGCGGTGCAGTGGCACCCGGAGGCCCGCGCGGACGCCGGGTTGTTCGCCGGCCTTGTGGCCGCGGCCGCCGGACGCCGCGTGTGACAGGATGGCGTCGAAAGTGCACTTGACCTGTCACACGTGAGGATCTGCGATGACCGACGCCGCCGCCCTGTTCGAGACGCACCGGGAGACCCTGGAGAAGGCCGTGCAGGCGACCCGGTCGCGGGAGTACTACTCGGCGTACAACGAGTCGCCGTCCCCCCGCGTGTACGGCGAGACCGCGGCCGCCGACGGTCAGGCGGCCTTCGAGGCCTGGCGGGGTACGACGTTCCCGCTCGACGTCGCAGGCGCCGAGGGGACCGTGGCAGGGGAGAAGTCGCCGTTCGGGTTCGACCTCGGCGTGTCCTACCCGCGGGTGTCGCCCTCCGGCGTCGACGCCCTGGTCGCGGCTTCCGCCCGGGGGCTGACCGCCTTCCGGGACGCCGGCCCGGCCGCCCGGGTCGGCGTGTGCCTGGAGATCCTGCACCGGCTGCACGGCCGGATCTTCGAGCTCGCGAACGCCGTGCAGCACACCTCGGGCCAGGCGTTCGTGATGGCCTTCCAGGCCGGAGGCGCACACGCCCTGGACCGGGCGCTGGAGGCGGTCGCCTACGCCTACGCCGAGATGACCCGCACCCCGTCGACCGTGGTCTGGGAGAAGCCGGGTCGCGGTGAGCCGCTGCGGATGGAGAAGACCTTCACCCCGGTGCCGCGCGGCCTCGCGCTGGTGATCGGCTGCAACACCTTCCCGACCTGGAACTCCTACCCCGGCCTGTTCGCGTCGCTGGCCTGCGGCAACCCGGTCATCGTCAAGCCCCACCCGGGAGCCGTGCTGCCGCTCGCGATCACCGTGCAGGTCGCGCAGCAGGTGCTCGCCGAGGCCGGCTTCGACCCGAACCTCGTGACGCTGGCCGCCGAGGACCCGGCCGACGGGCTCGCCGCCGTGCTCGCGGTCCGCCCCGAGGTGAAGCTCGTCGACTTCACCGGCTCCAACGCGTTCGGCGACTGGCTCGAGGCGAACGCACGCCAGGCCACGGTGTTCACCGAGAAGGCCGGGGTGAACACCATCGTCCTCGACTCGACCGACAGCTTCCGGGCGATGTGCAGCAACCTGGCCTTCTCGTTCGCGCTCTACACCGGCCAGATGTGCACCGCGCCGCAGAACGTCTACCTGCCGGCCGACGGCATCGAGACCGACGAGGGCCACAAGTCGGTCGCTGAGGTCGCCGGGGGCATCGGCGCCGCGCTCGGCAAGCTCCTCGGCGAGGACGCCAAGGCGGTCGAGCTGCTCGGCGGCGTGGTCAACGACGGCGTGCTCGCCCGGCTGGAGGGCGCCGGCGCCCGGGGCACGGTGTACGTCGAGTCGCGCGCCGTGCAGCACCCGGCGTACGACGGGGCGGTGGTGCGCACCCCGACGCTGATCGGGCTCGCCGCGAGCGACGCCGAGGTCTACGAGTCGGAGTGCTTCGGTCCGGTGGCCTACCTCATCGAGACCTCGGGCACGGACGAGTCGATCGACCTGTTCCGCTCGACCGTGCTCGCGCACGGGGCGATGACCGCAGGTGTCTACAGCTCCTCCCCGGCGGTCGTCGAGCAGATGCGGAGCGCCGCCCTGGACGCGGGCGTGGCGCTGTCGGAGAACCTCATCGGCGGGGTGTTCGTGAACCAGTCGGCGGCGTTCAGCGACTTCCACGGCACGGGTGCGAACCCGGCCGCCAACGCCTCCTTCACCGACACCGCCTACGTGGCGAGCCGGTTCCGGGTGATCCAGTCCCGCCGCCACCTCTGAGCGCGCCGCCCCGGTAGTCCGTGACGTTCCGCAGGATTCCGGGCCCCCGGAACCTGCAGACTGTCACGGACTATCCGTCAGTGGGAGGAGAGCCGGCCGACCAGGACCGCCGCGACCAGGGCGACCAGCGCGGCCACCGAGACGAGCACCATGTCGTGCCGCAGGGACGCGGTGACCGTGTCGAAGACCGCGGAGGCGGCCGGCCGGGAGATGCCGGAGGGGATCGCGGAGAGGTAGACCATCCGGCCGACGACCAGCCCCACTGCCAGCACGCCGAGCCCGAGCAGCGAGCCGAGAGCCGTCCAGGCCAGGGCCCGGCTGCGGCGCCGCGCGACGAGCAGACCCGCGGCGATCAGCGCCAGCGCCGCCAGCGGCAGCAGCCGTCCCCACCGGTCGAGCAATGTGTACGCCCGCTGGGCACGCGCGAGGTCCTCGGCCTTGCCGATCGGGAAGCTCGCGTCCACCCGGGGAATCGTCTCGGCCAGCGGCACCCCGGCGTCGACCAGCTCCTTGCGGATCGCGGTGGCCAGCGTGGCGAGCTTGATGTCGACCGTCGAGTCCTTCTGCACGCGGACCGCCGAGGAGTCACCCGACAGCACCGCGACCAGCTGGTCGTGCGCGATCCGGTTGGCGGCCCGCCAGGCGTCGGCGAACGCCGGGTCCTCGACGACCCGCTGCACCGCCGTGCGCACGAGCTGCTCGACCCGCGGCCGGACGAGTGGCCCGGAGAGCTGGTCGACCCGGTCCACCGACTGCATCGTCGCAACGACCAGCCGCTCCTCGACCGCCGCGACGACGGCCTTGTCCGTGGCCAGCGGGGCGACGGTGGCGACGTAGGAGTCGGTCGGTACGACCGTGTCGCGCACCCACCAGCCGACGGTCGCCACCGGGACCATCAGGCAGCCGACGAGGAGCAGGACCAGGGCGACGAGGGCGCGCACGACGTCAGCTCGGGGAGGAGCGGACGACGAACTCGGCGAGGTCCTTGCTCTGCTGGCGGCGCGACGGCTCGTGCACGTACATCATGTGCCCGGCTTCGTAGTAGCGGTGCTCGATGTTCGCGCGCAGCTCCTCGGGGATCTGCAGGTGCGCGACCACGTCCTCGGCCGCGAAGTGCGGCGTGGCCCCGTCGTAGTAGCCGTAGGCGACGTGCACCTGGAGGTGCGGGTTGGCCCGCATCGCCCGCTCGAGCTTGGGGGTGACGTCGATCGGCCGGCCCTCGAAGTCCTTGAACGACCACGGCTGCACGCGTCTCGAGATCTGCTCGTAGGGCAGGTCGCTCTCGTAGCCGAGCTCGTCGCGCACGTAGTGGTTGAACGCGGCGGCGTACGGCCCGGCGATCGCGTCGTGCGACGGGTCGGCGTCCATCTCCTCGGCGATCGCCGAGGCCATCGGCCCGGTGAAGCGGCCGTCGAGGCGGCCCGTCGTACGCCGCTGGTCGCGCAGCAGCTCGCCGAAGAAGCGCCAGTGCTCGATGCGCAGGTCGGCCCGGTCGACGTAGTCCTCGCTCAGTCCGGTCAGCGAGGAGATCTTGCGGACCGCGGCCGCCCGCTCCTTGGCGGTGAGCCGGTCACCGCGCGAGAGCACCCAGGGGTAGTCGCGGGTGGCGTACTCCTCGGCCTCCGCGAGCGCGGTCCGCAGCGACTTGCGGCCGAGCCGTCCGTGGAAGTGCGCGATGGCGGCGTACGTCGGGAGGTACAGCGCGTGCGCCCGGTCGTTGCGCTGGTGCTCGAAGTCGATCGAGGAGAGGTCCAGGACGCTGGAGATCAGCACCAGGCCGTTGACGTACATCCCGTGCCGCGACTGCAGGTGCTCGACCAGCGCGGCGCCGCGCAGCGTCCCGTAGGACTCGCCGGCGACGAACTTGGGGGACATCCACCGCTTGTGGCGCGAGGTCCAGATCCGGATCAGCTCGGCGACCGACTCGATGTCGCCCTGGTAGCCGTGGAACGGCTCGGGCTTGGTGCCCTCGACGGCGCGCGAGTAGCCGGTGGAGACCGGGTCGATGAAGACCAGGTCGCTGACCGCGAGCAGCGACTCGGGGTTGTCCGCGAGCTCGTACGGCGGAGGCAGCAGTGCGCCCGCGTCCCCCATCAGCACCCGTCGCGGCCCGAGCAGGCCGAGGTGCAGCCACACGCTCGAGCTGCCGGGGCCGCCGTTGAACGCGAACGTGACCGGCCGGTTGGTGCCGGCGTTGTCGACGACGTACGACGTCACCGACATCTCGGCCTTGGCCTTGAACCCGGTGAACTTGCCGTCCTCGTAGACCTCGTCGCGCAGCACCACCCGGCCGGTCGTCGCGGTGTAGTCGAGCACCTTCCGGCCGACCTTCAGGTGGTGGTGGGTGACCACCAGGTCGTCTACCGGCTCGGCCGGCTTGGTGCTCGCGGCGGTCTCCGAGCCGGGGCCGGTGCCCGTCCCGGGACCCGTCTGGGGGCCCGTCTTCGGCTCGGTCCGGGTGTCCTCGGCAGGGGTCTTCTCGTCAGCCACGGCCCCACCCTAGGGGCACGCCCGGCGCCCGCCGGTGCGGCCGGGGTCTTCCGCCACAGCCGTGTCGGACCGAGAATCGCAGACAGGCGCCAACCAGGAGGATCAGACCATGAGCACCAGACTCAACCCGTACCTCGGCTTCCGCGACACAGCCCGGCAGGCGATGGACTTCTACCAGTCGGTCTTCGGGGGCGAGCTGACCCGGAGCACCTTCGCCGAGCTCCACGCCAGCGAGGACCCCGCCGATCAGGACAAGATCATGCACTCGATGCTGACCACGGAGGGCGGGCTGACGCTGATGGCCGCCGACACGCCGAACAGCATGGGCTACACCCCCGGCACCAGCCACTCGATCTCGCTGAGCGGTGAGGACGAGGCGGAGCTGCGCGGTTACTGGGACAAGCTGTCCGACGGGGCCACGGTCACCGTGCCGCTGGAGAAGGCGCCCTGGGGCGACACCTTCGGGATGTGCACGGACAAGTACGGCGTCGCCTGGCTGGTGAACATCGCCGGAGCCCAGACCCCGTCGTAGGTCCCGGTCGCCGGGCGGGGTGTCTCCCGTACCGTGACGGCATGACGGTGACCGTGTGCGTGGCGGGGGCGACCGGCTGGACCGGCCGTCCGGTCGCGGAGGCCGTGCTGGAGGCCGACGACCTGGAGCTCCGGTCTGCCGTCAGCCGCTCGTCGGCCGGCACCGACCTCGGCCACGCCTGGGGCGTCGCGCCCAACGGCGTCCCCGTGTTCGGCCGGGTCGGCGACGCGCTGGACGGCGTCCAGGTGCTGGTCGACTACACCTCCCACGAGGTCGTGCTCGGCAACACCCTGGCCGCCGTCGGGGCGGGGGTCGCGGTGGTCATCGGGTCCTCCGGGCTCAGCGCGGACGACTTCACCGTGATCGACGCGGCCGCTCGCGATGCCGGGGTCGGTGTCGTGGCCGCCGGCAACTTCTCGCTCACCGCAGCCATGGCCCAGGCCGCGGCCCTGCTGGTCGCGCGCTACCTGCCGAACCGGGAGATCATCGACTACGCCTCCGCCGGCAAGCGTGACGCACCGAGCGGGACCGCCCGCGAGCTGGCCGAGCGCTTGGCGGGTGTCAACGCGACCCAGGCGCAGGTCCCGCTCGCCGAGACCGGCGGACACGTCGAGGCCCGGGGCGCCGCAGTGGCCGGCACCCAGGTCCACTCCGTGCGGCTGCCGAGCTTCGTGGTCTCGACCGAGGTGGTGTTCGCCCTGCCGGACGAGCGGCTGTCGATCCGCCACGACGCCGGGTCCACACCGACGCCGTACGTCGCCGGCACGCTGCTCGCGGTCCGGGCCGCCCTCGGCCGCACCGGGCTGGTCCGCGGCCTCGACACGCTGCTGCTCGACGCCGAGCCCTAGCCGACGCCCCGGACCCGGTCGGGGACGCCGGCAACGGTCCCTCAGCCCTTGGAGACCCGGACCAGCTTGGTGTTCACGAACTCCTGCATGCCCCACGGGCCGAGCTCGCGGCCGAAGCCGGAGCGCTTCACGCCGCCGAAGGGCAGGCCGGGCAGGGTCGTCCCGTGCTCGTTGACGAAGGCCATCCCCACCTCGAGCCGTTCGGCGACCTCACGAGCCTTGTCCGCGTCGGTGCTCCACACCGACCCGCTCAGCCCGAACGAGGAGGAGTTGGTCAGCTCGACCGCCTCGTCCGCGGACTTCACCTTGTAGACCACGCCCACCGGCCCGAACAGCTCTTCGGAGTAGGCCCGCATGTCCGGCGTCACGTCCGCGAGCAGGGTTGGCTCCACGAACGCGCCGGGTCCGTCGATCTTCTTCCCGCCGGTGAGCAGCGTCGCGCCCTCGGACACCGCGTTGTCCACCTGCGCGGTGAGGGTGTCTGCCGCGGCCTGGGAGGACAGCGGGCCGATGGCCGTGGCGGGGTCCATCGGGTCCCCGGGGGTCATCGCCTGGAAGGAGGCGGTCAGCTTGGCCACGAACTCGTCGTAGAGAGGCTCGAGGACGATGAACCGCTTGGCGGCGTTGCAGGCCTGCCCGGTGTTCGACATCCGGCCCCGGGTCGCCGACTTCACGGTGGCGTCCAGGTCGGCGGAGTCCAGCACGATGAAGGCGTCCGAGCCGCCGAGCTCGAGCACGACCTTCTTCAGGTTGCGGCCCGCGGTCTCGGCCACGCTGGCTCCGGCGCGCTCGCTGCCGGTGAGCGACACGCCCTGGACCCGCGGGTCCGCGATCATCGTGGCGACCTGCTCGTTGGAGGCGAACACGTTGACGTAGGCGTCCGCGGGCAGCCCGGCGGCGACGAAGATCTCCTCCATCAGCAGCGCCGACTGCGGGCAGTTCGGGGCGTGCTTGAGCAGGATGGTGTTGCCCAGCATCAGGTTCGGGGCCGCGAAGCGGGCCACCTGGTAGTAGGGGAAGTTCCAGGGCATCACCCCGACGAGCGGCCCCACCGGCAGCTTGCGGACCACGGTCTCCTCGGCGCCGGGTACGTCGAGCGTCTCGTCCTCGAGCAGCCCCGGCCCGTGGTCGGCGTAGTACTGGTAGATCATCGACGAGAGCTTCACCTCGCCCTTGGCCTCACGGACCGGCTTGCCCATCTCGAGCGAGATCAGCCGGGCCAGCTCGTCGGCGCGCTCGCTGTAGATCTCGGCGACCTTGGCGAGTACGGCGGCCCGCTCGGCCGGTGACGTGGCACGCCACCCGCCGAACCCGGACGCCACCCGGGTCAGAGCGTCCTCGACGCCCTGGTCGTCCAGGGTCGGGAACTCCTTCACGGTCTCGCCGGTCGCGGGGTTGACGGTCTTGTAGGCGCTCATGCCTTTCGACCGTACTAGGACCTGCCGCGTTTGCCACGTCGGTGTCCGCGGCCGGCCGGGGGTCAGTCGATGACGCGCAGCCGGACCGTCTCCGGCACCGCACGCAGGCTGGCGACGACCTCGGGGGACAGGCCCGAGCCGGTGTCGGTCACGACGTACCCGGTGTGGCCGCGGGTGGCCAGCACCTGGCCGCCGATGTTCACGTCGTGCTCGGCGAGCACCTGGTTGACGTGCGCCAGCACGCCCGGCGTGTTCTGGTGGATGTGCGCGATCCGCTGGGCGTGCGTGGAGTGGCCCGGGGTGAGGCTCGGCAGGTTCACCGAGAGCGACGTGGAGCCGGTGCTCACGTAGTCGCGGAGCTTGGTGCCCACGAACCGGCCGATGTCCTCCTGGGCCTCCTCGGTGGAGCCGCCGACGTGCGGGGTGAGGATGACGTTCGGCAGGCCGCGCAGCGGCGACTCGAACGCGTCCCCCCGGCTCTTCGGCTCGCTCGGGAAGACGTCGACCGCCGCACCGGCCACGTGACCGGAGACGACCGAGTCCCGCAGCGCCTCGTAGTCCACGACGAACCCGCGGGACAGGTTCAGGAAGAGCGAGCGGGGCCGCATCCGGGCGAACTGCTCGGCCCCGAAGATGCCGGCGTTTCCGGCGCGCCCGTCGACGTGCAGCGTCACCGTCTCCACGGTGTCGAGCAGCTCCTCGAGCGAGGAGCACCGGCGGGCGTTGCCGAGGGCCAGCTTGTCGTCGGTGTCGTAGAAGTACACCTGCATGCCGAGCATCTCGGCGACGACGGAGAGCTGGGAGCCGATGTTGCCGTAGCCGACGATGCCCAGGGTGCGGCCCCGGACCTCGTGGCTGCCGGCCGAGGACTTGTCCCAGATGCCGGCGTGCAGGGCCTTGTCCCGCTCGGTGAGGCGGCGGGCCATCGCGATGATGTTCGCGATCGCCAGCTCCACCACCGACCGGGTGTTGGAGTACGGCGCGTTGAACGCCGCGATGCCGTGGTGGGTGGCGGCGTCGAGGGCGATCTGGTTGGTGCCGATGCAGAACGCCCCGATCGCGACGAGGTCGGGGCGCGCGTCGAGAACGCGGGACGTGACCTCGGACTTCGAGCGGATGCCGAGCAGGTCGACACCGTCGAGCGCCTCGACCAGCTCGTGCTCGTCGAGGGCGGAGCTCAGCGACTCGACCTCGATGCCGGCCTCGCCCAGGATCGTCGACGCGAGGGGGTGCAGGTTCTCCAGCAGCAGGGCTTTCACGGGCCCCACTCTTCCAGCAGCCTCCGAACGCCGGGCTACGGGTAGACGACTCCGGTCGCTTCCTGGGCGATCTGCCACCAGCGTCGGGCGACCTCCGGGTCGCGGGCCAGCCGTGAGGCGCCGACGATCTCGGGCAGGCCGCGCACCTCCCCGGGGCCGCCGGGTCCGACGTACGTCGCGCCGGGCAGGTCGGCGGTCGCGGCCATCAGCAACGGCAGCGCGCCCATCGAGGGCGGCTGCCCGAGCACGCCGAACGCCGCGTCGAGGATCCGCCCGGCCGGCTGGGCCCGCCGCCCGGAGGCCATCAGCCCGGTCGCCGCGAGGCCGGGGTGCGCGGCGACCGCGGTCACCGGCAGCCCGGACTCCCGCGCCCGGCGGTCGAGCTCGAACGTGAACAGCAGGTTCGCCAGCTTGGACTGCGCGTAGGCCGGCCACCGCCGGTACCTCCCGACCTGGACCCGCGGGTCGCCCAGCGGCGCGGTGCGGGCCAGCCGGTGCGCCTGCGACGCGACCGCGACCACCCGGGTGTCCCCGCCGCCGGCCTCACCGCCCGCGACCAGCTGCGGCAGCAGCAGTCCGGTGAGCGCGAAGTGCCCGAGCGCGTTGGTGGCCATCTGCAGCTCGAAGCCGTCGGTGGTGCGGTGGTACGGCGTGGCCATCACGCCGGCGTTGTTCACCAGCAGGTGCACCGGCCCGTACGTCGACGCCTCGGCCGCCGCACGACGCACCGACGACAGGTCCGCGAGGTCCACGACCAGCCGGTGCACCGTGGCCTGCGGGACCTCCCGTCGGACCAGCGCCGCCGTGCCGGCCAGCTTGGCCGGGTTGCGGGCGGCCAGGACGACCTCGGCGCCGTGCCGGGCCAGGGCCACGACGACGGCCTCGCCGAGCCCGCTGGTGGCCCCGGTGACGACGGCCCGCCGACCGGTCAGGTCGGGGATGTCCTCGGGCGTCCAGCGCCCGTGGGTCACGGCGTGACGGCCATCGCGGCGAGCACCCGTCGCCCGAGGTCGGCGTCGCCCTCGACCGTGACGTCCACGTCGTCGGCCGGGCGGCGGCCGCCGCACAGCACGACGTAGGACTCGAGGTCGGTGCGCAGCGTCACGGTCGGCTCGGCCGGGTCCGTGCCGAGCGGGACCGCCCGGCCGTCCTCGCCGACCTGCACCGCGGCGTGCACGGGGTGCGGGCCGGTGACGTGGAGCACGACGGACGTGCCGGCCGACGCACCGACGCGCTTGCCGACGACGTACCCCAGCCCCCGGGCGAAGACGCCGACCGTGTGCGCGGCTGCCGGGCTGTCGAGCCCGCCGGGCCGTCCGACCGCGCGGCGGATGTCCTGCTCGTGCATCCACACGTCGAGCGGCCGGTTGGACAGCAGCGTCTCCCAGCTCCAGCCGATGTTCGCCGGCGTGATCGGCGGCGACCCGGCGCCGTCGGTGGGTGGGTCGGCGCGGAGCTCGGCCAGCCGGCGGGCCGACGAGGAGGCGAGCTCGTCGACGATCTCGCCGGTGGTCCACGCGCTGCGGGCGATCGGCCCCCTCTCGGTGTAGGCGCCCATCAGGGACGTGACGTGCGGAGCCTCGGGGACCTCGACCGGCTGCTGCGGGTTGCCGGCCAGCTCGGACTCGAGGTGCGCCAGGTGCGCGGCGACGGCGCGGACGTCCCACCCGGGCAGGTCGGTCGGCCTCGACCAGTCGTCGTCGTCCAGGCTGCGCAGCAGCACCACGCTGTCGTCGACGGCGCGCGCCCACGTGTCGACGTACGACTGCAACCGGTTCTCGTCCGAGGTCATGCCGGGGAGCCTACGACCCCGGCTGGTCGAGCCTGTCGAGACCGCGGGACCGGGGCGCCGGGCGCTCAGTGGACCTGGCGCTCCTGGCCCGCCCAGAACGGCTCGCGCAGCTTGAACTTCTGCAGCTTCCCGGTCGCCGTGCGGGGCAGCTCGTCGACGAAGTCGATCCGCTTGGGGCACTTGTAGCCGGCCAGCCACTTCCGGCAGTGCGCGACCAGGTCCTCGGCGGTCACGTCGTTCGCCGGCACCACGAGGGCGGTGATCAGCTCGCCCCACTTCTCGTCGGGGATGCCGATGACCGCGACCTCCTTGACGTCCGGGTGCGACATCAGCGCGTCCTCGACCTCGATCGAGGAGACGTTCTCGCCGCCGGAGATGATCACGTCCTTCTTGCGGTCGGAGATCACCAGGTAGCCGTCCTCGTCGAGGTAGCCGCCGTCGCCGGTGTGGAAGGTGCCGCCCTCCTGGACGCGCGCGGTCTCGTCCGGCAGCTCCCAGTAGCCGTCGAGGTTGTGGTTGGACGACGTGAGCACCTCGCCCTGCGGGTCGATCGCGACGCGTACGCCGAGGGCGGGCGCGCCCTGCCGGCCGAGCCGCTTGGCCTTCTCGTGCGTGTCCAGGTCGTCCCACTCGGCCCGCATCCGGTTCACGGTGACCAGCGGCGCGGTCTCGGTCAGGCCGTAGATCTGGATGAACTCCCAGCCGAGCTCCTCCATGACCCGCTCGATGGTCCGGGTCGGCGGGGGAGCGCCCGCGACGATGATCCGGACCCGGTCACGACCCGGCACCTCCCCGTCCCACGTCGACGCTCCTTCCAGCGCGGCGCTGACGACGGCCGGCGCCGCGCACATCAGCGTGACGCCGTACCTCTCCACCCGACGCAGGATCTCGGTGCCGTCGACCTGCCGGAGCACGACGTGCCGGCCACCGACCCCGGTGATGCCGAAGGGCATGCCCCAGCCGTTCGCGTGGAACATCGGCAGCGTGTGCAGGTAGACGTCGCGGTCGCTGATCCCGGCGTGCAGGCCGAACACCGCGGCGTTGAGCCACAGGCTCCGGTGCGTGAGCTGGACGCCCTTCGGGCGGGCCGTTGTGCCGGAGGTGTAGTTGATCGTCGCGGTCGCGCCCTCGTCGGGCTCGGCCCACGGTCGCGGGTCGGTGTCGCGGAGATAGAGGTCGTCGTCCTCGCCGAGCACGAACTTGTGGGGTACGTCGAGCGCGTCGAGCTTGTCCTTCACCGAGGGGTCGGCGTAGACCACGTCCGCGCCGGAGTGCCCCACGATGTACTCGATCTCGGGCAGGCTCAGCCGGAAGTTCACCGGCACCAGCACCCGGCCCCAGCCGCTGACGCCGAAGAACGACGTGCACAGCCGCGCTGAGTTCTGCGAGATCACCGCGACCCGGCCACCGACCGGCACGCCGAGCGCGTCGAGCTGCGCGGCCTGCGCACGGGCGTCGGCGGCCAGCTCGCGGTAGGTCAGCGAGCCCCGGCTCGGTGCCGGCTGGTCCGGCTCGTCGACGATCCCGACCCGGTCCGGGTAGACCGTCTCGGCGCGGTCCAGGAAGTCGCGAACGGTCAGCGGGTAGAACACGGAACCTCCCAGGGGGCGAGCGGCACTCGGGTGGTCGAGCCCGTCGAGACCCATCCCACCGCAGAGCGGGACGCGCCGCCACCCTTCGAGCGGACGGGGCCGCCGTCACCCGCCTCAGGGTCGAGACGGGCGGGCGAACATGGCGCAGGTGCGGGTGAGCTGGACGCGATGCGCGTCCAGCCAGGCGAGCCGCTCGGCCTCCAGGGCGATCTTGGCGTGGTCGTTGGCCGACAGCGGCTCGCCGGCCTGGTCACGTTGGAGGCGGCCGATTGCCCGCTTGAGCCGCTTCGCCTCCAGGAGCAGGGGCAGCGCGGCGGCCTCGGCCGGCGACAGCGACCGGGTCTCGGTGTACGCCGCCAGCAACGCGCGCACCCGGGACAGGTCGAGGCGCACCTTGTGGTCGGCCGATCCCACCTCGGTGTAGACCTTCCCGACGTCGTGCGCGGCCACGGCGAGGTCCAGGACGCGTACGTCGCGGTGGGCGCTGTCGAAGTCCAGCACTCCCACGACCCGGTCGCCCCGGAACACGAGGCTTCCCCGTCGCGCCCCGCCGTGCACGAGAGCACGGGGCAGGTCCGGGGACAGGTCCGCGAGCCGCTCGGCCACCCGTCGCCCGTCGTCCGCCACCGCCGGGGGCACACCGGGCGCATCGGTGCGGGCCCGGAGCTCGGCGACCAGCCGCGGCTCGCCGTGTCCGCCGTCGAGGTCCTCGGTGAGGTCGTGGTAGCGCGCGAGGGTGCGCCCGAGCTCTCGCAGGTGGACCGGCGAGGCGTCGTCGTACCGCTGGCCCTCGATCGCCCTCGTCACGGTCCAGAACCGTCCGTCGACGACGGCGTGGTTCTCTCCGGCGCTGGTCGGTTGCGTCACGGGGACCGGAAGTCCACGCAGACGCAGCATCCGCATCAGGGTGAGCTGGGCGACGAGCTCGGTGCGTGCCTTGGTCCGGTGCGAGCGGCGCAGGTAGAAGTCACCGTCGCGGGCGTGCAGCCGGTAGTGCTCGTTCTTGCCTCCCGGCACCCGTTCCAGCGTGACCCAGCCGCCCAGCGGCCACAGTCCCTCCAGGGCACCCACCGGCAGCGGACGGCCGGTCCGGTCCAGGAGCTGCAGGTCGAGGTCGCTCATGCCAGCGCCTGCCCCGACACGATCCGGTCGAACTCCGTCCGGAACCTCAGGTACGTCGGGTCCTCCTCCAGGTTCTGCGGCGGGATGTCCCCGGACTTCACCTGGCGGGACAGGCTGTGCATCACGTACCTCGCCCAGTGGAAGCGCAGGTTGGCCAGCGGCTCCTCACCGGCCGTCTCCCGGTAGCCGGCCAGGAAGCCGCTGCACGGTACGTCGGCCCGGTGGATGTCTCCGGTGGCCAGGAAGCGGCTGTTGCGCAGGTGGTGGAGGAACTCCGCCACGTCGCGGGCAGGGTCGGCCGGCGCGCTGCGGTCGAGGTCGATGACGGTGACCGTCTCCGGCGCGAGGAACACGTGGATCGGGCGGTACTGGCCGTGGCTCTGCGCCAGCATCCCGTCCCGCGTGTCGTAGGTCATCCTGTCGAGCTCGGCGAGCATCTCGAGGGCGACCGGCAGGTAGTCGGGGCGTTCCGCGGTGACCTTCGCCAGTCGCTTGCCGAGGCTGGTGAGCTCGCCGGTGACCAGCAGCGACTGCGCGGCGCCGATGCGGAGCTGTGAGCTGTGGAAGGTGCCGAGCCAGCGGCCCGCCTCGGCGGTGGCGTCGGCCAGCTCCTCCGTCGGTCCGCTGAGCAGCTCCGAGAGCGCGCGACCCGGGGCCGCGCGGCACAGCATCATCCGCATCTCGTCCTCCCACGCGAGGGGCTCGACGGTCTGGTAGCGGCGGCCTTCGCCGAAGCCGGCGACGCGGAACATCTGCAGCTTGGCGAAGACGTCGGGGCCGTCGTCGAAGGGGAAGACCTTGGCGTACACCGGGGCGCTCTCGCCGAGCGAGACCTGGACCGTGGCGGCGCCGCTACCGTCGAGCTGGATGACCTTGGTCCGCCAGTCGCGGTCTCCGGGGCGCGCATCCTCCAGATGAGGCCGCACGACACGCTCCAGGTACGGCTCCGAGCAGATGAGGTCCGTCCGGGCGAGCTGCTGGTGCTTGACCCGGTGGGACTTCTCGTGGGAGGTGAGCGGGGACTTCGAGGGGGGCATGAGCTTTCTCCAGGGTCGGATCGTTTCGATGGGCGGAGGTCAGGGGGTGTGCGGGAGGGCACGGGTCAGGTCGGCCCGGTGCTGGTCGAGCCACCGGCTCCGGTCCGCCTCGGCGGACAGCATCCGGGCGAACGCGTCCGCGTCGTCGGCGTTGCGGGGTGCCAGGGCATGTTTGTGCAGCAGGTTCTCGGACTTCTTGGTGAGCCGTACCAGCCGCCGGGCGAGCAGCGAGGTCGGCACCGCCTCGAGGTCGGCCGTGGTGACCGGCACCTGGGTGCGGTAGTGAGCCAGGAACGCGGCCAGCAGCTCCGGGTCGACTCCCAGCTCCTTGCGACGCCTCGCCGAGGGCGAGCAGAACTGCCACGTGGCGTAGGCCAGGTCGAGGCAGAGCAGGTCGTGCGCGGAGCGGTCGAGGTCGAGCACCCCGGTGAGGCGGTCGTCGGTGAGCAGCACCGAGGTGGGGCCGTACGAACCGTGGGTGATCAGGTAGGTCAGCTCGGGCAGCATCGCGCCGAGCTGGTCGTGGATGGTGGCCATGTCGCTCACCAGCCGGTCGACGTCGCGCCGGGCCTCCGTCCTCCGCTCGTCGGCCAGCATCGGTTCGACGACCGCGAGGGCCGCCTCCACCCGACGGCGCGCTGCCGGCGACACCACGGTCAGGGTCGAGGACGTGGCTGCGTCCTGGTCCGTGGGCAGGTCATGGACCAGGGCGTGGAACCGCCCCAGCCCGTGGGCCGCCTCCGCCAGGTGAGCCGGTGACTCGCGGTCGTACGACGATCCGGGCAGCCGTCGCATCACCATGTGCACCAGGCCGTCGACCACGAGGCAGCCGGCCCCGGTGCGGGTCGGCAGCACGAGCGGAGCAGGGAACCCCCGGGACACGAGATGGTCGATCAGCGCCTGCTCGAACCGCGCCGCCTGGACGGTCTTGAGGTCGTGGGACCGCCGGACCACCACGTCGCCGTGCTCGGTCTCGACGAACCAGCTGACGTTGGACGCGCCCAGCACGGTCGGGCTCCAGCGCAGCCAGTCGCCGAGGTCGTACTCCTTCTCCAGCCGCCGCAGCAGCGCCACCTCGTCGAACGCACGCCGGGGTGTCCGGCCCCCGTCCCGGAGCACCGATGTCCGCAGCAGCTCCTGCCCGATCGTGTCCGTCACCGTCGCACTCCTTCTCCGCCGTTGCTCCCGGGCTGGTCGGCCGGCTGGTACACCACCGGGGCGGCGGTGTGCAGCCCGGATGAGCCGTTCATCAGCTCGGGTGTCGTCGTCCCGCCCATGCCCTGGATGCGGCACATCTCGGCGTACAGGCCGTTCGTGCTGATCAGGGACTGGTGGCGGCCCTGCTCGACGATCACGCCACCGTCGAGCACGACGATGTCGTCGGCGGTCATCGCGGCCGCCATCCGGTGCGTGATGATGACGACCGTGCGGCCGTGGCCCACTCGGTCCAGCGCCTGCAGGACCGCCTGCTCCGAGCGCGCGTCCAGACCGGTCGTGGGCTCGTCGAGGATCAGCACGCCCGACCCGTGCAGGACCGCCCGCGCGAGGGCGATCCGCTGCCGCTGCCCTCCGGACAGGGAGGCCCCGCGCTCCGCGAGGACCGTGTCGTAGCCGTGCGGCAGGTGGGTGATGAAGTCGTGAGCGAGGGCGACCCGTGCGGCGTCCTCGATCTCGTCCATCGACGCCTGCGGCCGCGCGTAGGCGATGTTCTCCCGGACGCTCACCCGGAACAGCAGCGCCTCCTGCAGCACCAGCCCGATCTGGGTGTGCAGGCTCTCGCTGGTCACGTCCCGGACGTCGACGTCGTCGATGAGCACCGCTCCGGAGAAGGGCTCCTGCAGCCGGCAGAGCAGCGCCGCGATGGTGGACTTGCCGGCGCCCGTCGGGCCCACGATCGCGACCGTCCGGCCGACCGGGATGGTCAGGTCGAGGTGCTTGAGCACCGGGCGGTCGGGGAGGTAGCCGAAGGTGACGTCGTCCAGACGCAGCTCCCGCAGGGGTGCGCCGGCGGTCATCGCGCCCGGATGGTCGACGATGCCCGGCTCGCGGCGCAGCACGTCGGCGATCCGCGCCGCCCGCACACCGGCCCGGGCCAGCTGGGCGGGGAGCTTGGACAGTGCACGCGTGGGGCCGAAGAAGTCACGCAGGTAGCTGGTGAAGATGATCAGGTCACCCGGCGTCAGCGCCCCGGACAGGACGCGTTTCGCCCCGAGCCAGATCAGCGCCGCGGTGGCGATGGCCACCACCGAGTCGAGGGCCAGGGAGAACCAGGACGTGGTCCGGGTGGCCCTCAGGATCGCCAGCATCGAGTTCTGCGACTTGGTCCCGAAGCGTGCCGACTCGTGGCGCTCGCGCCCGAGCGACTTGATCAGCTTGATCGCGATCAGCGACTCCTGGGCGGAGGCGGCGAGGTCTCCCTCCACCTCACGGGACTGTTCCTCGGCCGCTCGGATCCTGGCCCGGAAGCTGGTCACCGTCAGCACCAGCAGGGGCAGCACGATCAGGAGCCCGATGCTCAGCTGCCAGTCGAGCACCAGCAGGACCCCGGTCATGCCGACGAGGGTCAGCACGTTCCCGGTGGCGCTGATCAGCGTGCCCGTGAGCAGGCCCTGGACCTTGTCCACGTCGCCGGTCAGTCGCATGGTGAGCTCGCCGGTCGGGGTGGTCTCGTGGAAGGCGAGCGGCAGCTCCTGCATGTGGGAGTAGAGGGCGCTGCGGATGTCGGTCGAGATCCGCTCGCCGACGGCGGTGAGCACGTAGTCGCGCAGCAGCGTCACCACCGACTCCAGGATCGCGATCCCGGCGAGGGCGACCACGATCAGCAGCAGGATGGTCCCGACGTCGTCGGCGTCGTACTCATCGGGCACCAGCACGGAGTCGAAGAGGTACTTCAGCGGCCAGGGCTTGAGCAGACCCACCCCGGTGGTGATGATCGCGAGGACGATCGCGACCACGTAGGCGGGCCACACCGGCTTCAGGAAGGGCCCGAAGGTGCGGAGCATCGTGCCCGGCGGCATCACCGGACCGGTTGCTCTCGTGGTGGGCCTCGTCACCGGGGTGTCCCGTCGGCCAGCTCGCGCTCCCAGGCCTGGAGCCAGGCCGGCACGAACGCGTCGGTCCCCACCGGGCGTACGACGAGGCGGTAGTAGAGCACCTCGGCGAACGTGCGCGCTGCGTAGCCGGGCATCGCCTCGACCGCTCGAGGATCCCCACCGGCTGCGACGTAGGAGCCCAGGAACGCGCTGACCCACTCCGACGCCGCGTCGAGGCGCCCGTGCAGGGCGGCGGCCATGGTGAGCGTCTGTCCGACGAAGTGGCCCAGGTCGCGCGCAGCAGGGGCCAGCGCCGCCCGGTCGAAGTCGATGACCATCACCCGGTGCGCGTCGAGGTGCACGTTCTTCGGCTGGAAGTCGCCGTGGGTGAGCCGTCGCGGGCCGGCCGCCGCGTCGCGCAGCTGCTGCTCGGTTGCGGCGGTGAGGTCGCGGATGTGTCCCGCCGCCCACGGCAGCTTCTCCGCCAGGGCCGCCGAGTACTCACTGAGCTTGTCGCGCTCGAAGTCGTCGGGCAGCGGCGTCACCTCGGTGCAGGGGGTCCCGTGCAGCCGCGCCAACCAGGTCGCGACCCGGCGGACGCTCGGCACGGCTGCCTCGAGATCGTCCTGGAGCAGGCCGTACAGGGTTCCGGCGGGCGCCTCCTCCTGCGCCAGCAGCCGTCGGACCGGGTCGAACCCGTACGGCTGTGGCACCTGCAGGGCCGGGTCGTCGAAACCGTCCGCACGTAGCCGGCGCAGCAGCCGCCACGCCTGCTCGCCGTCACCCTTCACGAAGCCCTTGCCGACCACGGCGAGCCGCGAGACCGCACCGTCGTCGGTCTCGACCACGAGGTCCCAACGCACCACCGGACGGCTGCGCGAGGCGTGCAGCACGCCCCCCCGCGCACGGAGGACCCGGTGCACCGGCAGCGCGCCGAGCGGTGGTGGGGATGCCAGCAGGACAGCGGCGGCGGCCTGCCGCTGCGCACTCCGGGCGCTACGCCGTGACTCGGACTCGGACAGGCTGCTCACTGCGGGCCACCCCGCTGCGCCGGGGCCCTCGTGCGGAGTCGGGCCAACGCCTCCCGGCCGCACTTCATCTGCCGGGTCGTCCAGTCCTCGTCCACCTCACCGACCCCGATCAGCAGGTGGAACGAGGGGGCCCGCGCACAGACCTCGACGACGAGGCCGTGCCCGACCTCGGCCCGCCGCGGGGCGTGCCAGGACGTGTCCTCGTCGCCGGCGAGGGCGACCCAGGCCCGGGTCGTCCCGGTGCGCATGCCGCGCATCGTCCTCCCGCCGAAGCGCCGGACGTCCTGACGGCCGTTGCGCAGCAGGGAGTAGTAGTCGGTGGACAGGCAGACCTCGACCATGAGGAGTGGCAGGTCGGGTGGCAGCTCGTAGCCGACCGTGAGGACGTGGCTGTCCGCCTCGAGCAGGATCCGCTTCCGGGCGCCGCGCAGCGCGCTGTCGGGCTCGACGTCGACCATCTCCACGAGCACGTCGTCGTCCTCGAGCGTCACCGTCACGTCGTACCGGTCGTGGGTGAAGCCACCGTCCGCGAGGGCGCCCGGGTGGTTGGCGGGTTCGTCCATGTAGCGGTTGAGCGACTCCTGCCAGTTCCAGTCGTCGGTCGGGTTGCCCACCACGAGGGCGGCACCGTGCTCGGACCGGGTGGTCAGGTAGACCAGCCTGCCGCCGTGCTGCGGGGCGATCACGGCGAAGACATGGCTGTTGGCCATGACCAGCTCGTCCTCGCCGTCGCCGTCGAGGTCGACCAGCTCGGCGTACGGCCGGAGGTCTGCCCGTCCGAACCACCGGGCCCCGGCGACCATCACCGAGCAGGCTCGCGCGTGGCTGGCCAGCGCCTTCGACCACGGGGCGACCGGTGCGCCAGGGGCGGAGGTGTCGCGCCACGCGGTCTCGTACGACGAGGCCAGCAGGTGCTTCCAGGCCAGCGCGACCAGACCGGCGTCGGCGCCCTCGTGCTCGGTGGCCTCGACCGCGCGTTGCGCCCGTTCGAGATAGCCGCGGTACGGCGTCCAGGCCGCGTCCTCGGACCAGCCGTGGTAGTCCTCGCCGGCCCGCCATGTCCGCGCCAGCTCGACGAACGTGCCGGGCTGCACCGTGCGCTCGTGCGCGGGACGCTTGCGCTGGTCGAGCCACGACGGCAGCGACACGGGCGCCAGCTTCGGCTGCGTGATCAGCCAGCGCAGGAACTCCTCGTAGCGGTGCCGGGAGCTCGGGTGCCAGGGCCCCACGCCGGTGGTCTTCTCCAGGTCGTCGGCGTAGACCAGGACGGTGTCGTCGCCCGGGGCCGTGGTGAGGTCGGTGACCCTGCCCAGCGACCGCCAGTGGGTCTGGTCCACGGGAGGCACCCAGTAGCGCAGCCGCGTCGACATGGGCACCACCTCGAGCCCCTCGCCGCCCGCGATCCGGGCGGGCCGCAGCGCGTCGGCGGGTGGTGGGCTGGTGGGGTCGGCGAGGTCGAAGAGCTCACGGTCGCTGCCCGCGTAGTCACCGTCGGTCGGGTAGAGGAGCCGGTCGTCGAGAAGGACGTAGCGGTAGCCGCCGTTGGGCAGGTCCGGGCTGGTCAGGACCCGGGCGAGCCCTTCGGTCCGCCACACGCGTTCCGGGATCCAGCAGACCGTCAGGTCCTCGGGTGGGCAGTCCAGGTGCCGTTGGTACAACCAGAACAGCTCGTCGAGCTGGCGGCGGTTGAACCGGTCACCGAACGCGGTCAGCACGTTCTCGGAGTAGGTGCCACCGACCAGGCTCACCTGGCCCGTCGCCCGCAGGTCGCGCACGAGCCGCAGGAACCATGGGTGGTGCCACGCGGCCGCCTCGATCAGGGTGCCGGACAGGTGCAGGTTCGCCGGCACCCGGTAGTGCGCGTGCATCCGGAGCAGGGACGCATAGCCCTCGAGCAGCGGCGTGAGCCCTTCGCGGTCGGTGTAGCCGTCGGTGATGAGGTACTGGTTCGCGTGGTGCACCAGCGCCACGGGGAGGGGCACGTCCTGCCTCGGCCTCGGAGGTGGCGGCGGGGCCGGTGCACGTGCGGTGGTCGTCGCGCCGGTCGGGTCCGGGGCCTCCCGTTGCAGGGGCACACGCGCACCGCCGCGTCGGGACAGGGCGGCCCGGTAGAGCGCGACGTACTCCTGCACCGGCTCCTGCCAGGAGAAGTCTGCAGCCATCGCCCGCCGCTGCAGGTCGTGCCAGTCCGGCGTCCTCCGGTAGACCGCCAGACCGGAGTCGACCGCCCGCAGCATGGAGGTGATCCGGTGGCGAGCGAAGACGAAGCCGAGCCCGAGCTCGGGGTTGTGCCGGTAGTCGATGATGGTGTCGGCCATGCCGCCGGTGTTCCGGACGATGGGGATCGTGCCGTACTGCAGGGCGATCAGCGGGGTGAGGCCGCACGGCTCGGACCGCGAGGGCGCCAGGAAGAAGTCCGACCCGGCGTAGACCCGTCGCGCCATGCCTTCGTTCGCGGTGGCGTGGTAGGCGATGCTGCCCTGCCAGCTCGACGACGCGGACTCGAGCGCGCGCCGGTACTGCAGGTCGCCCTCGCCCATGAGCACCACCTGGGCGCCCCGGGCCACGAGGTCGTCGATCGCCGAGCACACCAGGCCGACACCCTTCTGCCGGACCAGCCGGGCGACCATGCCGAACAGGGGTCGGTCCGGGTCCGCCACGAGGCCGCTGTCGAGCTGGAGCCGTCGCTTGTTCGCACGCTTGCCGGCGACGAAGGACCCGTCGTACCGCGTGTCTATCCAGGGGTCGAGCGACGGCGTGAACGTCTGGTAGTCGACCCCGTTCAGGATGCCGCGTACGTCGCTTCCGCGGGCGCGCAGCAGCCCGTCCATCCCCGCCCCGTGCTCCGGGGAGAGGATCTCGGTCAGGTAGTGCGGGCTCACGGTGCTCACCTGGTCGGCGAACGCGATGCCGCGGGCGAGCAGGCTGCCGGCGGAGGGAAGACCGATGGTCTGGTCGATCGACGAGCCGACCGACCCCTGGTAGGCGATGTTGTGGATGGTGAAGACCACCGCGCACCGCTCGAGTGCCGCGGCGTGGACGCCGTGACGGACCTCCTGGGCGGTGAGCCCGCAGTGCCAGTCGTTGCCGTGGATCACGTCGGGGCGCCAGTCCGGGTGTGCGGCGAGGGCGACGACGGCCTTGGAGAACAGGACGAACGGGAGGACCGGGTCGTCCCGGTAGCCGTAGGGGACGTCGCGGTCGAACCAGCCCGAGCTGCCGATCGTGTAGACGTCGACGCCGTCCTGGTGCGCGAGGTGGGACACGTGCACCCGTTCGACGACCGGCCCCAGCCGGACGTCGAGCGAGAGCACTCGCCGTCCCCGGAGCCCCCGGTAGGCGGGCATGACCACCCGCACCTCATGCCCCAGCCGGGCCAGCTCCTTGGGAAGTGCGGCGCTGACGTCCGCCAGCCCGCCGACCTTGGCGAAGGGGAAGGCCTCCGCCGTGGCGAAGAGAACCCGGTAGCCCGAAGGTCTCGGGGAGGTGGACCCGCTCAGGGTGTGCGCCTGCGTGCTCTGAGGCACGAGAGGTCGCCTACCCCGGACGGTTTGAGCGTTGTCGGCGCGTGCTGGACGTGACAGGTGGATGCAACATGGGCCCTCTCCCTCGTGCAATGCAACCCCTGCTCAGGGTTCACCGAGTCTTTACCTCCTGGCCATGGCAAAGCCATGCGGCTTGTCCCTCCCCCGAACGGGCTAACCGAACCGCGTAGCCCAGGCGCGCGCGGCCCGCCCGTAGGCTGGCCGGATGAGTGCAGGCCTACGCGCGCGCGTGCGCGCTCCCGAGCTGCGGGGCCGCGGCTGGCTGAACACCGGAGACATGGACCTGAGCCTCGGCGACCTGCGCGGCCGCTTCGTCCTCCTCGATTTTTGGGCTTTTTGTTGCATCAACTGCCTGCACGTCCTCGACGAGCTGCGCCCGGTGGAGCAGAAGTACGACGGTGAGCTGGTCGTCGTGGGGGTGCACTCGCCGAAGTTCGTGCACGAGGCCGACCCGGACGCGCTGCTGGCGGCCGTCGAGCGCTACGAGGTCGAGCACCCGGTCCTCGACGACCCCGAGCTGGTCACCTGGCAGGCCTACACCGCGCGGGCCTGGCCGACGCTGGTCCTGGTCGACCCGGAGGGCTACGTCGTCGCGCAGTACGCCGGCGAGGGCCACGCGCACGCCATCGACGCGCTGGTCGCCGAGCTGCGGGAGGAGCACCGGGCCAAGGGGACGTTGCAGCCCGGTGGCTCGCCCTACGTCCCGCCGGTGCTGCAGGCCGGCGACCTGAGGTTCCCGGCGAAGGCGGTCGCGCTGCCTGGCCAGGGCCTGCTCGTCGCGGACGCCGGGCACCACAGCCTGGTCGAGCTCGCAGCCGACGGGGAGACGGTCGTCCGCCGGATCGGCTCCGGCGAGCGCGGGCTGGTCGACGGTGCACCGGGGCAGGCGCGCCTGAACGAGCCGAACGGGCTGTGCCTGCTGCCCGCGGACGTCGCCGCCGAGGTGGGCTACGACGTCGTGGTCGCGGACACCGTGAACCACGCGCTGCGTGGCGTCCGCCTCGCCGACGGCCGGGTCAGCACGCTGGCCGGCACCGGGAGGCAGGCGATGCAGGGCGACGACCCGTCCGTGCTGTCGAGCCCGTGGGACGTCACCTGGTGGCAGGACCGGGTCTGGGTCGCGATGGCCGGGGTGCACCAGCTCTGGACCTTCGACCCCCGCACCGCGACGACCGAGGTGGCCGCCGGCACCGCCAACGAGGGGCTGGTCGACGGCCCGCTCGCCGACGCGTGGCTCGCGCAGACCTCCGGCTTCGCCGCCACCGAGGACCGGCTCTGGCTCGCGGACAGCGAGACCTCGAGCGTGCGGTACGTCGAGGACGGCGCCGTGCACACCGCGGTCGGCACCGGGCTGTTCGACTTCGGCTTCCAGGACGGCGACGCGGAGAAGGCCCTGCTCCAGCACCCGCTCGGCGTGACCGTGCTGCCCGACGGCTCGGTGGCGGTGTGCGACACCTATAACGGCGCCGTACGGCGGATCGCCGGCGGCCAGGTGAGCACGATCGCCACCGGTCTCGCCGAGCCCAGCGGCGCAGTCGTGGACGGCGACCACCTCGTCGTCGTGGAGTCCGCCGCGCACCGGCTGACCCGAGTGCCGCTCGCCGGGGTGGCCACCGCGGACGGCTTCGCGCACACGACGCAGCGGCCGGTCACCGAGATCGCGGCCGGCGACCTGGAGATCGTCGTGGAGTTCACCCCGCCGCCGGGGCAGAAGGTCGACGACCGGTTCGGGCCGCCGTCCCAGCTGTTCGTGTCCTCGACACCACCGGGCCTGGTCCGTCACGGCGAGGGTCGGGGCACCGACCTGACCCGGGTCGTCAGCATCGACGCCGCGGTCGGGGACGGGGTGCTGCACGTCGCCGCTCGGGTCGCCTCCTGCGACGCGCACGGCGGCGAGGGGGCTGCCTGCCACCTGCACCAGCAGGACTGGGGGGTCCCGGTGCGGGTCACGCCCGACGGCGACGCCCGCCTCGTCCTGCCCCTGTCCGGCCTGTCGTAGCCGCCCTCGCGAGGGTGATGCCCGCCCGGGCAGGCGCCCGGGTGTCGCAGGTCTCCTCCCTCAGCACGCCGAGTGGTCGGGACCGCGGTCGGGCGCTGGTAGAATCGTCAACAGCCAAGGCCGTTCGTCGGCCTTTCTTTGTGGCCCGGTGTGGGTGCGCGGATCGACGCGCAAGACCAGTGATCGGGCACGAACTGCGTCTCGCAGGCTCGCCGGACCACGCCGTGGATTCCGTGCAGAGGCGTGCCCGCTATCTCTGAGGAACTCCTTTGTCTTCCCCTGCCACCACCCTGCCCTCCTTCGCCGAGCTCGGCCTCTCCGGCAAGGTCATCATGGCCCTGGAGAAGGTCGAGATCACCACCCCGACCCCGGTCCAGGCCGCGGTCATCCCGGACGCGATGAACGGGCACGACGTGCTCGGCCGCGCCCAGACCGGATCGGGCAAGACGCTCGCCTTCGGTCTGCCGATCCTGGCCCGCCTCGCCGGTGAGCGCAGCCGTCCCAAGCACCCGCGCGCGCTGATCATCGTGCCGACCCGTGAGCTGGCCACCCAGGTGCGCCGCTCCCTCGAGCCGCTGGCGTTCGCCGTGCAGCTCAAGCTGGTCACGGTGTACGGCGGCACGCCGTACGACCGCCAGATCAAGCAGCTGCGCGCCGGGGCCGACATCGTCGTCGCCACCCCGGGACGCCTGCAGGACCTGATGGACAAGGGTCACTGCCGCACCGACGACGTCCAGCTCACCGTCCTCGACGAGGCCGACCACCTGTGCGACCTCGGTTTCTACCCGGCCGTCGACAAGCTGCTGAAGGCGACGCCGGCCACCGGCCAGCGGATGCTGCTCTCGGCCACCCTCGACGGTGACGTGGACCGGCTGGTCCGCGCGCACCTGCGCGAGCCCGTGCTGCACGAGCTCGACCCCAACAAGGGTGCGGTCACCACGATGGCGCACCACGTCCTGGTCGTCGGCGGCTTCCGCGACAAGGTCGAGGCCGCCGTCGCGCTGGTCGAGGCCAACCCCCGCTCGATCGTGTTCACCCGCACCCGCGAGGGCGCCACCGAGCTGGCCGAGGCGTTCGGCACGCACGGCATCGAGGCCGTCGACCTGCACGGCAACCTGTCCCAGCGGGTGCGTGAGCGCAACCTGCACAAGTTCTCCTCCGGCAAGGCCTCGGTGGTGGTCGCCACCGACGTCGCCGCCCGTGGCATCCACGTCGACAGCGTCGGCCTGGTCGTGCACTTCGACGCGCCGGCCGACGCCAAGGCCTACCTGCACCGTTCCGGTCGTACGGCGCGGGCCGGCGAGTCCGGCGCGGTGGTGTCGATCACCACGCCGCGCCAGGTGGACGAGCTCGTCCGGATGATGAGCCGGGCCGGCGTCGAGTCGATGCACCACGACTCGCGCACCACCCCGCGCCCGATGACGGCTCACGCGCTGTCGACGTCCGGCACGCCTGCTCCGGCGGCGAACCGTGGCGGCTCCACGGGGGCCGGCCGCGGACGCGGCGGGTACCGCGGTGGCGGCAACAGCGGTGGCTACCGCGGTGGCAGCTCCTCCTCCAGCCGTGGCGCCGGCGGCTACCGCGGCGGTGCGCCGAGCCGGGGCGGCGCCGGTGGTCGCGGCGGCAGCGGCGGCGGACGTCCCAAGACGGTCAGCCGCAGTGAGCGTTGGTCCCCCGCGGACCGCTGAGCGGACCCTGAACACGCCGAAGGGGCGCCGAGACCTGAGTCTCGGCGCCCCTTCGGCGTTCCTGTGTCCGGATGCCTCAGCGGGTCGGACCGTCGTACCGACGCTCCTCCACGTGCTTGGTGCGCGAACGCTGCTGGTTCATCACCACCGCCAGGATGATCGCCAGGATGCCGACGAGCAGCAGGATCCACCCGAGTGCCACGTCGTCCACGAAGCTGATGTCGAACTGCACGACGCCTAGGACCAGGATCAGGCCGATCACCACGAAGACGATGCCGGTTCCGATACCCATGTTCTCTCCTTCGGGTTCTGCGACCGCGCGGTCGCGTCGAGAGCGGGGGATGCCCTCCAGGTCAGGGTTACCCCCGGTCGGGGCATGTCAATCAGGATCGCCCGGACAAACCCTGGACAACCTCGCGGCCACCTCGGTCCCGGGAACGACGAGGGCCGCCCCACCCGCAGGTGGGACGGCCCTCGGCACGTCGTACGTCGGACGCAGAGGTCAGAACGCGGACTCGTCGAGCTCCATGATCGAGAGGTCCGTCGCCTCGGCGATGGCCCGCTCCGCGGTGATCTTCGGCAGCACGGTGCGCGCGAAGAACTGGGCCGCGGCGACCTTGCCCTCGTAGAACGACTTGTCCTTGCCGCTGACCTCGCCGCCGAGCTTCGTCAGGGCCACCTCGGCCTGGCGCAGCAGCAGCCACGAGCAGACGATGTCGCCGAGCACCATCAGCAGGCGGGAGGTGTTCAGCCCCACCTTGTAGATGTTGTCCAGGTCGCCGCCCTCCGCGTTCGGGTCGGCCGACATCAGGTCGTTGATCAGCGCGCCGACGATGGCCTGGGTGTCCTCGAGGCCCTGGGCGAGCAGCTCGCGCTCGTTCTTGAGGCGACCGTTGCCGGCCTCGCTCTTGACGAACTTCTCGATCTCGCCGGACAGGAAGCCGAGCGCCTTCGCCTGGTCCTTGACGATCTTGCGGAAGAACAGGTCCTGGCCCTGGATCGCCGTGGTGCCCTCGTAGAGCGTGTCGATCTTGGCGTCGCGGACGTACTGCTCGATGGGGTACTCCTGCAGGAAGCCGGAGCCGCCGTACGTCTGCAGCGACTCGGTGCCGAGCAGCACCCACGAGCGCTCCGAGCCGTAGCCCTTCACGATGGGCAGGAGCAGGTCGTTGACGCGCTCGGCGAGCTCGTCCTTCTCGCCGGCGTGCTCGGCCATCTGGACCTTGTCCTGCCAGGACGCGGTGTAGAGCACGAGTGCCCGCAGCGCCTCCGAGAACGCCTTCTGCGTCATCAGCGAGCGTCGTACGTCGGGGTGGTGGGTGATCGTCACCCGCGGCGCGGTCTTGTCCGAGGCCTGCTTGAGGTCCGGGCCCTGCACGCGGGACTTGGCGTACTCCAGCGCGTTCAGGTAGCCGGTCGACAAGGTGGCGATGGCCTTGGTGCCGACCAGCATCCGGGCGTTCTCGATGACCTGGAACATCTGCGCGATGCCGTCGTGGACCTCGCCGAGCAGCCAGCCCTTGGCGGGCTCGTTCTCGCCGAAGGTGACCTCGCAGGTCGTGGAGACCTTGATGCCCATCTTCTTCTCGACGCCGGTGACGTAGGCGCCGTTGCGCTCGCCGGTCAGCTCACCGGTCTCCACGTCGAAGTGGTGCTTGGGGACGATGAACAGCGACAGGCCCTTGGTGCCCGGGCCGCCCTTGCCCTCGACGCCCACCGGCCGCGCGAGCACGAGGTGGATGATGTTCTCGCTCATGTCGTGCTCACCCGAGGTGATGAAGCGCTTCACGCCCTCGATGTGCCAGGAGCCGTCCTCCTGCTGGGTGGCCTTGGTGCGACCGGCGCCGACGTCCGATCCGGCGTCCGGCTCGGTGAGCACCATGGTTGCGCCCCACTTGCGCTCGACCATGTGCTTGGCGATCTGCTTGTCACGGTCGTTGCCGTTGCGGTGCACGACGTAGCCGAAGTTCGGGCCGGCGGCGTACATCCACACCGGCGGGTTGGCGCCGAGCACGAGCTCGGCGGTGGACCACACCAGCGACGCGGGGGCCGGGGTGCCGCCGAGCTCGACGGGCAGCTGGAGCCGGTACCACTCGGCGTCCATGAAGGCGTGGTAGCTCTTGGTGAAGTTCGGGTTCATCTTCACCTCGTGCGTCTCCGGGTCGAAGACCGGCGGGTTGCGGTCGCCGTCCTCGAAGGAGGCCGCGATCTCCTCGCGGGCCAGCCGGTCGACCTCACCGAGGATCGACTTCGCGGTGTCGGTGTCGATCTCCTCGAAGAGGCCCTTGCCCAGGATCTCGTCGCGGCCGAGCACCTCGAAGAGGTTGAACTCGATGTCTCGGATGTTGCTCTTGTAGTGGCTCACTGCTCCACCTTCGAAACTAGGAGGTTTCCGGCCGCTCAGGGGTGGCGGTCGGGGGCCGGCACGAGCGGGCCTACTGGTCAGTAACATTATTATGCTACCGGCGGGTAAACAGGGCAACCCTGACGAGTCGCACGTCACACGAATGGGGGGTGCGAGGCCGGCGCTCCAGCCGACCACGCTCGATGAGCCCCGATCGACCCCTAGGGTTGCCTGATGCCCCAGGTCCTGCTCGCCACGTTCTGCCTGCTTCCGGGGGGTGAGCCGGGCGGTGGTTCGCTGGTGTCAGCGCTCGCCGACCGGGGTGTGGCGGCCGCCTGGGCGGCGTGGGACGACCCGGCTGTCGACTGGGCGGCGGCGGACCTGGTGGTGGTGCGCTCCACGTGGGACTACCACCGGCGCTGCAGCGACTTCCTGGGCTGGGCGCGAGGCGTCGAGAAGCAGACGCGTCTGCTGAACGGGGCGGA
This sequence comes from uncultured Actinomycetota bacterium, assembly GCA_963810035.1. Lineage (GTDB taxonomy): Bacteria > Actinomycetota > Actinomycetes > Propionibacteriales > Nocardioidaceae > Nocardioides_B. The sequence goes on from CAWEMA010000013.1 coordinate 412,578, forward strand.
GGTGTTCACCTGGAACTGCGACAAGTCCTATCTGGTGGACCTCGGCGAACGGGTGCCGGTCGTGCCGTCCAGCCTGGTCGACGACACCGGTCTCCGTGCGGGGCTGGAGCAGGCGTTGGAACGGTTCGGCACCGTGGTGGTCAAGTCACGCATCGGCGCCAGCGGTGTCGGAGTGGTGGTGGCTGACCGGGTCGACGATCCCCGTCTGGCCGGGCTGACAGCCGGCCCGTGGGTGGTCCAACCGCTCGTCGAGTCGGTGCGCACCGTGGGTGAGGCGTCGGTCTTCGTCATGGGCGGCCGGGCCGTCTCCCAGGTGGAGAAGATGCCGCCGACCGGCGAGATCCGGGTGCAGGAGGAGTACGGCGGTGTGACCCGGCCGGTGCGCCTCGACGAGCGGGCTGCGGCCCTCGCGGAGACGGCGGTCAGCGAGGCTTCCGGCCTGCTCGGCAGGGTTCTGGACTACGGGCGCGTCGACATCATGGAGCACGAGGGCCGGCTCGTGGTGAGCGAGGCGGAGCTGATCGAGCCGGGGCTCTACCTGGACGTGCTTCCTGCCAACGTCGAGATGTTCGCTGACCTGCTCGCCGACGTCGTGGCCCGGGGCGGGTGAGGGGAGCCCTCGGTTGCGCGTGCCGGACTAGTCCAACTGGTGCAGACAGTTCCCCCATCGTGCCGATTCCATGTCCGGGCCAGAAGTGCTCTCCTGTGGGGACGAGGAGGCGCCATGAGCGATGCTGAGGAAGACCACAACCGGAAAGTTCTGCTCGAGGCTTTCACGGCGGGGTGGCAGGCCGGTCTGGCGGTGACCATCTCGAACCCACGGGTGCTCGCGGTGGTCGAGTCCTGCTTCGAGCTGTGGCTGCAGGAGGCCGTCGACGAGCGCGACGTACTCGGACTCTCGTTCCGCGGGCGGCCCGATCTGCCCACTCCGTCACAGCTCACGGACTGGCCCGTTCCCTCGCCGACGCTGTGGAGCAGGGACCTCGCTGGTTCGGCTGCCCCCCGGGATGCCGGGAAGACCGGGCCGCGGCAGAAGCCCGCGACCCCGCGGATCCCGACCCAGCGTTCCGCGCCGGAGGACGTCGACCGGCACACCGGCGCGCCGGAGCCGGAGCCTCGACCGGCGTCGACCGGTCGTGACCTGCGTCGGCTGCTGACCCGGTCGGGCGGGCGCTCGAGTCCCAAGCATCGCGACGTCACCACCCGCGACGACTGACGGAACCCCCAAGCCACCGAAGCCGCCGCCGAGGGGGTCAGCCCTCGACGAGCACCGAGGGCGGCAGGTCGATGTCCGGCACGAGCTCGACGAGAAGGGTGCGGACGCGCAGGTCGAGGTCCGCGATGATCCGGCGGACGGTGGCCTCGTCCTGGCCGCCGGGGTCGTCGACCGGCCAGTCGACGTACCGCACGCCGGGCACGTAGGGGCACTCCTCGCCGCATCCGAGGGTGATGGCCACGGTGCTGGCGGCCACGGTGTCGCGGGTGAGCAGCTTGGGCTGCTCCTGCGACGTGTCGAGGCCGAGCTTCTCGAGGACGTCGGCGACCTCTCGGTGGATGTGCTCGCCGGGCTGGGTGCCGGCGGACAAGGCAGTGACCCGACCGCCGGCGTAGTGCTCGGTCAGCACCCGGCTGATCACCGAGCGGCCGCCGTTGCGGACGCAGGCGTACACGACCTGCGGGATGCGGTCGCCGGTCTCCGGTGCTGTGGTGTCGGGTGTGGAGGTCACGGGTGCGCTCCTGTCTCGGCCCGGGTGGTGTCGCGGTCGGGGAAGAAGCGGCGGGCCCAGAGGCTGACGTAGACCAGCCCGACCAGGGCCGGGACCTCGATCAGGGGTCCCACGACCCCGGCCAGGGCCTGACCGCTGGCGACGCCGAAGACGCCGATGGCGACCGCGATGGCGAGCTCGAAGTTGTTGCCGGCCGCGGTGAACGAGACCGCGGTCGCGCGCTGGTAGTCGAACCCGAGGGCCCTGGTCAGCAGCATCGAGCCGCCCCACATCAGCGCGAAGTAGGCCAGCAGCGGTACGGCGATGCGGGCGACGTCGAGCGGCTGGGAGGTGATCGTGTCGCCCTGCAGCGCGAACAGGATCACGATGGTGAACAGCAGGCCGTAGAGCGCGGCCGGGCCGATCCTGGGCAGGAACGTCTGCTCGTACCAGTCGCGTCCCTTCGCACGCTCACCCAGCGTCCGGGTCAGGTACCCGGCCGCGAGGGGGATGCCGAGGAACACCAGGACGCTCTTGGCGATGCCCCACATGGACACGTCGAGGGCGCTCTGCTCGAGCCCCAGCCAGCCGGGCAGGACCTGGAGGTAGAAGTAGCCGAGCAGCGCGAACGCCAGGATCTGGAACACCGCGTTGAGGGCGACCAGGATGGCGGCCGCCTCCCGGTCACCGCACGCGAGGTCGTTCCAGATCAGCACCATCGCGATGCAGCGGGCCAGGCCGACGATGATCAGGCCGGTGCGGTACTCCGGCAGGTCGGGGAGCAGCAGCCACGCCAGGGTGAACATCAGCGCCGGTCCGAGCACCCAGTTCAGGACGATGGAGGCGCCGAGGAGCCGCCGGTCGCCGGTCACGTGGCCGAGCTCGTCGTAGCGGACCTTCGCCAGGACCGGGTACATCATCACCAGCAGGCCGATGGCGATGGGCAGCGAGACGGAGCCGACCTCGACCGCGGCCAGGGCGTCGTCCAGCCCCGGGACGAGCCGTCCCAGCAGCAGGCCGACCACCATCGCGACCCCGATCCACACGGGCAGGAACCGGTCGAGGGTGGAGAGCCGGTGCAGGACGTCACCCTCGGGCGCAGGGCCCGAAGGGCTCGGCCCGTGGACGGTGTCACTCATGCGCCTGCCCCCGCCGGCTCCGGGGCGCCGGCGGCGGAGAACAGGTTGACCATCGCCTCCATCGCCTCCGGGCGGGCCTTGTAGAACACCCAGGTGCCGCGCTTCTCGCGGTCCAGCAGCCCGGTCTCGTGCAGCACCTTGAGGTGATGGCTGATGGTCGGCTGAGACAGGTCGAAGTACGGCGTCAGGTCGCACACGCAGGCCTCGCCGCCCTCGTGGGAGAGGACGATCGACAGCAGCCGGAGCCGGGCCGGCTCGGCGAGCGCCTTGAGCAGCGGAGCCACTCGGGCGGCCTGCTCGGCGCTCATCGGCTCGTGGGCGAGGGGGATGCAGCCGGCCAGGGGGTCGTTCAGCAGCGGGAGCCCGGGCAGCTGGGAGTTCGACACGGATCTATGTTGACAGGCATCGATACCTGGGGGCAAACGCCGGTCAGGCGTGGGCCCCGAGCGCTCGGACGACGTCGTCGAGGTCGGCGCTCGGCACCCGGCGGTTCCAGGGCATCTTCGCCAGCATCATGCCCATCGCGCAGGTGTTGGTGAGGGCGGCCACGGTGAGGCCGGACCCGACGGCGGCAGCCACCCACTTGAGGCGGGGGGTCAGGGTGCTGCCCGCGACGCTGGCGGCCACGAGAGAGCCGGCGACGAGACGCACCTGACGTTCGAGCTCCCAGGTCTGGCGGCCCCGGGCCACGGCGCCACCGGTCTGCTCCCACCGGGTCATCCCGCCGTCGAGGACGCGCAGGCCCGGCAGGCCCACCTCGGCGAGTGCCGCCTCCGCCTGCTCGGCGCGGGCCCCGGAACGACAGACCAGGACCACGTCCTCGTCGAGGTGGGCGCGCAGCTCGGAGCGGTGCTCGCGAAGCGTGTCCAGCGGCACGTTGTAGGACCCGGGGATGTGGGCGGTCTCGAACTCTGCCGGGGTCCGGACGTCGAGGATGCGCGGCGCGTCCTGGTCCAGCCGCTCGCGGAGCGCCCGGGTGTCGATCCGTCGGGCGGTGGGTGCTGCAGTCGTCATGGGTGGGTGTTCCTCCGAGCTGTGCGGGACGATCGGTCCGTGCGTGATGGGTGGATGGGGCCCTGGCGGATACCCCCATGGGTATACCAGGATAGCGGCGACGCCCCTCATCCCCAACCTGGACGGGCTGTGCTCCCTGCCACACGCGCACCCCTGGAGCTCGTCGTCCGTGGCGTGCGAACGCCCCCTGCGCCGGGTGGCGCAGAGGGCGTCGCGTCGGGATCAGTTGGCGCAGCAGACCTCGGCCTTCGCGCCCCCGGGAGCGGCCTCCGTGGTGGTGCCGCAGCAGCCACCCTTCGCGGTGCTCTCGGCGGCCTCCCGGTCGGGCTCGAGCACCTTCAGGTCGGCGAGCGTCCGGCCCTCGAGATCGGCGCCGGCGTCGGCGAGCACGACGTAGTTCTCCCACTGCTGGCCGTCGGGGCCGGTGACCCAGTGCTTGTCCTGGCGGGCGTAGCAGCACACCACGTCGCCCTCGACGCGCAGCTGCAGCCCGGCCGACTCGAGACGGGCGGCCTCGGCCTCCACCTCCGCCATGGACTCGCGTTCGACGCCGAGGTGGTTCAACGTCCCGGTCTGGTCGGGGTTCTCGAACAGGACGAGCTTGAGCGGCGGGTTCGCCACCGCGAAGTTCGCGTAGCCGGGACGACGCTTGGCCGGCCGGGTGTCGAACAGCGTCGAGTAGAACTCGACGGCCGCGTCGATGTCGTCGACGTTGAGGGCGAGCTGCAGGCGGGACATGAGGATCTCCTTGGGTCTGACGGGTCTCCGGCTACTTCGATCATCATCGAAGCATAACTTCGACCGTTGTCAAAGCAATCCTTAGAAGTTCTTCGAAATTTACTGCCGCGACCGGTAGGCTCACCGGCATGAGCACCACCTCCGAGGCCTTCGAGACGACCCCCGTCGGCACTGCGGCCACCCGGCTCGGCCCGCTTCCGGTGATGGCCGACTGCTGCACGCCCACCTCGACCATCAGCGACGACGACGCCCGGATGCTGGCGTCGATGTTCAAGGCGCTGGCCGACCCGGCGCGGGTGAAGATCATGTCGATGCTGCTCAACGCGGAGGAGGTCTGCGCGTGCGACTTCAGCGCGAGCATCGAGAAGACCGCGGCCACCACCAGCCATCACCTCAAGCTGCTCAAGGAGAGCGGCCTGGTGACCGGCGAGAAGCGGGGCACCTGGGTCTGGTACCGCGTCGTGCCCGCGCGGCTCGCCGCGGTGCGCGACGCCCTCGCGTTCACCCGCTGACGTCGTCAGGCCCGGCTGCCGGACCGGTGGCACGCGCTGGGAGGGCGCGTACGACGACCGGGGGCACCGCGTCTGGCGCGGCCGGCTCTGCTCACCGCCGGCCGAACAGCTTGCCGACCCAGCCGCTGCGCTCCGGCCTCGGGTGGCCGGGGCAGCGGTCGCCGCTGGGGACGCCGGCCATCACCTGGCCGACGTGCTGGCCGCATCCGGCCCAGGTGGTCTTGCGGCAGGTCTTGCAGGTGACTGCTCTGCACATGATGACTCCTTCGGTTCGTTTCGGGGGAGGGGAGCGGGCGGTGGGCGCCGGATGTCCGGGCCACGCCGGCACAGGGGTCAGACGAGGGCGGGCAGGGCCTGCCACGCGGTGTAGCCGGCGACCGCGATCAGCAGCATTGTGAACGCGGACTGGAGCCTGCTGGTGTCGGCGCGGGCGGCCACGCGTGCACCGAGGTAGCCCCCGACGACGGCGGCGACGGTGAGCACGCCGACGAGACCCCAGTCGGGAGACGCGCCGGTCCCGGCTCGTACGGCGAGCGCGGCCGCCGAGGTGATGGTGATGACGACCAGTGAGGTGCCGGCGGCGAACTCCATCGGCAGGCCGAGCGCGAGGACCAGCGCGGGCACCACGAGGAAGCCGCCGCCGACGCCGAGGAACCCGGTGAGCAGCCCGACCACGGTCGCGGTCACGAGCACCTTGAGGGCCCGCGGGCACTGGCACGCGAAGGTGGGGCTGAAGGAGATGATCGGGTCGTCGAGGGCGACCCGTCGTGCGGCCGGTCCGTCGCCCGCGTCCCGGGTGGAGCGGGACCGGACCTGCCGGACGACCATCACCGCGGCCACGACCAGCAGCAGGGCCGCGAAGGACGCGAGGAGGACCGGCTCCGCGACGACCCCGGAGGCCCTGGCTCCCGCCGCCGCCCCGCCCGTCGCGACCACGCCGAAGGCGATCCCGCGGCCCAGCAGCACGTTCCCGGCCCGGTGCGCGGTGACCGCGCCGACCAGGGAGGTCACGCCGACCACGACGAGGGAGCCGGTGGTCGCCTGCCCGGCGCTCTGCCCGAGGGCGTAGACGAGCACCGGGACGGCCAGCACGGAGCCGCCGCCGCCGAGCGCACCCAGGCTGAGCCCGATGAGCAGGCCGGCGACGACGGCGACCGCCACGAGAAGGATCACGCCGCGTCCGGTCCCACCAGGTGCAGTCCGACCTCGTGGGCGTGGTCGAAGCTGTCGTCCACGGCGACCAGGCGCTTGCCGGCGGCGTCGAGGAGCGAGGCGGCCACGGAGGCGCGGTAACCGCCGGCACAGTGCACCCAGACCTCGCCGTCGGGTACGTCGGCCAGCCGCTTCGGCAGCTCGTGCAGCGGGATGTTGAGGGCGCCGTCGATGCGGGCGGCGTCGTACTCGTCGGTGCGGCGGACGTCGAGGACCGTCACCAGCCGGTGGTGGCGGACCTCGGCAAGGTCGGCGAACGTCGCGGTTGGGAACGACGCGAGGCTGCCGTCGGTCCAGTCCTCGGGTCCGCCGGTGGCGGCCGCTGCCGGCCGGTCGATGCCGATGCGGACCAGCTCACGCTGCGCGGTGGCGACGTCCTCGGCGGTCGCCCCGAGCAGGGTCAGCGGGGCACCCCACTCGATCAGCCAGCCGAGGTAGGTCGCGAAGCTCCCGTCGATGCCGAAGTTCAGGCTGCCCGGCACGTGGCCGGCCGCGAAGACGGTGCGGCTGCGCAGGTCGACGACCCACTCGCCGGCCTCGATCCGGCGGCGGAGCTCGGCCGGGTCCGCCTGGGACGGCGGGGACAGGTCCGGCTCGGAGGGGCCGGCCGTGTTGGCCGGTGCCATGTGGGCGTAGTAGGCCGGGTAGGCGCCCAGGCCGGCGAGCAGCTCGCGGACGTAGGTCTCCTCGTCCTGCGTGAGGACGGGGTTGCTGACCCGCTCCTGGCCGATGGTCGAGGAGGTGGTGTCGGACTGGGTGGCCGAGCAGAACGAGCCGAAACCATGGGTGGGGAACACCTCCGCGGTGTCCGGGAGGGTGTCCGCGAGTCGGTGCGCGGACGCGTGCTGCAACCGGACCAGCTCGTCGGTGTGGGCCGCGCCGAGCAGGTCGGGTCGGCCGGTGGCGCCGAAGAGCAGCGACCCTCCGGAGAACACCGCCACCCGCTCGCCCGTGGCGTGGTCACCGAGCACGTAGGACAGGTGCGTGTACGTGTGCCCCGGCGTGGCGACCGCGGTGACCCGGAGTCGGTCCCCGACCTCGACGACCTCGCCGTCACCGATCGGGGTCCGGTCGAACGACACCTGGTCCGCGCCGTTGACCAGGTACGCCGCCCCGGTCCGCTCCGCGAGGGCGAGCCCTCCGGTGACGTAGTCGTTGTGGATGTGCGACTCGAACACGTGGGTCAGGCGCACGCCGTACTCGTCCAGCAGGGTCAGCACGCGGTCGATGTCGCGCTGCGGGTCGACCACGAAGGCGACGTGACCGTCGTGCACGAGGTAGCTGCGGTCCCCCAGCGTCGGGGTCTCGATCGGGACCACGCTGATGCCGCTCGTGCGGCTGGTGCCGATGGGGCTGGTGCTGGTGCTGGTGTCAGTCATGTGGGTCTCCCGGTGGATGCTCGCGTCAGGCGGTGGGTCGGGTGCCGGTCACGACGGGTCGGCCGGAGCGGGCCCAGTCGGAGGTGCCGCCGGCGACCGAGTAGGCGGTGAAGCCGACCCGGGTGAGGAAGTCGGTCATCGCGGCACTGCGGTTGCCGGAGGCGCAGACGACGTAGACCGGTGCGCGCATGTCGAGCTCCACGACCCGGGCGGGCAGCTGTCCCATCGGGATCAGCACGGCGCCCGGGACGTGGCCGTCGAGGTACTCGTTGACCTCGCGGACGTCGACCAGGGTGGCGCCGTCCGCCAGGGCGGTCGCGAGCTGCTCGACGTCGACCTCGGGGGTGCGGGTGGGGCGGGTGTCGGGCTGGTTCGTCATGGGGTCCGCGGTGTCCTTTCCTGGTCCTCACACTGCAGTTGAGAATACCTAGGGGGGTATGTACTCTGAAACCGTAACACCCCCTGGGGTATATTCCAAACATCGCGTGAGGAGAGCAGCACATGGCCACCATCGCCCTCGGTGCGGAGAATTTCGAGCGCACCGTCACCGCCAACGACATCGTGCTCGTCGACTTCTGGGCCGCCTGGTGCGGTCCGTGCCGGCAGTTCGCGCCCACTTACGAGAGGGCGTCGACGACCCACCCGGACATCGTGTTCGGCAAGGTGGACACCGAGGCGGAGCAGCCGCTCGCGTCCGCGGCCCACATCACGTCGATCCCGACGCTGATGGCCTTCAAGGGCGGCGCGCTGGTGTTCTCCCAGCCGGGGGCCCTCCCGGCCGCCGCCCTCGAGCAGGTCATCGCCGCGGTCCGGGAGGTCGACGTGGACGCGCTGCGTGCCGAGGCCGCCCAGCGGTCGGGGACGCGGCGATGACCTACACCCTGAGCACCACGCTGTCCCGCCCGTACGCCGAGGCGGTCGCGGCCGTCCGGGACGCGCTCGCCGAGCAGGGGTTCGGGGTGCTGGCCGAGATCGACCTCGCCGCCACGCTGAAGACCAAGCTCGACGTGGACATCGCCCCGCAGGTCATCCTCGGCGCGTGCCGACCGTCGCTGGCCTACCAGGCACTGCAGGCCGACCCGTCGATCGCGGCCCTGCTGCCGTGCAACGTGGTGGTCCGCTCCCTGGGCGAGGGCACCTCGCTGGTCGAGGCGCTCGACCCGGACGCGATGATGTCCCTGTCCGACACCGACGCCGTACGCAGCGTCGCGACGGACGCCAAGCAGCGGCTCGCCGCCGCCCTGCATTCTCTGCAGTCACCGAACCGCACCCAGGAGGGCTGACGATGGTCGAGCTGAACCCGGACGAGATGAGCCCGGTCATCAATCGCATCAAGCGCGCGCAGGGCCAGCTCGGCGGCGTGCTGCGGATGCTCGAGGAGGGTCGGGACTGCGAGGACGTGGTCACCCAGCTCGCCGCGGTCTCCCGGGCGCTGGACCGGGCCGGTTTCGCGATCGTCGCGTCCGGCCTCCAGCAGTGCCTGGCCAGCGGTGACGGCATCGACAGCGTCGACGCCAAGAAGATGGAGAAGCTCTTCCTCTCGCTGGCCTGACCGGCCCCGGCCGCCCGGACCGTCGCGTCAGGCGACCCCGCCGACGAACGAGCCGACCAGGAACGTCACCAACATCGCCAGGACGCCGACCCCGACGTTGCGCAGGATCGCCGGTCGCTGGGGCGCGCCGCCGAGCCGGGCGCTGACCGAGCCGGTTGCCACCAGGGCCGCGGTGACCGCGACGAACGTGACCGGCACCCGCCAGGACTGCGGCGGCAGCACGATCGCCAGCAGCGGCAGCAGCGCCCCCACGGTGAAGGCAAGCATCGACGAGCCGGCCGCGTGCCACGGGTTGGTCCGCTCGTGCGGGTCGATGCCGAGCTCGGCCTCCGCGTGCGCCCCGAGCGGGTCGTGCGCGGTGAGCTGCCGGGCGACCGTGACGGCCAGGTCCGGCGCGAGGCCCTTGGACCGGTAGATCGCGGCAAGCTCCTCCAGCTCGCTCTCCGGCATGTTCTCCAGCTCCCACGTCTCCTTGGCCAGCGCGGCTCGCTCCGTGTCGGCCTGGGTGCTCACCGAGACGTACTCGCCGCCGGCCATCGACAGAGCGCCCGCGACCAGGCCGGCGAGCCCCGCGACCAGGATCGCCGCACGGTCCGTGGTCGCTCCGGCGACGCCGACGACCAGGCCCGCGGTGGAGACGATCCCGTCGTTGGCGCCGAGCACGCCGGCCCGGAGCCAGTTCAGCCGGCTGGCCAGCGACGAGCCGTGCGGCTCGTGCGCGTGTGCGGACGGGTCCTCCGGCGGGGTGTCGCTCTCGTGCGCGTGCGTCATGGGCCCACCGTAGTGCGGCGATCCGCTGCCGCGGCTCGAGTGACCGGGCCCACCCGCCGAAGGCCACTACTCCAGTTGACTTACTCCCAGGCGGTTCTTACCGTAGTGAGTCGATCGACAAAACAGTCAACTGGCGGTACGCCGGCCGGCCTGCCGTCCGCCGACGAAAGGTACGAGCTCCGTGCGCAACTTGATCCTCCTCGCCGTGGTGGGTGCCTTCGCCCAGCTGATCGACGGGTCGCTCGGGATGGCGTACGGCGTCACCTCCTCGACGCTGCTGCTCGCCACCGGCATCGCACCCGCCGCGGCGTCCGCCGCCGTGCACGTCTCGGAGATCGGCACCACCCTGGTCTCCGGGGTCTCCCACTGGAAGCTCGGGAACGTCGACTGGCGGACCGTGAGCATCATCGCCGTCCCAGGTGGCGTCGGGGCGTTCGCCGGAGCCACCTTCCTGTCCAGCATCCCGGGCGACACCGCCAAGCCATGGGTCGCGGCCCTGCTGCTGGCCCTGGGGGTCTACGTGATCTGGCGGTTCCTGATGCTGGGTGGTCGCCGCCCCACCTTCACCGGCACGCTCTCCGCTGCCTTCCTCGCGCCGCTCGGGGTGGTCGCCGGCCTGATGGACGCGATCGGTGGCGGCGGCTGGGGCCCGGTCGGCACCACGTCGCTGCTCTCCTCGGGCCGGCTCGAGCCGCGCAAGGTCGTCGGCTCCATCGACACCTCGGAGTTCGTCGTCGCGCTCGGCGGCTCGCTCGGCTTCCTGCTCGCCCTGGGCAGCGCCGGGATCAACCTCGGCTTCGCCGCCGCCCTGCTCGTCGGGGGCGTGGTCGCCGCGCCGTTCGCCGCCTGGCTCGTCCGGCACCTGCCGGCCCGGGTCCTCGGGGTGGCCGCGGGGGGCCTCATCGTGCTCACCAACACGCAGACCATCCTCAAGGCGCTGGGCGCCGGTGGCACCACGGTGGTCGCCGGCTGCGCCGTGGTCGCCGTCGCCTGGGTCGCGCTGGTCGTCTGGGCGGTCCGCCAGGAGCGGCTGTCGCGCGAGCTCGACTCCGACCTCGCGGGCGAGCCGGTCGCCGCCTGACCCCCGAGCACGGGACCCGGTGGAGCGCGGGTCTCGTTTGCAGCACCACCGGTGCAGGCCGCCACGTTTTGTGTAGTTGTCTGACAGACTTAGCGGCATGCGAGTCTCCGCGAAGTCCGACTACGCCCTGCGGGCGCTGATCGAGCTGGCCAGCCGCAAGGACGGTGCGCCGGTGAGTGCCGAGGAGCTCGGCCGGCTGCAGGAGATCCCGCACGGCTTCCTCCAGGCCATCCTCGCCGACCTCCGGCGGGCCGGCGTGGTGATCAGCCAGCGTGGCCAGTCCGGCGGCTGGCGGATGGCGCGGGACCCGGAGACGGTGAGCGTGGCGGACGTGATCCGCGCGGTCGACGGCCCGCTGGTCAGCGTCTACGGGCTGCGGCCCGAGGCGGTCTCCTACAACGACTCCGCCGAGGTCCTCCAGCATGTCTGGATCGCCGCGCGCAGCAGCCTGCGCGACGTGTTCGAGCAGGTCAGCATCCGGGCGCTCGCCGACGGGAAGCTCCCCAAGGCGGTCACCTCGCGGACCCAGTCCGAAGACGCCTGGCAGCCGCACTGACCGACCGGCGGGTCCGTCGTACCCCCGCCTCTGCGGGCCGTGCCGACGCTCGGGACACGGTGAGAAGAGGGCCGCGCTCCGCTGCACGGTGCGCCCGGCCTCGGCTACTATCCCCCGAGGTTGAGCCAACAGCCGAGGTAGGAACACAACGCCGAGGTTGGATGTGACGACGTCGATCCCTGGTCCCACCGGGACGTTTCACTTCGCCCGTGACACGGGCACCTGGACCTGGTCGGAGCAGACCTTCTCCATCTACGGGTTCGCGCCGGGGGACGTCGTACCCACCACCGAGCTGGTCCTGTCCCACCAGCACCCCGAGGACCGGGCCGAGGTGGAGCGCCTCCTCGTCGAGGCCATCGAGACCGGCCAACCCCACTCCGTGTGGCACCGGATCGTGGATGCCCAGGGCAGCACCCGCCAGGTCGTGACGGTGTGCGCCGGCGACTTCGCCGAAGGGGGCACGCTCGCGGGGGTCAGCGGCTTCCTGGTCGACCTCACCGAGGCGGTACGACGGACCACGGCTCGTGAGGTCGACGAGGCGATGGAGCTGATGTCGCAGAGCCGGCCGACGATCGAGCAGGCCAAGGGTGCGCTGATGCTGAGCTACGCGCTGGACAGCGACGAGGCGTTCGCGCTGCTGCGCCGCTACTCACAGCTGGCCAACGTCAAGGTGCGCGACGTCGCGCGCAGCGTGGTGCAGGCGACGGCCGACGGCGACCTGCCCGTCGGGACCCGGCCGACCTGGGACACCCTTGCGGCCGAGCTGAAGGACGATCTCGACGTCATCGAGGAGCAGCCGGGCGCCTGACGGTCCGTCCCGTCACTGCGTGGTGCTGGCCTGGACCCAGTCGACGAACGGCCGGGCGGCCCGCCAGTCCTCCCGCACCCGGTCGAGCAGGTCGGCGGTGTGGATCACCGGCTCGAACCCGTAGGACTTCCCCAAGGTCATGGACCGGTGGCGCAGCAGGTCGATGCGGGGATGGTCCGCGTCGTAGCCGCGCGGGGTCGTCTTCAGGGTGTCCCCGCCGAGCTCCCAGCCCTGCGAGACCAGCTGGTTCACGATCCGGCGGAGCCGGACGCCCCGCCGGTCGTCCGCGATGCCCTCCCGGATCGCGGCGAGCCGGGGCGAGCTGGCCTCGTAGAACCCGACGCCGACCCGGACGCCGGGGGCGCCGACCTGGACGTACCACCCCGTCGACGGTCCCGCCGGCACGAACGCACCCTGGTGCGTCTTGTAGGGCGTCTTGTCCTTGGCGAACCGCACGTCGCGGTAGGGCCGGAACACCTTCGCCTTGCCGAACTCCGGCTCGAGCGCCGCCACCAGAGCCGCCATCGGCGCCTTCACCGCAGTGTCGTAGACCTCCTTGTGCGCGGTCCAGAACGACTTGGTGTTGTCCATCTCGAGGTCGTCGTAGAAGTCGAGGGCAGCGACGGGGAAGCCGTCGAACGACGCACCGGAGTCAGCCATGCCGCGAGGATAGTTCGCGGGTCAGGACTCGAAGCGGGTGACCGGCTCGTCGGCGAGCACGCAGGCGATCCGGTCGAGCAGGGACGGCCGCATCGACGGCAGGCGGTCGCCGGGGAACCAGCGGACGTCGGTCGACTCGTCGTCGCCGACGTGCGCCTCACCGCTGAGGTAGGTGCAGGAGAACGTGTGGTCGAGGTACGCCGCACGGTCACCGTTCACGTGGGTGATGGTCGGCAGCGCCTGCACCCAGGCGAGCCGGTCCACGGTGACCTCGACACCCGCCTCCTCGAGCACCTCCCGCCGGGCCGCGAGACCCGGGTGCTCGCCGGGGTCGACGATCCCGGTCACCGGTGCCCACTCGCCGGTGTCGGAGCGGCGCACCAGCAGCAGCTCCGGCCCGCGCCGTACGACGGCCGTGACGCCCGGCAGCCACAGGGTCGACGTGCCGACGTGTCGACGCAGGTCGCGGACGAAGTCGGGGATCGGCATGCCGCGAGAATAGTGTGGGTCACGGAGCCGCCCCCGTCGGCATGCTTCGATGTCCGCATGCCGCCGGAGACCGCTGCCACCGTGTTCGACGACCACCTGGCCGCGTGGCGGGAGTACACCGCCACCCCGTGGGCCCGGATCCGCTACGCCGTCGTGGCCGAGACGCTGTCCCGGCACCTCGACGTGCCCGGCAACGTGCCCGGCGACGTGCCCGGCGACGTGCCCGGTGACGCGGCTCTGCGTGTGCTCGACGTCGGCGGCGGCGACGGCCGGGACTCGCTCCCGCTCGCGGCGGCCGGTCACCACGTGACGATCCTGGACCCCTCCGAGGGCATGCTGGCCGAGGCCCGCGCGGCGGCCGACGGCCTCGGGGTGGCCGACCGGGTCGAGACGGTGTCCGGCTCGATCGACGACCTGTCGTCGGCGGCGACGGCCTGGGACGTGGTGCTGTGCCACTTCGTGCTCCGCTACCGTCCGGCCGACGCGGACGACGTACCCGCCCTGGTCGCCGCGCTGCGGCCCGGTGGGGTGCTGTCCGTGCTGGACGGCAACCCGGCGGGGACGGTGGTGTCCCGGATCGTGCGCGGAGGCCCAGCAGCCGGCCTGGCCGAGCTCGGTGCCGCCACCGGCCGGAGCGTCACCTTCGACGAGGAGGTCCGCAAGATCCGGGATCTCGAGATGCGCGCGGAGCTCGAGGCGTCCGGCTGCGAGGTCCTGGCGCAGTACGGCGGCCGGATCGCCAACGACCTGCTGAGCGACGACGCGGCCAAGCACGACGAGGCGTACTTCGCGGACCTGCTGCGGCTCGAGCTGGAGCTGTGCGACCAGGAGCCCTACAACCGGATCGGCCAGTTCTGGCAGATCGTGGCCACCCGGGTCTGAGCGAGGAGACGACGTGCGCGAGCTGGAGACCGGCTTCCACCCGGCAGCCGGCTGGCTCAACGACCCGCACGGGATCACCTTCCACGCCGGTCGCTACCACCTGTTCTTCCAGCACGTCCCGGACCACACGACCTGGCAGCCGGGCATCTCGTGGGGCCATGCCGTCAGCACCGACCTCGAGCACTGGACCGAGCTGCCGGTCGCACTGGCCCCGGACGAGGAGGACCTCGGCTGCTGGTCCGGCTGCTTGGTCACCGGTCCGGAGGGCCCGGTGATCTTCTACACCGCCGTGACGGGGCCTGACCTGGACCGCGGCCGGGTCCGGCGCGCCGTACCGGTCGACGACACGTGGGTCACCTGGCGCAAGCAGGACGTGGACCTCGAGGTGCCCGCGACGGCGACCGCGTTCCGCGACCCGTTCGTGCGGCGCGAGGGGACCGGCTGGCGGATGCTCGTGGGCGCCGGGTTCCCCGAGGACACGGCAGCGGTCGTCTCCTTCACCTCCGACGACCTGAGGTCGTGGTCCTCCGACGGGGTGCTCGCGCAGCGGCCGTCGTCCGAGCCGGCCGGCACCGGGACCGGCAGCATCTGGGAGTGTCCGCAGCTCGTCGAGGTGGACGGGCGCGACGTGCTGGTGGTGTCGGTGCACGACGGCACCGACACGCAGCACCTGGCCTACGCGTTCGGCGAGCTCTCCGGCGACCGGTTCGAGGCCGGCACCTGGCGGCGGCTGACCCGCGGGGCGCCGTACGCCGCGACCACGTTCCGTGACGCGCAGGGGCGGCCGGCGATGATGTGCTGGCTGCGGGGGACGGCCGACGAGGCGGCCGGATGGGCCGGCGCGCTGAGCGCGGCCTACCTGCTCTCGCGGGACGGGGACCGGCTGGTCCTGACCCGGAGGCCGTGGAGCGGATGACGAGACTCGAACTCGCGACATCGACCTTGGGAAGGCGCTTGGCTGGCTGCTGGTCCTCCTGAGCGCTCTATTCCCAGGCGTGATGCGAGGGTGGTTCCTGCTGGTTGCTAAGGGCCGCGCAGATGGCTGCGGGGGCAGGGAAGGGGCATGTGGCCAGGGGAGAGCCACCGGATCGGGTCGGCGGCTCGGAGGTGAGTGGGTCGCGCTTACGCCGTTGGCAGCACGCCGTTTCCGCGGAGGCGTTCACCGATGGGGCCATCGCGCCAGGACTTGTCATAAAGGCCGACCATGACCCTCGTTGGGGCCGGATGCCCCGCGGTCAGTTGACTCGGCAGGGTCATCGTTCGGCCTCGGTAGTCGAGCGGGACGACGCTGGCACCGTCGACCACGAGCTCTTCCACGGCCATGACGCGCTGATGGCGGCGGTCCTGGACCTTGCTGATCGCCTCCCACCGCACGACCAGGCGGTACTCGTCCCGCTGCACCTCAAGACCTTCGGGCGTCACCGTCAGCGTCCGACGACGCACCCTCCGGTAGTTCAGCGTGAACACCGCTGCCGCGGCAACCAGACCGACGACGACTCCGAGCCACAACGAACCGACGATGCCGAAGAGGAACAGGCAGGCCACGAGGAGGCTCCCGGCACGCAGATGGGCGCCCGAGCCCAATCAGACTCGGACGCCGCACCATCGCCGCCAGCAGCTGCGCCACGGCGCCATGAGCCAGTAAAGAAACTCGTAACCGGATTCTTACGGCTTCCTGTGTACCGCGTCGGCGCCCTCGACAGACATCCGATTGCCTGCCCATGATCCGCGGCGCCGAGGGCACATCCAAGTGCACGGACATGCCGATGACAGTGCCGTGTCCACGGGCCGCTTTTGACGACACGGGCGTCAGCTGCCCTGCGCGGCGGGTCCGGGATTGGCCCCCCAAACCGATGACCCTCGCCGGTGAGCCTTGGCCGATTCGCCGATCCCCATGTCTCACAATTGGCGACGCGACGACTCCCTCTTGCCTCGAAGGGATCGACCATCCGAGTGGCCGAGAGGGGACTGGACTTCATGCGGGCGATACTGCTGAGCGGCGGGCTGGCGGCGGTCTTCTCGTTGCTGGGGACCTGGATCGCTATCGGATGGTTCACGCGGAACGGCTTCGGCCAGCCGATCAGGTACGACGGACCGACGACACATCATGTCAAGCGGGGTACGCCGACCATGGGCGGTCTCGTGATCCTGCTGAGTGCCACGGCGGCGTACCTGACCGCAACGATCGTGACCGGCGAGTGGCCGAGTGCTAGCGCATGGCTCGTGCTGCTTCTGTTCCTCGGCTGCGGGGTCGTGGGGTTCCTCGACGACTTCATCAAGGTCTACACCCAGGACAACCAGGGTCTGAGTAGTCGGGCCAAGATGGCTGGTCAGACGCTGATCGCGCTTGTCTTCGGGGTCCTGGCCACGCGCTTCTTCGCTGACGAGCGAGGAGTCAGACCGGCATCGCAGTACATCTCAACCACTCAAGACTGGGGTATCAAGCTGCCCCTGATCGTGGTCCTGCTCTTGATCTGGTTCATCGTCACCGCGACCTCCAATGCCGCCAACCTCACTGATGGCGCCGACGGGCTGCTCGCTGGCGCCTCGACGTTGATCTTCGGCGCCTACACCCTCGTGAATGTCTGGCAGAACAACCAGCTGTGCGGCTCCTCGCGGCCCACCGTGGTGGAGTCACAGTGCTACCAGGTGCGCGACCCCCTCGACCTCGCGGTGTTCGCTGCAGCCGTCACAGCAGCCTGCATCGGCTTCCTGTGGTGGAACGCGAAGCCCGCACGGATCATCATGGGCGATGTCGGCTCCCTCGCCATCGGCGGCGCCTTGGCCGGGCTGGCGATCATTTCTCGCACCGAGCTCCTCATGGCGGTCATCGCTGGACTGTTCGTGCTTGAGACGATGTCAGTGCTCCTGCAGATGAGCTACTTCAAGCTGACCAGGCGACTCACGGGCACGGGGCGTCGCATCTTCCGCATCACTCCCATCCACCACCACTTCGAGCACCTCGGATGGGACGAGGTCACGGTGGTGATCCGATTCTGGATCATCGCGGGGATCTTCGTCGCGACCGG
Source organism: uncultured Actinomycetota bacterium (assembly GCA_963810035.1). GTDB lineage: Bacteria > Actinomycetota > Actinomycetes > Propionibacteriales > Nocardioidaceae > Nocardioides_B. The sequence goes on from CAWEMA010000013.1 coordinate 430,106, forward strand.
GCTCGGGATCTTCTACGCTTCTTGGCTGGCCTGACCACAAGAGCAATTGAGACCCCGGAGTTGGGCAGAGCGTCCGCTCATGGCGCTGTCCGCGCGCAACTGCCGATGAGCGGACTACCGACGGCGGCCATTCGCCGCGAGCCGAAGTGCCTTACGCCACTCAGGTTCACCCCTCTGATGGGAAAGACGTGGTCTCGAAAGGGCAAGTCTCGGGGAGCTACAGTGCGGTCTTGCTAGTGGTCGGGATCTCGATCGGTTCACGGCCGGGAGTACGACGCGCCGTCGGCGCCACGCGTGGGCATGGATGACCAGAGGCGGCACGACCGCTTGCAAGTCGCAATCACTCAGGAGGTTCGCGGTGCCGGACACCACCTGCCACATGTCGATCTCGCTGGACGGCTTCGTCGCCGGACCGGATCAGAGCCGGGAGGACCCTCTGGGGAAGCGGGGGCGCGAGCTGCACGGCTGGCACATCGGCGACCCGCGGGCCAATGAGGCCGACAAGATCGCGAACGATTGGCTCATGCGCCCGCGGGGCGCGTATGTGATGGGTCGGAACATGTTCGGCCCGATCCGCGGGGACTGGGACGAGGAATGGACCGGCTGGTGGGGCCCCGAACCGCCCTATCACGCGCCGGTTTTCGTGCTGACCCATCATCGCCATGATCCGATCCCGATGGACGGGGGGACGACTTTCCACTTCGTCACTGAGGGCTTCGACGCGGCCTACTCCGCAGCGTGTGAGACTGCCGGTGAGAGCGGTGTGGACATCGCCGGTGGGGCCTCGACCGTGCGACAGGCGTTGATCGCCGGCGTGATCGACGAGCTCACCCTCGACATCGCGCCCGTCCTGCTCGGTTCGGGCGAGCGCATCTTCGACGGAATTGAGTCCTTCGGCTTCGAGCCCGCCGAGGTCCTTCACTCGCCGCTGACCACCCACATCCGCTATCGCCGCGTCAGCTGACTTTGCGGCCCCCACCTCCAGCGCCATTTCAAACAGCCCTGTGGTCCCTCTTTCGAATCGCAAGTCGACGTCCGCTCACTGCGCGAAGGTCTACCTGCCGGTGGCGGCCAACCGGATGTCTGCCGCTGTCCGCGCGCTCGCTCAGGCCGATCACCGAGCGTTCGTAGGAGCTCAGGAAGGCTGGAGAGGGAAGCCCCCCGCCGGAGTGACTATCGGTGCAACGGCCCGGCATCACTGGTGGGCGGCGACCGTGCCGAGCGACTTTCAGGGGGTGTCCCCCCGGCGTGTCCCCGGTTCGGGAAGCTGCCGGTGGCCTCGATCACCACAGCAGACGTCGCGACGTGGGTCGGGCGCCTGGTCGCGGACGGCATCGCGCCCTCGACCGTTGCCCGGTACCTGGCGTGTTTCGTCGACTGCTGGCCTTCGCGGTCCTGGACGGCCGAGTGGCGGTGAACGTGGCCGCTGCGGTGAGGCCGCCGACCGCCGGCTACGTCAAGCGCGAAGGCCAGTACCTCACTCGCGAGGAGATCGATGCGCTGGTGGAGGCCTGTGCGGGGGAGTACGCCGACGTCGTGCGCGTGCTTGCTCTCGGCGGGCTGCGGTGGGGCGAACTGGCCGGGCTCAAGGTCGGTGACCGGATCAGGGTGCCCGACGAAGGGCAGCATCTCGATGCCGGCCAGAGCGGTGAGGGGCTCTGACCTGCTGTGGAGCGTGGAGCGGATGACGAGACTCGAACTCGCGACATCGACCTTGGGAAGGTCGCGCTCTACCAACTGAGCTACATCCGCACGTCCCCTGCGGGGACGACGGAGATAGTACCCAATGTCTCCGTCGCCCCGTGGGGGACCTGCTCAACTGCGGGTCAGGGGGCCTCGGCCAGCCACTGCGCGGGGTCCACGGTGCGGCCGCGCTGGTGGATGCCGGGGACCCCGTAGGGGTAGTCGGCCGCACCCGGGTCGCTCGCCTCGTCCAGCTGGGCGACCTCGGCCTCGTCGAGGTGCAGGCCGGCGGCGCCGAGGTTGTCGGTCAGCTGCTCCCTGGTCCGGGCGCCCAGGATCACCGACGTGACCGCGGGCCGGTCGACCAGCCACGCCAGGGCGACCTGTGCCATCGACACCCCGCGGGCCTCGGCGACCCGGCGTACGGCGTCCACGACGTCCCACGTGCGCTGCACCGCCGAGCGCCGGTCGTAGGCCTCCACGCCCCGCTTGGGGTCCTCGCCGAGCCGGGTGGCGCCGGAGGGCCGCTCGTCCTGCTTGTACTTCCCGGTCAGCCAGCCGCCGCCGAGCGGTGACCAGGGCAGCAGCCCGAGCCCCGCGTCGAGGCAGGACGGCACGATCTCCCACTCGAGCTCGCGGACCAGCAGGTTGTACTGCGGCTGCAGGGTGACCGGCGATGCCCAGCCCCGCCGCTCCGCGAGCGCGACCGTCTTCTGCACCTGCCAGCCGGTGTAGTTCGACAACCCGACGTAGCGCACCTTCCCGGCGCGGACGAAGTCGTCGAGGGTGCCCAGGGTCTCCTCGAGCGGGGTGACGGGGTCCCACGAGTGCACCTGGTAGAGGTCGACGCACTCGGTGCCGAGCCGGCGCAGCGAGTCGTCGAGGGCGCGCTGCAGGTGCCGCCGCGACAGGCCGAGGTCGTTGACGTCGTCGCCCATCGGGAACCGGCCCTTGGTGGCCAGCACGACCCGGTCGCGTACGTCGGGGGAGGCCTTCGACAGCCAGCGCCCGATGATCTCCTCCGACGCTCCGGCCGTGTAGACGTCGGCGGTGTCGACGAGGTTGCCGCCGGCCTCCAGGAACGCGTCGAGCTGCTCGTGCGAGCCGGCCTCGTCGGTCTCCTTGCCGAACGTCATCGTGCCGAGGGTCAGGGTCGAGACGGCGCATCCGCTGCTGCCGAGGGTTCGGTAGTCCATGACGATCATCCTTACTGCGCAAGACAAGGGTTGCCAACCGGGACAGTTCGGGAGTTACCTGTGTGACAGTCGATTCTCGGGAAGAAGACCACATGCGTCGTACGCCGCTCGTTGCCGCCGTCCTGTCCACCGCCCTGATGTTCCCGCTGTCCGGCGTCGCGCCGGCGACCAGCGCACCGGTCCGGGGCTCCACCGACGACCCGGAGGCGGCGACGCTCGGGTCGCCCGAGCTGCTCCACCGCGACCCGGCTGTCCGACCGGCGCAGCCTGGTCGTCGGCGACCGGTTCTACGAGATGGGCGCCGAGGACGGCAGCTACCCGGCGACCGGGTTCCACACCCGCGGCGAGATGGGCGGCTTCTGGACCCCGCCGATCAAGCTGCTGGACGGGATCTGGTTCAAGACCGGCGACACCTGGCTGACGTCGACGAAGTACACCAGCGGCTGGGGCTACCAGCGGATGGACCTCGGCACGCACGACGGGGTCGGCATCACCCGCACCGACCTCGCGCCCGACGGGACCCGTGCCGGGCTCATCGGCCTGCGGCTGTCCTCGCCGACCGCGACCAAGCTCGACCTGTCCGTCGACGCGCACTCGGAGCTGATGAAGGTCTACCCGTGGGGCGAGACCACGCCCAGCCAGACGACGTACAACCTTCCCGACACCGGGAGCGTCAACGGCCGCAACCTGCTCTTCCGGGAGACCGGGAAGCCGCCGGTCGACAACGCCGAGAAGCACGACTACGCAGCCGTGGTGGGATCGGACCTCACCCCGAAGAACACCGACCTGGGACCCGACCACCGCGGCCCTCAGGACCCGGCCGTGACCTGTCCCGCGTCCGGGCCGAATGCCCCGGAGCAGCCGGCCCGCTGTGACGACACGGCCTACGGGAAGGGCACCGGCGGACGGCTCACCTACTCCGTCGACGTGCCGGCCGGTGGTCGCACGGTGTGGTTCGCGGTCGCCGGCTCGGACCACGGCGTCGCGGAGGCCAAGGCCGAGCAGGCGAAGGCGCTCGCGGACCCGGCGAGGCTGCTGCGCAAGACCCTCGCGAAGCGTCAGGCACTCGCCTCGAACAGCCGCGTCGACCTGCCCGGCGACCGGCTGCTCCAGGACAGCGTGGAGTGGAGCAAGCAGAACCTCGCCGAGTCCGTGCAGGAGTCACGCCATCTCGCCGTGCGGATCACGCACGCGGGCAAGGAGTACCCGGCCCCCAAGGGCACGGTGGCCAAGGCCCGCTGGATCGGTGCCGGCTGGCCGGACTACCCGTGGCTGTTCGCGACCGACGGTGAGTACTCCGGTTTCGCGGCGGTGGCAGCCGGCCAGTTCCGGGCGATCGAGGACCACCTGAAGGCGCTGCGCGACGTCAGCCTGGTGGCCAACGGCACCAGCGGCAAGGTCGTGCACGAGGTCACGCCGGACGGCCAGGTCTACTTCGGGGCGAACGACGACGAGGGCAACACCGACGAGACCGCGAAGTTCCCGAGCGCCGTCGCGCTGGTGTGGCGGTGGACCGGTGACGACGCGTTCCGCGACTCGATGTACCGGTTCGCGGTCAGCAACATGCGCTACATCTACCGCGAGCTCGACGCCGACGGGGACGGCTGGCCGGAGGGGCTCGGCAACGTCGAGCGACCGGGCATGGGCGAGGAGAAGCTCGACAACACCGTCTACACGATCCGCGGGCTGCGCGACCTCGCCGACCTCGCCGCGAGCAAGGACGACCAGAAGACCCGGCAGTGGGCCGACTCCCGCGCCCAGTCGCTGGAGGAGAGGTTCGAGGCGAGCTGGTGGTTCGGTCCGACCGCGGACCAGTACGCCGACTCGCTGAAGAACCCGGACAACGAGAAGGTGTTCCAGCGGCACTGGATCGGGCTCACGCCGGTCGAGGCCGAGATCACCCGGCCGGGCAGCGGGACCGGGCCGCTGGCGTCGACCGAGCACGGCCAGGCGGCCGTGGCGAAGCGCGAGGAGGCCTGCTACTCGGGTGAGTACGGCCTGTTCCACACCGGCACCGGCGCGACCACGGCGGAGGGCGGCAACAAGGGCGCGACCTGCGACTCGGCGACCTCGACGGTGCAGTCCGAGCGCTCGGTGTTCACCTTGAACACCTCGATCATGGCGGTCGCGGAGGCGGCGCTGGGCCGGATGGGCTCCGACCAGCTGCAGCGCTACACGACCGACAACGCGCAGGTGCAGCTCGACCCGTCGGTGTGGGAGCTGCCCGGTGCGATGCCGGAGATCGCGCCGTCGCCGGACTTCGGCGCGAACATCGAGCGGAAGTTCACCGAGCGGTCGATGGCGCTGCAGGCGTGGGGCACCTACGGCATCCTCTGGCCGGTCGTGCACTTCCAGCTCGGCGTCTCGCCGGACCTCGGCCGGGACCGGCTGACCGTCGTGCCCCAGGTGCCGGACGGGCAGACCCGGGTCGCCGGCGAGGACGTGCGGCTCGGGAGCGGGTCGGTCGACGTCACCGCGACCCGCGACGCGCAGCGGCTCACCACCCAGGTCACCCGGTCCCACGCCTGGAAGCTCACGATCGGGGCGTTGCTCCCGCAGGGTGCGACGGTGAGCGCGGTGACCCTGGACGGGAAGGACGTGGCCTACGAGGTCGCCCGCACCGCCCGGGGCTCGCAGGTCCGGGTCGCGGCGGGCGCGCGGACCGGTACGTCGACCCTGGTGGTCCGGCTGCGCTGACCGGCCCGGTGGTCTCGACAGGCTCGACCGTCGGGGGTGCGTCAGCGTCCGACGACCCGGGCGATGCGCTCGACCGCGTCCTCGACGTCGGGGCACGTGGTGACTTCCGGCCCGGGGAGGTCCCACGACCCGACGGCGAACACCGGCACCCCGGTGCGCGCCGCCAGCGCGATCTCGGACAGCGTGCCCCAGGCGCCGCCGATCGCGAGCAGGACGTCGACGCTCCGGACCAGCAGGGCGTTGCGCATCTCCCCGAGGCCGGTCGGCAGGACGATGTCGTGCCCCGGAGAGGCGGAGTCACGGTCGTCGCCCGGCAGCAGCGCGACCGCCGTACCGCCCGCGGACGCCACGCCCTCCGCGGCGGCCGCCATCACGCCGCCCAGCCCGCCGGTGACCACGACGTAGCCGCGTTCGGCCAGCAGCCGCCCGGCCCGGCGGGCACGCAGCAGGTCGGCCGGGTCCTTCGGGGACGAGGGGCCGCACACGGCGACGTACGGCGGGTGCACTAGGGCTGCCGTTCCGGCACCGGCACACGCTCCAGGGTGGGGCGGCGCGGCGGGAGGCCGTCCCCGGACGACGTGCCGCGCAGCCGGCGCTGCACCCACGGCGCGGCGTGCGCCCGGGCCCAGGCCAGGTCGGCGTCGCGCCGCTGCCGGCGGTCCATCTCGGGCAGCGGTGCGAGGTCGTGCGGCGCGAGGTCGTGGTCGACCCCGAGCGTGTCCAGCACGGCGATCGCCATCCGGTGGTGCCCGGCCGAGGACATGTGCAGCCGGTCCACGTCCCACAGCCGCGGGTCGCGGTAGTCCCGGAGCCGCCAGAAGTCCACGACCGTCGCGCCCCGGACGTCGGCGACCTCGCGGACCAGCTCGTTGTACGTCGCCACCCGGCCGCGCAGGTGCCGGAACACCGGCGCGAAGCCGAGGTCGAAGCCGGTGAACAGCACGACGTGGGCACCGGCGTCGACGAGCCGGCCGACCGCCTCGTCGTACCTGCCGACCAGGGCGTCGATGCTGACCCGCGGACGCAGGATGTCGTTGCCGCCGGAGTAGACCGTGACCAGGTCGGGTCCCATCGCGAGCGCCGGCTCGACCTGCTCGGCGAGGATCGCGTCCATCTTGCGGCCGCGGATCGCGAGGTTCGCGTAGCGGAAGTCGTCCGCGTGGCCGGCCAGCACCTCGGCGACCCGGTCGGCCCAGCCGCGCACGCCGTTGGGCAGCCGCGGGTCGTGGTCGCCCACGCCCTCGGTGAACGAGTCGCCCAGGGCGACGTACCGGTGGAAGACGTTGGTCATGTCAGCCATTCTCCCGGCCACTGCGACTCGTCCGCGCTCCGGGAGGGTCGCGCGTGCGCCGAGCGCGGACCAATCCGGCCGGGTAGGTTACGCGTGTGCTGCTCTCCGACCGCGACATCCTCGCCGAGATCGACGCCAAGCGGGTCGCGCTGGACCCCTTCGAGGCCGCCATGGTGCAGCCGTCGAGCGTCGACGTCCGGCTCGACCGGTTCTTCCGGGTGTTCGAGAACCACAAGTACCCGCACATCGACCCGGCCGCGGACCAGCCCGACCTCACCCGTCAGGTCGAGCCCGAGGGGGACGAGCCGTTCATCCTGCACCCCGGTGAGTTCGTCCTCGGGTCGACGTACGAGGTGGTCACGCTGCCCGACGACGTCGCCGCGCGCCTCGAGGGCAAGTCCTCGCTCGGCCGGCTCGGGCTGCTGACCCACTCGACGGCCGGCTTCATCGACCCCGGCTTCTCCGGGCACGTCACCCTGGAGCTCTCCAACGTCGCGACCCTGCCGATCAAGCTCTGGCCGGGGATGAAGATCGGCCAGCTCTGCTTCTTCCGGCTGTCCTCGCCCTCGGAGCACCCCTACGGCTCGGAGAAGTACGGCTCTCGCTACCAGGGCCAGCGCGGCCCGACCCCGTCCCGCTCGCACCTGAGCTTCCACCGCACCGAGGTCTAGCCCCGCCCGTCCCCCGTTGAGACGCCACTTCCTTCCCGACGAGACGCCACTTCCTTCCCGGCGAGACGCCAGTGTTGCACCGGTGCGACGCCGGTCTCTCCCCGACTCCCCGACTCCCTGGCCCTCCGCCAGACGTCTCGGCCCGGACATGCCAGGACCCGCTGCGACGTGGTGGTTCGCAGCGGGTCCGGGCTGTCCGGGAGGTCAGCCGTCGAGGCGGTCGGCGATCCGGTGCAGGCGCTGGGCGAGGACGTGCCGCCGGTGCGGGCGACGCCGGCCCGTGAGGCGGGACCGCTCGGCGGTGGCGACCCGCTCCGCGACCTGCTGGTGGGCGAGCTGGTCGGTGAGGAAGCTGAAGTCAGACATGGTGCCGGTTCCTTTCGCTGGAACGAGGGGGCTCGGTGGTGGTCTCTTCGATGCTGCTGCGCGGCGTACGACGGGCGCTCGACCGTCCTTGCGGAGCGGACCTGCTCGGGCCGGGCTCGTCCTGCGGGGCCGGCGCCCAGAGCCAGGTGACTCTCACAGCTGCTCCAGGAGCACGTCTCCGCTGACCGTCTTGGCGCGAAGCTCGATGTAGTCCTGGCCCTCGGCGGGCTGGCCCGCACCCTCGAGGTCGGACCGGACGGTGCCGGTCATGCTGCTGATGTCGGTCCACACCGGGATGCCGGCGGGGATGCCGACCCGGATGTCGCCGGAGACGTTCTTCGCGGCGAGCTGGCCGCGGTGCATCCGGTCGATGACCAGGTCCCCGGACGCGGTGCTCAGCGACACGTCCTGCTGGGCCTCGCGGACCCGCATGTCACCGGAGCCGGACTTGACCTGCACGGGCTCGGTGGCGACGTTGATGTGCACGTTGCCGGAGCCGGTCGACACGGTCGCGGGTCCGCCGAGCCGGTCGAGGGTGACGTCACCGGAGCCGGACTTCACCTGGAGCGCTCCGTCGACGGCCTCGACCTGCACGTCGCCGGAGCCGGACTCGATGAACGCCTCCGCGCCGATCGCGTCGATGCGCACGTCGCCCGACCCGGTCTTGAGCATCGTCTCGCCGAGCCGTCCCACCACCCGCACGTCCGCGGATCCGAGCTTGGTGGACAGCCGGCTGTCGTGGGGGAGCGAGACATGGACGGTCAGCTGCTGCGAGGAGCCGAAGAACCCGGCCCGGTTCGCCTTCGCGACGACCCTGATCTCGTCGCCGCGCTGGTCGACCAGGACGTCCTCGGCGTTCTTCCCGTCGATGTCGACGACGGTCTCGGTCGTCGCGTCGGTGTGGATGACCAGGTCGCCCGAGCCCAGCTCGACGTACAGCGAGACGGGGTCCGGTGTGGTGAAGGTCCTCTGCATGGTGCTCTCCGATTCGTCGGGCCGAGGGTGTGCTCGGCTCCCGAGCCGGCGCGGTGCCGGTCGGTTGGTGGATGGAAGTGGGTGTGGTGCGGGCCGGCTAGACCCAGCCGGTCATGCGCTTGGAGCCCCGGCCGCGTCCGGACGGGAAGCCGGGGCCGTCGGCGAAGGGGATGCTGGACAGGTCGATGTCGACGTTGATCGCGCGCTCACGGGTCGCGGCGCGGACCACGTTGACGATCCAGCTGTTGAGCGAGTGCCCGCCCTTGGCGGCGAGCTCCTCGGCCTTGTACTTCACCGACTCCGGGATCCGCAGCGTGATCCTGGCCAGCGCGCCGTCCTCGGCCTCCTCGGCGTCCTCCGGCGACGGCGGAGCAGGCGGGACGGGGGCCGCAGGGGCCGGCATCGGCGCGGTGGGTACGTCGACCACGAACTCGGGCTCGCGGCCGCGGAGCCGGACGTCGACCGAACCGGCCGGGAGCTCGCTGGTGATCTCGGCGGCGGCCTGTGACAGCGCGTCCATCAGGGCGAGGCGCATCGCCGGGTCCAGGGCCAGGGCGAGCCGCTCGGCGGCCGCCTTCGCCTCCGGGCCACCGGCCTCGGCGGCGGCGGCGAGGTCGAGCCGGAGGCTCTCGACGTACGGGGTGATGTCCATGTGCACCACTCTGACATCACCATGACGTCATGTCAACACCCTGTTGACGTCATTATGGTGCGGTATTGATGTCGGGTGGTGTCGGAGTGGTGTCAGGTGATGTCGGGGCCGGCTCCTCGGACGTCGCCCTCCGGGTCGGCGGCCGGGCCGAGCATCCGGGCCAGCTCGGCCCGGGAGCCGACCCCGAGCTTGCGGTAGGCGCCGGAGAGGTGGAACTCCACGGTGCGCCGGCTGAGCACCAGCTCGGTGGCGATCTGCACGTTGCCGGCCCCGGCGGCCGCACGCTGGGCGACCCGCAGCTCGCTGGGGGTCAGGGCGGCGACGCCGGTCAGCGCCGCACGCCGCGGCCGGGCGCCCGCCGCCCGCAGCTCGGCCGACGCCCGGGTCGCCAGTCGTTTCGCGCCGAGGGCGCTGGCGGTCTCGAGGGCCTGTGCCAGCGGGTGGCGGGCCTGGGTCCGGCGACCGGCGCGCCGGAGGGCGGCGCCGAGCGCCAGCTGCACGTGTGCCCCCTCCAGGCGGGCGTCCGAGCCGACCAGGAGAGCGGCCGCCTCCTCGAGGGCGGCCAGCCCGGGGGCACCCCCCAGCACGGCGGCCCGGCTGCGCAGGGCGACCGCCAGTGCCCGGGGGGCGCCGAAGCGGCGGGCCAGCTCCAGCTCCTCCTCGGCGAGGTCCCCCGCGTCCCCGCTGCCGACCGCGAGTGCGGCCAGGACCGCCTGGGAGCGCCAGGGCATCACGGTGGGGTTGTGGAGGTAGGGCAGGTCGCGGGCTCGGTGCACCGCCTCGGTCAGCTCGGTCCACGCAAGGTCGTGCTGTCCCCGCGCGGACGCGAGGGCGCCGCGGGCGACGTGCAGCGCGGCCGTGGCCACGACGTCGGCACGGGAGTGCTCCACGGGTGACTGTCGCAGCACCCGGTCGGCCTCGTCGACCCGGTCGAGCTCGACGAGTGCCGCCGCGGACCAGTAGCGCGCCAGGCTGACCTGCGCGCCCCATCCGCCCTCCCAGGTGTGGATCGCGGCCTGTGAGTCGCGCAGCGAGGCCTCCAGGTCGCCGCTGTGGAAGCGGCTCCAGCCGCGACCGAAGTGCAGGTGGGCGCGCGCCACATGCGCGCCGTGCCGGTCGGCCCAGTCCAGGGCGAGCCGCACCTCGCGCTCGGTGGTCGCGTAGTCGTCACACCAGAGGAGACAGCCGAGGGCGACCAGGACGTCGAGCCCCACTCCCTCGTCCTGCGCCATCCGCCCGTCCGCGAGAGCCGCCCGGGCCAGGTCGCGGGCCAGGTGGTGCGGTGCGCACGCGAAGACGGAGCCCAGCGCGCGATGCACCAGCACGGCCCGGGTCTCGGGAGCGGCGGCAGCCGGGTCCGGCTCCGGGTCGATGCGGGTCTCACCTCCGGGCAGCAGCCCTTCGATGGCCAGCTTCCCGGACGCCAACCGGTGGCGGCGCGGGTCGTCCTCGGGAAGCAGGCTGAGCGCCTCGGCGAACGCCTCGGCCGCCCGGTCGTAGAACCCGCTCTGGAACAGGACGGGGGCCAAGGTGGCGAGCACGTCGGCCCGTTCCTCGGGGCCGGGTGCCTCCGTCAGGGCCGCGTCGAGCGTCTCCAGGCCGTCCGCCAGGCCGTCCAGCAGCCGGGTCTCCGCCAGGTCGGCCAGGACCCGCCACCGGACGTCGGGCGTCGGCGGCTCGGCGAGGGCTCGTTCGAGGTACCGCCCGGCCGACTCGGCCGAGCCGTGCGTGAGCGCGTCCGCTGCTGCGTGCCGCAGGAGCGTGACCGTGGAGGCGTCCCCGACAGGTGTCGCGAGGAGCAGGTGCGCGGCCACCCGCTGGGGCTCGGCGCCCTCGACGCCCAGGACCCCGGCAGCACGTCGGTGCCGCTCGGCCAGCTCGGCCGACGGTATGTCGGAGCGGACCGCCGACCGGATGAGCGGGTGCACGAACCGCGGGGCGGCGGCGTGCTGCAGCAGGGACGCCGCCACCAGCGCGTCGACCGCGGCAACGACCGTGGCCAGTGGCAGGGCGGCGATCGCGGCGATGACGCGCAGCGAGGCGTCCGGTTCCAGGACGGCGACCGCCTCCGCGACCGAACGCACCTCCGGTCCGGCCCGGTCCAGGCGCAGCCGGGTCGACCGGCGTACCGACCGGGGAGCCGAGACGCCCAGCTCCTCCGAGGGGCAGCGCACCACGGCCGACTCGTCCAGGGAGAGCAGGATCTCGTGCAGCAGCAGCGGGTTGCCGTGGGTCAGCCGGTGGCACTCCTCCGCCATCTTCGACGTCGCCCGCGGCCAGCGGGCCACGACCAGGTCACGGCTGCCGTCGGCGCTGAGCGGCCGCACCCTCACCAGGGCCGAGGTGTTCTCGTCGAGCAGCCAGTCGAGAGGAACCTCGGGGCGGGGCTCCTCGCCCGGACGATGGGCGGCGACCAGGGCGAGCCCGAGCGAGCCGATGCGCTGGGTCAGGTAGACCAGCACCCGGACGGACGAGGAGTCGACCCACTGGAGGTCGTCGACGACCAGCAGCAGCGGACGCCGGTCGCACAGGGCCCGCAGGACGAGGTAGGCCGCGTGCACCAGGTCGAGCTCGGACGCCCGGTCGGGAACCGAGCGCGGGTCGAGCAGCGCGGCGACCGGGGGACCGCCGGAGTCCAGCGCCACCCGCAGGTCCGGGTCCTGGTCGGCAACCTCGAGCAGCTGGCGCACCACCCCGAAGGAAAGCCTGTCCTCGAGGGGGTGGCCCCGGCCGCGCAGGACGGCGAAGCCGCGCTCGGCGCCGAGTCGTGCGGCCACGTCGAGCAGGGTGGTCTTGCCGACCCCGGCCTCGCCTTCGAGGACGACGAGGCGGCCGCGAGCACTCGACGCCTCGTCGAGCAGCCGGTCGAGCCGCTCGAGCTCCTCGTCGCGTTCGAGCAGCCCGTCCATGAGACCCGATCATGCCGCGAACCGCCCGGTTCGAGGGGCGGTCTGCGAGAAAAGTCCGGTGAGGCTCACGGGGGCGTGCGTCCGCCCAGCCCCCTACGTTCACCCGCAGGGGTCCCGCCACGGCCTACGCGTAACAGGGGTGCGTAGGTGGTGGCGGGACGGGGGCCCCGCACCCACCGGCATGGTCCGGTCGGGTGGCGCCGCACAGGGGTACGGCGGGATCGCCCGGACCCTGACCGGACGACCCCGCCGCACAGAGGGTGGCTCAGAACCCGCCGGTGCCGTTGGGTGAGCCGAGTCCGGTCGGACCGTCCCAGCCCGCGCGGGCGTTGCACCACTGGGTCGTCGGGCAGCTGCCGTTGCTCCCGCCGGTCACGTCGAACAGGTTCGCGGTGTGGCCGTAGGGGATCGCGTTGGCGTAGCCCGCCGTGTTGCCGGACAGGGCGTAGACCGAGGCGATGATCGGCGCGGACTCGCTGGTGCCGCCGACCTGCGCCCAGGTCGAGGCGGTCCGGCTGGTCGGGTAGTAGACCGCCATGCCGCCGTTGGACGGGTCGGCCGCAGCGGACACGTCGGCGATCGCCCGCTTGGCGCAGCCGGTGTCGTACGGCGCCGCCGCGGCGAGCGCGGTGTTCACGGTGGAGCAGCCGGATCCCGCACCGCTCCAGGCCGTCTCGTTCCAGCCGCGGCTGTTCGACGCCGACGTGAGCGTCGTACCCCCGACGGCGGTGACGTAGGACGACGACGCCGGGAAGCTGCCGCCCCGGTAGCCGTTGTCACCGGTGGAGGCGGTCACCGCGATGCCGGGGTGGTTGTAGCTGGCGCCGTAGGTCGCGTCGGAGAGGTCGCCGCCCCCGTAGCTGTTGGAGACCGCGACCACACCAGCCTGCTTCGAGGCGGTGTTCACGGCGGTGCCGAGGTCGGCGATCGAGGCGCTCTTGGCCTGCACGACGACGATCTTGCAGTCCGGGCAGATCGCCGAGACGGCGTCCACGTCGAGCGCCTGCTCGCCGGCCCACCCGGTGTCGAACCGCGGCAGGCTGGTGCCGCCGTTCTGGTCCAGGATCTTCAGGCAGCCGGTCGACGTGGTGCAGGCCGGCAGCCCGAAATAGGAGCGGTAGGTCGCGAGGTCGGACGCCAGGCCGGGGTAGCCGTACGCGTCGACGATGGCCACCGTCCGGCCGCCCGAGCTCGTCCCGGTGAGCTTGTAGGCGTCCTTGAGCTGGGCGGGCGACTTCGCGCCGGCTGCCGGGGTGGTGCTGTGCGGGACGGCGCCCTGGTCGTTCACCAGCACCTTGGACAGGCAGCTGGCGACGGTCGCGCTCGACGAGGCGGCGCAGACCCTCTTGGCGTGCAGGCCCGAGGCGCCACCTCCCGCAGGTGCTGCGTCGGCAGCCGAGACGCCGGCGGCCAGCGCGGAGAACAGCAACGTCCCCGCTCCGAGTGCGGACAGAGTTCTTCTGATCACCGGTTGACTCCTGGGTGTCCGGTCGGCCCCCGCGGCCCGATGCCGCCCGACTTCTCCGGACATGTCATCCGATGACCGGCTCAGCCGCCAGATCTACGGCCTGCCGAGATGTGCGGTCGCACAAACATGCAGTTTCCAAACAGTTTCGAGACCGGCGGTTCCGGTACGCCGGGATGCGCAACGGCCCGCACCCAGGCGGGTGCGGGCCGTTGCGGCGGTCTCGTCAGCGGGTCAGAAGAGCCGGTCCTGCTCGCCGTCCGTGCGGGCGGGCTCGGGGTCGTTGACCTCGGGCTCGGAGTCGACGCCGGGCTGGTCCTCCTCGGAGGCCTTCTCGGCGGGGTCGTCCTCGCCGCCGGCCACCTCGGGCGTGGACGACACCGACGCGGGCTCCCGCTCAGGCTCGGGCTCGGCCCGGGTCACCACCGGCGGAGCGCTCGCCCCGTCCCCGGCCCCGCCGCCCGCCTCGTCCTCGGCCCGGTCGAGCACCGCGGTCGTGCTGCCGGTCGAGGCGGATGCCGCAGCGTCACCGCCGCCGTCATCTGCGGAGCCGGCGGCGGCCGAGGTCGCTGCCGGAGCCGGGGTGGCGGGACGCTTGACGGAGGCGAGCAGCATCTGGGCCACGTCGAGCACCTCGACCTCCTCGCGAGCCGTGCCGCCGGCCTGCAGCGAGGTGAGGCCGTCGGAGAGCATGACCCGGCAGAACGGGCAGCCGACGGCGATCTGGTCGGCCCCGGTCTCCACGGCCTCGGTGGTGCGGTTCAGGTTGATCCGCTCACCGGTCTTCTCCTCCATCCACATCCGGGCACCGCCGGCGCCGCAGCAGAAGGACCGCTCGCTGTTGCGCGGCATCTCCTTGAGCTCGGCGTTCGGGATCACGTCGAGCAGCTCGCGCGGCGGGGAGTAGACCTGGTTGTGCCGGCCGAGGTAGCACGGGTCGTGGTAGGTGATCGACTTCTTCGGGGCGCTGGTCTCGGCGGCGACCGGGGTCAGCTTGCCCTCGCGCACCAGCCGGTTGAGCAGCTGGGTGTGGTGCACGACCTCGAGCTCGACACCGAACTGGCTGTACTCGTTCTTCAGCGTGTTGAAGCAGTGCGCGCAGGTGGAGACGACCTTCTTGACCTTGGTCTCCTTGAACACCTCGGCGTTCTGCATCGCGAGCTGCTGGAAGACGAACTCGTTGCCCGAGCGCCGGGCCGGGTCGCCGGTGCAGGTCTCCCCGTCACCGAGCACCGCGAACGAGACACCGGCCATGTCGAGCAGCTCGGCCACCGCACGCGTGGTCTTCTTGGCGCGGTCCTCGTAGGCGCCGGCGCAGCCGACCCAGAACAGCCAGTCGACCTCGTCGAGGTCCTCGACGTCCGTGCCCACCTGCCTGACCTCGAAGTCCAGCCCCTTGGCCCAGTCCATCCGGGCGTTCGGCGACATGTTCCACGGGTTGCCCTTGTTCTCCAGCCCCTTGAACAGCTGGTTGAGCTCGGCCGGGAAGTTCGACTCGACGAGCACCTGGTAGCGGCGCATGTCCATGATGTGGTCGACGTGCTCGATGTCCACCGGACACTGCTGGACGCACGCCCCGCAGGAGGTGCAGTTCCACAGCACCTCGGGGTCGATCACGGCGCCGCCGGACGGCAGCGTCGGGTCGCCCTCGGTGGCGCCGACCAGCTCGCGCTCGGCCTCGGCCTTGGCCAGGTCCGGCAGCGCGTCGCGGGATGCCTCGTCGGTGAGGAGGTACGGCGCCTTGGCGTAGGCGTGGTCGCGCAGGTTGGTGATCAGCAGCTTGGGGGACAGCGGCTTCTCGGTGTTCCAGGCCGGGCACTGGCTCTGGCAGCGGCCGCACTCGGTGCAGGAGGTGAAGTCGAGGATGCCCTTCCAGGCGAAGTCCTCGATCTTGCCGACCCCGAGGGGCGCGTCCTCGTCGAGGTCCTCGATGTTCTCGAAGTCGATCGGTGCGCCGTTGGCCATCATCGGCTGCAGGCCGCCCAGCGCCGTACGCCCGTCGCTGTTGCGCTTGAACCAGATGTTGAACCAGGCGGTGAACCGGTGCCAGGCGACACCCATCGAGGTGTTCAGCGAGATCACGATCATCCACGTGAACGAGATGACGATCTTGAGCATCGCGACGAGGTAGATGAGGTTCGCCAGCGCGGAGGTCGACATCCCGCCGAAGAGCTCGCCCAGCCAGAACGTGAACGGGTAGTGGAACGCGGACGCGTCACCGGCGAGGGCGTACTCCGCGCCGCGCAGCACCATGATGCACAGGCCCACGCCGAGGATCACCGCCTCGACGAAGTAGCCCTGCCACATCGTCGAGCCGTAGAACCGGCCCTTGCTGCCGCGGACCCGCTCCTTGGGCCGGCTGGCCCGGTAGCCGATGAAGGCCACGATCGCGACCAGCATGAAGACGGTGAAGAACTCCGAGACCCACTCGTAGCCGAAGAAGTGCCCGATCAGCGGGAGCGCGAAGTGCGCGTCGAACAGCTGGCCGAACGCGGTGAGCAGGGTGAAGAACAGCAGGCCGAAGCCGATGAACACGAACCAGTGGCCGATGCCGACCACCGTCCACTGGAGCATCCGGGTGTGGCCCAGCGTCTCCTTGAACATGTTCGTCCAGCGGGCGCCCTTGTCGTCGTTGCGGCCGACGGCCGGCTGGCCGATCTTGACCGTGGCGATGATCGAGCGGATCGCCTTGACGAACAGTGCGATGCCGACGGCCGCGATGGCCAAAGACACCACGATGGCGAAGATCTGCATGGATGCTCCTCGTCTGCTGCTTGAAAAAGCGTCGTCCGAGCGTAGGACGCGAGAGTGCGGGCCGTCACCGGGCGCGCGTTGTGAGAAGAATCCTACCTGTGGGTAACTTCGGGGTGGTCAGTAGATCTGCGGGACGATCGTCTGCTCGTGGAAAGGCTGCCGCAGGTAGGGCACGTCCCGCATCGGTGGCAAGGGGACCGGGGGTGGGGTCAGGTCCTCGTAGTCGAAGGTCGAGAGCAGGTGCGAGATGCAGTTCAGCCGCGCCGCCTTCTTGTCGTCGGACGGTACGACGTACCAGGGCGCCTGCTTGATGTCGGTGAACTGGAACGTCGTGTCCTTGGCCATCGAGTACTTCACGTAGAGCTCGTGCTCGGCGAGGTCGATCTCGGAGAGCTTCCAGCGCTTCAGCGGCTCGTGGTTGCGGGCCTCGAACCGGCGCCGCTGCTCCTCGAAGCTCACCGAGAACCAGTACTTCAGGACCACGATCCCGGAGCGGACCAGCATCCGCTCGAACTCGGGGCAGCTGCGCAGGAACTCCTCGTGCTCGTCCTCGGTGCAGTAGTCCATCACCCACTCGACGTTCGACCGGTTGTACCAGCTGCGGTCGAACAGGACGACCTCCCCGGCGGCCGGCAGGTACTCGACGTAGCGCTGGAAGAACCACTGGGTCTGCTCGCGCTCGGTGCGCTTGGGCAGGGCCACCACGCGGACGATCCGGGGGCTGGTCCGCTCGGTGATGGTCTTGATGACTCCGCCCTTGCCGGCCGACCCGCGCCCCTCGAAGATCACCAGCACCTTCAGGCCGCGGGCCTGCACCCAGTACTGCAGCACCACGAGCTGCTCCTGCAGGCGGGCCATCTCCTCCTCGTAGACCGCCGAGCGCAGCCGACCGGCGCTGGTGTACCGCTTGGGGTCGCGCGAGGCAGGGCCCCGGGCAACGTCGTCCGCGCCCTCGGGGAGTGGGCGACGGTGGCTCACGGCGACCCCTTCCAGTACGCCGACGGAGCAGGGCGCGCCGTCCGGCCTTACCTGCATGTTCGTGGACGCCCGCGCCGAGGGCAAGCACTCAGCCGACGCGGGCCACCCGCCCGGACGCGTCGAACACCACCCGGATCCGGACCGTCGATCCCGAGCGGTTCCGTGCGCAGTAGCCGAACGTGCGGCCGAGCCGGGTGTGCGGCTGTCCGGCGCGCCGCAGCACGTACGTCGCGCTCGCGCCCCGCGGGAGGCCGCGGATGGCGCCGGCTCGACGCAGCGCGCGGGGGTCCCGGCAGCCGTCGTTGGACACGCCGTCGGCCCGCTCCCACATCTGCAGGTAGGCCTCCGGGCCGCGCGACATGTCGGTGACGATGTCGTTGCCGGCGAGCTTGCGCAGGTCCTGGACCCAGTCCGGGTAGAGCCCGTAGTGCGCGACGCCGTCGCGGTTGATGTCGTAGACCCGCTTCCCGCTGTGCTGCTGGTGCACGGTCACCCCGCCGAGGCCGGTGAACGGGTAGGTCACCGGGTTCTTCGCGTCGGCGCCACGCGGGTCGCCCTGCGCACCGAGACCGTTCATGTCGGCGCCGTACCCGAAGCCGAAGTAGTACCGCGGGTCGGCCCAGGTCAGGTGCTTGCGCCACTTCTCCACGAAGCCGGTGCTGTCCCCGGCGTAGGGCGTGATGAACCCGCCGAGCCGGTAGATCCGCGGGTAGGCGTCCGGTGTGGACCACGAGTGGCTCGACACGACGCCGGGGTAGCGCAGCGACTCCAGCAGGTCGAGCGCCCGCTTGCGGCCCGAGACGCTCATGTGGTCGGGGTCGAAGATCATGTGCCGCCTGGCCATCTCGCGGATGGTGTGCTCCCCGAGGTCGGTCAGCCCGCGGTTGTTGCAGTGCGGCGCCGCGCCGTACAGCGGCAGTGCGACCGGCGGGGTCACGCCGTACTGCTGCTGGATCGCCCCGAACAGCGCGTCCCGCTGGGTGAGGGGGTTGGGGTCGGGCGCGGCGAGCTGGTCCTTGTCGTGCACGTCGGCGGGGTACGACGTCGGGCAGTGCCGCATGTCCCAGAAGGAGCCGGTCTCGAGGAAGTTGGCGCTGTTCACCGCGACCCCGGTCTGCCCCTCGTCGCCGGCGACCCCGGACAGTGCGTTGTCGAACTTGTTGACCAGCTCCATCTGCGAGACGCCCATCTTCCGCACCTGGGTCAGCTGCCGGTCGATGGACGCCTTCGTGCAGGACGGGTCCGGGGCGTCGGCCTTCATCGTGCACCCGAACAGCACGCTGGTCTCGATGCCCATGACGACCGCGAGCTTGCCCTGGTTGATCACCCGCCGGGCCTGGTAGGGGTTCGTGACGATGCGGTACCACCCCTTGCCCGGCCCGCCGTACTGCGCGTCGACGTACCTCTCCAGCCGGTGCATGTCCTTGGCCTGCAGCCGGATCGAGGTCATGTCGTCGCAGGAGTTGCGCTTGAGCGGGTAGACCTCGCAGAGCTTGCCGTTCTCGACGAGCAGGTTGGTGAAGATCCGCAGGCCGCCCTTCCAGGAGCGCTCCATCCAC
Source organism: uncultured Actinomycetota bacterium (assembly GCA_963810035.1). Lineage (GTDB taxonomy): Bacteria > Actinomycetota > Actinomycetes > Propionibacteriales > Nocardioidaceae > Nocardioides_B. The sequence goes on from CAWEMA010000013.1 coordinate 449,302, forward strand.
TTGTAGTAGGTGCCCTCGTGGGTCAGCGAGTGCGGGGCCGGCCAGTCCTTGAACGTCGGCCAGCCGACGGGGTCGTGACCGGTGCCGGGGGTGCCGCTGTTCAGCAGGTCCTCGAGCGCGGCGCCCTTGCCGCCCGCGACGTAGTGGTCGGGGCAGTCCCGCAGCGCGTAGGTGACGCCGTACGGGTGCCACGGCCGGCCGCAGTGCACGTCGCCGCCGAGGAACTCGAAGGCCATCCCGTGGGTGTGCGCGTCGACGAGCCCGCGCACCTCCTGGATCGGGGAGACGCCCCGGAACGTGCGCCCGGAGATGCTGTCCTCGACCTCGGGCCAGGCGGCGCAGTGCCGGGTGGTGTGCAGCCGGAAGGGGGACGGGCTGCCCGCCACGGCCAGGGTGCCGTCCGGGCCGACCGCGAGGCCGGGACCGGAGGCGCCGAGCCGGAACACGTAGGCCGTCCCGCGCCGGGTCACCGTCCAGTCGGCGTCCGCGCCCGGCGCCGCGGCCGACACCACGCGGCTGGTCGAGCCTGTCGAGACCCCTCCCGGTCGCGCCCGGGCGACGAAGTCCTTGCGGGTGCCGAACAGGAGGTACCTCCCGAGGTCGCTGGCCTGGAAATGCAGGGGCAGCGCCCGGGTGCGGGTCGCCGCCGAGGCGCGGAAGCCCTCGCCGGCCCGGGCCACCCAACGCCCGGTGCCCACGGCCTGCAGGGCGTAGCAGCCGCTGGCCATCGCGTAGCGGTTCTGGGGTACCGCGCGACGCGACGGGCGCTTCGCGAGGGGCACCAGCGTGGGCGCCTGCTCGGACCGCTGGCGCGCGACGGCCGCGGTGGCCACCGCGGCCTGCAGCGGCGTCGTCGGGTCCTGGGTGTCCGCGGTCTCGGCATCCCCGGTGGTGCGGGACACGGAGTTCTTGGTCGCGGGGTCGTCGTGGTTGTGCGTGTGCCCGTCGAGCCCGGTCGTCGGGGCGCCGGCGGGGTGGGCGTGCGGCTCGGCCTCCGCCGCCTTGGCCCGGAGGGCCTGAGCGTCCCGGGTGTGCTGCTTCTGCAGCAGCCCGGACCCGGTGCGGGCAGACGTCCCGTAGGACGGGACCAGCACGCTGGCCGCGACGACGGTCCCGGCTGCGAGGGCCACGGACCAGACCAGCCGTCGCCGTAGGGGTCGCAGAGGCGTGGTGGGCTCGTCCTCGGGCATGGTGGTCCCTCCGCCGGTCGACACGTTCGGAAACTGCAACGAGTTGCAGTCCGATCGGTTACTGCCGGGGGGCGTGTCCGCCGAGCCGGCGGGTCACGATGTCGGCGCACCGCTGGGTCGCGGCGACGGCCCGCTCGACGTCCACGTCGGCGTCGACGGGGTAGGTCACCGCCACCCCCGCGACCGGGTGCTGGTTGTGGTCGAGCACCGCGGCGGCGACCGAGGCGAACCCCGGTGTCACCTCGCCGCGCTCCACGGCGTACCCGCGCTGCCGGGTCTCGGCGAGCAGGCTGCGCAGCGCGCTCAGGGACATCGGCCCGACGCCGTGCCGGTCCACGAACGCGCTCCGGTCCGGGTAGAGCGCCCGGACCTGTGCCGCCGGCAGCTGCGCGAGGACCGCCCGGCCGCTGGCCGTGAGGTGGGCCGGCAGCCGGACGCCGACGTCGGTGACCAGCGGTGGCCGGCCCGGGGCGCGTTCCTCGAGGACGTAGAGCACGTCGCGGCCGTGCAGCACCGCGAGGTGCGCGCTCTGCCCGACGCTGTCCACGAGGGCGGCGAGGTGCCGCCGGGTGATCCGCTGCAACGGCTCCTGGCGGGCGTAGCCGCTGCCCACCTCGAACGCCGCGACGCCCAGGCCGTAGCGGTGCTCGTCGGGGAGGTGCACGACGAAGCCTTCCTCGATCATCGCGGTGACCAGGTGGTAGGCCGTGGAGCGCGGCAGCCCGACCGCCGAGGCGAGCCGGTCCAGCGTCACCGGGTCCGGCTGTCCCGCCAGGTAACGCAGCACGCGCAGCGTCCGGGTCGCCGCCGGCACCTGTCCCATGCCGCACCTCTCACGATTCGTCTGCGGTCGCGGTGGGTTCCCCCGCGCGGCGACCGCAGACGAATCGTAGTCGTCATCTCGGATCCGAGACATCAGCGGCCGCTCTGGTGCCCGGCGGCGGGGTCGCGCAGACTGGGGCGCGAACCGCACCCGAGGAGAGGCCCGACCGTGACCCGAGGAATCGTCGTGGTGGCGACGCTGATCGCCGCCCTGCTCACACCCGCGTTCGTCGTGCCGGCGCAGGCCGCCGTCCCCAGCAAGGACAAGTGGCTCGCGGACACCCGGCAGGCGATGGTGGGGTCGCGGGCCTACGTCGGCCGGCGGGTCGCGAGCGGCGGCCGGCGGCTGGCGGTCAACTTCGACATCGACAACACCACCCTGGCCACCTACTACGACCGCGGCGCGGCGGTGCCCGTGGTGCTGCGGTTCGCACGCTACGCGCATGCCCACGGCGTGACGCTGCTGTTCAACACCGGCCGGGAGCGGGGCCACCTCGCCGGCGTCACCCGCCAGCTCCGCCGGGCCGGGTACGCCGTGCGCGAGGTGTGCGGGCGCCGGGCAGGCGAGCGTCTGGCGCACAGCAAGCAGCGCTGCCGGGCTCACTTCGTGGCCGAGGGCTACCGGATCATCGCCAACGTCGGCAACCGGGACACCGACTTCGTGGGCGGCAACTACGAGCGCGCCTTCCGGCTGCCGAGCTACGGCGGCCGGCTGGGCTGAGCCGTCTCGGATCCGAGACGGATCGGTCGGCTACCCGCTTCTGCCGGCCGGGCCGCGCGACCAGACTGAGGTCATGACAGTCGTGACCGTGGGCGTCGGCCCGGTTTCCTTCGCGGACGTGCTCGCCGTGGCGCGGGACGGCGCCGCCGTCGAGCTCGGCACCGATGCCGTGACCGCCATCGAGCAGGCCCGGACGGCGGTGGAGAAGCTGGCCGCGGCCCCCACCCCGGCGTACGGCATCTCCACCGGCTTCGGCGCCCTCGCCACCCGGCACATCCCCACCGAGATGCGGGCCCAGCTGCAGAAGTCGCTGGTCCGCTCGCACGCCGCCGGCAGCGGCCCCGAGGTCGAGCGCGAGGTCACCCGCGCCCTGATGCTGCTGCGGCTGTCCACGCTGGCGACCGGGCACACCGGGATCCGGCTGACGACCGCGCGGACGATGGCCGCGATGCTCAGCCACGGCATCACCCCGGTGGTGCACGAGTACGGCTCGCTCGGCTGCTCCGGCGACCTCGCGCCGCTCTCGCACTGCGCGCTGGCGCTGATGGGCGAAGGGGAGGTCACCGACCGGCACGGCGTACGCCGGCCCGCCGCCGTCGCGCTGAACGAGGCCGGTCTGGAGCCGGTCGAGCTCGAGGCCAAGGAGGGCCTGGCGCTGATCAACGGCACCGACGGGATGCTCGGCATGCTGGTGATGGCGATCGCCGACCTGCGGATGCTGCTCAAAGCCGCCGACATCACCGCGGCGATGAGCGTCGAGGGGCAGCTGGCCACCGACCGGGTCTTCGCCGCCGACCTGCAGGCCCTGCGTCCGCACCCCGGCCAGGCCGCGTCCGCCGCGAACCTCACCCGGCTGCTGGCCGACTCCGGGATCGTCGCCAGCCATCGCGGGCCGGACTGCAACCGGGTGCAGGACGCCTACTCGCTGCGCTGCTCGCCGCAGGTGCACGGTGCCGCCCGGGACACCGTCGACCACGCCGCGCTGGTCGCGTCGCGCGAGCTGGCCTCGGCCGTGGACAACCCGGTCGTGCTCGACGACGGCCGGGTGGAGTCCAACGGCAACTTCCACGGCGCACCGGTCGCCTACGTGCTGGACTTCCTCGCGATCGTCGCCGCCGACGTCGCGTCGATCGCCGAGCGGCGCACCGACCGGTTCCTCGACCGGACCCGAAGCCACGGCCTGCCGCCGTTCCTGGCCGACGACCCCGGCGTGGACTCCGGGCACATGATCGCGCAGTACACCCAGGCCGCGATCGTCTCCGAGCTCAAGCGGCTGGCCAACCCGGCCAGCGTGGACTCGATCCCGAGCAGCGCGATGCAGGAGGACCACGTCTCGATGGGCTGGTCGGCTGCCCGCAAGCTGCGCCGCTCCGTCGACGGGCTGGCCCGGGTGATCGCGGTGGAGTACCTCACCGCGGCCCGGGCGCTGGACCTGCGGGCACCGCTGACCCCGTCGCCGGCGACGGCCGCGGCGGTCACGCTGCTGCGCCGCAACGTCGAGGGTCCCGGGCCGGACCGGCACCTCGCCCCCGAGATCGAGCACGCATTCGACGACGTACGCAGCGGAGCCCTCGTGCGCGCTGTCGAGGAAACGATGGGAGAACTGGCATGAGTGAGCACCGCACCGTCCGCGCGCCGCGCGGCCCCGAGCTGACCGCGAAGAGCTGGCAGACCGAGGCGCCGCTGCGGATGCTGATGAACAACCTGGACCCGGAGAACGCCGAGCGTCCCGAGGACCTGGTGGTCTACGGCGGCACCGGCAAGGCCGCGCGCAGCTGGGAGGCGTACGACGCGATCGTGCGCACCCTGACCACGCTCGAGTCCGACGAGACGCTGCTCGTGCAGTCCGGCAAGCCGGTCGGCGTGATGCGCACCCACGAGTGGGCGCCGCGCGTGCTGATCGCGAACTCCAACCTGGTGGGCGACTGGGCCAACTGGGAGGAGTTCCGCCGGCTCGAGCACCTCGGCCTGACGATGTACGGCCAGATGACCGCCGGCTCGTGGATCTACATCGGCACCCAGGGCATCCTGCAGGGCACCTTCGAGACGTTCGCGGCTGTGGCCGACAAGCGGTTCGACGGCACCCTGGCCGGGACGATCACGCTGACCGCGGGCCTCGGGGGGATGGGCGGCGCGCAGCCGCTGGCCGTGACCATGAACGAGGGCGTGGCGATCTGCATCGAGTGCGACCAGAGCCGGATCACCCGGCGGATCGAGCACCGCTACCTCGACGTACAGGCCTCGTCCCTGGCCGAGGCCGTCGAGCTGGCCGTCGAGGCGCGCAACACGCGCAGGCCGCTGTCCATCGGCGTGCTCGGCAACGCCGCGGAGATGGTGCCCGCGCTGCTCGAGCAGGGCGCCCCGATCGACATCGTCACCGACCAGACCTCGGCGCACGACCCGCTCTACTACCTGCCGGTCGGGGTCGCCTTCGAGGACTGGGAGGACCTGCGCGCCAAGGACCCTGCCGGTCTCACCGTGCAGGCGCGGGCGTCGATGGCGCGTCACGTCGAGGCGATGGTGGGCTTCCAGGACGGGGGCGCCGAGGTGTTCGACTACGGCAACTCGATCCGCGACGAGGCCCGCAAGGGCGGCTACGCGCGGGCGTTCGACTTCCCGGGCTTCGTGCCGGCGTACATCCGGCCGCTGTTCTGCGAGGGCAAGGGCCCGTTCCGCTGGGCCGCGCTGTCCGGCGACCCGGCCGACATCGCGGCCACCGACAAGGCGATCCTCGAGCTGTTTCCCCGGGAGAAGTCCGCTGCCAACGAGCGTCTTCATCGCTGGATCACGATGGCCGGCGAGCGGGTGCAGTTCCAGGGCCTGCCGGCGCGGATCTGCTGGCTGGGGTACGGCGAGCGTCACCTCGCCGGGCTGAAGTTCAACGAGATGGTCGCCTCGGGCGAGCTCAAGGGCCCGGTCGCGATCGGGCGGGACCACCTGGACAGCGGCAGCGTCGCCTCGCCCTACCGGGAGACCGAGTCGATGCTGGACGGCTCCGACGCGATCGCGGACTGGCCGCTGCTCAACGCGCTCGTGAACACCGCGTCCGGCGCCACTTGGGTGTCCATCCACCACGGCGGCGGGGTCGGCATGGGCCGCTCGATCCACGCCGGCCAGGTCACCGTCGCGGACGGCACCGACCTCGCGGCGCAGAAGATCGAGCGGGTGCTGACCAACGACCCGGGCATGGGCGTGATCCGGCACGTGGACGCCGGCTACGAGGAGGCGGTCACCGCGGCCGCCGAACGAGGCGTCCGCATCCCCATGCAGGAGGGATAGTCCGTGACGGAATGCAGGTCCTGAGGCCGTCCGGACCTGCATTCCGTCACGGACTAGCGAGAGGGTCGGCGGTCAGCGGCGGCGCCACCAGCGGCGCCGCGGGGACGCGGCGGTCTTCCCGGCTGGGTCGGCCACCTCGGCGGCCCGCGTGCGGCGGGCGGCTCGGCGCTCCCGCCACGCCTCGACCTCGGTCTCGACGTCGCGGGTCGGGGTGACGACCGGCGGGCCGCCGGTCAGCTGACGCCGGGCGTCGACGATCCGTGCGTTGAAGTCCTGCACCACGCGGCGTACGTCGTCGGCGGTCGCCTCGCGGTCGAGGGTCGCGTCGAGCTCGGCGTCCTCCTTGCGCAGCCCGATCGCCGCGGGGGCGATCCCGGTGATCTGCTCGCGCTCGATGAGCTGCTTCACCCACCAGTCGGGGTCGTGCTTGTCGGGCAGCTCCAGCGGCTTCCCGGCGCCGGGCAGGTTGTCGAACTCGCCGCGCTCCATGGCGCGCTGGACCTGCAGGTCGACCCATCTGGTCTGGTTGCGGACCCGCTCCGCGGCGGCCGAGCGGCCGGTGCGCTCGTCGCGCTCGTCCTCGAGCCTGGAGCGGTCGGTGCGGTGCTCGCGCTCGTCGGCCGTCATGACCGTCTCACCCCCGAGTGTCGCTGGGTCCGTGTCAGTCCACCGTACCCGCGCGGTCCGCGAACGCGTCGCGAGGTACGACGAGCAGGGAGACCGCCGCGACCAGGGCGGTCACGGCGCACAGCGTCCACACGGTGAGGTACCCGGACAGTGCGGCGTGCCCCGCGGCGGAGGTGTCGTCGAGGGATCCGGTCGTCGCGAGCGCGATGGCGAACACGCTGGAGGCGATCGCGCCGCCGATCGTCTTGGTGGTGTTGGTCATCCCGGTCACGAACCCGGTCCGGTCCGGCGGCGCCGCCGCGGCAGCCGCAGCCGGCAGCGCCGCGACGAGGGCGCCCGACCCGACGCCGGCGACGGCCATGTTCACCAGCGCGTTGAGCGTGGACCCGTGGAACGGCAGGAACAGCGCGTAGCCCACGGCCACGAGCAGCGTCGCGCCGACCATCGCCCCGCGGGTTCCGGCGACCCGGGCGGCCACCGGCATCAGCAGCGCCCCCGCGACGAGCGCGACCACGTAGACACCGATCAGCGTGGAGACGAAGCCCGCCGAGGCGCCGAGCCCGTAGCCGGCGACGTCCGGGTCCGTGCGGGCGAACGTCGAGAGCGGGATCTGGGCGCCGAGCACGGACATGCCGAACAGGAAGGCGGTCAGCTGCACCGGCCACTGGGCCGGGGTGGCCAGCAGCCGCACGTCGATCAGCGGCTCGGCGGTGCGCAGCTCGAGCCGCGCGAACGGCACGAACGTGGCGAGCCCGAGCAGGACCAGGAGCCACGCCGCGGGACTGCCCGGTCCCTGCAGTCGGACCAGGATCAGCCCACCCATGACCAGGGCGATCGCAACGGTCACCACGCCGAAGCCGGCCCAGTCGACCCGGCCGCGACCGGCGGGCGGGGTGTCCGCGATCCCGAACCACACCACCGCGAAGCAGAGCGTGACGGCCACCGCCGGCAGCATCAGCACGGTGGTCATCGAGGCGGTCCCGGCGTCGACGAGGGCGCCGGAGGTGAGTGCGCCGACGATGACGCCGAGCTCGAGCGCGGCCACCAGGAACGCTGCGGCCCGGCGGGTCAGCGTGCTCTGCCGGCCGGTGCCCGCGGTGCGCCGGTGGATGATGCTCACCTCGAGCGGCAGCCAGACGACGTAGAAGCCCTGCAGCGCCCAGGCGACCAGGAACGTCGAGAAGCTCGGCGCGAACGCCACGGCCCAGGACGCCAGCGCGGTCACCGCCGTGGACAGCAGCAGCACCTGGCGATGCCCGACCAGGTCACCGAGCCGGGCGAGCAGCGGCACGACCAGCGCGGACACGACGAGCTGGGCGGCCTCGAACCAGTTCACCTCGGCGTCGTGGATGCCCAGGTGGCGGGCGATGTCGGAGAAGATCGGCGTGTAGTAGCCCTGCAGGATGCCGCTGGCGACCTCGACCCCGACGAGGAAGCCGACGACGGTCCAGATCCCGGTGCGCTGCTGCGGCGCGGTCGTGGTCACGGCGCGGGTCACGGGACGGGTCACGACGCCGGAAGCCTCTCGATGAGCCGCTGGTACCACCGCATCCCGTCGGCGAGGTCGGCGACGCCGATCCGCTCGTCGAAGCTGTGCAGGCTCTCGCGCTGGGCCCGGGTCATCCGGAACGGCGTGAACCGGTAGACCCGCGGGCAGAGCACGGTGAAGAACCGGGAGTCGGTGGCGCCCATCATGATGTACGGCGTCGCGACCGCGTCCGGGAACTGCTCCTCGATCGTCGAGGTCAGCAGCCGGAACGCGTCGTCGTCGGTGGGGGAGACCGGGCTCGGCTCGCCGGCCTCGACCACCTCGACGGTGACCGCGTCGTCGTGGATCGCCCGCCGGACGTGCTCGACGACCGAGGCGACGGTGTCCCCGACGAGCACCCGGACGTTGACGCCTGCGCGGGCGGTGGACGCGATCACGTTGAGCGCCGGCGACCCCTCGAGCGTGGTGACCGTGGCCGTCGTACGCGTCATCGCCGCGGTCTCCGGTCCGGCCGCGACCAGGGCCCGGGCCAGCAGCGGGGCCGCGCGGTGCGCGTGCGCGACCAGCGGCCGCAGCGCCGGCGAGGCATGCGGCGCGACCCGGCGCAGCATCTCCAGGGTGGGAGCGTGCACCCGCGCCGGGAAGGGGCTGTTGTCGAGCCGCAGGATCGCCCGGGCCAGGCGGGCCGTGGTGTCCATCCGGACCGGCATCGAGGAGTGGCCGCCGCGGCCCTCGGTGCGCAGCTCGAGCGTGGTGGTGCCCTTCTCGGTCACGCCGACGACCGCGAGCGGGGCCGCGACGCCGGGGAACGCGTCGTGGGCGACCGCACCGCCCTCGTCGAGCACGAACCAGGGGCGGACGCCGCGCCGCTGCAGCTCGGCGACGGCGGCCGGCGCGCAGCGACCGGAGACCTCCTCGTCGGCGCCGAAGGACAGCCAGACGTCCTGCTCCGGTGTGAACGACGCGGCCAGCAGCCGCTCGACCGCCTCGCAGACCGCGACCAGCGAGCCCTTGTCGTCGAGCGTCCCGCGTCCCCACACCGCGCCGTCGGCGACGACCGCGTCGAAGGGCGGGTGCTGCCAGGGTGCGGCCTCGTCGACGGGTACGACGTCCAGGTGCGCCATCAGCACCACCGGCCGGTCGTCGGCCCTCCCGCGCCAGTGGAACAGCAGGCCGTGCGCCTCGACGCGGGTCAGCTCCAGGCGCTGGTGCAGCAGCGGGAACTGCCGCTCGAGCTCGGCGAGGAACGCGTCGAAGGCGGCGGCGTCGACGTCGGCCGGGTCGGGACGGGACACCGTCGGGATGCGGACCAGCGCCTGCAGCTTCTCGGTGAGACCGTCACGGGGCACGAGCAGAACCTAGTGCCCCACCCCCCGTTGAGAGGTCAGGAACTCCCCGTTGAGAAGCCAGTTCTTCCCCGTCGAGAGGCCAGTTCTTCCCCGCATGCCGGTCTCGGATCCGAGACGGCGACCGGGCGTGGCCGATTGACCCCCGGCGGCGTACTCAGTGGACTGGACCCATGTCCGGCTCACCAGCGCCCGCGGTGCACGACCTCCTCGAACGGCCTGCGCGTACGGCGCGCCGGGGAACCCTGCGCGCCCGCGTCCTCGGTGCGGTGCCCGACGGTGATCGCCCCGATCGGCGTCCACGCCTCGGGCACCTCGAACTCCCCGCGGAACACCGCGACCTGCTCGGACGGGATGCCGAAGAAGCACGCCCCGAGCCCCTCGTCCACGGCGGTCTGCAGGATCAGCAGCGAGGCCATGCCGGTGTCGATGTGCCAGTAGGGCACCGGCCAGCGGCGCTCCGCCCGGTCCTCCCAGCCCTTGTCGGGCTCGGCGTAGCGGTCGAGGTAGGCAGCCTTGCTGGACAGCGGCACGACCACCACCGGGGCGGTGCGCATGCCGCGCAGCCACCCGCCCGGAGGGCCGGCGTCGGACGGGGTGGTCGCGGACCAGAACCGGTCCAGGTCCTCGGGGGTGTCGAGCACCAGGAACGACCAGCCCTGGCTGAAGCCGGCACTCGGCGCGCGGACGGCGTTCGACAGCATCCGGTCCACCACCGCCGGGTCCACCGGCCGGTCCGCGTAGCGTCGGACCATCCTGCGTCTGCGGACGACGTCCTGGAACTCCATGGAGGTGATCGTGGCACCCACCGGTGACCAGGGGACAGCGCGCCACCCGCACGAACAGCCCGGCTTCGAGCAGATGTGGCGCGACCTCGCGCCGGTCGGGCGGTCCGCGTCGAGCGGCGGCTACTTCCGGCAGCCGTTCGCGTCCGCCGAGCGGGAGCTGGCGGCGTGGTTCGTCGAGCAGTGCGAGGCCCGCTCGCTCGAGGTCGAGCGGGACCGGTTCGGCAACACGGTCGGCTGGTGGCGTCCCGCGGGTGCGGCGGGGACCGCCGTGCTCACCGGGTCACACCTCGACTCCGTGCTCGACGGCGGGGCGTACGACGGACCGCTCGGCGTCGTGTCCGCGCTGGCCGCGGTCGACGAGATGCGCCGGCGAGGCGTCACGCCGCGACGGCCGGTCGGGGTCGGCGTCTTCGTGGAGGAGGAGGGCTCGCGGTTCGGGCTGGCCTGCCTCGGATCCCGGCTCGCGACGGGGGCGATGTCCTGGGCGGACGCGCGTGCGCTGACCGACCGCGGCGGGGTCTCCCTGGAGGACGCGATGGCCGACGTCGCGGTCGGTGAGGCCGACCTGCTGCAGGACGTGGGCTGCTTCGTGGAGCTGCACGTCGAGCAGGGCCGTGATCTGGTGCACCGCGACGTGCCGGTGGCGGCGGCGAGCGGGATCTGGCCGCACGGGCGCTACCGGTTCGACTTCACCGGCGAGGCGAACCACGCAGGCACGACCCGGATGGAGGACCGGCGCGACCCGATGCTGACCTATGCCATGACGGTGCTCGCCGCGAACAAGCGCGCGCGCCTCTCCGGCGAGCGTGCGACGTTCGGGCGTCTCGACGTACACCCCAACGGGACCAACGCCGTACCCTCCGCGGTCACCGCCTGGCTCGACGCCCGCGCCGAGACGTCCGAGGAGCTGGACGCGATGCTCGCCGAGGTGGAGGGGCTCGCGCAGGAACGGGCCGGCCGGGACGGGACCGCGCTGACCGTGACCGCGGAGTCGGTGTCGGCGGCGGTGCACTTCGACCCCGAGCTGGCCCGCCGGCTCACCGCGGGCACGGACCACCCGGTGATCCCGACGATGGCCGGGCACGACGCCGGCGTGCTGTCGCAGCGGGGCGTCCCGACCGCGATGCTGTTCGTGCGGAACCCGACCGGCGTCTCGCACTCGCCGGATGAGTCCGCGGAGCTCGCCGACTGCCTGTCCGGCGTGGACGCGCTGGCCGACGCGCTGAGCGACCTCGCCACCGACGACCCGGCCCGGCCCGCGTGAGGACCTACTGGCTCGAGCGCGCCTGGACCGGTGCGGGGGAGGTGCGGGACGGGCTGCGCGTCGACGTCGAGGACGGCGTGTTCACCCGGGTCGAGCCCGGCCCGGCCGTCGGTGCCGAGCGGCTCGCCGGGCTGACCGTCCCGGGCCTGGCGAACTGCCACAGCCACGCGTTCCACCGGGCGCTGCGCGGTCGCACGCAACGGGAGCGCGGGACGTTCTGGACCTGGCGCGAGCAGATGTACGCCGTGGCGTCCCGGCTCACCCCGGACACCTACTTCGAGCTCGCCCGGGCGACGTACCGCGAGATGGTCTCGGTCGGCATCACCAGCGTCGGGGAGTTCCACTACCTGCACCACGGCCCCGGTGGCACGCCGTACGACGACCCGAACGTGATGTCGCACGCGCTGGTCGAGGCCGCGCGCGAGGCCGGCATCCGGATCGCGCTGCTGGACACCTGCTACCTCGCCGCCGGCATCGGCAAGGCACCGGAGGGCGTCCAGGCGAGGTTCAGCGACGGCACCGCCGAGCGCTGGGCCACCCGCCGCTCCCGCCGACCCGTCACCTACTCGGCGGTTTCACCGGCGAGTCGCACAGTCGGTGACGGGTCGACCGTCCGGTGGGGGGCCGCGATCCACTCCGTCCGCGCCGTCCCCCGCGAGCAGATGCCCACCGTCGTGGCCTGGGCCGCCGAGCACGACGCCCCGCTGCACGTGCACCTGTCCGAGCAGGTGGCCGAGAACGACGCCTGCGCCGCGGCGTACGGGATGACGCCGACCGAGGTGCTCGCCGAGGCCGGGGCCCTGGGGGAGCGCACCAGCGCTGTGCACGCCACGCACCTGACCGACCACGACGTGGCGCTGCTCGGCGGCTCGCGCACGCGCGCCTGCTTCTGCCCCACCACCGAGCGCGACCTCGGCGACGGCATCGGGCCGTCCCGCGGGCTGCACGACGCCGGCGCCCCGCTCACCCTGGGGTCGGACAGCCACGCGGTGGTCGACCTGTTCGAGGAGATGCGGGCGGTCGAGCTCGACGAGCGGCTCGCCACCCGCGAGCGCGGCCACTGGTCCTCCGGCGAGCTCCTGCGTGCCGCGACGTACGACGGGCACCGGTCCCTCGGCTTCGACGGCACCGGGCGGATCGAGGTCGGTGCCCGCGCCGACCTGGTCACCCTGGACACCGCCACCGTCCGGACCGCGGGCACCGGCGCGGACACGGGCACCGCGGTCTTCGCGGCCGCCGGCGCCGACGTGGTCCAGGTGCTGCGGGACGGTGTCGTGGTGGCCACTGCCGACACCCGCCGCGAGGCCGGCGCCGAGCTCGACACCGTGATCCGATCCCTGTGGGAGGCCCGATGACCAGCGTTGCCCTGACCGGGATCGGCGAGCTGTCCACGCAGGACCCCGAGCTGGGGCTGCTGCGCGACGCCGCGCTGGTGGTCGAGGGCGGCCGGGTCGCGTGGGCCGGACCCGCCCGGCAGGCCCCGGCAGCGGACACGGCGTACGACGTCGGGGGCCGCGCCGTGGTGCCCGGCTTCGTCGACTCGCACGCGCACCTGGTGTTCGCCGGCGACCGGGCCGAGGAGTTCGCGGCCCGGATGACCGGCACGCCGTACTCCGCCGGCGGCATCCGCACCACCGTCGCCGCGACCCGCGCCGCCAGCGACGAGCAGCTCGCGGCCAACCTGGCCCGGCTGGTCGACGAGATGCGCCGGCAGGGCACCACGACGGTCGAGGTGAAGAGCGGCTACGGGCTGTCCGTGCGCGACGAGGCGCGCAGCCTGGCGATCGCCCGACAGGTCACCGAGGACACCACGTTCCTCGGCGCGCACGTGGTCCCTCCGGAGTACGCCGACGACCCCGGGGCGTACGTCGACCTGGTGACCGGTCCGATGCTCGAGGCCTGCGCGCCGCACGCGAAATGGGTCGACGTCTTCTGTGAGCGAGGGGCGTTCGACGAGGACCAGGCGCGGACCATCCTCCGAGCGGGCAAGGCCAGAGGCCTCGCCGGCCGGCTGCACGCCAACCAGCTCGGGCCCGGACCCGGCGTCCGGCTCGCGTGCGAGCTCGGCCTGGTCGCCGTCGACCACTGCACCTACCTCACCGACGCGGACGTGGATGCCCTGGCGCAGAGCGGGACGGTCGCGACGCTGCTCCCGGGCGTGGAGTTCTCGACCCGGTCGCCGTACCCGGACGCCCGCCGGCTCCTGGACGCCGGCGTCTCCGTGGCGATCGCGACCGACTGCAACCCGGGCTCCTGCTACACCTCGTCGATGCCGCTGTGCATCGCGCTCGCGGTGCGCGAGATGGGGATGTCCCCGGCCGAGGCGCTGACCGCCGCGACCCGGGGCGGCGCCCGCGCCCTGGGCCGCACCGAGGTCGGGCACCTGGGCGTGGGGGCCTCCGCCGACCTCGCCGTGCTGGACGCGCCGTCCTACCTCCACCTGGCCTACCGCCCGGGAGTCCCGCTGGTCGGCGAGACCTTCGTCCGCGGCCGCCGCACCAGCGTCTGAGGCACCACGGCGCCGGCGGTGAGACCGGCGGTCCAGAACCCCGAGCACCCAGCACCGAAGACGCTCGACTCGCGGGTCCGGAAGGCGCAATCTGGAGGTCAGCGCACGGCGCGCGGTCGTGCACCAGGTGCCTGGAGGAGAGATGGCACGAACCAGCTGGAAACCCGACCCGACGTTCTACCCGTCACCCACGCTGGCCGTGCAGGGTCCGCGCGAGGAGCTGGCCTACGTGGCGACGTTCTGGCGGGGCGAGGGCGAGCCGCAGAAGGACGCGCTCGCGGTGCTCGACGTGGACCCCGGCTCCGCGAGCTACGGCCAGGTCGTCGGCTGGACCGAGATGCCGAACGTGGGCGACGAGCTGCACCACCACGGCTGGAACGCGTGCAGCTCGGCGCTGTGCCCGAACAACCCGCACCCGCACGTCGAACGCAGGTACCTCCTGCTGATGGGCCTGCGCTCCAGCCGGATCCATTTCGTGGACGTCAAGGACGACCCGCGCAACCCGAAGGTCGCCCGGGTCATCGAGCCGGACGACTACCAGAAGGGCACCGGCTACAGCCGCCCGCACACCGCGCACTGCGGGCCCGAGGGCATCTACATCACGAACCTCGGAGCCGCGCACAGCGACGACGGGCCGGGCGGCATCGCGCTGCTGGACCACGACACCTTCGAGATCAAGGGGCAGTGGGAGGCCGACCGTGGCGACCAGTACCTCGCCTACGACTTCTGGTGGCACATCAACCACGACGTCCTGGTGGCCAGCGAGTGGGGCACGCCGGCGATGATCGAGGAGGGGATCGTCCCGGAGATGCTGCTCGGCAACCGGTACGGCCACCGGGTGCACTTCTTCGACCTCAAGACCCGCAAGCTGCGCCAGACCGTCGACCTCGGCGCCGAGCACCAGATGACCCTGGAGCTGCGGCCGGCGCACGACCCCACCCAGCAGTACGGCTTCGTCGGCGTGGTGGTCAGCACCGCGGACCTCTCCGCCTCCGTGTGGTTGTGGCACCGCGAGGGTGACGAGTTCGAGGTGACCAAGGTGATCACCATCCCGGCCGAGCCGGTCGAGGACCCCGAGGTGCTCCCGGACCTGCTGAAGCCGTTCGGCGCCGTACCGCCCCTGGTCACCGACATCGACCTCTCCGTGGACGACCGGTTCCTCTACGTCTCCTGCTGGGGGACCGGCGAGGCCAAGCAGTACGACGTGTCCGACCCGTTCCACCCGCGCGAGACCGGGTCGTTCCGGCTCGGCGGGATCGCGGAGCGGGCCGCCCACCCGGCCGACCCGGGCACCCGGCTGGCCGGCGGGCCCCAGATGGTGGAGATCAGCCGGGACGGCCGGCGGGTCTACTGGACCAACTCGCTCTACGGTGCCTGGGACGACCAGTTCTACCCGCAGGGCGTGGGGGCCTGGATGGCCAAGGCCGACGTGGACCCGGAGACGGGCGGGCTCACGCTCGACGAGGGGTTCTTCCCGCACGGCACGGACTTCCGCGGCAACCGGCCACACCAGACCCACCTGCAGGGTGGGGACGCGTCCAGCGACTCCTACTGCTTCCGGTGAACGACCTCGTCTTCGCGCACGGGGGCGCCGCGGTCCTCCACCTGGACCGGGGCGTCGTCGTCACGGTGGTCCTGCTGGGCTGCTTCCACGGCCTGAACCCGGCGATGGGGTGGCTGTTCGCGGTGTCCTACGGGTTCCAGGAGCGCAACCGTACGGCGGTCCTGCGCGCCCTGGTGCCGATCGGGATCGGGCACGAGGCGTCCGTGGCGGCGATGGCCGTGGCGATCGTGCTGTTCTCCTCGAGCGTTTCCCAGGCCGTGGCGGTCGGGGTGAGCGGCCTGGTCATGATGGTGTTCGGGGCCTGGCTGTTCCTGCGCAAGCGGCACTTCCGCTGGGTCGGCATGCGGCTGCGCCCGTACCAGCTGGCCTGGTGGTCCTTCCTGATGTCCACGGTCACGGGGGCCGGCCTGATGCTGGCACCCGTCCTCGTCGGCGGCCCGGCGAAGCCGGCCGACGAGCTGGTCCGGCAGGCGCTGGCCGGTGACCTGCGGGTCGCCCTGGCGGCCGCGCTGCTGCACGCGGCAGCCATGGTGGCGACCAGCGCCGTGATCGCGCTCCTGGTCTACGAGGTGGTCGGACTCAAGGTGCTGACCCGCCTGTGGGTCAACCTCGACAAGGTCTGGGCGGCGGCGTTCGTGGTTGCGGGGGCGCTGGTCTGGGTGCAGTGAGGCCGCCTAAGGCACCGCTTCGGGGCCTGCCCGCGAATAGGGAGTTCTCCCGATGTGCGGCCCCACCTCAGAGGCACAGGATCGGGTCATCGAAGAAAGCATCCAAGGAGATGACGATGACCATGACGATGATTCCGGAACCGTTCCTGGCCGCCGAGATCGAGTACCGCCAGCACCGCGCCGCCGAGCAGTACGGGAAGCACGGCCGCCGCCACTGGGTGCCGCGCCGCCCGTCGCTGAAGCTGCCGCACCCCCGCCGCCGGCCGCTGTCCGTCGCGTGAGCGAGGGGCCGGCGCTCCTCACGCTCGCTCCGGAGGACCGGGACGACGCAAGCTCGCAATCCGGGGGCGCGTTGTCGGTCCTCTCCGCGATGATAGGCATCGTGGCACCGGTGACCGAGGCGATGCAGCCGATCCTGGGGCGTGACCGCGTGCTCGCCGAGCTGACCGACCTGCTCGGTCTGGCCGACGAGCCGCGGTCGCGCTCGGTGCTGCTGTCCGGCGACGCCGGCGTCGGCAAGACCCGGTTGCTGGCCGAGCTGGTCGCGCGGGCCCGGGCCGCGGGCTGGCGCACGCTGGTCGGGCACTGCCTGGACTTCGGCGACAGCGCCCTGCCCTACCTCCCCTTCTCCGAGCTGTTCGGACGGCTGGCCGCCGACACCCCTGACGTGGCGGCGACGCTCACCGAGGCCCGGCCGGCGCTCTCGCACCTGCAGCCCGGCCGGCGGCTCATCTCCGGCGGCGTCAACCCCACGGACGAGAACCTCGACCGCTCCGACCTCTTCGACGCCATCCACGACGCTCTCGACGAGCTGGCCGGGACGCAGCCGGTGCTCGTCGTCATCGAGGACGTGCACTGGGCCGACCGGTCCACCCGCGACCTTCTCTCCTTCCTGTTCGCCCGGGACTTCCGCGGCCCGGTGGTGGTGCTCGCCTCCTACCGCTCCGACGACCTCCACCGCCGCCACCCGCTGCGCGCGACCGCTGCCCAGTGGGTCCGCGTCCCCGGCGTGCACCGCCTGCACCTCGAGCCGCTGGCCGACCCCGACGTACGTCGTCTGGTGCGCGCGCTGGTCCCGGGCCCGATCTCGGAGACCGACCTGCACACGATTGTGCGCCGGGCCGAGGGCAACGCCTTCTTCGCCGAGGAGCTGGTGAGCGCGGTGGAGAGCTCGGCCGGCCGGCTCCCCGAGGACCTCGCCGACCTGCTGCTGGTCCGCCTCGACCGGCTCGACGACGACGCCCGCGAGGTGGTCCGGGCCGCGTCCTGCTCCGGCCGGCGGGTCGGGCACGCGCTGCTCGCCGCGGTGCTCGGCCAGGACGACGACGCGCTGGACCGGTCGCTGCGCAACGCGGTCGAGCAGAACGTCCTGGTCCGGGTCGGGGACAGCTACGCGTTCCGGCACGCGCTGCTGGCCGAGGCGGTCTATGACGACCTGCTGCCCGGCGAGCGGGTGCGGATGCACGCGGCGTACGCCGAGGCCCTGCGCAGCCATCGCGCCGACGGCACCGCGGCCGAGCTCGCGCGGCACGCCCAGCTGGCCCATGACCCGGAGACCGCGGTACGCGCCAGCCTCGAGGCCGGTGACGAGGCCATGTCGGTCGGCGGTCCCGAGGAGGCCGCGAAGCACTACGAGACTGCCCTCGGCCTGGTCGCCGACGCCCGGGTCGCCGCGTCCCTCGACACCGTCACGCCGGCGGACCTCGCGATCCGCGCGGCCGACGCGCTGCTCGCCTCGGGGCACCCCGAGCGGGCGGTCAAGGTGGTCCGCGCCCAGCTCGCCGCGACCCCGGTCGGGGACCGGTCGGACGCGCCCGCCCACCACCGGGCACGTCTGCTGCTGGTCCTCGCCTCGGCGACGATGATGCTCGACAACGCCGGCGACCCGCTCGAGCTCACCACCGAGGCGCTCGACCTGGTGCCCGACGAGCCCACGCCGCTGCGCGCCAGGCTGCTCGGCATGCACGCGCGGGCCCACCTCTTCCACGGGCAGGACGACGACGCGGCGCGGCAGGGGATGGAGGCGCTCGGCCTCGCGCAGAAGCTCGACATGGCCTCCCTGGTCGCCGACGTGACCACGACGCTGGCCGGCATCGAGGAGCGCTCGGGCGACCCGGCGACCGCGGAGCGGGTGCTGACCGAGGTCATCGAGCAGGCCCGGGCCGACGGCGACGCGCACGCCGAGATGCGCAGCCGCTACCTGCTGGCCAGCCTCCACCACGAGCGTGGCGCCCTCGCGCAGGCACAGCAGGCCTACCACCTCGGCTACGCCGTCGCCCTCGCCGCGGGGCGGCCCTGGGCGCCGTACGGCTTCGAGGCCCGGCTGATGGAGGCGATCGTCGCCTACGAGCGGGGCGAGTGGGACACCGTCCTCGAGCTCACCGCGGTGAGCGGGCAGGCGCCACCGCCGATCCCGGAGGCCACCCTGCTCGGCATCCGCTCGATGGTCTGCGTCGGGCGCGGGGACCCGGCCGGCGAGCAGGTGCTCGAGCAGCTCCGGCCGCTGTGGGCTCTCGACGGGCTGGTCGGCATCAGCGCCGCCGCGGCCGAGATCGACTGGTACGGCGGACGTCGGGACGTCACGGCGGCACTGGCGTCGTTCGAGCGCGCCGTGGAGATCGTCGGCGTGGCCTGGTCCGAGGCGTTCCAGGCCCGGATCCGGCTGACCGCGCTGGTGCTGGGCCACCTGGCCGACGCGGCCGGTCGCGGTGACCAGGACCGGGAGCGGCTGGTCGAGCCGGCGCCGGCGCTGATGGCCGGGGTCGACCGGGTGATGCAGCGGGTCCGCAGGCGCAACCGGCCGTTCGGTCCCGAGGGCGTCGCCTGGCTCGAGCGGGCCCATGCCGAGCACCTGCGGCTGCGTTGGCTGGCCGACGTCGACCCGCCCGACGAGGACGAGCTGGTGGTCGCGTGGGAGCGCTCGCTCACCGCCTTCGAGCAGATGGGCCACCCGTACGAGGTGGCCCGCACCCAGGCCCGTCTGGCGGCGGTGCTCCGGGCGACCGGGCACGCTGCGGAGGCCCGTGCCCTCGCCGACGCCAGTCGCGACGCCGCCCGCGCCCTCGGCGCCGAGCCGTTGCTGGCCGTGCTCCGGTCGGCCGGTGAGCCGCGCCGCCGGGAGGCCCGCGAGACGGCGCTGACCTCGCGCGAGACCGAGATCCTGGGGCTCGTCGCGCAGGGCCGCAGCAACGGAGAGATCGCCCGACAGCTGTTCATCAGCGCCAAGACGGTCAGCGTGCACGTCTCGAACATCCTGGCCAAGCTCGGCGCCGGCAGTCGCACCGAGGCGGCCGCCATCGCCCGCCGGGACGGCCTGCTTCCCCTTTGACCCATATGGGTACGGTCAGCGCGTGCTCGAAGCTGCGTTCTGGGGTCTCGTCGGCGGCGCCGCCCTGCTGATCGGCGCCTTGATGGCGCTCTACCTCCGCACGTCGACGCGGTTCGTCGGCCTGGTGATGGGTTTCGGCACCGGTGTGCTGTTCAGCGCGGTGGCGTTCGAGCTGACCCGTGAGGCCTACGACCGCTCCGGTGCCGACGCCGTGGTCATCGGGCTGCTCGCCGGCTCGCTGGTGTTCTTCGCCGGTGACTGGGTCCTCGACCACCGCGGCGCCAACCGGCGCAAGAGCCCGACCGGGATGCAGGCGGGTGCCGCCGGATCCGCGCTCGTGCTCGGCGCCCTGCTCGACGGCATCCCGGAGTCCGCCGCGATCGGTGTCAGCCTGATCGGCGGGGGAGGTGTCGGCGTCGCAGTGGTCGCCGCGGTGTTCTTGTCGAACATCCCCGAAGGGCTCTCCGCCTCGTCCGGGATGAAGGCGAGCGGGCACAGCACCCGCTCGATCCTGGGGCTGTGGCTCGCGGTGGCCGTGGCCTCCAGCGTCGCCGCGGCGCTCGGCTACCTGCTGCTCGGAGGCGCCTCGCCGGTGGTCGTCGCCGTGACCCAGGCGTTCGCCGCCGGCGCGATCCTCACCATGCTGTCGGACACGATGGTCCCCGAGGCGGTCAAGCACGCCGGCTCCCTGGTCGGCCTGGTGACCGCGCTGGGCTTCGTCTGCGCGTTCCTGCTGTCCACCGCCTGAGCGTCGCCGTGACCGGCACCGCCGAGTCCGGCGGCGCCGAGCAGGGCTCGTCCGGCCTGGCGGCGCACCGGTGCCCCGACCGGCACGTGGCGCTGGCGAGGGCCATGAGGCCGGGTGAGGACGAGGGTTCCGTCCGGCGACACATACTCGTAGTATGCGAAACACGTTCTCCTTTTCCAGGATGTGATTTCTCGTATGACGGTGACCGACGACCGTTTCCAGAAGATGCAGCCCTTCGGTGCCGGCCACGCCGACCGTCTCGCCGCCCGAGACCTGCCCCCGGGTCCGCGCTGGCCGACGCTGCTGCAGAGCATCGCGCTGGTCCGGTTCCGCCACCAGTTCGTGCCGGCCATGCACAAGAGGTACGGCGACGTCTTCACCGTGCGGGTGATGCCGAAGGGCTCGGCGCTGGTGCTGTTCACCCGGCCCGAGCACGCCAAGGAGATCTTCGCCGGCGACCCGGAGGTGTTCCACGCCGGCAAGGGCAACGCGATCCTCGGCCCGATCATGGGTGAGCACTCGTTGCTGCTGCAGGACTCCGGCGAGCACAAGCGGGCGCGCAAGCTGCTGATGCCGGCGTTCAACGGCGCTGCGCTGCGCGGCTACGAGTCCGTCGTCACCCAGCTCGCCCGCGAGGAGGTGGATCGCTGGACGCCGGGAGTGGCGTTCCGCTCGCTCGACCGGATGAACGCGCTGACCCTCGAGGTGATCCTGCGGGTGGTGTTCGGCGTGACCGACGAGTCTCGGCTCGCGCAGCTGCGGCCGCTGGTGAACCGGACCGTCGACATCAGCCCCGCCGTGCTGCTCGGCTGGGGCTACCCGTTCCTGCAGCGGTTCGGGCCCTGGAAGGCGACGGTCGACAACCAGCGTGCGCTCGACGAGGTGATGTACGCCGAGATCGCCGAGCGTCGCGCTGCCCCGGACCTGGCCGAGCGGACCGACGTACTGTCCCGGCTGCTGAACGCCCAGGCCGACGAGGGCCTCTCCGACCACGAGCTGCGCGACCAGCTCGTCACCCTGCTGCTCGCCGGTCACGAGACGACCGCGACGGCGCTGGCCTGGACGCTCTACGAGCTCGGCCGCGACGCCGGGCAGCTCGCGCGGGCCCGGACCGCCGCGGACGAGGACGACAAGGACCACCTCGAGGCGGTGCTCAAGGAGTCGATGCGGCTGCACCCGGTGATCCCGATGGTCGTGCGGCACCTGATGAAGCCGGTGACCATCGGCGGGATCGACCTGCCCCGCGGGGCGAACATCGGCCCGTCGATCCTGATCGGGCACGCCCGCGAGGACAACCACCGCGAGCCGGAGAGGTTCCGTCCGGAGCGGTTCGCCGACGGCGAGGTGGCCACCAACACCTGGATCCCCTTCGGGGGCGGGGTGCGCCGGTGCATCGGCGCCGGGTTCTCGTTGATGGAGGGCGTGGCCGTGCTCCGCGAGGTGCTGCTCCGCTACGACGTCGCGCTGCCCGGCGGGGCGAGCGACTACCCGAAGGTCCGCAACATCACCAGCGTCCCCCGTCACGGCGCCCGGATCGTGGTCCACCCCCGCTCCCGTTGAGAGGGCAGAAGTTCTCCGTCGAGAGGCCAGTTCTTTCCCGCCTCACCTGAGCTGGAGGGGAAGGAACTGGCGCCTCGACGGGAAGAAACTGCCTTCTCAACGGGGCGTTTTCACAGAAATCTCCAAGATTCGTCCGCGACGCTGAGGGGCCACCCACGACGTCGAGAGGCTGCGCCTGTGCTGGACACCATCTTCGGGATCCCGATCCATCCGCTCATCGTGCACGCGACGGTGGTCGCCGTACCCACCGCTGCGCTCGCGGTTCTGCTGTACGCCGTGTGGCCGCGCTTTCGCGCCTGGGCCGGCTGGGGGCCGCTCGGCCTCGCCGTGGCCTCCGTCGTGCTCGCCCCGCTCAGCACCTCGTCCGGAGAGGCGCTGGAGCACCGGGTCGGGGAGAGCAGCCTGGTGCGCCAGCACGCCGAGCTCGGCGACATGCTGATCTGGTGGGTGGTCCCGCTGGCGGTCCTCGCGGCCGTCCTCTACTGGTGGCACCGCGGCCGTCGCGCCGAGCGCTCCTCGAAGGGGCTCGCCCTGGCCGTGGCCGTGCTCCCGGTGGTCGTCGCGGCCGGCACCCTCGTCCAGGTGGTGCTGATCGGCCACAGCGGCGCCGAGTCCGCCTGGTCCGGCACCGGGTCCTCCTCGGCCTCGTCACAGGGCGGGGAGTAGGGCGGAGAGCAGGCCGCGACCGAGCCGCCTCCCTATCCTGAGCACATGCCGTCCCCCCGCCTGCTCCTCGTCGAGGACGACCCGGAGCTGGCGGCGATGCTCACCGAGCTGCTGACC
Organism: uncultured Actinomycetota bacterium; assembly: GCA_963810035.1. Classification (GTDB taxonomy): domain Bacteria; phylum Actinomycetota; class Actinomycetes; order Propionibacteriales; family Nocardioidaceae; genus Nocardioides_B. The sequence goes on from CAWEMA010000013.1 coordinate 471,988, forward strand.
GGTGAGGGGTACGTCGTCGAGGCAGCCGTCGACGGGCAGCGCGGGCTGCACCTCGGGCTCAGCCGGGACTACGACGTGATGCTGCTCGACCGCGGGCTGCCGGCCATCGAGGGGCTCGACCTGCTCACCCGGCTGCGTGGCCGCGGCCGGAACACGCCCACCCTGGTGCTGTCCGCGCTCGGCAACCCGCGCGACCGGGTGGAGGGGCTCGATGCGGGCGCCGAGGACTACCTCGGCAAGCCGTTCGACCTCGACGAGCTGCTCGCCCGGCTGCGCGCCCTGCTCCGTCGGCACCGGGACCAGGCCGACCGGCTCACGGTGCCGGGTGGCTCGGTGGACACTGCGACCCGGTCGGTCCACCTCGACGACGGCACCGAGGTGTCGCTCTCGGAGCGCGAGACGATGCTGATCACCGTGCTGGCCCGCAACCCACGCCGGGTGTTCTCCCGCGCCGAGCTCGTCGACTCGGTGTTCGAGGACGCCGAGGAGGAGGGCGTGGTCGACACCTACGTGCACTACCTGCGGCGCAAGCTCGGCCGCAGGGTGGTGGAGACCGTCCGGGGGCTCGGGTACCGCGTGGGACGGACATGACCGAAGGCGCCACCGACGTCCGTCGTACGTCGGTCCGGCTCGGCCTGCAGACCGGGCTGCTCGTGGTCGGGGTGCTCGCGGTGGTCGGGCTGCTGCTCTTCGTGATCTACGAGCGGGCCGCGGACGAGGCGGCCAGCGCGACGCTGAGCGAGACCACCGCCAACATCGACGCGCCGAACGAGGCGCCCCCGGGCGTGCGCGTGGTCGTCGTGACCCCGGCCGGCCGCAAGGCGTCCGCGGGCATGCCCGCCGGCTTCCCGGACGAGCGGGCGATCGCGACCGTGATGCGCGAGGGCGGGGTGCGCGAGGAGCACCGCACCGTCGGGGGGCGCGAGTACACCGTCCGCACGGCACGGGTCGGCGACCGCGTCACCCAGGCCGTGCTGGACCTGCACGAGATCAACGAGGAGCGCTCGCGCATCCTCACCTCGCTGCTCGCCGCCGGAGGGGTGGGGGTGCTGCTGGCGGCTCTCATCGCCGCCTGGCTGGCCCGGCGCGCGATGTCCCCGCTGACCCAGAGCCTGTCGATGCAGCGCCGGTTCGTCGCCGACGCGAGCCACGAGCTGCGCACGCCGTTGACCTTGCTGAGCACCCGGCTGCAGCTGGTCGCGCGACGCGCCCGGCACGGGGACGGCCCCCTCACCGGGAGTGACCTCGACGGTGTGCTCGCCGACACCGACCGGCTCACCGAGATCCTCGACGACCTGCTGATCGCCGCCGACCCGCGGGGCGAGGCGGACCGCGGTGAGGTGGACCTGGCCTCGCTGGTCCGCGAGTGCGTCGACGCGGCCTCGGGGTCGGCGGAGCAGGCGGGGGTCGCGCTGCACCTGAAGGCGGCCCCGCACGTGGTCGTCCAGGGAGTCGCCCCCGCGCTGCGTCGCGCGGTGACCGCCCTGGTCGACAACGCTCTCGACCACGCCGGGTCCCGGGTGGACGTCTCGGTGGAGCAGCAGCAGGAGGTGGTGCGGGTCGTGGTCGCCGACGACGGCCCCGGCATCCCGGCGGAGGTGCGCACGCGGGTCTTCGAGCGGTTCACCAGCACGCGCCCCAGCGAGGACACCGGGGGACGTCGGCACTACGGGATCGGCCTGGCGCTGGTCGCGGACGTGGCGGCTGCCCACGGCGGGTCGGTGGAGGCCAACGGCAGCGCCGACGGGGAGCCGGGTGCGGTGCTGACGCTGACGCTGCCGGCCGGGACCTCTCCGGTACGTCGCTCCCGGTGGCCCCGCGGCCCGCGTCGGAGCTCCACCGGGCACTGAGCCGGTCTACACGATCTGTTGCGGCTGAGCCGTCTACCGTCACGATTGCGCAACACGGCCGGTGCGTTGCTTGACTCCGCGGCCAAGTAGGACGACGTTGACCTATCGGCGCACACGTGTGCGTCTCGTCATGTCTGTTGAGCCGTTTCGCCCCCGGAGGAGTCCATCGCGTGAGCACGCCCCTGGAAGTCGCACCGAGTGCCGACGACGCCGCCAGTGAGGCCGAGCTCGTCGGATCCGGCAAGGTCATCGAGGGCCGCTCGCTCGGCCAGATCGCCTGGCGTCGGCTCAAGCGCGACAAGGTGGCGCTGGCCGGTGCGATGTTCCTGATCTTCCTGGTCCTGGTGGCGGTCTTCGCCCCGTTCATCGTGAAGCTGCTCGGTGATCCGCCCAACGAGTTCCACCAGAACCTCATCAACCCCGCCACCGGTGGCCTGCCGATCGGCGCGCGGGGCGGTCAGAGCTGGCAGCACCTGATGGGTGTCGAGCCCGTCAACGGCCGCGACATCTTCAGCCGCATCGTGTACGGCGCCCGCATCTCCCTGCTGATCGCGTTCATGGCCACCCTGCTCTCGGTCGCGATCGGCACCACGTTGGGCACGATCGCCGGGTTCTTCGGAGGCTCGGTCGACGCGCTGATCAGCCGCGCGATGGACGTGTTCCTGGCGTTCCCGCTGCTGGTGTTCGCGATCGCGCTGGCCGGCGTCATCCCGGACCAGGCCTTCGGCCTGGAGGGCAACACGCTGCGGATCGTGCTGCTGGTCTTCATCATCGGCTTCTTCAACTGGCCCTACATCGGGCGGATCATCAGGGGGCAGACGCTGTCCCTGCGCGAGCGCGAGTTCGTGGACGCCGCCCGCAGCCTGGGTGCGCGGCGGCCGTACATCCTCTTCACCGAGGTGCTGCCCAACCTGGTGGCGCCGATCCTGGTCTACGCCACGCTGCTGATCCCCACGAACATCCTGTTCGAGGCGGCCCTGTCGTTCCTCGGTGTCGGTGTCCGCCCGCCCACGGCGACCTGGGGCGGCATGCTCTCCGACGCGGTGAACTACTACACGGTCCCGCACTTCATGCTGTGGCCCGGACTCGCGATCTTCGGCACCGTCCTGGCCTTCAATCTGTTCGGCGACGGGCTGCGTGACGCGCTCGATCCCCGGGCTCGGTAACCAGAAGAATGCTTCACCCACTCCTCAAGAAGGGGCGTAACCGCACGATGACTAGCACGCGATGGAGAGCCTTTGCGGCTCTGACCGCAGTCGCTGCCCTGGGCCTGTCGGCCTGTGGCGGCGGAGGCGGCGGCAACGGCGACGGGGGTAGTGGCGGTTCGTCCTCTGCCTCCTTCAACGCAGCCGTCGGCAAGATCTACAACCCGTCCGACAAGAAGGGCGGCACGATCAAGGTCGCCAACGCCGGCGACTGGGACACGCTGGACCCGGGTGAGACCTACTACGGCTACTCCTGGAACTTCGCGCGTCTGTACGGCCGCTCCCTGGTGATGTTCAAGGCCGCCCCCGGTGACGCCAGCAACGAGCTCGTGCCGGACCTCGCCACGGACCTCGGCAAGCCCACCGACAACGGCAAGACCTGGACCTACACGCTCCGCAAGGGCGTGAAGTACGAGGACGGCACCGAGGTCAAGGCAAAGGACGTCGCCTACGCCGTGGCCCGCTCCATCGACAAGGCGACCTTCCCGAACGGCCCGGCGTACTTCGACGCCATGCTCAACTGGCCGGCGGACTACAAGGGCCCCTACAAGTCCAAGGGCGCGGACTTCTCCTCCGCGATCTCGACGCCCGACGACCACACCATCGTCTTCCACCTCAAGCAGCCGTTCGCCGGGTTCGACTACCTGGCCCAGCTGACCCAGACGATGCCGGTGCCCCAGGCCAAGGACAAGGGCGCGCAGTACAAGAACAGCGTGGTCTCGACCGGTCCGTACAAGTTCCAGGACCTGCAGCCGGGCAAGTCGTTCAAGCTGGTGCGCAACGACCAGTGGGACCAGAGCACCGACGACAACCGCAAGGCACTGCCGGACGGGTACGACGTCTCCCTGAACGTCAACGCCGACGACATCGACAACCGGATCATGGCCGGCGACCTCGACCTCGACATCGCGGGCACCGGTGCACAGCCGGCCGCCCTGGCCCGGGTGCTCAACGACCCGTCGCTGAAGTCGAGCACCGACAACCCGACGATCGCGCGGCTCTGGTACACCTCGATCAACCCGACGGTGAAGCCGTTCGACAACATCCACTGCCGCAAGGCCATCGAGTACGGCATGGACCGCGTCTCCTACCAGACCGCGTACGGCGGCCCGGTCGCCGGCGGTGCGCTCACCACCACGATCATGCCGCCGCAGATCCCGGGCTACCAGAAGTTCGACCTCTACCCGACCCCGGACAACAAGGGTGACGTGGCCAAGGCCAAGGAGGAGCTCAAGCTCTGCGGCAAGCCGGACGGTTTCCAGACCAACATCGCCTTCCGGACCGAGCGTCCCAAGGAGAAGGCGACCGCCGAGGCGTTCCAGCAGGCTCTCGCCAAGGTCGGCATCGACGCCACGCCGAAGGGCTACCCGCAGGGCGACTACTTCTCCGCCTACGCCGGCAACCCGCCGTTCGTGGTGAAGAACAACCTCGGGCTGGTCGTCAACGGCTGGGGTGCGGACTGGAACGACGGCTTCGGCTTCCTGTCGCAGATCGTGGACAGCCGGGTCATCCGGGAGACCGGTGGCTCGTCCAACACGAGCGTCCGGATCCCCGCGGTCGACAAGATGCTCGACCAGGCTCAGGTCGAGCTCGACCAGGCCAAGCGCGAGTCGGACTGGGGCGCGATCGACAAGGCCGTGATGGAGCAGGCCATGATCTACCCCGGTGTCGACGCCAAGAGCGTGCTGCTGCGGAGCAAGAACCTGACGAACGTGTTCGTCAACGACGCCTACGGCATGTACGACTACATGGAGCTGGGCGTCAAGTAGCCAGCTCCAGGTTCACCGAAAACGATCCATCGATATCTCCATCGATCTGAGGAGTGAAGGTGTAGGTGCCCGGCCGGGGAAGCCCCCGGCCGGGCGCCGACACCGATAACCGTGGTTGCTTACATCATCCGGCGGCTCATCGCCGCCGCAGCGATGCTGGTGCTGGTCAGCATCCTCACGTTCTCGATCTTCTACCTGGTGCCGCGCTGGGCGGGTGCGACCCCGGAGACCCTGGCAACCAGGTACGTCGGGCGCACGGCCACTGCCGAGACGGTCAAGCTGACGGCCGAGCGGCTCGGCTTCTACGACCCGTTCTACGTGCAGTACGGCCACTGGGCGAAGACCGTCGTCGTCGGTGGTGAGTTCGACATGGGCGCCGAGAAGGTCCAGTGCCCCGCACCCTGCCTCGGCTACTCGTTCATCACCCGGCAGGCAGTCTGGCCCGACCTGCTCGACCGGGCGCCGGTCACGTTCTCGCTCGCCATCGGCGCCGCGGTGATCTGGGTTGTCTCGGGGATCTCGATCGGGGTGCTGTCGGCGCTGAGACGGGGGTCCTTCTTCGACCGTTCTGCGATGACCTTCGCCCTTGCGGGCGTCTCGATGCCGATCTTCTGGACCGGACTGATGGGACTGACCTTCTTCAGCTACAAGTGGCACATCTTCCCGCCGGGCGGCTCGTACACGCCGTTCCTGACCAACCCGGCGATGTGGGCGTACGACCTGATGCTGCCGTGGATCACCCTTGCGCTGCTGTTCTCGGCGCAGTACGCCCGGCTCACCCGGGCCGGCATGCTCGAGACCATGAACGAGGACTACGTGCGCACCGCCCGGGCCAAGGGGCTGCAGGAGCGGCGTGTGGTGGTCAAGCACGGACTGCGGGGCGCGCTGACCCCCATCCTCACCATCTTCGGCCTCGACTTCGGCCTGTTGATCGGCGGCGCCGTGCTGACCGAGAAGGTGTTCTCGCTCAACGGGCTCGGCAAGTACTCCATCGACGGCATCGTGAACAACGACCTGCCCAAGGTGCTCGGGGTGACCCTCGTCGCGGCCTTCTTCGTCATCGTTGCCAACCTGGTCGTCGACCTGATGTACGCCGTCGTCGACCCGAGAGTGCGGTCCAAGTGACACTGACCACCGACACCGAGGCCCGCGGCCGGAACCCGCGCGCCGGTTCCTTCCTCGAGGTGCGCGACCTGCGCGTGCACTTCCCCACCGACGACGGGCTGGTCAAGTCCGTGGACGGGCTGTCCTTCGGCGTGGAGCGGGGCAAGACGCTCGGCATCGTCGGCGAGTCCGGCTCGGGCAAGAGCGTCACCAGCATGTCGGTCATGGGGCTGCACAAGAAGGGCACCGCCCGGATCAGCGGCGAGATCCTGCTCGACGGCAAGGACCTGATCTCCTCCTCCAGTGAGGAGGTCCGCCGGATGCGCGGCAAGAAGATGGCGATGATCTTCCAGGACCCGCTCTCGGCGATGCACCCCTACTACACCGTCGGCAACCAGATCGTCGAGGCGTACAAGATCCACAACGACGTCTCGAACAAGGCGGCGCGGGCGCACGCGATCGACATGCTCGACCGGGTCGGCATCCCGGAGCCGGACCAGCGCGTCGACTCCTACCCGCACCAGTACTCCGGCGGCATGCGACAGCGCGCGATGATCGCGATGGCGCTGTCCTGCGACCCCGACCTGCTGATCGCCGACGAGCCGACCACCGCGCTCGACGTGACGGTCCAGGCGCAGATCCTGGACCTGATCCGGGACCTGCAGAAGGAGTTCAACTCCGCGGTCATCATCATCACCCACGACCTCGGGGTGGTCGCCGAGCTCGCCGACGACATCCTGGTGATGTACGCCGGCCGGGCGGTGGAGTACGGCACCGCCGAGCACATCTTCGACGAGCCGGAGCACCCCTACACCTGGGGCCTGCTCGGCTCGATGCCCCGGATGGACCGGGAGCGTAGCGAGCGGCTGCTGCCGATCAAGGGCACCCCGCCCAGCCTGATCAACGTGCCCTCCGGCTGTGCGTTCCACCCGCGGTGCCGGTTCGCAGACCTCACCCACGGGCTCTCGCAGAACGAGCGGCCCGAGCTCCTCGACAACGGACAGAGGCATCTCGTGGCCTGCCACCTGCCGCAGGCGCAGCGCCAGCAGATCTGGCGCGACGAGATCAAGCCCCTGCTCTGAGCCGGCCTCCGACGACGACCGCAGCTCCACCAGCCCGACACAGGCAAGGACGAACGACACGATGACAGTCACCGAGACCACCGGGGGCACCGCGACGGGCGGCGCGGACGACCTGCTCACGGTCACCGGCCTCGTCCGGCACTTCCCGATCCGCAAGGGCGTCATGCAGCGCCAGGTGGCGGCCGTCCAGGCCGTCGACGGCATCGACTTCAGCGTCAAGCGGGGCGAGACGCTCTCCCTGGTCGGCGAGTCCGGCTGCGGCAAGAGCACCACCGGCCGGCTGCTCACCCGGCTCGACGAGCCGACCGCCGGCACGATCGTGTTCGAGGGTCGTGACATCACCCACCTCAGTGATGGCAAGATGCGGCCGCTGCGCCGGGACATCCAGATGATCTTCCAGGACCCGTACTCCTCGCTGAACCCGCGCCACACCGTCGGCAAGATCGTCGGGGCGCCGTACCGCCTGCAGAAGGTCAACCCGCCGGGAGGCGTGAAGAAGGCGGTGCAGGAGGTGCTCGAGCTGGTCGGGCTCAACCCCGAGCACTACAACCGCTACCCGCACGAGTTCTCCGGCGGCCAGCGCCAGCGCATCGGCATCGCCCGCACGCTGGCGCTCAAGCCGAAGCTGATCGTGGCCGACGAGCCGGTCTCCGCGCTCGACGTGTCGATCCAGGCACAGGTCGTCAACCTCCTCGAGGACCTGCAGGAGGAGCTCGACCTCACCTACGTGTTCATCGCGCACGACCTGTCCGTGGTCCGGCACGTCTCGGACCGGGTGGCGGTGATGTACCTCGGCAAGGTCGTCGAGATCGCCGACCGGGAGGGCCTCTACGGCAACCCGATGCACCCGTACACGACGGCCCTGATGTCCGCCGTACCCGTGCCGGACACCAAGCGCCGCACCCAGCGCGACCGGATCCGGCTGCAGGGCGACGTGCCGAGCCCGATCAACCCGCCGCCGGCCTGCCGGTTCCACACCCGGTGCTGGAAGGCGCAGGACATCTGCAAGACCCAGGAGCCGCCGCTGCTGCAGCTGGCCCCGGGGCACCAGGTCGCCTGCCACTTCCCCGAGAACGCGCCCACCACCACCCAGCCCACCTCGCAGACCACCACCACAGCTGGTTGAGGTGCCGAGCCGCTAGGCGAGGCCTCGCACGTTCCTCGCCCGGCTGCGCGGCGCGACACGCAACGGGAATTCGGGATCGGCGGGCCGGTGCAGCATCCTTGGGGGCATGGCCCGCAACGACGACGAGGACACCCCCTGGACCCGGCAGCTCCTGGTGGGCGTGGGTGTCCTGGTGGCCGTGTCGCTGGTCATCGGGGGTGTGGTCAGCCTGATCGCGCTGGGGGCCGCCCGGGTCACCGGCATCGACGACGCCCGGCCGAGGGCGACCCAGGCGCCGAGCCTCTACATCCCCGGCGACGACCCGACCACCACGCCTGAGCCGTTCCCGGACCCGGCGGGCTCGGACGAGCCCCGGACCGCGTCCCCCTCGCCGACCCCGTCCACGCCGAAGCCCACGAAGCGCACGCAGGCGATCAGCCTGCAGGCCTTCCCGAAGCAGGTGTCCCCCAACGAGCGGATCAACCTGACCGGTGTCTACGACGGCGCCGAGGGGGCCCGGCTGCAGGTCCAGCGGTTCGAGGCCGGCTGGGTGGACTTCCCGGTCAGCACCTCGGTCAGCGGTGGCCTGTTCAACACCTACGTCTTCTCCGGCCGGGAGGGGCTCAACCGCTTCCGGGTCATCGACGCGGACAGCGGACGGAAGTCCAACGCCGTCCGCGTCACCATCGGCTGACGCGGCCCCGCCGCGCGGGAACATCCTCGACCTGCCCTGCGTTGAGGCCTCTGAGAAGAGTTGAGTTGAACGCACTCAAGTTGTTTGACAAACTCGGAGCAACGGGACACCCTCGGTGGTTCCCGAGACCCAGACACTCATGCATTCGTCCTGAACACGATCACCCGGCCACCGCGGCCGGCAGCAACTGGAGGTACACACCATGGCTCGTGCGGTCGGTATCGACCTCGGTACGACGAACTCCGTCGTCGCCGTCCTCGAAGGTGGCGAGGCCACCGTCATCGCGAACGCCGAAGGTGCGCGGACGACTCCGTCGGTCGTCGCCTTCGCCAAGAACGGCGAGGTGCTCGTCGGAGAGGTCGCCAAGCGGCAGGCCGTGACGAACGTCGACCGGACGATCCGCTCGGTGAAGCGTCACATGGGCACCGACTGGAAGACCCAGATCGACGACAAGTCGTTCACCTCGCAGCAGATCTCCGCGTTCGTGCTGCAGAAGCTCAAGCGGGACGCCGAGTCCTACCTCGGCGAGACGGTCACCGACGCGGTGATCACCGTCCCGGCGTACTTCTCCGACGCGCAGCGCCAGGCCACCAAGGAGGCCGGGGAGATCGCCGGCCTCACCGTGAGCCGGATCGTCAACGAGCCGACCGCGGCGGCCCTGGCCTACGGGCTCGACAAGGAGTCCGACCAGACCATCCTGGTCTTCGACCTCGGTGGCGGCACGTTCGACGTGTCCCTGCTCGAGATCGGCGACGGCGTGGTCGAGGTCAAGGCCACCTCCGGCGACAACCACCTCGGTGGTGACGACTGGGACTCGCGCCTGGTCGAGTGGATGGTCAAGAAGTTCAAGGACAACAACGGCGTGGACCTGGGCAGTGACAAGATCGCCCGCCAGCGCCTGCAGGAGGCCGCGGAGAAGGCCAAGATCGAGCTCTCCTCCTCCAGCGAGACCACCATCCACCTGCCCTACATCACGCACTCGGAGTCCGGCCCGCTGCACTTCGAGGAGAAGATCAGCCGCGCCGAGTTCCAGCGGATGACCTCCGACCTGCTCGACCGGACCAAGTCGCCCTTCAAGCAGGTCATCAAGGACGCCGGCGTCGAGGTCTCGGCGATCGACCACGTCATCCTGGTCGGTGGCTCGACCCGGATGCCCGCGGTCGCCGAGGTCGTCAAGGAGCTGACCGGCGGCAAGGAGCCCAACAAGGGCGTCAACCCCGACGAGGTCGTGGCCGTGGGTGCCGCGCTCCAGGCCGGCGTGCTCAAGGGCGAGGTCAAGGACGTGCTGCTCCTCGACGTCACGCCGCTGAGCCTGGGCATCGAGACCAAGGGTGGCGTGATGACGCGCCTGATCGAGCGCAACACCACGATCCCGACCAAGCGCTCCGAGGTGTTCACCACCGCCGACGACAACCAGCCCTCGGTGCAGATCCAGGTGTTCCAGGGCGAGCGTCAGATGGCCGCGCAGAACCAGCCGCTCGGCAACTTCGAGCTGACCGGGCTGCCGCCGGCACCGCGCGGCGTGCCGCAGATCGAGGTCACCTTCGACATCGACGCCAACGGCATCGTGCACGTGTCCGCCAAGGACCGCGGCACCGGCCGGGAGCAGTCGATGACGATCACCGGTGGCTCGGCGCTGTCCAAGGAAGACATCGACAAGATGGTCAAGGACGCCGAGCAGTACGCCGAGGAGGACCGTCAGCGCAAGGAGGCGGTGGAGACCCGCAACCAGGCCGACGGCGTCGCCTACAGCACCGAGAAGTTCCTCGCCGAGAACGGTGAGAAGATCCCGGCCGAGGTGAAGACCGAGGTCGAGACCGACCTCGAGGCGCTGAAGAAGGCCCTCGAGAACACCGAGGAGGGTGCCACCTCCGAGATCGCCGCCGCGCTGGCCAAGCTCAACGAGTCCAGCCAGAAGATGGGTGCCGCGATGTACGCCGCGGGCGAGGCCGACGCCTCAGCCGCGGGTGGCACCACGGGCACCGGCGACACCGACGAGGACGTCGTGGACGCCGAGATCGTCGACGAGGACAGCACCGGCGACTCGGGCACCGAGGGTGAGGCCAAGTGACCTCAGGCCACTTCGACGAGAGCGTCCGCCCGGACGCGAACGACGAGACCCGGGAGCCCCTCGACGGGGCTTCCGGGGGCTCGGCGGACGCGGCTGCCGGGACCGCTGAGGCGACCACCGTCCCCGAGGGCCAGGAGGCCCCGGACGTCGGGGAGGAAGCCGGCAACGACATGGCCGCGGACCTCGTGGCCGCACAGGACCGGGTCGCCGGGCTGACCGAGGACCTGCAGCGGCTGCAGGCCGAGTACGTCAACTACAAGCGGCGCGTGGACCGCGACCGGGAGCTGGTCAAGCAGAACGCCACCTTCTCGGTGCTGGTCGGCCTGCTGCCGGTGCTCGACGACCTCGACCGGGCCCGCGAGCACGGTGAGCTCGAAGGTGGCTTCAAGGCCGTCGCGGACTCGCTGGAGCGGATCGTCGCGGCCCACGGGCTGGTCAAGTTCGGCGCCCCCGGCGACGAGTTCGACCCGCGGTTCCACGAGGCGCTGATGCACGCACACTCGCCGGAGGTGACCACGACGACCTGCCAGAACATCGTGTCCGCCGGGTACCAGATCGGTGAGCGCGTCGTACGTCCGGCACGGGTGACCGTGGTGGACCCTGAGCCCGAGGCCCCGGCTGAGGGCACCAACGAGTAACCAACGAGCGAGAACGAGGGAGAGGGGGTGCACGGATGACCAGTGCGGACTGGGCGAACAAGGACTTCTACAAGGTCCTCGGCGTGTCCAAGGACGCGTCGGCGGCCGACGTGAAGAAGGCCTACCGCAAGCTCGCCCGTGAGAACCACCCCGACTCCCACCCCGGAGACCGGGCCGCGGAGGAGCGTTTCAAGGCGATCGCCGAGGCGTACGACGTCGTCGGTGACACCGAGAAGCGCAAGCAGTACGACGACCTCCGCGCCGGTCTCGGGGGAGGCTTCGGCCCCTTCACGACCACAGGCGCCGGTGGCGCGCCCCCGTTCGACTTCAACGACCTGTTCGGGGGCGGCACCGGCCGCACCGGGGGTGGCGGCGGCTTCGGGGACGTCTTCGGCGGCATGTTCGGCGGTGGCGGCGGCACCCGCACGCGCTCCACGGCCCAGCGCCGCGGCGCCGACCTGGAGACCGACGCGACCATCGGGTTCGCGGAGTCGATCGAGGGCGTCACCGTCTCGCTGCGGCTGTCCTCGGACGCGCCCTGCCCGGACTGCTCCGGCACCGGCGCCAAGGCCGGGACCCTGCCCCGGGTGTGCCCGGACTGCGAGGGCGTCGGCATGCGGGCGGCCTCGGTCGGCGGCGCGTTCACCATGAACGAGACCTGCCCGAGCTGCCGCGGACGCGGGCTCGTCGTCGACGACCCGTGCCCGACCTGCCACGGCTCCGGCCGCGGGCTGTCGAACCGCACCATCTCCGCGCGGATCCCGGCGGGCGTCAAGGACGGCCAGCGGATCCGGTTGCGCGGCAAGGGCGCGCCCGGCGAGCGGGGCGGACCGCCCGGTGACCTCTACGTCACCGTCAAGGTGGCCGCTCACCCGCTCTTCGGGCGCAAGGGCGACAACCTGACCCTGACCGTGCCCGTGAGCTTCGCCGAGGCCGCGCTCGGCGCCGAGATCAAGGTGCCGACGCTCAGCGGCGCACCGGTCACCCTCAAGATCCCGCCGGGCACCCCGAACGGCCGGTCGTTCCGGGTCCGCGGTCGCGGGGTGCAGCGCAAGGACGGGCACATGGGCGACCTGCTCGTCACCGTCGAGGTGCAGGTGCCGGCCGCGCTCAACGACAAGGCGCGCGAGGCCGTCGAGGCGTTGCGCGACGCCACCGCCGGGTCCGACCTGCGGGCGAACCTGCTCGACGCGCACAGCCGTCCCGGGAGCACGTCGTGACCGCCGGGCGCCTCGGCGACCTCGGGGCTCCCGGCCCCGACGTTCCCGTCTACGTCATCAGCGTGGCCGCGGAGCTGACCGGCTTGCACCCGCAGACGCTGCGCACCTACGACCGGCTCGGTCTGGTGCGGCCGGGCCGCACCGGCGGAGGCGGCCGGCGCTACTCGTGGCGCGACATCGAGCTGCTCCGCGAGGTCGCCGAGCTGACCTCGACGGGCATCGGGCTGGAGGGCGTACGTCGCATCCTCGCGCTCGAGCACCAGGTCGACGCCCTGCAGCGCCGGGTCGCCGAGCTCGAGCACGACCTCACCGCCACGGAGTACACCCTGCGGCAGGCACTGAGCCGCCCCACCACCAAGAACCTGCCCGCGGTCCGCACGGCCAGCTCCGGCGGCCAGTCGATCACCGTGTGGCGCCGAGGACGCAGCAGCTGAAGGAAGAAGGGCCATGGACGCATCGAAGTTCACCACCCGCAGCCAAGAGGCGATCAACGCCGCCATCTCGGGGTCCGCCTCCGCCGGCCACGCCCAGGTCGAGGCCGTGCACCTGCTCGCCGCGCTGCTCGCGCAGCCCGAGGGCATCATCCACCCGCTGCTGCAGGCCGTCGGTGTGCAGCCCTCCACCGTCGAGGCGGGCGTCCAGGCCGAGCTGCGCAGGCTCCCGGCCGCCTCCGGCACGACGGTGGGTGCGCCGTCGTACTCCCGCGCGGCCCTGCAGATCCTCACCAGCGCCGCCGACATCGCCGCGGAGATGAAGGACGACTACGTCTCCACCGAGCACCTGCTGATCGCCACCGCGACCGTCGACTCGCCGGCGGCCACCGTGCTCAAGGACGCCGGGGCCAGCGCCGACGCGCTGCGCGGGGCGCTCACCAGCGTGCGCGGCACCGCCCGGGTCACCACCCAGGACCCCGAGGCCACCTACCAGGCGCTCGAGAAGTACGCCGTCGACCTCACCGCCGCCGCGCGCGAAGGCAAGCTGGACCCGGTCATCGGCCGGGACTCCGAGATCCGCCGCGTCATCCAGGTGCTGTCCCGGCGCACCAAGAACAACCCCGTGCTGATCGGCGAGCCCGGCGTCGGCAAGACCGCCGTGGTCGAGGGCCTCGCCCAGCGCGTCGTCAACGGCGACGTCCCGGACTCGCTGAAGAACCGCAGGGTGCTCTCGCTCGACCTCGCCGCGATGGTGGCGGGTGCGAAGTACCGCGGCGAGTTCGAGGAGCGGCTCAAGGCGGTGCTCGCGGAGATCAAGGCCTCCGAGGGGCAGATCATCACCTTCATCGACGAGCTGCACACCGTGGTCGGCGCGGGCGCCGGCGGTGACTCCGCGATGGACGCGGGCAACATGCTCAAGCCGATGCTGGCCCGCGGCGAGCTGCGGATGATCGGCGCGACCACCCTCGATGAGTACCGCGAGCGGATCGAGAAGGACCCCGCCCTCGAGCGCCGCTTCCAGCAGGTCTTCGTGGGTGAGCCGTCGGTGGAGGACACCGTCGCGATCCTGCGCGGACTCAAGGAGAAGTACGAAGCCCACCACGGCGTCACCATCGAGGACTCCGCGCTGGTCGCGGCCGCGATGCTCTCGGACCGCTACATCACCGGCCGCCAGCTCCCGGACAAGGCGATCGACCTCGTCGACGAGGCCGCGTCGCGGCTGCGCATGGAGATCGAGTCCAGCCCGGTCGAGATCGACCAGCTGCGTCGCTCGGTCGACCGGATGAAGATGGAGGAGCTCGCGCTCGCCCGGGAGGCGGACGCCGCGTCCAAGGACCGGCTCGACAAGCTGCGCGCCGATCTCGCCGACCGCGAGGAGGAGCTGCGCGGGCTGGAGAGCCGGTGGGCCCGCGAGAAGGCGGCCCTGGAGGGCGTCGGCGAGCTGCGCAAGCAGATCGACGAGCTGCGGATGCAGGCCGACCGGCTGCTGCGTGAGGGCAACCTGCAGGGTGCCAGCGAGATCAACTACGGACGCATCCCGGAGCTCGAGAAGCAGCTGGAGCAGGCCGTCGACAACGCTGCGGCCGCGACCCAGGCCCCGATGGTGCGTGAGGAGGTCGGCCCGGAGGAGATCGCCGACGTCGTGGAGGCCTGGACCGGCATCCCGACCGGCCGGCTGCTGGAGGGTGAGACCGGCAAGCTGCTGCGCATGGAGGACGTGATCGGCGAGCGGCTGATCGGTCAGCGCGCCGCGGTGGCGGCGGTGTCCGACGCCGTACGCCGCTCCCGGGCCGGCATCTCCGACCCGAACCGGCCGACCGGCTCGTTCCTGTTCCTGGGCCCGACCGGTGTCGGCAAGACCGAGCTGGCCAAGTCGCTGGCCGACTTCCTGTTCGACGACGAGCGGGCGATCGTCCGGATCGACATGAGCGAGTACAGCGAGAAGCACTCGGTGGCCCGGCTGGTGGGCGCGCCGCCCGGCTACGTCGGCTACGAGGAGGGCGGCCAGCTCACCGAGGCGGTCCGGCGGCGTCCCTACTCCGTGGTGCTGCTCGACGAGGTCGAGAAGGCCCACCCGGAGGTCTTCGACATCCTCTTGCAGGTGCTCGATGACGGCCGGCTGACCGACGGCCAGGGCCGCACGGTCGATTTCCGCAACACGGTGCTGATCCTCACCTCGAACCTCGGCTCCATGTTCCTCGTGGACCCGACGCTCGACGAGGAGAAGAAGCGCGACTCGGTGATGGCCGTGGTGCGGCAGTCGTTCAAGCCGGAGTTCCTCAACCGGCTCGACGAGGTCGTGATGTTCGACGCGCTCTCGCGCGACGAGCTCTCCCACATCGTCGACCTGCAGATCGCCGAGCTCGCCAAGCGGCTCGCCGTACGCCGGATCACCGTCGAGGTGACCCCGCAGGCGCACGAGTGGCTGTCGCGGACCGGCTACGACCCGGCCTACGGCGCCCGGCCGCTGCGGCGGTTGGTGCAGACCTCGATCGGCGACCCGCTGGCCCGGCTGCTGCTCGGCGGCGAGGTGCTGGACGGGGGCCACGTCGTGGTCGACGTCGCCCCGGGCGGGGACGGCCTGCTGCTCACCCCGACGACTGCCTGACCGTCAGCCCGGCGAGCGGCCCGGTCGCGCGGCCGGGGGCAGCTCTTCCAGCACTGCTGAGGGTGGGCGCAGCGGGTCCACCGGCAGCGCCCGCACCTGCTCCAGGCACCACGGGCTCACCTCCCGCGTGCCGTCGAGCACGGTGGCGCGGAACTCCGGCCAGCCCACCCAGACGAAGGCGTCGACCTCGTCGGGGTCGGGCCGGACGGGCCCGGTCGTCGTCGCCGTGAAGACCGGGCAGATCTCGTTCTCGACGACCCCGTCCGGCATGACCGCGCGGTAGCGGAACGCAGGCAGCACCGGCCGTACGTCGTCGAGCAGCACGCCGAGCTCCTGACCGGCCCGGCGCCGCACCGCCGCGACGATGTCCTCGCCGGGGGCGGGGTGCCCGCAGACGCTGTTGGTCCAGGCGCCCGGCCAGGTCAGCTTGTGCGTGGCGCGCCGGGTGACCAGCACGGCGCCGCGCGCGTCGAAGACGTAGCAGGAGAAGGCCAGGTGCAACGGGGTGTCGGCGTGGTGCACGGTCCGCTTGTCGGCGACCCCGCTCGCCCGGCCGTCGCCGTCCAGCAGCACCACCAGCTCGCGTTCCGCCCCGGTGCGGGGCTCACCCGGGGTCACGCGGGCCTCGCCAGCTGGTTCACCGCGGCCCCGAACACCCGGGGCAGCGCGGCGGCGGCCGGCACGATCCGGGTGCGCAGCGCCGGGTGCCGGCTGGCCGCCAGCAGGCCGTGGGTGAGCAGGTCGTGCCGCCAGGTGACCCGGCGCCAGTCCCGCTCGTAGCGCGCCGGCTCGTCGGCGACGACCGCCGCGACGGCCGCCCGGGCCTGGGCGAGACCGACGGCGATCCCTTCACCGGTCAGCGCGTCGACGTAGCCGGCGGCGTCCCCGACCAGCAGCACCCGGCCCTGCACGCGTCGCCGGGAGCGCTGGCGCAACGGACCGGCGCCCCGCACCGCGGACAGCGGCAGCCCGTGGAGCCGGGCGGCCAGGGTGGGGAACGCGCTGACCAGGTCGCCGAACGTGCGACGCCGGTCGGTCAGCACCGCGATCCCGACCAGGTCGTCGGCCACCGGGGTGAGGTAGGCCTCGCCGAGCGGCGACCAGTGCACCTCGACGAACGCCGAGGCCGGCGGCAGCGCGACGTGGCAGCGCAGTCCGAACCGGCGAGCCGTGCCTGCGGGTGCGTCGAGGCCGAGGAGCCGGCGCACGGGCGAGTGCAGCCCGTCGGCGGCGACCAGGTAGCGCGCCGGCTCGCCGTCGACGCGCACGTGGTCTCCTACGTTCTCCACCTGCCGCACCGCCCGGTGCTCGACCGGCACGCCCGCGGCCGCGACGGCAGCATGCAGTGACGCGTGCAGCGCGGTCCGACGCACCCCGCGCCCAGGGCCCGCCGAGAAACGCGCGTCCACGGCGCGGTGCCCGTCGACGTACCGGATGCCCGCGATCGGGTGGCCGTCGAGCCGCACGCCCAGGTCCAGCAGGCCGCTGACCGCCGACGGCATCAGCCCCTCGCCGCAGGCCTTGTCGATGACCCCGTGCCGCGGCTCCCGGACCACGACGTCCAGGCCGCGGCGCGCGGCGTACAGCGCGGTGGCCAGCCCGATCGGTCCGCCTCCGGCAACGACGAGGTCGCGCATCACGCCTCGCTCGGGGCGGCGGCCAGGGCGGCGTTCTCGACCCGCAGCCGGACCGAGAGCAGCGCGGCGTTGGCGAGCGTGAAGACGACCGCGGTCAGCCAGGCCGCGTGCACCAGGGGGAGCGCCACCCCTTCGACGACCACCGCGACATAGTTGGGATGGCTGAGGTACCGGTAGGGCCCGGACGTCACGAGCGGCAGACCCGGTACGACGATCACCCGGGTGTTCCAGCGACGGCCGAGGGTGGCGATGCACCACCAGCGCAGCCCCTGGGACGCGAGGACCAGGACGAGCATCGTGCCCGCGAGCAGCGACGCCACCTCGGGACGCCGCACCCAGGCCTCGACGAGCATCCCGGCCAGCAGCCCGGTGTGCAGCAGCACCATCACCGGGTAGTGGTCGCGACCGGTCTCGAAACCACCCTGCCGCAGGCTCCACGCGGCGTTGCGTCGGGAGACGACCAGCTCGGCCAGCCGCTCGAGGCCCACGAGCGCGACCAGCACCGTGAAGAACGCCAGGCTGGTCATCGCTCCTCCGGCGCCCGCAGCAGGACCAGCTCGGAGCAGAAGCCCGGCCCCATCGCCAGCAGCAGGCCGTAGGAGCCGGGTCGCGGCGGCCGGTCCCGCAGGGTGTCGGCGAAGACGTGCAGCACCGACGCCGAGGAGAGGTTGCCGAGGCGGGCCAGCGAGTCCCAGGTCATCTCGACGGCCGCGCGCGGCAGCCCCAGGGCGTCCTCGATCGCCTCCAGCACCTTGGGGCCGCCGGGGTGGCACACCCACCACTCGACGTCCTCGCGGGTCAGGCCCGCGTCGCCGAGGAACCCGTCGACGTCGGCCCCGAGGTGGTGCCGCACCAGATCCGGCACGTTCGCGTCCAGGACGATCCGGAGGCCGCCGGCGGTGACGTCCCACCCCATGGTGCGCTCGGAGTCGGGGTACAGCCGGCTCCGCGACCCGAGCACCTCGACCCGTCCGGGGGCCCCGGCGCCCCGGTTGCTGCCGACCGCGACCACCGCCGCCGCGCCGTCGCCGAAGAGCCCGCTGGCGACGAGGTTCGGGACGGACACGTCGTCGCGCTGCACGGTCAGGGAGCACAGCTCGGCGGAGACGAGCACCGCGACGTCGTCGGGATGGCCGAGCAGGTAGTCGTGCAGCCGGGCGACCCCGGCGGCGCCGGCGACGCAGCCGAGCCCCACCAGCGGCACCCGCTTGACGTCGGAACGCAGGCCGATCAGCCCGGCGATCCGGGCGTCGAGGGAGGGTACGGCGAGCCCGGTGACCGTCGTGGAGACGACCAGGTCGACGTCGGCCGGGGTCAGGTCGGCCGCCTTCAGGGCGTCCACGAGGGCCTGCGCGCCGAGCTGCACGGCTGCCTCGATGAAGTGGTCGTTGGCCTGGCCGAAGTCCTCCAGCCGGGAGTACTCCTCCAGGGGCAGGGCCAGATGCCGCTGCCGGACGCCCGCGTTCGCGTGGAACCGGCGCAGCAGCCGCTCGTCGAGCGCCCGGTGCGCGATCACGCTCGCGAACGCGTCGGTGATCTCCTCCTGCGCGTAGCGGTGCTCGGGCAGGGTCCCTCGGACCGACAGGATGTCCATGCTCGTCCCTCTCACGGTGTGACCAACGGGTGCGGTGCGCGACTGCGTGCTGCGAGGCCGGACAACAGGCCGCCGGCCAGCCGGGGGGTGATGGTGCCCTGGCCGAGCCCGATCTCCACCAGGTCGTCGAACACCTGCTGGCGGCGCGCGGCGGCCCGGATGCCGGCGTCGACGACTGCCGGCACGGTCGAGAGCCGAGAGGCCACGGACGTGTGCCGCAGGTGCCGCGCCAGCAGGCGGCGCACCGACCTGCGGTGCGCCGCTCCCGCGCCGCCCGGCGACCTGTCCAGCACGGACCGCGCGGCGGCCCGTCCGGCGAGGATGCCGGTGGCGACGGCGTAGTAGATGCCCTCGCCGGTCATCGGGTTGACCAGGCCGGCCGCGTCGCCCGCGAGCAGCACCCGTCCGTCGGGCTGGGTCCAGCGCCATCCCGACAGCGGAAGGTGGTGCCCCCGCCACTGCGTGCCCTCGGCGACCGAGCCCGGCAGCAGCCTCTCGAGCTGCTCCAGCAGCACGGCTCGCGACGGTGGGTCCGTGCGCCTGTCGAGCAGCTCGCCGTACCCCACGTTCGCCAGCCCGTCGCCCCGGTCGAACGACCACGCGTACGCCGGCTGGCGCCGCTCGCCGTACACGATGACCTGGGTGGCGACACGGTTCCGAGGCGTCGGGGCGTATCCCCGGATCGCCAGCGCCCGGCGCCCGGGCGCCTGCCCGGTGGCCGCACGCAGCACCGAGTGCGCGCCGTCCGCGCCGACCACGACGGACGCGCGGAACCGGTCGTCGAGGACCACCCCGGTGGACCCGACCCGTACGTCGCGGACGCGATGTCGCCGCAGCACCGCCCCGGCCCGGGTGGCCCGGTCGACCAGCCGGGCGTCGAGCTCCGCGCGGGGGATGACCCACACCGGCCGGGCCAGCGACCGGGCGACCGTCGCGCCGGCCTGCGAGAGCCGGAGCCGGCGCAGCGGGGTCCAGCCGTCGGTCAGGTCGTGGACCCCGACGGCCTGCAGGGCGTCGAGCACGTGCGGGGCGATCCCGTCGCCGCAGGACTTGTCCCGCGGGAAGTCGGACCGGTCGAGCAGCAGCACCCGCAGCCCCGGAGCGTCGGCCAGAGCGGCGAGCGCGGTCGCGGAGCCGGCGGGCCCGGCGCCGACCACCACCAGGTCCCACTCGAGGTCCTCCGCGGCGCTGCTCATCGGGCGCCCGCCAGCAGCGCCACGTCCAGCAGGGTGATGGCCACCGCCGCCCGGAACGGCGTGCGGCCGCGGCCGCTGAGGGCGACGACCGCCAACGCCGCCACGCCGAGCAGGCCCAGCCAGGTCGCCCACCCGTGGGCTGCCGGCGCGGCGAGGGAGATGAGCAGCGACGCGAGCACCAGCACCGCGGTCGCGGCGGGGGCGGTCCAGCGCGCACCGATCCGGTGCGGCAGCCCGTGCACTCCGGTCGCGGCGTCGTCGTCGAGGTCGGGCAGCGCGTTGACCAGGTGCGCCCCGACCCCCAGCAGGGCTCCGGCGGCCGGCACCCACAGCGGTGGCAGGGCGTCGGGTGCGCCGGCGAGGGACACGAAGACCGGGAGCGCGCCGAACGCGACCGCGTAGGGCAGCCACGACCAGGCGGTGGACTTCAGCCCGGCGTTGTAGGCCCACCCGGCGGCGACGCAGACCAGGTGGGTGAGACCGGCGGCGACCCCGCAGGCGAGCGAGAGGGGCACGGTGGCGACGAGCGCGAGCAGGCACGCGGCGCGGACCGCGGCCACCCCGACCTCGCCGGTGGCCAGCGGCTTGTCGCTGCGGTGCACCAGACGGTCGCGGTGCAGGTCGAGGAGGTCGTTGGACCAGCCGATGGACAGCTGTCCGGTCAGCACGGCGGCCACCACCAGGGCGGTCGTGCGTACGTCGAGCGCGGCAGTCACGGCGAGCAGGGCGGCGACCACCGTCACCGCCAGGGCGGGACCGGGGTGCGCGGCCCGGAGCAGCGCCGTCCGGCGACGGCTGGTCGTGCGCTCCTGGTGCCCCACGGTCGACGTCCGTTCCTCGCGCGCTGGTCTTCCCAGGCCGGCTGGTTCCCGGCCCTGCCGGGGCCCTCGCCGCCCGCTGCACCTATGAGCCTGCCACGGACGGTGAACGCAGCCGAGGGAGCCGACCGGTGCCGTGATGGAATGGGCCGCATGAGCGAGTCGGACGGCAACCGCGCAACCGCCCGCCCGCGCCAGGTCACGATCGCCGGCGTGATGGCGACCGCTGCCTGCCTGCTGCTCGTGTTCACGCTCTTCGACGCGATGGCGCACGTCCGCTCCGCGGACATGCGCGCCAGCATCGACGACTTCCTGCGGACGCCGCCGGGGGACGGGCTCGGGCTCGACGCGAGCACCGTCGTCGGCCTGCTGCGCGGCGTCGTGCTGTTCAGCGGCGCCCTCGCCGCCGCCGGGGTCGTGCTCTCGGTCTTCGCGCTGCAACGGCACCGCGGCGCCCGGGTCGGGCTGAGCATCGCGGCGGGGCTGCTGCTGTTCTCCGCGACCTTCGTCGCCGGCTTCCTGCCGGTCGTGGTGGCCGTGGCGGCGACCATGATGTGGGGACGGGAGGCCCGGGACTGGTTCGACGGCCGCGAGCCGCGCCCCGCTCCGGACTCACCGGGACGGACCGACGACGCCGCCTCGACCCGCACCTCGCCCGTCGGGATGGCGGCCTGGCAGCCGCCGCAGAACGGTCCCCGGGAGTCGGCGCCGCCGCCCACGACGTACCCGTTCGGGGTGGCGCCCGACCCGCGCCGCGTGACGCCGCAGTCGTTCGGGCAGCCGGGCGGGTACCCCGCACGGCCGACGTCCGGGAGGCCCACGACGGTCACCGTCGCCACCTGGCTGACCTGGATCTTCTCCAGCCTCGTGGCGGGGGCGTTCCTGCTCATCGTGCTCACCCTGCTGCTGCAGCGGGACCAGCTGCTCGCGGAGATGCAGAAGAACGCGGCGATCTCCGACCTCGGGGCGTCCAGCCAGCAGATCCTCGGCTTCCTCTGGGTGCTGAGCGCGGTGTCGATCTTCTGGGCGCTGTCGGCGATGGCCCTGGCCGTCCTGGCGTTCCGTCGGGTCAGCTCGGCGCGCATCGCGCTCGTGGTGTCCGCTGGGCTCGCCGGTGTGGTCAGCCTGTTCGTGGTGCCGTTCGGGTGGCTGCACGCGGTCGCCGCGTTCAGCTGCATGGCGCTCTTGCTCCGCCGGAGCAGCTCCCAGTGGTACGCCGGCCAGGACCAGCCGCTCGCCGGTCCGCGCCCGCCGCAGCCGCCGCAGCAGGGGCCGCCCACGCAGCCCCCGCCGCCCGGCGGCAAGCCCCCGGTCTGGTGAGCCCGGGCCGGTTCGGGGCCTACGCGTGCAGGTCCGCCTGCTGCAGACGGCGTACGCCGTCCTCAACCACGGCCGTCTCCTTGCAGAACGCCCAGCGCACCTTGTGCCGCCCCTCGTCCTGGTCGTCGTAGAACACCTGGGACGGGATCGCGACCACACCGGCGCGCTCGGGCAGCGCGAGGCAGAACGCCGTCGCGTCCCGGTAGCCGTAGGCCCGCACGTCCGTGGTGACGAAGTAGGTCGCCTCGGGTGCGTAGACCTCCATGTCGAGCGTGCGCAGTCCCTCGACGAGCAGGTCCCGCTTGGCCTCGAGCTCCTTGGCGAGGGTCTCGTAGAAGGCGGCCTCGTGGCCCAGTGCGTGCGCGACGGCCGGCTGCAGGGGTGCGGCGTTGGTGAACGTCAGCCACTGCTTCGCGGCCATGACCGTGCCGACCAGGTCGGCAGGCCCGGTCACCCAGCCCACCTTCCAGCCGGTGAACGAGAACGTCTTGCCGGCGCTGGAGATGCTCACCGTGCGCTCCCACATGCCGGGCAGCGTGCACAGCGGCACGTGCGTGCGGCCGTCGAAGAGCAGGTGCTCGTAGACCTCGTCGGTCACCACCACCAGGTCGTGCTCCCGGGCCACCTCCGCGACCGCCTCGAGCTCCTCTCGGGTCAGCACCGCGCCGGTCGGGTTGTGCGGGGTGTTCAGCAGCATCGTCGTGGTCCGCGGGGTCACCGCGGCCCGCAGGGCGTCGACGTCGAGCCGAAAGTCAGGGGCGCGCAAGGTGACCGGGCGTCGTACGCCGCCGGCCATCTCGATGCAGGCGACGTAGGAGTCGTAGAACGGCTCGAGCACCAGCATCTCGTCGCCCGGGTTCACGAGGGCCAGGATCGCGGCGGCGATCGCCTCGGTCGCGCCGGCCGTCACGACGACCTCGGAGGTCGGGTCCAGCTCGATGCCGTAGTGCCGGGCCTGGTGCGCGGCCACCGCCTCGCGCAGCTCGGGGTAGCCGGGACCGGGCGGGTACTGGTTGCGCCCGGCGCGCAGCGCCCGGACGGCGGCCTCGACGGCGCCGGCGGGACCGTCCTGGTCGGGGAACCCCTGCCCCAGGTTGAGGCTCCCGGTGCGCACCGCGAGCGCGGACATCTCGGAGAAGATCGTCGGCGGCACCGCCCGGAGCCGGTCGGCCATCCGGTCCCGTCGTGGGCCTGGTGAGGTCGCGGACATACCGCGACTGTACGGCGTTCGGGTGCGTGGCCCGGGTGGCATGGGGGAAGATCGACCCATGTCTACGCAGACCGTCGAACGCCCGCCCGCGCAGCCGAAGCGGGGCCGCGGTCTCTCGTTCTGGATCGGCACCGGTCTGATCGTGGCCGGACTGGCGGTGCTCGCGTACGTCGCGTGGCAGTTCTTCGGCACCAACGTGGTGGCCCACCAGAAGCAGCAGAAGATCGTCGAGCAGACCGAGAAGGTGTGGAAGTCCTCCGCAGCGAGCGGCTCGGGCACCGGCAGCGGGGACAAGCTCAACGGCGCCAGCGCGCTGATCCGGATCCCGAGGTTCGGCAAGGACTACGTCATGCCGGTCCAGGAGGGGGTCTCGGAGTCGGTGCTCGCCGAGGGCTACGGGCACTTCGACGACACCGCGAAGCCGGGCCGGGTCGGCAACTACGCCCTCGCGGCGCACCGGGTGACGCACGGCGAGCCGCTGCGCGACATGCCGAAGCTGCGCCCCGGCGACAAGATCCTGGTCGAGACCAAGAACAAGACCTACACCTACCGGCTGGACACCGACCCCGACAAGCTGATCGTCACCTTCAAGGACGTGTGGGTCATCGACAAGCTGCCGAAGAACCCGACCGGCGGGGTCGAGCCCGCCCAGCGACCCGGCCAACGGCTGATCACGCTGACCACCTGCGCCGAGCTGTTCCACACCGACAACCGGATGATCGCCTTCGGGCACCTCGTCGACACCTCGCCGCGCTGAGCACGGCAGGCGCGCCGGTCCGACCGCGTGCTGCGCCGACGACGCGGCCGCATAGGGTGACGGCCATGAGCGATCGGGACGCCCTGCTGGCCCAGGTCCAGGACAAGGCCGTGGTGCACGGCAAGGTCACCCTCTCCTCCGGCAAGGAGGCCGACTACTACGTCGACCTGCGCCGGATCACCCTGGACGCGCAGGCGGCACCGCTCGTCGGCCGGGTGATGCTCGAGCTCACGGCCGACTGGGAGTACGACGCGGTCGGGGGGCTCACGCTCGGCGCGGACCCGGTCGCCGCCGCGATGCTGCACGCCGCCGCCGCCCAGGGCCGCGAGCTCGACGCGTTCGTGGTCCGCAAGGCGGAGAAGACCCATGGCCTGCAGCGACGCATCGAGGGGCCCGACGTGCGCGGCCGCCGGGTGCTCGCCGTCGAGGACACGTCCACCACCGGAGCGTCCGTGCTGACCGCGGTCGAGGCGCTGCGCGAGGCCGGAGCCGAGGTCGTCGGTGTCGCGGTGATCGTCGACCGGTCCACGGGGGCGCAGCAGAAGGTCGAGGCCGAGGGCTGCGACTACCGCTTCGCGTTCGGCCTCGACGACCTCGCGCTGCCGCAGGCCTGAGCCGACCGGACGGTCAGTCCGTCAGAGCCGTCAAGACCGTGAGGACCCACTGGGTGTGTCCCATTGGCCGCGACTGCGGCAGGCGGCCCGGTCGGCACGGTGCTGGGCATGACGTACGCCAGTGACCTGACCGACGAGCAGTGGGCCCAGCTCGACCGGCGTACCAGAAAGTCCTTGAAAGAAATCCGGAGGGTGGTGTCGGATCGGGGCAGAGGTGTTCGTCGCAGGGGTGAGCGGCCACCAACGAGGGGCGCCCCGACCACAGGAGATGATCCGAGATGCAGTACCTGATTTCCGTGATCGACGACGGCACCGGCTTGGCCACCCCGACCGAGGAGGCCGACATCAACGCGTTCAACGACCGGCTCCGGACCGAGGGTCACTGGGTCTTCGCCGGCGGCCTCGGGTCGCCCGACCCGGCCACCGTCATCGACAACCGGGGTGACGAGGCGGTGTTCACCGACGGCCCCTTCGTGGAGTCGAAGGAGTACCTCGCCGGTTTCTGGATCATCGAGGCCGCCGATCTCGACGTGGCGCTCAAGCTCGCCGCCGAGGGGTCGAAGGCACTGCAACCGGAAGGTCGAGGTGCGACCGTTCCTGTGAACAGGGTCGAGGTCCGGGAGGCGATCACCCAGGCCCACCACGAGGAGTGGGCGCGGGTGGTCGCCGCCCTGACCAGGCGTTTCGGTGACCTCGACATCGCCGAGGAGGCCGCGGCCGAGGCGTTCGCGACCGCCGTCGAGCGGTGGCCGGCCGACGGCGTACCCCCCAACCCCGGCGCCTGGCTGACCACCACCGCCAACCGCAAGGCCATCGACCGGATCCGGCGCGAGAACAAGCGCGACGACAAGCAGAAGGAGGCTCGGATGTTGTACGACGACCCGCCCGAGCCTCTCGGCGCCATCGACGACGAGCGGCTCCGGCTGATCTTCACCTGCTGTCACCCGGCGCTCGCGATGGAGACCCGCGTGGCGCTGACGCTGCGCATGGTCGGCGGTCTGACCGTGCCCGAGATCGCCCGTGCCTTCCTGGTGCAGGAGACCACCATGGGGCAGCGGATCACCCGCGCGAAGGCCAAGATCAAGGCGGCTCGCATCCCTTATCGGGTGCCGTCCGCGGAGGATCTCCCGGCACGCGTCTCCGGCGTACTCGCCGTCCTCTTCCTCGTCTTCAACGAGGGCTACCTGGCGACCGGCCCCGACACCGATCCCGTACGTCACGACCTGACCGCCGAGGCGATCCGGCTCACTCGCCTGATCCGTGCCCTCATGCCGGAGGACGGTGAGGTGGCCGGGCTGCTGGCGCTGATGCTCCTCACCGAGGCCCGCCGCACCGCCCGGGTCTCGGCGAGCGGCGAACTGGTCACCCTCGACGAGCAGGACCGTGGGGCCTGGGACGCGGCGCTGGTCGCCGAGGGTCATCGGCTGGTGCGCGAGCGCCTGGCCGCCGGGGTGGCGCCGGGTCGCTACCAGATCCTCGCAGCGATCAACGCCGTGCACACCTCCGCCCACGACGTACGCGACACCGACTGGTCGCAGGTCGTCGCCCTCTACGACCAGCTCGTCCGCCTCGACCCCTCGCCGATCATCGCCCTCAACCGGGCCGTCGCGGTCGCCGAGCTTGACGGCCCGGAGGTGGCGCTGGCGGCCGTCGACCGTCTTGAGGACAAGTTGGCCGGCTATCACGCCTACCATGCGACCCGCGCCGACCTGCTGCGCCGGCTGGGCTGCAGTCAGAAGTCACGCGCGGCGTACGACAAAGCCATCGAGCTGGCGGGCAACACTGCCGAGACCGCCTACCTGACACGCCGCCGCGACCAGCTGGCGTAGTGCCCGTGCGAAACCCCGTGCAACGCGGCGCCCGGCGACGATGAAATACGCCGCGCGGGGCAGACGGCGGCGTGGTAGGCCAAGCCTCACAGCGCCGCCCCTCGCCATTCCAGTCCAGGATCAGCCGGCAGGTGTCCGCGGCAGCAGCGGACGGGCCGCAGTTGCGTCATACGCTGTCCGCGGCATGAGCAGCCGTGTCGGCCGTCAACGCCGGGGGCCCGTGGGCTGGCTTCTCTATGACATCGCCTTGCGGCCCAGGTCGGTGAACGCCTGCTGGAGTCCCTCGAACTTCGCATCGACCTGCCGGGCAACCTCGCAGGGCGCCGGCGTATCGCAGATCGGACAGATCAGGGTTCCGTGCTCATCCGGCACGGACTCGTGGCGTCTCCCGGACCTGTCAGCGCGCCGAAGTTCCAACCCCAGAGCGGCGAGTCTGGGGAGCAGCAGGGCTCGGCGAGGGAGGGAGGCCATGATCGCAATCACGCCTTGTGTCTCGTGGAACTGCCCGTAGGCGGTGCCTCGTGGCCCACGGTGTAGGGGTCACTCTCGTCGGCATGAGCGCGCGACCAGCGGCATAGAAAGACGTTCTGCGAGCAGGGTCTGGACGTCGGCTGCAACCTAGGGCTACTTGCGCTCTAGCTGGTGACGGAAAGACTTGCGTGCATCGTGAACGGCTCGGGTCCAGCGGAGCAGAATCGGGAGCCAGAGCAGGACCACGAACAGGGCGAAGACGACCAGGTCATGGGCCCTCCGCTCAGACCGCCGTTCAGGACCAACACGAGGACGGCGCACAGAACCGCGGAAACCCACCACCTCCACCGATAGAGGCGGTCGAGGACGGCGGAGAGGCGGCGGGATACTCCTTGGGCACGCCCGGATTATGACTCAACCAGGTGACGCCGCCGTGTGAGACACCGGGGACCGGAGACTCGGCACGGGCGCCTGCCCAGCGGCATAGAGCGGACGCTTGCCCGGCGAGGGACGGTGCGGCGTGCGGCTTTTCGTGCCGTCCACCGCTCGGGTCAACGGAAGAACGTGAACCAGTGGCGGCCGGGCTCAAGGGGCTCGGTGTCGGTGATGAGGCGATGGACGCCCACTGACCACTCGTCCGCGTCGGGTGCGATGAATACGACCTCTTCGAACCCAGCCGCTTCGAACCAGCTCCGGATGGACGGGGTGAGGTCGGGGTCGCCGCGATGGCGGGTCCAGATCACCTCGGCTCCGGGTGCGCACAATTGCGAGGCCGCCTCAACAGTTGTCCGGACGTCGGCGTCGCTGACGTTGCCAAAGATCCCGCAGAGCAACACCAGGTCGGCCGGGACGGCGCCCTCGTACACGTCACTCTGGGCAGCGTCGGCCTGTCGGACGTCAATCTGCGCACGTAGGGCTCTTGCGGCCTCCCGGGCTCGGGCGACAAGTGCAGCGTCGTACTCAACCAGGAGGGCGGTGACCCGCTCGGCATCCGAACGCCCGGCGAGAACGCCGAGGAGGTCACGCCCATCGCCAGCGCAGGCGCTGACTACGCGCACCGGCTCAGGAGCGGTCGCGCTCAGGAGAGCGTCGATCTGGTTGCGGACGGCGATGAGCCGGTCTCCGAGCCCAGACCCCGGTCGGGCATACGCGTCGTGCCACTCCGACCAATCCGTCGTCGTCACCCTCGGGATCCTAGGCGCTCAGGGATCACTACGCCGCCTGTGGTCTCGCAAGACACGCGCTCACGCCGGCAGGCGCGAGCTCACCATCAGCGGCATGTGCGAGCACGCGGTGCCTGATTGATTGCGCATGGCGAATAGCCCGACTGTCGCCCTTGTATCTGTCTGGCGGAGCGCAGGGGGCTGCGAGATCCATGCCCCTCCAACCCACAACTCCAAGCGGCGGGGCTGGCCGCGATGCTCATTGCATGAGCGGATCGCGGCATGTCCGAGTGTTGGGCGGGATACGGCTGGAGGTTGCAGGGCGCCGGGATGGGTCGGTGTGCACACCTCAGCCGATGTCTTGGTCAGGGATACGGTTCGGTGGCGTAGCGGGCCATGACTTCGAGGACCTCGGCCGGGACGAGCATGCCGTCAGGTCCGGGACGAAGGCTCTGCAGGTCTCGAAAGTATCCGAGATAACGCTCGGGAACGACGGTGCACAGGATGCTGGCGGGCGCCTCTGGGTCGACGTTGCCGAAGGTGTGGGGTTCCCCGATCGGCGCCGTGACGAGACTGCCCGCAGGGGCGAGGAGCTCGTTGCTACCGCTGGTGAACCGCACCGTGCCGGTCACGACATAGAAAGTCTCGTCGTGACCGCGATGGATGTGCTGCGGGGGACCGGCCCAGCCTGGAGGCAGAAGGCATTCGGCCACCCCGAATCGCTTGTCGACCTCGGTGCCGTCCTCCAGGATGCGGAATCGGACCGGGCCGGCGGGGAACTCTTCCCCTTCGCCGGGTGCGGTGAGCTTGACTGTCATACGACCCCCCTAAGGGTGGTACAGAATCGAGTCTCTCCACGAGACTAAGCAACGCTCGACCGCAGGTCCACCAGTGAACCGGGTCCGGAGGTGTTGCCGCGTAAACCCGGATCTCGGCTCCCAGATCCGGGAGGCGCTTCGGGGATAGGTGGGATGCCGCAAGGGTGGGTCGCGGCGGAACGACGCGCCATAAACTCGAGCGCTTGAACGAGCGGATCGCGGCAGATTCGGAAGTTGGTAGGCGGCCTGTTCGCTACCGTCCTCGGATGGACGAACAGGTTCGTAGCCGGGAGGGCGCCCGATCAGCCACCAGAGTCCGTCTGCTGACGGACTCGGACTGGCAGTGGCGTGGCCGCGGCCCAACTCCCCTAGCGATACGCGCTTTCGGCGTTCGTGAGCACGCGCTGTGCCGCCTTCCCGGCGGGGCCGGACACGCCTGGACCGACGGACACTTGGTCTTGAAGCCGGTGGGTTGCGTCCCGGAACACGCGTGGGTGTGCCAGACATACGCAGCCTGGGAGGGCGACGACGTGCGGGTACCGGAGCCGGTCGCGCCGAAGGGCGTCGATCGCGGGCACTGGTCGGTTGACGGTTGGGGCGCCCACGTCTTCCTGCCAGGCCGTGACCTCGATCTTGCGCGCGAACTGGGTCGGGTCAAGGACGTGAGCGACGCGTTCCACGACAGCATCAACGACCTGCCACGACCCGACTTCATGGACGTTCGCGACGACCCGTGGGCCTTCGGTGACCGCCTTGCATGGGAGGCAGCCGAGCCCGAGGGCGACGACGAAAGCCTCGCCGTGATCCGGCGTCTGCAGGACCATCTGGCCCCGGTCACGACCCCGGAGCAGGTGATCCACGGTGACATCCTCCCCAACGTGCTTGTGGCAGACGGGTTGCCACCTGCCGTGATCGATTGGCCTCCGTACTTCAGGCCCATCGGAACGGCCAACGCCGTGGCCGTCACCGACGCTCTGACCTTTTGCGGCGCACCACTGTCCCTGCTCGACGATTGGGAGACAGGTGAGGACTGGAATCAGTTGCTGGTGCGCGCCCTCCTGTACCGCCTTGGGCCGACCGGGCTCTTCGCTTCCCGAAACCGACTCATGGGCAGCCTTGTCACGCATGTCGAACGTGTGCGGCCCGTGGTGGACGAGGTCCTGTCTCGGCAATGACAGGACGACCTGATGATCGGCGGCGATGCGTACGCGATCGAGACGTTCGCGCCAACGACATCACGACTGCTCAGCGCCGGCCCGCGCTCTCACTCTCGGCGCCAGATGCGGGCGATCCGCAGGTCGGCAGATCCGGCAGACGGCTGCGCACAGACCCGCAGAACGAGCAGGGGTGCTGCCGGGTCCTCGTCAGCATGCCGGCATCGGCGGTCCCGGCCGCTCGATGCGAAAGATCCGGCTCCGCCGGCGTGTGCCGTCCCGGCGAACGAGGTGCTCATAGCGGCTGCCGAGCTCTGTCGCGCCGAGCTTCTGGATCGCGGCAGCCGACCGTCCGTTCCGTTCGTCGGTGCGCAGCTGAACCCATTCGGCGCCATGGCGGAAGATCACCGCGAGCAGCAGCCGCTTGACCTCTGCGTTGACACCCGTCCCCCATACGCCCGGGTCGAGCAGCGTTCCGCCGACCTCTGCGCCGGCCGGGTGGTCAGGGTCGAACAGGACCGAGGTAATGCCGACGGCGCGCCCGCGTTGCCGGACGGTGAAGGTCGCCCAATAGCCGCCTGCGAGCTTGGACCGGATGACCTCATCCAGCGTGGCGGGATCAGCCGGAGTGGACCTGGACATGTGCTCCCAGACGCGCTCGTCCGCCAACGACTCGAACAGCTCCACGGCATCTGCCGGATCGTAGGGAAGCACCGAGGTAGTCCCTGCGCTCATCTCCGCGGGAAAGCGGACGGGCCACTCCATGAGTGTCATTCTTGTCGACAGTTGGCTGAGAACGCTACGCATTGGGTCCGCAGTCGAGTGCAGCTCTGGAGATGCTTGCGAGAACCCGGACGCGCGGTTATCGGCATGCCCGCGTTTCACTCTCCGCGGCATGTGAGTGCACTGTGCCGGCCCCATCAACTCAGCGGACCGAAGCACCCGGAGGCCGGGCGCCGCCTCGCGAGCGAGGAGCACTCAGCGGGCGGGAACCGGCTCGGACGACGGCCGCCACTCCCGCCTGATCAGCCCGTACACCCACGAGTCCGACACCTCGCCGTTCACGACGCAGTCTTCCCGCAACGTCCCTTCACGCACGAATCCGAGCTTCTCCAGGACGCGGGCAGATGCCGCATTGCGCGTATCGGTCTCGGCCTGGACTCGATTCAGGTCCAGCGTGTCGAATGCCCACTGCAGCAAGGCACGCGCGGCCTCCGTCGCGTACCCGTGGCCCCATGCTGCATCGTCGAGGCAGTAGCCCATCGACGCGCTGCGGTAGTCCGGGTTCCATCGGGTCAGACTGCACCAGCCGATGAACGCCCCATCGGAGACACGGTCCACGGCTAGCCGCGTCCCGGTGCCTTCCGCTGCCATATGCCGGCAAGCCGTGATGAACCGCTCGGCGCGCACACGTTCGCTCCAGGGCGGCGCGTCCCAGTAGCGCAGCACGTAGGCGCTGCTGTGCAGCGCGTAGAGGGCGTTCGCGTCCGCGGCGTTGAAGGGGCGCAGTCGCAGGCGAGCGGCGTGCAGTGTGGGGGTGGGCAGGGACATACCTGCCATTTTGCTCGTCATGCGGGGTGGCCGAGCAACCGCACACGCGATGCCGGTCACTCACAACCGGGCTTCTCAGTGGGCGGACAGAAGGACGTGCCCGCCCATCGGCTCCTTGTTGAAGCGTGACGGTTGCATCGACGACCAGGCCGACCCCGCGGAGCAGGTGCCCGCAGCCTTTCCTTGTAGTGTCCGAGGCAGTAGCTCGTCTAGAGGCTGTTGACATCGTAAGACGATATATCCATAGTGTAAAACGATATGAAGTTATCGAGCCTCGAGAACGCGGGCGGGATCATGCGACGACAGAAGGTTTTCAGGATCGCTAGCGGATTTGCCCTGGTCGCGTGGCTGGGGACGACTCTGGCGGCGTTGCTGGTCGCGACCTTCGGGATCATCGGGCTAGCCGGATGGGGCGATTACACGTACCGGGTCGAGGCTCCCGTGCCTGGCCTGTCGCTGCACTTGGGGTTCCAGCCGTCATGGGTAGTGATGCAGTACGGCGACGTGTGCGACCAGGTAAACCTGCGCGACCCGGCGACGGGCTGCTACAACATCGTGCTCCAGCAAGGAGAGCAGCACCTGGACGGCCCCGTGTGGCTACAAGGCGACGTGCGGCCGGTCAACGCGGAACTCTCCGGTCGACTCTTCCTGGATGCCGAACCCGGCTGGAACCCGCTGATGGCATCCCTGTACGGCATGCAGGTGCTGGCCCTGCTGGTTCTGGCTTTCCTGCTCGCTCAGCTTTGGCTAATGCTGCGCGCAGCCTCGCGTGGCCACGAGTTCACTGGCCACATGGTCCGTCGCCTGCGCGTCATCGGCTGGACGATGGTCGGGTGGGAGTTCATCGAACCGTTCCTGTGGCTCTTCTTGAGCCCCAAGGCGAACGACTACTCCTATGCCGTGATCGGCCCTTGGCCCCACCTCTCCTTGGGGTCGATGGAGCCCGGCGGGCCGAGCTGGACGGTGATTGCCTTCGGGCTGCTGCTCGTCCTGCTCGCCGAACTCTTCCGCCACGGCGCTGACCTCGCCGAAGAGCAGAAACTTACGGTCTGATGGCCATCGAGATCCGCCTCGATCACATGCTGCTTGAGCGCAAGATGACCTTGACCGAACTTGCGGACCGCGTCGGAATCACGGTGCCCAACCTCTCGATCCTCAAGACCGGCAAGGCAAAGGCAGTACGCCTGTCCACGTTGGACGCAGTGTGTCGCGAGCTGGACTGCCAACCCGGCGACATCATCATCCGGGTGGACGACGGCCGGTAGGCACCGTGGCACCTACCTTGATGGAGGCGGCATCATCGTCCTCCCATTCCGTCGTCAGTAGCAGACGGAGCAAAGGTCGTACGATCCTCGGGCTTCGCGGAGCGTGCGGTACCCGCCACAAGGCATGTGTAGCGCGCTGCCATGAGGAAGTATCGACCATGCGCTGCTAGCCGGACATCCTCAATTCGGCATGAGAGTGCGTCGAGCTTCCCGCGGTTCGCTCACCCCAAATGGGACACCCAGTCAGTCCTCGCTGAGCTCGCCGACCTTCTCGACGGCCCGGGCGCGCAGGAACTCGATCCCGATCGGCACCACCGAGACCAGCACGATCGCCAGCAGCATCGCCTCGATGTGGTTGCGCACCACCGAGATCTGGCCGAGGTAGTAGCCGAGCACAGTCACGCCGCTCGCCCACAGTGCGCCGCCGAGCGCGCTGTAGGCCATGAACCGGCGGAAGCCCATGTCCCCGACCCCGGCCATCACGGTGATGAAGGTGCGCACGATCGGCACGAAGCGGGCCAGCACGATGGCCCGGTTGCCGTACTTCTCGAAGAACTCGTGGGTCTTCTCGACGTACTTCTTCTTGAAGATCCGGGAGTCCTCGCGGGCGAAGATCCGCGGCCCGGCCTTGGCGCCGATCGCGTAGCCACAGGCGTTGCCGGCCATCGCGGCGAGGAACAGCACCACGCAGCACAGCCACAGCGGGTAGGAGACCTTGCTCTGCGAGACGAGCAGCCCCACGGTGAACAGCAGCGAGTCACCCGGCAGGAAGAAGCCGACCAGCAGGCCGCACTCGGCGAAGATCACCCCGGCGGCGCCCCACAGTGCGTAGTCGCCGAACTTGTCCAGGAGGTACTGAGGGTCGAGCCAGTCGATGCCGAGCAGCATCGGGGCGACCAGGGCGGGGAGATCCGTCACGCAAGAAGGATAGAGGTCCGACCTGAACACACCCTGTCCGACCGCCTGCGGCTGCTCCGGCCGTGAGCGGCGGCACTAGCCTGTGCTGCGTGCAGGACGAGCAGCGGCGGGCGCCGTACGACCCGATGCCGCACGGCCCCGACGAGGTGGGGGTCGGGCCGTGGGTGGGGGACTGGCCGACCGGCGACCAGTACGACGGGCGACTGCTCGCCGAGGGGGACCGGCGCAACGTCGTGGACCGCTACCGGTACTGGACGATGGAGGCCATCGTCGCCGACCTCGACACCCGCCGGCACGACTTCCACGTGGCGATCGAGAACTGGCAGCACGACTTCAACATCGGCACGATCGTGCGCACCGCCAACGCGTTCCTGGCCCGCGAGGTGCACATCGTGGGCAACCGCCGGTGGAACCGGCGCGGGGCGATGGTCACCGACCGCTACCAGCACATCCACCACCACCCGGACGTCGCGACGCTCGCCGACCACCTGCACGCGCAGGGGGTGACCCTGCTCGGGATCGACAACCTCCCCGGCTCGCAGCCGATCGAGACGCTGGACCTGCCCCGAGACGTGTGCCTGCTGTTCGGACAGGAGGGGCCAGGGCTCTCCGACGCGGCGCGCGAGGCCTGCGATGGCACGTTCTCGATCGCCCAGTTCGGGTCCACGCGGTCGATCAACGCCTCCGCCGCGGCGGCGATCGCCATGCACTCCTGGGTGCGCCGGCACGCCGACCTCGGCGGGTCCTGGCGCGGCTAGCGGCTCAACACTCGATGGCGAAGATCGGGTGACCCGCGCTGACGCACGACCCGGACTTCTGCGCCGGCTCGGCCGGGTAGGGGCAGTCCAGGACCACGACGGCACAGATCGGTGAGCGGCCGGTGCCCGCGACGTACCCCGGGTCCCAGGTCACGATGTCCTGCCCGGCGCTGACGACGTCGTTCTCGGCCGCGACCAGCCGGAACCCCTCGCCGCGCATCTGGCTGGTGTCGATCCCGAGGTGCACCAGCACGCCGGGCCCCCGCTCGCTGACCACCAGAAACGCGTGCGGGTGCAGCTTGGCGAGCCGGCCGGCGATCGGCGCCACCGCCGTCTGCCGGGTGTGCTCGGGGTCGACCGCGAGCCCCGGACCCACCATGCCGGAGGCGAAGACCGGGTCGGGTACGTCGCTCACATCCAGGCTCGTGCCGGTGACGGGCGAGAGCACCTGCATCATCGGCGGACCATCAGAGCAGGTCCTCGATGTCGCTGGCCACCGTGTCCGCCTCGGGGCCGAGCACCACCTGGACCACCGTCCCGGCCCGCATCACACCGTGCGCTCCCGCCGCCTTCAGGGCCCCCTCGTCGACCAACGACATGTCCTGGACCTCGGTCCGGAGGCGGGTGATGCAGGCTTCGATCTCTACGATGTTCCTGCGGCCACCCAGCCCGGCCAGGATCTCCTCGGCTTGGCTCATGGCTGCATCCAACCATGCAGGGAGGGCGGCGGCGGATGAGCGGGGGACAGGACTCGGGACCGGTCAGCACCCGGGAGGGCGCGCCGTCCGAGGCAGCCGGGAGCCCGCGACGTCGCACGTCCGGGCTCGGCGTGCTCCAACGCCTGGGGCGCAGCCTGATGCTCCCCATCGCCGCGCTGCCGGTCGCCGCCCTGCTGCTGCGCCTCGGGCAGCCGGACATGCTCGGCGACGGCGACACCGGCCTGGCCCTGGGTGCCCGGTGGAGCTGGCTCACCCCGGTCGCCGACGTGCTGGCCGCGGCCGGGGGGACGCTGTTCGCCCACCTCGGCCTGCTGTTCGCCGTCGGGGTCGCGATCGGCTTCGCCCGACGCTCCGACGGTTCGACGGCACTGGCCGCCGTGGTGGGCTACCTGGTGTTCGACGCGGTGACGGACGCCATGTCGCCGTACGTCCTGCCCGGCCCGCCCGGCGCCTCGCGGGCCGCCTCCGGCGACGACCTCATCGACTACGGCGTGTTCGGCGGCATCGTCATCGGACTCACCGCGGCCCTGCTGTGGCAGCGCTACCACCGGATCAAGCTGCCGCCGTACCTCGCGTTCTTCGGCGGCCGGCGCTTCGTGCCGATCGTCACGGCCAACGCCGCCCTCATCCTCGGCGTGCTGCTGTCCTTCGCCTACCCGGCCTTCGACGCGACGCTCACGTCCTTCGGTCGGTGGCTGGTCGGCAACGACATCCTCGGCGCCGGCCTGTACGGCGTCGCCAACCGGCTGCTCATCCCGCTGGGGCTGCACCACCTGCTCAACTCCGTGCCGTGGTTCGCGGTCGGGTCGTTCCAGACCCCCGACGGCGTCGTCGTGCACGGCGACGTGGCGCGTTTCCTGTCCGGCGACCCCACCGCCGGCGCGTTCATGACCGGGTTCTTCCCGATCATGATGTTCGCCCTCCCGGCCGCCGCCCTCGCGATCTACCAGGAGGCCTCCCCGGACCGGAAGCGGGTGGTCGGCGGCGTGATGCTGTCCGGGGCGCTCACCTCGTTCCTGACCGGTGTGACGGAGCCGCTGGAGTTCGCGTTCATGTTCGTGGCCTGGCCGCTCTACCTCATCCACGCGCTGCTCACCGGCACCTCGATGGCGCTGGTGAACGCCCTCGGTGTCCAGGACGGCTTCGGGTTCTCGGCGGGCGCGATCGACTACGTCCTCAACTTCACGACCGCGACCCGTCCCCTCCTGCTGGTGCCGGTGGGATGTGCGTACGCGGCCGTCTACTACCTGCTGTTCCGGTTCGCGATCCGGCGCTTCGGGCTGGCCACCCCCGGCCGCGGGACCGACGACCCGGACGCCGAGGCCGGCTGAGGCCTGCCCTCCGGCCCGGGGTCGACCCGGGGCGGCCGGTCCGCGGGGCGACCAGCTGTTGTGCATGACTCGCGGGTAGCCGAGCCCGGCTTCTAGAGTGGCGTCAGACACAGGGGCGGGTCGTCGGTCGGCACCCGTGCCGATTTCCCTCGACCCAGCCGAGAACAGAGGAGACCGCCGATGCCCATCGCGACGCCCGAGGTGTACGCCGAGATGCTCGACAAGGCGAAGCGCGAGTCCTTCGCCTACCCCGCCATCAACGTCAGCTCGTCCCAGACCCTGAACGCCGCGCTCAAGGGCTTCGCGGACGCCGGCAGCGACGGCATCATCCAGGTCTCCACCGGTGGCGCGGAGTACCTGTCCGGCCCGAGCGTGAAGAACATGGTGACCGGCTCGGTGGCCTTCGCGGCGTACGCCGCCGAGGTGGCCAAGAACTACCCGGTGCACATCGCGCTGCACACCGACCACTGCCCCAAGGACAAGCTCGACGGCTTCGTCCGCCCCCTGCTCGACATCTCCGTCGAACGGGTCAAGAACGGTCAGAACCCGCTGTTCCAGTCGCACATGTGGGACGGGTCCGCCGTACCCCTGGACGAGAACCTCGAGATCGCCCAGGAGCTGCTCGAGAAGGCGGCCGCCGCGAAGATCGTCCTGGAGATCGAGGTCGGGGTGGTCGGCGGCGAGGAGGACGGCGTCGAGGGCGGCTCCGGCGACAAGCTCTACAGCACCGCCGAGGACGCGCTCGCCACGGTGGCCGCGCTCGGGACCGGCGAGAAGGGCCGCTACCTGACGGCGCTGACCTTCGGCAACGTGCACGGCGTCTACAAGCCCGGCAACGTGAAGCTGCGCCCGGAGATCCTCCAGCAGGCCCAGCAGGCCGTCGTCGACAAGCTCGGCCTCGAGGCCGGCAGCCGGCCCTTCGACCTGGTCTTCCACGGCGGGTCCGGCTCGCTCCCCGAGGAGATCGCCGCCGCCGTGTCGTACGGCGTCGTGAAGATGAACGTCGACACCGACACCCAGTACGCCTTCACCCGCCCGGTGGCCGGTCACATGTTCAGCCACTATGACGGCGTGCTCAAGGTGGACGGCGAGGTCGGCAACAAGAAGGCCTACGACCCGCGCGCCTGGGGCAAGGCGGCCGAGGCCGGGATGGCCGCCCGGGTCGTGCAGGCCTGCGAGAACCTCAGCAGCACCGGCACCAGCGTCTCCGCCTGACCGGTCCCGCACCGGGTCGGCGTCGTCGGCCGGGGCCTCCCTGCGAGTGTCCCGGCCGACTGCCCGCCACCCGGCCCCGCCACCCGGCGCCGTCGGGCGGGACCATGCGGGCACAATGGCCGGCATGGACTTCCAGGACCTGATGGCCGGGCCGCCCCCGACGCACCTTCCCGCCGACCCGGCCGCCGAGCAGCTCGCTGCCGGCACCCCGGCGTTCGACGTGGTCCGCGGGCACCCCGAGTCGCCGATCGCGTGGGCGACGCTCGCCGAGCAGGCGCTGGCCGCGGAGGGGACCGACGACGTGACGGCCTACGCCTACGCCCGGGTCGGCTACCACCGCAGCCTGGACCTGCTGCGTCGCAACGGCTGGAAGGGGCACGGGCCGGTGCCGTGGGAGCACGAGCCGAACCAGGGTTTCCTGCGGGCACTCGCCGCGCTGGCCCGGGCTGCGGACCGGATCGGTGAGGCGCCCGAGGCGCAGCGCTGCTCGGACTTCCTGCGGGACAGCAGCAAAGCGGCGTACGACGCCCTGCTGGCCTGACGGAGGGGACCCGCTCCGGAGCCGGCCGGCGCTCAACCGGCCGCTCCACAGAGCGAAGCGCCGGAATCGTCCCCTGCTGCGATTCCGACGCTTCGAAGTGAGAGCCGGCCCGGGGGTCTCTGGATCCCCCGAAGGAGACCACCCGGTCGGCCACTGAGGAAACTCTCTCAGGATTCCCCCGGCATCTCGTGACCGGTTCATGCCACTGGCACTAACCTGTCAGAATGCCTCCGGACCAGACCGCCTCCGACGACGTGCCCACCCTCGGCGTGCTGGGCTTCACGGCCCAGCAGGAGGACCTCTACCGGCTGGTCCTGCGCCACCCGGGCACCACCCTGGAGGCGCTGTCCGCCCTGGTCGGGACGACCGTGCCGGAGCTGCGCGAGCAGGTCGCCCGCCTGGTCGGGACCGGGGTGGTCGAGGTCGCCGGGGACACCGTGACCGCCCGTCCGCCGGCCGAGGCCATCTCCCGGCTGGTCAACGAGGAGGACCGCCGGCTGCAGAGCCGGGGGGAGCAGCTGGACGCCGTCCGCGGGCTGCTGCCCGCTCTCAGCGCCGAGCACCTCACCTCCCGCGCGCCCAAGGGTGAGGCGGTCACCTTCGAGCTCGTCGAGGGCGGCGACGTCGCCCAGCTGGTGCGCAGCCTGGTCGCCTCCTCGAGCGGGGACCTGCTGTGGCTGCGTCCGGACCAGTGGAAGCTGCCGATGGGTCGGGAGGTCGACCGCTCGTTCGAGGCCCTCGTCACGGGCGGCCGCCGGTCCCGGGCGATCTACCCCGCCCGGGTGCTCGAGGAGGCCCCGGACGTGATCCGGGCCCGTGCCGAGGCCGGCGAGCACGTCAGGATCCTGGCCGAGGTGCCCTGCCGGCTGGTGGTCATGGGCAGCTCGGCGGCACTGATCCCCGAGGAGTTCGGGGTGCCCACCGAGCGTCGGCTGGTGATCCGCCAGCACTCCCTGATCTGCTCGCTCACGCTGTTCTTCGAGAGCCTGTGGGAGAAGGCGAT
Source organism: uncultured Actinomycetota bacterium (assembly GCA_963810035.1). Lineage (GTDB taxonomy): Bacteria > Actinomycetota > Actinomycetes > Propionibacteriales > Nocardioidaceae > Nocardioides_B. The sequence continues at coordinate 511,650 of CAWEMA010000013.1, forward strand.
GCCGGTGCCAGGGCTCGACGGTCAGCGGTACGACGAGGGGGCGAGCGACCGGCGGCTGCTGGTCGGGCAGCTGGCCGGCGGGGTCAAGGACGAGCAGATCGCCCGTGCGCTCGGGATCAGCGTGCGGACGGTCCGGCGCCGGGTCGCCGAGCTGCTCGACGAGCTGGGGGCCGACTCGCGGTTCCAGGCGGGCGTCGAGGCGGTCCGTCGCGGCTGGATGTGAGCGCGACCGGTCAGTCCGGCAGCGGCATCGAGAACGCGGCCGGCTCGACGTGCCAGGTCCGGTTGCGCTCGGGGCCGTACAGCTCGCCGTCCGCGCTGCAGTAGAAGTCCTGGCCGGACACGCTGACCCGGTTCGCCTTCAGGTAGAGCACGTCGTCGCGCTCGTGGTGCTTGCCGAACCGGAAGCGGACGGCGTACCCGAGCTTCGCCGCCACGGTCGTGGAGTAGGACACCATCACGTCCAGCTTGCCGTCCTCGGGGTCCGCCTCCGGGGTGATCGCGGCGCCGCCACCGACGCGGGAGCCGTTGCCGATGGCGACCATCAGGATGGGGTGCGCGAAGTCGGCCACGACGTGGTCGTCCACCTCGATGCGCAGCCGGACGAACGGCGGCTTCACGGCCGCCTTCAGGGCGCCGAGCACGTAGCCGAACCGGCCGAGGACCTTCTTCAGGTTCTGCGCGTTGTGGCTGGCCTGGGCGCCGACGCCGATGTGCACGTTGTTGACCACCACCTCGCCGAGGCAGTCCACGATGAGGTCGACGGGCCGGATGCTCCCCTTCACCACGAGCCGCGCGGCCTCCTCGGGGTCCAGCGGGATCCCGGCGCCGCGCGCGAAGTCGTTGCCGGTGCCCAGCGGCACCAGGCCGACGACGGTGTCCGCCAGCTCGTGACGCCGGTGCAGGGCCGCCACCACGGCGTGCAGGCTGCCGTCGCCCCCGGCCACGACGACCTGACGGCCGCCCCGCCGGTGCAGCACGCCGTCGAGCTCACCCTGGTTGGAGGTCGCCGCCACCTCGACGTCGGTGGCGTCGCGCAGCACCGCCAGAGCCTTGTCGAGGTTCTCCTCGTCGTTGCTCCCGGCCTCGGAGTTGGTGATCAGCAGCAGTGGTTCCACGGGGCGGAGGGTACCCCGGTGCCGGTCCCGGTGTCCCGTCCGCATCGGGGAACGACGGGGCGGACCGGACCGGGGCCTCTGCTAACGTTGCGTTGCAAGAGCCCTGATGCTGTTGCGCATCCGGGCTCACTGTGTTGTCAGGTCCACCCAGTGCGGTTTCTGGCCCGGCACGCGCACCGGTGCCCCGGCCAGTGAAAGAGGTGCCATATGCCCGCGATCGTCGTCCTCGGAGCCCAGTGGGGTGATGAGGGGAAGGGCAAGGCGACCGATCTCCTCGGTTCGTCCATCGATTATTGCGTCCGCACATCGGGCGGAAACAATGCCGGCCACACCATCGTGGTGAACGGCGAGAAGTTCGACACCCACCTGCTGCCGTCCGGTCTGCTGACCCCCGGCTGCACGCCGGTGATCGCGAACGGCGTGGTGATCGACCCGGCCGCCCTGTTCGGCGAGATCGACACGTTCGCCGCCCGCGGGGTCGACGTACCCCACCTCGTGGTGTCCGCGAACGCGCACCTGATCACGTCGTACCACACGACGCTGGACAAGGTGACCGAGCGCTTCCTCGGCAAGAACCTGATCGGGACGACCGGACGCGGCATCGGTCCGTCGTACGCCGACAAGATCAGCCGCACCGGGATCCGGGTCGCCGACCTGTTCGACGAGAGCATCCTGCGGCAGAAGGTCGAGGCGTCCCTCGACCTGAAGAACCAGATCCTGGTGAAGGTCTACAACCGGCGCGCCATCGAGCCGGAGCAGGTCGTCGAGGACCTGCTGTCCTACGTCGACCGGCTGCGCCCGATGGTCGCCGACACCAGCCTGCTGCTGAACCGCGCGCTCGACGACGGCGAGACCGTGCTGTTCGAGGGCGCCCAGGCCACGATGCTGGACGTCGACCACGGCACCTACCCGTTCGTGACCTCCTCGTCCCCGGTCTCCGGTGGCGTGTGCACCGGCGCCGGGGTCGGCCCGACCCGCATCGACCGGGTGATCGGCGTGATCAAGGCCTACACCACCCGGGTCGGCTCCGGGCCGTTCCCGACCGAGCTGCACGACGAGGACGGGGACCGCCTGCGGGAGGTCGGTGCGGAGTACGGCGTCACCACCGGCCGGCCCCGCCGCTGCGGCTGGTACGACGCGGTGATCGCGCGCTACGCCGCCCGGGTCAACGGGCTCACCGAGTTCTTCCTGACCAAGCTCGACACCCTCGGGGAGTGGGAGCAGATCCCGGTCTGCGTGGGCTACGAGATCGACGGCGTGCGGCACGACGAGATGCCGATGACCCAGTCGGAGTTCCACCACGCCACGCCGGTCTACGAGTTCTTCGACGGCTGGCAGGAGGACATCTCCGGCTGCCGCAGCTTCGAGGACCTGCCGAAGAACGCGCAGAACTACGTGCGCGCGCTCGAGGAGATCTCCGGGGCACCGTTCTGGGGGGTCGGCGTCGGTCCGGGCCGCGAGGAGTCCATCGTGCTGCGCGACTCGCCCGCGGCCTAGCAGGGTTGTCCGTGGGGCGGTCGCAGACGAATCGAGAGGTGAGCACGTGAAGGTACTCGTCATCGGCGCCGGCGGCCGCGAGCACGCGCTCACGCTGGCGCTCGCGCGGGACCCGAACGTCACCGAGGTGTACGCCGCGCCGGGCAACCCGGGCATGGCCGCGGTGGCCGTGCTGCGCGACGTCGACCCGGTCGACGGCGACGCGGTGGCCGCCCTCGCGAAGGAGCTCGGCGTGGACCTGGTGGTGATCGGTCCCGAGGCGCCTCTCGTGGCCGGGGTCGCCGACGTCGTACGCGGCCAGGGCATCGCCTGCTTCGGCCCGTCGGCGGAGGCCGCGCGGCTGGAGGGGTCGAAGGCCTTCGCCAAGGAGGTGATGGCTTCCGCCGACGTGCCGACCGCGCTCGCGCATGTGTGCACGAACGCCGCCGAGGCGGCCGACGCGCTCGACGCCTTCGGTGCGCCCTACGTGGTCAAGGACGACGGTCTCGCCGCGGGCAAGGGCGTCGTGGTCACCTCCGACCGGGCCGAGGCCCTCGCGCACGCCACCGCCTGTGAGCGCGTGGTCATCGAGGAGTACCTCGACGGCCCCGAGGTGTCCCTGTTCGCGATCACCGACGGCACGTCCGTCGTACCCCTGCTGCCCGCGCAGGACTTCAAGCGCGCCCTGGACGGCGACGCCGGCCCCAACACCGGCGGCATGGGCGCCTACACCCCGCTGCCCTGGGCGCCCGAGGGGCTGGTCGCCGAGGTGACCGAGCGGGTGCTCCGGCCGACCGTGGACGAGATGGCCCGCCGCGGCACGCCGTTCGCGGGGCTGCTGTACGCCGGGCTCGCCCTCACCCGGCGCGGGGTCCGGGTCGTGGAGTTCAACGCCCGCTTCGGCGACCCCGAGACCCAGCCGCTGCTGGCCCTGCTCGCCTCGCCGCTCGGCGTGCTGCTCAAGGCCGCGGCCGAGGGACGGCTCGACGAGCTCGGTCCGCTCACCTGGTACGACGGGGCGGCGGTCGCCGTGGTCGTCGCCGCCCACGGCTACCCCGCCCAGCCCCGCACGGGCGACCCGGTCCACGGCCTGGCCGAAGCCGAGCGGGAGGACGGCGTCGAGGTCCTGCACGCCGGGACCGCGTCCAACGGGGACGGGCACGTCGTCACCTCCGGCGGCCGGGTGCTCGCGGTCACCGCCGTCGGCGCGGACGTCGCCGAGGCCCGGGCCAAGGCCTACGTGGGCGTCGACGCGATCCGGATCGACGGCAGCCACCACCGCACCGACATCGCCGCAGGAGTCTGAGCCATGACGTCACCCACGGTCCCCAACGTCCTCGCGCACCGCTACGCCGCCGAGGACCTGGTCCGGATCTGGTCGCCCGAGCACAAGATCGTGCTGGAGCGGCAGCTCTGGATCGCGGTGCTCAAGGCGCAGCGCGACCTCGGGGTCGACGTACCCGACGGCGTCGTCGAGGCCTACGAGGCGGTCGTGGACCAGGTCGACCTCGCCTCGATCGCGGCCCGCGAACGGGTCACCCGGCACGACGTGAAGGCGCGCATCGAGGAGTTCTGCGCGCTCGCCGGGCACGAGCACATCCACAAGGGGATGACCTCCCGCGACCTCACCGAGAACGTCGAGCAGCTGCAGATCCGGGCGTCGCTGGTGCTGGTGCGCGACCGGGTCGTGGCCGCGCTGGTCCGGCTCGCCCGCCTCGCCTCCGAGCACGAGTCGCTGGTGATGGCCGGCCGCTCGCACAACGTGGCGGCCCAGGCGACCACGCTGGGCAAGCGGTTCGCGACCGTCGCCGACGAGATGCTGGTCGGTCTCGACCGGCTCGAGGACCTCCTGGTGCGCTACCCGCTGCGCGGCATCAAGGGCCCGGTCGGCACCGCCCAGGACATGCTGGACCTGCTCGACGGGTCCACCGCCCGGCTCTCCGACCTCGAGCAGCGGGTCGCCACCCACCTCGGCTTCGAGCGCGTGCTGACCAGCGTCGGCCAGGTCTATCCCCGTTCGCTCGACTTCGACGTGGTCTCCGCGCTCGTCCAGGTCGTGGCCGGCCCGTCGAACCTCGCCACCACGATCCGCCTGATGGCCGGCATCGAGCTGGTCACCGAGGGGTTCAAGGAGGGCCAGGTCGGCTCCTCGGCGATGCCGCACAAGATGAACACCCGCTCCTGCGAGCGGGTGAACGGTCTCGCCGTGGTGCTGCGCGGCTACCTGTCGATGGTCGGCGAGCTCGCCGGCGACCAGTGGAACGAGGGCGACGTCTCCTGCTCCGTCGTACGCCGCGTCGCGCTGCCCGACGCGTTCTTCGCCTGCGACGGACTGTTCCAGACGTTCCTGACCGTGCTCGACGAGTTCGGGGCGTTCCCGGCCGTGGTGCAGCGCGAGCTCGACCGCTACCTGCCGTTCCTGGCCACCACCAAGGTGCTGATGGCGGCGGTGCGCAACGGCGTCGGTCGCGAGGTCGCGCACGAGGCGATCAAGGAGGCCGCCGTCGGGGTGGCGCTCGCGATGCGCCAGGGACAGGCCGAGAACGACGTGTTCGAGCGGCTCGCCGCCGACGAACGGCTGGGCCTCACCGAGGAGCAGCTGGCCTCGCTGGTCGCCGACCCGATCACCTTCACCGGTGCCGCGGTCGACCAGGTGCAGGCCGTCGTACGAGCGGTCGACGAGGTCGCGAAGGCGCACCCCGAGGCCGCGTCGTACACCCCCGGCGCCATCCTCTGAGCCCGGCCCGGTTGTGGCCTCTCGCTGCACCGACACGCCGTACGACGCTGCAGCCGTCGGCCACTTCCGGGCGACCGGACCCCGTCAGCGCGGGCGCCGGGCGAGATGGGCCGCGAGGTACGGCGCCGTGCGGCTCGTCGTGGAGGCGGCCACCTGCGCGGGTGTCCCGGCCGCGACCACCCGGCCGCCGTCGTCGCCGCCACCCGGACCCAGGTCGATGACCCAGTCGGCGCCGGCGACGACGCCCAGGTCGTGCTCGACGACCACCACCGAGCTCCCCGCGGAGACCAGGTCGTGCAGCTGGCTCGTGAGCAGCGCGACGTCGGCCGGGTGCAGGCCCGCCGTCGGCTCGTCGAGCACGTAGAGCGTGTGCCCGCGACGGGCACGCTGCAGCTCGGTCGCCAGCTTGATCCGCTGGGCCTCGCCTCCGGACAGCTCGGTGGCGGGCTGGCCGAGCGTGAGGTAGCCCAGGCCCACCGCGCGCAGCGTCTCCAGGCTGCGCGCGACCGCGGGTACGTCGGCGAGGAACCCGGCCGCGTCGTCGACGGTCATCGCCAGCACCTCGGCGACGTTCCGGTCGCGGTAGCGCACCTCCAGCGTCTCGGGGTTGTAGCGCGCCCCTTCGCACACCGGGCAGGCAGCGTAGCTGCCGGGCAGGAACAGCAGCTCGACGGCGACGAAGCCCTCGCCCTGGCAGTTCTCGCAGCGACCACCCGCGACGTTGAACGAGAAGCGGCCGGCGGCGTACCCCCGCTGCCGCGCCGTGTCGGTGGCGGCGAAGAGCGAGCGGACCCCGTCGAAGAGACCGGTGTAGGTGGCCAGGTTGGAGCGCGGGGTCCGGCCGATCGGGCGCTGGTCCACCAGCACCAGCCGGGTGATCGGCTCCAGGCCGTCGACCGCGGCCAGGCGGGGGGCGGCACGGACGTCGGCGACGGCCTGGTCGGCGGTCCCGGCGTCGTCCGGCTCGTCGTCGACCGCCGGCACACCGACGAACCGGTCGGCGCCGAGGCGGGACCGTACGGCGTCGGCGAGCACCTGCGTGACCAGCGTCGACTTGCCCGACCCGGAAACACCGGTGACCACGGTGAAGACCCCCATCGGCAGGTCGACGTCGAGGTCCTTCAGGTTGTGCAGCGTCACGCCGCGCAGGGACAACGTCCAGCCCGGCGTCCGCAGCGCACGGTCCGTCCCCGCGGCGGGGGAGAACAGGTACGGCCGGGTGGCCGAGTCGGTCACGTCCGCCAGCCCGGCGACCGGGCCGCTGTGCAGCACCCGGCCCCCGCGCGTGCCCGCACCCGGCCCGACGTCGACGAGCCAGTCCGCCTGCCGCATCACCTCGACGTCGTGCTCGACCACGAGCAGCGAGTTGCCCGCGGCACGCAGCCGCGCCAGCACCCCGAGCAACGGCTCGGTGTCCGCGGGATGCAGCCCGGCGGACGGCTCGTCGAGGACGTAGAGCACGCCGAACAGGTTCGAGTGCAGCGCGGTCGCCAGCCGGAGCCGCTGCAGCTCACCGGCGGACAGGGTCGGCGTCGCGCGGGCGGTGCTGAGGTAGCCCAGCCCGAGCTCGGTGAGCACCTCGATCCGGTCGAGCAGGTCGGCCGCGATGGTGGCGGCGACGCCGGTGCCGCCGGCCCCGCGCAGCACCTCGGCCAGCCCGGTGAGCGGCAGGCCGGTGAGGTCGGCGATGGACCGGTCCGCGAACGTCACCGCCAGGGCCCGGGCCTGCAGTCCCGTCCCGTGGCACTGCGGGCACGGGGCCACGTCGACGTACTGCAGCACCCGGCGCCGCAGCGTGGCGCTCCGGGTGTTCGCGAGCGTCTGCAGCACGTAGCGGCGCGCGCTCTGGTAGGTGCCCTGGTAGGGCCGCTGGATCCGGTGCGCCTCCCGCTCCGCGTGCACGGTGACGACCGGCTGCTCGTCGGTGAACAGGATCCAGTCGCGGTCGGCCTGGGGCAGCTCGCGCCAGGGCCGGTCGACGTCGTACCCCAGCGTCGCGAGGATCTCCCGCAGGTTCTTGCCCTGCCAGGCGCCGGGCCAGGCCGCGATGGCGCGGTCCCGGATGCTCAGCGACGGGTCCGGCACGAGCGAGGCCTCGGTGGCCCGGTGCACGCGTCCGAGCCCGTGGCACTCGGGGCACGCGCCGGCCGGGGTGTTCGGGGAGAAGCCGTCCGAGTCCAGCCGGTCGGCGCCGGGCGGGTAGCTCCCGGCCCGCGAGAGCAGCATCCGCAGCGAGTTGGACAGCGTGGTGAGGGTGCCGACGGTCGAGCGGGCGGTGGGGACGCCGCGGGACTGGCGCAGCGCGACCGCCGGGGGCAGCCCGGTGATCTCGCCGACCGCCGGCGCGCCGACCTGCTGCAGCAGCCGCCGGGCGTACGGCGCCACCGACTCGAAGTAGCGCAGCTGCGCCTCGGCGTAGATCGTGCCGAACGCGAGCGAGGACTTGCCGGACCCGGACACGCCGGTGACGACCACGAAGGCGTCCCGGGGGACGTCGACGTCCACGCCGACCAGGTTGTGCTCGCGGGCGCCGCGGACCCGGATGAACCCGTCGGAGCTCAGACCAGGGCCTCGCCGTCGTGCGTGGCCAGCCGGCTGGCCACGTGCCGCAGGTCGGCTCGCCAGACGTCCTCCGGTCCGGGCGGCAGCATCTCGTTCCACTCCACGGCCAACGAGCCCAGGATGTGCGGCAGTCGCGCCGTCCGCGCGATGAACCAGACATGGAGGTGCGAGCCCCCGTCGCCCCACTTGCTCACGTGCACCCGGCCGATGTTCGGCAGGTGCGCCATGATCCGGTGCAGCCAGCTCGTCACCCGGCCGAACTCGGCGGCCAGGTCGTCGTCCATCTCGTCGAAGTCGAGGTGCTCGCGGGTGTGCAGGAACAGCATCAACGGCAGGCCGGTCGGCTTCTCGGTGGTCGTCACGACCCAGCGCTCGTTGCGCCAGATCGCGTTCGCCGGCTCGCCGTCGCGGCACGAGCACGGCTTCTCGCCCTCGCCCCAGCGCGGCGCCTCCGCCTCCAGGGGTGGCTGCACGACCTTGGGCACCATCTCGCCCTCCCACGGGAAGATGTCCCACTCGCCGACGGGCGGCATCGGCAGCCGGCCGTCCACCCCGACCTGCGCGACGACCCGGGCGTAGACCTCTTCTGCTGACTCGGGCATGCGGTTCCTCTCGTCTGGTGCGGGCGAGGAGGCGATGCTACCGACGCCTGCGTCCCCGGCCCGTCCGCCCCGTCGACGCAGGCGCGGGGACCGCTGCCCCTCGCACTACGCTCGTCGCCATGAGCGCAGGCACCCACGGCATCCCTCCCGCCCCTCGGATCGAGGGCGCCGAGCATCTGCACTCCGGCAAGGTGCGCGACCTCTACCGGTACGGCGACGGCCGGCTGCTGATGGTGGCCAGCGACCGGATCTCCGCGTTCGACTTCGTCCTCGAGACCACGATCCCCGACAAGGGCGTCGTGCTGACGCAGATGTCGCTGTGGTGGTTCGAGCAGCTGGCCGACCTGGTCCCGAACCACGTGCTGTCGGTCGACGTACCCCCGCAGGTGAAGGGGCGGGCCGTGGTCTGCGAGAGCCTCGACATGTACGCCGTTGAGTGCGTCGCTCGCGGCTACCTCACCGGCTCCGGGCTGCTCGACTACCGGGCCACCGGCGAGGTCTGCGGCATCGCGCTGCCCGCAGGTCTCGAGGACGGCAGCCGCCTGCCGGAACCGGTGTTCACCCCGGCCACCAAGGCCGCGATCGGGGACCACGACGAGAACGTGTCGTACGACGCGGTGGCCGGCGAGGTCGGCGCCGAGGTGGCCGCCCACCTGCGCGACCTGACGCTGCAGGTCTACGCCCGGGCGGAGGGCATCGCCCGGGACAGGGGGATCATCCTGGCCGACACGAAGCTGGAGTTCGGGGCCCGCCCGGACGGCACGATCGTGCTCGCCGACGAGGTGCTCACCCCCGACTCGTCGAGGTTCTGGCCGGCCGACGACTGGACGCCGGGCCGCCCCCAGGCGTCCTACGACAAGCAGATCGTCCGCAACTGGCTGACCTCGCCGGAGAGCGGCTGGGACCGCGGCTCGGGGGAGGCCCCGCCGCCGCTGCCGGACGAGGTCGTCGAGCGCACCCGCTCGCGCTACGTCGAGGCCTACGAGCGGCTCACCGGCCGGACGTTCTGAGCACCCTGACCGGTCGAGCTCGTCGAGGCCCCTCCTCGACGAGCTAGAGCGACGGGTCCGTCCAGGCGGTCTGCACGACCTCGACGCCGCGGTCGCGGGTGACCAGCTGGGCCCGGCCGGGCACGGACTTGCGCGGCTTGGCCGTCCCGATCAGCGGTCCCTCGTCCGGGCTTCCGGAGAGCAGCACGCCCGGCATGGCCAGGTCCCGCAGGCCCTGGATCATCGGCTCGTACAGCGCCCGCGCGGCACCGCCCGAGCGGCGAGCCAGCGCGACGTGCAGGCCCACGTCGCGGGCCTGGGCCAGCAGCGGCACCAGCGGCAGCACCGGCGAGCCGGACTGGGTCGCGACCAGGTCGTAGTCGTCGATGACCACGAAGACCTCGGCACCGGTCCACCAGGACCGGTTGCGCAGCTGCTCGGGGGTGACGTCCGGACCGGGCAGGCGCTGCTGGAGGTAGGCCGCGAGCTCGGCGATCGCCGGCTCGGACTGGGTCGCGCTGGTCAGGTAGTGCAGCTGGTACTCGTCCGGGATCTCGCCGAGCAGCGAGCGCCTGTAGTCGACCACCACGATCTGCGCCTGCTTGGCCGACCGGGTGCGCATGACCTCCCGCGTGTAGGTCCGCAGCAGGGCGCTCTTGCCGGAGCGGCTGTCCCCGAACGTCAGCAGGTGCGGCTCGCGGTCGATGTCGAAGGACACCGGCGCCAGGTCGCGCTCGTCGATCGCGAGGTAGATCGCCCGGTCGACCGGCTCGCCGCCGGCCAGCACCTGCTCGTGCAGCCGGGACAGGTCGATCCGGTCGGGCAGCAGGCGCAGCTTCGGACCCTGGCTGCCGCCCCAGGCCTTCCGCGACCGCTCGACCAGGTCTTCGACGCCGACGCCCACGCCGTTGACGTCGGGCCGGCCGTCGATGCGGGGCAGGGCGGCGAGGAAGTGCAGCTTGGCGGTCACCAGGCCGCGACCGGGGCGGCCGCTCGGCACCAGCTGCGCGAGCTTGCGGTCCACCTCGGAGTCGTTCGGGTCACCGAGGCGCAGCTCGAGCCGGGTGCCGAAGATGTCGCGCACCGCGGCCCGGAAGTCCGCCCAGCGGGCGGCGCCGGCGACCAGGTGCAGACCGAACGTGAGGCCCCGCTGGGCGAGTGCCTGCAGCTCGAGCTCCAGCTCGTCGAAGTCCGCGCGCAGCGTGCTCCAGCCGTCCACGACGAGGAACACGTCGCCGTACCCGTCGTCCGCGGTCCCCTGGCGGCGTCGCGCCCGGTAGGTCTCGATCGAGTCGATGCCCTCGCGCCGGAAGTAGGCCTCGCGGCGGTCCACCACGCCCTGCACCTCGGCGACGACCCGGCGTACGACGTCGGGTTCGGAGCGGGTGGCGACACCGGACACGTGCGGCAGCTCGGTCATCGGCGCGAACGTGCCACCGCCGAAGTCGAGCACGTAGAACTGCGACTCGTTGGGGGTCGTGGTCAGCGCGAGGCTGGACACGATCGTGCGCAGCAGGGTGCTCTTGCCGCTGCGCGGACCGCCGACCACCGCGACGTGCCCGCCGGCCCCGGCGAGGTTGACCCGCATGACGTCGCGGCGCTGCTCACGCGGCCGGTCCACGATGCCCAGCGGTACGTCGAGCCCACCGCGGGCCCGCCACGACGGGGAGACCAGACCGAGCTCGGGGTCCTCGACGAGGTCGGGCATGAGGCTGTCCAGCGTGTCCGGCACGTCGAGCGGGGGCAGCCACACCTTGTGCGCCTCCACGCCCTGGCCGAGCATCCGGTCCACGGCGATGTCGAGCACGGACCGGGTGTCCGCGGCGGCGTCCACCGAGGCGACGACCGGCTCGAGCTGCTCGGGCTCCTCGTCCCGCGGCGCCAGCACGTGTCCCACCGTGAACGGCAGGATGCTGCGCGCCCGGACGCCGGCGCGGGAGGCCGCCGACCCGGACAGCCGCGGCGGCGGTCCGGACACGTAGGCGGCCTTGAAGCGCAGCAGCGTGGACTGGTCGGGCTTGAGGTAGCCCAGGCCGGGGACCGGCGGCAGCTCGTAGGCGTCCGGGACGCCGAGCACCGCGCGGGACTCGGCGCTGGAGAAGGTCCGCAGACCGATCCGGTAGGACAGGTGGCTCTCCAGGCCGCGCAGGCGTCCCTCCTCCAGCCGCTGCGACGCGAGGAGCAGGTGCAGCCCGAGGGAGCGGCCGAGCCGCCCGATGGCGACGAACAGGTCGATGAACTCGGGCTTCGCCGACAGCATCTCGGAGAACTCGTCGACCACGATGAACAGGCTCGGCAACGGGTCGAGGGGCTCGCCGGCGGCCCGTGCCTTCTCGTAGTCCCGGACCGACGCGTAGTTGCCGGCCTCGCGCAGCAGCTCCTGGCGGCGGACCATCTCCCCCGACAGCGCGTCCTGCATGCGGTCGACCAGGGTGAGCTCGTTCTCGAGGTTGGTGATGACCGCGGACACGTGCGGCATCTCCGAGAGGCCGGCGAACGTCGCACCGCCCTTGAAGTCGACGAGGACCATGTTGAGGACCTCGGAGGAGTGCGTCATCGCCAGCCCGAGGACCAGGGTGCGCAGGAACTCCGACTTGCCGGAGCCGGTGGCACCGATGACCAGGCCGTGCGGCCCCATGCCCTGCTGGGCGGACTCCTTGATGTCGAGGTAGACCGGGGCCCCCGAGTCCCCGACACCGACCGGGACGCGTAGCCGGTCGCGGACCGGGCGGGGCTGCCAGGCCGCCCCCAGGTCGAAGGACCGGACGTCGTTGAGCCCGAGCAGGTCGTGCAGGTCCGGGGTGCCCGAGAGCGAGTCCTCGCGCACCGGGCCCTCGGTGGTGTGCAGCGGCGCCAGCCGGCGGGCGAACGCCTCGGCGCTGGCGAGGTCGAGCTGGTCGCCGGCGGCGCGGGTGGCACCCTCGCGGACCCGCAGGGCGGTCACGGCCGCCTGCCCGTCCGGCAGCAGGTTCGACTCGATGTTCAGCCGGAGCCGGGCGGGGTCGTCGAGCTCCTCCCAGCGTTCGGGGAGGTCGAGGACGGTGACGCCGTGCACGCCCTCGTCCGGGATCAGGTGGTTGCCCGGCGGCAGCTGGCCGCCGTCGACCAGCACCAGGACGTGCGGGCTGGCCGGCCGCTGGTCGGCCCCGAAGCGGGGGCGGTCCGACAGGTCGGCGGGCAGCATCGCGGCGAGGTCGTCGAGGGACGTCGTCACCATCCGGCTGGGGCCGAGGGCGTCGCTGTCCTCGGTGCTCTGCGCGTGCGGGAGCCACTTGAGCCAGTCCCACTCGGAGACGGTGTCGTCGTTCGCGAGCACGGCGACCACGAGGTCGTCGGGCGAGTGGAACGCGGCCAGCGAGCACACCATCGCCCGGGCCAGCGCCCGCACGTGGGCGGCCTCGCCGGTGATCTCGACGCGGCCGAAGGCACGCAGGTCCAGTGCCGCCGGGAGGTTCGGCTGCACCCGGTGCACGACGAGCAGGCGGTGCAGCGCCGAGGCGGCGACCGGGTCCAGCTGTTCGATCGGCGCGGTCTCCGGCGGCACCAGGTCCAGGGCCAGCGGCTGTGACGTCAGGCCGTACCGGACCTGCAGGTGGTGCGGGTTGTCGGGCGTGCGCTCCCACAGCCGGGTGCGGTCCTCGGCGATCGCGGGGAGCGCGGCCGGGAACGGGTGGTTCCACAGCAGGCTCCGCCGCTGCTGGGTGGCGGTCTCGCGCACCACCTTGCGGACGCCGCTGAGGTACTGGAGGTACTCGCGCCGGGCGCCGGTCACCTTCGCCGCGCGCTGCTTGCGCTGGCGGTCGATGCTCACCCCCACGAAGCCGAGGGTGGCGACCAGGAACATCCCCGCCGCGATCATGCCCTTGCCCCCGGGCTGGGCGGCCGCGACGAAGACGATCGAGCCGACGCTTCCCAGCATCGGCAGGGCCATCATCAGCGCGCCGCCGGCACCCTCGTGCGGCGCGAGCTCGGGCGGTGGCTGAAGGACCATCTGGCCCCCGGGCATCGTCGGCGGCTCGAGCTTCTGGCCGCGGCCCAGCGTCGTGGACAAGCGATGACCTCCCCGTTGACTGCTGTGCGCCGCTATGTCTTCGATGTCCGAATCGACGCCCAGTCGTGCATGATAGTCGCCCGACGTCGGTCGCCCGATGTCGGAAGCCACAAGCCACGGGGAGGTCGCAGGTGTCGGCAGGAATCGTCTCGGCGACGATCCGGGTCACGGTGGTCGGTGACGCAGGCCGGGCCGACCTCGCCGTACCCCTCTGGGCGGACGTGGCGTCCTTGGCGCACAGCTACGCCGAGCTCGTCGGGCTCGCCGACGACCCGGCGCTGACCACCTCCGCGGGTGCCCCGCTCGACCCGGGAAGCCCCGTCGACGCGGCCGGTCTGCAGCACGGTGACGTGCTGGTCGCCCTCGACCGGGACGCGGCTGCGCCCCGCACGGACGGTCCCGCCCGCGCCGGCGTACGCCCGAGGACGGGGCTTGCGTTCGGACAGCCGGTCGCCCTCGTGCTGGCATCTCTCTGCGGTCTCGCGGGCGCCGGGGTGCTCGCGGTGGCCGGAGGCACCGGGGTCGCGCGCACCGTCGTGCTGCTCGTCCTGCTGCTCAGCGCGCTGGTCTGCGCGGCACCCCTCGGCGGGGCGTCCGGGCAGGCGGCACGTGCTCGCACCGCGGCGAGCCCGGCCTTCGCGGCGGGAGCCGGGTTCGTGGCGGCGTACTCCCACGCTCCGGGCGGCCTGCTGCTCGGCCTGGCCGTCGCGGCACTCGCCGCCGCGGTCTTCGCGGCCCTCGCCCGCACCTTCCTGGACGCGGAGCACGACGAGCTCGTCGCCGTGTGGCTGGTGGTCGGTGCCACGCTGGCGGTGCTGACGACCGGGATGCTGCTGCTCGGCGCCTCGCCGACGGCGTTGTGGGCGGTGCTCTTCGGCGGCGCCGTGGTGGCCGCCCGCCTGCTCCCCTACACCGTGGTCGACGTGCCGGACCAGGCGCTGCTCGACCTCGACCGGCTCGCGGTCACCGCCTGGTCCGCACGGGAGCAGCCGCGCGGCAGCCGTCGGCGCCGCACCATCGTGCGCCTGGACGGGGTGTCCTCCGTCGTACGACGCGGGCTGCGGCTGGTCGCCGCCGGCACCGTCGTGATCGCCGTGGTGGTTGCCGTCACCGGCCCCCTGCTCACGCTTCGGGCCGCTCGCGACCTGGAGGGCGTCGGCGCGCTGGCGATGGTGGGACTCGGTGGCGTGGGGCTGTCCCTGGTCGCCCGCTCGTTCCGGTCGACGCTGCCGCGCGTGGCGCTGCGGTCCTCCGCGGCCTGGGTGCTGGCCTTCCTCGGCGTGGCGCTGCTCCGCGAGCTCGGGCCGACCACCGACTGGGTCGGGTTCGCGGCCCTCGCGGTGCTGTCCCTGGTGGTCACGATGACTGCGGTCTCCCTGGGCCGGGGCTGGCGCTCGGTGTGGTGGGCGCGGGTCGCCGACGTGGTCGAGGGCCTGTCGGTCGTGCTGGTCGTCGCGGCCGTGCCGCTGGCTTCCGGGCTCTTCGACATGGTTCGTGGGTTTACATCCTGACCAAAGGGGAATAACCCCCCTCGTCACAAACGGTGACAACAAGTAAAGTCTCGGGCGAAAGTCCAGGCGCTCCGGCGCACAGACAATCTCGAGCGGGGGCCCGGCTTGTGCGGTGAGCCTTCGAACGGGGGATCGAAAGGAGGCTGGCTACATGGCCGGCGAGGTAACCAAGCAAGACCAGGCACTGACGCGGGGCGCACAGATGGTGTCGTCCGCTCGGGGTGACCTGGACCAGCAGCTCAGCGGTCTGAGGGGCAAGCTGTCGGGTATCGGTGCCCAGTGGCGCGGCGCGGGTTCGTCCGCCTTCCAGCAGGTGATGGTCCGGTGGGACGAGGACGCGCGCAAGATCATCTCCGCGCTGAACGAGTTCGAGGCCAACCTCCGCTCGTCGGAGCAGACCTACAACGCCAACGACGAGGCGCAGCAGTCGTCGTTCAGCAAGCTGTCCGGCCGTCTCGGCTGACGACGACCGACTCGACGAAACAGGGGAACCAGAACATGAACGCAGGAGAGCTGAAGGTCAACTTCGGCGGCCTGGACGCGGCCGCGGCCGACATCCAGGCTTCCGCCAACCAGATCGAGGGCCGGCTCGACGCCCTCGAGTCCGAGCTCGCTCCGCTTCGCTCCGACTGGACCGGCGCGGCGTCCGCGTCGTACCAGCAGGCCAAGGCCAAGTGGGACCAGGGCATGGCCGACATGAAGGCGCTGCTCGCCGAGATCGGCACCGCCGTGACCTCGTCGAACAGCGACTACCAGTCCACCGAGAACCAGAACCAGTCCCGCTGGGGCTGATCCGGACACCGTCGGCTCTGCAGAGAGCCGGCAACGTGGAGCCGGGCGTCCTGCGCCCGGCTCCACGCAGGCTCACAAGGGGGTATGAACCATGTTGGACGGTGTCGCTCTGACCGAGGCCGTGGGAATCGTCGATGTCGCCATCGACCGGGTGACCGCGATCGCCAACGCCAAGCTGCCGGGGGCGGAGGACGAGGTGACCTCGTCCACGAGCGAGTTTCGCAGCTTCACCCCGGACACCAGCAGCTTCAGTGAGGTGCCGCTGGCCCAGGAGCTGGCCCAGCAGCACCAGGCCGCGCACCAGGTGTTCGTCGAGACAGTCGACGGCGTCATCGCCGACCTCAAGGAGTTCCGGCAGCGGCTGCTCGACTCGATGAAGGCCCACGAGAACACCGACGACGCCGCGCACGCGGCGCTGCTGTCCCTCGGGCGGGCCTACGAGGGCGACCACGAGTTCCACTCCGAGCAGAGCTACGAGCAGGGTCGCCAGGAGCAGGGCGACAACCTCCGGACCTCGCACGGCGGCGGCGAGCCGCACCCGGCCGACTCGGGGACCACCCCGCCGCAGCACGAGCCCGCGGCGCCGCAGGCACCGACCCGGCCCGCCCCCACGACCCCGCCGCCCGCAGACGGCACGACCTACTGACCCGGACCTCGCGACCATGAGCATCGACCGTTCGCGCCGGCGCGCACCTCGCCGACGCGCTCTCCTCGCGCTGGGCGGCGCGCTGCTGGGCAGCGTGCTGCCGCTTGCCGTCGCGTCGGCTGCGCATGCGGACCCGGTGTCCCGGGCCGGTCGGCCGGCGGTGGTCTCGCCGACCGTCCAGCGGTTGGACGCGTGGTGGTTCGACGCCATGCACCTGCCGGCTGCGCACCGGGAGACGACCGGCAAGGGCGTCACCGTCGCGCTGATCGACACCGGGCTCGACCCCTCGGTGCCCGACCTGCGGGGTGCAGACATCGAGCTGAGGACCGACTGCAACGGGCACCAGGAGAAGCCGGTTCGGGGCGCGTCGTCCGACCACGGCACCGCGATGGCGACCCTGATCGCCGGTCAGGGACACGGCAACGCAGCCGGTGGACGCGGCGTCCTCGGGGTCGCGCCGGACGTGAAGCTCCGGTTCTACTCGGCCGACTACAACCCGTCGACCGAGCGGATCGACTGCGACGAGTTCCAGATGGGCGCGTTGATGGTACGTGCCGCGAAGGAGGGCGCGGACGTCATCTCCATCTCGATCGGCACCAGTGGTGACTTCAGCAAGTACATCCCGCAGGTGCTGGCGATGGGCGTGCCGGTCGTGGCCTCCACCGGTGACAGCCGTGACTCCTTCAAGGGCCAGGTCGAGATGCCCGCTGGGTTCCCGGGCGTCGTGGGCGTGAACGCCGTGGACCGTCGGGCGAAGCCGTGGGCGTACAACCCGGCCCCCTACCTGAGCACCCGGTACCAGGAGTTCCCGGTCATCTCCGCGCCCGGGGTCGACGTGACCAACGGGGCCTACCAGCCAGGCCGGGGCTGGGTATCGGACCAGATCCGGACCGGTACGTCGGACGCGACGGCGATCGTGGCCGGTGCGCTGGCCCTGGTGAAGTCGAAGTATCCCGACGCCACCGGCAACCAGCTGATCCAGACCCTGGTGCACGACACCGGCGGGACGCGGCCGTACAAGTGGGACAAGTACTTCGGGTTCGGCATCGTCTCGGTGCAGGAGATGTTGAGCCACGACCCGACCGAGTGGCCGGACGTGAACCCGCTGCTCGGCGGGCCGCACAAGGCCGTGCGAGACTTCCCGGCCAGCGTCCGGGGTGCGGCGGCCCCGGCGAGCGGGAACCCGTCGAGCGACAGCTCGCCGGCGCCGTCCGGGGCGACGAGCCCCGCTGCGGCGGATGCGTCCGGTGGGAGCGACGACGACGGAGGAGTGTCGGGAGGGGTCCTCGTAGGCGGGGCCCTGGTGGTGCTGGCAGCCCTGGCAGCAGGCGCGGTGACGATCAGCAAACGGGGGAGTCGCCAGGTGGCGACCGACGACAACGCGAAGGGTGTGTGAACCATGGGTGGTCCCAACGAGGCCAGGCTGGAGAAGGTGACCAGCGCTCATCCTGCCGAGATCTACCGTGCCGCCGGCACGTGGACGAAGGCAGCTGACGGCCTGAAGGCGGTGGCCGACCAGATCGACTCGGCCAAGGCGGAGATCGCGGCGGCCTGGTCCGGCAAGGACGCCACGGCCGCGACGACTGCGTTCACGAGCCTCAGCTCCAACGTTCGGCGCAACGAGGAGCGGATGCGCACCGCCTCGGCCAGCCTGAACCTCGCGGGAGACGGGCTGAAGGACGCCAAGCAGGCCTACAACAACCTGCCGGTCCCGCCCCCGATGCCGAGCTCGCCCGAGCCGGACGCCACCGGTGCGATCTCCCCCGAGCAGGAGGTCCACTACATCCGGCTGGCGGCCCAGCACAACAGTGCGGTCAGCGCCCGCGAGACGCAGGCGGGCGCGGCGTACGCCTCGCTGACCTCTTCTCTCTCGGACGCGCAGAAGATGATGAGCGACGCGGCTCCGGCGACGCGTCAGCGGGACTCCGGCGGGTCCCCACCCCTCGACCCCCAGCCGATCCGGAGCACCACATCCGGCGGCGGGTCCACCAGCCCGGTCGGGCCCTACTCCACCAGTACGAGTGGCACCCACGTGCACGCAGCGGAGGTCTCCGGCGGCACCGGCGCGGGTCTGGTCGGGGGAGCCACCCTCGGGTTCGGCCACGTGCCCACCGCGCACTTCGGACAGGTTCCGGGACTTCCGACCCACGATGGGCCGACGGCCGACGGCGTGGTCGGCGGCGGGGTCCCCGGCACCATCGGTGGCCCCGCGCTCGGAACCTCTGGCACGCCCACGATCCAGCCCGGCATGGGCGGCTCCACCGGCAGCCTGGCCGGCGGCGCGGTCGGTGGGCTGGCCGGGATGCTCGGCGGCGCCGGCGGCGCCCTCGGCGCGATCCGTGGCGGTGCCTCCTCGGCCGGCGGCGCGGTCGCCGGCCGGCTCGGCGGGTTGGCCGGTCCGATCGGTGGCGCGTCGGGCTCGCCGACCTCGGCGGTCGGTGGCGCGGCCCGTGGCACCCTCGGCAGCGTCGGGAGTGCCGGGAAGGGCGGGGTGCTCGGCGCCACGCCGGCGAGCGGCACCAGCGGCACGGGCGCGAGCGGTGCCGGCCGCAGCGCGATGATGCCGGGGAGCAACGGCACCGCCGGCGGGAGCGGTTCCTCCGGCGCCGGTCGGGGGTCCTCCGGCCGCTACGCCTCGGCTGCCGAGGAGGAGGCGGCCGCAGGTCGCGGTAGCCGGTCCTCGGCCGGCATGCGCCCGGGTGGTCGCGGTGCGACTGCCGAAGGTGCAGCCGGACGCGGCAGCGGCACGGGCGGCTCGACCGGCAGCGGCAAGGACGACAAGGCAACCAAGCGCAAGTCCATGGTCTTCGAGGACGACGACGCCTGGCTCGACGACGACGAGTCCGGGCCGGACGTGATCCGGTGACGCAGACCCTGACCGGCAGTGCCGGGCTGGTGCGGGTGTCGGTGGTCGCCGGCGAGCGCCGGGTCGACCTGGCCCTGCCTGGTGCGCTCCCGGTGGCCGAGCTCCTGCCGGAGCTGGTCCGGGCGGTCGGTGTGCTCGACCCGCAGACCGCCTACGCCGGGTACTCCCTGCTCACCTCGGACGGACGCCGGCTGTCCGGCGACGCCGGGCTGACGTTCCAGGGCGTGGAGGACGGCGGCGTGCTCACCATCGCCTCCGGCGTCGACGAGGAGCCCCCGCGCATCTACGACGACATCGTCGAGGCGATGGCGGACGCCGTCGAGAACGACATGCGGCCGTGGGAACCGGCCGCCGGTCGACGTACGGCCCTGACCTCGGCCGCGCTGCTGCTCGGGCTCGGCGCCCTGGCCCTGGCGTTGCAACGACCTGACGCGGTGGCCGGTGCCGCCGCCGGCGTCGCCGCGCTGGTGCTGCTGGCGTCGTCGCTCGTCCTCGCGCGGGTCCAGGCCGAGCACGAGGCCGCCGTCACGCTCGGCTGGGCCGCGGTGGCCTACGCCGTGGTCTGTGGGCTCACCGTGATGCCGGCGGGACCGCTGCTCGAGGCGCCGTTCGCGGTCGCCGGGGCCGGGGCAGTCCTGGTGGGGCTGATCTGCACGGTAGGGCTGGTCGAGCGCCGGGCGCTGATGCTGCCCGCCGTCGCAGTGGGCGCGGTCGTCGCGGCCGCCAGCGGGGTGCTGACCGTCTCCACCTTCTCCGCGGGGTCGGTCTACCTGGTCGCCCTGGTCCTCGCGGTCGTGGCCGGGAGCGCCCTGCCCTGGTTCGCGCTCGGGGCCACCACGACCCGCGTCGAACAGGCGCACACCCATGCGGACATCACCGCCGAGCCTCGCGACGTCCAGTCCGAGAAGGTCCGCAAGGACGCGCGGCTCGGGCACGAGATCCTGCTCGCGGTCACCTCCACGGTGGGGCTGCTCATCGTGCTGGTCAGCCCGCTCGCCGTCAGCCGGGGAGTGACCGGGACGTTGGTCGTGATCTGCGCATGCATCGTGCTGATGCTGCGCACCCGCCAGTACCGCGTGGGCACCGAGGTCGCCTCGGGCCTGGTGTGCGGGGTGGCCGGCCTCGCCGCGGTCGCGGTGAGCGTCATCGTCGAGCGGCCCGAGTGGCACGTGGCCCTGGCTCTCGTGCTGGCCGTCACCGGCGCGGTCCTGCTCGTCTTCACGCTCGTGCCGATGTCGCCCTCCGTGCGACGCGGCCGGCTGGGGGACGTCTGCGAGCTCGTCGCCCTCGTCGCGATGCTGCCTCTGCTGGTCTTCGCGATCGGTCTCGTCGGGGCGGTTGGATCGTGATCGTCCGGGGAACAATGCGGACATTCTCGGGTCGGCACCACAGAACCATCTGATTCAGCACCAGTCACAGCAAGAGGTCGGACACCGACCACGAGAAGGGGAAACATGAGAAACGGTCGCAGACTGACCGCAGTTGGAATGCTCACCGGGGGACTGCTGCTCGTCGGCTTTGCGGCGCCCTCCCTCGCAGACGTCGGCACCGCCGACGGAACGACGGACACGACCCTGTCCTCGGTGACCACTGCCGACTCCGGCCAGAACGGGGCGTCCTCGGCCGCCCCCACGAAGGGTGAGACCAAGAAGGACGACGCGACGGCCGAGCGACAGGCGAACGACGCCAGGCTCGCCGGCATCGCGGATGACGTCCTCGGCAAGAACGCCTCGGTCCCCAAGCAGTGCAAGGGGATCGACGCGCCCCAGCGCTTCCGCAGCTGCCTCGAGGACGACCTCGCTGAGCAGAAGGCTGCCGAGGTCAAGACGGACGTGAAGGCCGGGACGGCCCGCCTTGCACCGGCGGGAGTGGTGGCCGCGGCGGACAGCTGTGACCTCACCGATCCCACCGGATGTCTGCCTGGCGACGGCGGTAACGGGAACGGCGACGGCGGTAACGGGAACGGCGACGGCGGTAACGGGAACGGCGACGGCGGTAACGGGAACGGCGACGAGTGTGACCCGCTGACGGACCCGGCGGGCTGCCTGCCCGGCGGTGGCGGGGGCGACGAGTGCGACCCCACGACCGACCCGAACCAGTGCCTGCCCGGTGGCGGCGACGAGTGTGACCCGCTGACGGACCCGGCGGGTTGTCTCCCCGGCGGCGACACCGGCGGCGGCACGGGCGGTGGCGACACGGGCGGTGGCGACACGGGCGGTGGCGACACGGGCGGTGGCGACAACGGCAACACCGGCGGTGACGGCAGCACGGGCGGTACTTCCGGAGGCAGTACCGGCGGCACCACGGGCGGCACCAGCGGCGGTTACCACGGAGGGGGCCGTGGTCCGGAGGCCGCTGGCGCATTCGGCAGCAACGGCTCGGGCGCCGAGGGTACGGTGCCCGGCGCCTCGACCGGGTCGACGGCGCCCGGCACCACCGCCTGCGGTGACCCGGCGATCTGCACCGCCACCATCCAGGGTGTCGACGCCACCACGGTGACCGCGTCGCCGGCCACGAGCGCCGGGGCCACGCTCCCGGACACCGGTGCTCCGGCGAACTCCCAGGGTCTGCTGGTCATGGGCTTCGGGCTGCTGGCCGCGGGTGCCCTCCTGGTCCGTCCGCGCCGGTTGGCGCGGCACCGGGCCTGACGGCTCCGAGGTGTGCGGGCGCCGGACCGGTGCCCGCATACCTCGGCCGTTCGCTTCCCGCAACGAACGTGGCGAACCGACCCGGTGACGGGTCACGGACAGTGACGAAGGACGCATGTCGAGCAAGAAGGACCTGGTTGAGGCGCACTCCTTCAACCGCCGCCGCCTGATCACCGCCTTCGTCAGCGGCGCTCCGGGCGGCCGCGAGGTCGAGCCGGTGCGCTACGGGCGCACCCTGGTGGGCGGGCTGGTGCTCGCTGCCCTCGTCGTGGCCGGTGCCGCGGTGTCTCCGGTGCTCAAGCCGAGCCTGCCCAAGGACTGGCAGCAGAACGGTCTGGTCGTCGGCAAGGAGAGCGGCTCTCGGTTCGTCGCCTACCGGGGCACGCTCTACCCCGTCATCAACACCACGTCGGCCCGGCTGATCCTCGGCACCGAGGGCAAGTTCGACGTCAACTTCGTGCCCGACGACAAGATCGCCGAGCAGCCGCAGGGTGCCACCATCGGCATCCCCGGCGCGCCGGACCTGCTGCCCACCAAGGCCAACCTGACGCAGAGCGGGTGGACGGCGTGCACCAACGCCAACCAGGGCGTCAAGGTGAGCATCCAGCCTCGCGCGCAGGCCGAGCCGAGCGCGAACGGTGCCTTCGTGGTGACTTCGCGCAGCGACGACAAGACCTATGTGATCGCCGGCGAGCACCAGTACGCCGTGCCGGACGGCGCTCGTGGCAACGCCACCCTGCGGGCCCTCGGGCTCGACGGGGAGGCCGCCCAGCCGGTGCCCGGCCTGTGGCTGGACCTGATCTCGCCCGGCAAGCCGCTCGAGCCCTTCACCGTCACCGGCGAGGGTTCCAAGGTGGACACCGGCGTGGCCGAGCTCGACACCGTGGGTGCCCCCGTGAAGGTCGACGGTCGGCCGTACGTCCTGAGCAAGAGCGGGCTGCTGCCGGTCAGCGACTTCGCCTACACGATGTACCGCTCGTCCGGCGCCGGTGCCGGCATCCCCGAGCAGCAGGTGCAGAGCAGCCAGATCACCAAGGTGCGCACGGTCAACGACCCGGGCAAGCGTCCCTACCCCTCGGACTGGCCGGAGAACGACGTCACCGCCTTCGACCGCGGCGACGCGCCATGCCTGCTGCTGACCACCACCCCGGACGCGGCGCCGACCGTGCAGCTGGCGGCACCCACCTCCGACGAACCGACCGCCACCAGCGGCGGGGTCTCCCGTGCCGTGGGCAGCGGGCACGGCGCCCTGGTCCAGGCGACCAGCGGTGGCGTGATCGGCTCGGGCACCACCTTCCTCGTGGACGCGACCGGGACGCGGTACGCCGTCGGACGCAAGGGCGACGTGACGTCGGCGTTGACGGCTCTGGGCTACGGCGACACGAGGCCGATCCCGGTGCCCGCGGCCTGGATGGACCTCTTCGGCGACGGACCGGCGCTGACCTCGCAGGCCGCGACGCAGGCGTCCGGGACCCAGTCGTGACGCTGGTCCGGCACGCGGTGACCGGTGGCGCCACCCTCGTCGCCGCGGTCGGCCTCCAGCTGGCGGTGACCACGGCGCCCGCCGCTGCCGACGACCCGCCCCAGTGCGAGGTCGGTAAGACGCAGTACGTCGACACCTCGTCGTACGCGCTGACCAGCCTGGGCGTCCCGCCGTCGTGGTCGCTGGCCACCGGCAAGGGGGTCACGGTCGCGGTGGTCGACTCGGGCGTCGACCCGGGCAACGCGCACCTCGGGAAGGCGGTTCTTCCCGGTACGTCGTTCGTGCCGGGCGACCCCACCGGGAGGGAGGACGTCCTGGGGCACGGCACCGGGATCGCCGGGATCGTCGCCGCGCGGTACGTCGAGGGGTCCGCCCTGATCGGTGTCGCACCCGCCGCGAAGATCCTGCCGGTGCGCGTCTTCCAGAACGAGTCGCCGGACAGCGAGCCGGTCCCCTTCCCGCCGGACACGGCGAAGATGGCGCAGGGCATCCGCTGGGCCGTCCAGCACGGCGCGGACGTGATCAACGTGTCGATGAGCACCCGACCCACCGACGACGCACTTCCCCAGCTCAAGGCTGCCCTCGAGCTCGCCCACCGCAAGGACGTCGTCGTCGTCGCCTCCGGCGGCAACCAGACCGCGGACGAGGCGTTCACCCAGGTGCGCTACCCGGCCGGTGGCCAGGGTGTCATCGGGGTGGCGGCCTCCAACGCCTCCGGTGCGGTGGACGACTGGTCCATCCACGGCTCGCAGAACGACGTGGCCGCCCCGGGGGCCAACGTGCTGATCGCCTACCACGCCAACGGCGACTGCCTCGCCGGGCAGGACCGTCCCTACACGAGCTGGGCCGCGGGCTTCGTCAGCGGGCTGGCCGCGCAGCTGCGGGAGCGGTTCCCCGACGAGTCGGCCGACCAGATCGCCTACCGGATCATGGCCTCTGCGGACCGGCCGCGGATGTCGGAGCGCAACGACGTCGACGGATGGGGGGAGATCCGGCCCTACGCGGCGCTGACCATGAGCCTCGACCCCGATCGACCTGGCCCGCCGCTGCCCGGCGCCACCGGTCCCCGCGCCGGCACGACGACCGACTCACCGGTGACACCGCTCGCGGCGCGCACCGACCCGTTGGCGCCGGCTCGGGTCGAGGCGATGTGGTGGGGGCTGGCGGCCGTCGGGCTCTGCGCCCTGGCCGTCGTGCTGCGGCCGTGGCTCGGCCGGGCCACCCGGCGTACGCCGCGTGGCCGCCGCAGCACGACGAACCGGGTCTGACCGCCTCGACCACTCCGCGGCGCGCCGAAACCCGGTCGCCCGGCCGAGGACCGGACCCGCACGGGCTCCGGTGCCGGCGCCCGTAGACTTCGGGCGTCCGTCCATGGAGCGCCCGCACCGGGCGCGTGAACCAGGAGGCCCCGTGGCCCGAGTCGTCGTCGACGTCATGCTCAAGCCCGAGATCCTCGACCCGCAGGGCAAGGCCGTTCACGGCGCCCTCCCGCGGCTCGGGTTCGAGGGAGTCACCGACGTCCGTCAGGGCAAGAGGTTCGAGCTCGAGGTGGACGGCGAGGTCACCGACGAGCGCCTCGCGCAGCTGAACGAGATCGCCGCGACGCTGCTGTCCAACCCGGTGATCGAGGACTTCGAGGTGCACGTCTCGTGAGGATCGGTGTCGTCACCTTCCCGGGCTCGCTCGACGACGTCGACGCGCAGCGCGCGGTCCGGGTCGCCGGTCACGAGGTGGTGGCCCTCTGGCACCGCGACCACGACTTGCGGGCCGTCGACGCGGTGGTCCTGCCGGGCGGCTTCTCCTACGGCGACTACCTGCGTTGCGGTGCCATCTCCCGGTTCTCCCCGCTGATGACCGAGATCGTCGCCGGCGCCCAACAGGGGTTGCCCGTGCTCGGCATCTGCAACGGCTTCCAGATCCTGTGCGAGTCGCACCTGCTGCCGGGTGCGCTGGTCCGCAACGAGCAGATGAAGTTCGTCTGCCGGGACCAGCGGCTGCGCATCGAGAGCGCCAGCACCCCCTGGACCGCGTCGTACGAGGTCGGGCAGGAGATCGTCGTACCACTGAAGAACGGCGAGGGCTGCTTCGTCGCTGACGCCGGCACGCTCGACGAGCTCGAGGGCGAGGGTCGGGTGGTCGCGCGCTACCTGGACGTCAACCCCAACGGCTCGATGCGCGACATCGCCGGGATCAGCAACGCGCGCGGCAACGTGGTCGGGCTGATGCCGCACCCCGAGCACGCGGTGGAG
This sequence comes from uncultured Actinomycetota bacterium, assembly GCA_963810035.1. GTDB lineage: Bacteria > Actinomycetota > Actinomycetes > Propionibacteriales > Nocardioidaceae > Nocardioides_B. The sequence continues at coordinate 537,380 of CAWEMA010000013.1, forward strand.
GAGGGCTTCGGCCCGGGCACCGACGGGCTCGGCTTCTTCACCCTCGTCGAGGCCCTGGTCGGCTGAGGCGCGTCCTGGTCACCCCTGCCCGGTCGAGGGTCCGGCTCCGCCCTCGAAGTACTCCCGCGCGACGTACCTCGGCACGCACATCGTCCACGCGTCTGTGACCAGCTCGGTCATCTCCTCGACGTCGAGGCGGTCGAGCACCGCCACCACCCAGTTGTAGCGGAGGTCGGAAGGCTCCGGCATGCGGAACTTCTCGGGGTCGCTCTCCACGAGGAACGGCCGCTGCTCCTTGGGGAACCCGAAGCCCATCAGCGTCTCGTCGCGGGAGAACGACACGTAGACGAGCTGCTTGACCCGGAACTTCACCCGGTCCCGGACCAGATGCTCGGTCGTGCGCGGGAGGCTCAGGCAGAGCCGTCGTACGTCGTCGACGGTGACCACGAACCCAGCCTCGCACCGACGTCAGCCACTTTCCTGAGAAGAAGTCCCGCAACTCTTGGCAAACCGCGCAGGTCGGATGACGCCTCTGGGTCATGCAGGCTTCTGGCTGGCCCTTCGGCGAACCCCCCGCGAAGAGGATGGTCTCTCGACGCACCCGGAGAGAACCTGAGAACCAGCGCCCGTCTCTCAGCGGATGCAGCCACTCGGGAGGACTCCCCTCGAGACGGGACCAGGGTTTCGACTCTCCCCGGGGGAGGTCTTCGACCATGATGCGATGGATTACCGGTTCGAGCGTGCGGCTCGCCCGCATCGTGGTGGCGCTGGCCCTCGCGGTGGTGGCGCTGGGGGTCGCTCAGATGCGGTCGGCGCCGGTCGACACCTATCCCGAGTTCCTGCCGCCCATGGTGCAGGTCCGCACCGAGGCGCTCGGCCTGTCCGCGGCCGAGGTCGAACAGCTCGTCACGGTGCCCCTGGAGCAGGACCTGCTCAACGGCGTGCCCTGGCTGGACGAGATCCGGTCGGAGTCGCTGACCGGCCTGTCCTCCGTCGACCTCGTGTTCGAGCCCGGCACCGACGTGCTTCAGGCGAGGCAGATGATCCAGGAGCGGCTGTCCCAGGCCGCCGCGCTCCCGAACGTGGGTGGCCGTCCCGGCATGGTCCAGCCGCTGTCGTCGACGAGCCGGGTGCTCATGATCGGGCTGTCGTCGAAGGAGCTGTCGCTGATCGACATGTCCGTGCTGGCGCGCTGGAAGATCAGGCCTCGGCTGATGGGCATCCCGGGCGTGGCCAACGTGGCCGTGTGGGGGCAGCGCGACCGGCAGCTGCAGGTCCAGGTGGACCCCGACCGGCTGGCCGCGAACGGGATCACCCTCGACCGGGTCGTGAACTCCACCGGGAACGCGTTGTGGTCCTCGCCGTTGACGTTCGTCGAGGCGTCCACGCCGGGCACCGGGGGCTTCATCGACACCGCCAACCAGCGGCTCGGGGTGCAGCACATGATGCCGATCACCACCTCGCGTCAGCTGTCCGCGGTGACCCTCCAGGACGCCTCCGGCCGGCGCCTCAGGCTGAGCAACGTGGCCGACGTCGTGGAGGACCACCAGCCGCTCATCGGCGACGCGATGAGCGCGCAGGGACCGAGCCTGATGCTCGTGGTGCAGAAGTTCCCGGACGCCGACACGGCGAAGGTGACGCGGGACGTCGAGTCCGCCCTGGACGTGCTTGAACCCGGACTGAGCGGGATCCGGGTCGACACGACCGTCTTCCGCCCGGCCAGCTTCATCGAGGGCTCGATGCGCAACGTCGGCCTGGCCGGCCTGGTATCCCTGCTGCTGGTGCTGCTGCTGCTCGTCGTCCTCGCCGCGTCCTGGCGGGTCGCGCTCGTCGCCTTCGTCGCGCTCCCGGTGTCCTTGGTCGTCGCGGCCTACGTGCTGTACCTACGCGGCACGACTCTCAGCTCCATCACCCTGGTCGGGCTGGTCGCGGCTCTTGGAGTGGTCATCGACGACGCGGTCGTCGACAGTGACCACATCCGGCGGCGGCTCGCCCGGCGGAACCCCGACGCGGGCGCGGCGACCGCCGAGGACGTCGTGGACGCGTCCCACCAGGTCCGCCGCCCGCTCCTGTACGCGACCTTGGTCCTGCTCGTCGTCGTCGCCCCGGTGGCCGTCCTCGGCGGCGTCACCGGTGCCTTCTCGCGCGAGCTCGTGGTGTCCTTCGCGCTGGCGGTGCTGGCCTCGATGGCGGTCGCCCTCACCCTCACGCCCGCCCTGTCCTTCCTGCTGCTGCGGAACGCCCCGGTGTCTCCGCGGGAGCGGCCGGTCATGCGGCTGGCCCGGCGCGTCTTCGACCGGGGCGCGCGGTGGCGCCTGCGCAGGCCGCGCTGGGCCTACGCGACAGTGGCCGTCTTCGCGGTGGCCGGGCTCGCGGTCGTCCCCCTCCTCGGCTCCCGCTCGATGCTCCCCGCGCCGCACGACCGCGACCTGCTCGTGGAGCTGCACGCGGTGCCGGGCACCTCGCTCACGGAGATGACCCGGATCACGAACCGGATCAGCCAGGAGGTCGACTCCGTCCCCGGCGTGCGCGACGTGGGCCTGCACGTCGGCCGGGCGGTGACGTCCGACCAGGTCGTCGACGTCGACTCGGCCGAGGTGTGGCTCAGCGTCGCGCCGTCCGCGGACTACTCGGCCACCGTCGACCGGGTGCGGAACGTCGTCGGCGAGTACCGCGGGCTGCGGCACGTGGTCACGACGTACGAGCAGCAGCAGCTGGACGCGGCCCAGCGCGGCTCCGACCGCCCGCTCGTGGTCCGCGTGTACGGGCAGGACCTGCCGACGCTGCGGGCGCAGGCAGAGAAGGTACGCCGGAGCATCGCGTCGGTCGACGGTGTGCGGGACCCGCGCGTCGAGGCCCAGCCCGAGCAGCCGACCATGCAGATCGAGGTGGACCTCGCCCGGGCCGAGCGTCAAGGCGTCCGGCCCGGCGACGTACGGCGCACCGCCGCCACGCTCATCTCCGGGCTGCTCGCCGGCAACCTCTACCAGGAGCAGAAGGTGTTCGACGTCGTGGTGTGGGGCACGCCCACGGTGCGGCAGAACATGTCGAGCGTGGAGAACCTGCTGATCGACACCCCCGGTGGCCGGCAGGTCAGGCTGCGCGACGTCGCGACCGTGCGCATGGGGCCGTCGCCGGCGGTGATCAGGCACGAGGACGTGTCCCGCTACATCGACGTCGCCGCCGACGTCAGCGGCCGGCGGCTCGGCGCGGTGACGGAAGACGTGCGGAGCAAGCTGCGCTCGCTCGAGTACCCGCTCGAGTACCACGCCGAGGTCCTCGACAGCGGCGTCGTGGGCGCGGGCGGCGTCGACGGCCGGGTGCTGTGGCTGGGCCTGGCCGCGCTGCTGGCCGCCTTCCTCCTGATGCAGGCGCTGACCAGGAGCTGGCGCACCGCAACGCTGCTGCTCGTGCTGGTCCCGTGGGGGGTGCTCGGAGGCGTGCTGGTCGCCCCGCTCGTCGGTGGTCTCACGTCGATGGGTGCGCTCCTGGGGCTGGTCGCCGTGCTGGCCGTGTGCGTGCGTCACTCGCTGCTGCTCGTCCACGAGATCCGCACCCGGCCCCGGGACGCGTCCGGCCAGGATGGCTCGGCGGTCCTGGCGGCGACGCGGGACCGGTTCGGGCCGGTGCTGCTCACGACGCTCGCCCTGGCCGTCGCGATGCTCCCCTTCGCAGTCTTCGGCGGCGTCGCCGGCGCGGAGATCCTGCACCCGATGGCCGTGGTCGTCCTGGGCGGTCTGGTGACCGCCACCCTGCTCACCCTGTTCGTCATCCCCGCGCTGTACGTCCGCTTCGTCGGCGACGCGCAGCCGGTCACGTCGGCGGTCCCGTCGCAGCGCGGAGCGCGGACGGAAGAAACCGAGGAGGCTCGCCATGCCCAGTCGTGAACTGGTCGCCACCGTCGTGCTCGCCGCCACCCTGGGTCTGACGGGATGTTCCGTCACGACGGAGGCGCTGGGTGAGGCGTCCGACGAAGCGGCCCAGGCGGTGCCGGTCAAGGGCAGCGAGCTGAGCCGGATCACCCTGTCCCGCGAGGCCTACGACCGGCTCGCGATCGCCACCGCGGCCGTGCGCGACGGGATCGGGCGAGGCAGCAGCTCGCCGAGGGTGCAGAGTGTGATGCCGTCCGCAGCCCTGCTGTACGACAGCGAGGGGCGCACCTGGGCCTACGTGAGTGAGGGTACGCGGAGCTTCCTGCGAGCGCCGGTCACGATCGCGCGCCTCGACGGCGACGTGGCCTACCTGAGCGACGGGCCCGCGCCCGGGACGCAGGTGGTCATCGTCGGTGCGCCCGAGCTCCTGGGCGTCGAGCTGGGGGTCGAGGGGGAATGACCACGCCGCCGCGACCCACACTGATGCGCCGGACGGTCTCGGCGAGCCTGAGGTTCCGGTTCATCGTGGTCGCCGCTGCCGTCGGCATGATGGTGTTCGGCACGGTCGCCCTGCCGGCGATGCGGATCGACGTGTTCCCGGAGTTCGCGCCGCCCCGGGTGGAGATCCAGACCCTCTGCATGGGCCTGACCACCTCCGACGTCGAGTCCCTGGTCACGGTCCCGCTGGAGCAGGCCCTCAACGGGGTCGACGGACTCGACGACCTGCGCTCCAAGTCCGTGCCCCAGCTGTCGTCGATCGAGCTGATCTTCAAGCCGGGGACCGACCTCCTCGAGGCGAGACAGCTGGTCGCGGAGCGGCTGGACACCGTGGTCTCCAGCCTGCCCACCTGGGCCGCCCCTCCCGTCATGCTGCCCCCGGTGTCGGCCACCGGTCGCGCCATACAGATCGGGATGTCGTCGAAGGACCACTCGCTGATCGCCATGTCGATGATGGCGTACTGGACGATCCGGGCCCGGATCCTCCGGGTGCCCGGTGTCGCCAACGTGGCGTTGTGGGGCGAGCGCCTGCAGCTGATGACGGTGCAGGTGGAGCCGGGGAAGATGAGACAGCAGAGAGTCTCCCTGGACACCGTCATGGAGGCGACTGCCGACTCCGTGGACGCCGGCCTGCTGAAGTTCTCCAACGGCTCGGTGATCGGCGCCGGTGGGTTCGTCGACGCACCCAACCAGCGGATCAGCGTCCAGAGCGTGCTGCCCATCGTGACGCCGGCCGACATGGCCAAGGTCCCGGTCCAGCAGCGCGGCGGGCACACGGTCCGGATCGGCGACGTGGCTCACGTCGCGGAGACGCACCAGCCGCTCATCGGCGACGCGGTCATCGGCGACGGCCCCGGTCTGATGCTCGTCGTCGAGAAGCTGCCGTGGGCGGACACGGCCAAGGTCACCCGCGACGTCGAGAAGGTCATCGCGGACCTGCAGCCCGGCATGCAGGGCATCCAGTTCGACACCAAGATCTTCCAGCAGGCGAGGTTCATCGACACCGCGATCCACAACCTGCGCGAGGCGCTGGTGCTGGGCTTCCTGCTCGTCGTGGTGATCTTGTTCCTCTTCCTGTTCGAGTGGCGCGTGGCCCTGATCAGCCTGGTGACGATCCCGCTCTCGCTGATGGCCACGATGCTGGTGCTCTACTGGCGGGGGGACACCGTGAACACGATGACCCTTGCGGGTCTGGTGATCGCGCTGGGTGCCGTCGTCGACGACGCCATCATCGACGTCGAGAACATCCTGAGACGGCTCCGTCAGGAGCGGGCGGCGGGAAGCAACCGGTCGACCGCGTCCATCATCCTCGACGCGTCGCTGGAGGTCCGGAGCCCGATCGTGTACGCGACCCTGATCATCGTCGCCGCTGCGCTGCCGGTCTTCCTGCTGACGGGCCTCACGGGCGCCTTCTTCCGGCCCCTCGCGGTGTCCTACACGCTCGCCATCCTCGCGTCGATGGCGGTGGCGCTGACGGTCACACCCGCGCTGTGCCTGATCCTGCTGCACAAGGCTCCGATCCGCCGGGGTTCACCGGTCGTGCGCTGGCTGCACCGTCACTACACTGCAGCGCTCGCCACCATCCTCGACCGCCCCCGGTACGTCTACGCGGGCTCCGCCGTGCTGGTGGTCGCCGGCCTGGTCGCCACGCCCGCCCTGGGCCAGTCCCTGTTCCCCACCTTCAAGGAACGCGACTTCCTGATCCACTGGATCGCGGCGCCGAGCACCTCGGCGGCCGAGGAGCAGCGCACCACGATCCAGGTCAGCAAGGAGCTGCGGAGCGTCCCCGGGGTGCGCAGCTTCGGCTCGCACATCGGGCAGGCGTTCCTGGGTGAGGAGATCGCCGGCGTCAACTTCGGCGAGGGCTGGGTCAGTGTCGACGACGACGCGGACCTGGACGAGACCCTCGGCGAGATCCACAAGGTCACCGACAAGTACCCCGGGATCTACCGGGACGTGCTGACCTACCTCAACGAGCGCATCGAGGAGGTGCTCACCGGCGCCAAGGAACCCATCGTGGTCCGGATCTACGGCGAGGACCTGCAGGTCATCAGGGACAAGGCCGCCGAGGTTCAGGAGGCCCTCTCGGATGTCCCCGGCCTGGTGGACCTGCACACAGACCTCCAGGTCGACGTTCCACAGATCGAGGTGCGGGTGAACCTCCGCCAGGCGGCGAGGTACGGCCTCAAGCCCGGCGACGTACGGCGCGCCGCGTCCACCTTGATCGCGGGCGAGGAGGTGGGGGACATCTTCCGCCGTGGCAAGGCCTACGACGTCGTGGTGTGGAGCACGCCCGCCACGCGGAACGACGTCGCCGACATCGCCGGCCTCCCGATCGACACACCATCGGGTCGCAAGATCCTGCTCGGCGACGTCGCCCAGGTCCGGGTGCGGCCGATCCCCAACGTGATCGAGCGGCAGGCCGACTCGCGGCGCATCGACGTGGCCGCCAACGTCTCGGGGCGGGACCTCGGGTCGGTGGCGGACGAGGTGCAGGACCGACTCGAGGCTGTGTCCTACCCGCGCGGCTACCACGCCGAGCTCCTCGGTGAGTTCGCGGAGCGCGAGGCTGCGCAGAAGCAGCTGCTCGGCTCGGGGGCCCTGGCCGTGCTGGCGATCCTCGTGCTGCTGATGCTGTCGTTCGGGAGCTGGCGGCTCGCGGTGTTCAGCTTCGCAACCCTGCTGATGGCACTCGTCGGTGGGATCCTCGCGACCTGGATGACGGGCGGCGTGATCTCGCTGGGATCGCTCGTCGGCTTCTTCACGGTGTTCGGGATCGCGGCGCGCAACGGGATCCTGCTGGTCAACCACTGCCAGCACCTGGAGAGGTACGAAGGGGAGCCCTTCGGGCCGGCCTTGGTGCTGCGGGGCGCGCGCGAGCGCTTGTCACCGATCCTGATGACCTCGCTGGCGACGGGCCTGGCGCTGGTGCCGCTGGTCGTCCTGGGCGACCGGCCGGGTCACGAGATCGAGTACCCGCTCGCCGTGGTCATCCTCGGCGGCCTGGTCACCTCGACGGCGCTCAACCTCTTCGTCGTCCCGTCGTTGTACCTGCACTTCGGCAAGTCGGGGAAGGAGCGGGCCGCCCTCGCGGCTCAGGGTGCGTAGGCCTTGGCGATCAGCTCGTAGGACAGCTCCCGCTCGGCGGGGTCGTGCACCTGGGTGGTGACGACCAGCTCGTCGGCGCTCGCGTAGGTGCGGCGCCGCTCCAGGTCGTCGCGGACCTGCTCGGGCGTGCCGACCGAGATGAACCGGCGGCGCTGCGCCGCGAGGGCGAGCTCCTGCTCGGTCCAGTCGTGGGCCGCGGCCTCCTCGGCCGTCGGCACCGGGCCGGGGCGGTTCTGCATCAGCCGGACCATCGCCAGGTCGTTCGCCCGGGCGAGCGCCTCGGCGCGCTCCTCGCTCTCCGAGGCGATCGCCGCCACCCCGAGGATCACCCGCGGCTCGGCCAGCCGGGCCGAGGGCTCGAAGTTCTCGCGGTAGCCGGCCACCGCCTCCTGCGGGTCGGCCGACCCGAAGTGCCCCGCGAACGCGAAGCCGGTCCCGAACGCGGCGGCCGCGTGCCCGCCGTACAGGGAGGAGCCGAGGATCCACAGCGGCGGCAGGGGTACGTCGTCCGGGATCGCCCGGAGCGGCTTGAACGGATGGTCGTCGGGGAAGCCGTCGACGTAGGCGAGCAGCTCGGAGAACTGCTGCGGGAACTCGTCCCCGCCGGCGTCGACGCGGTTGCGGCGCAGGGCATAGGCGGTGAGCTGGTCCGTGCCCGGCGCGCGACCGACCCCGAGGTCGATGCGACCGGGGTGCAGGCCCTCCAGCACCCGGAAGGACTCGGCCACCGCCAGCGGGGCGTGGTTGGGCAGCATGATGCCGCCGCTGCCGACCCGGATCGTGCGAGGTGGCCGCGGCGACCGTCGCGATCATCACCATCGGCGCGCTGCTCGCCACGCTGCCGATGTTGTGGTGCTCGGCCAGCCAGAAGCGCTGGTAGCCGAACGACTCCACGGCCTTGGCGAGGGCAACGGTGTCGTGCAGCGCTGACGACGCCGGGCGGCCGGAGGGGATCGGCGAGAGGTCGAGGACGGACAGCGGGACAGTGGTGCTCTGTGGGTCGCTCACGTGCGGCCCCAACGCCGTACCGGCCCACGTGATTCCCGCACGCGACTCAGCCGAGCCTGATCCGCACCACCTTGTCGCGACCGCCGCCGTTGCTGGTTCCGATCCACAACGAGTGGTCGGGTGCGCGCTTGACCATCCGGATGCGGCCGAAGGTGCCGTGGAAGTAGCGCTTCTTGGCGCGCTTGCCCGTGCCGACGATGTCCACCGACCAGAGGCACTCGCCGCGCAGCGCCCCGACCCAGGCCCGGCCGCGGAGCGTGGCGATGCCGCTCGGGGAGCAGTCCGCCGGGTGCCAGCGGACGAACGGGTCGTGGTACCCGCCCGCCCCGTCGCCGCCCTCGGTCCGGGGCCAGCCGTAGTTGCGGCCCGGGAGGATCCGGTTGAGCTCGTCCCAGGTGTTCTCGCCGAGCTCGCTGGCCCACAACCGCCCGCCGGCGTCCATCGTGATGCCCTCGACGTTGCGGTGCCCCAGTGAGTAGACCCGGTTGCCGAACGGGTTGCCCCTCTGCGGTGAGCCGTCCATCTTCATCCGGAGCACCTTGCCCGCCAGGGAGCTCCGGTTCTGCGCCAGTGCGCCGTCGACGGTGTCGCCGGTCGTGGCGTAGAGACTGGGTTGCTTCGTGAACCACAGGCCGCCGCCGTTGTGCCTGCTGCCGCTCGGGATCCCCGCGAGGACCACCTGGGGCCTGCCGAGGCCGCCGGCGGTGTAGCGCATCCGGACGATCCGGTTGTCGGTCCGGGTGGTCACGAACACGTAGACCCAGCGGTCCCGGGAGAACGTGGGCGAGAGCGCCAAGCCCATCAGCCCGCCCTCCCCGCCGTCGTTGTAGGCGAAGGGCACGTGGCCGACGACGGAGAAGCCGCCGCCAGGCCTGATGCGCAGGATCCGACCGCTGTTGCGCTCGGTGACCAGCGCGCTGTGGTCGGGCAGGAAGTCGATCCCCCACGGATAATCCAGCCCGGAGGCCAGGGTGGCCCCGATCCGGGGCCGGGCCTCGGCCGGGGACGCGCCCACCGTGATGCCGGCGACGGTGGCGGCCGGTACGGCGAGCCCGGCCCTGAGCAGAGTGCGACGTTCCATGGCGTGACCTCCGGGCGTGCGACACCCCACGGTCACACGGGGGGTGCGGTGAGTAAACCTCTCGCCGCACCGTCCACGCCCAGGGCCGGGACCGGCCGGGTCCGGCTCCACCGGTAGATTGGACCGACCGACCTCGCCCACCGGACCTCAGCGATCTGGAGCCTCCCGCGTTGACCGAGCAGCGTTCGCACCTCGACACGGTCGAGACGGCCACCACGACGCCCGACCAGGACCAGCCCTGGTCCGACCTCGGCCTGAAGCCCGACGAGTACGCCAACATCCGCGAGATCCTGGGCCGCCGGCCGACGTCGTCCGAGCTGGCGATGTACTCGGTGATGTGGAGCGAGCACTGCTCCTACAAGTCCTCCAAGGTGCACCTCAAGCAGTTCGGCGAGAAGGTCACCGAGGAGATGCGGGCGCACCTGATGGTCGGCATCGGTGAGAACGCCGGCGTCGTCGACATCGGGGACGGGTATGCCGTGACCTTCAAGGTCGAGTCGCACAACCACCCGTCGTACGTCGAGCCCTACCAGGGCGCCGCGACCGGCGTCGGCGGCATCGTCCGCGACATCCTCGCGATGGGCGCCCGGCCGGTCGCCGTGATGGACCCGCTGCGCTTCGGCCCGCTGGACGCGCCCGACACCCACCGGGTGCTGCCCGGGATCGTCGCGGGCGTCGGTGGCTACGGCAACTGCCTGGGCCTGCCGAACATCGGCGGTGAGGCGGTCTTCGACGCGTCGTACGCCGGCAACCCGCTCGTCAACGCGCTCTGCGTCGGCGTGATGCGGCACGAGCAGCTGCACCTCGCGAAGGCCTCGGGTGCCGGCAACCAGGTGATCCTGTACGGCGCCCGGACCGGTGGCGACGGCATCGGCGGCGTCTCGGTGCTGGCATCGGAGACCTTCGAGTCGACCGGTCCCGCCAAGCGTCCGAGCGTGCAGGTGGGCGACCCGTTCCAGGAGAAGCTCCTGATCGAGTGCACGCTGGAGATCTTCGCCGAGGAGCTCGTCGTGGGCATCCAGGACCTCGGCGGCGCGGGGCTGTCCTGTGCGACCTCCGAGCTCGCGTCCGCGGGTGACGGCGGCATGCACGTCTGGCTGGACCGGGTGCCGCTGCGCGACTCGACGCTGGCTCCCGAGGAGATCCTCATGTCGGAGTCGCAGGAGCGGATGATGGCGGTCGTCGAGCCCGCCAACGTCGAGCGGTTCCTGGAGATCTGCGAGAAGTGGGACGTCGAGGCCACGGTGGTCGGCGAGGTCGACGACTCGGGACGGCTGACGATCGAGTGGCACGGCGAGACCGTGGTCGACGTACCCCCGCGTTCGGTGGCCCACGACGGCCCGACCTACCAGCGGCCGTTCGCCCGTCCGGCCTGGCAGGACGCGCTGCAGGCCGACGACGCGGCGGCGCTCGCGCGGCCGTCGACCGGTGCGGAGCTGCGTGCCACGGTGCTCGCGCTGGTCGCCTCGCCGAACCTCTGCGACAAGTCGTGGATCACCGACCAGTACGACCGTTACGTGCAGGGCAACACCGTGCTCGCGCAGCCCGAGGACTCCGGGATGGTCCGGGTCGACCCGGACTCCGGGCTCGGCGTCGCGGTCTCCACCGACGCCAACGGCCGCTTCGCCAAGCTCGACCCGTACGTCGGGGCGCAGCTCGCGCTGGCCGAGTCCTACCGCAACGTCGCCACCTCCGGCGCCCGTCCGCTCGCGGTCAGCGACTGCCTGAACTTCGGCTCGCCCGAGGACCCGGACGTGATGTGGCAGTTCGCGGAGGCCACCCGCGGGCTCGCCGACGGCTGCCAGGAGCTCGGCATCCCGGTGACCGGCGGCAACGTCAGCCTCTACAACCAGACCGGTGAGACGGCGATCTTGCCGACGCCGGTGGTCGCGGTGCTCGGTGTGATCGACGACGTGGCGCGGCGTACGCCGTCCGGGTTCGTCGAGGAGGGCCAGCAGATCTACCTGCTCGGCGCCACCCGCGACGAGCTGTCCGGGTCCGAGTGGGCCAACGTCGTGCACGGTCACCTCGGGGGTACGCCGCCGCAGGTCGACCTCGCCGCCGAGAGGGAGCTCGCGGACATCCTGGTCAACGCCTCGCGGGACGGGCTCGTCGACGCCGCGCACGACCTGTCCGAGGGCGGTCTCGCCCAGGCGCTGGTCGAGTCCTGCCTGCGCAACGGCGTCGGTGCCCGGGTCTGGGTGCCCGACGAGCTCGACCCGTTCGTCGCGCTGTTCAGCGAGTCGGCCGGCCGGGCGATCGTCGCGGTGCCACGGTCCGAGGAGGTGCGCTTCACCGACATGTGCAGCGCCCGCGGTTTCGCGCACACCCGCATCGGGGTCACCGACGGGTCCGGCGCGGACGCCGTGCTCGACGTGCAGGACCAGTTCTCGGTCAGTCTCGCCGACCTGCGCCAGGCCTGGAGCGCCACGCTCCCCGCCGCCTTCGCCTGACCCGGGTCAACCCGGCGCGAGGCCCGGGTCAACCCGGCGCGAGGCCGGGTAACCCGGGAGGCCCGGGTCAACGGTCAGGGGGTGCCGGTGAGGAGCTTGGACCAGAGGGTCGTCGTCACCACGCCGGTCTGCGACATCCCGTGGTCGCGCTGGTAGCGCTTCACGGCGGCCGTGGTCCGCGCCTCGAACACCCCGGTCACCGGGAGCCCGGCCGCGTCGGCAGCGTTCAGGGCGCGCTGCAGGCGGCGTACGGCGGTGCTCGCCGAGCCGTACTTCTGCAACGGCGCGTCGCCCTGTGCGAGCAGGGCCACCCAGGTGGCAGGGGTGGTCGTGGTGCCGGCGGCGAGTCCGCGGCTGGTGCGGTAGCGGCTGACCGCGGCACCCACGCCGGCGTCGTACACGCCGTCGACGTTTTCGCGGTAGCGGCCCTTGTTCTTCAGCAGGCACTGGACGGTCTTGACCAGGGCGCCGCGGCTGCCGGGGCGGAGCGTGCCGTAACTCGGGTAGTTGTAGGACACGCTGCCCCCGCAGTGTCCGGGCTCGCGGCCGAGCGTCGACCCCTTGCCCAGGTCGACCCAGTTGCTGTCGATGTTGATCGTCACGCCGCCGTAGGTCTCGTTGTGCCCGCCGCGGTACTGGTGCACCCGCTTGTGCGGCATCCAGCCGTCCGAGCGCAGGTAGCGGGAGCCGACGTCCGCCCGGCCGTTCCAGTCGGCGATCCAGAGCTGGTCGGGCATGAGGTACTTGCCGGGACGGGTGGCCCGGGCGTCGTCGATCATCTTGATGCCCGAGGCCGCGCTGGAGTAGACACCGGAGACGTACCCGAGCTCGTGCATCCGGTAGGTCCACGCGTGCAGGAAGGTCAGTGCGGACTCTCGGCAGTCGGTCTTGGAGATCGCGAACGCCTCGAGGTCGTACCACAGCGTGCTGCCGGTGGAGATGCCCAGCCTCTGCGCGGCGGCGACGGTCTTGCCGGCCTCCGCGCGGCCCTGGGTGCGGGCGGCGGAGTAGGCGTTGGTCGGGGACGGGTTGATCCGCACCTGCTTGAGGTAGCGCTCGCGCGTGGTGCACCAGGCCTGCGGGCCGAGCGTGATCGGGAGCAGCCGCCAGCCGTTCGCGAGCTGGGTGCTGACCCACGTCGGGGTGAGGTTCGGCTGGCTCGTGCAACCGCGCGAGTCCCCGGAGATGTAGATGCCGACAGCCCAGTACGGCGAGCTGGTCAGCCACGCGTCCATGGACCGCTGGGTCGGCGCCGTGCACTGGTCGAAGCCGTAGCCGGTGAAGCTGCCCGGCGTGGCCACGTTGCCGGCGTGCGCCGGGGCGGCGAGCACGAGCCCGGAGGCCAGCGTCACCAGGGACGTCAGCACGACCGCCGCGGTACGACGGACGGAGCGGGCGATCGAGGGACGGGGGGACCGGGCGGTCTCGCGCATGAGGGACTCCTGCTCGTCAGGGAAGCAGGGGTCACTCTAGTCACAAAATCACCAAAGGTAACAAGGGTTCGGCAAAGAACCCGTGCACGACACGCCGGGCCTTCAGACCGACGCGCGGGTCACCGCTCGGCCCACTTCGGCGCCACGAGCCGGATCCGGAGCACCCGCTCGCGCTCGCGCGCCTCGACCTGGTCGTGCTGTCGGGCGCGCAGCAGCTGGGTCAGCGACACGATGCCGACCAGCCTGCTCGGGTCCTCGCGGTCGACGACCGGCACCCGGCTCACCTCCTCGCGCGCCATCAGCTCCGCGACGTGCCGCAGGGTCTGGTCGCTGTGCGTCACCGCGGTGGGCTCCTGCATCAGGTCCCGCATCGTGACCGTCCCGTCACCCTGGGTGTTCGCAGCGAACAGCGCGCGCCGGGTGACGACCCCGCGCAGCCTTCCCGCGACGTCGACCACCGGGTAGAGACGCTGGCGCCAGGCCTCGCCGGAGTCGCCGACGGTGCCGAGCGAGTCGACCGCCTCGGTCGCCGACAGGTCGTCCTCGAGCTCGAGGACCTCCGTGGACATCACCTCACCGACGAAGAGGATCTCGAGCGGGTCGACGTCGTACTCCCGGGTGAGGTGGTAGCCGCGCCGGGCGATCTTCTCGGTGAGCACCGAGCGCCTGAGCAGGAGCGCCGAGACCGCGAAGGCGGTCGTCGCGCCGAGGACCAGGGGGAGCAGGGCGTCGTAGCGGTGCGTGAGCTCGAGCGCGAACACGACACCGGTGAGCGGCGAGCGCATCACGCCGCCCAGCACCCCGGCCAGCGCCACGAGGGCCCAGAACCCCGGTCCGACGGTGGGGAACAGGTGTGCCTCCAGCGAGCCGAGGGCCCCGCCGATCATGAACATCGGTGCCAGCACGCCGCCCGACGTGCCCGACCCCAGCGACAGCGACCAGATCAGGGTCTTGACCACGAGCACCCCGGCGACCAGGCCGAGGCCGATGGAGCCGTCGAGCTCGGCGCCGATGACGTCGTACCCGACGCCGAGTGCCTGGGGCACTGCGAGTCCTCCGAGCCCGATGACCAGTCCTCCGATCGCCGGCCACCACATCCAGTGCACCGGGAGCTTGCCGAAGGCGTCCTCGGAGGCGTAGACGAGGCCGGTCGCCACGATCGCGAGCACGCCGGAGACCAGGCCGGAGACCACGCACAGCGCATAGACCGGCACGGAGAGGTGCAGCTCGCCGGTCGTCGGGAACAGCGCGCCCGAACCGAGCAGCGGCACCCGCACGATGGCGGCGACGCACACAGCGGTGGCGACCGGGACCAGGCTGCGTGGACGCCACTCGAACAGCAGCAGCTCGACCGCCAGCACGATCGCGGCCAGCGGCGAGTTGAACGTCGCGGCCATCCCCGCACTCGCGCCCGCGACCAGGAGCGTCTTGCGTTCGTCGGCGGTCAGGTGCAGGAGCTGGGCGAACAGCGAGCCGATGGCGCCGCCGGTCATGATGATCGGCCCCTCGGCGCCGAACGGCCCGCCGGTCCCGATGGCCACCGCCGAGGAGACCGGCTTGAGTACGGCGACCCGCGGCTGGACCTTGCTGCCTCCCATCAGGATTGCCTCGATCGCCTCCGGCATCCCGTGACCGCGGATCTTCTGCGAGCCGTACCGCGCCATCAGCCCGATCACGAGACCGCCCGCGACCGGCACGAGCAGGACGAGCAGGGGGTGGTGGTGGGTCGCGCCGGGAGCGACCAGCTGCGTGGACGCGCGTTGGTAGAAGACCGCGTTGGTGATCAGCCCGATGAGCCGCAGCAGCGCCCAGGAGACGCCCGCCGCCACCGCGCCGACGGGGACGGCCAACCCGACGATCAGCAGCAGACGCGGGGTGACGGAGAAGTCCCCGAGATGTCGGACGTCTCGGGTGCGGGCAGGGGATGACGGCAGCGTGCTCACCTCAGAGATAGATCGGAATACGACATATTAGGGTGTGACTGTGCCGAGCGACAAAGACTACGAACGGCTGCTGGCGTTCCGGGTGCGCCTGCGGCGCTTCGACCAGTGGAGCCGTGCGGCCGCGGCCGAGCACGGCCTGACCCACGCGCAGCACCAGCTGCTGCTCGCCGTCCGCGGGCACACGGGCGCGCTGGGGCCGACCATCGGCGAGGTGGCGGACGACCTGCTCGTCAAGCGGCACACCGCCAGCGAGCTGGTCGACCGGGCGCACGCGCTCGGGCTCGTGGAGCGGGTGCGTGACGTGGAGGACCACCGGCGGGTCCACCTCCGGCTCACCGAGGCCGGGCACGAGGTGGTGCGCCAGCTCACGTCCGTCCATCTCGAGGAGCTCCGGCGGCTCGCCCCGCTGCTCGGCGACCTGTAGATAATCGACCTTGTGCCCATCCGACTCCGTCCCGCCGACCCCGCCGTCGTAGGGCCCGCCCTGGCCCGGTTCCACGCTGGTGCGGCCGACCGGGACGACCTGCGGCTGCTCACCAAGCACCTGCTCGCGCTGCTCGTGGCGCGGGCGCCCGGGGGTGCGGTCGAGGTGCGGGTGCCGCCGTACGCCGTGGCCCAGTGCCTCGAGGGCACCCGGCACACGCGGGGGACGCCCCCGGCCGTGGTCGAGATGGACGCGACCACGTGGATCGAGCTCGCAACCGGTGAGCTGGAGTGGTCCGAGGCCGAGCGGGAGGCCCGGCTCACCGCATCGGGCGAGCGCTCCGACCTCGGCGCGCTGCTGCCGCTGGTGGCGCCCGGGTGACCCGTCCCGGGGCCTTGACCCGCGCGTGACCTCTCGCCCCTAGGGTGTCGCCATGACGAAGACTCCTGACGCGATCCGCGCGGCCGTGCGCGACGTGATGCCCTCGGTGCGCGCCGACCTGGAAGCCCTGGTCCGGATCCCCTCGGTCAGCGCCGACCCGGCCCGCAGGGACGACGTACGCCGGTCCGCCGAGGCCACCGCCGAGCTGTTCCGGGCCGAGGGGTTCGACGACGTGCAGATCCTGTCCGCCGGCGGCGGGGCACCCGCGGTCGTCGCCCGCAGGCCCGCGCCGGAGGGCGCGCCGACGGTGCTGCTCTACGCGCACCACGACGTGCAGCCCGTGGGCGACCCGGCCGACTGGGACAGCGAGCCCTTCGAGCCCACCGAGCGCGGCGAGCGTCTCTACGGCCGCGGTGCCGCCGACGACAAGGCCGGGATCGCCGCCCACCTCGCCGCGATCCGGGCGCACGGCGACGAGCTCCCGGTCGGGATCACGCTGCTCGTCGAGGGGGAGGAGGAGGTCGGCTCGCCGACCCTCGAGGCGTTCTTGGAGCAGCACCAGGACCTGCTCGCCGCAGACGTCATCGTGATCGCGGACTCGGGCAACTGGGACATCGGCGAGCCCGCGCTGACCACCAGCCTGCGGGGCCTGGTCGACTGCTTCGTCGAGGTGCGCACCCTCGACCACGGCGTGCACTCGGGGATGTGGGGCGGCGTCGTACCGGACGCGGTCACCACGATGGTGCGGCTGCTCGCGAGCCTGCACGACGACCAGGGCAACGTCGCGGTCGAGGGGCTGCACGCCGGTCCGGCCGCCGACGTGGAGTACCCCATGGACCGGATCCGGGCCGAGTCCGGCATCACCGAGGGGGTCCAGCTGATCGGCAGCGGCTCCGTGGTCGAGCGGCTCTGGACCAAGCCGGCGATCGCCACCATCGGGTTCGACGCGACCCGCACCGCCGACGCCAGCAACACGCTGATCCCGTCCGTGAAGGTCAAGCTCTCGGTGCGGCTGGCGCCCGGCGACTCCTCCAAGCAAGCCATGCAGCACCTCAAGGACCACCTCGAGAAGCACGTCCCGTGGGGTGCGCAGCTGACCTTCACCCCCGGCGAGCTCGGTGAGCCCACCCAGATCGACGCGACCGGGCCGGCGTACGACGCGGCGCGGGCCGCCTTCCGCGACGCGTGGGACGGCGTGGAGCCGGTCGACATGGGCGTCGGCGGCTCGATCCCGTTCATCGCGGCGTTCAACGAGGCCTTCCCCGACGCGGCCGTCCTGGTCACCGGCGTCGAGGACCCGGACACCCGTGCGCACGGAGCCAACGAGGGGCTCCATCTCGCCGAGTTCGAGAAGGTCTGCCTCGCCGAGGCGCTGCTGCTGCACAACCTCGCCCAGAAGCCCTGACCGGTCGACCGGTCCTGCCGCGCGAGGCCCGACGACGGGCGTGGACTGATTCGTCGCCCCGGTGGGCCCGCCCGTAGACTCGGGCGCGTGCCCGCTCAGGAGACGCCCCGCGGCAGGACCAGTCGGCCCGGCGGTGACGGAAAGCTCACCCACGCACTCGACCCGCACGACCTCGGCCCCCAGGACGCGTGCGGCGTGTTCGGGGTCTGGGCGCCCGGCGAGGACGTCGCCAAGCTCACCTACTACGGGCTCTACGCCCTGCAGCACCGCGGCCAGGAGTCGGCGGGCATCGCGGTCAGCAACGGCCGGCAGATCCTCGTCTACAAGGACATGGGCCTGGTGTCGCAGGTCTTCGACGAGTCGACGCTGGAGTCGCTGAAGGGCCACCTCGCGGTCGGCCATGCGCGCTACTCCACGACCGGCGCCAGCACCTGGCACAACGCGCAGCCGACCTTCCGTCCCACCGAGACCGGCTCGATCGCGCTGGCCCACAACGGCAACCTCACCAACACGCGTGAGCTGTCCGAGCAGGTCGCCGGCCTCGCGGGCGCCTTCGGTGAGCTCGACGTCCCGGTCAAGAACGCCCCGGCCGCGACCAACGACACCAGCCTGGTCACCGCCCTGCTCGCGCACCACCCCGACATGAGCCTCGAGGAGAACGCCGTCCGGGTGCTGCCCGGCCTGCGGGGCGCGTTCTCCTTCGTCTGGATGGACGAGAACACCCTGTACGCCGCGCGCGACCCGCAGGGCGTCCGGCCGCTGGTGCTCGGACGGCTCGAGCGCGGCTGGGTGGTCGCCTCGGAGACCGCGGCGCTCGACATCGTCGGCGCCTCGTTCATCCGCGAGGTCGAGCCGGGCGAGATGGTGGCGATCGACGAGGACGGGCTGCGCAGCCGCCGGTTCGCCGACGCCGCGCCCAAGCACTGCCTCTTCGAGTTCGTCTACCTCGCCCGCCCGGACACCCTGATGAACGACCGCCGGGTGCACAGCGTGCGGGTCGAGATCGGCCGCCGGCTGGCCCGTGAGTTCCCGACCGACGCGGACCTGGTGATGCCGGTCCCCGAGTCGGGTACGCCGGCCGCGATCGGCTACGCCGAGGAGAGCGGCATCCCCTACGGCACCGGCCTGGTGAAGAACTCCTACGTCGGCCGCACGTTCATCCAGCCGTCGCAGACCATCCGGCAGCTCGGCATCCGGCTCAAGCTCAACCCGCTGCGCGACGTCATCGAGGGCAAGCGTCTCGTGGTCGTCGACGACTCGATCGTGCGCGGCAACACCCAGCGTGCCCTGGTCCGGATGCTCCGCGAGGCAGGGGCCCGCGAGGTGCACGTGCGGATCTCCTCGCCGCCGGTGAAGTGGCCGTGCTTCTACGGCATCGACTTCGCGACCCGCGCCGAGCTGATCGCCAACGGCCTGACGTCGGACGAGATCTGCCGCTCGATCGACGCCGACTCGCTCGGCTACATCTCGCTGGAGCAGCTCGTCGAGGCGACCGAGGTGCCGATGCCGAACCTCTGCCGGGCCTGCTTCGACGGGGTCTACCCGATCCCGCTGCCGGACCCGGAGCACCTCGGCAAGCACCTGCTCGAGCTCGACCCCCACGTGGTCACGGGCCCCCATGGCACCGCTGGGCTGTCCCTGACTCCCGGCGGCGGCGCGACCGACTCCCTCGACCGACCCTGATCCTCGCTTCGGAAGGCAGGAGCACCATGACCGAGCAGACGCCGAGCGGCGCGACGTACGAGTCGGCGGGTGTCTCCATCGACGCCGGGGACAAGGCCGTCGAGCTGATGAAGGTCTGGATCGACAAGGCCCGCCGGCCCGAGATGATGGGCGGCATCGGCGGGTTCGCCGGCCTGTTCGACGCCACCGCGCTCAAGGCCTTCGACCACCCGGTGCTCGCCACCTCGGCCGACGGCGTCGGCACCAAGGTCGCCATCGCCCAGGCCATGGACGTGCACCACACCATCGGCTTCGACCTGGTCGGGATGCTCGTCGACGACCTGGTGGTCTGCGGGGCCGAGCCGCTGTTCCTCACCGACTACATCGCCACCGGACGCGTCGTGCCCGAGCGGGTCGCGGCGATCGTGCAGGGCATCGCCGAGGCCTGCGTCCAGGCCGGCTGTGCCCTGGTCGGCGGCGAGACCGCGGAGCACCCGGGCCTGCTCGGACCCGACGAGTACGACGTCGCCGGGTCGACCACCGGTGTCGTGGAGGCCGCGGACCTGCTCGGACCGGGCCGCGTGCAGGCCGGGGACGTGGTCCTCGCGATGGCGTCGAGCGGGCTGCACTCCAACGGCTACAGCCTGGTGAGGCACGTGCTGCTCGGCACGGAGGCCGGAGCCGGCTGGTCGCTGGACCGGCACGTCGACGAGCTCGGCCGCACGCTCGGCGAGGAGCTGCTCGAGCCGACCACGATCTACGCCAAGGCCTGCCTCGACCTGGCCCGCAACACCGCGACCCACGTGATGTCGCACATCACCGGCGGTGGCCTCGCGGCGAACCTCGAGCGGGTGCTGCCCGACACCATGGTCGCCACCCTCGACCGCGGCACCTGGACCCCTGCGCCGATCTTCGACCTGGTGCGCCGGGTCGGCTCCGTCGAGCAGGCCGCCCTGGAGCGCACGCTCAACTGCGGCGTCGGGATGGTGGCTGTCGTCGCCGCCGAGGACGTCGACCGGGCCCGGAGCCTGCTCGAGGGGCACGGCGTGCACAGCTGGGTGTGCGGCGAGATCAGCGCGGCGAGCGGGGCTGTCGGCGCCGTACCGGGCGGCACGGTGACGATGCGGGGCAACCACCCCGGCTGGTGACGGACCGGACTGCGATTAAGCCGACAGCCGACATCGCGGCCATTTCGCGGGCCTGACGTGCGTGAACAGCCGGGTGCCAGGTACCGTTGGACCACGAGAAACTACAGGAGAGACCGGACGCGCGTGTGACCTTGTCGCGGCTTCGTGTGACGAACCGCCGAGACGTGATCAGACGTGACTCCGGCCGAGTGTGCGAGGGGGTCGACCCTATGGGGCGCGGCCGAGCGAAGGCCAAGCAGACGAAGGTTGCCCGCGACCTGAAGTACCGCTCTCACGAGACGGACCTCAGCGCGCTGGCCCGAGAGCTGCACGGCGACGAACTCAAGGCGAACGACACCGACCATGCCGATGGCGGTGCTCCGGACGAGTACGACGAGTGGGCGGACTACTCGCAGTCCCGCAGTCGCGACTGACCGTCCCGCTTCTCGGGCATCAGCTCCGGTCCGGCCTCAGCAGGCCTGCATCCCGGACTCTGCATGCACGCAGGCCCGCCCTCCTCGCGGAGAGCGGGCCTGCGGTGCTGCTCAGAACGGTTCAGCCGAGCCAGATGCCGCGCAGCCGGCCGACCTCGCTCATCCGCCGCTCGGCCAGCCGGTCGGCGGCCACGGCGGGCGGGACCCCCTCGGCCTCGGCGAGGGCGAACACCTGAGCCGTGGTGTCGAAGATCTTCTCGGCGCGCTGCTTGGCCCGCTCGAAGGAGAACCCCTCGAGCTCGTCGGCGACCTGGATCAGTCCACCGGCGTTGACCATGTAGTCGGGGGCGTAGAGCACGCCACGGTCCTGCAGCTGCTTCTCGATGCCCTCGTGGGCGAGCTGGTTGTTGGCCGCTCCGCAGACGATCCTGGCGGTGAGCGTCTCGACGACCTCGTCGGTGAGCGCGCCGCCCAGGGCGCAGGGGGCGTAGACGTCCAGCGGTGCGGCGACCAGTGCGTCCGCGTCCGCGACGGCGCGTACGTCGGGGTGCTCGGCCTGCACGGCGGCGACGGCGGCGTCGTTCACGTCGGTGACCACGACCGTCGCGCCGTCCTCCACCAGGTGCCGGACCAGGTGCCGGCCGACCTTGCCGACGCCGGCGACGCCGACCGTCCGGCCGTGCAGCGTGGGCGCTCCCCAGGTCCGCTCGGCAGCGGCGCGCATGCCCTGGAAGACGCCGTACGCCGTGAGCACCGACGAGTCGCCGGCCCCGCCGTGCGCGACCGTACGCCCGGTCACGTAGTCGCACTCGCGGGCGATGTGGTCCATGTCCTCGCTGAACGTGCCGACGTCGCAGGCCGTGTAGTAGCGGCCGTTCAGCGACTGCACGAACCGGCCGTAGGCGCGGAGCAGGGCCTCGGTCTTGATCCGGGTCGGGTCGCCGATGATCACCGCCTTGCCGCCGCCCAGGTCCAGACCGGCCAGCGCCGCCTTGTAGGCCATCCCGCGGGACAGGTTCAGGACGTCGTCGAGCGCGTCCTGCTCGGTGGCGTAGGGGTAGAACCGGGTGCCGCCGAGGGCGGGACCGAGTGCGGTGGAGTAGACCGCGATGATCGCCTTGAGCCCGGTGGGCTCGTCATGGCAGAAGACGACCTGTTCGTGGCCGGAGGAGCGTCCGAAGACGCCCTCGGGTACGGCGGATGCGCGAGGTGTGCCGGTCACGGTGGTGACCCTTCCCTGGTCAGGCCCGCGGGGTGGGCGGGCTGCTCGTCGGTGGACGACGGTCCGCGGGGGTGGTGTGGCCCGTCGGGCCCAGCCTACGGAAGCCGGCGACCGGATGCGACCTGACTCACACGACCGAAAAACCCTGACACATCCGGGTCAAGCGCTGACCCGAAATGACTAGAGGGGGAGTGTCTGTGACTCATATGAGCCATTGTCATAGTTTCGGGGGTCCACTTAGGCTGACGAGTGTCACACTGGGAAAACAGGATGTTCGACTTCTCGGACATCGGTAGAGGAACAACCACGAGGGAGGCCCGCTATGAATACGCGGCCACCTGAGTCCGAACCGCTGCTCACGCCTGCTGAGGTCGCGGCCATGTTCCGGGTCGACCCGAAGACGGTCACCCGCTGGGCCAAAGCCGGCAAGCTGAGCTCGATCCGGACTCTCGGCGGACATCGCCGTTATCGCGAGTCCGAAGTACGCGACCTGCTGACCGGGATGGTACCCGAGCAGCGGCGCGGCGACGAGGACTGACTTCCCAGGTCAGTTCGAGTCGCACCACCACAAGCTTTTGGCCGGTCTGTTGGCGCCGAGGCGCTGGCGAGGGGAACGGGCAAAGGCCTTGGAGGCGGCCCCCGAACCGAGAGGTGCGGGGGTCGTTTCACGCCGACGGCCGGCTGCCCGCCCGTCCACGTCAACGCAGGGCCCGGACGTAGGCCATCAGGTGCCGGGCCTCGGTCAGCCGGCGCTCCCAGGTCGCGCCGATGCCGATGAGCAGTGCCCCGGCAGCGCCGAGGAGCACCCAGCGCGGGACCGCGGAGCCGATGTATGGCGCGGCGAGCCGCAACACCAGCAGTGCACCGACCGTCGCACCGAGGACGATCGGAGCCGTCCAGCCGAGCCGCGCGCCGACCAGCACCAGGCCCAGGCAGGCGAGCCCGAGCAGCAGCGCGCGCAGCCCGGCCGGCTCGGTGAGCGCCCAGAGCAGGCTCGGGACGAGCGCCAGAGACAGACCCGGCGCGAGCACGGTCATCGTGGTGGAGCCGGGGGACCGGCGGAGGTGCACGAGGCCGACGACGACCAGGGCCGCCGCTGACGGCAGCGTGTAGGCCTCGGGGGCGTGGACGCCGAGGTCCCAGAGCCGGACCCAGCTGGCCAGTGCGAGCAGCGCGCCGCCGGCCCAGCCGAGCCTCCGCCGGTCCGCGCGCAGCAGCGACATCGCGGTGACCAGGCCGCCGGCGACGGTGAGGTAGACCGCGGCCCAGGTGGCGTCGTGCTCGACGGGGGCGAGCAGCACCCCGGCCAGCCCCAGCGGCAGTGCCGCCGCAGCCGCGCCGGCCTCCAGACCGGTGCGCACGAAGACGGGGTTGTCGGCCGCCCACCACCGGGCCGGGGCGTACGGCGCGACCAGCACCAGCGCGCCGAGGAGCAGGAGCCCGGTGAGCGCGGTCCAGGTCGGGTCGGCATCCAGAAGGTGCGCCCCGGTCCAGACGGAAGCGGCCACGGCCGCGGACAGCAGCGCACCCGCCACCGCCGCGAGCTCGGTCGACCGGCTGCGCAGATGCACCAGCGTGACGGTCACGACCGTGCCCGCCAGCGCGAACGCGGTCAGCCCCGCGGCGTGCAGGGACACCACCAGAGCGCCCGCCAGGAACACCCCCGCCGGCAGGAGCGGCGCCCAGGACGGGCGGGCCAGCCACCAGCCGGTGAAGCTGCCCGCGAGCAGCAGCAGCGCGCCGACCACGAGCCAGATCGTGACCGGGTAGAGCGCCAGAGCCGCCACCACCGACGCGGCGAGCACCGCAGCGACCAGGCGCAGGTCGGCCAGCGCAGCCACCGTCCGCTTGGTGACCGGGCTTGCCCCGGCGAGCGCCGCCACGGTGCCCAGCAGGGCGAGGACGACCAGGGGCAGCAGCCAGGGGGCGGGTGCGTCGCCGTACGACGGGGTGGGCAGGCTGTCGCCCAGCTGCCCCGCCCAGACCGGGTCGCTCACGTCGAGCAGCCGGCTCAGGGCGAGCGAGCTCTGCAGGCCGGCGACCAGCAGCAGTCCGCCACCGAAGACCGCCTGGGTCGCCACACCCGACAGGCCCCACGGGCGCGCCGGCAGCCGGGACGCGGCACCCACCACGACCAGCACCGCGACGGCGACCAGGGTCGCGGTCGTCGTGCTCGCCGCATGGACGGGCGCCACCACGGCGACCACCGTGAGCAGCACGGCGATGCTCGCCGCCGCCACCCGGGCCGGGAGGGGCAGCAGGCGCAGCAGGCCGACGGCCGCGACCAGGGCCGCGGAGACCAGCAGCGGCCACACCTCCAGGTCGAGCCACAGCCGGGTCCACGTGGGTGCCACGAACGCACGGTCCAGGGCCACGCTGGTGAGGGACACCCAGGCGAGGCCGGTCACGGTGGCCGCGCCGACGGTGGCGACTCTCATCCGGAGCCGGTGGGCCGCGGCGGTCGCCCCGGCGCTGACGAGCGTCGCGACGACGAGTGAGGGGGACACGGGCATCCAGTCGGCGAGGCCGATCCCGAACGCGACGAGCCCGGTGCCGATCGCGACGACGACCTCCGCGCCGGTGAGCGCGGAGACCGCGGTCCGTCGTACGGCGAGCGCACCCGCGGCACCGGCGAGGGCGAGGACCGCGCCGACGACCACGAGCAGGGCGGCCGCCGACAGGTCGCCGAACCAGCCGGCGTGGTCGGCCCCCACGACGTCGAGCGTGAGCAGGCCGTAGCCGACCAGCGCGAGCGACTCGGTCGCGGCCCGCAGGCCCCGGTGGGCCATCCACCCGGCCAGGCCGCCGGCCACGACGGTGAACCCGACCAGGGTCGCCGTCCGGCCGCCGACCCCCATCACCGACCAGGTCACCGCGAGGAAGACCAGCGCCGCGACCAGCAGGCAGCCGGCCCCCAGCGCGAGGAGAAGCTGGGGGACCGACGCGGCGCTGAGGCCGGCATGCGGTGCGCGACCGTGCACCCCGGGCCGCGACGGGAACGGCGTCGCGCTGAGGGGTGCGGCGGGCGCCGTCGCAGGCGCCGGGACGGTCACGGCGGTGGGAGTCGAGGTCGCGCGCAGGGTGGCGAGCAGGTCGTCGGCCTGCGACAGGGTGACGAACAGCCGGCGGGCGGTCTCGCCACTCAGCGACAGCGCGCAGGTGTCGCACGAGGAGGCGCCCGGAGTGATCGTGGCGCCGCAGTCGGGGCACCGGCTCGGATCGGCGTAGCGGGTCATACGCCCATCAAGCCACGCGAGGCGCGCCCGCGTCAGCGGACCGGCACTCAACCACCCTGAGTACCCGCACTCAGCCCCCTCGCCGCCGAGTTGTCAGGCGCTGACGCGGCTATGACCGCGCTCAGCGCCTGACAAGTCCGTGCGAGCTCAGGCAGCGCTCTCGTCGCGGTCGCGGCTGCCCATCACCGGCGCCACGACGGGCCCGGCGATCTGGAGCACCTTGGCCTGCGCCTTCGCGCCGAAGTCGTTGGGCAGCGACAGCCGGAAGACCTTCTTCCACGCCGAGCCGACCTGGCGGGGGAGCGAGCCGGTCACGTAGGTCAGGCCGTACTTCTCGAAGAGCGCCTGGACCTGAGGGGCGATCTCCTGGTACCGGTTGCTCGGCAGGTCCGGGAACAGGTGGTGCTCGACCTGGAACGACAGGTTCCCGGTCATGAAGTGCAGGGCCTTGCTGCCGTCGATGTTGGCCGAGCCGAGCATCTGGCGCAGGTACCACTCGCCGCGGGTCTCACCGGTGATCGAGCGGCGCTCGAAGGTCTCCACGCCCTCCGGGAAGTGGCCGCACATGATGACCGAGTGGGTCCACAGGTTGCGGACCAGGTTCGCCGTCGCGTTCGCGGCCAGCGTGCTCAGCGCGGAGGGGCCGGAGAGGATCGGGTGCATGACGTAGTCCTTGGTCACCTGACCGCGGATCTTGCGCAGCACCTGCTTGCCGCGGGCCCGGAACTCCGGGCTGGAGCGGCGCTTCTTGGTGGCCAGGTTCTTGCCCAGCTCGAGGTCGTAGGCCGCGATGCCGTACTCGAAGAAGCAGGCGTTGACGAAGTTCCACAGCGGCTGGGCGAGGTACATCGGCACCCAGCGCTGGTCCTCGTCGACGCGCATGATGCCGTAGCCGAGGTCGTTGTCGCGGCCGATCACGTTCGTGTAGGTGTGGTGCAGCTCGTTGTGCGAGTGCTTCCACTGCGCCGAGGGGGAGGCGTTGTCCCACTCCCAGGTGGTGGAGTGGATCTTCGGGTCGCGCATCCAGTCCCACTGGCCGTGCATGACGTTGTGGCCGATCTCCATGTTCTCGATGATCTTCGCGACCGCGAGGCCGGCGGTGCCGAGGACCCAGGCCGGCGGGAACAGCGAGACGAGCAGCGCCGCCCGGCTGCCGAGCTCGAGCTTGCGCTGCACGTCGATGACCTTGCGGATGTACGCCGCGTCATCGGCGCCGCGGGTGTCGATCACGGACTGCCGGATCGCGTCGAGCTCGTGGCCGAGCTGCTCGATGTCCTCCGGGGTCAGGTGGGCGACGGGGTTGTGAGCCTTCTTCTGCAGGACGGTCATGGGGATCTCCTTGGGGTCGGTGATCGGTGTCTCCGGGCGATCGAGCTTGTCGGGATCAGTGGTCTCGGCAGGCCCGACCACCCGGTTGGTGGCTAGTGGTCGAGGTGGCAGGGGCCGGCGGCGGCCGAGATGCAGGTCTGGATGCGGACGCCCTCGGTGCCGGTCTCGCCCGGTGAGGCGGTGGTGATCTCGCCGGTGCGCAGGTCGCGTACGGCGCCCTCGCGCATCGGCAGCACGCAGCCGTAGCAGATGCCCATCCGGCACCCGGACGGCATCAGCACGCCCGCCTCCTCCGCGGCGTCGAGGATCGGCGTGGCGCCGTCGGCCTCGACCGTCGTACCGGACTTCGCGAAGCTCACCGTGCCGCCCTCGCCTGCGACGAGCGTGGTGACGCGGAACTGCTCGGTGAGCAGCGGGATGCCGTGCTCGTCGTGGTGCGCGCCGAGCGCGTCGAGCAGGCCGGCCGGGCCGCAGGCGAACGTGGTGCGCTCCTGCAGGTCGGGCACGAGGTCGACCAGGTCGGCGACGTCGAGGACGCCGTGCACGTCGTCGTACCGCGCGACGAGGCGGATCATCCCGGCCTCGTCGAGGGCGCGGAGGTTGGCGAGGAAGATCGAGTCGGGCTCACTCGGCGCCACGTGGACGACGGTGATGTCGTAGCCCGCGCTGCGGGTCAGCCGGACCACGCCGGAGTCGGCGACCGGGAACAGGTTGCGCAGCATCCCGATGACCGGGGTGATGCCCGAGCCGGCCGTCACGAACAGCAGCTTGGCCCCGTCGGTCGGCAGCACGAACTCGCCGGCCGCCTGCTCCAGGTGGACCAGGGTGCCCGGCCGGGCGTGCCGGACCAGGTGGTTGCTGACCTTGCCGTCCGGCACCGCTTTGACGGTGATCGAGATGCGGCCGTCGGCGCGGGGACCGTGGGTGAGGGAGTAGGCGCGCCAGAGACGCACGCCGTCGACGTCGATGCCGATGCGGACGTACTGGCCCGGCACGTGGCCGGCCCAGTCCGCGCCGGGGCGGATCACGATGGTGGCGGCATCGGCCGTCTCGGGCTGGACCTCCTCGATGCGTCCGCGCAGCTCCGCGCCGGAGCGCAGAGGGTGGAAGAGGTCGAGGTAGTCCGCGGGCAGCAGGGGCGTGGTCACCTGCTCGGCGAGCCGGGCCAGCCGCCGGCGCAGCGACGGGGTGCCGGCCGCGGAGGAGCGTTCGGCCTGGACGGAAGTGCTCATGGAACCACTCTGGCTGGTTCATGGGGGTAAAGTCCTGACCAGTAGATGTGAAAATCATGCACTTCCTTGTGCGGAGGGAACAGTTCGTGGATCCGGATGTGTCCCGCGCCACGACCCGCGGCGCGGTCGACCTGGAGATCGATGAGCAGGTGGTCCAGGCGCTGCGCGACCGGCTGCCCGCGGTGGCCACCCAGACCGTGGCGGCGGTGGTCGTCGAGGTGCCCAGCTACGCCGGGGCGCTGAGCGGCACGATGGGCAAGAACATCGAGGCGGCCGTGCAGATGGCGCTCGGCGGCTTCCTGAAGCTGGCCTCGCGCAGCCGGGAGTCCGACCCGAGCACCCCGCTGGGACCCACCCTGGAGGGTGCCTACGCCCTCGGTCGGGGGGAGGCCCGCAGCGGCCGGAGCATGGACGCGCTGCTGGCCGCATACCGGGTCGGCGCCCGGGTCGCCTGGCGCGAGCTGGCCCAGGCCGCCGGGGACGCCGGGGTCGAGGCGGCCACGATGGCGCAGTTCGCCGAGCTGGTGTTCGCCTACATCGACGAGCTCTCCGCGTCCAGCGTCGCCGGCCACACCGACGAGCTGTCGACGAGCGGCCGGGTCCGGGAGCGCTACCTGGAGCGGCTCGGCCAGCAGCTCGTGAGCGGCGCGCAAGCGGATGCCCTGGCGGCAGCCGCCGAGCGGGCGACCTGGCCGGTGCCCCGCACCCTGACCGCGGTGCTGCTGCCCGCGGTCCAGGTCCGGGGCGTGGTCTCGCTGCTCGGTCCGGCGACCCTCCAGGTCGGGGAGGACCTGCCGGGCCTCGAGGATCCCGGCTCGGGCCAGCCGTTCTCGCTGCTGCTGGTCCCGGACGTGGACGGGCGGGGGCGCGGACACCTGCTCCGGGTCCTGGAGGGCAGGCACGCGGTGGTCGGACCGCCCCGGCCCTGGACGGCGGCGAGGTCCTCCTTCCTCCGGGCCGTCCGGACCGCCGGGCTGGTGTCCGCAGCCCCGCCGGACGGGGCCCCGGTGGACAGCGAGCAGCACCTGGCCGAGCTGGTGGTGGGGGCGGACCAGGAGGCGCTCGACGACCTCCGCGCCCGGGTGCTCGGTCCGCTCGCACATCTGCGACCCGCGACCCGACAGCGGCTGTCGGAGACGTTGCGTTCCTGGCTGCTGCACCAGGGGCGTCGCGACGACGTCGCCGCAGACCTGCACGTTCACGCCCAGACCGTGCGTTACCGGATGGGCCAGCTCCGCGAGCTGTACGGCGACCGGCTCGACGACCCACGCACGGTCCACGAGCTGGTGCTGGCCCTGCCACTGCCGGACGGCCGGTCGCAGTGAGGACTTCTCCGGTGGCGACGGCGACGTGGAAGCGTCAGCGACCTAGACTCGCCGAAGGCGTCGCCGGGCATGGGGCGGGCCACGGTCTCGGCTGACTGACAAAGGTGGCTCTCCGTGCGGGAGATGTTTCTGCGAAGTGGCGAGGTCGGTCGCGACCTCGCCGAGGTCGACTGGGCGGCCACCCCGCTGGGGCCGCCCGAGACGTGGCCGCGCAGCCTCGAGTCGGTCGTGCGGCTGGTGCTGACCTCGCGTTTCTCGATGTGGATGGCGTGGGGGCCCGAGCTCACCTTCTTCTGCAACGAGGCCTACCGGCGAGACACGCTCGGCAAGAAGTACCCGTGGGCGCTGGGCAAGCCGGCTTCCCTGGTGTGGTCGGAGATCTGGGACGACATCGCGCCGCGCATCGAGACGGTGATGTCCGAGGCCGTGGCGACCTGGGACGAGTCGCTCATGCTCTTCCTCGAGCGCAGCGGCTTCACCGAGGAGAGCTACCACACCTTCTCCTACAGCCCGATCTTCGACGACGACGGTCAGGTCGCCGGGATGCTCTGTGTGGTGAAGGAGGACACCGAGGAGGTCATCGCCCACCGGCGGATGCAGACCTTGCGGGACCTCGGATCCCGCCGGACGTCGAACCTCACCGAGGTGGAGACGATCAGCACCGCCTGCGAGGAGCTCGCCGGAAGCCAGGCCGACCTCCCGTTCTCGCTGGTCTACCTCTTCGACGAGGACGGCGTCATCGCACGGCTCGCCGGCAGCACCGGCTTCCAGTCGCAGCACCCGGCGGCTCCCGAGCAGATCCTCGTCGAGAGGGGCGCCGACCAGGTGTGGCCCGCCGCCGAGGCCGCCGCCGGTGCGACCACGCTCGTGGAGGACCTGGAGGACCGCTTCTCCGGCCTGCCCAGCGGCGCCTGGGAGCTCGCTCCGCGCCAGGCGCTGGTGGTGCCGCTGGACGCGAGCTCGCAAGGGCAGCCCTACGGCTTCCAGGTGTTCGGCCTGAACCGCTTCCGGCCGCTCGACGAGGGGTACCGCGACTTCTGCGACCTCGTTGCGCGCCAGCTCGCAGCGAGCCTCACCGACGCCCGCGCCTACGAGTTCGAGCGTCAGCGGGCCGAGACGCTCGCCGAGCTCGACCAGGCGAAGACCGACTTCTTCACCAACGTCAGCCACGAGTTCCGCACGCCCTTGACGCTGCTGCTGGGGCCGGCCGAGGACGCGCTCGGCGACGAGTCCGAGCCGCTCCCGGACCGGCAGCATGAGCGGGTCGAGGTGATCCTGCGCAACGGCCAGCGGCTGCTCAAGCTCGTGAACACCCTGCTGGACTTCTCCCGGCTCGAGTCGGGGCGCGTCGAGGCCCGCTTCGAGCCGGTGGACCTCGGTCTGTACACCCGGGAGCTCGCCAGCATGTTCGAGACGGCCGCCGAGCGGCTCGGCCTCAAGCTCAGCGTCGAGTGCCCCTCGCTGCCGCTGCCCGTGTACGTCGACCGCGACCTCTGGGCCAAGGTCGTGCTCAACCTGTTGTCGAACGCCATGAAGTTCACGCTCGAGGGCGCGATCACCGTGCGGCTGGCGAGCACGGACAGCGGCGCCGAGCTCAGCGTGACCGACACCGGGACCGGCATCCCGGAGCACGAGCTGGCGCACCTGTTCGAACGCTTCCACCGCGTCAACGGGGCCAGGTCCCGCACCCACGAGGGCTCCGGAATCGGCCTCGCCCTGGTCTCCGAGCTCGTCGGGCTGCACGGCGGACGCGTCTGGGCGACCAGTGAGCTCGGGGAGGGCAGCACCTTCTGGGTGCGGCTGCCGTACGGCGACGCGCACCTGCCCGCCGAGCAGGTCGCCGGGCCCCATGAGCAGCCGTCCGCCGCGGTGGCGGCGGTCGCCAAGGGCTTCCTCGCCGAGGCGACGCACTGGATCGAGCCGCTGGCGGCGGCCGGCCCGGCCCCCGCGGGAACCGCGGGACCGGGGCGTCCACGGATCCTCGTCGTGGATGACAACGCCGACATCCGGGAGTACGTCGCGAGCCTGCTCCGCGACTCCTACGTCGTGCAGACCGCGGTCGACGGCGTCGACGGTCTCGCGCAGGCCCGGGCGCTTCCGCCCGACCTGGTGCTGACCGACGTGATGATGCCGCGGATGGACGGCTTCGAGCTGCTCGCGGCCCTGCAGGCCGACCCGACCACGGTGGGCGTGCCGGTCCTGATGCTCTCGGCGCGGGCCGGTGAGGAGGGCACCCTGCAGGGCCTCGACGCCGGGGCGGACGACTACCTCGTCAAGCCGTTCACCGCCCGCGAGCTGCTGGCGCGGGTGCGCTCCAACCTCGAGCTCGACCGCGCCCGTCGTACCCGCCGCCAGCTGGAGCGCAGCCGATCCCTGCTCGACCAGGCGCAACGGCTCGCCCGGGTCGGCAGCTGGGAGATCGACCTCACCACCGGTCACGTCGAGGCCTCGGAGGAGTTCCTGCGGATCGTCGGACGCAGCGCCGAGGAGCTCGCGGACATGGGGTACGAGGGCCTCGTGGTCAACCTCATCCACCCCGACGACCAGCAGATGGTGCAGACCGCCCTCGACGAGGCGGACGGCTCGGGCATCCACTACGAGACCCGGGTGGTCCGGCCGAGCGGTGAGACGGTGACGGTCTCGGTCTTCGGCGAGGTGGTGCTCGACGAGAACGGCGAGCGCGAGCTGCTGCGCGGATCCGTGCAGGACATCACCGAGCGGCGCGCGGCGGAGGAGGCCCTGGCGATGGCGGCTGCCAACGCCGAGGCGGCCGCCCGCGAGCACGCGATCGCCGACCAGCTGCAGCGCAGCCTGCTGCCGCAGCAGGGGTTCGACCTCGACCACCTCGAGGTCGCGACCTACTACCGGGCCGGTGTCGAGGGCACCCAGGTCGGCGGCGACTGGTACGACGTCATCGAGCTCGGCGGCGGGCGGACCGCGCTCGTCGTGGGCGACGTGATGGGGCGCGGCGTCCGCGCCGCAGCCGTGATGGGCCAGCTGCGGGCGGCGGTGCGGGCCTACGCCCGGCTCGACCTGCCCCCGGCCGACCTGCTGGAGTCGCTCGACGGGCTCGTGCGCGAGATCGGCGAGGACCAGATCGTCACCTGCATCTACGCGGTGTTCGACCCGGCCGACCAGTGCCTGCGGTTCGCGAACGCGGGTCACCTGCCACCGGTCGTCGCGGTGCCCGGCGGCGAGTGCCGGCTGGTCGGCGGCGACGAGAACCCGCCGCTCGGCGTCGGTCCGTTCAACCTCACCCAGCACCACGTCGACCTCGAGTCGAACGCCCGGGTGGTGCTCTACACCGACGGCCTGGTCGAACGGCGCGGCGAGGACCTCGAGCTGGGCATCGAGGCGCTCGCGACGCGGGTCGCGGCGCTGACCGGACCGGTCGACGGGGTTCCCGAGGAGCTCGTGGCGGCGATGCTGCCGGACGGCCCGGACGACGACGTCGCGATCCTGGTCGCCCGCGTCGACCCGCCCTCGGGGGACGAGAGCCTGTCGCGCCGTCTGCAGCCGGACGAGTCGGCCGTGGCCGACGCGCGGCACCTGGTCACGACGTACCTCACGGACCGGGAGCTCCCGTCGGTGCTCGTGGGTGACGCGGCGCTGGCCACCAGCGAGCTGGTCACGAACGCCCTGCTGCACGGCCACCCGCCGATCGACCTGCGACTGCGGATCGAGGGCGCCGACGTGCTCATCGAGGTGCGGGACCGGGCGACGTACCAGCCCCGCAAGCTGCGGCCCGACGAGAACGACGAGCACGGCCGCGGACTGCAGATCGTGGCCGCGCTGTCCACCCGCTGGGGCACCCGGCCGACCGAGCACGGCAAGGCCGTGTGGTGCCTGCTGTCCGCCCAGGGCTGACCCGCGCTCGTGGAAGATGAGGGCATGGATGCGACCACCCACGTGGTCCGGCTGCCGCTGCGCTTCCGCGACCTCGATGCCTTCGGGCACGTCTACCACGCGGAGTACCTCACGCTCCTCGACGAGGCCAGGACGCAGTGGTTCCGTCACGCGCTCGACCTGGACGAGCCGGGTGCCTACGTCGTGGCACGGCTGGAGATCGACTACCTCAGCTCGCTGGTGCTCGACGACGAGGTGGTGGAGGTGTCGTTCGCGGTCGAGCGGGTCGGCACCTCCAGCCTGACCCTGGTGGAGACGATGCACGGCAGCGACGGGCGGGTCGCGGCCCGCACCCGGTCCGTCACGGTCCGTCGCGACCTGGCCGCCGGTGCCTCCCGGCCGCTGACGGACGCGGAGCGGGAGCGGGCCCGGGCTTTCGGTGTCGCGGCAGAGGCGCCGGCGACCGGCCGGGACTGACCGGACCGCCGCGTCCGGCACCGCGCACGTGGTACGTCGACGCCGTGCTGGTCCAGGCAGGCGATTTGCGTCGAACGGGTGGGTCTCGCATAGGTTCGAACGATGTTTCTCCGGAGCCGCACGACCTCACGGAGCCGGGCCGCGTGCCTCGGCGTCCTGCTTGCGACGACCCTGACCGCCGTGACAGTGCCCGCCGCGAGCGCCACCCCGACCGCGGATCCGGTCGCCGCTCCGGTCGCCGGGGCCCGCCAGGCGACGGCCACCGACCTGACGATCGCGTCCTTCAACGTGCTCGGCAGCAGCCACACCCGAGGCAGCGGCCGCTACGCCAGCGGTGTCGCTCGCACCGCCGGGGTCGTGAAGCTTCTCCAGCAGCACCACGTCCAGGTCGTCGGCCTGCAGGAGATGCAGGCCGACCAGATGCGCAGCTTCCAGAGCCGCACCCACGGCACCTATGACGTCTACCCGGGCCTCGGCGGCGGCCGGGAGATCGACGGGGAGAACTCGCTGGCCTGGGACCGCACCGCCTGGCAGGCCGTGGAGACGCGCACCTTCACGATCCCGTACTTCGACGGCAACCGTCGCGCCATGCCGCTGGTGAAGCTGCGCAACCTGCGGACCGGGATGACCGCGTGGTTCGCCAACGTGCACAACCCGGCGACCAA
Organism: uncultured Actinomycetota bacterium; assembly: GCA_963810035.1. Taxonomy (GTDB): domain Bacteria; phylum Actinomycetota; class Actinomycetes; order Propionibacteriales; family Nocardioidaceae; genus Nocardioides_B. The sequence continues at coordinate 571,541 of CAWEMA010000013.1, forward strand.
CCGCGAGCACCCCGGCCAGGACGGCTGGCGTCGCAAGGCGATCGCGGCCGAGGCGCGGCTGGCACGCCGGCTGGACGGCACCGGGGTCCCGGTGTTCCTGACCGGTGACATGAACGAGCGCGAGCAGGCGTTCTGCCCGCTCACCGGCAGCGCGCCGCTGAGGGCAGCCCGGGGAGGCAGCCACCAGGGCGGCGTCTGCCGGGCCGAGAACCCGCGCTACGTCGACTGGGTGTTCGGCAGCCGCAAGCTGACCTTCGACGGGTACGTCGAGGATCGCGGTGCGCTGAACAAGCGCACCAGCGACCACCCGATCGTGGTCGGGCAGGCGCACATCGACCCGCTGACCTACCGCGGCGCCCTGCAGCCGGTCCCCGCGAGCTGACCCACCACCGCAGCCCGCACCTCCGGTCCTGCCGACCGGGAGCTCGTCGAGGCCGCCGACGGCTCGGTGTCGGCGGTCTACACGGTCACCGGCGAGCTGTTCTTCGCCTCCAGCAACGACCTCTACACCCAGTTCGAGTACGCCGAGGACCCTGACCGGGTCGTGATCGACCTCAGCGGGTCGCACGTGTGGGACGCGTCCACCGTCGCGGCGCTGGACGGCATCACCACGAAGTACCGCGCCAAGGGCAAGACCGTGGAGATCCAGGGGCTCAACACCGCCAGCGCCTCGATGCACGACCGGCTCACCGGCCGGCTCGCCTCCCACTGACGGCGGTCGGCGGACACCCACTCCTCTCGGTAGGGTGGGACCTGGTGTGCCGGGAAGTCTGGTCGGCGGTCGCACGAGCGACCTCGCAGGACGGACGAGGACGGCCCGAGGGCCGCAGCAAGGAGCACCGCCGTGAACGACCAGACCCGCCGCCGCTCGCTCTTCGTGCGGGGCACGTGGTCCGAGGACTCCCGCATCGCCGAGCTGCTCCGCAAGGAGACCGTCGGCGGCGCGCTGCTGCTGGCCGGGACCGTGCTGGCGCTGCTGTGGGCCAACAGCCCCGCGGCGGACTCCTACGACGCGCTGCGCGACTTCGAGGTCGGACCCGCTGCGCTGCACCTGCACCTCTCGCTGGGCACCTGGGCGGCCGACGGCCTGCTGGCCATCTTCTTCTTCGTGGTGGGGCTGGAGCTCAAGCGCGAGTTCGTCGCCGGCGACCTGCGGGACCCGCGCCGGGCCGCGCTGCCGATCCTCGCCGCGGCGGGCGGCATGGTGCTGCCCGCACTGGTGTTCCTGGCCGTGAACGCGTCCACCGGGGACGGGGCGCTGCGCGGCTGGGCGATCCCCACCGCGACCGACATCGCCTTCGCGCTCGCCGTGCTCGCCGTGCTCAGCACGCACCTGCCGACCGCGCTGCGGACCTTCCTGCTCACCCTGGCGGTCGTCGACGACCTTTTCGCGGTCACCATCATCGCGGTCTTCTACACCAGCAACCTGCACGTGCTGCCGCTGCTGGGGGCCCTGGTCCCGCTCGCCCTCTTCACGGTGGCGGTCCAGCGTCGGGTCCGGGCCTGGTGGCTGCTGCTGCCGCTGGCACTCCTGACGTGGGGCCTGGTGCACGCGTCGGGGGTGCACGCCACGGTCGCCGGCGTGCTGCTCGGGTTCGCCGTCCCGGTCATCCGCAGCCAGGCGGCCGGTGGCCCCGAGGCGGGCCGCGGTCTCGCCGAGCACTTCGAGCACCGGTTCCGCCCGCTGTCCGCCGGGGTCGCGGTCCCGGTCTTCGCGTTCTTCGCGGCCGGGGTCTCCGTCGGGGGGCTGTCCGGCCTCGTCGACGCCCTGTCGGACCGGGTCGCCCTGGGGATCGTCGCCGCCCTCGTGCTCGGCAAGTTCTTCGGCGTGCTCGGCACGACGTACCTGATGGCCCGGTTCACCGGCGCGAACCTCGACGAGGACCTGCGCTGGGTCGACGTGGCCGGCCTGGCGCTGCTGGCCGGCATCGGGTTCACCGTCGCCCTCCTGATCGGCGAGCTCGCGTACGGCGCCGCCAGCCTGCGCGACCAGCATGTGAAGGTCGGCGTCCTGACCGGGTCGCTGGTCGCGGCCGTGCTCGCCGCCGTGGTCCTGCGCACCCGCAACCGGACCTACCGGCGGATCTGTGAGGCCGAGGCCGTGGACCTGGACGCGGACGGCATCCCGGACGTCTACCAGCGGGAGGGCTGACGCCGCGTGTTCGGACCGGCCCGGGCGGCTCAGGAGGTTCAGGCCGGTGGGGAGGGGGTGGCGCGTATGCCGCATCCGTGGAAGCGTCAGTTGACGGCTCATCTGTCGCTGTCTGACGATGGAGGCCGGTTCGCCCATCCGACGCCGGGCCCGAGGACGTGACCCTTCGGGCGAAGGGAACACCTCGTGAAACGACGACTGCTCAGTCTCCCGCTCGCCCTCGTCCTCCTCCTGGCAACGGGCTCCGTCCCCTCGTCCTCCTTGTCGGCAGCCCCGACCCCGTGGCGACTGGTGGTCAACGACCAGTTCAGGTCCGGTGGCGTGCCCGCGCACTGGTCGCGCTACGACGGTCCCTACGCGTCCGGGCCGAAGGACAACTGTGCCCGCCCCGACCACGCCTACGTGCGCAACGGGACGATGCGGATGGTGCTCAAGCACCGGGCCTCGGGTCACTGTGGTCCGGGCTGGTACTCCGCGGGGATGATGCTCGGCAAACGGTTCGGCAGCGTCGACCAGAAGATCTCCGTGCGGTTCCGGATCGCGTCGTCCGGCGGCGTGCGCGGACACCGGATCATGCCGATGCGCTTCCCCTCGTCCTCCCCCTGGCCGCAGGGCGGCGAGGAGGACCTCTGCGAGTCGTCGGCCGTCAACAGGTGCACCACGTTCCTGCACAGCGCGAGTGGGCGCGAGTCGCACAGCTACCGGGTGAACCTCACCCGGTGGCACACGCTCACCTTCGTGCGGCGCAACTTCACGATCCGCTCCTACATCGACGGCAGGCTGCGGTGGACCTACCGCGGCAACAGCACCACGCTGCCGGCCACCGTCAAACGGCCGGTGCTCCAGCAGGAGTGCGGTGCCTCGTCGTGCCCGTCCGGGACCAGCGGGCAGGAGACGATCCTGGTCGACTGGGTCAAGGTGTGGAACCCGAGCTGACGGCTCGGTCCGGCTAGCCGACCGGCAGCCCGAAGGCCTCGGACATCGAGGCGGCGTCCGCCGCTTGGAACAGGTGCGGGGCGTGGATGACGTCCTCGTAGAGCCGGGTCAGCGAGTAGTGGTCGAGGCGTACGTCGACCACGTGCGCGTGCTGGCTGGGATGGATCACGACCGTCAGGACCTTGTTGTCCTGCGAGTCGTCGTCCTCGTCCGCGGTCAGCACGACGGCGAGGTGGCCGGACCTCCAGTCGGGTCCGGCGAAGATCTTCCGCATGTACCCCGCGAACCAGGCGTCTGCCTCCGACAGGTCGCAGTCGTGCGCGTTGTGGCACTGGTCCGGGATCACCATGCCCGCGTTCGGCAGGTCGCCCTTCGCGATCGCGGTGTCCAGCGCCGAGACCGGCTGGTCGTAGCGCATGCAGTCCGCGTGCTCGGCGGTGAAGTAGACCCACGGGTTGTGGTGGACGACGTACTCGCTCCCGCCGTTCTTCTCGTCCTCGGGAGCGCAGTTCCCGGTCATCCCGTCCGCGAAGACGGCAGCGGTCCTGCCCTGCTCGATCGCCTGCCCGAAGACCGAGGTCGCGTCCAACGGGTACTTCGACGGGTCGGAGTTGTCGTCGACACCGTGGTCCTGGCCGCCCGCGATCTGGATGTAGTTCGGCAGGGACGGGTGGGAGAGCGCGTAGTAGTTCGTGGCGTACCCGTACTGCTTCGCCAGCCCGAAGACGAACGGCATCTGCTCGCGCATCTGGTCCAGGGAGTGGTTCTCCTCGATGAACACCAGCAGCTTCGTGACCGGGCGGGAGGCGACCCGGTGCGCCCCGGTCGGAGGAGCCTCCGGCGGTGACGTCCCCGCCGATGTCCCCGCTGACTTCTCAGCCGGCTTCTCGGGTGACGAGGAGCCGTTGCCCGTGCACGCCGCGAGCAGGACCAGCAGCGCCAGGGCGAGCACCCCCAGTAGGCGACCACGCATGAAAACCACCCCTCCTCGTGCTGTGACCATCATGGCCCAGCGGACCGGAAGTGTGCCGAGATCTCGGCACTGCTCAGTGCGGAGCGGTAGAGCGCCACCTCGTCGATCGCGCCGTCGAACCAGTCCAGCGAGCCGTCACCGGCCTTGCCGATGGCGAACGTCCCGTCTCCGTCGTTGACCCGCCCCTCGAGTCGAGTGTTCGCGACCAGCACCCCGTCGACGTACAGCAGCAACCGGTCGCCGGAGCGCACGAGCACGAGATGGGTCCACGCCGACCGCGCGGCCCCGCGCGCGGTCACCCTGACCGGCCTCCCGCCGACGAAGACGGTGCCCCGCCACCGGTGCGCTCTGGTCAGGGCGAGGCGGTACTGCCAGCCCGAGAAGTCGCCGCCGGTGCTCTTCTGCACGACGACGTGCCCGTCCGTGCCACCGACAAAGGCCGGACGGGCCCACGCCTCGAGGCTGAAGTCACCAGATCCCACGTCCAGGTCGTCGCGGTCGTCGACCTCCACGCTGCCCGACCGTCCGTCCAGGAGCAGGGCGCCGTCCCGGTCCGCGGCCACGCCCCGGGGCAGCGACCGAACCCCGCCGGCGCCTCGTCCCGTCCCGCTGCCGGTGGCGTCCCGGAAGTTCGAGGTCGACTCGCTGAGACGCCAGTAGCCGACGGGCTTGCGCGCGAGCACCATCCGCGCGTAGTCCCCGGCCGCCAGCTCCGGTCCCACGGTGACGTACCGGGTACGCGTCTCGGTGTCGGAGCCGGTGGGGTTGCTGACGGTGAGGCGGACCGGGTAGGTGCCGGGCCGGGAGTAGGTGTGCAGCGGGTTCACGGAGGTCCCGTGGGTCCCGTCGCCGAAGTCCCAGTCCCAGGCGCTGGGGTTCCCGTGCGACCTGTCGGTGAACGCCACGGTGAGCGGAGCGGGTCCGGACGGGGCCGAGGAGGAGAACCCGACCCGGGGATCGGGTGGGGCCGGAGGTCGCCCGTGACAGCTGACCGTTCCGCTGTCGGTGAAGGACTGGCCCGCGACGGGCAGGAACCTCCAGTCCGCACTCGCGTTGCGCAGCGTCAGCCGGAGCACCCCGTAGGTGTCCTGGTTGCGCACCAGGCTGTTGGCGATCGGGTGCCCGATGTGCCGGAGGTCCCTGCCCCCGGTGCCGGCGATGATCTCGGTGAGACCGTGGGCCGCGTCCGGCCTGCCGGACGGGTTCTGAGCGCCGAACCGCTCGTAGTCGTGGTCGTGGCCGTTGAGCACCAGCTCCGCACCGGCGTAGTAGAGGTACTCCCAGAACTGCGAGGTCTCCCGGTTGTTGCTGTGCACCCCGGAGCTGAACCGGGGGTGGTGCCACATGGCCAGCGTGCACCGGGCCCGGCTGGCCTCGAGGTCCCGGGCGAGCCAGCTGATCTGTGCCGACCCCGCGCCGCACCCGCCGACATGGGCGCAGTTGCTGTTCAGCATCACCACGTGCCAGGCCCCGATGTCCAGGCTGCGGTAGTCAGCGTCCGGGTGCCCGGCTCGCGCGCCGAAGAACCTGAAGTACGCGGACGACGTACCCGTCTCGTACTCGTGGTTGCCGGTGACCGGCAGGGTCCGTTTCCGGAAGCGCCCCCACGACGGGCCGTAGCAGTCCTTGAAGTCGCGCCGCGTCCCCGACGGGTACGCCTCGTCGCCCAGGGTGAACACGGTGCCGGGCACCCGGGCCACCAGGGCGGCGGTCCTCTCGTCGGCGTCGTCACCGCAGTCCGCGATGTCCCCGGCCCCCACCAGCACCGGGTCGGTCCGGGTGACGGTGACCAGCCTCCGCTCGAAGCGGGTCCCCGAGCCGACCAGGTTCGTTGCGGTCAGCCGCACGTCGTAGCTGCCCGGTGCGCCGTAGACGTGGCTCGGGTGCCGCTGGGTCGACCGGCTCCCGTCACCGAAGTCCCACCTCCAGGACAGCGGGAACCTCGTGGACTCGTCCCGGAAGCTGACCCGGACCGGTGCGGTGCCGGTTCCGGGCGTGGCAGTGAACCTGACCTCCGGTGCCGCCCGGGGTGTCGGCGCCAGGTGCAGCCGGCCGGACCGGGTGTCGCTCCCGGAGCCGTTGGCCACCCGCAGCGAGACGGCGTAGGTGCCGGGGGAGGTGTAGCGGTGGACCGGGTTCCTGGCCCGGGAGCTGGTGCCGTCGCCGAAGCTCCACCGCCAGGACGTGGGGTGGTTGCGGCTGCGGTCGTGGAAGCGCACCACGGCCGGCGCGTACGGGGCGGACTTCTTGGTGGTGAACGCGGGGACGGGTCGCAGCTGGTGGCCGAACCTGAGGTCGCACCCGGCGGTGGCGCCCAGGGACAGCGTCGCGCACAGCGCCGCAGCAGCCAGAGGTCGTCCCATGTGAGCCCCACACGCAGGGCACGTGCCCGCGTCCCCAGGCGGAGAACCGTCACATGAGCCCCAGTACTTCGAGGCTAGCCACAGTCCGATGCGAGGGGAATCGTCGGTCGGTGCGAGGCGCGGACCCCGGATGTGTGCCCGAAGGGCACCGGTCGGGTCAGCCGGGACTGGTTCCCGCAGGCTATGGCCTGCACCCGGACCTCGGCACAGGATGTGGGCCAGGACAAACCGGCTGGGGGTCGCAGATGTCCGATCAGAGTGGGGTCGAACGGTCACGTCTTCGGCTGCCCGCGGCTGCGGCGGCCCTGGTGGCGGCGGCCGCGCACGTCCCGCTCACCGGTGGGCACCTGCATGAGGCGCCCTACATCGGGGTCCTGTTCATCGCGCTCGAGGTGGTGCTGGTCGCGCTCGCGCTGCTGCTCGTGCTCGCCGACCGGCCGGCGGTCTGGACGATCGCGACCGTGGTGCCCGCCCTGGCGGTCGGTGCGTACGTCGCGAGCAGGTCGGTGGGACTGCCGCAGATCGGCGACGACGTCGGCAACTGGACCGAGCCGCTGGGGATGGTGGCGGTGAGCGCCGAGGTCGTGCTGGTGGTGCTGGGTCTCGCGCACCACTCACCGGTGGGCCGGCTCGGCTCGGGTCGTGCCACGCCGGCCGCGGTGGCGCTGGTGCTGCTGGCCGGTGGTCTGGTCGCGACCCAGCAGGCGGTGGCGACCTCGAAGAGTGCTCGGCAACACGGGCACGCGAAGCAGGCGGCGGACACTGCGTCGTACTGGGACCAGGTCGCCGGCGACAAGGGCGGGGGCGGAGTCGTCCGCCGCTACTACGTCTCGGCCGACCCGGTCGTCTGGGACTACGCACCGGGTGGGATCAACCTGATCTCCCGCAACCCGTTCGACGCCGACGACGGTGCCCGGGTCTTCGTCGGGCGCGGTCCCGGCAAGATCGGCTCGAGGTATGTCAAGTGCCTCTACCGCGAGTACACCGACGCCGGCTTCGGACATCGGGTCACGCGGTCCAAGGACGATGCCTACCTGGGAGTCCTGGGCCCGGTGATCCGCGCCGAGGTCGGGGACACGATCAAGGTGGTCTACCGCAACAGCTGCCCGTTCCCGACGAGCATGCACCCGCACGGTGTCTTCTACGAGAAGGCCAGCGAGGGTGCGCCGTACGACGACGGGACGACGAGCGCGTCCAAGCGTGACGACGCGGTGCCGACGGGCGGGCGCCACACCTACGTCTGGAAGGTCCCTGGACGCGCCGGTCCCGGGCCGCACGACGGCAGCTCGGTGATGTGGATGTACCACTCGCACACCGACGAGATCGGCGACACCTACGCGGGGCTGGTCGGGCCGATGGTCGTCACCGCCCGCGGTCAGGCGCGGGCGGACGGCTCACCGAAGGACGTGGACCGGGAGCGCTTCGCGATGTTCTTCATCGACAACGAGACGCTGAGCCCGCTGCTGCGCCAGAACATGAAGAGGTTCGGCACGCCACCTCTGCCGGCCAACCCCGAGGACGACGAGGAGTTCGTCGAGCACAACCTCAAGCACACGATCAACGGCTACCTGTTCGGCACGATGCCGATGATCGACGTGCGCCGTGGCGAGCACGTGCGCTGGTACGTCATGGGCATGGGCACGGAGGTGGACCTGCACACCCCGCACTGGCACGGGAACGACGTCGTGGTCAGCGGGATGCGCATGGACGTGGTGAGCCTGCTCCCGGCGGACATGCTGGTGGCGGACATGGTGCCCGACGACCGGGGCGTCTGGCTGCTGCACTGCCACGTGAACGACCACATCTCCGCCGGGATGATGACCCGCTACCGCGTGCTCTGAACGCCCGATTTACATTTCGCGACCTCTTGTCAAGAAGGTTTACAGCCATTACGGTTTTGTAAACTCAACGACCTCAGGAGGTCTGCCCGTGACGAGCGTCGGCGAAGACACCGGCACGGTCCCGCCGGGATCGGTCGAGCAGTGGAGGGACAAGAAGCGCTACCTGTGGCTGATCGGCCTGGTGGTGCCGTCCCTGGCCTTCGTGGCCCTCGGCCTGCACGAGCTGACCGGCTGGCGGGTGTGGTTCTGGATCGGCCCGATCGTGGTCCTGGTGATCGTCCCCGCCATCGACCTGATGACCGGGCTGGACCGCTCGAACCCGCCGGACGATGTGATCGAGGCGCTGGAGGAGGACCGGTACTACCGGTGGATCACCTACCTGTTCCTCCCGGTCCAGTACGCCGGCTTCCTGGCCGTGTTCTGGCTGATCGGCACCGGTGACCTCGCGGTCGTCGACAAGGTCGGGCTGGCCCTGTCCATCGGCACCATCGGCGGGATCGGCATCAACACCGCGCACGAGCTGGGCCACAAGAGGGAGAGCCACGAGCGCTGGCTGTCCAAGATCGCCCTGGCCCAGAGCTTCTACGGGCACTTCTACATCGAGCACAACCGCGGCCACCACGTCCGGGTCGCGACCCCGGACGACCCGGCCAGCAGCCGGCTCGGCGAGAGCTTCTACGAGTTCTGGCCGCGCACCGTCAGCGGGTCGCTGAGGAGCGCGTGGCGTCTGGAGAAGCGCCGCTACGCGCGCAAGAAGACGCACCCCTTCCACCTCGGCAACGACGTGCTCAACGCCTGGCTGATGTCCGCGGTGCTGTGGGGCGCGATGACCACCTGGTTGGGCGTGGGGATCCTGCCCTACCTCCTCGTGCAGGCGGTCGTGGCCTTCTCGCTGCTCGAGGTGATCAACTACATGGAGCACTACGGGATGCTCCGGCAGAGGGTCGGCGTCGGCGACCGCGAGCGCTACGAGCGCGTCGACCCCAGCCACAGCTGGAACTCGAACAACATCGCGACCAACGTGCTGCTCTACCACCTGCAGCGGCACAGCGACCACCACGCGAACCCGACCCGTCGCTACCAGACCCTGCGTGACTTCGAGGAGTCCCCGGTGCTGCCCACCGGGTACGCCGGCATGATCCTGCTCGCGCTGGTCCCGCCGGTGTGGCGACGCGTGATGGACCCCCGGGTGCTGCGGCACTTCGACGGCGACGTCACCCGGGCGAACATCAGCCCGCGCCGGCGGGACAGGGTGCTGGCGACGTACGCCTCCCGGCTGGTCGAGCCTGACCGGCTGGTCGAGCCTGTCGAGACCAGGCCCGCCGCCCGCTCGGTCGAGCCCGTCGAGACCGCTCACGGCGGACGGTGTCCCGGGTGCGGCTACGTGTACGACGAGAGGGTCGGCGACCCACGTGAGGGCTTTCCGGCCGGCACGCCGTGGTCCTCGATCCCGGACACCTGGTGCTGCCCCGACTGCGGCGTGCGCGACAAGGTCGACTTCCTCGCCCCTGCGAGGGTGCAGCCTCTCGACGCCTGAGGACCGACCGGCCGGGCCCGGTGGCTTCGCGGGAACCCCCTGCGGGGTGAGACGAGAACGCACATACTGGGCGTATGCCCCGTGACGCACCCCTCGCGGCTCGACTGCGCGCGTACGCGCTGATGGAGTCGGCTCAGGGCGACGAGCACGAGGAGGCCCTCGCCGAGCTGACCGCCCTGGAGGCGGACGCGCGTCGGCGGGGCTGGCCGGAGGTGGAGCTCCTCGCGGCCGCGGGCCAGAGCCTGGGCAGCGTGCTGCGCCCCGAGGACCCGGACGCGCTCGAACGCGAGCTCCACGACCTGGTGGCCCGTGCCCAGGCGCTGGGAGTGCCGGCGTTGCTCGGACTCGCCCTGGGGCTGCGCGCGGTCGGCGCGGCCGGTCGCCAGGACAGCGCGACCCTGCTCGCCGACGCGGGTCGGGCCGTGGCCCTGGTCGACGACGAGAACGCTCCCGCGGTCGACCGTTGCATGGTGCTGGTGGTCTGCGCGGCGGCGTACAACACGCTGAGCCTGTGGGAGCTGGTCGACGAGCTCTACGACCGAGCCACCGCGCTGGCTCCCGCCTGCGAGGAGCCGTTGCAGGAGCCGGCGATCGCGGTCAACCGGGTCCTGCTCCGTCTGGAGTGGGCCACGGCGCTCTTCGAGCTCGACCGGCAGCGCGAGGCGCTCGACCAGCTCCAGCGGGCGAAGGAGGCGGTCCGGCACGCCCTCGGCGCCGAGAACCTGCCGCGGCTGTGGCGGTTCGACGTGCAGGTGTGCCACGACCTGCTGGCCTTCGTGCTGCGGGCCCATGAGGTCGGGCACGGGACCGTCGACGGGGCCGGGGACACGTCCCCGTGGGACCAGCAGCTGGCGGTGCTGGCCGGCCACCGCGACGCGCTGGTGAGCGCCGGCGACGTGGAGGTGCTGCCGTTGCTCGACGCCCTGGTCGCCCTGAGTCTGCTCCGGGTCGGCCGCCGCGCCGGAGCGCTGGCGCTCGTCGCCCGTCCGGCACCGGGCTCGTCGTCGTCGGGCGCCCGCACGTTCCAGGCGTGGGTGCGGGCGCGGGTCCTGGAGAGCGACGCCCCCGACCAGGCGTGCACGGCCCAGCGGGAGTACGGCCTCCTGGTCTCCCAGCTGCGTTGGAGCGCGCGCCAGGGGGTGCTGGCCGCCGCCCGCTCGAAGATCGCCGGCGAACGGCTGAGCGCCGAGCACGCCACCCTCGCCCGCGACGTGCTGCTCGACCCGCTCACCGGGCTGTCGAACCGAAGGCCCTTCGACGACTGGCTGGCCGGGGTCCCCGTCCGGGACCGCACGACGGCACTGCTCCTGATCGACCTCGACTCCTTCAAGAACGTCAACGACGCGCACGGTCACGCGGTCGGCGACGACGTACTGCGCCGGGTGGGTCTGCTGATCGCCGCGCATGTGCGGCCCGGTGACATGGCGCTGCGGCTGGGGGGCGACGAGTTCGCGGTGGTCCTCGAGGAGGACCACGACCGGTCACCGGGGCAGTCGCACGACCTGGAGGCGATGCTGCGCACGGCGCTCGGTCGCGCCCAGGCGCTCCGGGAAGCGGTCGCCCTCACCGACTGGAGCCGCCTCGCCACCGGTCTGTCGGTCCGGGTCAGCGTGGGCGTGGCCGTCAGCACCCTCGGCCCGCAGCGGCCGGACGCGGCAGACCGGCTCTACCGCGCGGCGGACGCGGACCTGTACGCCGGGAAGTCCCGTCCCGAAGACAGTCGCCCCGCCTCGGTGGGTGGACTCGTGGTGTCCGACTGAGCAGGCGTCGGCGCCCTTCGCCGCGCCGGTGGCCCGCAGCCGGGGTCGGGTGGCGCGCCCGACTAGACCGTTCTTCAGATCCGTGAGCGCCGGTCCTAGGCTGCCGTCATACGGCCAGTCGTTGCCCGCCTTGCACTGACGTTGGTCGTAGCGGCGGTGCACGCAGTACGACGGGGGGCCGTCAGATGGATCAACGCCTGCTCTGGTCGCACGACACCGAGCTCGCGGCTCAAGCCATCAGCGCATCCAGAGCCCGCGCATTCGTTCGCGGACATCTCGTTGATCACGGCTTGTCCCACCTGAGCGACGAGATCCAGCTCGTCGTCAGCGAGCTGGTCACGAACGCGCTGATGCACGCGCAGACCCCCTTGACGGTGGCCCTTCGGGCGTGCGAGCAGTCGGTGCTGGTGGAGGTGCGGGACGGGTCGTCGTCCGGGCCGCGCCAGCGCACCGCCCGGCACCTGGACACGGGCGGCCGCGGGATCTCCATCGTGGACATGCTGAGCCGTGACTGGGGGGTCACCGCTGCCCCGGACGGCGGCAAGTCGGTCTGGGCGACCTTCGACCGGAGCTGACCGCGCGGAGGTTCGCGCCTCAGGTCAGGACGAGCGCAACCGATCCGATAGGGCCACTCGGCCCTATCGGCGGTAACGGTGTCGTGGCCCCATGGAGGCAATCGACGAATCGGGAGGCGATCCAGGTGGCCGTGACGACTGCGCGAGTGGACAGGGAAGCCGTGGAGTCCGTGCTCCGTGCACCGGAGCCGGTGGTGTCGGCGTACCTCGGCAAGGTGCCTGCCGTGACGCAGGAGTACCAGCTGGAGTGGTCGTCGCGTTGGCGTCCGCTGGCCGACGCGCTCCGGGACCAGGGGGCCGCGGACTCGACCATCAGTGCGCTGGAGCAGGCGCTCGCGCCACTCTCGTCCGCGCGTGCCGCGAGCGGAGCCGTCGAGGCGGCGGCCTTCGCCACGGACGGGCGCGTCGCGGCCGCTTTCCCCGCGCCGGGCGCGACCTGGCCCGACATGGCCAGGGTCGACCCGCCTGCCCGGGTGCTCCCGCTGCTGGCGTGGGCGCAGGAGCGTCCGCCGTACGTCGCGGTCGTCGTCGACCGGGCCGGTGCGGACATCGAGGCCTGCCAGGGCTCCGGCAGCGAGCCGACGCGGCTGACCGTGGACGGGCCGGACGACGAGATCGTGCGCAACGCGCCCGGCGGGTTCCTGGCCCAGGGGCGCTACCAGCGACGAGCCGAGGACTCCTGGCGGCACAACGCGGGCGCCGTGGCCGAACGGGTGACCGCTGCCCTGGAGCGCGTCGGTGCTCATCTGCTGGTCGTCTCCGGCGACGTACGCGCCGTGCAGTTCCTGCGGGCGCGGCTGCCGGCGTGGGTGCGACGCTCCGTGCTGGTCGAGGAGATCAAGGGCAGCCGCGCCATCGACGGGTCCCAGGAAGTCAGGCAGGAGCACGTCGCCGACGCGGTCCGGCGTCAGGTGCGTCGGGAGCTCGACGACCTCTGGCGCACCTTCGCCGAGCAGCGCTCGCCCGGCGGGTTGGCGGTCGACGGCGAGCACCCGACCCTGGAGGCCCTCGCGGAGGGGCGGGTCGGCACGCTGCTGGTGGTCGAGGAGTACGACGAGGCGCGGACGGCGTGGTTCGGGGCGGGCGCGACCGACATACAGCCGATGGACCAGCCACCGACCTGGCCGGAGCCACGCCAGGGTCCGTTGACCGATGTCGCGGTGCGGGCCGCGCTGCTCACCGGGGCCGAGGTCCGGGTGCTTCCGCCCGACGCGCAGGACCGACCTGCCGAGGGCCTCGGCGGGATCTGCCGCTTCCGGTGAGAGCCATGCTCAGGCGATGAAGTGCGGCGTCTCGTCCTCGGGCTCGGCGTCGCGGAACTTCGCGATCACATGCTTGATCTCCGCCACGGTGTCGGCCTCGTCGTGACCGAAGGCCAGGAGGTACGCCTGCATCGCATGACGTGCCAGCCGGAGCTCGGCGTCGGAGAGGTGGATGGTGTTCATGTCTCCGATTTTAGGCCGTCACGGCGCTCTCGGAGGCGGCACGAGATCGCGATCCGGTCCCGGCGAACCAGTGCCCGGACAGAAAAGGAACCGCAGGTCGGGCACCGGGCCCGACCTGCGGCTCTCTGATCGGTCTCGTCCTTCTGACCGGCTAACGGCCGACCGTGGACCCGATGTCGCGCAAGGGCTCGATGGACAAGCGCTCCACGTCCAGATGCTGCCCCGGTGCAGGCGCCGCGGCGAGCTTCGGCATGTCCCCGAGCTTGTCCACCTGCTCGGTCAGGGCGTCGAGCACCGACCGCAGCTGGATCTGCGCCACGCGGGCAAAGGTCCGGACGTACTCGATCTCCGGGACCGGCGTGGTGTAGCCCGTCACGGTGCCGTCGGCCCGGGTGGCCGCCGACTCACGGACTGCCGACTCCGCGGCCTCGTGCGCACGCTGCAGGATCTCGCGCTGCTGGTTGCGAGCCGAGATCATCAGGTCGCGCGCGTGCCGAACCGCCTCCTCGACGAGCTGGTCGGCGACCTGCTGCGCCTGGCTGAACAGGATCACCGCCTGTGGGTTGATGTCGGGGGTCTCCTCCCGGCGCTCGATCTCCGCACGCAGCTCCGCGCGCTCGCGCTCGGACGCACGGACCTGGTCAGCGAGGCGGTCGAGGTACTCGTAGACCTCGGTCTCGTCGAGCCCGCGCATGCGGTGCGTGAACTGCTGGTCGCGGATCGACTCTGGCGACCGGTAAGGGAAGATCTTCTGGTCTTGTGTCACTGGTGTCCACCTGCCCCGCTGAGCACGTCGTCGGCGGTGTCCTCGGCCCCGACTTCGTGGAACTGTTCATACCCGATGTCCTCAGGAGCGATCCCCGCGTCGGCGAGCTGCCCCACGGTGTGGGCGACCATCTGCGGCCCCCCGCACACCAGCGCGGCCCGACCGTGCCACGGCCCGCTGGCCGCAGCCACAGCGCCCACCAGGCCCCGTGCTCCTGGGAAGGAAGGATCGTCGGAGACGACCTCCGTGTAGTCGAACCAGGGCCTCGTGGCGGCGAGCTGCCGCAGGACTTCCCGGTCGTAGAGGTTCCAGGGCACCCGCGCACCATGGAACAGGTGCACCGGCGGCGCCTCGCCGCCGCCCTGCCACTCCTGGTCGATCTGCTCGACCACGGCGCGGAGTGGAGCGAGACCGGTGCCTCCCGCGACCAGTACCAGCGGGCGCCGGTCACCAGGGGCCCGCACCAGCCTGTCGCCGACCGGGGCGCCGATCTTGACCGTGGACCCGGGCTTGGTGGAGCGGACCAGCGACCCGCTGACCTGGCCCCCGTCGACGAGCTGGATGTGCAGCTCGATCGTGCCGTCCTGCCGCGGTGCGTTGGCCGGGCTGTAGTAGCGCCACAGCCGCGGACGGTGCTCGCTCTCCATCGCGAACGACTGCCCGGGCGCGTAGGGGTAGGGCTGGTCGGTGCGGATCTTGAGCACCGCGACGTCCATGGTGCGGCGGTCGGCCTCGATGACCTCACCGCTCCACCAGGCAGGGGTGGTCTCCGACGACTCCTCCGCGGCGCCGACCATGACGCGGGCGATGACGCCGTACGCCGTGGCCCAGTCCGAGGCGAGCTCCTCGGTCCAGGCCGCGCCGAGGAACTGCTTCAAGGTCGCCAGCAACGACGCGCCGACCGCGTTGTAGTGCTCCGGGGTCACCGCGAACCGGCGATGGTCACTGCCGAGCTGCTCGATGTAGGCCGTGACCTCGTCGAGCCGGTCGACGTTGCTGACGATCCGGCCGAGCGCGCCGACCAGCTTGTCCCTCTGCGAGGCCATGGAGATCGGGAACATCTCCCGAACCTCCGGGTGCGACAAGAACAGGTGCGAGTAGAAGTACAGAGGTACCTCATCACCTGACTTCGCCACGACCTCCCAGCTGTCTTTGAGAGTCTGGGTGTCCATGCTGGCGGCCCCTAGTTCGCGGCCGCTGTGACGACGTCCGGCTCGACCTGAGCCAGGACCGCGCCGACCCGAGCGATGACCTCGGCCTCGACGCCGGCCTCCTGCAGCGCCTGCACGAGGTGGTCCACCACGAGCCCGAAGTGCTCGGGCGTGATGGCCATCCCGACGTGCGCCTGGCGGAGATCCCGACCGTCGTAGGCGACGGGCCCACCGAGCACCTGCGAGATCAGCAGCACCTGGTGCCGCTTGAGTCGGGGCAGGTCGGTGTCGGTGAAGTACGCGACGAGCCGGGCATCCTCCAAGATCAGCTCGTAGAAACGGTCGACCACCGCGCTGACCGCAGCAGCGCCGCCGATCCGGTCGTAGTCGCTGACGACATGAGCAAACTGCTTGTCCTGCATTGCCTTGAGTCCCTCCGACTCTCTGGCCCCCGAGCGGGAGACTTTTTACCAAACCGAGCAAACCAGCGCAAGTCGTCCGCAGGGCAAAGGCTGACCTGGCAATTTGTGCATTGCAGACAACCAACCCGTAGCGGATGTCCGCCCTCGGCCTGGGAGGCGTTCGATGCCGGCCGGTGGTACCGGTCCAGGCGCCTGCGCCGGGTGTGGCGGCTCCTGGAAATCACTCGCAGGGGGTGAGGCCGGAGCGGGCTGGACCGTCCAGGCTCAAGGTTGTCCGCGAGGCACCTGACCGGCGGATGGGTGGGATCGAGGCATCGGAGCATGACCGCGTTCACGGTGTGGAAGTTCGAGGATCCGCAGGGCGCCGACCACGCGTCCTCGCTCCTCAGGGACGCAGCGCACGACGGCCTGGTGAGGATCATGGACCACGCGGTGGTCTCCTGGCCGGTCGGCGCCCAACGCCCGACGACCAAGCACGGGCACGATGACATCCGCCGCGGGGCCGGCTGGGGCGTGTTCTGGGGGTTGTTGTTCGGCATGCTGTTCGCGGTCCCGGTCGTCGGCGCCGCCGCGGGCGCGGCGGGCGGTGCCTACACCAAGATGAGGGACGGGCTCGGCATAACCGATGAGCAGCTGGACCGAATCCGCAACGAGGTCACCGAGGGGACATCGGCCCTCTTCCTCGTCACCGAGCAGGCGGACCTCGATCGGCTCGGCGACCGCATGCGGGGCGTGTTCACCCGCCTCGTCGACACCAACCTCACCGAGGCCGAACGCAGCCTCTTGATGGAGACCATGGGCGGGAGCTGACACCCACCAGACGTTGGTCGAGCACCGACACGACCAGCTGGTTGGTCAGGTGAGTAGGCGTCTCTGCCGAGCGAGACCATGATGGGACACGGAACAGACGACGTCACGACGGGGTCGGTCGTGTCCGCTGATGGCACGAGGATCGGCTATCGGCGGTTCGGCCAGGGACCGGGCCTGATCCTGTTGCACGGTGGCGTGAACGCGTCGCAGCACATGATGACGCTCGGACGTGCGCTTGCCGATGCGCACACGGTGTACCTGCCCGACCGACGAGGCCGAGGGATGAGTGGCGCGTTCGGGCCCGCCTACGGCATCCAGCGCGAGGACGAGGATCTTGCCGCGGTCGTCGAGCACACCGCGGCCGAGTGTGTCTTCGGACCGGCCAACGGTGGCCTGTTCGCCCTTCACGGAGCCATCGGGCTCGGGCAGGTCCGGAGGGTGGCCGCGTACGAACCGCTGCTGCTCTGGGGCGGACCTGACGATGCGGCCATCCGGCGCACGTTCACCACAACGCAGCAGATGATTGGGGACGGGCGCCTGGGCGAGGCAATCGTGTTCTCGATCCACGAGAGCGTGGATCGGGAGGTGCGCCGCGGGCACATGTCGAGCTGGGTCGGCACTGCCGTGCACGCGTTCCCGTCCCGTGTCGGGGCTGGCTTGATCGATCTGTTCCTGCGCCACGAACGTCCCCGCTCCGGCAAGGTGGCCTGGCGGGAGCTGGTGGCCAGCCTGCCTACGGAGCTCGACCCGGTGCTGGACACCGAGGGAACCCTGGAGCAGTACCGGCGGCTCGACGCTCATGTGCTGCTGATGTATGGCAGCGAGACCGACCCGATGTTCGTCGACTGCGCCGAGGCCCTGCACGCCGTACTTCCGCACTCGACAGTGCTGCGGCTGCCGGGGTTGAACCACGACTCGGCGCAGACCTACGGGAAGCCGGAGACGATCGCTGCGGCGCTGCGGCTGTTCTTCGCGCAATGAAGGACGTGCCCGCGAAGGCCCCGCATCGAGGGACGTGGCTACGGAGCTGTTCGCCGAGGTCAGGTGCGCCGAGGAGGCCTGTGTCTCCATGGTCAGGCTGAGTGACTGCACGAACGCGGACAAGGCGGCACGGCACGCGTCGGCATGTGCAGGAGCAGACGCCGCTCCAGCGGATGACCCGCGCCGGGGATCTGGTGGCCGGCGCTGAGCGCGCGCCGGGCGCCGAGGCCGCCGAAGAGCGCGACCAGGGTCGACAGGATCACCGAGGTGATGAACACGTTCACCATCAGGACCTCGACAGGCAGGAAGCTCGTGTCGCGGGTGAGAACCCAGGCAAGCACCGGGTTCACGACGATGTTGACGGCCGCGGCGATGGCGGCCTGGGTCGTCACGTACGAGTGAGCCATAGCGAGTCGCTCCCTCCGCGACGTACAGCTGCAGGTGACAGACCCCTCGACGATCGTCCCTCGCGGGCACCGCGAGGGCAGAGGCCCACGTCCCTGTCCAGACCTGGGTCGTTCATGAAGATGAGCGCGAGCAGCTCGGCGTCTCAGTCCCTGACGGCGTGCGAACCGCGTTCAGCTGCCATGTCCTCGGTGCCGACGACCCGTAGCAGTGCCGGGCCTCGGCCTCCGGGGTGCCGGGGGCAGCCGAGTAGACGACCAGCAGCTGGTCCACGTCGGGAACATGCCGCGATCCGCGCCTCGCTCATGCGCCGAGCGCACGCGAAAGGCGGCCACTGAGATGATGCGGCTATGGAGTCGTACAGCGGATCCTCCGCCGTGGTACCTCCGGACTCGATCCCGGACGAGCTCGCGCCTGAGCAGGTGCCCGAGCAGTGTTCGCTATGTGGAAGCGCCGATCCCCGGTGGTGGTACAGCGTTGCGGGACTCAATCCTGATGGTGCGTCCGGACATGCCTGCGGACGTGCGATCGGGGTCTTACTGGGTGTGTCCCATTTGGCGGTGACTGCGTGTCGGCAACGCTCGAAAAGGAGGCCGATCCGACGGTCGAAAACGAGGCCACCGGTTCGTTGCGTTTCTAGTCTGCCGTGTCTTGGGTTCTGATGCTGGGCAAGGTGTCGATCCCGCGGTTGCGTAGCCGGTAGCTGGCGCCCTTCAGGGTCAGGACGTCGGCGTGGTGGACGACGCGGTCGATCATCGCGGCGGCGACAGCTTGGTCTCCGAAGACGCCGCCCCAGCCGCTGAATGGCAGGTTGGAGGTGAGGATGAGCGAGGCGTGCTCGTAGCGGGATGAGACCAGCTGGAAGAACAGGTTCGCGGCGTCTTGCTCGAAGGGAAGGTAGCCGACCTCGTCGACGATGATCAGCCCGTAGCGACGCAGCCGGGCGAGCTCTTGGGGCAGCTTCCCGGCGCGGTGGGCCTCGGTGAGTCGGGTGACCCACTCGGTCGCGGTCTCGAACAGGACCCGGTGGCCGTGGCCAGCTGCAGCGATGCCCAGACCGGTGGCCAGGTGGGTCTTGCCGGTGCCGGGCGGGCCGAGCAGCACGACGTTGCGTGCCTCGGTGAGGAACCCGCCCGATGCGAGTGCGGCGATCTGCTGACGCACGGCCGGTTGGGCGTCCCAGTCGAACTCCTCGATCGTCTTCCTCGCAGCGAAGCCGGCGGCCCGGATGCGTAGTTGTGCGCCGGAGGCGTTGCGGGCGGCGACCTCACGGTCAAGCACCGCGGCTAGGTACTCCTCGTGGGTCCAGCCGGCATCGCGGGCGTGGTCGGCCAGCCGTGCGGCGGCCTCGGTGATCCGGGGTGCCTTCAACGCCGCGGCCAGGTAGGTCAACTGCTTGAGCGCCTCGTTCGCATCGCTCTTCGTCTTGGCTGCCATTAGGCCACCTCGCCATCGGTGGTCGTGCCGGCCAGCTCGCCGAGGCTGCCGTCGATGATGCCGAAGGCGCGGTCGTAGTCGGCCAGGTCGCGGACCAGCCCCTCGTGCGGATCCGGTGCCGGCCGGGGTCGCTGGAACTGCTCACGCAGCACCTTTGCCGCCGCCAGGTGGACGGGGTCGGTGACCGTCCGCCCGCGGGCACGTGGAGCCGCGCCGTCACACGGCTGCGTGGCGTCCCCGTCAGCGGCCGGATGGCGCTTCGGGACGTGGCGCGCAACCGCCGCCGGACCGCGGCGACCGCCCTCGGCGCGGTGCTCGCTCTGGTGCTGGTGCTCGCCTCGCTGGGCATGATCACCACGATGGCCGGCGCCCTGCACGTGCAGTACGACGACGTCGAACGTCAGGACGCCACCGTGACCGTCGCCCCCCGAGCCACCGCGGCCGTCCGAGCCGGTCTCGAGAGGCTGCCGCAGGTGAGCGCCGTCGAACGATCCGAGACCGGACCGGTGACCGTGACCAGCGGCACCGCGTCGTACTCGACTGCGCTGCACGCGTTCCGGACAGGCACCCTCATGCACGGTTTCCGCGGCGCCGACGGGAAGAGCATGCCCCTTCCCCGCTCCGGCATCCTGACCGGCTCCGCGCTGGCCGACCATCTCGACGTCGGCGTCGGCGACACCGTCACCCTCACCGCGCGGGGAGGCACCCCTACCGCGGAGCGCATCGTCGGGTTCGTCGACGAACCGCTCGGCACCAACGTCTACGCCACACCGCCCACCGCTCGGCGCGTCCTCGGACACACCGGATCGCAGACACTGCTCGCGCGGTTTGCGCCCGGCACCGACCGGACCGCGTTGCGACGCACCGTCACTCGGATGGACGGCGTCGTCGCCTACGCCGACGCCCACGCATTGCTCCGGTCGCTGGACCGGTACCTCGGCCTGTTCTGGGCCGTCGTCGGGATGATGGTGGCCCTGGGCGTCGTGCTCGCCCTGGCGATCATCTACGTCTCCATGGCCGTCACCGTGGTCGAGCGCACCAACGAGCTGGCCACCCTCCGCGCGGCGGGTGTGACCCTGGGACGGGTCGCCGCCACCCTCGCCACCGAGAACCTCCTGGCCACCCTGATCGGCATTCCGATCGGACTGCTGCTCGGCTGGGTGGCAGCCGACCACTTGATGAGCCTCTACTCAAACGACCTGTTCACGCTGCCTCTGTCACTGCCCTGGTGGACACTGGTCCTCGCCGCAGCCGGAGTCCTGGTCGCCGCCGCGCTCTCCCAGCTCCCAGCGATGCGAGCAGTCCGACGTCTCAACGTCGCCCAGGTCGTCCGGGAACGCGCCACCTGACCAACGGTGGAGCGGAGCACCAAGCCTCCGCAATGGCGACCCGTTCGCGCCCCACGGCCCGCGTGTCAAGCCTCGTCATTGCGGCCCAGATAGGGCGCCATTGAGCCGGACAACGCCCGCCAGCCAAGGGTCGGCAGAACTTGGTCCATGACGGCCCTGCCCAATCATGAATGACTTGTGCCTCTGTCCGCTGAGCCCGCTCGAATGTGCCGGTTGCCATCCACCACCAGGCAACTGTTCAGCTTGCGCCCATCGACTCCAACTCGTCCGCCGGCAGGCATGACCGGCCGACTCATGGCAAGGTGAGCCACACCCACGCGAAAGGGTCTTGCCATGCATGCCGGTGAACTCGCGGAGCCGTTTCCCCTCGTCGGTCTCGGCACGGACGTCCTCACCGCCGCGAGGACCATGGGGGACCGGCGGTTGCCCGGACTCATCGTCTGTACCGACGACGGACGGCCGCACACCATCCTCCCCGGCTCCCAGGTGTTGCGGTTCATGATCCCGGCCTACGTGCAGGACGACCCGACGCTGGCCCGGGTCTACGACGAACGGGCCTCCGAGAAGCTGATGACCAAGTTGTCGAGTCGAACGGTGCGGGATCTGCTGCCCGAGCCGCAGGATCGCGACGCGCTGCCGGTGGTCAGGCACGACGCAACGATCCTGGAGGTCGCCGCCTTGATGGCGCGGATGCACAGCCCGTTGGTGGCCGTGGTCGACGGCGGTCGGGTGCTGGGGGCGGTGACGGTGAGCCGGCTGTTCGAGGTGCTCTTCCCTGAGCAGACGGACGCTTCGTGACGCAGGTGCTCGTGGTGGTCGCGTTCGCGACCGCGTACGTCCTGATCGCCACCGAGCGGATCCATCGTGTCGCGGCGGCCTTGAGCGGGGCCGCCGCGATGGTGGTCCTGGGCGTGGTGGACGCCCACGTGGCGTTCTTCAGCGAGCGCACCGGTGTCGACTGGAACGTCATCTTCCTGTTGCTGGGGATGATGATCATCGTCGGTGTGCTGCGCCAGACGGGGGTGTTCGAGTACCTCGCCATCGTCACCTCCAAGCGTGCCCGTGGGCGGCCGTTCGTGATCCTGGCCAGCCTGATGGTGCTCACCGCGGTGGCGTCCGCGCTGCTGGACAACGTCACGACGGTGCTGCTGGTCGCGCCGGTGACCCTGCTTGTGTGCGACCAGATCGACGTGGCGCCGGCACCCTTTCTGATCGCGGAGGCGATGGCGTCCAACATCGGCGGGACGGCGACACTCGTCGGTGACCCGCCGAACATCATCATCGCCTCGCGCTCGGGGCTCACGTTCAACGACTTTCTGCTGAACCTGGCGCCGATCGTCGTCGTTCTGCTCGTGGTCACGATCGGGCTGTGCCGCTGGATGTTCCGGTGGCAGCTGCGCGGTGCTCCCGTCGGTGTCGAGGCGCTGATGGAGCTCGACGAGCGGGAAGCCATCACCGATCCGCGCCTGCTGGTGAAGTCGCTGGTGGTCCTCGTCGCGGTCGTGCTGGCCTTCGTCAGCCATTCGGTGCTGGACCTCGAACCCTCGATGGTCGCTCTGCTCGGGGCTGGTGCGCTCGTCGCGATCTCCCGGCTCGAGCCGTCGGAGTACCTTGCCGAGGTCGAGTGGCCGACACTCGTCTTCTTCACCGGCCTGTTCATCATGGTGGGTGGGCTCATCGAGACCGGCATCATCTCGTCGTTGGCGAAGAGCGCCACCGAGGCCATTGCGGGGCAGTACTTCCTCGCGTCGACCGTGATCATCCTCGCCTCCGGCGCGCTGTCGGGGATCGTGGACAACATCCCGTACGTCGCCACGATGGCGCCGTTGGTGCAGGACCTCGTCCGGGCGGGTCAAGGCTCTTCTCAGGCCCAGGCGGCGTGGTGGGCCCTCGCCCTCGGCGCCGATCTCGGCGGCAACGCGACCGCCGTGGGGGCCAGCGCCAACGTCGTGGTCATCGGCATCGCGGCCCGGAACGGTCACCCGATCTCGTTCTGGACGTTCACCAAGTACGGGCTGGTAGTCGCCGCGACCACCATCGTCATCGCGTGGGCCTACGTCGGCGTCCGATACTTCATGCTGGGTTGACACGCCAGGCTGATCATCTTTCCTTCTACGGTTGCCCGCCCGAGGTTGAGGCGCTGGGCTCGGCCTCCGCGTCTGCGGCCAGGTTCCGGATTCCTGCTGGCTTGCCGGCTCGAACCCAGATCCGGTGCAGCACGGCGGCCGTGAGCAGTGCTGCGGCGAGGCTGACCACGGGCAGTCCGCGGGCGAGATTGACCACCAGCGTGAACGCGACGGTCAGGGCGCCGACCAAGTTGAGCGTGAACGAGCCCGGCCTGTGGTCGCGTCGGGAGAACAGCGTCATGGCGGCGAGCCCGGCCAGGAAGCTCAGGAAGACCGAGACGGCGTAGAACAGGACGAGTTCCTGGTCGTAGCCTCCGGCTGCGGTGACGGCGGCCCCGGAGATGAGGGTGAACAGCAGGACGCCCCAGTAGGGGGTGTGGTGTTGGTTGGTGTGCCCCAGGCCGGTTGGCAGGATGCCCAGGGTGCGGCCGTCCGCGGCTGTGTGCCGCGCGAGGGCCTTGAGCAGGCCGGGTCCGGCCTGGAAGGAAGAGCTGGCGGCCGACAGGAGCAGGAGCGCGGTGACCAGCTGGAAGAGCGCGAAGACGGGTTGCGGTGCGGCGACCCGGGCGAGCTCGGCGATCTGGGTGGTGTCGGCGTGGGGTACGCCGATGCGCAGGTGGTGTGCTTCCAGGGCCAGGCCGAGCGTGATGGTGCCGACGATGCCGAGGGTGAGCCAGAGGGTGACTCGGCCGGACCTACGTCGGCCGTTGTCGTCGAGCTGGCCGAGCTGGGCGATCGCCGAGGAGGGCGCCTCGACGCCGGTGGCCAGGGCCATTGCCACTGGGAACGCGAGCGCGACGGCCAGCAGGCTCTGGTGTCCTGGGGTGTGAGTGATGGTGCCGGTGGGGTGGGGGCTGGCGGTGAGTCCGAACAGTAGAACGGTCACGGCCACCGCGATGAACGCCAGGGTCATGATCGCGAAGAACAGTCTTCCCAGGTGTCCGAACCAGGTGATGCCGCCGACCGCGAAGACAAGTAGAAGGGCCAGGACGAGGCGCCAGGGTGCGAGACCTGGGAAGTACGCGATGACGGCTGAGGCGCCCGCCGAGACGCTGATGGCGATGGTGAGCACGAAGTCGACGATCAACGCGCCGATCGGGATGAACGCCCACGCCTCCCCGAAGGCCTCGCCGGTTGCGGCCGCCGCGCCACCGCCGTTCGGGTAGCGGGCGATCAACTGCTGGTAGTTCACGATCACCAACGCGATGATCGCGACGACCAGGGCCATGGTCGGCACCAGCAGGGCCAGGTCGCCGTGCAACGCGCGCAGCGCCGCTTCGACCGCGTAGGCGACGGAGGAGACCGGGTCGGCCATCACCGCGAACGCGAACGCCAGCAGCAACAGCGACGGGCGGTGCAGGAAGCTGGTGACGGCGCCCTTGGTGGCGCTGGTGTGCTGCGACGGGGCAGGGATGCGCATCGGTGTCCTTACCGGGTCGAGGAGGCCGTCGCCGACCAGACTTCCCGGCACACCGTCAACCAGCCTAACCCCGCCTGGCCGGAGCTTCACGACGCGGTCGGTGCTTCGCACCGCAGCTTCCCGTGACGGCTGGACGGTGTCGTCCTTAGGACGGAGGCCGTAGTTCGGGCATCCAGGCGGCCACCTCAGCTGCGACTGGCACGGGTACCCCGAGCAGGCACAGCACCCCGGTGGTGCCGGCCGCGACGCGTTGCACCAGGAGATGCCGGACCGGGATCCGCAGCTGGCGCTGTGTCCGGGAGGATGGCGAGCGCGGGTCGGAGAACCGGCTGGTCTGGGCACGCATCCAGCGACGGTCGAACGTGAACTCGTCGTGCCGGAGCGGTTCGAGCAGCGGGTCCAGCAGGTCGAGAAGGGCCTCGGGTGTGACTCCGCGGTTGCCCACCAGGCCGGCGCCGGTGGCCACCTCGAACAGGGCGGCATCGTCGCGGTCGCGACCGGCGCGCAGGAGCTGCTCGAGGCGGGGCGGCCACCCTGTCGGCATCGACAGGCTGGAGCCGAAGTCGACGACCGCGAGCCGGCCGTCGTCGGTGAGCCGGAAGTTGCCCGGATGGGGATCACCGTGGAGCCGCCCGACCCGGGGCGGGCTCGACATCAGGAACCGGGCCAACAACATGGCGACCCGGTCCCGCTGCCGCAGGTCACCCCGGCGAGCGATCCGGGCTACGGGTGTCCCGTCCACCCACTCCGACACGAGTACCCGGCCGGTGCCGTCGACAACGGTTGGCACGAGGAAGTCGGCGTCCTCACGAAACGCGTCCGCGAAAGCCGCTTGCGCCGCTGCCTCCTGTCGGTAGTCGACCTCGGCCATCACCCGGGCGCGGAGCTCGGCGAAGAGACCGCGCGCGTCCAAGCCGGGGGCGGCCACCCGGATCAGCGGGGCAAGCCTGTCGAGCTGGCGCAGGTCGGTGGCGAGCGCGTCACCCGCCCGCGGGTACTGCACCTTCACGGCCACCGAGCGTCCGTCGTGCCAGATGGCCTGGTGCACCTGACCGATGCTCGCAGCCGCGGCCGGCGCGGCCTCGAACCGGGCGAACCGGTCCCGCCAGTCCCGCCCGAGCTCATCGGCAAGCACCCGATGGACCGCGCTCGTCGACATCGGCGGGGCAGCATCCTGGAGCCGGGTCAACGCCTCGCCGTAGGGACCGGCCAACTGCTCGGGCAGCGCAGCCTCCATCGCCGACATCCACTGGCCGACCTTCATGGCGCCACCCTTGAGCTCACCCAACACGGCGAACAGCTGCTCCGCGGTACGCGCCTGCACCTCCGCCGCGATCAGCTCCGCCGGACGCCCACCGACACGCCGACCGAGTCCCAGGGCTCGGCGGCCCACGAACGACGCGGGGACCGCGGCAAGCCGCGCCCCGCGTACCAGCCCCCGCGTCGGAAGGTCACGCACACGCACATCCTGACAGCGCGAACCTGAACGGCTCCTGGTCGCTCGCATCACACCGCGCGAACCCGGACGGTACTCGCGGAGTGCGCCTTTCCCCCACGCTCGCGAAGGCCCTCTCCGGACAGCATCGGCCACCCTGCTGCACCGCCGATCCGTGCTGGTCGTGGGCGTTCGCATTCGCGGTAATCGCCGCCGCCCCCGTGCCGTTGGTGGCGTACGCAGCCTAGGAGCACAGGTCACGCCTCATCGGCACGCCAAACGAGCTGGAACCAGACCCGCTTGCCCGGCGTCCCTGGGGCCTGTTCCACGCCCCAGTGGTCGGACATCTGCTCAACCAGCCTGAGCCCATGGCCTGTCTCCGGCCAGCTGAACCGCGAGGCCAGCCTGACAACCCCGCCGCCGCGATCGCTCACGCCGACAGTCACCGCGGCGCCTTCGACCTGGATGTCGAGCAGGGCGTCGCCCGAGCCGTGCACGACGGCGTTGGTGACGAGCTCCGAAGTGAGCAGCGCAACTGCATAGAGAGTCTCCGAAGGAAGTCCCTCGCAGTGCGACGCGGCGTACCGACGAGCCAGGGAGGGCGCCGACGCGTCAGCTTCCAGCCGCAGGAGGTCCCGACTCATCGCGCGATGCCTTCACGATCGCCTCTAGCGACCCAAGAATGGGAGCCGCTCGCGACGGCGAAGCCAAGGAGCCGGCGGGAAAGCGACCACCTCACCACACGAGTGTGGGTCGGTGCGCGCTGGGTCCTCAACACTTGGTCCTCCGGAGTCGGGTCCTCCTGCCGACCAGACTTCCCGGCGCACCGATCGTCACGATACTCAGCCCTCCGGCAGCCGCCAACCCCCTGCCGTGAGCCCCTGCAACCGTTGCGCACTGCCCGTGGACTCAACCGATCTTGTGCAGGACTGGCCAGCAGTCAACCGACCTTCCTCGCAGGTGACATGCGAGAGCTACGCTTCAGCGCCCCCGCCCTGCATCCTGGGCGGTGACCGGTCCACAGCTGGACAGCGTCGGTGGACGCATGTGAACTCGCCGTAAGCGCGCTTGAACTCACCGTTCCTGCCCTTGGCTCAGGGTTCAGGTAGCAGTCCCGCTAGTGGGAGACGGTAGGTATCGAGCTGGGTCTGCCCACCATGACCCGGGCGAGGTATCGCTCAATGACCGGGAGTCTGCCAAGACCGAGCGCGACGCGACGGGCGTGCGCCTCGATCCCGGTTCGCGGAATGAACCATCGCATCGCTTTGCGCGCTGAGCTCTGTGTCCGCGTCACCGTGGGACGTAGCGCGCGTTCGTAGTTCTCCAGCGCAACCTCGGTGGGTCCGCGTTCGGCCAGCTGCCGGGCGAGCAGGTACGCACCGGCGACGGCCAGGGAGGCCCCCTGGCCGGCGAGCAAGGACACCGCCGCACACGAGTCGCCGACCAGCACGACACGGTTCCGGCTCCACCGGGGCATCGCGATCTGCGCCACCTGGTCGTAGTAGACCTCCCCCGAAGGGGGACAGGCGGCCAACGCGCGGGGTACCACCCAGCCGAGCGAGGCGTACTCGCGCCGCAGCTCTGCGCGCGCGTCGCGGGGAAGCGTGGGGTTGGGTGCATGGTGGACCGCGAAGACCGCCACCCTGGTTTCTGTCAGACCGTAGAAGCCCATCGCCCGCCGCACCGTGTCCGTCATGCAGAACCGATGGCCGATGCCCGCACGCACCTCCGAGTCGTCGAAGCAGTACGCCGCGGTGTGCAGCCCTAAGTGGCGGAGGTACTCGTGCTCCGCCCCGAAGACCAGGCGACGCACCCGCGAGTGGATGCCGTCACACCCGACCAGCACATCCGCGTGGAGCTCGCCGCCGTCGGTCAGACCGACGCTCACCTCGTCAGGGCCGTTCACGACCTGCTCGAGACTGGTGCCAAAGCGCACGTCCACGTTCCCGGAGAGGCTGTCGAACAGCACGCGCTCGAGGTCGGGACGCATCAGGCCGAGCAGCCGGCCGCCGAGCGCCTGAGCGAACTGGTGGTAGCGGATCCCGGCGCGGTGCCGGCCGTGTTCGTCGCAGTAGCTCAGCTCGTCGACGTCGTGGCTCATCTCGCGGATGCGGGGCAGCAGCCCCATGGCCTCGGCGGCGTCATACCCGGGGCCGAAGAAGTCGATCATGTAGCCCTGCCCGCGCGGGCGGGGTGACTTCTCGAGGAGGACGACGTCGGCTCCTGCCGAGTCGAGGCACTTGGCGAGTGAGAGGCCGGCGATCCCGGCGCCGCAGATGATCGCCCTCATCGACGCGACCTGCACCTGTCCGCCGTGCCTGTCTCCTTGATCCTTGGCGCGCCCATGCCGCGCGTCACCATCCGAGCACCGCGAGGTCGCGTGGCTGAGGAGCCGGCTCCTCGGCGGCTGCGGCGAAGGACTTGAACGCGGAGACGAGCTCGGTCCGCTTGCGCGCCGACATCCGCGCCAGGATCCGCGCGATCTCCGCGCTCCTGCGCATGGTCACGTCGTGGACGACCCGCGCGCCTTCCGGCGTGGCCGTTAGCAGCACTTCGCGCCGGTTCGCGGGGTTCTCCCTGCGTTCGGCCAGCCCGCCGGCGACAAGCCGGTCGACCGTGCGCAGCGCCGTGGATGCAGTGACCCCGAGCGCCTCCGCCAGGCCGTTGAGATTCAGCTGCTCCCGGTTCTCCAGGACGACCAGCACGCGGAACTGAGCCAGCGTCAGCCGGTCCTCGACCTCGGCCAGCGACCTCGCGGATACCGCCACCAGCACCCGGGACGCGGTGAGTACTGCGGTGATCACCTCGTCCGTCGGGTAGTCGTCCTCGTGGGCCATTGCCACCTCCGTTGTGCCGACTGGAGCAAGTATTGCATACTGCAATAATGCGTTCTTCTCATTATTGTGACACGGCAATGAGGTGGGCGCGGTCCTCCGAGACGGGGCTGCTCTCACTGTCACTGGCGATCGGTGCCGGTGCGGGTCTCGGGGCGATCGTGTTCCGGTGGCTGATCACGACCTTCACGACGGCGTTCACGGGGCACGTGGACTACGCGGGAGCGAGCCACCTCGGCAACCCACACCTTCCATGGCTCGGTCGCTACGTCGTGGTGGTCGCACCGGTGGTGGCCGGACTCCTGTACGGCCCGCTGGTGCACGTCTTCGCTCGGGAGGCGCGTGGTCACGGGGTGCCGGAGGTGATGTTCGCGGTCGCCCGGCGCGGCGGCCGGATCGCGCCCCAGGTCGCCGGCGTCAAGGCCCTCGCCTCAGCACTCTGCATCGGGGGCGGTGGGTCCGTTGGGCGAGAGGGGCCGATCGTCCAGATCGGCGCCGCGCTGGGGTCGACGTTCGGCGGCGTGTTCGGGGTCCCGGAGTCGCGACGTCGAGTGATGGTGGCCTGCGGTTCGGCGGCCGGGATCGCCGCCACCTTCAACGCGCCCTTGGCCGGCGTGTTCTTCGCGATGGAGCTCATCCTCACCGACTTCGCAGCCCGGTCCTTCGGCATGGTGGTGCTGTCGGCCGTCACGGCGAGCGTGATCGCCCGCACGGCCCTGGGAGACCACGCCTTCCTGGCGCTGCCGACCTTCCACGTGCAACACGTGGGCGAGTACCTGCTGTTCGCCGGCCTGGGCGTGCTCGCCGGCGCCGTCGGCGTGGGGTTCACCCGCGTCCTCTACGCAGTGGAGGACCTCTGCGACTGGGCGTGGCGCGGACCCGAGTGGCTGCGTCCCGCGGCCGGCGGGTTGCTCCTTGGACTGGTGCTGCTGGCTCTGCCGCAGATGTACGGCGTCGGCTACCCGGTCCTCGGGGACGGCGTCGCCGGGCGCTACACGGTGGAATTCCTGCTCATCCTCATGGCCGGCAAGATGATTGCCACGAGCCTGACCATCGGCATCGGCGGTTCCGGCGGGGTGTTCGCACCGAGCCTGTTCGTCGGTGCGATGCTCGGTGCCGCCTTCGGCCAGATCGGGGACCTGGCGGCACCGGGTCTCGTCGGACCCGCCGGCGCCTACGCCCTGGTCGGGATGGGAGCCGTCTTCGCGGGCGCCGCGCGAGCACCCATCACCGCGGTGGTCATCATGTTCGAGCTGACCGGCGAGTACTCCATCATCCTGCCGCTCATGGTCGCCATCGTGCTGGCCACCGGAGTGAGCCACCTGCTCTCGCCCGACACCATCTACACCCTGAAGCTTCGTCGGCGCGGGGTCGACCTGGCACATCCGAGCCCGAGCGTCCGCCTTCACACCACCACCGTGGGTCAGGTCATGGGCCCGGTCGGGGCGACCATGCGAGACACGACGACGCTGTCGGACGCCGTACGCATGCTGGAGGACGCACCTCACGGCCAACTTCCGGTGGTCGACACCGCCGGCAACTACCAAGGGGTTCTGACCGCCCAGTCGGTCGCCGACTTGCTGGCCGGCGACGAGCACCCGGTGCCGGCGGGTGACCTCGTCGAGCTCTCGGCTCGCGTGCAGGTGGACGACCCGCTCGACCAGGCGACTCGCAGACCTGAAAACCAGCTCCACGGCTGGCCTGCCGGTGTTGGACCACGACGGCCGCCGGCTGGCCGGATGGCTGAACGCGGAGCACGTGCTGCACGCCCTGCAACCAGGCGGAACTCCAGAAACCGTTAGCGGTCGGTCCCGGCGCGAGACGAGCTAGGCGACCACGCAGACAGTTGAGACAGTCGCTTCCGCGGAAGGTTGACCACATACAGGACGGCATCCATCTTTGCTGTAGGCGACCGAGCGGGCGCTCTCCGCACCAGGTGGACAAGGAGGCATCGCGATGAACGACGCCGGAGCAATGATCGTTGTCGGCGTCGACGGATCCGAGGCGAGCAAAGCGGCACTGCAATGGTCTGCACGCCAGGCCGAACTGACCCAGGCGGCGCTTGAAGTGGTCATCGCCTGGCGCCCACCCGTGACGTACGGCTATGCGGTCGACACGTCAGACGTCGACTTCGAAGCGAAGGCCCGTGAAACCGTCAACAGGCTGGTCGACGAGGTCCTGGGGGCAGACACGCCCGTGTCGGTGACGACCCAAGTCATACGGGGACATCCTGCGCCAGTACTCATCGAGGCTGCGGACCGGGCAGATCTTCTGGTCGTCGGGAGCCGCGGCCACGGGGCCTTCAAGGAGATGCTGCTGGGTTCCACCAGCCTGCACTGCGTCCATCACGCCAACTGTCCCGTACTCGTGGTGCGACCCAAGACTCCGGAGTAGCTCTTCGGGACCCGGTCTGAGGGCCGAACGGGGGTGTCTTCGTCAGGGGGCACGCAACCAGTGCGCTGGCGGGAGCATGTGCGCACCACGGACTCGAGACCCATCACGTGCGCTCGGACTGCAGCACGGCGGGCGCGATCGTCCGGTGTGTTGATCCGTGTGGTGGCAGAGACCCGGTAAGGGGTCCGTGCCGTTCCGCGCTGGACTCGTTGAGTCCGGCGATCTCGACGGCCCACACCTTCTTCGGCCCGAAGCGGTCGACCGTGACGTGCCGCGATCCGCTCGTTCGAGCCCCGCTCCTCGTGAGTACGTCTTAGCCGCCCTTGGCTCGATCGGCCAGCACCGGCATTCGGCGGACTTTCACGCGTCCGGCCGGTCACTCACGGTCAATCGCACCAGGCGGCCGGAAATGACGAAGCCCCAGGTCAAACGGTGTTTGACCTGGGGCTCCGGCTTGTGGGCAGGGGCGGGGTCGAACCGCCGACCTTCCACTTTTCAGGCGGACGCTCGTACCAACTGAGCTACCTGCCCAAGCGCCCGAAACTCTACAACAAGGCCGCTGCCCGGCCCGAATCGGTTCCGCCGACGAGCGCGGTCGTCTGGAGCAGCACGTACGCCGACCGCAGCAGCGCCTCGGCGGGGTCGAGGTCGGCGGTCGGCGGCGCGAAGACACCGAACCCGGCTGCCCGCGCCGCCGCGTGCCGCTGCTCGAGCGACGGGAGGACCGGGCCGCCCGCGCCGGTGCCGCGCTCGCTCTGGGCCACCAGCCACGCGCGCAGGTCCCGCAGGACGGCGGGCAGGGCGCTGACCGGCTCGACCGCCTCGTCGGGCGCCACCCCTTGACGAAGGGGGACGGTGGGCCCGGCCGCTTCGTCGAAGGCGAGTACGTCGACCCGGCCGTCGTCGTGCAGGACGCTGAGCGGCTCGGCGACCAGCCGGCCGCCCGGGCGGCCCACCCGGCAGACCAGGGACGCGCCGTCGGCGAGGCCGTCGCCGAGGGACTCGACGCGCTGCACGGTGTGCGCCGACTCCGGGGTCCAGCGCACCTCCACCGGGAGCACCCGGCCGGTGTCGTCGAGCGCCGGCCAGACGAGGGTCTGCCGGGCGGCGTCGAAGAAGGCCGGCTGCCGGAAGCCAGAGGGCCGCAGCAGCATCCAGTCACGCAACGGGTCGGCGACGTCGAGAAGGCTGCGGCCGCCGGCGCCCTGGTCGAGGTCGGCCCAGGAGGTGACCGTCGGGATCGTCGCGACCAGGTCGGCGCGGAGCGGCCCCGGCACGGCGTGCGTGCTCTCGGCACCGGACACCCGTCCGGCGGGGCTGACCCGGGCACCGGTGAGCCGGACCAGCTGCCCGGACGCGGCCGCGGGTGAGGGCAGGCCGGTCCAGGGACCGGGCAGCTCGTAGCGTCGCCGCGCGTCGAAGCCGCGCAGGTCCTCCGGCCGGGTGTCGGACCAGGACACGAACCGGGACTCCTCGGCCCACCAGAACAGGCAGGTCAGGCCCCGGTAGCCGGACGCCGCGCGCCACGGCAGGGCGCCGAGCCCGACGAGCGTCATCGTCGGTGCCGCGTCGTAGCGGCCCCGGGCCCGGCCGGTGAGGCGCGGGCTCGCCGGCGTGGCTTCGAGGGCAGTCACGAGCGCGAACGCCAGGGCCGCCTCGTCGAGCAGCATCTGCTCGTCGGCCCGCGCGGAGCGGGCGAGCAGCATGTCCACGTGGTCGCCCAGCCGGCGCAGCAGCAGCGCCAGGCGGTGGTACTCCGCACCGGCCGCCCAGACGGCCACGGTCTCGTAGCGTTCCCGCAGCGACGGGGACGGGTGCGAGAGGCCGAGCCGCACGGTGTCCACGAGCAGCCGCCGCGCCGCCGCCCGCAGGCGGAGACGCGTGTCGTCGAGGGAACCGGCCAGGTCGCCCGGCGCGGGTGCCGCCTCGGCGGCGACCACCTCGATGCCGTGCGCGCGCTGGTAGGCGAGGACGGCGGCCACCTGGTAGCGGGCCACGTGCGGCAGGTCCACGTCGGGTACGACGCCGGCCAGCCCGCCACCCATGAAGCGGAACGTGACGTGCGGGGACGGCAGCGCCACGTGCACCCGCTCGCCGGACCCGACCCGCACGTCTTCGGGGTCGAGATCGACCACGAGCTGCCGTGCCCATCGGAGGCCGGCGCGTCCCGCGTGGGCGACCAGCGCGTCCTCACCGAAGGCCATCAGCAACACGTGCGGGTCGACGGCCGACGGGTCACCGGGGCTCGCCTGACCGGCCAGCCAGAGCCCGGCCGTGACGACGTGCTGGCAGGTGCCGGCGGTCGGGCACGAGCAGGCCGCCTCCGACGGGCCGCGGCCGTCGAAGCGCACCACGTGCTCGCCGACGCCCACCTCGACTGCGTCGTCGGACTCGGACCGCAGGGTCGGCGTGGTCGCGGCCAGGTTCTTGGTGGCGCGACGCAGCAGGCCGCGGCTGGCCAGCGCCGCCCAGGCCTCGTCGTCATAGCGGGCGAGCAGGTCGGTGAGGTCCTGGCGGAGCGTCACGACGTCACCTCCATCAACCACCCCGCCAGCTGCTGCGGGGTCAGTGCGGCGATCTCCATGCCTCGGTCGGCGAGCCGTTGGGCCATGTCCCGGTCGTAGAACGGGTGCGCGTCGCGGTCGAGGGACGCGAGGCCGAGCAGCGTCACCCGGGCCTCTGCGAGCAACCGGACGGCGCGCTCGAGGTCGCCGGGGGAGCCGCCCTCGCAGAAGTCGGTGACCAGCACGACCACGGTCCGGTCCGGGTTCTCCACGAGCTGGGCGCAGTAGCGCACGGCCTGGGCGATGTCGGTGCCCCCGCCGAGCTGCACCCGCATCAGCACCTCGACCGGGTCGTCGGCGTGCGCGGACAGGTCGACGACGTTGGTGTCGAACACGACGAGGCGGACCCGGAACGCCGGCAGGCCCGCGAGGATGCCGGCCATCACCGCGCTGTGGATCACCGAGTCGGCCATGCTGCCGCTCTGGTCCAGGCAGAGCACGATGTCCCACGGCAGCCGCCGGGTGTTGCGCTCGAAGAACTTCAGCTCGCCCAGCACGAGCTGCCGGCGCTCGGGGTCCCAGTTCTTCAGGTTCGCGCGGATGGTGCCGAGCGCGTCGAAGTTGGCGGCGATCTGCACCGGTGAGTGCCGGTGCTGGCTGAGCCGCCCGGAGAAGGCGCGGCGCACCTCCATCTCGAGACGGCGGGTGAGGTCCTCGACGACCTGCCGGATGACCCGCCGGGCGGCGTCGAGGACGTTACCGTCGAGGTGGCCGCGCAGGGCGAGCAGCGTCTTGAGCAGTTCCTGGTTGGGCTCGAGCCGCTCCAGGGTCTCCGGGTCGGTGACCAGGTCGACCAGGCCGTACCGGTCCAGCGCGTGCTTCTCCACCACCTCCGCCGCCTCCTGCGGAAACAGCTCCCGGACCTCACCCAGCCAGGTGACCAGAGACGGCTGTGAGTCGTCGAGCGACCCGGGGGAAGGCACGGGGCGAGCGGCCCGCGCGTCGTACTCGCGGCCGTAGAGGTACTCCAGGGCCGCGTCGACCCGGGCGCCCGACGCGCCTGCCCGCATGCCGGGGCCGCACCCGTCGTCCAGGCGCTTCGCGGCGTAGCGTCCGAGGACCAGGCGCCAGCGGTCGACCTCGCTCATCGCCCGCCCCCGGCCCAGCCGGCGAGACCGTCGCCGGCCAGCACCTCGGCGACCCGCTGGGAGACCCCGAGGTGCCGGCGTACGTCGTCCTCGTCGACGTCGCGGCGGACCAGGGACCCGAGCGTGCCCAGGCCGTGGAGTCCGGCGACGGAGGTGGCGACGCGGTCGGTCTCGGCCGGGGTCAGGGCGGCGAACGCGAGCCGCAGGTCGGGCAGCATCCGCAGGAAGGTCTGCTCGTCCCACGCCCCGAGCCGCCCGTCGAGCCCCGCGAGCAGGTCCTGCCGCTGCCAGGCGGCCTCACGCGCGGTCAGCAGCAGCCCGCAGAGGAAGCCGACCGCGGTCTCGGGCTCGACGGTCCCGCTCAGGTGGCCGGTCACCGCCGCCGCGACGACGCCGTCGGGGAGCCGGCCGTCGGCGTGGCACAGGCCGGTGGCGGCGCCGCGGACCAGCGCGACGTCGTGATCGGTGCGTAGCCGCTCGACCATGTCCCAGTAGAGGGCGGCGTCGAGGTGCTGCCCGGCGCTGCCGGCCAGCAGCTCACGGAGACCGGTGAGCGCGACCACCGTGGCCCGTGGCTCGCACTCGCGTCCGCGCAGCTCGCGCCCGAGGTACGTCGCCCGGTGGTAGGCCGCGCGGACCAGGCCCGGCAGCTCCTCGAGCCGGTGCGCCTCCAGCGGCTCGCGGGCGTCCCAGAGCAACGCCAGACGCACGGTCGCCGAGGTCACCCCGTCGAAGGCCGCGTCGTCCCCGATGCCGGCCGCCACCAGGTCGAGCGTCGCGCCGACCTGGCTGTGCAGCCCGAGCACGCACGCCTGGGTGAGCAGCGACACGGCGGCATCCGCGCGGCCGCGGTCCCCGGACGCGCGGTGCGCCTCCAGCGCTGGACGAACCGGTTCGCCACCGCCGCGGGCAGCGTGCTGCCGAGGATCGAGGCCTCCGCCAGGGCCCCCTCGGTCAGCGGCGACCACGCGTAGTCCCAGCGCTCGTGCAGCCGTCCCAGGCCCGTGCCCCGCACGAAGTCCGGCCCGGCGGTGCGCGTCGCGAACGGCACGCCGAGCAGGGACAGGCCGTGCAGCAGCCGGCTGGTCGTGCGGTGGTCCTCGCGCCGGTAGAGGTCGAGGTCGCAGCTGCGCCGCTCGGTGCCGTCGACCCGCAGCCGCTGCCGGCGCAGCCGCTCCAGGGTGTCGACCACCAGCGGCGGGGTCCCGGCCCCTGGGGGCAACACCCCGACGCGGTCTCCGGTGAGCACCGTCCGGGCCGTCGCGTGGACGAGCGCACCCTCGACGTCGGCGTCGCCCTTGACCAGGCAGCTGGTCAGCGCGTCCAGCAGGTCGGAGCGCAACGGTGCCTCCCGGTCGCGCAGCCGGGCCAGGGTGACCGCCTGGTCGAACGCGGCCGAGACCGCCGGTTGCGGCACCGGCATCCCGTGCCGGACCCGCAGCTCGCGGGTCACGTCGAGCAGCGTCGTGAGGGTGGCCGCGACCCGCGGGTTCATGCCGCCGGAACCCCCGCGCAGCCGGTCCCAGACCTGCTGGTGCCAGGCGGGCGAGGTCATGCCGGCGCCGTAGCCGTTGAGCCGTTCCAGCCGTTCGAACGTGTAGCGGATCAGCACCGAGTCCTCGGTCGACGTACCGGTGGCGAACGCGGGGCGCGGGGGCGGTGCGTCGAGCAGGTCGGGCAGCGCGACCGCGTGGAAGCCGCCGAGCACGACGAGCACCGGGCCCTCGCCCGGCCGGCGCTCGTCGAGCGCGCGACGGACGTGCCAGGCCATCTCCGCCTCGCGGGCGGCGGTGCCGTCCGCGACCAGGTCCCCCGCGGTGTGGTCGCGCCGGGCCAGCAGGCAGTACGCCGCGACGGCGGCGACGTGCTCGTCGAGGGACCGGCGGCCGTCTTCGAAGAGCGCCTCCCAGAGGTCCTCCTGGTCGCGGCAGCCGAGCCGGTCCGCCAGCAGCCGCAGCCCCCGACTGTGCTCGTAATGACGCTCGTCCTGCAGAGACCGGCCCGCGTCCGGCTCCGGGCCGTCGCGCCCGTCGTGTCCGGCCAGGTGGAGCTCGGCCAGGTCGAGGTCGACGAACCGTGCGGGGATGCCGAGCTCGCTCGCGCGGCGCAGCGCCACGAGCTCGGGGGAGTAGTCGCAGAACGGGTAGTAGCCACCGGCCCGGGCCTCCGGGGCTGCCTCGGACGCCGGCCACACGGCGTAGGTGTAGACCGCCAGCGGCATCACCGCCTCGGGGGACGTGAGCAGCGGCACCAGCGGGTCGAACCCCCGCGGACCCTCGACCAGCACGACGCTGGGCCGACGGCTGTCGATCGCGCGGTGCACCTGAAGCGCGCAGGCAGGGCTGTGGTGCCGCACCGGCAGCACCACGAGGTCGTCGCGGAGCAGGCGCGCGGACAGCGCCCGGACGTCGGCCGCCGAGGGCGGAGCGGTGAGCGGGCAGGCGGTCACGGTCAGCGGTCGAGCTCGCGGCGAGCGTCCGCGGCGCGCTGCCACTGGGGACTGCGCCGGGCGCGCTGCTTCACGACGACGTCGAAGTACTGCCGCAGCTTCTTGCCATCCTCGGGGTTGTCCTTCAGCACCGTGCCGATCAGCTGTCGCGCCACGTGGTCACCGCCGGTCGGACCTCCGCCGAAGAAGTGCGCGTCGAGGGCAGCGGCGTGCCCCACCGCGACCGCCTCGGCCGAGGACATCACCGCGGTCGGCCGCTCCACGACGGTGCCCTCCTCGGTGACGCCATGGCGCAGGTCGTGGAAAGCGGTGACCAGCAGGTCGACCACGTCCTCGGGCAGGGAGCTGTCCACCCCGGACTGGCGGAGCATCGCGTCGGTCTGCTCGCGGATCAGCCGGGACTCCAGCCGCCGGTCGGAGATCGGCTTGACGGTCTCGAAGTTGAAGCGGCGCTTGAGCGCGCTCGACATCTCGTGCACACCGCGGTCCCGGAGGTTGGCGGTGGCCAGCACGTTGAAGCCGCGGGCTGCGAACACCGTCGACTCCTCGCCCTCGAGCTCCGGGACCTGGAGGACCTTGTCCGACAGCAGCCCGATCAGCACGTCCTGGATCTCCGGCTGGACCCGGGTGACCTCCTCGAACCGGCAGACGATGCCGCGCTCGAGCGCCCGGTGTACCGGCCCCTTGACCAGGGCCCGCTGCGAGGGTCCCTCGGCGAGCAGCAGCGCGTAGTTCCAGGAGTAGGTGATCTGGTCCTCGCGGGTGCCCGACGTCCCTTGGACCGTGCACGTCGACTCGCCGCTGATCGCCGCCGCGAACAGCTCGGACAGCATCGACTTCGCGGTGCCCGGCTCGCCGACCAGGAGCAGGCCGCGGTTGCTCATCAGGGTGACCACGCAGCGGTCGACGAGCGCGTCGTCGCCGTAGAACTTGCGGCTGATGCCGGCTTCCTCGTCGCCGACCACGAACCGGCGTACGGCGCGCGGGGTCAGCCGCCAGCCGTCTGGGCGAGGGCCGGTGTCGTCCGCGGCCAGCCGGGCCAGCTCGTCGGCATGGACCACCTCGGCTGGTGCTCGGAGGATGTCGGCGACGGCCATCAGGTGGTCGCTTTCTGCTGCCACTCCGCGTCGAACCCGGTGCCGGTCGCGGCGATCACGCGGACGTCGTTCCACGCCTCGGAGAGCAGCACCCGCGGGACGTCGCCGAGCCGCACCGCGGTCCGGTTGCCGTCCGGATCGCTGCGGACGAACGACAGCTCACCGAGGGCGACCGTGTTGTTCTCCTCGGGCAGGCAGTTGCCGCTGAAGCCGGCCACCGCGGTCAGCCCGAGGGTGGGGTAGCGCTTCTCGTAGTCGTAGAAGAAGCCGCCGTCCCCGGCCTGGCCGCGGGTGTAGCCCAGCTTGGTGGCCTGGCCGCGCAGGGCGAACGCCTCGAGCAGGTGCCCGACGAAGTCCGTGACCGCGTACTCGTCCTCTCGGTCCTCCGGCAACGTGTAGCTGCCCTTGCCGAGCTGCTGGAACAGCGGCACCACCTCGTAGTCGGTGAAGTGCGCCTGCCAGGCCGCGACCTGCTCGGGGGTGAGCAGCGAGTCGTGCGCCACCGCGACGACCGCGTCGGCGGGCAGGGTCACCGGCTCGTCGTCCGCGTCCGTCAGGGTGCCGTCGCCGAGCGGCCGGAACACGGTGCGCTCCCGGCCGACCGTGGCCACCCAGGCGAGCCGTTGGGTGAGGTGCCGCATCACGGGGTGCCGGTCGAGGTAGCGGCTCCAGTCCTCGAACGTCCAGGTCCGGCCGGTGCAGAGCGCCTCGTAGAGCCGCTCGGTCTGCAGGGACACGACCGACTTGAGCTCCTTGCGGGCCGTGGTCAGCGCCTTCTTCGACGCCTTCACCGCGTCCTCGTCGTCGCTCTTGCGCGGCGCCGGCAGGGAGGCGATGTCCTTGTCCTCGGGGGAGCGCAGGGTCAGCGTCAGACGCGGGGTCAGGTGGCCGGTGAACGTCCGGTCCCCGTAGGACAGCTCGAGCACCCCGTGCTCGTCGAGCCCGGCGGTCGGGATGGTCCGGTCGGCGAGCTCCGCGAGCGTCCAGCCCTTGCGCTCCGCGAGCGCGGTGGCCTGCCGGGTCGCCTCGTCCTGGAACGTCTTGGTCCGGAACCGCGAGCCGACCGACAGCATCAGCTGGGTGGCGCTCGGGTGCTCGACCCAGGCGAGCATCCCGATCAGCGCCTTGCCCTGGCTGGCCCGCTGCCCGTACCACTCCTTGAGGTAGCGCTGCGCGACCGGCGCGACGCCCTCGCCACCGCACGCGCCGACCACGGCCAGCAGGCCCTTGGAGGTCGTCGCGGATCCGACGGGCTGCCGCTGGAAGCGTGGCAGGAAGCTGGCCGCGATCTCTGCCTCGGACCGGCCCAACATCGGGTCGCTCGCGAAGTCCTGCGGCCGCCGCGCCATCATCTGGGCGTACCACGCGGCCTGGCTGCGGGCCCTCGCCTCGGCGAGCCCGAGGTCGATCGGCGTCAGGTCCTGCGCGACCCAGGCCTCCAGCACGAACTGCCCGAAGGCCACGCGGTCGCCGGGGTCGAACAGGTCGGCGTACTTGCGGAGCAGGGCGTCCGGCTCGGGGGACTTCGACCGGACCGCCTGGTTGAGCAGCCACCGGACCGTGGTCGGCGCGACGGGCTCGCCGGTGGCCGCCCAGCGCACGGGAGGCAGCTGGTCGAAGGGGAACCAGGCCAGGTCCTTCGAGACGCCCTTCAGCATCGCCTTGGCGGCCTTCGCGTCGAGGGCGTCCCGGTCGACGTACTTCTCCACCGACTGTCCCAGAGACTCCAGCACGTCGATGAGGACGCCGAGCGCGGCGTCCTGCTTCTCGGCGTCGACCGCCTTCTCCAGCGCCGGCACGGCGTCCGTGTGACCGAGCCGCTGGAGCCAGCGGGCCGCCTCGATGCGCACGTCGGCCTTGCCGTCGGCCAGGCTGCCGATCACGCGGTCGGCCAGCCCGGGGACCCCGTCGAGGGCCTGCTGGGCGGGGCGCCGCTC
The DNA here is from genome assembly GCA_963810035.1 of uncultured Actinomycetota bacterium. GTDB lineage: Bacteria > Actinomycetota > Actinomycetes > Propionibacteriales > Nocardioidaceae > Nocardioides_B. The sequence goes on from CAWEMA010000013.1 coordinate 611,788, forward strand.
GGTGGTGCGAGACCCGAGCGCGACCCCGTAGAGGGCCTCGACGACCCGGTGCGACTTGCGGGGGAGCGTGGCGAGAGCGGTGTAGGCGGCCAGCGGGTCGAGCCAGGTTTCGCGCCCGGAGGGTCGCTCCACGATGTCCAGGAACGCGTCGAGGTTCGTCGCCACGAAGGGTGCGACGTCTTCCGGCGGCCAGTGCCTGCCCAACGAGCCGCCGTAGGCGGTGACCAGGCTGCGGGTGACGGCCCTCGTCCCCGGCAGCCCCCGGGCGTCGAGCAGTGCTGCCAGCTCCAGGAGGCCCGGGGTGCCGGTCAGGGCGTGCAGACGCTCGATCAGGCCGTGCGCGTGGTGGGACAGAGACCCGTCCCAGCTGGGCTGCATGAGCTCCGCGTCGGAGGTCATCAGCAGGACGAGCTGGGGGGCTCGCAGGCCGGCCCCGACCAGCGCCGGCAGGTGCGCCGCGAGGGCGCCGGCGAGCAGCCACGACCGGTTGGCGAACGGGTCGCCGAGGTCGATGGGCTCCCCACGCTCCAGAGACGCGACGGCGGACGCGATCCTCTCCTCGCCGAGCAGGGGGGTCGGCGCGAGCGCCTGGCTGTAGGGCCGTCCGGCCGCCGCTGCCTGACGGTGGTTCGCGGCCATCCGGTCGTTCCCGGACGCGATCCGCTCGTCGATGTCACGCAGCAGGGCCACCAGCGCGGCGCGCAGGAGCGGGGTCATCTCGGCCGCCCACTCCAGCACCGGTACGTCGACCACGAGCTCGTCGTCGCCGACCGGCGTCGCCGCCCACTCGGCGAGCAGTGCGGTGACCGAGGCGGCCCGGTCCTTCCCGGCCGTCTCGACGGCCCACGCCTGCTGCTCGGCGAGGCCTGAGTCGTGGAGAGCGCGCAGCGCGAGCACGCGCGCCTCGGGCTTTCCGCTCTCCGCCACGGTCCGCAGGGGCTGCAGGCAGGCCTCGATGGTGCGGGGCAGGAGCGGGGCCGCGGCTGCGCGCACCTTGCTGCTGGTCGAGGTGGCGAGCTCGACCAGCTCCCGGGCGAACAGCGCCAGGGTCTCGTCGGACAACGCCTGCAGGAGCGTGACGTCGTGGAGCCGTCCGTCCACGCCGTTGGAGAGGACGATCCCGCGCAGGTGGTCGACGTGGCGGCGTACGGCCTCGTCGTAGCCCGGCATCGCCGGGAGCGTGTGGGCGTAGGACTCGTGGAAGTAACGGTCGGGCGTCTCCTCGAAGGCGAGGCCCAGCACGTCGCGGGTCTCGCCGCCGGCGTGCGCGACCAGGGCCTCCAGGACGGTCACGTCCAGGTCCACCGGCGCGGTGGTGAGGCGGTTGTGCCCGAACGCTGCGGCGGCCATCAGCACGAGCGCCTCGCACCACCGCCCGCCGGCCACCGGTCGCAGCCGGAGGTGGTGCGGCCACGCGGCGCCGTCGATCATCCGGGCGAAGCGCAGGGCGACGTCCGGCGGCACGGTACCGAGCGCGCGCAGCAGCTCCTGCGCGCCCAAGACCCCGGCCTCGCCGGCGTAACGGAAGTAGTGGTCTGTGCTGCGGCTCTGGACGTAGGTGCGCAGGTGCGGCGGCACCGCTGGGTCGACGCCGGTGAGCACATGTGCCAGCACGCGGTCCCCCAGCACGGGGTCCTTCTCGTAGACCCCGACCAGCGAGGCGACGAGAGCGTCGCGCCACTCCCCGGACACCTCGCCGGTGCCGTCCGCGTCCTGCCTCCCGAACCGCGCTGCTGTCACGTCGTCTCCCCCTTCAACCCGACCGGAGGACGACGGTAGCGACTTCACCGTCGCCCGGCAGCACATCGCGGAAGTACGCCGGGTCAGCTGTCCGTCGCCCGCCACGAGAGGTTCCTCGTCACAGTCCGGGTCGTGCACGTGGAAGGGTGGCGGGCGTGCACCGCAACCTCTACGACCCGGTCCTGCGGATCGAGCGCACGCTGCGCCGGATCCGTGCCGCGACGTACGTCGACCCGCATCCCGTGCGCGTCGAGGTCCAGCACCTGCCCGGTGAGCCCGAGCCGTTCGCGGACGTCGTACGGCGCCGGTTCGAGCCCTGCGAGGTGGGGCTGCCCTGGGGGCCGCCGTGGTCGACGAGCTGGTTCCACCTGACCGGTGACGTGCCGGCGTCGATGCGCGACCGTCGCGTCGAGCTGCACGTCGACCTCGGCTTCACGGCCGCGCAGCCCGGCTTCCAGGCCGAGGGGCTGGCGTACGCCGCCGACGGCCGGATCCTCAAGGGCGTCGAGCCGCGCACGTCCTACGTCCCGGTGACCGGTGAGGTGGTCGACGTCTACGTCGAGGCCGCGGCCAACCCGACCCTGCTCGTGGCCGGGTTCCCCGCCACGCCGCTGGGCGACGTGCTGACCGCGCCTCCCGAGCCGCTCTACCGGCTGGCCCGGGCGGAGCTGGTCGTCGTCGAGCCCGAGCTGCTCGCCCTCGGGCACGACGTCGAGGTGCTGCTGGGCAGCGTGACCTCGATGCTCGAGGGCGACCCGCGTCGCGCCGCGGTGATGGCCGCCCTGCACGACATGGCCGACCACCTCGACTCCGGCGACCTCGTCGCGGGGGCGCCGGAGGCGCGACGCCGGCTGGCCGCCGTACTCGCCGCACCCGCGAACGCCAGCGCGCACCGGGTGTCGGCGGCCGGGCACGCGCACATCGACTCGGCCTGGCTGTGGCCGGTGCGCGAGACGGTCCGCAAGTGCGCGCGCACGTTCGCCAACGTGCTCGCGCTCGCCGAGGAGCACCCCGACCTGCGGTTCGCGTGCTCGTCCGCTCAGCAGTACGCCTGGATGCAGGAGCACTATCCGGAGCTGTTCGAGCGGATCCGGTCGGGCGTCGCGGCCGGGACCTTCGTGCCGGTCGGCGGCATGTGGGTCGAGTCGGACACCAACCTGCCGGGCGGCGAGGCGATGGTCCGCCAGCTGGTGCACGGCACCCGGTTCTTCCGCGAGGAGCTCGGGGTGGATCCTGCGGAGGTGTGGCTGCCGGACTCGTTCGGCTACACCGGCTCGCTGCCGCAGATCGCCCGGCTGGCCGGCAAGAGGTACTTCCTGAGCCAGAAGATGTCGTGGAGCCAGACCAATCCCTTCCCGCACCACACGTTCTGGTGGGAGGGCATCGACGGCACCCGGGTGTTCACGCACTTCCCGCCGACCGACACCTACAACGCCGAGGTCACCGCCGCCGAGCTGGCGCACGGCATGTCGAACTTCCGCGACGCCGGGCCGGCCAGCCGGTCGCTGCTGCTGTTCGGGTACGGCGACGGCGGCGGCGGGCCGACCCGGGAGATGGTCGAGCGGGCCCACCGGTTCGCCGACCTCGAGGGGATGCCACAGGTCGCGCTCGAGTCGCCGGCGGAGTTCTTCGCGGCTGCCGAGCAGGAGTACGACGCGGCTCCGGTCTGGTCCGGGGAGATGTACCTGGAGTACCACCGCGGCGTCTACACCTCGCAGATCGCGATGAAGCAGGGCAACCGCCGCACCGAGCACCTGCTCCGCGAGGCCGAGCTGTGGTCGACGCTGGCGACCCTGCGCACCGGGGCGGCCTACCCCTACGACGACCTCGAGCGGCTCTGGCGCACGACGTTGCTGCTGCAGTTCCACGACATCCTGCCGGGCAGCTCGATCGCCTGGGTGCACCGGGAGGCGCGGGAGCGGTACGCCGAGCTGGCGACCGAGCTCGAGCGGCTGATCGGGTCCGCGCTGCACGCGCTGGCCGGCGAGGGGGAGTCGCCGGTGGCGTTCAACGCGTCACCGTTCGCCGTGGACGGGGTGCCGGCGCTCGGCGGTGGCTCGGCCGTGCGGCCCGCCGACCCGGTGGACGTCACCTCCGGTGAGACCGGCACGACGCTCGACAACGGGGTGCTGCGGGTGCAGGTCGACGCCGCGGGGCACGTCGTCTCGGTGCTCGACCTGGCGCGTGGGCGTGAGGTGCTGGCCGGGCCGGCGAACCTGCTGCAGCTGCACCCGGACACGCCGAACCAGTTCGACGCGTGGGACGTGGAGGCCTTCGCCTCGCACCGGGTCGCCGACGTGTGCGACGCCGACGCGGTCGACGTACGGGGGCTGGACGACGGGACCGCGGAGGTGCACGTGGTACGACGGGCGGGGCGGTCGACCTTCGAGCAGAGCGTGCGCCTCGCACCGGGCAGCGGGCGCGTGGACTTCGAGACGACGGTCGACTGGCAGCACGACGAGACGCTGCTGAAGGTGGCGTTCCCGGTCGCCGTGCACGCGGAGCGCTCGACGTCGGAGATCGGCTACGGGCACGTGCACCGGCCGACGCACGCGAACACCCCGTGGGACGCCGCACAGTTCGAGATCTGCGCGCACCGGTGGATCCACGTCGGGGAGCCCGGCTACGGCGTCGCCCTGGTGAGCTCGACGACGTACGGACACGACGTCTCGCGCAGCACGAGCGGTGAGCGCCGCGGGCCGAGCCCGACCACGGTGCGGCTGTCGCTGGCGCGGGCGCCGCGCTTCCCCGACCCGGACACCGACCGCGGCACGCACACGTTCCGCTACGGGCTGGTCGCGGGAGCCGACATCCCCCGCGCGGTCGAGGAGGGCTACCGGTTCAACCTGCCGGTGCGCGAGGTCGCGGGCGCGGGCGGCGGGGTCGACCCGGTGGTCCGGGTGGTCGAGGGCACGGCCGTCGTCGAGGCGGTGAAGCTCGCGGAGGACCGCAGCGGGGACGTCGTGGTCCGGATCTACGAGCCGACCGGCGGCCGAAGCGACGTGCTGCTCGCGGCCGGCTTCGAGCACACCGGCGTGCGGGTGACCGACCTGCACGAGCAGGACGACGAGGTGGTGCGGGAGCTGGCGCCCCTGCGCCCTCGGGCGGGTGCCGTGGCGCTGACGCTCACCCCGTTCCAGATCGTCACCCTCCGCTTCTCCCGGTAGTCCGTGACGTTCTGCAGGAGAACGGGCCCGGAAAACCTGCAGACCGTCACGGACTATCCGGAGGTGGTCAGGCCTCGAGGACGACCTCGTCGTGGGCGAGCCGCGGGAGCCGGTCGAACCAGGCGTTCTCGGCGGGCCGGCCCATGTTTACGACCAGCAGGGTCTTGAGGTTCCGGCCTGCGAAGAACTCCCGGTCGATGCCGTCGGCGTCGAAGCCGCCCATCGGACCGGCAGCGAGACCGGCGGCGCGTACGCCGAGCAGGAAGTAGCCCGCCTGCAGGGTCGCGTTGAACCGGGCGGCCTGCTCGCGGGCCTCGTCGTCGGCGAAGGCGTCACGGGCGCCCGGGAAGTGCGGGAAGGTGCGGGGCAGGTGGTCGTGGAAGTCGGTGTCCGCGGCGAGCACCGCGACCAGCGGGGCGTTCGCGGTCTTGTCCCGGTTGCCGTCCGCCATGTGCTTGAGCAGCCGCTCGCGCGGCTCGCCGTCGCGGACGAGCAGCACGCGCAGCGGCTGGGTGTTCATCGCGGTCGGCGCGTACTTCACCAGGTCGTAGATCGCGGCGACCTGCTCGTCGGTCACCGGCTCGTCGGTGAACGTGTTCGCGGTGCGGGCCTCGCGGAACAGCAGGTCCTGGGCCTCGGGGGAAAGGGTCAGCGGGTTCGTCATACCCGCACCAACAGATGTTGACAGTTCAACATTCCGGTCTGGGGCTGTGTCCTGCCCCACCTCCCCGGTAGTCCGTGACGTTCTGCAGGAAAACGGGCCCGGAAAACCTGCAGACCGTCACGGACTATCCGGGGGCGGCGGCCGGGGAGAAACGAAGAACGCCCTGGACCTGATGTCCAAGGCGTTCTCGGTGCTGCTCTGGCGACCCCGACGGGACTCGAACCCGCGGCCTCCGCCGTGACAGGGCGGCGCGCTAACCAACTGCGCTACGGGGCCTTGCTTGGTGCTGTGCTGCTGTTCTTGCCATGTTGCCAGGCGGGGGAAAGGCTAACCCATCCACCGCCGCGTCTCCGAATCGAGCCGCACCCCCAACGGGATTCGAACCCGTGCTACCGCCGTGAAAGGGCGGGGTCCTAGGCCACTAGACGATGGGGGCTTATTCCCTCGAAGAGGCCGTCGGGCACGACTGCCGTCGGGGACCGGTACAGCATAGGGCCCCCTCCACAACGCCACAAAATCGGAAACCTCGCAGCCCCCTTGCCGCGCCGGAGACAATGAGGAAGTGGCGGAGGAGGTGGTCGAGCAATGATCCAGATGGCGCGTGAGCGCTTCGAGGAGCTCGTCACCGCCGCCCTCGACGGCGTGCCGGACGAGCTCGCCGGCTTCGTCGACAACTGCGTGGTCCTGGTCGAGGACGACCCGCCGGCGCACGAGCCCGGTCTGCTCGGGCTGTACGTCGGGACGCCGCTGACCGAGCGTGGACAGGGCTACACGATGGCGCTGCCGGACCGGATCACGATCTTCCGCAACCCGCTGCTGGCGATGTGCGTGAGCGCCGACGAGGTGGTCGAGGAGGTGCGGATCACCGTCGTGCACGAGATCGCCCACCACTTCGGCATCGACGACGACCGGCTGCACGAGCTCGGCTACGCCTAGCGCGAGCGGCCCTGCTAGCGCGCGCCCACCCAGAAGCCGAGCCCGCACAGCAGCAGCGCCGGCACCAGGGTCACCACGACGTTGACCGTGCCCAGGCGCGGGCCGCGGTCGTGGGTGTGCACCACGAACGAGGAGTACGTCGTCAGCGCCCCGCAGAACCCGGTGCCGAGCAGGGCGACGGCGTCCCCGGTGAGGCCCAGACCGCTGAACCAGCCGAGCAGCAACGAGCCGACCCAGTTCGCCAGGACGGTCCCGCGCGCCAGGTCGCCGTCGAGCAGGTGGCCCGCGACGTACCGGAGCGGCGCCCCTAGGGCGGCTCCCAGCGCGACGTACACCCAGGTCACAGGTCGCCCTCCTCGGCCTCGAACTCGGCCCGCGCGACCAGGGTGCTGAACCGGTCGGCGACCACGACCGCGACCAGGCAGGCGGCGAGCGTGCCCACGACGTACGCCGCGGCGGTGACGACGTGCCCGGACGCGACGAGCACCCGGGACTGCTCGGCGTACGTCGACAAGGTGGTGAACCCGCCCAGGACACCCGTGCCGAGCAGCGGCGGCAGCAGGGGGCGGCGTCGCACGGCCTCGAAGGTCGGCAGCAGTGCGAGCAGGAAGCAGCCGGACACGTTGACCGCGAAGATCGTCCACGGGAAGCCGGTCGCCGGGTCCGGGAACGCCAGGGCCAGGGCCGCCCGGGCGCACGCGCCGACCGCGCCACCGAGCGCGACCGCCGCGATCACCGAGACGTGCAGGGGGTGGTGGGGCGACCTCACCGAGCGTCGGTCTCGACGGTGAACGAGCCGGACCAGGGGACCGGTGCCTCGCCCGCCGCCTGGCGCGCGAACTCGCCGAGGTACCACGCGTGCAGGGCCAGCTGCTGCGGGCTCGGGGCGAGGGTGAGCAGCCGCTGCTCCCGGCAGAACTCGTCGACGTGGGTGAGCAGCTCCCGGAGCCGGGTCATGGTGGCGGGGGCGCCCGGTGGGACGTGGTACTCCAGGTCCACCCGGTCCCGGCCGTCGGCGAGCGCGGCGTCGAGCCGGTCGACGCCGGTGGCCTGCCGCCGCTCCTGCTCGACCTGCACGGTGAGCTCGGAGAGCTCTCGGGCGATCGGGTAGTCGGAGCCGTGGTTGAGGGCGAGCAGCCGCAGCTCGCGCCGCAGCTCCTCGTACCAGGTCCGGTAGTGCGCGAAGACCTGCACCGGCATGTCCAGCAGGCGCACGGTCAGCAGGTCCGGGAGCTCATCGGCGATGGCCAGCCGCTCGTCCACGACCTCCGTGAGGTCGAAGACATCGCCCGTCACCGCCGCGCCGTCCTCCGGGACCTCCGGCTCGGTGGCCGGCTCGAACCACACGACCTTCCCCTGCGGGGAGACCTCCGCACCCCAGGTCGTGGAGTACATCGCCACGATCCCGAGGCCCCGGCCGACGGTGGTCAGCAGCCGCTCGTCGTCGGTCATGTTCCGCATCCGGGGCGGCGCGTGGGAGGTGTCGCGGACCTCGACGCGGGGGTGGGTCGTGGTGCCGCCGAGCCGCACCACGATCGGCGGGTCGGCGTGCAGGATCGCGTTGGTGACCAGCTCGGAGACCCCGAGCTCGGCCGCGTCGGAGAGGTCCTCGCGGCCGATCGCCTCCAGGGCGCCGATCACCCAGGCCCGCGCCGTACGGACCGACTGCGGCTCCGCGGCCAGCTCCAGCGTGCTCACGACCGGGCCTGCCCGCCCGCTCGTTGCCCGCGCAGGGCGACCAGGCGGGTCACCACCATCGCGATGTAGAAGACCCCTGCGACCTGTTCGAGCATGACCACGCTCCGCGCGTGACCCGAGATCGGGGTGATGTCCGAGAGGCCCGTGCTGGAGAGAGTCGTGAAGGAGAGGAAGAGCAGTTCCATCCAGGACCTGGTGCCCACCCCGCCGGGGTTGAAACCACCCGGGTCGAGCGCCTGGACGACCACGAAGACGTAGGTGAACGCCCAGGCGAGCAGCGTGAAGACGGCCGGGATCGCGAACAGGTCGTCGACGGTCACCTTCTCGTCGTCGAGCATGTAGAACAGCATGCTCAGCGCGGCATAGAAGTAGACCACCATCTCGAAGCCCGCGGACCACACGAACAGCTCCGGGTTGCCGCTGAACACCGACACCAGCAGCAGTACGGCGGACGGCATGGCGACGAGGGCCGCGACCCAGGCGATGAAGGGGGTGACCCGCAGGGTGAGGACGACCAGCGCCAGGACGAGCAGCCCGAACAGCGAGAACGCCGCGCGCCCGCTGGGCGTCGTCTCCATGAACGGGTAGAGCAGCACCCCACCGAGCTGGACCACGAGCAGCACCAGGCACGGCGTACGTCGCAGGAAGTCGACCCACCTCGCCATACGCGCAGGTTATCGGGCGGGGACGCCCGCCTCGCACTCGACGTCGCCGCCTCGCCGGAGCCGGAACAGCTCGAGCTCGGACCCGTAGTAGCGCGACGTCCGGCCGAGGGCCTCCATGCCGAGCCGGCCGCAGACCGCCACCGAGGGGGCGTTGTCCGGCCGGACCACCGCGAGCACCTCGTCCAGGCCGTGCTCGAACCCCCACCGCACCGCCGCCTGGGCGGACTCGGTGGCGTACCCCTGACCCCAGGCGTCGGGGTGGAAGTGCCAGCCGACCTCGAACTCCCCGTCGCCGTCGGGCAGCGGCACCAGCAGCACGGTGCCGAGCACCCGCCCGTCCTCGCGGCGCTGCACGGCCCACCGGCCCTCGACGTCCGAGGCCTTGTTCAGCTCGGCCCAGCGGGTCACCCGGGCCTCGGCCTCGTCCAGCGTCCCGAGCGCCTGCGGGGTGGCGCCGAGCCAGCGCGCGACCTCCCAGCGGCGGTAGATGTCGAAGAAGCTGGCGGCGTCGCTGATGTTCCAGCTGCGGACGACGAGTCGCTCGGTCTCGAAGCCGGTCTCAGCGGTCAAGGTGACGGGCCCACGCGAAGCAGAACAGCCCGTAGCACGCGAAGCCGATCGCGATCACGACGAGCACGGGTGCGCCGTACGGCTGCTGCAGGACCTTGTGCAGGGCCTGGTCCAGCCCGCCGGACTTGTTCGCGTCGTGCGTGAACGCGGCGTAGAGGAACAGCAGACCGACCACGGCGATGGCGACGCCCTTGCTGAGGTAGCCGAGCTTGCCGAACAGCACATAGGCGCGGCCGTCCTTGCCGGTCCTGCCGTCCACGTCGAGCTTCGAGCGGAACTTCTCCTTCCAGCCGCGGTGCACCAGGAAGCCGGCGACCACGATCACGCCGATGCCGAGCGCGCCGACCAGCAGCGGGCCGCCCGGCATGCCCATCAGCGTCGCGGTGAGGCCGTCCGTGCCACCGCCGCCCGAGGACGAGCCGGTCGCGGTCTTGAAGGCGGTCAGCGCCAGGCTGCCGTAGATCACCACCTTGGCGCCGGACGTGACGCGCTTCAGCACGCGCTTGCCGCCGTCCTCGTCACGGTGCCCCCAGAGGGCCTCGAGCGCCTGCCACACGACGAGCGCGAGGAAGCCGACCGCGACGACGTACAACGAGATGCGCCCGGCGGTGTTCTGAGCCAGCTGGTGCAGCGCCCCCTGGCTCGACGCGCTGCCGCCGTGGTCGCCGAAGGCGAGCCGGACGGCGAGCCACGCCAGGATCAGGTGCACGACGCCGTAGGACACCAGGCCGACCCGGACCGCGTGGTCCATCCAGTCGCTGGCGTCTGCTCGTCGTCCGGCCCGTACGGCCTGTGCCGACATGTTCATGTGGGTCCTCTCGGTCGGCGAGGAACCTACCCCGTTTTACCCACCTCCACTCTTTGCCAGGGCGGTGGTGCGTACCAGGGTTCGGACCGGTAGAACGGTCCTCGTGACGCAATCTCCGCTGGCCCTCGGGCCGCTGATCAGGTACGTCGACGAGACCTCCGCCTCGGTGTGGGTCGAGACCCGGGATGCGTCGCGGGTGACGGTGCGAGCCGACGAGCGGTCGTGGGACGCCCGCACGTTCGCGGTGCACGGCCACCACTACGCGCTGGTCGAGGTCGAGGGCCTCGCGCCGGGGACGATCGCGCCGTACACGGTCGAGGTCGACGGGACCCGGGTGTGGCCGCCGGCCGAGGGGGCGGAGGGCAGCGACTACCCGCCGAGCGTGATCGCCACCCTCAAGCCGGGCAAGCCGCTGCGGATGGCCTTCGGGTCGTGCCGCACCAGCGTCAGCCACGACGAGGCGGGCAACACCACCCACGGTGTCGACGCGCTGCGCAGCCTCGCGCTCAAGATGGCCACCGACCCCGACGTCCGCTGGCCCGACCTGGTGCTGTTCCTCGGCGACCAGGTCTACGCCGACGAGACCACCGAGGAGATGCAGAAGTTCATCCGGTCGCGGCGCGACATCCACGAGCCGCCGGGCAAGGAGCTCAAGGACTACGAGGAGTACTCCCACCTCTACGCGCTCGCCTGGAGCGACCCGCTGAACCGGTGGCTGCTCTCCACGCTGCCGAGCTCGATGATCTTCGACGACCACGACGTGCGCGACGACTGGAACACCTCCTACGCGTGGAAGCAGGACATCGAGAAGACGTCCTGGTGGCACGAGCGGATCGTGTCCGGGCTCGCGTCGTACTGGGTCCACCAGCACCTGGGCAACCTCTCCCCGCAGGAGCGCGCGGCCGACGAGATCTGGCAGAAGGTCGTGCGGCACGAGAGCGAGACCGAGCTCGACCTGACCGAGACGCTCGACGACCTCGCCGAGCGGGTCGACGCGCACCCCGAGATCTACCGGTGGAGCTACACCCGCGAGTTCGCCGACGCCCGGCTGGTCGTGGTCGACTCGCGTGCCGCCCGGGTGCTCGAGCCGGACCGCCGCGCGCTCCTCGACGACGACGAGCTCGCCTGGCTCGACGAGAAGATGCGCGGCGACGTGAAGCACCTGCTCATCGGTACGTCGCTGCCGTTCCTGCTGCCGCCGGGGCTGCACTACCTCGAGGCGTGGAACGAGGCGGTGGCCGGCGGAGCCTGGGGCAGGCGCTCCGCGGCGTACGGCGAGAAGCTCCGGCAGGCCGTCGACCTCGAGCACTGGGGCGCGTTCCAGAAGGACTTCCAGGCGGTGGCGAAGATGGCCGTCGAGGTGGCGGACGGCAAGCGCGGCAAGGCTCCCCAGACCGTGACGTTCCTGTCCGGCGACGTGCACCACTCCTACGTCTCCGAGGTGCAGCGCGAGCGGTGGGCCGGCAGCAGCCGGATCGTGCAGGCGGTCTGCTCGCCGATCCGCAACCCGCTGCCGCGCAAGATGCGGTTCGCCACGGCCGCGCTCGCCTATGCGGTGGCCGGCCCGCTCGGCAAGGTGGTCGCCCGGTCGGCGAAGGTGCCGAACGCGCCGTTCTCCTGGCACAACCTGGCCGGGCCGTGGTTCGACAACAGCATCGCGATCCTCGAGGACCGCGACGACGGGCTCGCGCTGCGCTGGTACACCGGCGTCGTCGAGCACGGCGACCACCTGCACCCGCGGCTGGACACCATCGCCGACGTCCTGGTCGAGCCCCGCTGACACCCCGGCCGGGCCGCCCCGGTCGGGCGGCCCCGTCGGTCGAGCCCGGTCGGTCGGCCCCGGTCGAGACCCCCGGTCAGCCGGGGAGCGCCAGGAGCAGGTTCTCCACGACCTCCATCAGCGCCGGGTGGATCCAGTACTGGTCGCGCGCCACCTGCTGCGCGGTCTGCCCGAAGCTCATCGCCTGCACCAGCGGCTGGATCAGGTTCGACGCCTGCGGGCCGAGGATGTGCGCACCGAGGACGTGTCCGGTGTCCGGGTCCGCGAGCAGCTTGGCGAAGCCGGTGGTGTCCTCCATCGCCCAGCCGTACGCCGTGTCGCCGTACCGCTGCCGGGCGACCACGTGCGGCACGCCCTGGGTGAGGGCCTCCTGCTCGGTCAGCCCGACGCTGGCCACCTGCGGCAGCGAGAACACCGCGCTCGGCACCACGTCGTGCCGCGACCGGACCAGGTCGTCGGGGTGCAGCAGGTTGTGCTGGATCACCCGGGCCTCGAGGTTCGAGACGTGCTTGAGCTGGAAGTGGTTGGCGATGTCGCCGAGCGCCCAGACCCCGTCGGCGGTGGTGCGCTGGTGCTCGTCCACGACGACCACACCGTCCTCGTCGACCGCGACGCCGGTGCGCTCCAGGTCGAGGCCGTCGGCGTTGGAGCGCCGTCCGACCGCGACCAGCACGATGTCCACGTCGACGGTGCCGCCGTCGCTGAGATGGGCGCGGACCGCCCCGTCGTACGTCTCGACCTTGGTCACCTGCGTCTGGAGCCGGACGTCCCACTGCCGCGACGCGATCTCGGTGAAGGCCGCCGAGATCTCGTCGTCCTCGGCGCGCAGCAGGTGTGACGAGCGGTTCGCGATCGTGACCCGCGAGCCGAACGACGCGAACACGTGCGCGAACTCGGCGGCCACGAACCCGCCGCCGATGATCAGCAGCCGGTCCGGGAGGTCGTCGACGCGCATGATCGTGTCGCTGGTGTGGAAGCCGACGTCCTCGAGCCCTTCGATGTCCGGGACCACCGGGCGGGCGCCGGCCGCGATGACGACCTGGTCGGCGGTGATCGTCTCGCCGGTGCCGGTGTCCAGGGTGCGTACGTCGACGAAGCGGGCGTGCCCCTCGTAGAGCGTGACGTTCTCGTTCGCGTCCGCGCGCCAGTGCCGGCCGCCGATCGAGATCGGGTCGATCCGCGCGAAGATGCGCTCGCGGATCTCGGGCCAGCGCACCCGCTCGAACCGCGTCTCCACGCCCAGCGGGCCGCCGTGGGCCGCGGCGTGCGCGAGGTCGGCCGGGTAGACGAACATCTTGGTCGGGATGCAGCCGACGTTCAGGCAGGTGCCGCCGAACGTGCCCTTCTCCAGGAGGGCCACGCGTCGGTCGGCGAACCGCTCGTCGACGATCGAGTTGCCGGAGCCGGTGCCGATGATGGCGAGGTCGTAGTGAGTGCTCACGTGACCATCCTGCCCGCTGTGATTCCGCCGACACCCCTGGCCGCGCGCTGAGCGTGCGCGGGGGCGAGACTGTGAGCCAGGACATGCCCACGGATGCATGGAGGTGGCCCCGGGATGCGTTGTGTCAGGAGAGGCCCGAAAATGGGTAGAGCCAGGTAGTCCGCAGGCCCTGAGATCAGGGGAGAGGTCAACATGACGAACGTGCACACCCCCAGCAGCGACCGCCACCAGGTGGTGGTCATCGGCTCGGGCTTCGGGGGCCTGTTCGGCACCAAGGCGCTCCGTCACGCCGACGTCGACGTGACGATGGTCGCGAAGACCACGCACCACCTGTTCCAGCCGCTGCTCTACCAGGTCGCGACCGGCATCCTGTCCGAGGGCGAGATCGCCCCGCCGACCCGGGAGGTGCTGTCCGGCCAGAAGAACGCCCGGGTCATCCTGGGCGAGGTCAGCGACATCGACCTCGAGGCGCGCACGGTCACCTCACGGGTGCTGAACCGGGTCACCGTGACGCCGTACGACTCGCTGATCGTCGCGGCCGGCGCGGGCCAGTCCTACTTCGGCAACGACCAGTTCGCCGAGTTCGCCCCGGGCATGAAGAGCATCGACGACGCCCTCGAGCTCCGCGGCCGGATCTTCGGCGCGTTCGAGCTCGCCGAGATCTCCGACAGCGAGGAGGAGATCCAGCGGCTGCTCACGTTCGTGGTGGTCGGCGCCGGCCCGACCGGGGTGGAGATGGCCGGTCAGATCGCCGAGCTCGCGCACCGCACGCTGCGCCGCGACTTCCGGCACATCAACACCCGCGAGGCCAAGGTGATCCTGCTCGACGCGGCGCCGCAGGTGCTGCCGCCGTTCGGGGCCAAGCTGGGCGAGAAGACCAAGGTCGCCCTGGAGAAGCTCGGGGTGGAGGTCCAGCTCGGCGCGATGGTCGTCGACGTGGACGAGTGGGGCATCGACGTCCAGGACAAGGACGGCACCCGGCGCCGCATCGAGGCGACCACCAAGGTGTGGGCGGCCGGTGTGCAGGCCAGCCCGCTCGGCAAGATCCTCGGCGACCAGAGCGGCGCCCCCGTCGACCGGGCCGGTCGGGTCAGCGTGAACCCGGACCTGACGCTGCCCGGACACCCCGAGGTGTTCGTCGTCGGCGACATGATCAACCTCGACCACCTGCCCGGTGTCGCCCAGGTCGCGATCCAGGGCGCGAAGTACGCCGCCAAGGAGATCCAGGCCCGGCTCTCCGACGGCAAGGCGCCGCAGCAGCCGTTCAAGTACTTCGACAAGGGCAGCATGGCGACGATCTCCCGGTTCCGGGCGGTCGCGCTGGTGGGCAAGATCCGGATCACCGGGTTCATCGCCTGGCTGATGTGGCTCGCCGTGCACCTTGTCTACATGACCGGCTTCAAGAACCGGGTGGGTGCCCTCGGGCACTGGGCGGTCAGCTTCCTGGGCCGCGGCCGGTCCGAGCGCACCGCGACCGAGCAGCAGATCTTCGCGCGGGCGGCGCTGCAGCGGCTCAAGGGCGGCGCGTCCGACCTGGTCAGCAGTCCGGGGGACTACGAGGCGACCCGCGAGCTGATCGAGGCCTCACGCCGGGCCGAGCTCGAGGCGCAGGCCGCCGAGGAGGCCCGCCTCACCGACTCCCGCGAGCGCGGCGTGCACCACGAGGATGCCCACGCCTGACCCCGCCCCCCTTCTCACGTTGAGAAGGCAGTTGTTTCCCAGCGAGAGGTCAGTTCCTTCCGCAAGGAACTGACCTCTCGAGGGTGAACAACTGGCGTCTCAACGAGCGCCGGCGACGTCACTCGTCGATGATGTGTACGGCGGCCTCCTCGGCGCTCGCACCGGCACCGTCGATGCCGACGTCCTCGCCGATCATCTCGCTCTCCTCGTCGGGGCCGAGCCCCTCGTCCTCGTCCACCAGCCGGCCGGCGCGCACGTTGCCGACCTCGTCGTCGACGTCCTCGGAGTCGACGTTCTCGCTCTCCAGCTCCGCCTGCTCGTAGGGGTCCGGCTCGGGCTCCTCCTGCGCGAGGCGCTGGTCCAGGGACTCGCCGAGCTCCTCCTCCAGCGGCGTGTTGCCGTAGCCCTCGGCCACCGACCACTTCTCCGGCGGCGAGTACCCCTCGTCGAGCGGCTCGCGCAGGCCACGGTCGCTGACCAGGCTGTCGCCCTCGCCCTGCGGCTGGTCCTCGTCGTCCACGCTGTAGGAGTTGTAGGTCTCGTTGTCGGTGGTGCTCTCACCCAGGTCTTCGCCGATGTTCTCGCTCATGCCTCCAGCCTTACCCGGCCGACCCAAGCCGAACCGCGGGCGAGCCGCCGGTGGTCCAGCCCACACCTCGCCCCCGGTCACTCGAGCTCCAGCTCCCGGACCACCGAGTCCACCACGGCCACCAGGTCCCCGCCGGTCTCCTTCGCCACCCGGCGCTGACGCTGGTACGACGCTCCCGTCCGCGTGATCTCGTCGACGGAGCGCAGCTCGTCCACGCACCCCAGCCGGGCCGCGACGGGCTCGAGCCGGGTCAGCAGGTCGGCCAGGTCGTCGGTGACCAGCCGTTCGTGCGCGGCGGCGTCGAGGATGATCTCCGCGTCCAGCCCGTAGCGCGCGGACCGCCACTTGTTCTCCTGCACGTGCCACGGCGGCATGGTCGGCAGCCGCTCGCCGGCCGTGAGCCGGTCGGTCAGGTCCACCACCAGGCAGTGCGTGAGCGCGGTGATCGCGGCGAGCTCACGGAGGTTGGAGACCCCGTCGCACACCCGCACCTCGACGGTGCCGAGCCTCGGCGAGGGCCGGATGTCCCACCGGATGTCGGCGAGGCACTCGATCACGCCGGTCCGCAGGTGGTCGTCGACGAACGCCTCGTACTCCTCCCAGGTCTCGAACTGGAAGGGCAGCCCGGCCGTCGGCAGCTGCTGGAACATCATCGCCCGGTTGCTCGCGTAGCCGGTGTCGGTGCCGGACCACATCGGCGACGAGGCCGACAGCGCCTGCAGGTGCGGGAAGTAGTTCAGCAGCGAGGACACCACCGGGATCACCTGGTCGCGGTGGCCGATGCCGACGTGAACGTGCACGCCCCAGATCAACATCTGCCGCCCCCACCACTGGGTCCGCTCGATCAGCTCCTCGTAGCGGTGTCCGGGGGTGAGCAGCTGGGTCGACCACTGGGCGAACGGATGGGTGCCGGCGGAGTACAGGTCGACGCCGAGGTCGTCGGCGACCGGACGGACCAGGCGGAGGGTCTGGGTGAGGTCGGCCATCGCCTCGGCGACGGTGTCGCTCACGCCGCTGACCACCTCGACGGTGTTGCGCAGCAGCTCCTTGTGCAGGTTCGGCTGCTCGCCCAGCGAGGCGTGCACCCGGTCGAAGAGCTCGCTCGCCTGGTTGGACAGGTCGCGGGTGGTCTTGTCGACCAGCGCGAACTCCCACTCGACGCCCAGCGTCGGGCGCGGTGACGCGGCGTACTCGATGCCCACAACTCATCGAAACACAGTCACCGATGGGCGCGCGAGGGACGGCTGGGCCGTTCCTGCTGCGAGGATGTGCGCCGTGATCGAGACATGATCGACCTGGCGTCCGGCGCCGACGTCGTCGTGCACGGGGACAACCTCCAGGTGCTCCCCAAGCTCCCCGACGGGTCGTTCCAGCTGGTGTACATCGACCCGCCGTTCAACACCGGGGGCCGACGGGACCGCCGTACCCTCCGGACCACCCGCGACGAGCCGGACGCGGGGGACCGCACCGGCTTCGGGGGACGGCGCTACTCGACCGTGGAGACCGGCCGGATGTCCTACCCGGACTCGTTCACCGACTACGCCGGTTTCCTCGCCCCGCGGCTGGAGGAGGCTCGCCGGCTGCTCACCGAGTCCGGCACGCTCTACGTGCACCTGGACTGGCGGGAGGCGCACTACTGCAAGGTCCTGCTCGACGAGATCTTCGGCCGGGACTGCTTCCTCAACGAGGTGATCTGGGCCTACGACTTCGGCGGGCGCGGCCGGGACCGGTGGCCGGCCAAGCACGACACGATCCTGGTCTACGTGAAGCGGATGGGCGCGCACCTGTTCGACCAGGACCAGATCGAGCGGGTGCCCTACCTGGCGCCCGGGCTCGTCGGGCCGGAGAAGGCGGAGCGGGGCAAGCTGCCCACGGACGTGTGGTGGCACACGATCGTGCCGACGGCCGGGCGGGAGAAGACCGGCTACCCGACCCAGAAGCCGGAGGGGGTGCTGCGGCGGGTGCTGCAGCCGTCATCGCGCCCGGGGGACCGGGTGCTGGACTTCTTCGCCGGCAGCGGTACGACGGGCGCGGTGGCCGCCGCGCTCGGGCGGCGCTTCGTGATGGTCGACGAGAACCCGCAGGCCGTCGAGGTGATGCGCGGCAGGCTCCCAGGGGCCACGTCCTACGTCGACGCGGACGGCCAGCCACTGCCCGGGTGAACGGAGTCCCGGCAGCGGTCTTGCACCGGGTTGCCATGCTGACCAGATGCGCATCCTCGTCGCCGGCGCGACCGGTTATGTCGGGTCACGGCTCGTTCCCGAGCTGCTCCGCCGTGGTCACGACGTGGTGGCCGCGTCCTCGTCCGTGCCGCGGCCGGACCGGTTCAGCTGGGGTGACCGGGTCGAGTTCGTGCGGATGGACGCCACCGACCCGGTCCAGGTCCGCCGGGTCACCCGCGACGTCGATGCCGTCTGCTACCTGGTGCACGGGTTGTCCACGCGTGACTTCCGGAGCCGGGACCGGCTGGCTGCCGGGCACATGCGCGACGCGGTCGACGCGAACGGCGTCGGCCGGGTCGTCTACCTCTCCGGTCTCGTCCCGGACGTCCCGGCCGGTGAGCTCTCCCCGCACATCTCCTCGCGCCTCGAGGTCGAGCAGATCCTGCTGGAGAGCACCGCGAAGGTGCTGTCCGTGCGCGCCGGGGTCGTGATCGGGGCGGGGTCGACGTCCTTCGAGATCATCCGGCAGACCGCGTCCACGCTGCTGGTCCAGCCCGTGCCGCTGTGGATGCGGTCTCGGGTGCAACCCATCGCCGTCGCCGACGTGCTCCGGGTGCTGGCCGACGCGCTCGAGGGTGACGCGGTGGGTGCCGTCGACGTGGGTGGGCCGGACGTCGTCAGCTACCCGGAGCTGCTCGGCCTGTACGCCGAGGCGGCGCACCTCCCGCGGCTCCAGGTGCCGGTGCTCGGCGCACCCGTGTCGGCGGTCGCCCTGACGGCCGGACTGGTCTCCGCGGCGCCGTACTGGACCGCGGCCGCCCTGGTGCGCAGCCTGCGGCACGACATGGTCTGCCGGCCCGGTCAGCCGGACCCGGAGAAGGTCGACCTGACCGACGCGCTGCCGTTGCGGGAGGCGCTGGAGCAGGCGGTGCTGGCCGACGGTCCGGGCGGGCGCCCCTCGGGACGCGAGCGCAGCGACCCGTCCTGGGTGCGCTCGTCGTGGGTCGAGCGCACCATCGCAGCGACCCGGCTGCCGGGCACGACACTGCTCAGCTCGGCCATGCACGTCGCGGACCACCGGGTCCGGGGCCTGCTCGGCCTGATCCGCTGACCCGGCCCGCGCCGGGAGCTCGCCGGAGCGGTCAGCCGGCCAGGTCGATGAGCAGGCAGGAGCTCGTCGCCGTGGCCAGCAGCCGGCCGGTGCCGTCGGTCAGCGTCGCCTCCGCCAGCACCATGCGCCGTCCGCGATGCACGACGCGTCCCTCGCAGCTCACCTGCCCGGTGCCCGCGCTCATCCCGCGCAGGAACTTCACGTTCAGGTCCACGCTGGTGTAGCCCACGCCCGCGGGGAGCGTCGAGTGCACCGCGCAGCCCGCTGCCGAGTCGAGCAGCGTCGCGAAGACACCGCCGTGCACGGAGCCGATCGGGTTGTAGTGGTGCTCACCGGGCTCGAGCGAGAAAACCGCGCGACCGTCCTCCACGACCTCGAGGTGGAACCCCATCGTCTCGGCGATCGGGGGAGGCGGGATCCTCCCGTCGCGCACGGCCTCGAGCATCGCGAGGCCCGGCTCGCGGCCCACCTGGGCGGCGGAGATGGACGGGTCCTGCCAGGTGGTGGTCCGCTCACGTGACGTCGTCATGGCTGGTCCTCTTCTCGGTGACACAGGTGAAAGCACTTTGCCTCTGTTCAGGATGACAGAGGCGAGTAGAATTCGCCTATGTCGTCCACGTCACGCTTCGGGCTCGACCCCGCGCCCGGGGGCCTGTGGCTGGTGCAGGACCTGGTCAACACCCGCCCGGTGCCGCCGTACGGGGTCCGGGACCTGTTCGGCACGGTCGCGGACGCACAACGCTGGACGACCGAGGCCGTCCGTGCCTGGACGGAGCAGTCCGGGGCCGAGGGCGGTCCACGACGCGTCACCTCGGTCGAGCTCGTCGGGCTGCGCCGGCTGCGCCGAGACGTCGAGCGGCACCTGCGGGGTGACGAGGAGACGCGTGCACGAGCGGTCCCCACCAGCCTGGCCGTCGAGCCTTCGGGAGCGGTGCGTCTGCAGCCCACCGGCTCCGGTGCGCGCTGGCTGGCCTCGGCCGTCTGGGGAGAGGTGCTGCTCGCCCACCACGACGGGAGGTGGGAGCGCCTCAAGGTGTGTCGCAACCCGCTGTGCCCGTGTGTGTTCTACGACCGGTCCCGCAACAACAGCCGGGTCTGGCACGACGTGAGCACCTGCGGCAACGTCGCCAACCTCCGCGCCTCCCGGGCCCGACGGAAGGCCGCAGCGGGCTGAGCGCGGGCACCTGCGAGAATCCTGGTCTTCGACGGAGGCGAGGTCGCGTGCAGGGGGTGTTCGAGGGCTTCGCCACGATCGGCGCGATCATCGCCCTCGGCGTCCTCCTCGCCCAGCTCGGCGTCCTGGACCTCACCGCCCAGAGCGTGCTGTCGCGGCTCTCGTTCTTCGTGGCCAGTCCGGCCCTGATGGTCACGGTCCTCGGCGAGGCCGACGTCACCCGGGTGCTGTCGAAGAACCTCGCCGCCACCGCCTGCGGGGTGCTCGTGTGTGCGGTCCTGTACCTGGTCGCCGCCTGGCGGGTGTGGCACAAGCCCACGGCCGACACCGTTATCGGCACGCTGTCGTCGGTCTACGTGAACGCCGGCAACCTCGGCCTCCCGATCGCCGCCTACGTCCTCGGGGACGCCGCGCTGGTGGCCCCGACGCTGCTGATGCAGCTGCTCGTGCTGCAGCCGCTCGCGCTCGCGGTGCTCGACCACGCTGTCTCCGCCCGGCCGTTCTCCGTGGCGAGGGCGTTGACGCGTCCGCTCACCAACCCGCTCACGGTCGGCTCACTGGTCGGGCTCGCGCTGGCGCTGACCGGCGCCACCCTGCCGATGGCGGTGCGCGACCCGCTCGAGCTGGTCGGTGGGATGGCGGTGCCGTCGATGCTGCTCGCCTACGGGGTCTCCCTGCGGCTCGGCCCCCGACCGGGGCACGGCACCTCGGCGGTGGAGATCGGGTTCATCGCCGTTCTCAAGCTGGTGGTCCAGCCCGCGACGGCGTACGTCGTGGCCAGGTTCGCCCTCGGGCTCGGCGAGACAGAGCTGTTCGCGGTGACGGTGCTGGCGGCGCTTCCCACGGCGCAGAACATCTTCGTGCACGCCACCCGCTACGGCCGCGGCGTGGTGCTGGCCCGCGACTCGATCTTCGTGACCACGGTGCTGTCCGTGCCGGTCATCATCGTGATCGCGGCACTCCTGACCTGAGTCCGCAGCGGTCCGGACGGCGATGCCGTCGACGTAAGGAACCGACCTACGGGGAAAGCTCCATACGGCGAGGTCAGCGGGTCGCGGCGATTCGCTGAGCAACGCCAAACGGGGATTTCGGCAACGCCTGATTCGCCACCCGGCGTACTTCGCGCTCTACCGCTCATCGCCCGGCGGCCGTAGCCCATCGTGTCACCGCGCGAGCCGGGCATTGGCTCACGACCTCTATCTGGGTGCGGCGGCGGCGATGGCCGAGGCTGTCGGTCTCGTAGGGGATCAGGGGTGACGTCACCCTCGTGCCTCGGCGGACAGGTGGTCCAGCCGGTCTGGACGGGGTCGGTTTGCGGCCCCGCCGGGCGGGTAGGCGAGGGCTCTTCGCTCGGTTCAGGCCATACGGAGCCTGCCCTTGAGAACAGGAGTACCGCGATCACTGCCCAGCCAACGCCCTCAGCGTTCCGCCCGGACTTCTCGCTGCCCAGCCCGGTGCCACGGGACGCGCCCGCCAGCGACTTCCTGGCGAGGATGGAACAGTCGGGAGCCAACGCAGACTTCCTCGACGCCCTCCGCCGCGACTGGTAGCCAGACGGCGCGCCGCCCCGGTCTAGTCGGTCAATCGGTCAGCCGGTGACCCCGGGGTTCAGGCGGCCAGGGGCGGGCGACCGGTAGCCGCTCAGCGCCTCCCGGTAACGATCCGACACGTCCGCCCTGCTGGGCCCAGGTGAGCCCAGGTGAGCCATCACTGGTCTGGAACGAGTCGCAGGCGGTTCCGTCGGCCCAGACGCGCGGCGCGCACACCGGGCCAGTCCCCTGGGTTACCGGGATTCGGTGGTCTTCCGGATGGCGGCTGCGGCCCAGGTCATGGGCATGCCTCGGACCGTGTAGAACGGGCCGAGGAAGGTCGTGAGGTCGGCCTGGATGGTGTGGCCTGGGTTGCCGCAGTGGATTTGGTGCCAGTGCTCGCGTCCGTGGGCGGGGCGTAGCCGATGCCGGTGCGGATCGCGGTCTCGATGTCGGGCAGCGGGAGGGCGGTGGGGTCGGCCTTCATCTGCTCGATCACGGAGGGCGATGGTGACAGGTCGGTCTCGGCACCCAGGCGTCTACCTGTGCGGGCCAGAGCGGCGTGCCCCAGTGCGCGTGGGACAGGGCAGCGAGCGCGAGCCCGAGTAGGAACCGGTCACGTCCGACCAGATTCTCGACCAGGTGGAACAGCCAGAGGTTCTTCTTGACCTGTCTGGTGTGGGCGGCGAGGACCTTTTTGGTGACGTGCTCGGTGAGCGGGGTGCCCGCGTAGGGGCGGTCGTAGTCGAACAGGTCGGCCTCGATGTCGAGGTACCACCAACGGTCGCCGGTGGTCAGGTGGCGGCGGACGGTCTCGGCGGTCTCGATGTTGCCGATCATCATCTCCGCGTCGGACAGGCCACGAGGCTGCTTCTGTCCGGGACGTTTGTAGGCCCCGGCGTTCGCCTGGCAGGTGCACCTACAGGCGCACGGCCGTGACAACGTCCTAGACGACACCGCCTAGCGGCACCAGCGGCTCCGTCCACCCGCCTCGGCTCACCGCCCTTCGGCGGTTTTCGGCGTACCCACAGACCGAAACCACGCCCCTGCGGAGCCACAGACAGCACCACCGACGGCTACACGCACCCCCGGAAAGCCAGAACCGGCGCGCGAAGGGCCGGGCCCGAGTTTTCTGAAACGAAAGCGCCGTAAGTCAAGGAACCGACCCCGAGCCATGACGGGGGATGCATGGTCGGGGCCGGCCCGGAGGAAGACTACAACGCGCTCCTGAGAGTGTCCCGTCGACTCGAGAAGTTGTGTAGACCGACCCGTAGGCCGGGGCCGCGCAGCCGTCAGGGGGCGCACAGGCCGGTCCAGCGGAGGTCCGTACCCCCCTCCGGGGGCGTCGACAGCTCCAGGCTGCCGCCGTACCGCTCGGCTCTGCGGCGCAGGTTGGTCAGCCCGCTGGACCTGGTGTTCTCACCGATGCCGCGGCCGTCGTCGCGCACCTCGACGGCGAGGAGCCCCTGGGTGACCGCCACGCGCACCCGGACACTGTGTGCCCCGGCGTGGCGTGCGGTGTTGGACACCGCCTCGCGTACGACGGCGACGACGTCCTCGGCCATGTGCGCGGGCACGGTGTGCTCCAGGGGGCCGGAGAACTCGACGTTCGCGGCGAAGCCGAGCGCGGGGCGCTCCTGCTCGAGCACCGCGAGGAGCCGGTGCTTCAGGCTCGCCGACGAGCGCTTGTGGTTCAGCTGGAAGATGGTCGCGCGCACCCGGCGGATGGTGTCGTCAAGGGCGTCCACGTAGCCCAGGACGCGGGTCTGCTGCTCGGGGCGCTGCAGTCCGCCGATCATGCTCTGCAGGCCCATCGCGAGGGCGAACAGCTCCTGGATCACGTGGTCGTGCAGGTCGGCCGCGATGCGCTCGTGCTCGCGCAGCAGGGCCAGGGCTTCCCGGTCGCTGCGTGCTTGGTCCAGCTCGAGAGCCACCCCGGCGTGACCGGTGAACCCGGTGAGCTGGTCGAGGTCGGTCTCGTCGAAGGGCCTCCCTCCCGCCATACGTCCGACCACCACTGCCGCCACGACGCGTTGGTCGTTCAGCAGCGGCGCGGCGATGATCGAGCCGATCGGCTGCGCCAGGTCCGCCGAGACCCGGTGGTGCTGGTCGTAGTCCGGGATCAGCACGGGCTTGCCGGACCGGAGGACCGGCTCGATGACGCTCTGGGTCAGCCGTCGCCGCTGTCCGGCGAGCGGCTCGGTCACGTCCCCGACGCTGGCCTCGACGGCGACGTGGTCGCCCTCGACGTGGCTGAGCACCGCGAAGTCACCGTCTGCGCCCTCCATCGCATAGCGCAGCACGACCTCCAACGGTCGGTCGTCGCTGCTGGTGAACAGCTGTTGGGTCGCCTCGGTGGAGACGATCTGCCAGCGCCTGCGGCGCTCGGAGTCCTCGTAGAGGCGGGCGTTCTCGATCGCCACACCCGCGGTACCGGCCAGCGAGGTCACCAGCTGCTCGTCATCGGCGGTGAACTCGCCCTTGGTGCTCTCGGTCAGGTAGAGGTTCCCGAACGCCTGGTCACGCACCCGGATCGGCACGCCCAGGAAGCTCATCATCGGTGGATGACCTGCCGGGAAGCCGACGGCCGAGGGGTGGGTGTTCAGGTCGCGCAGCCGTACGGACTCGGGGCGGTCGACCAGCAGGCCGAGGATGCCGTGGCCGCGCGGCAGCTGACCGATCTCGTCGACCGTGTCCTGGTCGATGCCGACGTGCAGGAACTCCTCCAGGGAGCCGTCGGCGGCCAGGACGCCGAGCGCCGCGTAGCGGGCACCGACCAGGTCGCGCGCCGCGACCACGAGGTGCCGCAGCACCACGCGGAGGTTGAGCTCCCCGGCCACCTCCGCGTTGGCCCGCAGCAGGGCCCGCAGCCGTCCCTGCGACGTCAGCACGTCCTGCGCCCGCTCGGTCAGCTGGGCCAGGGTCTCCTCGAGCTCCATGCGGGGGATGTCGGGGAAGGTCAGCATGGCGTAGTCGCTCGACCTCGCCGTCAGTCCGGTCGAGGGGACCTCAGGCTGGGGCTTGTGGTCTTCGGGATCCTCTGGCTGGGTCACTCGACTCTCCGTGGACTCGTGGGCCGGTCTTCTCGACGGGCCGGGTGGCGGTGGCTCCAGGGGAGGTTCTCGTTCGGAGAAGATCACGGTGGCGCCCACGCATCGCCCGCAGTCGTCGAACCGGGACGACACCAGCATGTCGAACCAGCCGGACGAGCCGGGCGCCTGGCAGGGGGTGTGCATCGTCACCGCCGTCGGCAGCTCGCCGTCCAGAGCGGCGCGGATTTCCTTCGCAGCCAGCCGGGCCATCGGGTCGTCCCGCGCCGCGTCGCAGACGTCGAGGTAGGAGACGCCCCTCCCCGAGGTCTGGGGCGCAGCGCCGTTGGCCCGACCGAAGTCCTCCCAGGCCTGGTTGACCGACACGATGACGCCGTCGGTGTCCAGCAACGCGATCTCCACCCGGGGATCCCTCGATGCGCCGGTCACCGCTGGGAGCGCAGGCGCTGTGGCTCCGGCGTGGCCGACCACTTCCGGGGTGCCTCGACGGGTGGGCGGGCCGGGTGAGAGGCGTGGATCCGACCCGTTGCCGCCGGCTCGTGGCGTCGGTCGTCTGCGCTGGTCCGTCATCGGCATCCCTGCCTCGGTGCTGCGGTGACGCGTGCGCTACTGGCTGTCTGGCCTGAGGACACGGCCACCACGGGAACCACCACCGATGCGGAGACGTCGGCACCACCGCGTACGTCGCGGACAGGTCTGCAACCTCCAGGGTCTGGGGAAGTCTGAGACGCCTCGGACGCTACCCCGGGGACGGGGGGCCGACAACGAAATTGGTCCGGCCTGTGAGGGTCCTCTCGGGACGATCTGACCTTGTCGCTCATATCGGACCAGGACATCCCACATGCTGAGATGAACGGGGTCTCGGGGTCGTCGGACGGGTGCCCGAACGGTCGGATTGCGCGGTCCCATGGTCATCCGCTCGGGGTGATGCCGGCGCCCATCATCAGGGGCAGCGTTGTCGCGAGGCACGTCCCGGGGCGGGGCAACCGGGTGGCTATCGCGGTTGCCGGGGCAGCGGTTGCCGGGCAGCGAACGCCCCATCCGAAGGAGATCTGACGTGGCACTTCCCGAGCACCCGTCGACGGGTCCTGGCCGGTCGATGGCGGGAAAGGACGTCTCGAAGGTCGAGGCCGCAGCGCGCGGCCACGGGTCGGCCGGGCCGGACCACCGACAGCGACAGCTGGCACGGTCCGCCGTCCGGGCGATGGCCGTTCGGACAGGGCGGTCCGAGGAGGAGGTCGTGACGGCTCTCGGCGCGACGGTCCTGGCGACCGCGTTCGTCGACTTCGTCCGCGCCGTCGACTTCGTGCTCGAGCTGAGGCCCGTCCACCACGGCCGGCCCCGACGAACCTGACCTGGGCGCCCGACTGGCCGCAGATCCTTGCCCTGTCCGGCCTGGTGGAGCAGATGACGGGCAACCCTGTCGTCACCCTCAACCGGGCCGTCGCAGCAGCGATGGCCCACGGTCCGTCGGCGGGCCTGGACTTGCTGGACGACGTCGACGAGCGGTGTACGTGATCTCCGACGAGGGCCGCCTGTTTGACCGGTACGACAAGCGCATCTGCTCCCACACGGAGATCACCGTCGCGCCCGGCGGGTCCGACGTTGCTAGCGAACGCCTTTCCACAGGGCCCGCTCCCAGGCTCGGGGATCGTCCACCACCTCTGAGCTCGTGTCGAAGCGCATCGTCGCCCTGCGAGTGAGGTCGTACTGCGGCCAACCCGGGTTGCCGTTGGTGGCGAACGACACCCAGGCGGCGTGCATGGTGTCTGCCAGCTCCTGCGGCGGGTCTTCCCCCAGCAACGGCCCGAAGAGCCGTGCGTCCTCGCTTGCGGTGTCGAAGACGAAGGGGACCTCGAGCGCGTGGACGGCGCCGAGTCCCGGTGCGGGCCAGGCGAACTCGTACATGTACGTTCCCGCGGTGGCGTTCGCGTGGGCGTCGGCCAGTCGGAGGGCCGGGATGCGCATCCACCAGTCGGTCTGCACGGCCGCGAGCAGGTCCCCGGGGCCCGCGTCGGGATACCTGGCGCGATATGCGGCGAGCGCCGTGTCGACCGGGAGTCCGTAGGCGGCCAGAGACGGGCCGCTGCTGGGTCCGGTCAAGACCTCCTCGGTGATCTGGCCGATCGCGCCGGTGATGACCAGGAAGAGCCTCCAGTCGTCGAGGTTGGTGCCGACGATGACATCCACCTGCGCGCCGGCGCCGGCCGCGATCCGGTCGATCGGGGGACCGGGAACGACCTCTCCGTCGATCACCGGCTGCCACAGCATCGAGCTGGTCACTATCTCCTGGCCCCAGCGGTCCGGGTCCGGATGCGCGAGCAGGTCTGCCTTCAGCAGTTCCTGCGCCGTGATCAGTCGTTCGACCGGCACCGCCGCGATGGCCCTGCGGGTCGGCGGGACCCCCAGCTTCTCGGCGAGGGACCGCCCGATCCGTTGCGCGGTCTCGGCCGAGATCGCATGGTGGGCCGCCCCGCTCTGCAGAATCGCTCGCCGGAACATCCCCGCGGCGCGCGGCATGGAGAGGAGGACCCCGATGCTCATCGCACCAGCCGACTCGCCGAAGATCGTGACGTTGCCGGGGTCACCGCCGAAGGCGGCGATGTTCTCCCGGACCCACTCCAGGGCGGCGACCTGGTCGAGCAGGCCGAGGTTGGCGTACTCGTCGTCGAGGTACACGAACCCGTCGGCGCCGACACGCCAGTTGATGACCACACAGACGACGCCGTCCCGGGCGAAGCTCCTGCCGTCGTACGCCGCCGTCGACCCGACCTCGAACGCGCCGCCCTGGATCCAGACCATCACCGGCAACCCCGTCGCGTCTCGTCCGGGCGTCCAGACGTTGAGGTTCAGGCAGTCCTCACCGGTCACGTCGGCATCCCAGTCCGATCCTGCGCTCTCCGGGGGAGCCACCTGAGGAGGTGCCGCCCCGAACCTGGTGGCGTCACGCACGCCATCCCATGGTTCGACAGGCTGTGGCGGACGGAGCCGGTTCGCGCCCGCCGGCGGCGCCGCGTATGGGACTCCCAGGAACGCGTACACACCGTCCGTGACGCTGCCGCGCAGCTCGCCGTGGACGGTCTTGACCACTTCCTCCATACCCACCACGGTGCGACCCCCGGCCTCCTCGCCGCAGAGGCGAAGGGCCCGGAAGGCACCTCGTCCCAGGCCCGCTCATGGTTGTCCGGCGCGGTGCCTGGAGAGGGGGAGCGCGGAGCGATGACCGCCTACCCCATGGTGTGGCCCGAACGAGTCATTGTGGCGGGCTGCAGCCAGGCGCACGCTTTGACACTGGGCGGGGGACTCGGGCGTAGGTCACACCGCTGATCGCTGGAGGAGGCGATCGAGAATGCGAACCACCCTCCGTGCTCTTGCCGGAATGGCACTTCTCGGCCTGGTGGCGACGGCCGCCCCGGTCGGACCGGCCGCAGCCTCGGGGCAAAGCACGCGCACGTCGTACGCCGCGGCCTGCAAGATCAACGACGGGGTGGCGACCACCGGCTCGCAGGTGGGTGCCAACCCGGTCAGGTATGAGTACGGGAACAGCCCGTACGTGGGTGCCCGCTACAACTCATGCACGGACGTGATCAAGGTCTACTTCGGCGGTTACACGAATCTGACCCATTACAACGTCATCTACGGTTCCAGACAGTATGAGCTTGCGGCGGGCCCGGCGAAGGTGTGGACGGTTACCCCGCCGTCCTACGACACGTGGGTCACCTTCAGCGTTCAAGGCTGCATCAGGGGTAGCTGGCCCCAACCCTCCAGGTGCACGCGATGGTCACCGACGCTGTACGTCCAAGTGACCCACTGATCGGCCGGTCCGCTGGCTCGTAGGGCTGTTCGCGCATAGCCGGCACCGGGCTCTCACTTCGCGACGCCTTCCCGGAGATAGGCGTTCTGGTCCTCAGCGGACATCGGACGACACGACGGACCTGCCCGGGGCCGCTGCAATGCTGACGCCATGGACGAGACGTCGGGGACCTGGGAGCCGTTGTCACCTGCAGAGGTCGCCGAGGAGCTGAGCGGGATGCCGTGCCGGTGGTGGATCGCCGGTGGCTGGGCCATCGACCTGCACCTGGGAAGGCAGACGCGAACGCACGCAGACGTCGATGTGTTGCTCCTGCGCGGCGACCAGCTGACGGTTCAGCGTCACCTTGCTGGCTGGGACCTCCATGCCGCAGACCCGCCGGGAAGCCTTCGTCCCTGGGTGCAGGGAGAGACCCTGCCTGCGGGGGTGCACGACGTGTGGTGTCGCCGGCATCCGTCGGCACCGTGGTGCCTGCAGCTCATGATCGACGACGCAGAGGACGGACGCTGGATCTACCGTCGAGACAACCGAATCCGCCGCCCGTTGGCCGAACTGGACGGCCCGGCCTCGAACGCGGAGCGTCGCGTGCTCAGCCCCGACGTTCAGCTCCTCCACAAGAGTGCTGACCCGCGCGCCAAGGATGAGGCCGACTTCCAGGCGGTGTTCGATGACCTCGACACCTCACAGCGGCGGTGGCTGGAGGACTCGCTGTCCGTGGCGTCGCCGAGTCATTCCTGGCTCTCGCGGTTCTAGGTTCCATCAGGGGCGGGGCTTGTCCCGACGGTCGCCGGGGAGTCTCGGCAACAGCTGAGTCTCCGCGTCCGGTGCGGGCTCCGGTGATGCGGGTGGCCGGCTGCTTGGCGTTGGTGCGTCGCGGTGTGGTTGTCGCGGACGGGCCGGGCGCAGCAGCCGGACCTGTCGCCGGATCCGCTCGTCGAGGTCGATCTCGCGGAGCAGTCGTTTGACGGTCGACAGCACGGCGGCGTGCAGTTCGAGCAGCTCGGGAGCGGCGTCGGCCGTGAGCAGGTCGTCGAGCCGCGCCCGTGCCTCGTGCAGACCCTCGAGCGCATCCCGGAGCGCCTGCACGTCGGCGGAGCTCATGCGCTTCGCGGGATCGGCCTCGTCCCGGACCAGCTGCCCGAACGCGTCGACGCCGGCGGCCAGCTCGCGGAACGTCTGCGCGAGCCCGAGGAACACGTCCTCGGCGCTCTCGTCGTCGACCCACGTGGCGTCGTACGTCGCGTCCACCAGTGCGCGGAACATCCCGCGGATCGCGACCGCGGAGTGCTCCAGCGCCTCGAGTCCCTGGCGCAGCCCCGGGCCCACGTCGGGCGTACCGACGGCGCGGACGTTGAGCCGACGCCCCTGCTCCGCGTGCAGGAGGGCGGCGCCGACCTTGGGGATGTCGTGGGTGATGCGACGCGCCTCGCCCAGCCACGCTCTTGCGGCCGGCGCCACGTCACGGCCGTCGGCTACCGGTTCAGTCAGCTCGTCGGCGGCGCGGTTCAGCAGTTCGCTGACCGAGTCGGCCAGCCCGTCGATGGCCCGGCCGGCGTCGGCGCTGGCGACCCTCGGAGGGAGCAACAGGTTCGTCGCGATGCCCACGGCGGCGCCCACCAGCGTCTCGGCGATGCGCTGCCAGGCGGCGGACTCCGCGCTCAGCGAGCCGACGCCGAGCACGAGCATGCCGCTGATCGCGACCTCGATCAGGTTCGAGCGCAGGCGCAGCGCTTGGCCGATCGTGATGGAGACGAGTATGAGCAGGCCGAGGCTCCACCACTCGAGCGGTACGACGGCAGCGAAGGCCACCGCGAGGGAGACGCCGGCCACGACCGCCACCACCCGGTCGAGGCCGCTGGCGAGGAGCGAGACCGGGGTGACCTGCACGACGAGCATCGCGGTCAGGGGTGCGAGCAGCGGCTGCGTGCCCGGGAAGAACAGCGTCCCCACGACATAGCTCGCGACCGCGGCGACCGTGATTCGCAGCGACCACAGCACGGCGGCGCGGCCGTCGTTCCGTAGCCGCGTCAGCTCGCGGGTGATGAGGCTCCGTCGCCACCAGTCGCGCACGCTTCATCTTGCTTGATGCGGGAGCGGACGCCCAGAGGTGGGCGGCCACTGACCGCGATCCGGGCGCTCCTGACCACCGCGGCCGTCCCGGTACATCTCGCCACTGGACCCCCGTACGGGGCCTCGGCGGGGGCATCCTTGACGGTGTCCTCCGCTCCACACTTACGAGAAGGGTGACCACGATGCCGTCTACCACCGGGAAGCAGGTCTTGGACGTCGGCCTCGCAGGCGGGCCTTTCTCGCCGGCGGTCATTGCCCACGGCGTGTGCTACCTCAGCGGTCAAGGCGGCCTGGACCCGGTCTCCGGAGAAGTCGTCCCGGGTGGGATCGGACCCGAGACGCACCAGACGATGCGCAACATCGAGGCGATCCTTGCTGCGGGAGGCATGACCTTGTCCGACATCGTCACGGTCACCTGCTACCTGGTCGACATCGACGAGTGGCCGGCGATGAACGAGGTGTACGCCGCTCACTTCGACGACGCCCAGCCCTACCCCGCTCGGACCGCGATAGCCGTTGCGGCACTGCCCAACCGGATGCGCGTGGAGATGACGGTCACCGCGATACCCCCCGCAGAACCGCCACCGGGGCCGCCGCCCTCGACTCGGAAGTGAGTGGAGCAGCGGCCCGTGACCAGGTGCCGTCGATGTTGCATCTCGGGCGTCCGCGTCTTCTGATGCGGGCGCCCTTACGTGTCCCCGGGACCCTGGGCTGGGGTGCGCGAGGACGGCGCGCCAGCGCCGCCCGCAGCACACCCCTCGCGCCGGAGACGCGCTTGAGCTAATAGAGAAACTCGAGCCAGTAGAGAAACTCGTAACCGCCTCGGGAGTGATGCGGTTGCAAGCAAGGTAGTCCGGCACGGCTACGCCATGTCGTCCGTCAATGACGTCTAGGTCACCAGAAGCATGAACTTCCTTACCTCGTACGTACGGTGAACGCGATGAGAGATGATCAGGCGGACATATCGGGAGATGAGACGTTGGACAGCGATCTCGACCAGATCGTCCTTCTTGTGGTCGGCTTCTTCGCCGTGCTGGCGCTGTTGCTCGTGCTGATGGACTGGGGTGCCGGCTGCAGCAGTTGTGGCGCTGGGTGACACGCAGCAGACGCTGACCTTTGATGAGAGATGGGATGACCATGGGGTGGCAGATTCTTCCCTAGACGGTATGGAGTGACCGCTCCGGACTGAGGAGTGGTTGCGGGCCGGGGCCTCACTCACACAGATTCGTGGGTTACCGAGTAGGGGCTGCCTGCTCGGCCTCTCGACGGGATCAGCCGATGGGGCAACGCAGAACGGGTCAAGACACCTCTTGCGTTCGCTGCGTGGCTTGCCGAAACAGAACGGCGCATGAGGTCGCTCTAGTCGCGGCACGCCCTGTTCGTCAACAGCCGACGCCCTTGTGACATGCGAGTGGTGCGGCGTGATGAAGATGCCGACCTGTCCCGGTTCGCCGGTGAGAGTGGCCGGCGTCGACCCTCGAGGGGAAGGTCGCCTGCGCCCACGATCGACCCAAACGCCGGACCCTCACCACCCGCTGACGTCGGCGGCTGGCAATTTGGTCAGCGCCGAATTGGTGGCCAGCAATGCAGCGGCCGTGAGACAGACCACGATTCCGATCGTCGTTGACCAGGCGAGTTCGCCGTCCGGTTGGAGAATGTGGATGAAGCGTGAGCCAGGTGCCGTGCGCGGGTAGAACGAGGTCAGCAGCATCAGCATGGTGCTTGCGAAGGCGCCCACGGCGGGTCCGGCCCGGAGTGTCCCGATGCATGTGACGCCTGAGAGCACCAGCACCGGGCCCACCCCGGACAATCCGCCAGAAGGAAGGCCAGAGAAGAGAGCCGCCGCCGTTGATGACGCCACCACGAAGAGGCACGCGTCATGCAGGCCCAACCGTGACGCAGGCAAGCTCATCAGCATCATCGGCCTGGCCTCGATGCTGAGCCCGCGCCCGGCGAAGGAATCGGCGATCGCTGCCGCCCAGATGAGTGGCAGGTACGTCCGTAGAAAGACGAAGTTGGCTCCACCGCCGAAGAGAGCAGGCACGCTCATCGACAGTCCTCCCACGAGGCGCTCAAGGCCCAGCATGAGAACAAGTGCGGCAAGCATCCACCAAACGCGCCGGGCCCGAATCCAGAGCATCATCGTGGCTGCACGCAATGCACGTTGTGCAAGCTGTCATGGAACCAGACGCCAACCGCCTCCGGGGAGTCCTGTCCCTGTGCGAGCGCCTTCTCGGCTGCGGCTACCGCGCGCGCACCGAGTCGGGTCGTGATGTCATCGGGTCGCAGGCCCGTGAGCCGCGCAGCCAGTGCAACTGATTGGTCCCGGGCTGGCCCTGAAGCCCCGCGACAACGCGACTGGAGGTCGACGTAACCAACCGCAACGCCAACACGCAGGTCCTGCGGGGAAAGCCCCGTGCCTGCCTCAACCGATACGGCCTCTCGCTTTCGGTTTGCCTGCGTCAAGTTGTGGATCGTGTCCATTCCCATTCTTTGAAGCTGTGGATTCAGCTGGCTGACCACGGCGGACAACGCGGCCGTGCGGTCACGGTTTTCCGGCCAGAGGCAGATCTCGAGGCTCGGCTCCGTACTGCAGGCGAGGGGCGTTGTGCGCGGTTCGGTCGCCGTCAGATTGAGCCGTTGTCCTGAGGTGTGCAGTACCGCGAAACCCGCACCGAATCCGGCGACAAGGAGGATGGTGAGGGCGGTCGCGATCAGCGGCCGCGGGATTCGCGCCGACTGAGACGATGCCAGCAAACACCCGATTCCCAGACTGACTACGAGGAGCAATAGCAGCGTCGCTCGGACGGCCACTATGGCCGGCCGAGTGTCCGAGGAACAACAGCCGAATGTCGAGTCCAGGTTGTGCACGAGGAGGTTGGTGCTCGCTGGGCCGTAGCCAATCCAGACGAACCAGAGAATCGCCACCAGGGGAACGGCGACTACCGTCGGCAACGCCCATGCGCAGGCCAACCCGGTCAGGGCCGCCGTCAGCACTGTCATGAAGTCGATGAGTGTCAGGGACCAGGCGGGCAGATCGTTCGGAACAGCTCCTGCCGTCACGGCCACCGCTAGGCAAAGAGTCGTAGGGGCTCCTAGGAGCAGCGGCCACCAGGCTCGGAAGGCCACCCGCAATCCGGAGCGCGTCAGCCGGAGAGGTCCGTTGAGGTGCGTGAAGCCTCGGTATTGGAGCGCCATGAAAGCTGCACTCATCGGGGCCGCCACATAGAGCCCTACACTGCTCTGGGCGATGTCGCCAGCGGGGTACCCACTCCGAAAGGTGCTGCGCGTAGCGAACAAGCAGGCGAGGGCAAACAAGAGCGGCAGGAACCAGGCCGCGCCGCTGCGCACGATTGCGCGGATCGGGGTCAATGCCGCCCTCCGCCGATGAGATCGCTGAACGCCTGGGTCAGCGACTTCACGCCATCGCCCGTGCGCGCATGCCGCTGCACAAAATCGGTCGCGGTGCCGTCGAATTTGATTTCGGCGTCCGCGAGGATTACCACGCGGTCGACGTCGTCAACCAGATCGTTTATCTGGTGGGTCGAGATGACGATGCCACCGGGGCAGTCAAGGTCCTTGAGCAGCGATCGAAAATTCAGTGCCTGGGCCGGATCCAGACCCGCAGTCGGTTCGTCGAGCAGGAGTACCTCGCCCTGCCGCACCAGAGCTTGAGCCAGCCCGACCCGGCGCAGCTGCCCGCCCGACAAGCGGTCGGTGCGCGCGTCGCGCTTGTCATCCAGATCCACCCGGCTGATCGCCTCGCGGGCGGATTCGCGCGCCTGCCGACGCGAATGGCCCGCCACCCAGGCGACGTACTCAACCTGCTCGGCGACGGTCATTCCTCGGCCCGGCTGAACTTCCTGCGGCATCCACCCGACTCGGCGGAACAGTTCTCGCCGCTCTGCGACGCCACCGATCCGCACCTCACCGAGTTTGGGGCGGTCGAAGCCGCTGAGCAGCCTCATCAGCGTCGATTTTCCAGCGCCATTGGGGCCGAGCAGGAGCGTGGTTTGACCTGGCGTGACCTGCCAGTTGAAGTTCTCGAAGACACGAGTGGGACGCAGCCGACCGTAGGAGAACCCTAGGTCGGCTGCCTCCAGCAACGGAGCACTCACCAGTATTCGACCAGCTTGTTGACGCTTGTCGTGCCTGAAAACTCAGTCACATCGAAGTGGTAATTGCCAGCGGCCACGTCGCCAACAGAGACGGCGTCGACGTAGGCCTTGCAGTCAATCCACTCACTGCCGTAGGAGGGGTCAGGCCCGGTGACGGTCTTGCGGATGGTCGCCTTGAACTCGCGGGTGCAGTCGTAGAACGTGACATGCGTGGCGTCTGAGTCGGTGTTCCCGTCATACCAACTGTGCGAAGCATCGCCGCTGCTCCAACTCGACATGGAACTGGTCCTGTTACCTTCCGCGAACGCCGGTGCAGCGACACCGACTGCAACCGCCGCCCCAGCGAATAGGGCCACGATACGGTTCCTCGTGCGGTCTTGCATGGTTCCCTCCCGTGAAATCGGTTCTCTTGGTTGTTAGCTGAACGAAGCCCCGGCAACGAGACCCTTCGACTTCGTTCAAATCGCTGGTGACATCCAGCGACGTCTAGGCACTCCCGTCGCCGGCGCCATTCGCACCGATGGGGTGCAACACCCGCGTGACGCAGTCACGGTCGAGCCGGCGATCACGGGACTGCTCAACGCAGGCACGTGGCTCACTGGCGATACAGATGTTGCAGTTGACTGGACACGGTGAGCGGGAAGCTGAGTGTCATGGACCGGTTGAGGAGTCGACGGATCACTCGTCGGCGTGGTGGAGTTGGGCGTCGCCGTACCGCACGTCGAGTCGACCCACGCGTACGCGATCGCGCACGGAACGACGGTGAGACCCAAGACTGATTGCAACAGCC
Source organism: uncultured Actinomycetota bacterium (assembly GCA_963810035.1). Lineage (GTDB taxonomy): Bacteria > Actinomycetota > Actinomycetes > Propionibacteriales > Nocardioidaceae > Nocardioides_B. Next base: position 647,341 of record CAWEMA010000013.1, read on the forward strand.
GCAATGGCATGACGTCGCATAGCGACATTCCCCCGTTTCCATTCAGAAACCGATCAAGGTTGATCAGTGGAAGAAATGTCGCGGGCAGGACACCCCTTCGTCAATTACCTACCCTCTACGACTTTTGCATGTTTGTGTCGCCATTCATCCCTTGCACAACCATGCAGAACTTCAACGAGCGACGGGCAGCGCTGGCGAGCGGTCTCTCGCGCGATGACCCCTCCGACTGCCGCACTCCAGAGGCTGACTCCCCCGGTCGGACGTATCGCCACCGGCGCCGCCCGACCAGAGCGGGGCAAGCGCCCGGATGATTGCGGACCAGCTCGGGCACTCGCGGGTGTCCATGACCCAGGACGTCTATCTCGGCCGCCGGGCTTCGAACGCCGGGAACCTGGCTGCGTTGGAGGCATGGAACGCCGCGCGCGACGAGGGTCAGGACAGCGACAAGTGACGCGCATTCTGCCAAGCATCTTGCCAATGGGCGGGCCGCCCGCCCTGTGGCTGGCGTGGTTTCACGCTCAATCGGTGGGCCCCGTGGGGGTCGAACCCACAACCCGCGGATTAAAAGTCCGCTGCTCTGCCAGTTGAGCTAGAGGCCCGGGACATGGGGATTTAATCGGCAATACCCTCCGGACTAACGTAGGGAAAGCCGGCCCCTCGGCCCGCGCACATCATCGCAGACCCGTGCGGTATGCCGACTCGACCCCGGTCCTACCCCGCCGGTGTGCCCCATCTGGACATTGCGTCGGCAAGACCTTTGATCTCCTCCATCAGGACAACTTGGACGACCTGACGCGCGCGAAGAGCGGGAGATTCCGGACGTCTGGCAGCCACGTTGCGGGCGCGAGCGCTCAGGGACACCATGAGGGATGGTCACGCCAGCGCGGGCCCGGAGAGGGCTCGTGACCGTGCTCCTCGTGGGGATGGCGATCGGCATGTTGACGACGCTGCAGCGGCAGCTGATCTACTTCCCGGACTCGACGACGGTCCCGTCGGCCGGCGACGTGATCGAGGGGGCTCGCGACGTCACGCTGCGTACGTCGGACGGGCTGGCGCTGGGTGCATGGTTCGTGCCGGCGAGCTCGGCCTCGAACCTGCACATGGCCGTGCTCGTCGCGCCTGGCAACGGTGGCAACCGGTCGGGTCGGGTCGGTCTGGCGACCGAGCTGAGCCGGCGCGGGTTCGCCGTGGTCCTGATGGACTATCGCGGCTACGGGGGGAACCCGGGCAGCCCGAGCGAGGACGGGCTCGCCAAGGACGCGATGGCTGCCGCACTGGCGCTCGACGAGCTGGGCTACCCGGCGGAGCGGACGATCTACTTCGGTGAGTCGTTGGGTGCCGGGGTGGTGTCGGCGTTGCAGGCGCGCCGTACGCCGGCGGGGGTGGTGTTGCGGTCACCGTTCCCCGAACTGGCCGACGTGGGAGCGCACCACTATCCGTGGCTGCCCGTGCGGCTGTTGTTGAAGGACCGGTTCCAGGTCACCGCGCTTCTGACCGACAGCGACGTGCCGGTGACCGTGATCTACGGGGACCGGGACTCGGTCGTCCCGCCTGAGCTGAGTGCCCGGGTGGCCGACGAGGCGGCAACCCTTGTCGAGCGAGTGGTGATCCGCGGGGCCGACCACAACGACGAGGTGATGTTCGGGCCGCGCGTGGCGGACGCGGTCGCGCGGCTCGCGAGAGCAGTCGCGTGACGGCGCGGGCGCTCGAGCGTCACTTCACAACCGGAGGAACGGGCGTCGTCGTGCGTGCGCGGATCGCGGCAGCCATCCGGACGAACGAGCCAGCGACGCTGCGACGCTGGCTCGCAGCCTGGCGCCATTCCGGGGGTCGCATCGGCTCTGAATCGACGATCCGCGACTGGCAGTCCTATCTTTGACTCATCGCACCAGGGGGGTTTCGGATGGATTCCAGTAGAAGGCTTGCGTTCATTGCAGGCGCGCTCTTCGTGATCACTTTTCTCACTTCGATCCCAGCGGCGCTCTTTCTTTACAGCCCGGTGCTGGACCACACCAACTACATCGTCGGCGCCGGCGCCGACACGCGCGTGGCCTTGGGCGCGTTGCTCGAGGTTCTTCTCATCATCGCCAACGTCGGCACCGCCGTGGTGCTGTTCCCGGTCCTCAAGCGGCAGGACGAAGGGCTCGCTCTCGGCTATGTCGCAGCCCGTCTCGTTGAATGCACCTTCATCGCCATCGGCATCGTCAGCCTCCTTGCAGTCGTGACGTTGCGGCAGGACTTCGAGACTGCTGGTGGAGATTCGGGCTCGTTCGTGACGGTCGGCAGGTTGCTCGTCGCGGTCCATGATTGGACGTTCCTGCTCGGGCCGGGCTTCGTTGTCGGCGTCGGGAACGGGCTGATCCTGGGCTACCTGATGTACCGATCCGGCTTGGTGCCACGGGGCATGGCCATGTTGGGGCTCATCGGAGGTCCCTTGGTCTGCGCTTCGGGAATCGCCGTGCTGTTCGGTGTCATCGAGCCAGGCTCCGCGACCCAGGCCATCGCGACGATCCCGGAATTCGTCTGGGAGCTGTCGCTTGGCATCTACCTCATGGTCAAAGGATTCAAGCCGTCTCCGATCCTCTCCGGCACTATCGGAGATGCCGGAGTGGGCGCGAGTCCGTCCCCGGCGTAGCACGCTGGGCGAACCAGTACCCGCTCATCGCCCCGAGTGATGCCGCGGCGACTGCTGCATGGGGCCATCGGCCGAAGGGTCAGCGACCCGAGTGGCCGGACCTTGTGCGCCGACGAAGCACCAGCCCCACGCCGAGCAGGGCGGCTACCACCGCGCCCGCGGCGACGGGCACGCGCCACGGACGGTCCGACAGCTCGTCGGCGGCCGCGGGTGCGCCTCCTGGGTCTGTGGTGGAGCCCGGTCTGATTCTGGTGCTCGCAGGGTGGCTGCCGTACGAGCTCATGGGAAAGTCTCGCAGCGCCCGCTTCGGCCCGTGAAGCAGCGGGTTGATGTCCGGCCACTTTCTTGGGTCCTCGGCGAGCATCTTGGTCACCGAGACGAGACCGAAGCCGTAGTAGCGGTCCCACGTGCATCGCCCGCCGGCGGCATGGTGGACGAGGTGTTGGATGAGCTGGTTGCCGGTGGCATCGGGGTACTTCGACTTCACCAGTGCCAGCGCCCCGGCCACGATCGGGGCGGCGTCGGAGGTGCCGGTGCGGGTTAGCCCGGACACCCAGCCCCGGCCGGCCACGAAGCGGATGCTGGTGACCTCGACTCCAGGTGCGGTGATCACCGGGTTGCCGTCGACGAAGCTGCGCACCGGAGGAGGGTTGTTCACCCAGGCTCGGCCGGTCCGGTCGCCGGCATTGACGGCGACGACCCCAGGCCGCGCCGCGGGGAACTCCATCGGGAACCCCTTGATCGACGGGCGGGTACGGTCGCCGGTGGCCGCGACGACCACCACCCCCCTGGTCGAGCGCGCGGGCCGGCGACAGGGCTGTGCATGGCGTCGCCCCGGTGTGCCTGGCTCTTGAAGGGAGGAGCAAGCGATGAGTCTGGCGGCTGCCCGTCGACAGTCCATCAAACAGCGTAGGGGTCCACCCTGTGCAGCCGATGCCGTGCAGGGCTTCGTTCCCTTGTCATGAAGAAGCACGACACGAATCGGGAGCCGGGGTCTGCGCTCTAGTTACGCGCGCGAAGAACGGACTGCACGGCCCAGTGCGCCCGGTCACGTTCTCACGGAGGAGCACCGCTATGCGCGCACACGTCTTCTGTGGTCGGGCGGTTGTCAGGTTCGGGTTCGTTGCCGCGATGATCGCAGCCCTGTCCACGGTCACCCCTATTACCGCCCACGCGGCCGGAGCGGGGTCGGCGGCTGCCGGGCCGGCAAGGGTTGCCCATGTGCAGGCAAGGGTCCCGGCCACCTCGACCGTGGGCACCTGGCACATGAACGAGACGAGCGGTTCGGCCATGCTCGACTCGAGCGGCATCCACCTCGGGAAGATGCACAACGTCGGCCTGGGGCAACCGGGCGCGTCGAGCTCGGACGGGACGGACTACAAGTTCAACGGCCACTCGTCCTACGTCTCCATCCCCTCGGAAGACGACCTCAATGCCGGCGACAGCGACGTACACATCTCGCTCTACCTCAAGACCTCGACCGTCCCGTTCAAGCCGGACTACGACCTGTTCCGCAAGGGCCAGGCGCCCGGCCCCGAGTACAAGGTGGAGCTCCAGCCCAACGGTCAGGCGTCCTGCAATTTCAAAGGGGATCGCCCCAAGGGCGTCACGGTGCAAGCCGGCCCGGACCTGCACGACGGGCGCTGGCACCGGGTCCAGTGCGAACGGCTCTCCTCGTCGGTGCGGCTGACCGTCGACGGCACGGCCTACTCCAAGTCGCGCTCCGTCGGGTACATCGCCAACGACTTCGACATCATCATCGGCGCCTACCCGCGCGGCGACTTCTACCAGGGAGAGATGGACGAGCTCACCTTCAGTATCGGTTCGGACACCGGGACCGCGCCGCCCGCGCACTCCACGGCCAGCCAGACCTCGGGCACGACGCCGCCGAAGGTGGGCCCCGCGAGCACCTCGACCGGTGCCTCATCGGTCCGGCAGTGGCAGATCGGGGACGGCCCACCTCGGCGTGACGCGCGATCACACGGTCTGTAGCGGGAACGGTGCTCAGTAGCCCTTCTGGCGGCGCAGCGGCCGCGGGCGTCCGTCCGGGTCGTGCAGCGTCAGGTACGGCGCCAGCGCGAGCGTCTGTTCCAACGGCCCCATCTCGGGCGGACTCAGCCGGCGCAGGCGGCCCGGAGGCCTCGGCCCGACACGACCACCGTCGTGCCACGCGTCGAGGCCGGCCGCGGCCTGCTCGAAGGCGGTGAACATGCCGGCCGGCTCGACGCAGTCGGCCATCACCGCGAGCAACGAGGAGTCGTCGCCCGGGTCCACCTCGGGGTCGAACGGCCGGTCCAGGTGCTCGGCGGCGAGCGTGAGGCGCAGGCGACGTGCGTACTCGCTGTGGTCGTGCTCGCGGCTGCCGCGCTCGAAGACGACGGCGGAGAGCTCGGAGTCGTGCGTCCACGAGCGGCGGTTGAAGTTGTCCGAGCCGATCGTGGCCCAGGTGTCGTCGACGACGCAGGTCTTGGCGTGCACGTACACCGGCGTGCCGAGGTGGTTCTCGATGCCGTAGAAGGCGACCCGGTCGGGCGCGGCCCGGATCATCTCCAGCATGGCCCGGCGTCGGCCGAGGAGCTGCGGCGGGCGGGAGAGGCCGTCCAGGTCGGGGTACATCGGGACGATGGCGATGACCCGGAGGTCGTGGTTGTCGCGCAACGGGTCGGTGAAGACGTTGCCGACGTGGTGCCCCCACAGGTACTGGTCCTCGACGTACACCAGCCGCCGGGCATGGCGCAGGGCCTTGGTGTAGCCGCGGGCGACGCTGCGTTCACCACCGCGGGCGAACGGGTAGTCGCGGCCGCGCCGCAGATCCGGGTAGGTGCGCAGGAGCTGGACGACGTGCGTGCCGCCCTCGACCGGAGGCGGCGGCGGTGCCTGCCGAGGCAGCGGGTCGGGACTGAGGTCGAGACCGAGGAGGCGGTCCTGGGTGAAGTAGACGGGGTTCCGGCTGAGCGGGGTCGGGTCCTCCCACCGCTCCCGGAACACGGTCTCGACGTCGTGGACGGCCGGCCCGCTGATCGCGGCCTGCAGGTCGTGCCACGGGGGCGTGTCGCCGTACTCCTTCGCCATCGACAGGGCCTGGGGGTCGCCCTGGTGGTCGGCGTCGTCCCGCCGGGAGTGGCACAGGTCGATGCCGCCGACGTAGGCGATGTCGCGGGCAGGGTCGTCCCGGTGCCGGATCACGACGAACTTCTGGTGGTGCGACCCGCCGGTCCTCACCCGCATGTCGAGCAGCGCCTCTGCCCCACGCTCCTGCAGGTCGCGTCCGAGCCGCCGGTTCTCGCCGGCGGTGAACCCCAGCTTCTCCCAGTGCGAGCGCCAGACCAGGCCGCGTACGTCGACGCCCCGCTCGTCCGCGCGGGCCAGCACCTCGGCGACCTCGCTGCCCGGCTCACCGGTGAGGCGCTCGTCGGCGTCACCTTGCCAGTCGGTGAAGAAGATGAGGTCGCCCGCGCGGGTCGCCTCGATGCGGTCGTACAGCTCGGCGAAGTAGGTGACGCCGTGGATGAGCGGCCGGACCAGGTTTCCCTCCGACCAGGCCTGCTCGCCCGGGTGGCTGTCGTCGAGCCGGGTGCGGGCGTTGGCCCGCTCCGTCTTCGTGAGCAGCCAGTCGCTCGGGTCGGTCGCGTCGTCGGACGGGTCTGGGGTCACCACCTCCCCAACAATGCCTGGCCGTGGGGCTCTGCGCGACACCGAGTTTCTGGCCCGCAGGTCTCGATGGATGCCAGGTCGCGCGTTGACCGCGTTTGTGACCCGGCCATGACCGATCCTGCGTAGCCTTCCTCCGGTCACAGGGAGCGGGGAGCGGGGAGGCAGTCACGTGGTCGGGTTCGTCGTACGCCGGGTGGTCTCCGGGCTGCTCGTGCTGCTGGTGACGTCGGTCTCGATCTTCACGTTGTTCTTCTACGGCCCCGCCGACCCGGCGCTCGCCTACTGTCCCGAGACGCACTGCACGCCGCAGCGGCTGGAGATCATGCGCACCAGCCTCGGGCTGGACCAACCGGTGGCCGAGCAGTACACCCGCTACATGAAGGGCATCGTGGCCGGCCGGGACTACCGGGCAGGCGCGATCACGATCCGTTGCCCGGCGCCGTGTCTGGGGGTCTCGTTCAAGCTCCGGGCGAACGTCACCAGCCTGCTGTGGTCCCGGTTCCCCGCCACCCTCTCGCTGGCGCTGGGCGGCGCCGCGCTGTTCCTGCTGATCGGCGTCGGCATGGGCATCCTCGCCGCGCGGCGCCGGGGGAGCGTGACGGACAAGCTCATCGTCGGCGGCAGCCTGGTGATCAACGCGATCCCGTTCTACCTGATCGCGCTGCTGAGCTTCCTGCTGCTGATCAGCCAGTGGGGGATCTTCCCGGACAGCGGCTACTTCTCGCCGTTCACCGACGGGCCGTGGGCGTGGGCCAAGGGCCTGGTCCTGGCGTGGCTCGTGCTCGGGGTGTCGTTCTCGACCGACTACGCGAGGTTCAGCCGGGGCTCGATGATCGAGGCGATGAACGAGGACTTCGTGCGCACCGCCCGGGCCAAGGGGCTCAGTGAGCGGCGTACGACGCTGCGGCACGCCCTGAGGGCGGCCATCGTCCCGGTGGTGACGATCTTCGGACTGGACCTGGCCGAGCTGCTGGGCGGCACGGTGTTCCTGGAGCGCATCTTCGACATCCAGGGGATCGGCATCACCGCGCTGGACGCGATCAACACCAAGGACCTGCCGATCATCTCCGCGACGGTCCTGCTGTCGGCGGCGTTCATCGTGGTCGCGAACGTGCTCGTCGACCTGGTCTACAGCCTGATCGACCCGCGGGTGCGGCTGTACTGACCCGGCTCAGCCGATCTCGGCCGAGCCGCCCGCGGTGCAGCCGGGGAGGTTGCTCCGCCGGGTCGGCAGGGCGGTCTGCCGTACGTCGTCGCCGGACTCGTCGAGCACGCGGAACTGCTCGGCGTACTTCGCGGTCGCCGGCTGCGGTCCCTCGAGCCACGTCTGCAGGTGCACGAAGCCGTGCTGTGCGTGGGACTCGAACCACTTCCCGGGAACCCCGTCGACCCAGTAGCGCTGCCGCACGGACGCGACCTCGGGGGAGACCGCCAGCCAGGTCGACTTCTGGAACCGGTCGAGGACCTGGGTGCTGCCGGCGCACGACCACCGCGAGCGTCCGTTCGAGAGGAACGCGACCGGGCGGTCCGCCGAGGCCTTCGGCACGGGAGCCTGGGCGGGGCTGTCGCCGCCGAACTGGTCGCACAGCCGCATCTCGCCATCGGTGTTCCGCAGGACGAGCACCGGGCTGCTGCCGCCGAGCCGGCGTTGCCGGACGCCGTACAGCACCTCGACCTCCGAGGCGGCCGTGGCGAAGCCGGGGGCCAGGCAGGTGGCCACGTCGTCGGCGGTGGTGGGGCCCAGGTCGAGGTCCGTCGCGGGCTCGGTGGAGGTCTGCGCGATGGCGCCCGGGCGCTCCGACGTGTCATCGGAGCCGGTCAACGAGCGCAGCGAGCCCAGGCCGAGCACCAGCGCGGCGACCAGTACGACGACGCCGAGCACCGGAACGGCTCGACTGATCGGATCTCTCATGAGGCCCCCCTCGTGCAAGGTGGCAGGTCGTTCGCGGCGCCCCCACCGCGACCCGGCCCCCACGACCGGCGACCCACTGACTGTCCCCGGACGGCAGGCACCGCGCGGTCAGCGGATTCTATCGCTTCCAGACCCCGAGGTGTCGCCGGCGATCCTCCTGGCCGGGCCCCCGGCACGTACGCCGCGCGGACCTGCCGCCCGCTCGGCCTGATGCGCTCCTGAACTGGCCTCGACCCCGGTCCGGGACCGAGTGGAATCTGCGGGCCACTGGACACGTTCTGCGGTCCCACTCGGATTCCGGGCCAATGGTTGGTAGGGTTCGGAACGCAACAGATGCAAGTTCCAGCAGGTACGCCCGCGGAGTTTGTGATCCGACGGCGTTTTCTCTTGTATGAGCGTTAGCTTTTCGAGGGGGCTCGGCGTTTCACCGCATCTGTCGCGGGGCCGCCGAGGTGGCGGTTCCACGCCCCGTATGAGGAGTAAACGAGCATGGCTCAGGGCACCGTCAAGTGGTTCAACGCCGAGAAGGGCTTCGGCTTCATTGCGCAGGAGGACGGCGGCGACGACGTCTTCGTGCACTACTCGGCCATCCAGTCGCAGGGCTACAAGTCCCTCGACGAGAACCAGAAGGTCGAGTTCGACGTCACGCAGGGTCCCAAGGGCCCGCAGGCGGAGAACGTTCGCCCTCTCTGAGCAGTCCCCGGACTGATCAGAGAACGAGAGAACACGCCTGACCCTTCAGGCAACCATGAGGGCCCCGACGGATCACGTCGGGGCCCTTGTGTTTGCCCTAATTGACTATGGGTAGAAACGCGTCAGTCGGCCAGAATGTTGTACAGGTGCAAAACAGTTGTTTGGTCGACAGGAGCTTGAATGGCACAGGGAGGGAGCGGCGTCGTGGATGACCAGCTGAACGTCCCGCTCGAGGATGCCGAGCTTCTCGCCGAGGTGGAGCTCACCACGAACCTCATCATCGCCGCGAGCGAGTCCGAGGTCGCACTGTCCCAGGCCGAGGTCGACCGGCTGCTCGGTCTCGACGACGACGAGTCCGCGGGCCTGAACGGTTTCCCGTTGCAGCAGGTCCGCAACTCCTGACCGTCCGCCCCGACCGGCCGACCCGGATCGTCTCGGATCTGCCGGCCCACCCGGTCCGGGCTCAGCCGCGGCCGCCGGGGGAGAAGCCCCGCAGCCGCAGCGAGTTGCCCACCACACAGACGCTGGACGCGGCCATCGCGGCACCGGCGAACATCGGGTCGAACAGGCCGAGCGCCGCCACCGGGATGCCCACGACGTTGTAGGCGAACGCCCAGAAGAGGTTCTGCCGGATCGTCGTCAGCGTGCGCCGGGACAGCTCGATGGCGTCCGCCGCGGCCCGCAGGTCGCCGTGGGTCAGGGTGATGTCGCTGGCCTCGATCGCGGCCGCCGCCCCGGTCCCCATCGCGACTCCCAGGTCGGCCTCCACCAGCGCCGCGGCGTCGTTCACGCCGTCGCCGACCATCGCCACGACCCGGCCCTCGGCCCGCAGCCGCGCGATGGTGGCCGACTTGTCCGCGGGCATCACCTCGGCGATCACCTCGTCGATCCCCACGGCCTCCGCCACGGCGTACGCCGTCGTCGCGTGGTCCCCGGTGAGCAGCACCGGGTGCAGGCCCAGGGCCCGGAGCCGGCGTACGGCCTCCGCGCTCGTCTCCTTGACCGTGTCGCCCACGTCGAAGACGGCCGCGGGCCTGCCGTCGATCTCCACGAGTACGGCGGTCCGGCCGGCCTCGCGCGCGGTGCACACCGCCTGGGTCAGGGCGTAGGGCAGCCTGCCGGACCGGGCGGCGCCGGCCACGTCGTGGGTCGGGACGGCGACGTCGGAGGGGGCCCGCCCCACCCGGACGTGCCGGCCGTCGACGACCCCGGACACGCCGATGCCCTCGTGGCTGGTGAAGTCGGTGACCTGCGGCGACCCGGACTGCCACGGCTGGGGGCCGACGCGGGCCACGTGCTCGGCGATCGCCCGTCCCACCGGGTGCTCGGAGGACGCCTCGAGCGCCCCGGCCAGCCGGACGGCCTCCGCGTGGTGGGTGACCACCTCGTGCACGCCCATCCGGCCGGTGGTGACGGTGCCGGTCTTGTCCAGCACCACGGTGTCGACCCGGCGGGTGGACTCCAGCACGCCGGCCTCGCGGATCACGATGCCGAGCTGGGCGGCGCGGCCGGTGCCGACCAGCAGCGCGGTCGGGGTGGCGAGCCCGAGCGCGCACGGGCAGGCGACGACCAGGACCGCCACCGCGGCGGTGAACCCGCCGGTGGGGTCGCCGAGCAGCGCCCAGACCACGAAGGTCAGCAACGCGACGCCGAGCACGACGGGGACGAAGACCGCCGAGACCCGGTCGGCCAGCCGCTGCACCGGCGCCTTGGTGGCCTGGGCGTGCCGGACCAGGTCGGCGATCCGGGCGACCGCCGTGTCGCGGCCCACACGGGTGACCTCCACCACCAGCCGGCCCGACGTGTTCAGGGTCGCCCCGACCACCTCGTCGCCGACCACCTTGTCGACCGGGACGCTCTCGCCGGTGAGCATCGACTCGTCGACGCCGGAGCGTCCGTCGAGCACGATGCCGTCCGTCGCGACCAGCTCGCCGGGACGCACCAGGAAGCGCATGCCGGGACGCAGCAGGCCCACGTCGACCAGCCGCTCGGTGCCGTCCTCTTCGAGGAGGGTGGCCTGCTTGGCGCCCAGCTCGAGCAGCTCGCGCAGCGCGGACCCGGCCCGCTGCTTGGCGCGTGACTCGCTCCACCGGCCGAGCAGCAGGAACGTGGTCACGGTGGCTGCGACCTCGACGTAGGTGTGCATCCCGCCGGTGACCGCCAGCACCACCGACCAGCCGTAGGCGACCAGCGTGCCCAGCGAGACCAGGGTGTCCATGGTGCTCGCGCCGTGTCGGGCGTTGAGCGCCGCGGCCCGGTGGAACGGCCAACCGGACCAGACCACCACAGGGGTGGCGAGGATCAGCGCGACCCACCGGACCGCTGCGGTGTCCGGGACGCCGGGCAGCATCGTCAGGGCGAGCACGACGGCGGTCAGCGGCGCCGCGACGAGCAGCCGTCGCCGGTAGTCCTCGGCCAGCCGGCGCTCGTCGTCGGACGCGGACGCTGTCGACGACTCGGTGGACACGGCCGCGGTGTAGCCGGTCTGCTCGACGGTCCGCACCAGCAGGTCGACGTCGACGTCGCCGGGGACGTAGTCGACCGACGCGGACGCGGTCGCGAGGTTGACCGTCGCGGTCACGCCGTCGAGGCGGTTCAGCTTCTTCTCGACGCGGCCGACGCAGGACGCACAGGTCATCCCGCCGACCAGCAGGTCGACGTGCTCCGGCTGCACCTCCCGGTGGGTCTTCCGGCTGGTCGAGCCTGTCGAGACCATTCAGACCACCGCGTAACCGGCCTCGTCGACGGCCGCGCGCACCTGCTCGTCGCTGACCTGGTCACCCCGCACCAGCACGGTGCCGGTCTCGACGCTGACCTCGACCTCCTGCACGCCGGGGACGGCCGACACCTCCTCGGCGACAGCCGTGGCGCAGTGCCCGCAGGTCATGCCGGTGACGGTGTACGTCGTCTCGCTCATCTCTGCTCCTCGTTCGAAAGTCTCGTGGTCGACGTACGGCGCTCAGGTGCGCAGCAGACGCGCGATCGCGGCCGAGGCCTCGGCGACCTTCTCGTCGGCCTCCGTGCCCCCGGATGCGACCGCGTCACGCACGCAGTGCCCGAGATGGTCCTGGACCAGGCCGACCGCGACGCTCTGCAGCGCCTTGTTGACCGCGGACACCTGGGTCAGGATGTCGATGCAGTAGGTGTCCTCGTCGACCATCCGCTGCAGGCCCCGGACCTGACCCTCGATGCGTCGCAGGCGGGCCAGGTAGGCGGCCTTGTTGTCGTGGTACCCATGGGTCTCGGCCATGTTCCGACCCTATACCCCCACTGGGTATAGACCAAGCCTCGGTTGCGCGGTTAGGGCGTTATGCGCCTAGCATGGCTCACGGCTTATTCACACCGGTGATCGAGCTTGTCAAGAGTCCGTATTCCAGGAGTTCGCCGTGGCTTTGCGCTTCCGCCCTGCAGACACGACGTTTTACGATCTGTTCGCCCAGTCCGCCCGTCATCTCGTCGACGGTGCCGAGCTGCTCGCCGAGATGCTCGGTGACGGCAACGACCGCGAGGGCATCGCCCAGCGCATGCGTGACGCCGAGCACGCCGCGGACGAGACGACCCACGACATCGTCCGCCGGGTGAACACGACGTTCGTCACCCCGTTCGACCGTGAGGACATCTACTCGCTGGCCTCGGGCCTCGATGACGTCATGGACTTCATGGAGGAGGCCGTCGACCTGGTCCTGCTCTACGAGGTGTCCACGCTGCCCTCCGAGCTGGCCAACCAGGTCGAGGTGATCCAGCGCTGCGCCGAGCTCACGGCGGAGTCGATGCCGCGGCTGCGCACCATGCAGGACCTCGAGGAGTACTGGATCGAGATCAACCGTCTCGAGAACCTCGGCGACAAGAGCTACCGGCGGATCCTGGCCAAGCTCTTCAGCGGCAAGTACGAAGCGCTCGAGGTGCTCAAGCTCAAGGACGTCGTCGACTCGCTCGAGGCTGCGATCGACGCCTTCGAGCGCGTCGCGAACATCGTCGAGCAGATCGCCGTCAAGGAGTCCTGACCGTGGAGCTCGCGATCATCATCGCGGTCGTCGTCGTAGCCCTCGTCTTCGACTACACCAACGGCTTCCACGACGCCGCCAACGCGATCGCCACCTCGGTCTCCACACGTGCCCTGACCCCACGCATCGCGCTGGTGATGGCCGCGGTGATGAACTTCGTCGGCGCCTTCTTGGGGCAGAAGGTGGCCAGCACGGTCAGTGACGTGATCGTGCCCGGTGGGTCGGCGACCCACGGCCTGGTCGTCGTGATGGCCGGCCTGTTCGGCGCGATCGCGTGGAACCTGTTCACGTGGTACTTCGGCCTGCCGTCGTCGTCCTCGCACGCCCTGATCGGGGGCCTGGTCGGTGCGGCCCTCGTGTCCGGAAGCCTCGTGCACTGGTCGGTGATCATCGACAAGGTCGTCATCCCGATGGTGATCTCGCCGCTCGTCGGCTTCGGGCTGGCCTTCCTGGTGATGCTCGCGATCATGTGGATCTTCCGCCGGCGCAACCCCCACCGCACCCAGCGTGGCTTCCGGTTCGCGCAGACCGTCTCCGCCGGCGCGATGGCGCTCGGGCACGGCCTGCAGGACGCGCAGAAGACCATGGGCGTGATCTTCCTCGCCCTGCTGACCGGCGGTTATGTCGCGGCGGACGACCGCCTGCCGGTGTGGGTGATCATCGTGTCCGCGTCCGCGATCTCCTTCGGCACCTACTCCGGTGGCTGGCGGATCATGCGCACCCTCGGGCGCCGGATCATCCACCTGGACCCGGCTCGCGGGTTTGCCTCGGAGTCGGTCGCCGCCTCTGTGCTCTACACGACGGCGTTCGTCTTCGAGGCGCCGATCTCGACCACGCACATCATCACCTCGTCGGTGATGGGTGCCGGAGCCACCAGGCGGCTGTCGTCGGTGCGCTGGGGCGTGGCCCAGAACATCGTGGTGGCCTGGGTGTCCACCTTCCCGGCAGCGGGCCTCGCCGCTGCCGCGGTCTACTGGCTGCTCAAGTACGTCCTCCAGCTGCCCTGACCGGCCCCCGGGTCCAGGGTCGGGGCCCCGCCGGACGGCTCAGCCGAAGCGACCGGAGATGTAGGCCTCGGTGGAGCTCTCGTCCGGGTTGCTGAAGATCTTCCGCGTCGGGTTCATCTCCACCAGACGGCCCGGCTTGCCGGCGCCCGACAGGTTGAAGAACGCGGTGTCCTCCGAGACCCGGGCGGCCTGCTGCATGTTGTGGGTGACGATCACGATCGTGTAGTCGCTCTTGAGCTCGTGGATCAGGTCCTCGATCGCCGAGGTCGAGATCGGGTCGAGCGCCGAGCAGGGCTCGTCCATCAGCAGCACCTGCGGCTCCACCGCGATCGCCCGGGCGATGCAGAGCCGCTGCTGCTGGCCGCCGGACAGGCTTGCCCCGGGCTTGTGCAGCCGGTCCTTGACCTCGGTCCAGAGGTTGGCGCTACGCAGTGACCTCTCGACGGTCGCGGCTGCCTCCGCCTTCGGCATCTTCTTCGCGTTCAGCCGCGAGCCGGCGAGCACGTTCTCGAAGATCGACATCGTCGGGAACGGGTTCGGCCGCTGGAAGACCATCCCGACCTGCCGGCGCACCTCGACCGGGTCGACGTCGGCGCCGTACAGGTCCTGGCCGTCGATCACGATCTTGCCCTCGACGCGGGCGTTCGGGACCACCTCGTGCATCCGGTTCAGCGAGCGCAGGAAGGTGGACTTGCCGCACCCGGACGGCCCGATCAGGGCAGTCACGGATCGGGCGGGGATGGTCATCGAGACGCCCTCGACGGCGAGGAAGTCGCCGTAGTGGATGTTCAGGTCCGAGACGTCGATGCTCTTGGCCATGGGATCAGGTTCCTTCTGGTCGTCCGTGCCCGCGAGGGTCAGCGGGAGGTCTTGGGGGAGAAGAAGCGGCCAACCAGCCGCGCCAGCAGGTTGAGCGCCATCACGATGGCGATCAGGACCAGCGCCGCGCCCCAGGCGCGCTCCTGGCCGAACTGCGCGGGCACGCCGGGCTGCGTGTAGGAGTAGTAGATGTACACCGGGAGCGTCATCATCCGCTCGCCGAACAGGTTGGTGTTCACCGAGTCGGTGGACCCGGCGATGATCAGCAGCGGGGCGGTCTCGCCGATCACCCGGGCGACGGCCAGCGTGATGCCGGTGATGATGCCGGCCATCGCGGTCGGCAGCACGACCTTGACGATCGTGCGCCACTTCGGCACGCCGAGGGCGTACGACGCCTCGCGCAGGTCACCGGGGACCAGCTTGAGCATCTCCTCGCAGGAGCGGACCACGATCGGGATCATCAGCAGCGAGAGGGCCACCGACCCGCCGATGCCCATCCGCACGCCCGGGCCGAAGAACAGCACGAACAGCGCGTAGGCGAACAGGCCGGCGACGATGGACGGGATGCCGGTCATCACGTCGACGAAGAACGTGATGGCGCGGGCGGTTCGCGAGTTGTTGCCGTACTCCACGAGGTAGATCGCGCTCATCAGGCCCACCGGCACCGAGATCACCGTGGCGGCCAGGGTGATCAGCAGCGTGCCGAGGATGGCGTGGTAGATGCCGCCGCCCTCACCGATGATGTTGCGCATCGAGTAGGTCAGGAACTCGCCGTCGACGACCCCGATGCCGTGCTTGACGACCGTGGAGAGCAGCGAGACGAGCGGCAGCAGCGCGAGCGCGAAGGCCACCCAGACCAGGGTGCTCACCACCCGGTCCATCGCCGCCCGCCGGTTCTCCACGACCAGCGACCACGCGGGCAGCGCGAGACCGTAGAGCAGCACCGAGGTGACGGCCCAGCCCAGCAGGCCCCAGCCCAGGGACAGGACGACCAGCGCAGCCGCGGCCGCGGACACGCCGGCCACCAGCCAGGGCGCCCAGCCCGGGAGCCGGGGACGGCTCAGCGGCAGGTGCCGTGTTCGGTCCGGCCGGGTGCCCTGGGGCGAGCCTGCCGCGTCCGAGGTTGTGGACACGCTCCGCTCCTGACTGGTCGGGTCGCTCTTCGTGCGGTGGATGGCTGCGTTCTTGGTGTGGGACATCAGCTCTCCTCACGTCCACGCGAGAGGATGGCGCGCGCCGCGAAGTTCACGGCGAACGTGATCACGAACAGCACCAGGCCGCTGGCGATCAGCACGTTCACCTTCAGGCCGGTCGACTCCGGGAACTGCAGCGCGATGTTGGCCGCGATCGTCGAGGGGTTGTCGCTGCTGATCAGGTTGAACGTGACCAGCCCGGACGCGGAGAGCACCATGGCGACCGCCATCGTCTCGCCGAGGGCCCGGCCCAGACCGAGCATCACCGCGGACACGATCCCCGAGCGGGCGTAGGGGAACACCGCCATCCGGATCATCTCCCAGCGCGTCGCGCCAAGCGCGAGGGCGGCCTCCTCGTGCAGCTTGGGGGTCTGCAGGAAGACCTCGCGGCTGATCGCGGTGATGATCGGGATCGCCATGATCGCCAGGACCATCGCGGCGGTGAGGATGGTCTTGCCGGTGGCCGAGGCCGGGCCGGCGAAGAACGGCAGGAAGCCCAGGTGCTCCTCGAGCCAGGCGTAGAGGGGGGCGAGCCGCGGACCGAAGTAGCCGATGCCCCACAGGCCGTAGACCACCGAGGGTACGGCGGCCAGCAGGTCCACGACGTAGCCCACCGACCTGGCGAGCCGCCGCGGGGCGTAGTGCGAGATGACGAGCGCGACCCCGAGGGACAGCGGGGTGGCGATCAGCAGCGCCAGGACCGCGGCCAGCAGGGTGCCGAACAGCAGCGGCCAGACGAAGGCGACGAAGCTCTCGGCTCCGTAGAGCGCCTCGGGGGGTGCGCCGAAGGCCGGCATGCCCTCGACGGTGAGGAACACCGCGACGCCGGCGAGGGCGAGGAGGATCAGCAGGCCGGCGGCCCGGGTCGCGCCCGCGAAGATGCGGTCACCGGGACGCTGCTTGACCCGCTGGCGTGACGCGGTGGTTGCGGATGCTGACACCTGGATCGTGTCTCCTCTCGGAACTGGCCGAGCCGACGGGGGTGCAAAACCCCCGCCGGCTCTTCTTGCTCGCCCGTGAAGGGCAGCGTCAGGACTACTTGGCGGCGATCTGCTCGGCGACCGCCACGGCGTCCTTCCCGAACGTCGTGGACAGCGGGGCGGAGCCGGCGGTCTTGGCCGCGGCAGCCTGGCCGTCGGTGCCCAGGAGGTAGGTCAGGTAGCCCTTGACCAGGTCCGCCTTCGCCTTGTCGGCGTAGGTGGGGCAGGCGATGACGTACGACGCGAGAACCAGCGGGTAGGCGCCCGCCTCGGTCGTGGTGCGGTCGATGTCGATGGCCATGTCGTTGGCGGGACGACCCTCCACCCGCGGCGAGACGTCGACGACCTTGGCGGCCGCGTCGGCCGACGGAGCGACGTACGCATCCCCGACCTTGATCGAGGCCACCGACAGGTCACCGGCCTGGCTCTCGTCGGCGTAGCCGATCGTGCCCTTGCCGTTGGTCACCGCCTCGATGACGCCGGACGTGCCCTGCGCGCCCTCGCCACCCTTGACCGGCCACACGCCGTCCGGCTCGGCGGTCCAGGCGCCCTCGCCGGCCTTGCTCAGCCACTGGGTGAAGTTGTCGGTGGTGCCGGACTCGTCCGCACGGTGCACGGGCACGATCCGGTCGCCCGGCAGCTGGGCGTCGGGGTTCTCCGCCTTGATCGCCGGGTCGTTCCACTTGGTGATCTTGCCCGCGAAGATGGCGGACGCGGTCTTGGCCGACAGCTGCAGCTTGTCGACGCCCTCGAGGTTGTAGACGAGCGCGATCGGGCTCACGTAGTCGGGGACCTCGAGCGCGGCCTGGCCGTTGCAGACCTTCTTGGAGGAGGCGAGCTCCTCGTCGGTCATGTAGGAGTCCGAGCCGGCGAAGTCGACGCCGCCGGCGAGGAACTGTTCACGCCCGCCGCCGGAGCCGACCGGGTCGTAGTTCACGGTCACGTCGGGGTTGGCCGACTGGAACCCGGACTGCCACGCGCCCTGCGCGGCCTCCTGGGCGCTCGAGCCGGCGCCGTTCAGGGTGCCGCTGAGCTTCGGGCCGTCGGACGAGGCGGCGTCGGCGGAGCCGCTCTTCTCGTTGCCGGCGCTGCAGCCGGTCAGGCTCAGGCCCAGCACGAGAGCAGCCACCGTGGGAAGGGCCGCGTTGCGGAAGGAAGTGCGCTTCACTTCGTATCTCCTGAAGAGTTCTGTGTGCAGACACAATGGTTCGGTCAATCCTGAAGTTAGGCAGCCGAGGTGAAGCGACCCTCGGAGTCCGGTGAACGGCAGGTGAACGCTGACGGCCTGTTTGGCCACCAGTCGTCGGACGTGAGACGGCCGTCACGTGAACGCCCGGCGTGTGGCCTTGTCGGGACCGCTCGCGAGCCCCTGTGGGAGCGCCTTTCAGGCGCGGTGGTGCTCGACCGCGACGACCTGGCCGCGGCGGTGGTGCACGACGAGCATCTCGCCGGCCTCGAGCTCCGGGTCGGGCACGCCGAGCGCGGCGTACACGTGCGGGAGCACCGGCCGGTGGGTGCACACGACGGTGGGCTCGGACCGCTCGAGGATCCGCTGCACGAGGGTCGCGACGGCCGCCGGCGAGGCGTCCTCCTCCGAGAGGTCGGCGGTCACCTCGACGTCGAGGTCGGCCACGTCGGCGTACGGGCTGACCGTGGTCCAGCACCGGCGGCTGCTGGAGCTGACCACGTGGTGGACGTCGTAGGCGGCGAGCACCGGCACCACCTGCTCGGCCTGCATCTCCCCCTCGTCGGCGAGGGGCCGCTCCCGGTCGTCGCCGGTCCAGGACCCGCGGGGCTCGGCCCTGCCGTGGCGCAGCACCACCAGCGGGCAGGTCTTCTTGCGGACCCGCACGAGCTCGTCGAGGGTGTCCCGGTCCCGCGGGTAGGTCAGCACCGCGGGCGCCTTGTCGAGCGGCACCCAGACGACGGCGTCGATCTCGGCGTTCGGGGCGTACGCCGAGACGTCGTCACCGCCCACGACCCGGGCCGCCCAGTAGTGCACGATCTTGGGCCGGAGACTGCCGTTGCGGACCTCGTACCGCTGCAGCGGCAGCGGCGGCCCGAGGCGGACGTCGAGCCCGGTCTCCTCGGCGATCTCGCGTACGGCGGCGGCGGTGACGTGCTCGCCGGGGTCGAGCTTGCCCTTCGGGAACGACCAGTCGTCGTACTTCGGCCGGTGCACGAGGAGCACCTCGGGGCCCTTGCGGACGACAACTGCACCTGCGGCCACGATGGGGGCTGCCTCGGACATACAGCTAGGTTATGGCCTCGGGGACTCGGAGAAGGGGAACGCACGGTGAACACACGTGTCGTCGTCTACGTGTCCGGCCTCGTCGTCGTCGCCGTGCTCGCCGGCGTGGTGGCGTGGCGGCTGCTCGGCGCGACCTCGACCTACCAGCAGGCGCTCGGCACCTTGCCCCAGGCGACCCTGCGCGCCACGTTCACCGACTGGGCGCACGTGCGCTCCGACGCCGGCGGGTCCGCGCTCGACGCCGGCTCGTCGCAGCCGAAGGTCGAGGACTTCCTGACCCGCGCCTACGACCGCGACCTCACCTCCGGCTCGGCGGTCGCGGAGTCGACGTACGCCCTGCAGAAGCGCTACGGCTTCTCCCCGCTCGACGCGAAGTGGGAGGCCTTCGGTCAGGGCCGCAAGGGCCAGGTCGACGTGCTGCGGCTCGACGAGAGCGTGGACCTGGCCGGGGTGGAGCGGGCGTTGCGGCGGCTCGGGTACACCCCGCCGACGGCCGGTTCCGGCAAGGGCGGCACGTGGGTCGGCGGCGCCGACCTGGTCGCGCAGATCGACGCCGACCTCACCCCGGTGCAGCAGAACGTCGTGGTGCTCCCCGACGACCACCTGGTGCTGATGTCCGACAGCGCGTCCTACGTCTCCGCGGCGGCGGCCGTGGTGAAGGGCTCCTCGGACCCGCTGGTCGAGGCGGCCGGGGTGGACGACCTGGCCAAGAAGGCCGGCGACCCGGTCACCGCGGTGCAGTGGACCTCGACGTTCGTCTGCGAGGACCTGAGCATGGGGCAGGCCGACGAGGAGGACCAGCGGGTCGGCGACGAGCTCGTGCAGAAGGCCGGCGACGTCGGCCCGGTCGAGGGGTTCGTGATGGCGCAGCAGGCCGACCGCTCGCTGGTGCTCGGGCTGCACTTCGAGACGTCCGACCAGGCCTCGCGCAACCTCCAGCCGCGCGTCGACCTGGCGTCCGGACCCGCGCCGGGTCAGGGCGGGTCGTTCGCCGACCGCTTCGAGCTCGCCTCCGGTGAGGCGGACGACCAGGACGTCGTACTCACCACCAAGCCCACCCCCAAGGACGCCTCCGTCCTGTCCGACCTCTCCTCCGGCCCCCTCCTCCTCGCCACCTGCTGACCGGCGGTTCGGGATAGTCCGTGACCTTCTGCAGGTTGCAGGGCGCGGAAATCCTGCAGAACGTCACGGACTATCCGGGGGGGTCAGGAGGCGGCGTCGAACGAGTGCCGGGCCCGGTCGGCCGCGTCCAGCCGGTCGTCGAGCGACTGCCCGGCCGACCACCAGGGTGGTGGCGTCAGCGTCCAGGTACGTCGGCCGGATCGACGTCGTCCGGCTCGCCGGTACACCGCGTGGATCCGTTCGGTCACCCGCCTCAGGTCCCGCAGGTCCGGCCCGGTCACCCGGAAGACCTCGAGGTCGTGCTCGCGGAAGCGGGCCTCCCGGTCGACGTCGTCACTGTGGCGGAGCGGATCGCGGTGGTCGTCCCCGTCGTACTCGCCGACCACCCCGGCCAGGGGGTCGAGCAGGTCGGGATACCCGAGCAGCCGACCGTCCGGGTCGAACAGCGGAGGGTTCACCAGTGGCCGGGGACGGCCGGCGTCGAGCTGCCACACCAGCCGGAGCCGGGTCTCCTGGGGAGAGCGGCTCAGCTCGTCGGCCAGAGCGACCGCGTCCCGGGCCTGCTGCACGCCGGTCCACGCCTGGTGCCGGCCGACGTACTCGCGCATCCGGCTGACGGACGTCCTCGCGGCGGCGGCCATCATGTCCAGGGCGACGACGGCCTCTCGCAGGTCCCGGGCGAAGCGCATCGCGTCGAACGTGGCGCGGGGCACGGCCGTGCACGGGATCCCGTCGACCGTGACGATCTCGTCGTCGTACAGCATGTCGCGGAGCAGGTCGTCGCCCGGCAGGCGACGGATCTGGTGCAGCGGTCCGCAGTTGAGGGGGACCGGGATCGGGGTGCGTCCGTCGCGGCGCAGGCCGTCGAAGAAGGCGGCCCGATGCATGCGGCACGCCGCCCACCCGGTCACGGCTCCGCCGGTCAGCCGCATGGACTGCTCGAGGATGCGTTGCTCCGGGACGTTCGGGTCGACCGACGACGGCACGAACAGGCCCCGGCTCGAGGCACGCCAGCGAGGTCCGTTCGCCTGGCCCCGCGTCGGGCCGCTCGCGCCGGTGGGGTCGACGGGGACCGGCCGGACCAGCCCGGTCGGCGGCGCGCAGACCGGGTCCCAACGATGACGGTGCCGCTGCATGCACCCACGCTCGCGCCCCACCGAGCCTGATGGGGCGTCGTCCACAGGCCAATCCGGCCCGCTCGGTTAGTCCGTGACGGTCTGCAGGATTCCGGGCCCGAAAGACCTGCAAAAGGTCACGGACTATCCGGTGGGTCAGCGGGAGGTGGTGGCCTCCACCGAGCGGGGGGTACGGCGCCGCCGGTTCTGGGTGATCAGGATGTCCTGCAGGTCGCGCAACGGGAGGCCGTCGGCGTCGCGGTGGTGGCGGACCCACTCGCCGTGCGAGGTCAGCCACCAGGACGCCGTACGGTCGTCGAACGCCAGGTCGAGCAGCCGGCCGACCTCGTCGACCTGCGACTCGCCGGGCAGCTCGACCATGGCCTCCACCCGCCGGTCCAGGTTGCGGTGCATCAGGTCCGCCGACCCGATCCAGGCCTTCGGCGAGCCGCCGTTCTCGAACCAGAACACCCGGCTGTGCTCGAGGAACCGGCCCAGCACGGACCGGACCCGGATGTTGTCCGAGAGGCCGGGGACGTCGGGACGCACCGCGCAGATGCCACGGGTCAGCAGGTCCACCTGGACGCCGGCGATCGACGCACGGTAGAGCTCGTCGATCAGCGCCTCGTCGACCACGGAGTTCGCCTTGAAGCGGATCCGGGCCGGCCGACCCGCCTCGTGGTGCGCCACCTCGGCCCGGATCCGGGCCAGCAGCCCGTCGCGGACCGAGTCCGGCGCGACCAGGAGGTGCTCGTAGGACGCGTTGCGCGAGAACCCGGACAGGTTGTTGAACAGGTGCGCGACGTCCTCGCCGATGCCCTCGTGCGCGGTGAGCAGCCCGTAGTCCTCGTACATCCGGGCGGTCTTCGGGTTGTAGTTGCCGGTCCCGATGTGCACGTAGCGGCGGATGCCCTCCGGCTCGTCGCGGACCACCATCGCGAGCTTGCAGTGCGTCTTGAGGCCGACCAGCCCGTAGACCACGTGGCAGCCGGCGTGCTCGAGCTTGCGCGCCCACTTGATGTTGGCCTGCTCGTCGAAGCGCGCCTTGAGCTCGACCAGCACGAGCACCTGCTTGCCGGACTCGGCGGCGTCGACGAGCGCCTCGATGATCGGGGAGTCGCCCGAGGTGCGGTAGAGCGTCTGCTTGATCGCGAGCACGTGCGGGTCGTCGGCGGCCTGCTCGATGAACCGCTGCACCGAGGTGGAGAACGAGTCGTACGGGTGGTGCAGGAGTACGTCGTTGCGCTGCACCGCCGCGAACACGTCGACGGGGGAGGCGGACTCGACCTCGGCGAGCTGGGTGTGCGTCGAGGGGACGAAGGCCGGGAACTTCAGCTCGGCCCGGTCCAGGTCGGCGATGTCGTGCAGGCCGGTGAGGTCGAGCGGCCCGGGCAGCCGGACCACCTCGCCGGCGTTGACGCCGAGCTCGGAGACCAGCAGCGCGAGGACGTGGTCGTCGATCGACTCCTCCACCTCGAGCCGGACCGGCGGGCCGAACCGGCGGCGCAGCAGCTCCTTCTCCAAGGCGGCGAGCAGGTTCTCGGCGTCGTCCTCCTCGACCTCGAGGTCCTCGTTGCGGGTCACCCGGAAGGTGTGCACGCCGAGCACGTCCATGCCGGGGAACAGCCGCCGGAGGTGCTCGGAGATGACGTCCTCGAGCGGCACGAACCGCTGGTTCCCGACCGGCACGAACCGCGAGAAGATCGGCGGGACCTTCACCCGGGCGAAGTGCTCCATGCCGGTCTTCGGGTTGCGCACCAGCACGGCCAGGTTGAGGGACAGCCCGGAGATGTACGGGAACGGGTGGGCCGGGTCCACGGCGAGCGGCGTGAGCACCGGGAACACCCGCTCCTTGAACAGGTTCTTGCACTGCTTCTGCTCGTCGCGGGTCAGGTCGGCCCAGCGGATCAGCTCGATGTTCTCCTTCGTCAGCGCCGGCACGATCTCGTCGCGGAACACCCGCGCCTGGCGCTCCATCAGCGCGCCCGTCGTACTCCAGATCTGCTCGAGCACCTCGCGCGGCATCAGGCCGGAGGCGGCGGGTACGGCGACCCCGGCGGCGATCCGGCGCTTGAGGCCGGCCACCCGCACCATGAAGAACTCGTCGAGGTTCGAGGCGAAGATGGCCAGGAACCGGACCCGCTCGAGCAGCGGCAGGCTGGTGTCCTCGGCGAGCTCGAGCACCCGGGTGTTGAAGTGCAGCCAGGACACCTCGCGGTCCAGGAACCGCTCGGGCTGCAGGTCGTGCGCGCCGGCGTCGTACGGCGGCTCGATGTCGAACGGCTCGGACGTCGCGCGAAGATCGTTCGGACCGTCCTGGGCCGGCCCACCGACGTGTGCGGTCAGCGGGCTGGCGGAGGAGGCGTCGGCGGTCATGCCTTCATCGTGGCACCACCAGGTGAACGGACGGTAGAGACCGGAGCCGGGGCGGGTAGTTTGCGAGCATGGTGCAGCTCGCAGTGAAGGCCGAGGCAGTGTTCTTCCGGGCCGCGATGGCCCTGCCGGAGGGGATGATGCGCCGGCTCGCGGGCTCGCCGGTCCTGCTCGACGGCCAGCTCCTCGACCCGCAGACGCAGTGGCTGCTGCGGCTGCAGAAGCTGGCCCGCGAGCCCGCGCTCGCGTCCCTGTCGATCCCCGAGGGGCGTACGGCGATGCGCCGGCAGGCCGCGCTGGTCGGAGGGCGTCAGCCGATCGGGGAGACCCGAGAGGTCGACGTGCCGACGCCCGCGGGCCCGATGCGCGCCCGGCTCTACGTGCCGCGCTCGGGGGTGACCGGGCCGCTGCTGGTGTTCCTGCACGGCGGCGGGATGATCTACGGCGACCTCGACACGCACGACGCCACCTGCCGGCTGCTCGCCGAGCGGGCCGACGTACGCGTGCTCGCGCTGGACTACCGCCTCGCCCCGGAGCACCCGTACCCCGCCGGCCTCGAGGACAGCTGGGCCGGCTACCAGTGGGCCGTCGAGCACGCCGACGAGCTCGGCGCGGACCCGGAGCGGTTCGCCGTGGGCGGTGACTCGGCCGGCGGCTACCTCAGCGCGGCCGTCGCGATCAAGGCCGCCGAGGCCGGGGTGCCGTGCGCGTTCCAGCTGCTGGTCTACCCGGCCACCAACCACGCCGAGGTCAGCGAGAGCCGCCGGATGTTCAACGACGGCTTCTACCTCGACCAGGCCTTCCTCGACCTCGCGGTCGACACCTACCTGGCGCCGCACGACGACCGTCGCGAGCCGCAGGTCTCGGTGCAGTTCACGGAGAAGTTCCCCGAGGGCCTCGCGCCGGCGTTCGTCGTCACCGCCGGCTTCGACCCGCTGCGTGACGAGGGCGAGCTCTACGCGCGCACGCTGGCGGAGGCCGGCGTACCCGTCGAGCTGAAGCGCTACCCGGGGTTCATCCACGGCTTCTTCAACATCGTCGGCGTCGGCCGCTCGACCCGCGCCGCGGTCGCCGAGATCGCCGTGAAGCTCAAGGCCGCCCTGCACTGACCCCGGGGCTAGGTCCGGGCGTACATCACGTGGGTGTCCTCGGGGGCGTGCGTGAACCCGAGCCGCTGGTAGACCGCGACCGCGGGCGCGTTGTCCGCCTCGACGTAGAGGATCACCTCGGACAGGCCGAGCCCGGCGAGGTGGTGCAGGCCGGTCAGCGTCAGCAGCCGGCCGAGCCCGCCGCCCTGCGCGGACGGCGACACCCCGACGACGTACACCTCCCCGAACGGCGGTCCCTCGTCCCGGTGCACCTTGGTCCAGTGGAAGCCGAGCAGCTCCTCGCCGCGCCAGGCGAGGAAGAAGCCGGCCGGGTCGAACCACGACTCGGCCATCCGCGCGTCGAGGTCGGCCCGGGTCATCCCGCCCTGCTCGGGGTGGTGCGCGAAGGCCTGCGCGTTCAGCGCCAGGAACGCCTCCTCGTCCACCCCCACCCGGAACGGCCGTACGTCGATCCCCGCCGACGTCATGGGAGCGATGGGGAGGTCACCCGGCAGGGAGCGTCCCATCACCCACAGGTCGCGGACCCGGTCGAGCCCGTGCCGCGGGGCGAGCGCGGCGGCCGCGGGGTGGTTGCCGTGCGACCAGGCGGTGAGCCCGCCGGTGGCCGGGACGGCCGCCGCGGCCAGCGCCGCACCGAGCCCGTGGCGCCGCGCGGCCGGGGCGACCACCAGGTCCAGGGCCCCGTCGTGCAGCCAGGCGAAGCCCTCGGCCGGCTGTCCCGGCGGGCCGGCCACCCACAGCGCGGAACCGTCGAGCCCGTGGTGCCGCAGGGTCAGCAGGGCCGACTCGTCCAACGGCGCCGCCCCGTCCTCGGCGGTCGCGGCGGCCACCACGCGGCGTACGTCGGCGGCCACACCGGCCTCCTCGCCCCACCGGAAATCGGCGGAGTCGACGCGCGTGACGGTGCTGGCGGAGGTCATGGCCTCACCCTAGAGTCAGCAGGAACTAAGGGAGGACCCGATGCAGGCCCTGCTGATGCTGACCGCCGCGATGCTGTCACCGCTCGCAGGCCTGGCGCTGCTGCTCTGGCTCGCGCACCTCGAGGAGACCCTGCCGCAGGACGTGCAGCGCGCGCAGCGGCGACCGGCCCCGCCGCCGATCCTGGCGATCCCGGTCACGGAGGCGCCGCGCACACCGGTGGTCGCCCTGCCCGAGCAGCGCAGCGCCCCTGCCGCCGAGTTGTCAGAGCCTGGCCCGGCCATAGCCGTGTGAGCGCCTGACAGCTCGGGGGAGGGTCAGGCGTTCTCGCGCTCCGCGGCGCTCTCCCGGGGCGGCAGCACGAACCGGTAGCCCACGTTGCGCACGGTGCCGATCAGCGTCTCGTTCTCGGGGCCGAGCTTGGCGCGCAGCCGCCGGACGTGCACGTCGACGGTGCGGGTGCCGCCGAAGTAGTCGTAGCCCCACACCTCCTGGAGCAGCTGCTCGCGGGTGAACACCCGGCCCGGGTGCTGCACGAGGTACTTCAGCAGCTCGAACTCCTTGAACGTCAGGTCGAGCGGGCGGCCGCCGAGCTTGGCGGTGTACGTCGAGTCGTCGACCGTCACCTCGCCGGAGCGGATGACGTGCGCCTCGGGGTCGTCGGCGTCACGCTGGGCGGCGAGCCGGCCGACGGCCAGCCGCAGCCGGGCCTCCAGCTCGGCCGGGCCGCAGGTGCTCAGCACCACGTCGTCCATGCCCCAGTCGGCCGCGACGACGGCCAGGCCGCCCTCGGTGACGACCAGCAGCACGGGGGCGTCCGAGCCCGTGGTCCGGATCAGCCGGCACAGGTCGCGGGCGTGGGCGAGCTCCTTGCGCCCGTCGACGAGGACCAGGTCCACGTCGGGCGCCTCGAGCAGCGCGCTGCCCTCCGCGGGCAGGATCTTCACCTGGTGCGGCAGCAGGGCCAGGGCGGGCAGCACCTCGGCAGAGGGCTGCGTCGTGCTCGTCAGCAGCAGCAGGGTGCTCATGGCACCTCCCCGGTGAGGAACGCGGATGACTCGCCGTTGAGCCGCTGGAGGTCGCGGTCCGGCTCCGAGCTGAGCGGGTCCGGGGTGCCGCGATAAGGCAGGATACCGAACATGACCGACCACACCCGGGAAACCGTCTCACCAGCGGGAGGCGTGACGGTCCGCTACTGGGCCGCGGCGCGGGCCGCCGCAGGGGTGGAGTCGGACCTCGTGCCGGTCGCGGAGGGTACGACGCTGGCCGACGTCCTCACCGCGGTGCGGGCCCTGCACGCGGACCGGCCCCGGCTGGCCGACGTCGTCGCGGTGTGCTCGGTCCTGGTGGGGGACCGGCCGGTGGGCTCGCGTGCCCCGGAGGACGTGCCGGTCGCGCCCGGTGACACGGTCGAGCTGCTCCCGCCGTTCGCCGGCGGCTGATCGACGTACCCCTGTCCAGAGGCAGGACACTTTACCGCTGATTCTCGTTTTCGCCTGATATACAAGGGGAATACGGATCTTGGCCCGGGCTTCTGCCTGTGCCGACCGACGCCTCGGGGCGGTCCGTCACCTCCCAGGGGGATCGCCCCGAGGTCTTTCCTGTCACATCCCGGAATCAACCCGACATCGCGGTGGTTGCACCCCGTCATGAGCCAAGGAACCTGGGTGCTGGTCGCC
The DNA here is from genome assembly GCA_963810035.1 of uncultured Actinomycetota bacterium. GTDB lineage: Bacteria > Actinomycetota > Actinomycetes > Propionibacteriales > Nocardioidaceae > Nocardioides_B. The sequence goes on from CAWEMA010000013.1 coordinate 674,805, forward strand.
GCGCTGCTCCTCGCGACCGGCTTCGGCCTCTGGCGTGCGGCCCGGGACGGACGCTTCCGGGGCACCCACCGGCTCCCGGCCGCACCGGCTGCCGACGCGGTGGTCGACGAGCCGACCGTGCTCGACGGTCTCGGCCACGACCTCGGCGAGCGGGCCACCCTGCTGCAGTTCTCCTCGGCCTTCTGCGCGCCCTGCCGCGCCACCCGTCGGGTCCTGGGTGAGGTGGCCGGGATCGTCCCCGGAGTGGCGCACGTCGAGGTGGACGCCGAGCAGCACCTGGACCTGGTCCGCCGCCTGGGCATCGTGCGGACGCCGACCACGCTCGTGCTCGACGCGCAGGGCCGCGAGGTCTCCCGCGCGAGCGGCGCCCCGACCAAGGACACGGTGCTCGCCACGCTCGGCAACCTGTTCTGAACGGACGCCGAGCGGCGGCTCGACCTCGGCTAGGGCGAGCTCCACGGGCCGCCGAACGTCCTGGCCTCCGGGGCCCGGCCCAGGCGGTCCTGCACGTACGCGCGTCCGGCGGCGGTCAGCACATAGCCCTGCCGCGCCGAGGACCCCGAGGCACGCTGGGACGGGACCGTGCGCACCAGGCCGTCATCGAGCAGACCCCGCAGGTCGTCCTCCCGCCCGAGGGGAAGGTCCGTGGTGGCCGAGAGGTCGCCGGCGAGCACGAACATGTCCAGGACCCGCCGCTCCAGGGGGGAGTACTCGCGCCCGCACGGGCGAGCCGACTCCCCGGGGTCTCGTTCACGACAGGAAATTTTACGGCATATGTCCGGGTGTCCGCGCCACGGCCGCAGGACCCCCTGCACTGTCCGCATGCTGGATCGGGTGTCCATTTCGCGAGACGGGCGTTACCGCGGGCCGAGTGGCCCTGCGTAGTCTGAGCGCATGTTCACGACCATGCTGACCAAGCGCCGCGCAGTGGATCACTGCCGCGTGCGCTCGGCGCTGTGTCGAATGTCCTGACGGGACGTCGCAACCTCCCCTTTGTCGAGTGAAATAATCGACTATGCTTCGAGGTGGGTGCCGGGGTTTTCCGGCCCGTTCGACGTGTCCGTGCCCCTGCCCCCAGCAGTCCAGGCCGCAGCTCTCGCTCGCAGGAGAACCGTATGTCCGCCATCACCCGCGCCGACGCCACCGAGCAGGCGCCCGCCCGCACCCGGATCGACCCGCGCGGTCCGCGGTTCGCGGCGACGCTGACGACCCTGCTGCTCGCCGTCGCGCTGGTCCTGGCCCCGTCCGCGGCGACGGTCGCGCTGCTCGCCGTACAGACGGTGCTCTTCGCGATCGGTGCCCTCGGCGGGGTGCAGCGCACGCCGTACGCCTGGCTGTTCAAGACCCTGCTCCGCCCCCGGCTCGGCAAGCCCGCCGAGCTCGAGGACGCGGCCCCGCCGCAGTTCGCCCAGGCCGTGGGGCTGGCGTTCGCGGTGGTCGCGCTCGTCGGGTACGTCGCCGGGGTCGACCTGCTCGGCGCGATCGCCACCGGCTTCGCGCTGGCGGCGGCGTTCCTCAACGCGGCCTTCGGCTTCTGCCTGGGCTGCGAGGTCTACCTGCTGCTCCAGCGGGCCAGGCCGGCCCGCGCCGCCAGCTGACAACTCCTACACAGATCACCAACCGTCCGGACGACCGGGCAACGAAAGGAACACCATGAGCCGCGAATCCGCACTCGTGAACGCCGCGTGGGTCGAGGAGCACCTCGACGACCCGCAGGTGGTCCTGGTCGAGGTCGACGAGGACACGAGCGCCTACGACAAGGGCCACATCCGGGGCGCCATCAAGCTCGACTGGACCACGGACCTGCAGGACCAGGTCCGCCGTGACTTCGTGAACAAGCAGCAGTTCGAGAAGCTGCTCTCGGGCAAGGGCGTCGCCACCGACCAGACCGTCGTGCTCTACGGCGGCAACAACAACTGGTTCGCCGCCTACGCCTACTGGTACTTCAAGCTCTACGGCCACCAGGACGTCAAGCTCCTCGACGGCGGCCGCAAGAAGTGGGAGCTCGAGAGCCGCGAGCTGACCGACGCGACCACCACCCGCGAGCCGACCAGCTACACCGCGCAGGAGCAGGACTCCTCGATCCGGGCGTTCCGCGACGAGACCGTCGCCGCGATCGGCAAGCTGAACCTGGTCGACGTACGCAGCCCCGACGAGTACGCCGGCCGGCTGATGGCCCCGGCGCACCTGCCGCAGGAGCAGGCGCAGCGGGCCGGGCACATCCCGACCGCGGCGAACGTGCCGTGGAGCAAGGCGGCCAACGACGACGGCACGTTCCGCTCCGACGACGAGCTCAAGCAGATCTACACCGACGCCGGCGTCGACTGGGGCAAGGACACCATCGCCTACTGCCGCATCGGCGAGCGCTCGAGCCACACCTGGTTCGTGCTGCGCGAGCTGCTCGGCCAGAAGAACGTCAAGAACTACGACGGCTCGTGGACCGAGTACGGCTCCCTGGTCGGCGTACCGGTGGCCCTCGGTGACGAGAAGGGTGACGCCTGATGTGCGGCGCGACCACGGGCGGTCTCTCGCTCGACGGTGTGAACGTGGCGAAGGAGTCGGTGATCCAGGGCGTCGTCACCCGTGACGAGCAGCCGGTCGGCAACGCCTACGTGCGGCTGCTGGACAGGACCGGGGAGTTCACCGCCGAGGTGCCGACGTCGGCGACCGGTCACTTCCGGTTCTTCGCGGCACCGGGTGAGTGGACGCTGCGCACGCTGGCCCCGAAGGCCGACGTGGTGGACAAGAAGGTCGTCGCCCAGCAGGGCGTCGTCGCCGAGGTCGCCGTCGACCTCGCCGGCTGAGCCTGTCGAAACCACGGGAAGACCCCCGGATCGCGCCTGCCGCGGTCCGGGGGTCTTCTACACTTTCTCCTGAAACCGCTCCCTCCGTGGGGTGGATGACTGTGTCGGAAGAGCGGGAAGCATCGGCTGCCCACGTCTGTTCTCCTGACATGCGTCCCGATCTCGAGGTGAAGCCGTGACCGACTCTGCAAGCCCGCTGCTCTCGCTGCCCGGTGCGGTGGCCGGCAACGGCATCGACGCGCCCGTGGCGGCGCACTACGGCTCGTTCATCGGCGAGCAGCGGACGCTCGAGTCCGGTGACGGCTTCGTGGACCTGTCCCACCGTGAGGTGATCCGGGTCTCGGGACCGGACCGGTTGACCTGGCTGCACTCGTTGACCACCCAGTTCCTGGAGAACCTCGCCCCGAGGACTCCGACGGCCGCGCTGATCCTGAGCCCGCAGGGTCACGTCGAGCACGCGATGTACGGCGTCGACGACGGTGAGTCGTTCACGGCCCACGTCGAGCCGGGTCAGGCGGCCGCTCTGGTGGAGTGGCTCGACCGGATGCGGTTCATGATGCGCGTCGAGGTCCGCGACGTGACCGAGGAGCTCGCGGTGACCTGGCGTCCGTCCGCGCGGGTGGACGGGGCGCCGTACTCCGGCTACGAGCTCGTGCCGCGGCGCGAGCTGGCGGCGTACGCCGAGGCGGCCGGACCGGCGTGCGGGATGTGGGCCTTCGAGGCGCTGCGGATCGCCCGCGGGGAGCCCCGGCTCGGCCTGGACACCGACCACCGCACCATCCCGAACGAGGCCGGCTGGATCGGCACCGCGGTGCACCTGGACAAGGGCTGCTACCGCGGGCAGGAGACGGTCGCCCGGGTGCACACGCTGGGCAAGCCACCGCGCCGGCTGACGATGCTGCACCTGGACGGCTCGGACAACCGGCTGCCCGCGCGCGGCAGCGACCTGCTCAACGGCGACAAGGTGGTCGGGTTCGTCGGCACCAGCGCGCGGCACCACGAGCTGGGTCCGATCGCGCTGGCGATGGTCAAGCGCAACGTCCCGCTCGACGCGACGCTGGTGGTCGACGGCCTGGCCGCCGCCCAGCAGGTGGTGGTCGACCCCGACGTCGGCCTGCACGTGCGCCCGTCCCTTCGATGAGCTGGCTGACCCGCCACGCGAAGGTCCTGCTGGCTGTCTACGCGGTCCTGCTCGCGGTCGCGCTGTTCTCCCCGACCTCGGGCCGGCAGAGCGGTGCGGTGGTCTGGCTGGGGCAGGTGCTGGGGGCGGTCGGCGTACCGGCCCGGCTGGTGAGCTTCCACCGGCTCGAGGTGCTGATGAACGCCGCCATCGTGGCGCCGCTGACCTTCCTCGCGGCCCTGGTGTGGCCCCGGTTCGGCTGGCGGGACTGGACCGCGCTGGGTTTCGTGGCCGCGGTCGGGGTGGAGATGGTCCAGGGCCTGGTGCTCCCGGGGCGGCAGGCGGCGTTCAGTGACGTGGTCGCCAACACCGCCGGGGCGCTCGCCGGGGCGCTGCTGCTCACCCTGATCCGGCCTATGCTTCGGACCGTCAGGTCTCGCTGAGGGACGAAAGGGGGTGCGGTGAGCACGAGACGCGTCGGGCGCACGCAGAAGATCGCCGTCGACGAGACCCCCCTCAACGCCTCCCACCCGGACATCGACGCCCGCATCGGCTGGCTGCTCGCGATGTCCCGGCTGCATCACCGGGACGACACGTTCCAGGACGGCCGGCGGTTCGCCGAGGCGCTGGCCGAGGCGGGCTTCCCGGCCAGCCGCAGCCTGGTCAGCAGGTGGGAGTCGGGGGAGATCCCGATCTCCTACGAGGGCATGTCCGCCTACGAGAAGGCGCTCGGTCTCGAGGTGGGCCAGATCTCCTCGATCACCGGCTACATCAAGGCGACCATTCCCGGGCTCAAGACCCGGGTGGTGCGCCCCAGGCTGGACCCGTCCGCCCGGCAGTTCGCCGACCGTCTCGACGAGCTGATCGACGCGGTGGAGGCCGGGTCGGCGTACGCCCGCGACTGGCAGGAGCTCGGCTGGCACCTGGAGGCCGCACCCCTGGTGCACCTGCGACCGCACACCTGGGAGGTCCTCGCCGCGCAGCTCGATCAACCAGCTGCCCCGCTCGATCAAGCTGGCCTACCGGCAGTACAGCACCGCGGCCATGAACATGGCCGCGATCCCGCGGGCCCAGGACTTCATGGTCGACGCGATCCGGGCCTACATGGCGGTGCCGGGCGTGCAGGTGATCACCACCCCGCTCGGCCTGCTGGACCGGCTCCCGACCCCGGAGGCGGCCCGCCTGGTGCTGGAGATCATGGACAAGCCCGAGAACCAGGTCACCTACGTCACCGGTGTCTGGCTGGCCACCCAGAAGGTGCTGCGCGGACACTTCAGCCCGGCCGAGCGCACCGAGCTCGACATGCTCGTCCTGCGGCTGTGGCGTCGCGACCCGGCCCGGGCCAGCGACGAGCTGGCCGAGCTGATCGCCGGTCTCCCCGAGGGGATGCGCTCGACCCTCGTGCAGGCGGCGGCCAAGGCCGGTCGGCGCAAGCTCGGCTACGTCGTCGAGCACGGCGAGGACATGCTGGCGAGCAAGGCCGGCGCGTTCGCGCGACAGGTCGCCGACCTGGCCCGGGCGGGGGTCCCGCAGGAGCCGTCGTACGACGAGGACCAGATGCTCGTCCGGCTGATCCGGGAGGCACTGTTCCACCGTGACTCCGAGCGGCGGCACCTGGCGGCGCTGCTCGTCTCCTCGTCGCCGTTCGGGTCCCCGGTCACCGACGAGCTGCTGCTGCGGCTCGGCCAGCCGGGCTACCCGGACTGGATGCGCGCCCGGTTCGCGACGCTGGTGCGCTACCTCAGTGACGACTCCCACCGGATGCGGATGCTCGCCTTCGTGGACGACCCGGCCGACGACGTCGCGCTGCCGATCTCCCAGGCCATCGGGCACGTCACCCTCAACGCCATGTCGGACCAGGCGATCCGCAACTCGATGTCGAAACAGTGGTCCCCGCGCGAGCGCGCCAAGATGTACGCGCTCGGCATGTCCGGGTCGCCGGGCCTGCGCGCCATCACCAAGTCCCACGAAGCGCCCGAGTGGCAGCTCGCCGGGGCCCGCTGGTGGATCGGCCAGGGCCCCGCGCTCCACGCCTGACCTCTGGCGCTGGTCGAGCCTGTCGAAACCTCACCGGTCGAGACCACCGACCCCTGGACGGCGCCTGCGCCAGTCCGGTGGTCTTCTGCACTTTGTCCTGAACCTGCTCCCTTCCGTAGGGTGGATGGCTATGTCGGACGAGAGACGTCCCGGTGACGTGCCGCCGGACCTGCCGCCCGAGTACGCCGAGGCGTACCGGCGCGGCTACGAGCAAGCCGTCCAGCAGGTCGCAGGCGAGCAGAGCGAGAACACCACGACCTTCGAACAGCCACAGCCGCTGTTCGTCGACGAGATCGACGAGCCGCCCCCGGTCCGGAACGGCGGTGCCCACCGGGCCGTCCCGGAACCCGAACCGGAATCGGAACAGGACCCGGAGCCGGAACAGGACCCGGAGCCGGAACAGGAGCCGGAGCCGATGCCGCTGTCGCTCGAGGAGCAGCTGGCCGAGGATGAGCCCGTTCGGCGGCGGGAACGTCCGGCGTGGCTGGTGCCCGCGCTGCTGGCCGGCCTGGTCGTCGTACTCCTGCTCAGCGCCTACGGCATCGGCAAGGTGCTCTCGAGCAACCTGTCCGGCACCCAGGTGTCGCAGAAGGAGCCCGACGGCGTGGTGATCGGCGAGGACGGCTCCACGGGCACGCCGTCGCAGTCGCCGACGCACCAGGCGCAGGGCAAGAAGTACGCCGGGAACACCGATGCCGCGGGCATCGGCGGGGCGTCGGCGTCGTGCGAGTCGAGGAGCGGCGTGGACTCGGCCGGCCACAAGGTGAGCTACGACCCGAGCAACGTCTACGACGGCGACATGACGACCGCCTGGCGCTGCGACGGCGACGGCGCGGGGGAGAAGGTCACGATCGACCTGGCCGACCCGACCAGGATCGGTGAGGTGGGGCTGATCCCGGGCTACGCCAAGACCGACCCGCGCAGCGGCGTGGACCGGTACGCCGAGAACGACCGGATCCGCAAGGTGCGCTGGGTGTTCGACGACGGTACGACGGTCGAGCAGACCTTCGACACGTCGGCGAAGAACCGGTCGATGCAGAGCATGCGGATCCCGGTCACGAAGGCCGACCGGGTGGTCGTGGAGATCCTCGGCTCGGAGCGCGGCCCCCGCAACACGGTGGCCGTCAGCGAGGTCCGCATCGGCCAGGTCGCCGACTGATCCGGTCCAGCCCACCTTGCGCTCCGCCGCCGGGACGTTTCGGCTCCGGTGCGGGTGGCAACTCTTGGCCGCGGGGTGATCGATGTGGCTCGGGCGCCGACCCTGGCTGCATGAACCTGTGCGACCGGAGGTCGGAGACAATGACGTACCAGACCACAGCCCAGTGCTCCCCAGGCGTGCACACGTTCTACGCCAGCGACGAGGACGCGCACGCGATCGCGCACGCGAAGTCCCGCGACGGCCTGTTCTACCTCGCCGAGAAGTGCTCCGCCTGCTCCGGCTGGCGCCTGCGCAGGATCTCCTGACGCATTCCCCTCCCCGAGCGAGGTCAGCCCCGGCCGAGCCGAGGGCTCCAGCGCTGGGCCAGCGGCTTCTCGTTGTGCGGGTTGTCCACCAGCAGCCGACCGCCCGGAGCCTTGCGGAACGACAGGGCCCGGAACTGCACCCAGCGCGGGTTGCCCAGGCACTTGCGGGGGAACGTCATCCAGATGCCGTCCCGTCGGTAGGACACGTGGGTGTGCTTGCGCAGGCAGCCCACGCTCGCCCGGTGCTGGTCGAGCAGGCTGGTCCGGCCGAGCCAGTCGCTGGCGCTGCTGGCGACGAAGCTCGCGTGCCGCCGTACGCCCTCGTCGGTCCGGAAGTCCACGCCCAGCCCGTACGACCCGCCCTCCTTGCGCAGGTCCGCGTAGCCGGCCCGGACCAGGACGTCGCGCTTGCGGTGCCGCACCGTGAGGAAGGTCAGGTCGACGTTCGCCCGCCCGCGCGCCGGCACGAAGCGGCCGGTGCCACCCGTGGACGGCGTCCAGGACCACACGTCGCGCCGGCCGTCCCGGACGTCCCGTTCCGCCGTCGCGCCCGGGACGCTCAGCAGCACCAGGGCCGTGCTGATGCCGGCCGCGAGCAGGGCGAGTACGGCGGGCGCACGCAGCGCCCGCACCCGGCCGGTCGCTCGCGGAGGCAGAGGCATTCCCGCCAGGCTAGAGGACCCGAGGCTCGTGGGTCGGGAGATCGCAGTGCGTCAGCGAGCCGAGACGTCGCTCAGGATGGCGCCCGCGACCGCCTCGGCGATGGTGGTGCAGTCGGCGTCCAGGAGGTCGGCGACCGACCGGTGGAACTCCGGGGTCTTCCCGATCGGGTCGGGCACGTCGTAGTCGTCGACCTGTGCCGAGCCGCGCCAGGACGCGGCCCGGGCGACGAGCTCGACCGGGTCGGCAGGGGGACGCTCTCGCAACGCGGGGGAGGCGCTGATGGCGGCGAACTCACGGAGGGTGAAGGTGCGCTTGAGCGCCCGCGGAGCCTCCTCCAGCACGCGGGAGCGCTGGCTGCGGGTGGCGGTGAGGACCAGGTCCGCCGAGCCGGCCATCAGCCCGGTCACCTGGCGTGAAATGAACCCCTCAGCGCGGCCGCCGAGGCGGTCGAGCTCGGCGGCGGAGAGCTCGTCCATCGAGCTGCCGACCATGGCCCGGACGCCGGCGCTGGTCACGTCGACGGCCGAGCCGTCCCCGCCGAGCATCTCGTCGAAGCGCAGCCGGAGCAACCGCTCCGCCAGCGGGGAACGGCAGACGTTCCCCAGGCACACCACGAGGATGTTGAACTTCTCCGGCACTGCCACCCCTGTCTCGGCCCGCGTCACCAGTTGACGATTGGACCATTCTCGCAAGGCCAAGCAGCGAGCTGTTCACCGGTCTCGCCCACGCCCAGGGTCAGCCGGCTCGATCCAGACTCCGTCCCACCAGCGTCTGCGCGAGCGTCTGCGCGATGCGCGTGACGTCGCCGTCGAGCATCTCCGCCACAGCGCGGTGCGCAGCGGCTGAACGCCCGATCGGGTCGGGTACGTCGTAGTCGGACAGCCGGGCGGTCCCACGCCAGGACGCCGCCTCGGCCACGAGCTCTGGCAGACCGGCTGCACCGAGAAGGCGCGCATCGGCGAGCGCCGCGAACTCGCGGATCGTGAACGTACGCCGGAGCGCACGGGGGGCGTCCTCGAGAACCCGCGAGCGCAGTCCGCGGGTCGCGGTGAGCACCAGATCGGCGCGGTTCAGCCGGGCGCTCGTCACCTGGCTGGCGGTGAAGCCCCGCGGGTCGCCGCCGAGGGCGAGGAGCTCGCGGGCGGCGCTCTCCTCCATCGGCTGGTCAACGAGTGCCCGCGCTCCTGCGCTGGAGACGCGGATCTCGCCGGCTCGTTCACCGAGGAGCGTGTCCAACCGGGCCCGCAGCAGGTGCTCGGCGATCGGGGAACGGCAGACGTTCCCCAGGCAGACCACGAGGATGTCGAACTGTCCGGACATGGGCTGTCTCCTGTTCATGCCGTGACGAGGAGGTTGAGGGCGAGCAGCTCCTGGAGGAAGCCGTGGACGTGGTCGCGGATCTCACTGGCCTCGACGCCGAACTGGTGGGCCACGTGGGCGACGACACCGTCGGTGTCGCGGGTCCCGTCGACGGCCTCCCAGATCGCCGCCGCGGAGTCGGTGAAGACCACGGGCGGCTTCTCGGGCTGGTCGAGCTCGAGCACGACGATTCGCTGGTCGCCGACGACGACCGCGAGCTCGTCGGCGTGCCGCAGGTGGGTGCTCATCGCGCACCATCCGTTCGTCGAGCCGCCCGGACGATCGAGACGGCACGGGGCAGGTCCCGCAGCCCCCAAGCCAGCCGGCGCAGCCGCGCCCGGAAGAGACCCCATCGGCCGGGAGCGGCCTGCGGCTGCGCATCGCGGATCTCGGCCTCGGTGAGGAGGAAGGCGTGCACGAGTCGGCCTGGCAGCTGGCGCAGCGGAGTCCGCGCCAGCTCAGCGAGCCACGGCACCGTCTTCACCCCGGTCGAGGCGGTCCGGGTGCGCCAGGCGACCAGGTCCGCTGGTGCGGCCGACCGTTCGCCGGCGACGGCTACCCCGAGGCGGGACAGGACCGGCTGCAAGGTCTCCGCCGAGCCGGTCTCCTGAGCCAGCTGCGCCAGCTCGGTGCGACCGTGGTCGTCGAGCTGTCGGCCGAGCGCTTCGACGAGGTAGTCGAGGTCCGCCTGGTTGCGTTCCAGGTCAGGGTCTCGGAGCGCATGCAGGGCGGCAATGGTGGCGTGCGCGAGGACGTCACAGCAGGGGATCTCGCGCCCGGCGAACGTCGGATCGACGCGACGTGCCCAGAACACCTCGAAGACCTGCTGCGGGTCCGCGAGGAAGCCGGGGAAGCGGTCGTGCAGGTCGATCTCGCACGGCCGGGTCGGGTGCCGGTAGGTCGACGAGTGCAGCGTCAGGATCTGCGCCGACGTCGGCGGCACGGCGACGTACCAACCGTGCTGCTCCAGCAGAGCCGCGAGATCTGCCTTCCGCTCGGGATCCACGAGCACGTCGACGTCGACCGAGTCGCGCGGCTCGCGGAGTCCCTGCGCGGCCAGGATCGGCCCCTTGATGAACAGGACGCGGATCCTGCGTCGCGGACAGACGGTCCACCACGGCGTGGGTCACGAGGACTGCCTCGCGAAGCGTCAGACCCGCGACGTCGCCGTTTTCAGCGGTGTCGGGGGTGTGCTGCTGTGTCAGCCGTTCAGAGCCGACGCCGTGGAGTCGCTCAGCCACCCTGGGCACTGTTCGAGCCCGGCACGAGGATCAACCTCTGGAAGGTCACCGCGACGTCGACGCTCGCGTGCGCGTCGCTTCCTCTGTGCCGATGCGAAGCAATGCTTCAAGGTCCCCACCCTCTTCTTGTGGCTGGGTCCTCGACGAGCGATGACACAGCCCCACCCGAGGCACGCGACTCAACCCCCCGGTTGACGTGCCACTTTCTCCGAGGTTAGGGACGAGCGCGAGAGGAAGACGCGCTTTTACCAAGTCTTTGCCATTCAGGCCTCAAGTGGGGCGTCAGGGGGTCTCCAGGATGTCGAGCCTTCACGGCGTGTCGAGCACCAAGGTGACCGGTCCGTCGTTGACCAGGCCGACCTGCATGTCGGCACCGAACGCGCCGCGCGCCACGGTCGCGCCGAGTCGTTCGAGCTCGGTGCAGACCTGCTCGTACACCGGCTCGGACAGCGTCGCCGGGAGCGGCGGCGTTCCAGGTCGGTCGACGGCCCTTGCGGGCGTCGCCGTACAGCGTGAACTGGCTGACCACCAGGATCGGTGCGCCGAGGTCGGAGGCCGACTTCTCCTCGCGCATGATCCGCAGGTCCCAGATCTTGCGGGCCGTCCAGGCGACCTGCGCCGGCCCGTCGTCGTGGGTCACGCCGAGCAGCACCAGGAGCCCGGGGCCGGTGATCGAGCCGACGACCTTCCCGTCGACCGTGCACAGACTGCCTGAAGAACGCGTTGGACAACGGCACGCATCGGTGGATCTTCCTGTCGCGGGTTCGACGGGGGCGGCGCGATTCTGACACGATGACCGCCATGAGAGCGCCTTCGGACAAGCTGCTGGTCACGGTCGCGCCGACAGGCGCCGAGACGACGAAGGCGGACTGCCCGCAGCTGCCCACCACGCTGGCCGAGCTGGTCGAGACGGCCCAGCGGTGCGAGGCTGCCGGCGCGGCGATGATCCACGTGCACATCCGCGACGACGAGCACCGGCCCACCCTCGACCTGGGCCGGCTGACCGACGACGGTGGACGCGCTGCGCGAGAGCACCGACCTCGTCGTGCAGCTGTCCACCGGCGGGTCGGTCCACGACCCGCTCGACCAGCGGCTCAAGGTGCTCGACGCGCAGCCGGACTCCTGCAGCCTGACCATGGGCACCACGAACTTCGGCGACGACGTGTTCTCCAACCCGTGGCCGTTCATCACCGAGCTCTACCAGCTCTCCCAGGAGCGCGAGGTGGTCCCGGAGTTCGAGCTGTTCGACCTGGGCCACGTCGCCTCGCTCGAGCGGTTGCTCGGCAAGTACGGCCTCCCGTACGGCGGCCGGGTGCACGTGGACCTGGTGATGGGCGTGCCCGGCGGGCATGCCCGGCACGGCCGACGCACTGGTCGCCGCGGTCAACGCGCTGCCCGCCGAGGTGACGTCCTGGTCGGCGACCGGGATCGGGCGGTCCACGCTGGCGGTGGCGCTGGCGTCCCTGTCCAAGGGCGGCCACCTGCGCGTGGGGATGGAGGACGTGCTCACGCTCGCCAAGGGCGTGCCGGTCGAGCACAACGCCCAGCTCGTCGAGCGGGTGGTCGAGCTCGGCCGGATCGCGCAGCGGACCCCGATGACACCTGCCGAAGCGCGCGACCTGCTCCAGGTCAAGCGCCGCTGACCTACTTCACGGACTCCTTCACCCGACGACCCTGGTCGGGTGCGTAGCCGTAGCCGTAGCCGTAGCCGTAGCCGTAGCCCTTGCGTCCGCGCTGAGCGACCATGTTGAGCGTGACCCCGAGCGGACGGGCACCGACCGCCTGCAGGCGGTCCATCGAGGTCTTGAACTGGTCGCGGGTGGTCTTGCCCTGACGCACGACCATCACGGCGCCATCCGCCTGCGCGGCGATCAGCGCGGCGTCGGTCACCGGCAGGAGTGGCGGGGCGTCGATCACGATCACGTCGTAGCTCATCCGGGCCGCGTCGAGCAGCTGCTTCATCGCGTGCGACTGCAAGAGCTCGGCCGGGTTCGGCGGAAGCGTGCCGCTGGTCAGCACGGCCAGGCCCGAGTCGCGGTGCTCCTGAACTGCCTCGTCGAGGTCGATCCGCCCGAGCAGCACCGAGGTCAGGCCGACGGATCCCTCGAGGGAGAACAGCTTGGCGAGCTGAGGCCGGCGCATGTCGCCGTCGATGAGCAGCGTGCGCTGCCCGGCAGTCTGCAGAGCCAGCGCCGTGTTGCTGGCGGTGCTCGTCTTGCCCTCGCCCGGGACGGAGCTGGTGACCACGAAGACCTTCATCTTGCGGTCGACGTCGACGAACTGCAGGTTGGTGCGCAGGATCCGGAACGCCTCGACGCGCGGGGAGTGCGGGGGCAGGTCCGAGATCAGAGGCTGCTTGGGGGCCGCGCCGTCGAAGAGGATCCCGCCGAGCACCGGGGTCTCCGTCAGCTGCGCGATGTCGTCCGGACCCTTGACGGAGGTGTCCAGCAGCTCGCGCACGACGGCCAGCCCGATGCCCAGGAGCAGTCCGAGCACGACGGCGAGCCCGAGGTTGCGGACCGGCTGCGGCGACACCGGGGTAGTGGGCAGGTTGGCCGAGTCGACGACCGTCGCCTTGATCGGAGCCCGGGTCTTGCCCGGCGCCGTCTCCAGCTCGCTGACGAACTGGGTGAGCTCGACCGCGGTGGCCTGGGCGATGCTCTGGGCCTGCCGCGGGTCGGGGTCGGTGGCGGACACCTCGAGGATCACGGTGTCCGGCACCACCGTGGCGGTGATCTTCTCGGCGAGGTCGGCGGGGGTCATGTCCAGGCCCAGCCGGTCGATGACCCGGCTGGCGAGCTCCTGGCCCTTGACCAGATCGGCGTAGGAGCTGACGCGCTGGATGGCGAACGTGCCGCCTTGGAACGTCTGGCTCGCCGACTGGTCGGTCGTCGAGACGAACAGCCGGGACTGCGACTGGTACTCCGGGGTCGACTTCAGGGTCACCAGGGCGGCAGCCGCCACCACGATGAGCAACGACGCCACGATGACTCGCCAGCGTCGACGTACGACCTTGAGGTAGTCGCGCAGCTCCACCCGTGCCTCATTTCGTTGCCGAGCCGGACGGCGCCAACTCTAGCCGTGGCTTTACCTTTTGTCCGTCTCGACGGCCCAGGCTAGTAGACGAGTGCCTGGGCTCCGTCGGCGAGAGCCTCCTCGACGAAGACCGTGGCCCCGGCGATGCGGACGTCGGGCAGTACGTCGTCCACCGTGATGTCGCGCCGTGCCGCGCACTGGGTGCACAGCGTGACTGTTCCTGCGTCCAGCACGATCTGCAGAAGGTCAGCCAGCGGTGACGCGTGAGGCAGTGAGAACTGCTCGGCTCGACCGGGCACGGCGAACCAGGCTGCCTCTCCGGTGAGCCACAGGCTCACCGGGCGCCGGCGGCAACGCCGGCGGCTGCGACCGTGAACGCCTGGTTGCACCGCTCCGGGTCGGCGTCGCCCACTGTCACCTTCACCACCAGGCTCCGAGTCATAGCCGCTGGTCGACCCTATGATAGACTCGCGCCGCATGGAAGCCGTCTTCATCTCCCTCATGGCGCTCGTGCTGCTGCTCACCGGCTACGTGGCTCTCGTGGTGCTCTACAAGCTGTTCAAGACCGGCAGCTGACGCATGCCGTTCGAGCTGCCCGACAACCTGCACGCCGACTGCGCCCCGATCGCGTGGCTGCTCGGCACCTGGCGGGGCAACGGGCACGGTGACTACCCGACGATCGACGCGTTCCAGTTCGGCCAGGAGTGCATCTTCACCCACGACGGCCGGCCGTTCTTCCACTACATGAGCCACGCCTGGATCGTCGACGAGCAGGGCCAGAAGGTCCGGGACGCCGCCATCGAGACCGGCTTCATCCGGCCCAAGGCGGACGGCACCCTCGAGTGGCTGCTGACCCACAACACCGGGTTCGCCGAGCTCTACCACGGCACCGCCGAGGGCGCGAAGATCGAGGTGTCGACCGACGCGGTGATCCGCTCCGAGACCGCCAAGGAGTACACCGGCGGTCACCGGATGTACGGCCTGGTCGAAGGCGACCTGCTCTGGGCCTACGACATGGCCGCCATGGGGGAGAAGCTCCAGCCCCATCTCTGGGGACGGCTCATCCGGCAGTAACGCGGCCGAGGACTACGGACGTATCACCCACCTGGGGGATCCGGTTGCTTTACTGAGCGACCATTTGGTTGGTTCTCCGTCTAATCATTGAATATGGCCGCATTCCCGTGAAAGTCTCCGAGTGCGTCTACTCCGTTAGGCGACACACCCGGGGGGCTCGGGGGTGCCATCCAGGTGGGGAAGTTCATGGAATCGATTGACACGCGCTCGGGCGCGCCGGCAAGTCCATTCATCAGCCGCCGATCCGTCGTGCGCGCCGGAGCCACTGCCGCCTGGTCGGTGCCACTGATCCAGGTGGTCGGCGCCGCGCCCGCGTTTGCGGCAGTGTCCGGGGACACCGTCTTGACGCTGGCTACGCCGACGGGCTCCTACACGAGTGCCACGACGTTGCACGTTGTGGCGTCAGTGACCAACTCGGGCACCCACTCCACCACCAACCTCCAGCTCACGGTCAGTCTCCCGACGCCGGCCTCGGGCACCGTCACCGCGACCGGCTGGACCGTCTCCGGCTCGGGGACCTCGTTCGTCTTCACCGCGAACGCCCCGGTCGTCGCTTCGGCGTCTCTCGCGATTGACGTCACCTTCACAGTGTCGAGCACTCCGGCCGGATCTCTGGGCGTCAGTGCGTCGGCCACGAACGCCACCACGGTGGCGAAGAGCGCAAGTGTGGACGCCTTCACTCCGAGCACGACGTTGCAGTGGCAGTCGTTCAGCGGTGCCTACCTGGCGTCTGACGCGACGAAGCTCGACGTCACTACCCTGGTCAAGAACAACGGCGGTGCCTCCGCCAAGACGCTCAAGATCAAGCTGACACTGCCCGTCTCATCGAGCGGAGTCGCGGCAACTCCGAGTGGATGGACGCTGACCGGGAGCGGCACAGTGTGGACATTCACCAGGACCGCCGACTTGGGAGCCGGATCCACCGACGGTTTCACCGCTCGGTTCAACGTGAACAGCACCGTCGGTGGCAGTGTCTCCGGTGAAGCATCCGCCTCAAACGTAACGACAGCGGCGACCTCAAGTTCCAATGTCGCGGGTGTGGCAGTCCTCGATCTCACAGGTGTCTCCGGCACCTACGTGGCGACGGACACCACGAAGATGTCGGTTAACGCCACCGTCAGCAACACCGGTGGTGTGGATGCGACAGGGACGACCCTGAAGGTGACGCTCCCCGTTTCCGGTAGCTCCCCGGCCGTCAGCGGCTGGAGCACCACGGGCACGGGCCTCGCCACCGTATGGACGTTCACCAAGACTGCGGCCCTTGCGGCATCCGATAGCGCCAGCTTCGTTGCGCAGTTCACAGTCGCCAACGGTGCGGGTGGAGATCTCAAGGTCGAAGCCGCGGCCACCAACTCGGGGACGACTCCGAGCTCGACCGTCAAGGTGGAGCAGGCAAACGCGCTCCTTCGTATCACGACGCTGGCAACCACTTCCTCGGCCAACCGGAAGGACGTAACGGTGGCTGCTGCGATCCAGAACATCGCAGTTGCAGGGAGCAAGACAGCCTCCGCCATTGACCTCAAGGTGACGATGTTGCGGACCGCACACCCCACGGCGGCGGTGACCCCCGCAGCGGACTGGCAGAACAATGGTGGATCGTCGAACATCTACCACTTCACGTATTTGAAGCCCCTGCGCGCCTGGGGCCAGCACCGTGTCGAACTTGTCTGCCAATATCGACTACAACGACAACTCCGCAGCCGGAACGTTCGCGATCACCGGTGATGTCACGGGTACTAACGCCGTGCCGGAGGCCCAGAAGACCAACGCCAACCAGCTCGGGTAGCCGCGCGACTACGCCGAGACGTGAGGTGGTGGCTCTGCAGGCCGGGAGTTCCAGTCGCGCACGCAGGGGGTAATGCCACGCTATGTCGGGCAAGACACGGAGGCATGGATTGTGCGGGCACGCCTGAACATCTTGCTTCTCGTTGCTTTCGTCGCCTTGGACGTTGTTCTGGTGACGTTGGCTTTCCGGCACACATCGGCGTCGCCGACGTCGAGCGCGGGCCAGCGTCCGGTCGTTCAGCGAGGGCAGCGCCGCCACCGCCTCACCGTCGCCTCAGAGGGTTTCACTCTCGCCTGCCGCCAGGGTTGACTCCGACCGTGGATCAGCCGATGTACCTCGACCTCGGGGCGGACGGCAGCGTTCTCCGCGCGACGCGAGGGGACTGCGACGCCTCGAGCACACCGGTCGTCTCGGTCTCGACCAACCAGGGGACGGACGTTCCGA
Source organism: uncultured Actinomycetota bacterium (assembly GCA_963810035.1). GTDB lineage: Bacteria > Actinomycetota > Actinomycetes > Propionibacteriales > Nocardioidaceae > Nocardioides_B. Next base: position 691,833 of record CAWEMA010000013.1, read on the forward strand.
AAACGACCCGTCGACGGCCTCACCGAGGTTCTCCGAGTCGAGGTCGAGAGTGACGGGTCCATGTGGTTGGTCGGCCGCGACGATGACTGCAAGGTCGCGCGCTGGACCAGCACAGACGCCGGCAGGTCGTGGTCTCAGTCGATCGGCTCGGGTGGGTCCTGGTACCTCGCACCGAGCCCGACGCAACGCGCTGTGTTCGCCCCGGGCGGTCGACGGCCCACGCCGTGTGTGCCGACCGGTATCTCCACGATCGATGCCGGGGTCGTCCGCCTGCTCTGCGAGGACGGCAAGATCCTCGGCACGTCGGACGGCGGCGACTCCTGGGTCACGCTGGGCCGGCTCGACGGCGCAGTCAGCATCCGCTTCACCAGCCCCGGAGACGGCGTGGCTCTGGCAGCCCAGGACGGCTGCCCGGCCGCGGTGATGGAGACGTCGGACGGCGGGACGAGCTGGTCCCGGCAGACCTGTCTCGCCGGCACCGAGCCACTCGCGGTGGGGGCCGAGGGGGACATCGTGGCTGCCCAGGTCGGCGATCAGTTCGACAGTGAGCACCGACGGCGGCACGACGTGGCCGCGGCAACGCTGACCCGACCTAGACTGACCGGGTGACCGCCCACGCGCACGACCACTCGTCCTCGTCCGGGGACTGGCAGTCGACGCTGCGGTCGAAGGGCTACCGGCTGACCCCGCAGCGTGAGCTCGTGCTGCGAGCGGTGGAGCGCCTCGGGCATGCGACCCCGGACGAGATCCTGGGCGCCGTGCGCGAGGAGTCCCAGGCGGTGAACATCTCCACCGTCTACCGGACGCTGGAGCTGCTCGAGGAGCTCGGACTGGTCCGTCACGCACACATCACCGACCGGGCGCCGACCTACCACTCAGCTGCCGCGCCGGAGCACGTCCACCTGGTCTGTCGCGAGTGCAAGAACATCACCGAGGTCGACGCCCGACGTGATCGCGCCGATGATAGCCACGCTGCGATGAAGACGCAGTACGACTTCACCACCGACGTCGGCCACCTCACGTCTTCGGCACCTGCGCCCGGTGCAGCGCATGACGCGGGAAGCATGGGCTGTTCACGTCTGTTCTTCGGACATGCGCCCCCATCTCCCGGGGGCATGTCGAGCACGCGTTGTGCGACGGTGAGTCGTTCACGGCGCACATCGAGCTCGGTCAGTCGGCCGCTCTGGTGGAGTGGCTCGACCGGTTGCGGCTCATGATGCGGGTCGAGGTCCTTGAGTTCACCGAGGAGCTCGCTGTGACCTGGCGTCCTTCCGCGCGGGTGGACGACGGTGCGTAGTCCGGCTACGAGTTCGTGCCGCGGCGGGAGCTGGTGGCGTACGCCGAGGCGGCCGGTGCGGCGTGTGGGATGCGGGCCTTCGACGCGCTGCGGATCGCGCGCGGGGAGCCCCGGCTTGGCCTGGACAACCGGCTGCCCGCGCGCGGCAGCGACCTGCTCAATGGCGACAAGATGGTTGAGTTCTCGACACCAGTGCGCGGCACCACGCGCTCGGT
>CAWEMA010000014.1:0-33562 GCA_963810035.1 uncultured Actinomycetota bacterium
AACCTGCGACCGCCTCTCGACGGCCACGTCACCGACGGTCGGCCGATGACGTCGCAGAGAACGTCATCGCCGGCGAGCCGGTGCTCCTCCCATGGTAGCCCCCGGAGGCGCGGAACGAGACCTCACCCGCTCCCCCGGGCCTGTCGGTCGAACTCGGGCAGGTGACCTCAGACCAGGGCGACGACGAGCCCCCACCCTCCCGCGCAGGCCAGGAACCCGACCGTGAGGCTGAGCGAGACGTTGACCAGCGCCTCCAGCCAGGCACCGCCCTCCACCAGCCGGACGGTCTCGTAGCCGAACGTCGAGAACGTGGTGAGCGCCCCGCAGAAGCCGGTGCCGGCCAGGGTCAGCAGCCACCCCGGGGCACCGGCGTTCGTCACGGCGCTGGCGAGCACGCCGAGGACCAGCGAGCCGGCGACGTTCACGGCCAGGGTCCCCCACGGAAGGACGCTGTCGCGGCGGGACGCGACGAACAGGTCCGTGAGGTAGCGCAGCGGCGCGCCGACGGCGCCGCCGATCAGGACCAGGGCCACTGTCACGAGGACCGGCCGCTCGCGACGTCGTCGCTCCCGCCCGCGGGGGTCGAGCACCTCGACCGGGTCGATCATGACCAGACCGTCGGGGACCAGCTCCGCCAGCTCCGGCAGGAACGCCCGGATCCGCTCGTCCGTGTCGACGATGACGATCGAGCACGGCAGGTCCTCGGCCAGCGACAGGATGCGCGTGGTGTGGATGTGGCTGGTCCTGCCGTAGCCCTCGATCCCGTGGAAGACGCTGGCGCCGGCGAGGCCGGCCGCGTGGGCGCGGTGCACGATCTCGGTGTACAGCGGCCGGTGGTGCCACTGCTCGCTCTCCTTGACCAGGACGGTCAACCGGGTGGCGGGTCCGCGCAGGCTCATCGGGGGCTCCTCGTGCTGGGCCGGTCGGGGGCGGGCCGGTGGTCGGCTATGTCGTGTGCGCCGCCAGGGTCCGCATCAGCGACAGGGTCGAGACGTCGGCGCCCGCGGCGTACGGCGGCCGTGCCCGCACGGGCCCCCGCCGCCCCGAGCCACACCGCGAGCAGCCCGGCGAGCAACGTGCCGAACACGTAGCCGAACGCGGCTGCGGGCTCCCCTGCGGCGAGCAGGTCCCGGGTGTCGAGCATGTAGGTGGAGAAGGTGGTGTAGCCGCCGAGCACGCCGACGCCCAGGAACGGCCGCGAGTAGCGGTTCGCCCGCCACACGTCGAGGACGAAGACCATCAGCACCCCCAGCAGGAAGGCGCCCGACAGGTTCGCCAGCACCGTCCCCCAGGCCACCTGGCCGTCGCCGCGCGGGAACACCTCGCTGAGCGCCCAGCGGGCGAGGCTGCCGAGCGCGCCGCCGGCGGCGATCACCGCGAGGACGTCCCAGCGGCCCTGGAGCAGCGGGGGCCGGTGGCCGTTCACCGGGTGACCTCATCGAGCATCGGGACGAGCTCCTCGTCGGGTGTGTGCACGCAGACTACCGGGGACGACACGCGCTCGTGGCGCCGAGCGCTAGCAACTCTCGACGAGCCCGTGCAAGGAGGCAGGTCAGCCCTCCGCGCCCGTGCTCTCGTGTGGCTCGCCCACCGGCTTGCTCTGCGTCGAACCTCGCTGGCGCAGGAAGACGGTGAAGATCGCCATCGAACCGACGGCGAGGAACTCCGACTGCCAGTTCTGCAGCGTGCGGGACCAGAAGTCGGCGTTGAGCGCGTAGGACCCGACCGTCAGCGGATCCTGCAGGTTCTGCAGCCGGGTCTCGTTGAACGCGGCCCACCCCGCGATGAGCTGCGCGCCCCAGGACGTCACGAAGATCGCTGCCATCACCAGCATCAGTGACCACGAGAGCGTCCAGGTGCGCCAACCTCCGGCTTTCGCCCATCTCGGCGAGTCCGGAACGGTGTGCCAGCCGAGCTTCTGCTGCTCGTCGGTCTCGGGGCCTTCCTCGCCGGGCTTCTTGGACTCCGTCGAGCCCTTCTGCACCAGCCAGATCGTCAGCATGATGTAGACGAGGAACTGGAGGTACTCGCTCTGCCAGTTCTCCACCACGTCGACCGCGAAGTCGGCGGAAGTGAGGTAGCGGCCGAGGGTGATCCTCCCCAGCCCCTCGGCATGCTGAATGTCGTTGAACTGCGACCAACCGGCGAGGGCCTGCCCGACGAGTGAGCCCAGGAAGAGTGCCCCGAACACCAGGCTGAGCGCGTTGTCCTTGACGAAGCCCCGGGCCCGTTCTCGCCTAGACATGACGCACCGCGACCACGATGAAGTAGGCCAGCCCCAGCCAGATCACGGCGAGGTAGACGACGAACATCGTCTTCATCCTCAGCCTCCCGAGATCGTGCAGTCGTAGGGCTTCGCCCGCTGTGGCGTACAGGCCGCGGCCATCACCTTCCAGCCGCCCTCGAAGCGCGCCAGGAAAGTCGTCTCGCCGCGCCAGCTGATCTCGGCCTGGGTTCCGAAGACCTGCACCTTCGCGGGTTCGTCGGCCTCGGGCACGTCCTCCTCCAGCACCGCTTCCTCGCACGGTCGGCCGGCTGACTGCTCGAGCTCGCTCTTCGTCCTGGGGGCCAGCTGCGCGCACATGGCGGCACCGTCACGCTCCGCGTACGCGGCGTAGAACCTGGCGGCGACCGCGCGTACTCCCTCGTCCTGTGCGGGAGCGCAGCCCGCCAGGGTCGTTGCGGCCAGGCCGAGAACTGTCACGCTCGTCAGCATCGACCTCATGTCTGCGTCCTACCCGGGACCCGCGATCTTGATGCGCACGGCCCAGGGCGGTCTCGGGAAGCTCACGGTCAGCGGTATCGGTCGGTGTCGATCACGACCTTGCCGACTCGGTCGGGAGCGTCGAGACGCTCGTAGGCGGCGTGGATGCTCTCGAGCGGGAGGACGGAGTCGATGACCGGCGTCCACGACGACTTCTCGACATGGTCGAGGAGCGCCGAGAAGTCGAGTGGGCTGCCCATCGACGAGCCCAGGATGTCGACCTGCTTCCAGTAGACGGTCTGGACCCGCACGGTCGCGCTCTCGCTTGCCATCTTCCCGACTGCGACGAGGCGGCCTCCGGGACGGACCGCCTGCACCAGGGGTTGCCACAGCGCCCCGGTCGGGTCCAGGGCGAGGTCGGCTCCGCCCGCCGTCGCGGCGGCGAGGTCGCGTCCGAAGTCGGCGCCGTTGCGAAGGACCGTGGCCGCAGCGCCGATCGACCTTGCTCGCTCCAGCTTCTCCTCCGACGAGCTGATGGCCACGACCCGGGCGCCGACGGCGTTCGCGATCTGGATGGCGGACGTGCCCACGCCCGACGAGGCCGCGGCCACGATGACGGTCTCACCTGGCTCGAGCCGCCCCCGGGTCACGAGAGCGCGCCAGGCGGTGAGGCCGGACATCGGGAGCGCTGCAGCCTCGTCCCAGGTCAGCCGCGGCGGCTTGGGGACGAGGTTCTCCGCGGGAACCACGACCATCTCGGCGTGTGTCCCGTGCGTGGGCGACCCCAGGATCTCGTAGTGCTCCCCGGGGCCCTCCGGCCGGCCGCCCCAGAAGAGTGAGGGGGAGATCACGACCTCGTCGCCGACGCGGACCCCCTGCACGCCGGTCCCCAGACCTGCCACCACCCCGGCACCGTCCGAACCGAGGATCGAAGGCCCGGGCAGGTCCGCTCGATCCTGGAGCATCATGGCGTCCAGGCGGTTGAGCGCGGCGCGCTTCAGCCGGACGAGCGCCCACCCGTCGGGCGGGGTGGGGTCCGACCAGTCGGCCACGCAGAGGCGTTCTCGGGAGGGGTCGTTACTGACAACAGCTGCTCGCATCGGACCGGTTCCTCGTCATCAGTTTCCTCAGCAGCCCAGAGCGGTGCTCGTGCCGCCGTCACCGCGCGTCGGTGACAGCACCAAGCGTCGCGTCGCGTGGACGGCGGCGTCCACCGCCAGAGCCCGCACAGTCTTCGTACAGTTGCGCGTTCGAAGTGGCTCGTTCAGGTGAGAACCCGACGCGGCATCTCCCAGCTGTCGGCGAGGCGCGACGGATGAAGACTCTCCGCGTTCCCGAAGAAGTCGCAGAACTTCATGATGAGCGGGTCCCACCGCAGCGGATCCACGTACGCCGTCCCGGGGATGACCAGGTCATCCAGGACATGTGCCCGCAGCACCGTGGCCTGGAACGCGACGGCTGTGGCGTTCGAGGCGTGGAAGTCGTGTCGCGCCACGATGCGACATTCGAGCTGGATGGGACATTCGGCGATACGGTCCGGGCGGACCAGGTCGGCCGCTTGCCGAGTCAGCCCCGATGCCGCGAACTTGTCCGGCTCGTGACGGTAGCCCTGCCGAACCTTGTAGGCGGGCGGCACCGTCGATCCGGTCAGCAGCGCGAGCCGGTCGACGGCACCCACGAGGGTGGACGGGGCCAGGTTCATCACGCATTCGTCGTCTCGCAGCAGGTTGGCAGTGGTGTGAGAGCTGGTTGCCATCGCGAACATCGCGTCCTGCCCCAGCCACCAAGCCGAGGACATCGGAGCGATGTTCGTGCTGCCGTCCTCGTTGGTGGACGAGATGATGACGACTGGCGTACCGAAGTAGAAGACCTTGAGCGGAACGACGGCGTGCACCCTGACTCCTTGGTTGTCGGTTGGGGTCGTCCCTCGATCGTTCCGGGCCTGTCGGTCGATTACTGGCGGGTTTCGGACATCGCATCCGGAGTCGGTCAACCGAGCTTGGGACCTACGCCCCTACAGACTCGCCGTGGTGATTCCTAGCGTGGATCTGAAAGGAGTCATCGTGAAGAAGATCCTCCTCACCTACGGCACCACCGAAGGACAGACCGCGAAGATCGCCGACTTCATCTCCGACGTGCTGCGCGACCACGGCCACGACGTCACGATGCTGGACGTCAAGGACACAGCCGACACGATCCCCGCCGGCTACGACGCCGTGATCGTCGGGGCTTCCATCCACATGGGCAAGCACGACAAGCACGTCGTCGAGTTCGTGCAGAAGAACCTGGACACCCTCGCGTGCATCCCGGCGGCGTTCTTCTCGGTCAGCCTCGCCGCACACGGCGACAGCGCCGAGGCGGAGGGCTACGTCGAGCAGTTCGAACAGGAGACGGGGTGGCAGCCCGACAAGGTCGCCCTGTTCGGAGGTGCCCTCCTGTACACCCAGTACGGCTTCATCAAGCGGCACATGATGAAGAAGATCGCCGGCGACAAACCGGGCCAGCTGGGCACGGACATCTCCCGCGACTACGTCTACACCGAGTGGGACGGCGTGAAGCGTTTCGCGGAGCACTTCGCAGTCGACATCGACGCCGAGCCCGCCTGATGGACTAGTGCATCGCGTAGAGCGTCAGGGTGCGTAGGTACGTCAGTTCCTTGTTGTAGGCGGACGCGCGGTCCGCCCCGGGCTCGTGCCCTGCGAAGGGCCGACGAGATGGCAGGCGGACGAAACCGCCCTGCGCGCGCTTGCGAGTCCTGTTCATGTGACACCTCCGGCGTTGGGACCGTGGTCGCACGTGCAGACCACGTCGGAGGTGTTTGCTGCTCCGGGTCAACGACCCTCGCCATCCTCCTGACACGAGAGTCGTGGCACGGCCTTGCGGCTTGCTGTCCGGCGACTGTCCACCCAGGGCTGCACCGGCCGTGAACCGTCTACCCATGCACGGCCGACGTCCCCACGTCACGCGAGGTCAGGTGATGCGGAACGTGGTCGGATCCTCGGCGAACTCCCGTTTGCAGCCCTCGGAGCAGAACCAGAGGCTGCGTCCCTCCCACTCCAGGTGTGGTCCGGTGGGTTCGACCGGCATCCGGCACACCGGGTCGATGACGCGGCCGCGCACCTCGGCGAACCGGCCGTCCTCGAGCCACAGCACCCGGTCGGCGACTTCGCGGAGCCGGTCGTCGTGGCTGACGATGACGACCGAGCGGCCGTCATCGTCTGCCAGCTGACGCAGGAGGCGCGCCAGGTCGCGCCCTCGTGACGCGTCGAGGTTGGCGGTCGGCTCGTCCGCGAGCAGCATCGGCGGATCGTTTGCCAGCGCGCGTGCGACCGAGACCCGCTGCTGCTCGCCGCCGGACATCTGCGACGGTCGGGCGGCGGCTCGGTGGCTGAGTCCGACCCTCTCCAGGAGCTCGCCGGCTCGGCTGTACGCCGCGGCGCCGGTGACGCCGGCGATGTTGGCGGCGACGGCGATGTTCTCGGTGGCGGTGAGCGCGTCGAGCAGGGCGTAGTCCTGGAAGATGAAGCCGAAGGAGTGCGCTCGTAGCCCGGGCAGCCGGCGTTCTGGTGTCGCGGCAAGGTCCACGGTTCTGCCGTCCCGACCGGTGACCGTGATGGATCCCGCAGTGGGGCGTAGAAGGGCACCGAGCATCAGCAGGAGCGTGGTCTTCCCCGAGCCACTGGGTCCCATCACCAGCAGCACCTCACCGGCATGCACGTCGAGGTCGACCTGGCGCACCGCGGCGACCTCGGTGACACCTTCCCCGTACGTCTTCGTCAGACCGCGCACTGCCACGACGGGTGGCGAACCATCCGCAAGTGTTGGCGTCGGCGGTTTCGGGCGAGTGCTTGTCATCGTGTCTCCCGGAATGCGGTTGCCGCGTCCAGCGCGGCGATTCTGCGCAACGGCCACACGGCGGCGGCCAGGCCGACCACGAGAGCGGAAAGGGTGGTCTGCGCAACCGCCGACGCTGTGACCACGATCTGCACGGCAGGGGCCGCCAGCGGCAGTGTCCAGCTCAGCAGCAGCGCGATCAGGGTGGCCCCCGCGGTCCCGAGCAGGACCGTCCAGAGCACCTGGACGACGACCGCGCCGACGAGCCGTCCGGTGGTGGAGCCCAGCGCCTTCAACACCGCGAAGTCCCGGATCCGGTTGAGGGTGGCGGTCATCAGGCCCAGCGCGATGACGGCCAGGGCGATGAGAAGCCCGATGGTGGACATCAGCCGGAGCAGGTCGGCGCTCATGTCGGTGACGACGCGAGCCTCGGACTCGGCGAACTGGTCGCGGGTCTGCACAGTCGCGCCGTCCAGGACTGTCCGGAGCCGTTCGGCAACCGCGTCCGGATCGGCGCCTGACGCAGTCTTGACCAGGACATAGGACACTCGGTTGTCGCGGATCCGGGCGAACTGGGCCTGGTCGACGAACACGGTGGTGTTGGTGATGCTGGTGCCACTGGAGGAGAACCCGACCGCGCGCAACGGCACCCCCAGTACGGTGACCCTCTCCCCGAGCCCGACGCCGAGCTGGTCCGCGGCCTGCTCGTCGATCACCGCCTCACCGCCGGCGCTGGGGGCACGACCGCTCGTGAGGCGGGTCGGGCCACCGTGCCCGGAGGTGGTGTCGTAGCCGATCAGGTACGACAGCTGGCGACCGGTGGGGCCGGCAACGGAACCGGAGGTGAACCCGATCGGCGCAGCCCAGGCCACCCCGGGCACCGCGCGGGCAACCGCGGCGTGTTCGCGGGCAACGCGGATGCGCTCATGTGCATCGTTCGTACACCGGCCTGAGAGACGAACAAGGTGGCCGGAGACGTCCGGATGTAGTACGTCACCCGTTCGATGGCGCCCGCGAAGATGCCGCCCAGGGCAAGGACAAGGAGCAGCGACGCAGACACTCCGAGCACCGTGAGGACTGCCCGACGCCGTTCGGTGAACAGGAACCGGCGGCCGACGGGAACTCTGCCCGAACCGGCGCGGATCAGTCGGCTGGTCATCGGGCGCTCCGGAACGCCGACGCCGCGTCCATCCGGGCGAGGCGCCGGGCGGGGAGCCACGCGGCCAGCACCGCCATCGCGGCCGCGGCCGCGGCCGTCTGGGCGATGGTCGCCGCGGTGAGCTCGACCGGGAACGCCGGGCGCCACCACGCGAGCAGCTCGCGGGTGAGCAGCAAGAGGACGACCGCCGCCAGCGCACCGAGACCGGTGAGCACCGCGGTCTCGGTGACCGCGATCCGGCCGACACGTGCCGGGGTCGCGCCGAGAGCCTTGAGGACACCGAGGTCGCGCTGCTGCTCCGCCACCCGGGTGTAGGCGACCAGCGCCACGATGAGCGTGCCCGCGGCGAACGCGACCGCGACCATCAGACGCACCGGGGCCCCGTAGATCTTCGTGGCCAGCGTCAGCGACGCCTGCTTCAGCTGTGCTGGCGTGCGGACCGTGAATCCGGCCTCGCGCAGACGTCGCGCGACCGCCATGGGGTCAGGGGTGGTGACCAAGACGGCCCCCGTGGTTTCCGGGCTGCGCAGCATCTGGCTCATCGCCCCGGTGGTCGTGAACACGAGCGGCGTCATGAACAACGCGGTGTCGTCGGTCAGGCCGACCACCCGCATCGGATGCCCCAGCACGGGTATCCGGTCACCGATACCCAGGTCGTGCTGGTCCGCGAACAGCGCGTCGACGGCGACCTCCTCCGCGGTGGCTGGGCGCCCGGCCCTGCCGGTACGCCCACGGCCCGCCGAGACCGGCTGACGGCTCGCTGGCGACCGCCGCCACGGCGGCCTTGCCATGCGGCAGCTCCAGGATCAGGTACATGGTCCGCAAACCCGCGGCCGCCGTCACTCCGTTGGTCTCGCGGACCGCGGCCACGGTCGGGGCAGGCAGCACCCCGGGGTCGGCGAACAGGCTGTCGGTCCCAGACGGTACGACGACCAGGTCCGCCCCTGTGTGGTCGTCGTAGGTGGTGACCCGTTGCTGCACCCCGGACCACAGGCCCGCGAGCAGCAGCATCAGCATCAGGGCCAGGCCTACGCCGACCGCGCCGGCGGCAGTGCGGACCGGACGGGCCTCGAGCAGCCGACGGGTGACCGGCACCGTGGCCTTGCGGGATGACATGGCCGTCACTTCCTCGGCCGGGCCTCCGCCCGGCGGTGGGACCCTACTGGTGGCCGTGCCCGCCGGGCATGGCGAACATCATCGCGGCCATCATGGCCGTGCACAGGAGCGCCGCGACGATGATCGACGAGCCCGCGACACCAGTGGCGACCAGCGCCACCGCGATGACGAGCATCGGGATGCAGCAGATCAACATCATCAGCCCGTGCCCGCGATGCGCACCCTGACCGGCGTGCGGGTCCTGGCTGGCAGGGCGGCTGGTCCGTTCAGCAGAGGGTCGCCCCGCGGCCGGGTACGTCCACGAGTGAGGTTCGGCATACGGGTCGCGCTCGATGCCATCGCGTGGGGTCATGGTGTCCTCCACTCTTGGTCACCCGGGGTTCCCCGGGTTCATCTCCAGCGTCGCGCAGCTCCGTGAAGGTGCCCCTGCGGTTCCGGTGAAGGTTCGCTGAAGGCGAGCAGGGCAGCACGCACGGGGTCAGTCGCGAACCGGCGGTAGAGGCGTCGCAGCAGCGGCAGCGAGAACACCAGGCCGAGGAGTCCGAAAAGGACGTTGCCGCGGCCCCGGACACCAGGGCGACGCCGGCGAGGAGGCCCACGTGGTGCAGCAGGTGCGGCAGCAGCCCCATCACCGAGGCGATGACGGCGGTCACGGCACTCCAGGTGGTCGCCACGCGGCCCTGGGGCCTGCCCGCGGTGGCCTGGACGTCGTGCTCGTCGGTGCCCGACGATGCCGCCTCCGGGGAGACCGAGTTCGGCTGCGGATGGGACATGTCCGCTCCTAGGCCCGGTAGGACAAGGTCGTCATCATGCCGGACTCGGCGTGGTAGACGTTGTGGCAGTGCGCCGCCCACTGGCCGGGGTTGTCGGCGTCCAGGTCGACCTCGAGGGCCTGCATCGGCCGGACGATGACGGTGTCCTTGCGGGCGCCGCCGCGGGTCAGCGCGAACGTGTGACCGTGCAGGTGCATCGGATGGAACATCATCGACTGGTTGACGAACCGGAGCCGGACCCGCTCCCCCTGGGAGACCGGAAGCGGCTCCGAGTCGGGGAACGTCCTGCCGTTGATCGCCCACCGGTAGGGCGTCATGGTGCCGGACAGAGTCAGGTCGTGGCGCCGGTCGATGTCTCGTGGGTCCAGCCGCACCGACTCACTCACCGCCAGATCGGTGCCGAGCAACACCACGTGCTCGAGCTCGGGCAGCCGGACGTCGGCTTGCGGCGTGCTCCCTGCTCCGGTCCGGACCACCGCGAGGCCCTGCCCGTTCTTGCCTTCCGCCGACGCAACGAGCGGGAAGACTCCGTCCTCCAGGTCCACGACGACGTCGAACCGTTCACCCATCCCGATCAGGAGCGCGTCGGTGGACACCGGCGTGACGGGGAAGCCGTCACTGTGCGTGACGGTCATGCGGTGTCCACCGACGGCGACCCGGAACGCCGTGTCCGAGCCGGCGTTGACGATCCGTACGCGGACCCGATCCCCTGGCCGCCCGCTCAGGGTGACGGGAGCGTCCGAGGTGCGCCCGTTGATCAGGTAGTGCGGGTAGGTGATGTCCCCCGCACCGCCGAGCATCGAGGACTGCATGCCGCCCATACCGCCCATCATCGAGCCGTGGTCCATCCCGCCCATCCCGCCCATGGAACCGTCGCGGCTGCCGCCCGCCTCCTGCAGCTTCGTGAGGACCTGGTCCGGGGTACGGCCGGTCCCGTCGAGCCAGTCGTCGAGCACGATCACCCACTCGGCGTCGTAGCCGCCGGGCTCGGCCGGGTCGTCGACCACCAGGACGCCGTACAGGCCACGGTCGAGCTGGACACCCGAGTGCGGGTGGTAGAAGTACGTGCCGGGGTCGGGGGCGGTGAACTCGTACCGGAACGTGTCGCCCGCGCCGATCGGATCTTGGGTGATGCCGGGTACGCCGTCCATGTCGTTGCGGAGCGCCAGACCGTGCCAGTGGACGCTCGTCGCGGCCGGAAGCTGGTTGTCGACGTCGACTCGCATCAGGTCGCCGGCAGTGGCGCGGAGCAGCGGGCCCGGCAGCGAGTCGGCGTACGCCCACGTATCGACGTGCGTGCCGCCGAGGTCGACGGTGACCCGGCGCGGGGTGAGCCGAGCCGTGACGACGGACTGGCCGGCGTTGCGTCGCGCTGCTTCGGCGCGGGCGACGGCCTTGGCGCCGGGCCGGACGGGCGCGTCGGCGCTGCAGGCTGCCAGCCCGCCGAGGCTGATGACCCCGGTCAGTCCGGCTGCACCTCGGATGAGGCTGCGTCGAGTGAGGTCGGGCAACAGAGGGCCTCTCGATCGGCTTGTCGGATGCTCAGCGGACGCCGGCGCGCAGGATGTCCATGCGCGAGCGGTACTCGTCCACGTCGATCTCGCCGCGAGCGAACCGCTCCTCGAGGATCTCCTTGGGGTCAGGACGTGCGCTCCCGGTTCCGGGGCCGACGTCCCTGGTGCCACGGAAGATGGCCACCACAGCGAAGACCACCAGCGCCCAGAAGACCACCATCGCGAGGATCATCACGACCCAGCCGCCCCCGCCCGTGCCGTCCTGGTACCAACCCATCATGGTTCCCAACTCCTTCATCGCTGTTGGGTCCACACTTGCGCGTCAACCCTGCGGGGCCGTTGTGTTCATGTGAAGGTTCGCTGAAGAACACAGCTTCGGCCGGCCCGAGCGCCCTACGCACGGTTCCTGGGCTGTCACGATGGCCCCATGACGCAGATGTCCCCCGGCAACGCATCACCCGGCCTGTCGCAGCCGGGGCCGAAGGGCGGCGGCGCGCGCCCGAGGTCCGGGCAGCGGGCGATGGTGGTCGAGGACGAGCCCGAGCTGGCCGCTCTGGTGGGTAGCTACCTCGAGCGTGACGGCTTCGAGGTCACCCTCAGCCACGACGGCGCTGAGGCGGTCCCCCTCGCCCGGGAGGTCGACCCGGACGTGATCGTGCTCGACCTCGGTCTACCCGGCCTGGACGGTGTGGAGGTGTGCCGCCAGATCCGCACCTTCTCCGACGCGTACGTCGTGATGCTCACCGCCCGCAGCGAAGAGGTCGACACCCTGATCGGGCTCTCGGTCGGTGCCGACGACTACATGACGAAGCCCTTCAGCCCGCGTGAGCTGATGGCTCGGGTGCAGGCAATGCTCCGCCGGCCGCGACCGCTGGGGCAGCCGGCCGGCTCCCTGGAGGGAGCACGGACCTTCGGCGCCTTGACCATCGACCCGGCCGGTCGCGACACCTGGCTCGACGGTGTGCCGGTGGCTCTGACCCGCACCGAGTTCGACCTGCTCGCCACGTTGTCGGAACGGCCGCGTCTGGCCTTCAGCCGGCGACAGCTGGTCGACTCCGTGTGGGGCCCGAACTGGGTGGGCGACGAGCACCTGGTCGACGTGCACGTCGGCCACCTGCGCCACAAGCTCGGTGACGATGCCACCGAGGGTCGGTTCGTGCGCACCGTGCGCGGCGTCGGGTACCGGATGGGGACTGGCCAGTGACGGAACCCGGCGCCAGCGGCCCGCGTCCGTTCGGCGCGCGAGCTCGGTCCCGGTTTGCCGCCCGACTGCTGATCGCCCAGGCGCTGGTGCTCATCGCCGGCGCTTTGACCACCTGGCTCGTCGCGTCCGTGGTGGGCCCGAGCATCTTCCATGACCACCTCAGCCAAGCGGGTCTAGGACACACGGCCACCGAGGCGCAGCACGTGGAGGAGGCGTTCGCGTCGGCGCTCCTGCTCTCGATCGGGCTTGCTCTCCTCACCTCCGTGCTCGCGGCCCTCGCGGTGTCCTGGTACTTCAGCCGTCGCGTCCAGCGGTCCATCAGCAGCGTCGCCGACGCCGCGAGCCAGATCGCCGCCGGCCAGTTCGGCGCACGGGTACCCGACCCCGGCCTCGGTGGCGAGTTCACCACCCTGGCCGTCACCTACAACCAGCTGGCCGACCGGCTGGAGGCCACCGAGGTGACCCGGCGGCAGATGCTGGCTGACCTGGCCCACGAGATGCGCACGCCGCTGGCGACCGTGGACGCTCACCTCGAGGCCGTCGAGGACGGTGTCAGGGAGCTCGACGGCGACACCGTCGGCGTCCTCCGCGCCTCAACGCGACGGCTCCGCCGGTTGGCGGAGGACATGACTGCGGTCTCCCGGGCCGAGGAAGGCATCCTCGACGTCACTCTGCGGACGGTCGACTCCGCCGCCCTGGCCTCCGCGGCCGCAGACAACGCCCGGCACCTGTTCACAGCGAAGGGCGTGCAGCTGGAGATGAGCCCGGGAACCTCGGACCGGGTGCGCGTCGACCCCGAGCGGATGGGCCAGGTGATCGGCAACCTGCTCGACAACGCACTTCGGCACACACCTCCAGGTGGCACCGTCACTCTTTCCTGCCGACGCAGCGACCGGTGGATCGAGTACGCCGTCACCGACACCGGTGAAGGAGTGCCCGCCGAGCATCTGCCTCACCTCTTCGACCGGTTCTACCGAGTCGACTCGGCCCGCGATCGAAACCACGGCGGCTCCGGAATCGGGCTCGCCATCGCGAAGGCACTCGTCGAGGCACACGGCGGCGAAATCTCGGCCACCAGCCCCGGCCCCGGCGCCGGCTCGACGTTCACGGTCCGTCTACCAGCGGTCGAGCGCTGACCTCTCGCTCAGGACGCCACGTCATCAGCTGTTGCATGGGTCAGCTCCGCGCGGTTCTGCCGGCGACGCGCCCGCTCGGCGACGACCAGGACACGTGCCGCAAGCGCGACCGCGACGACCAGGACGACACCGCTGGCAGCTACACGGAGCCCGGCGAGCGGTCCTGGCGGCAGGGCGAGAGCCGAGCTGAGCGACCCGGTCGCCAGGACGGCGACGCAGAGCAGCACCCAGAACGAGCGATGAGCCCGTCGGGAGGGCGGACGGCTGGCCGGTGCTCGCGTCATGGCTACATCTCCAGGTGGGTCTGGGTCTCGGTGAACGCCATCAGGATGGTCAGCACGACAATTGCGAGCAGGCAGACCCCTCCGATCGCCATGGCGACGGGACGTCTGCTCCACAGCCGGTTCGGGTTGCGGTCGACGAACGGGAGGATCGTCAGCAGCAGGAACAGTGCTCCCCCGCCGTACAAGATGCCGGAGAGTCCGAACCAGTTCTCCAGGGTGAACATCCACCAGAAGTTCCACGGTGGCTTGGTGATCTCCAGTCCCGCGACCGGAGCCGGGCCGACCGCCGGGGGCACCAGCACCGCCAGGATGCCCAGGGCGCCGGTCAGCACGAGCCCGAAGGCAGCGATACGGCGCAGGTGGTGCGTGAACGGCTCGGTGGGCTCGTCGGCCGGCGCCTGCGCGCCGGATGCGTCGGTGGGCAGTGACGGGTGCGGTGAGATCCTGTGCCGCTTGACCAGGAGGCCGTGCAGCGTGACGAGGACCATGATGAGGCCGGGGATGATGACCACGTGGGCGCCGTACAGCCGGACCAGGATCGGGACCCGGTCGGCGAACTCCGCGGAGAACCAGAGACCGGCCCCACCGAGGAGCTTCCCGACCTCGAGGTTGTGCCCGAGTGCCTCGAAGCCCTCCTGGTCCCACTTGAGGACGGTGCCCGTGAACAGGCCCAGGATGACTAGACCGAACATCGCGACGCCGACCAGCCAGTTGCCCTCGCGCGGCCGCTTGTAGGAGCCCGTGATGAAGACCCGGATGAGGTGCAGGGCCGCGGTGACGTACATCGCCTGGGCTGCCCAGAAGTGCAGGGCACGCACGAAGGCCATCCCCCACACGTCGGTGACCATGTCCCGCACCGACTCGTTCGCCGCCTCCGGCACCGGGTTGTAGAACTGCACGAGCAGGATTCCGGTGACGATCAGCAGCGCGAAGGCGGCCGCTGTCACCCCACCCAGACTCCACGCCAGGTTGTTGGCATGCTCGGGAACCGGGTACTCCAGCGCCGTGATGCCCAGGCGGTCGTCCACCACGTCGATCACCCTGCGCGCACGACTTCGAGGCAGTGCCGCCGAGGCCGGGTCCCGGAGCGTAGCCATCACGAGCTCCCGCCCTGCGGGTGCACCCCGCCGGCGTCGGGACTCGCCAACAGCCGCCGGCGCAGGTCGGCGACCGTGTCGGAGGGGCGGAAGCGGTAAGCCAGCACGACCCCTGCGAGCAGGGCCGCCGCCGACACCGCCAGGAACCACCAGTCCCGTCCCGTCAGATCTCCCTGCCTCTCCAGGGCCGGCGCCACCACGGTGGTCCCGGTCTGCTCCCCCACGGCCGGGGGCAGCTCACTCAGTGCGCCCTCGATGGACGTCTGCAGCAGGCTGCGGGCCCGGCCGACCTGGTCCGCCTCGAGTGCCTGCATGGCCCTCTCGACCTCCGCGACCGCGACACCCTCCTGGTCTTCGGCGCCCAGCGCGTCGTCGACCTTCTCCATCGCGAGCTCCATGCCCACGTGGCTGGTGTCATGCGCCAGGTGAGCCAGTGCCTGTTGGACGAGGACGTAGCCCTCTTCGGACTCGTCCCCGCCGTGGCCCAGGGCGCCCGGCGCCCCGACCGTCACGCTCAGGAGCGCTAGCACCGTCACCAGCAACCCTCGGCCGGCGCTGCGGACGGAGACCCGGATGGCTTTCCGCGCATCTCGGGCCGAGCGACTTCCGCCATGCCCCTGAGCACGGGGTCAGTATGTGACCCAGGTCACGGACACCCCAGGGTCAGAGGTCCCTTTTTCGGAGACGACGCGGGCTGACAGTTCTCGTATCCCGCGATCTTCATGGAACCTTGACGAGACCTCATCCCACTCGCAGTTCGTGACCGAAAGCCTGTCGCTGAAAGGCCGGCTCCACGGCAGCAACAACCGCGAGCCCGCACCGTCCGCGGACACAACGAGCCACCGTCCAAGAGGTGACGTCATGACCGACCACGAGCACTACGGCCGACAGCACGGCCACGAGCCTGCGCCCCTCCGCGGCACCGCGACTGCGGTTCTGGAGGTGTCCGGGGTTCAGTGGGCCTCGAGCAAGAACGTCGTCGAAGCCGTCCTGTCCCGGCGACCCGGTGTGCTCACGGTGGACGCGAGCCCGGTGTCGCAGACCGCGACCGTCACCTACGACCCCGACCGCACGAGCATGACCGAGCTGCGCGACTGGGTACGCGACTGCGGGTACCACTGCGCCGGCCAGTCGGTGCCCCACCACATCTGCGACCCGATGACCGAGCCCGGGGCCGTCGATGGGCCGGAAGAGCACGTCCACCACGAGGCGCACACGGGTCACGACCTCACCCCCGCGTCCCCGGTGAGCTCACCGCACGACGCGATGGGCCACGGTGGCCACGGGTCCATGTCGATGGCAGACATGGTCCGCGACATGCGCAACCGGTTCCTCGTCGCCGCGCTGCTGTCGGTGCCCATCCTGCTGTGGTCCCCGATCGGCCGGGACGTGCTCGGCTTCGACGCAGCCACGCCGTTCGGCCTCCGCGACGACGTGTTCGGCCTGCTGCTGTCGCTGCCGGTGGTGCTCTACTCCGCCTGGATCTTCTTCGACGGTGCCTGGCGGGCCCTGCGCGCGCGGACGCTCGACATGATGGTGCTCGTCGCGGTCGCCGTCGGCGCGGGCTGGCTGTACTCGCTCGGGGTCACCCTCACCGGTGGCGGTGAGGTGTTCTACGAGGCGGCCACCGTGCTGACCGCGTTCGTGCTGCTCGGCCACTGGTTCGAGATGCGCGCCCGCGGCGGCGCCAACGACGCGATCCGCACGCTCCTCGACCTGGCGCCGCCCCGGGCCCTCGTCATCCGTGACGGTGAAGCGGTCGAGGTCTCCACGGCGGAGGTCGTCGTCGGAGACCTGCTCCTGGTCCGGCCCGGCGCCAAGATCGCCACCGACGGGGTCGTCGAGGAAGGCGAGTCCGAGGTCGACGAGGCGATGGTGACGGGCGAGAGCCTGCCGGTGCACAAGGCGCCGGGCGACCCGGTCATCGGCGCCACCGTCAACACCACCGGCACGCTGCGGGTCCGCGCCGCCAAGGTCGGCGCCGACACCGCGCTGGCCCAGATCGTGGCGCTCGTGCAGCAGGCGCAGAACTCCAAGGCGCCAGGACAGCGCCTCGCGGACCGGGCCGCGTTCTGGCTGGTCCTCGTCGCGCTGGTCGCGGGGACCGGTACGTTCCTGGCCTGGCTCGCGGCCGGCCGCTCCGTCAACGAGGCGCTGCTCTTCGCCATCACCGTCGTCGTCATCACCTGCCCCGACGCACTCGGGCTGGCCACCCCCACCGCGATCATGGTCGGGTCCGGGCTGGGTGCCCGGCGGGGCATCCTGTTCAAGAACGCCACCGCCCTGGAGACCTCCGCCAGGATCGACACCGTCGTCATGGACAAGACCGGCACACTGACCAAGGGCGAACCCGAGGTCACCGACGTGATCGTCGCGGGCCTGGACGAACGACGGTTGCTCGCCCTCGCGGCGGCCGTGGAGCGCGAGTCCGAGCACCCTCTCGCTCAGGCGGTCGCCCAGCACGCGGACCGGGCCGACGTACCGCGGCTGCGCGCGAGCGACTTCCGCAACGTGGCCGGCCACGGTGCCGTCGCCCTGGTGGACGGCCACCGGGTGCTGGTCGGCAACCGCCGCCTCATGGACACGGAGGGCGTCGGCCTCGGACGGCTCGCGCGGCCACGCGACGAGATCGCAGCGGGCGGACGCACAGCGGTCCTCGTCGCCGTCGACGGCGTTGCCTGCGGTGTGGTCGGCATCGCCGACGCGGTGCGGGAGACCTCAGCCGCCGCCGTCACCGCGTTGCACGGGGCCGGGGTCGAGGTGGTCATGCTCACCGGGGACAACCAGGCCACGGCTCAACGCATCGCCGACGAGCTCGGCATCGACACCGTGATCTCGGAGGTCCTCCCCGAGGACAAGTCGAGCAAGGTCGTCGAGCTGCAGCAGGCCGGCCGTCGCGTCGCCATGGTCGGCGACGGCGTCAACGACGCCCCGGCCCTCGCGGCAGCGGACATCGGCATCGCGATCGGCACCGGCACCGACGTCGCCATCGAGACAGCCGACCTTGTCCTGATGCGCTCGGACCCGCTCGACGTACCCACCGCGTTGACCATCGGACGCGGCACGCTGCGCAAGATGCGGCAGAACCTCGGGTGGGCCGTCGGCTACAACGCCATCGCGCTCCCGATCGCCGCCGGAGTGTTCGAGCCCGCGTTCGGGCTGGTGCTCCGGCCCGAGATCGCCGCCCTGTCGATGTCCGGCTCCAGCTTCCTCGTCGCCGTCAACGCACTCATGCTCAAGCGACTTCCGCTGCCCGAGCAGCCGCCTCGCCCCGAACCAGCCGCCCGGGAGCTGCAGCCCACCCCCTAGCGCCGTCACGAGCGCAAGACCCCCGCTGCCTAGACTCCATGACGATGACGTCACCGACACAACAGCGCCGGCCCCCGAACGGGGCCGGCCTCCTGCTGCTGTTCGTCGTTCTCGGCGGCGTCCTCGCGATGCACGCCCTCGACTCACACGGCGTCGCGGGAAACCCCATGGTCGGCATGACCCACCACTCCTCGACCTTCGCATCAGCGACGGGCGAAGGCTCCCCGATGATGCCTAGCGCCGATCAGGAGCAGTTCTCCCCCGAAGGCCCTGTGGTCTCGGCCGCGCCCTCCGGTCTGGCTCCGGCCGGCGACCTCTCCTCGGTCATGTCGCTGTGCGTGGGCGTGCTCGTCGCCTCCGTCCTGATGCTGCTGGTCCGACGAGCCCACGGGCTCCCCTTCATCGGCGTGGCGCCCCGGTGGCTCAGCGTTGCGCAGCGGTCGGCCCCGCGCGGCCGTGACCGCGACCCACCTTCGCCGGCACTCCTGTCTGTCCGACGCTGCTGAGGAGGCCACCGGGACCAGGCTCTGCCGTCGTCCCGGCTCCTCGCCATGCCCACGACAGACCAGGAGTACCACGACATGAAGAAGACACTTGCCCTTGCGGCTGCCCTGATGGTGGCGACGTCCGCGCTGTCGGCCTGCGGCGACAACGACAGCGCCGACCAGTTCAACGACGCTGACGTCAGCTTCGCGACCGACATGATCCCGCATCACCAGCAGGCGGTGGAGATGGCGGAGCTGGCTGCGGACCACGCAGGCAGCCCCGAGGTGAAGGGGCTCGCCGACGACATCGCGGCGGCCCAAGGGCCCGAGATCGACCGGATGACCAGTTGGCTCGAGGCCTGGGGCCAGGACCCGCCCACGGACTCGATGGACCACGGCGACATGGGCCACGGCGACGCGGCGGGCGGGATGCCCGGGATGATGGACGCCGAGACCATGAACAAGCTCGCGAGGGCCACCGGGGACGGGTTCGACCAGATGTTCCTCACGTCGATGATCGACCACCACGAAGGCGCCATCGAGATGGCCCGCACCGAGCAAGCCAACGGGGAGAACCCGGAGGCGCTGGCACTGGCCCAGCAGGTCGAGAAGGACCAGCAGGCCGAGATCGAGAAGATGCAGGCAATGCTCGGATCCTGAGGAGCCCTGGACAGGCTCGGTGAGTTCGCCCGGCAGACGCGAGCGGCCCCCACAGACACTGTGGGGGCCGCTCGTGTCATGGCCGTGGCTGCAACTCACCTCGGCCGCACTTCCGTGTCAGGGCGCGGGACCCGGGCTAGTTGGCCCAGGTGACCTCGGTGACGACGAGGTTGCCGTGGCCGAAGTCCCGGACGAAGGTCGAGTGGCCGCCGTCGGCGCTGCGGTCCACCTCACGTCCCCACGAGGAGCGGTCGTTCCCGACCTGGGGGGACTTGGCCGTGCTCGTCGCGCCCACCGTGGTGGTCGAGTCGAGGTGGCTGTAGATGGTCTCGAGCTGGGCGTAGTCGTGCGCGTTCGGCGAGGTGCTGGTGGGGCTCTGCGAGTAGTCCATGCAGGTGTTCTGCGTCGAGCCGTCCTCGCTGGTGTGGCCCAGACCGAAGGTGTGGCCGATCTCCTGGCACATCACGTGGGCGCGCTCGTCGGGGGTGTTGTACTGCGCCATCGCGAAGTAGGTGTCGTTGACCTTCACCGTGCCCTGGGTGATGTGGGTTCCCCCGGTGATCGAGATGCTGGCCAGGCCGAGCCAGCCGTTGCGGCCGTAGGAGGCGCTGCACACCTCGACCCGGCCCAGCGTCGCCTTGCACAGCTTGCCGGTGGTGCCGCCGGTGACCTTGACGAGGTCGAGCACGCTGGACTGGCTCCACTCACCGACGGAACGGTCGAGGTAGCTGTCCCAGGCGGTGCTGACGTTGTCGCCCGTGGCGAGCGTGAACGGGTTGGACTGGCGGGCCCAGTGGTAGTTGCCCCAGGCGTGGCTCGCGTTCGCCGAGCCGGTCATCGCGGTCGTGGTGGCCAGGATCGCTGTCGCCACGACGGCGCCCATGCGTGCAATGCGCATCTGTGTCTCCGAGGATGGTCAGGTGGCGCCGGTCGGCGCCGGAGACGGCCAGAATGTCCCGCGGACCCGAAACTTGTACATACCTCGCACTCCGGGTCTTTTTGCACGTTTGTGCAGCAGTGAAAACCTGCACGCTGGGTGCGAGCTCCTGGTGGCGGTGCGGCTGGCGCCGGGGCCCTCCCCGTCGTCCGGAGCCGGTCAGATCAGGAGGAGCTGCCCGAGAACGCGTGCGCCTCGAGGTCGCGACGCTCGTACGGCGGCGCGGGCCGGCTGGCCGAGCTGCGCACCGCCCCCGCCTCGGCCAGGAGCCGCTGGGTGGCGTCGCGATCGCCCCCGGCGGCGGCGATCCTGGCCAGCCCCTCCAGGGCTGTCGCGACCAGGCCGGGCTCGCCCACGGTCCGGGCGATGTCCAGCACCTCGGTGAACCGCCGGCCGGCGAGGTCCAGGTCTCCCGCCGCCTCGTCGCAGCGCGCGAGGCCGGCGAGCGCGGCACCCTGCATCACCGGCGTGCCCAGCGTGCCGAACCCGGTGAGGGCGGTCTCGAAGCGGCGGCGCGCCTCGTCCCAGTCCTCGTCCACCCGGGCCAGCAGTCCGTGCCCGTAGCCGGCCAGCACCTCACCCGCGCCGTCGCCGACCGCCTCCGACGCCGCCGCGGCCCGCCCGAACAGGTCCCGCGCGGCATCGGTGTTGCCGAGGTGGAGCTGGGCGACCCCGAGGTCGGCCAGTGCCCACTGCACGGTGTTGTAGAGGCCGGCGCTCGCCGCGACGTCGATGGCCTCCTCGAGCACCCGGGAGCCCTCCTCGTAGCGCCCGAACTGCCGCAGCCCCCAGCCGAGGTGGTAGAGGATCGCCGAGAGCCCCCAGGGGTCGTCGAGGTCGCGGAAGGCCGCCGCGGTCGCCCGGCCGGTCGGTACGGCGAACGCCTCGTCGCCACGCTTCAACGCGGTCTCCATGCGCACGAACCCGATCACGGCCGCGCCCCACGCGTCGCCGTCGCGCGCGAACTGCTCCTCGGCCTCCTGCAGCAGCCGCTCGGAGGTCTCCCGGTCGGCTCCGGTCACGCCCTCGACGGCGAGCAGGACGCGCGACAACGCGGCCCGCCACGGGTCGCCGAGGTCCTCGAAGATCGCCAGGCTCTCCCGCGCGGTCTCCGCGCACCGGGGATGGGGGTGCACGAGGCAGGCCCGCGGCCGCTCGACGAGCGACACCGCCTGCAGCGCCCGGGCCCGCGCCGCCGCTCCGCCGCCTTCGACGGCGAGGAGTCCGGCGAGCACCTCGCGACCCTCCAGGTGCCGGCCGAGGTGCCAGAACAGCCCGAGCGACCCGGCCATCGACAGCGCGGCGTCGCGGTCGCCCGCGGCGTCGGCGAGCCAGCCCAGCGCGGCCCGGATGTTGGGCTGCTCCTCGCGCAGCCGCCGCAGCGCCTCCCGCTGCCCGTGTCCGCGCAGGTCGGTCTCGGCCCGCAGCGTGAAGTCGTGGAAGTAGTCGGCGTGACGTCGGGCCAGCGTCGCGGTCCCGCCGCCGGCGGCCAGCTGCTCGGCGGCGTACTGCCGCAACGTCTCCAGCATCCGGTAGCGGGTGGTCGGACCCGGCTCCACGACGACCATGGACCGCTCCACGAGCCGGCCGATCGTGTCGAGCACCGCACCCGGCGCCATCCGCTCGTCCGAGACGACGGCCTCCGCGGCGGTCAGCGTCCAGCCGCCGTGGAACACCGAGAGGCGGTCGAACACGCGCTGCTCCACCTCACCGAGCAACGCGTAGCTCCAGTCGACGGTCGCCCGCAGGGTCTGCTGACGCGCCTCCGCCGTGCGGGCGCCGGAGGTGAGCAGGTTGAACCGCTGGTCGAGCCGTCCGGCGATCTCGACCGGCGACATCGACGCCACCCGCGCCGCGGCGAGCTCGAGCGCGAGCGGGATCCCGTCGAGCGCCCGGGCGATCCGGGCGACGGCATGCAGCGCCGCCTCGTCGAGCACCATGCCGGGGCGTACGGCGCGCGCCCGCTCCACCACGAGCTGTGACGCCGGGAACTGCAGCACCTGGGCTGCCGGCGTCCCCTCGGGCGCGGTCTCGAGCGGGCCGACGGACACCTGCACCTCGTCCGGCACGGCCAGTGCCTCACGGCTGGTGGCCAGCACGGTGACCGCGGGACAGCGACCGAGGATCTCGTCGATCAGCCCGGCGGCGGCGTCGACGACGTGCTCGCAGTTGTCGAACAGCAGCAGCATCCGGCGGCGCGCCAGGTAGGAGACCAGCCGCTCCCGGACGTCCCGGTCCACCGCGGCCCCGTCCAGCGGGACGCCGAGAGCGTCGGCGACCGCGAGCGGCACCTGGTCGGGACGCTCGACGGAGGCCAGCCGCACGCCGATCGTCCCGTCGGGGAACGCCTCGCGCGTCCGCACGACCATCGGCCAGCGCGAGCGAGGTCTTCCCGGCGCCGCCGGGGCCGATCAGGGACAGCAGGCGCACCCCGCCGAGCAGCTCGGTGAGGGAGTCGAGCTGGTTGTCGCGGCCGATCAGCGGCCGCACCACCGCCGGCAGGTTGGTGGGCGCCTCCGGCGCCTCGTCGCGGCGCCGGCCGGTGGGAGCCGTGACGGGCGCCGGGGCGGCGAGGTCGGGCTGGCTGCCGAGCGAGGCGTCCTGGCGCAGCACCCGCTCGTGCAGGGACCGCAGCGACACCGAGGGCTCCAGGCCGAGGGCCTCGTCGAGCATGTCGCGGGTGCGTGCGTACACGTCGAGGGCGTCGGCCTGCCGGCCGCCGCGGTAGAGCGCCACCATCAGCAGGCCGGCCAGCGACTCCAGCGTCGGGTCGTGCGCGACCAGGGGCTCCAGGTCGGCCGCGACCTCCAGGTGCCGGCCGAGACCCAGGGCCACCTGCGCGCGCTCGGTGAGCGCGGCGAGCCGCAGCTCGTTGAGCCGGGCCGCCTCGACGGTCGCCCACTGCTCGGTGCTGAAGTCGGTGAGCGGCTCCCCCCGCCACAGCTCGAGCGCTGCGTCGTACGCCTCCAGGTGCCCGACGTCGTGGCCGTCCGCCGAGGCAGCCGCGGACCGGGCCGCGCGAAGCCGGGCCTCGAAGTCGAGCGCGTCCACCTGGGCCGGCGCGACGTCGGCCCGGTAGCCCACGCCCTCGCGGGCGACGACGTCCTCGACACCCATCGCCTTGAGGGCTCGCCGGAGCTTGGAGACCCGGATCTGGAGGGCGTTCATCGGGTCCACGGGCAGCGTCGACTCCGACCAGAGCCGGTCGACGAGCAAGGTGGCGGGCAGCGTCCGTCCCGGGGAGAGGAGGAGCTGCACCATCAGGGCACGCTCGGCGGCCCCCGGCAGCTTCGACGGCGTGCCTGCGACGGAGATCTCCATCGGGCCAAGCAGCCGGTAACGCACCTCGTCCACGGCGCTCCCATCCCCCATCGGCTTCATCGTGCCCGAGGCTCGGCGGTCGGGCAATGACCCGTGCGGGCCCGTCTCGCGGCGCCCAGCGTGAGCACCACCGCGGCCACGGTCAGGGGCCAGCCGAGCAGCAGCTTGCCGATGCCGAGCAGCTCCGGCTGGTCGACTGCGTAGAAGTACGCCTGTACGCCGGCGCGGGTGGCGTAGACCAGTGCCCAGCCCCACGTCGCCACGGTGAGGACCCGCCGCAGGGCGGGCTGGTGACGCCAGGTCCGCCCCATCCGGTGCAGCGCGGCATAGGCGAGGCCGACCAGCGGCCGGCCGACGGCGGCCGACCCGGCGAGACCGGCCGCGTAGGCGCCGTCGACCCAGATGCCGGGCAGGAAGTAGTCGCGGGCCTCCCCGGTCCACAGCGCGAACGCCACCGCCACTGCCAGCCCGGCCAGGCCGCGGAGCACCGCCTTCAGCGGCTGGCGCTGCCGCAGCCGGAGGACGACCAGGACAGTGGCGACGGCCACGGACGCCAGCACGGCCAGCCGCAGGGTGGTCTGCTCGTGGGACCAGAAGCCGGCTACCGCGTGCACGGCGAGGAACACCAAGGGCGGCAGCGCCCCGTCCACCACTCCTTGCCGGCCACCGAGCCGCTGGAGCAGCGCGGTGGCGTCGACGTGGGCGGTCTCGGTCACGGTCTCTCCTGAGGTCGAGAACGGGCCGCCGGCCCGAGCGGGGTCTGGGCTCGGGCCGGCGGCATGTCTGGGGTCAGGACGCCTCGACGGTGAAGGGCACCGTCAGCACGTCACCGTCGGCGAGACGGAACTGACCCCAGAGCTGGTAGACGCCGGGGGCGTCGAACTGGGCGTGCACCTTCAGCTCGGGCCCGAACTGCTGCCCGGGCATCGCGAACACCGGACGGCCCTGGTCGTCCTCGACCTCGGCGTGCTCGTGGGCGAAGGTGGCCCCGTCGCCGCGCATCACCACGATGTGGCCGGCCGCCGCGAGGAACGGCTGCAGGTCGTCGATCGGACGTCCGGTGGCGGCGTCGGCGAACGCGAAGTGCAGGTCGCTCGTCTCCCCCACGCGTACCTCGCCCTCCAGCTCGACCTCGACCCCGTCGACCACGGTGACGCGCGGGCTCGCGCGCAGCACGGTCGGTGCCGGGGCGTCGCCGCCGACGGTGACGAGCTGGCGCTGGTGCACGTCGCCCATCTGGCCGCGCTGGCGGAACTCGGTGTTGACGATGTAGGTGCCTGCGGTCGGGAACGTGACCTCGACCGCCAGCTCCCCGGGTCGCCCGGTGGGCTCGGGGTGCACGTGCGTGAACGTGCCCAGGTCCTCGCGGGTGGCGATGAAGTGCATCCACGCCTCGTGACTGCGGGTCAGGTCCTCGACCGGCTCGCCGGTCCCGGCGTCCACCACGGTGGCGGTGACCCGGGTCGGGACGCCCGCGCGGGTGTCGTCGGGGACGTGCAGCTGGACGTCGAGCCCGGCCTCGGCCGCCTCGGCCGGAGGTACGTCGGCGGTCATCATCACGCTCATCGCGGGACGCATCGGCATGCCGGTGGACTGGGCCCAGGCGAGCGTGCCGTTCATGCCGCGCGAGGCGAAGTCCATCCTGCTGACCGCGGTCAGGCCGCCGCCGATCGCGAGCGCGACGACCGCGACGCCGGTGAGGTAGGCGTACTGGCCGACCCGGCTGCGCAGCGGCGGGTGCAGGATCTCCCCGACCGAGCCCGGCCGGCGGAACCGGCGCAGCCGCAGCGCGTTGGACAGCACGCTGACCGAGCTCATCGCCATGGCCGCGGAGGCCAGCACCGGGTCGAGCAGCAGGCCGTCCCAGGCGTACAGGGCTCCGGCGGCGACCGGGATCAGCAGGACGTTGTAGCCGAACGCCCAGGCCAGGCCCTGCTTCATGGTGGTGACGGTCCGGCGGGACAGCGCGATCGCGGAGACGATGCCGCGCAGGTCGCCGCCGATCAGGGTGACGTCGGAGGCGGCGATGGCGACGTCGGCGCCGGTGCCGATGGCGATGCCGAGGTCGGCCTGGGCCAGCGCCGGGCTGTCGTTGATGCCGTCGCCGGCCATCGCGACCACGTGGCCCTGCTCCTGCAGCGCGGTGACCTTGGCGGCCTTGTCCGCGGGCAGCACCTCGGCCATCACGTGGGTGATGCCGACCTGGGCGGCCACGGCCTGCGCGGTGGCGGCGTTGTCGCCGGTGATCATCCACACCTCGAGGCCGAGGGCCTCGAGCTGGGCGACCGCCTCGGCCGACTCGGGCTTCACCGGGTCCGCGACGGTGAGGACCGCTGCGGGGTGGCCGTCCACCGCGACGTACATCGGCGTCTCGCCGCGGGAAGCCGCGCTCTGTGCGATCGAGACCAGCTCGGTGACGTCGATGCCCTCGCGCTCCATCAGCTTCAGGTTGCCGATGTGCAGCTGTCGGCCCGCGACGCGCGCCTCGAGCCCGTGCCCGGGGACCGCCTCGAACGACTCCACGGTGGGCAGCTCCAGCCCGCCCTCGCGGGCGTGCGTGACGATGGCGTGCGCGACCGGGTGCTCGCTGCCGGTCTCCGCGGCGGCGACCAGGCCGAGCACGTCGTCCTCGTCGAAGCCGTCGACAGTGGTGACGGCGGTCAGCGCCGGGCGGCCCTGGGTGATGGTGCCGGTCTTGTCGAGGACGACGGCGGTGAGGCGCCGTGCCTGCTCGAGTGCCTCGCCGTTGGAGATCAGGATGCCCAGCTCGGCGGCGCGGCCGGTGCCGACCATGACGGCGGTCGGGGTGGCCAGGCCCAGGGCGCAGGGGCAGGCGATGATCAGCACGGCGATGGTGGTGGTGATCGCCATGGTGAAGTTCTCGGTCTCGGGGCCGAACAGCGCCCAGAGCACGAACGTGGCGGCCGCGGCGACGATCACCGCGGGCACGAACACCGACGACACCTTGTCGGCGAGTCGTTGCATCGGGACCTTGGAGCCCTGGGCGTCCTCGACGAGCCGGATGATCTGGGCCAGCGCCGTGTCGTCGCCGACCGCGGTGGTGCGGATCAGCACCGAGCCGGTGGTGTTGAGCGTGGCGCCGATGACGGCGTCGCCAGCTGCCTTCTCGACCGGGATGCTCTCCCCGGTCAGCATGCTCTCGTCGACGGTGGTGGTGCCGGTGACGACGACCCCGTCGACGGGGATCTTCTCCCCGGGGCGGATCCGGACGGTGTCGCCGACGGCGACCTCCTCGACGGGGATGTCGACCTCGGTGTCGCCGCGGACGACGCGGGCGGTCTTGGGGGCGAGGCCGACCAGGGCGGTGACGGCGGCGGCGGTCCGCTTCTTCGCCCGGCCCTCCATCCACTTCCCGGCCAGCACCAGGGCGACGATGATCAGCGACGTCTCGTAGTAGACGTGCAGCGGCAGGCCCCAGCTCTCCGCGACGCCGGGCCACAGCGTGACGAAGGTGCTGTAGCCCCAGGCCACCCCGGTGCCCAGCGCGACGAGCGTGGTCATGTTGGTCGCCCTGTGCTTGGCGGCCGCCCACGCCGAGGCGTAGATGCTGCGCCCGGCCCACCACTGCACCGCGGTGGCGACGACGAAGATGGCCGGCATCAGCCAGTCCATCGTGTCGATGTAGAGCGGGACGTACATCAGCCCCATGAGGCCGAGACCGGTGCCGAGGGCGACCTGCCACTTGCGCTTCATCCGCGCCAGCTCGAGATCCCGGTCGTCGGTGTCACCGGCGTCGACCGCAGTGGCGCGCGTCCTGCGCGACCTCACGGCGCGGGGTCGCGGTGTAGCCGGCCTTGGTGACCGCCGCGGTGAGCTCGTCGAGCCGGACGAGCTCCGGGGCGTAGGTGATCGAGGCTGCCTCGGTGGCGAGGTTGACCCGGGCGTCGGCGACGCCGTCGAGCTTGAGCAGCGCCTTCTCGACGCGGCCGACGCAGGACGCACAGGTCATGCCACCGATGTCGAGCGTGCACGTCTCGGTGGCGGCCGTCGCGGCGTCGGC
Organism: uncultured Actinomycetota bacterium; assembly: GCA_963810035.1. Lineage (GTDB taxonomy): Bacteria > Actinomycetota > Actinomycetes > Propionibacteriales > Nocardioidaceae > Nocardioides_B. The sequence continues at coordinate 27,555 of CAWEMA010000014.1, forward strand.
CGCAGGGGCGGCGGTGGTGGTCATGGCTTCTCCTGACGGTGGAAGGAGTGGTGCGGTCAGGTTGTTCGCGGCGCTGTCGCGTCTGTCCACCTGTGCGCGGGTCAGCTCTCGGGCGGCGGGACCTGGCCAGGCCGCACGGTCAGGGTGACGCCGCCGCGGCCGACGCGCTGAGCGCTGCGGAGGCCAGCCCGTCCAGCGGCGTCGACGCGAGCCCGGTCACGGAGCGTCACCCGGGAGTACGGCGTACGCCCGGACCGGCCAGGTGCCGATCCGGCACCAGGCGGGCGGTGCGGCGTGGAGCCGGGCGCCCTGGCCGGGCAGCGCGGCGAGGCCGGTGAGGTGCTCGAGCACCAGCACCCCGCTGCCGAGCAGCCGGGTGTGCGCGGGTCGCGCGGGGTCGTCGAGGTCGTCGATGTTCACCGCGTCGATGCCGACCAGGGCGGGACGCCGCGAAGCGAGCCAGGCGGCACCGTCCGCGGCCAGGAAGGGCGCGTCGACGGCGTACTCGGGGGTTCCCCAGGCCACGTCGCCGCCGGTGTGCAGCAGCACGGCGACACCGAGCAGCGGGACGTCCCCGAGCCGCGAGGCCAGCGCGGTGGCGTCGACGACCCGCTGGTCGCGCACGTCGACGACGACGGCCTTCAGGTCGGCCACCGCGGCCAGCGGCAGGCCGGCGAGGTCTGCCCCGTCGGGGAACCGGTGGAACGGGCTGTCGAGGTAGGTGCCGGTGTTGCCGACCATCACGACCTCGTCGACCTGGAACTCGGTGCCCGTGGAGCTGCGGTAGTCGTCGCGGCTCCGGAAGGCCCGCCACCGGGGTGCCGGCATGCCCGGGTGGGTGATCTGGCCCGGGGCGATGGGGTGGCTGAGGTCGACCAGCCGCCTCATGCCGCGGCTCCACCCACGACGACCTCGCCGTTGCGGACGACGAGGTGCAGCGCCTCCTCGTGGCGGGTCAGCACGGACAGGTCCGCCAGCGGGTCGCCGTCGACCAGCAGGAGGTCGGCCCGTGCACCCGGTGCGACGACCCCGAGCTCGCCGGCACGGTTCAGCAGGTCGGCGTTGACCACGGTGGCCGAGCGCAGCACGTCGATCGGGCTCTGCACCTCGGCGCGCAGCAGCAGCTCGCGGCTCTGCGCGGCGTGCGTCTCGCCCAGCAGGTCGGTGCCGAAGCCGACGCGGACCCCGGCGGCCAGGGCGAGCCGGATGGCCCGCTGGCCGGCGGCCCGCACGTCGTCCAGCTTCGCGAGGCTCGCCGCGGGGAACCCCCACTGCCGGCCGAGCTCGGCGATCTGCTCGTAGACGACCAGGGTGGGCACGAGGAAGGTGCCGTGCGCGGCCATCACCGCGGCGGCGTGCTCGTCGAGCAGGTTGCCGTGCTCGATGGACCGGACGCCGGCCTCGACGGCCTGGATGATGGCGTCCGGGACGTAGGCGTGGGCGAACGCGTAGGTGCGTCGCGACGCCGCCTCCTGGACGGCGGCACGGATCTCCTCGACGGTGTACTGCACCATGTCGATCGGGTCCGTGGGGGTGGCGACTCCGCCTCCGGCCATCACCTTGACCTGGTGGGCACCGCCCTTGAGCTCCTCCCGGACGGCACGTCGTACGGCGTCCGGCCCGTCGGCGATGTGCGCGAACTGGGTGCTCACCACCTCGCCGGCGCACAGGTGCGGCTCGTTGCTCGGCGGGTGGGTGTCGCCGTGTCCGCCGGTCTGGCTGAGCACACGCCCGGAGCGGAAGACCCGGGGTCCGCGGACCAGGCCGGCGTCGAGCGCCTCCTGCATCCCGCGGTCCAGGCCGCCGGCGTCGCGGACGGTGGTGAAGCCGCGCCTCAGCATCCCTTCGAGGACGTCCTTGGCCTCGATGCCGATGCGGGACTGCGGCCGTTGCGCCAGCGCGGCCAGGTCGAGGGTGGTGAGCGCCGCGTGCACGTGGGCGTCGATCAGGCCGGGCATCAGGGTGCGGCCGTGGGCGTCGACGACCCGGTCGTCGGGGGATGCGTCGAGGGCGCGGCCGTGGGCGACCTCGACGATCCGCTCGCCCTCGACGCGGACCGAGGAACCGGGGTGGACGGTTCCGGTCTCGACGTCGAGGAGGGCGGCGTCGGTGATCAGCAGGGTGGTCATGGTGGCCTCCTCCGAGGCGGCAGGGGGAAGGGGGTGGCGTGGGTGCGACGGGGAGCTGGGGTGGAGCCGCGCTCCGGCGGAGCCTGGTGTCATCTCCGCCGGAGCACGGGACTCAGGGGGCGAGCGTGTAGCCGGCCTCCTCGACGGCCGAGCGCAGCTTGCCGACCGGGACGGCCTGGTCGGTGGTGACGCGGACCCGGCCCGCGGCCACGTCGACCTGGACGTCGGTGACGCCCTCGACGGTGCTGACCTCGCTCGTGACTGCGCGTGCGCAGTGGTCGCAGGTCATCCCGACGACGTCGTAGGTCTCGATGAAGGACATGGCGGTACCTCTTTCTGTGGGGTGGTGGTGTGCCGGCGGGCGCCGGCTCGTGTGCCGGCGACCGCCGGCGGTCGGTGGGTGGGAGCGGTCAGCCGGCCACGACGGTGGCCTCGGGCGAGGTCTCGTCGACAGGCGCCGGCTTGGTGGAGCGCAGCCAGGTGGCGGCCAGGGCGGCGCCGACGGCGGCGATACCGGCGGCCCCGACCAGGCCCGCGGAGAAGCCGTCCGTGAGACCGGCGAGGTCCCCGACCCGGTCGGCGCCGAACACGGACGCGACGGCGGTCATCGCCGCGAGCCCGAGGGCGGAGCCGATCTGGTAGCTGGTGTTGACGATCCCGGCGGCGAGGCCGCCCTCCTCCGGCGCGGCGGACGACAGGGCCAGCCCCAGCGAGGGGATGAACGCCATCGCCATACCGGCCGCGGTGACGAGGCTCGCGGGCAGGATGTCGACCCAGAAGCTGCCGCCCGCACGCAGGAAGGACAGCCAGACCAGGCCGGCGGCCAGGGTGCCGAGCCCGGCGACCGTCATCGCCTTCGGACCGAACCGGCCGATCAGCTTCGGTGCCGCGACGATCATCCCGACCATGATCGTGACCGTCAGAGGCAGCAGCGCCGCACCGCTGGCGAACGCGCCGAGGCCGAGCACCTGCTGCAGGTAGAGGTTGACGAAGAAGAACATCGGGATCCAGGCGGCGCCGAGCATCAGCTGCGCGACGTTCGCGGCGGCCAGGTTCGGCGCCTTGAAGATGCCGAGCCGCATCAGCGGGTGGCGCAGCCGCGCCTGCAGCAGCACGAAGACGCCGAGCAGCAGCAGCCCGCCGAGGCCCGCCAGCAGGGTCGACCCCGCGGTCCAGCCGGCCTGCGGGGCGCGCACGACGGCGAAGACGAGTGCTGCCAGGCCCGCGGTGGCGGTGACGGCACCGGCCAGGTCCAGCGACCCGCGCCGGGTCATCCCGGCGGGCATGACCGACGGGGTCAGCAGCAGCACGACCCCCGCGAGCGGGAGGTTGATGAAGAACACCCAGGGCCACGACGCGTACTCGGTGAGCACGCCACCGAGGAAGACGCCCGCGGTGCCGCCGGCCGGAGCCGCAGCGCCGTAGAGGGCGAGCGCCTTGGTCAGCTCCTTCGGTGAGCCGCCGAAGATCGTGAACAGCAAGGTGAGTGCCGCGGGGGCGATCAACGCAGAGCCGGCGCCCTGGACGGCCCGGCCGGCCAGCTCGACCCCGACGCCGTCGGCCAGACCGGCCATCAGGGAGCCGCCGGCCAGGATCGCCCAGCCGAGGCCGAAGATCCGGCGGGCGCCGAAGAGGTCGGAGAGCCGACCGCCGAGGAGCAGCAGGCCACCGAACGCGACGACGTAGGCGTTGAAGACCCAGCTCAGGCCCTCGGGGGTGAAGCCCAGGTCGCCCTGCATCTCGGGCAGTGCGACCCCGATGATCGAGGTGTCCATGATGACCATGAACTGCGCCGCGGCGATGAGCCCGAGTGCCAGCCAGCGCCGGCTGCCCGGGCCCGCCGCGGAGGGTGGGGTGGAAGACATGGTGTCCGCCTTTCTCTGGTGAGGTGTCAGCCGACGTGGGCTGTGGCGAGAAGGTTCACGAGCGCGGCTGTCCGGCCGCTGTCCCGCTGCTGTCGGGGTCCGGCCGTCACCGGCTCACGGCGGTGGTGCCGTCGTCGCGCAGCTCGGGCCGGTACGTCGTACCGGTGAACGTGGCCAGGACGTCGGCGGTCGTCATCGCCCCGCTGAGCCGGACCTCGGACCGGTCCGCGTCGGCCACCACGGTCTCCACCCCGGGGACGTCCCGGAGCCGGGCGGTGACCTCCCGGACGCACCGTCGGCAGGCCATGCCGCCGACGAACAACCTGATGTGCCGCATCGCGCTCTCCTTCGGGTGCGGGGCTCTCTGACTCCCCCACCGTGCGGCGGCGGGCTGTCCGGCCGCTGTCCACACCGGGACGGCTTCCGACAGGGCGTCGACAGCAGCAGCGGCGAAGGTCGCGGCACACGACCACGCACGAACCGGGAGAACCCATGAACATCACCGAGAGCCGGAGCTCGGACGACGGCGCAGCACCGGCCGGCGGACCGAGCCCTGCCCTGCTGTCCGCGCTGACCACCGAGCACTACACGCTGCAGTCGGCCCGCTCCTCCACGATCGTGGAGGCGAACGGACGCAGCATGCTGTTCCTGTCGACCGTCAGCGGCGCCACGGTGGCGCTCGCGCTGGTCGCCCAGCTCGACCGGCTGGGCCAGACCTTCGTCGTGTTCGCGCTGGCCGTGCTGCCGGCGCTGCTCGCACTGGGGCTGACCAGCTACGCGCGACTCGCGGACCTCGCCGTCCACGACGCCTACTACGCCCGGGCGATCGGGCGCATCCGCAGCTTCTACCTGCAGATCGAGCCTGCGTCGGCCCACTACTGGCTGCTCCCCGGCGGGGACGACGCGCACGCGGTCATGCGGCAGACCGGCCAGCGGCACTCCCGTTGGCACCACCTCTCGCACACCGCCACGGCGGTCGCCGCCGTCACGGCTGCTGTCGCCGGCGTGCTCGCCGGCCTCGGGATCGCCCTCGTGACCCGGCTGCCGGTGACTGCCTCGGCGGCCGTCGCCGTGCTCGTCGCCGTCACGGTGCTCACCGGCCTGCTCGTCGACCAGGAGCGCCGGTGGCGAACCAGCGACCGCGGCGTACGGACGCTGTTCCTGCCCGACGGCACTCCGGCGACCGCGACGACCACCTCGTTCCCCCCGGTGACCGCGCTCCGCCGGCCCGCACCCCTGTCCCCCGGCGCCGCTGTCGCCGGGTGACGTCGCCGCGACGGGACGGACAGCGGACGGACAGCGACGGGCAAGCCCCGCGGCCCAGAGTCAGGTCATCAAGACCACCACCCCCGGCCCCGCCGGAACACGAAGGAAGTGGACGAAATGGCAGCCTCTCTGGTCATCGAGGAAGAGTCGGGCACCACCACGGCTCGCGTGCACGCCCACAACGGCTACTACGCAGGCGACTTCTCCACCCCTCGGTACGACACTCGGACCAGCACCCCGTTCAGCAACGTGCTCGCCTGAGACGCGTCGACAAGAGGAGCTCCTCATGACCGAACGAACCGGCAACCGCGTCCTGCAGATGCGGCTCGTCGTCGAGGCCGCCGACTACGACGAGGCGCTGCGGTTCTACCGCGACGTCCTCGGTGCCGACGTCGAGCTCCAGATCCACGGCGAGGCCGGCGAGAAGGTGACCATCCTCGACGTCGGAAGAGCGACGCTCGAGCTGTCGAACCCGGCCCAGGTCGACATGATCGACCGGGTCGAGGTGGGCCGCCGCGTCAGCCCGCACCTGCGCGTCGCCTTCGAGGTGACCGACGCCGCGCAGACCACCCACGACCTGGTCGAGGCGGGGGCGGAGCTGGTGGCACCGGCGACACGCACTCCGTGGGACTCCCTGAACTCGCGGCTCCAGGGACCGGCCGGCCTTCAGCTGACCCTCTTCCAGGAGCTGCAGCGACGAGTCCTGAGCCGATGAGCTTCCGGTTCCACTCCTCGTCTCCCTGGCACT
>CAWEMA010000015.1:0-379924 GCA_963810035.1 uncultured Actinomycetota bacterium
GACTTCCTGCTGCCCCGGCAGCTCGAACGGGCGGCGCTGACCGAGGACGAGGTGACCGTCACCGACGCCGCGCTGCGTGAGCTCGCCGCGGACTACACCCGCGAGGCGGGCGTGCGGCAGATGGAGCGGCTGATCGCCAAGGCGCTGCGCAAGGCGGCCACCGGATAGCGGTGGGCGCCGACACCTCGGTCACGGTCGACGAGCCGGACCTGCGCGAGCTGCTGGGCCGTCCGCGGTTCACCCCGAGTCCGCCGAGCGGACCGCCGGTCCCCGGCGTCGCGACCGGACTGGCCGTCACCGGCTTGGGCGGCGACGTGCTGCTTCATCGAGGCGTACGCCACCGCGGGCGACCACGGCTTGACGCTCACCGGCCAACTCGGTGACGTGATGAAGGAGTCCGCGCAGATCGCGCTGTCCTTCGTCCGTTCGCACGCCGAGCAGCTCGGCGTCGACCGGAGGTGCTGAACCGCAACATCCACGTGCACGTGCCCGCGGGCGCCGTGCCCAAGGACGGACCGACCGCCGGCGTGACGATGGTGTCAGCATTGGTGTCGCTGGCCACCGGCCGACCGGTGCGGTCGGAGGTCGGTATGACGGGCGAGGTCACCCTGAACGGTCGGGTGCTGCCGATCGGTGGCGTCAAGCAGAAGCTGCTCGCCGCCCAGCGGGCCGGCGTGAAGAAGTGTTCATCCCGGCACGCAACGAGCCCGACCTGGACGACGTACCGTCGGACATGCTGGCGACGTCACCGTGCACCTCGTCGCCGACGTGCTGGACATCGTCGCGGGAGCCCTGGAGCACGGCTCGGCCACGGCAGCTGCCTGAGGCCCTGTCTTTCGACGCGTCCTCGTGATCGGCCGGCAGCCGGCCACCGTCAGCGTTCCGACGGTGGCCGGATGCCGAGCACGGTTACGGCGCCGAGTGCGAACAGCACCCCGATGGACGCTGCGGCGGCGGGCCACCCGTCGTACTGGTAGGCGAGCCCGATCAGCGCACCGAAGGCGCTGGAGCCGAGGTAGTAGGCCAGCAGGTACATCGCCGCGGCCTGCCCGCGCCGTACGCCCGCGCGGGAGAAACCCATGAGCTGGCCACCGAGTGGGTGGCGAAGAAGCCGGCGGTGAACACCAGCGGCCCGACGGTGATGAAGACGATCTGGTCCGGCAGCGTGAGCGCGAGCCCGCCCAGCGACACCCCGATGCCGGACAGTGCGAGTCGGCGGCGGCCGAACCGGTCGGACATGCGGCCCGCGAGCGGGGAGCTCACCGTGCCCGCGAGGTAGGCGAGGAAGAGCAGCGAGGTGACCGTGGTGGACAGGTCCAGCGGGGACACCTCGAGCCGGAACGTCAGGTAGTTGTAGCAGGCGACGAAGCCGCCCATCAGCAGGAACGCGAGCATGCACAGCCGCACGATGCCGCCGTCCCGCACCAGGTCGCGTACGGCGCCGACGTGCTCGCCCGCGCACCGGGGCCGTCGTCGCACGGCGGGCGGCCGGCAGCAGCCGGGTGAAGGCAGCGCAGCGATGCTCGAGGGCCACCGCCCCGAGCAGGGTGACCGCCGCGCGCCACGAGCTGCTCTCCTCCACCACCCGGGGATCAGTCGTCCGGAGATGCCGCCGAGCGTGTTGCCGGCGACGTACACGCCGATCGCCGTGCCGAGCTCGGCGGGGTGCACCTCGTCGCCGAGGTCGACAGCGACGGCCACCGCGACCACCGCCGCGAGCGAGACCCCGACCAGGCCGCGGGCCACGACCACACCCAGAAGTGCGGCGCCGCGGCGGCGACAAACGTGAAGACGCACGCGACGAGCAGGCCGGCCCGCATCACCGGGACGCGGCCGACGGACTCGGCGACCGAGGACAGCGGCAGATTCGCCAGCGCGAGCGCACCGGTGGCGGCGGAGACGGTCAGGCTCGCGGATGTCGGCCCGACGCCGAAGCTCGCGCCGATGGCGGGCAGCAGGGCCTGGGTGGAGTAGAGCAGGCCGAACGCGGCCAGTGCGGCGAACAGCATCGCGACGTTGAGACGGCGCAGGTCGCTGCTCCCGGAGGTCAGGCCCGGGGAGGTGCGCTCGGTCGTCATCGCAGGCCACGCTACGAGCGAAGCGTGGTGGCTACAACGAGATGTGGCTCATCTGACTGCAGCTGGCGCTTCACCTGCGTGTTCGGTGCTCGAGGTGAGCCTGCACCAAGAGGGACCGCAGCGGTTCCGTCGACGTCACCGGGGCCGACTCCGAGTCGGCACCAGGACGCCGCCGGCGTACGGCGGTGTCGGCTTCGCTGGGCAGCGGGATCTTCACCTGCCAGGCGTGCGCGCCGGCGTCGACGGCCCACAGGCGGGCGGCGACCAGGCGCAGGATCTGCAGCGACCCGGTGATCAGGATCGCGGCGAGCGGCAGCTCGATGAACACGGCGGAGACGACCGACCACGTCTGCTCGTCCCGGTGCGAGGTCATCACGTCGAACCACGCGTCGCAGACCAGCAGCACCCCGGTCGCGAACGCGGTGAGAACGAGCATCTGCCGGCGCAGGTAGCCGAGCACCGCGGTCGCGACCATCATCGCCAGCAGCAGCACGTCGAAGCCGACCCAGGTGATGTCCCAGTTGTGCGCGACGTACTGCGGGGGCAGCGTGACCCCGAGGTAGACGATCCACGGAACGAGCACGGCGGCGCTGCCGACGAGCAGCAGGATCCGCAGCTCACGGGTGCGGCGCAGCCAGCGCTTCGCGGGCACGATGTCGTCGACCGGCCGGGCCAGCCGCTTGATCAGGTCGCGTCGCTCCTGCGGCGACAGGGCCGCGATCTGCTCGTCACTCAGCACCCGGACATTCTCACCTGCCTCGGGAGCGACGAGGTCACGGCATCCGTGCCTGGTCCCCGAACAGCGCGACCTTGAGGGCGCCGGTCTCCTCGGCGCGGGAGAACACGTCGTAGGCGTCCTGCATCTCGGCCAGACCGAAGCGGTGGGTGACCAGCCCGGAGACGTCGATCTGGCCCGCCGCGAGCATGCCCAGCAGCTGCGGGGTGGTCCGGGTGTCGACGAGACCGGTGGTGATCGTGACGTCCTTGATCCACAGGTCCTCGAGGTGCAGCGTCGCCGACGTGCCGTGCACCCCGACGTTCGCGACGTGCCCGCCGGGCCGCACGAGGGTGGCGCAGAGCTCGAAGGTGGCCGGGATCCCGACGGCCTCGACGACCACGTCCGCGCCCAGACCACTCGGTCAGGTCCCGCACCGAGGTGAGGACGTCGTCGTCCGGGCTGATCGCGACGTCGGCTCCCATCCGCTTCGCGGCGTCACGTCGGGCCCCGACCGGGTCGACGACGACGATGTGGGTGGGGCTGAACAGTCGGGCCGTCAGCACAGCCGCCAGGCCGATCGGCCCGGCACCCACGATGACCACCGTGTCCGCCGGCTGCACCGTCCCGTTGAGCACGCCGACCTCGTAGGAGGTGGGCAGGATGTCCGAGAGCAGCACGGCCGCCTCGTCGGTGACCTGCTCGGGCAGCACGTGCAGCGACGTGTCCGCGTAGGGGATCCGGACGAACTCCGCCTGCGTCCCGTCGATCCGGTGGCCCAGGATCCAGCCGCCACCGCTCAGGCACTGGCCGTAGCGGCCTTCGCGGCAGTAGCGGCAGCGTGCGCACGAGGTGATGCACGAGACCAGCACGCGGTCCCCCTCGGCGATCCCGAGCACGCCCGCGCCGGTGGCCACGACGGTGCCGACGGCCTCGTGACCGAGCACCCGCCCCCGGTCGACGGTGGGCACGTCCCCCTTGAGGATGTGCAGGTCGGTGCCGCAGATCGTGGTGGCGTCCACGCGCACGATCGCGTCTCCGGGGGCCTGCACCATCGGGTCCGGCACCTCTTTCCAGACGCGCGAACCGGGTCCGTCGTACTCCAGTGCCCACATGGCGGTCCTCCTCGGGACGGGTTTCGTCCAGCGTTTCCCGGTCCGGTGCGCGGGGGAGCGGTCTTAGCACCCCGATGCTCGGGACCAAGGTCACCGAACGTCCGCCCTGCGCGGGGTGCGACCGGGGGATACGAGCTGCCTGAGAGACTCGGTGGGTGAGCGACGCACCGCACTGGACCGAGCCCGGCGCCCACCCGGTCGCCGACGGCATCCACCGCATCCCGTTGCCGCTCCCGATGGACGGGCTGCGCGCGGTGAACGTCTACACGATCGAGACCGAGGAGGGGCTGACGCTCGTCGACGGTGGCTGGGCCATCGAGTCCTCCCGGCGGCAGCTCGAGGAGTCGCTGGCGGAGATCGACCGCAAGGTCCGCGACATCACCCGGTTCCTGGTCACGCACGTGCACCGCGACCACTACACGCAGGCGGTCGCCGTACGCCGCGGAGGTCGGCGCGCACGTCAGCCTCGGCCTGGGGGACAAGGGCACCCTCGACCTGGTGGGCGAGGTCGGCGTCGGGTCCGACCCCACCGTCCGGCAGCTGCACCGCGCCGGCGCGGACCGGGTCGCGCGGGGCTGGGCCAAGGCCTTCGAGGGCACCCGTCCGGAGACCGAGAACTACGAGTACCCCGACACCTGGCTGGAGCGCGACCAGCAGCTGTCGGTGGGCAGCCGCACCATCGACGCCGTCTCGACGCCCGGCCATACGCAGGGGCACTTCGTCTTCGCCGACCTCGACGCCGGCCTGCTGTTCGCCGGTGACCACGTGCTGCCCACCATCACCCCGTCGATCGGCTTCGAGCCGGCGTACGCCGAGCAGCCGCTCGGGGACTTCCTGGCGTCCCTGGCGAAGGTGCGCGCAATGCCGGACCTGCGGCTGCTGCCGGCGCACGGCGCGGTGACCGGGTCGACGCACGCCCGCATCGACGAGCTCGTCGCGCACCACGACGAGCGGCTGGCGCTCTGCCTCGCCGCGGTGCGGGCCGGCCGGCAGACGGCGTACGACGTCGCGGTCGACCTGCCCTGGACCCGGCACGCCCGGACGATGGACGAGCTCGACGTGTTCAACGCGGCGCTGGCCTCCATGGAGACCCTGGCGCACCTCGAGCTGCTCGCCGCGCAGGGCCGGGTCGTGCGCACCGAGGACGACGGCACGGTCCGCTTCGCCCCCGCCCCGCCTGGCTGAGCCCCGGCTGGTGGAGCCTGTCGAAACCATCCCCCGTCGCGCCGGGAGAAAGTCTTCGAGATCTTCTTGTGGACGAAGGGGTGCTCGTCGATTTCTGTCGGTGGTCGCTGGAACAGTGGGGTCATGGCAGCCACCCGATCACCCGACGAGACAGACGTCGTGAGCGACGTGTCCGCGTCGGTTCTCGGTGGCGCCGGAGAGGTGCCGGAGCTGGACGGCACCGGTACGGCGGACGCGCTGGTGCGTGCGCAGGAGGCGCTGGTCGCGGCGGAGCTGACCCAGGTGGCGCTGGTGGCGCACTGGGCCGACCTGCACCAGGTCGACAGCCGGCCCACCCACCCGGACGTCGTGCGCGACCCGGACGGGACTGAGCGCGACATCCGGCTCGGTGGTGACGGGACTCCGCGGGTGCGGGAGTTCGCCGCGACCGAGCTCGGCGTCCTGCTCGGGACGACGACCCATGCCGCCCGGGCGCTGATGCGTGACGTGCTCGACCTGCGGCACCGGCACCCGTTGTTGTGGACGGCGGTCCAGGACGGACGGGCCCGGTTCTGGCAGGCCCGGCAGATCACCCGGACCGCGCACAACGCCGGCCTGGACCTCGGCGCTGCCCGGCACGTCGACTGCCGCACCGCACCCCACCTGGGGACGGTTCCGTGGGGGAGGATGCTCGGCCTGGTCGAGGCGGCGGTGATCGAGGCCGACCCGGAGCAGGCCGAGCAGCGTCGCGTGCAGACGGCGATGGAGAGGTTCGTGCGCGCCGGCCAGTCGAACGAACACGGCTACAAGACCCTCTACGCCCGCGTCCAGGCAGGTGACGCGATCGGGTTCCTGGCCATGTGTGACCGGATCGCGCAGATCCTGGCCGCCGATGGCGACGACGACCCCGTCGACGTGCTCCGCTCCAAGGCCATCGGCTGGCTCGGCACGCCGCTCCGTGCGGCAGCGCTTCTCGCCGGGGCCGAGCGAGCCGTCCTGGACCAGGACGCCCGACAGCGCGAAGCGCACGAGACGACTGCTGGGCAGGAGGAGCGGCCGGTCCGCGAGCACGACCTGCACCCCGCCGACAACGACGCCGACGAGCCGTCGCCGGCGCCAACGGCGCTTGCGCTGGTGATCGACCCGACGGTCGACCCCGACGTGTTCCTCCCGTCGGCGACCTTGTTCGTGCACCTGTCCCTCGACCAGCTCCACCGCCAGACCCGGGGCGCCGCCCGGGTCGAGGGCGTCGGGCCGGTCACCGTCGAGCATGCGGTCGACCTGCTGCTGCATCGCCGGGTCACCCTCACCCCGGTGATCGACCTGAACCAGACCTGGGCGGTGGACGGTTACCAGACACCGGCCCGGATGCGGGAGCACCTCGCGCTCCGCTACCCCGTCGAGGTCTTCCCCCACGGCACGCTCGCCGGACGCAGCGCCGACCTGGACCACGTGCGTCCCTACCGGGCCGGTGCACCACCGGGACGCGACCCCGGACAGACGAGCACCGCGAACCTCGCCCCTCTCGCCCGTGGTCACCACCGCGTGAAGACCCACGGCCGCGGTTGGATGCACCGCCAACCCGTCCCCGGCGTGCACTACTGGCGGACCCCGCACGGCCACTGGGCCCGGGTCGACCACCGCGGCACGCGTCTGCTCGGCCGGGATCTGACGGCGAGCCACCGGACCTTGCTCGAGGAGCACGGCAACGGCTTCGAGCGCGCCTTCGCCGCGCTGATCGCGGCCTGAGCTCGGCAATCGGTTCGGAGCGCGGCCACCGGGTCCCCTTCGGCGGCGTACCCCGACGACCTCGCGAGAAGGGTCTTCGCGTCGATCCACCTGACGGGCTCGTTCCGGTTGCGCTCCGGACAGACGAGCAGCGAGTACTTCGACAAGTACCTCTTCGAGGCAGACCCGACGCTGCTCCGGGAGGTGGCAACCGCCATGGTGCCGCTGCTGCCCGAGTGCGACGTGCTTGCCGGCATGGAACTCGGCGGCATCCCGCTCGCGACCGTCATGTCGCAGCTGACCGGCCTGCCCACCTGCTTCGTCCGCAAGAAGGCCAAGGCGTACGGCACCTGCAAGGTCGCCGAAGGGGCGACCGTCGCTGGGCTCCGGGTGGTCCTGGTCGAGGACGTGGTCACGACCGGGGGCGCCCTGCTGAAGTCCTGCGCCGACCTGCGCGAGGCAGGGGCCCAGGTCGACACCGTTGTCTGCGCCATCGACCGGGACCAGGGTGGCGTGGCCAACCTCGCCGAGGCCGGGCTCGATCTCCGGGCGGCGCTCTCCCGCGATTAGCACCCGCCATCCGGACTGTTCGCCGCGCTGATCGCGGCCTGAGCTCGGCCAGCCGTCCGGGAACCGCTCCGTCTCCTCGACCTCCGGCGGTAGACAGGTGGAAACGCCGACCTCGACATCGGCTCGAAGCGCGCGACAATGCTGTCAGGAGGACCGCCCGTGCTGGTGCGCGTACTGGGGGCAGTCGAACTCGTCGGAAGTGGAGGAACCACGGTCCCGCTTCCGGGGACTCGCCAGCCTGCTCTGCTCGCGGCGCTCGCCGCGCGGGTCCGCGAGGTGGTCAGCATCGACCGGCTGGTCGCGCTGCTATGGGGAGACGCCCTGCCGGACAACCCGGAGGCCGCGCTGCACAGCGCCGTGTTCAAGTTGCGCCGTGCGCTCCGCTCGGTGTGTGACCGCGACGTGCTGCTGACCCGGGAACGTGGCTACCAGCTCGCGTTGGCACCCGGCGACCTCGACGCCGACCTCTTCGGCGAGCTCGTGAGCCGGGCCGCCGGGCAACCGCCGGAGGAGGCGGCCGGCATCCTGGCGGAAGCCCTCGCACTATGGCGGGGGCAGGCGTACGCCGGCTTCGCGGAGACCGACATCGCCCAGCTCGAGGCGATCCGGCTGGAGGAGAGTCGCCGGACGGCCGTCGAGCGCCGGGCTGAGGCGATGCTGGCCTGTGGCCGGGCCGCCGACGTCGTGCCCGTGCTCGAGCCGTTCGTGGCGGAACACCCTCTGAGAGAGAGCGCCAGAGCGTCCCTGATGCGCGCACTGCACGAGACCGGGCGTACGGCGGAGGCGCTGGACCAGTACCAGAGCCACCGCGACCACCTCCGCGAGGATCTCGGTCTCGAGCCGTCACGGCTCATGCAGTCGCTGCAGGTCGAGCTCTTGCAGGAGTCCCCCGCCCCGGACGCGACAACGCAGACGCAGGAGACCGCCACCGTCGCGCAGGGGCGCGGGCTCCCCGATCTCCAGGTCAGTTACCTACGCACCAGAGCTGGCGACGTCGTGGCCTACGGCACCACGGGCACCGGGCCACCGGTCGTCGTGCTGCTCGGCTGGATCTCCAACCTGGACGTCATCGCGTCCGGCCGGGATCCTCGCTCGTCGCTGCTCGAGCGGCTCACCGACGACGTCGCGCTGACGCTGTACGACCGGGTTGGAACCGGTCTGTCCCCGGGGCCGGTCAGGGACTTCGGTCTGGAGGCGAGTGTGGAGGAGCTGGCCGACGTGGTGCGCGCTGTAGGGCCCCCGGTCTCGCTGCTCGCCATGTCGGGTGCCGGTCCGATCGCTGTGTCCTTGGCCGCAGAACGACCTGAGCTGGTCACGTCGCTCGTTCTGTTCGGCACGTTCGCGGACGGCCCACGGACCTTCTCCGACATGGAGCTCCGCGACATGGTCGTGCAGATCACGCGGACCCACTGGAGCGTGGGTTCGAAGCTGCTCGCCGACCTGTATCGGCCGGGGGCCAGCGACGAAGCCGCCTGGCACCTCTCAGAAGTGTTCCGGGAGTCGGCCCGAGCCGACGTCGCGGCTGACTACCTGGCCTCCTTGTACGAGCACGATGTCGCGCACATGTTGCCCGCGGTCTTGGCACCCGCACTCGTTCTGCACTACCGAGGCGACCGGCTGATCCCCTTCCGGGGCGCGCAACAGCTCGTCGCGGGCCTGCGCAACGCGAGGCTCGTGACCCTCGACGGGCGGGTCCACCTGCCCGATGCCCGCAACCTGGACCAGATCCAGAAGAACATCGTCGAGCACGTCCGCGGAGCGGTTCACACGCAGACGCCCCATGCTGGGCTCAGCCTGTCGCCGTAGTCGACCTTCCTCGCCCCTTCCCGTCCGGCAGCTCCGGGGGAAGGGGAAGGGAAGCCGCTTCCCGAAGAGTCTCCTCCTGGTACGACAGGAGGAGGACTCATGGACCAGACGACCGTCTTGACGAAGGACCGCGACGACGTGGTGGCGGGCATGCGAGCGATGGCGCCGATGTTGGTCGTCTTCGCGCCGTTCGGGCTGCTCGTCGGGGCCGCCGTCGCCGCGAGCGACAACCCGGTGGCTGCGTGGCTCTCGATCTGGACCATCTACGGCGGTGCGGCGCACCTTGCGGTCCTGGAGGTCCTCCAGCACGGCAGCGGCGTGCTCGGCGCCGCGGTGGTGGGCCTGCTCATCAACGCCCGCATGGTCGCCTACTCCGCCTCCCTGGCACCGCACTGGCGCACTGCATCCCGATGGTCGAGGGTCGCCGCCGCCGCGATGCTCACCGACGCCAGCTGGGGTCTGACGCACAGCCACCCGGCCCGCAGCGCCGCCGCCCGCCGACGGTTCTACTTCGGATCCGGCCTCGTCCTGTGGTTCGGTTGGCCGGCGCTGGTCAGCGTCGGCGTGCTCGTCGGTCGCTGGGTCGAGGACGTTCCTGTCGCCACCCTCCTGCCGTCGCTGACCCTCGGGGCACTGGTGGTGCCACAGCTGCGCACCCGCCCTGGGCTGGCGGCCGGCTCGGCGGCCGCGGCTGTCGCGGTCGCGACCGTCAGGATGGACGGGGGCCTGGCACTCATGCTCGCCGCAGCGGTCGGCGCCGGCGCGGCAGCCCTGGCGCACAGGAGGTCGTCATGACGACCGTCGTCGCACTGCTCCTGGTCGGCGCCGGAAGCCTCGCCTTCCGGGCACTCCCGCTGCTGGGCGCCACACGCCTCCCCGAGGCGATGTCCACGGTCGCCGGCTGGGCGGGAGTCTCGGTGCTCGCGGCCGTCACCGTCCGGGGTGTGCTGGGCCACCGGGACGACTCGATCCCGTGGGCGGTGCCGGTCGCGGTCATCTCCACGGGTGTGGCAATGGCCGTCGCCGCACGCGGACGAGGCATGCTCGTGGTGCTCGGCGTGGGCGCCGGCACCTACCTGGCTCTCTCCACCCTGATCGGCGCGTGGACCTAGTCGTCAGCGGAGCGGCCCGCCCGAGACAGCACCTCGGGCGGGCCGGTGTCCCTCAGGCGGGGCTGTAGGCCAGGTGGACGACGCCGTTCTCGTAGACGTCGTGCTCGGTCAACGCGAGTCTGGTCGGGTCGACGTCGTCGCCCCACAGCCGCTTGCCCCTGCCGACCGCGACCGGGTAGACGAACAGGTGCAGCTCGTCGACCAGACGCTCCCTGAGCAGCGCGCGGACGAGAGTGCCGCTTCCGGAGACGTAGATCAAGCCCTCCGTCTCGTCCTTGAGCTTGCGGATCACGTCGGGGTCGAACTTCCCGAGACGGGTCGAAGGGCCCCACTCCACGTTCGGCTCCTGGGAACCGACGACGTACTTGTGGGTGTCGTTGAAGAACGGTGCGCCTGGGTCGTCCTCGACCGTGCGGGACGACCAGGCAGGGGCGAACATCTCGAACGTGATGCGTCCGAGCAGGATCGCCTTCGACGCATCCGTGATCGCGCCGAGGGTCTCGCCCATCTTCGGGTCGAAGCCGTACTCGAAGGTCCACTGTGGGTCCTCGAACACCCCGTCGAGTGCGATGAACTCGTGCACCGCGATCTTGCCCATGGTGTTGCTCCTTTCGATAGTCGGAACCGAGAACGGCTCAGGGACGGCGCATCGGCGTGTGCGGGATGCCGTCCTCGACGAACTCGTCGCCGTCCTGGTGGTAGCCGAAGGTGGAATACCACCCGGCCAGCGGGGACTGGGCGTCCAGGACCGACGGCCGGTCGCCGATGACCTCCAGCGCGGTCCGCATCAGCTCCGCCGAGAGACCCCGACCGCGGTGCGGCCGGGCCACCAGCACGCGGCCGATCCGGGCGTGGTCGCCGTCGTCGAGGATCCGCAGGTAGCCGACCGGCCGGCCGTCGGAGGCCGCCCACACGTGCCGCGTGCCCGGCTCGAGGTCACGCCCGTCGAGCTCCGGGTAGGGGCACTCCTGCTCCACCACGAAGACCGACTCGCGCAGCTGCCACAGCAGGTACGCCGTGCGGGCGTCGAGCTCGTCGAAGGCAGCGACCTGGACGTCGGACGACGGGGACTCGGCGCTCACGTCGCGGAGCCTATGTCACAGGATCCCGACCTCCGGTGTCTCCATGGCGTACCCACCCCGAGAAGGAGACGACGATGAGCCTCACCACCGCAGAGCGACGAGCCGCGGCCCGGGTCCCGCTGAACGAGCCGACGACGATGCTGGGCCGCTTCATGGCCTGGTACGCCCGCCGCACCTACGGCGACGTCCCCGACAACGGCCTGGCCCTGCTGCACAACACCCCTGTGCTCAAGGCAGTGCTCGGCTTCGAGCGCCGCGTCGACAAGTGGGACCGGCTCGACCCGGACCTCAAGGTGCTCGCGCAGCTGGCCAGCGCGTCGGTGATCGGCTGCACCTGGTGCACGGACTTCGGCTACTTCGCCGCGCACAGCAAGGGCCTCCGGGTCGACCGGCTCAAGGACGTGCCGCGCTGGCGCGAGGTCGACGTCTTCACCGACGTCGAGCGGGCGGTGCTGGAGTACGCCGAGGCGATGACCGCCACGCCCCCCACCGTGACCGACGAGCTGGCCGAGCGGTTGCGCGGACATCTCGGCGATGATGGCCTCGTGGAGCTGACCATGATGGTGGCCGTGGAGAACGAGCGCTCGCGTTTCAACAGCGCCCTCGGCCTGAGCAGCCAGGGCTTCGCCGACCGATGCGAGCTGCCCTCATGAACGACGCCTTCCTCGAGCACCGGGGCCTGCTGTTCACGGTGGCCTACGAGATGCTCGGCAGCGTCGCGGACGCCGAGGACGTGCTCCAGGACAGCTGGCTGCGCTGGTCCGACGTCGACGTCTCGACGGTGCGCGACCCGCGCGCCTACCTCGTCCGGCTGGTCACCCGTCAGGCCCTCAACCGGATGCGGACCGTGAAGCGCCGGCGCGAAGCGTACGTCGGACCGTGGCTTCCCGAGCCGCTCGCGACCACGCCGGACGTGGCGGAGGACGTGGAGCTGGCCGACTCGGTCTCGTTCGCGATGCTCGTCGTGCTGGAGACGCTGACCCCCTTGGAGCGTGCGGTGTTCGTGCTGCGCGACGTGTTCGGCTTCGAGTACGACGAGATCGCCACCGCCACGGAGCGGTCGCCGGATGCCGTACGCCAGGTGGCCAGCCGGGCCCGCAAGCACGTGCAGGCCCGACGACCGAGGGTCGACGCGACGCCGGACGTGGCGGAGGTGGCCCAGCGGTTCGTGGACGCGGCGGTCACCGGCGACCTTCAGGGCCTGCTCGCCGTGCTGGCCCCCGACGTCGTGCTCACAGCGGACGGAGGCGGTGTCATCAAGGCCGCGCTGCGCCCGATCGTCGGGGTCGACAAGGTCGCCCGCTTCCTCTCCGGCATCCGGCCGGACGACCTGGTGGTCGAGCCCGGCTGGACGCAGGTCAACGGCCGGCCGGCGGTGCGGCTGACCGTCGACGGCGCGCTCGACTCCGTCGTCTGCGTGGACGTGCGGGATGGGCTCGTCCGGGAGATCTACTTCGTCCGCAACCCCGACAAGCTGGGTCATCTGGACGCGGCCGTCGGCCTCACCCGGCGCTGACGGTCCGCCGCTCGGTGACCGAGTTGGCCGTGAAGGTGACCCGCATGTCCTCCTGGCGCGAGGCCGGGCGGACCAGCTCGAAGCCGCCGGTGACGACCAGCACCCACTCGTCGAGCGGCGCGTCCTGGCCGAGCACCGGCACGCCGAGCCGCGGGTAGACGTCGAGCGCCGCCTCCGCGCACTCCTGGTGCAGCGGCGGGAAGTGGAACGCGTTGGCGCCCGCCTCCTCCAAGGAGCCGACGAACGTCACCCCCCACGAGAGCGACCGCCCGCACAGGCCGCAGATCCGGCTGAGCGCGCACTGGAGCACCCGCTTCTTCACCGGTGCGCCGAGCGTCTCGTCGCCGCACGCGAACGGCACCGGCACGTCGTACGCCGGGTCGCGCTGCCGTTCGGCGAGCTCGGCTGGGAGGCGCACGGACCCGCCCGACGTCATGCCGACCGGCGGCTCGACCAGCTGCCGGTCTCCAGCCGCCGCGTCGGCCGCTCCGCGTCGGTGAGCCGGCGCTTCTGGATCGGGCGCGGCGGCGGCGTCGGGGAGTCGTCGGAGGTCATGCCGTTCGGCAGCGAGAGCTTCATGATCGTGCGCAGCACCTGGCTGTACTGCCGGTGCAGCGGGCCGGTCGTGTAGGGGATCCCGTAGCGGCGGCAGAGGTCCCGCACCTTCACCGAGATCTCCGCGTAGCGGTTGCTCGGCAGGTCGGGGAACAGGTGGTGCTCGATCTGGAAGCCGAGGTTGCCGGACAGGATGTGCAGCAGCGGCCCGCCCTCGAAGTTCGCCGAGCCGAGCATCTGCCGGAGGTACCACTCCGCACGGGTCTCGTCCTCGATCTCCTCCTCGGTGAAGTGCATCGCACCGTCGGGGAAGTGGCCGCAGAAGATGATCAGGTAGGACCACACGTTGCGCATCAGGTTCGCCGTCGCGTTGGCCTTCATCGTGGTCAGCGCGTTGGGGCCGGACAGCAGCGGGTAGACGACGTAGTCCTTGGCGAACTGGCGCCGGACCTTCCGCCCGATCTGCTTGAGCTGCCGCTTCATCTCCTTCGGGTCCTTGCGGCGCTTGCGGATCGCCTCGAGGTCGAGGTCGTGCAGGGCGACCCCCCACTGGAACAGCAGCGCCAGCAGCGTGTTGTAGACCGGCTGCCCGATGTTGACCGGGTGCCACCGCTGCTCCCGGGCCATCCGCAGCACGCCGTACCCGATGTCGTTGTCGTGGCCGAGCACGTTGGTGAACTGGTGGTGCACGTAGTTGTGCGAGTGCTTCCACTGCTCGGCGGGCTGCGCGGTGTCCCACTCCCAGTTGCTGGAGTGGATCTCCGGGTCGTTCATCCAGTCCCACTGCCCGTGCATGACGTTGTGCCCGATCTCCATGTTCTCCAGGATCTTGGCGATCCCGAGCATGGCGGTGCCGGCGACGAAGGCGGGCTTGTACTTGCTCGCGAACAACGTGATGCGTCCCGCGGCCGCGAGCCGGCGCTGGACGGTGATCAGCCGGTTGATGTACGCCGCGTCGGCCGCGCCCCGCGAGGCCTCGATCTCCGCACGGATCTCGTCGAGCTCACGACCGAGCTCCTCCACCTGCTCCTCGGAGAGGTGGGTGTACTCCTTGACGTCCGAGATGGCCATCGGGTCTCCTCTGCTCTAGATGTTCAGGGTCACGTCGCCGCACGCGGCGGTGACACAGGTCTGGACGGACTCGTTCGGCTCGTAGTGCTCCTCGCCGTTGCGCAGGTCCTTGATGCGCCCCGAGGCCAGGGTGAGCGTGCAGGTGTGGCAGATGCCGATCCGGCAGCCGTAGGGCATCCCGACCCCGGCCTGCTCGCCGGCCTCGAGCAGCGTGGTCGCGCCGTCGACCTCGACCTGCTTGCCGGAGTTGGCGAACGTGATCGTGCCGCCCTCCGCGTCGCCACCACCGAGGTCGAGCGAGAACCGCTCGAGGTGCAGCTGGTCCTCGACCCCGGCCCGCTCCCAGAACTCTTCGGCGGCGTCGAGCATCGGCGCCGGGCCGCACGCCCAGGTGCCACGCTCGCGCCAGTCCGGGCAGACCGCATCGAGCTCGTCGAGCGCGAACATGCCGTCGACGTCGGTGAACCGCTCGAGGACGCGCAGCGACGGATGCCTCTCCTGCAGCCGCTGCAGCTCCTCCCGGAAGATCATCCGGTCCTCGGTGGGGGAGGAGTAGACCAGCAGGACGTCGGGCATCGTGGCGCGCCGGTCCAGGGTGCGGAGCATCGAGATCACCGGGGTGATCCCGCTGCCGCCGACCAGGAAGAGCATCGAGGCGGGCGGCGGGTTCGGCAGTGTGAACTCGCCGGCCGGGGCCGCGAGCCGGACGATCGTGCCGGGCGCGAGCCCGCGCACCAGGTGGTCGGACAGGAAGCCCTCGGGCATCGCCCGGACCGTGATCGTGATGGTGCCCTTGGCGTGGCGCGGCACCGAGCTGAGCGAGTAGGACCGCCAGTGGTACCGGCCCCCGAGCTCCACCCCGATGCCGATGTACTGCCCGGCCTCGTGGTCGAACGACCAGCCCCAGCCCGGCTTGATCGTCAGCGTCGCCGCGTCGTCGGTCTCCGGGACGACCTGCTCGACGCGGCCCCGCAGCTCGCGGGTGGACCAGAGCGGGTTGATCAGCGACAGGTAGTCGTCGGGGTGCAGCGGGGTGGTGAGCCGGCTCGCCACGTCGCGGACGCGCTGCCAGTCCAGCCGCGCCGTCGCGCGCTCCTTCATGTCGGTCATCCACCGTGCCCTTCCGTCGGTCTCCACCCGGTCAGAAAATGTAACTCACAGTTACAGTTGTTGTGAAGCCCGCGTCCGCCGGGCACGCCGTGCCCGAGGCGTGGTCAGGAACGGACGAAGCGCTGCACCCACGCCGGTGCGACCAGGAAGGCCTCGGCCCGCAGGGCCGCCACGCTCACCCGCGGCAGGTCGGCGGAGGAGCGGAAGCACACGAAGCGCGGCACCCATTCGGGCTGGTACTTCGCGTTCGCGCGGTAGAGCGACTCGATCTGCCAGAACCGCGACGCCCACAGCAGGACCGACCTCCAGACCCGCAGCACCGGGCCGGCACCGAGCCGCTCACCGCGCGCGAAGACGCTGCGGAACACCGCGAAGTTCAGCGACACCCGTCGTACGCCCAGCCGCGAGGTGTCGGCCATCAGCCCGGCGACCATGTGCTCGACGATGCCGTTCTCGGAGTCCCGGTCGCGTCGCATCAGGTCCAGGGAGAGCCCGTCCTTGCCCCACGGGACGAAGTGCAGCAGGCCGCGCAGCGCGCCGGACCCGTCGTGGCACAGGGCGACGACCGCCTGGTCGTCCGCCCGGTCGCCGAAGCGGCCGAGGGCCATCGAGAACCCGCGCTCCACCGCCCCGTCGCGCCACTCGTCGGCACGCGCCCGGACCAGGGCGAGCGCCTCGTCGTCGAGGTCGGCCACCCGGTGGCAGGTCACGGTCAGGCCGGCGCGGGCGCAGCGGGAGACGGCCTGCCGCACGCCCCGCATGCTGCGGCCCTCGAGGGAGAACTCCGAGACGTGCAGGATCGCCTCGTCACCGAGCTCGAGCGCGTCCATGCCGGCGCGGTGGAACGCCTCGGCCCCGCGCTCGCTGGCCGCGAGCACGGCGGGCACCCAGCCGAAGGACCGGGCCTCGGCCAGCCAGGCCGAGATCGCCCCCGGCCAGGCCTCCGGATCGCCGAGCGGGTCACCGGCGGCCAGGGACACCGTGCCCACCACGCGGTAGGTGATCGCCGCCTTCCCGGACGGGGAGAAGATCACCGACCGGTCGTCGCGCAGCGCGAAGTAGGACAGCGAGTCGATGCCGCCCCACCGCGCCAGCATCTCGCGCAGCCGGGACTCCTCCTCGTCGTCGAGCCTGTGCGGGCCGCCGGCCGGGGCCAGCGCCACCAGGATCGCGACCAGCAGCACCGCCGCGCCGAGCACGACGAGCGCGATCGCGGCCCGGGCGCCGTCGCGCGGGTCGACGAAGTGGACCGGTCCGCTGATCCCCACCAGGCCGAGGAAGGCCTGCGAGACCCGGGCCGGCGTGCTGGTGCCGGGTGCCTGGCCGTCCGCGTCGACGGCCAGCCACAGCCAACCCAGGACGGTGGCGACCACCGGGCCGACGAGCAGCACGGTCACCAGCCGGCTCAGGGACCGGGGGTCGGGCTTGGCGGTGAAGCCCGTGCGGGCGCTGAGGAGCAGCACGAGGAGGGCGACGGACAGCGCCGCCTCCTCGACGTCGAGGCCCTTGAGCAGGTGCAGGACCGCCGCCAGGGCGGCGAGGACCGTGGCCAGCAGCCAGGCCCGGAACTTCCCGCGGCGCAGCGCCCGGGACAGCACCACCAGGATCAGCCCGACCGCAGCCGCGCCGGTGGTCGCCGCGGCGGGGAAGACGGCGGGGACGATCTGGTTGATCAGGTGGGTGCGGCCGCGGAACGCCGGCAGCACGGCGCTGAGCAGGGTCACCGCACCGACGAGCCCGACGATCCGGGCCACCCAGAACGGGGTGCGGATCGTTCGCCAGAGACGTGTCCACATCAGAGGAAGACCTCGACCTGTCGCCACGCGCGGCGGGCCTCGGGGATCGGCAGCAGCGGGTAGACGTGCAGCAGGCCGGGCTCCTCGACGTACGTCACGGGGCTGCCCGCCTCGGCCGCCCGTGCGGCCAGCGCGCGGGACTGGGGAAGCAGCAGGTCGCGGGTGCCGCACATCAGCAGCGTGGGCGGGAGGCCGGAGAGGTCACCGGTCAGCGGGCTGGCCGCGGGGGCGGGCGGGTCGCCGGCTCCCCACCAGGTGCCGTAGAGCTTGAGCTTGCTCAGCGTGAGCCAGGGGTCGGCCTGCGCCGCCTCCGGCGTCCCGGGGGTCTCGCCGGTCAGGTCCACCCAGGGCGCGAACGCGACCAGGTGTGTGGGCTGTGGTCCCGACCGCCGGGCGACCTGTTGCGCGACGCCGACCGCGAGCCCGCCGCCGGCGGAGTCGCCCATCACCACGACGCCCTGCGGCGACTCCACCGCGAGCTGCTCGAACAGCTCGACGAGGCGCGGCAGTGCGTCCTGCCAGGTGTGGGTCGGGGTGAGCGGGTAGCGCGGCAGCACCACGCGTACGCCGAGTCCGCGGGCCAGCCGCGCGGCGTACCTCCAGTGGAACCGGTCGAGGCCGCTGACGAAGCCGCCGCCGTGCACGTACAGCACCGTGCGCACCGGGTCCGAGCCGGCGGGGCGCAGCTCGTACACGGGGAGACCGCAGGACTCGGTGCGCCGTACGTCGAAGGCTTTCGCGACCCGTCTCGGGGGTGAGGGGTCGGCCTTCGCCTGGGCGGCCAGCACGTCACGGCGGACCTGCTCGGGGTCGTGCACCTCGCTCCGTCGGCGGACGACCGGGATCACCCGGGTGAGGAGCTGGTGCTGGGGGCTGGGCACGTGGGGGAGGCTACCGAGACGGGGCCGCACACCCCTCAGCGGCCGACCATCCGCAGCGCCAGCTCGCAGTAGTGGTCGGCGATGGCCTCCGGGGTCCACTCGCCCTCGTCGCGGTACCACCGCCCCACGTCGATGCCCAGCGAGAGCAGCGCCAGCGCGGTCATCCGCGGGCTCGCGGTGCGGAAGACGCCGGACGCGACGCCGGCCTCCACCAGCTGGCGCACCTGCCCCTCGATGTCGCGCCGGATCCCGGCGATCTCGTGCAGGTGCTCGGGGCTGAGCGCGGCCAGGTCGTAGTTCACGATCCGGGCCCGGGTGTGCCCGCGCGCGTGGTGGATGGTGAACGCCCGCACCACCGCGACCAGCTGCTGCACCGGGTCCGGCGAGCTCGCCACGCTCTCCCGCACCAGCTGCAGCGTGGCCTCGTGGCCGCTCCGCGAGATCAGGTAGAGCAGGTCCTCCTTGGACCGGTGGTGGACGTACAGCGCGGCCGGGCTCATCCCCGCCGCCGAGGCGATGTCCCGGGTCGTGGTGCCGTGGAACCCCTTCGCGGCGAACGCCTCGACCGCGGCCGCGAGCAGCCGGTCGCGGGCGTCCGGACGGCCCGGCGTGCCGCCGGCGCTGTCTGTGATCTGGCTCATAGCGGTCCTTGACGGGGCGGGGTTGACGAGGCGCTGCTGCGTCGGGAACGCTAGACAAACGCCGCTAGGTAAGCAAGCGCTTAGTCAACTTCTTCCAGTGAGGTCCAGCTTGAGACGCCGCATCTACGACGCCGACCACGAGTCGTTCCGTGACTCCGTCCGGGAGTTCCTCGACCGCCAGGTCCGCCCGCGCGGGGAGGAGTTCATCGAGGCCCGGGCCTTCCCGCGCGACGTGTGGATCGAGGCCGGGAAGCAGGGCTTCCTCGGCCTGGAGGTCCCCGAGGCGTACGGCGGCTCCGAGGCGGGGGACTACCGCTTCAACGCCGTCCTCGCCGAGGAGCTCTCCCAGGTCACCGCGGCGCTCTCGTCCTGCTTCGGCATCCACGCGGACATCGTCGCGCCGTACCTCGTCGACCTGTGCACCGAGGAGCAGAAGCAGCGCTGGCTGCCGGGCTTCTGCACCGGGGAGCTGCTCACCGCGATCGGGATGACCGAGCCCTCCGGCGGGTCCGACCTCGCGGCGCTGCGCACCACGGCCGTCCGGGACGGCGACGAGTGGACGCTGAACGGGTCCAAGACGTTCATCACCAACGGCTACTCCGCGGACCTGGTCGTGGTGGCTGCGCGCACCAGCCCGGAGAAGAAGGCCCGCGGCATCACGCTGTTCGGTGTCGAGACCGGCATGGCCGGCTTCAGCCGCGGCCGCAAGCTCGACAAGGTCGGGCAGAGCGAGTCCGACACCGCCGAGCTGTTCTTCGAGAACGTCCGCGTCCCGCACGCCAACGTCATCGGCGAGGTCGACCAGGGCTTCATCCACATGATGGAGCGGCTGCCGCAGGAGCGGCTCGGGGCGGCGGTCTCCAACATCGCGCACGCCGCGCAGATCCTGGAGGAGACGATCCAGTACGCCAAGGACCGCAAGGCGTTCGGGCAGTCCATCGGCGCGTTCCAGCACAACAAGTTCCTGCTGGCCGAGCTGGTCACCCGGATCGAGGTCTCCCAGGCGTACGTCGACCAGTGCGTGCTCGCGCACACCGAGGGCGAGCTGACCGCCGTGGACGCCGCGAAGGCGAAGTGGTGGTCCGCGGAGGTGCAGAACGACGTGCTCGACGCGTGCGTGCAGCTCTACGGCGGCTACGGCTTCATGAACGAGTACCGCGTCGCCCGGGCCTGGCGCGACGCCCGGGTGACGAAGATCTGGGCCGGCTCGAACGAGATCATGAAGGAGCTCATCGGCCGCGACCTCGGACTCTGACCTCCCTCCCGCAACGAAAAGGTTCCCCTGATGCCCGAAGCAGTCATCGTCGCCACCGCTCGCTCCCCGATCGGTCGCGCCTTCAAGGGGTCGCTGAAGGACATGCGCCCCGACGACCTCGCCGTGCAGATGGTGCACGCCGCGCTGGCCAAGGTCCCCGGGCTCGACCCGCGCGACATCGACGACCTGATGCTGGGCTGCGGGCTGCCCGGCGGTGAGCAGGGCTTCAACCTGGGCCGGGTGGTCGCGGTGCTCGCCGGGATGGACCACCTGCCCGGCACCACCATCACCCGCTACTGCTCCTCCAGCCTGCAGACCACCCGGATGGCGCTGCACGCGATCAAGGCCGGCGAGGGCGACGTGTTCATCTCCGCCGGGGTGGAGACGGTCAGCCGCTTCGCGCACGGCAGCTCCGACAGCCTGCCCGGCACCCGGAACCCGCTGTTCGACGACGCCGTCACCCGGACCGAGAAGCTCGCCACCGGTGGCCAGACCTGGGCCGACCCGCGCGGGGAGGGGCTGCTGCCCGACGCGTACGTCGCCATGGGGCAGACCGCCGAGAACGTCGCGCAGCTCAAGGGCGTCACCCGCCACGACCAGGACGAGTTCGGCGTCCGCAGCCAGAACCTCGCGGAGAAGGCGATCGAGGCCGGCTTCTGGGAGCGGGACATCACGCCGGTGACGCTGCCGGACGGCACCGTGGTCTCCACGGACGACGGCCCGCGGGCCGGGGTCACCCTGGAGAAGGTCTCCCAGCTCGACCCGGTGTTCCGTCCGGACGGCACGGTCACCGCCGCCAACTGCTGCGCGCTCAACGACGGCGCCGCCGCCCTGGTGGTCATGTCCGACACCAAGGCCGCCGAGCTGGGCCTCACCCCGCTGGCCCGGGTCGTCTCGACCGGCGTCACCGGCCTGTCGCCGGAGATCATGGGGCTCGGGCCGGTCGAGGCGTCCCGGCAGGCGCTCGCCCGCGCGGGCCTGACCATCGACGACATCGACCTGGTCGAGATCAACGAGGCGTTCGCCGCCCAGGTGATCCCCTCCGCCCGCGACCTCGGTGTCGACCTGGACAAGCTGAACGTCAACGGCGGCGCGATCGCCGTCGGCCACCCGTTCGGGATGACCGGCGCGCGGATCACCAGCACCCTGGTCAACTCGCTGCAGTGGCACGACAAGGAGCTCGGCCTCGAGACCATGTGCGTCGGCGGAGGCCAGGGCATGGCGATGGTGCTGGAGCGGCTCTCGTGACCGGCCGGTTCGAGGGCCAGGTCGCGATCGTCACCGGTGCCAGCCGGGGCATCGGCCTGGGCATCGCCGAGCGCCTGGTGGCCGACGGTGCCAAGGTGGTGATCACCGCCCGCAAGAAGGACGCGCTCGACGAGGCCGTGCGAAGCCTCGGCGGCCCCGAGCACGCGATCGCCGTGGCGGGCAAGGGCGACGACGTCGAGCACCAGGCCGACACGGTCCGGCAGGCGGTCGAGACGTTCGGCAGCGTCGACCTGCTGGTCAACAACACCGGGATCAACCCGGTCTACGGGCCGATGGTCGAGCTCGACCTCGCCGCGGCCCGCAAGATCTTCGAGGTGAACTGCCTGGCCGCTCTGTCGTGGGTCCAGCAGGTGCACCGCAGCTGGATGGGCGAGCACGGCGGCGCGGTGGTCAACATCTCCTCGGTGGCGGGCCTCAAGCCGGCTCCGGGCATCGGGTTCTACGGCGCCAGCAAGGCGATGCTCGCCCACATCACCCAGGAGCTCGCCGTCGAGCTCGGCCCGGACATCCGCGTCAACGCGGTCGCTCCGGCCGTGGTGAAGACGAAGTTCGCCACCGCGCTCTACGAGGGCCGCGAGGAGGAGGTCGCCTCGGCGTACCCGCTCAAGCGGCTCGGGGTGCCCGAGGACATCGGCAGCGTCGTGGCCTTCCTGCTCTCGAAGGACGCGGCGTGGCTGACCGGCCAGATCCTCGTGGTCGACGGCGGCGTGACGCTGACCGGAGGTGTGTGAGGTGGACGCCCAGGGCAAGGGCGTCGTGGTGACCGGTGCCGGTCACGGCATCGGGCGTGCGATCGCGACCCGGATGGCGGCCGAGGGCGCCCGGGTGGTCGTGAACGACCTCGACGCCGACGCGGCGCGCAGGGTCGCCGACGAGATCGGCGGTACGGCGCTCCCCGGGGACGCCGCGACGGAGGCCGGGGTGGACGCCCTGGTCGCGTCGGCGCGCGAGCACCTCGGCGCGATCGACGTCTACTTCGCCAACGCCGGTGTGGACGTCGGCCGTGGCCTCGACACCCCGGCGGAGGACTGGGCCACCGCGATCGAGGTCAACGTGATGGCCCACGTCCGGGCCGCCCAGCGTCTCGTCCCGGCCTGGCTCGAGGCGAGCGGCGGCCGGTTCGTGGTGACCGCGTCCGCTGCCGGCCTGCTGACCATGCTCGGGGGCGCGCCGTACTCGGTGACGAAGCACGCCGCGGTCGCGTTCGCGGAGTGGCTCTCCGCGACCTACGGACACCGGGGCGTCATCGTGCAGGCGATCTGCCCGCAGGGTGTCAACACCCGGATGCTCGCCAACGCCGGACCGCTCCAGGAGCTGCTCAGCCACGACACCGCGCTGGAGCCCGAGGACGTCGCCGAGGCGGTGTGGCAGGGCCTGCAGGACGACCGGTTCCTGATCCTTCCGCACCCGGAGGTGCAGGCCTACTACGAGTTCCGCGCCGGGCGCACCGACCAGTGGCTCGCCGGGATGCGGAAGCTGCAGAAGCGGCTCGACGACGCGGGCGACCTCGGATGAGCGGCGTGCTCGGCCCGCAGAGAGTCCCGGACAGGAACCACCTCACCACCCGCACGGAGCTCACCCGGTTGATCCCGGCGCTGGGCGACACCGACCCCAAGGAGAACTCATGACCGAGCAGCGCACAGCCATCGTCACCGGAGCGGCCCGCGGCATCGGAGCCGCGGTCGCCCGCCGGCTCAGCGAGGACGGGTTCGCGGTCGCGGTCCTCGACCTCGACGAGGCCGCCTGCCGGCCCGTCGTCGAGGCGATCGAGAGCGCCGGCGGCAAGGCGCTGGCCGTCGGGGTCGACGTCGCCGACGAGCAGGCCGTCGAGGCGGCCGTGAGCCGCGTCGCCGCGGAGCTCGGCGCGCCGACCGTGCTGGTCAACAACGCCGGCATCACCCGCGACAACCTGCTGTTCAAGATGACCACCGACGACTGGGACGCGGTGATGAACGTGCACCTGCGCGGCGCGTTCCTGATGAGCCGGGCCACCCAGAAGCACATGATCGAGGCGGCCTGGGGCCGCATCGTGAACCTGTCGAGCACCTCCGCCCTGGGCAACCGCGGGCAGGCCAACTACTCGGCCGCGAAGGCCGGCATGCAGGGCTTCACCAAGACCCTGGCCATCGAGCTCGGCAAGTTCGGCGTCACCGCCAACGCGATCGCACCGGGCTTCATCGAGACCGAGATGACCGCCGCCACCGCCGCGCGCATCGGGGTGCCGTTCGAGGACTTCAAGGCCGCCGCGGCCAAGGAGATCCCGGTCGCGCGCACCGGCAGGCCGGAGGACATCGCCGCGACCGTGTCGTTCTTCGCCCGCGAGGAGGCCTCGTTCGTCTCCGGCCAGGTCGTCTACGTCGCCGGGGGACCGCGCGCATGAGGACCTTCGACGGGCAGAACTACGGCTCCAACAAGGTGCGGTTCCCCTCGCCGGTCCCGGTCGGGTCGCGGATCCGTGCGGGCGCCGAGCTGCTCTCGCTGGAGCGAGGCGCGAGCGGTGCCCAGGCCGTCGTACGCGTCACGGTCGAGCGGGAGCACAGCTGATGGAGTTCGAGTACGACGCCAGGACCGAGGAGCTGCAGGGGCGGCTGCTGGCCTTCATGGACCAGCACGTCTACCCGGCGGAGGCGGTCTTCACCGACCAGCTGGCCTCGCTCGAGGACCCCTGGGCATGGACCCGGGTGCCGGTGCTGCAGGAGCTGCGCACCGAGGCGAAGGCCCGTGGCCTGTGGAACCTCTTCCTGCCCGGGGAGCACGGGGCCGGGCTGACCAACCTGCAGTACGCGCCGCTCGCGGAGATCACCGGTCGCAGCGGGCACCTCGCCCCGGCCGCCCTGAACTGCTCCGCGCCCGACACCGGGAACATGGAGGTGCTGGCGATGTTCGGCACCGACGCGCAGAAGAAGCGCTGGCTGGAGCCGCTGCTCGCCGGCGAGATCCGGTCGTCGTTCGCGATGACCGAGCCGGACGTGGCCTCCTCCGACGCCACCAACATCGCCACCCGGATCGAGCGGGACGGCGACGACTACGTCATCAACGGGCGCAAGTGGTGGATCACCGGGGCGATGAACCCGGACGCCCAGATCCTCATCGTGATGGGCAAGACCGACCCGTCCGCGGAGCGGCACCGCCAGCAGAGCCAGATCCTGGTCCCGCGGGACACCCCCGGGGTCGAGATCAAGCGCGGCATGGAGGTGTTCGGCTACGACGACCGTGACCACGGCGGCCACGCCGAGCTCGAGTTCCACGACGTACGGGTGCCGGCCTCGAACCTGGTCGGCGGCGAGGGGGACGGCTTCGCGATCGCGCAGGCCCGGCTCGGGCCCGGCCGGATCCACCACTGCATGCGCTCGATCGGGGTCGCGGAGCGGGCGATCGAGCTGATGTGCGACCGGGCGTCGGCGCGGGTCGCGTTCGGCAGGCCGATCGCCGAGCAGGGCGTGGTTCGGGACTGGATCGCGGAGTCCCGGGTGCGGCTCGAGCAGCTGCGCCTGCTGGTGCTCAAGACCGCCTGGCTGATGGACACCGTCGGCAACCGGGGCGCGCACACCGAGATCCAGGCGATCAAGATCGCCACCCCCAAGACCGTCGAGTGGATCCTGGACAAGGCGATCCAGGTGCACGGTGCCGGCGGGCTGTCCCCGGACTTCCCGCTGGCGTCCTCGTTCGCCGGGATCCGCACCCTGCGCTTCGCCGACGGTCCGGACGAGGTGCACAAGAACGCGCTGGCCCGCAACGAGCTCAAGCGGCAGGCGGCCCGCCGGGAGGGTGTCTCGGGCTAGGTCACCGAGGCGGAGATCTGCTCCAGGCCCCGGACCAGCGAGTCGAGGCCGAG
This sequence comes from uncultured Actinomycetota bacterium, assembly GCA_963810035.1. GTDB lineage: Bacteria > Actinomycetota > Actinomycetes > Propionibacteriales > Nocardioidaceae > Nocardioides_B. The sequence goes on from CAWEMA010000015.1 coordinate 25,300, forward strand.
CTCGAAGCTGTCGGTGTCGATGCGTTCGGCCTGCTCGCGCAGCCGGTGCGCCTGGGTCAGGTTGGGGTAGCGGTCGAGGTAGACCTGTACGTCGTCGGCGAAGCCGCTGCCGAACGGCGTCGACGCGGCACCGATCACCAGGTACTTCACCGAGCCCGCGATCATCGTGGCGTAGCGGGGCGGCCAGCCGGCCCCGACCAGCCCGCCGTGGACCGCGTCGGCCATCGCCAGGAACTTCTCGCGGCGGCCGGCCCCCGAGGCCACCACGGGGACCGCGTTCGGGTGCGCGGCCAGCGCCGCGTGGTAGGACCGCGCCCAGGTCACCAGCCCGTGTCGCCAGTCGCCGCCCGCGAAGCCGGAGGTGTCCACCCGCTCGGTGAGCAGGTTGGCGACCGCGTCCAGAACGTCGTCCTTGGTCGGGTAGTGGGTGTACAAGGACGCCGCCTGCACGCCGAGCTCCTGCGCGAGGCGGCGCATCGAGAGTGCGGCCAGGCCGTCGGAGTCGATGAGGCGCAGCGCGGTGTCCCGGATCAGCTCGCGGCTCAGCAGCGGGGTGCGAGGACGGCCCATCGCGTCGTACTCCTTGCGGTGGCGGACGGGGTGAGGTTAGCGTGAGCTGAAACCTAACACCGTTTGGTAACTCCCGGGAGGACCGCTCGCATGGACCTGACCCTGACCGACGACCAGCGCAGCTTCCGGTCGCTGGCGCGCGAGTTCCTCGACAAGGAGGTCGTGCCGCACCGCACCGAGTGGGACCGGGCCGAGTCGGTGGACACCGCGATCATCGCGAAGATGGGCGACCTCGGGTTCTTCGGGCTCACCCTGCCCGAGGAGTACGGCGGGACGGGCGGCGACAACCTCACCTACTGCCTCGCCATGGAGGAGCTCGGGCGCGCGGACTCCTCCGTGCGCGGCATCGTGTCGGTCTCGAACGGGCTGGTCGGCAAGGTGGTGCTGTCCCACGGCACCGAGGAGCAGAAGCAGCAGTGGCTGCCCGGGATCGCGACCGGCCGGCTGCTCGGCTGCTTCGGGCTGACCGAGCCGGACACCGGCTCCGACGCGGGCAACCTCAAGACCCGCGCCACCCGGGACGGCGACGAGTACGTGGTGAACGGGTCCAAGATCTTCATCACCAACGGCACCTGGGCCGACGTCTGCCTGGTCTTCGCCCGCACCGGGGGCCCCGGTCCGCGGGGCGTCTCGGCGTTCCTGGTGCCCACCGACACCCCCGGCTTCGCACGCACCGAGATCAAGGGCAAGCTCGGGCTGCGCGGCCAGGCCACCGCCGAGCTGTCCTTCGACGACATGCGCATCCCGGCGTCCTCGATGCTCGGGGCCGAGGGCGAGGGCTTCAAGATCGCGATGTACTCCCTCGACAAGGGGCGCGTCTCCGTGGCGGCCGGCTGCGTGGGCATCATCGCCGGCTGCCTCGAGGCGGCGGTCTCCTACGCCCAGGAGCGTCAGCAGTTCGGCCGCCCGCTGGCGTCGTTCCAGCTGGTGCAGGACATGATCGCCGAGATCTCCGTGGACGCCGACGCCGCGCGGATGCTGGTCTGGCGGGCGGCCGACCTGATCGACCGCGGCGAGCCGTTCGGCGTCGAGGCGTCCAAGGCGAAGTACTTCGCCTCCGAGGCGGCCGTGCGGGCCGCGAACCTCGCCCTCCAGGTCTTCGGCGGCTACGGGTACGTCGATGAGTACCCGGTCCAGAAGTACATGCGCGACGCCCGGGTGATGACGCTCTACGAAGGCACCAGCCAGATCCAGAAGCTGCTCATCGGCCGCGCGGAGACCGGCGTCAACGCGTTCGTCTGAGCAAGCGACCTCGTCCAGCACCGACCCTCCCAGGAGAGAACCCGATGACCACCACACCCCAGACCCCGCTGGGCCTGTTCGGCACCGACGCGCTGATCGGCGAGGAGGACCGGGCGATCCGCGACACCGTCCGGCGCTTCGTCGAGGACCGTGTCAGGCCGCACCTCGCGGACTGGTTCGAGTCCGCGACGATCCCCGCGCGCGACCTCGCCAAGGAGCTCGGCTCGCTCGGCCTGCTGGGCATGCACCTGGAGGGGTACGGCTGCGCGGGGACCAGCGCGACGGCGTACGGCCTGGCCTGCATGGAGCTCGAGGCGGCCGACTCGGGGGTGCGCTCGCTGGTCTCGGTGCAGGGGTCGCTGGCGATGTTCGCGATCTGGCGCTTCGGCAGCGAGGAGCAGAAGACCGAGTGGCTGCCCCGGATGGCGGCGGGGGAGGCGATCGGCTGCTTCGGCCTGACGGAGCCCGACTTCGGGTCCAACCCGGGCGGCATGCGCACCCGCGCCCGCCGCGACGGCGGCGACTGGGTGCTCAACGGCACCAAGATGTGGATCACCAACGGCTCGGTGGCCGACGTGGCCGTGGTGTGGGCCCAGACCGACGAGAAGATCCGCGGGTTCGTCGTCCCCACCGACACCCCCGGCTTCTCCGCCCCGGAGGTCAAGAAGAAGCTCTCGCTGCGCGCCTCGGTGACCTCCGAGCTGGTGCTCGAGGACGTCCGGCTGCCGGAGTCGGCGGTGCTGCCGGAGGTGGCCGGGCTGTCGGGACCGCTGTCCTGCCTGAACGAGGCCCGCTACGGCATCGTCTTCGGCGCACTCGGCGCGGCCCGGGACTGCCTGGAGACCACGATCGCCTACACGCGCGACCGCGACATCTTCGACAAGCCGCTGGCGGCCTACCAGCTCACCCAGGCCAAGCTCGCGGACATGACCCTCGAGCTGGGCAAGGGCATGCTGCTCGCGCTGCACCTGGGCCGGCTGAAGGACACCGGGGAGCTGCGGCCGGAGCAGGTGAGCCTCGGCAAGCTCAACAACGTCCGCGAGGCGATCGCGATCGCGCGCGAGTGCCGGACCCTGCTGGGCGCCAACGGGATCACCCTGGAGTACCCGGTGCTGCGGCACGCCAACAACCTCGAGTCCGTCCTCACCTACGAGGGCACCTCGGAGGTGCACCAGCTGATGATCGGCCAGGCGCTCACCGGATCGAGCGCGTTCCGCTGACCCGCATGACCGACCGACCCACCGGACGGCACGCCTGTGACCCCGTCCCGACCCAGGAGTGCCCGTGAGCTTCAACCTGGCCACCATGCTGCGCGAGTCCACGCTCGCGCACCCGGACAAGCCCTGCGTGATCATCGGCGACAGGACCCTGACCTACGCCCAGGTCGAGCACCACGCCGGCCTGGTCGCCGGGAACCTGCTGGCCCTCGGCCTCGAGCCCGGCGACAAGGTCGCCGTCCAGCTGCCGAACATCCCGCAGTTCCTCTTCGCCTACTTCGGCGCGATGCGCGCCGGGTTGGTGATGGTGCCGCTCAACCCGCTGCTGCGCACGTCCGAGGTGGCCTACCACCTGGAGAACTCCGACTCCCGCGTGCTGGTCACCTTCGACCTGTTCGCCGAGGAGGCGCATCGCGGCACCTCCTCGGTGCCCGGGGTCACGACGTACGTCGTCGACGGCGGGACCGGACAGCGACCGGAGGGCACCCGCGGGTTCGAGGAGCTGCTCGCCCCCGTCGAGGCGCCCGACATCGCACCCACCAGCGCCGACGACACCGCGGTGCTGATCTACACCAGCGGCACCACGGGCAAGCCCAAGGGCGCCGAGCTCACGCACTTCCAGCTGCTGATGAACTGCACGATCGGCGCGGAGCTGCTCGGGGTCGAGGAGGACGACGTCTCGATCGCGGTGCTGCCGCTGTTCCACGTCTTCGGCCTCTCCAGCGTGCTGAACCCGACCATCCGGTTCGGCACCACCACGGTGCTGGTCCCGCGCTTCGAGGCGGACGCGGTGCTCGACGCGATCGAGCAGCACCGGGCCACGCTGTTCTCCGGGGTGCCCACCATGTACGTCGCCCTGCTGCAGGCCGAGGCGAAGGGACGCGACCTGTCCTCGTTGCGGGTCGGGATCTCCGGCGGGGCGGCGATCCCGGGCGAGGTCATCCGCGCGTTCGAGGAGCAGTTCGACGGGGTGGTGATCCTGGAGGGCTACGGGCTGTCGGAGACGGCGAGCACGACCACGTTCAACATCAGCGCCGAGCAGCGCAAGGTGCTCTCGATCGGCAGGCCGGTGTGGGGGGTGCAGGTCCGGGTCGTCGACGACCAGGACCGGCCGCTGCCGCCCGGGCCGGAGCACGTGGGCGAGATCGTGGTCCGCGGGCACAACGTGATGAAGGGCTACTACAAGAACCCCGACGCCACCGCCGAGGCGTTCCGGGGCGGCTGGTTCCACACCGGCGACCTCGCGTACGCCGACCAGGACGGCTACCTCTTCGTGGTCGACCGCAAGAAGGACCTGGTGATCCGGGGCGGCTACAACGTCTACCCGCGCGAGGTGGAGGAGGTGCTCTACGAGCATCCCGCCGTCGCGGAGGCCGCGGTGATCGGCAAGCCCGACGACACGCTCGGCGAGGAGGTCGTCGCCGTGGTCAGCCTCAAGGCCGGCCAGCACGCGACCGCCGAGGAGCTGGTCGGGTTCTGCAAGGAGCGGATGGCCGCCTACAAGTACCCCCGCGAGATCCGGGTGGTCCCGGAGCTGCCCAAGGGGCCGACCGGGAAGATCCTCAAGAAGGAGCTGCGCTGATGACCGCTGTCGAGACCGTCCGGGGGCCTGTCGACGTCGCGGACCTGGGCCGCACGTACATGCACGAGCACGTGTTCGTGCTGAGCGCGGACGTGCAGCAGAACTACCCCGGCGAGTGGGGCGACGAGGACCAGCGGGTCGCGGACGCCGTGCAGAGCCTCAAGGCCCTGGCAGCCCAGGGGGTGCAGACCATCGTGGACCCCACCGTGATCGGCCTGGGCCGCTACATCCCGCGCATCCAGCGGGTCTGCGAGCAGGTGCCCGAGCTCAACATCGTGGTCGCCACCGGCTGCTACACCTACGACGACGTGCCGTTCTTCTTCCACTACCGCGGCCCCGCGCTGAACGAGATCGCCGGCGCCGAGGTCCCCGACCCGATGGTCGACCTGTTCGTCGGCGACATCGAGGACGGGATCGCCGGGACCGGGGTCAAGGCGGGCCTGCTCAAGTGCGCGATCGACGCCCCGGGGCTCACCCCGGGCGTCGAGCGGGTGATGCGGGCGGTCGCCCAGGCGCACCAGCGCACCGGCACGCCCGTGACCGTGCACACGCACCCGGGCACCCGCACCGGCCTCGAGGTCAAGCGGGTGCTGTGCGACGAGGGCGGTGTCGACGCCGGGCGCGTCGTGCTCGGCCACAGTGGCGACACCACCGACGTCGACCACCTCAGCGAGCTCGCCGACGCCGGCTTCGTGCTCGGCATGGACCGCTTCGGGATCAACCTGGAGACCACCTTCGAGGCGCGCGCCGACACGGTGGTGGAGATGTGCCGGCGCGGGTACGCCGACCGGATGGTGCTCTCGCAGGACGCGTCCTGCTACATCGACTGGATCGACCCGGCGGTGCGGTCGATGCTGACGCAGTGGCACTACCTGCACCTCCACGACGACGTGCTGCCCTACCTCCTGGACAAGGGCGTCACCGAGGAGCAGGTCACCACGATGCTCGTCGACGTACCGCGCAGGTACTTCGAGCAGGCGTGAGGCCGGTCAGCCCGGGGGCGGGACCGCCATCAGGCCGAGGGTGAGCAGCAGCTTGTCGCGCGGGTCCTGCAGGCTGCGACCGGTCAGGCTCTCCAGCTGCTTGAGCCGGTAGATCACCGTGTTCCGGTGGCAGAACAGCTGCTCGGCGGCGTGCGTGGGCGACCCGTCGTGGTCGAGCAGCGCCTTCAGCGTCGTCAGCAGCAGGTCCGCCTGCTGCGGCGGCTGGCTGAGCAGCGGGCCCAGCGTCTGGCTCACCAGCAGCGCGGTGACCTCCGGGCTGCCGCCGAGCAGCACCTCGGGCAGCCGGTCGGTCACCGTGACCGCCTGCTGGGTGCCGCGCGGCAGGGTGTCGGCGGCCCGGGCCGCGAGCTGGTAGGCCGTCGCGAAGCCCGCGACGCCTTCCGGGCACGGGGCGACCCCGACCCGCCCGGCGACCGACGGCTCCAGGAGCGCGATCAGCCGGGCGACCTCGAGGGACCCGAGCGGGACCAGTCCGAAGTGCGCGCCGCCGCGGACGTGCCAGAAGGACACCACCCCGGCCCGCTCGAGCCGGTCCTCCGGAGCGCGGAGCGGGCCGTCCAGGGACCCGTCCACGTGCCCGACCACGCAGGCGACCGGCTCGTCCATCCCGATCCCGAAGACCTCGCGGGCCTCGCCCGCGAAGGCCGGGTCGGCCCCCCGGCCCTCCACGAGGCCGTCGAGCAGGCGCTGCTGGCGCTGCAGGTCGGCGCGCTGCAGGCGGGCGCTCTCCCGGCGGTAGGAGTCCACCAGCGTGGCGTTCTGGACGTCGAGCGCGGACCAGATCCGCTGCCCGGCGATGAGCAGGACGTGGTCGTCGATGCCGAGCTCGGCGTCGTTGCGCTGTTCGAGCAGTGCCTCCCAGAGCACCCGGGTCCCGAGGCTGTAGGCGTTCAGCACGTGCTCCATCGGCACCCCCTGACGGGCGCGCCGCCTCCCGGTCTCCCGCCAGACGTGGACGGCCTTCTCGTCGGGGTCGGCGAGCCCGGCCATCGTCCGGATGCCACGACGCACGTGCTCGCGGGTGCTGGTGCGGATGTCGGCGCGCAGCTCCGGGCCGGCCGCGTCGTACCACTCCTTCTCCTTGGCCAGCAGCGTCAGCGCGATGTCGTCGGCGATCGCGTCGGCCCGGCCCAGCAGGGAGGCCCAGGCGCGGGCGATGTCCTGCCGGAGGTCCTCGCCGTCAGTGGCCGTGGTCACATCCATCGGGGCAGCGTTTCACGCAGTGCACAGTTCGACCAGCCTTTGTGGGGCAATTGGGGCGTTCAGCACGACCCATTTTGTGCGGGTCGCCCATATCGGATTCTGTGCGCGCCGTACAAAGTGGTGGACGCCACATCGGGCGGCCAGCCCGCTCGGAGACGGTCAGTCGCAGCACCTCGGCAGGGGGAGAACGTGAGCGGAACGTCAACGGCACCGGCTCGGGACAGCGCCGGCGGTCCGGGTCCCGACATCGCCTTCGCGATGGCGGACGTGGCCGTGAGCTTCGGCGGCATCCAGGCGCTGGACGGGGTCTCCCTCGAGGTCGCTCCCCGGCAGGTGCTCGGCGTCATCGGCCCCAACGGCGCCGGCAAGACCACGCTGTTCAACGTCGCCTGCGGCTTCGTGCAGCCCGACTCGGGACGGCTGACCTGGCAGGGGCGGGAGCTGACCGGCCTGCGCCCGCACCGGCTGGCCGGACTGGGGATCTCCCGGACCCTGCAGGGCCTGGGCCTGTTCGACCGGATGAGCGTGCTCGAGAACGTCGTCGTCGGTGCCGACCGGCATGCCCGGGCCGGGTTCGTCTCCGGTCTTCTGGGGCTGAGCCGCAGCGGCAAGGAGGAGCGGGCCCTGCGCGAGCGGTCGATGTCCGTGCTCGAGGACCTGGGGATCGCGGAGTACGCCGCCCGCCTGCCGACCAGCCTTCCCTACGCGGTCCGCAAACGGGTCGCCCTCGCCCGTGCCCTGGTCGGCGAGCCCGACCTGCTGCTGCTCGACGAGCCGGCCAGCGGCCTGTCCAACGACGAGATGGACGAGCTCGGCGAGCTGATCCGGAGCCTCAGCGACCGAATGTCGGTGATGCTCGTCGAGCACCACATGGACCTCGTGATGAGCGTCTGCGACCGGCTGGTGGTGCTGGACTTCGGCAAGGTCATCGCCGGCGGCGGGCCGGCCGAGATCCGCGAGCATCCCGCGGTGCTCGCGGCCTACCTCGGTGACGAGGTCGCCGCCCGGACGGAGGGCTGACCCGGTGCTCGACGTACAGGACCTGACCACCAGCTACGGCGCGGTGCGTGCGCTCGACGGCGTCTCGCTCACCGCCCGGCGCGGCGAGATCACCGCCGTCCTCGGTGCCAACGGCGCCGGCAAGACCACGCTGCTGCGCACCGTGTCCGGGCTGGTCCGCCCCGAGAGCGGCAGCGTGAGACTCGAAGGCGCGGAGCTCACCCGGACCGCTCCGGAGAGGATGCCGGGCCTCGGCCTGGCGCACGTGCCCGAGGGGCGCGGCGTGATCACCGAGCTCACCGTCGAGGAGAACCTCCGACTCGGCGGCCTGGCCCGGGCGGACCGCTCCCGGCCGGCGGACCTGGACCGCGTCTACGGGCTGTTCCCGGTGCTCGGCGACCGGCGGAACGCGATCGCGCACGTGCTCTCCGGCGGCGAGCGGCAGATGCTCGTCATCGGGCGGGCGCTGATGGCGCGGCCGACGATGCTGCTGCTCGACGAGCCCTCGCTCGGTCTGGCACCGCGCATCGTGGCCCAGATCTTCGGGCTGGTCCGCGAGCTCGTCGAGTCCGAGGGGCTCACCGTGCTGCTCGTCGAGCAGAACGCCCGGAGCGCGTTGTCCATCGCCGACAGCGGGGTGGTGCTCAACCTCGGCCAGGTCGTCGCGCACGACCAGGCGGCGACGCTCGCGGCCGACGAGAACCTGCGTCACGCCTACCTGGGTTTCTGATGCGAACGCCCGCCGAACGACGACCACGGGAGAGCTCGTGCAGCAGTTCCTGACCACCACCCTGACCGGGCTGACGCTCGGCATGGTGTACGCCGCGTTCGCGCTGGCGCTCGTGCTGATCTGGCGCTCGACCCGGATCGTGAACTTCGCGCAGGCGCCGATGGCGATGATCACCACCTACGTGGCCCTGGTGCTCGTCAACGCCGGGCAGTCCTACTGGGTCGCGTTCGCGGCGGCGCTGCTGTCCGGCCTGGTGCTCGGCGCGGTCCTGGAGCGGACGGTGATCCGCTGGGTCGAGGGCAAGCCGGAGGTCAACGCGGTGATCCTCACCCTCGGCCTCTTCATCGTCATCCACGCGCTGGCGGCGATCATCTTCGGCTCCGGCTACCGCTCGTTCCCGGCGCCCTTCGGCCTGCACGGCTTCAGGTCCGGAGACCTGACCATCGCCCTGACCGGGTTCGGGATCTTCACGATCTGCTCGGTGCTGGTGGTGATGGGGCTGCTCGTCGCGCTCTTCCGGTACACCGACGTGGGCCTGAAGATGCGTGCCGCGGCGTACAACCAGGAGGTCTCCCGGCTGCTGGGCGTCAACGTCGGCCGGATGCTCACCCTGGGCTGGGCGCTGGCCGCCGTGGTCGGCTCGCTGTCCGGGCTGCTGATCGCGGGCGGAAACCTGGTGCACCCGGCGTACATGGACTCGGTGGTCGTCTTCGGTTTCGTCGCGGCGGTCCTCGGTGGCCTGGACAGCCCGGTGGGCGCGGTCGTCGGCGGCCTGATCCTCGGCTTCAGCCTCAGCTACGTCAGCGGGTACGTCGGGTCCGAGCTGGTGCCCCTCGCCTCCCTGGGGATCCTGATCGTGGTGCTGCTGCTCCGCCCGTCGGGCCTGTTCGCCCACGCCACGGGGCGGAGGGTCTGACATGGCGCGCCTCGCTCCGATCACCCGGCTGCTCTCCTCCCCGCTGCGCCGGCACCTCCTCGGCGGGCTGCTCGGGCTGGTGGTCGTCGTCCTGGTCCTGGAGAGCGTCAGCCCCTTCCGGCAGGGCCAGTTCGCCACGATGGCCTACCTCGGCATCGCCGTCGGCGGGCTGACCGTCCTCACCGGGCTCAACGGCCAGCTCTCGCTGGGGCACGGCGCGCTGATGGCGGTCGGTGCCTACACCACGGCGCTGATGCTGGACGACCCCGCGTCGCTGCCGCCGGTGCTCCTGGTGCTGCTGGTCGCGGTGCTGGTCACCCTGGTCGTCGGCGTCGTGGTGGGCGTGGCCGCGGCCCGGCTGCACGGCCCCTACATCGCCGGCGCGACGCTGGCGCTGGCCGTCGCGGTCCCCGGGATCGCGTCGTTCTTCGGGGACACGCTCGGCGGCGAGCAGGGGCTGCCGGTCGCCACCCCGGAGCCCCCGGTGTGGCTCGACGACGCCTTCTACTTCGTGACCGCGCACGACCTCGTCGGGACGTCGTACGTCGCCTACCTCGGCTGGGTCGGTCTGCTGGTCTGCTTCGTGCTGCTCGCGAACCTCTCGACCAGCCGGGTCGGGCGGACCTGGCGCGCGGTGCGCGACGACGACGTCGCCGCGGAGATCGCCGGGATCGACGTCGGCCGCGCCCGCGTCACAGCGTTCGTCGTCAGCGCCGGGTGTGCGGGTCTGGCCGGCAGCGTGATGGCGATGGTGGTGCGGCTGGCCGCGCCGAGCGGCTTCACGCTGACCCTCTCGCTGTCGCTGCTCACCGCGATCGTGCTGGGTGGCCTCGGGAGCCTGACCGGCGCACTGTTCGGTGCGGCGCTGCTGACCTTCCTGCCCACCGCGGTCACCGGGATCGGCCAGCACCTCGGCCTGGGCAGCCTGCGCGCCGCCCAGCTCGCTCCGTTCGTGTACGGGGTCACGCTCGTGCTCGTCATCCTGCTCGCCCCCAGTGGCCTGGCGGGATCGGTCCGGAACGTCGTAGGACGCCGGAGCTCGAACGCATCTGCACGTCACCCACAACAGGAGGCACGGCAATGAAGAGACTGGCCAGAGAGATGACGCGGCTGGCCTGCGTCCTGACCGCAGGCGCGCTGGTCGCCGGCTGCGGGGCGGGTGGCCGCTCGTCCGGGAGCGAGAACGCGGGCGAGGCCTCCGACGTCGGCATCACCAAGGACAGCGTGAAGGTCGGCGCGACCTTCCCGCTCACCGGTGTGGCCGCCCCCGGTTACAGCGAGATCCCCACCGGCACCCAGGCCTACTTCGACTACGTCAACGCCCACGGTGGTGTGAACGGGCGCAAGATCAAGTACATCGTCAAGGACGACGCCTACGACCCCACCCAGACCAGCCAGGTGACCAACGAGCTCGTCCTCAAGGACCAGGTCTTCGCGATGCTGGGCGCGCTGGGCACGCCGACCCACAGCGCCGTCGTGGACTTCCTCAACAGCCAGAAGGTCCCCGACCTCTTCGTCTCCTCCGGGTCGATCGAGTGGGGCGACGACCCGGGCACCCGTCCCAAGACCTTCGGCTGGCAGCCGGACTACGAGATCGAGGGCAAGATCATCGGCAAGTGGGTCAAGGAGAACATGCCGAACGCGAAGGTCGGCCTGTTCCTCCAGGGCGACGACCTCGGCCGCGACAGCGAGAAGGGCGTGCGGCAGTACCTCGACAAGCAGATCGTCAAGGTCGTGAAGTACACCCCGGGCAACACCGACGTGGCCCCGCAGGTCGCGGGGCTGCAGGCGTCGGGGGCCGACCTGGTGCTCGGCTTCAACGTGCCGGCCTACACCGCGCTCAGCCAGCTGGTGTCGCTCAAGCTCAGCTACCAGCCGAAGTGGTTCTACTCCAACATCGGCTCGGACCCGACCCTGATCGGCTCGCTGCTCTCGGAGTTCTCGAAGGGCGCGGTGACCACCGACAAGCCGCTCGACGGGGTGCTCACCACGCAGTACATCAACGGCGTGGACGCCACCGACAACCCGTGGATCAAGCTGTACCAGAAGGTGTGGGACGAGTACGGCAAGAAGGGCGAGCTGACGAACTACCAGGTCTACGGCATGGGCGAGGCCTACGCGTTCGTGCAGGCGCTCAAGGCGGCCGGCCCCAACCCGACGCGGGAGGGCATCGTCAGCGCGCTGGAGAAGACCGGTGGCGACCTGCCCGGTCCGCAGCTGGCGCCGTTCCGGTACTCCTCGGACAGCCACATGGGCATCGCGGGCATGCAGGTCGTGCAGCTCAAGGGCGGCAAGGCCGACCCGTTGACCCCGGTGCAGGTGACCGACATCGGCTCCGGTGAGATCAAGGACGACGACTCGGCAGCGAGCGACGCCCCGCCGAGCAGCGGGATCCCGGACAACCAGCCCGCCGGCTGAGCCCTCCGGTCCCCACCAGGGGAGGCGGGTCGTCACGGCGACCCGCCTCCTCCCACCCCGCGCACGCACCACCACCAGGACGGACACCATGACAGCGCTCTCCCTCGCCACGGTTCTCGCCGAGTCGGCCCGGCGTACGCCGGACAAGCTCGCCGTCGTCGAGGGAGGCCTCCGGCTGACCTACCGGGAGCTGTGGCAGGACGCCCGGCGCTACGCCGGTGCGCTGGCGGGGCGCGACCTCGGCCCCGGAGACCGGGTGGCGCTGGTCGCCCCCAACGTGGCCGACTTCGTCCGGGCCTACTACGGCATCCTCGCGCTCGGCGGCACGGTGGTCCCGGTCCCGACCCTGCTCAACGCCGACGAGGCCGCCTACCTGGTTCGGCACTCGGGAGCGCGGGCGGTGCTCTACGAACGTGGCTTCGCCGAGGTGGCCGGCGGCGCCGCCGACCACGCCGGGGTCCCGGCGTGGGACATCGATGGCTTCGCCACCGGCAGCGACCCGGTCCCGACGTACGCGACCCGGCAGGCCGAGGACCCGGCCGTCATCTTCTACACCAGCGGCACGACGGGACGCCCGAAGGGCGCGGTCCTCACGCACCTGAACCTGGTGATGAACTCCACCGTCAACGCGTTCGACGCCAACCCGATCCGCCGTGACGACGTGGTGATGGGCTGCCTGCCGCTGTTCCACACGTTCGGCCAGACCGTGTCGATGAACTCCACGTTCCGGGTCGGCGCGACGCTGGTGCTGCAGCCACGCTTCGCCGCCGCCCGGGCCATCGAGATCATGCACGACGAGAGCGCGACGCTGTTCTTCGGCGTGCCGACGATGTACGTCCAGCTGCTCGACGCCGCGTCCCGCGCGACGGAGCTGCCGGTGCTGCGCGACTGCATCTCCGGGGGCGCGTCCCTGCCCGTCGCGGTCCTCGAGCGGTTCGAGAAGGCCTTCGGCACCACCGTCTACGAGGGGTACGGACTCTCGGAGACCTCGCCCACCGCGTCGGTGAACCAGCCGTGGTTCGGCACCCGGGCCGGGACCGTCGGTCACCCGATCTGGGGGGTGGAGGTGGAGATCGCCGACGAGGCCGTCGACGACCGGGTCGACCTGCTGCCGGTCGGGCGGCTCGGCGAGATCGTGGTCCGCGGGCACAACGTGTTCGCCGGCTACCTCGACGACCACGACGCGACCGCGCAGGCGATCGTCGACGGCTGGTTCCGCACCGGTGACATCGGCACCAAGGACGCTGACGGCTTCATCACCATCGTCGACCGCAAGAAGGACCTGATCATCCGCGGCGGCTTCAACGTCTACCCGCGCGAGGTCGAGGAGGTGCTGATGCGGCACCCCGGCGTCGCCCAGGTCGCCGTCATCGGCGTCCCCGACGACGAGAAGGGCGAGGAGGTCTGCGCCGTGGTGATCCCGCACCAGGACACCGACCTGCGTGCCGAGTCGCTCGTCGAGTGGTCGCGCGAGCAGCTCGGCCGGCACAAGTACCCGCGTCGCGTCGAGGTGGTGCACGCCCTCCCGATGGGGCCGAGCCACAAGGTGCTCAAACGCGAGCTGCGAGCCCGGTTCGGCGCCGCCGTACCGTCGTCAGCAGGCACTGGCACGGCCATCCCCCACCACGACGCCAAGGAGGCGTGACCCGATGGACCTGACCCTGAGTGACGAGGAACGCGAGATCCGGGACTGGGTGCGCACCTTCGTACGCAAGGAGATCATGCCGCTCGAGCCCGACGTGCTGGCGCGCGAGCGGCGCAACGAGCCCGGCATGACCGCCCGGGAGCTCAAGGCCCTCCAGGACAAGGCAAAGGAGTCCGGGTTCTTCGGGCTGCAGACGCCCGAGGAGTACGGCGGCATGGGGCTCGGCGCGGTCATGACGGCGCTCGTCGAGGTCGAGCTCGGCCGCTCGTTCGTGCAGTTCAAGTTCGGCGGCGAGGCGGACAACATCCTCTACTTCGCCAACGACGAGCAGAAGGCGACGTACCTCGTCCCGACGATCAGCGGCGAGCGGAAGAGCTGCTTCGCGATCACCGAGCCGGGAGCCGGCTCGGACGCCCGGGCGATCCGCACCAAGGCCGTCCGTGAGGGCGACGAGTGGGTGATCAACGGGGAGAAGACGTTCATCACCGGCGGCAACGAGGCCGACTTCTGCATGGTGTTCGCGGTGACCGACCCCCAGAAGGGCGCCGACGGCGGGGTGACCTGCTTCCTGGTCGACCGCGACCAGGGCTGGAAGTCGGAGTACATCGACACCATGGGCCAGTGGGGACCGGCCGCGCTGGTCTTCGACAACGTGCGCGTCCCGCACTCGGCGATCCTCGGCGAGGAGGGCAAGGGGTTCGAGCTGGCGATGCGCTGGATCGGCAAGGGCCGCTACATGCTGCCCGCGCGGGCGCTCGGCGCGTGCGAGCGGCTGGTCGAGATGGGCATGGAGCACGCCCGCAACCGGAGCACGTTCGGGCAGCCGATCGCCGATCGGCAGGCCATCCAGTGGATGGTCGCGGACTCCGCCGTCGAGATCGAGGCGCTCCGGTGGTTGGTGCTGGCTGCGGCCTGGCAGGTGGACGCCGGGCTGGACTCGCGGCAGGGCCAGTCGATGGCCAAGCTCTACGGCGGGGTGAAGGCCAACGAGATCGTCGACCGGGTGCTGCAGATGCACGGCGGCATGGGCTACACCCGCGAGCTGCCCGTCGAGCGGTGGTACCGCGAGCTGCGGTTGCTGCGCATCTACGAGGGCACCGACGAGATCCAGCGCCGCACGATCGCGCGCAACCTGCTCCGGGGGCACGCTTCCATCCGCGGCCACCTCGGCTAGCCTGTCGAGACCACCCCGGACTCGGCGGGTTCGACCAGTCGTCGCGCGTGTAGGGTCGCCAGAGAACGACAGGGGAGCGCCACCGGGCGCTGAGAGTGCGGGATGGCCCGCAGACCCTCGAACCTGATTCGGCTAGCACCGACGAAGGAAGTCGAGTCTCGACCGCATCCGCGGTCCCCTCCCAGATCGAACGGGAGACGAACATGTCCATGTTGCGCGCGCTCGCAACCACCACCGCACTGACCGCGTCGCTGTCCCTGGTCGCCGCCTGCTCCCTCGGGGGTACGACGGACGAGTCGGCCGGCTCCAGCGGCAGCAAGACCGTCGTCGTCGCCACCCACGACTCGTGGGCGATGTCCAAGGACGTCCTGAAGGAGTTCACGAAGCAGACCGGCTACACGGTCAAGGTCGAGCCCAACGGTGACGCCGGCCAGCTCACCAACAAGCTCGTGCTCACCAAGGGCTCGCCGATCGCCGACATGACCTACGGCATCGACAACACCTTCGCGTCCCGGGCCGTCGACGAGGGCGTGCTGTCCGACTACACCCCGAAGGACGCGCCCTCCTCTGCGTCGTCGTACGCCCTCAACGATCCGGCCGAGGCCCGGCAGCTGACCCCGGTCGACTACGGCGACGTCTGCGTCAACATCGACGACGTCTGGTTCCGCCGGCACGAGATGACCCCGCCGCAGACCCTCGCGGACCTGACCAGCCCGGAGTACAAGGACCTCTTCGTCACCCCGGGCGCGTCGAGCTCGTCCCCCGGCCTGGCGTTCCTGCTCGCCACCATCGCGAAGTACGGCGACGGCTGGCAGGGCTACTGGAAGAAGCTGATGGCCAACGGCACCAAGATCACCTCGGGCTGGTCCGACGCCTACGAGGTCGACTTCACCGCCGGCGGAGGCAAGGGCGACCGGCCGATCGTGCTGTCCTACGCGTCCTCGCCGCCGTTCACCATCCCCAAGGGCGGGGACCGTCCCACCACCAGCAGCCTGCTCGACACCTGCTTCCGGCAGGTGGAGTACGCCGGTGTGCTGAAGGGCGCGAAGAACCCCGCGGGTGCGAAGGCGTTCATCGACTTCATGACGCAGCGGCCCTTCCAGGAGGCGCTGCCCGACAACATGTACGTCTTCCCCGTCGACGACCAGGCCGCGCTGCCGGCGGAGTGGTCGAAGTTCGCCAAGGTCGCCCCGAAGCCGTTCACGGTGCCGCCCGCGGAGATCGCGAAGAACCGGGACACCTGGCTGCGGCAGTGGAGCGACATCACCACCCGATGAGCCACCGATGAGCCACCGATGACCAGCCGGGTCCGCGCCGGGGTCGGGGTCGCCGCGCTGGCGGCCCTGCCCCTGGCCGCCCTCACCCTGTTCTTCGTGCTGCCGGTCGCCGGCATGATCGCCCTCGGGTTCGCCCCGGACGGCCGGCTGGACGTGGCCGGCGTGCTCGAGGTGCTCGGCCGCCCGCGCGTGCACCGGGTGCTGTGGTTCACGCTCTGGTCCTCCACGCTCGCCACCCTCGGCACGGTGCTGCTCGGCCTGCCGGTCAGCTTCGTGCTCTACCGCCTGCGGTTCCGGGGCCGTGGCCTGCTGCGGGCGTTCGTGCTGATGCCGTTCGTGATGCCCACCGTCGTCGTCGGTGTCGCGTTCCGCACGCTGCTCGCCCCCTCCGGCCCGCTCGGCCTGCTGCGGCTGGACGGGACACCGGCCGCGATCATCGCCGCGATGGTGTTCTTCAACCTGGCCGTGGTGGTGCGCACGGTCGGCTCGCTGTGGGGCGGCCTGGACCGTCGCCGGGAGGAGGCCGCGGCCGCCCTCGGCGCCTCCCCGATCCAGGTGCTGCGCACGGTCACCCTGCCCGCCCTGATGCCGGCGATCGTGTCCGCGGGCAGCGTGGTGTTCCTGTTCTGCTCCACGGCCTTCGGGGTCGTGCTCACCCTCGGCGGGCTGCGCTACGCGACGGTCGAGACCGAGATCTACCTGCTGACCACGCAGCTGCTCGACCTGCAGGCCGCGGCCGCCCTGTCGGTCCTGCAGCTGGTCGTCATCACCGTCCTGCTCTACCTCACGCAGCGGACCCGGGCGGGCCGTGAGCAGGCCCTGGACCGAGCCCGTGAGCGGGACACCACCCGGCCCCCGCAGTGGCACGACGCGTCGGTGCTCGTCGTCACCGCGCTGGTGCTGGCCTTCGTGGCTGCCCCTCTGCTGACCCTCGTGACCCGCTCCCTCCAGGTCGGGGACGGGTGGGGTCTCGGGCACTACCGCGACCTCGTGACCCGGGGTGAGGGCGGCGCGCTGCTGGTCCCGGTGTCGACGGCGCTGGCGAACTCGTGGCGCGTCGCGGTCGACGCCACGCTGCTGGCCGTGCTGCTCGGCGTGCTCGTCGCGGTCGTCGTGTCCCGTCGCCCCCACGGCGGCATCGAGCGGCGCGCGCTCTCCGTGCTCGACTCGGTGTTCATGCTGCCGCTGGGCGTCTCGGCGGTCACCTTGGGGTTCGGGTTCCTGGTCACCCTCGACCAGCCCCCGCTCGACCTGCGCAGCTCGCCGGTGCTCGTCCCGATCGCGCAGGCCATGGTGGCGCTGCCGCTCGTCGTCCGCACGCTCACCCCGGCGCTCCGCTCCATCGAGCCGCGGCAGCGCCAGGCCGCGGCGTCGCTCGGGGCCTCACCGCTGCGCGTCGTGCTCGCCGTGGACCTGCCGGTGGTCTGGCGTCCCCTGCTCGCCGCCACCGGCTTCGCGTTCGCGGTCTCGCTGGGGGAGTTCGGCGCGACCAGCTTCCTGGCCCGGCCCGACCGGCCCACCCTGCCGGTCGTGATCTACCAGCTCATCTCGCGGCCGGGCGAGCAGAACTTCGGCATGGCGCTCGCCGCGTCCGTCGTACTCGGCCTGCTCACCGTCGCGGTGATGGCCGCTGTCGAGCGGCTGCGCCTCGGGTCCGTGGGAACGTTCTGACGTGCTCACCCTCCGTCACGTGACCGTTCGCTTCGGCGGCGCCGGCCAGCCGCCGGCCGTCGACGACGTCAGCCTCGAGCTGCCGGCCGGCGAGGTGCTCGCGGTGCTGGGGCCCTCCGGGTGCGGCAAGTCGACGCTGCTGCGCGCGGTCGCCGGCCTGGAGCTTCTCGACGGGGGCTCGGTGGCGTACGACGGACACGACCTTGCGCCCGTCCCGACTCACCGCCGGGGCTTCGCGCTGATGTTCCAGGACGGCCAGCTGTTCCCGCACCAGACGGTGGCCGGCAACGTCGGCTACCCGCTGCGTCTGCGCCGTACGCCGTCGGCACGGGTCGCCCGGCGCGTCGAGGAGCTGCTCGAGCTGGTCGGGCTGCCGGGCATGGGCGACCGCAGCACCACCCACCTGTCCGGCGGCGAGCGGCAGCGCGTGGCCCTGGCCCGGGCGCTCGCGGTCGACCCGCGGCTGCTGCTGCTCGACGAGCCGCTGTCGGCGCTCGACCGCGGCCTGCGCGAACGGCTCGCCCACGACCTGCGCGACATCCTGGTGACCGCCGGCACGACGGCCCTGCTGGTCACCCACGACCAGGAGGAGGCGTTCGCGGTCGCGGACCGGATGGCCCTGATGCGCGCGGGACGGGTGGTGCAGTCCGGCACCCTCGACGAGGTCTGGCGGACCCCGGTCGACGCGGAGGCCGCGCGGTTCCTGGGCTACGCGACGGTGCTCGAGGGGGACGCCGCGTGCCGGGTGCTCGCCGCCGGCGGGGCCGCGGACCCGACCGGACCGGTGGCGCTGCGCCGCTCCGCGTTGCGGGTCGACCCCGACGGGCCGCTGCACGGCACGGTGCTGTCGGCCCGGCTGACCCCGGACCTGGTCCGGCTGACCGTCGCGGTCGACGGGGTGGGCGAGGTGCCCGCGGTGGGCAGCGCGGCGGCGGTGGGGCACGACGTACGACTGGTGGTCGATCTCACCCGGACCGCCCCGCTCGGCCGATCTGACCCGGGGGTCTGCACCCCCTAGAATGACCCGTTGTGAATCGGCGCGCGTACGGACTCCTGGTGGGAGTGGCACTCATGATGGGTGCCGTTGCCGTCGTCGCCAGCCTGTCGCTGGGGGAGGGGCTCAAGGACCCGGACGGCTCCCTCGGTCCCTCCTGGTTCCGCCTGCCGATGATGGTGCTGGGCGCGTTCGTCATCGACGTGGTGCCCCGGTCGCTGTGGCGCTCGCGCCGGCGGATGCGCTCCTTCGGGACCCACGCGAGAAGCATCGTCGACGAGCACTGGACCCGTGACCGGATCACCCTCGTGGTGATCGGCCTGGTCAGCTTCTACGTCACCTACGTGAGCTACCGGAACCTCAAGAACTTCCTGCCGCTGGTCAACAACTCCAAGACCCACGACCTGCTCCTGCACCACTTCGACAAGGCGCTGATGTTCGGCCAGGAGCCGGCGATCGTGCTGCACCAGCTGCTCGGCGAGAACTACGCCGCGCACGTGCTCGCGTTCGTCTACCTGCTGTTCCTGCCGATCTCGCCGCTGTCCCTGATCGTCTACCTGGTCTGGTCGCGCAACATCAGCTACGGCTACTGGTACGCCACCGCGCAGTGCCTGGCCTGGGCACTCGGCACCGTGAGCTACTACGTGCTCCCCACGCTCGGGCCGAACTTCGCGTTCCCCTTCCTCTACGCCGACCTCGACCAGACCGGTGTCACGTCCCTGCAGGACTCGCTCTACTACTCGCGGTACGACGTGGTCTGGGCGCCGCTCACCACGGACTCGATCCAGAGCGTCGCCGGCTTCGCGTCCCTGCACGTCGGCATCATCCTGACCCTGGCGCTGGTCACCCACTACACGGTCCGGCACACCTGGATCCGCTGGTCGATGTGGGTGTACTTCGGGCTGACGGTCCTCTCCACCCTGTACTTCGGCTGGCACTACATCGCCGACGACCTGGCCGGCGCGTTCATCGCCATCGTCTCGGTGTGGCTCGGCGGGCTGGCCACGGGGCAGAAGTTCGACCGGCACGGGCGCGGGTCGCACCCCACCACGTCGACCTCCAGCGTCCCGGTCAACGACCAGGACGAGCCCCCGGAGAGGTCGCGTCAGGCGGTCCCCTCCGACGCCCTGCAGGGGTAACTAGTCCTTCTGGGCTATCCGCGAATAGTCATCATGCCTCCTGGGTTGCACCCCCCGGTTGTCGTACCCTTGGCACAGCAGGCCACCACCCTTTGACGCGAGCGTGTCCCAACCTCCCAAGGGGGCACGCCCGCAAGGTCCCGCCCCAACCTCCCAATGGGGCGGGACCTTTTTCATGCCCGCAGCTCCCGGACCAGGTCGAGCGCGGGCCCACCCCGAGACCCTGTCGGGCATCCCCGCGCGCGGTCCCTGTCGCGGCCTCTGCGAATGAATTACATCCTTGTAGTTTGTCAACCCAACACGCCGTGTTACCAAAGTTTTTCTTGGTAAAACTGTTCCCTTTGTGACTGATGAGCACTAGCGTTCCCCCGGCAGTCCCACTCGGGTGGACTCACCCGGTGGGACCGGGCGCTGGAGAAATGGGAGGGCCAGCGCCCGGTCGCGCCGGCCGACTCAAGCTCCTCGAGCCGAAGGGAAGCGGCTCGAGGGGCAGACGAAAGGTTCGAGGAGTGCATCGACTCCGGCGCTTGACCACCCCGGTGGCCGCCCTGACCGCCTGTCTCACGATGACGGTGGGACTCGGTCTGGCCGCGGTGCCCACCGCAGCCGGTGACCCCGGCGGCGGGCCGGGTGGCGGCTCGGGCGGGTCCGCCTACCCGAGCCAGGACCAGGTCGACCGGGCCAAGGCCCGGGCCGAGCGCAAGGCTCACGACGTGGGTGAGATCAAGGCCCGGCTGCTGCTCGCCAACCAGCGCCTCGAGCAGGCGAGCCTGCATGCCGAGCAGGCCTCCGAGGCCTACAACGGCGCGATGTGGCGCCTGGACCAGGCCAAGCAGCGCTACCGCCAGGCGCAGGCCGACGCCGACCGCGCCCGCCGTACCGTCGCCGCCCAGCGGGACCGGATCGGCGCGCTCGTCGCGCAGTCCTACCAGGAGGGCGGCGACCTCACCTCTCTGAACGCCATGATGAGCGCGGACGGGCCGGAGGGGGTCCTCGACCAGTACGTCGCCTTCCAGGGCGCCTCGACCTCCCTGCAGGCCGACTACAAGCGCTTCGCGGCCACCGACTCCCTGGCCCAGGTCTTCGAGAGCAAGGCCAGGCAGGCCAAGGCCGAGCAGGTGCGGCTCGCGGCCGCGGCCGAGCGGGCCAAGAACCGGGCCGTCGCCGCGGCCGACGCGGCGCAGGCCGAGGCGTCCCGGATCAGCACCGAGAAGAACCAGCTGATCGCCGAGCTGGCCCGGGCCCAGAACATCTCCGTCGACCTGGCCCGCAAGCGGCAGTCCGCCCTCGAGGAGATCGCCCGCCGGCGCGCCGAGGAGCGGGCCCGGCGTGAGGCGGTCGCCCGGGCACGGGCCCAGGCCCGCGCGGAGGCCCAGGCCCGCGCGGAGGCGGCTGCGAAGCAGAAGGCCGCCGACGCCGCACGCGCCCGGAGCCAGGGCAGGAAGCACGTCGGCGGCGGCACGCCCTCCGGCGGCAACCCGGGCGGCCACGACAACGAGCAACGGCGACGGCAACGGCGACGGCAACGGCGACGGCGGCGGGTCCGACGACCCGACTCCGCCGCCACCCCCGGCACCCGAGCCGCCGGCTCCGAGTGGCGGCGCGGACCAGGCGATCGGCTACGCCAAGGCCCAGCTCGGTGAGCCCTACCGCTGGGGCGCCACCGGTCCGAGCTCATGGGACTGCTCGGGGCTGACGATGAAGGCCTGGGGCTCCGCCGGGAAGTACCTCCCGCACTACTCCGTCGCCCAGTACGACGCCGGCACCCCGGTCTCCGTGTCGGACATCCGACCCGGCGACCTGGTGTTCTGGAGCTCGAACGGGCAGCCCAGCGGCATCCACCACGTGGCGATGTACATCGGCGACGGGCAGATCATCCACGCGCCTCGCACCGGGCGCCCCGTGGAGATCGACAGCATGTACTACTGGATCCCGCCGGACTTCTTCGTCCGGGTGTGACCGGCTGCACGGTCCGGGCCCGGGTGGAGCGTGGAAACATACGGGCATGGCCGATGACGCTGTCCTCGATGTCCCTGCGCTGACCGCCCTGCTCGACGGCAGGTACGCCGACGTGCGCAACCTCGTGCGCGACAACCTGGCCGAGCACGCGTCGATCCTCGACGACGCCCGGGAGATGTCCCGCGAGGACTTCCGGCAGCGGGTGCTCGAGGTCGTGCGGATGATGGCGGACACCGGCCAGACCGGGTTCGGCTTCCCGAAGGAGTACGGCGGCGGCGCCGACATCGGGGCCTCGGTCGCGGCGTTCGAGACGTTGTCGTTCGGTGACCTCTCGGTGGTCGTCAAGGTCGGCGTGCAGTTCGGGCTGTTCGGCGGCGCGATCCTGCAGCTCGGCACGAAGCCGCACCACGACGCCTACCTCGACGACCTGATCCACGGGCGGCTGCTCGGCTGCTTCGCGATGACCGAGTCCGGGCACGGCTCCAACGTGCAGGCGCTCGGCACCACCGCGACGTACGACGTCGACACCGGCGAGTTCGTCATCGACACCCCCGACGACCGGGCCCGCAAGGACTACATCGGCAACGCCGCCATGCACGCGAGCCATGCCGTGGTGTTCGCGCAGCTGGTCCTCGGCGGCGAGTCGCACGGGGTGCACGCGCTCGTCGTCCCCGTCCGCGACGAGCACGGCCGCCCGATGCCGGGCGTGCGGATCGAGGACTGCGGGCAGAAGATCGGGCTCAACGGGGTCGACAACGGCCGGCTGTGGTTCGACGGCGTACGGGTGCCGCGCACGAGCCTGCTCGACCGGTACGCCGTGGTGACCGAGGACGGCCGCTACTTCTCCGACATCGAGAACCCCGACCGTCGCTTCTTCACGATGCTCGGCACGTTGGTCCAGGGCAGGGTCTGTGTCGGTGGCGCGGGCATCAACGCCTCCAAGGTCGCCCTGGCGATCGCGGTCGAGTACGCCCGGCACCGTCGTCAGTTCGGCAACCCGGGCTCGGGCGAGGAGCAGGTGCTGCTCGACTACGGCATGCACCAGCGCCGGCTGTTCCCGCTGCTCGCAAGGACCTATGCCCTGCACTTCGCGCAGGAGCGGGTCGCCGCCGACCTGCACCGGGTGTTCTCCGACATCGAGGACGACGGCGCCGCGGAGCTGGCCCGCCGCAGCCTCGAGGCCCGGGCCGCCGGGACCAAGGCGATGGGTACGTGGCACGCCTCGCGGACGATCCAGGAGTGCCGGGAGGCCTGTGGCGGAGCGGGGTACCTGTCGGTGAACAGGTTCGACGCCCTCCGCGCCGACACCGACGTGTTCACCACGTTCGAGGGCGACAACACCATCCTCATGCAGCTCGTCGCCAAGGGCCTGCTCACCGACTACAAGGACTCGTTCGAGGACCTCGACCAGATCGGCATGGTCCGCGTCGTCGCCTCGACCGCGGTGGAGACGGTCCTGGAGCGCACGAACGCCCGCTCGATCCTCGAGCGACTGCGCGACGCCGTCCCGGTCGGCGGCCGGGGGGCGGACGAGGCCCCGGACGTCGGGCTGCTCGACGGCAGCTACCAGCTCGAGATGCTGAGCTGGCGCGAGGAGCACATCCTGTCGTCGGTGGCGCGCCGGCTCAAGCGGGGCATGGACAAGGGGCTGGACCCCGCCGAGGTGTTCAGCCTGTGCCAGGACCACGTCATCAGTGCCGCGCACGCGCACGTCGAGCGGATCGTGCTCGAGGCGTTCCTGGACAAGGTGGCCTCGGTCGAGCCGGGACCCGAGCGGGACGCGCTCGGGCTGCTCTGCGACCTCTACGCCCTGAGCTGCATCGAGGACGACCGTGGCTGGTTCCTCGAGCACGGCCGGCTGTCCAACGCGCGCGCCAAGGCGGTCACCGCCCAGGTCAACGAGCTGAACCGCCGGGTGCGCCCGCTGGCGCAGCAGCTCGTCGACGGCTTCGGTGTGCCGCGGGAGATGCTGCGCTGCGAGCTGCTGGAGTTCTCCGGCTCGTGAGCGCCCCGGCCGGCCGGACTACGGCTGCGCGGGGTGCTGCTGCGGGTGGCCCTGGCCCTGGGCCTGGGTCTGCGGCGTGACGTGGCCCTCGGTCTTGTAACGCTCGAAGGACGCCCGCACCTCGGCCTCGGCGTCGGTACGGCCGACCCACTCGGCGCCCTCGACGGACTTGCCGGGCTCGAGGTCCTTGTAGACCTCGAAGAAGTGCTGGATCTCGAGCCGGTCGAACTTGGACACGTGGCTGACGTCGCGCAGGTGCTCCAGGCGCGGGTCGGTCGCCGGGACGCAGAGGACCTTGTCGTCGCCGCCGGCCTCGTCGGTCATCCGGAACATCCCGATCGCGCGGCACTTGATCAGGCAGCCGGGGAACGTCGGCTCCTGGAGGATGACCAGCGCGTCGAGCGGGTCGCCGTCGAGACCGAGGGTGTCCTCGATGTAGCCGTAGTCGGCGGGGTACTGCGTGGAGGTGAAGAGCGTGCGGTCCAGCCGGATCCGGCCCGACTCGTGGTCGACCTCGTACTTGTTGCGCTGTCCCTTGGGGATCTCTACCAGTACGTCGAACTCCACTACTCTTCCTCCGATTCGGCACTTCTCCGGCAGACGGTTGCTGCGCGCTCTGCCCTGGGCTGCTTCGGTTAGTGTCCCGCACGAAGGTCGGAAACGTGGACTCAGGAGGGTCGTGACGTGCCGGAAGGTGACGGAAGCCACGTCGCGAGGCGCCATGAGAGGTCCGGTGGGCGGTCGCGCCGCCGCGGGCGGTGGCTGCGCCGCAGCACGGCCGGGCTCGTTCTGGTCGTGCTGGTGGCGGCGGTGGCGTCGTTCCGGTTCGACCTCGGCCCCCGCTGGTTCGGCTTCGACTACCCCTCTCCGGTCACCGAGCCCGCGAAGGTGCTGCCCCCGCCCGGTCTGACCCTGCCGGCCGCGAAGCAGGTGGCCGCGGTGGCGCCGGCCTCGGCCGAGAAGACGGTCGACGGGGACGCCGTACGCCGGGCCGTGGCGCGGCTGGTCGCGTCGAAGAAGCTCGGCAAGCACGTCGCGGTCGACGTGGCACAGCTCTCCGACGGCACGGTGGTCTACCGGCACGGCCCCCGGGCGGTGACCCCCGCGTCGACGCTGAAGATGCTCACCGCGACCGCCGCGCTCGAGGCGCTCGGGCCCGACCACCGGTTCACGACCAAGGTGGTGGCCACCCCCGCGTCACCGCGGATCGTGCTGGTCGGCGGCGGAGACCCGCTGCTCAGCCGCAACGCGTCGGACCCGGGCGGGACCTACCCCGCGCGTGCGGACCTGGACACGCTGGCACGGGCCACGGTCAAGGCGCTGCGGGCGGCCGGACGCACCCGGGTCCGGCTGGCCTACGACACCTCGCTGTTCACCGGCCCGGCGGTCAACCCCCGCTGGGAGCCGTCCTACGTCCCTGACGGGGTGGTCAGCCCGATCTCGCCGCTGTGGGTCGATGAGGGGCGTGCGCGTCGCGGGCTCAGCGAGCGCAGCCCCGATCCGGCCGCAGCGGCGGCCCAGGTGTTCGCCCAGGCGCTGCGCAAGCGCGGCATGCCCGTCGTCGGGGCGCCCGCTCCCGCCGCAGCGGCCCCCGACGCCGAGGAGGTCGCGTCCGTGCAGGGCGCCCCGTTGGCGCAGGTGGTGCAGCACGTGCTGGAGGTCAGCGACAACGAGGGCGCCGAGGTGCTGGCCAGACAGGTGGCCCTCGCCGAGAAGCAGCCCGCCTCCTTCGCCGGTGGCGCCCGGGCCGTCCGGACCGTGCTCACCCGGCTGAGTGTCGACCTGGCCGGGGACCGGACCTACGACGGCAGCGGGCTGTCCCGCCAGGACCTGATCACTCCGGAGACCCTGCTGGCGGTGATCGGGGCCGCCGCCAGCGAGGAGCACCCGGGTCTGCGCAGCGCGGTGGCCGACCTGCCGGTGGCCGGCTTCACCGGCTCGCTGGCCTACCGGTTCCAGTCCGGCGACAAGGCCGGCCTCGGCACCGTCCGGGCCAAGACCGGGACGCTGACCGGTGTGCACGGTCTGACCGGGACCGTCACGTCCACGGACGGCGCGGTGATGAGCTTCGTCGCGGTCGCCGACCGGGTGTCCCTGCCGAACACGCTGGACGCCCGGGCGCTGCTCGACGAGATCGCCTCCGCGCTGGCCGGCTGCACATGCGCAGCCACCCCGTAAGGTCGAGTCATGTCAGGACGCACCATGATCGACTGGGACCTCGCGATCTCCGCCGCCTCGAGGCTCGCCGGGCCCGGACCGGTCATCACCCGCCCCGCCGCCGACGCGGTCGTCGCCGAGCTGAAGGCCGACGCGAACCGCTCGACCGGGCTGGTGCGTGACTTCACCGGGCTGGCGGCGCACGAGCGCACCGCGCCCGTGCTCGTCGTGGACCGCACCGGCTGGATCCAGGCCAACGCCGACGGCTTCTCCCAGGTGATCGGCCCGCTGATCGAGAAGCTCCAGGCCAAGCGCGGCACACCCAACGCGCTGACCGAGGCGAT
Organism: uncultured Actinomycetota bacterium; assembly: GCA_963810035.1. Taxonomy (GTDB): domain Bacteria; phylum Actinomycetota; class Actinomycetes; order Propionibacteriales; family Nocardioidaceae; genus Nocardioides_B. The sequence continues at coordinate 51,546 of CAWEMA010000015.1, forward strand.
CGGGTCCAAGGTGACCGGCCTCGAGGTCGGCGGGCTGCTCGGCTTCATGTCCTCGAAGGTGCTCGGCCAGTTCGACCCCTTCTACTCCGGGCCCGGCCTGGACGGCGAACACGCGCCCGCGGCCGGCCGGCTGCTGCTGGTGGCGCCCAACATCGTGCACGTCGAGAACGAGCTCGGGGTCGACCCGACGGACTTCCGGCTCTGGGTGTGCCTGCACGAGGAGACCCACCGCGTCCAGTTCACGGCCGTGCCCTGGATGAAGGACCACATCCACAGCGAGATCGAGAACCTGATCGGGGCGGTCGACCTCGACCCGGCGAAGGTCGCCGCGATGGTCGGCGAGGCCGTCAAGCGCGTCGGCGACGTGGTCCGCGGCGACGACGAGGTCAGCCTGATCGACCTGTTCTCCACCCCCGAGCAGCAGGTGGTCATGGACCGGATCACCGGCGTCATGTCACTGCTGGAGGGCCACGCGGACGTGGTGATGGACGGCGTCGGCCCGCTGGTCATCCCGAGCGTCGAGGACATCCGGGCCAAGTTCAACCAGCGCCGCAAGGGCGCCGGCTACCTCGACCGGGTGCTGCGCCGGCTGCTCGGCATGGACGCCAAGATGGCGCAGTACCGCGACGGTGCGGCGTTCGTCCGGGCCGTGGTCGACAAGGTCGGCATGGACGGGTTCAACGCCGTCTGGAGCGAGCCGGCCCACCTGCCCTCGAAGGTCGAGATCGGCGACCCGGAGGCCTGGGTACGTCGCGTGCACGGCTAGTCCGGCACGAGATGACGCTCGACCCCGCGGTCGCCGCGGTCCGCCTCGCCGTACGCCGCGAGCTCCCCGACCCGGGCCACCCCGTCCTGGTCGCGTGCTCCGGCGGCGCCGACTCGCTGGCGCTGCTGTCCGCGACCGTCTTCGAGGCCCGCAAGCGCGCGTCAACGGTGGCCGGCGTGACCGTCGACCACGGGCTGCAGGACGAGTCCGCCGACCACGCCGCCGGCGTGGTCGCGCAGATGGCCGCCCTGGGCGTGGACGAGACGGTGTCGGTCTCCGTGTCGGTCGAGTCCCGGGGCCGAGGAGTGGAGGCCGCGGCACGGGAGGCGAGGTACGCCGTGCTCGGGGAGGTCTCCCGGCGGTTCGGCGACGCCGACGTCCTGCTGGGTCACACGCTCGACGACCAGGCGGAGACCGTGCTGCTCGGACTCACCCGCGGGTCGGGTGGTCGTGCGCTGGCCGGCATGCGCCGCGCCTTCGACTGCTACCGCCGGCCGCTGCTGGACCTCACCCGGGAGCAGACCGAGACGGCCTGCCGGGCGGAGGGCATCGAGTTCTGGACCGACCCGCACAACGACGACCCCCGGTTCACCCGGGCGCGCGTGCGGCACACGGTGCTGCCGATGCTCGAGCGGGAGCTCGGCCCCGGGGTCGCCGCCGCGCTGGCCCGGACCGCGGACCTGCTCCGCGAGGATGCCGCCGCGCTGGACCAGTTCGCCGACCGGGCGCTCGACGACCTGCGTCGGCAGGACGGCCTGGACGCCGTGGGCCTTGCGGGACACCCCGCCGCGGTGATGCTGCGGGTGCTCCGGCTCGCCGCGCTCGAGGCCGGCTGCCCGGGCTCCGAGCTGTTCCGCGTGCACGTGCTGGCGCTGACTGACCTGGTCGACACGTCAGGGCGGGCCAAGCAGATCCAGCTGCCCGGCCACGTGACGGCGTACCGCGACGGGGACTGGCTGAAGTTCCGCCGTACGGCTGTGTCAGGCTGACGCCCATGGACGAATCGCACGTCGAGGGCGACCTGGTGAACATCCTCTTCACCGAGGATCAGATCCAGGCCCGGCTCGGGGAGCTGGCCGCGCAGATCGAGAAGGACTACGCGGGTCAGGACATCCTGCTCGTCGGGGTGCTGCGCGGTGCGGTGATGGTGATGGCCGACCTCGCCCGTCACTTCGGGCGGCACGTCGAGATGGACTGGATGGCGATCTCGTCCTACGGCTCGGGCACCAAGTCCTCGGGCGTGGTGCGGATCCTCAAGGACCTCGACACCGACATCACCAACCGGCACGTGCTGGTCGTCGAGGACATCATCGACACCGGCCTCACGCTGTCCTGGCTGGTCTCCAACCTGACCTCCCGCGGCCCGGCGTCGGTGGAGATCTGCACGCTGCTCCGCAAGCCGGAGGCGCTGCAGATGTCGGTCGACGTGAAGTACGTCGGCTACGACATCCCCAACGAGTTCGTGGTCGGCTACGGCCTCGACTACGCCGAGCGCTACCGCAACCTGCGGTCCATCGCGACGCTCGCCCCGCACGTCTACTCCTGACCCGGAGACGCGGGTCACAGTCCTGGGGGGACAATGGACGGAACCGGTGACGCGGTCTCCTTCGTTGGAATCCGCGTGTACCGTCGATTTGTCGTTGGTTTGAGCTGGCAGGAGGGCGGGGCGGAAGCCCCGGGACATGGACGTTAAGCGAATTTTCCGCGGTCCTTGGCTGTGGATCGTCGTCGCGGTGGTCGGAGTGCTCATCGCGCTCCAGTACCTCGCGCCCAACGGCGGCTACGACGAGATCGACACCTCCAAGATGAGCGGCTACATCTCCGACGGCACCGTCAAGACGGTCACCTTCGTGGACCGTGACCAGACCATCCGGGCCGAGCTCGACAACGGCACCAAGGTGACCGCTTCCTGGGTCGCCGGGCAGCAGCGCGACCTGGTCAACGCGGCCGAGAAGGGCGTGAAGAACGGCACGATCCAGAACTACCAGGTCGACGTCGCCAAGCCGAGCCTGCTCGGCCAGATCCTGGCCACCTTCCTGCCGTTCGTGATCATCATCGTGCTGTTCCTGTTCCTGATGAACCAGGTCCAGGGCGGCGGTGGCCGGGTGATGCAGTTCGCCAAGTCCAAGGCCAAGCTGATCACCAAGGACATGCCGAAGACCACGTTCTCGGACGTGGCCGGCTGCCAGGAGGCAATCGAGGAGCTCGGCGAGATCAAGGAGTTCCTCCAGGAGCCCGCGAAGTTCCAGGCCGTCGGCGCCAAGATCCCCAAGGGTGTGCTGCTCTACGGCCCGCCCGGCACCGGCAAGACGCTGCTGGCCCGCGCGGTCGCCGGTGAGGCGGGCGTCCCGTTCTACTCGATCTCCGGCTCGGACTTCGTGGAGATGTTCGTCGGTGTCGGCGCCTCCCGGGTGCGCGACCTGTTCGAGCAGGCCAAGGAGAACGCCCCGGCCATCGTGTTCATCGACGAGATCGACGCCGTCGGACGACACCGCGGCGCCGGCATGGGCGGCGGCCACGACGAGCGGGAGCAGACGCTCAACCAGCTGCTTGTCGAGATGGACGGCTTCGACGTGCGCGGCGGCGTGATCTTGATCGCCGCGACGAACCGCCCCGACATCCTCGACCCCGCGCTGCTGCGCCCGGGTCGCTTCGACCGGCAGATCGGGGTCGACGCCCCGGACCTCGCCGGCCGACACCAGATCCTCCAGGTGCACTCGCGCGGCAAGCCGATGGCCCCCGGCGTGGACCTGATGAGCGTCGCCCGTCGTACACCCGGCTTCACCGGTGCCGACCTGGCCAACGTGCTCAACGAGGCTGCCCTGCTCACCGCGCGCCAGAACCGCAAGGTGGTCGACAACGAGGTCCTCGACGAGGCGATCGACCGCGTCATCGCGGGGCCGCAGCGCAGCAGCCGGCTGATGAGCGAGAAGGAGAAGCTCATCACCGCCTACCACGAGGGCGGGCACGCCCTGGTCGCCGCGGCGCTGCCGGGCACCGACCCGGTGCACAAGGTGACGATCCTGCCGCGCGGCCGGGCGCTGGGCTACACGATGGTGCTGCCCGACGAGGACAAGTACTCCCAGACCCGCTCCGAGCTGCTCGACAAGCTGGCCTACATGCTCGGCGGCCGGGCGGCGGAGGAGATGGTCTTCCACGACCCGACCACCGGTGCCGGCAACGACATCGACAAGGCCACCTCGGTGGCCCGCGCCATGGTCACGGAGTACGGCATGACCGAGCGGCTGGGCGCCATGAAGCTCGGTGACAACAACGCCGAGCCGTTCCTGGGACGCGACCTCGGCCACCAGCGCAACTACTCCGAGGACGTCGCCGCGATGGTCGACGAGGAGACCAAGCTGCTGCTGACCAACGCGCACCAGGAAGCCTTCGACATCCTGGTCGAGAACCGCGACGTGCTCGACTCGCTGGTCACCGCGCTGCTCGAGAAGGAGACGCTGGACAAGGCCGAGATCGCCGAGGTCTTCGCGCCGCTCCGGCGGCGGCCGGTGCGTCCCGCGTGGACGGGTTCGCCGAGCCGCGAGCCCTCCGACATCCCGCCCGTGCACGTGCCCAAGGCGGCGTCGAACGGCTCGCCTCCGACCGCCCAGGGCGCCGTCATCCTGACCCCGCCCGGTAGCGGTGGGGACGTGCACGGCGACCCCGACGTCCACTCCTGAGGGACCGAGAGACATGACTGTCGACCCGATCACCCAGGAACCGCGGGCGTACATCCCGGACTACGACCAGGAGCGCGCCGAGGCGGCCGTCCGTGAGCTGCTGATCGCGGTCGGCGAGGACCCGGAGCGCGAGGGCCTGCAGGACACCCCGGCCCGGGTCGCCCGCGCCTACCGGGAGCTGCTCTCGGGCATGCGGATGTCCGCCGAGGACGTGCTGACCACCACGTTCGACGCGGGCCACGAGGAGATGATCCTGGTCCGCGACATCGAGCTCTGGTCGATGTGCGAGCACCACCTGGTGCCGTTCACCGGGGTGGCGCACGTCGGGTACATCCCGAACGAGAACGGCCGGATCACCGGGCTTTCCAAGCTCGCCCGGCTCGTCGACGTCTATGCCAAGCGCCCCCAGGTGCAGGAGCGCCTCACCACGCAGATCGCGGACGCCATGATGGAGATCCTCGAGGCGCGCGGCGCGATCGTGGTGATCGAGGCCGAGCACCTGTGCATGACGATGCGCGGAGTGCGCAAGCCCGGGTCGAAGACCGTCACGTCCGCCGTACGCGGCAGCATGCACAACGCCGCCACCCGGGCCGAGGCGATGAGCCTGATCAGGGCGGCACGCTGACGCTCGGGATACTGTCAGCCCATGCACGCTGAGCCTCCCCGGTACGTCGACGGGCTGCCCCGACCCGGGCGGACCCTGGTGATGGGCGTGCTCAACGTGACTCCCGACTCGTTCTCCGACGGCGGGCGGTACCTCGACCCGGCGCTGGCCGTGAAGCACGGCCGTCAGCTCGTCGTCGACGGTGCCGACCTGGTCGACGTGGGCGGAGAGTCCACCCGCCCCGGCGCGGTGCGGCCCTCGGTCCAGGAGGAGCTCGACCGGGTGGTCCCGGTCGTCAGCGCCCTCGCGGCCGACGGCGTGCCGGTCTCCGTGGACACGATGCGCGCCGCGGTTGCCACGGCGTCGGTCCAGGCCGGTGCGGTGCTCGTCAACGACGTCTCGGGCGGGTTGGCCGACGAGGCGATGCTGCCGGCGGTGGCGGCGCTCCGGGCGGCGTACGTCCTGATGCACTGGCGGGCCCACTCGCACGAGATGCAGCAGCACACGGCCTACGGCGACGTGGTGGTCGACGTGATGGCCGAGCTGCAGGTCCGGCTCGACGCGGCCGTGGCGGCCGGTGTGGAGCCCGGCAGGATCGCGGTGGACCCGGGCATCGGGTTCTCCAAGACCGCCGACCAGAACTGGGACGTGCTCGCCGGCATGGAGCGGCTGCACGACCTCGGCCACCCGGTGCTGATCGCGACCAGCCGCAAGCGCTTCCTGGGGTCGCTGCTGGCCGACGCCTCCGGCGAGCTGCGTCCGCCCGACCTCCGTGAGGACGGTACGACGGCCACGTCGGCGCTCGCGGCCGCGGCCGGTGCGTGGTGCATCCGGACGCACAGCCCGCGGCCGACCCTGGACGCCGTACGTGTGGCGGCACGGTGGGCGGCTGGGGCGGCTGGGGCAGGAGTCGCGGGTGACTGACCGTTCACCGGACCACCGCGAGGTCGAGGCGGTGAACGCGGCGTTCTACGAGGCGTTCGAGAACGCCGACCTCGACACCATGCAGGACCTGTGGCTCGACGACCCCGAGACGCTGTGCGTGCACCCGGGGGCGCTCCCGGTCCGCGGCACCGGCCCGATCAACCGGTCCTGGGCGCTGATCATGGCGAACACGCCGTACATCCAGTTCTTCCTCACCGACGTCGAGGTCAGCCTGTGGGACCGGGTGGCCTCGGTGACCTGCACCGAGAACGTCCTGACCGGCGACGAGAGCACCGGGCCCGACGCGTTCGGGGGCGCCAAGGCCGTGGCCACCAATGTGTTCGTGCGCACGGACGAGGGCTGGCGGTTGTGGATTCATCACGCCTCCCCGGTACTGTCTTCGGGAAGCCATGAAGATGAATGACGACGCTCCCGGCCACGGGTTCGAGCACCAGGACCGTCTCGCCGTGCGCGGGATCGCGGCCTTCGGACACCACGGAGTCTTCGACTTCGAGCGCCGGGAGGGCCAGGTCTTCGTGGCCGATCTGGTGCTGGGCCTCGACACCAGGGGCGCGGCACGCAGTGACGACTTGCAGGACACCGTCGACTACGGAAGCCTCGTGGCGAAGGTGAAGGAATCGATCGAGTCGGACCCTGTCGACCTGATCGAGACGCTGGCCGCACGGATCGCCGACGTCTGCCTCGCGGACAAGCGGGTGCAGTGGGCCGAGGTGACCCTGCACAAGCCGGACGCCCCCATCGAGGCGACGTTCTCGGACGTCGCCCTGACGATTACCCGTACTAGGACCCTCACCAGGAGCCCGGAGCCGACGTGACTGAGACCCCGAACCCGCACATCGTGGACACCGATACCCTGACCGGTGAGATGCACCCGATCCGGCGCTGCGTGCTCGCCGTCGGCTCCAACCTCGGAGAGCGGCTCAACAACCTCCAGGGCGCGGTCAACTCACTGGCCGACACCCCCGAGGTGTGGGTGACCGCCGTCTCACCGGTCTACGAGACCGCACCGGTGGACGCCCCCGAGGGCTCCAAGGACTTCCTGAACGCGGTCGTCCTCGCCGATACCACGCTGTCGGCCCGCACCCTGCTCGAGCGGGCTCTCGCGATCGAGGACGCCTACGGTCGGGAGCGGACCACCGAGCGGGGCGCGCCGCGCACGCTGGACGTGGACCTGATCGTGGTCGGCGACCGGCGGGCCGACGACGCGGACCTGGTGCTGCCGCACCCGAAGGCGCACGAGCGGGCCTTCGTGCTCGCGCCCTGGCACGACGTCGAGCCCGACGCCGAGCTGCTCGACCAGGGTCCGATCGCCGAGCTGCTCGAGAAGGCCGCGGACCAGTCCATCAAGCTCCGCGACGACCTGAGCCTCACCTTCCAGTGACCCCCCGGTGAGCGGGGACGGGGGCGACGACGGCGATGAGCCGCGCCCCGGCGGTCACGTCCGGCCGACCAGCGCCGGGTCCCTCGTCGGCTGGGCCGTGCTCGGTCTGGTCCTGGGCTGGGCCCTCCGCCCGGTCAGCATCCGGATGAACGGCACCGCGCCCACCGTGGGCTGGCTGCCCGTCCTGGCCCTGGCCTTCGTGGCCGTCGTGATCGGGTCGGTCGCCTGGTCGACGTACCGTGCCCTGCAACGCCGCCACGAGCACCTGCTGCCGCAGCATGCGGTGAACCGGCTGGTGCTCGCCAAGTCCTGCGCGCTGGCGGGTGCGCTGGTGGCCGGCGGCTACTTCGGCTACGCGTTGAGCTGGCTCGGGCTCACCGACGCCGAGCTGGCCCGCCAGCGGGTTCTGCACGCGCTGGTCGGGGGAGTGGCGGGCGCAGCGCTGGTCGTCGGCTCGCTGCTCCTCGAACGAGCGTGTCGGGTCAGTGGGGACGACAGTTAGATCTACCCTGACCCCATGGCCAGTCCTTCCCCGTCTTCCCCTGCTGCCTCTTCCGTCACTCCTGCGCGCGCCGGGCGCCGTCGCCAGCGCAGTGTCCGCGTCACCGTCGCGGTCGCCCTGCTGAGCGTCGCCACCGCTCTCGTCGTCCTCGCGCTGCCCACCCAGTCGCCGCTGTGGCTGAGCCTGGCCGCCGTCTTCGCGCTCGCCAGCGGCTGGGCCGCTGCCCGGATCGTCTACACCGAGCTCGCGCAGAGCCGCCGCGAGGCGGCCACCGACCGCGCCGCGCAGGCGCAGGCCTACCGCAGCATGTTCGCCGAGCGCGCCTCCGAGCACGCCGAGTTCACCACCGCGATGACCGACCGGATGGTCCGGCGCGACCGGGACGTGGCCGAGCTGGAGGACTCCATCGTGGAGGCCGAGAAGCGCGCGATCGAGGCCGAGGCCCGGGTCCAGCGCGAGGCGCGTCGCGCCAACGAGGCGCAGGAGAGGGTGCAGGAGCTCAAGGACCGCGTCGAGGAGCTCGAGATCCGCAAGGCCGAGCAGGACGACGAGCTGGCCACCTGGCACTCCGACCTGGACGCCACGAGCATGGTCGAGCTGATCGCGTGGGAGGAGCGGGTGTCGGCCGGCGCCGTGGCCTCCGAGGCCGAGAAGAAGCACGCCTGACCGGACCGGCGACCGCCCTGACCGGCGGCTCCGGAGCGGATGCGGAAGACTGGGCCTGTGATGCCCACCAGCAACGACCCTGACTCCAGCCTGCCCGTGCCGCTCCCGGCCGCCGTTCCGGACGGCTGGACGGTGGCCCGGCCCGACGAGGACGACGCCGCCGAGCTGACCGAGCTGCTCCGCCGTCACGAGAAGCGTGGCCGCGGCTGGGCGGGCGCCTCCGAGGACGACCTGCTGGTCGAGGTGTCGGCGCGCGGGTACCTCACCCGTGAGAACGTCGTGCTCCGTGACCCGGAGGGCCGGATCCGCGGCTGGGCCAGCGCGCACGACCGGGCAGCAGGACGGATGCTGCTCGTGGTCGTGGTCGACCGGCTCCTCGACGACGAGACCGCCGACCGGGTCGCCGACGCGCTCTTCGCATGGGCCGACGAGGCCGCGCGCCAGGTGGGGGCCGAGCGGGGGCTGGACGTCCAGCAGATCGACAGCGGGGCCTTCGCCGACGACGACCGGCAGCACCGCTGGCTCGAGCACGCCGGGTTCGACAAGGTCCGCACCTGGTGGCAGATGAGCCGCCCGGTGACCCCCGACGAGGCCGAGCTCGACAGCGAGGTCGGGGACGGCGTGCGGATCCGCCTCGTCGAGCGGCAGGGCAGCGGGATGCCCAGCGAGGACGACCTGCGCACCGTGCACGACATCCTGGAGAGCGCGTTCGCCGACCACTTCAACTCCCACGAGGAGACCTTCGACGAGTTCGTGTTCCGGCTCCGCGAGGACCCCGGGCACCGCTGGGACCACTGGTGGATCGCCGAGCTGGTGGACGGAGAGACCCCCGAGCCGGCCGGCGCCCTGGTCGGTGCGGTCGCCGAGGGCAGTCCCGGCAAGCCCGACGGCAGCTACGTGGAGTACATCGGCGTGCTGCAGAACGCCCGCGGCCGCGGGGTCGCCAAGTCGCTGCTGCGGACCGTGATCGCGGACGCCGCCGGGCGGGACCGGGACCGGGTGGGCCTCGAGGTCGACGCCGACTCCCCGACCGGCGCGGACGCGCTCTACACGTCGATGGGCTGGAGGACGAAGTACGTCACCGAGTCCTGGCACCGCAACGTCCCGGTCACCGGGTAGCCCTCAGGGCCTGCCTGCGGCCTACTTGTCGATGTCCCCGACCACGAAGAACATCGAGCCGAGGATCGCCACCATGTCCGCCACCAGGCAGCCCTCGAGCACCTCGGGCAGTACGGCGATGTTGTTGAACGACGCGCTGCGGAGCTTCATCCGCCACGGCGTCTTCTCCCCCCGGGAGACGAGGTAGTAGCCGTTGATGCCGAGCGGGTTCTCCGTCCAGCAGTACGTCGACCCCTCGGGCACCTTGAGGATCTTGGGGAGCCGCACGTTGACCGGGCCGGACTCGAGCGAGCGCAGCCGGTCGACGCAGGCCTCGGCGAGGTCGAGCGAGACCTTGACCTGGTCGAGCAGCAGGCCGAACCGGGCGTGGGAGTCGCCCTCCTCGCGGGTCGCGACCTGCAGGACGCCGTCGCGCAGCAGCTCGTCGTAGGCCAGGTAGGGCTCGTCGCGGCGCAGGTCGAAGTCGACGCCGGACGCCCGGGCGATCGGCCCGCTGACGCCGTACGCGTCGATCAGCTCGCGTGAGAGCACTCCGACCCCGCGGGTGCGGGCCCGGAAGATCTCGTTGCCGAAGATCAGGTCCTCGATCTGGGAGAGCCGTCGGCTCACCGCGGTCACGGCGTCGGAGACCCGGCCGAGCCAGCCGGCCGGCAGGTCCTCCTTGAGGCCGCCGACCCGGTTGAACATGTAGTGCATCCGGCCGCCGGAGACCTCCTCCATCACCGCCTGGATCGTCTCCCGCTCCCGGAACGCGTAGAAGATCGGCGTGATCGCGCCGAGCTCGATCGGGTAGGAGCCGAGGAACATCAGGTGGTTGAGCACCCGGTTGAGCTCGGCGAGCAGGGTGCGCGTCCAGGTGGCCCGCTGCGGGACCTCCATGCCGAGCATCCGCTCGGCCGCGAGCACCACGCCGAGCTCGGAGGAGAACGCGGAGAGCCAGTCGTGCCGGTTGGCGAGCACGATGATCTGCCGGTAGTCGCGGACCTCGAACAGCTTCTCCACGCCGCGGTGCATGTAGCCGACCACCGGCTCGCAGTCGACGATGCGCTCGCCGTCGAGGGTCAGCCGCAAGCGCAGCACGCCGTGGGTCGCGGGGTGCTGTGGCCCGATGTTGAGGATCATGTCCTGGGTCGCGAGCCCGGGGCCGCCCCCGCGCTCGTGGCCGGACAGCCCGGCAGCACCGGCCCCGATGCCGACGGTCATCCGCTCCTGCATCGCGCCATTCTGGCACGCGCGGGGTGCCGTGCCGTGAGGTCGGCCCCGGGGCGACGGTAGGCTGCCCGGGTGTCCACGAGTGCCGCGCCGCCGCGTGATCGGTCGCACCTCGCGACCCTGCGCGACCTGATGGCCGCCTACTCGCGCGAGCGCCCGACCCGCCGGGTGGCTGTGGTCGGCAACGCGCCGATGGCCCCGGACGAGGCCCGGGCCGACGAGATCGACGAAGCCGGGCTGGTGATCCGGGTGAACAGCTTCGTGATGGACCGTCCCGGGGAGCCGCGCTGCCAGGGGAGCCGCGCCGACGTGGTGGTCTGGAACCGGATCACGCGGGCCACCGACTTCCTGTACGACCGCTACCGCGAGCGGCTCTACCTGATGGTCGAGCCGATGCGCATGCACGGCAACAAGGAGATGTGGCCGACGTCCTGGCCCGAGGACCTCGGCCTGGTCGCGGTGTCGAACGAGGACGTCGCCCGTCCCCTCAACGAGGCCCTCGGCGTCCCCTGGCAGGAGGAGCGGCTGGCTCCCACGACGGGACTCACCGCCGCCTACCTCGCGGTCACGCTGTTCCCCGAGGCGGACATCGTCCTCACCGGGTTCTCGTTCCTCGACGACCCGGACCAGACGCACTGGGAGCACCAGTGGGGAGACTCGTGCCCGGTAGGGCCCGAGCACCGCATCAGCGCGGAGGCCGCGTTGATGCGGTCGTGGCTCGACGCGGGCCAGGCCCGGTTCCTCCGCTGACATCCCGCTCGACGAACGAAAGGCCTACCAAGTGACGCCGAAGGACAAGCTTCCCGGGCGGTCCCTCGCCCGCGCACGGGCGGCCGCCGGCCGTGCGAAGCGCGCCCTGCGCCCTTCCGACCCGCAGCCGATCGTGGAGAGGCTGAACCGGCAGCACGAGCGGATCGCAGCCACCGAGCGGGACCTGGCCCGGATCGGTCCGCAGGTGGCGGCGCTCGAGACGCGCCTGGACGAGCTGCGGCAGCGGGTCGAGGCTCCGAACGGGACGCTCGACGAGGTGTCGGCCGCGAGCGCGCGCGCGATCATCGAGGACGTCCGGCGCGAGCACGAGCAGGTGCGGGCCCGGATCAGTGCCGCCGTGCGCTACGAGGAGCGCCTGCAGCAGCTGGAGCGCCGCGTGGCCGCCCTCACCGACAAGGGGTGACGGACCCGCCCTGCGGCCTACTCCTGGGCTGACGACGCTGCGTCGTCGAGCTTCTTCTGCTCCACGTGGCTGTTGAGGGCGACGATCTCCGGGTGCCTGTCCAGCAGCGCGATGATCGTCGCGCAGTCCAGCTCGTGCGCGTGGTGGTCCTCCATGAGGACGCGCAGGGCGGCGAGGTCCGCGGCGGTGTCGAGCGTGATCCGGTACGCCGACTTGTCGACCGGCAGCGCCACGTTGCGCAGCACCGTCCGTCCGTTCACGTTGCTGTAGAGGTACGGCGTGACGTGCTCGCGCTCCGCCGGGCGCCGCGCCTCACGGTGCGCCTCGGCGAGCGCCGCGGCACTGAAGACCTCGAAGTCGAAGCCGCGGGGGAACGTCCGCTGCAGCCCGTTGGAGAGGTACAGGTCCGGGTTGTCGCTGCGGACCCAGTCGTCGACCGCGTCCGCGATCAGCGCACCATCGATGAGCGGGCAGTCCGAGGTGACGCGGACGACCACGTCGAGGTCGTTGTCGCGGGCGCACTCGTGGAACCGGGACAGGACGTCCAGCTCGCTGCCCCGGTGGACGGTGAGCCCGCGGACGGTCGCCAGCTCCGCGATCGGGTCGTCCGTCGCGTTCACGGTCGTCGCGACCAGGACCTCGATCCCGCTCGTGGCGAGCCGGTCGAGGTGGTGGTCGAGCAGGGTCTTCCCGGCCACCTCGATGAGCACCTTGCCCGGCAGCCGCGTGCTCGTGGTCCGAGCCTGGGTGATGATCCCGGTGCGCACCGTCAGCCCACGATGCCGACGAGCGACTCGATGACCCGGTCCACGTCCTGGTCGGTCAGGTCGGGGAAGAGCGGCAGGGACAGCTCCTCGGCGTAGAAGGCCTCCGCGTTGGGGCACATCCCGCGGCGGTACCCGAGGTCGGCGTAGACGGGGTGCCAGTAGACCGGCACGTAGTTCACCTGGACACCGATGCCGAGCTCGCGCATCTTGGTGAACACGTCGCGCCGCCTGCCGTCCAGCACGCGCACGGGGTACAGGTGCCAGGCAGGGTCGACGTCCGGTGACTGCACAGGGACACGCAGGCCCTCGACGCCGGCCAGCGCCTCGTTGTAGCGGGCGGTGATCGCCGCTCGACGCTCCTTGAACGCCGCCAGCCGTCGCAGCTGCGAGAGACCCAGCGCGCAGGCGACGTCGGTGAGCCGGTAGTTCAGCCCGAACTCGTGCACCTCCTGGTGCCACGGACCCTCGTCCTCGATGCGGAACCGTTGCGGGTCGCGGACCAGGCCGATGTTGTGGAACTCGCGGGCACGCTGGGCGACGAGAGGGTCCCGCGCCACCACCGCTCCGCCCTCGGCGGTCGTGAGGTTCTTGGTCGGGAAGAACGACAGGGTCGTGACGTCCGCGAGGTCGCCGACGGGCCGACCCCGGTAGGTCCCGCCGATCGAGTGGGCCGCGTCGTCGAGCGTCGCGGCGCCGACCCGGTCGGCGATCGGCTGCAGACGGTCGTAGTCGCAGGGATGACCCGCGTAGTCCACGGCCGCGATCACGCGGGTGCGGTCCGTGACCACCTCGTCGACGCGGGCCGGGTCGAGCAGGCCGGTGTCCTCCTCGACGTCCGCGAAGACCACGGTCGCGCCGAGCAGGGACGCCCCGCTCGCCGTGGCGACGAACGTCATGGGCGTGGTCACCACCTCGTCGCCGGCACCGACACCGAGCGCGGCGTACGCCGTGTGCAGGGCCGCCGTGCCGGACGTGCAGGAGACCACGCCGTGGCCGCCGGTGACCCGGGAGATCTCGTCCTCGAAGGCGGTCACCGTCGGCCCGGTGGTCAGCCAGTCACCTCGGAGCACCGCGGCGACGGACTCGACGTCCTCCGGCGAGATCGACTGCCGTCCGTACGGGAGCAACTCAGATGTCCGTCTCGAGGATCTTCTGGATGTCATCGCGGGTGAACCACTCGTCGTTGCCGTCCGAGCGGTAGGCGAAGCCGTCCTTGACGGGCGTGCCATCGGCAGGCGGACGGTATCCCCACGTCGCGAGGTCGGGCTGGAGCACGTAGCGGTCACCGATCTTGAGGGCCCGGCGGCCCTCCTCCGGCGAGATCATCTCCTCGTGCAGCTTCTCGCCGGGTCGGAGGCCGACGTCGTGCATCGCCGCTCCGGGCGCGATCGCCTGCGCGAGGTCGGTGATCTTCATCGACGGGATCTTGGGGACGTAGAGCTCGCCGCCCTGCATCTGGTCGAAGGAGTCGACCACGAACTTGACCGCCTGCGGGAGCGTGATGAAGAAGCGCGTGCAGCGCAGGTCCGTGATGGGCAGCGACTTCCCCTCCGCTGCGAGGCGGCCGAAGAACGGGATCACCGAACCGCGGCTCCCCATCACGTTGCCGTAGCGCACCACGGCGAACCGGGTCGGGTAGGCCGCGGCGTAGTGGTTCCCGGTCACGAAGAGCTTGTCCGCGGTCAGCTTCGTCGCGCCGTACAGGTTGATCGGGCTCGAGGCCTTGTCCGTCGAGAGCGCCACGACCTTCTTCACGCCCGTGTCGATGCAGGCCTCGATCACGTTCTGCGAGCCCACGACGTTGGTCTGGACGAACTCGAACGGGTTGTACTCCGCGGTGTCGACCTGCTTGAGAGCCGCAGCGTGCACCACGTAGTCGACGTTGTGCATGGCGCGCAGCAGGCGCCGCTCGTCGCGGATGTCGCCGATGAACCACCGCAGGCGCGGGTCGTCGTTGAACAGCTGCCGGACCTCGTACTGCTTCAGCTCGTCACGCGAGAAGATCACCAGCCTGTGCGGGTCCAGGTGGTCGAGGGCGTACCGGATGAACGCTTTGCCGAATGATCCGGTGCCACCCGTCACGAGAATGCTCGAGTTCTGCAGAATGGACACGCGAGAAGCTCCTTCAAGTCGGCAAGGCTCACCGGACTCTACCTGTGGGCGGGACAGCGAACATGATGCGGTAGGAAGGGTGCTGTGCCAAAGGCTGAGCTGTGAACATCGTGGTGCGGCCCGATCTCGGTCGCGATGTCGGCGTCGGGCACGCCATGCGCTCCCTCGCCCTCAGCGAGGAGATCCTGCGCCGCGGTCATCGGGTCACCTTCGTGTGCTCCGAGCACGCTGTCCCTTGGGTCGGCGAGCGGATGCGAGACGTCGGGGTCGAGATCCGGGACGAGCCGGCCCCCGAGGAGCTCGTACCGCTCTTCGTGCGCATGGGTGCCGACGCCGTTGTCTTCGACTCCTACCGACTGCCGACCTCGGTCTACGTCGCGGCCAGGGCGGCCGGTCTGCGGACCATGGCCTTCGTGGACGGTTCGCTGCGGGGAGCGGAGGCCGACCTCCTGGTCGACCAGAACCTGGGTGCCGAGGACGACGTCTTCGACGAGACCGAGCTGTCCGAGAAGAGGATGCGGCGCCTCGCCGGGCTTGACTACGCCGTGATCCGCGACGACATCCTGCGTCGTCGCCCGGAGGCACCTGGTGCGGCTCCGCATCCGGGTCCACCACGGGTCCTGGCCTTCTTCGGGGGAACCGACGTGGTGGGGGTGGGCCCCATGATGGCGGCCGGCCTGGTGGGGACGGGCTGCGCGTTCGACGCCACGTTCATCGCCGCGGATGAGGCGCTGCGGGACCGTTTCCGGGAGGTGCGCCCACTCCGTCCGGAGCAGCGGCTGGACGTGATCGGACCCACCCAGGACCTTGCCGACCTGATCGCCCGGTCTGATCTCGTGCTGTGTGCCGGCGGCACTTCGTTGTGGGAGACGTTCACGCTGGGCGCGGCCGTCGGGGTGCTGTGCCTGGCGGACAACCAGCAGGCTGCCTACGAGCGCGTGCGCAGGTCAGGAGCGGCCATCGGTCTGGGAGACGTCGATCAGGTTCGCGCTCAGCCTGCGGAGACCACGCGCGTCCTGTCGGATCTCCTGTCGGACCCGGCACGGCGGTCGTCACTGGCCCGGGCCGCGTGGGGCATGGTGGACGGCAGAGGCAAGGCCCGGGTCGTCGACGCACTCATCTAGACTGGCGCGCGCTCGGAACAGTTGACCGTCGAGGTACAGGAATGCATGCAGCGAACCACTTCTACGGGCACGCGCACATCATGGCCCGGTACGCCGCCATGCCCAGACCGTTCATGATCTGGGGCTACCTGCAGCACGGTTGGAACCTGCTCGACGGCTTCGCCGTGGGGACCCGGATCGTCCCCGGGGTGCCGTTGTTCGTCTGGTCCGACGCGGTCGCTCGACGCGGATGGTCCATGGGGCGCCGCGACTACCGGGTGATCGGGTCGGCGTGGGCGTACCTGCTGGCCCTGGAGCCGGAAGAAGAGAAGACGGAACGTGAGGGCACGATCTTCTACCCCTTCCACGGGTGGGAGGGGCAAGAGGTCACCGGCGACCACCAGCAGATGCTCAAGACCCTGCAGGAGGTCGAGGAGGGACCCATCACGGTGTGTCTCTACTGGAACGAGCACCGGGTGCCCGCGATCCGGGAGGTCTACGAGAAGGCCGGCTGCAGGGTCATCTCGCACGGGCTGCGTGGTTTCAACTACGCCGGCACCGACGAGCGGTTCCTCTACAAGCAGCTCTCAGAGCTGCGTGCTCACCGCCGAGTGGTCTCGAACCGGCTCAGCTCGGCGATCTTCTATGGAGCCTCCGTCGGCTGCGAGGTCGGTGTGTACGGTGACCCGATGGTGCTCCAGGGTGAGCACCCGGCTTTCGGGGGTGTGCAGCGTCAGCAGCGGTTGTGGCCCGAGCTCCACCAGGAGCGGGTGCCCCCGGAGCTGATCGAGTCCGTGACGTACGAGGAGCTCGGACTCGAGCACGTGAGGAGTCCCGAGGAGATACGCGAGCTGTTCCGCTGGCCAGAACCGGAGGATCTGAAGTCATGAGCCACCCCTCCCACCACCACTACGAGTCGCTCGTGGACCAGGTCCACATGCTCGGTGGAGAGATGCTCACCTGGTCCGACGAGGCATCCACCCGAGGTCACTTCCCCGGCTACCTGGGCACTGAGCTGGTGGACGGGCTGGCGGGGGCCCGGGGGCGGGTGCTCGTGCTCGGACCACACGCAGAGTCCCTGGTCAGCAGGCTGACCGACGCCGCCGAGAGTGTCGACGTCCTGCTGCGTTCGTGGCCGGACGCACAGCGGCTCCGGGGCGCGGTGGACGCGAGCAACCTGAAGGTCTACTGCGGTCCCGTCGTGAGCTTCGTGCAAGGACGGGAGCGTGAGTACGACTGCGTGGTCGCGCTGGACGGCTTCGGGCGCCTCCACACGGTCGACTTCCCCGCGCTCGCTTGGAGCGAGACTCTGGCAGCGGTCCAAGGTCTGCTGAGCGCCGATGGCGACCTGGTCATGACCGTCAGCAACTCGCTGGGCATCTACGAGACGCTCGGCATGTTCTCCGACCCCGCAGCCGACGACGCACTCTGGCCGCAAGGCATGGCGGTGTCGAGCTCGCCTCCGTCAGGACTCGACCGGACTCTCCAGGCCATCACCTCCAGCGGGCTGGAGGTCTCGTCCACCATGTCGGGGTTCCCCGCGTCATCCGCCCCGACCCTGCTGGTCTCGAACGAGGCCTTGGCCACCTTGCACACGGACGACAGGCTGCTGACGCTCGTCTGGAGGTCGTTCTCCGGGCTGCTGCACTCGGTCGACATGCTCAAGGACCCGAGAGAGATCGCGGTGCAGGCCGTCAGCCAGGGCCTCGGGTCCGCACTGGCCTCGTGCTGGGTGGTCACCGCTCACCGTGGCGCCCAGGGGCACGCGTCGGCTCCGGACAGGCCGGCCGCCATCTTCTCCGAGTCCTCGGCGGATGGGTTCTGGAGCGCCGCCTACGCCGTCGACACGACCGAGACGGGTGCCCTGACCCGACGCCTCCTGAAGACAGACGACTCCGATGAAGAGCGGACCGTCGGAGTGCTCTCCCGACGGGTGGCGGCGCTCGAGGGCCCGGTCCCGCGGGGGGAGATGCTCGAGAAGTCGCTGATGGGGCTGCTGGCCGCACACGACCTGCCCGGAACTCGCGAGCTCATCAAGCAGTACGTCGACTGGCTCTCCGACCACGCGGTCGCACAGCCCTGGCACAGCCCGTGGAGCCAGCGGGAGGAAGGTCGGCGGCGGGTCGTCGACCGGACCCGGGTGCTGGCCTCGTTCGACAACGTCGTGGTCTGCGACGGTCGCCTGGACCTGTTGGACACCAGCTGGCAGGTGGAGCTGGACGTGCCCCTGGAGGTGGTCCTGCTCCACAGCCTGCGCCGCTTCGCCCAACGGTTGATGAACAGCGGGCAAGCGCATCCGTGGCCCGCAGGTGCGACACCGGACCAGATCGCTCGCTCGCTGGCCGCTTCCGTGGGCATCCCCGTCAACGAGGCTCTCCGTCACCAGGCGTCCGCACTCGCCGGTGACATCGGAGGGCCGCCTTCGGCCTGGGTCCGCCCGGATCCCGTCCAGGCACGTGCGGCGGCAGCGGAGAAGGCGCGGCACCCGCTCGGCCACGTCGCGGTCATGGCGCACGCCGAGGCGCTGTCGATGGTGGGTCGCCTCACCGACGAGCTTGCCGAGACACAGGCCCAGGTGGAGTGGCTGATCCGGCACATCCACCGGAAGGAAAGAGCGTTGCGCCGCGCGCGCGGCAAGGTGCGCGCCCTGCGTGAGTCGCGAACGTATCGCGTCGGCGCCAGACTCAAGCAGGCCAAGGACATCTTCACCCCGGGTCGCGGCATCGACGACGACTCCGAGGACGCCGACAAGCACGAGTGGCGACCACCGTCCGAGGACCGCGACGACGCGCTGGACCCGAAGCTGCTCCCGCCCGGCTACCAGCCGGACCCGGTGAAGCAGGTGCTGATGTCGGTCGAGCCCGACGAGTCGGCGGACGCCGAGGTCACGCGGGGCGGGACCACCCGGTAGGCCCCGGCCGGGCAGGGCGCTCGCGTCAACGTGCGCCGCGGCGCAGCCGGTGCCTGACGCTGTTCCACGTCGCCCGCGGATGCCTGACCCGGCGCATCGCCGTACGGGTGAGCCCGCCCCTGGGGGATGGCACCGCCTCTGCGGGCGGCGGCGCGGCCAGCACCTGCTGCTCCTCCTCGTGCCGGTTCACCATCATCAGCGCGATCGCGTCCACCGCACGTCGCGCGATCACGTCATCGCCTACGTGCTCGGGCGCGGGCAGCCCGCCTGCCGGTGGCACAGCGAGGTCGTCCAGGTCACCGACGAGCTGACAGGGGTAGTCGCGCAGCTCCTCGATGGTGCGCTGTGCGCGTTCGCGCACCCACGGGAGGTACTCGTCCGGGAGGCCGAAGCCGGCCGGCTCGGCCTTCTCCTCGAGCAGCAGGGGGTTGATCAACCACGGGTGGACCGTGCTCAGGTACGGCTCCCGGACCGGCAGGTCGTCACCGAGCGCGACGTTCAGGCGACGGAGCAGCTCGACCTCGACCGCTCCGAGCGACTGGTTCTGCAGCTTCCTCGGAGTGCGGTAGGTCGCTGGGTCGACACCGATGACCGAGGCGAACCGTTGCCACAGCAGCTCCGGGTCGCTGCCGCGTGGCGGCATGGTGATGAGGTGCACTCGTTCCGGCGGGAAACCAGGCGCCCAGCGGCCGAGGATCGAGACCGGGTCGCAGTGGTCCCAGAAGCTGTGCTGCTCATGTGCGCGGACCCCCTCGAGCCAGGTGGTGAAGGGGAACTTCGACCCGCCCTTGACCCCTTGCTGCCACCAGCTCGGCAACGTCGCGCCCAGGTCGCGGCAGGTCACGATGATGTGCACCTCTGCGGGGCTGAGCCTCTGCACCGCGTGCATCGCCTGCTCTGCGGTGGCCGGAGCGAGCATCTCCTTGCTGACGAGCACCGTACCTTCGCGCTCGCGAGCCTCCGCGGCGAAGCGGTCCCAGGTCCACTTGGCGTCCGGTCTCCTCCACACGCCCCCGCGCACGTCGCCCATCAGAGCGTCGTGAGCCCGTGGGCCGTGCCCGGGCATCCAGATACCGTCGGCCAGCAGCCTGCGACGCTGCCGCCAGACGGTGGCCTCGATGTAGGTGGTTCCCGACTTCGGAGCCCCTACGTGCAAGAAGATCTTCTCGGCCATGGCGTCAGGATAGGGGGCACGCGCTCCCGTCCCCCGGTTGGCCTGTCGACGTCACAGCAGGTCCCAGGACATAGGCGTCCCGGCGGCGACGTCGACCCGGAACGTGCGGTGCTCGATCTCCCGGTAGGTGTCGGGGGGAAGCCCGTCGGCCGGGCGGACCGAACGCACGTTGTCCGGGTTCACCGGCTCGCCGGCCGTGACGTCACGGGTCACGAACAGCGACCGGCGGAACCGCAGGCCCTCGGCCTCGACCGCTCGGGGACCCACGGTGGCCTCGCCCATCGCCTGCCAGGCCACCTTGGTCTCGCGGACCAGCCGGGAGAACTCGTCGGGGGAGAGCGAGAACGCCGAGTCGACGCCGCCGTCCTCCGGGTCCAGGGTCAGGTGCTTCTCGATGACGGTGGCCCCGAGAGCGACCGCGGCCACCGACGCGCCGATCCCGAGCGTGTGGTCGGACAGGCCGACCTGGACGTCGAGAGCGTCCCGCAGCACCGGGATCCCGCGGAGGTTCGAGGCCTCGGGCGGTGCGGGGTACGACGCGGTGCAGCTGAGCACCACGATCTGCTCGTTGCCGGTCTCCCGGGCCGCGCGTACGGCGGCGTCGATCTCGCCGAGGGTCGCCGTCCCGGTGGAGATGATCATCGGGCGACCTGTCGCGGCGATCGCGCGGATGAGCGGCAGGTCGGTGATCTCGCTGGAGGCGGACTTCAGGATCGGCACGTCCAGGCCCACCAGGAAGTCGACCGCGGTCGGGTCGAAGGGCGCGCTGAAGCCGAGCATCCCGAGCTCGGCCGCCAGGGCGAAGATCGGCTCGTGCCAGGCCCAGGGCGTGTGCGCCTCGGTGTAGAGGTCGTACAACCGGCGGTTCGGCCACAGCGGGTGGTCCGCACTCAGCCGGAAGCGGGGCGAGTCGACGTCCAGGGTGATGGTGTCGGCGGTGTAGGTCTGGATCTTGACCGCGTGCGCTCCCGCGGCCCCCGCCGCGCGCACGATGTCCAGGGCGCGCTCGAGGTCGCCGTTGTGGTTCCCGGACATCTCGGCGATGACGAACGGCTCGTGGTCGGGACCGACCGGCGTGCCGCCGAACGTGAGGGTCGTGTTCATTCAGCTGCTCCTTCGTGCGCGGCGCCGGTCCTCGCGCCGCAGCGAGATCGGGATCACCGTGGTCGTGCGACCGTCGGCCTCCCGGGTCTGTGGTGTGCCTTCGGTGAACCGGAACCGGCGGTTGGTCGCGCGGACGGCCTCGTTCTCCTCGAGCACCTCGGCCTCCAGGACGTCGAGCCCCAGCTCGTCGAAGGCGTACTCGATCGCCTCCTTCATCGCCGTGTTCCAGGCGACGAACGTCGCGTCGTCGGCGCTGAGTCCCTCATGGTCGAGGAAGAAACCCCAGCTGCCGGTCCGCTTCTCGGCGTCGAGGTCCAGGTCGAAGAAGTTCACCACGCCACACGCGCGGCTGCCGATCTCGAGGACCAGCACCCGTCGCGTGGGGTCGTCGGACGTCCGCTCCCACCACGCCCGGTGCTCGTCGGGTGAGATCACGTGCTGGTTGTTGCTCACCTCGCGGTTGGCTTGCTGGTTGCGCCACTCGCGGATGACCTCGACGTCGCTCTCGCGCGCGGGACGAAGCACGGTTCGTTCACACTCCTCTGCCGGCACCTCCTCCGACCGATCGGTCAGAGGTTGTCGGGCCAACGGTAGTCTGCTCGCCATGAGTGCACTGTCCCGCGACCAGCTCCGTTCGTTGATGGGGCAGGTCCTGACCGCGCAAGGCAAGAAGCTTCCCGACGTCGAGTCGGCGGACCTGCAGGAGATCGGGTTCCGGTCGCTCGACTTCTCCGAGCTCGCCCTGCGCGTCGAGGACGAGATCGACGAGGAGCTCAACTTCGAGGCGGCCGGTCTGCGTCAGATCACCACCGTGGGTGACGTCCTGGACCTCCTCGAGGAGATCCAGGAGCAGTGAGCACGTCCACACGGGCCGTGCGTGGGGCGGACAACCTGGTGATCGACGCCCGCACCGGTACGTCGACGACGTGGGACTCGCTGCCGGTGCCCGACCTCGACGGGCCGACCGTCGCGCTGGTGGGATCCAGCATCGAGGCGCTGCCGTTCGTGCTCGCGCATGCGCGCACCGGGACCGAGCTGCTCGTCGTCGCGGAGTCGCGGATGGAGCCGGTCCTGCGGGCCGACCTGCTGGGCGCGGGCTTCTCCCTGGTCTCCTCCGAGGGTGCCGAGCACGCGGCCCCGGCGCGGCCCGCCGAGCCGGGCCGCCTCTGGCTGCTGACGTCCGGCTCGACCGGCCGTCCCAAGCAGATCGGTCACACGCTCGAGTCGCTCACCACGGTCGGACGGGACCAGGCCCCCCGCCGTTGGCTGTGCCCGTACTCGCCGGGCACGTACGCCTGGTGGCAGGTCGTCACGCTGAGCCTGAGCCAGCCGGGCCAGGAGCTGGTGGTGGTCGACCCCGCCGACCTCGAGCGGTGGGTCGACGCCGCCGTGGAGCACCAGGTGACCGCCGCCTCGGGCACGCCCACGTTCTGGCGCCAGACGCTGATGCGCAGCCGCGACCAGCTGACCCAGGTGCCCCTGCGCCAGGTCAGTCTCGGCGGCGAGCCGGTCGACCAGGCCGTGCTCGACCAGCTCGGCGAGCTCTTCCCCGAGGCCAGGATCTCCTGGATCTACGCCTCTTCCGAGGTCGGCGCCTCCATCGTGGTGCACGACGGTCGCGCCGGGTTCCCGGTCGAGTGGCTCGACCGGACCTCTCCGGACCGGCCGACGATCTCGGTGGTCGAGGACGAGCTGGTGATCACGTCGCCGTACCACGGCGAAGGCCTGTCCGGTGCCGTACGCACCGGTGACCGGGTCGTCGTGGCCGACGGCCGGGTGCAGATCACCGGACGGGTCGACACCGACGAGATCAACGTCGGTGGCGCCAAGGTCTCCGCCGGCGTCGTACGTGACGTCCTGCAGAGCCATCCCGCCGTGGCGTGGGCGAAGGTCTCCGGGCGGAAGGCTCCCCTCGTGGGCCGGGTCGTCGTCGCTGACCTGGTGCTCGCGTCCGGCCACGAAGCGACCGAGACCGAGCCCGAGCTGGTGCGCTGGAGCCAGGAGCGGCTGCCCGACTACGGCGTCCCGCGGCGGTTCCGCTACCTCGATGCCATCCCGACGAAGGAGACGCTGAAGAGCGATGTCTGAGACTCTCACCGACCAGGACACCCGCGTCCCGCCCGCCGAGGTGGTCCTCGTCTCCGGGGCGTCCCGCGGGCTGGGCCTGGCCATCGTCACCGACCTGCTGGAGCGGGGTGTGAAGGTGGCCGCGTTCGCGCGCACCGTCACCGACGAGATGAAGGCCCTGGCGGACCGGTTCCCCGGGCAGGTGCACGTGGGCTCGGTCGACATCACCGACGAGAAGGCCGCCCAGGCGTTCGTGAAGGACGTCGAGAAGGAGCTCGGGGTGATCGACGGCCTGGTCAACAACGCCGCGATCGGCCAGGACTCGCTGCACGTCCACACCTCCGCGGACCGCATCGAGCAGATCATCCACACGAACCTCACGTCGCCGCTGATCCTGACCCGCTTCGTGCTGCGCAGGCTGCTGGCCAAGGGTCGCCGGGGTCGCCTGGTGAACATCACCTCGATCTGCGGGCAACGCGGTTACCCCGGGCTCGTCGCCTACTCCGCGACCAAGGGCGGGATGGACGCCGCGACGCGCTCCCTCGCCCGGGAGTTCAGCGGTCGCGTCCTGGCGAACGCCGTGGCGCCGGGCTTCTTCGCCTCGGAGATGTCGGCCGTGCTGGGCCAGACCCAGCTCGACCAGATCCTGCGGCGTACGCCGTCGGGTCGGCTCACCACGCCCGAGGAGGTCGTGCCGGTCGTCCGGATGCTGCTGCTCGAGCACACCAACATCAACGGCCAGTCGATCGTCATCGACGGTGCCGGCTCCATCTAGCCCGCACGGGGGACGGCTCGCGGTGGGCCCCCCTGGCTCGATGGCCGCGGCCGTCACCCGGAGCCACCTGCCGGACGGCCGCTGCGTGGGGTGGTTCGGCGAGACCGGGGCAGGGGTACGGGTCGCGGTCGACGCGGAGCTCGACCGCCGCCCGCCCTCGGCCCTGGCCCGGCGGTTCGGGGAGCAGCACTTCTGGGAGCGGTGGACCCGCGCGGAGTGCGCCGCGAAGCTCGCCGACGTGCCGATCGCCGTCTGGCTGCGGCGACACGGGCTGGCGGAGGTGCCCGGTCTCGGGTACCGGTTCGAGACCTGCAGACCCGTCCACCTCGACCCGGGCCTGGTCGTCAGCGTCGCCACGGCCCGCACGTAAGGTCGGGGACGTGGACGACCTCTTCGCGCCGCCGGACAGCGAGTGGCAGCCGGTGTCACCGGCGCTGGCACGGCTGCGCAGGACGCTGCTCCTCGTGGTGGCCGTCCCGGTCCTGGTCGTCGTGGTGACACTCTCCGTCGTGCTCTCGCTGCCCCTCCTGATCTGGCTGCCCGTCCTCGTGGTGCTGGTCGGGCTGGTGCTGGTCGGCTGGGTGCTGATCGGCCGCAACGCCCGCTGGTGGGGGTACGCCGAGCGCGACGAGGACCTCTACGTCAAGCACGGTGTGATGTTCCGTGAGCTGGTCGTCGTCCCCTACGGGCGCATGCAGTACGTCGACGTACATTCCGGGCCGCTCGAGCAGCTGTTCAAGGTCGCCAGCGTGCACCTGCACACGGCCAGCCCCGGCACCAGCGCCCGGATCCCGGGGCTGCCGGCGGACGAGGCAGCCCGGCTGCGGGACCGGCTGACGTCGCAGGGCGAGGCGCAGGCAGCCGGCCTGTGAGCGAGCCCGAGCGCCCCTTCAAGCGGCTGTCCCCGCTGACGCCGCTGGTGCGTGGCGGCATCGTCGTGGTGGCGGTGCTCGCGTCCACCTGGGACGACGCCCTGCGCGGTGACCTCGGCCCGATCGCCCTGATGCTGCTCGGGCTGCTGGTCGCGGGCGCGGTGTACGGCGCCCTCTCCTGGCTGCGCACGAAGTACTGGATCGAGGCCGACGAGCTGCGCGTGGACACCGGTGTCGTGTCGCGGCAGTCGCGTCGGATCCGCGTCGACCGGCTGCAGGGCATCGACATCAGCCAGCCGTTCGTCGCCCGCATCTTCGGTCTCGCCGAGCTCAAGATGGACGTCGCCGGCGGGGGCGCCCGCGAGGGGTCGCTGGCGTTCCTGCCGTTGCAGGAGGCGCAGGACCTCCGGGCCACGCTGCTGTCCCGCCGCGACGCGGTCCGTGCCGAGCAGGCCCCGGCGGCCACCGGTGCCGACGGTGCCGACGGCCCGGGCGGGGTCGTCCTGGAGGCGCCGCCGGCACCACCCGACCGGGTGATCGCGCGGCTCGACCTCGGCACCCTGGTGGTGAGCCTGCTGCTCTCGCCGGAGACCGCGTGGTTCCTGGTCGCCGGCGTCGTGCTGGGCACCCTGTTCGCGGTCTACGGCCAGCTCGGCGGGATCGCGGCCGTGGTGCCCGTCCTGGCCGGCTTCGCGCTGACCTCGTTCCGCAAGCTCTCGGCCTACTACGGGTTCACGGTCTCCGAGACGCAGGCCGGGCTGCAGATCAGGCGCGGCCTGTTCGAGCTCGACGCGCAGACGATCGCGCTGGCCCGGGTGCAGGGCGTGGTCGTCACCGAGCCGTTCCTCTGGCGCCGGTTCGGCTGGGCGAAGCTGGACGTGGCGGTGGCCGGCTACTCGCACTCCGAGGGCGACGGCAAGCCGTCCGCGTCCACCGTGATGCCGGTCGCCGAGCGGGGTCTGGTGCTCTGGCTCGCCCGGCGGCTGCTGGAGGAGGCCGGCTCGCCCGACCCCGAGACCGTCGTGCTGACCCGGCCGCCGGCCCGGTCACGCTGGGCGGCCCCGGTCCGGTGGCGGTACCTCGCGTCCGGGGTGGGAGAGCACCTGGTGGTGAGCCGGGAGGGGATCCTCACTCGCCGCACGCACGTCGTCCCGCACGCCCGGGTCCAGTCGCTGCAGGTGCACCAGGGGCCGTGGCAGCGCCGGCTGGGCCTGGCCGACCTGCAGGTCGACAGCCCGCCGGGCCCGGTCAGCGTGCGCGCCCGGCACCGCGACGCCGCCGAGGCGAGGCGGCTGCTGGAGCAGGAGAACGACGTCGCACGGAACGCTCGCAGGTTGCGCGGTCTGACAGGCTGACCGCATGCCCCTCCGCACCCTCCAGTCCCGGCTGCACCATGCCTGGCCGACGGTGGTGCCCGTGCTGGCGGTGGTGGTGCTCGCCGTGACGTGGGGCCGCGGGGTCGGCCCGCTCGCCGTCGGAGTCGTCGCGCTGGTGCTCGCCGGCGCGGTCCTCGCGGCCGTGCAGCACGCCGAGGTGATCGCGCACCGGCTCGGCGAGCCGTTCGGGTCGCTGGTGCTCGCGGTCGCGGTCACGGTCATCGAGGTCGCGCTGATCGTCACGCTGATGGTCTCCGGAGGCGCCAAGGCGGAGTCGCTGGCCCGGGACACCGTGTTCGCCGCGGTGATGATCACCACCAACGGCATCGTGGGTCTGGCGTTGCTCGCCGGGGCCCGCCGGTTCGGTGTCTCCAACTTCAACCCCGAGGGCACCGGCGCCGCACTCGCGACGGTGGTGTCGCTGGCGACGCTGAGCCTGGTGCTGCCGACGTTCACCTCGAGTGCGCAGGGCCCTCGTTTCTCGTCCGCGCAGCTCGCCTTCGCCGCCGTCGCGTCGCTGGTGCTCTACGCGCTGTTCGTGCTGACCCAGACGGTCCGGCACCGCGACTTCTTCCTGCCCGTCACGCCGACCGGTGAGGTGGCCCCCGCCGAGGTGCATGCCGACCCGCCCACGGCCCGCGCCGCCTGGACCAGCCTCGGTCTGCTCCTGCTGGCCCTCGTCGCGGTGGTCGGGCTGGCCAAGGTCGAGTCGCCCTCGATCGAGGCCGGCGTCAAGGCGGTCGGCTTCCCGCCGTCGTTCGTGGGTGTGGTCATCGCGTTGCTGGTCCTGCTGCCCGAGACGCTCGCGGCGTTCCGGGCCGCGACCAGGGACCGGGTCCAGATCAGCCTGAACCTGTCCTACGGCTCGGCGATGGCCAGCATCGGACTGACCATCCCGGCGATCGCGGTCGCCTCGATCTGGCTCGACGGCCCGCTGCTGCTCGGGCTGGGGGCGGTGCAGATCGCGCTGCTCACCCTGACCGTCGTGGTCAGCATCCTGACCGTGGTCCCCGGGCGTGCGACCCGTCTGCAGGGCGCCGTACACCTGATCCTGTTCGCGGCGTTCCTGTTCCTCTCGGTCAGCCCCTAGACCCCGACGGAGCTGACCACCCACCAGAAGTCGCCGAGCCCGCCGGCCGCGGTGAGCTCGGCCGCCTCGGTGGCCCCGGCGAGCGCCCGGACGTACGCCGCCGGGTCGCTCGTGGCGAGGCCCAGGTCGGGCCGTCCGCCGCAGACCCCCAGGTCCCGCAGGGCGTCACGCTGCCGGCGCACGCGAGCACCCACCCGGTCAGCGACCGCGTCGACGGCGACGTGGGCCGTGACGTCGCGGGACCCGTCCGGGAGTACGTCGACCTCCTGGCCGTCGCGGTAGGAGCGCAGCGAGCCGAACGGGGGCCGGGCGTCGCGGGTGTGCCCGTAGTCCACGGCGACCGCGATGCCGCGGGACACCCGGCTCACGACGTCGGCCCAGGCGGCGTCACGCGTGGAGCCCACCTCGGCCCGGGTGCCCGGCTCGCGGGCGTCCAGCGGCCACCACCGGTCGGCCCAGGCGGCCAGCGACGCGGGGACGGAGGCGTGCGTCAGCGCCGAGCCGAGCGACTCCTCACCGGTGACCGGGTCGACGTGCACGACCCGCAGCACCCCGCCGGGGTCGACCTCGACGACGTGGCAGGGGATGTTGTCGAGCCACTCGTTGGCCACCACCAGGCCCTCGACCGACTCGGGCAGGGCGGTCGTCCACGCGACCGCCGGGTCGAGGCCGGCCGGGCGGGCGGAGACCTCGACGCCGAGCAGGTCCAGGCCCGGGTCGATCGCATGCATCTGGGCCAGCAGCTCGCCCCGCCCGGCGCCGATGTCCACGACGGTGTCCAGCCCCGCCGCACGGGTCATCTGCACCAGGGCCCGGGCGAACAGCGGCGAGGCGTGCACCGACGTGCGGAAGTGCGCCGCGGGGGCCTCGCGCCGGAAGAACCCGTCCGCGCCGTACAACGCGGCGTCCCAGGCCTGCTTCCAGGTGGGCTGCGAGGTCGCCGGCGGCACCGCGGGCATGCCCAGGGAGGTCAGGCCGGTGGGGGAGCCAGTCATCCCGCCAGGTTACGGGGCCACGGCACGGTGGCATGCGCCCGGCGAAACCGGGCACCCCGCTGTGACGCAGCCCACCGGGGCCGCGGGTTACAGCCCGGTTTCCTCGCGCGTACGCTCTTCGTGCACGCATCAGCACACCGTCCGGTACCCGCCCGTTGGGACTGGAACGAAAGGCGATGAGCTCTATGACCCGCATCGGGGTTGTGGGCGCCGGCCGTGTCGGCGCCGTCCTCGCGGCAGCACTGCAGTCCGCAGGACACGAGATCTCCGCAGTGGCCGGTGAGTCCGCCGCGACGCGGACCCGCATCGAGACCCTGCTCCCGGGTGTCCGGGTCGACAAGCCGACCGCGGTGTCGCGGTCCTGCGACCTGCTGCTGCTCACCGTCCCTGACGACATGCTCGCCAACGTCGTCACCATGCTCGCCGCCTCCGGTGCGATCCGGCCCGGCCAGCAGGTGGTGCACACCTCGGGCAAGCACGGGCTCGCCGTCCTGGAGCCCGCGGCCGCGCTCGGCGCCCACGTCCTGGCGATGCACCCCGCGATGACCTTCACCGGCACCGACGTCGACCTCGGCCGGCTGCCCGGCTGCGTGTTCGGGGTGACCGCCGCCGACGACACCCGGACCCTGGCCGAGGAGCTGGTGGCAGACCTCGGCGGCCGGGTCGTGTGGGTCGACGAGGACAGGCGGGCGCTCTACCACGCCGGGCTCGCGCACGGTGCGAACCACCTCGTCACCCTGGTGACCCAGGCGATGGACCTGCTCCGGGCCTCCGGGGCCTCCGACCCCGCGGGGACGCTGCGCCCGCTGCTGACCGCCGCCCTGGACAACGTGCTGTCGTACGGCGACGCGGCGCTGACCGGCCCGATCGTGCGGGGCGACGTGGAGACCGTGCGGGCGCACCTCGCGGACATCGCCATCAGCGCACCGGGAACCCTGGAGTCGTACGTCGTGATGGCCCGCGCCACCGCGAACCGGGCGGTGCTCGACGGGCGGCTGCTGCCGATCCGGGCCGCCAAGCTGGTCGGGATCCTCAACGACGCGCTGGTCTCGTGACCACCACCTCGTTGCGACGCCCGGTCGTCGCGACCACCCGGGACGAGCTGGCCGCCTCCCTGGCAGCCACACGCGCGCGGGGCGGCCGGGTCGCCCTGGTGCCGACGATGGGCGCCCTGCACGCCGGGCACGCCTCGCTGGTCGCCGACGCCCGGGACGCCGTCTCCCCGGACGACGCGGTCGTCGTCTCCCTCTTCGTGAACCCGATGCAGTTCGGCCCCGGCGAGGACCTCGCCCGCTACCCCCGCACCTTCGACGCGGACCTCGAGGTGTGCGCGGAGCAGGGCGCCGACGTGGTGTTCGCGCCGTCGGTGGAGGACGTCTATCCGGGCGGCGACCCGCAGGTCACCGTCGAGCCGGGCCCGCTGGGCGGCGTCCTGGAGGGCGCGACCCGTCCGGGCCACTACACCGGGGTGCTCACCGTGGTCGCCAAGCTCTTCGGCCTGGTGCGCCCGGACCTCGCCGTCTTCGGCCAGAAGGACTACCAGCAGCTGGTGCTGGTCCGGCGGATGGTCGACGACCTGTGCATGGGCGTCGAGGTCGTCGGCGGCACGACGGTGCGCGAGGCCACGGGGCTCGCGCTGTCGTCGCGCAACGCCTACCTCGACGCCCAGCAGCGCGAGACCGCGGCCGCCCTGTCGCGGGCGCTGCTCGCCGGCGCGGACGCCGCCGCCGCGGGACGTGAGGCGGTGCTCGCCGCGGCGCACGCCGTGCTCGACCCGGCGACCGGTGTGGAGCTCGACTACCTGGCGCTGACCTCGACCGACCTGGGGGAGCCTCCGGAGGACGGCGAGGCGCGGCTGCTCGTCGCCGCCCGGGTCGGCACCACCCGGCTGATCGACAACGTCGCCGTGCACCTCGGGTCCGTGGACGGCACCGAACAAGGGAACCGCTGATGCTGCGCACGATGATGAAGAGCAAGATCCACCGGGCCACCGTGACCCAGGCCGACCTGCACTACGTCGGCTCGGTGACCGTCGACGAGGACCTGCTCGACGCGGCCGACCTGCTGCCCGGCGAGCTCGTGCACATCGTGGACATCACGAACGGCGCCCGGCTGGAGACCTACACGATCCCGGGCGAGCGCGGCTCCGGCGTGATCGGCATCAACGGGGCGGCCGCGCGGCTGGTGCAGCCCGGCGACCTGGTGATCCTGATCGCCTACGCGCAGATGGAGACCGCCGAGGCCCGCGAGCTCCAGCCGTCGGTCGTCTTCGTCGACGCCGAGAACCGGGTGACCGGCACCGGGCACGACCCCGCCGAAGCGCTTCCGGGGACCGGTCTGGTCCGCGGCGACACGCTCGCTCGGTAGCCTTCGGCGTGTGAGCCTCCCGCAGCGCCTCGCTGCCCCCTCTCCCGGCTGGACGACCTACGCCGACGTCGTGGTCATCGGCTCCGGCATCGCCGGACTCACGGCCGCCCTGCAGCTGCGCACCACCGGCTCGGTCATGGTGGTCACCAAGGACCTGCTCAGCGCGGGCTCGACGCAGTGGGCGCAGGGCGGCATCGCCGCCGCACTGGGTCCGGGCGACACCCCCGAGCAGCACCTGCACGACACCCTCGTCGCCGGTGCCGGGGTGTGCGACGAGGAGGCGGTCCGGGTCCTGGTCACCGACGGCCCCGACGCCGTGCGGGACCTGATCTCCCTGGGCACCGTGTTCGACCAGACCGAGGCGGGCGAGCTGTCCCTGACCCGCGAGGGCGGGCACCGCCGCGACCGGATCGCGCACGCCGGCGGGGACGCGACGGGTGCCGAGATCCAACGCGCCCTGGTCGCGGCCGTGCGTGCCGCGCCGGACATCGACGTCACCGAGCACGCCATCGTCCTCGACCTGATCCCCGGAGCCGACGGCGGCGTCGCCGGGGTGACCCTGCACGTCCTGGGCGAGGGCCAGCGCGACGGCGTGGGCGCCGTGCTCTGCCGCGCCGTGGTGCTCGCCAGCGGCGGCCTGGGCCAGGTGTTCTCCGCGACCACCAACCCGTCGGTGTCCACCGGGGACGGGATGGCCCTCGCGCTGCGCGCCGGTGCCGTGCTGCGCGACCTGGAGTTCGTGCAGTTCCACCCGACGGTGATGTGGCTCGGTGCGGAGTCCAAGGGCCAGCAGCCGCTGATCTCCGAGGCGGTCCGTGGCGAGGGCGCGTTCCTCGTCGACGACGCCGGCGTGCGGTTCATGCAGGGCCAGCACGAGCTCGCCGACCTCGCGCCGCGCGACGTGGTCGCCAAGGCGATCATGCGCCGGATGCGGGAGACCGGCGCGGAGCACGTGTGGCTGGACGCCCGCGACTTCGGCGCCGCGAAGTGGGAGCGGCGGTTCCCCACGATCCTGGCCACCTGCCGCGAGCACGGGATCGACCCGGTGACCGAGCTGGTCCCGGTGGCGCCCGCCTGCCACTACGCGTCCGGCGGCGTGGCCACCGACCTGCACGGGCAGTCGTCCGTGCCCGGTCTGTACGCCTGCGGCGAGGTCGCCTGCTCGGGCGTGCACGGCGCCAACCGGCTCGCCTCCAACTCGCTGCTGGAGGGGCTGGTCTTCTCCCGGCGGATCGCGAACCGGATCGCGGCCGGTCTCCCGGCCCGGCAGGAACCGGCCACCGACCAGCGGCCCGCGGGCCTGGTCCCCGGCTCCGTGCGGGCCGAGCTCCAGCGTGTGATGACCGAGCGCGCCGGGGTGCTCCGCTCGCACGCCGGCCTGGTCGAGGGAGCCAGCGCGCTCGCCGGCCTCGCCGGGCGTACGACGGACGTGGCCGACGTCGACGCCTGGGAGACGACCAACCTGCTCACGATCAGCGCCGCCCTGGTCGAGGCCGCCACCGTCCGCGAGGAGACCCGCGGGTCGCACTGGCGCGAGGACTTCCCGGACCGCGACGACGAGCACTGGGCCCGGCACATCGAGGTCACCCTGCCCGACGGCTTCCCCCGGCTCGACCTCCAGCCCGTCCTCACAGGAGCACTTGCGTGACGCCGTACACCGACCTGCCGGCCGCCCTCGTCGAGGAGCTCGCCGCCGCGGGCCTCGACCCGCAGCGGGTGGACGACGACGTCGCGCGGGCGGTGGCCGAGGACCTGCCCGGCGAGGACGTCACGAGTGCCGCGACGCTCGACCCGTCGCAGCAGGGCTGGGCCGACCTCGTCGCACGCGGCGACGGTGTGGTCGCCGGCCTGGCGGTGGCCGAGCTGGTGTTCCGGCACGTCGTCGGTGCGGACGTCGAGGTGCGCCGGTCGGCGTCCGACGGCGACCACGTGAAGCGCGGCGACGTGCTCCTCGCGGTGCACGGCCCGGTTCCCGCGCTGCTGACCGCCGAACGGACCGCGCTGAACTACCTCTGCCACCTGTCCGGCGTCGCGACCGCCACCTCACGGTGGGTGGACGCGCTCGCCGGGACCGGCACCCGGGTCCGCGACACCCGCAAGACGACGCCCGGCCTCCGGGCCCTGGAGAAGTACGCCGTGCGGTGCGGCGGGGGCGTCAACCACCGCGCGACGCTGTCCGACCAGGCCCTGGTCAAGGACAACCACGTGCTCGCGGCCGGTGGCGTCGTACCCGCCTACGACGCGGTCCGCACCCGCTACCCGGACCTGCCGGTGCAGGTCGAGGTGACCACGCTTGACCAGCTCCGCGAGCTGCTCGAGGCCGGCGCCCCGGAGATCCTGCTCGACAACATGAGCACCGAGGAGATGGCCGAGGCGGTGCGGGTCGCCGGCGGTCGCGCTCGGCTCGAGGCGTCCGGCGGCCTCACGCTGGAGCGTGCCCGCGAGGTCGCGGCGACCGGCGTCGACCTGATCGCCGTCGGCGCGCTCACCCACTCCGCGCCGGTGCTCGACATCGCCATGGACCTGCGGTGATGAAACCGCTGCTGTGTGCCGACATCGGCAACAGCCACACCACGATCGGCCTGCTCGACAAGGGCGACGTGGTCGACCACTGGCGGGTGGCGACCGACGAGCGGCGTACGGCGGACGAGTGGGGCGTGCTGCTCAAGGGGCTGCTCAACGACTCGCCGATCGGGCCGACGGACGGCGCGCTGCGTGGAGTGTCGGTGTGCGCGACCGTCCCGGCGGTGCTGCACGAGTGGCGCGACATGCTCCGGATGTACCACGGCGACGTCCCCCTGGTGATCGTCGAGCCGGGGGTCCGGACCGGTGTACCCGTCCTGATGGACAACCCGCGCGAGGTCGGCACCGACCGGATCATCAACGCGCTCGCGGCCACCCAGCTGTTCGGCGGCCCGGCGATCGTCGTCGACTTCGGCACCGCCACGACGTTCGACGTGATCAGCGCGCGGGGGGAGTACATCGGCGGCGCGATCTCACCCGGCATCGACATCTCGCTCGAGGCGCTCGGCCGCCGTGGGGCACAGCTGCGCAGCGTGGAGCTGCTGCGGCCGCGGTCGGTGATCGCGAAGAACACCGTCGAGGCACTGCAGTCGGGGATGCTCTACGGCTTCGCGTCCCAGGTCGACGGCATCGTCGGCCGGATGATGGACGAGCTCCGGCTCAAGCCGGGCGAGCTCTCCGTGATCGCCACCGGTGGGCTGGCGCCGCTGGTCGTCGAGGAGTGCACGGTGTTCACCGAGCACTCGCCCTGGCTCACCCTGCTCGGCCTCGAGATCGTCTTCGACCGCAACCAGCCGTGACCCCTGGGGCGTCGGCTGTCACCGGTGCCCCGGCACCCGCAGCACCCGACGGCCCGGCCGATAGGCTGGCGTCATGAGTGACCAGCCGCAGAACGCGACCCCGGGCCCGGAGGGCGACGACCTTCCCGAGCAGATGCGGGTGCGTCGGGAGAAGCGCGAGCGGCTGATCGAGTCCGGTCGTGCCGCCTACCCGGTCACCGTCGAGCGCTCCCACACGCTTGCCGAGGTCCGGGCGACGTACGACGGGCAGGACCTCGAGCCCGACACCCGCACCGGCGCGACCGTCGCGGTCACCGGACGGGTGATGTTCCTGCGCAACACCGGCAAGCTGTGCTTCGTCCGGCTCCGCGAGGGCGACGGCAGCGAGCTGCAGGTCATGCTGTCGCTGGCCGACGTGGGGGAGGAGTCGCTGGCCGACTTCAAGGCGACCGTCGACATCGGCGACCTGCTGGCCGTGACCGGCGAGGTGGTCACCAGCCGCCGCGGCGAGCTGTCCGTCCAGGCGATCGACTGGTCGATCGCTGCGAAGACGCTGCGCCCCCTGCCCAACGAGCACAAGCCGCTCTCGGACGAGGCCCGGATCCGGCTCCGCTACGTCGACATGATGCTGCGGCCCGAGCCGCGCGAGATGGTCCGGACCAAGGCCGCGGTGCTCAGGAGCCTG
Source organism: uncultured Actinomycetota bacterium (assembly GCA_963810035.1). Taxonomy (GTDB): domain Bacteria; phylum Actinomycetota; class Actinomycetes; order Propionibacteriales; family Nocardioidaceae; genus Nocardioides_B. The sequence goes on from CAWEMA010000015.1 coordinate 86,295, forward strand.
CGCACGACCCTGGACCAGCGCAGCTTCATCGAGGTCGAGACGCCGATCCTCCAGCTCACCAACGGCGGGGCGGCTGCTCGTCCCTTCCGCACGCACCTGAACGCTCTGGACCAGGAGATGCTGCTGCGCATCGCCCTCGAGCTCGACCTCAAGCGGGCGATGATCGGCGGTGTGGACCGGGTCTACGAGATCGGCCGGACCTTCCGCAACGAGGGGCTCGACTCCACGCACGCGGCCGAGTTCTCGATGCTCGAGGCCTACGAGGCCTACGGCGACCAGTACACGATGATCGCGCTGGCCAAGGACCTCGTCCGTGCGGCACACCGGGCGATCGGGAGCCCGACGATCATCGGCCGGGACGGCAGCGAGATCGACCTCGAGCGCGAGTGGCGGGAGGCCCCGATCCTCGAGCTCGTCTCGGAGGCCGTGGGCGCACAGGTCGACGTGCACACCGACGCCGAGACGCTGCGCGGCTACGCCGACAAGCACGAGGTCGAGCTCCAGGACGGCTGGGGCGCCCCGGAGATCGTCGTGGAGCTGTTCGAGCAGCTCGTCGAGCACACCCTGGTCCAGCCGACCTTCGTCATGGACTACCCCGAGGCCGTCAAGCCGCTGGCCAAGCCGCACCGCACGACGCCGGGCCTGAACGAGGCCTGGGACCTGGTCATCAACGGCGTCGAGCTCGGCGCGGCGTACTCCGAGCTCAACGACCCGGTGATCCAGCGTGAGCGCCTCGTGCAGCAGTCGCTGATGGCCGCCCAGGGCGACCCGGAGGCGATGGAGCTCGACGAGGTGTTCCTCAAGGCGATGGAGTTCGGGATGCCGCCGGCCGGTGGCATCGGCATCGGCGTCGACCGGCTGATCATGCTGCTCACCGGCGCCAATGTCCGGGAGACGATTCTGTTCCCGCTGCTGCGCCCCGAGTGACGGCGCCCGCCACCGGTCCGAAGCGCCGGTAAACGAGCGCATCCCCTTTTCCGCTCGCCCCCGGAACGCTCGAGGTCGGCCGTCCCGATGGTTTCCCGCGCGGCATTCCCGGGCGCACGGGATTCGCGACCGGGTCCGGCAACGGGTGCCCGGTCAGTGCGCAGGAGTCCCATCGGAATACCCGGAAATCGGTTTATCGGGGCATTTCCGAATTGGTTGCTGACTGCAAAAGGTCGAGCCTGTTTGCATTTCTTATTCGGGGTGAATATTCTCTGTCCACCCCCGGCGCCGGGGATTCCCTGGGAATTCGAAAGGTCATATCCATGGCACAGCGCGTGAATGTGGTTCTCGTCGACGACATCGACGGCAGTGACGCTGAGGAAACGGTGAGCTTCGCCCTCGACGGGGTGGACTACGAGATCGACCTCTCCGACGAGCACGCGGCGGAGCTGCGCAACGCCATCAGCCTCTACATCGGGCACGCCCGGCGCACCGGCGGGCGACGCAAGAGCGGCAGGCGCCCCTCGGCTCCCGCCGCCGAGGGTGGCACGTCGGCGGCCGACATCCGGGCCTGGGCCCGGGAGAACGGCTGGGAGGTCCCGGAGCGCGGCCGGGTCAGCGCAGAGGTGCGCGAGGCCTACGCCGCCGCCCACTGACCGCAGCGCGGCAGAGTACGTCGCCGGCAGCGCAGGGAACACCCCCTGTTCGCTGTCGGCGAATGCTTTAACTCCCCGGACGGGGAACACGTAGGCTGAGTTGAGGGGTTGACACGCACGTACCCGGTTCGGATCTCACGAACTGGGGCACAGACCCCCCGCGACGACGCGGGACTACTGTGTTCAGTGGAAGCGGCTCCACCGCGAGGTGCAGCACGGCAAGGAGCGATGAGACATATGTTCGAGCGGTTCACAGACCGAGCCCGCAGGGTGGTCGTCCTGGCGCAGGAGGAAGCCAGGATGCTCAGCCACAACTACATCGGCACCGAGCACATCCTCCTGGGACTGATCCACGAGGGTGAGGGTGTCGCGGCGAAGGCGTTGGAGAGCCTGGGCATCTCGCTCGAGGCGGTTCGCGCCCAGGTCGAGGAGATCATCGGGCAGGGCCAGCAGGCGCCGAGCGGGCACATCCCGTTCACGCCGCGCGCCAAGAAGGTGCTCGAGCTCTCGCTGCGCGAGGCGCTGCAGCTCGGCCACAACTACATCGGCACCGAGCACATCCTGCTCGGCCTGATCCGCGAGGGTGAGGGCGTCGCGGCCCAGGTGCTGGTCAAGCTCGGCGCCGACCTCAACCGGGTCCGCCAGCAGGTCATCCAGCTGCTCTCCGGCTTCCAGGGCAAGGAGACCGCCGCTGCCGGCGCTCCGCAGGAGGGCGCGCCGTCCTCGTCCCTGGTCCTCGACCAGTTCGGCCGCAACTACACGCAGGCCGCGCGCGAGGGCAAGCTCGACCCGGTGATCGGGCGCGAGAAGGAGATCGAGCGCGTGATGCAGGTGCTCTCGCGCCGCACCAAGAACAACCCGGTGCTCATCGGAGAGCCAGGCGTCGGGAAGACCGCCTGTGTCGAGGGCCTCGCCCAGGCCATCGTGCGCGGCGACGTTCCCGAGACGCTCAAGGACAAGCAGATCTACAGCCTCGACCTCGGCTCGCTGGTCGCCGGCTCGCGCTACCGCGGTGACTTCGAGGAGCGCCTGAAGAAGGTGCTCAAGGAGATCAAGACCCGCGGCGACATCGTGCTGTTCATCGACGAGCTGCACACGCTCGTCGGGGCCGGCGCGGCCGAGGGCGCGATCGACGCGGCCTCGATCCTCAAGCCGATGCTGGCGCGGGGTGAGCTGCAGACGATCGGCGCGACCACGCTCGACGAGTACCGCAAGCACCTCGAGAAGGATGCCGCCCTGGAGCGCCGCTTCCAGCCGATCCAGGTCGCCGAGCCGACGATCGCGCACACGATCGAGATCCTCAAGGGGCTGCGGGACCGCTACGAGGCGCACCACCGGGTGACGATCACCGACGAGGCCCTGGTCGCCGCGGCGACGCTGGCCGACCGCTACGTCTCCGACCGGTTCCTGCCCGACAAGGCGATCGACCTGATCGACGAGGCCGGCTCCCGGCTGCGGATCCGTCGGATGACCGCTCCGCCGGACCTGCGCGAGTTCGACGACAAGATCGCCGACGTCCGCCGCCGCAAGGAGGGCGCGATCGACAGCCAGGACTTCGAGCTGGCCGCGTCCCTGCGCGACGAGGAGAAGAAGCTGATCCTCGCCAAGGGCGAGCGGGAGAAGCAGTGGAAGGCCGGCGACATGGACGTCGTCGCGGAGGTGGACGAGGAGCTCATCGCCGAGGTCCTCGCCGTCGCGACCGGCATCCCGATCGTCAAGCTGTCCGAGGAGGAGTCGACCCGGCTGCTCAAGATGGAGGACGAGCTGCACAAGCGCGTCATCGGCCAGGAGGAAGCCGTCCGGGCACTCTCCCGGGCGATCCGGCGCACCCGTGCGGGTCTGAAGGACCCGAAGCGTCCCGGTGGGTCGTTCATCTTCGCCGGCCCCTCGGGCGTCGGCAAGACGTGGCTGTCCAAGACGCTGGCGGAGTTCCTGTTCGGCGACGAGGACGCGCTGATCCAGCTCGACATGAGCGAGTTCAGCGAGAAGCACACCGTCTCGCGGCTGTTCGGCTCGCCTCCCGGCTACGTCGGCTACGAGGAGGGCGGCCAGCTGACCGAGAAGGTCCGGCGCAAGCCGTTCTCGGTGGTGCTGTTCGACGAGGTCGAGAAGGCGCACCCGGACATCTTCAACTCGCTGCTGCAGATCCTCGAGGAAGGTCGCCTGACCGACTCGCAGGGCCGGGTGGTCGACTTCAAGAACACCGTGATCATCATGACCACGAACCTCGGCACGCGGGACATCTCCAAGGGCGCCAGCCTGGGCTTCCAGCAGTCCACGGACGTCGAGGGCTCCTACAACCGGATGAAGGCCAAGGTCTCGGAGGAGCTCAAGCAGCACTTCCGCCCCGAGTTCCTCAACCGTGTCGACGAGATCGTGGTGTTCCCGCCGCTGAGCAAGGAGCAGATCATCAGCATGGTGGACAACATGATCGCCGGGGTGGAGAAGCGTCTGCACGACCGCGACATGTCCATCGAGCTGACCCAGGCCGCGAAGGACCTCCTCGCGACCCGCGGCTTCGACCCGGTCCTCGGCGCGCGTCCGCTGCGCCGTACGGTCCAGCGCGAGATCGAGGACACGCTCGCCGAGAAGATGCTGTACGGCGAGGTGCGACCCGGCCAGATCATCCTGGTCGACGTCGAGGGCGAGGGCGCCGAGGCGACGTTCACCTTCAAGGGTGAGCCGAAGAGCGAGCTGCCCGACCTCCCGCCGATCGAGGCGCCGGCCGCGACCGGCGACAACGAGTAACCGTTCCACGCTGAAACCCCGGTTCGTCTGCGATCCCGGCGGCAACCGCCGCCGGGACACCGCAGACGAACCGGGGTTTTTCAGTGGGCGCCGTGCAGGTTGAGCACCAGCACGCCGCCGATGATCATCAGCAGGGCCAGGGCCTTGAGCAGGTCCCACCGCTCGTCGAGGAGCACGACACCGACCAGCGCGATGCCCGCGGTGCCCAGGCCGGACCACACGGCGTAGGTCACCGACACCGGGATGTGCCGGATGACGAAGGCCAGCAGCCAGATCGAGAGCGCGTATCCGCCGAGGACCAGCGCGGTCCACAGCGGGTCGCGGAAGCTTTGCGTGCGCGGCAGCGCGGCCGTCGAGGCAACCTCGACACCGATCGCCCCCATCAGCAGCACCCATGCGCCGACCATGACCTGACCTCTCTTCTGTAGCACTCGCTACAGAGGCAACTGTAGCACTCGCTACACTTGCCTCGCGACTCGTCCGGGGTCGCCGACGAACCGGAAGGAGAGCCGATGGCGCGGGAGACCGCCCGACGCGAGGAGGTCACGACCGCCGCGACCGACTACGTGCTCGAGCACGGCCTGGTCGGGTTGAGCCTGCGGCCGCTCGCGGCCCAGCTCGGCACCAGCGACCGGATGCTGCTCTACCACTTCGCCAGCAAGGACGACCTGGTCGCGGCCGTGCTGGGCGAGTCCAACGACCGCTCGGTCGCCGAGATCCGGGCGCTGCCGCCCTCGCCGGACGTGCGCACCGCGGTGCTCGACCTGTGGGCGGCAGTCACCTCGCCCCGGCTGGACCGGTGCCAGCGGATGTACGTCGAGGCCGCCGCGCTCGGGCTGCTGGGCCGTGAGCCCTACGCCACCGTCGTGCGCGAGGCCAACGAGGTCTGGACCGCGGCGGTCGCCGACCACCTGGTCGCGTCCGGGGCGCCTCGCGAGCGGGCCCGTCGTGCGGTGGCCCTGCTCGACGCCACGCTGATGGGCTTCCAGCTCGACCTGCCCCTCGATGCCGAGGACCCGGTGCTGGCCCAGGCCGTGCACGACCTCGCGGACGCCATCGCGGCGATCGCCGGCCCGACCGGTCAGGGCAGCGCGTAGGTCTCGTCGGACAACCGGGCGACCAGCCCGTCGTCGACCAGCCACTGCAGGCAACGCTCGCGCTGCTCCACGACCGCCCACGCCGCGTCCAGGGCGCTCCGGTGCACCGGCCCGTCGCTGTCGCGGAGCACGCCGAGCAGCCGGCCACGACACTGTCGGTCGGTGCCGGCGTACGCCTGGCCCTTGCGCGGCGGCCCGTCGTACGCCGGGTAGCCGGCCCGCCGCCAGGCGCACAGCCCGGCGACCGGGCAGCCGCCGCAGCGGGGGCTCGCTGCCACGCACACCGTCGCACCGAGCTCCATCGTCGCCACTGCCCAGGCCGCCGCGGTCGGGCCGTCCTCGGGGAGCAGCTCCGCCGCCAGCTCCCGCTCGACCCGGGTGACGGCCGGGGCCGGGAACTCGACGCCGGTCACCGTGCGGGCGAGGACCCGCCGCACGTTGGTGTCGAGCACGACGTGCCGGCGCCGGTAGGCGAACGACGCCACCGCGGCCGCCGTGTAGTCGCCGACGCCGGGCAGCGCGATCAGGTCCTCGTAGGACGCCGGGACCTCGCCGTCGTGCTGCGCGACGATGGCGGTGGCCGCGGCGTGCAGCCGCAGCGCGCGGCGGGGGTAGCCGAGCCGGCCCCAGGCGCGGACCGCCTCGCCGGTGGGTACGGCGGCCAGGTCGGCCGGCGACGGCCACTCCTCCAGCCACCGCTCGTAGACCGGCAGCACCCGGACCACGGGGGTCTGCTGGAGCATGAACTCGCTGACCATCACCGCCCACGGGGACGCCGACGGGTCGCGCCACGGCAGGTCGCGGGCGTGCTCGTCGTACCAGGCGAGCAGGGGGGTGCGCAGGTCGGTCACAGTGCGCACACCCTAACCAGGGCGTCGATCCGGGCCTCGACGGTGTGGCATCCGGACGGGGCTGCCGCGCGAAACTAAGGTGACGGCCATGAGCCCCGTGACCCGACCTCGAGGACCGCTCCCGGCCCGGGTGTACTGGACGCGCCGCCTGCTGGTCGTGGCGGTGGCGTTCGGGCTGGTCTTCGGCATCGCACACCTGCTCGGCAGCGGCGGCTCGGGTGGGCCCGCCGCGCGACCGGTCGGCGCGAACGCCTCGACGACCGCGCCGCCCGCCTCCACGGCCGCGGCCTCTCCGCAGGCCACCGCGCCCGGCACCGCCGTCGCCACGGGCAAGGCGGCGAAGACCGCCACCCCGACCCCGCTGGCCTCCCCGAGCGGGCCCTGCGTGGGCAGTGACGTGGTCGCCACGCCGTCGGTGAAGGGTCCGGCGTACGCCGGCAGCGCTGTCGTGTTCACGCTGACCCTGACCACGCAGGTCTCACCGGCCTGCACGTGGGACGTGTCCGCGCGGTCGCTGGCGGTCAAGGTGATCTCCGGCAGCGACCGGATCTGGTCGAGCCAGGAGTGCGTGGGCGCGGTGCCCAAGCAGGTGGTCGTGGTGCGCAAGGACCACCCGGTCACGGTCTCCGTCGGCTGGAACGGTCAGCGCTCCGACGCGGACTGCACCCGGTCCACGGCCTGGGCCGAGCCCGGCTTCTACCACGTGGTCGCCGCGTCCTTCGGTGCCGAGCCGATCGACCAGCAGTTCGAGCTGCAGGCCCCGCTGCGGCCGACGATCACCGCGACCCCGACGCCGGAGGCGACGCCGACGAAGAAGCCGGCCAAGCCTCAGCACTGAGTCCCGCCGGCCGCGCGGCCGGCAGGGTCAGACGTAGCGCTCGAGGATGCTGGACTCGGCGAGCCGGGACAGGCCCTCGCGGACGCTGCGGGCCCGCAGCTCACCGACGCCGTCCACCGCCTGCAGGTCGTCGATGCTCGCGGAGAGCAGCTTCTGCAGGCTGCCGAAGTGGTCGACCAGCCGGTCCACGACGGTGCCGGGGAGCCGGGGGACCTTGGCCAGGAGCCGGTAGCCGCGCGGGGTCACCGCGCCGTCGAGGTGCTCGCTCGCCCCGAGCCCCAGCGCCCGGGCCACGGCTCCGACGTCGACGAGGTCGGTCGGACTCAGCGTCTCCAGGTCCTTCAGCACGTCCTCGGGGCTGCGCTTGCGCCTGCTGGTCGGCAGGTAGTCGCGGATCACCAGCTCCCGCTCCAGGTCCACACCGGTGACCAGCTCGTCGAGCTGGAGGGACAGCAGCCGGCCGTCGCTGCCGAGCTCGAGCACGTAGTCCTCGATCTCGCGGGCGATCCGGGTGACCATCTCCAGGCGCTGCGCGACGACCGCGACGTCGCGGGTGGTGACCAGGTCCTCGATCTCCAGCGCGGACAGGGTGCTGGAGACCTCGTCGAGTCGCAGCTTGTAGCGCTCCAGCGTGGCCAGTGCCTGGTTGGCGCGGGACAGGATCTGCCCGGAGTCCTCGAGCACGTAGCGGATCTCGCCGACGTAGACCGCGATGATCTGCATCGACTGGGACACCGAGATCACCGGGAAGCCGGTCTGCCGGGCGACCCGGTCGGCGGTGCGGTGCCGGGTGCCGGTCTCCTCGGAGTGGATCGAGGGGTCGGGCATCAGGTGCACGGCGGCGTGCAGGATGCGCGAGGCTTCCTTGTCGAGCACCATCGCGCCGTCCATCTTCGCCAGCTCACGCAGGCCGGTCGGGGTGAACGGCACGTCGAGGAAGAAGCCGCCCGTCGAGATGGAGTCGACGACCTTGTCGCTGCCGAGCACCAGCAGGGCTCCGGTGCGGCCGCGCAGGATGCGCTCGAGGCCGTCCCGCAGCGGCGTACCTGGAGCGATGCTCGCCAACGTCGCACGCAACCGGAGCACGTCGTCCGTGCGGTCAATCGCTGCCACTCTGCTCCCCGGTCTGCTGCCTGTGCTGCCCCGCTGCCGCTGGCCAGTCTAGAGGGAAGCCGGTGCGCAGGTGGCCATGACCGGCTTTCGCACCGGCGCCAGTGCGGCGGCCCTAGTCCTCGCGCGTCTCGGGGGAGTCCCGGCGCCACAGCGGGTGGTCGGCGTCGAAGCGCAGTGACTTCACCATGTGCACCACCGCGCCGGCCTGCGGCTCGCTCCGGAACGCGAGGTTGTCGACCAGGGCCCGCATCAGCATCAGGCCGCGGCCGGACTCGGCGTCCACCGGCGGATGGTCGGCGACCGCGCTGGCGTCGAAGCCCATGCCCTGGTCCACCACGGTGATCGCGCAGCGGTCGGCGGCCAGCTCCACCTTGACCTCGTAGGTGTCGGCGTCGGTCGCGTGCTCGACCACGTTGGCGCACGCCTCGGTGATCGCCAGCTGCACGTCGTCGATGTCCCCGCCCTCGACCCCGAAGGCGCGCAGCGCCTGGGCGGCCAGGCGCCGTACGACGGGGACGCTGCTGCTCTCGCGCGGCAGGCTCAGCGACAGGTCGAGATGCGGGGCCGGCTCGGTCTGGGTCGTGGCCGCCGTGGGCCACTGGTGGCTCTGGCCCCGGACGTCCTCCGAGCCCGGCTGCAGGCGGACCTGGAGGTGGCACTCCGGGTCACCCGCGGCGATCGACTCGTCCAGCACGACGCCGGCCTGCCCGTGCACGCGCGCGGCCAGCTGCCCGGCCAGCCCCGCGGTCACGTGGCACAGCGAGCGCGCCCCGCCCACTCCTGGGCCGAACGGGCAGCCTCGAGACCCACATCTCGAGGTCGCCGCTCTCGGTCACCGCGACCTGGGCGTCGCTGCCCAGGGCGCCGTGCACCTCGGAGATCAGACGGGCGGTCTCGTGGGCGTCGAGCCGGGAGGCGCCCTCCGTGACCGCCTGGGCCAGGATCGCCCCGGCCAGGCTGGCCGCCTGTGGACCGGAGACCGTCGGGTGCGCGTCCACCGCCGCAACAAGCGCCACCGCCACGCTGGCCGGGCCGTCCCGTCGCGGGTCCACGTCGACCAGCGGTGTCGGCGGCGGGCCGGCCTGGAACGTCTCCTGCACCCGTCGTTCGACGGGCAGCTGCACCGCGGCGATCGGCGCACCGGTCCGCGCCTCGACCAGGGGCCGGTGGCGCACCGGGATCGGCACGTCAGGTCGGACGTCGCCCGGCAGCCCGGCCGCGTCCTCGACCGCGCTGAGCTCGACGGTCGGGCGTGCCGTCGTCCAGTCCAGGTGGACCCGCACCGGACCGCGCCGCGCCGCGAGGGCTTCGGCGAAGGCACCGTGCACCTCGGCCAGCGCCGCGTCGACGGCGTCCGGCTCGGCCGCGTGGCGGCGCAGGTGCGCCGCGAGCATTTCCGTCGTCCGGGTCGCCGGATCCGAGCCGGCCGGGCTGATCAACCAGTCCATGGGACCTCCTGTCGCGGGTTGAGGCAGGAGTAGGTCCGCCGCCCTCAAGGTGCCCAACCCGCGCGCGCTCGAAACCGCCTCCGCGGGCTGATCCGCGACCCGTCCGGCTAGACGACCCCGAGGGCGGGGCGCCCCGGCTCGGAGCGGTGCGCCTGGAACATCGGCGTCGTGTCGTGCACGCCGAGGTCGAGGACACGCAGCGCCGCGTCGATGTCCGAGACACCGACCACCTTCATGCCGTCGACGCTGCGGACCACCCCGGAGTCGCGGTGCGACTCCGCGGGGACGATGGCTCCGCGGAACCCGAGCCGGGCCGCCTCGGCGAGCCGCTGCGGGATGTCGCGCACCCGGCGCAGCTCGCCGGCGAGGCCGAGCTCGCCGATGGCGACCAGGTCGGTCGGGATGTCGCGCTGCTTCCAGGCCGACGCGACCGCGATGGCCGAGGCGAGGTCGGCTGCCGGCTCGGTGATCCGGACCCCTCCGACGGTCGAGGCGAACACGTCGTGCTGGTGCAGCCGGACCCGGGCGCGCTGCTGGAGCACCGCGACCAGCATCGCCACGCGTGAGCCGTCGAGCCCGGACGTCGTACGCCGGGGCCGCTCGGCCGTCGCGGGGGTGACCAGCGCCTGCACCTCGGCCAGGATCGGCCGGCGCCCCTCGAGGACGACGCTCACGCAGGTGCCGGGGACCGGCTCGTGGTGGCGGGCCACGAACAGGCCGGTGGGGTCGGTGACGGCGACGATGCCCTCGCCGGACAGGTCGAAGCAGCCGACCTCGTCGACCGGGCCGAAGCGGTTCTTCACCGCACGGACCATCCGCAGGCGGGAGCTGCGCTCGCCCTCGAAGTGCAGCACCACGTCGACGAGGTGCTCGAGCACCCGGGGGCCGGCGATGCTGCCGTCCTTGGTGACGTGTCCGACCATGACGGTCGCGATGTTCTGGGTCTTGGCGACCCGGACCAGGGCCGCGGCCACCTCCTTGACCTGGGTGACCCCGCCGGGCACGCCGTCGACGTCGGCCGCGCCGATGGTCTGCACCGAGTCGACGACGAGCAACTGGGGCCGGACCGCCTGGATGTGGCTCAGCACCGCCCCGAGGTCGGTCTCCGCGGCGAGGAACAGCTCGTCGTGGACGCCACCGGTGCGGTCGGCCCGCAGCCGCACCTGGGAGGCCGACTCCTCGCCGGTGACGTAGAGGGTGCGCAGCCCGGACCGGGCGGTCTGCGCGGCCACCTCGAGCAGCAGCGTGGACTTGCCGACCCCCGGCTCGCCGGCGAGCAGCACCGCCGCACCCGGGACGATCCCGCCGCCGAGCACCCGGTCGAGCTCGGGGACGCCGCTGGTGCGGGACCGGGAGTCCTCGACGGAGACCTGGCCGATCGGCACCGCAGGCGTGCTCACCGGGCCGGCGGCGGTGCGGCCCTGGGGCGCGGCGCCCTCCGCGACGCTGCCCCAGGCCTGGCACTCGCCGCAGCGACCCACCCACTTGGCCGTCTCCCAGCCGCACTCGGAGCAGCGGTAGGTCGGACGGGCCGCGCGCTGTCGGGAATTGCTCATGCGCCCGACGCTAGGCCAGCCCGCCGACAAAGGACGGTTGACGTGCCGCACCCCCTGCGGTGATCATGCGTGAGATCATTTGATCGATCCATTCCGTTGCAGAACCGGGGGAGCAGTCGATGTCACGCCATGCCGAGAGCGCGCCGACGCTCGCCACGGTGGCGGAGGAGGCGGGCGTCTCCCGGCAGACGGTCTCGAACGCGCTGAACAGCCCCGGCCTGCTCCGACCGGACACCCTGGCCCGGGTCCAGGAGGCCATCGAGAAGCTGGGCTACTCCCCGAACCGGGCTGCCCGCAACCTGCGCACCCGGTCCTCCCACCTGGTCGGGCTGCGGGTCGAGCCGGCGGTCGAGGACAGCGCGAACGCCCTGATGGACCGGTTCGTGCACTCGCTCGTGGAGAGCACCAAGGAGGCCGGCTACCACGTCCTGCTGTTCACCGCGGACGGCGAGGACGAGGCCATCGAGGGGTACGACGAGCTGCTGCGCTCCGCGGCCGTCGACGCGTTCGTGGTCACCGACACCTACCGCGGCAACCCGCACGCACGCTGGCTGGCGGAGCGCGGGGTGCCGTTCGTGGCGTTCGGCCGCCCGTGGAGCGAACCGGCCGCGCGGCATCCGTGGGTCGACGTGGACGGCCGCGCGGGCGTCGTGCTCGCGGTGGACCACCTCGTGGAGCGCGGGCACCGCCGGATCGCCTGGGTGGGGTGGCAGAAGGGGTCGTTCATCGGCGAGGACCGGCGCAGCGGCTGGGTGGACCGGATGCACGAGCACGGCCTCCCGACCAGCCGGCTCTCCGCCCGCGGCGACGACACCCTCGAGTTCGGGGCACGGGCGGCGCGCGCTCTGCTCGACGTCGACGGGCGCGAACGCCCGACCGCCTTCGTGTGCGCGAGCGACACGCTGGCGATGGGCGTGGTCCGCAGGCTCGACGCCCTCGGCCTGCGGGCGGGGCGGGACGCAGCGGTCGTCGGCTTCGACGACTCCATCGCGGCGCAGGTGGCCACCCCGACGCTGACCTCGGTCCGGCAGCCGCTGGAGCAGGTCGCGGTCGAGGTGGTGCGCTACCTCGGCGAGCTCCTCACCCACCGGCCGATCCCCGAGCCCGGCTGCGTGCTGGCCCCGACGCTCAGCGTGCGTCAGTCCAGCTAGTAGCCCCGCCACCAGAGGTTGACGGCGTAGTCCACCTCGGTGCCCTCGTGCCCGGCGAGCGCCTCGGCGGCGACCTCCGGGTCGAGCTCGATGCGTACGACGGACTCCAGCTCCGCGCGCGTCGCGAACCGCCACACGAGGTCGAGCGGGCGGCGCTGCCAGCCGTGCACGGACCAGAACCGCTCGACCTCGTCGGCGTCGACCGTCGGGTAGCCGCGCCGGAACCACGCCCCGAACGTGCTGCGCGAGGAGTCGTTGTCCACCACGAACGCCGTGCCGCCGCGCCGCATCACCCGGTCGAGCTCGCGCAGCCCCGGCTCGCAGCCCGGACCGAAGAAGTAGGCCCACCGGGCCTGTGCGACGTCGACGGTCCCGGCGGCCAGCGGCACCCGCTGCGCCGTACCGGGCAGCACCGTGACGTTCGCCAGCCGCGACGTACGACGGGCCGCCACCGTCGCGAGGTCCGGGTGCGGCTCGACGCCGTACACCGAGCGCGCCTCGGCGGCCCAGCGGGGCAGGTGGAAGCCGGTGCCGCAGCCCAGGTCGAGGAGGTCGCGTCCGGACCAGCCGTCACCGCCGAGGATCTCGCGCATCGCGTGCTCGATCACCCGGTCGGGGTCGACCGAGCGGTTCTCGAGCTCGTAGGTCTCGGTGTGGTGCCAGATGTTCGGGCTCGGGACGGAGCCGGGGAGGGGTTTCGACAAGCTCAACCACCCGTTCGCGGGCTCGGCCGGCGGGGCGACCGCGTCAGATCCGGACGATGCCGTTCGGGGTGTGGAACTGCGCCGCGACCACGCCCGGCGTGCCGTGCGGGGCGACCCACTCGACGTCGACGTCCTCGAGCGGGCCCTCCAGCGTGCTGCCCATCCAATCGCTGACCCGGTTGGGGTCGCCGGCGATCTCGAGCGTCTCCAGCCGCACGTGGCCGGTCGCCCCCTCGCTGGGGTGCTGCTCGGCCGGGGACTCCCACTGCACGAAGAACGGCAGCTGCGGGTCGGACTGCAGGCCCTTGACGCCGATCTGCCGCCAGCGCAGCTCGAACCCGTCGGGGCGGTGCCGGTTGCCCTGCACGGACTCGCGGCCCAGGCGCTCCTCGACCTTGGTGATGTCGTCGACCGAGACGACCCAGCCGAGCCAGCCGCCGCCGAGCTCGGAGCGGGCCCGTACGGCCTGGCCGAACGGCGCCTTGTCGGAGGCCGGGTGGTCGAGCACCCCGACGACCTCGATGTACGTTCCGGCCGTCAGCGGCAGCACCATGTTGCGCGTCCCGAAGCGCGGGTGGATGCCGCCGTCGCGGAACTGCTCACCGAGAAGCTCGCCGAGTCGGCTTGCCGTGCTCCGGAGGCCGTCCGGTCCGGCGGCGTACGAGACATGGTCAAGGCGCATACGAAGCATTCTCGCCACAGCGCTCCCGTGCCGGGACACCGGGGTAGGCCCGAAGGGCCCTTGTGCCGACCGCTTCACGGGTGAAAGGTGAGCGGTAGGACGCAGCACGAGGAGGCGTGAGGTGGCAGGTAGGCAGGCATCGGGCCCCAACGGGAAGGACCGTGCGCCGGTCGCCGAACGCGCGGATGCGATCCGCAACGTGGTCCTCGTCGGACCCGCCGGATCCGGCAAGACGACCCTGGTCGAGACCCTCCTGGTCTCGGCCGGTGTGCTTAACCGGCCGGGCGCGACCGTCGACGGCAGCACGGTCTGCGACTTCGACGAGGCCGAGCTGCGACAGCAGAGATCGGTCGGCCTCGCGCTCGCGCCGCTGACCCACGACGGGGTGAAGGTGAACCTGCTCGACACCCCCGGCTACGCCGACTTCGTGGGGGAGCTGCGGGCCGGGCTGCGGGCCGCCGACTGCGCGATGTTCGTGATCGCCGCCAACGAGGGCGTCGACGAGCCGACCCGGGCGCTGTGGCGCGAGTGCGCCCAGGTGTCCCTGCCGCGCGTGGTGGTGGTCACCAAGCTCGACCACGCCCGCGCCGACTACGACGGGGTGGTGCGGCAGCTGCGGGAGGCGTTCGGCGACAAGGTGCTGCCGGTCTACCTCCGCGAGGGCGACGCGCTGGTGGGCCTCATCTCCGGCGACCACGCGCACGACGAGCAGCGCGGCCAGCTGATCGAGGGCGTGATCGAGGAGTCCGAGGACGAGACCCTGATGGAGCGCTACGTCGGCGGCGAGGAGGTCGACGCCAAGCTGCTCGTGGAGGACCTCGAGCGAGCGGTCGCCCGCGGGTCGTTCCACCCGGTGGTCCCGGTCGACTCCTCGACCGGTGTGGGTGCCCCCGAGCTGCTCGACCTCATGGTCGCGGGGTTCCCCTCGCCCCTGGAGCACCCGCTGCCGGAGGTGTTCACCCCCGAGGGCAAGCGGGGACCCGAGCTGCGCTGCGACCCCGACGGTCCACTGGTCGCCGAGGTGGTCAAGACCACGAGCGACCCGTACGTCGGGCGGGTGAGCCTGGTCCGGGTGTTCTCCGGCACCGTGCGGCCCGACGCGACGGTGCACGTCTCGGGGCACTTCAGCGAGTTCTACGGCGACGCCGCCGAGCGCCGCGAGGGTCACGAGGACCACGACGAGGACGAGCGGATCGGCGCGCTGTCGGTGCCGCTCGGCAAGACCCAGCGGCACGCCGACCAGGTCGTCGCCGGGGACATCTGCGCGATCGGCCGGCTCAGCCGCGCCGAGACCGGCGACACCCTCTCGGACAAGGACACCCCGCTGGTCCTCAAGCCGTGGAACATGCCCGAGCCGCTGCTGCCGGTGGCCATCGAGGCGCGGGCCAAGGCCGACGAGGACAAGCTCGGCATGGGCCTGCAGCGGCTCGCCGCCGAGGACCCGACCCTGCGCATCGAGCACAACCCCGAGACCCACCAGATCGTGCTCTGGACGATGGGGGAGGCGCACGCCGACGTGGTCCTGGACCGGCTCGAGAACCGGCACGGCGTCGCCGTCGACCAGGTCGCCCTGCGGGTGCCGCTGCGCGAGACGTTCGTCGGGTCGGCCGTCGCGCTGGGCCGGCACGTCAAGCAGTCCGGCGGGCACGGGCAGTACGCCGTGTGCGAGATCGAGGTCGAGCCGCTGCCACCGGGCACCGGGTTCGAGTTCGTGGACAAGGTCGTCGGCGGCTCGGTCCCGCGACAGTTCATCCCCTCGGTGGAGAAGGGCGTGCGGGCGCAGATGGAGCGCGGCGTCGCGGCCGGCTACCCGGTGGTGGACATCAGGGTCACCCTGCGCGACGGCAAGGCGCACAGCGTGGACTCCTCCGACATGGCCTTCCAGACCGCCGCCGCGCTGGCGTTGCGGGAGGCCGCCGCCGCGACGCGCACCGTCCTGCTCGAGCCGGTCGACGAGGTCGCCGTACTCATCCCGGACGACCTGGTCGGCACCGTGATGAGCGACCTGTCCGGGCGCCGGGGCAAGGTGCTCGGCAGCGAGCCGGTGGGCGAGGACCGGACGCTGGTGCGGGCGGAGGTGCCGCAGGTGGAGATCAGCCGCTACTCCATCGACCTGCGGGCGTCCTCGCACGGCGCCGCGTCGTTCACCCGCAGCTTCGCGCGCTACGAGCCGATGCCCGACAACGTCGCCGCGAAGCTCAAGGACTGACCCGGACGGCCGGCCACGTCCCCGAGTGTCGCGGGACGGTCAGCGCGGGTCGGCGGGGTGGATCGCGAGCGCGGAGCGCGAGGCGAGATGGGCCTCGCAGTGGTCGACGAGCTCGTCGTACGCCGCCTGGCCCATCAGCTCGACCAGCTCGGGGCCGTTGCTCACGTAGACCGGCTCCTGGCCGACGTGCGCCTCGGTGTTGCCCGAGCAGTACCAGTCCAGGTCGTGGCCGCCGGGGCCCCAGCCGCGACGGTCGTACTCCCCGATGGTCACCTCGGTGTACTCCGTGCCGTCGGGCAGCTCGACGTCGCGGAACGTACGCCGGATCGGGAGCTGCCAGCACACGTCCGGCTTCGTCTCGAGCGGGTGCTTGTCGATGCGCAGCGCGAGGCCGTGCAGGGAGCAGCCCTCGCCGCCGGGGAAGCCGGGACGGTTCAGGAAGATGCAGGCACCTTCGTGCACGGCGGTCTTGCGGTCGCCTTCGTCGTCGGTCTCGATCCAGGCGTTCTTCGACCGGGTGCCCGCGTCGTGGAACTGCCAGTGCTCGGCGTCGAGCATCTTGACGTAGGAGCGGACCCGCCGTTCGTCGTCCTTGTCGGAGAAGTGCGCGCCCAGCGTGCAGCAGCCGTCCTCGGGCCGCTCGGCGTAGATGCCGGGGCAGCCCTGACCGAAGATGCACATCCACCGCGAGGTGAGCCAGGTCAGGTCACACTTGAACATCTGTGCCGCGTCGTCGGGGTCGGCGAACTCGACGTAGGCACGGGGGATCACGAGATCGGTCTCAGGCACGGGCAAACCCTACGTCGGGCGATAGCCTCTCTCCCATGCGGCTGGGCGTTCTCGACATCGGGTCCAACACCGGCCACCTCCTCGTCGTCGACGCGTTCGGTGGTGCGGCGCCGATGCCGGCGTTCTCGCACAAGGAGTCGCTGCGCCTCGCCGAGCACCTGGACGGCGCCGGTGCCGTGTCCGCGGAGGGCGTCGAGGCGCTCACCTCCTTCGTCAAGTGGTCGGTCGAGGTCGCCGAGGACAAGGGCTGCGAGGAGATGACCGGCTTCGCCACGTCGGCCGTGCGCGACGCGACCAACAGCGACGCGGTCCTCGCCCACGTGCGGGACCGGACCGGTGTCGTGATCGACGTGCTGCCCGGTGAGGACGAGGCCCGGCTGACGTTCCTCGCGGTGCGGCGCTGGTTCGGCTGGTCCTCGGGCCGGCTGGCCGTCTTCGACATCGGCGGCGGCTCGCTGGAGATCGCGGTCGGCTCCGACGAGGCGCCGGACGTCGCGCAGTCGCTGCCGCTCGGCGCCGGCCGGCTGACCCGGGAGTACCTCCCGCAGGGCGTCGGCGCGGACGCCGTACGCGAGCTGCGCCGCAAGATCCGAGCGGACATCGCCCGGGACGCCGGCTCGGTGCTGCGGTCGCGCCCGAACCACGCGGTCGCCACGTCGAAGACGTTCCGGTCCCTGGCCCGGATCTGCGGCGCCGCCCCCTCCGGCGACGGACCGCTCGTGCGGCGGGTGCTCGACCGCGAGGTGCTACGGGAGACGATCCCGCAGCTGCTGAAGATGTCGTTCGACGAGGTGGCGGACCTGCCCGGGGTCTCGTCGAGCCGGGCGCACCAGATCGTCGCGGGCGCCCTGGTCGCGGACGCGGTGCTCGACCTGTTCGACCTCCCCGAGCTCGAGATCTGCCCGTGGGCGCTGCGCGAGGGGATCATCCTCGAGCGCCTCGACCAGATCGGCGTGCTGCAGGGCCGCTGACCCGTCCCGCCGATCAGTACGCCTAGTCGGTGACCCGGGACGGCGGTGCGCCGTAGACCAGGTCGACGTACTCCCGGTGCCGGCCGATGTAGGCCTTCACGAACGGGCACAGCGGCAACACCTTCAGGCCGGTCCCGCGGACGTCGTCCAGGGCGCCGCGCACCAGCAGGGACCCGACGCCCTTGCCCTCCTGCGAGGGGTCGACCTCGGTGTGGGTGAAGACCACCATCTCGTGCGTCTTCTGGTACTGCGAGAGCCCCAGCACCGTGCCGTCGGCGTCCCGGGCCTCGTAGCGGTGCTCGTCCGGGTTGTCGACGACCTGGAGCTCCGGCTCGGCGTTCGACGCGGTCATCGGCTCTCCTGGGGCTCGCGTGGGGGCGGACGGCTCGACTGTATGACGGGCCGGACGGAGGGCACTCGATAGGCTCAGGCCGTGATCGCCCTGTCCACCGCCTCGGTCTACCCCGAGACCACGGCGAACGGATTCGAGCTCGCGTCGCGGCTGGGCTACGACGCGGTCGAGGTGATGGTCGGCATCGACCCGATCAGCCAGGAGGTCGACGCGGTCCGGCACCTCTCGGACTACCACGAGATGCCGGTCTGTGCGGTGCACGCGCCCTGCCTGCTGATCACCCAGCGGGTCTGGGGCACCGAGCCGTGGGGGAAGCTCGAGAAGAGCGCCCAGATGGCCCTCGCGGTCGGCGCCGACGTGGTCGTCGTACACCCGCCGTTCCGGTGGCAGCGTGACTACGCGCGGGCCTTCGTCGAGGGGGTGGCCGAGCTCGAGGAGCGCACCGGCGTCGCGTTCGCGGTGGAGAACATGTACCCGTGGCGGGCCTCGCGGCGCCAGATGCAGGTCTACGTGCCGGGCTGGGACCCCTCCGAGCAGGACTACGCCAACGCCACGATCGACCTGTCCCACTCGGCGGTGTCCCGGTCCGACCCGGTCGCGATGGCCCAACGGCTCGGCGGCCGGCTGCGGCACATCCACATGACCGACGGGACCGGCTCGGCCAAGGACGAGCACCTCGTGCCGGGGCGGGGAACGCAGCCCGTTGCCGATCTCCTCGAGCACCTGGCCAGGGTCGACTTCACCGGGCACATCGTGGTGGAGATCAACACCCGCAAGGCCGCCGACAGGGAGGCCCGCGAGCTCGACCTGATGGAGTCGCTCGCGTTCGCCCGGCTGAACTTCGCCACCGCCCCGGACCCGTCGTGAGCGGGGACGCGACCCGGGGACGCGGGCGCCGTCCGGGCGGCCCGGACACCCGTGGCCAGATCCTGGAGGCGGCCCGGGAGTCCTTCGCGCAGAAGGGGTTCGGTGGTACGACGATCCGGGCGGTCGCCGCGGACGCACAGGTCGACCCGGCCCTCGTGCACCACTACTTCGGCTCCAAGGACGACCTGTTCCTGGCGGCGCTGGAGATCCCGGTCGACCCGCGGTCGGTGCTGCCGACCGCGTTCGCCGGCGGCGTGGAGGGAGCGGCGCAGCGGCTGCTGACCGTGTTCCTCTCGGTCTGGGACCGCCCGGACGCACGGCTGCCGATGGTCGCGCTGTTCCGCTCGGCGCTGGGGGAGGCCGAGGCCCAGGCGCTGCTGCGCGACGCCATCCACCGGCTGGTGTTCGCACCGCTGCGGGAGGTGCTCGCCCCCGACGAGGCGGAGGTCCGCTCGCAGATGGTCGCCACCCAGATCCTCGGCCTGATCGTCGGGCGCTACCTGCTCGCGTTCGAGCCGCTGGCGTCGATGCCGGCCGCGGACGTCGTCGCCTGGATCGCCCCGAACGTCCAGCGCTACCTCGACGGCCCGCTTCCCTGACCGTCGCCACCCTTGACGCCGGAACTCACCCGCGAGCACAATTCAACGCATGATGAAAAATGCTCCGGTGATCGAGGTCCACGACCTCGTGGTGCAGCGCGGACGCGTCCAGGCGATCCGTGGCATCAGCTTCTCCACGCCGCCCGGTGAGGTGACCGGGCTGCTCGGCCCGTCCGGCTGCGGCAAGTCCACGCTGATGCGTTCCATCGTCGGCGTGCAGATCGTGCGCAGCGGCACGGTCGAGGTGCTCGGGCTGCCTGCCGGCGACAAGCGGCTGCGCGACCGGGTCGGCTACGTCACCCAGGCGCCCAGCGTCTACGAGGACCTGACCGTCGCGGAGAACCTGCGGTTCTTCTCCCGGGTGCTCGGGGTCCCGCTCGACGAGGTGGACCGCTGCGTGGACGCGGTCGACCTCCGCTCGGCCCGCGACCAGGTCGTCAGCCGGCTCTCCGGCGGCCAGCAGTCGCGAGTCTCCCTGGCGGTCGCCCTGCTCGGCAGCCCCGAGCTGCTGGTGCTCGACGAACCGACCGTCGGGCTCGACCCGGTGCTCCGTCGGGACCTCTGGGCGATGTTCCACACGCTCGCCGCCACGGGGACCGCGGTCTTCGTGTCCAGCCACGTGATGGACGAGGCCGAGCGCTGCGACCGGCTGCTGCTGATGCGCGACGGCCTGCTGCTCGCCGCGGACACCCCGGGGGCGCTGCTCGACCGCACCGGCACCCAGGACGTCGAGGACGCGTTCCTGACCCTCGTCGAGGAAGGAGCAGCGGCATGACCGCGCGCATCACGTTCGCCGTCGCCGCCCGGGTGCTGCACCAGCTGCGACGCGACCACCGCACGCTGGCGATGCTGCTGGTGCTGCCCTGCCTGATCCTCACCCTGCTCTGGTGGATGTTCGAGGGCAACGGCGCAGGCTTCACCGCCCTGGGCCCGCCGCTGCTGGCGCTGATCCCGTTCATCGTGATGTTCCTGGTGACCTCGGTGACCACCCTGCGCGAGCGGTCCTCCGGCACCCTCGAGCGGCTGCTGGCGATGCCGACCGGCAAGGGCGACTTCCTGGGCGGCTACGCCCTCGCCTTCGGCCTGGTCGCGGCCGTGCAGTCGCTGCTCGCGGTGCTGCTGTGCTTCCTGGTGCTGGACCTGAACGTCTCCGGACCGGTGTGGATGCTGGTCCTGGTCGCGGTGGCGGACGCCGTGCTCGGCACCGCGCTCGGCCTGTTCGTGTCCGCCTTCGCGCAGACGGAGTTCCAGGCGGTGCAGTTCATGCCGGCGGTGGTGATCCCGCAGATCCTGCTGTGCGGGCTGTTCATCGCGCGCGACGCGCTGCCCCGGGTGCTCGAGGTGATCTCCGACGTGCTGCCGCTGTCCTACGCCGTGGACGCGATGACCACCGTCTCCACGACGACCAGCGACGGGTTCGGCGGCGTGGACGCAAGCGTGTGGAGCGACCTGGGCATCGTCGTCGGCTTCGCGCTGGCCGGGCTGGCCCTCGGTGCGGCGACCCTGCGGCGCCGTACGGCGTAGCGGCCACTCCCGGCCGTGCGGACCCGGGCCCGGGGAGGTCCGCGCACCGCGTAGCCTGGGCTGCGGCTGCAACCAGGCGGCCGGTGTCCCGTGCTGGAGGAGATACGTGTTACGGCAGCCGTTGCTGATGCTCGCGCGCAGCGACAAGGTCAAGAACTTCGTCACCGCGATGCCCGTGTCGAGCGGCATCGTGGCGCGCTACGTCCCCGGTGAGTCCACCGACGACGCCGTCACGGCGACCGGTGAGCTCATCGAGTCCGGGCTGCACGTGACGCTCGACTTCCTCGGCGAGGACACCCTCGACCGGGAGCAGGCCGACGCCACCGTCGCGGCGTACCTCGACGTGCTCGGCGCGCTCGCGGACAAGGGGCTCTCCCGCAACGCCGAGGTCTCGGTGAAGCTGTCGGCCGTCGGCCAGGCCCTGCCCGAGATCGGCGAGAAGGTCGCGATCGAGAACGCCCGGACGATCTGCCACGCCGCCCGCAACGCCGGCACCACGGTCACCCTCGACATGGAGGACCACACCACCACCGACTCCACGCTCGGCATCCTGCGCGAGCTGCGCAAGGACTTCCCGGAGACCGGGGCGGTGCTCCAGGCCTACCTGCACCGCACCGAGGCCGACTGCCGTGACCTGGCCTACGAGGGGTCGCGCGTGCGGCTGTGCAAGGGCGCCTACAACGAGCCCGAGTCGGTCGCGTTCCAGGACAAGCACGACGTCGACCGGTCCTACGTGCGCTGCCTCAAGGTGCTGATGGCCGGCCAGGGCTACCCGATGATCGCCTCGCACGACCCGCGGATGGTCGACATCGCCGGGGCCCTGGCGACCCGCAACGGCCGGGCGCAGGGCAGCTACGAGTACCAGATGCTCTACGGCATCCGCCCCGACGAGCAGAAGCGGCTGGCCGACGCCGGCGAGAAGGTGCGCGTCTACGTGCCCTACGGCCAGGAGTGGTACGGCTACCTGATGCGCCGCCTTGCCGAGCGCCCGAGCAACCTGTCGTTCTTCGTCCACTCGCTGATCTCCAAGAAGTAGAGGAGCCGCAGCCATGACGGTCGCGATCATCGGTGCCGGGGTGATGGGGGAGACCCTGCTGTCCGGCCTGCTCCGCGCGGGCCGTCGCGCCGAGGACCTGCTGGTCGGCGAGAAGCGCCGCGAGCGTGCCCGGGAGCTCCAGGAGCGGTACGGCGTCGAAGTGGTGTCGAACGTCGAGGCCGCGGGCAAGGCCGAGACGCTGGCGCTCGTCGTGAAGCCGCAGGACATGGCCGACGTGCTCGACGAGCTGGCGCCCGTCGTACGCCCGGGGCAGCTCGTCGTGTCCTTGGCCGCCGGCATCACCACCGCGTTCATCGAGGCCCGGCTGCCTGCGGGGGTCGCCGTCGTGCGGGTCATGCCGAACACGCCGGCGATGGTCGACGAGGGGATGGCCGCGATCTCGCGCGGGTCGCACTGTGACGAGTCGCACCTCGTCGAGGCCGAGTCGCTGATGGCCTCGGTCGGCCGGGTGATCCGGGTCCCCGAGCGCCAGCAGGACGCGGTGACCGCGATCAGCGGGTCGGGTCCCGGCTACATCTTCTTCGTCGTGGAGTCGATGATCGAGGCCGGCGTTCACCTCGGTCTGCCCCGCGGTACGGCCGCCGAGCTCGTCGTCCAGACGGTCGTCGGCTCGGCCAAGCTGCTCCGCGAGACCGGCGAGCACCCGGTGGTGCTGCGCGAGCAGGTCACCTCGCCCGGCGGCACGACGGCCGCCGCACTGCGCCAGCTCGAGGAGCACAAGGTGCGCGCGGCGTTCCTGGTGGCCATCGAGGCGGCGCGGGACCGGTCGCGGGCACTCGCCGAGGGCATGGACTGACCCGGCCCCGGACCTGCTCGCCCGCGTCGATCGTAGTGACGCGCGCCACGATAGTCTGGGGGTCATGTCCGGCTCCGCTTGCGTCGTGTTCGACCCGACGCTCACCGACTACGACTTCGGACCGGCGCACCCGATGTCACCGATCCGGGTGGACCTCACCGTGCTGCTCGCCCGCGAGCTCGGCGTGCTGGCTCCCGACGGCGGCGGCAAGGGCCTCGCCACGGTGCCCGCGCCGATGGCCGACGACGACCTGGTCGCCACCGTGCACGACCGGGCCTTCATGGACGCGGTGCGGTTGGCCGGCAAGGACCCGCACCGGGTGATCGAGGAGCGCGGGCTCGGTACGCCGGACAACCCGAACTTCGAGGGCATGCACGAGGCTTCGGCGCACATCGTGGGCGCCACCGTCGAGGCCGCGCGCCGCGTGTGGACCGGTGAGCACCTGCACGCCGCGAACATCTCCGGCGGCCTGCACCACGCGATGCCGGACCGGGCGAGCGGCTTCTGCGTCTACAACGACGTGGCGGTCGGCATCCGCTGGCTGCTCGACCACGGCGCCGAGCGGGTCGCGTACGTCGACGTCGACGTGCACCACGGCGACGGCGTGGAGAAGGTGTTCTACGACGACCCGCGGGTGCTCACGATCAGCCTGCACGAGACCGGGCAGATGCTCTTCCCGGGGACCGGCGCCCCCTCCGACACCGGCGGTCGGGGTGCGGAGGGCAGCGCGGCCAACGTCGCGCTCCCGCCGGGGACCTCCGACGCCGGCTGGCTGCGCGCCTTCCACGCCGTGGTGCCGCCCCTGGTGCGGGAGTTCGCACCCGACGTGCTGGTCACCCAGCACGGCTGCGACTCGCACATCGAGGACCCGCTGGCGCACCTGATGCTGACCGTCGACGGCCAGCGGGCGTCCTACCTCGCGCTGCACGACCTGGCGCACGAGGTCTGCGGGGGCAAGTGGGTGGTCACCGGTGGCGGCGGGTACGCCGTGGTCGATGTCGTGCCCCGGGCCTGGACGCACCTGCTGGCGATCGTCGCCGGCGAGCCGCTGGACCCCGGCACGCTCACCCCGGAGGGCTGGCGGGAGCACGTGCAGCACCTGCTCGGCCGGACCGGTCCGTTCCGGATGACGGATGGCCGCAGCCCGGCGTACCGTGACTGGTCCCAGGGGTACGACCCGTCGGTGTGGTTGGACCGGGCCATCAACGCCACTCGCGAGGCGGTCTTCCCGCTGAACGGACTGGACCACCTGCCGTGATTACTCGGACCGGCAAAGGACGCCCTACTCGGGCAAGTCCACCCGACACGCTGGGACATATGTAAAAAGTGTGGACAAGAACACCCTCTTCCCCAACAGTCACACTAGGCTCTACTCTCACGGAAGCACATACGAAGGGTCTCCGGCGGGGAAGCCGGGGGGCGAATGTGCGCGAAAGTGCGGTGCATCATGGCCTCGAACACTGGTCCGACCGGAACGTCTCCGGGGGACATCTCTGAGGTGAAGTTCCTGACCGTCGCGGAGGTCGCGACGGTCATGCGCGTGTCCAAGATGACGGTCTACCGTCTGGTCCACTCGGGTGAGCTTCCGGCCGTCCGGGTCGGGCGCTCGTTCCGCGTTCCCGAGGACGCGGTCAACGAGTACCTCCGCAAGAGCTTCTTCCAGACCGGCTGAGTCCCCCGCGGCCCCGGCTCGTCCCGGAACCGCACGACGCAGCCGGACCACCCGGACAACCAAGCAGCCACCCGCCGGAGGCGGGTGGCTGCTTGTCGTTGGTGTCCGACCTTGCGGGAGGTCGGCGAGCCGGTCGTGCGCGAGACCGGCGGCCTCGCAGGGTCGGACGTCTTGGGGTCAGAACCGCATGAAGTTGGCGGCCACGACCCATTCGCCGCGGGCGTTCGGCACGGCGCCGATGCCGATGCGGCGCGGGCTCGAGCTCATCAGCACGCGGCGGTGCGGCGCGGAGTTCATCCACATGGTGACCAGGGTGCGGGGGGTGATGGAGCCCCGGCCGAGCGTCTCGCCGGCGTAGCGGGCGTGGCACCGGCTGAGCAGGCCGGTCATCGACTGGTGGTAGAACGCGTCGTTCGCCGCGAGGTAGGCGCTCCAGTGCTCGGCGACCGCGTCGGTGCACGAGGCCAGGGTGAGCGCCCGGAGGTGGTGCCGCTTGCGCTGCACGTTCACCCAGTACTGCACCTGCTGCTCGTAGAAGGTGGTGCTGAAGGACGGCGAGGCGGCCCGGGTGGCGACCAGCGAGACGGCGGCCGGGGCAGGGGCGGCGCTCGCGGTCGAGGGGGCCGCGACGGTGGCGCCGGCGGCGGTCACGACGGTGACGAGGGCGGTGGTCAGGATCTTTCGCGCAGGGCGCAGCACATGGTTGAGGTTCATCATCAAGGCCCCTCCCAAGGCCTCATGGGCGTCCGGAGGACGCACCCCTCCAGGTGAGCCATGTCCGAACGAAGTAGTTCGTGTCCAGTTGTCCCAGAGTTACCGACGAGCCGTTGGGTAAACAAATCGGACTCGCAGAAGGAGTCTCGGCAGCCGAATCGGGGGACTTGACCCCTGTTCCAAGGAACTGTCCCTTTTTTACCGAAGGCGCCCGGATCCTCTCCGACGGCAGGCCAGGATCCGGGCGCGTTTCGTCCCGCCGGTCGCGACGGTTAGGCTGAGGGCTTCGCGCCGCGCTCGGGGGAACCTGCGCGGCCCGTGTCAGCTGTTGCACCAAGCGCGTGCATCACCAGCCAGTACGTCGGCCCCGGGCCGTCGTGGAGTCCCGGAAGGTCCGTCAGTGGGTTCGGTAGTCAAGAAGCGTCGCAAGCGCATGGCCAAGAAGAAGCACCGCAAGCTGCTGAAGAAGACGCGCATCCAGCGTCGTCGTCAGGGCAAGTAGCCCCGTCGCTCGAGGCCGAGGGGAGCCAGCCGTGGGCCGCGTCGTTCTCGTCACCGGAGTCTCTCGTGACTTCGGCGGACGGTTCGCGCGCCGGATCGCGGCCGACCCGGGCGTCGAGCATGTCATCGGCGTCGACGTCGTCCCCCCGCGGGGCGACCTCGGCAGCGTCTCCTTCATCCGGGCCGACATCCGCAACCCGGTGATCGCCAAGGTGATCGCCGGGCAGGACGTCGACACGGTGGTGCACATGAGCGTCCAGTCCACGCCCCGCGAGGCGGGCGGGCGGACGTCCATGAAGGAGCACAACGTCATCGGCACCATGCAGCTGCTCGCCGCGTGCCAGAAGGCGCCCGGCCTCGAGCGGCTGGTGGTCAGGTCCTCGGCTGCGGTCTACGGCTCGTCGAGCCGCGACCCGGCGATGTTCACCGAGGACATGGGTGCCAAGCGGCTGCCGCGGTCCGGCTACGCCAAGGACGTCCTCGAGGTCGAGGGCTACGTCCGGGGCTTCGCCCGCCGGCGTCCCGACGTCGCCGTGACGATGCTGCGCGCCGCGAACACCGTCGGCCCGACCGTGTCCTCGCCCCTGACGCACTACTTCCGGCTGCCCGTCGTACCCACCGTCCTCGGGTACGACGCCCGGCTGCAGTTCCTGCACGAGAGCGACCTGCTCGCCGCCCTGCAGCACGCCACGCTCGGCGGCGTGCACGGCACGTTCAACGTGGCCGGGGACGGGGTGCTGGTGCTGTCCCAGGCGCTGCGCCGGCTCGGCCGTCCAACCGTCCCGGTGCCCGCCTTCGCACTGACCTCGCTGAGCTCGTTGTCACGGCAGGCCGGCGTCAAGGGCCTGCAGGTCGAGCTGGCCGGGTTCCTGACCTTCGGGCGCGGCCTGGACACCGCCAGGATGCGGAACGTGCTGGGCTTCCGGCCCGCCTACACCACGGCCGAGGCGTTCGCGGACTTCGGCCGCTCGGTCGCACCGGGCCTGCTGCCGCACCCGGCCGGGCTCGTCGGCGCCTCCTCGGGAGGCGGCCATGGGTGACGCCGAGGTGATCCCGCTGGGCACCCGGGGGAAGCCCGGACGCGGCACCGGGAGCAGCAAGCCGTCCTCGGCGGCCCGCGACCTCGCGCCCTCCTCCGCGACCCGCAAGAAGGCCGTGCCGCGCCCGAAGGGCGGCGACGAGCCCGAGCAGACCCAGCCCGAGCAGACAGAACAGGTCCAGCGGCCGGCCGTGGAGCCGCCCGAGACGCCGCCCGCCGCCGAGTCCCCGGCGCGGGAGACCGGTGCCGATACGCGTCCCGGCGAGGCCGTGCCGGACGTCGAGACCGTCACGGGAGTCGAGGACGAGACCTCGCCCGAGGTGCCGGTGCGGGCGGAGTCCGTGACGGAGCGGGAGCCCCGGGGTGGCATCCCGGTCGGCGACTGGGTCCAGGCGCTCACCTCGGCCGCCGTCGAGGTGTTCGGGGACCGTTGGGAGCAGCGCCTCGCCGAGTTCCTCGCCTTCCTGCGGCGCCGGGTCACCGGCGACTTCGAGGTCGACGAGTACGGCTTCGACGCCGAGGTCACCGAGCGGTTCATGCTCTCCGCGATCCGCCCGATCGCGCAGAAGTGGTTCCGGGTCGAGGTCCGTGGCGCGGAGAACATCCCCACCGACGGCGGCGCCCTGGTGGTGTCCAACCACTCCGGGACGATCCCGCTCGACGGCCTGATGACGATGGTGTCGGTCCATGACGCGGCCGGCCGCAACCTGCGCCCGCTCGGGGCCGACCTGGTGTTCCGGATGCCCGTGGTCGGGGAGATCGCCCGCAAGAGCGGCGCGACCCTGGCGTGCAACGAGGACGCGCAGCGGATGCTCTGCGGCGGTGAGCTGGTGGGGGTGTGGCCGGAGGGCTTCAAGGGCATCGGCAAGCCCTACTCCGACCGCTACAAGCTGCAGAGGTTCGGGCGCGGCGGCTTCGTGTCCGCGGCGATCCGCACCGGTGTGCCGATCATCCCGTGCTCGGTCGTCGGGGCCGAGGAGATCTACCCGCTGGTCGGCAACGTGCCCTCGCTGGCCCGGCTGCTCGGCATCCCCTACCTCCCGATCACCCCGTTCTTCCCGTGGCTCGGTCCGCTGGGCCTGGTCCCGCTGCCGTCCAAGTGGCTGATCGAGTTCGGCGAGCCGATTCGCACCGACTCCTACGACGAGGGTGCGGCCGACGACCCGATGCTGGTGTTCAACGTGACCGACCAGGTGCGCGAGACCGTCCAGCAGACGCTGTACACGCTGCTGATGCAGCGCCGATCGGTCTTCTACTGAGGCGAGCCGTCAGGGCAGCAGGTCGGTGCCCGCGTCGGGCAGCAGGGTCTCCACCACGCCGCCGAGCCCCTCGCCGAGGTCGCCGCCGGGCTGGTCCCCGTTCACGTCGACCTTGACCTTCACCTTGGGCACGGGCACCTCGGGCGTCGAGCTGGCGGGCGGCAGGCCCGGCGCCGGGTCGCTCGTGCCGGGAACCTTCGGGGCGGACGGCAGGCTGCTCGCCCCCGAGGCGCCGCTCGTGCCGGTCCCGCCCGTGGCGGCCTCGACGCGACGGACGTCCTCCTTCGGGACGATCACGGGGTGGCTGTTGTCCAGCTTGGCGACCTGCAGCCGCTGCATCGCCCGGTCCACCTCGTCCGAGGCGAGGAGCACCTGCGGCATCCGGAGTGCGGGTAGGTCGCTGCACGTGACGCACAGCCGTCCGGCCTCGGCGTCGATCTGCTGCAGTGCCCGGGCCGCGTCCCGCAGCCCGGGCCGGGCCTCCACCGGTGCGGTGGCGGACAGGGCCTCGATGCTCGTCAGCCCGGAGGCGGCGAACTCGCGGACCGCGACGACCGCCTGCGGGTCACGGCTGTCGCGGTAGGACTCCAGCAGGAGGTCGGATCCCTCCCGCGCCTGGTCGGTGAACGACGCGAGCGTGTGCGGGACCTGGGGCGTCCCGGCCGCCGAGCCCTGGCCGATGAGGCCCCGGGCCTCGTCGAGCCGGGAGCCGGCCTGGTGGAGCAGGTCGCGGCCACGGCCGGCGGAGCTCAGGGACAGTCCGGCCTCGGCCTTCTCGATGCCCCGCTTGACCGGGTAGAGCGCGTCGCCGGGGAGGGCTGTCTGTGCGGCCGTCGCCATGCCCGCCGTACCGCCGAGGAGCACCACGGCGGACGCGGCGGCGACCAGCCGACGCTCCCGCTTGCCGCGGGTGCGGGGCGGCAGGGCGAGGGCGGTGTTCTGCGCGGTGAGCACCGTGGCGGCCTCGGCCATCAACCGCTCGCGCAGCTCGGCCGCGAAGTCGTCGCGAGGCAGCGCCTGCTCGTCGGCGGAGCCCTGGGCCCGCAGCATCTGCGCGAGGCCGACCAGGCGCTCGGTCCCCGGGGTCGAGACCCGGCGCACGGGCGTGGTCCCGTCCACGAGCTCGGCGAACGCGTCGGCGCGCTGCCGGGAGCGGAACAGGGTGGTCATCGTGAGGGTCCTTCGACGGCTGGATCGGTCAGCACGTCCAACGACCCAGGGGAGCCGGAGGTTACGGGCCGAAGCCGGTCCAGACCGGAGCGTGCGGCCGCGGTCATCGCAGACCCTCCGGCAGCAGCTTCGCGAGGTTGCGGACGCCGCGCAGCTGGAGCTGCTTGACGGCCCCGTCACTGCGTCCGAGCACCTGGGCGGTCTCGGCGATCGAGAGGCCTTGGAGGAAGCGCATGATCAGGCACTCCTGCTGCTCGTGGGGCAGCTCCTTGAGCGCGCCGAGCAGGGCCTCGTTGGTCAGCGAGGCAAGCACCGAGCTCTCCGGCCCCTCGGTGGAGCCGTCGTGCGGGCTCATGTCCTCGGTGGCGTACTCCAGGCGGGTGCGGCCGGCCTTGAAGTGGTCGGTCGTGAGGTTGCGGGCGATGGTCATCAGCCAGGCGCCGAAGTCCTTGCCCTGCCAGCGGAACGAGCCCATGCTGCGCAGCGCCCGGAAGAAGCACTCGGAGGTGAGGTCCTCGGCCAGGGCGACCGACCCGACCCGGTAGTAGACGAAGCGGTAGACCGAGACGTGGTAGTGGTCGTAGAGCAGCCCGAACGCCTCGCAGTCGCCGCCGCGGGCCAGCTCGACGAGAGCGATCAGCCGGCTGGCCTCCGCCTCGTCCTCCTCGGAGGAGACCGCCAGGTCGGTGTCGCCGCCGGGACCTCGGGGACCGTGCCCGCCGGCGGGGACGCGGGGGTCGTAGTCCAGGGCCTCGCTGAGCAACCGGCCGAGGTCGCGACCGGGAGTGCCTGACGTGGGGACGCCGGCCGTGGCGAGTGCGGGTGCGGGGTTGAGCGCATGCCAGAGTGCCAGCCGCAGCTCGGTCAAGCCACGACGGAAGTCGTCGTCGCGCGTGAACATCGATCTCCCTCCCCGGCGCCGCGCACTGCGCGTCGCCGGGCTCCCGTTCCCCCGAGGTGATTCGACCAGACTAGGCGTGGTCGTACGGTTTGTGAACCGAAGGGTAACTTCGATGTGCACCCCACGCTGTGGGCCGGGTCACACCGGATCGTTCCACGCCCGGCATCGCTCAAACCTCGCGGACGGGCAGAGTTCGGGTCGTCCTCAGCGCACCTTGCGGCGGATCGCCACGGCGG
Source organism: uncultured Actinomycetota bacterium (assembly GCA_963810035.1). Taxonomy (GTDB): domain Bacteria; phylum Actinomycetota; class Actinomycetes; order Propionibacteriales; family Nocardioidaceae; genus Nocardioides_B. The sequence goes on from CAWEMA010000015.1 coordinate 116,722, forward strand.
CCGCGACGCTGCCCGTGGCCGCCCCGGCGAGGCCCGCGGTGAGCAGGCCGGCCCGGGCCGCCTTGCGTCCGGTGCGGTAGTCGCGGATCCGCCAGCCCTGGGCCCGGGCGTGGTCCCGCAGCCGGGAGTCCGGGTTGATCACACAGGGGTCCCCGACCAGGCTCAGCATCGGCAGGTCGTTGTAGGAGTCGGAGTACGCCGCGCAGCGGGACAGGTCGAGCCCCTCGCGCTCGGCGAGCGCCTTGACCGCCTCCGCCTTCGCGGGGCCGTGCAGCAGTTCCCCGACCAGGTGGCCGGTGTAGACGCCGTCGACGTGCTCGCTGACGGTGCCCAGGGCGCCGGTGAGACCGAGCCGCCGGGCGATGATCCGGGCGATCTCGACCGGCGCGGCGGTCACCAGCCACACCCGCTGGCCCTGGTCGAGGTGCATCTGGGCGAGCGCCCGCGTCCCCGGCCAGATCCGGTGTGCCATCGCCTCGTCGAAGATCGCCTCGCTCAGCTCCTCGAGCTCGCTGACCGGATGCCCCTTGATGAACGCCAGGGCCGAGGCGCGGGCCTCGGCGACGTGCGCGGGGTCCTCCACGCCGACCAGCCGGAAGTAGGCCTGCTTCCAGGCCGCGCCCAGGATGTCGCGGGTGCTGAAGAACTCGCGGCGGTACAGGCCGCGGGCGAGGTGGAAGATCGAGGCGCCCTGCATGACCGTGTTGTCCACGTCGAAGAACGCGGCCGCCGTCGGGTCGGGCGGCGTGGCCAGCGAGCTCTCCACCTCCGCGGCCGCGGCCGACGCCTCGCCGGCCAGCGTGGACCGGCTGCGCAGGTCGGTCCGGTGCTGCGCGCGTCGGGGTGGCCGTCGCCCGGCCGGTCGTGGGGCGTTCACGCTGCAACCCTAGTGGTCCGGGGGCCCGGTGGGGCTGTGCCAGACTCACGGCTGTGACGACCCATCTCGCCGAGCTCCTGTCACGTGCGGCCGCCGAGGCCCCGGACCGGGTCGCCCTCGTCGAGGCCGCCTCCGGACGCCGGGTCACCTGGTCCGAGCTGGACGCGGAGGTCGACGGCGTCGCCCGCGGCCTGAACGCGATGGGCCTGGTCGCCGGCTACCGCGTCGCGATCGCGCTGGGCAACCGCACCGAGTTCGTGACCGGGTACCTCGGGGCCCTGCGCGCCGGCCTCGTCGCGGTGCCGGTCAACCCCCGGTCGGCCACGGGTGAGCTGGTCCGGCTGGTGGCCGACTGCGGCGCCCGGGTCGTGGTCGCGGACGCCGACACCGTCACCGCCGTGCGGCAGGCCGTCGCCGGCCTCGAGGACGCGCTGGTCGGAGCCGACGACGAGCTGCGCCGCCGGACCGTCGTACCCCGGATCGTGGTGGTCGGAGCGTCGACAGTGCCCGGGGAGACGGCGTACGTCGACCTGGTGCGTGCCGAGGGCACCGACGCCCCGTCGCCCGCCGACCCCGAACGGCTCGCCGTCCTGCTCTACACCAGCGGCACCTCCGGCCGGCCGCGTGCCGCGATGCTGACCCACCGGGCGCTGCTCGCGAACATCGAGCAGGCCGCGCAGATCGACCCGCCGATGGTGACCGGCGACGACGTCGTGTTCGGCGTGCTGCCGCTGTTCCACGTCTACGGTCTCAACGCGGTGCTCGGGCAGGTGCTGCGCCAGCGGGCCCGGCTCGTGCTCGTCAACGGCTTCGACATGGAGGAGTCGCTGACGGTCATCGAGGACGAGGCGGTCACCGTGCTCCCGGTCGCGCCGCCGGTGTTCGCCTACTGGCAGGCCGTGCCCGACCTGCGCGAGCGGCTCGACGGCGTACGCCTCGTGCTGTCCGGGTCGGCGCCGCTCTCCCGCGAGCTGGTCGACTTCTTCGAGCAGCGCACCGGGATCCCGGTCCACCAGGGCTACGGCCTCACCGAGGCGGCCCCGGTGGTGACCTCGACCCTCTGCTCGTCCACCGGGGCGGACCGGAGCGCCAAGCCGGGGTCCGTCGGGGCCGCCCTGCCCGGCATCGAGATCCGGCTCGTCGACGACGCCGGCCGCGCACCCGAGGGCGAGGACGCCGGCGAGATCTGGATCCGCGGGGCCAACCTGTTCAGCGGCTACTGGCCGGACGGCTCGGACGGCCCCGACCCCGAGGGCTGGTACGCCACCGGCGACGTCGGCTTCCTCGACGGGGACGGCGACCTGTTCCTGGTGGACCGGCTCAAGGAGCTGGTGATCGTCTCCGGGTTCAACGTCTACCCGGTCGAGGTCGAGGACGTGCTCGCCGAGGTCGAGGGGGTCGCGGAGGCGGCGGTCATCGGCACCGAGCACCCGCGGACCGGCGAGGCGGTGGTCGCCTACGTCAAGCAGGTCCCCGGTTCGGGGTACTCCGCCGACGAGCTCGAGGCGCGGGTGCGGGAGCACTGTGCCGTCCGGCTGGCACGGTTCAAGCGGCCGACCGAGGTGCACGTCGTCGACGAGCTGCCGCACACCGTCACCGGCAAGGTGGCCAAGGGTCGGCTCCGCGAGCGCCGGCACCGGCGCGCCCTGGGGTTGCTCGAATGACCGCGCGCGTCACCCTCTACTCCAAGCCCGGCTGCCACCTGTGCGACGACGCCCGAGCGGTCGTGGCGCAGGTGTGCGCCGAGCTCGGCGAGTCCTTCGACGAGGTCGACATCACCGCGGGGCCGGACGCGGAGCGGCTGATGCGGACCTACGGCGAGGAGATCCCGGTGACCTTCGTCGACGGCAGGCAGCACGACTTCTGGCGGGTCGACCCCGACCGGCTCCGCGCTGCCCTGGGCTAGACGTCCCACCCGCGCTCAACCCCGATGACGGTGAGACAGGTCACGTGTGCTAGTGCGGGCTACCGCTCAGTTTGTTCTCACGTTCACAAACTCCTAGAGTGAGGTCGCTGCCGGCCCCGGACGGGTCGCGGAGGTCCTTCTCGGAGTGGTCCGACGAGGCATGTCCGCGTGTTCCGGCAGCGCGACCGCAGCGTCTGGAGACGTCAGGAGAAGAGTGACCGCGCCACGTAGTCCTCGGACCGGGACCCCTCTCGAGGGGACCTCCCGGGCGACGTCTGCCAAGGCACAGGAGCGCGGCATCCCCGAGGCCACCGTGGCCCGGCTCCCGGTCTACCTGCGGGCCCTGATCGGCCTCTCCGAGCGCGGCACCGCCACCTGCTCCAGCGAGGAGCTCGCCACCGCTGCGGGCGTGAACAGCGCCAAGCTGCGCAAGGACCTCTCCTACCTCGGCTCCTACGGCACCCGCGGCGTCGGGTACGACGTGGAGTACCTCCGCTACCAGATCGCCCGCGAGATCGGGGTCACCCAGGACTGGCCGGTCGTGATCGTCGGCATCGGCAACCTGGGGCACGCCCTGGCCAACTACAGCGGCTTCTCCTCGCGGGGCTTCCGGATCGTGGCGCTGCTCGACGCCGACCCGCAGCGGCAGGGCGAGGACGTCGGTGGCCTCGGCATCCGGGACTTCGACGAGATCGAGTCCCTGGTCGAGACCCACGGCGTCGCCATCGGGGTCATCGCCACCCCGGCGCCGGCCGCGCAGGCGGTGTGCGACCGGCTCGTCGCGGCGGGCGTGACCAGCATCCTCAACTTCGCGCCGGCCGTGCTCGCGGTGCCCGACGGGGTCGACGTACGCAAGGTGGACCTGTCCATCGAGCTGCAGATCCTGGCGTACCACGAGCAGCGCAAGTCCCTCGCGGACCAGACGCTGGCCGCCGAGCTGGACGAGGTCGTGGACAAGGTGGTCGGAGCATGAGCGTGCTGGTGGTGGGGGTCTCCCACAAGACCGCCCCGGTCGCCGTCCTGGAGCGGCTCGCGGTCGACGCCGACGGTGTCGAGAAGCTGGTGCACGCCGTCGCCGGCTGCGAGCACGTGCTCGAGGCGACCGCGCTGACCACCTGCAACCGCATCGAGATCTACGCCGACGTGGACCGCTTCCACGGCAGCGTCGAGGGGGTGTCCCGGCTGCTCTGCGAGCTCGCCGACGAGGCACCCGAGGACGTGGTGCCCTACCTCTACGTGCACTACGACGACGGTGCCGTCTCGCACCTGTTCCACGTCGCCGCGGGGCTCGACTCGATGGTCGTCGGGGAGAGCCAGATCCTCGGGCAGACCCGCGACGCGCTCCGGGTCGGCCAGGAGGCCGGCACCATCGGGCCCGCCCTCAACGTGCTGTTCCAGCAGGCGCTGCGGGTCGGCAAGCGGGTGCACGCCGAGACCGACATCCAGCGGGCCGCCCCGTCCCTGGTGTCGCTGGCGCTCGACCGGGCGGCCACGCACGTCGGGCCGGTCGAGGGGCAGCGGGTCCTCGTCGTCGGCGCCGGCGCGATGGCCGGGCTGGCCGTCGCCACGGTCTCTCGGCTCGGCGCCGCGGACGTGGTCGTCGCCAGCCGCACCGAGGCCAACGCCCGGCGGCTGGCCGACCAGTACGACGGACGGGCCGTGCCGCTCATGCAGGCGCAGGAGGTGATGTCCGAGGTGGACCTGCTGGTGTCCTGCACCGGCGCCACCGGTGTCGTGCTGCCGCTCGCCGTGGTCGCCGCCGCCCGCGCGGACGCCGAGCGCCCGCTCGCGGTCATCGACCTGGCCCTGCCGCACGACGTCGACCCCGCCGTCGGCGAGCTGCCCGGCGTCTCGCTGTTCGGCCTGGCCCGGCTGGCCGAGGAGGTCAACCAGGGCGAGGGCGCCACCGACGTGGCCGCGGTCCGGGAGATCGTCACCCAGGAGATCACCGCGTTCCTCGCCGCCCGCAGCTCCGCAACCGTGACGCCGACGGTCGTGGCCCTGCGCACGATGGCCACCGGCATCGTCGACGGTGAGATGCAGCGGCTGCTCTCGCGGCTGCCCGACCTGGACCCGGACGTCCGCGCCGAGGTCGAGCACGCCGTACGCCGGGTCGCCGACAAGCTGCTCCACCAGCCCACGGTCCGTGTGAAGGAGCTCGCCAACGAGACCGGCGCGGTGTCCTACGCGGCGGCCCTCGCCGAGCTGTTCTCGCTCGACCCCGAGGCCGTCGAGGCCGTCACCCGGGCGGAGGGGATGTGATGACGATCCGCATCGGCACCCGCCGCTCCCTGCTCGCCCGGACCCAGTCCGCGCACGTGGCCGAGTCGCTGCGCCAGGCCCTCGGCCGCGACGTCGAGCTCGTCGAGGTGACCACCGAGGGCGACGTGTCCACGGCGCCCCTCGCGTCGATGGGCGGCACCGGGGTGTTCGTCAGCGCCCTGCGCGACGCGCTGCTGCGCGGCGACGTCGACCTCGCGGTGCACTCGCTCAAGGACCTGCCGACCACCCCGCACGAGCAGATCGCCCTGGCCGCCGTACCCGTCCGCGAGGACCCGCGCGACGTCGTCGTGGCCCGCGACGGGCTCACGCTCGGCGAGCTGCCGGCCGGGTCGCGGATCGGCACCGGCTCGCCGCGGCGGGCCGCACAGCTGCACGCGCTCGGTCTCGGTTTCGACGTGGTCGCGATCCGTGGCAACGTGGACACCAGGATTCGCAAGGTCCACGCCGGTGAGGTCGACGCGGTCGTCCTGGCTCGCGCCGGCATCGCCCGGCTCGGCCGGATGGACGAGGTGACCGAGGTGCTCGACCCGCTGCAGATGCTCCCCGCCCCCGGGCAGGGTGCGTTGGCGGTCGAGTGCCGGGCCGACGACCTCGACCTGGCAGCACAGGTGGGCGCGGCGATCGACGACCCGCGGACCCGTGCCGCGGTAACCGCCGAGCGTGCGGTGCTGGCCACGCTGGAGGCCGGGTGCTCGGCTCCGGTGGGGGCGATGGCCGAGATCGCCGAGGGCGACGACGGCGACGAGCTGTGGTTGCGCGCGGTGGCCCTGTCCGCGGACGGCGCCGTCGCCGTACGGCGGTCGGCCGCCGGCTCGCCGGAGCAGGCGGAGAAGGTCGGCCGCGGCCTGGCGGAGGAGATGTTGGACGAAGGGGCGTCGACGCTCATCGAGGAGCAGGCGTCATGAGCACGAGCACGAACAAGACACAGCCCACCACAAGTAGCAAGAAGGCGACTGTGAGCAACACCGCATCCAAGAGCACGACCAGCGCGACCGAGCCCGTCAAGGCCGCCGCGAAGAAGACGTCACCGGCGAGCAGCCGGACGGCCAAGACCGTGGCCGAGGCACAGGTGCTGTCCGCTCTGCCGCTCGGCTTCGTGTCGTTCGTCGGCAGCGGCCCGGGTGACCCCGAGCTGTTGACCGTGCGCGCCGTGGACCTGCTGCGCACCGCCGAGGTCGTGGTGACCGAGTCGCCCGAGCATGCCGCGCTCGTCGAGGCGTTCTGCTCGGACGCCGAGGTGGTCGACGGCGGCTTCGGCCAGGACGGCCAGCCGCTGACGCACGCCGGCCGGGCCAAGGTGATCGTCAAGCAGGCGAAGACCGGCAAGCGGGTGGTGCGGCTGATGGCCGGCGACCCGTTCGTCTACGCCTCCGGCCCCGAGGAGGCGCAGGCCTGCGTCAAGGCCGGCGTCGGCTTCGAGATCGTGCCCGGCGTCTCGTCGGTGACCGCGGTCCCGGCGTACGCCGGCGTGCCGCTGACCGACAAGAAGCACCGCGAGGTGGCGGTGGTGAACTGTTCCGAGGCCAAGGTCGACTGGTCGCAGTACGCCGACGACCGGACCCTGGTGCTGCTCTCCGCGGTCAACTCCATCTCCGACGTGGCGGCCGCGCTCGTCGAGGCCGGCCGCAGCGCGGAGACCCCCGTCGCGATGACCCGCGTCGGCACCACCACCGAGCAGGAGACCGTGGTCTCCACGCTCGGCCGGATCGGCGCCGACGCCCGGGCCGCCCGGATGTCGCCGCCCGCGGTGACCGTGATCGGTGACGTGGTCGACCTGCGCACAGCGCTGTCCTGGTTCGAGACCAAGCCGCTGTTCGGCTGGCGCGTGCTGGTGCCGCGCACCAAGGAGCAGGCCGGCTCGCTGTCCGCGCGGCTGCGCGGCTACGGCTCGGTGCCCGAGGAGGTGCCGACCATCTCGGTCGAGCCGCCCCGCAACCCGCAGCAGATGGACAAGGCCATCCGGGGGCTCGTCGAGGGCCGCTACGAGTGGATCGCGTTCACCTCCGTCAACGCGGTGAAGGCGGTGCGCGAGAAGTTCGACGAGTACGGCCTCGACGCCCGAGCCTTCTCCGGCCTCAAGATCGCCGCCGTCGGTGAGAAGACCGCCGCCGCGATCGAGGCGTGGGGCCTGCGCGCCGACCTCGTCCCGTCCGGCGAGCAGTCCGCCCGCGGTCTGCTCGAGGACTGGCCGCCGTACGACGACCTGCTGGACCCGATCAACCGGGTGTTCCTGCCGCGGGCCGACATCGCCACGGAGACCCTGGTCGCCGGGCTGCTCGACCTCGGCTGGGAGGTCGACGACGTCACGGCCTACCGCACGGTGCGGGCCACCCCGCCGCCGGCGCCGACGCGCGAGGCGATCAAGAGCGGCAAGTTCGACGCGGTCGTGTTCACCTCGTCCTCGACGGTGCGCAACCTGGTCGGGATCGCCGGCAAGCCGCACACCAGCACCGTGATCGCGGTGATCGGCCCCGCCACGGCGAAGACCGCCGAGGAGCACGGCCTGCGGGTCGACGTCCTCGCGCCGTCGCCGTCGGTGGAGGTGCTGGTCGACGCGCTCGCCGACTTCGGTGCCGCACGGCGTGCCGCCCTGCTGGAGGCCGGCCAGCCGGTCACGAGGCCGTCCGAGCGGCGTCCCTCGGCCCGTCGGAAGGCCACCTGATGTTCCCGGTGACCCGACCGCGGCGGCTGCGGCGTACGCCGGCGCTGCGGCGGCTGGTCGCGGAGACGTCGCTGGAGGCACGCCAGCTCGTGCTGCCGGTGTTCGTGCGCGAGGGGGCCGGCGAGCCGATCCCGATCAGCAGCATGCCGGGGGTCGTGCAGCACACCCGCGAGTCGCTGAGGAAGGCGGTCTCCGAGGCCGCCTCGCTGGGGCTCGGTGGGGTGATGCTGTTCGGCGTCCCGTCGCACAAGGACGCCACCGGCTCCGGGGCGGTGGACCCCGAGGGGATCCTGAACGTCGCGATCGCCGACTGCGTCGCCGAGGTCGGGGACGCGCTGCCGGTGATGGCCGACCTGTGCCTCGACGAGTTCACCGACCACGGCCACTGCGGGGTGCTGACCCCGTCCGGCGCCGTCGACAACGACGCGACGCTCGAGGTGTACGCCGAGATGGCGCTCGCCCAGGCCGCCGCCGGTGTGGACCTGGTGGCGCCCAGCGGCATGATGGACGGCCAGGTCGGGGCGATCCGCTCCGCCCTCGACGGCGCCGGCCACCAGGACGTCGCGATCCTGGCCTACTCCGCGAAGTACGCCTCGGCGTTCTACGGCCCGTTCCGCGAGGCGGTGGACTCCTCGTTGCAGGGCGACCGGCGGACCTACCAGCAGGACGGCGGCAACGTCGTCGAGGGCGTCCGTGAGGCGCTGCTCGACATCGAGGAGGGCGCCGACCTGGTGATGGTGAAGCCGGCGCTGGCCTACCTCGACGTGGTCCGGGCGGTGCGTGAGGCGGTCGACGTGCCCGTCGCGGCGTACAACATCTCCGGCGAGTACGCCATGGTCGAGGCCGCCGCCGCGAACGGCTGGATCGACCGGGACGCCGCGATCCTGGAGACGCTGACCTCGATCCGGCGGGCCGGTGCGGACGTGATCCTCACCTACTGGGCCACCGAGGTCGCCCAGCGCCTCTCCCGCTGACCCTTCACCCGGGCCTCCTGCTGCCTTGACCCGGGGCTTGTGCTGGGTTGACCCGGGCCTTGTGATGGCTTGACCCGGGCCTCACGCCGTACGGCGACTCTCGGCGCCCGGCTCGCCGCGGGCGGAAACTTCTGACCCCTCAACGGCGAGAAACTGGCTTCTCAACGCGAAGCCCGGGTCAACGCGTCAGGTGAGCGGGATCAGTTGGGGAGGCCGCCGACGCTGGTGAGGCTGTTGAGCAGGTTGCTGACGGCGCCGGCGCCGCCGTTGAGGTAGGCCGACGTGCACTTGTCGAGCCCGCCCATGAGCGTGAGCTGGGCCGAGCTGTAGTTGCCCTGGCAGTAGGCGGTGGCCTTCTGCAGGGGCGTCAGCGTGTTCGTGACCGTGCCGGTCGCCTTCTTCTTCACGCCGTCGGTGGTCTTCTTGACGGTGTCGGTGGGGTTGGGGGCGGCCGTCGGCGCGGGGTCGGTCACGGACGGGGTGCCGTCGCCGGTCGAGCCGCCGCTGCCGCCCGTCGACGAGCCCGCGCCGGACCCGGATCCGGTGCGCGAGCCGGAGGCGTGGGAGCCGCCCTTGCGGGCGGAGGCCTTCGGGTAGTGGTAGCCGGTCGTGCCCGAGGCGAACACGGAGTCGCCGTAGTCGGGGGTGAACGTCGTGGTCCCGGCCGTGCTGGTCGGCACCGAGGAGTAGTCACCCTCGGCGTACGCCCGCATGATCGACAGCACCAGGTTCACGTAGTCCTGGCTGTGGTTGTAGCGGTAGACCGCGGACTGCTGGCCCTTGCCGGTGGACAGGTCCTCGTTGCCCGAGCAGAGGTAGACGGCGGTCGCGAGGGCGGCGTCGTCGATGTCCTGCGGGTCGCGCCTGCCGTCGCCGTCGCCGTCCACGCCGACGACCGACCAGGTCGAGGGGATGAACTGCATCGGGCCGACCGCACGGTCGTACTGCGGGTCGTTGTCGTACTGCGCGGCGTCGGTGTCGGCGATCTTCGACGTGCCGTTGCTGCCGTCGAGGGGGATGCCGTAGATGCCGGGGCGGCTCACGCCGTGGGCGTCGAGGGTGTTACCGCCGTAGCGACCGTGGTTGGACTCCACGCGGCCGATCGCGGCGACCAGGGTCCAGTCGATGTTGCAGCTCTTGTCGGCGGCGTCGATGACCTGCGCGGCACGCTGGTAGGCCGAGAGGGCGGCGGCCGGGATGCCGTTGGTGGAGGCGCCGGCGATCACCTGGTCCGCGGAGCCGGTGGGCACGCCCGGGGCGATCTCACCGGGGTTGGACACGCTCGCGGGGGCCTTGATGGCCTGCTCGGGGATGCTCGTGCCGTCGGGCAGCTTGCCGTCCCCGCCCTCGGCGCTCGCCGTGTTCGTCATGGTGAGGCTGGTGGTCCAGGCACCGGACAGCAACGCCAACGGCACCAGGGCAGTGGCCTTCTGGAACTTGGTCAAGCGTTTGTGAGACGACATTCGAGTCTCTCTCCCCATTTCACGAATCGCACCGGTCTCAGCCGGATGTCCGACTGTTACCCGCTGGCTCCCTCACTCACACCTGAGAACGAGGAGGCGCGCCGAGGGTTACGCGCCGGCAGCCACGACACGCCGTGCGACGTACGTCACAGCGCCTGCTCGCTCGCGCGGCCCCGCACCCGGCCGCGGCGTAGCGCGTCTCACACGGAGGCCGAGGGGACCGGGTTCGTGGTCCGGGCCGGTGACGGGGGAGAATGCCGGTGTGACTGTCGTGCCCCCCGACCCCGCACCGACCCCCGCCTCCACCCAGGCGTCCGCCGACCTGTTCGCCCGGGCCCACGCCGTGACCCCGGGCGGGGTCAACTCGCCGGTGCGCGCGTTCAACGCCGTCGGCGGTACGCCGCGCTTCATCGAGCGTGCCACCGGGCCGTACCTGTTCGACGTGGACGGCAACGAGTACGTCGACCTGGTCGGCAGCTGGGGTCCGATGCTGCTCGGTCACGCGCACCCGCAGGTGCTCGACGCCGTGCACCAGGCGGTCTCGCGGGGCACGTCCTACGGCACCCCGACCCGGCCCGAGGTCGAGCTCGCCGAGGCGATCGTCGCGCGCACCCCGGTGGAGAAGGTGCGGTTCGTGTCCTCCGGGACCGAGGCGACCATGTCCGCGATCCGGCTGGCCCGCGGCTTCACCGGGCGCGAGCTCGTCGTGAAGTTCGCCGGCTGCTACCACGGGCACGTCGACTCGCTGCTCGCCCAGGCCGGCTCCGGGCTGGCCACGTTCTCGGTGCCCGGCACGCCCGGGGTCCCCGCGGCGTCCACCGCGGCGACGCTGGTGCTGCCCTACAACGACCCCGCCGCGGTCAAGGCGGTGTTCGCCGAGCACGGCGACGAGATCGCCTGCGTGATCACCGAGGCCGCCCCTGGGAACATGGGCGTCGTCCCACCCGCCCCTGGCTTCAACAAGCTCCTGTCCGAGATCTGCGCGGCGCACGGTGCGCTGTTCGTCAGCGACGAGGTGATGACCGGCTTCCGGGTCACCCGGTCCGGCCACTGGGGCCTCGACGGCGCCGTCGAGGGCTGGGCGCCCGACCTCACCACGTTCGGCAAGGTGATGGGCGGCGGCTTCCCGGCCGCGGCGTTCGGCGGCCGGGCCGACGTGATGTCGATGCTGTCCCCGGAAGGTCCCGTCTACCAGGCCGGCACGCTCTCGGGGAACCCGGTGGCGACCACCGCCGGGCTCGCCACGCTGCGGCTGGCGACCGACGAGGTCTACGCCCACCTCGACAAGGCCGCCCAGGTGCTGCGCGAGGCCGCGTCCTCCGCGCTCGCCGACGCGGGCGTGCCGCATGTGGTGCAGCACGTCGGCAACATGTTCAGCGTGTTCTTCACCGACGCGGGCGTCACCACGGTGCCGGACTTCGCGGCGGCGAGCGCGCAGCACCCCGAGCGCTACAAGGCGTTCTTCCACGCCATGCTGGACCGGGGCGTCTACCTCCCGCCGAGCGCGTTCGAGGTGTGGTTCCTCTCCGCGGCGCACGACGACCGTGCCCTGGACCGGATCCTCGCCGCCCTCCCGGCGGCAGCACGCGCTGCGGCCGCCGTACCCGTCGAACCGACCCCGGGAGCCTGATGCCCGACCAGACCACCGTCCACCTGCTGCGGCACGGTGAGGTGCACAACCCGACCGGCGTGCTCTACGGCCGGCTGCCCGGCTACCACCTCTCCGAGCTGGGGCTGCAGATGGCCCAGCGCATCGCCGACACGGTCGGCGACCGCGACATCACGCAGGTGGTGGCCTCGCCGCTCGAGCGGGCGCAGGAGACCGCCACGCCGCTGGCACTGGCGCGCGGGCTGGACATCGTCACCGACGCCCGGGTCATCGAGTCGACCAACGTGTTCGAGGGCCGGCGGTTCAGCGTCGGCGACGGCATCGTCAAGCGGCCCAAGTCGTGGCCCTACCTGTGGAACCCGTTCAAGCCGTCGTGGGGTGAGCCGTACAAGGCGGTCGTCGCGCGGATGATGGCGGCGGTGTACGACGCCCGCGACTCGGCCCGCGGCCACGAGGCGGTGATCGTCTCGCACCAGCTGCCGATCTGGACCACCCGGCTGCACGTCGAGAACCGGCCGTTCCTGCACAACCCGCGCAACCGCCAGTGCACGCTGTGCAGCCTGACGTCGCTGGTGTTCGACGGCGACACGCTGGTCTCGCTGCGCTACTCCGAGCCGGCGGCGGACCTGATCCCGGTCAAGGACCGCAAGCACGTGTTCTCCTCGGGCGGCTCGGACACCGACCAGACGCCGCCGTCATGACCCGCACCCCCGTGCTGCTGCTCGCCGCGACGCTCTGCGCGGGGCTCCTCGCGGGCTGCTCGAACGACGTCGGCGGCTCGGGGGACCAGGGGTACGTCGCCGGCAAGGGCGTCATCACCACGCTGAAGGCGGCCGACCGCAAGGCGCCCGCCCAGGTGTCCGGCACGACGATCGACGGCAAGCGGGTCTCGCTCGCGGACTACCGCGGCAAGGTCGTGGTGGTGAACGTGTGGGGGTCCTGGTGCCCGCCCTGCCGCGCCGAGGCGCCGATGCTGGCGGACGCCGCGCGCGACCTGGCCAAGAAGGACGTGGTGTTCCTCGGCATCGACAGCCGGGACCCGAGCGAGGCGGCCGCCCGCGCGTTCGTCCGCCGCTTCGACATCCCCTACCCGAGCATCTACGACCAGCAGGGCAGCACGCTGCTCGCGTTCCGCGGCACGCTGACGCTCAACTCCATCCCCAGCACGGTCGTCGTCGACCCGCGCGGACGGGTCGCGGCCAGCGTGCTCGGCGAGATCACCCGCACCACGCTCGACGACCTCGTCGACGACGCCGCCAAGGACGGGGGCGCCACGTGACCGGGCTCGACGTCGGCGGCTGGTTCGAGGGCACGGTGCTGTCCGGCTCGCTGGTGCTCGCGCTCCCGGTGGCGCTCGTCGCCGGCCTGGTGTCGTTCTTCTCCCCGTGCGTGGTGCCGCTGCTGCCGGGCTACCTGTCCTACGCCACCGGGCTGTCCGGCGTGGACCTCGAGAACGCCAAGCGCGGCCGGATGGTGCTCGGCAGCTTCCTGTTCGTGCTCGGGTTCTCCTTCGTCTTCGTCGCCCTCGGCACGCTGTCCGGCGCGCTCGGCGACTGGCTGTTCCGCTACACCCGCGAGATCAGCGTCGCGCTCGGCTTCTTCACGATCCTCGTCGGCGTCGCCTTCATCGGGCTGGTCCCGTGGCTGCAGCGCGACGTGCGGATCCACAAGGTGCCGGCGGTCGGGCTCGCCGCGGCGCCGCTGCTCGGCATGCTGTTCGGCCTCGGCTGGACCCCGTGCATCGGGCCGACCCTGTCCGCCGTACAGGCCCTCGCGCTGCACGAGGGCACCGCTGCCCGCGGTGCGGCGCTGAGCGTGGCCTACTCGCTCGGTCTCGGCATCCCGTTCCTGGTCGCCGGGTTCGCGTTCCGACGGATGCTCGGCGCCGTGAAGTGGGTGCGCCGCCACCAGCTCTGGGTCACCCGGATCGGCGGGATGATGCTGATCATGGTGGGCCTGCTGCTCGTCACCGGGCTGTGGGACCAGTGGGTCGGCGACCTGCGCTCCTGGGTCGGTGGGTTCGAGGTCCCCGTATGACGCTGACCACCGCGGACACCGAGGCGGGCGGCTCCGCCTCGCAACCGCCGAAGCCGCCGTCCGCGCCGCCGGCCCTGAGCCCCGTCGAGCTGTCCCGGTGGGCCTGGCGCCAGCTGACGTCGATGCGTACGGCGCTCGTGCTGCTGTTCCTGCTCGCGCTCGCCGCGGTCCCCGGGTCCGTCGTACCCCAGCAGAACATCGACGCGGTGAAGGTCAGCACCTGGCAGGACCGGCACCCGAGCCTGACCCCGGTCTACGAGAAGCTCGGTCTGTTCGACGTCTACAGCTCGGTGTGGTTCTCGGCGATCTACATCCTGCTGATGGTCTCGCTGGTCGGCTGCATCGTGCCGCGGCTGCGGATCTACTGGCGGGCGTTCCGGGCCCAGCCTCCCCGGGTCCCGCGGCACCTGTCCCGGCTGCCCGAGTCGCGCACCTTCGAGGTCGACGAGCCCGCCGAGGCCGTGCTCGAGCGGGCCCGCGCGGTGCTGCGCAGGCGGCGCTACCGGGTGGTCTCGACAGGCTCGAGCAGCGAGGGCGCGGTGTCCGCCGAGCGGGGCTACCTCCGCGAGGCCGGCAACCTGCTGTTCCACGTGTCGGTGCTCGTGGTGCTGGTCGGCTTCGCCTACGGGCAGCTGTTCGGCTACAAGGGTGGCGTCGTCACCGTGGTGGGGCAGGGGTTCTCCAACTCCCTGAGCCAGTACGACGACTTCGCGCCCGGCTCGTTGTTCCACCCCGACGACCTCTCGCCGCTGAGCCTGAAGGTCGACGACTTCCACGTGAAGTTCCTGACCAGCGGGCCGCAGATGGGCCAGCCCGAGTCGTTCGACGCGAACATCACCTACCGGTCCAGCCCCGGCGCCGCACCGCAGAAGCACGACCTCGCGGTGAACCACCCGCTCAGCGTCGACGGGGCGAACGTGTTCCTGGTCGGCCACGGCTACGCGCCGGTGGTGACGGTCCGTGACGGCAGCGGCGAGATCGCCTACCAGGGCCCGGTGGTGTTCCTGCCGCAGGACAGCTCGTTCTCGTCCATCGGCGTGATCAAGGTGCCGGACGCCTCGCCGGAGCAGCTCGGCTTCGAGGGGTTCTTCCTGCCGACGTACGGCTTCACGATGGCGCGCGGGCCGTACTCCCAGTTCCCCGACGCGCTCGACCCGGTGATGTCGCTGACGCCGTACCACGGTGACCTCGGCCTCGACAGCGGCAAGCCGCAATCGGTCTACTCCCTCGACAAGTCCGGGCTGAAGGCCTACCCCAGCGACGATCCCACCCGGCTCGGCCCGGACAAGCGGATCAAGCTCGCCCTGGGCCAGACCGTCCAGCTGCCCGACGGCCAGGGCTCCATCCGGTTCGACAAGGTCGACCGGTGGGTCAAGCTGCAGGTCAGCGACAGCCCCGGCAAGGGCGTCGCGCTGGCCGGCGTGCTGCTCGGCATCCTCGGCCTGATGGGCTCGCTGTTCATCCGTCCCCGTCGCGCCTGGGTCCGGGTCACCCGCACCCGCGACGGGCGTACCGTGGTCGAGCTGGCCGGGCTCGACCGCAGCTCAGGGGGTGACCTCACCAGCGAGGTCGACGAGCTCGAGTCGCTCGTGAAGAACGCACCCACCCAGAAGGAGCACGCGTGACCACCGCGGAGTTCGCAGCCTTCAGCGACAACGCCATCATGTTCGCCTCGATCGTCTACGTCCTGGCGTTCCTGGCGCACCTCGTCGAGTGGGCCTTCCTGCGCTCGCTGCCGGTGAGTGCCTCCGTCGAGGAGCGCGAGCCGGCCCTGGTCGGCGCCGAGCCGTCAGGCGCTGACGTCGCCGGGACGACGCAGGCGCCTGACAGCTCGGCGGGACGGGAGCTGCGCGTCGAGCAGTTCGGCCGCATCGGGCTGGCGCTGACCGTGCTCGGGTGCGCACTGCACTTCCTGGGGCTCGTCGCCCGCGGCCTGGGCAGCGACCCGGTCCGCGTGCCCTGGGGCAACATGTACGAGTTCACGCTGGCCGGCACCTTCGGTGTCAGCGTCATGTACCTCGCGCTGATGAAGCGCCACCACCTGCGCTGGATGGGCATCCTGGTCACCGGGTTCCTGGTGGTCGTGCTGATGCTCGACCAGCTCGTGCTCTACCAGGACGCCGGGCCGCTGGTGCCTGCCCTGCACTCCTACTGGCTGGTGATCCACGTTCTCGCCGCGGTGGTCGCGTCGGGTGCGTTCGCGGTCGGTGCGCTGGCGCTGACCCTGTTCCTGGTCAAGGACCGCGCGACCCGGCGCGGCAAGCTGCGCCCCGGCGGCTACCTCACCCGGCTGCCGTCCCTGGAGGCGCTGGAGCGGGTCGGCTACCGGCTCAACGCGTTCGGGTTCCCGATCTGGACCTTCGCGGCGCTGGTCGCCGGGCCGGTCTGGGCGGAGTACGCCTGGGGCAGCTACTGGAACTGGGACCCCAAGGAGGTGTGGGCGTTCATCACCTGGGTGATCTACGCCGCCTACCTGCACGCCCGCGCGACGGCCGGTTGGAAGGGCAAGGCGGCCGCCGCCATCGCGCTCATCGGCTTCGTCTCGCTGCTGTTCAACTTCGTCGGGATCAACTTCTTCTTCGGCAGCGGGAGCATGCACTCCTACGCCGGCGGCTGAACCGACCCTCGCGACGTCACTGGTCGGGTTTGTCCTGGTCCCTGCGACGGAAGCGCCGGTTGAGGTCGCGCAGGAACTCCTCGTCGTCGTCGGGACCGACGGTCCGCGGAGGCTGCGGTCGGGGGGAGGTACGGCGCGCGGCGGACCCGCCACCACGACGTCGCTCGATGAGCCAGAAGACGGCGTAGACCAACGCCGCGAACACGATCACGACCAGCAGGAACTTACCCACGACCCCAGCGTAGGCACGCCCCCAAGCAGAGCGCGCAACAGTCGGGGAATGACCGTCATCCGGACGGCCGACCGGCCGGGAGCGGAACCACGCCTTTCGGGCACGACCCGACCGGGCTCACCGTGGAGTGCGCGCGACGACTACCCTGAACGGGTGAAGGAGTTTGCCGTCTACACGCTCGCGCGCATCGGCCTGTTCGTCGCGTCGTACGCCGTGATCGTAGGTGCCTACATGCTCTTCGCGGGCACCGACAAAGTGCCGGTCCTGTGGCCGCTCCTGGCCGCGGCGATCGTGTCCGCGGTCGCGTCGTACTACCTGCTCCAGGGGCCCCGGCAGCGGTTCGCGGCCCGCGTGGACGCCCGGGCCCGGGCGGCGTCGCGGCGCTTCGAGGAAGCCCGCGCCCGGGAAGACCAGGACTGACGTGACCCTGCAGCCGCCGACCGGTTGTTGCCGCGAGGAGCACCGGCCCGACGGCCGGGCCTGGGTCAACGAGGCGATCCGCAAGGTCGAGGCGGACAGCAACCGCTCGGCGGACACGCACCTGCACGTCTTCCCGCTCCCGGAGAGCTGGGACGTCGACCTGTACCTCAAGGACGAGTCGGTGCACCCGACCGGCTCGCTCAAGCACCGGCTCGCGCGGTCCCTGTTCCTCTACGCGCTGTGCAACGGCTGGATCCACCCGGGCACCACGATCATCGAGGCGTCCTCCGGGTCGACGGCGGTCTCCGAGGCGTACTTCGCCCGCCTGCTCGGGCTGCCGTTCGTCGCGGTGATGCCGGCCTCCACCTCGCGCGGGAAGATCGAGCTGATCGAGTTCCACGGCGGCCGCTGCCACCTGGTCGACGACCCGCGCTCGATGTACGACGAGGCCCGCCGGCTGGCCGAGGAGACCGGCGGCCACTACATGGACCAGTTCACCTACGCCGAGCGGGCCACCGACTGGCGCGGCAACAACAACATCGCCGAGTCGATCTTCGAACAGCTCTCCCAGGAGCGGCACCCGGTGCCGGCCTGGGTGGTGGTGGGCGCGGGCACCGGCGGGACGTCGGCGACGATCGGGCGGTTCGTGCGCTACCGCCGCCACGACACCCGGGTCTGCGTCGTGGACCCGGAGAACTCCGCGTTCTTCGAGGGCTGGTCCTCATCCGACCCGACCTACACGACCGGCCGCGGCTCGCGCATCGAGGGCATCGGCCGTCCCCGGGTCGAGCCGTCCTTCATCCCGGCGGTCGTGGACGCCATGGTGTCGGTGCCCGACGCCGCGTCGATCGCCGCGATGCGGTGGTGCTCCACCGTGACCGGCCGGCTGGTCGGCGGCTCCACGGGGACGGCGATGTGGGGCGCGCTGCGGCTGGTCGCCTCGATGCGGTCCTCGGGCACTCCCGGCAGCGTCGTCACCCTGCTCTGCGACGGTGGCGAGCGCTACACCTCGACGTACTACGACGACTCCTGGCTCGCGGCGCAGGGCATCGACATCGCGCCGTACGCCGCCACGCTGGAGAAGTTCTACGACACCGGCACCTGGTCCGAGCCCGCCCTTCGTTGACCCGGGGCTCGTGCGGGGCCGACCCGGGGCTCGCGCGGGGTGAATGAGCGCCCGCGGCCGGGGTACGGGATCGCTCCCGCACCTCTGACCCGGAAGGGCACCGATGCAGCTCCCGACGCCACGAGGCCCGCTCAGCGCCGCCGTCCTCGCAGCCCTGCGTGACGACGCCCCGCTCGACCCGGCCGACCTCGTCGCCCACGTCGAGGCGGCCGACCGCGACGTGCTCCTCGACGAGGACCTCCAGATCGCGCTGTGGTCGATGTACGAGCTGCACTACGGCGGGTTCGACGGCGTCGACGAGTCCTGGGAGTGGGAGCCCGACCTGCTGCGCGTGCGCCGGGCCCTCGAAGGACGCCTCGAGCAGCGGCTGCGAGAGCTGACCGCGGGCGACGTGGCCGCCGCGCTGCAGGCCCCGGGGGACGTCGCGACGCGGATCTTCGCGCAGACCGACGCGAGCGACGGACCGTCGCTGAGCCGGTTCCTCCAGCGCGAGGCCACCGCGGAGCAGTTCCGTGAGGTGCTGGTGCACCGCAGCGTCTACCAGCTCAAGGAGGCCGACCCGCACACGTTCGTGATCCCCCGGGTGCAGGGTGCCGCGAAGGTCGCGCTCGTGGAGCTCCAGTTCGACGAGTACGGCGCCGGACGGCCCGAACGCCAGCACGCCACCCTGTTCGCCGAGGGGATGGAGGAGTGCGGGCTGGACCGCGCCTACGGTGCCTACATCGACGCGGTGCCGGCCTGCACGTTGGCGTTGAACAACACGATGAGCCTGCTGTGCCTGCACCGGCGGCTGCGTGCGGCGGCCCTCGGCCACCTCGCGGCGATCGAGGTGACCAGCTCGCTGCCGTGCCGCAAGTACGTCCAGGGCCTGCGCCGGCTCGACCTGTCCCCGGCGATGGCCGACTACTTCGACGAGCACGTCGAGGCGGACGCCGTGCACGAGCAGGTCGCCACCCGTGACATCTGCGCCGCGGTCGTCGAGCGCGAGCCGCACCTGGCCGAGGACCTCTGCTTCGGGGTGGCGGTGTCCCTGCTCCTCGACGAGCTGCTCGCCGAGCACGTCCTCACCAGCTTCCGGCAGGGCCGCAGCTCGTTGCGCCCACCGGCCGTCCAGGAGGCCGTGGCATGAGCCGGACGGTCACCGTGCGTGACGGGGACCTCGTCGCGGACAACTCGGCCGACGGCCCCCGTGTGCGGGGCTGCCCGGACGGCCCCTGGCTGGTGCGCGGCGCCGACGGGGTCCGCACCGAGGACGGCACGCTGCACGCGACCACCCGCCCCGTGGTGGCGGTCTGTGCGTGCGACCGGACGCAGCGGGCGCCGTGGTGCGACGGCACGCACAAGGTGGTCCGGCGGCCCGGCGTCGGCCGGAGCGAGGAGAGCAGCTCGACCTGATGCCTCAGAGCGAGGCGAGCAGCAGCCCGACGAAGACACCGGCGGCGTAGAGCAGCTCCGCGACGCCGGTCCGCTGCAGCACCGGGACGAGCTCGCGGCCCGTCGTACCGGTGAGCACCAGTCGGGTCGCCGGCACCGCGGGCAGCACGAACACGAGCCCGAGCAGCGCGAGCAGCGAGGTGGACAGAGCGACCGCCACGAGGGCCACGGCCGCGACACCGACGAGCAGCGCGTAGAGGTAACGGCTGCGCTCGTCACCGAGCACGACCGCCAGGGTGCGCTTGCCGGAGACCCGGTCGGTCGGGATGTCGCGCAGGTTGTTCGCGACGAGGATCGCGCAGGCCAGGGCGCCGACCCCGACCGCGGCGTACACCGAGGCCAGCGGCACCGACTCGGTCTGCACGTACGTCGTACCCGTCACCGCCACCAGGCCGAAGAACACGAACACCATCACCTCGCCGAGGGCGTGGTAGCCGTACGGCGACGAGCCGCCGGTGTAGAACCACGCGGCGACGACCGCCAGCGCCCCGACGAGCAGCAGCCACCACGACGTCGTCGCGGCGAGCACCAGGCCGGCGACCATCGCCACCCCGAACGCCGCGAACGCCGCGGCCTTCACCGACCCGGGCGAGGCGACTCCCGACCCGACCAGCCGCAACGGCCCGACCCGGTCGGCGTCCGTGCCGCGGACCCCGTCGCTGTAGTCGTTGGCGTAGTTCACCCCGACCTGCAGCGCCAGGGACACGAGCAGCGCGAGCGCGGCCTTCCACCAGACGGCGCCGTCGAGGTGCACCGCGACGGCGGTGCCGGCCAGCACGGGGGCCACGGCCGCGGGGAGCGTGCGCGGGCGCGCGCCTTCGAGCCACTGCGCAGGGGTTGCCATGGTCGGGGATTCTCGCAGGCATACCGTGTCACCTCGTGAGCAGCCCCGAGGCCAGTTTGAGACCCGTGCGGGGCAGCGCGGCCGAGATCCTCGGGCTGCTGCGGGAGTGGGACGCCGCCGACGACCCCGCGCCGCTGGCCGTGGAGACCTCCGGCTCGACCGGGTCGCCGAAGCGGGTGGTGCTCTCGCGGGCCGCGATGCGTGCCTCCGCCGACGCGACCCAGGCACGCCTCGGTGGCCCCGGCCAGTGGCTGCTGAACCTGCCGCCGTCCTACGTCGCGGGCCTGCAGGTGCTGTTCCGGTCCGTCCGGGCCGGCACCGAGCCGGTGCAGCAGGACGGCTCGTTCGAGGACGCGGCGACCGCGATGACGGGCGACCGGCGCTACGTCTCCCTCGTCCCGACCCAGCTCACCCGGCTGCTCGACGTCGACGCCCTCCGCGGGTTCGACACGGTCCTGGTCGGCGGGGCACGGCTCGAGCCGGCCCTGCGCGAACGTGCCCGGGACGCCGGCCTGCGGGTGGTCGCGACGTACGGCATGAGCGAGACCTGCGGCGGCTGTGTGTACGACGGGCGCCCGCTCGACGGGGTCGCGGTGAAGATCGGCAACGACCGGCGGATCCGGATCGGCGGGCCGGTCGTGTTCGACGGGTATGACGGGCAGCCGGGCCTGACCGCGGAGGCGAAGGAGGACGGCTGGTTCGTCACCCAGGACCTCGGCCGCATCGACGACGACGGTCTCCTGCAGGTCCTCGGCCGCGTGGACGACGTGGTGGTCTCCGGGGGCGTGAACGTGCCGACGGCGGCCGTCGCCGACCGGCTCCGCGCGCACCCCTCGGTGCACGAGGCCGAGGTGCTCGGCGTACCGGATGCCGAGTGGGGCAGCGCGGTCGTCGCGGTGCTGGTCGGGGACGTGGCCCTCGACGCCGTCCGGGACTGGGTCGCCGACGAGCTGCCCCGCGCCTGGGCGCCGCGCCGCGTCGTACCCGTCGCGGAGCTTCCCCTGCTGCCGAACGGCAAGGTCGACCGGCTCGCCGTCGAGCGGCTGGCCCGGCGTGAGCCCCGGGTCGACCCGCGCGAGGCCCGGCTCGACCCGCGCGAGCCCCGGGTCAACCCGTCACAAGACCCGGGTCAAGCATGAACGAGACCCGGGTGGACGTGTTCGCGATCCCGATGCGGACCCGGTTCCGGGGGATCACGGTGCGTGAGGGGATGCTGCTGCGCGGCGACGCGGGCTGGGGGGAGTTCAGCCCGTTCCTGGAGTACGACGCCCGGGTCGCGGAGCCGTGGCTGCGCGCCGCGCACGAGGCCGCCGACCAGGGCTGGCCGGAGGCGCGCCGCAGCAGCGTCCCGGTCAACGTCACCGTCCCCGCGGTCGGACCGGAGCAGGCCGCCGCGATCGTCCGGGACAGCAACGGCTGCCGCACCGCCAAGGTCAAGGTGGCCGAGCCCGGGCAGAGCCTCGCCGAGGAGCAGGCCCGGCTGGAGGCGGTCCGGGACGCGCTCGGCCCGGGCGGCCGGATCCGCATCGACGTCAACGGCCTGTGGTCCGTCGACGAGGCGGTCACCCGGATCCCGGTGCTGGACCGGGCCGCCGGCGGCCTGGAGTACGTCGAGCAGCCGGTCGCCGACGTCGAGGACCTGGCCGTGGTCCGGCGGCGCGTGCAGATCCCGGTTGCCGCGGACGAGTCGATCCGTCGCGCCGAGGACCCCTACCGGGTCCGTGACCTCGACGCCGCCGACGTCGCGGTGCTCAAGGTCCAGCCGCTCGGCGGCGTGCGGGCCTGCCTGCGGATCGCCGAGGACATCGGCCTGCCCGTGGTGGTGTCGAGTGCCCTGGAGACCAGCGTCGGCATCGCGGCCGGCGTCGCCCTCGCGGCTGCCCTGCCCGAGCTGCCCTACGCGTGCGGCCTCGCGACCGTGCAGCTGCTCACCGACGACGTGGCGGTCGACCCGCTGCTGCCGCGGGACGGCGAGCTGCCCGTCGTACGCCCCGAGGTCGACCCCGCGGCGCTGGCCAGGACCCGCGCCACCGCCGACCGGGAGCGGCACTGGCTTCGGCGGGTCGAGGAGATACGGCAGGATCTCTCGTCATGACCCCGGCGAACGCCTCCACCGCCCTGGCCACGACGCTCCTCGACGAGCTGGCGCTGTGCGGCGTCCGGGACCTCGTGCTGGCGCCCGGCTCGCGCAGCGCCCCGCTCGCGTTCGCGGCGCACCGCCTGCAGGACCGGGTCCGGCTGCACACCCGCATCGACGAGCGCTCGGCCGGCTTCCTCGCGCTCGGCATCGCCCGCACCAGCCGGCGACCGGTCGCGGTGGTGACGACCAGCGGTACGGCGGTCGCGAACCTGCACCCGGCCGTCCTCGAGGCGTCGCACGCCGGCGTGCCCCTGCTCCTGCTCACCGCCGACCGGCCCGCCCGCCTGCGCGGCACGAACGCCAACCAGACCACCGACCAGGCGCAGATCTTCGGCGGCGCGGTCCGGGACGCGCACGACGTCCCCGCGGCGCACCCGGGCAGCGGGCCCGTCGAGCGGCGGCAGGTCGTCGCCTGGCGGGGGCTCGCCGCACGCAGCGCCGCCACCGCCCGCGGACGGCTCGGCGGCCGGCCGGGCCCGGTGCACCTCAACCTGCAGTTCGAGGAGCCGCTCACCCCGGACACCGGCGACGGGTGGGGGAGCGCGCTCGACGGCCGGGTCGGGCCCGAGCCGTGGATGCTGCCCGGCAACCCGGTGCGGGCGAACCCCGACGAGCTCGACGCCGGTCCGCGGACCGTGGTGGTCGCCGGTGACGACGCCGGTCCGCCGGCCCGCATCCTCGCGGAGCAGGCCGGCTGGCCGTTGCTCGCCGAGCCGACCAGCGGGTCCCGGACCGGGGACGCGGTGATCCGCACCTACCGGCTGCTGCTGGCCGACGACGAGCTCGCCGGCCGCATCCAGCGGGTCGTGGTGTTCGGGCACCCGACGCTGTCCCGCCCGGTCAGCCGGCTGCTCGCGCGCGACGACGTCGAGGTGGTCGCGGTGACCGGGCCGTCCGGCTGGTCCGACCCCGGCCTGCAGGCCAGCCGGGTGGTGCACGGGGTCGTCTCGACAGGCTCGACCGCCCGCGAAGCAGGTCGGGAGTCCGGCGGGACCGATGCGTGGACCGACGAGTGGCGGGCCCGGGACCGGGAGCTCTCACAGCGGCTCGACGCCCTCCTCGCCGAGCAGGGCACGCTCACCCCGCACCACGTCGCCGGCGCGGTCAGCGCGGCGCTGCCGCCCGGGGGGCTGCTGTTCGTCGGCGCCTCCAACCCGGTCCGCGACCTCGACCTGACGGTGGCGCCGTACCACGTGGGGGACCGCCGGATGGTGGTCGGCAACCGCGGGCTGGCCGGCATCGACGGCTCGGTGTCGAGCGCCGTGGGCGCCGCGCTGGGCCGTCCGCACAGCACCCGGTCCCTGGCCCTGCTGGGCGACGTCACGTTCCTGCACGACAGCACCGGGCTGCTGCTGGGTCCGGACGAGGAACGGCCCGACCTGACCGTGGTCGTGGTCAACGACGACGGCGGGTCGATCTTCGCCTCGCTCGAGCAGGGCGGCGAGCAGCACGCGGCGTCCTACGACAAGCTCTTCGGCACCCCGCACGGGGTCGACGTGGCCAGCCTCTGCGCGGCGACGCGCACCCCGCACTGGCGGGTCGACTCGGTCGAGGAGCTGCGGCACGCGCTGGCCAGCCCCGCCGGCGGCGTCGAGGTCGTCGAGGCCGTCGTCCGCCGGGACAACCGCCGCGAGCTCGACGCCGCGATCCGGGGTCTCGTCTGAGCGCGGGTGCGCAGGACACGGACCCTCCGACCTGGGGTGGGGCGACCCGATGCGCTGGGACGCGGAGTCCAGCGGGTAGACCGGAGGAGGAATGTCCCGGGTCCACCTTGGTTGAATGAAGGGTGCACATAGCGCTCTCCCTCGCCGCCCTGACGGCCGTGGTCATCCTGGTCGCCGGGCTCTGCCGACGCTACGACCTCCCCGCACCCATCGTGCTGGTCGCGCTCGGCGCCGCCGGGTCCTTCCTGCCGTTCGTGCCCCAGGTGCACCTGACCGCCGAGGTGGTGCTCGTCGGCCTGCTGCCACCGCTGCTCTACTCCGCGGCGCTGCAGACCTCGCTGGTCGACTTCAACGCCAACCGGCGCGCGATCCTGCTGCTCTCGATCGGGCTCGTCGCCTTCACCACGGTCGGCGTCGGGGTGGTCGCCTACTACGTGATCCCGGCGATCACCTGGCCGGCCGCGTTCGCGCTCGGTGCGGTGGTGGCGCCGCCCGACGCGGTGTCCGCGACCGCGATCGCTCGCCGCATCGGGATCCCCCGGCGGATCGTCACCATCCTGGAGGGGGAGTCCCTCCTCAACGACGCGACCGCGCTGGTGGCGCTGCGCACCGCGATCGCCGTCGGGGGCAGCGTGACCGTGCTCGGCGTGGGCCTGGACTTCCTGGTCGCGGCCGTCGGGGGCGTGCTGGTCGGGCTGCTGCTCTACCTCGTCGTCGGGCGCGTACGGCGCCGGGTGACCGACCCGGTGATCGACACGAGCCTGTCCCTGGTGACGCCGTTCGTCGCGTACGTCGCGGCGGAGGAGATCCACGGCTCGGGCGTGCTCGCCGTGGTGATCGCCGGGCTGCTGCTGGGGCACAAGGCACCGATCCTGCAGACCGCGACCTCCCGTATCGCGGAGCGGCTGAACTGGCGGACCATCCAGTTCCTGCTCGAGAACATCGTGTTCCTGCTGATCGGCCTGCAGGCCCGGTGGATCCTCGCGGACGTCGCCGCGAGCGACGTACCCGTCTCCGACGTGGTCCGGCTCTGCCTCGCGACGTTCGTCGCGGTCGTCGTGCTCCGGCTGGTCTGGGTGTTCCCGGCCCGGTTCCTGCTGGTCCGCCCAGTTCCCGACCGGGAGACCGGCGAGCACCCGACGTGGCAGCACACCACCGTCCTGGGCTGGGCCGGGATGCGCGGCGTGGTCACCCTGGCCGCGGCCTTCGCGATCCCCGAGTCGTTCGACTACCGCGAGACGCTGATCCTGACGGCGCTGTTCGTGGCCGCCGGCACCCTGTTCGTCCAGGGCTCGACGCTGCCGTGGCTGGTGCGCCGGCTCAGGCTGACTCCCCCCGACCCTCGCGAGGACGCGCTGGCCCGGGCCGCGCTGTTCGAGAAGGCGACGGCCGCCGGCCTGGAACGCCTCGACCAGCACACCGGCGACGACGACCCGTTCAACACCATCGAGGCGCTGCGGCAGCGGGCCGCGCAGCGCAACACCGCCGCGTGGGAACGGCTCGGCGGCACGCATCCGGACGAGGAGACGCCGAGCGAGGCCTACGCGCGGCTGCGCCTGGAGATGCTCGACGCGGAGCGCGGGAAGGTCCTGCACGTGCGCAACACCGGCACCATCCCGCACGAGGTGGTCGAGGACGTCCTGGCCGCGCTCGATGTCGAGGAGTCGATGCTCGACGTCCGCAACGAGCGCCTCGCCGAGTTCGAGAACGCCGAGACGGTGAGCGGGGTGGCCGGCACCATCGCGGCGTGCGAGCATCTGGAGGCGGCGCCGCGCGACGTCGACTCGGCCGTCGAGGGCGAGTGCGAGGACTGCGTGCGCGACGGGTTCACGGCCTGGGTGCACCTGCGCAAGTGCCTCACCTGTGGGCACATGGCGTGCTGCGACTCCTCACCGCGCCGGCACGCCAGCGCGCACTTCAACGAGTCCGGCCACCCCGTGATGCGGTCCGCCGAGGTGGGCGAGGACTGGCGCTGGTGCTTCGTGGACAACCGGTTGGGCTAGGGCCGTGGCCTAGGTTGGGCGCCATGAGGATCACCAAGTTCGGGCACGCCTGCGTCCGCATCGAGCACGACGGCCGGGCCGTCGTCGTGGACCCGGGGGCCTTCACCGAGCGCGAGGCCGTCGACGGTGCGACCGCCGTGCTGATCACCCACGAGCACCTGGACCACCTCCACGTCGACCACCTCCGGGCGACCGACGCACCGATCTTCACCATCGAGGCCGTGCGGGCCCAGATCGCCGAGGCGGACGCCGACGTCGCCGAGCGGGTCACCGTGGTCTCCCCGGGCCAGCATTTCGACGCCGGCCTGCCGGTCACCGCGATCGGCGAGCTGCACGCGGTGATCCACGAGGACCTGCCGCGGTTCTACAACTCGGGGTACGTCGTGGACGCCGCCGGCACCCGGATCTACCACCCGGGCGACTCCTTCACGCCGCCGGGCGGCCCGGTCGACGTACTGTTCCTGCCGATCCACGCGCCGTGGAGCAAGATCTCCGAGGTGATCGACTTCGGCCGGTCCGTCGGGGCGCGGCGCTCGGTGGCCGTGCACGACGGCCTGCTCAACGACACCGGTCTGGCCGTGGTGGGCCGCAACCTCGAGGCCCTGATCGGGGAGTCGTACGAGCGGCTGGCTCCCGGCACCGACCTCAGCTGAGCGGCCCGCCGCGGATCGTCGCGTCACGCACGGACAGGTCCGAACGGGCCGAACGGACAGGGCCCCGATGGCCGAACGGGTGAAGGTCATGACGCCGTTTGCCTACAGACGCGGCCACCGTCGGAACCGACACTGGGTGTGGGGCATCACCTGCACGGGGGGGTGGTGTCGCAGTCACGATCGCCGTCGCGGGTGGCAGTCAGTCCCAAGGGGCCGTCACCCACGACGACGACCCGCCGCAGGGGTGCGGGTCAGTCAGTGCCTGCGAGGGAGTCGCGGACCGGGACGAACTTGGCCTGGCCCTCGGCGAGCTCGGACTCCGGGTCCGAGTCCGCGACTATCCCGCAGCCTGCGAACAGCCGCACCCGGGCCCCGGCGATCTCCGCCGACCGCAGCGCCAGCCCCCACTCGCCGTCACCGGTCGCGTCCATCCAGCCCACCGGCCCCGCGTAGCGGCCCCGGTCCATGCCCTCGATCTCGGTGATCAGCCGCCTCGCGACGTCCGTCGGGGTCCCGCCGACCGCCGCCGACGGGTGCAGCGCCTCGGCCAGGTCGAGCGACGTGGCCGACGGGTCTCCCGCGTCGTGGATCACGCCGGCGACGTCGGTGGCCAGGTGCATCACGTTGGGCAGGTGCAGCACGAAGGGCGCCTCGGGCACGTTCATCGACGAGCAGTGCGGCGCCAGCGCGTCGGCGACCGAGCGGACGGCGTACTCGTGCTCCTCCAGGTCCTTCGACGACCGGGCGAGGGTGGCGGCGAGCGCGAGGTCGCGGGCGTCGTCCCCGGTACGACGGATGGTGCCGGCCAGCACCCGTGAGGTGACCAGGCCACGCTCCCGGCGTACGAGCATCTCCGGCGTCGCGCCGAACAGGCCGTCGACGTGGAACGTCCAGCACATCGGGTAGGTCTCGGCCAGCCGGGACAGCGGCCAGCGCACGTCGATGTCGGCGTTCGCGGTGGCCATCAGGTCGCGGGCCAGGACGACCTTCTCCAGGTCGCCGTCGTTGATCCGGCGGACCGCCTCGGCCACGACCGTCTCCCACTCGGTGCCGCTCAGCGCACCGTCGGCGAACGTCACGCCCACCGGCGGCGCGGGCGGTGCGGTGGGGGAGACCTCGGTGGCCGAGGGGATCGCGTCGACCCCGATCGTCGTCACCCAGGTCGTGTCCCCCCGGCGGCCGACCACCACCTCCGGGACGACGAGCACGCTCTCACCCGGCGCGTCGGCGAACGCGAAGGAGCCGAAGCAGACCAGCCCGGAGCCGGGCCGGCCGGCCTCGTCGCGGACCACGGCGGTGCGGGCGTGCTCGGTCCACCAGCGGCGGGCCTCGGCGAACCGGTCCGGCCCGCTGGTACGGCAGATCGCGGCGACGCCCCAGCCGACCAGGCCCTCGCCACGACGTACCCACGCGGTGGCGTCCTCCTCGGCGGGCAGCAGAGCCAGCAGCGGTCCCGGGTCCTCGACCCGGACGGTGCGCACGACCAACGGCGCCGACTCCGCACTCGGTTCCGGCGCGCCCAGGTTGGTGGATGGCTCTGTCACGGTGCGCCAGCCTACGGCCGGGCCCGGGGACGTCCCACATCGAGGCTCGTCGTCGACGGCGGCCGGGCACTGCATAGGGTGACGCCGTGACCCGTGCCCAGCTCGACAAGCGTCCGGCGGACGTCGCCGCGATGTTCGACGCCGTGGCGCGTCGCTACGACCTCACCAACGACGTGCTCTCGCTCGGCCAGGACCGCCGGTGGCGCAAGGTCGTCGTCGACGCGGTCGACCCGCGGCCGGGCGAGCGGATCCTGGACCTGGCGGCCGGCACGGGAACCTCCAGCCAGCCGTTCGCCGACCGGGGCGCCGAGGTCGTCCCGTGCGACTTCTCCATCGGCATGCTCCGGGTGGGCAAGCAGGCCCGCCCGCACCTCGGCTTCACCGCCGGCGACGGCACCCGGCTGCCGTTCGCGGACGACACGTTCGACGCGGTGACGATCTCGTTCGGGCTGCGCAACATCGTCGACCCGGACGCGGGGCTGCGCGAGATGCTGCGGGTGACCCGGCCCGGTGGCCGCCTC
Organism: uncultured Actinomycetota bacterium; assembly: GCA_963810035.1. Taxonomy (GTDB): domain Bacteria; phylum Actinomycetota; class Actinomycetes; order Propionibacteriales; family Nocardioidaceae; genus Nocardioides_B. Next base: position 145,731 of record CAWEMA010000015.1, read on the forward strand.
GTGGTGTGCGAGTTCAGCCACCCGACGTGGGCGCCGTTCCGGACGGCGTACGTCGAGTACCTCATGCGCGCGCTGCCGCCGCTGGCCCGAGCCGTCTCGTCGAGCCCGGACGCCTACGTCTACCTCGCCGAGTCGATCCGGGCCTGGCCGGACCAGGAGGGGCTGGCGGCCCGGATCGCGGCGGCCGGCTGGCTGCGTCCGGAGTGGCTGAACCTCTCCGGCGGCATCGTCACCCTGCACCGCGCCACCGGCTGAGACCGGGGGCAATTCGGTCACGTCCGCATGACCTAAATCCGCAGGTGGGACCGTGTTTCACACTGCTGCGAGGTGACTCCGGACCCGGGTCGCGGGATGTGACGTGGGCCTCTAGACTCTCCTGTTGTGCTCGCTAGTGAAGGCATTCACAAAGGCACATACTGGCTCGGATCGACCCATCGAATGAGGTGCCCCGCATGACCCGGACCACCGCCGACGCGCGGCAGGCCGACGTCATCGTCGTGGGTGCCGGGCCGGCCGGTTCGAGTGCGGCGTACCACCTCGCCAACGCCGGCGTCGACGTCCTCCTGCTGGAGAAGTCCGCTTTCCCGCGCGACAAGATCTGCGGCGACGGGCTCACCCCGCGAGCCGTCCGCCAGCTGGTCTCGATGGGCCTCGACCTCGACGCCCCGGGCTGGCAGAAGAACCTGGGCCTGCGCATCGTCGGGGCCGGACACCGGCTCGAGCTGCCCTGGCCCGAGCTCGCGTCCTTCCCGCCCTACGGCATGGTGCGGACCCGGATGGACCTCGACGAGATCCTCGCCCGGCACGCCGAGAAGGCGGGCGCCCGGCTGATGGAGCGGACGGCGGTCACCGGCCCGGTCATCGACGAGCGCACCGGACGCGTCACGGGGGTGACCGCCAAGCCGGTCGACGACCGAGGCCGCAGGCTGGGCGACGAGGAGACCTACACCGCGCCGGTCGTGATCGCCTGCGACGGCGTCTCCGCCCGGCTCGCCATCGCGCTCGGCGTCGAGCGCCGGGAGAACCGGCCGATGGGCGTCGCGGTCCGCGCCTACTACGAGACGCCCCGCCACGACGACGCCTGGATGGAGTCGTGGCTCGAGCTCTGGGACGGTGCACCCAACCGGAGCAACCTGCTGCCGGGCTACGGCTGGATCTTCGGCGTCGGGGACGGCACCGCCAACGTGGGCCTCGGCATCCTGAACACCTCGAAGGCGTTCCAGCACGTCGACTACAAGGACGTGCTGCGTCGCTGGCTCGAGCACACCCCGGAGGAGTGGGGCTTCCGCGAGCAGAACCTCGTCGGCCGGATCGGCTCGGCCGCGCTTCCCATGGGCTTCAACCGCAAGCCGCACTACACCCGGGGCGTGCTGCTCTCCGGTGACTCCGGCGGGATGGTCAACCCGTTCAACGGCGAGGGCATCGACTACGCGCTCGAGTCCGGGCACATGGCCGCGGAGACGGTCGTCCAGGCCCTGGCCCGCCCCGAGGGACCGGCCCGCGAGCGGGTGCTCGAGCAGTACGCCGCCGCGCTCGACGCGGCCTACGGCGGCTACTTCACGCTGGGCCGGGTCTTCGCGAAGATGATCGGCAACCCGACGTTCATGAAGCAGGCCACGAAGTACGGCCTGCCGCGCACCACGCTGATGAAGTTCACGCTCAAGCTGATGGCCAACCTCACCGACCCCCGCGACGGCGACGTCTCGGACAAGGTGATCAACGCGCTGGCCCGGGTCGCCCCGGCGGCCTAGCACCGCACCGCCCCCACGGGCACCGCACGACACGTACGACGGACAGGACAGGAGGGAACAGCCGTGGAGCTCTACGTACCCGTTCTCGCGCTCGGTGTTCTCGCAGCAGGGTTCGCGATCTTCTCGGTCGTGGTCAGCTCGATCACCGGTCCGAAGCGCTACAACCGCGCCAAGCTGGACTCCTACGAGTGCGGCATCGAGCCGACCCCGCAGGCGCTCGGCGGCGGCAAGTTCCCGGTGAAGTACTACATCACCGCGATGATGTTCATCGTCTTCGACATCGAGATCGTCTTCCTGTACCCGTGGGCCGTGTACTTCGACTCCATGAAGATGTTCGGCCTGATCGAGATGGTGCTGTTCATCGCGACCGTCTTCGTCGCCTACGCCTACGTCTGGCGCAGGGGCGGACTGGAATGGGACTGAGGGGCTAGGAACCGATGGGCATCGAAGAGAAGCTTCCGAGCGGCGTCCTGCTGACGACCGTCGAGGGCGTCGCCGGCTACATGCGCAAGGCGTCGTTCTGGCCTGCCACGTTCGGGCTGGCCTGCTGCGCCATCGAGATGATGACGTCCGGCGGCCCGCGCTACGACCTCGCCCGCTTCGGCATGGAGGTCTTCCGGGCGTCGCCGCGCCAGGCCGACCTGATGATCGTCGCGGGCCGGGTGAGCCAGAAGATGGCACCCGTGCTGCGGCAGATCTACGACCAGATGGCCGAGCCGAAGTACGTCCTGGCGATGGGTGTGTGTGCCAGCTCCGGCGGGATGTTCAACAACTACGCGATCGTGCAGGGCGTCGACCACATCGTCCCGGTCGACATGTACCTCCCCGGCTGCCCGCCGCGCCCGGAGATGCTGATCGACGCGATCCTCAAGCTGCACAAGCAGGTCCAGGCGACCAAGCTCGGCTCGAACCGCCGCGACGAGATCGAGGACGAAGAGACCGTGGCGCTGAACGCGCTGCCCACCATCGACATGAAGGGTCTGCTGCGATGAGCGACGGTCCCCGGGAGCCCGCGGACTTCCCCGAGGTCACCCCCGGCACGGACGCCGATGCGACGGACAACGCGCCCGAGAACCAGCTCCCCGTGGAGCCGGACGCCCTGGCTCCGGAGGTCGTCGGGGTGCGGCACGGCATGTTCGGCGTGCGCGGCACCGGTGACACCTCGGGGTACGGCGGCCTGGTCCGCCCGGTCACGATGCCCGGCGGCAGCGCCCGTCCCTACGGCGGCTGGTTCGACGAGGTCGCGGACGCGCTCGAGTCGACGCTGCACGGCAACGGCGTGACGAGGGCGATCGAGAAGGTCGTCGTTCACCGCAACGAGGTCACGTTCTTCATCCGCCGCCGCGACCTGGTCGCGGTCGTCCAGCAGCTGCGCGACGACGAACAGCTGCGCTTCGAGCTCTGCTCGAGCGTCTCGGGCGTGCACTACCCCGACGACCAGGGCCGCGAGCTGCACGCGGTCTACCACCTGCTGTCGATGACCCACAACCGGCGGATCCGCCTCGAGGTGACCTGCCCCGACGCCGACCCGCACATCCCGTCGGTGGTCCCGGTCTACCCGACCGCCGACTGGCACGAGCGCGAGACCTACGACTTCTTCGGCATCATCTTCGACGGTCACCCCGCTCTCACGCGCATCCAGATGCCCGACGACTGGCCCGGGCACCCGCAGCGCAAGGACTACCCCCTCGGTGGCATCCCGGTGGAGTACAAGGGCGCCACCATCCCACCGCCGGACACGCGGAGGTCGTACAACTGATGACTCAGACACATGGCACCCAGGACCCCTACGCGCAAGAGGCCGACACCTCCGCCGGCCGGGTCTTCACCGTCACCGGCCAGGACTGGGACTCCGTCGTCTCCGGGATCGCCGAAGAGGGCGACGACCACGTCGTGGTCAACATGGGCCCGCAGCACCCGTCTACGCACGGCGTGCTCCGGCTGATCCTCGAGCTCGAGGGCGAGACGGTCACCGAGGCCCGCTGCGGCATCGGCTACCTGCACACCGGCATCGAGAAGAACATGGAGTTCCGCTCCTGGGTGCAGGGCGTCACGTTCTGCACGCGGATGGACTACCTCGCCCCGTTCTACAACGAGGCGACCTACACCCTCGGCGTGGAGCGGCTGCTCGACATCGAGGACGACATCCCGGAGAAGGCGCAGGTCATGCGCGTCCTCCTGATGGAGATCAACCGCATCTCCAGCCACCTGGTGGCGATCGCCACCGGCGGCATGGAGATCGGCGCGCTGACCGTGATGACGATCGGCTTCCGCGAGCGCGAGCTGTGCCTGGACCTGTTCGAGCTGATCACCGGCCTGCGGATGAACCACGCGTTCATCCGGCCCGGTGGCGTCGCGCAGGACCTGCCGCCCGGTGCGCTCGACCAGATCCGCGACTTCATCGCGCTGATGAAGAAGCGGCTCCCGGAGTACGCCGCGCTGTGCAACGCGAACCCGATCTTCAAGGGACGCCTCCAGGGCGTCGGCCACCTCGACCTCGCCGGCTGCATGGCGCTCGGCATGACCGGGCCGGTGCTCCGCTCGACGGGCCTGCCGTGGGACCTGCGCAAGTCGCAGCCCTACTCCGGGTACGAGGAGTACGAGTTCGACGTACCGACCCGCGACACCTGCGACTCCTACGGACGATTCCGGATCCGTCTCGACGAGATGTGGGAGTCGCTGAAGATCATCGAGCAGGCCGCCGACCGGCTGGCCGGCCTCGAGGGCGCACCGGTCATGGTCGCCGACAAGAAGATCGCCTGGCCGAGCCAGCTCGCGATCGGCACCGACGGGATGGGCAACAGCCTCGACCACATCCGGCACATCATGGGTGAGTCGATGGAGGCGCTGATCCACCACTTCAAGCTGGTCACCGAGGGCTTCCGGGTCCCGGCCGGCCAGGCCTACGTGCCGGTCGAGTCGCCTCGCGGCGAGCTCGGCGCACACGTGGTGTCCGACGGGGGTACGCGCCCCTTCCGCGCGCACTTCCGGGACCCGTCGTTCACGAACCTGCAGGCGACGTCGGTGATGAGCGAAGGCGGCATGGTCGCCGACGTCATCGTCGCGATCGCCTCGATCGACCCCGTGATGGGTGGAGTGGACCGTTGACCGAGAAGATGGTTTCGACAGGCTCAACCGGCGCACCGCTGGACGAGAGCGTGCTGGCCGAGCTGCGGGAGATCACCGCGCGCTACCCCCAGGCCCGCTCCGCGCTGCTGCCGATGCTGCACCTGGTGCAGAGCGTCGAGGGACGCGTCACCTCTCGCGGCATCGAGGCGTGCGCCGACATCCTCGGCATCTCCGCCGCGGAGGTGTCCGGCGTGGCGACGTTCTACACGATGTACAAGCGCCGCCCGGTCGGCGACTACCACGTCGGCGTCTGCACCAACACGCTGTGCGCGGTGATGGGCGGTGACGTGATCTTCGAGCGGCTCAAGGAGCACCTGGGCATTGGAAACGACGAGACTGCACTGCCCGAGGGCGAGGACGGCAAGGCGATCACCCTGGAGCACCTCGAGTGCAACGCGGCCTGCGACTACGCCCCGGTGATGATGGTCAACTGGGAGTTCATGGACAACCAGACCCCCGAGTCGGCGACCCAGCTGGTCGACGACCTGCGGGAGGGCAAGGAGGTCCGCTCGACCCGCGGCCCGCGCATCTGCACCTGGCGCGAGGCCGAGCGCGTGCTGGCCGGCTTCCCCGACGACCGTGCCGACGAGGGCCCCGCCGCGGGTCCGGCGTCGCTGCTCGGCCTGCAGATCGCCCGCGAGAACGCGTGGACCGCCCCGGAGAGCGACCGCAAGGTCTCGACAGGCTCGACCGGCGGGACCGAGCGGACGCAGGCGGGGGCGGCCGAGCAGGCCGACACCGGCCGCGCCGAGTCGGAGACCAAGGTCGCGCAGTCCGGCGCCGAGACCGTGGGCGAGGACGCCGGCGGCGAGCAGAACAGCAAGGGAGGCTCCTGATGGTCGACATGCTCACCCCGGTCCTGTCGAACGCCTGGGACACCGACCGTCCATGGACCCTGGAGTCCTACGAGCAGACCGGCGGGTACGCCGCGCTGCGGACCGCCCTCGGCATGGAGCAGGACGCCGTCATCGACCTGGTGAAGGAGTCCGGTCTCCGCGGCCGTGGCGGTGCGGGCTTCCCGACCGGCATGAAGTGGGGCTTCATCCCGCAGGGCGACGGCAAGCCGCACTACCTGGTGGTCAACGCCGACGAGTCCGAGCCGGGCACGTGCAAGGACATCCCGCTGATGATGGCCACGCCGCACACCCTGGTCGAGGGCGTGATCATCTCCTCCTACGCGATCCGCGCGAACCACGCGTTCATCTACGTCCGCGGCGAGGTGCTGCACGTCGTACGCCGGCTGCAGCGCGCCGTGCAGGAGGCCTACCTCGCCGGCCACCTCGGGGCCGACATCCACGGCTCCGGCTACCAGCTCGACATCACCGTGCACGCCGGTGCCGGCGCCTACATCTGCGGCGAGGAGACCGCGCTCCTCGACTCGCTCGAGGGGCGGCGCGGCCAACCGCGGCTGCGTCCGCCGTTCCCCGCGGTCGCCGGCCTGTACGCCGCACCGACGGTGATCAACAACGTCGAGTCGATCGCGTCGGTGCCCTGCATCGTGCAGAACGGCGCGTCGTGGTTCGGCTCGATGGGCACCGAGAAGAGCAAGGGCATGACGCTCTACTCGCTGTCCGGGCACGTCAAGCGGCCCGGCCAGTTCGAGGCCCCGCTCGGCATCACGCTGCGCCAGCTGCTCGACCTCGCCGGCGGTGTCCGTGAGGGGCACGAGCTGAAGTTCTGGACGCCCGGCGGGTCGTCCACCCCGATCCTGACCGCCGAGCACCTCGACGTGCCCCTCGACTACGAGGGCGTCGGCAAGGCCGGCTCGATGCTCGGCACCAAGGCGCTGCAGATCTTCGACGAGACCACCTGCGTGGTGCGCGCCGTGCTGCGCTGGACCGAGTTCTACAAGCACGAGTCGTGCGGCAAGTGCACCCCGTGCCGCGAGGGCACCTGGTGGCTGGTGCAGGTCCTGGCCCGGCTGGAGAAGGGGCAGGGCGAGGAGCGCGACCTCGAGATGCTGCTCGACCAGTGTGACAACATCCTCGGCCGGTCGTTCTGCGCGCTCGCCGACGGGGCGACCAGCCCGATCACCTCCTCGATCCAGCACTTCCGCGACGAGTACATCGCGCACTTCGAGAACGGCGGCTGCCCGTTCGACCCGGCCGCCTCCACCCTGTTCGCACCCGCGGGAGTCTCTGCATGACTACGGTTTCGGCAAGCTCGACCCACGTGGAGAAGAGCGACCTGGTCTCGGTGACCATCGACGACGTCGAGGTCGCGGTTCCCAAGGACTCGCTGGTGATCCGTGCCGCCGAGCAGGTCGGCGTGCAGATCCCGCGGTTCTGCGACCACCCGCTGCTCGCGCCGGTCGGCGCCTGCCGGCAGTGCCTGGTCGAGGTGTGGGCGCCGCGCAACGGCGAGCTCGCGTCGATGGGCAAGCCGCAGGCGTCCTGCACCCTGCAGGTCTCCGACGGCATGGTGGTGCGCACCCAGGCCAGCTCCAAGGTGGCCGACAAGGCGCAGCAGGGGATCATGGAGTTCCTGCTCGTCAACCACCCGCTCGACTGCCCGGTCTGCGACAAGGGCGGCGAGTGCCCGCTGCAGAACCAGGCCATGTCGAACGGCCGCGGCGAGTCCCGGTTCACCGAGACCAAGCGGACCTTCCCCAAGCCGATCAACATCTCCGCGCAGGTGTTGCTCGACCGCGAGCGCTGCGTGCTGTGCGCGCGGTGCACCCGGTTCTCCGAGCAGATCGCCGGTGACCCGTTCATCGCGCTGATCGAGCGGGGCGCCCTGCAGCAGGTCGGCATCTACGAGAACGAGCCGTTCGAGTCCTACTTCTCCGGCAACACCATCCAGATCTGCCCGGTGGGGGCGCTGACCTCGGCGTCGTACCGGTTCCGCTCCCGCCCGTTCGACCTGGTCTCCACGCCGTCGGTGTGCGAGCACTGCGCGTCGGGCTGCTCGCTGCGCACCGACCACCGCCGCGGCAAGGTCACCCGCCGGCTGGCCGGCAACGACCCGGAGGTGAACGAGGAGTGGAACTGCGACAAGGGCCGCTTCGCGTTCCTCTACGCACGTCAGGAGGACCGGCTCACCACGCCGCTCGTCCGTGACGAGGAGACCGGCGCGCACCGCCCGGCCTCGTGGCCCGAGGCGTTCGCCGTCGCGGCCCGGGGGCTGCGGGCGGCCATGACCGGGTCCGGCGGCGGCGTCGGCGTGCTGACCGGAGGCCGGCTCACCGGTGAGGACGCCTACGCCTACAGCAAGTTCGCCCGGGTCGCGCTCGGCACCAACGACATCGACTTCCGCGCGCGGGCGCACTCTGCCGAAGAGGCCGACTTCCTGGCTGCCCACGTGGTCGGCAAGGCGCTCGACGTGACCTACGCCGACCTCGAGAAGGCCAGCGTCGTGCTGCTCGCGGGCCTCGAGCCCGAGGACGAGTCGCCGATCGTGTTCCTGCGGCTCCGCAAGGCGTCACGCAAGAACAGGACCAAGGTCGTCTCCATCGCGCCGTTCACCTCGCGCGGGCTGCAGAAGATGAACGGCACCCTGATCCGCACCGCGCCCGGTGACGAGCCGGCCGCGATCGAGGCGATCGCCCACGACGGCGAGGTCGCCCTCGACGCCGGTGGCGTGATCCTGGTCGGCGAGCGGCTCGCCTCCGTGCCGGGTGCGCTGTCCGCGGCGCTCACGCTGGCCGGCACGACAGGCGCCAAGCTCGCCTGGGTGCCGCGACGGGCGGGGGAGCGTGGCGCGCTCGAGACCGGCTGCCTGCCGAACCTGCTGCCCGGCGGCCGCCCGGTCACCGACGCCGCCGCCCGCGTCGACCTCGGCACCGTGTGGGCGACCACCGTCCCGCACGATGCCGGCCGTGACGGCGCCGCGATCATCGAGGCCGCTGCCGCCGGCGAGCTCGGCGCGCTGGTCGTCGGCGGTGTCGACCCGGTCGACCTGCCCGATCCCGCGGCCGCTGCCGCTGCCCTCGAGCGCGCCGACTTCGTGGTCAGCCTCGAGGTGCGCGCCAGCGCCGTCTCGCACGTCGCGGACGTGGTCTTCCCGGTGGCCCCGGTCGCCGAGAAGGCCGGCATGTTCGTGGACTGGGAGGGCCGGGTCCGCCCGTTCGAGAAGGTGCTGCGCGACAGCAACGCGCTACCTGACCTGCGGGTGCTGGCCGGCATCGCCGACGAGATGGGCGTGGCCCTCGGCTTCCGCACCGTCGACGAGGCGCGTGCGGAGATGCAGGAGGTCGGTGCCTGGGACGGCGAGCGGGCCGCGATGGTCCCGGTTTCGACAGGCTCAACCAGCGGCGACGGCTCAACCAGCCGGGACGAGGACTCGGTGCGGGTGGCGACCTGGAAGCTGCTGCTCGACGACGGTCGGATGCTCGACGGCGACGACTACCTCAAGGCGACGGCGCGTACGCCGGTCGCGCTGGTCTCGCACGGCACGCTGACCCGGCTCGGCCTCACCGCCGGCGAGCACGTCACGGTCACCGGCGACACCGGCTCGACGACCCTCCCGCTGGGAGTCGCCGACCTGCCCGAAGATGTCGTGTGGACGCCGACGACCTCCGGGTCGTCGGCGTGGTCCGCACCGGCCGGGTCCGTCGTACGACTCGCGTCCATGAACGGAGCGAACGCATGAGCGCACTTCTCGCAGCCCCGGCGCTGGAGATGGTGTCGGCCGCCGGCAAGGACACCGTGAAGGGCTTCGGTCACGACCTGTGGTGGGTCGTGGTCATCAAGGCCGTGCTGATCTTCGTGGTCCTCGTGGTGCTGACGCTGTTCAACATCTGGTTCGAGCGGCGCGTGGTGGCCCGGATGCAGCACCGCATCGGCCCCAACGTGAACGGCCCCTTCGGCCTGCTGCAGTCCCTCGCGGACGGCGTGAAGCTGGCGCTGAAGGAGGACATCATCCCGAAGGCCGCGGACAAGGTGGTCTTCGTCCTTGCGCCCGTGCTGTCCACGGTGCCGGCGTTCCTGGCGTTCGCGGTGATCCCGTTCGGCCCCGCGGTGCGGATCCCGTTCACCGACCAGGTGACCCAGCTGCAGCTGACCGACATGCCGGTGGGCGTGATCTTCATCCTGGCGATCAGCTCGATCGGCATCTACGGCATCGTCCTGGGCGGCTGGTCGAGCGGGTCGACGTACTCCCTGCTCGGTGGCCTGCGCAGCTCGGCGCAGATGATCTCCTACGAGGTCGCGATGGGCCTCGCGTTCGTCGCGGTGTTCCTCTACGCCGGCTCGATGTCCACCTCGGAGATCGTCGAGGCCCAGTCCCGGCTGTGGTTCGGCGTCATCTTGATCCCGTCGTTCGTGATCTACATGATCGCGATGGTGGGGGAGACCAACCGCGCGCCGTTCGACCTCCCGGAGGCCGAGGGCGAGCTCGTCGGCGGCTTCCACACGGAGTACTCCTCGCTGAAGTTCGCGCTGTTCTTCCTCGCGGAGTACGTCAACATGGTGACCGTCGCCGCGCTGGCGACCACGCTGTTCCTCGGCGGGTGGCGCGCGCCCTGGCCGCTGTCGGCGGTCAACGACGGGATGTTCAACCAGGACTACTGGCCGTTCCTGTGGTTCATCGCCAAGGTGATGCTGTTCATCTTCGTGTTCATCTGGCTGCGCGGCTCGCTGCCCCGGCTGCGCTACGACCAGTTCATGGCGTTCGGCTGGAAGCGGCTGATCCCGGTGTCGCTGGTGTGGATCGTCGCCGTCGCGGCGATCCGGGCGGTCAGCCTCGAGGGCGGCATCGACCGGAGCTACCTGCTCGGTGCGATCGGCGTCGTGGCGGTGCTGTTCCTGGTGCTGTTCTTCGTCGGTGAGCGGGAAGAGGAAGCAGCCCAGGGTGAGCCGGTCACCAACGGGGAGAACGGGTTCGACGCGTTCGCCGGTGGCTACCCCGTGCCGCCGTTGCCCGGACAGATGAGCAAGCAGACCAGTGGGAGGTCGACCGTGACCCAGACCGTCCCGGGGACCGCCACCGCCGATGGGAAGCGTGAGTAGATGCCCACCCTCAAGGAACAGTTCTGGGACCCGATCGCGGGTTTCGGGGTGACCTTCCGGACCATGTTCAAGAAGGTCGTCACCGAGCAGTACCCGTTCGAGAAGAAGCCGACCGCCCCGCGGTTCCACGGCCGGCACCAGCTCAACCGCTGGCCCGACGGACTGGAGAAGTGCATCGGCTGCGAGCTGTGCGCGTGGGCCTGCCCCGCGGACGCGATCTACGTCGAGGGCGCCTCCAACACCGAGGACGAGCGGTTCTCGCCCGGTGAGCGGTACGGCCGCGTCTACCAGATCAACTACCTGCGCTGCATCCTGTGCGGGCTGTGCATCGAGGCGTGCCCGACGCGTGCGCTGACGATGACCAACGAGTACGAGCTCGCGGACAACAACCGCGCGGACCTGATCTACGAGAAGTCCGACCTGCTCGCCCCGCTGCTGCCCGGCATGGAGCAGCCACCGCACCCGATGCAGCTCGGTGACGACGAGGGCGACTACTACCGCGGCACCTTCACCCCGCGGGACCGGGCCGGCACCTCCAGCACCGGGAGCGAGGACCACGCATGATCGTCTTCTGGATCCTCGCGCCGATCATGGTCGCCGCCGCGCTCGGCATCCTGTTCACTCCCAAGGCCGTGCACGCCGCGCTGCTGCTCGCGGTGGTGATGATCGGGCTGGCCGTGCTGTACGCCGTGCAGGACGCGCCGTTCCTGTTCGCGGTGCAGATCATCGTCTACACCGGCGCGATCCTGATGCTGTTCCTGTTCGTGCTGATGCTCGTCGGCGTCGACGCTTCGGACTCGGTGGTGGAGACGATCAAGGGCCAGCGCCTGATGGCCACCGTGGTCGGTCTGCTGTTCGGGCTGATCCTGGTGCTCGGCGTCGGCCAGGTGTCGATCGGCTTCGTGACCGGCCTCGACAAGGCCAACGTCAACGGCAACGTGCCCGGCCTCGCGGCGCTGCTGTTCTCCAAGTTCGTCTTCGCGTTCGAGGCGACCAGCGCCCTGCTGATCACCGCCGCGATCGGGGCGATGGTGCTCGCGCACCGCGAGCGGCTCACCCCCAAGCTCAGCCAGGCCGACCTGGCCGGGCAGCGGATGCGGGACTACGCCGAGCACGGCAAGCACCCCGGCCCGCTGCCCTCGCCCGGTGTGTTCGCGCGGCACAACGCCGTGGACACCCCGGCGCTGCTGCCGGACGGCACCCCGTCTGAGATCTCGGTCTCGCGCACGCTCCAGTCGCGCGGCACCGTCAAGACCGCGCCCTCGCACGACATCGACCGGCTCACCGGGTCGATCGGCGACGGCACGTCGAACCGACCCGTCCGCGGCGCCGGTCCGCGCGGCGGCATCGACGGCGACCCCAGTGACGACAACCACCAGGAAGGGGGCCACGCATGAGCGCGACACCGTTCCTGGTGCTCTCGGCGATCCTGTTCACGATCGGCTGCGTGGGCGTGCTCACCCGCCGCAACGCGATCGTGGTGTTCATGAACGTCGAGCTGATGCTCAACGCCTCGAACCTCGCCCTGGTCACCTTCGCCCGGGTCAACGGCAACCTCGACGGCCAGGTGGCCGCCTTCTTCGTGATGGTGGTCGCCGCCGCGGAGGTCGTCGTGGGGCTGGCGATCATCATGACCATCTTCCGCACCCGTCGCTCGGCCTCGGTCGACGACGCGAGCCTGCTGAAGTACTAAGGAGCAGATCAGATGTTCGTTCCCCTGCAGGAGTCCGTGCCCGTGGTGGACCCGTCCGCCGCGAGCGGGGTGTTCTCGCTGCTCTGGGTGATCATCGCGCTGCCCGCCCTGGGCGCAGCGGTGATCCTGCTCCTCGGCAACAGCCGCACCTCGAGGTTCGCCCACCTGTTGGGCTGCGCGACGGTCATCGGCTCGTTCGCGCTCAGCCTCGTCATGTTCCTGACGCTGCTCGGCCGGCCCGCGGACGACCGGCAGGTCGGTCAGCAGCTCTACACCTGGGTGCAGGCCGGCAGCTTCAACGTCGACATGGGTCTGCTCTACGACCAGCTGTCGGCGCTGTTCCTGCTGCTGATCACCGGCGTCGGCTCGCTGATCCACATCTACTCCGTGGGCTACATGGCCCACGACGTACGACGGGCGCGGTTCTTCGCCTACCTCAACCTGTTCGTCGCGGCGATGCTCACGCTGGTCCTCGCCGACAACTACCTCGCCGTGTTCCTCGGCTGGGAGGGCGTCGGCCTCGCGTCGTACCTCCTGATCGGGTTCTGGCAGCACAAGCCGTCCGCCGCCGTGGCCGCCAAGAAGGCGTTCGTGGTGAACCGCGTCGGTGACCTCGGCATGGCCCTCGGCACGATGCTGACCTTCGCCACCTTCGGCACGGTCGCCTTCACCGGCGTCTCCGCGGCTGCCGGCCAGGCCGGGCACACCACGATGACGATCCTCGGGCTGCTGTTCCTGCTCGCGGCCTGCGGCAAGTCCGCGCAGGTGCCGCTGCAGTCCTGGCTGCTCGACGCGATGGAGGGCCCGACCCCGGTCTCCGCGCTGATCCACGCGGCAACCATGGTGACCGCCGGTGTCTACCTCGTGGTGCGGTCCAGCTTCATCTACGACTACACGCCGACTGCCCAGACCGCGGTGGTGATCGTCGGCGCGGTGACGCTCCTGTGGGGTGCGGTCATCGGGTGTGCCAAGGACGACATCAAGAAGGCGCTCGCCGGGTCGACGATGAGCCAGATCGGCTACATGATGCTGGCCGCCGGGCTCGGTCCCGCCGGCTACGCGTTCGCGATCTTCCAGCTGCTCACGCACGGCTTCTTCAAGGCCAACCTGTTCCTCGGCGCCGGCTCGGTGATGCACGCGATGGACGACGACGTCGACATGCGGCACTACGGGGCGCTCAAGAAGGCCATCCCGGTCACCTTCTTGACCTTCACCTTCGGCTACCTCGCGATCATCGGTGTGCCGCCCTTCGCCGGGTTCTGGTCGAAGGACAAGATCATCGAGGCCGCGTTCGGCGACAACCTGGTCATCGGCCTGGCCGCGCTCGTCGGCGCCGGCATCACCGCGTTCTACATGACCCGGGTGATGCTGATGACCTACTTCGGCCGGAAGCGCTGGCTCGACGACGTACACCCGCACGAGTCGCCCGCGGTGATGACGATGCCGCTGGTGGCGCTCGCCGCGCTCTCCGCGCTCGGTGGCCTGCTGCTGCTCAGCGGCTGGATCGTCGAGTGGCTCGCCCCCGTCGTCGGCGAGGAGGTGCACCCCGCGCTCCAGGTGTCCGCGACCGTGCTGTCGGCGGTCATCCTCCTCGTGGTCGTCGTCGGTGTCGCCATCGCCTGGCTCACCGTCGGCCGCAACGAGGTCCCGATCACCGCCCCGACCCGGGTCTCGGTGTTCACCCGTGCCGCGCGCGCCGACCTGTACGGCGACGCGATCAACGAGGGCCTGTTCATGCGGCCGGGCGACCAGCTCGTCACCGGCCTGGTGGCCTTCGACGACCACGGCGTCGACGGCGTCGTGAACGGCACCGGTCGCGCGTTCGGCGGCATGTCCGGCACGTTCCGGCGGGTGCAGACCGGCTTCGTGCGGTCCTACGCCCTCTCCGTCCTCGGCGGTGCCGTGATCGTGGTCCTCGCCCTGCTGGCGGTGAGCCTCGCATGAGGGGTCTCGACAAGCTCGACCGGCCGAACGACGGGTTCAACATGATGGTGGTGTCGCTGTGAGCTTTCCCTGGTTGACCACGGCCCTGCTGCTGCCGATCGTCGGCGCAGTGGTCGTGGCCGTGCTGCCCAAGGGCGGTCGAGCGGCCCTGCCGAAGATGGTCGCGCTCGGCTTCTCGCTGGCGACGCTGGTCGTCGTCGCGATCGTCGCCCTCGGCTTCGACACCGGCGGCGCGCGCTTCCAGTTCTCCGAGGAGCACGAGTGGATCCGCGCGTTCGGCGCCCACTACGCGCTCGGCGTCGACGGCATCGGCCTGACGCTGGTGCTGCTGACCGCGATCCTGTCCCCGGTCGTCATCCTCGCCTCCTGGAACGACGGCGACGAGGGCCGCTGGGGTGCCCGCGCGTTCTTCGCCTGGATGCTCGCCCTCGAGGGTCTCGCGATCGGCGTCTTCTCGGCGACCGACGTCTTCTTGTTCTACGTGCTCTTCGAGGCGACGCTGATCCCGATCTACTTCCTGATCGGCGGGTTCGGCGGTCCGCGCCGGTCCTACGCCGCGGTGAAGTTCCTGCTGTTCTCGCTGTTCGGCGGGCTGCTGATGCTGGCCTCGGTCGTGGGCCTGTACGTCGTGTCCGCGAGCTCGCCGACCGGTCCGACGTACCTCCTCTCGGAGCTCAGCAAGGTCTCGATCGACCAGAACACCGCACGGTGGCTGTTCGTCGGCTTCTTCATCGCCTTCGCGATCAAGGCGCCGATGGTCCCGGTGCACACCTGGCTCCCGGACGCAGCGGAGGAGGGCAGCCCCGGCACGTCGGTGCTGCTGGTCAGCATCCTGGACAAGATCGGCACCTTCGGGATGATCCGGTTCTGCCTGCAGCTGTTCCCCGAGGCGTCGCAGTGGGCCACCCCGGTGGTGCTGGTGCTCGCGGTGGTCAGCGTGCTCTACGGCGCGCTCGCCGCGATCGGCCAGAAGAGCATCCCGCGGCTGATCGCCTACACCTCGGTGTCGCACTTCGGCTTCATCGTGCTCGGCATCTTCGTGCTGAACAGCTACGGCCAGACCGGCTCGATGCTCTACATGTTCAACCACGGGCTGTCGACGGCCGCGCTGTTCCTGGTGAGCGGCTTCCTGATCAGCCGCCGCGGGTCGAGGCTGATCCCGGACTTCGGCGGGGTCGAGAAGGTCGCCCCGGTGCTGGCCGGCATCTTCCTGGTCGCCGGGTTGTCGTCGCTGTCCCTGCCGGGGCTGTCGCCGTTCATCTCGGAGTTCCTGGTGCTGCTCGGCGCGTTCACCCACAACCCGTGGTACGCCTCGTTCGCGGTGCTCGGGATCGTGCTGGCCGCGCTGTACATCCTGCTGATGGTGCAGCGCACGATGACCGGCCCGACGGTGCCCGCGGTCGCCGGCTTCAAGGACCTCAACGTCCGCGAGATCACCGCGCTCGCCCCGCTGCTCGTGCTCATCGTGCTGCTCGGGTTCTACCCGAAGCCGTTGACCTCGATCATCAACCCCGCCGTCGCTGACACGTTGCAGCAGGTCGGCGTGAAGGACCCGGCACCCGCCGTACCCGCGCAGGCCGGTGCCCAGGAGGAGACCGCCAAGTGAACCTCGCAGCCGAGTTCTCCAAGCCCAGCATCGAGTACGGCCTGGTGTCGCCGATGCTGATCATCTTCGGCGTCGCCCTCGTCGGCGTGCTCGTCGAGGCGTTCGTCGCGCGGCCCAGCCGCTACCTCGTCCAGGTCGTGCTGTCCGTCGCCGGCGTGGCCGGCGCGCTGGTCGCGACCGGCTTCGTCGCCCACGGCCTCACGCCCGCCGGGGACACCGCGGGCCGCGGCCAGATCGCCGTCGAAGGTGCCGTCGCGATCGACGGCCCGACGATGTTCATCTGGGGCACCATCCTCGCGCTCTCGCTGATCAGCGTGCTGCTGTTCGCGGAGCGGACCCTCGAGGGCGGCATCACCGCGTTCGCCGGCCAGGCCGCGGCGCTGCCCGGCACGGCGGCCGAGCGCGAGGCGTCCACGAAGGGCCTCGAGCACACCGAGGTCTTCCCACTGATGATGTTCTCGATCGGCGGCATGCTGCTGTTCCCGGCGGCCAACGACCTGCTCACGATGTTCGTGGCGCTGGAGATCCTCTCGCTCCCGCTCTACCTGCTCTGCGGCCTCGCCCGCCGGCGCCGGCTGCTCAGCCAGGAGGCGGCGCTGAAGTACTTCATGCTCGGCGCGTTCTCCTCCGGCTTCTTCCTGTACGGCGTCGCGCTGACCTACGGCTACGCCGGCTCGATGAACTTCGCCGACATCGCCGAGGCCGTCTCCGGACGAATCGGGGGACAGGTGCTGCTGCTGGCCGGCATCGGCCTGCTCGCGGTCGGCCTGCTGTTCAAGGTCGGTGCCGCTCCGTTCCACGCCTGGACGCCCGACGTCTACCAGGGCGCCCCGACCGCGGTCACCGCGTTCATGGCCGCCTGCACCAAGGTCGCCGCGTTCGGTGCGCTGCTCCGGCTCTTCTACGTCGCCTTCGGCGCCGCGCGCTGGGACTGGTCGATCATGATCGGCATCGTCGCCGTGCTGACCATGCTGGTCGGCTGCATCCTGGCGATCACCCAGTCCGACATCAAGCGGATGCTGGCCTACTCCTCGATCGCGCACGCCGGGTTCATCCTCACCGGCTTCGTGGGCCTGAAGACGGTCAGCAGCTTCGCCGGTACCGAGATCTCCTCGGTGCAGGCGGTGCTGTTCTACCTCGTGACCTACGGCTTCACGACCATCGGTGCGTTCGCGGTCGTGACCGTCGTACGCGACGCCGGTGGCGAGGCCACGCACCTGTCGCGCTGGGCCGGGCTCGGCAAGGAGTCGCCGTTCGTGGCCGGGGTGTTCGCGTTCTTCCTGCTCGCCATGGCCGGCATCCCGCTGACCAGCGGGTTCACCGGCAAGTGGGCGGTGTTCGCGTCCGCGGTGTCCGGCGGGGCCTGGCCGCTCGTGGTGGTCGCGGTGATCCTGAGCGCGGTCGCGGCGTTCTTCTACGCCCGGGTGATCGTGCTGATGTTCTTCTCCGACCCGGTCGGCGAGGGACCCGTGGTGATGATGCCCAGCATCCTCACGACTATCGTGATCGCTGTCGGGTTCGCTGCGACCGTCGTCCTGGGTGTCTTCCCGGGGCCGGTCCTCGATCTCGCCGCCAACGCGGGTCAGTTCATCCGCTGACCCTCCCTGTCCGCTAGGAAGACTGATGACCTCGACCGCCTCCGACGGCAGCACGTCGCTGGCCCTGCCGGTCCTCGACGCCGAGCTCGAGGCACGCCTGCGCGCCCGGATGGTCGAGGTGGAGGAGCGGCTCGAGCGGGAGATCCGCAGCGAGGCGCCGTTCGTGACGAACGCCGCCCGGCACCTGATGCACGCCGGCGGCAAGCGGTTCCGGCCGCTGCTGGTGCTGCTGGCCGCCGAGACCGGTGACCCGACGCGCGACGGCGTGGTCACCTCGGCGTGCGTGGTCGAGCTGACCCATCTCGCGTCGCTGTACCACGACGACGTGATGGACGAGGCCGAGCTGCGCCGCGGCGCCGAGTCGGCGAACTCGCGCTGGGACAACCACGTCGCGATCCTCACCGGCGACTTCCTGTTCTCCAAGTCCTCCGAGCTCACCGCCTCGCTGGGCGCGGACGCCGTGCGCATCCAGGCCGAGACCTTCACCAAGCTCGTCGAGGGCCAGATCCTGGAGACGCTGACGCCCGGCCCCGGCGAGGACGCGCTCTCGCACTACCTGCGGGTGGTCGCCGGCAAGACCGGCTCCCTGATCGCGACCTCGGCACGCTACGGCGCCCGGTTCGCAGGTGCCCCGCTGGAGGTGGAGAAGGCCCTCACGGCGTACGGCGAGAAGGTCGGCGCCGCGTTCCAGCTCTCCGACGACATCCTCGACGTCGCCTCGGAGTCCGACGAGTCCGGCAAGACCCCGGGCACCGACCTGCGCGAGGGCGTGCCCACGCTGCCGGTGCTGATGGCCCGACGCTCCGCCGACCCGGCCGACGCCCGGCTGCTGTCGCTCCTGGACGAGGACCTCACCGACGACGCGCTGCACGCCGAGGCCCTCGACCTGCTGCGCAAGCACCCCGCCATGCACGAGGCCCGGCAGTACGTCCTGGGCCTGGCCCGCGAGGCCCAGGACCTGCTGCAGGTGCTTCCGGTCGGGCCGGTGCGTGACGCGCTCGACGCGTTCGCCGTCCTGATCGCCACCCGCACCGCCTGAGCCCCGGTCGGACCTCCGGCCTGGCCGGTGCCGACGCTCTCGCTGCCCCGTCCGGGCTATGTCCTCGCTGCCGGGCCGCCCGTACCGTCGTAGCGATGAGTGTGTCGGCACCGCGGGACCGGACCGCTGCATCGCTGCGCCTGGCCCGGGCCGGGGTGTGGCTGCTGCCCGTCTACGGTGTGCTGCTGACCCTGTCCACGCTGACGCACCAGCCGGACCCGAAGACCGAGTTCGCGGCGTACTCCCGCTACGTCACCACCGACGTCTTCCTGGCCAGCCATCTGGTGGGGAGCATCCTCGGTGGCGCGCTGGGTCTGGTCGGGCTGGTCGCCGCGTTGGTCCTCCTGCAGCGCGGGCCGACGGCCGGGGCCGCGCTGGTGGGGACCGCCCTGACCATCGTGGCCAACACGCTGGTCACCGCGGTGTTCGCCGCTGCGGCGTTCGCCCAGCCCGCGATCGGCCGGGCCTACCTGGCCGGCGGCCGCGGGCTGCCCGAGCTCAACGACGACGTGTACGGCGCACCGCTGTTCGGGACCGCCGCGGTGGGACTGCTGCTGTTCATCGCCGGGGCGGTGGTCTTCGGCCGGGCCGTGGCGCGGTCGTCGACGGCGCTGCGGTGGCCGGGCTACGGCTACGCGGCAGGGCTGTCCGTCTTCGTGGTCGCCGCCTTCGCCGTGCCGGTCCTGCAGCCCGTGGCCGGAGCCGTCACCACGGTCGCCGCGGTGCTGGTCGCGATGCGGCTGCCGACGCTCCCGACCGGAGACGGTGCAGGGTGATCCACGGCCGGACGTCCGGGTGATGGCGGGGCCCGGAGCTCGCCCGCCCGAGCGCACCCTGATCCTGCTGCGGCACGCGAAGTCTGACTGGTCCGGCGACGAGGCCGACCGTGACCGGCCCCTGGCCAAGCGCGGCCGGCGTCAGGC
Source organism: uncultured Actinomycetota bacterium (assembly GCA_963810035.1). Lineage (GTDB taxonomy): Bacteria > Actinomycetota > Actinomycetes > Propionibacteriales > Nocardioidaceae > Nocardioides_B. Next base: position 165,362 of record CAWEMA010000015.1, read on the forward strand.
CCCGGACGCCGGACGGTGGCTGGCCGCGCACGTCGACGACATCGACCTGGCCGTCGTGTCCCCCGCACGTCGCGCCCGGAGGACCTGGGAGCTGGTGGCGGCAGAGCTCGACGTCGAGCCGCGGACGCGGATCGAGGACCGGCTCTACGCCGCGTCCGAGCGTGAGCTCCTGGAGGTCGTGCGGGAGCTGTCCGACGACCTCGGCACCGTGGTCCTGGTCGGGCACAACCCCGGGATCGAGGACCTGGTCCTGCTCCTCACGGGGGACTGGGCGCCGTTGCCCACCTCGGCTCTCGCGGTGGTCACGCTGCCGGGCTCGTGGTCGGCGCGCCGGGCGGACGCCGGCGGTGCTGCGGACCTCCGGCAGACCACCCCCAGGGGAGGATCTTGCCAGGAGGCCCGTGATGACGGGAGCCGTGAGCACACCCGTTGCCGAGGAGAACGTCGAGCAGGCCCGCGCGTGGGACGGCGACGAGGGCAGCTTCTGGGCGGCGCATCCGGACGCGTTCGACGACTCCGTCCGCGACCATCACGCCCGCCTGTTCGACGCGGCCGGCATCACGCCCGGGGAGCGGGTGCTGGACGTCGGTTGCGGGACGGGGCAGACCACCCGCGACGCCGCCCGTCGTGCCGGCGAGGAGGGACACGTCGTGGGGGTGGACCTGTCCAGTGCGATGCTCGACGTGGCCCGCCACCGGGTGAGCAGCGAACCCGGCCTCCCGCCCGTCGAGCTGCTGAAAGCGGACGCGCAGGTGCATCCCTTCGCGCCGTCCTCGTTCGACCTCGTGCTGAGCCGGGCCGGCGCGATGTTCTTCGGCGACCCCCGGGCCGCGTTCGCCAACCTGGCCCGCGCGACCAGGCCGGGCGGCCGGCTGTGCCTGCTCGCCTGGCAGCCGCTGGAACGCAACGAGTGGATCCGCACCGTCCTGGGCACGCTGGCGGCCGGGCGGGACCTCCCCGGCCCACCGCCGGACGCACCGGGTCCGTTCGCGCTCAGCGACCCCGACCGCGTCCGTGACCTGCTCACCTCTGCCGGGTGGCGCGACGTCGCGCTCACCGACTCCTCCGAGCAGATGTACTTCGGCGCGACCGCCGACGACGCGCTGGCCCTGGTCTCCGGGCTGATGGCCTGGCTCCTGGCCGGGCTCGACGACGACGCCCGGGGCCAGGCGCTCGCCGCACTGCGCACGTCGTTGGAGGCGCACGTCGGGCCGCGGGGCGTCAGCTACTCGTCGGCCGCCTGGATCATCACCGCACACCGCTGACGCATACCGCCTCCCGCCCGCTCGCGCAGGACTCGTCCAGCGCACCCAAAGCAAAATCTGCGGAATGCGGCGCATCGTCCGCGACGGACGGGGTACATGGGGCCTGTTGTTCACCCAAGAGAAGGAGCACCCCCATGGTCGTCCTCGGACTGATCCTGCTCATCATCGGGCTGGTGGCCGGGATCTCGATCCTCACCACGCTCGGCATCATCCTGCTGGTCGTCGGCCTGATCCTGAACCTGGTCCCGATCGGCGGCAGCCGTCGTCGGGTCTTTTGACCGACTGACTGAGACCTCTCACGAAGCCCCGGCGCGTACGACGTGCCGGGGCTTCGTCGTCCCCGGTCCGCGCCCGTCTCAGCGGGGTCGGTCGTGGGCGGGATGCGCGGCCGCGTCCTGCTCCAGACACCGCTTGAGACCGTTCCAGTTCCGGCGTTCCTCGCGGCGGCCCAGCGGGCCGAGCACCGGCGTCATCACCCGGAGCAGCCCCTTCGGCCGCAGCTGCCAGGACCACGACATCCGGGTCCCGGACGGGTGCGGGGCGAAGGTGAGCCCGCCGGTGATCTCCGCGGTCGAGAGCCTCGACGTGGTGCCCAGCCGGGTCGGCCGCGCGTACTCCGTGACCTCGACGTCCATGCGGATCGGGTGGCCCCGCGACTCCAGCGTCGTACGCCAGCGGGTGCCCGCGCCCACGGGCTCCGGGGTGAGCTTCTCGACCCGGACCATGCCGGGGTTGTACCGCGGCTCGTTGTGCTCGTCGGCGACGAAGTCGAACACGTCCTCCGGGGGACGGTTGATGACGATGCTGCCCTCGATGCGGGTCATGCTGCCCTCCGGGAGCTGTTGCTCGCACCCGACGAGCGCCCGTGGCCGGGCCGGATGCCCTGCGCGGCGACGTCGGTTGCCGCGCAGGACGTCAGCAGGAGGAGCGCCGAGACGACCAGCAGGACCGGACGCGCCGTCCCCCTCGTCGGCATCGACACCACCTCGTCTCCAGTGAAGGGCGGGCAGGGCCCGGCGGGTAGGTACGAAGGTCCCGAGGTGCGGACGAGCGGGCTCAGGCCAGACCGGTGGCGACGAGGCGTACGGCGGCCGCGAGGTCCTCGGTGAAGGGACGGTCGGCCCGGTCCTCGCTCAGGACGCCCGCGGCGACGTCGTACACCTGACGGACCGGGGTGTCGGGCAGCCGGTCCGGGTCCATCCGCAGCGCGCGGACGGCGGTGACCAGCTCGCAGCCGAGCACGACGGGCGCGAGCTCGACCATCTGCTCGCTCGCCCACACCGCCTGCGTGGAGAAGCTCGCGTGCTCCTCGAGGCCGAGCGACACCGACGCATGGCCGGTGGAGACCGGGGAGGTGAGGATGCGCGCACGGGCGAGCGCGTCCTGGGCGAGGTACTCCAGGATCATCACGCCCGAGCTGCCCGCCGGTCCGGACGCGAGGAACGCGGGCAGGCCGGACAGGGACGGGTTGATCAGCGCGGAGAGCCGGGCGGCGGAGAGCGCGATCACCGGGTACGTCGCCTGCCTCAGCGCGTCGAGCGTGGCCGAGAGTCGTGCGGTGACGAAACCGCCGTGGTGCAGGGGTGTGCCGTCCGCGACGACCAGCGGGTTCTCGGTGGAGTCGTCGACCTCGACCCGGACCGCCTGCGCCGTGGTGGTCAGCGCGTCGACGAAGGGCGCGTGCACCTGGGGGACCGTGCGCAGCCCGAACGGGTCCTGCACGCGCGCCGGCACCCAGTCCGCGGGGGAGAGCAGCCTCATCAGCCGCGCGGCCACGCCTTGCTGCGAGGCGTCCGGCCGGCCCGCGTGCACCCGCGGGTCGAAGGCCTGAAGGGACGCCTGGAGCGCGGCGGCGCTCAGGGCGACGACCTTCTCGGCCGCGTCTGACAGCAGCGCGAGGCGTCGGTGCACGAGCGCCGCGGTGGCGAGGGTGAGCGCGTTGCTGGACATGAACGGCAGGGCGTCACCGTCGTCCACCGCCGCGACCGGAGCGGTGCCCGACCGCCAGGACCGCTCGCCGACGAGGGTCAGCCCGAGCTCGGCGAGCGGCACCAGGTCACCGGTGCCGATCGAGCCGAAGCGGTGCAGGTCCGGTACGGCGCCCGCGGCGATCGCCGCGCCCAGGGACGACGCGAGGTCCGCGCTGACCCCCGAGCGGCCGGACGTGATCTGGTGCAGCCGGATCGCCATCGCCGCACGGGCGGTGGCGTCGTCGTACGTCTCGCCGTAACCGGTCGCGTGGCTGCGCCAGAGCCGTAGCGCGTGCGAGGTGCCGTCGCTCGGCGTGATGTCGGTGGGCACGGTGCGCAGCGCGCCGACCCCGGTGGTCAGCCCGTAGACCGCTCCGGAGCGGCCGGCCGTCCGCAGGTGCTGCTGGGCGAGGGTGATCCGCTCGACGGACGCGTCGGTCAGCTCGACCGGTGCGGGGCCGCCCTGCATGGCCCAGGAGATCAGGTGGTCCAGGGACATCCCGGCGGACGGCACGAGCGGCTCTCCTTCGGTCACGGGTGTGCACGGCAGGCTCCAGCATGGACCCGCGGGGCAGACTGGCGGGAGTCGACCCGACCCTCCCACCCGAAGGACTCCCATGGCACTGATCACCACCCGGTTCGGGGCAGCGACGACGGCGGACGAGGTCGTCGAGGGCGTCGACCTGTCCGGCCGGACGGCCGTCGTCACGGGCGGGGCGTCCGGCATCGGCGTCGAGACGGCCCGGTCGCTGGCCCGGGCCGGTGCGGCGGTCACCCTCGCCGTACGCGACACCGCGGCCGGTGGCCGGGTCGCCGCCGACATCACCGCGACCACCGGGAACGCCGACGTGACGGTCGCGTACGTCGACCTGGTCGACCTCGACTCGGTGCGCGCGTTCGCCGCGTCCTGGACCGGTCCGCTGCACCTGCTCGTCGCCAACGCCGGCGTGATGGCCGTCCCGACGCTCGAGCTCACACCGAACGGCTGGGAGCGGCAGCTCGCGACCAACCACCTCGGGCACTTCGTGCTGACGACCGGTCTGCACGACGCGCTCGCCGAGGCCGACGGTGCACGCATCGTGTCCGTCAGCTCGAGCGGGCACCTGGCCTCACCCGTGCACTTCGACGACCTGCACTTCGAGCGCCGGGACTACGACCCGTGGAGTGCCTACGGACAGTCCAAGACCGCCAACGTGCTGCTCGCGGTCGAGGCCACCCGTCGGTGGGCCGAGGACGGCATCGTCGCCAACGCGCTGATGCCGGGCGGGATCATGACGAACCTGCAGCGCTACGTCGGCCAGGAGGTCAAGGACAACTGGCAGCGGCTGCAGGACGAGGGCAAGGTGACCTTCAAGACGCCGGAGCAGGGGGCCGCCACGTCCCTCGTCGCGGCGGTCGCGCCGGAGTTCGCGACCGGCGGCCACTACCTCGAGGACTGCAACGAGTCGGAGACCGTGGCGAACGACGCCCGGGTCTCCCGGGGCGTGCGTGAGTGGGCGCTCGACCCCGAGGCCGCCCGCCGGCTCTGGGACGTGTCGACGGACCTCGTCGGCGGCTGATCGGCTCCGCGGGGGAGGCAGGGCCTCGCGTGCCGGTGGTTTCGACGAGCTCAACCAGCCGGGCGTCGTCGCGGTCGGCGCGCGTCGCCGGGCAGGCCGAACTCGGTGTGCACGCCCTCGCTGAACGCGACGTGGTCCGGGGGCCGGTGTGCGAGCTCCCCGAGCCCGACGGACTCCATCAGCCCGTCCTCGAGAGCGAGGACCTCCGCGTCGCGGATCGGCCAGCGCTCGTGCGTGTTGGGCACGTAGAGCGTGCGGCCCCACCAGTGCACGTGCAGGCCCCACCGGGAGCTGACGAAGTCGTCGACGGGTGTGGCTTCGCGCGGGGCGCCGACGCGTACGGCGACATGGCTCGTCGCCCTCCGCCCCGGCCGGCGCAGCCGCGCGTCGTACGTGTGCACGTCTCCGGACACGGCGTACCGCATCCGGGCCCACCGGTAGGGCAGGCCGAACACGGCCCGGGCACCGGCGACGACCACGGCCCGATCGGTGTCCAGGCTGAGGAAGACGATGCCGCGGCGACCGGTCTCGTCGACCGAGTACAGCCGGACGTTGGTCTCCAGGAACGAGCCCGCCCACGGGACACCCGGCCCGCGCGCGACCCCGGCGTCGACCATCCGGAACGGGATCAGCCCGACGTAGGTGCGGTCGTCCAGGATGTCGGGACGCACGCCCGGCGGCAGGTAGTGCGCGACCCGGCCGGGCTCGACGGCCCAGTGCAGGAAGGTCAGGTCGCGCCAGTCCTGGTTCATCATCACCCGGCCGGTCAGCGGCGGGGCCACGGGGGAGACGGGCTCGATGCCGGTGTCGGTCACCTCGCCAGCGTAGGCGGGGGGCGTCGCCGTCCAGGTGGACGACCATCCGCGACCTGGCTGGAGGCCGTCGGGTTCACCGTCGTCCGCGACACGCCGGTCTCACTGCGTGGTCAATCTAGATAATGTCTAGTGAGTTGGTATTGAATGGCTGACATGCGACGCACCTGCTTGCTCACGCAGCGCAAGGCGATCGACCTCATGGGTATCGCCAGCGCCCTCTGTCGCTGACCCCGTCTCTCGTCGAGGGGTCTCGACAAGCTCGACCGCCCGGTGCCGGTCTGACCCGCCACGTGGTCTCGACGAGCTCGACCGGCCGACAGGCTCGACCGGCCGGATCCCCTTCTCCCCGCGCCTCACGGTGTCACGCACCCGTGAGGTCCGCGGGCATCCCTCAGCAACCCGAAAGGCTTCAGCATGTCCACCCATCATCTCCGTCAGCGTCGCCGCCGGCTGCAGCTGACCGCCCTCGTCGTCGCCCCGGTGCTGGCCCTGCTCAGCGCATGCGGCGGCAGCTCCGAGGCGTCCGGCAAGCACGACCTCGCCCTGGACGCCCCTCTGCCCACGAAGGTGCCGAAGGGCACCCAGCTCGTGGTCGGCGACCCGGCCACCCAGGTCGCGCTCGAGCTGTCCGGCGAGATCAAGAAGTTCAGCTTCCCCGTGAAGTTCGCCAACATCAGTGGCGGCCCGCAGACCACCGAGGCGTTCCGCGCGAACGCCCTCGACCTCGGGTCCGTCGCCGACATCCCGCCGATCCACGCGACGTGGACCGGGCTCAAGGTGAAGATCGTCGCGGCGGAGTACCGGCAGGACCCGATCGACCACCCGATCTACGAGCTCGGCGTCGCCCCCGGAGCCGGCGTGAAGGCGCTGAGCGACCTGCGCGGCAAGAAGATCGCCTACAGCCCCGGCCAGGCGCAGGGCGCGCTGATCCTGCGCGTGCTGCAGAAGGCCGGCCTCACCCAGGACGACGTGGACCTCGTCGAGCTGCCGAGCACGGGCGACGTCTACGCCAACGCGCTGTCCTCGAAGCAGGTCGATGTCGCCCCGTTGGGCGGCGTGCAGATCAAGCGGTACCTCGCGGCGTACGGCAAGGACGGCGGCACGACGATCAGGCACGGCCTGCGCGACGACCCGGGACACCTCTACGTCCTGCAGAGCTCGCTGGAGGACTCGGGCAAGGCGGCCGCGATCCGCGAGTACGTCCAGCACTGGGCGGTCGCGCAGCGCTGGATCGACGAGCACCCGAACGAGTGGCTCGCGGGCTACTACGAGAAGGACCAGGGGCTGTCCCCCGCGGACGGCCAGTGGCTGATCGACAACGCCGGCCACCCGGAGATCCCGACCGACTGGACGCAGCACATCGCCGACCACCAGAAGACGATCGACCTGCTGTCCCACGAGGAGGGCCACCCGGATCTGAAGGCGGCGGACCTGTGGGACAAGCGCTTCGAGAAGGTCGGCGGGCAGGCCTACGCCGAGGCGGGGGGCACGTCATGACGACACTCGCCACGCCCACGCTCACCGTCGACGAGCGCCCGCGCACCCGCAGGCTCGGGCCGGGACGACGGCGCAGGTTCGCGGCCGCCCTCGGACCGGTGCTGCTGATCGCCGTGTGGTCGGTGGGCTCGGCCACCGGCCTCATCGACCCGCGCACGCTGACCGCCCCGTGGACCGTGCTCACCACGGCCCGGGATCTGGTCGCCGACGGCCGGCTCCAGGAGAACCTCTGGGTCTCCACGCAACGAGCCGCCCTGGGTCTGCTGTTCGGCGTGGCCGGTGGTGTGGTGCTCGCCCTGGTCGCCGGTCTCAGCCGCTCCGGCGAGGCGGTCATCGACGGGCCGGTGCAGATCAAGCGCGCGATCCCGTCGCTCGCCCTGCTGCCTCTCCTGGTTCTGTGGTTCGGGATCGACGAGCAGATGAAGGTGATCACGATCGCGTTGGGCGTCTTCGTGCCGATCTACCTGCAGACGCACGCCTCCCTGCGTGGCATCGACTCGAGGTATGTCGAGCTCGCGCAGACCGTGCGGCTCACCCACCTCGGGTTCCTCCGGCGGATCGTGCTGCCGGGCGCCCTCCCGGGCTTCCTGCTCGGGCTCCGCTTCGCGGTGACCGGGGCGTGGCTCGCCCTGGTCGTCGTCGAGCAGATCAACTCCACCAGCGGCATCGGCTACATGATGGAGCTCGCCCGCACGTACGGGCAGACCGACGTCATCGTCGTCGGCCTGGTCCTGTACGGCGTGCTGGGTCTCATCTCCGACGGTGCCGTCCGCCTCCTCCAGAGAAAGGCACTGTCATGGCAGGTCACCCTGGCCGACTGACGGCCCCGAGCTCCAGCACCGCACCGGCGGTCAGCGTCGAGCACCTGGTCCGGGGATACGGCCCTAAGGGCGTGCTCAACGGCGTCGACCTCGAGATCGCGCCCGGCGAGTTCGTCGCGCTGCTCGGCCCGAGCGGCTGCGGCAAGAGCACCTTGCTGCGCGCGCTCGCCGGCATCGACTCCAGCGTCTCCGGCAGCGGCCGGATCCGGGTGCCGGACAAAGTGTCCGTGGTGTTCCAGGACTCCCGGCTGCTGCCCTGGGCGTCGCTGCTCGCCAACGTCACGCTCGGGCAGCGCGCGAACGGGGCCCACGTGCGAGGCAGCGAGGCGCTCGCCGAGGTCGGACTGGGCGGGCGTGAGCAGGACTGGCCGCACCAGCTGTCCGGCGGCGAGCAGCAGCGGGTCGCGCTGGCCCGGTCGCTGGTGCGCGACCCGGCGCTGTTGCTCGCCGACGAGCCGTTCGGGGCGCTCGACGCGCTGACCCGGCTGAGGATGCACGACCTGCTGCGAGAGCTGCACCGCAAGCACCGGCCGGCGGTCCTGCTCGTCACCCACGACGTCGACGAGGCGATCACGCTCGCGGACCGGGTCGTCGTGCTCGACCACGGCCGGATCGCGCTCGAGCGCCGCATCGACGTCGACGACGACCGGGACCCCTCCGGCACCGGGTTCGCGGCCGTCCGCCGTGAGCTCCTCCACGCGCTCGGCGTACGTCGACCGCACACCATCTCGCACCACGATCACAAGGAGTCGGCATGAGTGACACCGGCAGGAGGACCCTGCATCTCAACGCGTTCCTGATGAGCACCGGGCACCACGAGGCGTCGTGGCGGCTCCCGGAGAGCAACCCCTACGCCAACACGGATGTCCGGCACTACCAGCGGCTCGCGCAGATCGCCGAGCGAGGAAGGCTCGACTCGATCTTCTTCGCCGACTCGCCGGTGCTGTGGGGCGACGTCGGCCGCCGTCCGTCCGGGGCTCTCGAGCCGACCATCCTGCTCACCGCGATCGCCGCCGCCACCGAGAGGATCGGCCTGATCGCGACCGCCTCGACGACGTACAACGACCCGTTCAACCTGGCCCGCCGGTTCGCCTCCGTGGACCACGTCAGCGGCGGCCGGGCGGGATGGAACGTCGTGACCACGGCCGGTCCCGAGGCCGCGAGGAACTTCGGACTGGACGACCAGCCGGTGCACCGCGAGCGCTACGAGCGGGCCGCGGAGTTCCTCGAGGTCACCTACCGGCTCTGGGACAGCTGGGACGACCGCGCCACGATCGCCGACAAGGCATCCGGGGTCTGGGGCGACAACGACCTGGTGCGGCCCATCGAGCACGTCGGGCGGCACTTTCGTGTGGGGGGCGCGCTCAACGTGCCGCGCTCGCCGCAGGGTCGGCCGCTGATCGTCCAGGCCGGGTCGAGCGAGGACGGCAAGGACCTCGCGGCCCGCCACGCCGAGGCGGTGTTCACCGCGCAGCAGACCCTGGAGGACGCGCAGGACTTCTACCGCGACCTGAAGCGCCGTACGGCCGCCGTAGGCCGGGACCCGGAGACCATCAAGATCCTGCCGGGGATCGTGCCGGTGATCGCTTCCACCGAGTCCGCGGCGCGCAGGCAGGAGAGGGAGCTCGACGAGCTGATCCGGCCGGAGTACGCCCGCGCCCAGCTCGCGAACACGCTCCGGGTGCGCCCGGAGGACCTGCCGCTCGACCAGCAGCTGCCGGACGAGCTGCCCGACGAGGACGAGATCGAGGGCGCGAAGAGCCGCTACACGCTGATCGTGGCGCTGGCCCGGCGCGAGGCGCTGACCGTCCGGCAGCTGATCGGTCGGCTCGGCGGCGGCCGCGGGCACCGGACGTTCTCCGGCACCCCCGAGCAGGTCGCCGACGCGATCCAGGACTGGTTCGACGCCGGAGCCGCCGACGGGTTCAACATCATGCCCGCCGTGCTGCCGTCCGGGCTCGAGGCGTTCGTCGACCACGTCGTGCCGATCCTGGTCCGCCGCGGGCTGTTCCGCTCGGAGTACGACGGCTCGACCCTGCGCGAGCACTACGGGCTCGACCGTCCGGCGAGTGGCTTCACCCACCCGACCGACAGCACAGAGAGGAACCTCGCATGGCACGCATCCTGACCGTCTCCGGGTCACCCCGGACGATCTCCCGCTCCGCCAAGCTGCTCGACCACGTCGCCCGGGAGGTGGAGGTCGCCGGGCACGAGGTCGACCACCTGCGGGTGCTCGACCTCCCGGCCGAGGCGTTGCTCGCCGCGGACGTGCACGACCCGGCGATCCGGGAGAGCGCCGACCGGGTCGCCGCGGCCGACGCGCTGGTCATCGCGACCCCGGTGTACAAGGCCTCCTACACCGGACTGCTCAAGTGCTGGCTCGACCTGTTGCCGCAGTTCGCCCTGGCGGAGAAGGCGGTCCTGCCTCTTGCGACGGGCGGGTCGCTGGCGCACGCGCTGGCGCTGGACTACGCGCTGCGGCCGGTGCTGCAGTCGATGGGAGCCCGGCACGTCGTGCAGGGCTTCCTCGTCGTGGACCGGTTCATCGAGTCCGACGGCGACGGCGTCACCACGATCAGCGGCGAGGCGCTGCCGGGTCTCAGCGAGGTGATCGACGGCTTCGTCCGTGCGGTGGGGCACGGCCTCGCTCCGGTCGAGGCTCTCACCGCCTGAGCGAGCCCCCGGCCGGTCGAGCCTGTCGAGACCCCCCTCGGACAGGGCGAAGGCCCCGTCCGAGGGGAGACAGGGCCTTCGCGGTCCGGTGGTTTCGACGGGCTCGACCAGCCGGTGTGGGGTGCTACTTGGTGTCGGTGATCGTCAGCGTGTAGTCCGCCGCCGCTCCGGCGTACATCGAGGTGAGGATGTACGCCGTACCCGACGGGATCGTGCCGGCCTCGTTCGCCGCCGAGGTGGCGTAGGAGCCGAGCTGCACGCAGTCGGCGTCGTACAGGTAGACGTCGGTGTCCACGTTGGTGGCGCTCGACGTCATCGAGAACGCGTGCTGGCCGTCGTTGGCCTCACCCTTCAGGACCGTGACGTGGCCGTCGGAGTCCTGGCTGGCCGGCGGCACCGTGCAGGTGTTCTCGAGCTCGGTGCCGACCACGCCCGGCGAGACCACGTTCGCCGGGTTGCCCGCGGCGATCGTGAACGTGTCGGTCACGGGCTTGTCCAGCGGCGGGGGCGGCGGCGGGGTGAGCCCCGAGGCCGAGCTGCTGAACACCTGGATGTCCCCGACCTGGACGCTCGTCTTCGTGTTGCCCTGCGGCTCGTCGGCCCAGAAGCGGATGAAGCCCGCCTTGGTCGGGGTCGGCAGGGTGAACGTCTTGTAGTGCAGGTCCGGGACGACCGGGCGGGGAGCCTGGTAGCGATAAGCGTTCGCGCCCCCGACGGACTGGGTCTTCCAGTTCACGCCGTCGGTGCTGGTCTGCAGCGTGAAGCTCTTCAGCCCCTCGAACCGGCTGCTGGTGTAGGCGCTGACCTGCACGCTGTTGACCACCGCCTCCTTGGCCAGCTTGATCACCGCCTTGCCGCCCTTGGCCGTCTTCCACGAGCTCGCCTCGGTGTCGTCCATCGCCGCACCGGCGTCACCGGAGACCGACGTCGCCCCGAACGTCTTGGACGCGAGGTTCGGCGCCAGCACGAGGTTCTTCGTCGTCGTCGCGCCCTTGGTGACCGTGACCCCGGAGAAGGTCTTGGAGCCGAAGCCCCGTGCCTGCACGGTGATCGGGTACGTCGCCTGGGTGGCGGTGACCCGGAACGCGCCGGACGGGCCGGTCGTCGCGACCGGGGTGGCCCGTGCCTCGAACCTGCCGAGCATGATCCGCGCGCCCTCGACCGGCTTGCCGGTCGAGGCGTTGAGCACCGTGCCGGAGATCGTGCCGTTCAGGGCCGGGTTGCGGTTGTCGAATCCCGGGACGCCGTCGGTGTCGTTGCCGCCGGTCGGGTCGTCCGCGGTGGTGTGGTCGTGCGCGGAGGAGCCCATGCCGCGCTGCGCGAACACCGAGTAGACCGTGTCGACGAGCGAGTCGAAGTCGTCGCGGGCGTGGTAGCGGTTGTCGAGCGCGGTGATGATCGCGGTGCGCTCGTCGAGCATCGAGGGGTTGTTCGGGCTCAGTGGCATCGCGTCGGTGACGAGGTGCTCGCTGATGTCCGAGCCGGTCTGCTCGCCGTACCTCGCGACCAGCGCCTTGCGCATCTGCCAGAGCGTCGCGGTCCAGATCTCACCGTCCGCGTGCACCTCCGGCCCCACGAGGTCGTAGCCGATGTCGCCGAAGGTCGTCGGGTTGTCGTCGTACGCCCAGTTGCGGATGCCGCGGGACTTGTTGCCGGTCACGAAGCCGCCGAGGACCGAGTCCTTCTGGTAGCCCTCGCGGTGCAGGTGGTCCAGGGCGTACCAGTCGCCCCAGCCCTCGCCCATCGAGCCGGACTGGTGGGTGCCGAGCGAACCGTCCTCGGTGCCGACGTAGCGGTTCGAGAGGCCGTGGGAGTACTCGTGCTGGATGACGCCGGCGTCGAGGTCGCCGTCGGCGCAGGGGCCCTCGAACGCGTCGTCGATCGGCTCCCAGAGGAACATCCCGCTCCACGGCGGGATGCCGTCGGGCAGCGTGAGCATGTAGGCGTTGTCGCGGCCGGTGTACGTCGGGCTGCCGCCGGACAGCGCGCCGGCCTGGACGAGGCCCTGGATCGCGTCACCGGGCATGCCGTCCGTGCCCGGGTTGGTGAGCTGGAAGTTGCCACCGGACTCGGTGAAGCCGAGCTTGTAGTACTCGTCGTGGATCCGGTTGTGCTGGTAGAAGAGGTTCGTGCTCGCCGCCTCCTGGTCCTGCGGGTAGGACGTCGGGTCGCACGTCGAGGTGCCCCAGTGGTCGGCGAAGACGTAGTCGAACTGCCCCGTCGGGCTCACCGGGCGGGGGCCCTGGTCGGCCGGCACCTCGAAGTTCGACCAGTTCGCGTGCGCGTTGGCGTTGTTGCCGAAGGTCGTGATGCCGGTGCCGAGCACGCCGGTCGGGTCGACGTACCCGCCGGGGGACTCGGGTGTTGCGTCGAAGGACACGTGCCGCGGCCGGCCGCCGTCGGGGGCGCCCGGGTAGTTGTCGTAGATCGTGCCGCCGGTCTCGTGCTGCACGAGGCTGGTCCTGTAGAGCTGCTTGCCGGTCTCCGCGTCGACGACGACCTGGTAGCCCTCGTCGAGCTTGTCGATGAACAGCACGGAGTACGCCGCGCGGGCGCCGTCGCTGGTCGGGAAGGCGACCTTCTTGACGTACGACGAGGCGGCGAACGGCCCCTTGGCGAAGACGTCGTAACCGGCCTTCGTGCCGGTCTTCGAGGCGACGAACGTCAACGCCCCGGCCAGCTTGCCCGCGACCGCCTGCAGGGCGTCGGCGGAGGACAGCGTGAAGGAGCCGGTCAAGCCGCCGCCGCGAACGGTCTCGCCGGTGTAGCTGAGCACCGAGCCGTCCTCGGTCACAGCGAGGCCCAGCGACCCGCCCCGGGCGGAGGGGATCCCGTCGAAGGTCTCGATGAGCTGCACGACGTGCGTGCCGGTGCCGGGGAGCACGTGGTCACGGCGCAGGTCGAGCGCCGAGATGTCGGCGCTGGAGAGGCCGAGCATGTCGCGGTGCTCGGTCAGCCAGGCCTTCGCCACCTCGACCGCGCTGCCGGAGCGGGGGCCGGACAGGGTCTTGCCGACCGCGGGGGTCAGCGTGCGCGGCGTACCGAAGCGGGCGTCCCACGTGGCGCGGGTGCCGGGGCTGGCCTTGACGACAGCGGCGACCGCGTCGGCCTGGGCCTGCGTCGGCTTCACGACCGAGCCGACGCGGCTGTCGGTCGTGACGGCCGAGGCCGGGGCGGTGTCGTGGAGAGCGGTGACGGCGGACGCCTGGGGCGAGAACGACAGACCGGCGATCGCTGCCGCGGCCGTGGCTGCTGCCAGCACCTGCGTCGTGCGGGGTTTCCGCATGCGGGGTACTCCTTCGAGGAGGGCCCGGGAGGCTGGGTACCCGGGTCGATGCACCCCTCAACGAAGCAAAGGTGGCTCAGGTCACGCGGAGACCTGCTCGGCGGGGGTGACCCGGAGCTGGCGGCGACGGTTGCGCAGGGTCTCGGCGGTGAACAGCACCAGCGCGAGCCAGATCAGCGAGAAGCCGACCCAGCGCATCGCGGGCATCGGCTCGTGGAAGAACAGGATGCCGAGCAGGAACTGCACGGTCGGGGTGAGGTACTGCATCAGCCCGAGAGTGCTCAGCGGGATCCGGGTCGCCGCCCCGCCGAAGCACAGCAGCGGGATGACGGTGACCACGCCGGTGCCGATGACGAGTACGACGTGCCAGCCGCCGTTGGTGCCGAACGTCGAGGCGCCGGTCGCCATCAGGAAGATGATGTAGCCCAGCGCCACCGGTGAGACCACGAGCGTCTCGACGACCAGGCTCTCGACCGCGCCGGCGTTCGCCTTCTTCTTCGCCAGGCCGTAGCTGGCGAACGAGAACGCCAGGATCAGCGACACCCACGGCGGCCGGCCGTACTCCACGGTGAGGGCCAGGACCGCGACGCCGGCCAGGGCGAGGGCCGCCCACTGCAGCCGCCGCAGCCGTTCACCGAGCACCACCACGCCGATCAGCACCGAGACGAGCGGGTTGATGAAGTAGCCGAGCGACGTCTCCACCACGTGGTGGTTGTTGACGCCCCAGATGTAGGTGCCCCAGTTGATGGTGATCAGCACGGCGGCGACCGCCAGCAGCCACCGGGTGCGGCGGTCGGCCAGCGTGGCGCGCAGCCGGTCGCGCTTGCGGATCGCCAGGACGACGCCGAGCATCACGATCATCGACCAGAAGATCCGGTGCGCCAGGATCTCGACGGCGCCGGAGGGCTCGAGCAGCGGCCAGTACAGCGGGAAGAACCCCCACAGGGTCCAGGCCATCAGGCCCAGGATCACTCCACGACGCGTCTCTCCCACCCTGACAGGCTACGGCACCCGTCAGGAGTCAACCAGCCGTTCACCACTGACCGGACACCCCGGTCAGACGACGGTCCAGGTGTCGCCGCTCGCGAGCAGGCCGCCGAGCGCCTCGGGCAGGTCGGAGGTGCCCTGGCTCGCGGTGACGATCTGCTCGCGGGCCTGGTCGTCGTACGTGGCTGCGTCGACCTGGCGGAAGATGCCGATCGGCGCGTGCGCGAGGACGCCGGCGTCGGTGAGCCGGGACAGCGCGAACGCGGTGGTCGGGTCGGAGGCGTGCGCGTCGTGCACGAGAACGTCCGCAGGGTCCGGGTTCTCGACGATCTTCACACCGCCGGTCGCCGGGTCGCGTACGACGCCGCGCTGGCCCTCGTTGCCGAACAGGATCGGCTCGCCGTGCACCAGCGGGATGATCGCGTCGGCCTTGGACTCGTTGTCCTTGATGCTGTCGAACGCGCCGTCGTTGAAGATCGGGCAGTTCTGGTAGATCTCCACGAACGACGTACCCCGGTGGGCGGCCGCCGCGGACAGCACGTGGGTCAGGTGCTTGCGGTCGGAGTCGATGGTGCGGGCCACGAACGTGCCCTCGGCGCCGAGCGCGAGCGAGACCGGGTTGAACGGGTTGTCCAGCGAACCCATCGGCGTGGACTTGGTGACCTTGCCAGGCTCGGAGGTGGGGGAGTACTGCCCCTTGGTGAGCCCGTAGATCCGGTTGTTGAACAGCAGGATCGTCATGTTCACGTTGCGGCGCAGCGAGTGGATCAGGTGGTTGCCACCGATGGACAGCGCGTCGCCGTCGCCCGTGACGACCCACACCGACAGGTCCTTGCGGCTGGTGGCCAGGCCGGTCGCGATCGCGGGCGCGCGGCCGTGGATCGAGTGCATGCCGTAGGTGTCGAGGTAGTAGGGGAACCGCGACGAGCAGCCGATGCCGGAGACGAACACGATGTTCTCGCGCTTGAGGCCGAGGTCGGGCAGGAAGCCCTGCACGGCGGCCAGCACCGCGTAGTCGCCGCAGCCGGGGCACCAGCGGACCTCCTGGTCGGAGGTGAACTCCTTGCGGTTCTGCGGGGCGTCCGCGCTCGGGACGTCGCGCAGACCGGGGAAGGGCAGGGCTTCGGTCATCGGAGAGCCTCCTGGGTCTCCGGCTCGACCGCGGGGCCGGCGCTGGGCTCGTCCGTGGTCGTGCCGATCAGGTCGGTGATGGCGTCGGCGAGCTCGGCGGCGCGCAGCGGCAGGCCGCGCACGTGGTTGTAGCCCACGACGTCGACGAGGAACTTGGCCCGCAGCAACATGCTCAGCTGGCCGAGGTTCATCTCGGGGACCATGACGGCGTCGTACCCCTTGAGCACGTCGCCGAGGTCCCGGGGGAACGGGTTGAGGTGACGCAGGTGCGCCTGCGCGACGGTGAGTCCCGCGCCGCGGACCTGCCGGATCGCGGCGCCGATCGGGCCGTACGTCGACCCCCAGCCGAGCACCAGCACCCGGGCCTCGCCGGACGGGTCGTCGACCTCGAGCGGCGCGATGTCCTGGGCGATCCGCTCGACCTTCGCGGCCCGCGTGCGGACCATGAAGTCGTGGTTGGCGGGGTCGTAGGAGATGTTGCCGTGCCCCTCGCCCTTCTCGAGCCCGCCGATGCGGTGCTCGAGACCCTTCGTGCCGGGCACCGCCCACGGCCGCGCGAGGGTCTCCTCGTCGCGGAGGTAGGGCCAGAACTCCTCCGTGCCCTTGGCGTTCGTGTGGTTGGTCTCGGTGGCGAAGTCCGGGTCGATCGTCGGCAGGTCGGCGACCTCGGGGATCTGCCACGGCTCGGACCCGTTGGCCAGGTAGCCGTCGGACAGCAGCATCACCGGCGTGCGGTAGGTGACCGCGATCCGAGCCGCCTCGAGCGCCGCGTCGAAGCAGTCGGCCGGCGACTGCGGCGCGACGATCGGCACCGGGGCCTCGCCGTTGCGGCCGAACATCGCCTGCAGCAGGTCGGCCTGCTCGGTCTTGGTGGGCAGCCCGGTGGACGGCCCTCCGCGCTGTACGTCGACCACGAGCAGCGGCAGCTCCATCATCACCGCGAGGCCGATCGTCTCGGACTTGAGCGCGATGCCCGGGCCGGACGTGGTGGTGACCCCGAGGGCCCCGCCGAACGCGGCACCGAGGGCGGCGCCGATGCCGGCGATCTCGTCCTCGGCCTGGAACGTCGTGACACCGAACCGCTTGTGCTTGCTGAGCTCGTGCAGGATGTCGGAGGCCGGGGTGATCGGGTAGGAGCCCAGGAACAGCGGCAGCCCGGACTGGGTCGAACCGGCGATCAGGCCGTAGGCCAGGGCCAGGTTGCCGGTGATGTTGCGGTAGGTGCCGGCGGCCATCGGGGCGGGCTTGATCTCGTACTGCACGACGAACGCCTCGGTCGTCTCGCCGAAGTTCCAACCGGCCTTGAACGCGGTGACGTTGGCGTCGCGGATGTCCGGTGCCTTGGCGAACCGCCGCTCCAGGAACGAGAGCGTCGACTCGATCGGGCGGCCGTACATCCAGGACAGCAGGCCGAGCGCGAACATGTTCTTCGCGCGGCCGGCGTCCTTGCGGGACAGCCCGAACTCCTTCACGGCCTCGACCGTCATGTCGGTGAGCTCGAAGGCGTGGACGTCGTACTCGTCGAGCGAGTCGTTCTCCAGCGGGTTCTCGGCGTACCCCGCCTTGTTCAGGTTGCGGGTGGTGAAGTCGTGGGAGTCGACGATGATCGTCGCGCCCTTCTTGATGTCCGCGAGGTTGGCCTTGAGGGCGGCCGGGTTCATCGCGACGAGCACGTCGGGGGAGTCGCCCGGGGTGAGGATGTCGTGGTCGGCGAAGTGCACCTGGAACGAGGAGACCCCGGGGAGCGTGCCCTGGGGAGCGCGGATCTCGGCCGGGAAGTTCGGCAGCGTCGACAGGTCGTTGCCGAAGCTCGCGGTCTCCTGGGTGAAGCGGTCGCCGGTGAGCTGCATGCCGTCGCCGGAGTCGCCGGCGAAACGGATGATCACGCGGTCGAGCTGCTTGACCTGCTTGGTCACGCTGTGTCGCCTTCTTTCCGCTGGGGGCACGCCTGACGCGCCCCCTCGAGTTAAGGGTGCCCTTCCCTCGCCATGCTACGACCGGCTGGACCGGTAATCCCGTGGAGTCCGGATGACGGTGCCCTTGTTCGTGTGAGTCGTGACACGCCGGACACGCTCGAGGGGCGAGATTGGTTCACTAACTCAATGAAGACGACTAATCTACGTGACTTAGTACGTCGCTTACCCCGAGAGAGCGACCGGACACAGAGACGAGTCACATCATGAGCAAGACGTGGAAGGCCGCGATCGCCGGCTCCGTGGTCGGCGCGCTGGCGCTGACCGGGTGCGGCGGCAGCAGCGGCGCCGCCGACAGTGGCGGCAAGGACTCCCTGAGCCTCGTCGGCTTCTCGATCCTCGAGCAGGCCAACAAGCAGGTGATCTCCGACTGGAACAAGACCTCCGACGGTGACGGCGTGACCTTCGAGACGTCGTACGGCGCGTCGGGGGACCAGAGCCGCGCCGTCGAGGGAGGTCTCAAGGCCGACATCGTGCACTTCTCGCTCGAGCCGGACGTGCAGCGCCTGGTGGACAGCAAGCAGGTGGCGGACACCTGGAAGGACACCCCGACCAAGGGCATCCTGACCCAGTCCGTCGTGGTGCTGGTGGTCCGCAAGGGCAACCCGAAGAACATCCAGGGCTGGGACGACCTGGTGAAGCCGGGCGTCAAGATCATCACCCCGAACCCGGCCTCGTCCGGCTCGGCGAAGTGGAACGTCCTGGCCGCCTACGGCCACGTCCTGGCCACCGGTGGTTCCGAGGCCGCCGCCCAGGCGTACCTCACGAAGTTCTTCGGCAACGTCGCCGCCCTGCCCGGCAGCGGACGTGACGCCACCACCGCGTTCACCAGCGGCAACGGTGACGTGCTGCTGTCTTATGAGAACGAGGCGATCCTCGCCCGGCAGAGCGGTGCGGACTTCGACTACGTCGTGCCCGACGAGGACCTGCTCATCGAGAACCCGGGTGCGGTCACCACGGACGCGAGCCCGAAGGCGAAGAAGTTCCTG
This sequence comes from uncultured Actinomycetota bacterium, assembly GCA_963810035.1. Classification (GTDB taxonomy): domain Bacteria; phylum Actinomycetota; class Actinomycetes; order Propionibacteriales; family Nocardioidaceae; genus Nocardioides_B. The sequence goes on from CAWEMA010000015.1 coordinate 184,328, forward strand.
ACCTACCTCACCGGCAAGAAGGCGCAGACCGACTACGCCGAGGAGGGGTTCCGACCTCTGGTGGACGGCATCGACGTCGACGTGAAGGGCGCGAACGACCCGAGCGACCCGTTCCCGACCCCGAAGACGCTGCTCACGATCGACAAGGACTTCGGTGGCTGGTCGCAGGCCAACACCAAGTTCTTCGACGAGAACGACGGCATCGTCACGAAGATCCAGAAGGACACGGGCAAGCAGTGAGCTCCACAGTCGTCTCGACGGGTCGGCCGGCGCGTCCGCGCCGGTCGGCCCGGAGCGGCTCGCTCTCCCCGGCGTCGGCGCTCGGGCTGGGGGTGGCGCTGCTGTGGTTCAGCCTGCTGGTGCTGATCCCGCTCGCCCTGGTCGTGGTCACCGCCGGCTCCGAGGGCTGGTCCGGCTTCTGGCAGGTGGTCAGCAACTCCCAGACGCTGTCCGCGGTCGAGCTCACCGTCGTGCAGGCCGTGCTGGTCACCCTGGTCAACGTCGTGATGGGCACGGTGATCGCCTGGGTGCTGGTCCGGGACCGGTTCCCGGGCAAGGCCGTCCTCGACGTGGTCATCGACATCCCGTTCGCGCTGCCGACGATCGTCGCGGGCCTGGTCCTGCTCTCGCTCTACGGGCCGATGAGCCCGCTGGGCGTCGACGTGGCGAACACCCGGGTCGCGGTGTTCCTGGCGCTGGCGTTCGTCACCCTGCCGTTCGTCGTACGCACGGTCCAGCCGGTGCTCGAGGAGCTCGAGGCGGACGTCGAGGAGGCCTCCGCCTCGCTCGGCGCCTCCCGGCTCACGACGTTCCGGCGGATCATCCTGCCCAGCCTGGTGCCCGCGATCGCGGCCGGAGCCGCGCTCTCGTTCGCCCGCGGGATCAGCGAGTACGGCTCGCTGGTGCTGCTCTCGGGCAACCTGCCCAACCGCACCGAGGTGGCCTCGGTCCGGGTGCTCACCTACATCGAGAACGGCGACCCCACCTCGGCCGCGGCGGTCGCGTCGCTGCTGCTGGTGGTGGCCCTCGCCGTGATCGTCGCGCTCGACGTCCTGCAGCGCAGGGTGGCCCGTCGTGGCTAGCGCGGGACGGCTCCGCGAGCCCACCGGCGTCCGGTGGGGGTTACGCCTGCTCGCGGTCGGCTACGTCTTCCTGCTGGTGCTCTGGCCGGTCTCCCTGGTCGTGAAGAACACCTTCGCCGACGGCATGACCGCGCTCACCACCGCGCTGAACGACCCGGTGGTGATCCATTCCCTGCAGCTCACCGCGGTCGTCGCGGTGGTCTCGGTGCTGGTCAACCTGGTCTTCGGCGTCGGCATCTCGCTGCTGCTGGTGCGCTACGAGTTCCCGGGCAAGCGGGTGCTGTCCGCCCTGATCGACCTACCGCTCTCGGTGTCGCCGGTGGTGGTCGGCCTGGCCCTGCTGCTGGTCTACAACTCGCGCACCGGACTGTTCGGACCCGGCCTGTCCGACGCGGGCGTCCAGGTCATCTTCGCGACCCCCGGCATGGTCCTGGCCACCGTGTTCGTGGCGCTCCCGCTGGTGATCCGTGAGGTCGTCCCGGTGCTCGAGGAGATCGGCGACGAGCAGGAGCAGGCGGCGCGGAGCCTCGGCGCGAACGCCGTACAGACGTTCCGCCGGATCACCCTGCCGAGCATCAAGTGGGCCGTGGTGTACGGCGTCGTGCTCAGCCTCGCGCGGTCTCTCGGCGAGTTCGGGGCGGTCAAGGTCGTCTCCGGCAACGTCGTGCAGAAGACCCAGACCGCGACCCTCGTGGTGGAGCAGAAGTACCAGAACTTCGAGCAGAGCACTGCCTACGCGACGGCGTTCCTGCTCGCGTGCGCCTCGGTGGTCTGCATCGTCATCGTCAGCTTCCTGCGTCCCAAGGACAACTCATGAGCATCGAGATCAGCGGCATCAACAAGAGGTTCGGCGACTTCGTCGCCCTCCAGGACGTGTCCCTGCGCATCCCCACCGGTCAGCTCACCGCCCTGCTCGGCCCGTCGGGCGGCGGCAAGTCGACGCTGCTGCGGATCGTCGCCGGCCTCGAGGCCGCGGACGAGGGCACCGTGCACATCGAGGGCACCGAGGCGACGCACCTGCCGCCGCAGAAGCGCAACGTGGGCTTCGTGTTCCAGCACTACGCGGCGTTCAAGCACATGAGCGTCGCCCGGAACGTCGCGTTCGGCCTGGAGATCCGCAAACGCTCCAAGGCCGAGACCAGACGTCGGGTCGGGGAGCTGCTCGAGCTCGTGCACCTCTCGCAGTTCGCGCACCGGCTGCCCTCCCAGCTGTCCGGCGGCCAGCGTCAGCGGATGGCGCTCGCCCGGGCCCTGGCCGTGGAGCCGACCGTGCTGCTGCTCGACGAGCCGTTCGGCGCGCTCGACGCCAAGGTCCGCAAGGAGCTGCGGGACTGGCTGCGCCGGCTGCACGACGAGGTGCACGTGACGACGGTGTTCGTCACGCACGACCAGGAGGAGGCCCTCGAGGTCGCCGACGAGATCGTGGTCATCAACGACGGCCGGATCGAGCAGGTCGGGTCACCGGACCAGCTCTACGACGAGCCGGCCAACGACTTCGTGATGAGCTTCCTCGGCCCGGTCACCCGGCTGCGGGGTGCGCTGATCCGGCCGCACGACATCGACGTGCTCACGTCCGGTGCGGCTGCCTCGGCGGGCACGTCGGCCGTCGCGGGGGAGGTGACCCGGTTGCTGCGGGTCGGTTTCGAGGTGCGGCTGACCGTGCGTCCCATGTCCTCCTCGGCGGCCCACCCCACGGCTCCGGCCGGTGCTGCGGCCGGTGCCGGGACGGGTGCTGCGACCGGTGTCGGGACGGGTGCTGCGGCCGCGGTTGCGACTGCAGTGGCGACTGCAGCGCCCGACGTCGCGCCGCCGGGGGAGGAGGACGACGTGACCGTCGTACTCACCCGGTCGCACGCCCGCGAGCTCGACCTCGACGTCGGCAGCCGGGTGTGGCTCGCGCCCAACCGCGGCGCCGCCACGATGCCCGTCGTCCGCGCCGTCTGACGTTGACCCGGGGTTTGTGCTGGGTCGACCCAGCACAAAGCCCGGGTCAACCCGTCACCAGGCCCGGGTCAACGTGAGGGGGTCAGGAGCGGTAGACGACGACCTTGTCACCGGTGTGGACCTGGTCGAACAGGGACGACAGGGCGGTGTAGTCGCGCACGTTGACGCAGCCGTGCGAGGCACCCGCGTAGCCGCGGGCGGCGAAGTCGCTGGAGTAGTGCACGGCCTGGCCGCGGCTGAAGAACATCGAGAACGGCATCTCCGAGCCGTACAGGTCCGAGACGTGGTCGCGGTCCTTCCAGTACACCGAGAACAGCCCCTCACGAGTGGGGGTGTACTCCGCGCCGAAGCGGACGTCGAGGCTCATCCGCACCGTGCCGTCCACCACCCAGCGCAGGCTGCTGCTCGACTTGTCGATGCAGAGCGCGCGTCCGGTCCGGCAGCGGGCGTCGAGCGGCGAGCCGTCGGCCGGGTCGGGCTTGCGGTTGGCCAGCTCGTCGGCGGTCGGGTCGCTGGTCATCCCCTCGAGCAGGTCCAGGGTGCGCCGGTCGACCTTGCCGGTGACCGGGACGTGCCGCTTGGCCTGGAACCCTCGCACGGCCACGACGGTCTGGTCGCCGTAGTGGTCGGACACGTCGCCGGAGAACCAGGCGACCTGACGCAGCCGGGCCTGGATCTCCCGGACGGCCTTGCCGTCGTCGCCGCGCTCGAACAGCGCCGGTCCGGCCCGGTTGAACAGCTCGTCCTGGGACGGCATCCGGGTCATCCGCAGCAGCCGCCTCCAGGTGGCCGGGTCGACCGTGCCGGTCGCGTCGAGGCCGCGCTTGACCTGGAAGCCCCGCACGCCCTGCCGGGTCAGGGGGTCGTAGGCGCCGGTCATCGGCGGGGTGAACCAGTCCAGCTGGGAGAGCCGCCCCTGCAGCTCGCGCACCTGCACGCCCCGGTCGCCGGGCTCGAGGACAGGCTCCGGCTCGGGCCTCGGTACGACGGTCGGGGTGGGCGCGGTGGACGGGGCCGGCGGAGGCGCGGCCGTCTCCGTGCCGGCGACGGTGGGCGCCGGCTTCGCAGCGACGGGGGAGGGTGTCGCCCGGTCGCGGAACGCGTGGTCGGTCGACGTACTCAGCGCGTACACGCCGTACGACGCCCCGGTGACCGTCGCGAGCGCGACGACGCCGACGGCAACGACCGTGAGCCTGCGGGCTCCTCGCATGCTGACCAACTCCCCCGTGAAGCGGGCGCCCGATGCGCCCTCGACGACTAGACGCGGAGATCGGCGCGGAGGTTGCACCACTCCCTTTACTTTCACCGAAACGTTACCGGCGGCGAGGCCGGCGCGGCGGGACGTGCGGCTCCCGGCGAGCCGTTTTGACCCGACCTCAAACTGTCCTTACTGTACTAAGTCAGTTGGTTTTCAGAATCCTGGAGGTGGACATGGCCGGAGCGCCGAAGCAGGTGCTCGTCGTCGGAGGCGGTGCCGCCGGTGTCGTCACGACCGCGGCCCTGCTGCGCCAGGCGGCCGACGTGCCCGGACAGCCCGTCGAGGTCACCGTCGTGGAAAGGTCCGGAGTGGTGGGACCGGGCCTTGCCTACGGCACCCACGATCCGCAGCACCTGCTGAACAACTACGCCGGCCGGATGAGCGCCCTCGAGCACGACCCGCTGCACCTGGTGCGCTGGTGCGTCGCCGAGGGGATGGCGGTCACGCCCCAGACGTTCGTGCCCCGTGAGACCTACGGCCGCTATCTCGCCGCGCTGCTCGACACCGTGCCGGTGCCGACCGGCTCCCGGGTGACCCGGCTCCGCGACGAGGTCGTCGACCTGACCGACGTCGGCGGCTCCTACCTCGCGAGGACCGCCTCGGGTGCCGTGCTCACCGCCGACGTGGTCGTGCTGGCGCTCGGCAACCCGCCTCCGCGCCGTCCCCGCGGCATCGACGCCGACGACGACCGGTTCGCGCCGGACCCGTGGGACCCCGGCCTGCTGGACCGGGTCGGCGACGACGACCGGGTGCTGCTGGTCGGCACCGGCCTGACCACCGTCGACGTGACCGCCCAGATCGCGGCCGCACGCCCCCGGGTCCGGATGACCGCGGTCTCCCGGCACGGACTGCTCCCGCTGCGGCACGTCGAGCAGGCGCCCGGCCCCGCGAGCTCGTTCGACGGTGACGTCCGGACGCTCGGTGCCGTGCTGGCCGAGGTGCGCCGCTGCGTCGACGCGGGGGCCGACTGGCGGTGCGTGGTCGAGTCGCTGAAGACGGTGGCGAACGACGTGTGGGGCTCGCTGTCGTTCGACGACAAGGAGCAGTTCACCCGGCACGTCAGCCGCTACTGGGAGATCGCCCGGCACCGGATGGCCCCGGCGATGGCCGAGATCGTCGACGACCTGCTGGCCACCGGCCGGCTGACCGTTGCCTCGTCCCGCGACGTGGACCCCGCGACGTACGACCTGGTGGTCAACTGCACCGGTCCGGCGCCGGTCAGCACGCCGGGCTGGAACCCGCTGGTGGACAGCCTCGCGGTGAAGGGGATGCTCTGGCCCGGGCCGTTCGGGCTCGGCATCGACGTGGACGCGGACGGTGCGCTGATCGACGCGGACGGGGTCGGAGCACGCAGGATGTACGCCGTCGGGGCGGCGCGTCGCGGTGTCGAGTGGGAGGTGGCGGCCGTGCCGGACATCCGGCGGCAGGCCGTGCGGCTCGCCGAGCACCTCGCCCGGCACCTCGGCCCGCCCGCGCCGCTGCCCTCGACGGTGCCGCCGGCGGAGCTCGTCGGCTGACCTCGGCTCAGCCCAGCAGGCGTACGCCGGCCAGGGAGACCGTCGCCACGACCAGGGTCGAGGACGCGGCGAGCAGCAGCAGCCGGCCGCTCCCACGGACCAGGGAGGCCAGCCGGACACCGGTGCCCATGCCGAACAGTGCGGCGGCGAGGGCGACGGTCTGCAGGTGCGCGACGACCGCGAGCATGCCCCCGGGGAGGAGCCCGGTGCTGCGCAGCGCGACGGCGGCCAGGAAGCCCAGCACGAACAGCGGCACCAGCGGGGGCCGTCCGGCACCGTCCGCCGCGAGGCCGCCCGCACGCCGCCGGACCAGGCCGACGCCCGCGACGACCGGGGCCAGCAGCAGCACCCGGGTCAGCTTCACCACGACGGCGACTCCCACCGCGGCCGCGCCCGCCGGTCCGGCTGCGGCCACCACCTGGCCGACCTCGTGCACGCTGGCGCCCGCCCAGGTGCCGTACTGGGTGTCGGTCAGGTGCAGCGGTCCCTGCAGCAGCGGCAGCGCCACCATCGCGACCGTGCCGCACAGCGTGACCATCGCGACGGCCAGGGTGACGTCCTCGTCGTCGGCCTCGGCGGTCTCCTCCATCGCCGCGATCGCGGACGCCCCGCAGATCGCGAACCCGGTGGCGACCAGCAGGCTGCGCGCCCGGCCGAGACCCAGCCGTCGTCCGGCCCACACGGTGGCTCCCAGGGTGCTGAGCAGGGTGACGACCACCAGGGCGATCACCGGGGCGCCGAGCGCGGCGATGGAGGCGAGCGACAGGGAGAGGCCGAGCAGCACGATCCCGATCCGGAGCAGGCGGCGGGTGAGGGCGCCCAGGCCGGAGACCGCCACGCGAGGGACCAGGCCCAGGTTGGCGGCCAGCACCCCGAAGGTCACCGCCCAGGTGAGCACGCCCACCGCGCCGGCGGCCCGGTGCGCCAGGAAGGCAGCGACGACGCCCACGGCAGCGGCGGCCAGGCCCGGCACCCGGGAGTCGACGCCGCCCCGCGCGTCGGGCGCGGGGCGTTCGGTGGCGAGGTCGATGGCCATGCACCCACGGTCGTCCCTGTGCCGGCCCGCCGGTAGCCGTCATCTGGGCATCACGTCATACGCTGCACGCATGACCGCACCCCGGGTGGACCTCGAGGATCTCGAGATCCTGGTTCTCGTCGCCCGGAGCGGGAGCATCGGTCAGACCGCCGTCGAGCTCGACCTGTCGCAGCCCTCGGTCAGCAGGCGGATGAGCGCGCTCGAGCGGCGTCTCGGGCTGACCCTGCTGGACCGTTCACGCCGCGGGTCCACGCTGACGCCGCAGGGCCGGGTCGTGGTCGACTGGGCGGCCACCCTGCTGGCGGCCGCCGACGACTTCGGCCGGTCCGTCGTCGCGCTGCGCGAGGGCGGGCGCGGCGGCGTACGGGCGGCGGTGAGCATGACGATCGCGGAGCACTACGCGCCGAGCTGGGTCGCCCGCCTCGCCGGCGCGGACGTGTCCCTGCTGGTGCACAACTCGACCGACGTCGTCGCCCTGGTCGGGACCGGTGCCGCGGACATCGGCTTCGTCGAGTCGCCGACCGTGCCCCGTGACCTGCGTCGCCGCCGGGTCGGCACGGACGTGCTCGCGGTCGCCGTACCTCCGGGGCACGCCTGGGCCCGCCGCCGCAAGGCCGTCACCGTCGGGGAGCTCGCCGGGACCCCGCTGCTCGTGCGCGAGGAGGGGTCGGGCACCCGCGAGACGCTCGAGCGAGGCCTGGCCCGGCACCGGCTCTTGCCCACGGTGGCGCTGGCGATGGCCTCGAACACCGCCCTCAAGGCCGCAGCGCTCTCCGGCATCGCCCCGGTGGTCCTCTCCGAGCTGGCCCTGCAGGCCGAGCTCGACAGCGGCCGGCTGGTGCGGGTGGACGTCGCCGAGCTCGACCTCCGGCGGCCGCTGACCGCGGTCTGGCGCCGGGACCGTCCGGTGTCGCAGGCGACGGCCGCGTTGCTCTCCGTCGCTGAGTCCGCGAGGGTCCGCGACCCCCTAGAGTGAGGGCCGTGCAGGGGAACAACGGCTACTACGCGGACTACCTGCCCCTGGTGACGATCCTCGTCATCGGGGTGCTGCTGGTGGGCGCCATGTTCACCGGCAACCGGATGCTCCGCCCGACGCATGCGACCCCGGAGAAGCTGCTCACCTACGAGTGCGGCGTCGACCCGGTCGGCGAGGGGTGGGCCCAGACCCACGTGCGCTACTACGTCTACGCCTACCTCTACGTGATCTTCGCGGTCGACGCGGTGTTCCTGTTCCCGTGGGCGACGGTGTTCGCCGGGCTCGGCTGGGTCAGCGTCGCGGAGATGGGCGTGTTCATCGGCTTCCTCGCCGTCGGCCTGCTCTACGCGTGGCGCACCGGGGTGCTGACGTGGACGTGAACGGGGTCTCGACAGGCTCGACCGGCCGGGACGGCTCGACGAACGGGTCGCCCACCGACCTGGGGATGCCGACCCTCGGGCTGCTGAACAAGGTGGCGCCGAAGCCGGCCCGCTACCTGCTGAACTGGGGCCGGAAGTACTCCCTGTGGGTGTTCAACTTCGGCCTGGCCTGCTGTGCGATCGAGTTCATCGCGACCTCGATGGCGCGCCACGACTTCATCCGGCTCGGCGTGATCCCCTTCGCGCCCGGGCCCCGGCAGGCCGACCTGATGGTGGTGTCCGGGACGGTCACGGACAAGATGGCGCCCGCGATCCGCCGGCTCTACGAGCAGATGCCCGAGCCGAAGTACGTCATCTCCTTCGGCTCCTGCGCGAACTCCGGCGGCCCCTACTGGGACTCCTACTGCGTCACCAAGGGCGTCGACCAGATCATCCCCGTCGACGTCTACGTGCCCGGCTGCCCGCCGCGGCCGGAGGCGCTCCTGCAGGGCATCCTCAAGCTCCAGGAGAAGATCGACGGCGAGGTGCTCTCGGAGCGCTACCGGTCCTCTGATGCGGTGTCGGTACGGCGCGGGCTCGTCGTCCCGCCCTCGGACGGGTCGGCGCCGTGACCCGCTCCGTCGAGCTCTGGCCGGGGCGGGTGCGCGCCGCCTACGCCGAGGTGTTCGCTGACGCGGCGAGTGTCGACGAGGGCTACGGCCCGGTCACCGTCGACGTGCCCGCGGACCGCTGGGTCGAGGCGGTCACGCTGGCGCGCGACGGGCTGGACTGCACGTTCTTCGACTGGCTCTCCGCGGTCGACGAGCTGGAGGACGGCTTCCGGATCGTGTGCCACGTCGCCGACCACCGGCCCGGCGGCGTCGAGCACGTCGTCGTACGCACGCTCATCCCGCGGGAGCCGGCCGTCGTCGCGTCGCTCGCCGAGGTGTTCGCCGGCGCCCGCTGGCACGAGCGGGAGACGCACGAGATGTTCGGCATCGACTTCACCCAGGACGGCGTGGTGCTCGAGCTGGAGACGCTGCTGCTGCCCGACGAGTTCGAGGGGCACCCGCTGCGCAAGGAGTTCGTGCTCGCCTCCCGGGTGGCGAAGCCGTGGCCCGGGGCCAAGGAGCCCGGCGAGTCCGACCACGGCGGTGGGCCGCCCCCGCGTCGCCGGGCCCGCCCGCCCGGCGTACCCACCCCCGAGGAGTGGGGGCCCCGGGTTTCGACGAGCTCAACCAGCGACGAGGCGAGCTCAACCAGCGACGAGGCCGAAGAGGGCAGCGATGGTTGAGGTGCTGCTGCGGGTCGTCGTGGTGCTGGCCGCGTTCCTGGTGGTGCCGCTGCTGGTGGGCCAGGTCGAGCACAAGGCGATGGCGCACATGCAGAGCCGGGTCGGGCCGATGTACGCCGGCATGTTCCACGGCTGGGCGCAGCTGGTCGCCGACGGCGTGAAGTTCGTGCAGAAGGAGGACGTCGTCCCCGCCGCTGCCGACCGGACGGTGTTCAAGCTGGCGCCGGCGGTGGCGCTGCTGCCCTACCTCGTCGCGCTGCTCGTGATCCCGGTCGGACCGGGCCTGGTCGGCCAGGACCTCGACATCGGCCTGTTCTTCGTGCTCGCGGTGATGGGCGTCGGCGTGATCGGCACGCTGATGGGCGGCTGGTCGAGCGCCAACAAGTTCAGCCTGCTCGGCGGCATCCGGGTCGCCGCCCAGCTGGTGGCCTACGAGCTGCCGTTCGTGCTGGCGGCCGCATCGGTCGCGATGGCCGCGGGGACCCTGTCGCTGACCGGGATCGTCGACGCCTGGCAGCCGTGGTGGCTGCTGTGGCAGGGCATCGCGCTGGTGGTCTTCTTCGTGGCCGGCCTGGCCGAGCTGCAGCGACCGCCGTTCGACATGCCCGTCGCGGACGCGGAGATCGTGTTCGGCCCCTACACGGAGTACGGCGGCCTGCGGTTCGCGCTGTTCATCCTGGCGGAGTACGCCGGCATCGTCGTGCTCAGCGCGCTGACCGCCGTACTCTTCCTCGGCGGCTGGCACGGACCGTTCGCGGACACGATCGGCTGGCTGTGGACCCTGGTGAAGACGTTCCTCGTCGCGTTCGTGGTGGTGTGGGTGCGGGTGGCCTTCCCGCGGCTGCGCGAGGACCAGCTGCAGCGGCTCGCCTGGCAGGTACTGGTGCCGCTGTCCCTGCTGCAGCTGGCGGTCACGGCGGTGGGAGTGGTGGTGCTGGCATGAAGGTTCCCGGTCTGGTGAAGGGGCTCGCCGTCACGTTGCGGACGATGACCCAGCGGTCGGTCACGGCGCACTACCCGGACGCGATGCCGGAGCTGCCGCCCCGGTCCCGCGGCGTGATCGCGCTGATCGAGGAGAACTGCACGTCCTGCATGCTGTGCGCCCGCGAGTGCCCGGCCTGGTGCATCTACATCGACTCGCACAAGGACACGATCCCCGCGACCACCGAGGGCGGCAGGGACAAGACCCGCAACGTCCTGGACCGGTTCGCGATCGACTTCTCGATCTGCATGTACTGCTCGATCTGCATCGAGGTGTGCCCGTTCGACGCGTTGCACTGGAGCCCGGAGTTCGAGTACGCCGAGCTCGACATCCGCGAGCTCACCCACGAGAAGGACCGGCTGCGCGAGTGGATGTGGACCGTGCCGGCACCCGCCGCGCTCGACGAGCACGCCGAGCCCGCCAAGGAGATCGGCGTCGCCCAGAAGGCCGCCGACCGCGCCGCGGGGGAGGGGCGGCCGTGACCTGGGTCGAGGCGATCTTCGTGCTGCTGTCCCTGGTCGCGGTGGGGTCGGCGCTGCTGGTGGTCACCACCGCGAACATGGTGCACGCGGCCCTGTGGCTGGTGGTCACGCTCGGGTCGGTGGCCGGGATCTTCCTGGTGCTCGCCGCGGAGTTCTTGGCCTGGGTGCAGGTGCTGATCTACGTGGGCGCGGTCGTCGTACTGCTGCTGTTCGCGCTGATGCTCACCAAGGCTCCGACCGGGCGGCAGGACGACCTGAGCGTCCGGCGCGCGCTGCCCGCCGCGCTGGTGGCGGTGCTCGTCGGCGCGCTGCTCGGCGTCACGGTCGTGGCCGGCTTCCACGACGTCCGGATCGACCTCGACCAGGCGGTCGTCGGGTCGGCCGAGACCACCGGCACCACCGTCTTCACCCGGTGGGTGCTGCCCTTCGAGGTGCTCAGCGTGCTGCTCCTCGCCGCACTGGTCGGCGCGATCGTGCTGTCCCGCCTCCGTGCCGACGTGTCGGCGAGGAGGGTCCGCTGATGCCGCTGTGGTGGCCGCTGCTGGTGGCGAGCCTGCTGTTCGCGATCGGGGTGTACGGCGTGCTGTCACGTCGCAACGCGGTGCTGGTGCTGATGGGTGTCGAGCTGATGCTCAACGCCGTGAACATCAACTTCGTCGCGTTCGACGCCCAGCTGCGCGACGTGCTCCACGGCGGGCAGACGTTCGCGCTCTTCATCATCGTGGTCGCCGCCGCCGAGATCGGGCTCGCGCTCGCGATCGTGCTGCTGGTCTTCCGCACGCACGGCCACATCGACGTCGACGACCTGCGCGAGCTCGCCGACCGGGACGCGAGTGGTCTCGCCGACTTGTCAGAGGCTGGCGCGGCTCCGGCCGAGCACCACCCTGACAAGTCGGGGGTGCGCCGGTGAGCGGGCTGGCGCTGGCGGTGCTCCTGGTGCCGTTCCTGACCGCTGCGGTCACGGCGTTCACCGGGCACCGCTCCGAGGTCGCCGCCAAGGGCATCACCGTCGGCGGCTCCGGGCTCGGCCTGGTCCTGGCCTGGGTGCTCGCCGTCGCCCACCTCGGCGACGCGGCCCCGCTGACGCACGTGTTCGCCTCCACCAGCGCCGCCGGTCCGCCGATCCAGCTCGCGGTGTACGTCGACCCGCTCAGCGCCGTGCTCCTGATGCTCGCCACGTCGGTGGCGTTCCTGGTGCAGGTGTACTCCCTGGGCTACCTCGAGCACGACCCGCGCTACCCGTCGTACGCCGCGCTCGTGTCGCTGTTCACCGGGGCGATGGTCACCGTGGTGACTGCCGACGACCTGTGGATGCTGCTGGTCGGATGGGAGCTGATGGGTGCGTGCTCCTACTTCCTGATCGCGCACCACTGGGAGCTGGCCGATGCACGGGCCGGCGCGGTGAAGGCGTTCCTGATCACGCGTACGGCGGACCTGGGGCTGCTCTTCGCGATCCTGGTGCTCGGACAGCGGTTCGGGTCCTACCGGATCAGCACCGTGATGGACGCGATCACGAGCGGGGCGCTGCCGCGCGACGAGCTGTGGCTGCCGGCGATGCTCGTCGCGGTCGCGGTGACCGGCAAGTCCGCGCAGGTGCCGTTCCACACCTGGCTGCCGGACGCGATGCCGGGTCCGACGCCGATCTCCGCGCTGATCCACGCGGCCACCATGGTCGCGGCCGGGGTGTTCCTGGTGGCCCGCATGTACCCGCTGTTCCTCTCCGCGCCGTCCGCTCTCACCCTGCTCGCCCTGGTCGCGGCGGCGACGATGTTCCTCGGCGCGCTCTACGCGCTGTACACCAACGACCTCAAGCGCGTCCTCGCCTGGTCGACGGTCAGCCAGCTGGCCTACATGTTCGGCGGGCTGGCCGCCGGTGCCTGGTCAGCGGCGGTGCTGCACCTGCTCGCGCACGGCGCGTTCAAGGCGCTGCTGTTCCTGGCCGCCGGCTCGGTGGTGCACGCGGTCGGCGGCTCCACGTCGATGGACACGATGGGCGGCCTGCGCGAGAAGATGCCCGACACCTTCGTGACGATGACCCTCGGCTTCGCCGCGCTCGCCGGCGTCGTACCGATGGTCGGCTTCTTCACCAAGGACGCGATCATCCAGTCCACCTACGAGGAGGCGCTGCACGGCCGGCTGGTGTGGCCGTGGGTGGCGTGGCTGCTGCTCGCGTCGATGGTGGCGACCGCGGTGCTCACGGTGGCCTACTCGCTGCGGGCCTGGCTGCTGGTGTTCTTCGGCCCCGGTCCGGCCGAGGACGCGGTCCACGACGCGCCCGCGGTGATGCGGGTGCCGCTGGTCGTGCTCGCCGTCCCGACCGCGCTCGGCGGGCTCGCGGTCGCCGTCCCCGCTTTGCTCGGTCCCGGCAACGACGTGGACCTCTTCCACCCGTCGACGGCGGTGCTGATGACCCTGCTGGTCCTGGTCACCGGCGCGGTGGTGCTGTGGCGGTACCAGCGCCGCGGCCGGGAGATGTGGAAGCCGGTCGTCGTGCCGCACCCGCCCATCGACCGGGTCTGGGACCTGGCCCTGGTGCGGCCCGTCCGGCGGCTCGCCGTGCTCGCACGCGCCGGCGACCGCGACGTGATCGACGCGTACGCCGACGGGGCGGCCGCGTCCGCGCGCGGGCTGGGCGGGCTGTTGCGGCGCGCCCAGAACGGCAGCGTCCAGGGCTACCTGATGGTCGTCGTCGTGGGCGCGGCAGCGATCGCGGTCGCCGCGGGGGTGCTCGCGTGAACGCCGTCCTGCTCAACGGCCTGATCGCGCTGCCGTTCGCGTTCGCGGTGCTCACCGGCCTGCTGGCCCAGCGGGGGAGAGGGGCGGTGGTCGTCGCGGCGCTCGGCGGCCTCCTGACCCTCGGCTGGTCGGTGTGGGCGTACGTCGCCGGCACCGCCGCCCTGGACGCGTCGTACGTCGACCGCCCCTGGATCGCCCAGCTCGACGTGCGCTGGCACCTGGGACTGGACGGGATCAGCGGGCCGCTCGTCGTGATGACCACCCTGGTGCTCGCGCTCTGCCTGCTCGCGCTGGTCCGGCCGCGTCGCGACCCGGTCGACGGGCACGTCCCGGGCGGAGCGTCCCGGGGCCGGCTGGCGGCCCTGCTGCTGCTCATCGAGGCCGGTGTGCTCGGCAGCTTCCTGGCGCTCGACCTGGTGCTGTTCTTCGCGTTCTTCGAGGTCGCCCTGATCCCGATGTGGTTCGTGATCGACGGGTGGGGCGACCGGCACGACGAGCCCGGCCGGCGTCGCGCGGCGACCCGGTTCCTGGTGTTCACGGTGCTCGGCTCGGCGCTGATGCTGGTCGGCTTCATGATCGTGCGGTCGCAGGCCGGGACGTTCGACATCGTGCAGATCGCCGCGACGTACCGGCCCTCGGGTGCGGCCGGGGTGACCGCCGCCGTGCTCGTCGCCCTCGGCCTCGCCGTCAAGACCCCGCTGTGGCCGCTGCACATCTGGCTGCCCGACGCGCACTCGAAGGCGCCCACGGTCGGGTCGGTCGTGCTGGCGGCGGTGCTGCTCAAGCTCGGCACCTACGGCTTCGTGCGGTTCTGGCTGCCGGTGACCGACCCGTCCTGGCGGCTGCTCGCGCCGTTCGTGGCCGGTCTCGCGGTCGTCGGCATCGTGTACGCCGCGCTGGCCTGCCTCGCCCAGACCGACCTGAAGCGGCTGATCGCCTACTCCAGCGTCGGCCACATGGGCTTCGTGGTGCTCGCCGTCGCGACCTTCACGGTCGGCGGCGTACAGGCCGCGGTCTACGCCAGCGTCGCGCACGGGCTGATCACGGGGCTGCTGTTCTTCCTGGCCGGGGCGATCAAGGACCGCTACGGCACGGGGGACCTGGCCCGGCTGAGCGTGCTCTACGGCGCCGTCCCGCGGCTCGCCGCGCTGTTCGCGTTCGGCGCGATGGCCTCGCTCGGCCTGCCCGGTCTGGCCGGGTTCTGGGGCGAGATGCTCGCGATCCGGTCGGCGGTGTACAGCGGTGACGGGCTGCCCGGCCCGACCTTCGTGGTGCTCGCCGTGATCGCCGCCCTCGGCGTGATCCTCACCTCGGCGTACTTCCTGGCCCTCATGCGCGGCATGCTGCAGGGCGCCCCGACCGCCGTACGCCCCGTCAACGAGGACGTCGCGTCGATCGAGCTCGCCACCGCCGAGGTCGACCCCGGTACGGCGATGGCCGGCGCGCTGCGGGCGGACGTCGACGGCGCGGAGTGGGTGACCTGGTCGCCGCTGGTCGTGCTGACCCTGGTGCTCGGCGTCGCGCCGGGCCTGCTGCTCACCCCGGTCCGCGTCGCCGCGCAGGCGTTCTTCGGGGGGCTCGGATGACCCAGGACATCGACTGGCTCGCGATCGCCCCACCGGTGGTGCTGGCGGTCGCGGCGGTCCTGGTGCTGCTCGTCGACGCGTTCGCCGGGCCGCCGCGCAGCCGTGGGGCCGCGCTCGTCCCGGCCACCCTGACCGTGCTCGCGGTGGTCGTCGCCGCGGGCTTCGCGCTGCCGCTGTGGGGTGAGACCCGCTCGACGTTCTGCATCGTGCGTCCGCTCGCCGGGCCGGCGCCGTGCTCGTTCGAGGTGAGCGCGCTGACCCTGGTGTTCTGGGGGATCACGCTGTTCGGCACCGCGGTCGTCGCGCTGATCGGCACGGTCGCCGTCGCCGAGGGGCGCACGCCGCTGGGGGAGTGGAACTTCCTGCTGCTCTGCTCCGCGACCGGCGCTCTGACCATCGCGGCGTCGCGCGACCTCGTCACCCTGGTCGTCGCCCTGGAGCTGGTGTCCCTGCCGGCGTTCGCGATGACCGGGCTGCGCCGGGGCGACGCCCGGGCCGCCGAGGCCGCGGTGAAGTTCTTCCTGGTCTCGGTGGTCTCCACGGCGGTGATGCTGATGGGCGTCTCCCTGCTGTACGGCGCGACCGGGTCGGTGTTCCTCGGCCCGATAGACGTCTTCCTCCGCGGTGACCTCGACCTGCGCCAGGTCGCGGTCGTCGGGGGGCTGCTCACCATCGTCGGTCTCGCGTTCAAGGTCGCCGCCGTCCCGTTCCACATGTGGGTGCCGGACACCTACGTCGGCGCACCGGTCGCGGTCGCGGCGTACCTCTCCGTCGTCTCCAAGGCGGCCGGCTTCGTCGGCCTGGTGCTCGTCCTCGACGGCGCCCTGCCGTCCCTCGCCGACGTCTGGGCGCCGGTCGTGGGGATGCTCGCGGCACTGACCATGACGGTCGGCAACGTGCTCGCGCTCCGCCAGCAGCACGCGATCCGGCTGCTGGCCTGGTCCTCGGTGGCGCAGGCCGGCTACATCCTGGTGCCCTTCGGCGCCGCCGCGGCCGGTGGCCGGACGGTGGGCGCCACGATGGGCTACCTCGCGATCTACGCCTTCGTGAACCTCGGCGCCTTCGCGGTCGCAGCCGTCGTCGGCACCCGCCATCCCGCCCAGCGGCTCTCGGACTACCGCGGGCTGGTCCGCGACGAGCCCGGCGCCGGCTGGCCGATGGCGTTCGCGCTGCTCGCGCTGGCGGGCCTGCCGCCCGGCATCATCGGCCTGCTCGCCAAGGTCGTCGTGTTCGACGCGGCCGCCGGCCCCGCGACCTGGCTCGCGGTGGTGATGGCGGCCAACGTCGCGATCGGGCTGGTCTACTACGCCCGCTGGCTGGCCGAGCTGTTCCGGGCGTCGGAGGTGGCGGGCGCCTCCCGGTACGACGTCCCGAACGGGGTCGCGGTCGCGATCGGCATGACGTTCACCGCCGGCCTGGTGTTCTCGGTCTTCCCCGGCTGGCTCCTCGACCCCGTGCTCGGCGCCTTCGGCTAGTGGTGCACGCTTGAGAAATCTCCTGGGTGGTACAGGCTTCAAGGAGACGGATCGATGAGAGGACATCTGCTGATGCGCGGCCACGGAAACGAACGAGACGTCGACGAGAGCAACGTCGAGGTGCACCACCAGAAGCACGCGGCAGCCGGGGTCACCGCCGTCGCAGTCTCGATGAAGCGGGCCCTGCAGGAGATGGGGCCCACCCGCACCGCCAAGACGCTGCTCAAGCTCAACCAGGCCGACGGCTTCGACTGCATGTCCTGCGCCTGGCCGGACCCGGACCCCGACCACCGGCACACCGCGGAGTTCTGCGAGAACGGCGCCAAGGCCGTCGCCGAGGAGGCCGACAAGGCCCGCGTGGGGCCGGACTTCTTCGCCCGGCACTCGGTCGCCGAGCTGGCCGAGCGCACCGAGTTCTGGCTCGGCAAGCAGGGCCGGATCACCGAGCCGATGGTGCTGCGCGAGGGGGCCACCCACTACACGCCGATCAGCTGGGACGACGCGTTCGCGCTCATCGGGGATCGGCTCCGCGGGCTGAACAGCCCCGACGAGGCGGTGTTCTACACCTCGGGCCGTGCCTCCAACGAGTCCGCGTTCGCCTACCAGCTGTTCGCCCGCGCCTTCGGCACCAACAACATGCCGGACTGCTCGAACATGTGCCACGAGTCGACGTCGATCGCGCTCCAGGAGTCGATCGGGATCGGCAAGGCCAGCGTGACGATGCAGGACGTGTACGACGCCAAGCTGATCGTGCTGATGGGGCAGAACCCGGGCACCAACCACCCGCGGATGCTCACCGCCCTGGAGAAGGCGAAGAAGAACGGCGCGAAGATCCTCGCGATCAACCCGCTCAAGGAGGCCGGCTTCGTCCGCTTCCGCAACCCGCAGACCCCGCGGGGCGTCAGCGGCGTGGGCACCGAGCTCGCCGACCTGCACCTGCCGGTGCGGATCAACGGGGACCTCGCGCTGCTCCAGGCGATCGGGTCGCTGCTGCTGCAGTGGGGCTGCATCGACCGGGACTTCGTCGAGCGGCACACCGTCGGCTTCGAGGACTGGGCCAAGCACGTGGCCGCCGTCGACTGGGGCGCCGTCGAGCGGGCCACCGACCTGAGCCGGGCCCAGATCGAGGAAGCCGCCACGATGTTCCGCGACTCCTCGGCGACCGTCATCTGCTGGGCGATGGGCATCACCCAGCACCGCAACGCGGTGGCCACGGTCAAGGAGATCGTCAACGTCGCGCTGCTGCAGGGCAACATCGGCCGGCCCGGCGCCGGTCTGTTCCCGGTACGCGGCCACTCCAACGTCCAGGGCGACCGCACGATGGGCATCTGGGAGCGTCCGCCGCAGCACTTCCTCGACTCGATCCAGAAGGAGTTCGGGTTCGACCCGCCGCGCGAGCACGGTCTGGACACCGTCAACTCCATCCGCGCCTTCCGCGACGGTGACGCCCGGGTGTTCGTGGGGCTCGGCGGCAACTTCGTGTCGGCCACCCCGGACTCGCACGTGACCGAGGCGGCGATGCGCAACGCCGAGCTGACCGTGCAGATCTCGACCAAGCTCAACCGGTCGCACGTCGTACCCGGCCGGACCGCGCTGATCCTGCCGACCATGGGCCGCACCGAGAAGGACCGGACCGGCGGACGCATCCAGCGGATCACCGTCGAGGACTCGGTGTGCGCGGTGCACGCCTCCCAGGGGCCGCTCGAGCCGGCCAGCCCGCACCTGCGCTCCGAGGTCGACATCGTCTGCTCGATGGCGAAGGCGACCCTCGGGGACCGGCACGACCTGCCCTGGGACGCGTTCCGCAACGACTACACCGAGATCCGCCGGCGCATCGCCCGCGTGGTTCCCGGCTGCGAGGCGTACGACCAGAAGGTGGACCGTCCCGGTGGGTTCGTGCTGCCGCACCCGCCCCGCGACACCCGCACGTTCGAGACCAAGGCGGGTGCGGCGATGTTCGCGGTCAGCCCGGTCGACGTACTGCATGTGCCCGAGGGCCGGCTGCTGATGCAGACCCTGCGGTCGCACGACCAGTTCAACACCACGATCTACGGGCTCGACGACCGCTACCGCGGCGTCTCCGGCGGCCGCCGGGTGGTGTTCCTGCACCCCGACGACATCACTGCGCTGGGCCTCGAGGCGAACCAGCTCGTCGACCTGGTCAGCGAGTGGACCGACGGGTCGGAGCGGTCCGCGTCGTCCTTCCGGGTGGTGCCCTACGACCAGCCCCGGGGCTGTGCCGCGGCCTACTACCCGGAGACCAACCCGCTGATCCCGCTCGACTCGACGGCGCTCGGCAGCAACTGCCCGACCTCGAAGTCGGTCATCGTGCGGCTCGAGCCCGCCAAGGACGGGCACGGCGGCAGCACCGGGGCCGGCGGTGAGCGCGGCCAGGACGAGCAGCACAAGTCCCATCCGCAGCCGACACACCTGAGCTGAGGCGCCGATAGTCCGTGACGGTCTGCAGGTTCCGAGCCCGGAAAATCCTGCAGACCGTCACGGACTATCCCCGACGGGTCACCGGTAGTTGGTGAACTGCACCGGGAAGTCGTAGTCCTGGCCCTTGACCAGGGAGATCACGGACTGCAGGTCGTCGCGCTTCTTGCTCGACACCCGCAGCTCGTCACCCTGGACCTGGACCTTCACGCCCTTGGGGCCCTCGTCGCGGATCAGCTTGCCGACCTTCTTGGCCTGCTCCTGGGAGATGCCCTCCTTGAGCTCGACCGAGATCTTGGACTCCTTGCCGGACTGGCGCGGCTCACCGGCCTCGAGCACCTTCAGGGACTGGTTGCGCTTGATCAGCTTGTCCTTGAAGACGTCGAGTACGGCGGACGCCCGGTCGTCGGCGTTCGCGGAGATCTCCACGCCGTGCTCGCCGGACCGCTCGATGGAGGCGCCGGTGTTCTTGAAGTCGAACCGCTGGGTGATCTCGCGCTGTGCCTGGTTGATCGCGTTGTCGATCTCCTGCTGGTCGAGCTTGCTGACGATGTCGAACGACGAGTCGGCCATGACGAGTTGTCCCTCCGGGCAGGTGCTCTGCCGATTTAAGTCTCGGATGGTGCTGCGCTATTCTTTCGTCCCGGTGAGCCAGTGACAATCTGGGGTCACCACGGCAGGTTGCCCGAGCGGCCAATGGGAGCGGACTGTAAATCCGTCGGCTTTGCCTTCGAAGGTTCGAATCCTTCACCTGCCACAGCACACGACGGCCCCGGACGCGGAACGCGTCCGGGGCCTCGTCGTTGTCCCGGCGTCCACGCCGGCCCCCGTCAGTCCGAGCTGAGCATCCGGCTGGTCAGCTGCCGGCCGGCCTCGCGCAGGAGCGGCACCGCGCGAGCGACGAGCTCGTCGGTCATCCGGGTGACCGGGCCGGAGACGGACACCGCCATCCACGACATCGGCTCCGGTCCGACCGGCACGGCGACGCAGCGGACACCTGCCTCCTGCTCCTGCTCGTCGAGCGCGTAGCCGCGGGCGCGCACCTCGGTGAGGTCGGCCAGCAGGTCGGCCTCGGTGACCAGGGTGTGCTCGGTCTGCCGCTTCAGCCCGACACGTCGGACGATCTTGCGCACCCGGTCGTCGTCGAGCTGGCCGAGCAGGGCCTTGCCCACGCCCGTGCAGTGCAGGTCCACCTGCCGGCCGACCTCGGTGAACATCCGCATCGTGTGCCGCGACGGCACCTGGGCGACGTACTCCGCGTGGGACCCGGAAAGGATCGCCAGGTTGGCGGTCTCGCCGAGCGCGTCGACCAGCCGACCCAGGACCACCTCGGTGTCCGCGCCCACCATCGAGCTCGCCGCGGCGCCGAGCGGCACCAACCGGAACCCGAGGGCGTAGCGGCGGTTGGGCATCTGGCGCATGTACCCGCGGTCGACGAGGGTGCGGAGCAGCCGGTGCACAGTGGGTAGCGGGACGTCGGTGGCCGCGGCGATCTCGCCGATGGTCAGGTGACCGCCCCGGGCGGCGACGACCTCCACGAGGTCGAGGGCCCGGTGCAGCGACTGCACGCCACCGTCCCGGCGCTTGTCGTTCTCCGGGTTGGGCATGGGTACCACGTCCTCCTGGACGTCGCGACCGGGGCGCCGGTGGGACGGGATGGTTGACAGCACCGGGTGCGACTGCCTAGTTTTCCAAGATAGAGATGAAGACTTCCACAATACGAAAAAACAGGCAAGGGTGTTCCATGGATCAGCGCGTTCAGGTCGGGGGGCTCGGCGTTGCCGCGAGCCTCCATCGCTTCATCGTCGAGGAGGCCCTGCCCGGCTCGGGTGTGGATCCGCAGGCGTTCTGGGAGGGGGCGGACGCGGTCATCCACGACCTCGCCCCGCGCAACCGCGAGCTGCTCGCCCGTCGCGACGAGCTGCAGACCCGCATCGACGCGTTCCACCGGGAGCACCCCGGGATCCCTGACGCGGAGACCTACACCGCGTTCCTCACCGAGATCGGCTACCTGCTCGACGAGCCGGCCGACTTCGAGGTCAGCACCGACAACGTCGACGACGAGGTGGCGCGCATCGCCGGGCCGCAGCTGGTCGTCCCGCTGCTGAACGCCCGCTTCGCCACCAACGCCGCGAACGCCCGGTGGGGGTCGCTGTACGACGCGCTCTACGGCTCCGACGTGGTGCCGCGCGACGGTGACCTCGCGCCCGGCGAGAGCTACAACACCGCGCGCGGCGACGAGGTCATCGCCCGCGGCCGAGCCCTCCTGGACGAGCACTTCCCGCTGGCCGGCGGCTCCCACGCCGACGCGACGTCGTACGCCGTGGACGCCGACGGGCTGGCCGTCACGCTCAAGGACGACGTGGTCCGGCTCGCCGACCCGTCGCAGCTCGTCGGCAGCCGCGGTGACGCCGCGGCCCCGGAGGCCGTGCTGCTGGTCCACCACGGCCTGCACGTCGAGATCCAGGTCGACCGGGACGACGCGATCGGCTCGACCGACGCCGCCGGCGTGAAGGACCTGCTGCTCGAGTCCGCGGTCTCCACGATCATGGACCTCGAGGACTCCGTGGCCGCGGTCGACGCCGAGGACAAGGTGGTCGGCTACCGCAACTGGCTGCAGCTCATGGACGGCCGGCTCGCGGAGGAGGTCACCAAGAACGGGAAGACCTTCACCCGTGCGATGAACCCCGACCGCACCTACACCGCCCCGGACGGCGGGGAGGTGACGTTGCCGGGTCGCGCGCTGCTGTTCATCCGCCAGGTCGGCCACCTGATGACCACCGACGCCGTGCTCGACCGCGACGGCAACGAGGTCCCCGAGGGCATCCTCGACGCGCTCGTCACCGCGCTGGGCAGCATGAAGGACATCCGTGGTGAGTCGGGGCTGGCCAACTCGCGGACCGGCTCGATGTACGTCGTCAAGCCGAAGATGCACGGGCCCGACGAGGTCGCCTTCACCGTCGAGCTGTTCACCCGGGTCGAGCAGGTGCTCGGCCTGCCGCCGCTGACCATCAAGGTCGGGATCATGGACGAGGAGCGTCGTACGACGCTGAACCTCAAGGCCTGCATCGAGGCCGCGCGCGAGCGGGTCGCCTTCATCAACACCGGTTTCCTCGACCGCACCGGCGACGAGATCCACACCTCGATGCTCGCCGGCCCGGTCGTGCGCAAGAACGACATGAAGGGCGAGACCTGGATCAAGGCCTACGAGGACTCGAACGTCGACATCGGCCTGGCCTGTGGGCTGCTCGGCCGCGCGCAGATCGGCAAGGGCATGTGGGCCGCACCCGACAGCCTGGCCGACATGTTCGCCGCCAAGGTCGACCACCCGCAGGCCGGCGCGAGCTGCGCCTGGGTGCCTTCGCCGACCGCGGCCACCATCCACGCGATCCACTACCACCAGGTCGACGTCCGCGCCCGCCAGGAGGAGCTGCAGGGTGGCCGTCGCGCCACCCGGGCCGACCTGCTGACGATCCCGCTGGGTGACCCGACCTCCTGGTCTCCAGGCGACCGGCAGGCCGAGATCGACAACAACATCCAGAGCCTGCTCGGGTACGTCGTGCGCTGGGTCGACGCCGGCGTCGGGTGCTCCAAGGTCCCTGACATCACCGGTGAGCCGCTGATGGAGGACCGGGCGACCTGCCGGATCTCCGCGCAGCACGTGGCCAACTGGCTGCACCATGGCGTGGTCAGCGCCGACCAGGTCGACGAGACGCTGCGCCGGATGGCCGCCGTCGTCGACGAGCAGAACG
Source organism: uncultured Actinomycetota bacterium (assembly GCA_963810035.1). GTDB lineage: Bacteria > Actinomycetota > Actinomycetes > Propionibacteriales > Nocardioidaceae > Nocardioides_B. The sequence continues at coordinate 207,243 of CAWEMA010000015.1, forward strand.
CCGGCGACCCGACGTACGACGCGATGGCGCCGGGCTTCGACGGCGACGCGTTCCTGGCGGCGCGGGCCCTGATCTTCGAGGGCCTCGAGCAGCCGAGCGGCTACACCGAGCCGATCCTGCACCGGCGTCGGGCCAGCCGGAAGACCACCGAGCGGAGGACCGCCTGATGAGCATGGACCTGGACACCGCCCGCGCGATCATCGCCGGGACCCGTGAGCACGCGGCGGGCGCCGGCTTCAAGCCGATGACGGTCGTGGTCCTCGACGCCGGCGGCCACGTGGTGGCTGTCGAGCGCGAGGACGGCTCGTCGATGAAGCGCTTCGAGATCGGCTACGGCAAGGCGCACGGCGCGTTGTCTCTCGGCATGGGCTCCCGGTCGATCATGGGCCGCGCCGAGCAGCAGCCCTACTTCATCGCGGCGGTCACGTCGGCCGTCGGCGGCTCGCTCGTGCCGGTGCCGGGCGGCGTGCTGGTCCGGGACGCGGAGGGCGGGCTCGTCGGCGCCGTCGGCGTCACGGGCGACAGCTCGGACAACGACGAGGCTGCCGCCGTCGCCGGGATCACGAGCGCCGGGCTCACCGCCCAGCCGGACTGACAGGTCCGACCGGGCAACGCCTTGCCGGGACCGCGAGCACACGCCTAGGGTGCCTGCATCGCGGAAAAGTTCTTCTGACATGCGGAAACTATGCCGAAAGCGAGGTGTCCGGACGTGGCCACCGACGTCGAGGACCCCAGCCGCCCAGGCCCCGCGACCACCGGGGTCGCCGCGGTGGCCGCGACCGCACGGGGACTGATCCCGCCGGGCGGGGTGATCAACGACCGGGCGCGACTGCGGACGTATGAGTGCGACGGTCTCGCGCACTACCGCGTGACACCGGCCCTGGTCGTCGTACCGGAGGATGCCGCACAGCTCGCCGCCGTCGTCCGCTCGTGCGCGGAGCACCGGGTGCCGTTCGTCGCCCGCGGCTCGGGCACCGGCCTCTCGGGTGGGGCGCTGCCGCACGCGGACGGCGTGCTCATCGTGACGTCCAAGATGCGCACGATCACCGCGGTACGCCGTGAGGACCAGCGGGCCGTCGTGGACCCCGGCGTGATCAACCTCGACGTCACCAGGGCCGCGACGCCGCACGGCTACTACTACGCGCCGGACCCCTCGAGCCAGCAGATCTGCTCCATCGGCGGCAACGTCGCGGAGAACTCCGGGGGCGCGCACTGCCTGAAGTACGGCTTCACCACCAACCACGTCCTCGGCGCCGACTTCGTCACGCCCGACGGGGACACCGTCGAGCTCGGCGGGGCGGCGCCCGACAGCCCGGGCTACGACCTGCTCGGTGCCGTGGTCGGGTCCGAGGGCACGCTGGGGATCGTCACGTCGACGACCGTCCGGCTGGTCCGGCTGCCCGAGGAGGTCCGCACCATCCTGGTCGGCTTCGAGACGACCGACCAGGCCGGCGCCGCCACGTCGGCGATCATCTCCGCCGGCATCGTGCCCGCCGCCATCGAGATGATGGACGCCCTGGCCATCGAGGCCGCCGAGGCCGCGGTGCACTGCAACTACCCCGACGGAGCCGGCGCGGTGCTGGTCATCGAGCTCGACGGCGCCTCGGTCGAGGTCGAGCAGGAGTATGCCGACGTCGAGCGGCTGTGCGCCGAGAACGGCGCGTTCGAGCAGCGGCTGGCCACCGACCCGGCCGAACGGGCGCTGATCTGGAAGGGCCGCAAGTCCGCGTTCGCCGCGGTGGGCAGGATCAGCCCCGACTACATCGTCCAGGACGGGGTCATCCCGCGCACCGCGCTGCCCGAGGTGCTCAAGGCGATCGCGGACCTGTCCACGTCGTCCGGTGTCCGGGTGGCCAACGTCTTCCACGCCGGTGACGGCAACCTGCACCCGCTGGTGCTCTTCGACGACGCCGTCGAGGGTGCGGGCGACGCCGCCGAGCGGGTCAGCGGGGCGATCCTCGACCTCTGCATCTCGCACGGCGGGTCGATCACCGGGGAGCACGGCGTCGGCATGGACAAGGCGAAGTACATGCCGCGGATGTACACCGACGAGGACCTCGACACGATGCAGATGGTGCGCTGCGCCTTCGACCCACACAACATCTCCAACCCCGGCAAGGTGTTCCCGACACCCCGGCTGTGCGGGGAGGTGCCCGGACGTCACAAGGGCGCCCACCCGTTGGCCGAAGCCGGAATCGCGGAGGTGTTCTGATGACCTCGACCGCGATCGACCGTACGGCGCGCGAGGCGGTCGCCTCGGCCTGCGCCGACGTGCAGGACGCGCAGCCCGAGGACCACGTCGACGGGGTCCGCCCCGCGCTCGTCGCCCGACCCGCCGACACCGGCCAGGTCGCCGAGGTGCTGCGCGCAGCCGCGGCGCACGGCCTCACGGTGGTCCCCCGCGGGCGCGGCACCAAGATGTCGTGGGGCACGCCGCCGTCGAGCGCCGACGTGCTGCTCGACGTGAGCGCGCTCGACCAGGTGCTCGACCACGCCGCCGGTGACCTGATCGTGGCCACCCAGGCCGGCACCCGGCTCGCCGACCTGCAGCAGGTCGTGGCCCAGGGCGGTCAGCGGCTCGCGCTCGACGAGACCGTGCCCGGTGCGAGCATCGGCGGCACCCTCGCCACCAACGCCAGCGGTCCGCGCCGCGTCGCCGTCGGCACCGCCCGCGACCTGCTCATCGGGGTCACCGTGGTGCGCGCCGACGGCGTCGTCGCCAAGGCCGGCGGACGGGTCGTGAAGAACGTCGCGGGCTACGACGTCGGCAAGCTGGTGATCGGCTCGTCCGGCACGCTCGCCGTCGTCACCGAGGCGATCTTCCGGCTGCACCCCGTGCCCGCCGCGCACCGCTGGGTGAGCGTCCCGGCCGCCGACCCGGCCGAGGCGCAGCGGCTCGTCCAGTCGGTGGTGCACGCGCAGGCCGTTCCCGCTGCCGTCGAGGTCGACTGGACACCGGACGGCCAGGGGGCGGTGAGCGTTCTCCTCGAGGGACGCGTCGAGGGCGTCGAGGGTCGTGCCGCCACCGTGCGCGCCCTGCTCGGCGAGACCTCGACGGAGTCCTCCGAGGCCCCGGCCGGCGGTGCGACGTACCCCTGGGACGTCGCGGCCACCGGCGACCAGCGCGCCACCGCGCTCAAGCTGACCTTCGTGCTCTCGGGCCTGTCCGACGTGCTGGCCGCCGCCGGTGACGCCGGGGTGCCCGTCGCGGTGCGCGGCTCGGCCGGGACCGGCGTCGTGTACGCCGCGATCGCGCCCGGCACACCCGTCGACGCGGTCAGCGCCGCGGTCGACCGGCTGAGAGGTGCCTGCGCGCAGCACGGCGGCACCACCGTCGTCGTCGACGCGCCTGCCGAGGTGAAGGCCGGCGTCGACGTCTGGGGGCCGGTGCCCGCACTCGACCTGATGCGCCGGGTCAAGGACCAGTTCGACCCCGACCACCGGCTCGCGCCGGGCCGATACGTGGGAGGCATCTGAGGATGACGCACGAGACCGGCACTCCCGACCAGACCTCCCGACAGGCCGCGGACGGTGCCGCCACCGGCGAGACCGGCAGCATCATCGACCTCGGCATGCCCGCACCCGGTGGTGCGTTCGACGAGCACCACCCGCCGGACGCGGCGCTGATCGGCGACTGCGTGCACTGCGGCTTCTGCCTGCCGACCTGTCCGACCTATGTCCTGTGGGGCGAGGAGATGGACTCTCCGCGCGGCCGGATCTACCTGATGAAGGAGGGTCTCGAGGGCGAGCCGATGAGCGACTCGATGGTGTCGCACTGGGACGCCTGCCTCGGCTGCATGGCCTGCGTGACCGCGTGCCCGTCGGGCGTGCAGTACGACACCCTGATCGAGCAGACCCGCGCCCAGGTCGAGCGGCGGCACGAGCGCTCGACCAAGGACAAGGCGCTGCGCGGGCTGATCTTCTCGCTGTTCCCGCACCCGAAGCGGCTCAGGCTGCTCCGCGGGCCCCTGCGTGTGCTGCAGGCCTCCGGGCTCGACCGGGCGATGCGCCGCACCGGTCTGCTGGAGCGGCTGGCGCCGCAGCTCGCCGCGATGGAGAGCCTCGCGCCCCGTCTCGGCAGGCCGGAGCCGCTGCCGCCCTACATCCCGGCGACCGGCGAGCGTCGCGCCGTGGTGGGCCTGCTCACCGGCTGCGTGCAGGGTGCGTTCTTCCCGGGCGTGAACTCCGCCACCGCCCGGGTGCTGCAGGCCGAGGGCTGTGACGTCGTCGTCCCGGCCGCGCAGGGCTGCTGCGGTGCGCTGTCGGTGCACAACGGCCGCGAGGTCGAGGCGCAGAAGTACGCCCGCAAGCTGGTCGACTCCTTCGAGTCCACCGGCGTCGAGCGGATCGTCGTGAACGCCGCCGGCTGCGGCTCGACGATGAAGGAGTACGCCGCGCTGCTGGCCGACGACCCGGCGTACGCCGACCGCGCGAAGGCGTTCGCCGAGAGGGTCCGCGACGTCTCGGAGATCCTCGACGAGCTCGGCCCGGTCGCCCCGCGGCACCCGCTCGACATGACGATCGCCTACCACGACGCCTGCCACCTCGCGCACGCCCAAGGGGTGCGCGCACAGCCGCGGCGGCTGCTCGAGGCGATCCCGGGCCTGGCGCTGAAGGAGATCGCCGAGCCCGAGCTGTGCTGCGGCTCGGCCGGGATCTACAACATCGTCAACCCCGAGCCGGCGCGCGAGCTCGGCGACCGCAAGGCCGCCAACATCGTCGCCACCGGGGCCCAGGTGCTGGTCACCGCCAACCCCGGCTGCCTGATGCAGGTCACCTCCGCGATCGAGCGGTCCGGCCACCCGATGGGGATGGCGCACACCATCGAGGTGCTCGACGCCTCGATCCGTGGCACTCCCGCGAGCACGTTCGTCCCCGCCTAGTCCCTTCCCACCCAACTCGGGAGATGTCATGTTCCAGCAGACCCTCGACCCGGTCGGCGGCTCGCTCGCACTGAGCGCTCTGTGTGCCGCCGTACCCCTGCTCACCCTCTTCGTCCTGCTCGGCGGCCTGCGGCTCAAGGCGTGGCTGGCCGGGCTGATCTCCCTCGCCGTCGCCCTCGCGGTCGCGGTCGTGCTCTTCGAGATGCCGGTCGGGCAGGCGCTGCTCGCCGGCACCGAGGGCGCGGCGTTCGGGTTCTTCCCGATCCTGTGGATCGTGATCAACGCGATCTGGGTCTACAACCTGACCGTCGTCTCCGGGCACTTCGACGTGCTGCGACGGTCGTTCGAGAAGGTCAGCCCCGACCAGCGGATCCAGGCGATCATCATCGCCTTCTGCTTCGGCGCGCTGCTCGAGGCGCTGGCCGGCTTCGGTACGCCGGTCGCGATCACCGTCGTGATGCTGATGGCGCTGGGGTTCAAGCCGGTCAAGGCGGCTGCGGTCGCACTGATCGCGAACACCGCACCGGTCGCGTTCGGTGCTCTCGCCACCCCGATCGTCACCCTGGCCACCGTCTCCTCCGGGGCCAGCAACGACCCGGGCCTGACCGTCGACACGCTGGGCGGGATGGTGGGTCGCCAGACTCCGATCCTGGCCGTGATCGTCCCGCTGATCCTGGTGCTCGTCGTGGACGGCAAGCGCGGCATCAAGCACACCTGGCTGCCGGCGCTCGTCTGTGGTGTCGCGTTCGGTCTCGCCCAGTTCGTGGCGGCCAACTACATCTCCGTCCCGCTCGCGGACATCGTCGCCTCGCTGGTTGCGGCCGCCGCCGTCGTGCTGCTGCTGCGCGTGTGGAAGCCGGCCGAGGTGCTCACCGCCGAAGGCGCGGACGTGAAGGTCCCCACCGGTGCGGGAGTCGGTGCCGGCGCGGGTGCCACCGCCACGCACGACGGTCCGGTCCGCGACAGCCGCGCCGACGTGGCGAAGGCCTACGCGCCGTACCTCGTGATCATCGCGATCTTCTCGATCATCAACATCACCGCGGTCAAGGAGTTCCTGGCCGAGAAGCCGTTCACCTACGCGTTCGCGTGGCCGGGCCTGGAGGTGCTCAACGCCGCCGGCGATCCGGTCTCCACGACGACGTACAACTTCAACTGGCTGCCCGCCGCCGGCACGATGATGGTCCTCGCGGGCATCATCACGGCGCTGATCCTCAAGGTCTCGCCCGCTGAGGCCGTGCGGACCTACGTGCGTACGTACGTCGAGCTGAAGTCCGCGATCATCACGGTGATGGCCGTGCTCGCGCTGGCCTACGTGATGAACCTGTCGGGACAGACCACCTCGCTCGGCGCCTGGCTCGCCGGCACCGGGGGAGCGTTCGCCATCCTCTCGCCGATCCTCGGCTGGATCGGCGTGGCCGTGACCGGCTCGGACACCTCGGCCAACGCGCTGTTCGGTGCCCTGCAGGTGCAGACCGCCAAGGAGGCCGGCCTCGACCCGGTGCTGATGGCGGCCGCGAACTCGTCCGGCGGTGTGCTCGGCAAGATGGTCAGCCCGCAGAACCTCGCCATCGCGGCGGCGGCCGTCGGCATGGCCGGTCGCGAGGGTGACATCTTCCGCAAGGTCATCGGCTGGAGCCTCGGCCTGCTGGTGCTGATGTGCATCATCGTCGGCCTGCAGTCCACCCCGGTCCTCAGCTGGATGGTGCCCTAGCCCCACCCCCGTCGCTCTGCTGACCCCGGCCGCCCGGACGTGCAGCCTCCGGCCGTCAGACCCCGTGCACCCGTCCGGACCGGCAGGGTGCACGTCCCCGTGGCCGCCGAACGAAACATTGACACTTCAACTGAAGCGGCGTACTCTCGAACCATAACTTGAACCTTCAACTTACAGGAGCTCGTCATGGGTCTGTTCAGCCGTTCCACCAAGTCCGCCACCTCCAGCGCCCCGGTCGCCGCCTCCCCCGCGCCGGTGTTCGACGCCGGGACCTCCGCGGTCGACGACATCGCCGGCGACTACACGCTGGACATCACCCACACCCGGCTCGGGTTCTCGGCCCGGCACGCGATGGTGACCACGGTCCGCGGCCAGTTCGGCGAGTTCGAGGGCGCCGTCCACATCGACACCGCCGACCCGTCCGCCTCGACTGCGAAGGTGAACATCCGCGCGGCCAGCATCAGCACCGGCCAGGCCGACCGGGACGCGCACCTGCGCTCCGCCGACTTCTTCGACGCGGAGACCTTCCCCGAGCTGACCTTCGTCACCACGGGCGTCACCCGCGCCGACGCGTCCATCTGGACCGTCACCGGTGACCTGACCATCAAGGGCGTGACGCGCCCCGTCTCGATCGACTTCGAGTCGGCCGGGTCGGCCAGGGACCCCTTCGGCAACCTGCGGGTCGGCTTCGAGGGCAGCACCACGATCAACCGCAAGGACTGGGGCCTGACCTGGAACGCCGCGCTCGAGACCGGTGGCGTGCTGGTCAGCGAGAAGATCAAACTGGAGTTCGACGTGTCCGCCGTCGCGGTCCCCGCCGCCTCCTGACACCACTCACCGCGAAGGAGCATCCGATGACCATCTCCGCCGTACGCCTCAACCATGCAGTGCTCTTCGTCTCCGACGTGGAGCGGGCGCTGGAGTTCTACTCACGTGCGTTCGGCACCGAGGTGGTCGCCCGTGAGCCCCGTGCGAACGCAGTGTTCCTGCGGATGGCGGGCTCGCAGAACCATCACGACCTCGGCCTCTTCGGGATCGGCGCGGACGCACCCCCGCGCCGTCCCGGCACGGTCGGGCTCTACCACCTGGCCTGGCAGGTGGACACGATCGAGGACCTCGAGCAGGCGCGTCTGACGCTGGCGAACCTCGACGCGTTGACCGGTGAGTCGAGCCACGGCGCCACCAAGAGCGTCTACGGCGTCGACCCCGACGGCAACGAGTTCGAGGTGATGTGGATGCTGCCGCGCGAGTCGTGGGGCGAGATGGCCGACAGTGCCACCACCGAGCGTCTCGACCTGGCTGGGGAGGTACGACGATGGGGTGGACGTCGTACGGCGGGCCGCATCGTCGAGGACGCCACTGCGTGACCCCCGTCTGACCAGCGCACCCTGGGCCACGTGCGGTGACTGTGCACGGGGGACGGCGAAGCCCGTCGGACCCGCCTCGCTCAGAACAACGTCTCCTGGACGTACGCCGGCTCGGGCTCGACGGGCTTGCGCAGGGGTGGGTGCCGCATCGGCGCCGGCCGCGACGGCGGCACCCAGCCGGCGTCCACGTCCACCGGTTGGGGGGCGGAGGGCTCCTTGCCGGTCAACGCCCGCACGGCCGTCGGCACGTGCAGCTCGAGCCGGGTGAACGTCTCCCGGACGGCAGCCTCCTCCAACGGCAGGCAGCCGACGCCCGCCTCCAGGTCCAGCCCGAGCGGCGCCGCCGCGTGCATCGTCATCACCGCACAGTTGTGCTGCCAGGTCTCGCGGGCCACCTGGGTCGCCAGCTTCTGCGCCGTCGCCCTGCCGAGTGCCGCCCGGCACCGCTCGCCGCCCGCCGCCGCGTCGTCGAACGCCGCCCGTGCGGTGCCGAACTCCGCCAGCAGCTTGGCCGCCGTCTTGGGGCCGATGCCCGGCACGCCGGGCAGGTTGTCCGAGGCGTCACCGCGCAGCGCCGCGTAGTCGAGGTACTGCTCCGGCCGGACGCCGGTCACCATCACCAGTCGGTGCGGGTCGAGCAGCGGGGACGCGTCCACGCCCCCGTTGAGGATGCGGAGCATCCGGGTGTGCTCGTCGATGAGGGCGAACGAGTCGCGGTCGGACGTCGCCACGACGGTGCGCGCCCCGACGGTGGGCGCCCACGCCGCGGCCGAGGCGAGCACGTCGTCGGCCTCCAGCCCGGGCGGCACGACCACGACCATGCCGAGGTCGCGGAGCACCTCGATGGCCGCGTCGAGCTGGTCCTCGAGCGTCTGCGGCTTGGGGTCGCGGTGCGCCTTGTACGACGGCCAGCGGTCCCGGCGCACGCTGGACGCCCGGTCGTCGAACCCCACCACCACGGCGTCGGCGCACACCCGGTCGACCGCCGCGACCAGCTGGGACAGCAGTCCGCGCACGGCCCACATCGGCCGGCCGTCGGACGTGCGGAACCCGCTTCGCGCGGATGCGTGGAAGCTGCGGTGCAGCAACGAGTTGCCGTCGACGGCGAGCAGGGTCCGGGGTGACATCGGCACCAGCCTGCCACGAGCCACGGACGCCCGGGCCGCCGCCGCCCGGGCCTGGGCAGAAACAGAGCCGGCCGGGGGCGGGTGGTGGTTCCGTCCCCGACCGGCTCTCGCAGGGGTGACCCAGTCCTACCCATGATCCGGGCGTCCACACCTGGTCCGTCGACCGGTCTGGTCAGCACCGACGGTCCGCAGAGACCGCTGCCACCGGCGGGTCAGCGGGTCCGGTCGACGTAGGCCACCACGCGGTTGAGCAGGGACGTGGCCTGCAGCAGCTCGACCGGCGGCGGGGGAGGGTTCTCCGCGAGCTCGTAGAGCAGGGGCGCCGCCTCGGCGTGGCCGAGCTGCTGGGCGACCTGGGCGCAGGCCCGGGCGGCGTCGCGTACGGCGGCCGGCTCGACGGTCCAGATCGACTCGAAGAGCCGCTGCTTGTCGGGCACGGAGGACTGGCCCGGCAGCTCCCACGCGGTGAGCAGCGCGGGATAGTCGGGCGCGTCGCACACCACCGCCCACTCGCGCCGCATCGGGGCGTCCTCGGGCAGGTCGACCAGGGTGGTCCTGCCGGCAGCGGCCGGCTGCCGCGAGAAGTCCGCGAAGACCATCGTCGAGCGGGCCACCCGGGCCAGCTCGGCCCAGCGCTCCTCGGCGGCCAGGTAGTAGTCCTCCTTCTGGAAGGCCCCGAAGATCATCGGCCGCTCGGCGCGCGAGCAGCACTCGTCCTCGATCGCCCAGGAGAGCGCGAGCAGCGTGGACTTCTTGAGCCGCTGCGGCTGCAGGTGGGGGTGCAGCCGGCGCAGCGCCGCGTAGACCGACGGTGCGCCCGGCGGGGTTGCGACCGCTGCTTCGGCCAGGGCCACCCCGGCGATGGCCACCTCGAGACGGGCCCCGGCGTCGCGCCGGCGGAGCACCTGCTGGACCAGCTCCACGTCGTGCTCGCCGTACCTGCGGTGGCCGCTGTCGAGGCGCTGGGGGCGCGGGAACCCGTGCCGCGACTCCCACATCCGCAGGGTGGCCGGCGCGAGACCGGTCCGCTGGGCGAGGTCGCCGATGGTCAGGCCGGGGCCGGGGTCCGCCGGGGTGGGTGCGCCGGCCGGAGGGGGTTGCGTCGAGAGGGGGTTCGGGTTCACCATGGCAGAGTAAACCTAAACAGGCCGTTGAGGAAAGTGTTCAAGTTTTCCGAGTGGCCCGACCGGAGGAGAGCACGATGACAAGCGACATCCACCGCGACGAGGTCGTGGACTGGACGGACCTCGGCCGCGAGATGTGGTCCTTCCTCACCGGCCGCCAGGCCGCGATCAACTACCGCTTCATCGACATGGCCGTCGAGGTCCCCCGTGACACCGGAGCCGAGGCGCCGCGCGCGACCTGGAAGCTCAACGGCACCCTGCAGGTCACCACCCGCGACAACGCCGGTGACGCCGGCCCCATCCCGGGCGGAAGCTGACCCGATGTCCCTCGATCTCACCGTCGACGCCGACCTCGAGTTCTCGGTCGAGATCCCGGGCGCCCGGACCGTGACCGGCGTGCTGACCGGGTCCGGCACCGGCCTGGAGCTGCGGGTCAGCGACCCGTTCCTGTTCGCGGGGCGCTCCGACGCCGGGGCGATCCGCGGGCTCGCCGACGGGCTCGCCCGCCAGGGCCTCTCGCTGACCGTGGTCGCGCCGGCGGGCCCGCTGGTCACCCTGGGCGCACCCCGGACGTCGTGGCTCCAGCGCCGGCTCACCGGGTCCCGGCACATCCGCGTCGAGCGGGGAGCGGGGCTGTGGTCCCTGGCCCGCGGCCGGACCCAGGCACCCCGAGGCGGTGCGCTGCCCACCTCGGAGCTGGCGCCGCCGACGACGCTGCTCCCGATCGCGCCGACCTTCCGCCGGCGGTCTCGGCAGCCGGTCACCACCACGCATGATCCGCGGGGCGGCGGGAACCCCAGGCTGATCATGGCCCCTCGTCCCGACCCGTGGCCGGGGGACCGACAGGAGGTGTTCGGGCTGCTCGGCGACGTCACGACCATCGGCAGCGACCCGGGGTGCGACATCCGGCTGGCCGGGCTCGACCCGGTGCACGCCGAGGTGCGGCACGACGAGGCCGACGAGTTCGTCCTGGTGCGGCGGAGCCGTCCGGGCGACACCCGGGTCAACGGCGCCCCCGTCGACGAGTCCGTGCTGCGGACCGCGTCGCGCGTCGACGTCGGTGACTGGACGCTGTCGTTCTACCGCGAGGAGTTCGCCGACCACGGCCGCCCGTACGGCGGTCGCGTCGGCGGCGAGCTCGGGCACCAGCGGCCGCAACCGGAACGCCGCCGACGAGATCTGCACGACGAGGAGAACGAGTGACATCACCTGGACCTGTCCTGGTCGCGGGAGCCTCCGGCTTCGTGGGCCGGCGTCTCTGCCCGGAGCTGACGGCTGCCGGGCACGACGTACGCGCCATGACCCGGCACCCCGACACCTACGACGGGGCCGGCGACCCGGTGCACGGCGACGTGCACGACCCGGCGACGCTGCCGAATGCGCTCGAGGGGTGCCGGGCCGCCTACTACCTGGTGCACTCGCTGGACTCCAAGGACTTCGAGCGGCTCGACGCCGAGGCGGCGCGTGCGTTCGGCGAGGCCGCCGCGAAGGCCGGGGTGCAGCAGATCATCTACCTCGGCGGTCTCGGCAGCGAGTCCGACCAGCTCTCGTCGCACCTGCGCAGCCGGCGTGAGGTGGAGGGCCTGCTCGGTGCCGCCGGTGTCCCGGTGACCGTGCTGCGGGCCGGCATCATCGTCGGCAGCGGCGGGATCTCGTGGGAGATGACCCGTCAGCTGGTCGACCACCTGCCCGCGATGGTCACGCCCCGCTGGGTGCGCACCCGCACCCAGCCGATCGCCGTCGCGGACGTGGTGCGCTACCTCGTGGGGGTGCTGGACAAGCAGGAGGCGGTCGGCCGGGTCTTCGAGATCGGCGGGCCCGAGGTGCTGCAGTACGTCACGATGCTGCGCCGGGTGGCCAAGATCAAGAACCGCCCGCTGCTGATCGTGCCGGTCCCGCTGCTGACGCCCGGCCTCTCCTCGCGCTGGCTCTCGCTGGTCACCGACGTGGACACCCAGGCCGGCCGGTCGCTGGTGGACTCGATGGCCAACGAGGTGGTGGTGGAGGACGACAGCATCACCTCCGTCGTACCCTTCGCGCCGATGGGGTACGACGAGGCGGTGCGCGCGGCTCTGCACGAGCACGACCAGCGGGAGGACGCTCGATGACCTCACGGCGCGCCCCTGGCTGGTGGGGGCGGGCGCGGTCCGGGGTGCAGGACCGGCTGCCGATGCCGATCACGCACGTCGTGCCGGTCGAGCACCGGGAGACCGCAGCGGTGGTCACCCGGCGCCGACGGGTGGTGGCCGGGGTCTCGGTGCTCGGCACCGGTCTGCTCGGGCTGTCGCTGTCGACGAAGCCGAACTCCACCGCGTTCTACGGGCTCACCTCCGCGGTCGCCGCGACCTGGACCGCGGGAGGCCTGCTGTCGGGCCCGCTGCACCTGGGCTGGATCCAGAGCCGGGACCAGCACCTGCGCAGGCCGGTGGTCACCCCGATGGCCACCGGGGTCGGCGCCTTCGCGTTCTTCTACGGCTGCGCCCTCGTGGCCCGCAGGATCCCGGTCCTGGACCGGGCGATCGGCAGCGTGCTGGTCTTCGCGGAGGAGGGGAGCAATCCCCTCGTGGTCGCCACCACGCTCGCCAACGGCATCGGCGAGGAGGTGTTCTTCCGCGGTGCGATGTACGGCGCGCTGCGCCCGGACCGTGCCGTCGCCACGTCGACCGCCGTCTACACGCTCGCGACCGCGTCCACGCGCAACCCGGCACTGGTGCTGGCCGCCGCCGTCATGGGCACGCTCTTCGGCCTGCAGCGACGCGCCTCCGGAGGCCTGCAGGCCCCGCTGCTGACCCACCTGACCTGGTCCACCCTCATGGTCCGCTACCTGCCCCCGCTGTTCCGCCATGCCCACCGGGACCGCCCGTGAGCGCGCACGAGGTGGTCGTCGTCGGTGCCGGCCTGGCCGGCCTGGCCTGCGCCCGCGAGCTGACCTCGCGGGGCGTCGACGCGGTGGTCCTGGAGGCCGGGGACGCGGTCGGCGGGCGGGTGCGCACCGACCACGTCGACGGCTTCACCCTCGACCGCGGCTTCCAGGTGCTGAACACCGCCTACCCCGAGCTGCAACGGCTGGTGGACCTCGGCGCCCTCGACCTGCGCTCGTTCGCCAGCACCGTCGGGCTCCACCTCGACGGGCACCGCCTGAGCGTCGGCAACCCGCTGCAGAAGCCCTCGAGCGTGGGCTCGGCTCTGGGCCTGCCGGTCGGCGGGGTCCGCGGCAAGGCGGCCCTCGGCGTGTACGCCGGGCTCTGCGCCACCCTGCCCCTGCACACCCTGAAGAGGCGCGAGGACGTCAGCGCCTCCGAGGCCTGGCGGCGCGCGAACATCCCCACCGACCTGGTCAACGGCCTGCTGCGCCCGTTCTTCGCCGGCGTCCTGCTGGAGCAGGGCCTGTCCACCTCCCGGCGCTTCACCGACCTGATGATGCGGATGTTCGCGCGCGGCCGGTCGACCGTGCCCGCGCAGGGCATGCAGGCGCTGCCGGCGTACCTCGCCGGCCTGCTGCCCGAGGGCAGCGTGCGGCTCGCCACCCGCGTGCACCGGGTGGCCGCCGACGGGGTGGACACCGACGCGGGCCCGGTCTCGGCGCGCGCCGTGGTGGTCGCCACCGACGGCTGGACCGCCTCCCGGCTGCTGCCCCGTCTTCTCGACCCGCCGCCCGCGCGCGGGGTCACGACCGTCTACCACGCGGCGCCGGAGCTCCCCGCGGCCTCGGCGATGCTGCTGCTGGACGCCGAGCCCTCGCCGATCGCGAACACCATCGTGATCTCGGCGGCCGCCCCGGAGTACGCCCCGGCAGGCCGGTCCCTGGTCTCCACGTCGATGGTGCACGGCTCCGTGCCGGACGACCCCGACGGGCCCGAGGTGCGTGCGGCACTCGCCCGCCTGCACGACACGGACACGTCGTCGTGGGAGCTGGTCGCGACCTACGACCTGCCGCACGCCCTGCCCGGCATGCCGGCACCCCACCCGCTGACGAAGCCGGTGCGGCTGGCCGGCGGAGGCGAGCGGGTGTACGTCGCCGGGGACCACCGCGACACCAGCTCGATCCAGGGCGCCCTCGTCTCGGGTCGACGCGCCGCCACCGCAGTGCTCGAGGACCTGGGAGTCCCCGCATGACCACCAGCCCGCTGACCCGCGCCCTCGACACCGTGCTGGACCGTGCCGTGGTGCCCGGCTACACGAAGATCGGCTACCTGCTGCGCCGCCTGACCTGGGCGGCCGACGACCCGCGACCCGGCGCCCTGGCCGGCCGGACGGTCGTGGTCACCGGCGCCGGCTCCGGGCTCGGCAAGGCGGCCGCCGCGTCGATGGCCCGGCTCGGCGCGACCGTCCACCTCGTCGTCCGCGACCTGCAGAAGGGCCGTGACGCGGTCACCGAGATCCGCGGCGACGTGCCCGGCGCCGAGCTGCTGCTGCACCGGTGCGACGTGTCGGACCTCGCCTCGGTGCGCGCCTTCGCGGCCGCGCTGCGCGGGTCCGTCGAGCGGATCGACGTACTCGTGCACAACGCGGGCGTGCTGCCTCCCGAGCGGCAGGAGACCCCCGACGGGCACGAGGTCACGCTGGCCACCCACGTCCTCGGCCCGCTGCTGCTCACCGAGCTGCTCCGGCCGCTGCTCGCTGCCGCGGGGCAGTCCCGGGTGGTGCTGGTGTCCTCGGGCGGGATGTACGCCCAGAAGCTGGCCGCCGACGACCCGGAGTACCGCCGCGGGGACTACAGCGGCACCACGGCCTATGCGCGGACCAAACGGATGCAGGTCGCCCTCACCCCGCTGATGCAGGAGCGCTGGGCCGCCGACGGCATCGCCGTGCACGCCATGCACCCGGGCTGGGCGGACACCCCGGGCGTGGTCACCTCACTGCCCGGGTTCCACAAGGTGATGGGGCCGCTGCTGCGGGACGCGGAGACCGGCGCGGACACCATCGTCTGGCTCGCCGCCACCGAGCCGCCGCCCGGTGGCGGGCAGTTCTGGCACGACCGGGCGCCGCGCCCCGAGCACTACCTGCCGGTGACCCGGGAGAGCCGCGAGGACCTGGACCGGCTGTGGGCCTACGTCCTGGGCGCCACCGGCCTCGACGCCTGAGCGTTCCTCTCTCCTGTCAGCGGGCGAGCAGGATCTCGCTGAGCGCGCCGAGCAGGGTCGGCGAGAGATCCAGCGCCTGCAGGTCCAGGACCGCCGCCCCGGCGTCCGGGGCCGTGCGCACCGCGTCGTGGACCGCCGCCTTCAGCTCGAACGCGATCTGCGCCCGGTCGAGCAGCGCGAACACCCGCTGCTGCACGTCCCCGGGACCGTCGGCGGGGTGCACGACCTGCACCCGGTAGGTCCGGTCCGCGGGCAGCGTGGCCGCGTCGCCCTCGACCGGGTGGACGGTGAGCTCGCCGGCCCGGTCGTCGTACGTCATCCGGGTGCGCGCCCAGCGCCCGTCGTCGTTGTCCTCGGCCAGCGTGAACGAGCCGTCCGCGCCGGCGTACACCCGCACCTCGACGACCGACGGCAGCTCGGTGCCCTCCGCCAGCGCGTCCGCGGGGACCAGCGGCACGATCGCGCCGGCCCGGGCGAGCACCGGGATCGAGGTGAGGTCGCGGTGCAGGTAGACGGTGCGGCCGCCGGCGTAGGACTGGCCGGTGAACACATCGGTCCAGGTGCCTTCCGGGAGCCAGGTCCGGACCCGGCCGAGCCCGGTGGCCCGGTCGGCCGGGGAGGTGATCGGCGCGACCATCAGCTCGCTGCCGAACATGAACTGGTTGGGCACGTCGTAGGCCGACGGCTCGTCGGGGTGGTCGTAGTACATCGGCTGGACGAGCGGCTCGCCCTCGTGGGCGCGCAGGTTCATCGTCGCGAGGTAGGGCAGCAGCTGGTGGCGCAGCCGCAGGAAGTCCGTCATCACCTGCTCGGCCGCGGCCGTGAACCGCCACGGCTCCTTGGTGTTGAACGGGTTGAGGCCCGAGTGCAGCCGGTTGACCGGGGAGAACACCCCGAGCTGCACCCACCGGGTGGCGAGCTCGTCGTCGCGGTAGCCCTTGAAGTGGCCGCCGATGTCGTGGCTCCACCAGCCGTAGCCCGCGTTCGAAGCGGTCGCGGTGAAGTAGGGCTGGAAGTCCAGCGACTCCCAGGTGATCCAGGTGTCTCCGGAGAACCCGATCGGGTAGCGGTGGCTGCCGATGCCCGCGTAGCGGGAGAACGTCAGCGGCCGGCGTCCGTCGCGGCCCGAGTCGAGGAAGTGGAAGTGGTTGAGCAGCCACAGCGGGTCGAGGCCGGCGATCTTCGTGACGCCGCCCTGCTGCCAGTCCAGCCACCAGAAGTCCACACCCTCGTCCTCGAGCGGGTGGTGCAGCTCCTCGAAGTACGCCTCGATGAACTCCGGGTCCGTGGGGTCGAAGTTGACCGGCAGCCGCGACTCCGCGTCGATGCCCATCCGCTTCGCGATCGCCGGGTACGCCGTCTCGTGCGCGTGCACGCCCTCGGCGGGGTGCACGTTGAGCGACGTGGCGAGACCACGCTCGTGCAGGTCGTCGAGGAACTTCTTCGGGTCCGGGAACAGGTCGGTGTTCCACGTGTAGCCGGTCCACCCGCTGCCGTAGAACGGGTCGATGTCCACCCAGTGCCAGTCCATGTCGATCACCGCGACCGACAGCGGCACCGACTCCTGCCGGAACCGGTCCATCAGCGCGACGTACTCGTCGGCGGTGTAGGGGTGGTAGCGGCTCCACCAGTTGCCGAGGGCGTAGCGCGGCAGCAGGGGAGTGCTGCCGGTCAGCTCGTAGAGCGCCTTCAGGGCCCGCTTGTAGTCCCGGCCGTAGGCGAACACGTACAGGTCGAGGTTGCCCTCCCGGCGCGGCGCGAACCAGCCGTCGTCCTCGAGGAGCACGGTCTGCGAGTCGTCGACCATCGCGACCCCGTTGAACGCCAGGATGCCGTCCTCGAGCGGGATCGCGCCGTCCACGTCGTCGAGGGTGCGGGCGGTGCCGCCGAGGTTCGGTGTCCTGAGCCCGTAGCGCCACACCGAGTCGTTGGAGTGGAAGCCGCCCTTCGCCTGCACCGACAGGCCGTGCGTGGTGAACGCGGCCTTGTCGTAGATCAGGTGCAGCCGCTCGGTGTGGATCTCCAGCAGCCCGCCGTCCCCGTCGGCCCCGGTGACGGAGAAGTCGCTCGGCGCGAACGCGCGGTTCACCGCGGTCTGCGAAGCCCGGTCCTCGAACGTGCCGGAGGCGGAGTACTCCAGCCGCACCAGCCCGGCGTCGAGCACGGTGATCCGGTAGTGGTCGCCCTGGACGACGTTCGCCGGGTCGGCGACGGGGTGGGTGTCGAGACGGAAGTGCTGCTTCACAGAGGTCCTCTCTCAGATGTTGCCGATGACGCGGGTGATGTCGATGCGGAGCGCGACCCGGTCGGGGTTCTCGCGTGGCCGGCGGTAGCGCTCGGCGTACCTGCGGACCGCCTCGGCGACCGAGTCCGGGTCGTCGCGGACCTGAGCGGTGCCTTCGAGGGTCGACCACCGCCGCCCGTCCACCTGGCAGACCGCGACCCGCGGGTCGCCGCCGGAGCGGAGGTTCGCGACCTTCTGCGAGGTGCGCGACGTGATGCCCCAGGCGACGCCGTTCTCGGCGTCGACGACGATGCCCATCGGGATGACGTGCGGGGAGCCGTCCTTGCGCAGCGTGGTCACCGTGCACAGGTGGCGCTCGCGCCAGAACTCCAGGTGTGCACCGGCCAGCTCACGGTCGCGGGGCACGTCAGGCCTCTCCGGCGCAGCGGAACCCGGTGTTGCCGGACGTGGACTCGGGGGTGTTGCTCGAGCGGGCGGCGACCCGGTAGCGGTTGCAGTAGGAGTCGTGGCAGAGGTACGAGCCGCCCCGCATCACCCGCTGCTCGCCGTCCGGGGGTCCTTGCGGGTCCTCCTCGGGCGAGTGCCGGTAGTAGTCGGCCCCGAACCAGTCCGCGCACCACTCCCAGACGTTGCCGGCCAGGCAGGAGAGCCCGTAGCCGTTGGGCGCGAACGACTTCGCGGGGGCGGTGGTGAGGTAGCCGTCCTCGACGGTGTTGACGGTGGGGAAGGTGCCCTGCCAGATGTTGCACATCCAGCGGCCGTGCGGGGTGAGGTCGTCGCCCCACGCGAAGCGTGCCCCGGTGAGGCCTCCGCGGGCGGCGTACTCCCACTCCGCCTCGGTCGGCAGCCGCTTCCCGGCCCAGGCGGCGTAGGCCTGCGCGTCGTACCAGGAGACGTGCACGACGGGATGGTTCTGCCGGCGGGAGACGTCCGAGCCGGGGCCCTCGGGGGCTCGCCAGCTCGCGCCGCGGACGGCCAGCCACCACGGCACGCCCGCCGCCCGGTTGACCACGTCCTGCGGGTTCCCGGCGAAGGCGAGGTGGAAGACCGCGGAGAGGCCGAACTCCTCGGCACCGGTGACGTAGCCGGTGTCCTTGACGAAGGTCGCGAACTGCGCGTTGGTGACGGCGGTGGCGTCCATCCGGAACGCGTCGAGGCGTACGGCGTGCACGGGCGTCTCACCGTCGGCGGGGTACCCCTCGTCGAACGCGTCGCCCATCGCGAACGTGCCCGCGGGGATCGGCACCTGCCCCCGCGGACGCCGGGTGCCGCGCGCGGGGATGGCCGGGTTCGGGGCCTCGCGGTGCGCGGCCGCCGGTGCGCAGCACGCGTGTCCCTCCATGCCGACCACCGTAGGGCCCCGGCCCCTCACGCGGGAGCGCGGTGCCACCTGCCGGACCGGAGCACCGCGTCGACGTGCAGCGCCCCGTCGAGCACGAGCAGGTCGGCCCGCTTGCCCGGTGCGATCCGGCCGACGTCGTCGAGGCCGAGCGCGCGGGCCGGGGTCCGGGACGCTGCGGTGAGGGCCACCGTCACGTCGACGCCCCAGGCGACCAGGGAGCGCACCGCCTGCCCCAGGGTCAGCGTGCTGCCGGCCAGGACGCCGCTGCCGCGGAGCCAGGCGGCGCCGTCGCGGGCCTCGACGTCGAGGCCTCCGGTGGCGTCGCTGACCAGGCTGACCCGGCCGGGCGCCGCGGCGAGGATCGCCCGGACCACCGCCGGGTGCACGTGCACGCCGTCGGCGACGACCTCGACCGTGACCCGCTCGTCCTCCAGCAGCGCGCCCACGGGCCCGGGCTCGCGGTGGTGCAGCGGCGGCATCGCGTTGAACAGGTGGGTGCCGACCGACGCGCCGGCGGCGATCGCGGCCCGGGTGACGTCGTAGGACGCGTCGGTGTGCCCGACCGCGGCGACGGCCCCGGCGGCGACCACCCGGCGTACGGCGTCCAGGCCGCCGTCGAGCTCGGGGGCCAGCGTCACCATCCGCACGGCCGGGGACAGCAGCGCGTCGAGGTGCTCGCGGGTCGGTGCCCGCAGGAACGCCGGGTCGTGCGCCCCGCACCGCGCCGGCGCCAGGAACGGACCCTCGAGGTGCACGTCGAGCCCCGCCGCACCCAGGGCCCGCACCGCCTCGGCCATCTCCGCGACCGGCCCCGAGACCAGGCTCGCCACGACGGTGGTGGTCCCGTCGTCGAGGTGCGAGCGCTGGGCCCGTCGTACGCCGTCGGGGCCGTCGGTGAAGGACGCGCCGCCCCCGCCGTGCACGTGCGTGTCGACGTAGCCGGGCACCAGCCAGGGGCCCTCGTGGTCCGGTGGCGAGGGCGGCTCGCCCGACCCGACCTCGGCGATCCGGTCACCCTCGACGCGCACCCAGCCGCCCGGCACCACCCGGTCCTCGACCAGGACCTGCGAGGCACGCAGCAGCATGCTCCGATCGTAGGCGCCACCTCTGAGAGGCTGGGCGCATGACGGTGGTGGGAGAGGACGGTCTGGCGCGCCCGGTGTGGGCGTCGTCGGACCCGTTGATGCGGGAGTACTACGACACCGAGTGGGGGCTGCCCGTCCGGGACGAGCAGGGCCTGTTCGAGCGGATCAGCCTCGAGGCCTTCCAGTCCGGGCTGTCCTGGGCGACCATCCTGCGCAAACGGCCGGCGTTCCGGGTGGCCTTCGGCGGCTTCGACCCCGATGCCGTCGCGGCGTACGACGACCGCGACGTCGAGCGGCTGATGGGGGACGCCGGCATCGTCCGCAACCGGCGCAAGGTCGAGGCCACCATCACCAACGCCCGGGCCACCGTGGCGCTGCGGGCGGAGGGCGGCCTCGTCGACCTGGTCTGGTCGTTCCAGCCGGCTGCCACACCCGCGCCGGCGTCGTACGCCGAGGTGCCGACCCGGTCCGAGGAGTCGGTGGCGCTGTCCAAGGCGCTGCGCCGCAAGGGCTTCACGTTCGTGGGGCCGACCACGATGTACGCGCTGATGGAGGCCGTCGGCATCGTCGACACCCACCTGGTGGACAGCCACCGCCGCGGATCGTCCGGGGTCTGGAGCTGATGGACATGCTCACCCCCTCGCAGAGCGCGATCGTCACGGAGACGCTGCGGGTGTCGCTGGCCGCCGCGGCCGCCGACGTCACCGACGAGCAGCTCGCGTCCCTGGCTGCCGCGGCGGCCGCGCTGGCCCCGGCACAGGGCGTCGACCCGCACCCGGCCTGGCCGCCGCTCGGCGCATCGGTGGTGCAGGACCTCGTCGTGGGGGCCGAGGACACCGCCGCGGCGATGGGCCACCCGGACGAGGCGGTGCAGGTGCTCGGCTCGCCGCGACTCGCGCTGTGGTTCGAGGTCGTCACCTGCGACCTGCTGCCCGCACCGTCCGCGGAGCTGAGCCACGTCGGCGCCGGCATCCTGGTGCACCACCTCGGCCGGGCCGACGTCGGCGAGACCGTCCGCGTCGAGTGCACGGCCGCGTCCGTGTCCGGACGCCGCGCGGTGTTCACCTGCCGGGCGACCGTCGGTGACCGGTTGGTGGGCCTGGGCACCCACCACCGGGCTCTGCTCGTGCAGCGCTGAGCGCCGTGCCCGACAACGACACCCTGGCGCTGGTCGCGCTCGTCGTCCTGGCTCTCGTGGTGGCGCTGCTCGTGCTGGACCGGGTCGTCAACCGGCGCGTCCCGCCGGACCCGGTGGAGCGCCGGCGCGGGCACGCCGTCGCCGCCCGCAAGAGCACCACCCTCGCCCTGGTCTGCGTGGGGCTGCTCGTGCTCGCGCTGCTCCTCGGCCGGATCCTGCTCGGCGCCATGGCCGTCGTCGGACTCGCGGTCTTCGTCACCCTGGCCGTCGTACGCGGCCGGCTCTCGCGCTGAGCGGACCGTACGGCCGGCCGGTTGGCGCGGTGTGAGGGAATGGGCACGACAGGCCTGGCAGCCCGACCGAGAGGAGCACCGTGATCGCGTCCGTCGAGCGAGCACTGCGCGGCATGCTCTGGGACAAGGTGCCGCGCAACCACCGGCAGGACCCGCGGCCGTTCCTGGTCCGGCGGGTCGTCACCGGCGTGTTCGTCGTGATCGGCGCGGCGGTGCTGGGCTGGTCGCTGCAGATCGACGCCGGTGACTCCACGTTCTACCTCGCCACGCTGCTCCTCGCGGCCACCTGGACGGTCGGGGCCTTCGCGTCCGGCCCGCTCTACCTCGGCCGGATCGCCGACCCGGCCCGCCAGGACCACCTGCGCCGGCCGGTGGTCGGTGCCGTGGTCCTCGGCCTGCTGCTCGCCGGCGTGTTCGTCCTGGGCGCGCTGGTGGTCCGGCAGGTCCCCGTGGTCGACCGCCAGATCAGCAGCGTGCTGGACCACGCCGACCAGGGCGTCACCCCGTTGCTGCTGCTGATCACCGTGGTCAACGGGATCGCCGAGGAGCTGTTCTTCCGGGGCGCGCTCTACGCCGCCGTCCCGCGCCACCCGGTCGTGGTCAGCACGCTCGCCTACACCGTGGCCACGCTGGCCACCGGCAACTTCATGCTGGGCTTCGCCGCCGTGCTGCTCGGTCTCGTCGTCGGCCTCGAACGGCGTGCCTCCGGGGGAGTCCTCGCGCCCGTGCTGACCCACGTCACCTGGTCGACGGCGATGCTGTTCGCGCTGCCGCTGCTGTTCTGAGGCTCACAGCAGCTCGCGGAGCAGCGCGGGTGCGCTGTCGGCGCCGGCGAGCTCGGCGCACCGGGCCCCGGCGGCCGCGCAGAACGCCTGCGCCTGGTCGGAGTCGCCGCGCGGGGCGAGCACCACCAGCTCCGGGAGGGTCCGGGCGACCGGCACCGGGTCCTCATCGGTGTGCCGGCAGTCCGAGAGCAGCACGACCACCCGCCGCTGAGCGCGCGCCGTGGCGAGCTGCACGGACGCCGCCCGCAACGCGTCGGCCAGCCGGGTGACACCGTGCCCGCGCAGCGCGAGCACCCGGTCCACGACCGTCGCGGCCGGCTCCACCCCGTGCAGCGGCCGCAGGGTGCGTACGTCGCCCGCGAACGCCAGCACCGCGTGCTGCGCCGGCGCCCGCATCGCGCAGGCGGCGGTGACCGTGGCGGCGACCGCGAGCCGCTCACCGCTCATCGAGCCGGACGCGTCGACCAGCAGGCACACCGCGAGGTCCTGACGTCCCCAGTCCCGTGCGGTCAGCTCGTCGAGGCCGGCCGGCCGCCCCTCGCCGCGCGCGGTGACGATCCCCTCCAGCGACGCGTCGACGTCGAGGTCGCCGCCGCGGCTGGCCGGGACGAGCCGCGGGCGCGCCGTACCGGTCCGCACCGGGCGTCCCGACCGCGACCGGTCGATGACCAGCCGGGCGGCGAGCCGCCGGGCCTGCGCGCGCAGCGACTCGTCCGTGGCGTGCACCAGGTCGGCGACCAGGGCCAGCGTCCCGTCCGGGTCGGCGGACAGCGCCCGGTCCAGCGCCTGCTCGTCGAGCACCCCGACCTCGGGGGAGACGTCGGCGAAGCGCGCGTGCCGCGACAGGGTGGACCGTCCCACGGTCCGGTTGCGGGCCGCGTCGGCCTTGGGGTTGCGTCGGTGCTGGGGCTCGCCCGCGCTTGGCGGGCTCAGCCTTCCCCCGGGTCGGTCCCCTCGGGTTCCACGGGCGGCGACGAGCCGGACGGCTCGGCCCCGAACACCGACTCGTAGAGCTCGCGCACGACCTCCTCGGGGCGCCGCCCGGCCGACTCGTGCATCCGGATCCGTCCGGACAACGACACCAGGGCGGCGTCCAGCCCGGCGTGCCAGTCACCGGCCGGGACCGACCGCATCGCGCAGAGCCGGGAGGCGATCGCGACCAGGTCGATGGCACCGCGCACCGACGAGCCGATCCGGACGTCCGGGTGGGCCCGCGTACGACGGACGAGGTCGACGACCTGGGCCCGCCAGTGCTCGTCGGCGTCACCGCCGGGAGCCCGCAGTGCGACGATGTCCGACTCGGTGGCCGCGGACTGGTAGTCCATCGAGATCCGGCAGGTCCGGTCGTAGATCGCCGAGGAGATCCGCTCGGTGCCCACCGCGTCGAACGGGTTCATCGCCGCGACCAGACGGAACCCCGCCTCGGCGTGCACCAGGCCGAGCCGGGGGACGTTGAGCTCCGACTCGGACATCACGGTGATCAGGACGTTGAGCGTCTCCTCGGGGACCCGGTTGATCTCCTCGACGTACAGCAGACCCCCGTCGCGCAGCGCCTGCACGAGCGGGCCGTCGACGAACACCTCGGGGGTGTACCCCTGCGCGAGCACCTGCGCCGGGTCGAAGTGCCCGACGAGCCGCGCCGGGGTCAGCTCGGCGTTGCCCTCGACGAGGTGGAACGGCGCCGAGCGCTCGGACGCGACCGAGCGGAGCAGCGTGGACTTGCCCGTCCCCGGCGGGCCCTCGAGGAGCACGTGCGCACCGCCGTCCAGGGCGGCGACGAGCAGCTCGACCTCGCGGGCCCGGTCCAGCACGGGCCCAGGCGGGGCTACCGTCATCCTCGACGTCAGTTGTGCGAGTGCACGACGACCCCGCGCACGTTCTTGCCGTTGAGCAGGTCGTCGTACCCCTCGTTGACCTGGTCGAGGGTGTAGGTCTGGGTGATGATCTCGTCGAGCTTGAGGTCACCGGACTGGTAGAGCCCGAGGATCCGCGGGATGTCCGAGGTCGGGTTGCAGTCGCCGAACAGGCTGCCTTTCAGGGACTTGCGGTAGAGCGTCATGACCGTGCCGGGCAGCTGGATGTTCGGCTCCATCATCTTGTTCAGGCCGGTCAGCACCACGACGCCGCCCTTGCCGACGGCGTTGAACCCGCCGGTGACGATCTCCGAGGTCATCAGGCCTGGCGTGAGGATCGCGGAGTCCGCCATCTGCCCGCGGGTCAGGTCGGTGATCGCCTCCTGGGCCTCCTCGACGGTGGCGAACGCGTGCGTCGCGCCGAGCTCCATCGCCTTCTCGCGCTTGTTCTCCAGCGGGTCGACGGCCACGACGTACTTCGCGCCGGCGTACCGCGCGCCCTGGACGGCGTTGATGCCGATGCCGCCGACACCGGAGACCATCACGGTCTGGCCGGGGCGGACGTTGGCGGTGTTCACGGCCGAGCCCCAGCCGGTGGGGACGCCGCAGCCGACCAGCACGGCCTTGTCGAGCGGCAGGTCGTCGTCGACCTTGACCGCGGAGTTCTGGTGGATCACGCCGTACTGGCTGAACGTGCCGAGCATGCACATCGCGCCGTACTGGCCGCGCGGGCCGCTGATCGGCCACCGGTCGCCCGGCAGGTAGCCCTCGAGGATCGTCGCGCCCATGTCGCAGATCGACTGCTGGCCGCTGGCGCAGTAGCGGCAGGAGCCGCAGTTCGGGATGAACGAGCACACCACGTGGTCGCCCACCTTGACCCGCGTGACGCCCGGTCCGACCTCCTCGATGATCCCCGCGCCCTCGTGGCCGAGCACCATCGGCAGCCGAGCCTCGAGGTCACCGTGCGCGATGTGCACGTCGCTGTGGCACAGCCCGGCGTGCGTGTAGCGGATCAGCACCTCGCCTTCCTTGGGGCCGTCGAGCTCGAGCTCCTCGATCTCGATCCGCTTGCCGGGCTCGTACACGACTGCAGCTGTGGTCTTCATGCATCTCCTCCTCGGAATCCCCCGCCAGTGGTCCTCAGTCAAGCCGTGCGCCCGCGCACGCACACCTACCCGTCCGGTCAGGTGGGTGCCCGCCCGGAGGTCGGTACGTCGCCCCGGCTGACCGCGCTCACCTTCCGGCACTCCGGGCCCGCGTGTAGTTTGGAGGCGTCTTGATGGGAGGCGCCGTGCAGTCGATCGCGGGACCCGACCTGCCGACCCAACGCCCGGACGAGCCTGCCCTCGACCCCCCGCGACCGCCCCTGGTGAAGTTCCACGCCCCCGAGGTGGTGTTCGGCCTGGGATCCCTCGGCGAGGCCGGCTTCTCCGCCGCCCGGCTCGGGGCTCGCCGGCCCATGGTGGTCACCGACCCGGGCATCATCGAGGCGGGCTGGTGCGACGAGCTTGTCGGTCACCTCCGCGAGTCCCGGCTCACCCCGGTCATCTGGTCGGCCGTCACGCCGAACCCGAAGGACCACGAGATCCACGCGGCCTACGAGCGGTACGTCGAGGAGGGCTGCGACGTGCTGATCGCCCTCGGCGGCGGCTCGTGCATCGACGCCGCCAAGGGCGTGGCGATCCTGTCCGGCAACGGCGGCCGGATCCTGGACTACGGCGGGGTCGACCTGGTCGCCAAGCCGATCCCGCCGCTGCTGATGATCCCCAGCACGTCCGGCACCGGCGCGGACGTCTCGCAGTTCTGCATCGTCACCGACACCGAGCGGTCGGTGAAGATCACCATCATGGGCCGCGCCCTGGTCCCGGACATCTCGATCACCGACCCGCGGCTGCTGGTGACGATGCCGGAGTGGCTCAACGCCGCGACCGGGCTCGACGCGCTGACCCACGGCATCGAGTCCTTCGTCTCCCTGGCGCACAACCCGCTCGCCGACATCCACGCGCTCAACGCGGTCGGGCTGGTCTGCAACAACCTGCGGACCACGATCGTGCGGCCCCGCGAGGAGGCCGCCCGCTCGAAGATGGCGCAGGCCAGCCTCAACGCCGGCCTCGCGTTCACCAACGCGATCCTCGGTGCCACGCACGCGATGAGCCACCAGGTCGGCGGGCTGCTGGACGCCCCGCACGGCGTGGTCAACGGGGTCCTGCTGCCGCACGTGATCCGCTACAACGCCCAGGAGAGCCCGGACCGGTTCGTCGAGCTGGCCCGTTCGGCCGGCCTGCACGTCGACGGCATGCCGGCCAGCGAGGCGGCCGAGCTGCTCGCCGAGCACGTGCGTGAGCTGGCCGACGACGTCGGCGTACCCCGTGGTCTGCGCGAGCTCGGCGTCGACGAGACCGACATCCCGCGGCTGGCGCTGAACACCCTCGACGACGCGTGCCTGACCACCAACCCCCGGTCCGCCTCGTCCGGGGACGTGGAGACGTTGTTCCGGGCGGCGCTGTGATCCCGGCGAGCACCCGCGACGAGCGACCGGTGGGCGCCCCGTGACGCCACGCCGGCAACGGCTCGACCTGGCCACC
The DNA here is from genome assembly GCA_963810035.1 of uncultured Actinomycetota bacterium. Classification (GTDB taxonomy): domain Bacteria; phylum Actinomycetota; class Actinomycetes; order Propionibacteriales; family Nocardioidaceae; genus Nocardioides_B. The sequence goes on from CAWEMA010000015.1 coordinate 233,865, forward strand.
CTCACCGGTGTCCGCTCCGGCAAGACGTCCTACTACCGCGCCTACGTCCGCTCCGACGAGCGGATGCAGCACGCGGTGCGGGCGATGGACTCGATCTCGCGGGCCCTGGTGCGCACCGTCGAGGGCCCGCGCGGCCTGCTCGAGGAGGTCGTCCGGGCCGCGGCGGCGCACCTCAACGCCGAGTGGACGGTGCTGGCGCTCGCGGACGGGCACCTCAAGGGCGCCCGTCCCCGGTTCCTCGCCTCGGACGGCGACGGGGAGATCACCGTCGACGAGTCCGACCTGCCGACGTCGGTGAAGCTCGAGCTGCAGTCGATCCGGGCCGGGCACACCCGCCCGGTCATCGAGCCGACCGGCTGGATCCGGGTGCCGATGTCCCTGGAGGGCCGCACCGTCGGCAGCCTCGTCGCGCAGCACCGGCTCCAGGTCGACCCGGAGCCCGGTGACCTGTCCGTGCTCCGGATCCTCGCCAACCAGGCCGCGGTGTCGCTGCACACCTCCGAGCAGTACCAGGCCGGGCTCGTCCTGCACCGCAAGGCGCTGCACCTGTACGACGAGGCGACCGCGCAGGCACGCAACCTCGCGGACCGCACCGCCGAGCTCCGTCAGGTGGAGGAGCGGCTGCTGCTCGCCCACCAGCGCGAGCTGGTCGACACCGAGCGCCACCGGATCGCCCGCGAGCTGCACGACAGCGTCACGCAGTACGTCCTGTCCGCCGGCATGGCCGTCGAGGTGGCGCGCGGGGACGCCGAAGGTCTCGGCGGGCCCGGCTCGCAGATCCTGGACCGGCTGACCACGGCCAAGAAGCTGACGCAGGACGCCGTCGACCAGCTGCGCCGCGCCATCTACGCGCTGCACCAGCCGCACCGCGACACCGTCTCCACGCTGCCCGAGCTGCTGCACGAGGTGGCGCACCAGCACAAGCCGCACCTCCAGGTGCAGCTGCGGGTCGAGGGCGACGTGACCAAGCTGCCGAACGACGCCGACCACGAGATCGCCCGTACGGTGGGGGAGGCGCTGTTCAACGTCGCCACCCACGCCCAGGCCAGCCGCGCGATCGTGCGGCTGCGTTACCGGCCCGAGCAGATCACCGTGTCGGTGGCCGACGACGGCGAGGGGGACCCCAAGGAGCTCAGCCGCAAGCTGCGGCTGGAGCGCGCGACCATGGTCGACGGCCGGCACCGCGGCCTGGTCAACATGGACAGCCGGATCAGCGAGCTGGGCGGCAGCCTGGCGTTCCGGCGTGCACGCCTCGGCGGCGTCCGGGTGGAGATGCGGATCCCGCTCCCGCTCCCGGTGCCCGCGTCGCCGCATCACGGCCTGGTCAACGAGCTGGTCGGCGACTCGCCCGACCGGCCGCAGGACAATGCTCAACTGGAGGAAGCCTGATGGCCACGCTCGCCCCGTCCCAGCAGAGTGCCCGCAGCGACGTCGTGGGGATCATGCTGGTCGACGACCACGCGATCGTCCGACAGGGGCTGCGGTCGATCCTCGAGCGCGAGGCCGACCTCCGGGTCGTCGCCGAGGCGTCCAGCGCGTCGGAGGCCCTCGCCGTCGTGGGACGCGCCGACCCGCAGATCGTGCTGCTCGACCTCAAGCTCTCCACCTCCTCCGACAGCGAGGGCCTCGAGCTGTGCCAGGAGCTGACCGCACAGCACCCCGAGGTCGGCGTGCTCGTGCTCACCACCTTCCTCGACGAGCACCTGGTGCTGCAGGCCATCCGGGCCGGTGCCCGCGGGTACGTCGTGAAGGACGTCGACACCTCGGCGCTGATCCGGGCGATCCGCGACGTGTCCCGCGGCGAGAGCGCCTTCGACGCGCGCAGCGCCGCCGCCATGGTGCGCGGCCTGAACGCCCCGCCGGTCGAGGAGACCAAGCAGCTGACCGCCCGGGAGCGCGAGGTGCTCAACCTGCTGGCCCGGGGGCTGTCCAACCGCGACATCGGGGCCCGGCTCTACATCTCCGAGACGACCGCGAAGTTCCACGTCGGCAACATCCTGCGCAAGCTCGGCGTGTCCCGCCGGGCCGAGGCGGTCTACGAGGCCAGCAAGCTCGGCGTGATCTGACCGACCCGCAGGTGGACATGCACAACGGTGTCCAGGAGGGTGTTCGGGACGTGCACGCGACGTCGTGCACGTCCGGCTACGACGATCTCGGAGGACTGCGATGGCTCAGAGCACGGTGCGGGTGCGGCTCGCCTACGGCGAGGACGGCCTGGAGGTCGACCTGCCGGAAGCCCGTACGACGGTCGTGGAGCCGACGTACGCCGCGGCCGCTGAGGACCAGCGGGGGCTGCTGCGCCAGGCCCTGCGGGAGCCGGTCGACGGGCCTCCGCTGCGCGAGCTGGTGAGCCCCGGTCAGACGGTCGCGATCTCGATGTGCGACGGGACCCGGCCGCAGCCGCGGCACCTGATGATCCCGGCGGTGCTCGAGGAGCTCGAGGGCATCGTGAGGCTCGACGACGTGGTGGTGCTCGTCGCGACCGGCACGCACCGTGGCAACAGCGACGCGGAGATCCGGGCCATGCTCGGCGACGAGGTCGTGGACCGGGTGCGGGTGGTCAACCACGACGCCCGCGACGACTCGTCGTTGGTCTACCTGGGGCGGCACGGGGACGGCGTACCCGTCTTCCTCAACCGGCTCTGGGTGGACGCCGACGTGCGGATCACGACCGGCTTCGTGGAGCCGCACTTCTTCGCGGGCTTCAGCGGTGGTCCCAAGCTGGTCGCGCCGGGCCTGGCGGGGCTCGAGACCGTGCTGACCCTGCACGACGCGAAGCGGATCGGTGACCCGAACGCGACCTGGGCGGTGTGCGAGGGCAACCCGGTGCACGACGACATCCGCGCGGTTGTGGCTGCGGTCGGCCGAGTGGACTTCGGGCTCGACGTGGTGCTGAACCGGGAGCAGCGGATCGTGGAGGCGTTCGGCGGGTCGCTGTCCGCGATGCACACGGCGGCCCGCGCTGCGACGCAGCGGCTGGCGATGCGGCCGGTGCCGGGGCTGTTCGACGTGGTGGTGACCACGAACGCGGGCTACCCGCTCGACCAGAACCTCTACCAGGCCGTGAAGGGGATGTCGGCCGGTGCGACGGTCGTCAAGCCCGGCGGCACGATCGTGTGTGCGGCCGAGTGTCGCGACGGGTTCCCCGACCACGGCTCCTACCGCGAGGTGCTCGCCTCCGAGGACTCGCCCGAGGCGCTGCTCGCGACGATCGCCGCCCGCGAGCACACCGTGCCGGACCAGTGGCAGGTCCAGGTGCAGGCCAAGGTGCAGGCGCACGCGGACGTGGTCGTGCACTCGTCGTACCTGTCCGCACAGGACCTCGCCTCCGCGCACCTCGGGCACACCGACGACGTCGCCGGCGCCGTGAGCGAGGCGCTGGATCGAGCAGGGCCGGACTCGCGGGTCTGCGTGCTCCCCGAGGGCCCCCAGACCATCCCCTACGTCCCCCGTTGAGAAGCCAGTTCTTCTCCGTCGAGAAGCCAGTTGTTCCCCAGTGAGCTGGCAGTTCTTCGCGCCGGGTACGACGTCGCGGGAACGAACTGACTCCTGAAGCGGAAGCAACTGCCGCATCAACGGGAAGGAACTGCCTTCTCAACGGGAAGGAACTGCCTTCTCAACGAGGGGGTTTGTCGATGACCAGCCAGCCGCCGTGAAACTCGTGCACGTCGTGGGGACAGCCGGTCCGGCCTCCCCACCGGTGCAGGTCGTCGAGGGTGACCGTGCGGACGTGGCCGTAGGTCTCGTTGGCCTCGTCCTCGAGCGGCACCGCGATGACCACCCGCCGCCGGGCCAGGCGGAGCGCCTCGGCCACGACCTGCGCGCCGTGGCCGGGCTCGAGGTGCTCGAGCAGGTGGATCGCGAGCACGGTGTCCGCCACCCCGTCCTCGGCCGGGAAGCGGGCGGCGTCGGCGGTGGCCGTGGCCAGCTCGACGCCGAGCCGCGGGGCCATCTCGGTGAGCAGGCGGACGGTCCCCGCGGAGACGTCGGAGGCGGTCGTCGTACGCCCCGACCGGGCGATGCGCAGGGCCAGGAAGCCGAAGCAGCAGCCGAGCTCGAGCACCGACCCGGGCGCGAGCAGCCCCAGCACGTGGTCGTGCACGGGGGCGTAGCCGTCGATGGAGCCGTGGTCTCGACGAGCTTGACCGCCCGGGTCGGGGCGACCGCCCGGCTCGGCTCCGCCCTCCGGCTGGTCCGGCTCGAACGAGTCCAGGCGCTGCAGGGTGTTGCGGTAGAACAGCTCCCAGCTGTCGAGCGGGTCGTCGGCGCTGGTGCGTACGACGCCGGTGAACACCCGCTCGAACAGGTCCGAGCCGCGCAGCCATCCCGGCCCGAACAGCTCGTCCTGCAGCAGGCCAGCGAGGTCGTCGTCGACCGCGTGGCCCGGCACCACGTGCGTCACCAGCACCCGGCCGCCCACAGGGGTGAGGTCGAAGTGCTCGGTGCGCACGGTCCGGTGGCCCTTGGGCGGCCGGCCGCCGTGCACCGCCTCGACCACCACGAGCGGGTCCTGGTAGCGGCCGTGCACGGTCGGGGCCAGCGCGTCGATCGGGGCGACGCCCGGGTCCGTGACGGGGCTGGTCATCGTCCGGCGCCCGACATCGTGGTGGTGACCTTCTCCAGGCCGTGCAGGTTGCGGACCACCTGCACCCGGTCGCAGTACTCCTCGTACGCCGGCAGGTCGCAGCGGCCCAGCCCCCAGGAGTACCTCGGCTCCGGGGTGAGCCACACGGTCTGCCGGGCCCGCCGGGCGAGCTCCTCGAACACCGGCAGCCGCGGGTCGTTCCCGTTGCCCCGACCGTCGCCGAGGACCAGCAGCGTCGTCCGGCGGGTGACGGCCGAGCCGTACTGCTCGAGGAACTGCTCGAACGCGGTGCCGTAGTCGGAGTCCGCGTCGACGTCGAGCATCCCGCCGGCCGGGAGCCCGGACAGGACCAGGGACAGCGCGTCCTCGATCCGGTGCTCGGAGAACAGGTCGGTGATCTCGACCATGTCCTTGACGAACGCGAAGCTGCGCACCTGCGCGGCCACGGACTGCAGGCTGTGCACCAGGTGCAGCGTGAAGCGCGCGGTGTTGCGCACCGAGAGCGAGACGTCGCAGAGCACCAGCAACCGCGGGCGGTCCTCGACCTTGCTGACGGTGACCGGCCGGAACGGTACGCCGTCGTACTTCATGTTCGCGCGCATGGTGCGTCGCCCGTCCACCACACCGCGGGCCGCGATCGCCCGGCGCGGACGCGGGGCCCCGTGCAGGCTGCGCAGCAACCGGCGCAGCGACTCCTCCAGGTCCGCGCGCTCCGCCTCGTCGAGCGTCTCGGCGCGGGCCGCCTCGAGGTCGCGGGTCTCGATCTCCTTCTCCACCGACAGCAGCTTCTGCAGGTGCTCCTTGAGCCGTTCCGGAAGCCCCTCGAGGAGGGGCGCGAGTGCGGCGCGCAGAGCGGCGATGTTCTCCGGGACGTCGAGCTCCTCCTCGTCGGGCAGGTTGTCGGCGAGCCAGTCGAACAGGGCCATCTCCTCGGCGACGCTGAGCTCGGTGTCGATCTCCATGCCGGGGCTGGCGGTCAGGTCGCCGGGGTTGCCGGGGTTGCGCATCCGGTTCGTCGAGAGCTGCACCCGGGCGGCCTCGCCCCGGCTGTCCTTGGTGTCGTTGGAGAGCACGATCTCGTCGGTCAGCGCGGACATGTCGAGACGGTTGGCCTCCTGGTGCAGGTTGTACTGCTGGGCCATGTCCTCGGGGTCGAAGTAGTTGCGCAGGTCGTCGGGCTTGCCGTGCGAGTGGCCCTGCTCGGGGTTGTCGCCGGGGTTGTCCGAGAGCGTGAACTGCTCGAGGTCACCCTCGTCGGAGAGGTCGTCGTGGGCGTGCGAGTGGCCCTCGTCCTCGTCCTCGACGACGGCCCGGAGCCCGAAGAACCGGTCGAAGACACGGTCGAAGGTCTCCAGGTCGCGACGGTCCTTGACCAGCGTGACCATCAGCGCCGAGCGCAGCAGCTCGCGCTCGGCGAGCACCCCCGGCTGTGCCGTGGCGTGCATGGCGTCCAGGGCCTCCGAGACGCTCACCCGCATGCCGTGCAGGCGCAGCAGCCGGACGAACCGGTGCAGTGCTCCCTCCACTGGCTACCTCCCAGGTCGTTGGTGGTCAGGGGTCGGTGAGCCCGGTCAGACCGGACGCTTGCGGGCGCCCGCGGCGAACGAGCGCTGGCCCTTCTCGGCGCTGACCGTCCGGGTGCCCGCGGCACCGGTGCCCGGCGCGCCGTAGTAGTTCTCGTCGTGCCGGCCCGGCTCGTCCTTGGCTGCCCGCTTGGCCTTGCCGTCGACGTCGCCGTCCTCGTGCCCGTCGTGGCTGTGCCCGTGACCGTGTCCGTGGCCATGCCCGTGCCCTGCGCGGGAGTCCGGCACCGTCGCGTTCGGGTCGACCAGCCGGGGGAGTGCCTGCGTGGCCCGGCGCAGGTCGCGCTCGTACTTCACCACCACGTTGAGCGTCTGGCCGAGCACCTCGCCGTCGAGCTCGCTGACCCCGAGCACGGCGAGCGTGCGGGCCCAGTCGATGGTCTCGGAGATGCTCGGCGACTTGCGCAGCTCGAGCTCGCGCAGCCCGCGGACGATCTCGACCAGCCGGACCGCGAGTGCCTCGGGCAGGCCGGTGTCCTTGGACCGCACGATGTCGAGCTCCCGCTCGGCGGTCGGGTAGTCCAGGAACATGTGCAGGCAGCGTCGCTTCAACGCCGCCGACAGGTCGCGGGTGTTGTTGGAGGTGAGGACGACGTACGGCAGCACCTTGGCGCGCACCGTGCCGACCTCGGGGATGGAGATCTGGAACTCCGAGAGCAGCTCGAGCAGCACCGCCTCGAGCGCCTCGTCGGCGCGGTCCACCTCGTCGATGAGCAGCACCACCGGCTGCTCGGAGGTGATCGCCTCGAGCAGCGGGCGGGGTGCGAGGAAGCGCTCGGAGAAGAACACGCTGTCCTGCTTGGCGATCCGTTCCACCGCTTCGTTGAGGTCGGCGGCGTCCTCGACGACCTGGCCGATCTTCTCGCGCAGGATCTGGGTGTACAGCAGCTGCTTGCCGTAGTCCCACTCGTAGAGCGCCTTGCTCTCGTCCTGGCCCTCGTAGCACTGCAGGCGGAGCAGCCGTCGCCCGGTGACCTGGGCGAGGGTGGTGGCGAGCTGGGTCTTGCCGACCCCGGCCGGGCCCTCGAGCAGCAGCGGCTTGCCGAGCCGCGACTGCAGGAAGACCGTGGTCGCCAGCCGGTCGTCGGAGAGGTAGCCGTGCTCGGCGAGACGGTCCTTGGCGGCCGCCACATCGGCGAAGTCGTCGCTCAACGGTGCTCCTTCGTGCAGTGGTCTCGACAAGCTCGACCAGCGGTGGGTTCGGCGACGTTGGTCGAGCTCGTCGAGACCTGGGTGGCTTCGACGAGCTCAACCAGCCGCCGGTGGGTGCGTCAGCCGAGCAGGTCGTCGAGGTCGCCGTTCATGCAGTGGTCCACGACCGGGCGGACGGTCTCGAACGTGCACTCCTTGGCGTTGCCCGGGGTGCAGGCGTCGCCCAGGACGTGCTTGGTGATCCGGTCCACGTCGTCGCCGTCCCCGGTGATCGTCTTGGAGTTCTCGTAGTACTTCGTCGGACCGGTGCCGAGCCGGTTCTTCGAGTAGCTGTCGGACTTCACGTCGGTGAACTTCTCGGTGATGCCGACGTCGCGCAGCAGCCGGATGGACGCGGCGAGCGCGGCCTCGGCGGCCTGTACGTCGGTCATGCCGTGCGTGTCGATGTCCATCGCACGGGCGATGTCGGCGAACCGCTTGTAGGCGACCGGCATGTTGAACGCCCACACCCGGGGCAGCGCGATCGCGTTGTTCAGGCCGTGGTGGGTGTCGTAGAACGCGCTCACGGCGTGCGAGATCGAGTGAATGATGCCGAGGCCGCCGGAGTTGAACGCCTGGGCCGCGATGTACTGCGCGTACATCATGCCCTCGCGGCCGGGGAGGTCCTCGCCGTTCCACACCGCTGCGCGCAGGTTCTCGTTGGTCAGCTTGATGGCGTGCAGCGCGTTGCCGAGCGACGGGTGGAAGTTCAGCCGGGAGACGTAGGGCTCACTGGCGTGCGCGAGGACGTCGAACCCGCACTGGGCGGTGTAGTCGATCGGGCAGGAGTAGTAGAGCACCGGGTCGTCGATGGCCAGCGTGGTGACCGAGGCGTCGTCGAACGCGACGTACTTGTGCGGGTTGTCCGGGTCCGTCGTGGTGTCGGTGATGACGTAGGCCCACGAGGTCTCCGAGCCCGTGCCGGCCGTGGTGGACACCGCGATGTGCGGCGGGTTCTTGGGGTTCTCGGACATGTTGAAGCCCTCGAACTCGTTCACGTTGCGGCCGTCGTGGGCGACCGAGACGCGGGCGCCCTTGCAGGCGTCGTGCGACGAGCCGCCGCCGATGGACACGAAGGAGTCGCAGCCGTTCTCGTTGTAGAGACCGACCGCGTCCATGACGTTGTAGTCCTTGGGGTTGGACTCGACCTTGTCGTAGACCACGACGTCGAGGCCGTGGTACTTCATCGACTCCACGATCTTGTTCACGATGTCCGACCCGCGCAGGCCCGAGGTCATCACCAGGGTCTTCTTGAACCCCAGCTTGAGCGCCTCGGGACCGATCATCTCGTGGGCGCCGGGACCCATCAGTGCCCGGGGGAACGGGTGGAACTCCTTGATCGGGAACGGTTTGAGTAGCTCGTCAACCTGCATCCTGGCCTCCTGCGACGCGAAACATCTGGTCGCTTCGCAACCTAGGAGCCTGGTGCGCGAGGGCACAGACGAGGATCGGGAAACGGCCCGACCAGCCCACCGTCGTGCTGGCCGGACGTGGGGTCGTACCTCTCCGCACGGACAGGTGCTCGGGGTCCTGCCGAGGGGTGTCCGGCGCGGGACCGCGGCCCTAGCGTGAAGGCACCGGTTCCACCCAACTCGACGAGCCCCAGAAAGCGGTGTCCCATGACCGACCCCCAGGCCCAGCCCGAGACCGACGCCCCTGTGACGGCCGAGTCCGACCTCGCCGAGACCGCGCTGGTCGAAGAGGTGTCCATCGACGGGATGTGCGGCGTCTACTGATGCCCGACACCCTCGCCCCGATGCTCGCGGAGGCCTGGCGGCTGGATGACTCGGTGGCCCTGCGCCCCGAGCCGTTCGGCGCGCTGGCCTACCACTTCGGCACCCGCAGGCTCAGCTTCCTGAAGACCCCCGAGCTCGTCGACGTCGTCCGTCGCCTCGAGCACAGCCCGACCGTCGAGGCCGCCCTCGGTGACGCCGGCGTGCCCGAGGCGCACTGGGCGGCGTACGTCGCCGCGCTGCAGGGGCTCGCGGGCGGCGGCATGATCAGCAGGAGGGAAGGCGCATGACGATCCTCGAGGAACGACCCGCCTCACCGCCCGCGCCCGGCAAGCTGGTCGACCAGTTCGAGAAGGGCCTCGACGCCCCGATCTGCCTGACCTGGGAGCTGACCTACGCCTGCAACCTGGCGTGCGTGCACTGCCTGAGCTCGTCGGGCCGCCGTGACCCGGACGAGCTGAGCACCGAGGAGTGCAAGGCGCTGATCCGTGAGTTCGAGCGGATGCAGATCTTCTACGTGAACATCGGCGGCGGCGAGCCGACCGTGCGACCGGACTTCTGGGAGCTGCTCGACTACGCCGTGGACCACCACGTGGGCGTGAAGTTCTCCACGAACGGGTTCCGGATCACCCCGGAGCGCGCCGCCAAGCTCGCGGCGACCGACTACGTCGACGTACAGATCTCGCTGGACGGGGCGACCGCTGACGTCAACGACGCGGTCCGCGGTGCCGGCACCTACGACGCCGCGATGCGGGCGATGGCGAACCTGCAGGCCGCCGGGATGCGCGACTTCAAGATGTCGGTCGTCTGCACGCGGCACAACATCGGCCAGCTCGACGAGTTCAAGGCCATCGCCGACCGGTACGGCGCCCAGCTGCGGCTGACCCGGCTGCGTCCCTCCGGGCGCGGCGCCGACGTCTGGGAGGAGCTGCACCCGCTCCCGGAGCAGCAGCGCGAGCTCTACGACTGGCTGGTCGCGAACGGTGACCAGGTGCTGACCGGCGACTCGTTCTTCCACCTCTCGGCGTACGGCGAGGCGCTGCCCGGCCTGAACCTGTGTGGTGCGGGGCGGGTGGTCTGCCTGGTGGACCCGGTCGGGGACGTCTACGCGTGCCCGTTCGCGATCCACGACCAGTTCCTGGCCGGCAACGTGCGCAGCGTGGGCGGTTTCGACACGGTGTGGAAGACCTCCGAGCTGTTCCTCGAGCTGCGCAGCCCGCAGACCGGGGGAGCGTGCAAGCAGTGCTCCGCCTACGACTCCTGCCGCGGCGGCTGCATGGCTGCGAAGTTCTTCACCGGACTGCCGCTCGACGGCCCGGACCCGGAATGCGTGAAGGGCAACAGCGCGAGCTCGCTGGCGCTGGTCGGCTCCCGGCCGAGCAGGTCGCAGGACCACTCGCACACCGGCACGGTCCGCAACGCCCCGGTGCCGCTGACCCTGATGACCCGACGACCCGGCTCCGCCCCGGACCGGGCCTGCGACGAGAACCCGCTCACCGGCCTCGCCCCCGGAAGCTGAGGCCCACCGTGCGCGGGCAGGTGGTGCCGACGGCCACGTCGCTGGGACTCGGGCAGCAGCGGTGGCCCAAGGTGCGGCCGGACGAGGCGCTGCTGCTGGTGCCGGTCGGCTCCGTCGAGCAGCACGGGCCGCACCTCCCGCTCGCCACCGACGCGATGATCGCGAACGCGGTGACCCGGGCGGCCGCCGAGCGGCTCGACGGCACCGGCACGAACGTGCTGGTCGCCCCGTCGCTGAACTACGGGGCGAGCGGCGAGCACGAGGGCTTCCCGGGCACCATCTCGATCGGGCACGAGGCGCTGCACCTGCTGCTCACCGAGTTCGGCCGGTCCGCGAGCCGGTGGGCCAGCGGGGTGATCTTCGTGAACGGGCACGGCGGCAACACCGCGACCCTCACCAAGGTCGTCGACCTGCTGCGCTACGAGGGGCGGGCGGTGGCCTGGACCTCGACCGCCCTGCCGGACGCCGACGCGCACGCGGGGGAGACCGAGACCTCGATCCTGCGGTTCCTCGCGCCGTGGGCGGTGCGGGTGGACCTGATGGCCGCCGGTGCCACCGACCCGGTCAGCGAGCTGATGCCCCGGCTGCAGGCCGAGGGCGTCCGAGGCGTGTCCCCGAACGGCGTGCTCGGCGACCCGACGACCAGCAGCGTCGAGCGCGGGCGGGAGCTGTTCGAGCGGCTGGTGCGCAACCTGGTCGCCGAGCTGGTCGCCCTCGACGTGGCCGCGAACGGCCGGCTGGCCGGCGTCAGCGCCTCGCGTGAGCCGCTGGGTACGCCGTGACCGGACCGACCGTCGCACTGGTCACGGGTGCTGCCCGGGGCATCGGCGCGGCCGTCGTACGCCGCCTGCTCGCGCGGGGCTACGTCGTGCACGCCCTCGACTCGTGCGCGGAGGGGGCGGCCGGTACGTCGTACCCGCTGGCGTCGAAGGCCGACCTGGACAGGGTCGTCGCCCTGGACCCGGACCGGGTGGTGCCGGTCGTCGCGGACGTCCGTGACCTGGACGCGCTGCACCAGGCCGCCGCTGACGCGGTCGCCCGGCACGGCTCGCTGGACGTCGTGGTCGCCGGAGCCGCCGTGATGGCCGGCGGGGCGCCGTTGTGGGAGACCGACCCCCAGGACCTGCGGCTGCTCTGGGACACGGACGCGCTCGGGGTCTGGAACACCGCGCACGCGACGGTCCCGCACCTGCTCACGGCGGCGGAGTCCGGCCGGACGCCCGCGTTCGTCGCGGTCGCCTCGGCGGCAGGCGAGCACGGGCTGTGGCACCTCGCGGCCTACTGCATGGCCAAGCACGCGGTGGTCGGGATCGTGCGGGGCCTGGCCGCCGACCTGAAGGGCACCGGGGTCACCGCCTGCGCCGTCTCGCCGGGCTCCACCGACACCGCGATGCTGCAGGCGACGGCGGCGATCTACGACGTGGACGTGCAGAGCCTCGCAGACGCGCAGGCCTCCGGGCGCCCGTTGCGGGCCGACGAGGTCGCCGCCGTGATCGAGCTCGGCTGCACCGCCGGGCCCGTCGTGCACGGCACCGTGCTGCATGCGGACGGAGGGTTCGGGCTGTGAGCGTGAGCGCGCCCCCGCTGCCGACCGGGTTCACCGTCCGGCTGGCCGCGGGCACCCACACGTGCGACGGCGGACGCACCCTGGTCGGCGGCTCCGGCTCGGTGCTGCACCTGCGGCCCCGCGCGCGGCGGCTGCTCGCGGACGACGGCACCGTTGTCGCCCGGGACGCCGACTCCGCCGCCGTCGCCCGGCTGCTGCTGGACCGCGGGCTGGCCGACCCCTGGTGGCCGGACCGGTCCGAGGACACGGTGGACGACGTGACGGTCGTGGTGCCGGTGCGGGACCGGCCGCGCCAGCTCGCGCGGCTGCTCGCCGCGCTGCCCGCCGTCCCGGTGCTCGTCGTGGACGACGGCTCGGCCGACCCCGCCGCCACCCGGGCGGTCGCCGAGGAGTTCGGTGCCGAGCTGCTGCGGCACCCGGTCAGCCGGGGCCCGGCCGCCGCCCGCAACACCGGACTGGCACGGGTGCGCACGACCTTCGTCGCGTTCCTCGACTCCGACGTGGTCCCGGTGCCCGGCTGGCTCGGGCTGCTGCGGCGGCACCTGGACGACCCCGTCGTCGGGGTGGTCGGTCCCCGGGTGCTCGGCGGCCGCCCACTACCCGGCGACTCCTGGCTGTGCCGTTACGAGGCCGCCCGCTCCTCGCTCGACCTCGGCCCGCGCCCCGCGAACGTGCAGCCGCTCGGCCGGGTGGCCTACCTGCCGAGCGCGGCACTGCTCGCCCGGCGCGACGCGCTCCTCGGCGGCACCGGGGGCTTCGACGAGGACATGCCCGTCGCCGAGGACGTCGACCTGGTCTGGCGGGTGCACGACGCGGGCTGGCGGGTGCGTTACGAGCCGGCGGCCGCCGTACGCCACGACCACCGCACCGAGCTCGGGCCCTGGCTGCGGCGCAAGGCCTACTACGGCACCGGCGCCGCGCTGCTCGCCGACCGGCACGGCTCCGACGTCGCCCCGCTGGTGCTGAACCCGTGGACCGCGGCGCTCACCCTGGCGGTGCTCGCACAGCGCCGGTGGTCAGCACCCGCGGCCGCGCTGGTCTGCGCCGGGGTGACCGCCTCGGTGTCCCGCCGGCTGACCAGCAGCGACCGGCCGGTGCGCACCGCCGCGTCGCTGACCGCGCTGGGAGCGTCCTCCGCGCTGCAGCAGGCGTCGGCCGCGCTGACCCGGCACTACTGGCCGATGGCCGTGCTGGCCGCCACCCGGTCCTCGCGCGCCCGCCGGGCCCTGGCCGTGGCGGCGGTCGCGGACGCCCTGCTCGAGCGCCGTCGCCTGCAGCCCGACCTCGACCCGGTCCGGTTCTTCGTCGCCCGACGGCTCGACGACCTGGCCTACGGCACGGGCCTCTGGGCCGGAGCCGTCCGGGCCCGCAGTGCCCGCGCCCTCGTCCCCGCGTTCCGCGGCTTCGGGTCGCAGGACTTCTGGACCCGAACCACCCGACCCCGCCATCTGAGAGGTACCCGATGAGCAAGAGCACCTGGTTCGAGACCGTCGCCGAGGCGCAGCGCCGTGCGAAGAAACGGCTGCCGGCCTCCGTGTACGGCGCCCTGCTCGCCGGGTCGGAGGCCGGGTCGTCGTACGCCGACAACACCGCGTCGTTCGCCCAGCTCGGCTTCGCGCCGCACGTCGCGGGCGGCTCCGCGAAGCGGGACCAGGCCACCACCGTGATGGGGCAGAACATCTCGTTGCCGGTGGTCATCTCGCCGACCGGCGTGCAGGCCGTGCACCCCGACGGGGAGGTGGCCGTGGCGCGCGCCGCCGCCGCCCGGGGCACGGCGATGGGGCTCTCGTCCTTCGCCAGCAAGCCGGTCGAGGAGGTGGTCGCGGCGAACCCGCAGACGTTCTTCCAGATGTACTGGATGGGCTCCCACGACGACATGCGTGCCCGGATGGAACGCGCCCGGTCGGCCGGAGCGGTCGGCCTGATCGCCACCTTGGACTGGTCGTTCTCACACGGCCGGGACTGGGGCAGCCCGGTCATCCCCGAGAAGATGGACCTCAGGACGATGGTGAAGCTGGCCCCCGAGGGCCTGCGCCGGCCGAAGTGGCTGATGGAGTTCGCCCGGTCCGGCGGCTTCCCCGACCTGACCACCCCGAACCTCGCCGACGGGGACACCCCCGCGCCGACCTTCTTCGGCGCGTACGGCGCCTGGATGCAGACCGAGCCACCCTCCTGGGAGGACGTGGCCTGGATGCGCGAGGAGTGGGGCGGGCCGTTCATGCTCAAGGGCGTGTGCCGGGTCGACGACGCCCGCAAGGCGGTCGACGCCGGGGTCACCGCGATCTCGGTGTCCAACCACGGTGGCAACAACATCGACGGTACGCCGGCCCCGATCCGGGCGCTGCCGGCGGTGGCCGACGCCGTGGGCGACCGGGTCGAGGTGCTGCTCGACGGCGGGATCCGGCGGGGCAGTGACGTGGTCAAGGCGGTGGCGCTCGGTGCGCGCGCGGTGATGATCGGCCGCGCCTACCTGTGGGGCCTCGCGGCGAACGGACAGGCCGGGGTGGAGAACGTGCTCGACATCCTGCGGGGCGGCATCGACTCCACGTTGCTCGGCCTGAACCGCTCCTCGGTCCACGACCTGCGCCGCGACGACGTACTCGCCCCGGACGGCTTCTTCCGCACCCTGGGCGGCTGACGGCGCGACGCCCGCCGGCCGTCAGCGCGCGTGGTCAGGCGTGGACGACCGGACCGCCGAAGCGTGCCCGGGACAGGCCTTCGCGACCGACCAGCATGATGGCCAGCCCCTCGCAGAGGACCTCCAGGCCCAGCAGCAGGCCGAGCAGGCTCAGCGACGCCGTGAACAGGTTGAACAGCACCAGCAGGCCCAGCAGCGTGGACACCGCGCCGCTGAGGATGAGCGGTACGCGCGCCTCCGGCACGTGCACCGCCATCACCAGCCGGGCCAGACCCGAGGTGAGGAACATCGCCCCGGCCACCAGGGTCAGCGTGACGGCAGCGGCGCTGGTGTGCCGCAGGAAGACGAGCCCGAGGACGGTCAACAGGCCGCCCGCAACCGCGCCGGTCCAGAAGCCGTCCTTGCCGATCCGGAACAGCGTGGCGGCCAGGGTGACCACCCCGCCGGCGAACAGCAGCCATCCCAGGAACAGCACGGACACCGTGGTGGCGATGGCCGTGTGACCCAGGATGACCAGTCCCAGCAGGACGACCACAGCGCCGATCACCAGGTCGCTCGTCGTCCGCTCCCGCATCGATTGCGCCATGCTCCACCTCCGGCTCGGGCCCCGAGACGCTTTTCCTCAACGATCGTGCGCGGGCGGGCTGGGGGCAAGGGACCTTCGGCCCCGGGCAGGGGACCTGTGGTCAGCCCCAGACCTCCTGCGCGGTCTCGACGACCAGCCGGAGCTTGGCGAGCTCCTCGTCCAGGGAGAGCGCGTTGCCCTCGACGGTGGAGGAGAAGCCGCACTGCGGTGAGAGGCAGAGCTGGTCGAGCGGGACGTACTTCGACGCCTCGTCGATGCGCCGCTTGAGGGTGTCCTTGTCCTCGAGCGCACCGTTCTTGGTGGTGACCAGGCCGAGCACGACCTGCTTGCCCTCGGGCACGAAGCGCAGCGGCTCGAACCCGCCGGAGCGCTCGTCGTCGTACTCGAGGAAGAAGCCGTCCACGGCGAGCTCGGAGAACAGCGCCTCGGCGACGAAGTCGTAGCCGCCCTCGGCCGCCCAGGAGGAGCGGTAGTTGCCCCGGCACATGTGCGTGGTCACGTGCAGGCTCTCGGGCCGGTCGGCGATCGCGGCGTTGATGGTGCGGATGTACTGCTCGTGCTGGTGCTCGGCGTCCGAGCCCTGCTCCGCGACGATCGCGCGCTGCTGCGGGTCGTTGAGGTAGGCCAGGCTGGTGTCGTCGAGCTGCAGGTAGGTGCAGCCCAGGTCGGCCATCCGGCGCAGCTCCTCGGCGTACGCCGCCGCGAGGTCGGTCCAGAACGGCTCGAGGTCGGGGTAGACGCCCTCGTCGATCGCGGCCCGGCCGCCGCGGTAGTGCACCATGCTCGGCGACGGGATGGTGAGCTTGGGGGTGAGCCCGTCGGCGGTCTGCCGGACGGTCTCCTGCAGGAAGCGGAACGCGTCCCCGAAGATCGTGTCGCCCAGCGTCACCCGGTCGTGCACGCGCAGCGCGGCCGACTCGAAGTCCAGGTCGCCCTCGGCGTTGCGGAAGTGCACCTGGAGCTTCTCGTCGGTGCGGTCGACGCCCTCGAGCTGGTAGATGAAGTCCATGTGCCACGACGTACGGCGGAACTCACCGTCCGTGGCGGTCTGCAGGCCGACGTCGCGCTGGAGACCGACGACCTCGGCGACGGCGAGGTCCTCGACCTCCCGCAGGGCGTCGGTGTCGATCTCTCCCGCGGCGTGCTCGGCCCGGGCGTCCAGGAGCCGCTTCGGGCGCAGCAGGCTGCCGACGTGGTCGGCGCGGAAGGGCGGGCGGTCTCTCCAGGTCAGTGACATGTGTGCCTCCTCGACGGGGACGGTGCCCGCTCGCACCGTCGGTATGCCTGCGCCGGTCGACCAGGCGATCCGGTGCGTGCCCCCACCTGGGCCATGCCAGATCTGTCCGTTCGGGTGACGAGGGTGGGGCGGGGTGCCGGCTATCCTTGAAGCGTCAGGTGAGCGCAGCGAATCGGATCCTTCCGGGGGGCCGCGAAGCTCACAGGTGTGGAGCCTTGGACAGCGTGGATGGCGTGGGGAGCCGCGATCCACGAGGGTCGGGGCGCGAGAGAGGCCACGTCTGTGGAGCATGTCCGCTGTGCCCAGTGCCGCAACCCGATCCGGGGCCGACAGGCCCGGGTCCGGCTTGCCCGCGCCGAGATGACCTTCCATGCCGACTGCTGGCTGTCCCTGCACGCCGCCGTCCAGGCGGACTATGCGCGGCGTGCCCGTGAGGAGGGGGTGGCTGCCCTGCTCGGTCCCTACCAGCGCACCGGGATGGCGTCCTGGCTGCCCGAGGCAGCGATCGACGAGGCCGTCGAGGCCTTGAGCGACCAGCTCGAGGACCTCGGCCGGACCACCGTGAAGCTGGACCTCGACAGACAGGTCGGCGAGGGGCCCGTTCCCGGCTGACCGGCACCCCCGGCCGGATCGGCGCGCGGGACGGCCCCGTCCCGCAGCACCGGCCGCATCGAGGCGAGCAGCCGGCCGAGGTCGCGCTCGCCATCCGGGTCACTGCGGAGGTCGCTCACCGGGCGAGCCTACGGCGGCTCGCAGCGCTCCGCGCGGTGTGCGCGTCGCCCGGTCCCCCGTGCGGGGTGGGGCCGATCTGGGTGTTCCGGTCGCACGCCCTCGGCACAGGAACGACACTGGTCCCATGCGTCGCACCCGCCTGCTCCTGCTCACCCTCCTCTGTGGCCTCACGGTCGGGCTGTCCGGCAGCGCCGCCTCGGCCCAGCGCCCGGCGATGGCTGCCCGCGCCCTGCCGCCGGTGACGAAGCTGCTCGTCGTCGTCGAGGAGAACCATTCCCTCGACCACATGAAGGCGGGGATGCCCTACACGTTCGGCCTCGCCCAGAAGTACGGCTACGCCACCGACTACCACGCGATCCGGCACCCCTCGCTGCCGAACTACATCGCGATCGCGGGCGGCCAGACCTACGGCGTGCGCGATGACAAGCTGCCGGCGTACCACCGGCTCACCGGCCGCTCGGTCTTCGGCCAGGCCCTGCGCAACGGCAGGACCGCCGCGACGTACGCCGAGAGCATGCCGGTGCGCTGCGGGAGGTACAACAAGGGCAGCTACGCACCCAAGCACAACCCGTGGACCTACTTCGCGAACGAGCGCACCGGCTGCAAGGCGAACGACCGGGGGATGGCCGCGTTCGCCGAGGCGGCCCGCACCGGACGGCTCCCGCGGGTCGGCATGGTCGTCCCGAACCTGTGCCACGACGCGCACAACTGTTCGCTCGCCACGGCCGACGCCTGGTTCAAGAACCTGATGACCAAGGTCCAGGCGGGGCCGGACTGGAAGGCCGGCCGTCTGGCGGTCGTGCTGACCGCCGACGAGGACGACTACACGCAGGGCAACACGGTGCTGACCGTCGTGGTGCACCCCAGCCAGGACCACCACGTCGTGACGACGCGGCTGACCCACTACTCGCTGACCCGCCTGTACGACGAGGTCGCGGACCTGCCCTACCTGCACAACGCCGCCACCGCGCCGTCGATGGCGACCGCGTTCGGGCTTCCGCTGAGCTGACTGCTTCCGGGTCGCGCCCACGCAGTCGCGTTCCCGAGCCTGCGGCGCCAGCATGGGCAGAACGGGGGAGGGCGAGTCCTCCGGTGCCCGGGCTAGCGTCGGCCGGGCACCGTCTCATCTGTGTGGAGTGCGCATGCGTCGGGTGGTCCTGGGGGTCGTCGCGACGCTGGCGTGCGCCCTCGCCGCCGCCACCGACCAGCCGGCGTCCTCGGCGGCGCCGACCAGGACCGTCGTCGCGGGCGCACGACCGCCCGTGACCAAGCTCCTGGTGGTGGTCGAGGAGAACCACTCGCTCGACCAGATGAAGGTGGGGATGCCCTACGCGTTCGCGCTGGCGAGGAGGTACGCCTACGCCACGGACTACCACGCGGTCGCGCGCCCCTCGCTGCCCAACTATCTCGCCCTCGCCGGCGGCTCGACGTTCGGCGTCACCGATGACAAACTGCCGGCCGCGCACCGCCTGACCGGGCAGTCGGTCTTCGGGCAGGCCCGGCGGCACGGCAAGACCTCCGCGACGTACGCCGAGAGCATGCCGGTGGCGTGCGCGGGCTACAACACCGGCCGCTACGCCGCCAAGCACAACCCCTGGACGTACTTCGTCAACGAGCGTCGTGCCTGTCGGGCATACGACCGCGGGATGCCGGCGTTCACTGCAGCGGCTCGCACAGGACGGCTCCCACGGGTGGGGATGGTGGTGCCGAACCGCTGCAACGACGGGCACGACTGCTCGCTCGCCGCCGCGGACAGGTGGTTCCGCAGCCTGATGGCCAGGGTCTTCGCCGGTCCCGACTGGAGGTCCGGCCGCCTCGCGGTGGTGCTGACCGGTGACGAGGACAACAACTCACAGGGAAACAAGGTCCTGACCGTGGTGATCCACCCCAGTCAGAGGCACCGCGTCGTGACCAGGCGACTCACGCACTACTCGCTGACCCGCCTGTACGACGAGGTCGCGGGCCTGCCCCACCTGCGCAACGCCGCGACCGCGCCGTCGATGGCCAGAGCGTTCGGCCTGCCGCTGCGCTGAACCGTCCGACCGGTCAGCCTCACCGTGTCGGTCCGTGGTCGTGGCTGGCGGCGGCCCGTCGCGCCAGCTGTCATCCCCAGCGTCGCCGACCACGGACCCTTCGCGTGGTCCGAGGGAGGGGGCACGAGCGTGGACAAGGGCCGGCTGCGCTGTCCGTTCCACCACGGCAAGCGCACTCACCGACCTATGCCATGACGCGCCTGTCCCACGGCAAGGTCCGGTTCCACCGCAGGACGTGAGGCCGGTCAGACGTCGCCGGGCCACTCGGTGGCGAAGGGAGCGAACGCGTCGCGCCACCGGGCGACCTCGTCCGGGTCGAGCGGTCCCCGCGCCGCCGCCGTCACCGCCTCGGCGAGGTGCTGCGGGGAGCCGGTGCCGACGATCGCGGTGGACACCCCGGGTGCGAACGCGGAGAACCGCAGGGCCGTCGTCAGCCAGTCACCGTCGGCCGGCTCCAGCCCGAGCTTGTGCAGTCGCGTCCAGTAGACCTCGGCGTACGACCCGTGCGGGCGGCTGTCGAACCGCCACGGTGCGTTCGCCAACGGCCGCTTGGCGACGACCCCGAGCCCCTGCTCGGCGGCCCGTCCGAGCACGTGCTGCAGCGACCACTGGTCGGTGAGGTTCACCGACGTCTGCACCGCGCCGAACCAGCCCGAGTCGACCGCCCATGCCAGTGCGTCGTTCTCGCCGCTGTAGCCCGCGACCCGCACCTTGCCCGCGTCCCGCGCGGCGAGCAGCGCCTCGACCACCTCGCCGCGCTCCAGGAGCTCGCGAGGACAGGAGTGCAGGAACACCACGTCGATGACGTCGGTGCGCAGCGTCCGCAGAGCCCGGTCCACCCCGCCGGTGATGGCGGCGGGGGTCCAGTCCTCGGCACCCGGTACGTCGTACCCGACCTTGGTGGACAGCACGAGCTCGTCGCGCTGACCGGACAGGTGCCGCCCGATGCGCTCCTCGGACAGTCCGTAGCCCCGCGCGGTGTCGACGAACGTCACCCCGGCGTCCAGCGCCGCGTGGAGCAGCCGGCCCGCCGCGGCGTCGTCGTAGGTGTCGTCACCGATGTGCCCCGCGCCGAAGCCGACCACCGAGGTGGTCAGGCCCGTGTCGCCGAACGGCCGCTGCTCTACCCGGTCAGTCGGTGCGTCGTTCACGCACGGTCTCCTGGACGACGTGCGTCGGGGTCGTGGGGTCGCCCGACTCCTCGCGCGTGGTGACCACCCGCTCCTTCGCGCCGGTCGCCCGGGCGTGCGCGATGACCGCGGCCCCGGCGACCATCAGGATCAGGCCCGCGACGCCGAGGTTGACGCCCGGCATGTCGTCCTTCACTGCGAACGCCAGCAGCGCGCCGACGATCAACAAGCACAGTCCGGCTCCCACGAGCACAACCACCTTCCGGTCCGAGTAGTCCGTGCTCAGGTCTACCCGACTGCCCGCTCCTCATGCACGCGCGGGTCCCCGGTAGGGGCAACGGCGGTCTTCGCGGCGGCGGTCGGCTGACCGGGCCGTGCCCGATCGGTCGAGCCGGGCGCCGGGACCCGTCAGCGGGTCTAGGCTCGCCCCCATGGACGCACTCGGCCGACACAACGTCTCGGTGGCCGGCCGTGCCGACGGCCAGCCGATCGTCTTCGCGCACGGGTTCGGCTGTGACCAGAACATGTGGCGCTTCGTCGCCCCCGAGTTCCGTGAGGACTTCCGGGTGATCACGTTCGACCACGCCGGAGCCGGGGCGGCCGACCGGTCGGCGTACGACGAGCAGCGGCACGGGTCGCTGCGCGGGTACGCCCAGGACGTCGTGGAGATCTGCCGGGAGCTGGACGTGGCCGACGGGGTCTTCGTGGGGCACTCGGTGTCCTCGATGATCGGGGTGCTGGCGGACCTGGCCGCACCCGAGCTGTTCGAGAAGCTGGTGATGGTCGGCCCCTCGCCGCGCTACGTCGACGACGAGGGCTACGTCGGCGGGTTCAGCGAGGCGGACATCCGGGAGCTGCTCGACTCGCTGGAGAGCAACTACCTGGGCTGGTCGAGCGCGATGGCCCCGGTGATCATGGCCAACCCCGACCGTCCCGAGCTCGGGGCGGAGCTCACCGAGAGCTTCTGCCGCACGGACCCCGAGCTGGCGCGCCGGTTCGCCGAGGTGACCTTCCTCTCCGACAACCGCGCCGACCTCGCCCGGGTGCAGACCCCGACGCTGGTCCTGCAGTGCACCGACGACGCGATCGCCCCGGTGAGCGTCGGCGAGTACGTCGCGGACACCCTGCCGCACGGGTCGCTGGTGATGCTCGAGGCGACCGGGCACTGCCCCAACCTGAGTGCTCCGGAGCAGACCGTCGCGGCGATCGCGCCGTTCGTCCGTGGCGACGCCGCTGCCCTCCGATGAACACGCAGGCCGCGAGCGAGGCGTTCTACGCCGCCCTCCTCGACGACGATCCCGAGGAGCTCTACGAGCGCGCGCCCTGCGGCTACCTGACCACGACACCGGACGGCACCGTGGTGAAGGCGAACGCGACGTTCTGCGCGCTGACCGGGTACACCCGGGAGCAGCTGGTCGGGCTGCGCACGTTCGCCCAGCTGCTCACCGCCGGTGGCCGGATCTACCACGAGACCCACTACGCCCCGATGCTGCGCATACAGCGGACGGTCCGTGAGGTCGCCTTCGAGATCGTCCGGTCGGACGGCGAGCGCCTGCCGGTGCTGGTGAACGCCGCGCTCGAGGTCGACGGAGTCGGCGCCCCACGGCTGGTCCGGGTGGCCGTCTTCGACGCCACGCACCGCCGCGCGTACGAACGAGAGCTGCTGCGTGCCAAGGAGCGCGCGGAGCAGTCCGAGAGCCGCGCCCAGGCGCTGGCGCGCACCTTGCAGGCGACGCTGATCCCGCCGTCCCCGCCGAACCTGCCCGGCCTCGACGTGTCCGCCGGCTACCGGCCGGCCGGGAACGGCGAGGAGGTCGGCGGTGACTTCTACGACATCTTCCAGATCAAGACCGGGGACTGGGTGGTCGCGCTGGGGGACGTGTGCGGCAAGGGCGTGGACGCCGCGGTGGTCACCGCGCTGGTGCGCTACACGCTGCGGGCCCTGACCGTGCAGCAGGACGAGCCGAGCGCGGTGCTGCACTCCCTCAACGAGGTGCTCCTCGCCCAGGGCACCGACCGGTTCTGCACGGTCGTGCTGGCCCGGCTGCGCCTGGACGGCGACGCCTGGTCGGTGACGCTGAGCGCGGGCGGCCATCCGCTTCCGCTGCACCTGTCGACCGGTGGCGAGGTCCGGTCCGTCGGTGCGCCCGGCTCACTGGTCGGCGTACTGCCGAAGGTCGTCTTCCGCGACACCCAGCTCCGTCTCGATCCCGGTGACCTGCTGGTGATGTACACCGACGGTGTCACCGAGGGGCGTCGTGGCGAGGAGTTCTACGGCGAGCAGCGGCTGCACCGGTCCGTGGTGGCGCACCACGAGGCCCCCACGCCCGCGGAGCGCATCCTCGGGGACGTCCTCGAGTTCCAGCAGGGCAGCGCTCGCGACGACATCGCAGTGGTCGCCGTCCGGGTGCCGCCCCTGCCTGTCCGTGCCCAACCACCCTTCCGAACGGAGTCGCCAGCGTGAACAGCCCCCGTGCAGGAACCGTCGCCCGGTCCGAGGACCTCGTCGACGTCGCCCACCTCGTCACCGCCTACTACACCGGACGGCCGGACCCCTCCGACCCGGACCAGCGCGTCGCGTTCGGGACCTCCGGGCACCGGGGCAGCAGCCTGAACACCGCGTTCAACGAGACGCACATCGTCGCGACCACGCAGGCGATCTGCGACTACCGCAAGCAGCAGGGGTACGACGGGCCGCTGTTCCTCGGACGGGACACGCACGGCCTCTCGGAGCCGGCCTGGGCCTCGGCGCTCGAGGTGCTCGCCGCCAACGACGTGACGGTGCTCGTCGACGACCGGGACGGCTACACCCCCACGCCCGCGGTGTCGCACGCCATCCTGCGGGCCAACCGCGGCAAGAAGAGCGGTCTCGCGGACGGCATCGTCGTCACCCCGTCGCACAACCCGCCCTACGACGGCGGCTTCAAGTACAACCCGCCCAACGGCGGCCCCGCGGACACCGACGCCACTACCTGGATCGCGGACGCCGCGAACGCCTACATCGAGGCCGACCTGTCCGGCGTGCGTCGGGTCCCGTTCGCCCGGGGCCGGGCCGCGGCGGCGCCGTACGACTTCCTCGGCACCTACGTCGACGACCTGCCGCACGTCGTGGACCTCGGAAAGGTCAAGGAGGCCGGCATCCGGATCGGCGCGGACCCCCTCGGCGGTGCGTCGGTGGCCTACTGGGGCGAGATCGCCGACCGGCACGGCCTGGACCTGACCGTGGTGAACCCGCTGGTCGACCCGACCTGGCGGTTCATGACCCTGGACTGGGACGGCAAGATCCGGATGGACTGCTCGTCGCCGTTCGCGATGGCGTCGCTGATCGCGCGCAAGGACGAGTACGCCATCGCCACCGGCAACGACGCGGACTCCGACCGGCACGGCATCGTCACCCCGGACGGCGGGCTGATGAACCCCAACCACTACCTCGCGGTCGCGATCGGCTACCTGTACGGCGGTGGGCGGCCGTCGTGGCCGGCCTCCGCCGCCATCGGCAAGACGCTGGTGTCCTCGTCGATGATCGACCGGGTCGCCGCGCACGTGGGGCGCACGCTCACCGAGGTCCCGGTCGGCTTCAAGTGGTTCGTGCCCGGGCTGCTCGACGGGTCGATCGCGTTCGGCGGCGAGGAGTCCGCGGGTGCTTCGTTCCTGCGGTTCGACGGCTCGGTGTGGACCACCGACAAGGACGGGATCATCCTGGCCCTGCTGGCCTCGGAGATCCTGGCCGCGACCGGGAAGTCCCCGTCCGAGCACTACGCCGACCTCACCGCGCAGTACGGCGACCCGGCCTACGCCCGTGTCGACGCCCCGGCGAACCGCGAGGAGAAGGCCAAGCTCGCCGCGCTGTCCCCGGACGACGTGAAGGCATCGTCGCTGGCCGGGGAGGAGATCACCGCGAAGCTGACCGAGGCGCCGGGCAACGGCGCGAAGATCGGCGGGCTCAAGGTGACCACGGAGAACGCCTGGTTCGCGGCCCGTCCCTCCGGCACCGAGGACGTGTACAAGATCTACGCCGAGTCGTTCAAGGGCCCCGAGCACCTCGAGCAGGTGCAGGAGGAGGCCCGCGAGGTGGTCAGCGCCGCCCTGCACGGTTGACCCGGGGCTTGTGCTGGGTTGACCCGGGGCTTGTGCTGGGTTGAGCCGGGGCTCGTGCTGGGTCGACCCGGGGCTCGTCACGCCCGAGGTGCGCCGATGGCCACCCGCCATGAGTGGTGCAGCTCCGCGACGGTCGCGAAGCGATGTGCCGGGTCCGTCGCGGTCGCCGTCCGTACGACGGTGAGCTGCTCGTCGCTGCCCCGCCACGCGGACTCTTCGTCCCCGGCGTCGAGCAGCAGCCGGACGGCCCGGCCGAGCACGTGGACCGTGGTGCGCTCGTCGACGGTGGTGCCGCCGCCGTACTCCTCGGGGGCCATGAACCGGGGCGACCCCGGCAGTCGCTCGTGCGCGACGAAGGGCCCGGGGCGGTAGTCGTCGAGGTCGATCAGCCGCAGCCTGTGCCGGTTGAAGTCGTACATCATCGAGCCGTCGTAGAGGTCGACCGCGACGAAGCCGGCCCCGCTCACCGCGCGGTGCGCGTCCAGCAAGGCGTCGACCGCGTCCTCGACGCGGGGCCGCGGCAGCGCCCGGAACTGCGCCCACGTGCTGCGCGGGTCGGTCCGGTCGGGACCGCCGTGCACGGTGGAGTGGTAGAGCAGCCGCCCGTCGAGCCACGGCTGGACCAGGACTGGTGACCCCGCCACGGTCACGCACTGCAGCACCGGGTTGATCGCCTCGTGCCGTACGGCGCGGTGGAACCGGAGCGCCGAGCGCAACGAGCCGGCTGCGGCGTGCGTGCCGGCGGTCTTGACGAAGAGCCGGCGGCCGACATGCGTCACGCCGTAGGAGATGCAGCCTGAGTCCTGCTGGTCGAAGACCGCGAAGACGTCGCCGACCCTGCGCACCCACGCGTCGGCCGTCTCGCCCGGATCCGGGTCGGGCAGGGCGGACGTCACTTCCCGATCCTAGGCGGCGTCCGCGGCCCTCCGGATCGCGTCGACGTCGATCTTGGACATCGACAGCATCGCCTTCATGGCCCGCGAGGCACGCTCGGGGTCCGGGTCGCCGAGCAGCTCGGGCAGGGCAGAGGGCACGATCTGCCAGGAGAGTCCGAACCGGTCCTTGAGCCAGCCGCACGGACCCTCCTCGCCTCCCTCGCTCAGTGCGCTCCAGTAGTGGTCGACCTCGTCCTGGTCCGCGCAGCTGACCTGGAACGAGACGGCCTCGGTGAACCGGTAGTCCGGCCCGCCGTTGAGCGCGACGTACGGCCGCCCGTCGAGCTCGAAGCTGACCGTCATCACCGTTCCGGCGGGGCGCGGGCCGGCGTCGCCGTACCTCTCCACCCCGAGCACGCGCGAGTTCGGGATCAGCGAGCAGTACAGCTCGGCTGCCTCCTCGCCCTCGGTGTCGAACCAGAGGCAGGTGGTGATCTTGCTGCTCATGGGTGTGCTCCTAGCTGCTCGGGGACTGCTCGATGACCGACAGCGTGTTGCCGGCCGGGTCCTTGAACCAGGCGATCAGCGGACCGCCCCGTCGGTTGATGCCCGAGTCGTCGGTGGCCAGCTCGGTGCCCGGGTACTTCTCGAAGACGACACCGCACGCGGTGAGCTCGGCGACGGCCGCCTCGATGTCGGGCACCGGGAAGTTGAGGACGGTGTAGGAGCCGGGGCGGTGCTGGGGGCTGGGGTACACCAGCGTGTCCCGGCCGCCCGCGAGCTTGAGGGTGAACATGCCCGAGCTCTCGTCCTGGGTGCGTAGGCCGAGGGTGTCGCCGTAGAACGTCCGGGCCGCGACCGGGTCGTCCACGGAGAAGCCACTGAACGCCAAGCTGTTCGCCAACATGTCGGGTCCCTTCGTCGCCGATGTCATGGGTAGACCCGGTGGGTCGGCGAAAGTCATCGGTGTCCGGTGCGCCAGAAGGCGTGGGTCAGCCGTGCAGCACGGCCGCCAGCGCGGCGATGTCGTCCGGGCCCACCTGGCAGCACCCGCCGACGTACGCCGCGCCCGCCGCCACCCACCGCGGCGCGAGCCGGACGTCGTACGACGTCGTGCCGCTCCACGTGTGCGTGCCGCTGTCCCAGCCCTGGCCGGAGTTCGGGTACGCCACCCCCGGCTTGCCGGTGATCGCCCGGGCGACCTCGAGGGCGGGGAGTACGTCGTCGGGGGCACAGCAGTTCACGCCGGTCGCCTCGACGGACGTGCTGGCGGCGACGACGGCGAACGCGTCCGTGAGCGGCTGTCCGGCGCGGGTCGCGAGACCGTCGACGGAGTACGACAGCCAGGCCGGGACGCCGACCTCGTCGAGCACGGAGACGAGCACCTCGGCCTCGTCGGCGTCGGGAATCGTCTCGACGGCCAGCAGGTCCGGTCCTGCCGAGACCAGCAGCTCGATGCGGGGCAGGTGGAACTCGCGCAGCTGCGCGGCGCTCAGGCCGTAGCGGCCGCGGTACTCCGAGCCGTCGGCGAGTACCGCGCCGTAGGGCCCGACGGACGCCGCGACGAGACGCTTCCGGCCGTCGGAGGCCAGCTCGTCGCGCACCTCGCGGGCCAGGGTGACGCTGCGGCGTACGAGTGACTCCGCCTCGCGCCGCGACATGCCGGCCCGCTCGAACCCCGGGACGCTGGCCTGGTAGCTCGCCGTCGTCGCCACTTCGGCGCCGGCCTCGTAGTAGGTCCGGTGCACCGCGGCGATCTCATCAGGCGCGTCCCGCAGCAGCCGGGCCGTCCACAGCTCGTCGGACAGGTCGTGCCCGCGCGCGACCAGGGCGTTGGACAGCCCGCCGTCGAGGATCACCCGCCCAGTCTCCCAGCATCAGCACGGGCCCCGGGTCAACCCGGCGCGAGCCCCGGGTCAACCCATCACCAGGCCCGGGTCAACCCATCACCAGGCCCGGGTCAACGGGGGAGGTAGGTGGCTTCCGTTGCGAGGCGGCTGATCCGGTCCCAGTCGCCGTCGCGGACGGCGTCGGTCGGGGTGAGCCAGGAGCCGCCGACGCAGCCGACGTTCGGCAGGGAGAGGTAGGACGAGGCGGTGGCCGCCGTGATCCCGCCGGTCGGGCAGAACCTCGCGGCCGGCACCGGAGAGCTGACCGACTTCAGGAAGTCGACGCCGCCGGACGCCTCGGCCGGGAAGAACTTCATCTCCGTGTAGCCGAGCTCGAGCAGCCGCAGCACCTCCGAGACCGTCGCCGCACCGGGCAGGTGCGGCAGGCCGGTGTCGGTCATCGCGGCGGCCAGCCCGTCCGTCGTACCGGGGGAGACCAGGAACTGCGCACCCGCGGACTGGGCGTCCTTGGCCTGGTGCGGCGCGACGATGGTGCCCGCGCCGACCAGGATCTCCGGCACCTCCGTGGCGATCGCCTCGATGGCGTCGAGGGCGACCGGCGTGCGCAGGGTCAGCTCGATCACCGGGAGGCCGCCGGCGACGAGGGCCCGGGCGACGGGTACGGCGTGCGCGACGTCGTGCAGCACGACGACGGGGATGACCGGGACCCGGTCGAGGAGGGAGTCAGTCATCAGCGTTCTCCGTGAGGGGAGTGGGGGTCGGGAACACGCTCGCGCCCTGGTCGGCCGGGCCGACCGCCGAGCGGAACGAGGAGAACAGCTCGCGTCCGGTGCCGAACACCAGCGAGTCGTCCGGGACGGAGGCGGTGCGGGCCTCGAGGTCGTACGGCGCGACGTGCAGCTCGAGCACCCCGGCGTCGGCGTCCAGGGTGACCAGGTCGCCGTCCTGCACCCGGGCCAGGGGTCCGCCGACGGCGGCCTCGGGGGTGAGGTGGATCGCGGCCGGCACCTTGCCCGAGGCGCCGGACATCCGGCCGTCGGTGACGAGCGCGACGCGCTGGCCGCGGTCCTGGAGCACGCCGAGGGCGGGCGTGAGCTTGTGCAGCTCGGGCATCCCGTTCGCGGCCGGGCCCTGGAAGCGCAGCACGGCGACGAAGTCACCCTCGAGCTCGCCGTCCTGGAAGGCCTGCAGGAACGCGCCCTGGTCGTCGAACACCCGGGCGGGTGCCTTGACCTGCCGGTGCTCGGTCTTCACCGCGGAGGTCTTGATGACCGCACGGCCGAGGTTGCCGTCGAGCATCCGCAGGCCCCCGTCGGCGGAGAACGCGTCGTCGGCCCCGCGCAGGACGTCCGTGTCGTGGCTGCGCTTGGGACCCTCCTCCCAGGTCACGCCGGTCCCGTCGAGTCGGGCCTCGGTGGTGTAGCGCCACAGGCCGTGGCCCGCGACGGTGTGCACGTCGTCGTGCAGCAGCCCCGCCTTGAGCAGCGAGTGCACGGTGAACGACAGTCCGCCGGCGGCGTGGAAGTGGTTCACGTCGGCCTTGCCGTTGGGGTAGACCCGGGCCAGCAGCGGCACGACCGCGGACAGGTCGGACAGGTCGTCCCAGGTCAGCGTGATGCCGGCCGCGCGAGCGATCGCGACGAGGTGCAGCGTGTGGTTCGTGGAGCCGCCGGTCGCCAGCAGCGCGACGCAGCCGTTCACGATCGCCTTCTCGTCCACGATCTTGCCGACCGGGGTGAACTCCTCGCCCCACGTGGTGAGGTCGGTGACCCGCGAGGCGGCCGCGTCGGTCAGCGCCGAGCGCAGCGGCGTGCCGGGGTTCACGAAGCTCGCACCCGGCAGGTGCAGGCCCATGACCTCCATCAGCATCTGGTTGGAGTTCGCGGTGCCGTAGAACGTGCAGGTGCCCTGGGAGTGGTACGACGCGGACTCGGCCTCGAGCAGCTCCTCACGTCCGACGCTGCCGGCGGCGTACTCCTGCCGGATCCGCGCCTTCTCGTCGTTCGGGAGGCCCGAGGTCATCGGTCCCGCGGGCACGAAGATCGTCGGGAGGTGACCGAACGACAGCGCGCCGATCAGCATGCCGGGCACGATCTTGTCGCAGACCCCGAGCATCAGCGTCGCGTCGAACATGTCGTGCGAGAGCGCGATCGCCGTGGACATCGCGATCACGTCGCGGCTGAACAGCGACAGCTGCATGCCGTCGCGGCCCTGGGTGATGCCGTCGCACATCGCGGGCACGCCGCCGGCGAACTGCGCGATGCCGCCGGAGCGCATCACGGCCTTCTTCAGCTGGGCCGGGAACGACTCGAACGGCGCGTGCGCGGACAGCATGTCGTTGTAGGCCGAGACGATCGCCACGTTCGGCTTCACCTTGCCGCGCAGGGCGGCCTTGTCGGTGGTGCCGGAGCCGGCGAAGCCGTGCGCGAGGTTCGCGCAGGCCAGCCGGGTGCGGGTCGGACCGCGCTCGGCGGCGGCGTCGAGACGTCGGAGGTACGCCGTGCGCTCGGTGCGGCTGCGCTCGGTGATGCGGGCCGTCACCTCCGCGACGACGGGATGCATGTGGGTCATCAGATCTCACTCTCGTGCCAGGAGCGGCCGTCGTGTTCGCATGTGGGCTGTGTCGCCGGGCGACCGCTCATTCGTGCCAGGAGCGGCCGTCGCGTTCGCATGTGGGCTGTGTCGCCGGGCGACCGCTCATTCGTGCCAGGAGCGGCCGTCACGCTCGATGAGGGTGGTCGCGGCGCTGGGACCACTGGTGCCTGCCGGGTAGGGACGCGGGCTGTGCTCGGGACGCGACCACCGGGCGAGGATCGGCTCGACCCACGCCCACGCGGCCTCGACCTCGTCGCGGCGCATGAACAGGGTCGGGTTGCCGCGCACCACGTCCATGAGCAGGCGCTCGTAGGCGTCGGGCGAGCGGCGCTGGAACGTGCGCGCGTAGTTCAGGTCGAGCGAGACCGGCCGCAGCCGGATGCCGCCGGGGCCGGGCTCCTTGGCGGTCATGTGCAGCCGCATGCCCTCGTCGGGCTGCAGCTGGATGACCAGCCGGTTCGGCTCGTTGCTGCCCTCGCTGCCCGGGAACATCGCGTGCGGCACGGCCTTGAACTGGATCACGATCTCCGAGCACCGGCGGTCCATCCGCTTGCCGGTGCGCAGGTAGAACGGCACGCCCGCCCAGCGCCAGTTCTGCACCTCGGCCTTCATCGCCACGAACGTCTCGGTGGTGGAGTCCGGATGCTCGGCGTCGCTGCGGTACGACGGCGCGGCGAGCCCGTCCACGAGGCCGGGGGCGTACTGCCCCGCGACGACCGCCTTGTCGACGTCGCCGCCCTCCAGCGGCTTGAGGGCCTGCAGGACCTTGAGCTTCTCGTCGCGGACGGTCTCGCGGTCGACGTACGTCGGGGGCTCCATCGCGACCAGGCAGAGCAGCTGCAGCAGGTGGTTCTGCACCATGTCGCGCAGCGCGCCGGAGCCGTCGTAGTAGCCGCCGCGGCTGCCGACGCCCAGCGACTCGGACGCGGTGATCTGCACGTGGTCGATGCAGTTGGCGTTCCACAGCGGCTCGAGGAAGGTGTTGGCGAACCGGGTCACCAGCAGGTTCTGCACGCTCTCCTTGCCGAGGTAGTGGTCGATGCGGAAGATCTGGTGCTCCTCGAAGACCGCACCGACCGCGTCGTTCACCTCGCGCGCGGACGCCAGGTCGTGGCCGATCGGCTTCTCCAGCACCAGGCGCGAGGTCTCGGTGACCAGGCCGTGCTCGGCGAGCCGCTCGCTGACCGGGCCGAACAGCTTCGGGGCGATCGCGAGGTAGAACACCCGGACCCGGTCGCTGTCCGCGAGGCGCTCGGCGAGGCCGGGCCAGCTCGAGGCGTCGTCGATGTCGAGGCTGACGTGGCTGAGCCGGTCCACGAAGCGGTCGACGGTGCGGTCGTCGAGCTCGGTGGTCCGGACGAAGCGGGGGAGCTCGCCGCGGATCTTGTCGCGGTACCCCGCGTCGTCGAGGCCGGCGCGGGAGACCGCGACGATCCGGGTCTCCTCGGGCAGCTGCCCGTCGCGGTCGCGGAGGTAGAGGGCGGGTAGCAGCTTGCGGACGGCCAGGTCGCCGGTGCCGCCGAACACGACGAAGTCGCACGGCGAGACGGGGACGGGGCCGGCGGTGGACGGTGCCGTGGGAACGGCAGCGTTTCCGGGGGTCTGAGACGTCAAGGGAGTTCTCCGAGCGGAAGGAAAGCGCGTCTGAGCTTCCACGGTAGGGATGGATATGCGTGCTGGCAAGACAACGTTATGTATTTTGGAAAGCATAAGTGCCCAGTTCGAGGTTTTCGGGGAACCGGAGGTGGTTCAATGCCAGGCATGCCGACCGTTCAGGGACCCGCGACCACCGGTGAGGTGTTCTCACTGATCCGGGACGGCCGCGCGCTGACCCGCAGCGACGTCGGCCGGATCACCGGCCTGTCCCGTACGGCGGTCGCGGCCCGTCTCGGCGCGCTGCTGGGCTCCGGCCTGGTGGTGGAGGGGGACGACTCCGGCGAAGGGGACCGGGGTCCGTCCACGGGTGGCCGGCCGCCGTCGCACCTGCGGTTCAACCGGGACGCCGGCGTCGTGCTGGCCGGGGCGATCGGGCGCAGCCGCACCCAGCTCGGGGTCTGCGACCTCGACGGCACGGTGCTGGCCAGCAGCGACCTGGACCAGGAGGTCGGGCCGGGTCCCGAGGACCTGATGCCGCAGGTCGTGGACGGGTTCCGGGCCCTGCTCGACGAGGTGGGCCGGACCCCCGACGCCGTACGCGCCGTCGGCCTGAGCATCCCCGGCACGGTCGACTTCGCGCGCGGCGCCAGCCTGGACTCACCGATCATGTCCGGCTGGGACGGCGTCGAGCTCGCGCCGTTCCTGCAACCCCTGACCGCCCGTACCGGCGCGCCGGTGTTCGTGGACAACGACGCGAACGTGATGGCGCTGTCCGAGCGCCGCGGCCACCTCGAGCGGCACCGCGACCTGCTGTTCGTGAAGGCCTCGACCGGCATCGGGGTCGGCATCGTCAGCGACGGGCAGGTGCTGCGCGGGGCCTGGGGTGCGGCCGGCGAGATCGGGCACACCAAGACCTCCTTCGCCGAGGGGCTGCCGTGCCGCTGCGGCGACACCGGCTGTGTCGAGGCGGTCGCCGGGGGCTGGGCACTGGTCCAGACCGCCCGTGAGCGCGGCCACGAGGTCGAGCACATCCGCGACGTGGTCCGGCTCGCCGTCGCCGGGGACCCGGACGCCCGGCACCTGGTCCGCGAGGCCGGTCGGCGGATCGGCGAGGCGCTGGCCTCGGCGGTCAACCTGCTCAACCCCGAGGCGGTGGTGGTCGGCGGGGACCTGGCCCAGGCCTACGACACGTTCGTGGCCGGGCTGCGGGAGTCGGTGTACTCCCAGGCCTCGGCGCTGGCCACCCGCGAGCTGCGGATCGTCCCGGTGACCCACGGTGAGCGGTCCGGTGTGGTCGGCTGCGCCGCGATGGCGATCCGCGAGGTGCTCGACTCCGCCGCGGTGGACCGCGCGCTCGCCCGGCAGGGCTGACTGCGGCGCATCGAGCCTGTCGAGCTCGACGAGCTTCGATCAACCGGTGGTGGGCTCGATCACACGCGAGTCAGCGGAGGTTCTGCAGGCGGACCTGGCCGCGGGCGGCGATCCGGCCCTGCTCGTCGACCGTCTCGACCAGCCAGAGCTGCTGCGAGCGTCCGCGGTGCAGCGGTGTCGCGGTGGAGGTGAGCGTGCCCTCGCGGACCGCGCGGAAGAAGTCGGTGTTGTTGTTGACCCCGACGACCTTGCCCTCGTCCCCGATCCACATCGCCGCACCGACGCTGGCGAGCGTCTCGACCACGCTGCAGTGCACGCCGCCGTGCACGATGCCGTAGGGCTGGTGCAGCTCGGGCTTCGCGGCCCAGGTGGCCACCACCCGGTCACCGCTGACCTCGGTGAACTCCACACCGAGGTGTCGGACGAACGCGCCGGTGATGTCGGTGTCGAGAGAGGAGTCGGTCACGCGGCGATTATCCCGTCCGTCCGGCTCCAGCCGCCGTCGGGGCAGAAACAGTCGACAAACTCTTGTCCTATTCGCAATGCGAGTGTAGAACTTAGGGGAAGCCTCACCCGACAGGAGTCGACATGACCAGCACCGACGACCGCACCGGCGCCGCCCCCACCCCGACGGGCCCGCTCAGCAAGATCGACTACTCCGAGCGCATCCCGAACAACGTGAACCTCGCGGAGGACCGTCGGCTGCAGCGCGCTCTCGAGGGCTGGCAGCCGAAGTTCCTGGACTGGTGGAAGACCCTGGGGCCGGCGCTGCCGACCAAGGACGTCTACCTGCGCACCGCGATCGCGGTGGGGCGCGACGGCTGGGCGCACTTCGACCACGTGCCCATGGAGGAGTACCGGTGGGGCATCTTCCTCGCCGAGAAGAACCCCGACCGGGTGGTCAACTTCGGCAAGCACAAGGGTGAGCCGGTATGGGAGGAGGTGCCTGGCGAGCACCGCGCGGACCTGATGCGGCTGATCGTCGTGCAGGGCGACACCGAGCCCGCGTCCGTCGAGCAGCAGCGCATCCTCGGCAACACCGCACCGAGCATCTACGACCTGCGCAACCTGTTCCAGGTCAACGTCGAGGAGGGCCGGCACCTGTGGGCGATGGTCTACCTGCTGCACGCCTACTTCGGCCGCGAGGGTCGCGAGGAGGCCGAGCAGCTGCTCAAGCGCAACAGCGGCGACGTCGACGCGCCGCGCATCCTCGGCGCGTTCAACGAGGAGACCACGGACTGGCTGCAGTTCTTCATGTTCACCTACTTCACCGACCGTGACGGGAAGTACCAGCTCGGCACCCTCAAGGAGTCGGCCTTCGACCCGCTGGCGCGCACCTGTGAGTTCATGCTCAAGGAGGAGGCGCACCACATGTTCGTCGGCACGACCGGCGTGCAGCGCACCGTCGAGCGGACCGCCGAGCTGATGAAGCAGCACGGCACCGACGACATCTTCGAGCACGGCGGCATCCCGCTCTCGGTGATCCAGAAGTACCTCAACTTCCAGTACTCCGTCTCCTTGGACCTGTTCGGCTCCGAGCAGTCCACCAACGCCGGCAACTACTACTCCTCCGGCCTCAAGGGCCGCTGGCAGGAGACCCGGCGCAAGGACGACCACGTGCTGCTCGAGGACACCCGCACGATGCGCTACATCGAGGACGGCGAGATCAGGGAGAAGACGGTCCCGACGCTGTCCGCGCTCAACCTCGACCTGCGTGACGAGTACGTCGCCGACTGCGCCAACGGCGTACGCCGCTGGAACCAGGCCCTCGAGGACGCCGGGCTCGAGGAGCGGCTGATCCTGCCGCACGAGGGCTTCAACCGCCGGGTCGGCGTCTACGCCAACCACCACGTCAGCCCCGACGGCCAGGTGCTCGACGACGAGGCCTGGGCGGCGCAGGTCGACGGCTGGCTGCCGACCGCGGAGGACCGTCAGGCGGTCGCGGCGCTGATGGTGCCGGAGTACGAGTACGGCACGTTCGCCGGCTGGATCGCCCCGCCGCAGACCGGCATCAACGACCAGCCCGTGGAGTTCGACTACGTCCACCTCGCCGCAGAGGGCGTGGCCTGACCGATGGCTGACCTGGACCCCGCAACGCTGAGCTGGACGCACGAACCGAACCCCACCTGGGACGCCGACAAGAAGCGCGTGATCGGCTCGGCCCCTCCGGGTGCGCTGGACCTCTCGTACGCCGACGGGGTCTCGCTCCCGGGGGACTGGTGGGCGGCGCGTACGACGGACGGGGCGGTCGTCGGCTACGGCTGGCTGGACGCCACCTGGGGTGGTGACGCCGAGCTCCTGCTGGCCGTGGATGCGTCGGCGCAGAAGCACGGCGTCGGGTCGTTCGTGATCCGGAAGCTCGAGGACGAGGCCGCGCGACGCGGGCTGAACTACGTCTACAACACCGTCCGTGACAGCCACCCGCAGCGCGACGACCTGCACGACTGGCTCGCCGTGCGCGGCTACCGCGGCGGCACGACCGACACCACCCTGCGCAAGCGGGTCGGCGCCGACGAGCAGCGTGCGCCGGTCGGCGGTGACGGGTCGAAGGCCCGGCCGGCGGCGTCACAGTCGGCAACCGGTGGTGGCTACGACCCGGCCGGTGAAGGCGACCGTGCGCCCGGCCACGAGGAGTCCGGCGGCTACGTCGACGTCGACGACCACCAGTACTGAGCGTCCGGGTAGGGAGATCCGGCCGGGGTCGTCAGCGTCACGACGTGGCCGGGGGTCGGGGGTCGGGGGCAGTGCGCCGTACTTTGCCCGCGTCGTCCCTCTCGGGTCGCGTCACGAACGATGCCCACACCGACTTGGCCCCGCCGCGCTCGTGGACCACGCCCCAGTCATCGCTCAGTGCGTCGACGATCGACAGGCCGCGGCCTCCCGGATCCGGTCATCCGCGGTGACAAGGACGGGGATCAAGGACGATCCGTCCTGCACGGTGAGGAGCACCGACGTCCCCGTCCCGCTGCAAGGGTGACGGTGAACGGCGTGTGCGCGTGCACCAGGGCGTTCGTCGCGAGCTCACTCGTGACCAGCCGCATGTCGTCCACGAGGTGCGACAGGTCGTGCTCGTCGAGATGCAGGCAGACGAAGTCGCGAGCGTTCGACGCACTGGCGGATTCAGCCTCGAGCTCGGTCTCGTGCGACCAGGAATTGGTGTGATTCATGGGCGAGAGAGGTTCTTGACGAGTGCTGAGGGTGCCCACGGGGATTCCATTACCACAAGGGTGCCCAGCGGTGACCGCGGTAACCCCGGAGCCCCCAGTGTCTAGCGGGCCCGGTTCGCGGTGTTCTCGTGCCTGTTGACCCGTAATGCTCCCGCGGACGGCCAGTTCGGCCTGCTGCCCGGTGGTGGACCCGGCCGACGGTGCGGCTGCGACCAGTAGGGTTGAGCATGCCGGACAGTTGAGCGATCCTTCGGACTCACTCTCATCGCCGGTGGAAAGGCGGACGTCACCATGACGTCCCACAGCACCTCCCTCTTGCCTACCGTCGATGACCTGCCAGAGCCTCGTCAGCCCGTGCGGATGCAGCTGTCCGAGTCGCCGGGCCGGGCCGCGCTGGATGGGGGCTGGTGGCCACAGACCCGGGAGATCGACCTCGAGCTCGCTGACCTCGTCGACCACTTCCCGGCTGTCCTGGGGCGGGTGTACCGGGTGCTCTACTCGAGCCCGGACTGGAACACTCAGCCGCGCTCCGTGCCGGTGGCGCGCGGGCGGATCAAGGCCGGCTCGTTCCCGCGGGACGATACGCATCTGCTCGTCCTGCGCATGTCGACCCGCATATCGTTGAGGCTGCTCGTCGTGCCGCCCGACCACTCGTCCGGGGCTCTGGCCATGGGGATCGCGGCCGACCCGGCGAACCGTTGGTCCGCGACGCAGATCCTCGCCGCCGGCGATCTCACGGAAGAGGACGCCGAGACCACTGACCAGTGGAACGACGACGGTGGCAACTGGTGGCGGCCGGGGACCGGGGCGCCCTCGTTCCGCTGAGGTCGACTCGGCGCGACCGTGGCGTGGTCGGTGACAGGCAGACCGGGAGGCGGGCGACGTAGCGGAACGCCCCGCAGAGGTGAACGATGCGCGCGTACTGCCCGCACACGTCCCCTGGAGAGCGTTCCTGCAGCAAACTTTACTCCGCCGCCGAAGGCCGACCCTGGCCGTGACGGTGAGGACCTGCCGAGGGCTTGGGGCCTGCTGCCTGGTCCATCCGGTCCCACTCGGCCTGCGCCTGGCGGTGCCAGCGGGCGTGCCGGTCGTGGAACGCCGCCGCGGCCCGGGGTCCCGGCCAGTCGTGGTCGAGCAGCTCGCCGGGCAGGTCCGGGTCCAGGAACGGGAACCGACGCCACTCCTGGACCATCTCCACCTGCGCCACGAATGCCTCGGCGGGGGAGTCGGCGCGGCGGGCCTCGAAGTCCTCGAGGAACGCCAGGTAGCGGTCCTCGACGTCGGCGAGGTCCCACGCGTCGGCGAGCAGCCGGCTCTCGTCGCCGATGCCGCTGGCCGGCCCGACCCACGCGAACGCCTTCCCCTCGAGGCCGAGCTCGCGGATCACCTCGTGCACGTCGCGCGCCTTGGTGGCGTCCGGGGTCACCCACAGGCCGGAGGTGGGGGAG
The DNA here is from genome assembly GCA_963810035.1 of uncultured Actinomycetota bacterium. Taxonomy (GTDB): domain Bacteria; phylum Actinomycetota; class Actinomycetes; order Propionibacteriales; family Nocardioidaceae; genus Nocardioides_B. Next base: position 271,399 of record CAWEMA010000015.1, read on the forward strand.
CCGAGGCCGAGCCAGGTGAGCCGGGTCCGGAGCCGGTGCCGCAGCTGCCGCTGGGTCTCGGGGATCGGCACGCTGAGCACCAGCCAGTTGCCGTCCCACGGGTGCCGCTGGCGCATGAAGCCGTAGATCCGCCGGGTGCCCTCCTCGAGCAGAGCGGCGCCGTCCGGGGTGAGCTCCCACAGCACCCGCCGGCCGTGTCTCGACGAGGTCAGCAGGTCCTCGCTCGCGGTCCGGGTCAACGCCTGGCGGGCGGACTTCTCCTCGACCCCCAGGGCGCCCAGTGCCGCCAGCAGCGTCGCGGTCCAGACCGTCTCCGAGCGCGGGTGCACGAACTCGCCCAGCACGGTCAGCAGCAGGGACCGGGCGCTGGCGGACCCCACCTCACGCCGGCGGGAGCCGGCGACGGTCAGCTGCTCGGCCACGCTGCCTCCAGTGGGTGCGGACGTACGACGGACATGGTGACGGTGCGCGCCCATTGTGTCATCGGCCGATCGGGTGGCCGACCAGCCGCTCCGCCCCGCACCCAAGTAATAGTCGACAAAGTCTTGACGATCGGCAACGTAAGCGTAGAGTGTTTGTCACCCGCCACCGACACACATGCAGGAGAGGTGCTCGTCATGACCGTCCTCGAGACCGACCAGGACACCGCCGAGACGACTCCCGCCGAGGGCGCCGCGATCCCGGTGGTCGACTTCGACACCGCACCCGACCGTTACCGGCACTGGAAGCTCGACGTCGACGGCGACGTCGCCACCGTGACGCTGACGGTGGACGAGGAGGGCGGCCTGGTCGAGGGTTACGCGCTGAAGATGAACTCCTACGACCTCGGCGTCGACATCGAGCTCTACGACGCCGTACAGCGACTGCGCTTCGAGCACCCCGAGGTGAAGGCGGTCGTGATGACCGGCGGCCTGGAGAAGATGTTCTGCGCCGGCGCGAACATCCGGATGCTGGCCCAGTCCTCGCACGCCTGGAAGGTGAACTTCTGCAAGTTCACCAACGAGACCCGCAACACCATCGAGGACGCCCGGGAGAGCTCGGGCCAGACCTGGATCGCGGCGCTGAACGGCACCGCGGCCGGCGGCGGGTACGAGCTGGCGCTGGCCTGCGACGAGATCGTGCTCATCGACGACGGCTCCTCGACGGTGTCCCTGCCCGAGGTGCCGCTGCTCGGCGTGCTGCCCGGCACCGGCGGCCTGACCCGGGTGGTCGACAAGCGGCACGTCCGCAAGGACCGCGCCGACCTGTTCGCCACCAAGTCCGAGGGCTACCGCGGCTCGACGGCGGTGGACTGGGGTCTCGTGGACGCGACCGTTGCGCGCAACAGCTGGGACGAGCAGATCGGCGCCCGGGCCCGAGCCGCGGCCGACGCGTCGCAGCGCCGCCCCGGCACCGGCATCACGCTCACCCCGATCGCCCGCGAGGAGTCCGGTGACACGGTCACCTACCCGTACGTGACCGCAAAGCTCGACCGCGCGGCCCGCCGCGTCGACATCACCGTCACCGGCCCGGCCGACGAGCCGCCGGCCGACGCGGCCGCCGTGCTCGCCCAGGGCGTCGACTACTGGCCCTTCGCCCTCACCCGGGCCCTCGACGACCTGGTGCTCCGGCTGCGCACCAACGAGCAGGAGCTCGGCACCTGGGTGCTCCGCACGCAGGGCGACGTCGACCGGGTGCTGGCGTACGACGCGCAGCTCGGCGCCCTCGCCGACGACTGGTTCGTGCACGAGACCACGGAGTACCTCAAGCGCACCCTCAAGCGGCTCGACGTCACCAGCCGCAGCCTGTTCGCGGTGGTCGAGCCGGGCAGCTGCTTCGCCGGGTTCCTGCTGGAGCTGGCGCTGGCCTGCGACCGGCAGTACATGCTCGAGGGCGTGTACGAGGACGTCGACCCGGACGCCGACCCGGCGGTGCTGGTGCCCACGGACAGCAACGACGGGCGGCTGCCGATGGGCAACGGGCTGTCCCGGCTGCAGTCCCGGTTCTGGGGCCACGACGACCAGCTGGAGGCGGCCCGCGGGAAGCTCGGTGAGCGGCTCGACGCCGCGGCCGCCGACTCCGCCGGGCTGGTCACCATGGCGCTCGACGACATCGACTTCGAGGACGAGATCCGGATCGTGCTGGAGGAGCGGGCCTCGCTCTCCCCGGACGCGCTGACCGGCATGGAGGCCAACCACCGGTTCGTCGGCCCGGAGACCCTGGAGACCAAGATCTTCGGCCGGCTCACCGCCTGGCAGAACTGGATCTTCATCCGGCCGAACGCGTCCGGACCGGAGGGCGCCCTCCGGCGCTACGGCTCCGGCCAGCGCGGCAGCTACAGCTACCAGCGGGTCTGAGCCGATGGCGACCGAGACGTTCAACGCCGCCGAGTACCTCGTCTCCCGGCACGTCGGCGCCGGCTCCGGCGACCGCACCGCCGTCATCGCGTCCGAGACGCTGAGCTACGCCGAGCTCGACGAGCGGGTCGCCGTCGTCGCGTCCGGCCTGCGCTCCCTGGGCCTGCGTCGTGACGACCGGGTGATGCTGGTGATGTCCGATGAGATCCCGATGCTCACCGGCATCCTCGGCGCCTTCCGGGCCGGCCTGGTCGCGGTGCCGGTGTCCACGATGTTCAACGGGGCCGAGCTCGGCAAGATCATGGCCGACTCCGGGGCCCGGGTCGTGCTCGCGACCCCCGAGTTCGCCGAGGCGGTCAGCGAGGCCGTCGCCGCCTCGCCGGACGTCGAGCACGCCGTGCTCGCCGGCGGGGGCGCGCTGGCGCTGCCCGACCGGGTCACCGGCCACTCCTGGGACGAGCTCACCGCGGCAGGCCGGGCGGCCGGTCTGACCGACCTCGCGCCGACCCTCGACGACTCGTGGGCGCTGTGGCTCTACACCTCCGGGACCACCGGCCTGCCGAAGGCGGCGATGCACCGGCACTCGAACATCCGGCACGTCTGCGAGACGTACGGCGCCCAGGTGCTCGGCATCACGCCGGACGACCGGACCTTCTCGGTGGCGAAGATGTTCTTCGCCTACGGCATCGGCAACACGGTGTTCTTCCCGTTCTCCGTGGGGGCGGCGACCGTCCTGGAGCCGCGCCGGCCGACTCCGGCCGTCGTGCAGGAGCGACTCGAGCAGACCCGGCCGACGCTGTTCTTCGGGGTGCCCACGTTCTACGCCGCGCTCATCGCCGGCGACGTGCCCGCCGACGCGTTCTCGTCGGTGCGGATGTGCGCGTCCGCGGGCGAGCCGCTGCCCGCCCCGCTGCAGAGGCGGTTCACCGACAGGTTCGGGGTGCAGATCCTCGACGGCATCGGGTCCACCGAGGCGCTGCACATCTTCTTGTCCAACCGGCCCGACGACATCCGCCCCGGCACCACCGGCCGGCCGGTCCCCGGTTACGACGTCGAGGTCCGCGATGCGGTCGGCAACCTGGTGCCCGACAACGAGCCCGGTGCGCTGCACGTACGCGGCGAGTCGATCGCGCTGGGCTACTGGCACCGCACCGACGCGTCGCGTCAGGTGTTCCAGGGCGAGTGGCTGAGCACCGGGGACACCTACGTCCGCAACGACGAGGGCTACTACACCTGCCTGGGCCGCAACAGCGACATGCTGAAGGCCGGCGGCATCTGGGTCTCGCCCGCCGAGGTCGAGAGCCGGCTGCTCGAGCACCCGGCGGTGCGCGAGGCCGCGGTGGTCGGGGTCGCCGACGCCGACGGCCTCGACAAGCCGGTCGCCGTCGTCGTGGTCGCCGACGGGACCGACGAGCAGGAGCTGGTGGCCTGGTGCCGCGAAGGGCTCGCGCACTTCAAGGCGCCGCGCAAGATCGTGTTCGTCTCCGACCTGCCGAAGACCGCCACCGGCAAGCTCCAGCGGTTCAAGGTGCGCACCCTGGTCGCCGGCGAGCCGGCAGCCGAGCCGCCGCCGACGACGCCGGCGGCCGAGGAACTGGGGGTGACCCCGTGAGCGGGGCGGGAGTGGTCTCGACAGGCTCGACCGGCCGGGACGTCTCGACCGGGCGGGACGTCGAGGTCGACCTGCTCATCGTCGGTGCCGGCCCGGTCGGGCTGTACGGCGCCTACTACGCCGGCGTCCGCGGGCTGTCGGTGGCCGTCGTCGACTCGCTGAGCCAGGTCGGCGGCCAGGTCACCGCGATGTACCCCGAGAAGCAGATCTTCGACATCGCCGGGTTCCCCGCGGTGTCCGGCCGCGATCTCGTGCAGGGCTTGGTGGCGCAGGCCGCCCAGCAGGACCCGACGTACCTGCTCGGCCAGGAGGCCCAGGACCTCGACCGGCTCGACGGCGGACGGCTGCGGGTCAGCACCAGCACCGGGACCCGGGTCACCTGCGGGGCGGTCGTCGTCACCGGCGGCATCGGCACGTTCACGCCGCGCCCGCTCCCGGCCGGCGAGGAGTTCCTCGGCCGCGGGCTGGAGTACTTCGTGCCGAGCAGCCAGGAGTACGTCGGCAAGGACGTCGTCATCGTCGGCGGAGGGGACAGCGCCCTGGACTGGGCGATGATGCTCGAGCCGCTGGCGTCCAGCGTGACGCTGGTGCACCGCCGCGAGGCGTTCCGCGCGCACGCCGCGAGCGTCGAGCAGGTGAGGAGCTCCTCGGTCGAGGTGGTGGTCAACGCGCAGGTCACCGCGCTCGAGGGCGGTGACCTGGTGGAGAAGGCAGAGGTGACCGTGAAGGGCGAGGACGCGCCACGCGTGCTGCCCTGCCAGAAGGTGGTCGCCGCGCTCGGGTTCACCGCCAACCTCGGGCCGTTGCGGGAGTGGGGCGTGGACCTTCACGACAACCGTCATCTCGTGGTCGACTCAGCCATGCGCACCAACGTGCCCGGGCTGTTCGCAGCCGGCGACATCACCGACTACGACGGCAAGGTGCGGCTGATCGCGGTCGGCTTCGGTGAGGTCGCGACCGCGGTGAACAACGCGGCGGTGCACATCGACCCGGACGCGCAGCTGTTCCCCGGCCACTCCACCGACCTGCCCCACGACGTACCCGTCCCCGCCTGAGACTGGAGAAGAGATGCCCTACGTGATCGCCAGTGCCTGCATCGACGTCAACGACAAGTCGTGCGTCGAGGAGTGCCCGGTCGACTGCATCTACGAGGGGGAGCGCAAGAGCTACATCAACCCCAAGGAGTGCATCGACTGCGGCGCCTGTGAGCCGGTCTGCCCGGTCGAGGCGATCAGCCAGGACCGCCGGGTCGCCGAGGAGGACCAGCAGTTCATCGAGGACAACCGGCTGTTCTTCACCGAGACGCTGGAGGGGCGCGACGAGCCGCTGGGTGCGCCGGGCGGTGCGCGCAAGGTCGGCGAGCTCGGCACCGACACTCCCCTCGTGGCGGGTTGGTAGTGGTGCTCGACGGACTCCTCCTCGTCGATGCGCACGTGCATGTGCCGGTGCTCGGCTCGCTCGCGCAGGCCTGGATCGACTGGGCCCGCGACTTCGGTCCCGACGGCATCCTCGAGGACCTGTGGGACGCCGAGGGCGTGCCGCGACCGGACCGCCTCGACGAGCTGTTCGAGGAGCAGGGCGTCGACCACGCGCTGCTGTTCTGCGAGTACAGCCCCAAGGCCACCGGCTACCAGCGCTTCGAGGACCTGCTGCCGATCGTCGAGCACAACCCGACCCGGTTCCGCCCGGTCGCGAACGTCAACCCGCACCTGCACTTCCCGGTCGCCGACGAGGTACGCCGCCAGCTCGACCTCGGCGCCGCGGCCCTCAAGCTGCACCCCGTGCACGGCGGCTTCCGGTGCGACGACGCGATGCTCTACCCGGCCTACCAGGTGCTCGCCGAGCGCGGCGTACCGCTCGTCGTGCACTGCGGCACCAGCTCGTTCCCGGGCGCGATGAACGAGCTGGCCGACCCGGCGTACCTGCTGCCCGTCGTGCGCGACTTCCCGACCCTCGACGTCGTGCTCGCGCACGGTGGGCGCGGCTGGTGGTACGACGCGGCCGCCTTCATGGCGCTGTCGAACCCGACCGTGTGGATCGAGCTGTCCGGCCTGCCGCCCAAACGGCTGCCGGACTACTACCGGAAGTACGACCTCGGCCGGCTGGCGCGGAAGTGGATCTTCGCCACCGACTGGCCCGGGGTGCCGGGCACCGCCCAGAACGCCCGCGCCGTCGCGGGCCTCGGGCTCCCGGACGACGTGGTCGCCGGCGTCCTGGGCGGCAACGCGGTCGACGTCTACGCAGGCCTGACAACCGACCGGCCGGTCGAGCCGGTCGAGACCAACGGTGGAGGAGAAGGAACATGACTGAAGTGCCGACCAGCCGCCCGGCCTCCGAGCTCTCCGACGAGGAGCTGGAGACCCAGGGCAAGCAGCTGCACGACAGCCGCAACTGGATGTTCCTGCACGGCAGCGCCGCCCAGTTCGAGACGCACACCAAGCGGATGCTCGAGCTCGAGCAGGAGTACCTCCGTCGCTTCCCCAAGCGCACCTGGCAGGGCTCCGGCGGAGCCGAGGAGACAGCGCCTCCCGCGAACGCCGCCGACCCGGTGCTCGCGCTGCTCCAGAAGGTCGCGGACGCGCCGGACGGGAGGATGCACAAGCTCGAGGTGCACCAGGCTGCCCGCCAGGTCGGTCTCGAGCGCGCGGCCCTCGCGAAGCTCTACACCGCCGAGCCCAGGCTGCTCGCCACCGAGAAGCAGGACCGCGTCATCACCGACGCCGGCCGCGCCCGGCTGGGACGGTAGAAAGGCCCCATGACTGCAGACACCACCTACCAGCCGCCCGAGAAGATCGTCGCCGTCGTCACCGGAGCGGGCCGGGGGATCGGCGCCGCGATCGCCGAGCGGCTCGGCGCCGACGAGATGGCGGTGGCCTGCCTCGACATCGACGAGGCGAGTGCCCGGCAGACCGCGTCCCGGCTCGAGTCCCAGGGCGTGCAGGCGGCCGGCTTCGCCGCCGACGTGAGCGACGAGGACGCGGTCGAGCGGGTCCTCGGCGAGGTCACCGAACGGCTCGGCCCACCGACCGTGCTGGTGAACAACGCGGGCGTGCTGCGCGACAACCTGCTGTTCAAGATGTCCGCAAGCGACTGGGACACCGTCATGTCGGTGCACCTGCGCGGCACGTTCCTGATGACCCGGGCCGCCCAGAAGCACATGACCGCCGCGTCGTACGGCCGGATCGTGAACCTCTCCTCCACCTCGGCTCTCGGCAACCGCGGCCAGGCGAACTACGCCGCGGCCAAGGCCGGTCTGCAGGGCTTCACCAAGACGGTCGCGCACGAGCTCGGCAAGTTCGGCGTCACCTGCAACGCGGTGGCCCCCGGGTTCATCGTCACCGAGATGACCAGGGCGACCGCCGAGCGGATGGGCCAGTCCTTCGAGGAGTTCAGCGCCGCCCGGGTGGCGGGCATCCCGGTGAACCGGCCCGGCCAGCCCGAGGACGTCGCCGACGCGGTGTCGTTCTTCTGCTCGCCGCGCTCCGGCTTCGTCTCCGGGCAGGTGCTGTACGTCGCCGGCGGCCCGCGCACCTGAGGCGTTGACCCGGGTCTCGTGATGCGTGACCCGGGTCTTGTGCTGGATCGACCCGGGTGACCGGGCATGCGGGCGGCCCGCTCGTTGTTCTCCCGTCGTGCGGCCGGCTCGGTGTGCCGGCCCCGGCGTGAGGAGGTGGGTCATGGCCGCGTACGTCGTGCCCTACCTGGTGTGGGCGGTCGTGCCGATCGGGTTCGCCTTCCTGGCGATGTGGGTGCTGCGGGTCGGTCCCGCGGACACCCGCCGCGGCGGGGGCACCGGGATGGTGTGGCTGGACACCCAGAGCGCGTTCGACCGGGCCCGCTGGCGGCACATCCGCTGGTGGCTGGAGATGCGCCTGACCGGTCGTGGCCGGTCCGTGTCCCTCCCCGTGCTCGGGCAGCCGTACGGCGGACGGGGTCTGCGGGCCGCGGGACAGCAGGTGGTGCCGCTCTCGGCCATCGTCGGCACGGTCGACGGTGGACGGCACCCCTTCGACCGGCGGTTCGACCCCACCGACGACGCTGCGTGGCCGCGCTTCTCGGCCGTCTTCGCCGCCCGGAGCAGAGGCGACAGCCTTCCGCCCGTGACGCTCTACCGGACCGCCGACGGCTACTACGTGCTCGACGGGCACCACCGGGTCGCGGTGGCGCGGGCGCTCGGCGACGCCGACATCTGGGCCGAGGTCATGCTGGTCCGGGACTGACCGGACGGTCGCGGCCGAGGCGCTCCTCCTCGCCACGTCACCGGTCAACGGCTAGCGTCGGCGGCATGGGAACAGCGAACGAGCTCCTCGTCGACGGGTTCGACCGGGTCCGCGAGACCGTGCATCTGGCCGTCGAGGGCCTCGACGAGGACCAGCTCGGGTTCCGTCCGGACCCCGACGCGAACCCGGTCGCCTGGCTGACGTGGCACCTCACCCGGGTGCAGGACGACCACATCGCGGCGGTGGCCGGCGGCGAGCAGCTGTGGACCGTCGGCGGCTGGGTGGAGCGGTTCCGGCTGCCCTTCGACGTCGAGGCGATCGGCTACGGGCAGACCGCGGACGAGGTCGGCCGGGTGCGAGCCACCGCCGAGATGCTGGCCGGGTACCACGACGCCGTACACAGCGCGACCGTCGACTACGTCGCGACGCTCGAGGACGAGGACTACGCGCGGGTGGTCGACGAGCGCTGGGACCCGCCGGTGACGCTGGCCGTCCGGCTGGTCAGCGTCCTCAACGACACCACCCAGCACGCCGGCCAGGCGGCGTACGTGCGCGGCCTCATCGACCGCCGGAGCTGAGCCCCGCACCGACCCTGGCCCGGTGCTCGCGCTCGGTCACCGTGCGGGCCTGCTCGGGCGTGATCACCGCGCACACCCAGTCCCAGTGCAGGGCGACGGTGTCGCCGACGGCCGGTACGTCGATCAGGGAGCTGCCGTCGACCGACCACCGGGCCGTCTCGGTCACCGGTCCGGTCTCGTGCAGCGCGGCACCGTCCCACGCGAGGAGCCGGGAGGCGACCTCGACCTGCTCGCCGTCGACGCCGGTGACCACGCCGACCCGGATCCGGCACCGGTCCAGCACGTGCACGGCGGGGCCCGGCGGGCGTCCCTCCCGCAGCAGCCCGGCCCACGGGTACACCTCGAACACCTGGAAGCTGTGGTGGGCCACCGCCCGCGTCGAAGCGATCCGCCAGGTCCCGCCGAGCTGGCCGCGGAACCGGTCCTCGAGCCGGGCCACCAGGCCGGCCGGGTCCACCTCGTCGAGCAGGTCGCTGCCCACCCAGTAGGCGGTCACCACGTCGACCGCCAGGGGGTCGTCCACGCCGGCCGACTCGGCGAGCAGCTCGAGGTAGCTCCAGGCGCCCTCGAACTGCCGGGCCCGCCGCTCGATCTCCTCGGTCGCGTCGGCGCAGAGCAGCGCCGTGGCGCCGGCGGGACCGCAGTAGCCGAGCTCGTTGGGTGGGTAGGCGTACTGCGCGAAGAGCACCGCCCCCGGACCGCTCACCTCAGCAGATCCGCGGGAGCTGCTCGCCGATCGGCAGGTCCACGACCCGGGTGCCGCCCAGGCCGGTCCGGGCGACCACCATCCGGGGGTGCTCGTCGACGCAGGTGCCGATCCGCTGGGCGCCCCGGCCGAGCGGGTGCGCGCGCAGGGCCGCGAGCACCTCCTCGGCCCGGTCGCCGGGGACGATCGCGAGCAGCTTGCCCTCGTTGGCGACCTGCAGCGGGTCGAGCCCGAGCAGCCCGCAGGCATCCCGGACCTCGGGCGGGATCGGCAGGTCGCGCTCGACCAGCTCGATGCCCACGCCGGACGCCCGCGCGATCTCGTTGAGGGTCGCGGACACACCGCCGCGGGTGGGGTCGCGCAGCACGTGCAGGTCGACCCCGGTCGCCAGCATCTCGGCGACGAGCCCGTGCAGGGCGGCGGTGTCGCTCTCGATCGTGGTGCCGAACTCGAGCCCCTCCCGGCAGCTCATCACCGCGATGCCGTGCACGCCGATGTCGCCGCTGACGAGCACCGCGTCACCGACCCGCGCCCGCCGAGGTCCGATGTCCACCCCGCGGGGCACCACGCCGATGCCGGCGGTGTTGACGTAGACCCCGTCGCCACTGCCGCTGTCGACGACCTTGGTGTCACCGGTGACCAGCTGGACGCCGGCCGCCTCCGCCGCCTTGCCCACCGCGGTCGCGACGCGTCCGATGTCGCTCAGCGCCGTGCCCTCGGACAGGATGAACGCCGTCGACAGGAACAGCGGTGTCGCCCCGGACATCGCCAGGTCGTTGACCGTGCCGTTGACCGCCAGGTCGCCGATCGACCCGCCCGGGAAGAACATCGGCTTCACCACGAACGAGTCGGTGGAGAACGCCAGCCGGGACCCGTCGCCCAGCCCGGGGAACGACAGCACCGCGGAGTCACCGAGCTCGGCGTGCGCCGCGCCGCCGAACGCGGGCAGGAACAGCTGCTCGATCAGCTCCCCGGACATGGCTCCGCCGCCGCCGTGCCCCATCACGATCGTCGGGGTGTCCCGCAGCGGCGTCGGGCAGACCCAGCCCTCGAAGTCCAGCTCCTCGGCCATCGACCCTCCTAGCTCTGGACCAGCTCGAGGCGGCGGTAGGCGTAGTAGGCGGCACATGCGCCCTCCGACGACACCATCGTCGCGCCGAGCGGGTTGCGCGGCGTGCACTCCTTGCCGAACGCGGCACACTCGTGCGGCTTGATCAGGCCCTGCAGCACCTCACCGGAGCGGCACAGCGGCGACTCGTCGGTGTGGATGTCGGTGACCTCGAACCGCTCCTCGGCGTCGAACTCGGCGTAGCGCGCGGACAGCCGCCAGCCGCTGGCCGGGATCATCCCGATGCCCCGCCAGGTCCGGTCGGTCACCTCGAACACGTCGCTCAACATGGCCATCGCCGGCCCGTTCCCGGCAGCGGTGACCGCGCGCGGGTAGGCGTTCTCGAGCTCGTGCCGGCCCTCCTCGAGCTGGACGACGGTCCGGCGGATGCCTTCGAGGATGTCGAGCGGCTCGAACCCCGTGACGACGATGGGGACGCGGTACCTCTCGGCGAGAGGTGGGTACTCCGACGTACCCATCACGCTGCACACGTGCCCGGCGGCGAGGAACGCCTGGACCCGGCAGGTCGGCGACTCCATGATCGCGGCGATCGCCGGCGGCACCAGGACGTGCGAGACGAGCAGCGAGAAGTTCTCGATGCCCAGCCGCTTGGCCTGGTAGACCGTCATCGCGTTCGCCGGGGCGGTGGTCTCGAAGCCGATCCCGAAGAACACCACCTGCTTGTCGGGGTTCTCGCGGGCCAGCTTGAGCGCGTCGAGTGGGGAGTAGACGACGCGTACGTCGCCGCCGGCGCTCTTGACCGAGAACAGGTCCTTGCTGGAGCCGGGCACCCGGAGCATGTCGCCGAACGAGCAGAAGATCACGCCCGGCTGCTGCGCGATCGCGAGCGCCTTGTCGATGATCTCCAGCGGTGTGACGCAGACCGGGCAGCCGGGCCCGTGGATCATCTCCACGCCCTCGGGCAGCAGCTGGTCGATCCCGTGCCGGATGATCGAGTGGGTCTGCCCGCCGCAGACCTCCATCATCGCCCAGGGCTGCGTGGTGGCCGCGTGGATCTGGTCGAGGAGCTTCCTGGCCAGGTCGGGGTTGCTGAACTCGTCGAGGTACTTCACCGCTGTGCTCCTGTCTGCCCGTTGGCCTGCCGTGCTGCGATCGCGAACCCGTCGCCGAACTCCTCCTCGAGGATCCCGAGCTTCTCGAAGTTGGCCAGCGTCTCCTGCGCGGACTGCTCGTCGAGGCGCTGGATCGCGAAACCGACGTGCACGATGACGTACTCGTCGACCTGTACGTCGGGGATGTAGGCGAGGCAGACCTCCTTGCGGACGCCGCCGAAGTCGACCTCTGCCATCGTCGTGCCGTCCTGCTCGGTGACGGCCACGACGCGGCCCGGGACTGCCAGACACATGTCGGTCTCCTCTCTGTGCGTAGGGGGCTCAGCTCGCCGAGCCGACCAGGATCTGTCCGAGCGCGATGCCCCCGTCGTTGGGCGGCAGCAGCCGCGGCCGCAGCACCGTGAACCCGTCTGCCTCCAGCAGCCGGATGCTCGCGTCGAGCAGCAGCGCGTTGGCGAACACGCCGCCGCCGAGGGCCACCACGTCCAGCCCGGTGCGCTCCCGCTCGCGCGTGCACAGCTCGGCGACCAGGGCCGCGACCCCGGCGTGGAACCTTGCCGCGACCAGCGCCGGGTCCTGGCCCGCGCGTACGTCGTCGACCACGGCGCGGATGACAGGCGCGGCGTCGGCCACCATCGCACCGGACGGGCGTTCCGCGAGGCCGAACGCGTAGGGCTCCGCGGCGCCGTACGACCGGGCCAGGGACTCGAGCTCGATCGCCGCCTCGGCCTCGTAGTCCACGGTGTGCCGGACCCCGACCAGCGAGGAGACCGCGTCGAAGAGCCGCCCCATGCTGGAGGTGGGTACGCAGCCGAGGCCGGTGTCGAGCTGGTGGGCGAGCACCGACCGCTCCTGCGGGGGACAGGCCGCGACGGCCGGGATGTCTTCGGTCCAGGCCAGGCCGGCGGTGCGGAGGTGGGACAGCGCCATCCGGTAGGGGCGCAGCACGCTGGCGTCCCCGCCGGCGAGCGGGACGTAGCCGAGGTGCGCGGCGCGGCGGAACGACTTGTAGCCGGCCACCAGGACCTCGCCGCCCCACACGGCGCCGTCGGTGCCGTAGCCGGTGCCGTCGAAGGCGACGCCGACCACCTCGGCGTCCAGACCCAGGCCGTGCTCGCCCATCACCGAGGCGACGTGCGCGTGGTGGTGCTGCACGGTGCGCACGTCGCGCCCGGCGGCGTGCTCGCGGGCCCAGGCAGCCGAGCGGTAGCCCGGGTGCGCGTCGGCGACGACCAACCCGGGCCGCACGCCGGTGAGCTCCTCGAGGTGCCGCTCGGAGAGCGTGAGGGCGTCCTGGGTGGCGACGTCGTCGAGGTCGCCGATGTGCTGGCTGAGCCAGGCGTAGCGTCCGGACGCGACCGCGCAGGTGTTCTTCAGGTCGGCGCCGGTGGCGAGGACCGGGTCGACGTCGAACGGCAGCGACACCGGCAGCGGCGCGTGGCCGCGGGACCGGCGCACCGGCAGCTCGGCGCCGGCCACGACCCGGGCCACCGAGTCGTCGCAGGGCACGTGGATCGGGCGGTCGTGCCGCAGGAAGGCGTCGGCGATGCCGCCGAGCCGGGTCAGCGCCTGCTCGTCGTCGGTCACGATCGGCTCACCGGACAGGTTGCCCGAGGTCATCACGAGCACGTCGGGCCCGGGCTCCTCGGGACCTCCGAGCAGCAGGACGTGCACCGGCGTGTACGGCAGCAGCACGCCGAGGTCCGGGTTGCCGGGTGCCACCGCCTCCGCCACCCGGCTCACCGAGTTGTCAGAGGCGTGATCGGTCCTGGCCGCGTGAGGCGCTGACAACTCGGTGACGCGGGGGAGCAGCACGACCGGCTTGCGGATGCCGGCGAGCAGCCGCCGCTCGTCGTCGGTCATCGACACCAGCTGCCGGGCGACGTCGAGGTCGCGGGCCATCACCGCGAACGGCTTGTCGCCCCGCTGCTTGCGCCGGCGCAGCTCGGCCACGGCCGGCTCGTTGCGGGCGTCGCAGGCCAGGTGGTAGCCGCCGAGCCCCTTGACCGCGACGATGCGGCCCTCGGCGAGCAGGTCGCGGGCCCGTCGTACGGCGGTGTCGCCGGCCTCGTGCAGGCCGGGCCCGACCAGCTCCAGGGTCGGCCCGCAGTCCGGGCAGGCGATCGGCTGGGCGTGGAAGCGCCGGTCGCCCGGGTCGTCGTACTCCGCCCGGCACGCCTCGCACAGCACGAAGCCGGCCATCGTGGTGGCGCCCCGGTCGTAGGGGAGCGCGGTGATGATGGTGAAGCGCGGGCCGCAGTTGGTGCAGGAGATGAACGGGTGCCGGAACCTGCGGTCCAGCGGGTCGGCCATCTCCCGCAGGCAGTCGTCGCAGACCGCGACGTCGGGGGAGGCAAGCGTCCGGCCGGGGCCGTCGCCGGTCTGCTCGATGGTGAAGCCGGTGCCGCCGCGGACCGGGAGCTCGGTCTCGTGCACCCCCTCGACCTCGGCCAGCGGCGGGGCGTCGTCGACGAGCCGGCGGCCGAACGCGTCGACGGCGTCCGGGTCGCCCTCGACCTCGACCACCACCCCGGAGGGGGTGTTCGACACCGAGCCGGCGAGCCCGAGCTCGGAGGCGGTGACGTAGACGAACGGCCGGAACCCGACGCCCTGCACGAGGCCGAAGACGTCGTAGCGGCGGCGCACCCGCGATGCCCGCCCGCTGCCCATCAGCTGCAGGCCGGACAGTGCCGTGCGGGCCTGGGTCTCGTCGATGACCTCCATCGCGAAGCCCATGTGGATCAGCACCCAGTCACCGGGGGACGGCTGCACCTCGAGCATGCCCACGTTGACCTGCCGTTGCGCGCCCTCGACGTCGACCAGCGCGACCTGGCCGGCGTACCCGTCCGCGATGCCGACCACCTGTCCCGGGATCCCGAGGCACATCTCAGGCCCCCTGCCGGACGTCGGCGGCGAGGCGGTCGGCGAGGAGCCGGTGCACGGCCTCGACGGCCACGGGTACGGCGGCTTCGACCGCCGCGCTGAGGCCGATCCCGTCCTCGACGGACCCGGGACGGCAGCCCACGACGTACGTGCGGGGGAGGGATCCGCCGAGCGACTCCAGGGAGGCGAGCACGGCGACCGGGCTCATGCCGTGCGGGTCGAAGTCGCCGGTGCCGAGGTCCCCGGGTCCGACCTCGAGCACGGTGACGTCCCCGGCCTCGTCACCCACGGGTACGGCGTCGACGAGCACCAGCGCGTCGTACCCGTCGAGCAGGTCGTAGGCCAGGTGCATGCCGCGGATGCCGTAGTCGACGACGCGGACCGGGCCGTCGGCGCGCTCGCCCATCCGGCGGACGACCTCGGGGCCGAAGCCGTCGTCGGAGGCGAACAGGTTGCCGATGCCGGCGACCAGGACCGTCATGGCGCGGCTACATCTGCCGCATCCGCAGGTAGCGCTGCACGTCGGGCAGCGACTTCACCCCGACCACGGCTGCGACGGCTCCGACCGCCAGCAGGACCACGGTCGTCAGCCTTCCGATCACTCTCATCCTCGGCTCTCCTCTCGCTCGGTCAGCGGTTCGATCTCGTCGGGGGCGAAGTAGAAGTAGCGGCCGTACCAGTCGTGCAGGTCGGCCGCCGGGTCGTCGGCGAGCACCAGGGCGACGTGGGTGTCGCCGTCGACGTCGAACAGCACGGCCGTCACCCGGGCCACCTGGTCGGCGAAGAACAGGTCCTGGGCGTCGGCGCGGCGCTTGGGTCGGACCCGGACCAGGCTGCCCTTGCGGATCGGCACGCCGTCGACGACGACCGCGTCGGTCTCGGGGTCGACGGAGGCGTCCGTGGCCGGGTCCCACCAGGGGCGGCCGCCGGTGTCGGTGTACGTCGGGGGCTCGGCCGGCCGTGGGTCGGGGCGTGCCTCGGGTGGGGCGTCCACGCCCAACGGGCCGTGCGGGTCGCGGAAGATCCCGTGCAGCTGCTGCAGGTCCGCGGGGGTCATCGCGTCGCAGCGGTCGATGATCGTGGCCGCCCGCGGGTCGGTCGCCCGGGCCTCGGCCTTCTCGGCGTCGGTCATCGTCATCACCCGCAGGGTGAGGATCTCGTCGATCTCGGTGGCGTCGAACAGCGCGCCCGCACTCTCGGCCGCGACCTCGGGGTGGTCGTAGAGGATGATCGGCGACCCGAGCAGCAGGTCGGTGTCGCCCTCGGCACCGGCGAGGAACGGCCAGCACCGGTCCTGCCGGACACCGTCGACGGTCTCCTTCGCCTCGGCCGGCGGGTCGACCATCGACACGAACGCGCAGCCGTCGGCCTCCACCAGCAGGTGCGCGCCGAGCAGCGACGTGCCGGTGGCGTCCTCCGGGGTCACCGGCCGCTCCGGGTGGTCGTTGCCGACCCGGACGGTCAGGACGGTCAGGTCGCCGTGCCGCCGAGTGGTCGCCTCGACGACCGCGCGCAGTGGCCGGCGGCGCCGTACGACGGACCCGCCGCCGGGCAGCGCCTCGACCTCCTCACCGCCGCCCACCTCCACCGACGTGTCAGTGCCGTGGTCGGCCAGAGCCGAGTCAGGCCCTGACAACTCGGTGAACGGGAGGGTGAGCTCCTGCTCGACGGCCTCGTCCCAGGTGAGCTCGGTCCGTCCGTCGACGTCGAGGGACGCCACGGGCGTGCCGGACGCGTCGTGCACCTGCCGGTGCTGGAGCTGCAGGAACCGCAGGTGCACGGTCACCGACGAGGTCGACGTGACGCCGGTGAGGAGGGTGTGCAGGGTCATCGAGTCGGGCTCGCCGAGCCCGCGGTCGGCCGCGCCCGGCGGCCCGAGGACCCCGAACTGCCAACGGTTCCGGTTCTTGTCCGAGCTCGCGCGGTAGGGGTAGAGCAGGTAGCCCTCGTAGAGCACGGCGTCGGCCACCGTGCGGGCCTGCCGGAGACGTTCGGCGCGGGTGTTCACGGAGCCACCTCGCCCGAGGGCGCCTCGACCTCGGCGAGCAGCCGGGTCACGGTCTCCTCCCAGGAGACCAGCCCGTGCCGTGCGCGGTAGTCGCCCAGCGAGGCGATCACGTCGTGCTCGAGCCGGATCCAGCCGCGGTTCGGGAAGTACGTGGCCAGCATGTCCTGCCACACCCGCACGGGCAGCTCGTAGCGGGCCTCGCTGTCCCACGGCACCTGCTGCACGCCGAACCCGTGCTCGCCCCGGGTGAAGACCGTGCCGCTGAACATCAGCGTGACCGGCACCGTCCCGGCCGTGAGCCCGTGCAGGTAGCGCGAGCCGGTGACGTCGAAGTCGTAGGTGCAGGGCAGGGCCAGGTCCACCTCGGTGCTGCCGGTGAATCCCTGCACGGTGGTGTGGCACTGCATCCACTGGAACGGCTTGAGGGTCTGCGACCAGCGCTCGCGGTCCCCGAACAGGGCGCGGATGCCGCGCTCCTCGTCGAGGTCGTAGCCGCGCCGCTGCGGGTCGATCCGCACCTGGCAGCGCAGCGCGACCGCGTGCACCTGCAGCCCGCTCGCCTCCTCGACGTGCAGCCGCGCGGTCAGCTCCGGCGCGGCGGCGTACGGCGTCGGGCCGACGTCGAGGACTCGGAAGGTCCAGTCGCTCATGGGGCGGCCCGCACCGGTCTGCTGCGCGCGTCGACGTTCGCGAAGAAGTCCTCGAGCGCCGCTCGCGCCTCCTGGCCGCCGTCGAAGCCGCGCCAGGTCATCCGCATCCGGCCGACCAGCTCGTAGCACGCGTCGATCGGCACCACGTGGCAGGTGAAGCCCTCGGAGTCGTCGGGCTCGAGGCTTCCCCGGACCAGCAGGGCCTCGACGTCGGGCAGTACCGTGTCCAGCCCCGGGTTGGCGTCGAGCACCCGCTGCCACGTGGACAGCGGCAGCTCGGACTCGGTGGCGCCGGCTGGGCTCGGGTAGAACGCGACCACCCGCTGCTGGACGGTGTTCTCGAAGAGGAACGCCAGCCCGACCGGGATCTGCAGGTCCTCCCAGTCGGCCCGGGCGAGACGGAAGTCCGGGAAGGCGAGGTAGCGGTCCGGCACCGCGCGGTAGCGCATCTCCGCCTGCTGGTCGGTGAACAGCAGGTAGCACGGCCGGCAGGTGCACATCAGGCTGCGGCTGGTCAGGTCGACGACGTGCTGGTGCTCCTCGGCCACCGGCACGGCACACATCTCGCAGCGCTCGCCGGGTGGCTCGACGGGCCGCGTGCTGGTGATCCTCCGGAGCGTGCCCAGAGGCTGCCGGCCGGTGGTCACGGACCCACCAGTGCAGGCACCGCGACCGAGACGTCGGCGCCGTCGACGAGCAGCGGGAGCGGGTCCAGGTGCAGGTCCGGCGCGTCGAGACAGGCACCGGCCCGGCGTACGTCGTAGTGCGCGCCGCAGGCCGGGCAGGTGAGCACCGCGTCCCCGGCGGCGCCGCCGAGCCGTCGCGCGGGTACGGCGCCGTCGAGGCTGTTCGCGCACCGGCCGCACGTGTCCCGGAACGCGAACAGGTCCTGGCCGACCCGGCACGCGTACAGGCCGGTCCCGCCGGCGGTGGTGGTGACGCCCTGGCCGGACGCGAGCCCGGCGACCTCCGGCAGCGTGTGCCAGGAGGCGCCGGCGCCCGTGCCGGGGGGGCCGACGTCGAGCCGGGAGCGCAGCGAGTCCACCGGGATCAGGGTCCCGGCACCGGCCCGGGGGACCGGTGCCTCCACCTCGATCGAGACCACCTCCGGGGCCGCTGCCTCGATGGCGTCCTGGACCGCGAGCTCCAACGTCACCGACGAGGACGGGCAGCCGTCGCACGAGCCGAGCAGCCGCAGGCGTACGGCGCCGGCGTCGCTGACCTCGACCAGCTCGACGTCACCGCCGTGCGAGCCGAGGTAGGGCCGGATGCTCTCCAGCGCCTGCTCGACGCGGGTGCGGACGTCGTACGGGTGCAGCCCGTGCACCAGCAGCAGGCTGGCCACCAGGTCGTCGGCGGCGATCAGGGCGAGCAGCTCGTCGTCGAGACGGCCGCTGTCGTAGACGATCTCCAGCAATCGCTCGAGCCCGGCGCCGTACAGGTCGGTCACCACCCGGACCAGCTCCTCGGCCCGCGCCCGGGACCGGTCCGGGCCGACCGGACCGGCGCTGCCGGCCACCGCCTCGATGAGCGTGTCGATGCGCTCGCCGGTCACCCGGAGGTCGGGCGGGGCTTGCTCCCCGGAGTCGTGCGGTGCCTGCGCCATGTCCGGCCCGTGTCTCAGCCGACGCCGGCGGACTGGGTGGGGGTGTGCATCATCTCCAGCTTCTTGCCGGCGCCGAGGTACATGTGCACCCCGCACGGCAGGCACGGGTCGAAGCTGCGCACGGTGCGCATGATGTCGATCCCCTTGAAGTGGTCCCGGTCGTTCTCCTCGAAGATCGGCTGCCCCTGCACGGCGTCCTCGTAGGGCCCGGGGGTGCCGAACGAGTCACGCGGGTTCGCGTTCCACGGGGTCGGCGGGTAGGGGTGGTAGTTCGCGATCTTGCCCTCGCGGATCACCATGTGGTGCGAGAGCACGCCGCGGACCGCCTCGGTGAACCCGCAGCCGACGCCCTCATCGGGCACCTCGAACTTCTCCCACGTCTTCGTGCGCCCGGCCCGGATCTCCTCCAGCGCCTTCTCCGCGAAGTGCAGCGCGCAGGCGGCGGCGTAGGCCTGGAAGTAGGTGCGGGCCCGGTCGCGCTCGATCGTGTTGGACCACTGCGGGATCTTCCACTCGAAGCTCACCGGGCCCTTGAGCGCGGTTTTCGGGAGGTTGATCTGCACGCTGGTCCCGGTCGCCTTCACGTAGCCGATGTCGACCAGGCCGGACAGCGCGGTCGACCACAGCCGGGCGATCGGGCCGCCGCCGGTGTCGAGCGCGAGGTGGTCCTGGCCGTCGTACCAGCGCGGGGACATCACCCAGGAGTACTTGTCGTCGAGGTCGCGCTTCTGCGGCTTGGGGTTGGTGTGCTGGTTCCACGGGTGCCGTCGGTCGACCGGGTTGCCGAGCGGGTCGTTGCGGACGAACATCTCCTGGTCCTCCCAGTCGTCGTAGTACGACGAGCCGAGCAGGATCCGGATCCCGAGGTTGATGTCGACGAGGTCGTTGGTGACCAGCTTGCCGTCCACGACGACACCGGGCGTGACGAACATCCCGCGGCCCCACGCGGTCATGTCCTTGTAGTCGAAGTTGCAGACGGCCGGGTCCTGGAAGGAGCCCCAGCAGCCGAGCAGGATGCGCCGACGGCCGACCTCCTCGTAGCCGGGCATCGCCTCGTAGAAGAAGTCGAACAGGTCGTCGTGCATCGGCACGACCTTCTTCATGAACTCCACGTAGCGCATCAGCCGGGACAGGTAGTCGGTCATCAGCTGGATGGTCGCGACCGTCCCGACGCCGCCCGGGTAGAGCGTGGAGGGGTGCACGTGCCGGCCCTCCATCAGGCAGAACATCTCGCGCGTGTAGCGGGAGACCTGCAGCGCCTCGCGGTAGAACTCCCCGGTGAACGGGTTCAGCGACCGCATGATGTCGCCGATCGTCCGGTAGCCGTGCTCCTCCGCGTGCGGCGACTCGGTCCGGTTCGCCTGCTCCAGGACGCCGGGGTTCGTCTCGGCCACCATCCGCTCGCAGTAGTCCACCCCGAGCAGGTTCTCCTGGTAGATGTTGTGGTCGAACATGTACTCCGCGGCCTCGCCGAGGTTGACGATCCACTCACCGAGCGGCGGCGGCTTCACGCCGTACGCCATGTTCTGCGCGTAGCAGGAGCAGGTCGCGTGGTTGTCCCCGCAGATGCCGCAGATCCGGCTGGTGATGAAGTGCGCGTCGCGCGGGTCCTTGCCCTTCATGAAGATCGAGTAGCCCCGGAAGATCGAGCTGGTGCTGTGGCACTCCGCGACCCTCATGTTGCCGAAGTCGATCTTGGTGTAGATGCCCAGCGAGCCCACGATCCGGGTGATCGGGTCCCACGCCATCTCGGTGAGGCCCTGGGAGTCGGTCGAGACGCTGCTGGGGCTGGGAATGGTCGACGTCATGCGTCGCCTCTTTCCTGGTCAGTTCCGTGCCGGGCAGTGGGGGAGGGGCGTGTGCGTCACCAGGTGCGGGTCGCGCCGGTGGTGAGCTTCGAGCCCTTGGAGCGCCACTTGGGCTCCTTGTCGAGGGTCTGCGTCGTGACGTTGCGCAACCGCTTGATCGTCCTGCCGTAGAGACCCACGGCGTTCGTGGAGAACTTGCCGCCGGGTGGCTCGTCCATGAACGGCATGAACTTGTCCGGGAACCCCGGCATCGTGCAGCCGATGCAGATGCCGCCCACGTTGGGGCAGCCGCCGACGCCGTTGATCCATCCGCGCTTGGGCACGTTGCACTTGACCGCGGGACCCCAGCAGCCGAGCTTGACGATGCACTTCGGCGAGCCGTACTCGTCTGCGAAGTCGGCCTGCTCGTAGTAGCCCGCACGGTCGCAGCCCTCGTGCACCGTGGCGCCGAACAGCCAGGTGGGCCGCAACGCGTCGTCGAGCGGGATCATCCCGGCCTGGCCGGTGGCCATGTAGAGCAGGTAGGTCAGGGTCTCGGACAGGTTGTCCGGCTGGATCGGGCAGCCCGGCACGCAGACGATCGGGATGCCCGCCTTGGACTTCCACTCCCAGCCCAGGTAGTCGGGGACACCCATGGCGCCGGTCGGGTTGCCCTGCATGGCGTGGATGCCGCCGTACGTCGCGCAGGTGCCGGCCGCGACCACTGCCGTGGCCAACGGGGTCAACCGGTCCAGCCACTCGCTGGTGGTCATCGGCTGGCCGGTCATCGGGTCGTTGCCGAAGCCGCACCAGTAGCCCTCGTCGTGCAGCTTCTCGTTGGGGATCGACCCCTCGACGACCAGCACGAACGGGTCCAGCTCGCCCCGTTCGGCCTTGAAGAACCACTCCAGGAAGTCGTCCGCGCCGCCGGTGGGACCGCTCTCGAAGTCGATCAGCGGCCAGTGCACCGCCACTTGAGGGAGGCCCGGCAGAGCACCCAGGGCAATCTCCTCGATGCTGGGCTGGGTGGCGGCGGTCAGGGCGACGGAGTCCCCGTCGCAGCTGAGCCCCGCGTTGATCCACAGGACGTGGATGAGTGTCTGTTCCGCCTTCACTGCTTCGGCTGTGGGCATGCTTCCGGCTTCCCGGGGGCGTCAGAGCGAGTCCCCACTCGGTACCTCGGACCGACGAGCGGTCCCTCTACCCTCCCGATCCCCATACGAGACCTACGTCACACGCGCTGTCAAGAGCGCCCGGCGTGGCGGACGGCGATCAGACGACCGCCCTTGCGGACAAAGCGCTCAAGCCAGCCATTCCAGCCAGCTGTCCAGGTTCTCCCCGGTCCGCGCGGAGACCGGCAGCACCTGCACGTCGGGCCGGAGCCTGCGCGCGTCGGCGGTCAGCCGGTCGGTGTCGAAGTCGACGTAGGGCAGCAGGTCGGTCTTGTTCAGCACGACGACGTCCGCGGCGGCGAACATGTGCGGGTACTTCAGCGGCTTGTCGTCGCCCTCGGTCACCGAGATGACCACCACCTTGTGCTGCTCGCCGAGGTCGAAGAGCGCGGGGCAGACCAGGTTGCCGACGTTCTCGATGAACAACAGGCTGCCGTCCTCGGGCCGCAGCGTCTCGAGCGCGCGGGCGACCATCGTGGCGTCGAGGTGGCAGCCGGCGCCGGTGTTCACCTGGACGGCCCGGGCGCCGGCCCTGCGGATCCGCTCGGCGTCGAAGAGCGTCTCCTGGTCACCCTCGATCACGGTCACCGGCCGGGTGGAGGCCGCGATCGTGCGCTCCAGCAGGGTGGTCTTGCCGGCGCCGGGGGAGCTCATCAGGTTCAGCGCGGTGATGCCGTGCTCGGTGAGCCATGCACGGTTGCGGGCGGCGAGCTCGTCGTTCTTGGCGAGCACGGCGACCTCGAGGTCGAGCGTGTGCGTGCGCACGTCGGGGTCGGGCGCGACGTGCACGTGGTCGTGACCCGTCCCGTCGTGCCCGTGCCCGTGCCCGTGGCCGTGCGCCTGGCCCGTCGTACCGCCCCCGCCGACGGCGGTGACCCGGGCCTCGTCCTGGCCGCACCCGCAGGTCGCGCACATCTCAGGCCACCTCCACCGACGTCACGCAGAGCTCGCGGCCGGACAGCAGCTCGACGTCGGCGCTGCCACAGCTGCACAGGAGGAAGGGGTCGTCGACGTCGAACTCCGCCGTGCACTCCCGGCAGTGGGCGCGGCCGTGCTCGACGGAGATCTCCAGGGACGACCCCTCGAGGGGGGTGCCCGCCGTGACGAGCTCGAAGCAGAAGGACAACGCGTCGGGGACGACCCCCGCGAGCCGGCCGACGCGGAGACGTACGACGCTGACGTGCCGGTCCGCGGTGCGTTCGAGCACCGAGGACACCACGCTCTCCGCAATGGCCAGCTCGTGCATGGGCAGTCCCGCCTGTCGTTTCGCACCCTAGGCACGACGGGCCGGGTGCGGCAACGGCCCACTCGCCCTATCGCATCGCGATGACAAGCCGCTGGGACCTGGAGGGAGCCGTGCGGCGCGGGGCGCTCGTTGCGACCCGCGCCGTGAACAGCTGCTGACCCCTCACGCACAGCAGGTGCTCGGGCCCCGAGGACCGGAGTGGTTACTTGCCGACCCAGACCGTCTTGATGTTCGTGAACTCGCGGATGCCGTGCGCGGCCAGCTCGCGGCCGTGCCCGGACGCCTTGACGCCGCCGAACGGCAGGGCCGGGAACGACGCGGTCATGCCGTTGATGAACGTCTGGCCGGCGGCGAGGTCCCGGATGAAGACCTCCTGCTCACCCGCGTCGTCGGTCCAGGCGTTGGAGCCGAGGCCGAAGCGGGTGACGTTCGCGATGCGTACGGCGTCCTCGATGTCGTTCGCGCGGTAGACCTGGGCCACCGGGCCGAAGACCTCCTCGAGGTACATGTCCATGTCCTCGGTGATCCCGGCGACCAGTGTGGGCGGGTACCACCAGCCGTCCCGGTCGGGACGCTCGCCGCCGACGAGCACCTGCGCGCCCTTGTCGACCGCGTCCTTGACCAGCGCCTCGACGTCCTCGCGGCCCTGCTCGTTGGCCAGCGGACCGACGTCGGTGCCCTCCTCCATCGGGTCGCCGACGACGAGCGCCGACATCTCCCGGGCGAAGAGCTCCACGAACTCGTCGTACACGTCGGTGTGCACGATGAACCGCTTGGCCGAGATGCAGGACTGGCCGTTGTTCTGGCAGCGGGAGGTGGTGGCGACCTTCGCGGCCTGCGCCAGGTCGGCCGAGGGCATCACCACGAACGGGTCGGACCCGCCGAGCTCGAGCACCACCTTCTTGAGCACTTCGCCGGCGGTCCGGGCGACCGCGACACCGGCCGCCTCGCTGCCGGTCAGGGTGGCCGCGGCGACGCGGTCGTCACGGAGCACCGCCTCGACCTTGCCGCTCCCGATCAGCAGCGTCTGGAACACGTCGGCGGGGAACCCCGCGTCGCGGAAGAGCTCCTCCATGAACAGCGCGGTCTGGGGCACGTTGCTGGCGTGCTTGAGCAGACCGACGTTCCCGGCCGCCAGTGCCGGCGCCGCGAACCGCATGGCCTGCCAGAGCGGGAAGTTCCACGGCATGATCGCCAGCACGACGCCGATCGGCAGGTAGTGGGCGTAGGCCTTCGACGCGTTCACGCTGGCCGCGTCGACCGGCTCGTCGGCGAGGTAGCCCGCCGCGTGGTCGGCGTAGTAGCGCAGCACGGCGGAGCACTTGCCGATCTCGGCGGCCGAGGCCTTCTTGGTCTTGCCCATCTCGAGCGTCATCAGCTCGGCGACCTCGTCGGTCCGCTTGTCCAGGATGTCGGCGGCCGCCCGCAGCCACCCCGCCCGCTGCTCGTGGGTCGTCAGCCGGTAGGAGTCGGCCGCCGCGGCGGCGCGGGCGAGCCTGTCCTCGAGCTGGTCGTCGGTGAGCTCGTCGAAGGTCTTGAGGACCTCGCCGGTCCGGGGGTCAGTCGTCGCGATGGGCATGGGCCCATGCTTCCACGCGGGACGCCCCCGAAAAAGTGCGGATTCCGTCGACTACTTCCCGTTGCCGACCTTGGTGGTGGTGCTCGCGGCGTTGTTCGTGGGGTTCTCGTCCCACGAGGCCGAGGCGGCCGAGGACGTCGAGGAGAGTGACCCGCGGCTGATCGTCACCCTGGCGCTGACCGTGACGGTCCAGGTGTCCGGGACCGCGAGGTCGGCGAGCTCGCACCGGACGCCGGTGCCGGACACCGAGCAGGCCGCACGGCCGTCACTGGTGGTGATGGCGGCGAACGTCACCCCGGACGGCAGGTTCTGGGACAGCTGGAGGCCGGTCGCCGTCCCGGAGCCGAGGTTGCGCACCTGGGTGGTCCAGCTGATCGTGCCGCCCTTCTTCGCGGGGGAGGGGGTGGCCGTCGCGGTGACGGCGAGGTCCGCCGAGGTGTCGACCGTGAAGGACCGGGTGGCCGGCGTGGTGTCGACGCGGCCGTCGACCGAGACGGCCCGGACCGCGAACGAGTGCTGGCTGCCGGGGGTGAGGCCGGTGTAGGAGACCTGCGGGGAGCACGCGGTGAAGGTGGTGCTGTCGAAGGCGCACTGGAAGGTCGCCGCCGACTCACCGGCGGCGAAGGCGAAGGTGACCGACCGTGCGCGGATGGTGCCGGTCGGGCCCGCGGTGATGGTCGTCTCCGGTCCCTCGACGGAGAAGGTGCGCTCCGCGGGGCTGGCGTCGGTGTTCCAGGCCAGGTCGGTCGCACGGACCCGGAGGGTGTGGGAACCGTTCGCGAGCCCGTCGTACGTCAGCTTCGACGGGCACGACACCCACGCCGCGAGGTCCAGCGAGCACTCGAAGGTGCCGGCCTCCGTCGATGCGAAGGAGAAGACCGCCGTGCGGGACCGCAGGGCGCCGGACGGTCCGTTGACGACGGTGGTCTCCGGGGCGGAGATGTCGTCCCCGGCCCGGGCCCCGCGCAGCAGCACCAGGCCGTTGTTGTGGTCGGCGACGGCCACGTCGGCCTTGCCGTCACCCGACACGTCCCCGACGGCGATGCCGTCGCTGTCGTAGTGCGAGGCGTACGGCAGGGAGAACCGGGTCTCGAGCGCCGTGCCCGGGGTCTGGTTCGAGTCGTAGACGCCGAGCGTGTTCCAGCCTCCGTGCGCGACCACGAGGTCGCCGAGGCCGTCACCCGTGACGTCCGCGTACTCGAGGCTCTCCGGGATGTCGTAGGACGCACGCTGGGCGGGGGCACCCAGGCTTCCGTCGGCCTGCTGCCGCCGGGTCACCACCCAGGAGTCGGGCTTGTTGCCGCCGCCCGAGACGTGCACGTCCGCCTTCCCGTCGCCGTCGGTGTCACCGACCGCGAGGCCGTTGATCGTCGTGGTCCCGGTCGTGGCGCCGGACGGGTAGGTCGCGCCGGCCGCGAAGCCGCCGGTCGTCTGCGCGTAGACGGTGACCGTGCTCCCGCCGGCCGTGATCACGTCGCTTCTTCCGTCGCCCGTGACGTCGCCGGTCTCGACCTCGGTGACCCGACCCGCGTTGAGGTAGCCGGTCGTGCCCGTGGCCGAGCCGTCCGGTGTGGGCTTCCAGACCGCCACTCCGTCACTCGTGTTCGCCACCACGTCGAGGAGGCCGTCACCGGTCACGTCTGCGAGCTCGAGGTCGCGGGGGTCCGCCAGCGGGATGAGCGTCGGCTTGGCGAGGGTGTCGCCGTCGTGGCGGTAGACCAGCACGCCGGCCTTGGTCGAGACGGCGACGTCGAGGTCCTGGTCGCCGTCGAGGTCGCCGAGCTCGACGGCCATCGCACTTCCGTACGCAGCGCCGGTGCGGACCTGAGCGGGGGTGCCGAGGCTGCCGTCGGAGCGCTGCGAGTACACCCAGAGGCTGAAGTCACCGGTCTGGTTCTGGCTCGAGCCGGTGGTGAGCACGACCTCGGGCCGCTGGTCACCCGTGACGTCGCCGATGGCAACGCTCTCGGCCCACGAGCCGGGCTGGTAGGTGACGAACGGGTGGAAGAGTCCCCCGTCCGCGGCCTGGGCCGGGCCCGTGCCGACCAGGAGGGTGGCGGTCAGCAGGCCGACTGCGGCAAGCGCGGTGGCACGGCGATTCGGTGCGAGCATGAGGTGTCCTCCCCCGGAGACATCAACGAGCCTGTTCAGGGTAGGAAGCGAACCGGACAATTCGACATGGCCCGAACGGGTCAATTCGGACGTACAGGTGTAGGGCCGCCGGAACGGGTCACCTGTCATCGAGCGGTAACCGAGGGTGGGTACGGTTCATGCGACGCGCCGGTGACCACCGGTCGGACGAGAGGGAGCTGCATGCAGATCTGGCCAGGACGCCCGTACCCGCTGGGTGCGACGTACGACGGGGCCGGGGTCAACTTCGCGCTCTTCTCGGAGGTCGCGGACAGGGTGGAGCTCTGCCTGATCGCGGACGACGGCACCGAGACGCGGGTCGAGATGCTCGAGACGGACGCCTTCGTGCACCACGCCTACCTGCCCGGGATCCAGCCCGGGCAGCGCTACGGCTTTCGCGTGCACGGGCCGTACGAGCCCGAGCAGGGGCACCGGTGCAACCCCGCGAAGCTGCTCCTCGACCCCTACGCCAAGGCGGTCGAGGGACAGATCGACGGCGACGAGTCGCTGTTCTCCTACAAGTTCACCAAGCGCAAGTCGTTCAACGACACCGACAGCCTCGGCCACACGATGCTGTCGGTCGTGGTGACCCCGTTCTTCGACTGGGGCAGCGACCGGAGCCCGGAGCACGAGTACCACGACACGGTGGTCTACGAGGCGCACGTCAAGGGCCTCACGATGACCCACCCGGACGTCCCCGAGGACATCCGCGGGACGTACGCCGGCATCGCCCACCCCGCCACGATCGAGCACCTCAAGGGGCTCGGCGTGACCGCGATCGAGCTGATGCCGGTGCACCAGTTCGTCCAGGACACCACGCTCGTGGACCAGGGGCTGGCCAACTACTGGGGCTACAACACGATCGGGTTCTTCGCCCCGCACAACGCCTACTCCGCCACCGGCCAGCGCGGCCAGCAGGTGCAGGAGTTCAAGTCGATGGTCAAGGCGCTGCACGAGGCGGACATCGAGGTGATCCTCGACGTGGTCTACAACCACACCGCCGAGGGCAACCAGCTCGGCCCCACGCTGTGCTTCCGCGGCATCGACAACGCGGCCTACTACCGGCTGGTCGACGACGACAAGCAGCACTACTACGACACCACCGGCACCGGGAACACCCTGCTCATGCGGCACCCGCACGTGCTGCAGCTGATCATGGACTCGCTGCGCTACTGGGTGCTCGACATGCACGTGGACGGGTTCCGCTTCGACCTCGCGTCCTCGCTGGCCCGCCAGTTCCACGAGGTGGACCGGCTCTCGGCGTTCTTCGACCTGGTGCAGCAGGACCCGGTGGTCAGCCAGGTCAAGCTGATCGCCGAGCCCTGGGACGTCGGCGACGGCGGCTACCAGGTCGGCAACTTCCCGCCCCTGTGGACCGAGTGGAACGGGAAGTACCGCGACACGGTCCGCGACTACTGGCGCGGCGAGCCCGGCACGGTCGGTGACTTCGCGTCCCGGCTGAGCGGCTCCTCCGACCTCTACGAGCACTCGGGTCGCAAGCCGATCGCCTCGGTCAACTTCGTGACCGCGCACGACGGGTTCACGATCCGGGACCTGGTCTCCTACAACGAGAAGCACAACGAGGCCAACGGCGAGGACAACAACGACGGCGAGAGCCACAACCGCTCGTGGAACTGCGGCGTCGAGGGCGAGACCGACGACGCCGAGGTGCAGGCGCTGCGTGCCCGGCAGCAGCGCAACTTCCTGGTGACGCTGCTGCTCTCGCAGGGCGTGCCGATGATCCTGCACGGGGACGAGCTCGGCCGCAGCCAGCAGGGCAACAACAACGTCTACTGCCAGGACAACGAGCTGTCCTGGATGGACTGGGACCTCGCCGACTGGCAGAAGGAGCTGCTCGCGTTCGCCAAGCGGGTGGTCAAGCTGCGCAACGAGCACCCGGTGTTCCGACGTCGGCGGTTCTTCGCCGGGGAGGTCACCCGGGCCGGCGACGCGGTCGCGGACATCGTCTGGTTCAGCCCGGACGGCCGGCACATGGAGGACGCCGACTGGAGCAACGACGAGTCCAAGTCGCTGATGGTGTTCCTCAACGGGGACGGGATCCCCGAGCCGGACCGCCGCGGCGAGCCGGTCTACGACGACTCGTTCGTCATCGCCTTCAACGCGAGCGACTCCACGCTGCCGTTCACGATCCCCGACGAGGTCTACGGCGAGGGCTGGGTGGTGGTGCTCGACACCCACGACGACACGGCCGGGAGCGTGTCGTTCTTCGACGACGCGACCCCGTACCTGCCCGGGCTGGAGTTCCAGGTCGCTCCGCGGTCGACGGTCGTGCTGCGCCACCCGCGCAACGGTTCGTAGCCGTTCCGTACCCTTTGAGCATGTCTGCCTACCCCTGGAGCCCCGCCGACATCCCGTCCCTGGCCGGCACGACGGCGGTCGTCACCGGTGCCAACTCCGGCATCGGCTGGCACACGGCCGCCGAGCTGGCCCGGCACGGCGCCGACGTCACCTTGGCCGTGCGCAACCGCGAGAAGGGTGAGGCGGCGGCCGCGAGGATGCGCGAGGGCGCGGTCGGCGCCGTACGCGTGGCCGACCTGGACCTCGCCTCGCTGGCGTCCGTGCAGGCGTTCGCGGACGCGTGGGAGGGGCCGCTCGGGCTGCTGGTGAACAACGCCGGCCTGATGACCCCGCCGCGCTACCAGCAGACCCGGGACGGGTTCGAGCTCCAGTTCGGCACCAACCACCTCGGCCACTTCGCGCTGACCGGGCGGCTGCTGCCGGCCCTGCTCGCGGCGCCCGCGGCGCGCGTGGTCACGGTCTCCTCGATCGCCCACCACCAGGGGCGTCCGGACGTGCTCGACGGCAACCCCGCCGAGCGCTACCGCCCGTCCTCGGCCTACGGCAACTCCAAGCTGGCCAACCTGCTGTTCGCGCAGGAGCTGCAGCGCCAGGCGGCTCTGGCGGGGGTCTCGCTGACCTCGACCGCCGCGCACCCGGGGGTCTCCTCGACCAACCTGGTCACCAGCGAGCAGGGTCTCGGGTCACTGCCGGGCGTCCGGCAGGTGGCCCCGCTGTTCCTCAAGCTGATGTTCCAGTCGCCGAAGGCCGGCGCCGAGCCCACCCTGTACGCCGCCACCGAGGCGTTGCCCGGCTCCTACACCGGCCCGCAGTCGCTGCGCGAGTCCCGCGGCAAGCCCGGCCCGGCCCGGCTCAGCCGGCTCGCCCGCGACGAGACGCTGGCGGGGAAGCTGTGGAGCCTGAGCGAGGACCTGACCGGCGTGCACTACGACTGGAGCGCGCGCACCGCTGGTTGAGGTGCGGCGGAGCCGCCTCGAAACCTGGTCAGGGACCTGCGGCCGTTTCAGCGGCCGTCCTAGGCTCGGCCCCATGAGCCAACCCACGACGCTGGGTGCCCTCCGTGACACCGGCTACCGCTCCCGGTCGGTCAAGACCGAGATCCGCGAGAACCTCCTCGACCGTCTCCGCTCCGGCGACACCGCCTTCCCGGGCATCGTCGGCTTCGACGACACCGTGCTGCCCCAGCTCGAGAGCGCGCTGCTCGCCGGGCACGACCTGGTGCTGCTCGGCGAGCGGGGCCAGGGCAAGACCCGCCTGATGCGCACGATCAGCGCGCTGCTCGACGAGTGGACCCCGATGGTCGCCGGGTGCGAGATCAACGACGACCCGGTGGCGCCGGTCTGCTCGCGCTGCCGTCGGCTGGCCGAGGAGATGGGCGACGACCTGCCGGTGACCTGGCTGCACCGCGACGAGCGGTACGTCGAGAAGCTCGCCACCCCGGACACCAGCGTGGGCGACCTCGTCGGCGACGTGGACCCGGTCAAGGTCGCGGAGGGCCGAACCCTCGGCGACCCCGAGACCGTGCACTACGGCCTGCTGCCCCGCACCAACCGCGGCGTGTTCGGCATCAACGAGCTCCCCGACCTGGCCGAGCGGATCCAGGTCGCGATGTTCAACGTGCTGGAGGAGCGCGACATCCAGGTGCGCGGCTACTCGCTGCGGCTGCCGATCGACGTACTCCTGGTGGCCAGCGCGAACCCCGAGGACTACACCAACCGCGGCCGGATCATCACGCCGCTCAAGGACCGGTTCGGGGCCGAGATCCGCACCCACTACCCGTACGAGGTCGCGGAGGAGGTCGCGCTCGTCGCCCAGGAGGCGATGCTCGTGGCCACCGTGCCCGAGCACCTGCTCGAGGTCGTCGCCCGGCTCAGCCGGGGCCTGCGTGAGTCGCCGTCGGTGGACCACCGGTCGGGGGTGAGCGCACGGTTCGCGATCGCCGCCGCCGAAGGGGTGGCCGCCTCCGCGCTGCGCCGGGGCGCCCGGGTCGGTGAGGGGCTCGCCGTCGCGCGCGTCTGCGACGTGCCCACCGTCGTACCCACCCTGCTCGGCAAGGTCGAGTTCGAGATGGGCGAGGAGGGCCGGGAGGCCGAGGTCGTGCAGCACCTGCTGCGGGTCGCGGTCGCCGACACGTTCCGCGACCGGCTCGCCGGGCTGGACCTGTCCGGCTTCACCGAGCTGTTCGCGGAGGGCGCGACCGTGGAGACGGGCGAGCTCGTCCCGGCCGCCGACCTGCTGGACCAGGTCGGCACCGTGCCCGGGCTGTCCAAGGTGCTCGACCGGCTCGGGCTCGGCGACGACGCCGGTCCCGGCGAGGTCGCCGCGGCGATCGAGTTCGTGCTGGAGGGCCTGCACCTGACCCGCCGGATCGACAAGGAGTCGGTCGCCGGACGCTCGGTCTACGGGGTCTGACATGAGCCGGTTCCGCTACGGCCCGTGGCACGACGGCCCGGACCCGCTGGCCCCGCCGTACGACGTCCGGGCCGCCCTCGACGAGGTGGGCCGCGACGTGCTCTCCGGAGGGTCGTTGCGCGAGGCCCTCTCGGACCTGCTGCGGCGCGGGTTCGACGGCAACCGGGGGCTCGACGACCTGGCCGCGAAGGTGCGCCGGATGCGCAACGCGGCCCGTCGTCGCGGCGACCTCGGTGGCACGCTCGACCAGGTCCGCGCCGCGCTCGACCAGGCGCTCGCCGAGGAGCGGGACACGCTCGCCGGGGAGGAGACCGAGGACGCCCGGTGGGCCGAGATGGAGCTCGCGACGCTGCCCGACGACACCGCCGGCGCCGTGCGCTCGCTGGCGCCGTACGACTGGCACTCACCCGAGGCGCGGGCGACCTACGAGTCGATCCAGCAGATGCTCCAGCGGGAGGTGCTCGACGCGCAGTTCGCCGGGCTCAAGCAGGCGCTCGACGACCCCGACCCTGCGGCCATGCAGGCGGTCAAGGACATGCTCGCCGACCTCAACGGGCTGCTCGCCGCGCACGCCCGCGGCGAGGACACCGAGGACCGGTTCCGGGAGTTCATGGACAAGCACGGCGACCTGTTCCCGGAGAACCCGGAGAACGTCGACGAGCTGATCGACGCGCTGGCCCGCCGGCAGGCCGCGGCCGACCGGATGATGGCGTCGCTGTCCCCGGAGCAACGCGAGCAGCTCGGCCAGCTGATGAGCGACGCGATGTCCGACCCCGACCTGGCCTCGCAGATGGCGCAGCTCGCGGACAACCTGCGGGCGCTGCGGCCCGGGCTCGACCGCGGGCCGGTGAACATGCGGCAGGGTGGTGAGTCGCTCGGCTACAGCGAGGCGGTCGAGGTGGTCGCCGAGCTCGCCGACCTGGAGGCGCTCGAGAACGCGCTGGCCCAGACCCAGCCCGGCGCCACGCTCGACGACGTCGATGTGGAGACCCTTGAACGGCACCTCGGAGCCGGCGCGGCGACCGACCTGCGGGCGCTGCGCGAGCTGGAGCGGGAGCTCGAGCGGCAGGGGTACGTGTCCCGTGGCGACGACGGACTGCGGCTGACCCCGCGCGCCGTACGTCGGCTGGGGGAGACCGCCCTGAAGCGGGTGTTCGCGCAGATCGACGCCGCCGGGACCGGCGACCACGAGGACCACCGCACCGGGTCGGCCGACGAGCTGGTCGGCACCACGCGGCCGTGGGTGTTCGGCGACGAGCTGCCCATCGACGCCGTACGCACGGTCTCGAACGCGCTCCGCCGTGGCGCCGCCATCCCCGGGCAGCTGCTCGTCGAGGACTTCGAGGTGGTCGAGACCGAGCGGCGTACGACGGCCGCGGTCGCGGTCTGCGTGGACCTGTCGTTCTCCATGGTGACCGAGGGCCGCTGGGGGCCGATGAAGCAGACCGCGCTGGCGCTGGCGCACCTCGTCGAGACGCGGTTCCGGCAGGACGCGCTGGAGCTCATCGGCTTCGACCGGACCGCCCGCCGGCTCTCGCCGGTGCAGCTCGCCGACGTCGAGCCGGAGTGGGTGCAGGGCACCAACCTCCAGCACGCGTTGATGATCGCGCAGCGTCACCTGCGGCGGCACCCGGACGCCGAGCCCGTCGTCCTCGTGGTCACCGACGGCGAGCCCACCGCGCACCTCGCGCCCGACGGGCAGCCGGTGTTCAACTGGCCGACCACCCGCGAGACGCTGCGGGCCACGGTCGGGCAGGTCGACGAGCTCAGCCGGTTCGGGGCGGCGATCAACTTCTTCATGCTCGGCGAGGACCCGGGGCTGGCGCGCTTCGTGGACGCGATGGCCCGTCGTGCCGGAGGCCGCGTCTTCACCCCCGACCTGTCCCGCCTCGGCGAGTACGTCGTCGCCGACTACCTCCGGTCCCGCCGCGGCCGCTCCCGTTGAGAAGGCAGTTGCTTCCCGTTGAGAGGGCAGTTGCTTGCGCCGTACGGCGTCGTGGCGAACCGGGCGTGGAAAGAAGTGGCCTCTCGTCGGAGAAGAACTGACCTCTCAACGGGGAAGAACTGACCTCTCAACGGGGGCCGGGTGGTCGAGCCTGTCGAGACCTTTCAGCGTTCCATCGCCAGGGCGAGCCCCTGCCCCACGCCGATGCACAGGGCGGCCACCCCGACACCGGAGCCGGCCGCGGCCAGCTGGTGGGCGACCGCTCCGGCCAGCCGGGCGCCGGAGCAGCCCAGCGGGTGCCCGATCGCGATCGCCCCGCCGTGCGGGTTCACCACCTCGTGGTCGAGGTCCGGCCACTCCGAGAGGCAGGCCAGCGACTGGGCCGCGAACGCCTCGTTGAGCTCCATCGTCGTGACGTCGGCGTGGGTGCGGCCGGCCTTGGCCAGCGCCCGGTTCACGGCCTGCACCGGTCCGATACCGAAGTACTGCGGGTCGACGGCGTCCACCCCGGTGGCGGTGATCCGGGCCAGCGGCTCGGCCCCGAGCTCGGCGACCCCGTCCTCGTCCGCGAGCAGCAGCGCGGCCGCACCGTCGGAGAGCTGTGAGGCGTTGCCGGCGGTGACGGTGCCGTCGTCGCGGAACGACGGCTTCAGCTTCCCGAGCGACTCGATGCTCACGCCGTCCCGGATGCCCTCGTCGCGGGGCATCTCCGCGCCCTCGACCTGGACGACGGCGGCGTCGTACGCGCCGGTGGCCCAGGCCTGCGCGGCGCGCGACTGGGAGCGTACGGCGAACGCGTCGGCCGCCTCGCGGGTCACGCCGTACTTCTCGCCGAGCAGCTCGGTGCTCTCGCCCAGGCTGATGGTCCACTCGTCGGGCATGTTCGGGTTGACCATCCGCCAGCCCAGCGTCGTGGAGTAGACCGTCGCGTTGCCGGCCGGGAACGGGCGGTCCGACTTCGGCAGGACGTACGGCGCCCGGGTCATCGACTCGACGCCGCCGGCCACCATGATCGAGGCGTCCCCGACGGCGATCGTGCGCGCGGCGCCGACGACGGCGTCCAGGCCGGAGGCGCACAGCCGGTTGACCGTCGAGCCGGGCACGGAGGTCGGTAGCCCGGCCAGCAGGGCCGCCATCCGGGCGACGTTGCGGTTGTCCTCACCGGACTGGTTCGCGGCGCCGAAGTACACCTCGCCGATCCGGGCCGGGTCCAGCGAGGCCGTGCGCGCGAGCAGCGCCTTGATCACCACCGCGCCGAGGTCGTCGGGGCGCACCTTGGCCAGCGCGCCACCGAACCGGCCGACGGGTGTGCGCACCGCGTCGACGACGAAGACCTCACGTCCCTGCACGATCTGCCTCCTGCTGCTCGGGCGAATGCTCGACGTTCGTGATGCGAACATAAGTTACTATGTCGAACAACCTACGGCCGAGCGTCGACCCGGTCAACGATACGGACGGTCAGGAGGCCCGATGGCTGACCCGGTGACTGACCGAGCGGACGGCCCCGGTGCGGACCCAGCGGCCGAGCCCGCCGCCGGCCAGGCCCCCGAGCCGCGCGAGAGCCACTTCGTGCAGTCGCTCGAGCGCGGCCTCAGCGTGATCACCGCGTTCGGCCCGGCCACCCCCGAGCTCAGCCTCAGCGACGTCGCGCGCGCCACCGGCCTGACCCGTGCCGCCGCCCGCCGCTTCCTGCTCACCCTCGTCGACCTCGGCTACGTGCGCCAGGACGGCAAGCTGTTCCGGCTGACCCCGCGGGTGCTCAGCCTGGGTTACGCGTTCCTGTCCAGCCTGTCCCTCCCGGGCATCGCCGAGCCGCACCTCGAGCGGCTGGTGCGCGAGGTGCACGAGTCGTCCTCGATGTCGGTGCTCGACGGCCACGACATCGTGTACGTCGCCCGGGTGCCCACCTCGCGGATCATGACGGTGGCGATCAACGTGGGAACCCGCTTCCCGGCGTACGCCACCTCGATGGGCCGGGTCCTGCTCGCCGGGCTCGACGAGGCCGCCCTCGACGAGCACCTCTCGACGCTGGAGCTGCACCGGTTCACCGAGCACACCGTCGCCTCGCACGAGGACCTGCGGGCCCGGTTGCAGCAGACCCGGGAGCAGGGCTACGCGATCGTCGACCAGGAGCTCGAGCACGGGCTGCGCTCGATCGCCGCGCCGGTCCGCAACCGGCACGGCAAGGTGGTCGCGGCCGTGAACGTCTCCTCGCACGTCAGCCGGATCACCCGCGACAAGGCGCGCCGCGAGCTCCTCCCGCCGCTGCTGCGGGCGGTCGCGGAGATCGAGACCGACCTGTCCCGGAGCCAGTAGGAGGACTGATGCGCACCCGTGTCGCGATCGTCGGAGCCGGCCCCGCCGGGCTGCTGCTCTCGCACCTGCTCGACCTCGCGGGTGTGGAGTCCGTGCTGGTGGAGAACCGCTCGCCTGGCTACGTCCAGGGCCGGATCCGTGCGGGCGTCCTGGAGTCGTCCTCGGTGGACCTGCTCACGTCGGTGGGGCTCGGCGAGCGGATCGCCGCGGAGGGCGACGAGCACCGCGGCATCTACCTGCAGTGGCCGGGCGAGCGGCACCACCTCGACTTCGTGGACCACGTCGGCCGGTCGGTGTGGGTCTACGGCCAGACCGAGGTCACCAAGGACCTGATGCATGCGCGCGAGGCGGCCGGACGGCAGGCGTTCTACGAGGTCTCCGACGTGGCTCTGCACGACCTGGACCGCGACCTCCCGTCGGTCACCTTCACCGACGCCGACGGCCACGAGCAGCGCCTGGAGGCCGAGGTGGTCGCCGGGTGCGACGGCTTCCACGGCCCGTCGCGTACGGCGCTCCCGTCGGCGGTCCAGCGGACCTGGGAGCGCGTCTACCCCTACGCGTGGCTCGGCGTGCTTGCGGACGTGCCGCCGTCGACCGACGAGCTGATCTACGCCTGGCACCCGGACGGTTTCGCCCTGCACTCGATGCGCTCGGCCACGGTGTCCCGGCTCTACCTCCAGGTGCGCCCCGACGAGGACCTCGCGCAGTGGTCCGACGACCGGATCTGGGAGGCGCTCGCGACCCGGCTCGGGCACGGCGAGAACGGCTGGTCGCTGCAGCAGGGACCGATCACCGAGAAGAGCGTGCTGCCGATGCGCAGCTACGTGTCCACCCCCATGCG
Organism: uncultured Actinomycetota bacterium; assembly: GCA_963810035.1. Taxonomy (GTDB): domain Bacteria; phylum Actinomycetota; class Actinomycetes; order Propionibacteriales; family Nocardioidaceae; genus Nocardioides_B. Next base: position 307,926 of record CAWEMA010000015.1, read on the forward strand.
GCACGGTCGGCTGTTCCTCGCCGGCGACGCCGCGCACATCGTGCCGCCCACCGGCGCCAAGGGGCTGAACCTCGCGATCGCCGACGTGACGCTGCTGGCGCGCGCACTCACCGCCTGGCTGGTCGACGGGTCCCCGGCACTCGTGGACTCCTACTCCGAGGACGCGCTGCGCCGGGTGTGGCGCTGCACGCACTTCTCCTGGTGGATGACCTCGATGCTGCACACCACCGGCGACCCGTTCGACGAGCAGCTGCAGCTCTCGCAGCTGCGCTGGGTCACCACCTCCGAGGCGGCCGCGGCCGGGCTCGCCGAGAACTACGCCGGCCTCCCCATCGGCTTCTAGGTTGACCCGGGCCTCCCGCTGGGTTGAGCCGGGCCTCCCGCTGGGTTGAGCCGGGCCTCCCGCTCGGGCCGCCAGGGCCGCCCCGGTCGGCGAACTCCGGCGGCCGACGAGTCACCCAGGTCGTGGTCGCCACGTCCGCGAGCTCGAGCAGGACCTGCACCGCCGACGTCCCGCCGCCGACGACGACCACGTGCTGTCCCCGCAGCTCCTCGACGGACCGGAAGTCGTGCGTGTGCAGCTGGCGGCCGCGGAAGCGCTCGCGGCCCGGCCGTCGGCAGGGTCAGCGCAAGGTGCGCGCGAACAGGTCGAGCAGCCGTTCCCAGTGCCGGTCGGTGGCCGCCTCGTCGTACACCGCGGTGTCCGACATCGTGAAGCCGTGCGTGGCGCCGTCGTACTGCTCGCACACGTGCACCACCCCCGCCTCGGAGAGGGCCCGGTCGAGCCGCTCCTGCTGCTCTGGCGGCATGCCCTGGTCCTTGTCGGCGCTCGCGACGTACACCTCGGCCTTGATCCGGTCGGCCAGCAGGTGCGGGCTGTCCGGGGCGTCGGTGGCGAGCCGCGCGGGATGGAACGCGGCCGCGGCGCCGATGTCGTCGGGGCGGTGCGCGGCGGTGCGCAGGGCCAGCGCCCCGCCCATGCAGTAGCCGGTCACGCCGATCGGCCCGTCGGCGACCTGGTCCTGCGTCCGGAGGTAGTCCACGTAGGCGTCGGCGTCGCGCATCGCCCGCTCCGGGGTGAGCTCCGCCATCCACGGCCCCAGCGTCTCGAACAGCCTGCCGCGAGACTCGGGCCTCATCAGGTCGGTGGTGTCGATCAGCGGTGCCCGGCCCTGTCGGTAGAGCACGTGCGGCACGAGTACGACGTACCCCTCGGCGGCGATGCGCTCGGCCATCTCCTCGAGGCGGGGCCGCGGCCCGAAGGCGTCCATGTAGAACAGCACGCCGGGGTAGTGGCCGTTGTCGTCGGGCGCGGCGAGGAAGCAGTCCGCGAGGCCGTCACTGGTCTCGATGTCCACGGTGGAGGTGCGCAAAGCCATGCTCGCGAGTCTGCCACGGGCCATCATGGGCCCCATGCCTTCGTTCACGCACACCATCCACGTCGCGGCAGCTCCCGCGACCGTCTACGCGATCCTCGACGACACCGACAGGACACCCGAGTGGCTGAGCCGGTGCACCGGGATCGACAACCTGGGCGAGGGGGAGAACACCGTCGGCACACCGCTGCGCTACCACTACCGGGACGGCAGGCGGACGGGCGAGATGGACGGCCGGATCACTGCCCGCGACGCCGACCGCCGGTTCGCGATGAACTTCGTCGACTCGATGATGGACGTCACCGTGGACTTCGACACCGTTGCGGGGGCCTCCGGCGGGACCAGCCTGACCCACAGGATCGACATCAGGACCAAGGGCATCGGCAAGGTCTTCACCCCGCTGATCAGGCGTTCGCTGCCGAAGCAGACCACCGACGCGATGGAGAAGCTGAAGGCGATCGCCGAGCGCGGCCAGCCGTAGTTCGTTCATGCTGCGTTCAGGTCACCGGGCTAGCGTCGAGGTGTGACGGGTTTCCTGCACCTCCTGCTGAACGTGCCGGCTCCGGTCGTGCTCGCGGCCGTCGGCGGGCTGGTCTTCGGTGAGGCAGCCGTGTTCCTCGGTTTCGTCCTGCCCGGCGAGACGGCAGTCCTGCTCGGCGGGTTCCTGGCCTCCACCGGTCACGTCTCCGCGGTGGCCCTGGCCGTCGTAGTGGTGGTGACCGCGATCGTCGGCGACTCGGTCGGCTACGAGGTCGGCCGGCACTTCGGACCGCGAATGCTCGAGTCGCGTCCGTTCCGCAAGCATCGCAAGCGGGTCGAGGGGGCGCGCGCGTTCCTCGACGGGCGGGGCGCCTCGGCGGTCTTCCTCGGCCGGTTCACCGCGTTCCTGCGGGCCGTCGTGCCGGGGCTCGCCGGGCTGAGCGGGATGCGCTACCGCCGCTTCCTGGCCTACAACGCCCTGGGTGGCGTGGTCTGGGGTGTCGGCTGCGTGGTCGCTGGCTACCTGGCGGGCAGCTCCTACCAGCAGGTCGCACAGTGGCTCGGACGCGGCGGTGCCGCGGCGGCCGCCGCGATGGCCCTGGTCGCCCTGGTCGTCTGGCGGGTCCGCCGGCACCGTCGGCACCCCGAAGAGCCCGAGGAGCCCGTGCAGCCCATGGTCGACACCCCGCGCCGGCCTTCCCCCCAACCGCACTGACCCGTCACACCTGCTGGTCAGGCGGCGCGGTGCTCCTCGGGCACGAGCTCCTGCTCGCGTGGCGGGGCCGGGGGAGTGCCGTCGCCGAACGGGCTGCCGCCGAGCGCCTCGCGCCCGTGCGGGGTGAGCCAGCCGGACAGCTCGGGTCCCTTCGGGACGACCTGCGTCGGGTTGATGTCCGAGTGCACGACGTAGTAGTGCCGCTTGATGTGCTCGAAGTCGACCGTGTCGCCGAACCCCGGCGTCTGGAACAGGTCACGCGCGTAGCCCCACAGGGCCGGCATCTCGATGAGCTTGTTGCGGTTGCACTTGAAGTGCCCGTGGTAGACCGCGTCGAAGCGCACCAGCGTGGTGAACAGCCGCACGTCCGCCTCGGTGACGTGGTCACCGACCAGGTAGCGGCGGTCGGTGAGCCGCTCCTCGAGCCGGTCAAGGGCGGCGAAGAGCCGGTCGTACGCCCGCTCGTACGACGTCTGCCGACCGGCGAACCCGCACCGGTACACGCCGTTGTTCACGTCGGTGTAGACCCACGCGTTCACCTCGTCGATCTCGTCGCGCCACTCCTCGGGGTAGAGCTCGGGAGCGCCGTCGCGATGGAACCTGCTCCACTCCAGCGACAGGTCGAGGGTCATCTGCGAGAAGTCGTTGGTGACGACCCGGCCGGTGGGCTCGTCGACGATCGCCGGGACGGTGATCCCCTTGGAGTAGTCCGGGAACCGTTCGAGGAAGGCGTCCTGGAGCCGCTCGATGCCGAGCACCGGGTCCCGCCCGCCGGGGTCGAGGTCGAAGGTCCAGCTGCGTTGGTCGTGCGTCGGGCCGCACACGCCCATGCTCAGCGCGTCCTCGAGGCCGAGCAGCCGTCGCACGATGATGGCGCGGTTCGCCCACGGACAGGCGCGGGAGACGACGAGCCGGTAGCGCCCGGCCTCCACCGGCCAGAGGCGTGCCGCCGGGTGGGTCGACGAGCCGGTCGACGGGCCGCGGACGCCCTCGGTGATCCGGTCCTCGATGTAGTCGGTGTCCCGGTCGAAGTCGTCCTCGACGTAGGTCATGCGTCCCCTTCCCGAGACTCGTTCATGCGTCAACTACGTGGTACCTCGACGAGGCGGTCAGGAAACCCCTCAGGAGCCGCCCAGCAGCTGCTCGAACGGCGTCGGGTTCTCGAACGGGTCCACCGGGGCCGACGGCTGCCGGCCGTGGACGGTGTCGGCGAGCTCGCGGGCGGCGCGGTCCACGCGGGCGGACAGTGAGCCGCTCGGTCCCGCCGCCCCGAAGTCCTCGCTGGCCGCGAACACCGCGGTGGGGACGACGGCCGCCCGCAGGTAGGCGAACAACGGTCGCAGCGCGAACTCCAGCGCCAGCGAGTGCCGGGCGGTGCCGGCCGTGGCGGCGAGCAGCACCGGCTTGCCCTCGAGCGTGCCGTCCTCCAGCACGTCGAAGAAGCTCTTGAACAGCCCGCTGTACGACGCGCTGAAGATCGGCGTCACGGCGACCAGGGCGTCGGCGTCCCGCACCAGGCGTACCGCGTCCGCCAGAGCACCCGAGGGGAAACCCGTCAGCAGGTTGTCGGTGATCGCGTGCGCGAGGTCGCGCAGCTCGACCACCTCGACCTGCACCGGCTCGTCGTACAGCCGCAGGGCGCGGTCGACCGCCGTGCCGAGCTGGTCGGCGAGCAGCCGGGTCGAGGACGGCTGGCTGAGCCCGGCGGTGACCACGGCGATCGTCGTGCTCATGCGGACACCTCCGGTCCCACACCGCTCGGGCTCGCCGCGACCAGGGACGCGTGCGTCGGGGCGTCGGGCACGTGGGCCGGCTTGAGGGCCGCGAACTCCTTGCGCAGCACCGGCACGACCTCCTCGCCGAGCAGGTCGAGCTGCTCGAGCACCGTCTTGAGCGGCAGGCCGGCGTGGTCCATCAGGAACAGCTGGCGCTGGTAGTCGCCGACGTAGTCACGGAAGCCGAGCGTGCGCTCGATGACCTGCTGCGGGCTGCCCACGGTCAACGGCGTCTGCGTGGTGAAGTCCTCCAGTGACGGGCCGTGCCCGTAGACCGGCGCGTTGTCGAAGTACGGCCGGAACTCCGCGACCGCGTCCTGGCTGTTGTGCCGCATGAACACCTGGCCGCCGAGTCCGACGATGGCCTGGTCGGCGGAGCCGTGCCCGTAGTGCTCGAAGCGCCGGCGGTACAGCCCGACCATCTGCTGGGTGTGCGTCGAGGGCCAGAAGATGTGGTTGGCGAAGAAGCCGTCGCCGTAGTACGCCGCCTGCTCGGCGATCTCGGGGGAGCGGATCGAGCCGTGCCAGACGAACGGCGGGACGCCGTCGAGGGGACGGGGCGTGGCGGTGAAGCCCTGGAGCGGCGTGCGGTACTTGCCCTCCCAGTTCACGACCTCCTCGCGCCAGAGCCGGCGCAGCAGGTGGTAGTTCTCGATGGCCAGCGGGATGCCGTCGCGGATGTCCTTGCCGAACCACGGGTAGACCGGGCCGGTGTTGCCGCGGCCCATCATCAGGTCGACGCGACCGTCGGAGAGGTGCTGCAGGGTCGCGTAGTCCTCGGCGATCCGCACCGGGTCCGTGGTGGTGATCAGCGTCGTGGAGGTCGACAGCAGCAGCTTCGAGGTCTGCGCGGCGATGTAGGCCAGCGTCGTGGTCGGCGCGGAGGGCACGAACGGCGGGTTGTGGTGCTCCCCGGTGGCGAACACGTCGAGCCCGACCTCCTCGGCCTTCTTGGCGATGGCCACCGTCGCCTTGATCCGCTCGTGCTCGGTGGGGGTGGTGCCGGTGGTGGGGTCGGTGGTGACGTCCCCGACGGTGAAGATCCCGAACTGCATGCCCGCTCCTAGGTAGTTGCGAATTCAACTATAGGAACCGAGGGGCGGGTCCGTCTATTCCGGCTCGTTGCCGGACCTCCCGCCGACCCGGTAGGGCTCGCTCACCCCGGCGTACATCAGGTGCGTGACCAGCCCCTGCTGCGCGTGCTTGAGGTTGTGGCAGTGGTCCATCCAGATGCCGGGGTTGTCCGCGACGAAGGCGACGTCGAACGTCTCGCCGTCCTTGACGTTGAGGGAGTCGAACCACCACGGGCTCCCCGACGCCTTCGTCCCGTTCCGGGCGAGTACGACGGCGTGGTGGCCGTGCAGGTGCATCGGGTGCACCTCCCCGCTGTGGTTGGAGATCCGCACCTTCACCACGTCCCCCTCGCGGACGACGTACATGGGCAGGTTCGGGAACAGGTGCCCGTTGACCGTCCACCAGAGCCCGGGCCGGCCTCGCACGAACCCGGGGCGTCGGCCGATGTCGTAGCGGAACGACCGGCTGGACCGGGACGGGTCGAGGCCGAGCGGGGCGGGGGAGCCGTAGGACAGCAGATCGAGGTCCTCGGCCGGCTCCGCGGCCGCCTCGACCCGCGCCCCGGGTGCGCCGATGACCAGCGCTGTCGCCGGACCCACCTGGACCCGCACTCCGGACCCGTCCGCGGGCACGACGACGTCGAGGTCGGCGCGTCCGCCGGCGGTGACGGTGACGGCCCGGTCCCGTACCTCGGTCGGGTCGTGCACGTCGGTCGCGTCCACGGCCACGAGCCGGAACGGCGCGCTGGACCACACCCGGACCGGCCCGTTGTCGGTGTTGACCGCCCGGACCCGGACGTGCTGCCCCGGCTCGGCGGGCACCGGTACGTCGCCCTCCCGACCGTTCAGCGTCGGCACGCCCGCGTAGGTGTGGGAGAGGGCCGGCACGTCCAGCACGGCCGGGTCGGGCTTCGCGGGCAGGACCACCAACGGCCCGAGCAGCCCGCGCATCACCTGCTCGTGGGAGACCTGGTGGGAGTGGTACCAGTACGTGCCGGCCTGGTCGGCGACGAAGCGGTAGGTGTGCTCCTCACCGGCGAGCACCGCGTCCTGCGTCACCCCCGCGACACCGTCCTCGGCGTTCGGGACGTCGAGGCCGTGCCAGTGCAGGGTGATGCCGTCCGGCACGTTCGCGTTGTGCAGGTGCACCTCGAGCAGCTGGCCCTCGGTGACCTCGATCAGCGGCCCGGGCGAGCTGCCGTTGAGGGTGTAGCCGTCGACCTTGCGCCCCGACGTCAGCGTGACCGTGCCCGCGCGGGCCACCAGGTCGACCACCCGGTCGGCCGGACGGCCGGTGCGGGCGGTCAGGTCCGCGACGCTCATCCCTCCGGCCATGTGGTGGCCGACGTGCGAGCCCCCGCCGTAGTCGAGGTACCCCATGTCCATCACCGAGTACGTCGACGGCATCCGACTCTGCTGCCAGAAGAACACCAGCGGCGCGACGACCGCGAGGGTGGCGAGGCAGGCGAGCAGCAGCCTGGTCCGGTCGCGGCTCACTGTGTCCCCACCCTCGTCCGTCGCTGGGTCTGTCGTGCCGGCGTCCTGCCGCGCCGACGGGTCAGGCGAGGGCGGACTCCTGGACCGTGGCCGTGGTCGTCGACCCCGCCCGCCGCCCCGCCATCACCGCGAGGCTGAACAGCACGAGCGCGTTCGCACCGTGCAGCAGGCCGAGCGCCGGGGCGCCGTGGGCGAACATGCCCAGCAGCACCTGCACGACGACGGCGAGGACCACGAAGCCGGCCCACTTGACCCCGCCGGGCACCTTCGCGAAGAAGGACACGACCAGGAAGACCAGGGTGACGATCGGGATCAGCATCGTGCCGTTCATCCCGTGGATCGCGAAGCCCAGCACCCCGGTGAACTTCGTGTCCTCGCTCTCCATCGCCGCCTTCGTGAGTGTTCCGCCGTCCTCGACCCACTTCCCCAGCCCGAACAGCGCGAACGCGATGGCTGCTGCCTGGATCACCACCTCGGCCGCGATCACGTACGCGAGCACCCGGTACACAGACTTCATTGCTGCCTCCGAAGGAGTAGACGAACGCCCGCCGCCCGGGCGTTCTTCCGGCAGAGCCCCCGAGTACCCCCCTTGTCTTGTCAGGATGGCCCGACTCCCGGGGGTTTGTCGTGACCTCTTCTGACTAGCCCGTCCGGGCGGTCGACCACCGCGAGCACCGCCGCCACCGTCCACACCCGGGTAGCCTCGCTGACGTGCTGAAGCTCGGACGCCGGTCCTTCGATGACACCGACCTGCTGGTGATGGCGATCGTGAACCGCACCCGGGACTCGTTCTACGACCGGGGCGCCACCTACGCCGAGGACAAGGCGATGGAGCGGGTCCGGGCCGTGGTCGCCGAGGGGGCGGACCTGGTGGACATCGGCGGCGTGAAGGCTGGCCCGGGTGAGGTCGTCGACGCCGCGGAGGAGATCCGCCGCACGGTGCCGTTCGTCGCCGCGGTCCGCGCCGAGTTCCCCGACCTGGTGATCAGCGTGGACACCTGGCGCGCCGAGGTCGGGCGCGAGGTCTGTCGCGCGGGTGCCGACCTGCTCAACGACGCATGGGGCGGCTTCGACCCCGAGCTCGCGGAGGTGGCCGCGGAGCACGACGCGGCGCTGGTCTGCACGCACACCAACGGCGCCCGCCCGCGCACCCCGCCGCACCGCCCGTCGTACGACGACGTGGTCGCCGCCGCGATCGAGGCCACCGTGGCCCTCGCCGAGCGGGCGGTGTCGCTCGGGGTGCACCGGGACAGCGTGCTCATCGACCCGGCGCACGACTTCGACAAGAACACCTGGCACTCCCTCGAGCTCACCCGCCGGCTCGACGAGATGGTCGCCACGGGGTGGCCGGTGCTGGTGTCCCTGTCCAACAAGGACTTCGTCGGTGAGACGCTCGACCGGCCGCTCGGCGAGCGGCTCGTCGGCACCCTCGCCGCGACCGCCGTCAGCGCCTGGCAGGGCGCCCAGGTCCACCGCGTGCACGAGGTCGCCGAGACCCGCCAGGTGCTCGACATGGTGGCGAGCATCCGCGGCACCCGGCCCCCGGCGCGAGCCGTGCGCGGGCTCGCCTGATCGTCGCCGGTTCTTTACTTTCTTCGCGGATCGGGTTTTCTCTCACATACCTCGGGTATGCAGCCAGGCGGACGCCAGGGCCCTTCCTGGACGCGACGCCGAGGAGAACCCGTGAGCACCGCCAGCACCTCCCTGACCCGGGCCGAGAAGGCGCAGACGCTGAGACGCGCCATCGGCGCCTCGGCGATGGGGAACATGACCGAGTGGTTCGACTACGGCGTCTACGCCTACGCAGCGGTCTACATCCAGGGGGCCTTCTTCCCCTCCGCGAACGAGAGCACGGCCGCGCTGAACACCCTGCTGGTGTTCGCGGTGTCCTTCCTGCTGCGGCCGATCGGCGGGCTGGTCCTCGGCCCGCTCGGTGACCGGCTCGGCCGGCAGCGGGTGCTCGCGACGACGATCATCATGATGTCCGCCTCGACGTTCCTGGTCGGCCTGCTGCCCGGCTACGCCACCCTCGGCATCTGGGCGCCGATCCTCCTGGTGGTGCTCCGCATGGTGCAGGGCTTCTCCACCGGCGGTGAGTACGGCGGCGCGGCCACGTTCATGGCGGAGTACTCCCCGGACCGCAAGCGCGGGTTCTTCGGCAGCTTCCTCGAGTTCGGCACGCTGGCCGGCTTCACCCTGGGCGCGCTGATCGTCCTGCTGGCCGAGCTCGCCGTCGGCAAGGAGGCCATGCAGGACTGGGGCTGGCGCATCCCGTTCCTGATCGCCGGCCCGCTCGGGCTGGTGGGGCTCTACCTGCGCAGCCGGCTCGAGGACACCCCGGTCTTCCGCGAGCTCGAGCAGGAGGACAAGGTCGAGGAGGGTGCGACGTCCGCGCTCACGAGCCTGCTGACGACGTACTGGAAGCCGTTGCTCACCCTCAGCGGTCTGGTGATCGCGCTGAACGTCACCAACTACACCCTGCTGGCCTACATGCCGACCTACCTCGAGCAGAAGATCGGGCTGTCCTCGCAGTCCTCGCTGATCCTGCTCGTCGTCGGTCAGACCGTGATGATGGCGCTGATCCCGTTCGCCGGCCGGCTCTCCGACCGGCTGGGCCGCAAGCCGATGTGGTGGGTGTCCCTGGGCGGCCTGTTCGTCGCCGCGATCCCGGCCTACCTGCTGATGGCCCGGGGCTTCGCCCTGGCGCTGGTCGGGTTCGCGGTGCTCGGTGCGCTCTACGTCCTCCAGCTCAGCACCATCTCGGCGACCTTCCCGGCGATGTTCCCCACCCAGGTGCGGTACGCCGGCTTCGCGATCGCCTACAACGTCTCCACCGCGCTCTTCGGCGGAACCGCGCCGGCGGTGAACGAGAAGCTGATCGGCCTCACCGGCAGCGACCTGGTGCCGGCCTACTCGATGATGGCCGCGTGCGCGATCGGCGCGCTCGCGCTGGCGTTCGTGCCGGAGACCGCGCGCGCCTCGATCCGGGGCACCGGCATCCCCGGCGTCGACACCGAGCAGAAGCCGCTCCAGCACAGCCAGGCCTGAGCGGCTCGGCTACTGTCGCGGCGTGATCTCCGCAGCAGCGCTCGTCCCGCACCCGCCGCTGCTCCTGCGCGAGCTCGGCGGCCTGCAGGACCAGGTCGCCGACCTGCGCACCGCGGCGCGCTCAGCGGTCCGGGACCTCGTCGAGGGACGCGACCGGGTCGTCGTCGTCGGCGGTGCCGACTCGGCCGGCCCCTGGACCGGCGACGCCCGGCCGGACGTCCGCAGGTTCGGTACGACGGGCGCCCGCACCGCCTCCGGGCTGCCGCTGTCCCTGGCGGTCGGGACGCGGCTGCTCGACGAGGCCGGGTGGACCGGTCCGGTGGAGCTGGTCGCGGCCGCGTGGGACGCGGCGGACCGGGAGGTCGACGGCCTCGCGGAGGACCTGGCCGGACGGCCCGACGGCACCGCCCTGCTGCTGCTCGGCGAGGGAAGCACGCGGCGCGGCGACGCTGCCCCGGGCTACCTCGACGAGCGGGCCTTCCCGTTCGACGACGCGGTGGCGAAGGCGCTGGCCGACGGCGACGCGTGCGCGCTCCGCGACCTCGACGTGCTCCTCGCCGAGGAGCTGATGGTGCTCGGCAGCACGTCCCTGCGGGTGCTCGGCGCCCTCGCCGTCCAGCAGGGCTCGAGACCGCGCGCGAGGCTGACCTACCGCGACGACCCGTTCGGCGTGACCTACCTCGTGGCCACCTGGGAGCTCAGCGTTTCGCGATGAGCAGCGCCTGCGCCGAGCGTGCGACGAGACCGCGCTCGTCGTACACGTCGGAGGTGGCGATCCCGACGCTGCCCGGGCCCAGCGTGGTCACCGCGTCGAGACAGACCCACTCGCCGACCGGCGGTCGCAGCACGTGCACGGTCAGCTCGGTGTTCAAGAAGCCCCAGCTCGACGGGTCGAGCGCCGCGGAGACGCCGGAGGCCGAGTCCACGCACGTCATCAGCCGTTGCGCCGGGCTCATCTGCTCGCCCTCGACGAGGTCGACGGCCGGGCGCATCCACACCAGCCCCGGTCCCGGCTCGGTGACCGCGCCGGCGATCCAGCGCCAGTCCACGGCGTCGAGGTAGCCCCCGGACCAGCTCGCCGGCGGGTCCTTGTGCACCCCGTCCGCGGGTGTGTGCGGCCGGGGGTCGTCGTCCTGCACGGGGCCGTCGGTGCTCGCCGGGAACAGCCAGGCCGTGGCCCGTGCGCACGGACGGCCGCGCTCCTCGTCGTACGCCGTCGCCTCGCACATCTCCACGGAGCGTCCCGGGCGTACGACGGACGCCTCCACGCGCAACGGGCCCACCGGCACCGGGCCGAGCAGCTCCATCGTGAACCGTCCGACGACCCGGTCGACACCGTCTCGGTCCAGCGACTCCACGGCCCGGGTGAGCAGCGCGGCCGGTGGTCCGCCGTGCTGGCTGTCCGGACCCCACGGGCCCGCCGTGGAGGGCGTGGACACGAACCGGGAAGGACCGTCGGGAACGTAGAAGGGCTGCACCCGGGCCATCATGCCGGGGCCGTGACAACGTCGGGAAGCGGCCCGCGATGTGGCCCGAAAAGTGGCCCGGGACACAGTCGTGATCTCGATTTCTCTATCAGCCGAGGCCCTGTGTATCCTTCCTTGCTGCTTGCCCCTTTAGCTCAGTCGGCAGAGCGTCTCCATGGTAAGGAGAAGGTCTACGGTTCGATTCCGTAAAGGGGCTCTGGGTCCTTGGCTCCCCACCCGTTCGGGTGGGGGCTGTGGTCCCGGTGGCGGGGTAGCTCAGGTGGTTAGAGCACACGGCTCATAATCGTGGTGTCGCGGGTTCGAGTCCCGCCCCCGCTACTGCTCAACCGACCAGAGGTCGACCTCCGCTTGCGCGGTAGGGCAGACTTGCACGTTGACACAGACCCGCAGTACCGAAAGTAGAGGCAGTCCCGTGGCCAGCAAGAGCTCAGATGTTCGCCCCAAGATCACCTTGGCCTGCGTGGAGTGCAAGGAGCGCAACTACATCACCAAGAAGAACCGCCGCAACGACCCCGACCGGATGGAGCTGAAGAAGTTCTGCCCGCGTTGCCGGACGCACACGGCGCACCGCGAGACGCGCTGACGCCTCCCCAGCTCACGAGACGGCCCCGGGTCACCCCGGGGCCGTTTCGCGTCGTTGTGGGACTAGTAGATTCGGCGCCATGACAGTCGACGCCTCGCTCGCCGGGCGGACCTTCCCGCCGACCGCGCCCTACGTCGTGTCCCGCGAGAAGCTCCTCGAGTTCGCGCACGCCACCGGGTCGACGTACGACGGGGGTGCCGCACCCGCGACGTTCCCGATCGTGGTCGCGTTCGCGGCGATGACCGCGCTGATGGAGGACCCGTCGGTCGGCATCTCCCTGCACCGCGTGGTGCACGGCGACCAGAGGTTCACCTACACGCGGCCGGTCGTCGCCGGCGACGAGCTGACCGCCACGCTGACCGTGGACTCGCTGCGGCAGATCAGCGGGGCCGACATCATCGGCACCCGCAGCGAGATCACCGACGCCGACGGCCTGCCGGTGTGCACGGCCTACGCCACCTTGATGCACCGCGGGGAGGACGCATGAGCACGTTGCAGACCGGCGACACCCTGCCCGAGCAGACCTACACCGTGACCCGGGCCGACCTGGTCCGCTACGCCGGTGCGAGCGGCGACTTCAACCCGATCCACTGGTCGGACCGGGTCGCCACCTCGGTGGGGCTGCCCGGCGTGATCGCGCACGGCATGTTCACCCTCGCCCTGGCCGCCCGCGCCCTGGACACGTGGGCCGGACGGACCGGTCAGGTCCGTGAGCTCGGCTGCAAGTTCAGCAAGCCCGTCGTGGTCCCCGACGACGAGCACGGTGTCGAGGTCGTGGTGCGCGGGACCGTCAAGAACGTCACCGAGGAGGGCGTGCAGATCGCCCTGGAGGTCACCTGCGGCGACCAGAAGGTGCTCGGCATGCCGAAGGCAGTGCTCGCGGGTGCCTGAGCCGACGACCGGGCTGCTGGCCGACCTCACCACGCTGCGCCTCGGCGGTCCCGCACGGCGGCTCGTGCACGCCACCACCGAGGCGGCGCTGGTCGAGGCCGTCCGCACCGCCGACGAGGCCGGTACTCCGGTGCTGCTGGTCGCCGGCGGCAGCAACCTCGTCATCGCCGACGCCGGCTTCGACGGCATCGTCGTGCGGGTGGCCACCTCCGGTGTCGAGGTCGAGCAGGACCTCTGCAGCGGTGCGATGGTGACCGTCGCCGCCGGGGAGTCGTGGGACCCGTTCGTCGCGCAGGCGGTGTCCCGGGGCTGGGTCGGCGTCGAGGCGCTGTCCGGCATCCCCGGCAGCATCGGTGCCACCCCGGTCCAGAACGTCGGCGCCTACGGACAGGAGGTCTCCCAGACGATCGCCTCGGTGCGCTGCTGGGACCGCGTCGAGCGCGCGCAGCGGACGTTCGCCGCGGACGGCTGCGGGTTCGGCTACCGCACCAGCCGGTTCAAGCAGGACCCGGACCGCTACGTCGTCCTCGCCGTCACCTTCCAGCTCCGGCTCGGTGACCTCTCCGCGCCCGTCGCGTACGCCGAGCTCGCCCGCACCCTGGGCGTCGAGGCGGGGGCTCGGGCCCCCCTGTCCGACGTACGCGAGGCCGTGCTCGGCCTGCGCCGCGGCAAGGGCATGGTTCTCGACGCCGCCGACCACGACACCTGGAGCGCCGGGTCGTTCTTCACCAACCCGTTCCTCGACGACGGCGCCGCACTGCCCCCGGACGCTCCGCGCTGGGAGCAGCCCGACGGCACCGTGAAGACCAGCGCCGCCTGGCTCATCGAGCACGCGGGCTTCTCGAAGGGCTACGGCAACGAGCGGGTGTCGCTCTCGACCAAGCACACGCTCGCGCTCACCAACCGGGGGAGTGCACGCACCGACGACCTGCTGGCGCTCGCGAGCGAGGTGCAGCAAGGGGTGCTGTCGAGGTTCGGCGTGTGGCTGGTCAACGAGCCGACGCTGGTCGGCTGTGCGCTGCCGGTGCCCGCCTCCTGACCGGAGCCGGGCACCGCGCGGGCGGGGTCAGAACGTCGAGCCGGACCCGATCGCCACGATGAAGATGACGACGTACACGGCCAGGAACGCCACGCCGATGCCGAGCAGGATCGTGCCGATGATGCCGAGCACGTAGCCGGCCTGGGCGGACCCGCGCCCGCCGAGCTGCCCGTTCGAGGCGTCGATCTCGTTGAGGGTCTGCTTGCCGATCCGCCACGCGAACGGCGCGATCACGCCGCAGACCACGACCCCGAGAATCCCGAGGATCAGCGACATGGTCGCCCTGGGGTGGTCGGGTGCGTAGGCGACCGGGTACCCCGGCTGCTGGCCGTACGGGGGCTGCCCGTACTGCTGGCCGTACGGAGGCTGGCCGTGCTGGGGCTGGCCGTACTGGGGCTGCCCGTACTGCTGACCGTAGGGCGGCTGCGGCTGCTCGCCGTACGGCTGCCCCTGCTGGGGGTAGGGCGGCTGGGACTGCTGCTCCCAGTAGCCGGGCTGCTCACCGGACGGGTCGGACGGCTGGTGGGGGTCCTGCGGCGTCTCGCCTTCCCCCGGCGTGTTCGTCATGGGTCACACCCTAGGCGTCCGGGGCGGGCTCGGAGGCGAGCCACGCGTCGATGGCCTTCGTGACGTCGGCGCGAACGTCGTCGGGTGCCCGGGACGCCCGCACCGACATCCGCGCCAGCTCGGCCAGCACGTCGTCGGACAGGTCGTGGGCGGCCCGCATGGTGGCGTACTGCCCGGCCAGCCGGGAGCCGAACAGCAACGGGTCGTCCGCGCCGAGCGCCACCGAGGCGCCGGCCTCCAGGAGCGTCGGCAACGGCACCGAGGTGAGGTCGGTGTAGACGCCGAGCGCCACGTTCGATACCGGGCACACCTCGAGGTGCACGTCCTCGGCGACCACCCGCTCCAGCAGGGCGCGGTCCTCCGCGACGCGCACGCCGTGCCCGAGCCGGTCCGCGTGCAGGTCGTCCAGGCAGGTCCGCACGCTCTCCGGGCCGACCAGCTCCCCGCCGTGCGGCGCGAGCATCAGGCCGGCGCGCTCGGCGATGGCGAACGCCGCGGCGAAGTCCGAGGTCGTGCCGCGACGCTCGTCGTTGGAGAGGCCGAAGCCGACCACGCCCCGCCCGGCGTACTGGGCCGCCAGCCGGGCCAGCGTGCGGGCGTCCAGCGGGTGCCGGGTCCGGTTCGCCGCGATCAC
Source organism: uncultured Actinomycetota bacterium (assembly GCA_963810035.1). Lineage (GTDB taxonomy): Bacteria > Actinomycetota > Actinomycetes > Propionibacteriales > Nocardioidaceae > Nocardioides_B. The sequence continues at coordinate 323,091 of CAWEMA010000015.1, forward strand.
CACGGCGATGCCGAGGCCGGTGGCCGCCGATGCCGCCCGGACCGCGTCGAGCACCAGGTCGGTGAACGCGGTGATCCCGCCGAACCGCGCGGCGTACCCGCTGGGGTCGACCTGGATCTCCAGCCACCGTCCGCCGTCGGCGACGTCGTCCTCGGCGGCCTCGAGCACCAGCCGGCGTACGTCGTCCTCGGTCCGGAGCACCGAGCGGGCGATGTCGTAGAGCCGCTGGAAGCGGAACCAGCCCTTCTCGTCGGCGGCCGACAGCTGGGGCGGCCAGTCCTCGACCAGGGCGTCCGGCAGCACGATCCCGTCCCGGGCGGCGAGCTCGACCAGTGTGGAGTGCCGCAGGGAACCGGTGAAGTGCAGGTGCAGGTGCGCCTTGGGCAGCGTGTGCACCGACCGAGCGGTCAGGACAGCAGCTTCTGGATCCGGGTCACGCCCTCGACCAGGTCGTCGTCGCCGAGCGCGTAGGAGAGCCGGAGGTAGCCCGGGGCACCGAACGCCTCGCCCGGCACCACCGCCACCTCGGCCTCCTCGAGGATCACCTCGGCGAGCTCGGCGGACGTGCGGGGGGTGCGGCCGTCGATGTCCTTGCCGAGCACGCCCTTGACCGAGGGGTAGGCGTAGAACGCGCCGGTGGGCTCGGGGCACTCGATCCCGGGGATCTCGTTGAGCATCCGCACGATCGTCTTGCGGCGGCGGTCGAACGCCTCGCGCATCTCGGCGACCGCGGTGAGGTCGCCGTTCAGCGCTGCGATGGCGGCCCGCTGGGCGACGTTGTTGACGTTCGAGGTCTGGTGCGACTGGAGGTTCGTGGCCGCCTTGACCACGTCCTTGGGCCCGATCAGCCAGCCGACCCGCCACCCGGTCATCGCGTAGGTCTTGGCCACCCCGTTCACCACGATGCAGCGGTCGGCGAGCTCGGGCACCACGACGGGGAGCGAGGCAGTGCTCGTGTCGCCGTACGTCAGGTGCTCGTAGATCTCGTCGGTGAGCACCCACAGCCCCTTGTCCACCAGCCAGCGACCGATCGCCTCGACCTCCTCGGGCGAGTCGACCGCGCCGGTGGGGTTCGACGGGGAGCAGAACAGCAGCGCCTTGGTCCGGTCGGTCACCGCGGCCTCGAGCTGGTCGACGGTCACCTTGTAGCCCTGTGTCTCGTCGGCGAGGATCTCGACGGGTACGCCGCCCGCGAGCCGGATCGCCTCCGGGTAGGTGGTCCAGTACGGCGCCGGCAGGAGCACCTCGTCACCCGGGTCGAGGATCGTCGCGAAGGCCTCGTAGATCGCCTGCTTGCCGCCGTTGGTGACCAGTACCTGCGCCGGCTCGATCTCGTAGCCCGAGTCCCGACGGGTCTTGTCCACGATCGCCTGCTTGAGCTCGGGCAGGCCGCCGGCCGGTGTGTACCGGTGGTTGCGGGGGTCGCGGCAGGCCTCGACCGCCGCCTCGACGATGTAGTCGGGGGTCGGGAAGTCGGGCTCGCCGGCGCCGAAGCCGATCACCGGGCGGCCGGCCGCCTTGAGCGCCTTGGCCTTGGCATCGACCGCGAGCGTCGCGGACTCGGCGATGCCGCCGATGCGGGCGGAGATGCGACGACCGGTGCGGGGGAGGGCTTCGCTCATGTTCCTATGCTTGCACTCCGCACCCCCGTGCCGCAGCCGGGTCCCGGCTCGTCGGCTGCGGGTTCCGGAGCGGTTGCCGGCCGGCCCGCGGCGGACACTCCCTCCTCGGTTCGACTTCGTCTGGGCGCTCCCCGTACACTTCTCCTTTGGTGGATCGCACCCTTGATTGGCATGCCCGCAGTCGAGGGGTTCACCGGAGGGCACTAGCTCAACTGGCAGAGCATCGGTCTCCAAAACCGAAGGTTGGGGGTTCAAGTCCCTCGTGCCCTGCAAGACCCCGAGCGGGCCGGTCCCGCACGGGAGGCCCGATCAGGCAACCGATACGTCTGGCAGAAAGGTGGAGGAACCGTGACGCAGAGCCGCCCCGTGCGGTCGACCTCATCGTCGACCGACAAGCGGACCAGTCCCGCCACCTTCTACCGGCAGGTCGTTGCCGAGCTCCGCAAGGTCGTCTGGCCGACGCAGCAGCAGCTGATCACGTACTTCATCGTGGTGCTGGTGTTCGTGCTGGTGATCATGACGATCGTCGCGCTGCTCGACCTCGGGTTCGGACGACTGGTCTTCAAGGTCTTCGGCTAGCCGGAGCCCGACCGGCCCCCACCCGGCCCCGTGGGTCCGCAGCAGAACAGACAGTGCCACAACGACGAAGGTGACTGAGTAACCGTGTCGCAGCCGTACGACGAACAGCTCGAAGGAGCGGTCTCCACGGAGGCCGACGTCGAGACCACCGACGCTTCCGTCGAGCCCGCCGACCAGCCGGTCGAGCCCGCCGTCGAGGAGCAGGACGCCGTCGCCGACGAGAACGCCGAGGCCTCGGACGCCGACGAGACGTCGGACGAGACGTCGGACGAGGACGCCCCCGTCGCCGACGAGACCGTCGAGGAGGAGGCCGCGGCCGACCCCCTCGAGGAGTTCCGTGAGGCGCTCCGCGCCAAGGTCGGCGACTGGTTCGTGGTGCACACCTACTCCGGCATGGAGAACCGGGTGAAGGCCAACCTCGAGAACCGCATCACCTCCCTCAACATGGAGGACTACATCCACGAGGTGATCGTCCCGACCGAGGAGGTCGCGGAGATCAAGAACGGTCAGCGCAAGCTCGTCAGGCGCACCGTCCTCCCCGGCTACGTGCTCGTCCGCATGGACCTCACCGACGAGTCCTGGGCCGCGGTCCGGCACACGCCGTCGGTCACCGGCTTCGTGGGGCACAGCCACCAGCCGGTGCCGTTGAGCCTCGAGGAGGTCGAGAGCATGCTCGCCCCGGCCGTCGCGGCCGAGGCAGAGGCGGCAGCCCCCGAGGCGGGTGCCCGCGCCGGTGCGCCCAAGAAGAAGGTCGAGGTCGCCGACTTCGACGTGTCCGACTCGGTCATGGTCGTGGACGGTCCGTTCGCCACGCTGCACGCGACGATCACGGAGATCAACGCCGAGTCCCAGAGGGTCAAGGCCCTCGTCGAGATCTTCGGCCGGGAGACCCCGGTCGAGCTGAGCTTCAGCCAGATCCAGAAGGTCTGACCAGCAGGACCTGCTCGAAGCACAGGAAACACCCAGCGACAACCACGTAAGGACCCTTAGAAACATGCCTCCCAAGAAGAAGATCGCTGCGCTGGTCAAGGTGCAGCTGCAGGCCGGGGCGGCAACTCCTGCTCCGCCGGTGGGTACCGCTCTCGGTCCCCACGGCGTGAACATCATGGAGTTCTGCAAGGCCTACAACGCGCAGACGGAGTCGATGCGCGGGAACGTCATCCCGGTCGAGATCACCATCTTCGAGGACCGGACGTTCACGTTCATCACGAAGACCCCGCCGGCTGCGGAGCTGATCAAGAAGGCCGCCGGCCTGCAGAAGGGCTCGGGCGTCCCGCACAAGGAGAAGGTCGGCAAGCTGACCAAGGACCAGGTGCGCGAGATCGCCACGACCAAGATGCCGGACCTCAACGCCAACGACATCGACGCGGCGATGAAGATCGTCGAGGGCACTGCCCGCTCGATGGGCATCACGACCGACTGACCTCAGGTCCGTCGGTCTCCGACCAACAGAAACTCGTGGCAGGGCAGCTGAGCGCCCGCTGACCACACTCTGGCAGACACAGAAGAAGGAACCAGACATGCAGCGCAGCAAGACGTACCGCGCGACGTCCGAGTCGTTCGACCAGGACAACGTGTACACCCCGTTCGAGGCGATCAAGATCGCCAAGGAGGGCAGCAAGAAGAAGTTCGACGAGACCGTCGACGTGGCGATGCGTCTCGGCGTCGACCCCCGCAAGGCGGACCAGATGGTCCGCGGCACCGTGAACCTCCCGCACGGCACCGGCAAGACCGCCAGGGTCCTGGTCTTCGCCAACGCCGAGAAGGCTGACGCGGCACGCGAGGCGGGCGCCGACATCGTCGGCGGCGACGAGCTCATCGAGAAGGTCAACGGAGGCTGGCTCGACTTCGACGCCGTCGTCGCCACCCCGGACATGATGGGCAAGGTCGGTCGCCTCGGTCGCGTGCTCGGCCCCCGCGGCCTGATGCCGAACCCGAAGACCGGCACGGTCACCCCGGACGTCGCGAAGGCCGTCTCGGACATCAAGGGCGGCAAGATCGAGTTCCGCGTCGACCGGCACGCCAACCTGCACTTCATCATCGGCAAGGCGTCCTTCTCCGAGGCCCAGCTCGCGGAGAACTACGCCGCGGCGCTCGAGGAGGTGCTCCGGCTCAAGCCGGCCAGCTCCAAGGGTCGCTACCTGAAGAAGGTCACCGTCTCCACGACGATGGGTCCCGGCATCCAGGTCGACCCCAACCGCACGCGCAACGTCGCGAGCGACGAAGAGGTCTGAGCCGACAGGCTCAGCCCCTCCGGACCGACGACGTGCCGGGCAGCCACTGGCTGCCCGGCACGTTCGCGTCCGGCCCGCGTACGTCCGCAGGGGCTACTCGACGAAGATCCGCTCGTCGACGAGCTGCTCGACGACCGGCCGTCCCGCCGTCTCGAAACGGCACTGGTCGAAGCGCTTGAGGAACTCCAGGTCCACGCCGGTCCGGCCGTTGCGGTTCTTCTCGACGCTCAGCACCGCCCAGCTGCGGAACTTCTCGACGTTTCCCATGCTGTAGACGAGGTGGTGCCGGGCGACCACGTCGTACTTGTTGTTCAGCAGCAGCACGGTGTCCGCCTCGTAGGCCAGCGCCGACGAGCCGCGCATGTTGCTCACCCGCATCCGCTTGCCGCTGGCCAGGCCGTCCTTGTCGGAGGCCACCACCGCGAGGATCGGCACGTCGTGGTCGAGGGCGAGGTCCTTGAGCCCCTCGGTGACCGCGGTGATCCGCTCGCTCTCGTCGGGTCGGGGGTCGTGCACCTTCTGCAGGTAGTCCACGACGACCAGTGGCGCCTGGCCGGTCTGCTCCTGGACCTGCTCGATGGCGGCGGTGATCACCTGGATCGACGTACCGGTGCCCGTCGACCGGTGCAGGACCAGCCGCTCGGCGTACTCCTGGACCACCTCGAGGGCCTCGACCCCGCCCTCGGTGTCGACGAGCCGGTCGCTGAGCGATCCTGTGTGGCCGTCGGCGGCCTCGAAGCTCTGCCGGACCCGGTTGACGTTGGGGGCAGTGAGGCCGCCGAGCTGCCCGGCCTCGAGGGAGACCAGGCGGACCAGCAGCGTCTGCAGGTCGTGCTCGAAGGAGAACACCAGCACGGAGCGGCCGGACCGGGCGGTGTTGCGGGCGACCTGGAGGACCCAGGTGGTCTTGCCGAGGCCCTGGGGCCCGCCCAGCAGGATGAGCTCGCCGGAGCGGAAGCCCCCGGCCAGGGTCTGGTCGAGCAGGTCGAAGCCGGTCGGCCATACCCGCGACTGTGCGTGCGAGCCGGCCCGGACACGATGGTCGGCCTGCTCCAGGACGTCGCTCAGCGGTTCCAAGGAGAGATCCATCGGCCCATTGGAGCACCGGGCCCGGCACGCGGGGGCGAAACAGCGCGAAACCACCCGTTCGGGGCAGGACGGGAGAGCGTGGTCGCCGATTTGGAGCCGGGGGAGCCGGTCGCGTAGATTGGCCCACTGAAACCAGAGACCGCCGGTCGTCGGCGTGCTCGGAGCCTCCTCGAGGTCCCGGGTCACCGACTGAAGGTCCCGCTCAGCGGGCGGCCTGCGCAGGTGTCACCGAGTGATGCGCCGACGAGCGTTCCGAGAGGGACCAGTGTCGCCGTGTGCGCCCCGTGCTCCTGCGCCGGGGCGTTTTTTCGTTGGACGGCCTTCTTCGGCGTACGGCGGTCTCCGGGCTCATCGTTGATCAAAGACTGATCAGTGACCGATCCGGAAGGAGACCCATGGCGCGGCCAGACAAGACAGCCGACGTCGCAGACCTCGTGGAGTCGTTCCAGGAGTCTGCGGGTGCTGTGCTGACCGAGTACCGCGGTCTCACCGTGAAGCAGCTGCAGAACCTGCGGCGTGCTCTCGGCGAGAACGCCAACTACGCCGTGGTCAAGAACACGCTGACCAAGATCGCCGCGACCGAGGCGGGGGTCGAAGGCTTCGACGACCTGCTCGTCGGTCCGACCGCCATCGCCTTCATCAACGGCGACGTGGTCGAGGCGGCCAAGGGCCTGCGTGACTTTGCCAAGGCAAACCCCTCCCTCGTGATCAAGGGCGGTGTCCTCGAGGGGAAGCCGCTCGACGCGAAGGAGATCGCCAAGCTGGCCGACCTCGAGTCGCGCGAGGTCCTCCTCGCCAAGCTCGCGGGCGGGATGCTGGCGTCGCTCAGCCAGGCCGTCTACCTGCTGAACGCACCGCTGGCACAGGCGGCACGCCTCGCCGGCGCGCTGCAGGCGAAGGCGGAGCAGGACCCGTCGATCCTCCAGGGTGGTGCCGGCACGCCGGCTCCCGCGGAGGAGACCGCGGAGGCTCCGGCCGACGCGGCCGAGGAGGCAACCGACGCCGAGGCACCCGCCGAGGCCGACGCTGCCGCTGCGACCAGCACGGAGACCACCGAGGGCTGAGCCAGCCCCCATCACCCGACCCTCAACCAGTCAGGCCCGCGCGACCGTGCGGGTCAGCAACCCGGAAGGAAACGCCACCATGGCGAAGCTCACCACCGACGAGCTGCTCGACGCGTTCAAGGAGATGACCCTCCTCGAGCTGAGCGAGTTCGTGAAGCAGTTCGAAGAGACCTTCGGCGTGACCGCCGCTGCCCCCGTCGCCGTGGCCGCTGCCCCGGCCGCCGGTGGCGCCGCAGGTGAGGCCGAGGAGGCCGCCGAGCAGGACGAGTTCGACGTCGTCCTCGAGGCCGCCGGCGAGAAGAAGATCAACGTCATCAAGGAGGTGCGCGCCCTCACGAGCCTCGGCCTCAAGGAGGCCAAGGAGCTGGTCGAGGCCGCGCCGAAGGCCGTCCTGGAGAAGGTCAACAAGGAGGCCGCTGAGAAGGCGAAGGCTGCCCTCGAGGGTGCCGGCGCCAGCGTCAGCGTCAAGTGACTCGCTGACCCGCGCAGGGTCGGCAGCTCGCGCGAGCTGACAGGTTCGGCTCCGCACTGCAGCATCGGACGGCGGTCCTCCTTCGGGAGGGCCGCCGTTCTGCGTCCCGTGAGGACCGGCACTCCCCGCTTCCGGCCCTCCCGCGGACCCACGTGGGAGGAGGCGTGAGGCGCCTGAGACGCACGGCACACGGTGGGCAACCATGAGTGTCACGCCGTGTTGCGGGTCACAGTTTGTGCCGTAACCTCCCTCTTGTTTACTCGTTGGTAAGCCTGGGCACATTCGAGGTCGTCGCGCGACCTCGGGCTCGGCGTGTCCGCGCAGGTGGCACAGACAAGGGAGGGACGCTTGTGGGCGTCGAAATCAAGGTCGAGGACCTGACCAAGTCCTTCGGCAAGCAGCTGATCTGGGGAGATGTCAGCCTCACCATCCCGGCAGGTGAGATCTCGGTGATGCTGGGTCCCTCCGGAACCGGCAAGTCGGTGTTCCTGAAGGCGCTGATCGGTCTGCTCAAGCCCGACCGCGGCAGCATCATGATCGAGGGCACGGACATCGCCACCTGCTCCGAGCGGGAGCTCTACGAGATCCGCAAGCTCTTCGGCGTGCTGTTCCAGGACGGCGCCATGTTCGGGTCGATGAACCTCTACGACAACGTGGCCTTCCCGCTGCGTGAGCACACCAAGAAGTCCGAGTCCGAGATCCGTGACGTGGTCATGGAGAAGATGGAGCTCGCCGGGCTGATCGGCGCCGAGGACAAGCTGCCCGGTGAGATCTCCGGCGGGATGCGCAAGCGCGCCGGGCTGGCCCGGGCACTGGTGCTCGACCCCGAGATCGTGCTCTTCGACGAGCCCGACTCCGGCCTCGACCCGGTGCGCACGTCGTTCCTGAACCAGCTGATCATCGACCTCAACGCGCAGATCGACGCGACCTTCCTGATCGTCACCCACGACATCAACACCGCCCGGACCGTCCCGGACAACATCGGGCTGCTGTTCCACAAGCACCTCGCCATGTTCGGCCCGCGGGAGATGCTGCTGTCCTCGGAGGAGCCGGTCGTCAAGCAGTTCCTGAACGCGCAGATGGTGGGCCCGATCGGTATGTCGGAGGAGAAGGATGCCGACGAGCTCGAGGCCGAGAAGGACCAGGAAGCGATGCCGCTGCCGCCCATCCCGATGCAGCTCGAGCCCTCCAACGGCGTACGGCGCCGCGGCCAGCGCGAGCCGGGCGCCTGGTGCCGGGACAACAACGTGACTCCGCCCCCGGGCTCGTTCGACGACAACATGTCCATGGCGACCGGGGCCTGAGATGTCCTCCCTGACCTCGTCCCGGGTGCTGGCCCCGATCGGGACCGCGGGCAAGCTGTTCGCCTTCGGGCTCGACGTGTTCCGCGGTCTGTTCCGGCGCCCGTTCCAGCTGCGCGAGTTCCTCCAGCAGGCCTGGTTCATCGCCTCGGTGACCATCGTGCCCACCGCCTTGGTGGCGATCCCGTTCGGCGCGGTCATCGCGCTGCAGGTCGGCGGGCTGATCAAGCAGTTCGGCGCCCAGTCGTTCACCGGCTCGGCCGCCGTCCTCGCCGTGGTCCGGGAGGCCGGGCCGATCGCCACGTCGCTGCTGATCGCCGGCGCCGGCGGGTCGGCGATCGCCGCGGACCTCGGTGCCCGCAAGATCCGGGAGGAGCTCGACGCGATGATGGTGCTCGGGATCGACCCGATCCAGCGCCTCGTCGTACCCCGGGTGCTCGCCTGCATGATGGTGGCCGTCTTCCTCAACGGCCTGGTCAGCGTGGTGGGCGTGGCCGGCGGCTACGTGTTCAACGTCGTGCTGCAGGACGGCACGCCAGGCGCCTACCTCGCGAGCTTCACCGCCCTGGCCCAGCTCCCGGACCTCTGGCAGGGCATGGCCAAGGCGCTGGTGTTCGGCCTGATCGCCGCGATCGTCGCCGCCTACAAGGGGATGAACGCCGGTGGCGGCCCGAAGGGCGTCGGGGACGCGGTCAACGAGTCGGTGGTCATCACCTTCATGCTCCTGTTCGTCGCGAACTTCGTGATGAGCGCTATCTACTTCCAGCTCGTCCCACCGAAGACGGGCTGAGGGAGCGGACATGCCAAACGTGAGAGCGGTCTACCAGAAGCCGCTGAAGTCGCTGGACAGTCTCGGTGAGGAGCTGTCCTTCTACGTCCGGGCGATCGCCTGGACCCCGCGCACCCTGTCGCGCTACAAGAAGGAGATCCTGCGGCTGCTGGCCGAGGTCACCCTGGGGTCCGGTGCGCTGGCCGTCATCGGCGGCACCGTCGGCGTGATCACCGCGCTGGCGTTCTTCACCGGCACCGAGGTGGGCCTGCAGGGCTACGCCGCGCTGAACCAGATCGGCACCGCGGCGTTCTCCGGGTTCGTCTCGGCCTACTTCAACACCCGCGAGATCTCGCCCCTGGTCGCCGGCATCGCCCTCGCGGCAACGGTGGGCTGCGGCTTCACCGCACAGCTGGGCGCGATGCGGATCTCCGAGGAGGTCGACGCGCTCGAGGTGATGGCGATCCCGTCCCTGCCGTTCCTGGTCACCACCCGGATCATCGCCGGCCTGGTGGCGGTCACCCCGCTGTACGTCGTCGGCCTGCTGTCGTCGTACTTCGCCACCCGGCTCACGGTCACCCAGTTCTTCGGCCAGAGCGCGGGCACCTACGACCACTACTTCAACCAGTTCCTGCCACCGGGCGACGTGCTCTGGTCCTTCGGCAAGGTGCTGATCTTCTCCGTCGTGGTGATCCTGATCCACTGCTACCACGGCTACAACGCCTCCGGCGGTCCCGCGGGCGTGGGAGTGGCCGTGGGCCGCGCCGTGCGCACCTCGATCGTCGCGATCAACGTGATCGACCTGTTCCTCTCGATGGCCATCTGGGGCACGACCACCACCGTCCGGTTGGCGGGGTAGCAGCCATGAGCCGACACAGCACCCGAACCAGCCTGTTCGCCGGGCTCCAGCACCGTGTGCTGGGTGTGGCGTTCCTGCTGCTTCTGGTCGTGTTCGGCGCGCTGACCTACGCGATCTTCAGCAAGTCGCTGGTCTCCTACGACGACGTCACGCTGCAGACGTCGAAGGTCGGCCTGCAGCTCCCGGACCGTGCCGACGTCAAGATCCGCGGTGTCCTGGTCGGCGAGGTGCTCGGGGCGCGGGTCGAGGGCGACAAGGTCGCCCTGCGGCTGGGGCTCTACCCGGGCCAGCGCGGCATCATTCCGGAGAACGTGACGGCGCGGATCTTGCCGAAGACGTTGTTCGGGGAGAAGTACGTCGCGTTGCAGGTGCCGCAGCGTCCGTCCTCGCGGAGCATCCAGGCGGGGGACGTGATCTCGGAGTCGCGGGTGGCGATCGAGGTGGAGAAGGTGCTCTCCGACATCTACCCGTTGTTGCGCACGGTGCAGCCGGCGCAGCTGAACTACACGTTGACGGCGATGGCCGATGCGTTGGAGGGCCGGGGGGAGAAGCTCGGGGCGAACCTGGTGGTTCTCGATGACTACCTGAAGCGGATGAACCCGAAGATCCCGTTGTTGATCGACGACCTGGACAAGCTGGCGACGGTGTCGGACACGTATGCCGAGGTGACCCCGGAGCTGGCGACGTTGTTGCGCAACAGCGTGAAGACCGGGAACACGTTCGTGGAGAAGGAGGCGAAGGTCCAGGCGTTGTTCCAGGACGTGGCGTCGTTCTCCTCGACGAGCAAGGACTTCTTGGAGCAGAACGGGCAGAACGTGATCCGGTTGAGCAAGCAGGGTCAGGCGCAGCTGCCGTTGTTCGCGAAGTACGCCCCGGAGTACCCCTGCCTGCTCAAGGGCATCGTCGGCGCGATCCCTCTGCAGGCACAGGCGTTCCGCGGCTACACCCTCCACATCAACCTCGAACCCCTGCCGCGCCAGCCGCGCGGCTACAGCTCCGGTGACGTCCCGGTCTACGCCGAGCGTGGCGAGCACCGGGTTCCCCTCGACCAGTGCGCGGGTGCCATCGGGGGCAGGTACGACCAGAAGAACCTCCCCCCGAACGCTCTCGTGCCCAACATCAAGGACGGCGTGAACTATCCCCTCGGCAAGCAGCGTGCCGCCACCGGCTTCGACGTCTCTTCCGGCTTCGCCGGCACCGCCTCGGAGCGAGGTGTGGTCGCGTCGCTGGCCTCACCTGCGCTGGGCGTGCCCGGAACGCAGGTCCCCGACGTCGCCACCCTCCTGTTCGCACCCCTCGCCCGCGGGGCTGAGGTGAGCGTCCGATGAGCGCCCGCTCCACGACCCTGGCCGCCCGCAACAAGGTCTTCGGCGTCGCCTTCCTGGTGCTTCTGCTGCTCTTCGTCTACCTCACCTACGCGATCTTCACCAAGAAGTTCGTGGACTACGTGCCGGTCCGGCTCAAGACGTCGAACATCGGCCTGCAGCTGCCGGCGATGGCGGACGTGAAGATCCGCGGCCTGCTGGTCGGCGAGGTGCGCCGGATCGAGTCCGACGGCGACGGCGCGACGCTCTACCTCGCCCTCGACCCGGGCCAGCGCGACATCATTCCGGAGAACGTGACGGCGCGGATCTTGCCGAAGACGTTGTTCGGGGAGAAGTACGTCGCGTTGCAGGTGCCGCAGCGTCCGTCCTCGCGGAGCATCCAGGCGGGGGACGTGATCTCGGAGTCGCGGGTGGCGATCGAGGTGGAGAAGGTGCTCTCCGACATCTACCCGTTGTTGCGCACGGTGCAGCCGGCGCAGCTGAACTACACGTTGACGGCGATGGCCGATGCGTTGGAGGGCCGGGGGGAGAAGCTCGGGGCGAACCTGGTGGTTCTCGATGACTACCTGAAGCGGATGAACCCGAAGATCCCGTTGTTGATCGACGACCTGGACAAGCTGGCGACGGTGTCGGACACGTATGCCGAGGTGACCCCGGAGCTGGCGACGTTGTTGCGCAACAGCGTGAAGACCGGGAACACGTTCGTGGAGAAGGAGGCGAAGGTCCAGGCGTTGTTCCAGGACGTGGCGTCGTTCTCCTCGACGAGCAAGGACTTCTTGGAGCAGAACGGGCAGAACGTGATCCGGTTGAGCAAGCAGGGTCAGGCGCAGCTGCCGTTGTTCGCGAAGTACGCCCCGGAGTACCCCTGCCTGCTCAAGGGGATGGTCAACTGGACCCCGCACATGGAGCAGGCGTACCGGAACTACACGCTGCACATCAACCTCGAGGTGCTGCCGAACTCCCCGACCGGCTACACGCCGGCGGACAAGCCGAAGTACGGCGCCCACAACGGCCCGCACTGCGGCGAGCTGCCGAGTCCGCCGTACAGCCAGCGCAACCTGTCTCCCCAGCCCCCGATCTCGGCCGTGGACGACGGGGTCAGCGGCGGGCACGGCAAGTTCCGCAACCGCAGCGCCACCGGCTTCGACCTGACGTCCGGCTACGCCGGCACCGCCTCCGAGCGAACGCTGGTCAACGCGTTCGCCGCCCCCGCGATGGGAGTCGCCCAAGATGACGTGCCCGACCTGGCATCCCTGCTGTTCGCGCCCCTCGCGCGGGGCTCGGAGGTGAGCGTGCGATGAGCCTCCTGGACAAGAAGACCAGCGGAGACGCAGTACGCCTGCTGATCTTCATCCTGGTCACCACCATCGCGACCGGCTTCCTGGTGGTCACGATCGGCAACATCTCCTTCGCCTCGAGCAAGCAGTACAAGGCGGTCTTCAGCGACGCGACCGGCGTGGTCAAGGGCGACGACGTCCGGGTGGCCGGCGTGAAGGTCGGCAACGTGGAGAAGGTCGAGGTCGTCGACCGCACGCATGCACTGGTCACGTTCAAGGTCGTCAAGGACCAGCAGCTGACCGACAGCACCAACGCGACGGTCCGCTACCGCAACCTGGTGGGGCAGCGCTACATCGCGCTCAGCCAGGGCGTCGGTGGCCCCTCCGTCCTCGCCGACGGCGCGACCATCCCGCTCTCGCGCACCCGCCCGGCCCTGGACCTGACGGTGCTGTTCAACGGCTTCAAGCCGTTGTTCGAGGCGTTGTCGCCGGCCGACATCAACAAGCTCTCCTACGAGATCGTCACCGTCTTCCAGGGCGAGGGCGGCACGCTGGAGAGCCTGCTCTCGCACACCGCCTCCGTCACGAGCACGCTGGCCAGCCGCGACCAGGTGATCGGTTCGCTGATCACCAACCTCAACGACGTGATGGTGACGATCGGCAACCGGGACGCCCAGCTCTCCGACCTGCTGGTCAAGCTGCGGCAGTTCGTCTCCGGCCTGTCCCAGGACCGGCAGGCGATCCTCGGGTCCCTGGACTCGATCTCCGGCCTGGCGGTGCAGACCTCGGGACTGGTGACCGGCATCCGTCCGAGCCTGACCACGGACGTGAAGCAGCTGAACAAGGTCGCCGGGAACCTCGACCGCAACAAGGCGGAGATCGACCGGGCCCTGCAGGTCCTGCCGATCAAGCTGAACAAGGTCGGCCGCACCGCGACGTACGGCTCCTTCTTCAACTTCTACCTCTGCAACTTCAAGGGCAGCGTCAAGTTTCCCGCGGGCTCGCCCGTCAGTGAGGTCCCCCTCAACTACTCCGCCAACTCGCCAAGGTGTGATCTCGGATGAGTCTTCCTTTCCGCGAGCGGAACCCGGTGATCGTCGGCGCCGTCAGCCTGGCCGTCATCACCGCGTTCGTGCTCGCCGCGTTCAAGGCCGAGGACCTGCCGCTGATCGGCGGCGGCGACACCTACTACGCGGCGTTCTCCGAGGCCGGTGGGCTCAAGGCCAACGACGAGGTCCGCATCGCCGGCGTGCGGGTGGGCAAGGTGCAGGCGGTCGAGCTCGTCAAGGACCACGTGCGGGTCACGTTCAAGGTCCAGAACGGCGCCGACTTCGGCTCCGAGACCGGGGCGGCGATCAAGGTCAAGACCCTGCTCGGCGCGATGTACCTCGGGCTCGAGCCGGCGGGCCGCGGACAGCTGCGCGAGGGCTCGGAGATCCCGGTCAAGCGCACCACGTCGCCGTACGACGTCGTGGAGGCGTTCGCGGGTCTTGCCGATCGGTCCGACAGGATCGACACCGCCCAGCTGGCCAAGTCCCTGAACACCCTCGGCGCGCTGACCCAGAACACCCCCGAGGAGTTCCGCGCGGCGCTCAGCGGGCTGTCCGACCTCTCGCAGAACGTCGCTGCGCGCGACCAGCAGCTGAACACCCTCCTGAAGAACACCAAGAAGGTGTCCACCGTGCTCGGGAACCGGCGCGGCGACCTGGTCACCCTGATGCGGGAGGGGGACAAGCTGTTCCGGGCCCTCGCCGCCCGCCGCGAGTCGGTGCACAACCTGCTCGTGGCGACCAGCCAGCTCTCGGTCCAGCTGACCGGGCTCGTGCGCGACACCCGCGCCGACCTGAAGCCGGCCCTGGACCATCTCGGAAGCGTGGTCGACGTGCTCAACAAGAACCAGCAGAACCTCGACAACAGCCTGCGGCTGATGGCGCCGTTCTACCGGGTCTTCGCGAACACCCTGGGCAACGGCCCCTGGTTCGACACCTACATCCAGAACCTGCCCCCCGTCCCGGCGCTGAGAGGCTGACGAGATGGCAAGCGTGATGTCGAAGGGCGGGCTCACCCGCATCCTGTCCGTCGTGGCCGTGCTGGCCGTGGTGGTGGCCCTGGTGCTGGTGGCTCTACCCGGCCAGGAGAAGAAGTACGTCACCGCGTCCTTCCCGCGCACCGTGTCGCTCTACGAGGGCTCGGACGTGCGGATCCTCGGGGTCCCGGTCGGCAAGGTGGAGACCGTCCGGCCCTCGGGCACGGACGTGACCGTCAAGATGTGGTACGACGCGAAGTACGACGTCCCCGCGAACGCCCAGGCGGTGATCATCTCCCCGGCCATCGTCGGTGACCGCTTCGTGCAGCTCACCCCGGTGTTCAAGGAGGGGGAGAAGTCGCTGAAGGACGACGCGGTGCTCACCACGAAGTCCACGTCGACGCCGCTGGAGCTGGACGAGATCTACCAGAGCATCGACGACCTGACCGTGGCGCTCGGACCGGACGGGGCGAACAGCCAGGGTGCGCTCACCAACCTGCTCAACTCGACCGCGAAGAACTTCGCCGGCCAGGGCGAGCAGTTCCACCAGACGATCCAGAACCTCGGCAAGTTCACCGCGACCCTGGACGACAACAAGGAGGAGCTGTTCGGGACGGCTCGCGAGATCGAGAGGTTCGTCAACGCGCTCGCGAAGAACGACGGCACCGTCCGCCGGTTCAACGACTCGCTGGCCTCGTCGGCCGACCTGCTCAAGGACGAGCGAGCTGACCTGGCCGCCGCGCTGCGCAACCTCGGCGTCGCCATGCAGGCCGTCGAGAGCTTCGTGAAGGAGAACCGCAGCTCGCTGTCGAAGAACATCAAGGGGCTCAACAAGGTGTCCAAGGTCCTGGTCAAGCAGCGTGCTGCACTCGACGAGATCCTCCAGGTGGCGCCGACGGCGCTGACCAACCTGTTCCACACCTACAACCCGGCCACCGGCACGCTCGACACCCGGAGCAACATCGGGGAGAACATCGGCTCGATCACGAGCGACCCGGCCGCCGCGATCTGCGGGATCCTGACCGCCGGCGGCGGGTCCGGTGCGGGCAAGGCGTGCAGCCAGCTCAAGGACGCGCTGCCGCGTTCTGCGCCGCTGGGCGGGTCCGGCGCCGGGTCGGCACCGGCCACCCCGGTCGAGAACGTGGACCGGTCCCTCGGCGGGATCCTGGAGGTGCAGCGATGAGGACCCCCCGAACCACCGGCCGGATGCGCGGACGCACCGCGCGACTGGTGATGATGGTCGTGCTGGGAGCGCTCGCCCTGTCCGGGTGCGACTTCTCCGTCTACAGCCTGCCGCTCCCCGGCGGCGCCGACCTCGGTGACAAGCCGTACGCCGTGAAGGTGGAGTTCCGCGACGTGATGGACCTGGTCCCGCAGACGGCCGTCAAGGTCGACGACGTCACCGTGGGCAAGGTCGACAAGATCAAGGTGGACGGCTACCACGCCGAGGTCACCGTGATGCTGCGACGCAGCGTGAAGCTTCCCGACAATGCCGTCGCCACCATCCGGCAGACCAGCCTGCTCGGTGAGAAGTTCGTGTCGCTGGCACCCCCGGAGACCGGAGCATCGGCCGGTCGGCTCGGCAACGGCGACACGATCCCGCTCGAGCGGAGCGGTCGCAACCCGGAGGTCGAGGAGGTGCTCGGCGCGCTGTCCCTGCTGCTCAACGGCGGCGGTGTGGCCCAGCTGAAGACGATCTCCACCGAGCTGAACGCGGCGCTGGCGGGCCGCGAGGGCAACGTGAAGTCGGTGCTGAACCAGCTCGACGTGTTCATGGGGCAGCTGGACACCAACAAGGACCAGATCGTCCGCGCGATCGAGAGCCTGAACCGGCTGGCGATCGCGCTGAACAAGCAGAAGCCGGCCATCACGCAAGCGCTCGACGAGCTGCCCCGCGCGGTCGCGTCGATCAACCGTCAGCGCGACGACCTGGTCAAGATGTTGAAGGCGCTGAGCGACCTGAGCTCGGTGGGCACCCAGGTGATCCGGGACTCCAAGACCGCGACGATCGACAGCCTCCGTTCGCTCGCGCCCACCCTGACCAAGCTCGCCGAGACCGGCGACGCCCTGCCGAAGTCCCTCCAGGTCTTCTTGACCTACCCGTTCGTGGACGCCGTGGTCGGCACCAACCCGGCCCAGGCGCGCAACCTGCACATGGGCGACTACACGAACCTGTCCGCGCAGCTCGACATGGACCTCGGCGCCGGCCCGCAGAACCCGCTGCCGACCGACCCGGCGGAGGTGTGCAAGTACGTCCCGCAGGTCGGCAAGAGGCTCTGCGGCGACGCCCTGAAGAACGTGCTGGCCTGTCTGAGGAACCCCAGCCCGACCAACCCGGCCTGCGCCGGGCTCCCGCTGACCCTGGTGAGCGCGATCTGCAAGAAAACCAGCGGCACGCAGGGAGGGCTGTGCGACCAGCCGGCGCCCACGCCGACCGCCTTGGAGAAGTGCTTCGCGAGCGGGGACCCGAGCGGCGCGGCCTGTCGCAAGGTGCGGGCGCAGACGATCGTCTACCAGTGCACGCACAAGTCGGCCAAGTACTACACGTCCGACACCTGCAAGACGTACCGGCAGTTGGGCCCCGTCGGCGGGGTGCTCGACGGAACGAGCGGGACGACGCTTCCGGGGCTCAACCGACCCGGGTTCGGGTCCTCGACGACGGGCTCTGCGGCCCGGACCGCGGTCCCTGACTCCGATCTCGGGGCCCTTCTCGTGTGGGGAATGATGCAGCGATGATCACCAAACGCACCAAGGTCCAGCTGGTGATCTTCGCGCTGATCACGATGCTTGGCGTCTCGTTCGTCGGCGCGCGGTACGCGCGGCTCGACCGGCTGGTGTTCGACCAGTCCTACAAGGTGGTCGCGCACTTCGACCAGTCCGGCGGCATCTTCACCGGGGCCGAGGTGGCCTACCGCGGTGTGACCGTGGGCCGGGTCAGCGACATGAAGCTCACCGGCAAGGGTGTCGACGTCGTCCTGGACATCGAGAAGAACCACAAGGACATCCCCGACAAGACCAAGGCCGTGGTCGCCAACCGGTCGGCGGTCGGGGAGCAGTTCGTCGACCTGCAGCCGCAGTCGAAGACGGGGCCCTACCTCGCCGACGGCTCGGACATCCCGATGGCGATGACCGAGACACCGATCGAGACCACGCAGCTGCTCACCGACCTCGACACCACGGTCAACTCGGTGAACAAGCAGAGCCTGACCACCGTGGTCAACGAGCTCGGCAAGGCGTTCAAGGGCACCGGGGGCGACCTCGGGCAGATCGCGGACACGTCGAACTCGTTCATCCGCAGCGCGAACGCCAACTTCGACGTCACCACGGCGCTGCTCCAGGACAGCAACAAGGTGCTGGCCACCCAGGTGGACAAGACCTCGGCGATCAAGAGCTTCTCCCGGGACCTGTCGCTGTTCTCCACGACGCTGGCGAACAGTGACGGGGACCTGCGCCGGGTGATCGAGAACGGCAGCGCGACGGCCAACCAGCTGCGCACGTTCCTGGAGCAGAACAAGGTCGACCTCGGCCAGCTGATCAACAACCTGGTCACGACCGGGGAGGTCACCGGCCGGCACGTGGACGGCACCGAGATGATCCTGGTCGTCTACCCGTACGTCGTTTCCGGTGGTTACACCGTGGTCGACAAGGACAAGAGCACCGGCCTGTACGACGCGCACTTCGGGCTGATCCTGCAGCAGGACCCGGCGGTCTGCAAGGCCGGCTACAACACCCGTCAGCGCGACCCCAACCGCGACCGCGGCGACCTGCCGATGAACACCCGGGCGCGCTGCACCGAGCCCGCGAGCAAGAGCAACGCGCGGGGGGCCCAGAACACCCCGCGTCGCGCCGGTCCGTCGTACCGCGCCCCCGTGGTCGGCACGTACGATCGCGACACGGGGAAGCTCAGCTACACCGACACGAACCCGAGCGGTGACGTCACCTACACCGGTGGCGCGGCCGCACTCATGGGAGAGGAGTCCTGGAAGTGGCTGCTCATGCAGCCGCTGTCCGGGCAGGAGTGACAGCTTGACGAACCAGAACCAGAACGACCCAGGCGCTTCCGGGCGCCCTCACGACACCGACCCCTCGGGCAGCCCTTCCCGCGAGCAGGGGAGCAGCCCCGGCCTGCGGTGGGGGATCGCAGGGTTCCTCGCACTGGTCGCCGTGCTGGCGGTGGTGGCGCTGGTCCTCGAGGTCACCAGCCTCCGGCCCCGCTCCGAGGAGGTCCGGGCAGACGAGCAGGCCCGGTCCGACGTGGTGCGGGCCGCCGAGCGCTTCGCGGTGCAGGTCAACAACTACGACGTCAGCTCGGTCGACCGCTACCAGGCCGAGATCACCCCGTTGCTCTCGCCGAAGTTCAAGGGTGAGTTCGACAAGGCGATGACCGACATCGTGACCTCGGTCAAGCAGGCCAAGATGACGTCGAAGGGGGAGGTGCTGAGCTCGGGGGTGGCCAGCCTGGACCCCGACTCCGCGCAGGTGCTGGTCGTCTCGGACGCCAACGTGAAGACGGTCTTCGACCAGCGTGCCCGGCACTTCCGCTGGGAGGTGTCGTTGGTGAAGATCGACGGCAGGTGGCTCATCGACAACTTCACCCCGGTCGCCTGACCGCTCGCCGGTCACGACCCTCCCCGGAACCGACCTGAAGGAACCATGAGCAGCCAGAACCCGCGCAACCCCCGACCGCGTCGCCGTATCGCCGGCGAGCGCAGGCCGATGCGCCCTGACGAGCTCGACGAGACCACCGAGACTCCCGAGGGCGCGGACGCGTCACCGGCTCCGGAGACGGACGAGACGGTGCAGCCCCCCGTCGCGTCTGCGTCTCCCGTCTCGGCCGAGCCCGCGGACAGGTCCGCGTCACCCGGGGACGCGACGGCCACGAGGCGGGGCGCCGGTCCGTCCTGGATGGTCGTCGCCGCGATCGGTGCCGTGGCGCTGCTGCTGGTGGCCGCCGCGGCGGTCCTCGGCCTGGTGAAGTGGAGCTACCCCGAGGTCCGCGAGCAGGACCAGGTGGAGTCCGCGACGCGTACGGCGCCGGCCGCGGCCGAGCGGGCCTCGTCGGCGATCCTGTCCTACGACTACCAGTCGCTCGACGCCGACGAGAAGGCTGCCAAGCGGTACATGACCTCGTCGTACGGGAAGAAGTACGCCGACACCTTCAACCGTCTGGTCCGCCCGAACGCCGCGAAGGTCAAGGCCAAGGTCGAGGCCGAGGTGAAGGCCTCCGGGGTCGCGCACGCCGACTCCGGGCGGGTCAACGTGCTGCTCTACGTCAACCAGACCACCACCAGCACCGCGAACGGCGGCCAGCCCCAGGTCGCGCTCAACCGGGTGCAGCTGTCGATGGTGCGCCAGGGCGACCGGTGGCTGGTGGACAACATCACGTCGTACTGACCGGTACGGCCGGGTTTGCTTGACTCCGCCCGACGCGCGGTTCATGCTGTGCGTGCGTTTCCGCGAGGCCACCGTCTCTCGGACCTCTCATCGCTCTTCGTGCTTCACCTGCTCGGGATGAAACGGACAGGCAAAGCCTCGCGGTGATCGAGGACCGGGCCGGGTGGTCTTGGCCGGTTGTGGTCGGGGCTGCCCATCGGGTAGCATCGATCTTTGCGTCTGCCCTCAAATGCTTCCAGCCTGCCCGGTCGGCTGGTATGTGGTCGGTCGACGCCATCACCAGATGAGTCCGCGAGCCCCTTGGAAGGACCCCTCTTGGCCGCCTCGCGCAGCACCAGCAAGAGCACCGAAAACACTCTGGCACCTCGCCGCATCTCCTTCGCCAAGATCTCGGAACCACTCGAGGTTCCGAAGCTCCTCGACCTGCAGACCAAGAGCTTCGACTGGCTCGTCGGCAACGAGGACTGGAAGGCCGACACCCAGAAGCGCCTGGACAACGGGGAGGACGCCTCACTCAAGTCCGGTCTCGAGGAGATCTTCGAGGAGATCTCCCCGATCGAGGACTTCTCCGGCACGATGTCCCTCTCGTTCGAGAACCCGGTCTTCTACGACCCGAAGAACACCGTGGACGAGTGCAAGGAGAAGGACTTCACCTACTCCGCGCCGCTCTACGTCTCGGCCGAGTTCACGAACAACGAGACCGGTGAGATCAAGGGCCAGACGGTCTTCATGGGGGACTTCCCCCTGATGACCGACAAGGGCACCTTCGTCATCAACGGCACCGAGCGCGTCGTCGTCTCGCAGCTCGTCCGGTCACCGGGCGTCTACTTCGAGCGCAGCGCCGACAAGACGTCCGACAAGGACATCTTCACCGCGAAGGTCATCCCCTCGCGCGGCGCCTGGCTCGAGTTCGAGATCGACAAGCGCGACATGGTGGGCGTCCGGCTCGACCGCAAGCGCAAGCAGAACGTCACGGTGCTGCTCAAGGCCCTCGGCTGGACCGAGCAGCAGATCCGCGACGAGTTCGGCGAGTACGAGTCGATGATGCTGACCCTGGAGAAGGACCACACGTCCGGCCAGGACGACGCGCTGCTCGACATCTACCGCAAGCTGCGCCCGGGCGAACCGCCGACGCGTGAGGCCGCGCAGACGCTGTTGGACAACTACTACTTCAACGGCAAGCGCTACGACCTCGCGAAGGTCGGCCGCTACAAGATCAACAAGAAGCTGGGCACGACCGAGGCCTTCGACCAGCAGACGCTGACGATCGACGACATCGTCTCGGCGATCAAGTTCATCGTGGCGCTGCACGACGGCAAGGCGGAGCTGGACATGCCGTCCGGCGCCGTCGAGGTCCGTGCGGACGACATCGACCACTTCGGCAACCGGCGCATGCGCACGGTCGGCGAGCTCATCCAGAACCAGCTGCGCACCGGGCTCGCCCGGATGGAGCGCGTGGTTCGTGAGCGGATGACCACGCAGGACGTCGAGGCGATCACCCCGCAGAGCCTGATCAACATCCGGCCGGTCGTGGCTGCGCTCAAGGAGTTCTTCGGAACCTCCCAGCTCTCGCAGTTCATGGACCAGACCAACCCGATCGCGGGCCTGACGCACAAGCGTCGTCTGTCCGCGCTCGGCCCGGGTGGTCTCTCGCGTGACCGCGCGGGCTTCGAGGTCCGGGACGTGCACCCGTCGCACTACGGCCGCATGTGCCCGATCGAGACCCCTGAGGGTCCGAACATCGGTCTGATCGGCTCGCTCGCGACGTTCGGGCGGATCAACCCGTTCGGCTTCGTGGAGACGCCGTACCGCAAGGTGGAGAAGGGGCACGTCACCGACAAGGTCGACTACCTCACCGCCGACGAGGAGGACCGCTTCGTCATCGCTCAGGCCAACGCGGCTCTGACCGAGGACAACCGGTTCGCCGAGGAGCGGGTGCTGGTCCGCCAGCGCGAGAACGAGGTCGACGTGGTCCCGGCCGAAGAGGTCGACTACATGGACGTCTCGCCGCGCCAGATGGTGTCGGTGGCGACCGCCCTGATCCCGTTCCTGGAGCACGACGACGCCAACCGCGCGCTGATGGGCTCCAACATGCAGCGCCAGGCCGTGCCGCTCATCAAGAGCGACGCGCCCCTGGTCGGCACCGGCATGGAGTTCCGTGCCGCGGTCGACGCCGGCGACGTGGTCACGGCCGCCAAGTCCGGTGTCGTGCAGGAGGTCTCTGCCGACGCGGTCGAGGTCATGCAGGACGACGGCACCTACCGCACCTACCGGATGCAGAAGTTCAGCCGCTCCAACCAGGGCACCTGCATCAACCAGCGTCCGCTGGTGTCGGAGGGGCAGCGTCTCGAGGTCGGCAGCCCGATCGCCGACGGTCCGTGCACCGACGAGGGCGAGATGGCGCTCGGCACGAACCTGCTGGTCGCGTTCATGCCGTGGCAGGGCCACAACTACGAGGACGCGATCATCCTGTCGCAGCGTCTGGTGCAGCAGGACGTCCTCACCTCGATCCACATCGAGGAGCACGAGGTCGACGCCCGCGACACCAAGCTGGGGCCGGAGGAGATCACCCGCGACATCCCGAACGTCAGCGAGGAGATGCTCGCCGACCTCGACGAGCGCGGCATCATCCGGATCGGCGCCGAGGTGACCACGGGAGACATCCTGGTCGGCAAGGTGACCCCCAAGGGTGAGACCGAGCTGACCCCCGAGGAGCGCCTGCTCCGCGCGATCTTCGGTGAGAAGGCGCGCGAGGTGCGCGACACCTCGATGAAGGTCCCGCACGGCGAGTCCGGCACCGTCATCGGCGTCCGGGTCTTCGACCGCGAGGAGGGCGACGAGCTGCCTCCGGGCGTGAACCAGCTGGTCCGCGTCTACGTGGCCCAGAAGCGCAAGATCTCCGTGGGTGACAAGCTCGCCGGCCGTCACGGCAACAAGGGCGTCATCTCCAAGATCCTGCCGGTCGAGGACATGCCGTTCATGGAGGACGGCACCCCGGTCGACGTGGTGCTCAACCCGCTCGGTGTCCCGGGCCGGATGAACATCGGTCAGATCCTGGAGATCCACCTCGGCTGGCTGGCCAAGCAGGGCTGGCAGGTCGACGGGAACGACGAGGACTGGAAGAAGCGTCTGATCGCGATCCACGCGGACGCCGCCGAGGCGGACACCAACGTCGCCACGCCGGTGTTCGACGGTGCGCGCGAGGACGAGATCGTCGGTCTGCTCGGGTCCACCCTGCCCAACCGTGACGGCGTCCGCGTCGTCAAGGAGAACGGCAAGGCGATGCTGTTCGACGGTCGCTCGGGTGAGCCCTTCCCGGACCCGGTCTCGGTGGGCTACATGTACATCCTGAAGCTGCACCACCTCGTGGACGACAAGATCCACGCGCGGTCGACGGGCCCGTACTCGATGATCACCCAGCAGCCGCTCGGCGGTAAGGCCCAGTTCGGTGGCCAGCGCTTCGGTGAGATGGAGGTCTGGGCGATGGAGGCGTACGGCGCCGCCTACGCCCTGCAGGAGCTCCTGACCATCAAGTCCGACGACGTCCCCGGACGCGTCAAGGTCTACGAGGCGATCGTGAAGGGCGAGAACATCCCCGACTCCGGCATTCCCGAGTCGTTCAAGGTTCTCGTCAAGGAGATGCAGTCGCTCTGCCTCAACGTCGAGGTGCTGTCCCAGGACGGCACCGCGATCGAGATGCGCGACGCGGAGGAGGACGTCTTCCGCGCCGCCGAGGAGCTCGGCATCGACCTGTCCCGTCGCGAGCCCAGCAGCGTCGAGGAAGTCTGAGTCGTGAGGCGGTACGTCGACCACCAGGTCGACGTACCGCCACCCCTCAGTCCCCAGCCACAGCTCACCAGCAAACACGAGGAAAGAAGCCACCGTGCTCGACGTGAACTTCTTCGACCAGCTTCAGATCGGCCTGGCCACTGCGGACGACATCCGCACGTGGAGCCACGGCGAGGTCAAGAAGCCGGAGACGATCAACTACCGCACGCTCAAGCCCGAGCGTGACGGTCTCTTCTGCGAGAAGATCTTCGGTCCCACCCGGGACTGGGAGTGCTACTGCGGCAAGTACAAGCGTGTCCGCTTCAAGGGCATCATCTGCGAGCGCTGCGGCGTCGAGGTCACCCGCTCGAAGGTCCGCCGTGAGCGGATGGGTCACATCGAGCTCGCCGCCCCGGTCACCCACATCTGGTACTTCAAGGGTGTGCCCAGCCGGCTCGGCTACCTGCTCGACCTCGCCCCGAAGGACCTGGAGAAGGTCATCTACTTCGCGGCGTACATGATCACGCACGTCGACGAGGACGCCCGCCACCGCGACCTGTCCTCGCTCGAGGCGAAGATCGACCTGGAGCGCAAGCGGCTCGAGGGTCGTCGCGACCACCAGATCGACGAGCGCGCCAAGAAGCTCGAGGAGGACCTGGCGGCCCTGGAGGCCGAGGGTGCCAAGGCCGACGCGCGCCGCAAGGTCAAGGACGGCGCCGAGCGCGAGATGAAGCAGGTCCGCGACCGGTCGCAGCGCGAGATCGACCGCCTCGACGAGGTGTGGAGCCGGTTCAAGGGCCTCAAGGTCCAGGACCTCGAGGGCGACGAGCTGCTCTACCGCGAGATGAAGAACTGGTTCGGCAAGTACTTCGAGGGCCACATGGGCGCCACGGCGATCCAGAAGCGGCTGGAGACCTTCGACCTCGACGCCGAGGTGGACAACCTGCGCGAGACCATCGCCACCGGCAAGGGTCAGCGCAAGGTCCGTGCCCTCAAGCGGCTCAAGGTCGTCGACGCGTTCCGCAAGACCACCAACAGCCCCAAGGGCATGGTGCTCGACGCCGTCCCGGTCATCCCGCCGGACCTGCGTCCGATGGTGCAGCTCGACGGTGGCCGCTTCGCGACCTCCGACCTGAACGACCTGTACCGCCGGGTGATCAACCGGAACAACCGGCTCAAGCGTCTGCTCGACCTCGGTGCCCCCGAGATCATCGTCAACAACGAGAAGCGGATGCTCCAGGAGGCCGTCGACTCGCTGTTCGACAACGGCCGTCGTGGCCGTCCGGTCACCGGCCCGGGCAACCGGCCGCTGAAGTCGCTGTCCGACATGCTCAAGGGCAAGCAGGGTCGCTTCCGTCAGAACCTGCTCGGCAAGCGCGTCGACTACTCCGGCCGTTCGGTCATCGTGGTCGGCCCGCAGCTCAAGCTGCACCAGTGCGGCCTGCCCAAGCAGATGGCGCTCGAGCTGTTCAAGCCGTTCGTGATGAAGCGCCTGGTCGACCTGAACCACGCGCAGAACATCAAGAGCGCCAAGCGCATGGTCGAGCGTGCCCGCCCGGTCGTGTGGGACGTGCTCGAAGAGGTCATCACCGAGCACCCGGTGCTGCTGAACCGTGCGCCCACGCTGCACCGGCTCGGCATCCAGGCGTTCGAGCCGCAGCTGATCGAGGGCAAGGCCATCCAGATCCACCCGCTCGTCTGCTCGGCGTTCAACGCCGACTTCGACGGTGACCAGATGGCCGTGCACCTGCCGCTGTCCGCGGAGGCGCAGGCCGAGGCCCGCATCCTGATGCTGTCGACGAACAACATCCTGAAGCCGTCCGACGGCCGACCGGTCACCATGCCCACCCAGGACATGATCATCGGGCTGTTCTTCCTCACCCGGGAGATGGAGGGCGACCTGCCCGGCGACGGGCGGCAGTTCTCCTCGACCTCCGAGGCGATCATGGCGCTGGACCGGGGCGAGATCACCCTGCAGAGCACCGTCAAGATCCGGTTCCCCGAGGTGGTGCCGCCGTTCGGCGCGCCGCTGCCCGAGGGCTGGGAAGAGGGTCAGCCGCTGATCCTCGAGACCACGCTGGGTCGCGCGCTGTTCAACGAGACGCTGCCGGCGGACTACGCCTTCGTGAACTACGAGGTCGGCAAGAAGCAGCTCGGCGTCATCGTGAACGACCTCGCCGAGCGCTACACCAAGGTCGAGGTCGCCACGGCGCTCGACGCCCTCAAGGACACCGGTTTCCACTGGGCCACCCGGTCCGGTGTCACGGTCTCCATCGAGGACGTCGTCACGCCGCCCCGCAAGGCCGAGATCCTCGAGGTCTTCGAGGAGCAGGCCAAGAAGGTGCAGACACAGTTCGAGCGCGGTCTGATCACCGACGACGAGCGTCGTCAGGAGCTCATCGAGATCTGGACGCAGGCCTCGAACAAGGTCGCGGACGAGCTCGAGAAGACCTTCGACAAGATGAACCCGATCTACATGATGGTTCACTCGGGTGCTCGCGGAAACATGATGCAGGTCCGGCAGATCGCGGCTATGCGTGGTCTGGTGGCCAACCCGAAGGGCGACATCATCCCGCGTCCGATCAAGTCGAACTTCCGGGAGGGCCTGACCGTCCTGGAGTACTTCATCGCGACGCACGGTGCCCGCAAGGGTCTGGCCGACACCGCTCTGCGTACCGCCGACTCGGGTTACCTGACCCGTCGTCTGGTGGACGTGTCGCAGGACGTCATCATCCGTGAGGACGACTGCGGGACCGAGCGGGGTCTGCCCAAGCGGATCGGTGTCCGTCTCGACGACGGCCGCGTGGTCAAGGACGAGAACGCCGAGACCGCGGCGTACGCCCGCTCGGCTGCTGTCGAGGTCACCCACCCGGAGACGGGCGAGGTGCTGGCTGCCGCCGGCTCCGACCTCGGCGACGTCAAGATCAACGAGCTGGTCGACGCCGGCATCGAGGAGGTGAAGGTCCGCTCGGTGCTCACCTGTGACGCCCGGACCGGAACCTGCGCGAAGTGCTACGGCCGCTCGCTGGCGACCGGCAAGCTCGTGGACATCGGCGAGGCCGTCGGCATCATCGCGGCCCAGTCGATCGGTGAGCCCGGCACGCAGCTGACGATGCGTACCTTCCACACCGGTGGTGTGGCCTCCGCGGACGACATCACGCAGGGTCTGCCCCGCGTGGTCGAGCTCTTCGAGGCCCGCCAGCCCAAGGGTCGCGCGCCGATCACGGAGGCAGCCGGTCGGATCACGATCGACGAGACCGACAAGGCCAAGAAGGTCCTGGTCACGCCGGACGACGGTTCCGAGGTCCAGGAGTACCCGGTCAGCAAGCGCTCGCGCCTGACCGTCGGCGAGGGTGACCACGTCGAGGTCGGCCAGCAGCTGACCCAGGGCACGCCGGACCCGCAGGAGGTCCTGCGCATCCTCGGTGTCCGCAAGGCCCAGGAGCACCTGGTGGACGAGGTCCAGGCTGTGTACCGCAGCCAGGGCGTGGCCATCCACGACAAGCACATCGAGATCATCGTGCGGCAGATGCTGCGCCGTGTGCTCGTGCTGGAGCAGGGCGACACCAAGCTGCTCCCGTCGGACCTCATCGACCGGGTCATCTTCGAGGAGGAGAACCGTCGGGTGGTCTCCGAGGGCGGCAAGCCCGCGGCCGGCCGTCCGCAGCTGATGGGCATCACCAAGGCGTCGCTGGCCACCGAGTCGTGGCTGTCGGCGGCGTCCTTCCAGGAGACCACGCGTGTCCTCACCGACGCGGCGATCCACGGCAAGTCCGACTCGCTGCGCGGCCTGAAGGAGAACGTGATCATCGGAAAGCTGATCCCGGCCGGCACCGGCCTGGAGCGGTACCGCAACATCCGGGTGGAGCCGACCGAGGAGGCGCGTGCGAACGCGTACTCCGTCACCGGGTACGGCGACTACGACTACGACTTCGGGAACACCGGAGGCCAGGCCGTGGCACTCGACGACTTCGACTTCGGTTCCTACCAGAACTGATCTCGAGGTCTGCGGACCGCGCAGCAACGCACCGGAGGCCGGCTCCCCTCGTTGGGGGGAGTCGGCCTCCTGCCCTTTCCCGCGACCCGTCAGCAACTTGGCGTTCTCGGCGGCGTGTCGCGCATGAACCGACGGGTCACTCCGACGGGCTCGGCACAACCGGCAGTCCTGGGCCGTCCGGGCTGCGAACATGAGGCGTGCACAGCTCGGAGCGGGTCTACCCCACAGTGATCGGCGCGGCGCGCTGCGTGTTCCGCGCGCTCGGTCTGCGGATCACCCTCGACGGCGAGCAGCACGTCCCGCGCACCGGCCCGGTGGTGATCGCGAGCAACCACGTCAGCTTCCTGGACTTCCTGCTGGTCGGCCTGGCCGCGCGCAGCAGCCGGCGCCGCGTGCGGTTCCTGGCGCGGTACGACGTCTGGGCCAACCCGGTCGCCCGGCCACTGATGAACGCCATGCGGCACGTCCCGGTGGACCGGGCGGCGCCGGCCGCGGCGTACCTGCGGGCTCGCGCGCTGCTGCGTACGGGGGAGGCCGTCGGGATCTTCCCGGAGGCCGGGGTGAGCACGTCCTACACCGTGCGGGCGTTGATGCCGGGCGCGGTCGCGCTGGCCCGGGAGACCGGGGCACCCCTGCTCCCGATGGCGCTCTGGGGGCCGCAGCGGCTGCTCACCGCCGGGCAGCCGGTGGACCTGCGTCGCGGGCGGCCGGTGTCCCTGCGGGTCGGTGAGCCGCTCCACGTGGCGCCCCACGCGGACGTGCGTCTCGGCACCGAGCGGCTGGGGGAGCGGCTGCAGTCACTGCTCGACGAGCTGCAGCGCCGTCCCGTGCACCAGCCGCGGCCGGGGGAGCCGGCGCCCTGGCACCCGGCTCACCTCAGCGGCGGCGCCCCGTGGCCGGAGGAGGCCCGCCAGGTGGAGAGCGTCCCGTCGAGCTCGATCTCGCCGGCCTGGGCGCCCGGCGCGCTGTGGCCGGAGTCGCGGGGAGTGGCCTGACGGCGCTGCCATGCCCCCACCGGGTCGACCAGGACGTTGAGCCGCCGGGCGACCGGCGGGGCGGCCAGCGCGAGCGCCACCGGGACCGCAACCAGGGTGGAGAGCACCAGCGCGGGCAGCGGGTGCCGGGCCGACCAGTCCGGGAACGCGGTGTACTCGACGGACTTCACCAGGAAGCCGTGGAACAGGTAGACCACGAGGGTCGCCGAGCCCAGCCGGCTGAACCAGCCACCACGGCGCGGGACGAGGGCGAAGAACGAGAGGGCGAGCGCGGTCGCGACGGCGAGCAGCAGCGTCCGCCCGGCCACGCCGGCCAGGAACGAGGCGTGCAGCTCGGAGTAGCTCGAGCGCCAGTAGAGCCACTCGGTGCTGCCCACCTTCGTCTCGACGAGGGTGGAGAGCGCGAGGGCCAGCGCGAACGCGCCCAGCGCCGCGAGGCGCGCCGCGGGACGGCGGAGCCGGTCGATGTGCTCGGGCGTCGCCAGCAGGCCCATCACGAAGAACGGCAGCAGCCCCATGGTCCGCGCCGAGTCGAGCGTGTCACCGGTGGTGACCCCGCCGACGAGGGAGACCGCGACGGCCACCGGGAGCGCGTGCGGCATCCGCTTGAGCAGCGGGGTGGCGAGCCGCCACAGGAACAGCGCGGCGAGGTACCACATCGGCCAGTGCGGGTTGAGCCAGAGCGGACCGTGGTGCTCGCCGCCCACGACGCTGCGGAAGGTGGTCAGTGTCGCCTCGAAGACGACGTAGGGCAGCACCACCGTGGTGAGCAGCTTGGACAGGTTGCGGCGGCTGAACGTGAACGACCGGGACAGGTAGCCGGTGACCATGACGAACGCCGGCACGTGCCAGAGGTAGAGGAAGTTGTAGGCCCAGGTCGTCGAGAACGACTCGGCCAGCACGCTCCAGGAGTGCCCCACGACCACGAGCGTGACCAGGAGCATCTTGGCGTTGTCGAACCAGGGGTCGCGCTGCTTGCGGGGTGCGGGCGCGACGTGCTGGTCGGGCGAGGGCGGCAGCCGGGTGAGGGTTGCGGACATGACTCTTTCGGGTCGACGGCACTCGGTCCTGGGACGATGCCCAGCGCGGTCCGGCCGAAAACGTGTCCCGGGCCACCGCGGACGGTGTGGGCCGCACCACGCGGCGTCCGTGTCTAGAATCCGGCCATGCCCGACGTCACGAGCCCCGACACCGCTCCGCCGCAGCGACAGCGGATCGCGGCGTACGCCGTCCTGCTGCGCGGCGAGGGCACGGCCGGCGAGGTGCTGCTGACCCGGATGTCGGCGCGGACCCGCATCGAGGGCCGCTGGACGCTGCCGGGCGGGGGCGTCGACCACGGCGAGGACCCGCGGGACGCGCTGCGCCGGGAGGTGCTGGAGGAGACCGGCCTCTACGTCGAGCCGAGGCACGTGCTGGACGTCCACTCCACGCACTTCACGGCGGCCCGCTCCGACGGCCTGGTGGAGGACTACCACGGCATCCACCTGATCTTCCACGCCCTGGTGCTGCCGGAGTCCGAGGGCGTCGAGCCGCACGTGGTCGAGGAGGGCGGTTCCACCGAGCACGCGGCCTGGGTGCCCCGCGCCGAGGCGCTCGCCCTCGACCTGCTCAGCGCCGCTCGCTACGCGCTGACCCGGGTGCGGCTCGCGGGCTGAGCCCGGTCGGGAGGTTCCGACCGCTCTGCCTAGACTCGCGGGCATGCTCCAGCACGGCAGTCCCGAGACCGTCTTCACCTACGGCGCCCCACAGCTCAAGTTCGGCTCCGGGTCCTCCGACGAGATCGGTTTCGACCTCTCGACGTACGGCGTGCGCCGGGTGCTGGTGATCACCGACCCCGGGGTCGCCGCCACCGGACACCCGCAGCGGATCACCGAGCAGATCGCGGGCTACGGCATCGAGGCCCGGCTGTTCGACCGGGCGCACGTGGAGCCGACCGACGAGAGCATGGTGGAGGCCGTCGAGTTCGCACGCGACGCGGGACCGTGGGACGCGTTCGTCGCGGTCGGCGGCGGATCGGCGATCGACACCGCGAAAGCCGTGAACCTGCTCTGCACGAACCCGGGCGACCTTCTCGACTACGTGAACGCCCCGGTGGGACGGGGACGTGCCCCCGAGAACGTGCTGGCGCCGCTGGTCGCCGTACCCACCACCACCGGCACCGGCAGCGAGAGCACGACGGTCTGCGTGCTCGACGTGCTCGAGCAGAAGGTGAAGAGCGGCATCAGCCACCCGCGCCTGCGCCCGACCCTGGCCGTCGTGGACCCGCGGCTGACGCTCTCGCAGCCGGCCGGCGTCACCGCCGCGAGCGGGATGGACATCCTGTGCCACGCGCTGGAGAGCTGGACCGCCCGGCCCTTCGACAGCTACCCGCGCAAGACGCCCGAGCAGCGGGTGCCCTACTGCGGCGCGAACCCGATCGGCGACATGTGGTCGGAGAAGGCGATGAGCCTGCTCGCCACGTCGTTCCGCAGGTCGGTCCACCACGGCGACGACGAGGACGCGCGCGAGCAGATGGCGCTGGCCGCCACCTTCGCCGGGATGGGCTTCGGCAACGCCGGGGTGCACATCCCGCACGCGAACGCCTACCCGATCGCCGGCCGGGTGGTCGACTTCCACCCGGCGGGCTACCCCGACGACGAGCCGATGGTCCCGCACGGGATGGCGGTCTCGCTGACCGCTCCCGAGGCGTTCCGGTTCACCTTCGAGGCCGCTCCCGAGCGGCACGTGCGCGCCGCGGAGCTGCTCGCCCCCGGGGCGACCCGGCCCCACGACCTGCGCGACTTCCTGCCCCAGGTGCTCGCGGACCTGATGCGCGACATCGGCATCCCCAACGGCATCGGCGCGGTCGGGTACGGCGAGGGTGACGTGGACGCGCTCGTCGAGGGCACCCTCAAGCAGCAGCGGCTGCTGGCGACCGCACCCCGCGAGGCAGGCGAGGAGGACCTGGCCGGCATCCTGCACCGCTCGATCGAGCTGTGGTGACCCGAGACCTCGTCGCCGCGCTCCGGGCCGACGGGGTGCCGGACGCCGACGACTCCACCCTGGCCCGCGCGCTCTACTCCTCCGACGCGTCGCTCTACCGCGTGGTCCCGCAGGTCGTGGTGCGTCCGCGCTCGGTCGACGAGCTCGCCGCCACCGTCGCGGTCGCCCGGGCCAGTGGCACGCCGCTGACCCTGCGCGGGGCCGGTACGTCGATCGCCGGGAACGCCGTGGGCACCGGCATCGTCGTCGACACCACCAAGCACCTGAACCGGGTCCTCGAGCTCGACCCGGAGGCGCGCACCGCCGTGGTGCAGCCCGGCACCGTGCACGCAACGCTGCAGCGCGCCGCAACCGCGCACGGCCTGCGTTTCGGCCCTGACCCGTCCACGCACACGCGCTGCACCATCGGCGGCATGATCGGCAACAACGCCTGCGGCTCGCGCGCCCTGGGCTACGGGCGCACGGTCGACAACGTGGTCGGGCTCGACGTGCTCACCTCCGGCGGCGAACGGCTCGCGCTCGGCGGCCCGCGGCCGGCCTCGCCCCTGCTCGACGGCCTCGACGCCCTGGTCGGCAACCACCTCGCGACGGTGCGCACCGAGATGGGCCGGTTCACCCGGCAGGTCTCCGGCTACAGCCTCGAGCACCTGCTCCCGGAGCACGGGCGGGACGTCGCGCGGTTCCTGGTCGGCAGCGAGGGCACGCTCGGGGTCGTCCTCGGTGCGACCGTCCGCCTGGTCGAGGACGCGCCGTTCCGGGCACTCGCCGTGCTCGGCTACCCGACCATGTTCGAGGCCGCCGACGCGGTGCCGTCCCTTCTCCACCACCCGCTTGTCGCGTGCGAGGGCCTCGACTCGCGGATCGTCGACGTGGTCCGGCGTCGCGGTGCGGTCCCCGACCTGCCGCGTGGGGCCGGGTGGCTGTTCGCCGAGGTGACCGGTGCGAGCGTCGAGGAGACCCTGGCCGCGGCCGGCGCCGTCGCCCGGGACGCCGGCGCGGTCGACGTACGCCTGGTCAGCGACCCCGCGGAGATGGCGGCGCTGTGGCGGATCCGCGAGGACGGCGCCGGGCTCGCCGCCCGCACGCTGGACCTGCCCGCCCAGTCCGGCTGGGAGGACGCGGCCGTGCCGCCGGAGCGGCTCGGGGACTACCTGCGCGGCTTCGACGCGCTGCTCAAGGAGGTCGGCCTGGACGGCGTGCCCTACGGGCACTTCGGCGACGGCTGCGTGCACGTGCGCATCGACTTCCCGCTGCGCGACGCGGACGGCCCGCAGAAGTTCCGGACCTTCGTGGAGGCGGCGGCCGACCTCACGGCCGCGCACGGCGGCAGCCTCTCCGGCGAGCACGGTGACGGGCGGGCCCGCTCGGCACTGCTCCCGCGGATGTACCCCGCCGAGGTGATCGCGCTGTTCGCCGGCGTCAAGCACCTGTTCGACCCGGACAACCTGCTCAACCCCGGGGTGCTGGTCGACCCACGCCCGGTCGAGGCGGACCTGCGGCTGGCCGCGCGCCTGCGGGAGCCGCGGCACACGCTGCGGATGGTGCACGACGGCGGGTCGACCCTCGACGCCGTGCACCGGTGCACCGGGGTCGGCAAGTGCATCGCGGACAACACCGGCAGCGGCGGGGTGATGTGCCCCTCCTACCTGGCCACCCGCGACGAGAAGGACTCCACCCGCGGCCGCGCCCGGGTGCTGCAGGAGATGGTGAACGGCACGCTGGTCTCCGGCGGCTGGGCCTCCGACGAGGTGCACGAGGCGCTCGACCTGTGCCTGTCCTGCAAGGGCTGCTCGACCGACTGCCCGACCGGCATCGACATGGCGACGTACAAGGCCGAGGCGCTGCACCAGCGCTACCGCAGGCGTCTGCGCCCGCGCAGCCACTACGCGCTCGGCCAGCTGCCCCGCTGGGCCCGGCTGGCCCAGCCCGTCGCGCCGCTGGCCAACCGGGTGATGCGGATCGGGGCGGTGCAGCGGGTCGCCAAGGCGGCGGCCGGCATCGACCAGCGCCGCAACGTCCCGGCGTTCGCCAGGCAGCCCCTGCGCCGCTGGGCCCGCGGGACGTCGTACGCCGCCACAACGGCCACGAAGGACAGCACCCCGGCGTACGACGTCGTGGTGTGGGCGGACTCGTTCACCGACGGGTTCGCGTCCGGGAGCGGCCGGGCCGCCGTGGCCGTGCTGGAAGCCGCCGGCCTCCGCGTCGGCGTGGTCACCGAGCCGGCCTGCTGCGGCCTCACCTGGGTGAGCACCGGCCAGCTGACCGCGGCGCGACGGATCATCGGCCGCACCCTCGATGTGCTGCACCCGTACGTCGAGCAGGGGATCGCCGTGGTCGGGCTCGAGCCGTCGTGCCTCGCCACGCTGCGCTCCGACGCGGCCGAGCTCACCGGTGACCCGCGTGCGGCGGAGGTCGCGGCGGGCGTCCGGACGCTCGCCGAGGTGCTCGCCGGCGTCCCGGGCTGGCAGCCGCCCGACCTCACCGGCACGACGGTCGTCGCGCAGCCGCACTGCCACCACGCCAGCGTGCTCGGCTGGGAGGCGGACGCGGCGCTGCTCGCCCGCACCGGGGCCACGGTCACCCGCGTCGGAGGCTGCTGCGGGCTGGCCGGCAACTTCGGGGTGGAGCGCGGCCACTACGACGTGTCCGTCGCGGTGGCCGAGCACGACCTGCTGCCGGCCGTGCGCGCGGCGGGGGAGCGGGCGGTGGTGCTCGCCGACGGCTTCTCCTGCCGGACCCAGCTGGACGACCTGGCCGGGGTGCGGGCGCTGCACCTGGCCGAGCTGCTGGCCGAACCGCCGGTCCCCGGCAAGGGCGCGCGTGCGACCCGTCCGGGAGGGGCGGGCGGGACCGGGTCAGGCTCGTCCGGCTAGGATGGAGGCCTCAGGCACGATCCTGAAGCTTGCTCCCTTACCGCACCCGCGGTCGCTCGTTTTGACCCCGTTCCGGCGAGCCGGTAATCTTTTTCTTCGTGTCTGGGACACCCAGGCCCTGCGCGTGCTCGTGACCGGGACGCGTGGCTGCACTCGCAGCGTTCTCTCGAAGGCTCCTCCGCCAGAAAGCCCGGCGGTGGCCTGCGGTGGGCGACACGCCCGACCGCGGGGGAGGCAGTCGCAGAGCGTCACGGGAGCGCAGAACAGGCTGGTTCCGACCGGTCGACCGGACACACAAGACAGCATCACCGAAGAGGAAAGAGAACCACGCGGTGCCCACCATCCAGCAGTTGGTCCGTAAGGGCCGCCAGGACAAGGTGTCGAAGAACAAGACGCCCGCTCTGAAGGGTTCCCCCCAGCGGCGTGGCGTGTGCACGCGTGTCTACACGACCACCCCGAAGAAGCCGAACTCCGCGCTGCGGAAGGTCGCCCGTGTGCGCCTGTCCAGCGGCATCGAGGTCACGGCCTACATCCCGGGTGTCGGCCACAACCTGCAGGAGCACTCGATCGTGCTCGTGCGCGGCGGCCGTGTGAAGGACCTCCCCGGTGTCCGCTACAAGATCATCCGCGGTTCGCTCGACACGCAGGGCGTGAAGAACCGCAAGCAGGCTCGCAGCCGGTACGGCGCGAAGAAGGAGAAGAGCTAATGCCTCGCAAGGGTCCCGCCCCCAAGCGACCGCTCGACGTCGACCCGGTCTACGGCTCCCAGGTCGTGACCCAGCTGGTCAGCAAGGTCCTCAAGGACGGCAAGAAGCAGACCGCTCAGCGCATCGTCTACGGCGCCCTCGAGGGCTGCCGCGAGAAGACCGGCACCGACCCGGTGGTCACGCTCAAGCGTGCGCTGGACAACGTGAAGCCGGCCCTCGAGGTCCGCAGCCGTCGCGTCGGTGGCGCCACCTACCAGGTGCCGGTCGAGGTGCGGGGTCCCCGCTCCATGACCCTGGCCCTGCGCTGGCTGGTCAGCTACTCCGCCGCTCGCCGCGAGAAGACCATGGCCGAGCGCCTGATGAACGAGATCCTCGACGCGTCCAACGGCCTCGGTGCCGCTGTGAAGCGCCGCGAGGACGTCCACAAGATGGCCGAGTCGAACAAGGCCTTCGCGCACTACCGCTGGTGACATCGACCGGTACGACGCTCGGCTGACCGCCTCACGAGGGCGACACCGCGTCGTACCGGCACCCCGCGGTTCCACGCACCAACTAGCACCACCTAGCTATGAGGGGATCACTGAGAAGTGGCCGTCGACATCACCACCGACCTGACCAAGGTCCGCAACATCGGCATCATGGCGCACATCGACGCCGGTAAGACCACCACGACCGAGCGGATCCTCTTCTACACCGGCATCTCCTACAAGATCGGCGAGGTCCACGAGGGCGCCGCGGTCATGGACTGGATGGAGCAGGAGCAGGAGCGCGGCATCACGATCACGTCCGCCGCGACGACCTGCTGGTGGAAGAACCACCAGATCAACATCATCGACACGCCCGGTCACGTCGACTTCACCGCCGAGGTGGAGCGTTCGCTCCGCGTGCTCGACGGTGCCGTCGCCGTGTTCGACGGCGTTGCCGGCGTCGAGCCGCAGACGATGACCGTGTGGCGCCAGGCGAACAAGTACTCCGTCCCGCGGATGTGCTTCGTCAACAAGCTCGACCGCACCGGCGCGGACTTCTTCCGTTGCGTCGACATGATGGTCGACCGCCTCAACTCCACCCCGCTGGTCCTGCAGATCCCGATCGGCGCCGAGGGCGACTTCCTCGGGGTCGTCGACCTGGTCGGCATGCGCGCGCTGACCTGGCGCGGCGAGACCAAGATGGGCGAGGACTACGACGTCGAGGAGATCCCGGCCGAGCTCGCCGAGCAGGCCGCGGAGTACCGCGAGAAGTTCCTGGAGACGCTGGCCGAGGCCGACGACGCCATCATGGAGAAGTACCTCGAGGGCGAGGACCTCTCCGTCGAGGAGCTCGAGGCCGCGATCCGTCGCGCCACGCTGGCCGACAAGGTCAACCCGGTCCTGTGCGGCACCGCGTTCAAGAACAAGGGCGTCCAGCCCCTGCTCGACGCGGTCGTGAAGTACCTCCCCTCGCCGCTCGACATCGACGGCATCCAGGGGCACGCGGCCAACGACGAGGACGAGAAGATCGTCCGGCAGCCGAGCGACGACGAGCCGTTCTCCGGCCTCGCCTACAAGGTCGCCACCGACCCGCACCTCGGCAAGCTGATCTACGTCCGGGTCTACTCCGGCAAGCTGGTCGCCGGCTCGACCGTCCTGAACTCGGTGAACGGGAAGAAGGAGCGGATCGGCAAGGTCTACCAGATGCACGCCAACAAGCGTGAGGAGATCGCGTCGGTCGGCGCCGGCCAGATCGTGGCCGTCATGGGTCTGAAGGACACCAAGACCGGTCACACCCTGAGCGACCCGCAGAACCCGGTCGTGCTCGAGTCGATGACGTTCCCGGCCCCGGTGATCGAGGTCGCGATCGAGCCCAAGACCAAGGGCGACCAGGAGAAGCTCGGCGTCGCGATCCAGCGCCTCTCCGACGAGGACCCGACCTTCACCGTCAAGTCCGACATGGAGACCGGCCAGACGATCATCGCCGGCATGGGCGAGCTGCACCTGGAGATCCTGGTCGACCGGATGCGTCGCGAGTTCCGCGTCGAGGCGACCGTCGGCAAGCCGCAGGTGGCCTACCGCGAGACCATCCGCAAGGAGGTCAAGAACCACTCCTACACGCACAAGAAGCAGACCGGTGGTTCCGGCCAGTTCGCGAAGGTCGTCATCAGCCTCGGCCCGAACGTCGACCCGGAGACCGGTCTCGGCGCCGGCTACGAGTTCGTCAACAACGTCAGTGGTGGCCGCGTCCCGCGCGAGTACATCCCGTCGGTCGACCAGGGTGGCCAGGGCGCCATGGAGTTCGGCGTGCTCGCCGGCTACCCGATGGTCGACGTGAAGTTCACGCTCGAGGACGGCGCCTACCACGACGTCGACTCCTCCGAGCTCGCGTTCAAGCTCGCCGGTGGGCAGGCCTTCAAGGAGGCCGCACGCATGGCCAAGCCGGTGCTGCTCGAGCCGATGTTCGCCGTGGAGGTGACCACGCCCGAGACGTTCCTGGGCGATGTCATCGGCGACATCAACTCGCGCCGTGGCCAGGTCCAGACGATGTTCGAGCGCTCGGGTGACCGGGTGGTCGAGGCGCTGGTACCGCTGTCAGAGATGTTCGGGTACGTTGGCGACCTGAGGTCCAAGACCTCCGGCCAGGCGTCGTACTCGATGGAGTTCGACTCGTACGCCGAGGTTCCGCAGAACGTCGCCGACGAGATCATCAAGAAGGTCCGCGGCGAGTAGTGCGTCGCCCCTTGCAGTACACCCCAGCAGACGAGTCAAGTTTTCTAACGAGGAGGAGCCCCCGTGGCTAAGGCGAAGTTCGAGCGGACTAAGCCGCACGTCAACATCGGAACGATTGGTCACATCGACCATGGCAAGACGACGTTGACCGCAGCGATCACCAAGGTGCTGCACGACAAGTACCCGGACCTGAACCCCTTCACGCCGTTCGACGAGATCGACAAGGCCCCTGAAGAGCGTCAGCGTGGTATCACCATCTCCATCGCGCACGTCGAGTACCAGACGGAGAAGCGTCACTACGCGCACGTCGACTGCCCCGGCCACGCCGACTACATCAAGAACATGATCACCGGCGCGGCCCAGATGGACGGCGCGATCCTCGTGGTCGCGGCGACCGACGGCCCGATGCCGCAGACCCGTGAGCACGTCCTCCTGGCTCGCCAGGTCGGCGTCCCCGCGCTGGTCGTCGCGCTCAACAAGTGCGACATGGTCGACGACGAGGAGCTCATCGAGCTCGTCGAGATGGAGGTGCGCGAGCTCCTCTCGGAGTACGAGTTCCCCGGCGACGACGTCCCGGTGGTCCGCGTGGCTGCCTTCCCGGCGCTGAACGGCGACGCGAAGTGGGGCGAGTCGGTCATGGAGCTGATGAACGCCGTCGACGAGTACATCCCGCAGCCGGAGCGCGAGATCGACAAGCCGTTCCTGATGCCCGTCGAGGACGTCTTCACGATCACCGGTCGTGGCACGGTCATCACCGGCCGCATCGAGCGTGGTGTCGTCAAGATCAACGAGACCGTCGACATCATCGGCATCCGTGAGGGCAAGCAGACCTCCACGGTCACCGGTGTGGAGATGTTCCGCAAGCTGCTCGACGAGGGTCAGGCCGGCGAGAACGTCGGGCTGCTGCTTCGTGGCACCAAGCGCGAGGACGTCGAGCGCGGCATGGTCGTCATCAAGCCGGGCACCACGACCCCGCACACCAACTTCGACGCTTCGGTCTACATCCTGTCGAAGGAGGAGGGCGGCCGTCACACGCCGTTCTTCAACAACTACCGTCCGCAGTTCTACTTCCGTACGACGGACGTGACCGGCGTCGTGACCCTCCCCGAGGGCACCGAGATGGTCATGCCGGGCGACAACACCGACATGTCGGTCGAGCTGATCCAGCCGATCGCCATGGAGGAGGGTCTCCGGTTCGCGATCCGCGAGGGTGGCCGCACCGTCGGCGCCGGCCGGGTCACCAAGATCTCCAAGTGACCCGTGCGGGTTCACGCGTGATCTGAGCAAGTACCAGCCGAGAGGCCCGGTCCGCAGCAGGCGGACCG
Organism: uncultured Actinomycetota bacterium; assembly: GCA_963810035.1. Lineage (GTDB taxonomy): Bacteria > Actinomycetota > Actinomycetes > Propionibacteriales > Nocardioidaceae > Nocardioides_B. The sequence goes on from CAWEMA010000015.1 coordinate 362,448, forward strand.
GGCCTCTTGCCTTGTCCCGTGGAGGCGAGACGTGCACGAGGGAGTACGGCCGGCGCGGCCGCACACCGGGCTGACCGACGACGGCCGGCGGCTCCGTGAGGTGCTGACCTACAGCCGTCGGGGCAGCCGGCTAACGACCGGCAGGCCGCCGCCTGGGAGCGCCGGCAGGCGGCCTGGTGGATCCCGGACCACGCGGTGGACCGGGACGACTTCGACCTCGCCTCCTGGTTCGGCCGCGAGGCGCCGCTCGTCGTCGAGATCGGCTCGGGGGTCGGTGAGGCGACGGTGGCGCTGGCGGCGACCCGTCCGTCGTACGACGTGCTGGCCTTCGAGGTCTGGCACCCCGGCGTCGCGGACACCTTCCACCGGCTGGAGCAGGCGGACGTCTCGAACGTCCGGCTGGTCAGCGTGGACGCGGTCTGGTCGGTGCAGCACCTGCTGGCACCCGACAGCGTGCGCGAGCTGTGGACGTTCTTCCCGGACCCGTGGCCCAAGAAGCGGCACCACCGCCGCCGGCTGGTCACCCCCGACTTCGCCCGCCACGCGGCGGGCCGGCTCGAGCCCGGAGGGCTGTGGCGGCTGGCGACGGACTGGTCGGAGTACGCCGAGCAGATGGTCGAGGTGCTGGACGCCGAGCCGTTGCTCGAGAACGTGCACGCCGGCGCAGCCCCGCGCTGGGAGGACCGGCCGCTCACCCGGTTCGAGCGCCGCGGCCTCGATGCCGGACGGTCGATCACCGACCTGACCTACCGCCGGGTCTGACCAGGCTCAGGAACGTCGCGGTCCGCGCAACCGGGTCCGCAGCGCCTCGTCGCGCGCGAGCCGGGCCTCGTCGCGCCGGCGACGTTCGGCGATCACGGCAGCGAGCACCGTCTCCGGGTGGTGACCCGGCGGGGGAGCGGGGGCGACGTGCGTCAGCACCTGGGTGGCGAGACGGCCGCCGAGGGTGGCCCGTGAGGCCGGGTTGAGCGAGGGCGCCCGGTCCAGGAACTGGCGTACGCCGAGCGCGAGCCCGTCCGGCAGCGGGGCGATGTCCGCGCCGGAGGCCCAGCCGGCCAGCTGCGCCGGCATCGTCGCCGGCCGCACGAGCGGGAAGGGGAACCGCTCCCGGACCACGTAGGTGCCGGCGACCACGTCGCCGAGCCGCTTGCCCCGCGACGTGGTGAGCGCGCAGACCAGGGCGGGCACGCCGCTGAGCACCCAGATCTCCACGACGGCGACGAGTGCACGCACGAACGCCTGCCGGAACGAGATCGGGCCGGCGTCGTCGCGGACGGTGCGCAGACCCAGCGCCAGCTTGCCGAGCGAGCGGCCGCGGGTCAGCGTCTCCACGGCGGTCGGCAGCGCAACCAGGACCAGCACCGTGCTCAGCACACCCGCCACGGCCAGCAGGGCGTCGTCGGCACCCGAGACCGCGACCAGCCCGACGACGTAGACGAGGGTCAGCACGAAGACCTGGGCGAGGACGTCGAGGAGGCCTGAGGCGACCCGGACCGCGACGGTGGCCGGGGGCAGGTCGAGTGCCACGGCCTCGCCGGTGACGAGGTCGTCGTCGCCGAGGAGCCCCTGCACGTCCGACATCAGGGGCACAGGCTATCCGCCTCCGAGCCGGCGGGCCGGGACCTAGAGTGACCGTCGTGGACATCGACGCCTTCGTGGCCGCGCACGCCCGGCGCTGGCGGCGTCTCGAGCAGCTCAGCCGGCGGCGTACGTTGAGCGGCCAGGAGGCGGACGAGCTCGTCGACGGCTACCAGGAGGTCGCGACCCACCTGTCCGTCGTACGCTCCTCGGCCCCGGACGCCGCACTGGTCGGCTACCTGTCCAGCGTGCTGGCACGGGCACGCACCCGCACCACCGGCACCCGCACCACGTCCTGGCGGGACGTGGCGACGTTCCTCACCGCGACCTTCCCCGCGGCGCTGTTCCGGATGCGCCGCTGGTGGCTGGCCACGTCGGCGGCGAACGTCGCCGTCGCCGGCGTGATGATCGTCTGGCTGCTGCAGCACCCCGGCGTCGAGACGTCGCTGATGTCCCAGGCCGAGGCCGACCGGCTCGTCAACGTGGACTTCGAGCGCTACTACAGCGAGTACGCCGCCTCGCACTTCGCGGCCCAGGTGTGGACGAACAACGCCTGGGTGGCGGCGCTCTGCATCGCCTTCGGGGTGCTCGGCCTGCCGGTGGTGTACCTGCTGCTCACCAACGTCGTGAACGTCGCCGTGATCGGTGCGCTGATGATCGAGCATGACCGCGGGTCGGTGTTCTTCGGGCTGATCCTGCCGCACGGCATCCTCGAGCTCACCGCGGTCTTCGTCGCGGCCGGGGTCGGGCTGAAGCTGTTCTGGTCGTGGGTCGAGCCGGGGGCCCGCACCCGGGTGCAGTCCGTCGCCCACGAGGGGCGCAGCGCCGCCGCGGTCGCCCTGGGCCTGGTGCTCGTGCTGCTGGTCAGCGGGGTCATCGAGGCCTTCGTGACCCCGTCCGGACTGCCCACCTGGGCCCGGATCGGGATCGGCGTGGGCGCCGAGGTGCTGTTCCTGGCCTACGTCTTCGTGCTCGGCCGGCGGGCCTTCCACGCCGGGCACACGGGCGACACCTCGGCGGACTCCCTCGAGGACCGGCTCGCCACCGCTTCCTAGCCGGGCGGGGCGACGGCGGCGTCGGGCTGGTTCGCGCGCCCCACAGTCATCGCCTCGAACGACTTCCGCGCCGCATCGAAGCAGACGAGCTCTCTCGAGACCCCCATCAGCGCGCCCAGCTCCCGCGCGATGTCGACCGTCACCCCGTCGGCGCCGTCGGGGTGCCCTGGGCCAGCACCGGATTGCCCAGGTCGACAGAAGCCCGCAAGGTTCCGGTCGGGGCAAGGTCCTCGGCGATGCCTGCTGTCACGATGGTCATGGCCACGAGGCTAGCCAGCCGCGGCGGGTCCGCGGTCAGAGCAGGCCGCGGCCCTTCAGCATCAGGTAGTGGTCGGTCAGCTCCACCGGCAGGCGGTCGGCGTCCGCGTCGACCACGTCTACGCCGAGGCTGCCGAGGATCTCAGCGGTGCGCGCCCGGTCCGCCAGGACCTGCTCGGCCGCGGCCGCCTCGTAGACCGCGGCCGGGTCCCCGCGCCGGGCCGCCATCCGGTCCAGCTCGGGGTCGCGCACCGAGGCCAGCACCACGCGATGACGTTGCGCCAGGGTCGGCAGTGCGGGGAGCAGCCCGTGCTCCACGGCCGCCGGCTCGAGCGCGGAGAGCAGCACCACGAGCGCCGGCTGCCGGCCGAGCGAGACCATGGCCGAGGTCAGCCGCGACCAGTCCGCCTCGACCAGCGCGGGCTCGAGGTCGGCCATCGCCTCGACGACCTGGGGGAGCGCGTCGCCGCGTGCGCCGGCCCGGACCCGGGCGCGCACGCGCCGGTCGCCGGCCAGGAAGTCGACGCTGTCCCCGGCGCGGGATGCGAGTGCGGCGAGCAGCAGGGCGGCGTCCATGGCGGAGTCCAGCCGGGGTACGTCGTCGACCCGCGCGGCCGACGTACGCGAGGTGTCCAGGACCAGCAGCACTCGCCGGTGCCGCTCGGGCTGCCAGGTGCGGACCACCACGTTGCGGGAGCGGGCGCTGGCCCGCCAGTCGATGCTGCGTACGTCGTCCCCGCGCACGTAGTCGCGCAGCGAGTCGAACTCCGTGCCCTGGCCGCGGACGCGGACCGCCGAGCGGCCGTCGAGCTCGCGCAGCCTCGCCAGCCGGCCGGGCAGGTGCTTGCGGGAGTGGAAGGGCGGCAGCACGCGGACCCGACCGGCGACGACCGTCGAGACCTGCCGCGCGGCCAGGCCGAACGGCCCGGTGCAGCGCACCGTGACCCGGTCGGCCCGCCGATCGCCCCGGCGGGTGGGGGTCAGCGCAGTGCGCAGCACCACCTGGTCACCCGCGGCCAGGTCGAGGCGGTGCCGGTTGTTCGCTGCGCCGGCCGACGGCTGCCAGGCGTCGCGCAGCACGCCGCGCACCCGGCGCTCCAGCGGGTTGGCGACGACCAGCTCGGTGCTCGTGGACTGCCCCTGCCGGACCTGTCGCACCGGTCGCCGGGTCACCTCGAGCCGCGCCGGTCGAGGTGCGAGCAGCAGGTCCACCACGACCAGCACCAGCACCGCGACCAGCCACCACGCCGCCGTACCCGCCGCCGGGCGCACGACGAGGGCGCCCACGCCGACCAGCACGAGCAGTGGCACGCGGCCGGTGACCGTCATCGCGGGACGGGCACCGAGTCGAGTGCGCTCTGCAGCACCTGCGTGACCGAGACACCCTCGAGCTCCGCCTCCGGTCGCAGCCCGAGCCGGTGCGCCAGCGTCGCCCCGGCCAGCGCCTTGACGTCGTCGGGCGTCACGAACGTGCGCCCCTGGAGCCAGGCCCAGGCCCGGCTGGTGCGCAGCAGGGCGGTCGCCCCGCGCGGGCTCACGCCCAGGCTCAGCGAGGGGGACACCCGGGTGGCCCGGGCGATGTCCACGACGTACCCGGAGACCTCGGGGGAGACCGAGACCGCGCGTACGGCGGCCGCGCCGGCCTGGACGTCCTCGGCCCCGGCCACCGCCCGCACGCCCGCGGCGGCGATGTCGTGCGGGTCGAAGCCCTCGGCGTGCCGCCGCAGGATCTCCAGCTCCTGCTCGCGCTCGGGCAGCGGCAGCACCACCTTGAGCAGGAACCGGTCGAGCTGGGCCTCGGGCAGGGGGTAGGTGCCTTCGTACTCCACCGGGTTCTGGGTCGCGGCCACCATGAACGGCCGGGGCAGTGACCGGGAGACGCCGTCGGCGGACACCTGCCCCTCCTCCATCGCCTCGAGGAGTGCGGACTGCGTCTTCGGCGGTGTCCGGTTGATCTCGTCGGCAAGCATCAGGTTGGTGAAGACCGGGCCCTCGCGGAACGACAGCTCCCCGGCGCGGCTGTCGTAGACCAGCGAGCCGGTGATGTCGCCGGGCATCAGGTCCGGGGTGAACTGCACCCGCTTGGTGTCCACCGACAGTGCTGCCGCGAGCGACCGGACCAGCAGCGTCTTGGCGACGCCGGGCACGCCCTCCATCAGCACGTGCCCGCCGGTCAGCAGCGCGACCAGGAGGCCGGAAACGGCTGCGTCCTGCCCGACCACGGCCTTGGCCACCTCGGCGCGGACACGGTGCAGCGCCTCGCGTGCGGTGTCGGGTGCGACGGTCTGCAGGGTCATCGGTGGTGTACCTCTTTCTCGAGTGCGGCCAGGTCGTCGGCCAGCCGGGTCAGGGCGGTGTCGTCGGGCACCGGCCGGGAGAGCAGCAGGTCATGGAGGTGCGCGGGGTCACGCCCGGTGGCACCCACGACCGCGGTGACGAGGTGCCGGTGGTCGGTGCTGCCGGGCAGCCGGAGACGGGTGGTCAGGCGACGGCGGGTGGCGGCCCGCAGGATCTCGGCAGCGTGCCCCCGGTCCCGCACCCGGCGGTACAGCCGGCCGCGGCCCTGGGTGGACTCGACCGCCTTCACCACGACCGGCAGCGGCTCGACGACCAGCGGGCCGAGGCGACGCCCCCGCCAGAGCATCGTGGCCAGCACCGTGAAGCCGAGCAGCCACAGGGCCGGGAGCAGGCCGCCGGGCAGCTGCGCCCGCAGCGAGCCGGCGTCCCCGGGGGCGACGTCACGAGGGTCGGGGACGTACCACACCAGCCGGTCGTGCTGCCCGAGCAGCCGCAGCGCCACAGCGGCGTTGTCGGCGCGGGACACCTGCTCGTTGGTGAACAGGTCGGTGCCGGCGACTGCGTACGTCGGGACGCCGCGGTCGACCCGCGCGACGAGGGAGGCGGGTCGTGCGCCGGGCCCGCGGAAGCAGCTCACGACGCCGGCGCCCTCGCGAGCGCGGTAGCCGACCGTCGGCCCGACGTCGACCGTGAGGCCGCCGAGGAGCGGGTCGTCGCACCGCGCCTCGGTGTGGTCACCGCCTGCCGCGTCGTCGAGGTGGACCGGCAGCCGCAGGGCGCGGAGCACGGTCGGTCCGGGGGCGGCGAGCACCACCGCGCCGGCCGTGACGGTGTGCACGTCGAGCCGGCGCGCCGTGCTCCGTCCGAGGCTCTCCGAGGAGGTGACGAGCACCGTGGTGTCCGCGTCGACCGGGGTCCGGTCCAGGTCCGCGGCACGGCGTACGACGCTCACCCGCACGCCGTGGTCGGCGAGGACCCGGGCCACGGCCTGCGCGCCGGTCGCACCGGGGTTGTCCGGGTCGAGGTCGCCGCCCCGGACCGCCGAGCGCACACCGAGGATGCTCAGCCCGACCAGCGTGGCGAGCACGACCACCGCGATCAGGGACACCCCGCGGTGCCGGCGCACCCAGCCGGTGGCGGGGCTCATCGGTGGCTCGTCGCGGGGTGCATGGCGGGGCGGCGGACGGGCCGGGCTTCGCGCAGCGCGTCATCGAGGTCGAGCACCGAGCGGGCGTGCGCGGCGGTCGCCGGCCGGTGTCCGTAGAACACCTCGTCGAACAGCACCGCGGCCTCGGTCAGGGCAGACTGCTGCTCCGGGAAGGCGGGGCCCAGGTCGGCCGCGAGCTCGTGCGCGGTCAGCCCGGGACGTGGCTCGAGCAGCCCGCGCTCGAGGGCACGCGACGCGACGGCCCGGAAAGCCTCGACAAGCGCGTCGTCGTGGTCGCCGACCTCGACGGCGGCCCGCGCCGCCGCCCGGTGCTGGTCCGCGGAGACCTCCGCGGCGACCAGGAGCCCGCCGTCCTGTCTGGCTCGCGGGGCTTCGCGGCGCACGCGCCCGGCCAGCACGACCGCCAGCGCCACCAGCACGACCAGCGCGAGGACGGCTGCGCCCGTGGACAGGGGGGAGGCGTCCAGGGCGGCCCGGGACAGGCCCGCCCACAGGTCCCCGACCCACGAGAGGAACCGCTCGCTCAGGCTGCGGTCGTACTCCGGTCGGCTGAGCTCCCGCCTGACCCAGGAACGGGCCTGGCCCGGGTCGGGGCGGACGGCGGCAGCGGTGACGGCCGCGACGAGGGGCGCGAGCATCGACTCAGCGCGGGCCCGCCGGGCCCTGCTGCGCCGCCGCGATGAGCTCGACGTCCAGGCCCTCCTTGCGGATCCGCTGGTCGACGTACTGCAGCGCCGCCACCGCCGAGGTGAACGGGGTGGTCAGCGCGCCCACGATGATCTGGGAGAGGTAGGAGGAGAACACCAGCACCAGGGCCCCGCCCGTGCCGGGGAGGACGAACGGCCCGACCGTCCCGATCGCGGCGAGCGGGACCGCGACGACCTGGCCGACCAGGCCGGCGACCAGGGCGGTCAGCAGCAGGATGCCGAGGATCCGCCAGGACTGGCCACGGCTCAGCCGGCCCGCCCGGCGCAGCGCCGCGAAGACCCCGGTGCGCTCGAGCACGAGGGCAGGGGCGGCGAGCTGGAGGTACCTCGCCTGGAGGAACAGCGCCGCCGCGAACGCGAGCAGCAGGAGCGGCAGGCCGGTCACGAGGCCGGCCACCACCCCGGCCCGCAGGCCGACCAGGACCCCCGCCCCGACCGGGACCGCCAGGAGCAGCACGAAGACCAGGAGGCTGACCAGCATCAGGCCGACCAGCCGCCACATCCGGCCGCGGGTGGCCGCCCAGGCGCCTGCGATCGTCGTACGGCGCCCGAGCACCGCCTCGGCGACCACGTGCACGAGCATGCCGTTGAGCACGACGGTGGCGAACAGGCCGAAGACGGCGCCGAGGTTGGCGACGATGCCGACCGCGCCGTTGTCGAGCGCGCTGAGCTGGTCGGGGGAGGAGGGGTCGACCGAGAACCCGAACGACAGCTCGCCCAGCGCCGCCAGCGCGAGCGTGAGCACGACGGGGACCAGCATGAACACCGTGGTGACCAGGGCTGCCAGCCCGACCATCGCCTGGGGGTTGCGGCGGATCGTCTTGAAGGCACCGTCGTAGAGGTCGCCGAGCGTGAGCGGGCGCAGGGCCACCACACCGGGCTTGTGCACCGGCGGGCCGTATCCGCCGTACGGCGACACGGGCGTGCCGTACGCACCGCCGGGGGCGGCGTGGGGCGGGGGGACCGGCGGGACCCAGCCGGGTGGCGGTGGCTGCTGTGACACGATGAGGCTCCCCCATGGGCCGGGACGGACCGGTGCGAATGGTCTGAGAGCGGACATCCTCGCATCCTGGCGGCCCGCACGGGGCTGTCCACGAGCATCGGTGGAGCCTCGATTTGATCCGGGCGGCCGGTCTCTGACAAGATAGTCCGGTTGCTCCGGCAGGGTCGCCGGGGTGCGAACACACGTAGTAATCATTGACTACTGAACAGGGTCTCCCGCACGCGGTGGTCTGGTTCTGTGTCCGCACCGCACCAGGAGACCCTTCTCAGCTCGACGGTCAGCTCCACCACACTGTCGGGTGCCACTCCAACACGAACCTGCAGACGATGTGTTGCGCGGAACAAAGCGCGACACGCCCGACCGCGGGGGTCGGACGGAGAGAAGCAACGGGTGTGGCCCGCCGGGCCATGTCCGACTTGGCGGTACGAGTAGTGAGGACGAACTGAGAGCTATGGCGGGACAAAAGATCCGCATCAGGCTCAAGGCCTATGACCACGAGGTGATCGACACCTCGGCGCGCAAGATCGTTGACACGGTCACCCGTACGGGCGCGAAGGTCGCCGGCCCTGTGCCCCTGCCGACCGAGAAGAACGTCTACTGCGTTATCCGCTCGCCCCACAAGTACAAGGACAGCCGCGAGCACTTCGAGATGCGCACCCACAAGCGTCTCATCGACATCATCGACCCGACCCCGAAGACGGTCGACTCGCTGATGCGTCTCGACCTGCCTGCCGGTGTCGACATCGAGATCAAGCTCTGAAGGCCTGATATCCATGAGCACTCTTGAGAGAAACGTCCGTGGGCTGCTGGGCACCAAGCTCGGCATGACCCAGACCTGGGACGAGAACAACCGTGTCGTGCCCGTGACGGTGATCGCTGCCGCCACCAACGTGGTCACTCAGGTCCGCCAGCCGGAGACGGACGGCTACAACGCCGTCCAGATCGGCTACGGCGAGATCGAGGGCCGCAAGGTGACGAAGCCGCGCGCCGGGCACTTCGAGAAGGCCGGCGTCACGCCGCGTCGCCACCTGCTGGAGATCCGCACCGCGGACGCCGCGTCGTACTCCGTCGGTCAGGAGCTCAGCCCCGAGCTGTTCGCCGCCGGCGAGGAGGTCGACGTGACCGGCACGAGCAAGGGCAAGGGATACGCCGGCGTGATGAAGCGCCACGGGTTCCACGGCTCGCGCGCCTCCCACGGAGCGCACCGTAACCACCGCTCGCCCGGCTCCATCGGTGGCTGCGCCACGCCTGGTCGCGTCTTCAAGGGCATGCGCATGGCTGGTCGGATGGGTGGCGACTCCGTCACCACCCAGAACATCGCCGTGCACGCCGTTGACGTCGAGAAGGGCCTGATCCTGCTCAAGGGCGCGATCCCGGGCCCCAAGGGTGGCGTCGTCGTCATCCGTTCCGCAGCGAAGGCCCGCACAGACAGGGAGGTCAGCGCGTGACTGCCAAGGCACTGAAGGTCGACCTTCCCGCCGAGATCTTCGACGTCCAGGTCAACATCCCGTTGATCCACCAGGTCGTCGTCGCCCAGCAGGCCGCCGCTCGTCAGGGCACCCACGACACCAAGTCGCGTGGCGAGGTCCGCGGCGGTGGTCGCAAGCCCTACAAGCAGAAGGGCACCGGTCGCGCCCGTCAGGGTTCGGTCCGCGCTCCGCAGTTCGCGGGCGGTGGCACGGTCCACGGCCCGACTCCGCGCAGCTACGACCAGCGCACGCCCAAGAAGATGAAGGCCGCCGCTCTGCGGGGCGCCCTCTCCGACCGGGCCCGTGCCGGCCGCGTGCACGTCGTCGAGTCGTTCGTGACCGGCGAGAAGCCGAGCACCAAGTCGGCGCTCGCCGCCCTGGTCGGTCTGACCGACCGCCCGCGCACCCTCGTGGTGCTCGAGCGCGGCGACAACCTGACCTGGCTCTCGCTGCGCAACGTCGACACCGTGCACCTGATCGCGGTCGACCAGCTCAACACGTACGACGTGCTGCTGTCCGACGACGTGGTGTTCACCAAGGCCGCGTACGACGCGTTCGTCGCCGGTCCGGCCACGGGCAAGTCGGTCAAGGCCGTGGCGACGTCCACCGAGGCCGAGGCCGAGACCCAGGAGGAGTCCCAGTGAGCAACTTCCACAAGGACCACCGTGACGTGCTCATCGCTCCGGTGGTGAGCGAGAAGAGCTACGGGCTCCTGGACGCCAACAAGTACACGTTCCTGGTACGCACGGACGCCAACAAGACCGAGATCAAGATCGCGGTCGAGAAGGTCTTCGACGTCAAGGTGACCAGCGTCAACACCATCAACCGCCAGGGCAAGACCCGTCGCACCCGCTTCGGGATGGGGAAGCGCGCGAACACCAAGCGCGCGATCGTCAGCCTTGCCGAGGGCCAGCGCATCGACATCTTCGGGGGTCCGGTCTCCTGACCGGGCATTCGAATACAGATCGAGGACTGAGAATTCATGGGCATCCGTAAGTACAAGCCGACCACACCGGGCCGTCGTGGCTCGTCGGTCGCCGACTTCGTCGAGGTGACGCGGTCGACGCCGGAGAAGTCGCTGGTGCGCCCGCTCCCCAAGAAGGGCGGCCGCAACAACCAGGGCCGGATCACCACCCGCCACCAGGGTGGTGGGCACAAGCGTGCCTACCGCGTCATCGACTTCCGTCGCTACGACAAGGACGGCGTGCCGGCCAAGGTCGCGCACATCGAGTACGACCCCAACCGCACGGCGCGCATCGCGCTGCTGCACTACGCGGACGGCGAGAAGCGCTACATCATCGCTCCTCAGAACCTCCGCCAGGGTGCTGCGGTCGAGGCCGGCCCGAAGGCCGACATCAAGCCGGGCAACAACCTGCCGCTGCGCAACATCCCGGTCGGTACGACGATCCACTGCGTGGAGCTGCGTCCGGGTGGTGGAGCCAAGATGGCCCGCTCCGCCGGCAACTCGGCCCAGCTCGTCGCCAAGGAAGGCAGCCGCGCACAGCTGCGGTTGCCCTCCGGCGAGATGCGGTACGTCGACGTCCGCTGCCGCGCGACGGTCGGCGGGGTCGGCAACGCCGAGCAGTCGAACATCAACTGGGGCAAGGCCGGCCGCATGCGCTGGAAGGGCAAGCGCCCGACCGTCCGTGGTGTCGTCATGAACCCGGTGGACCACCCGCACGGTGGTGGTGAGGGCAAGACCTCCGGTGGTCGCCACCCGGTCTCGCCGTGGGGCAAGCCCGAGGGCCGTACGCGCAAGAGCAAGGCCTCGGACGCCCTCATCGTCCGTCGCCGCAAGTCCGGCAAGCGTCGCTGAGAAGGGAACTGAGACATGCCTCGCAGCCTGAAGAAGGGTCCCTTCGTCGACGGCCACCTGATGAAGAAGGTGGACGGACAGAACGACAAGGGCACCCACAACGTGATCAAGACGTGGTCGCGTCGCTCGATGATCGTGCCGGCCATGATCGGCCACACCATTGCCGTGCACGACGGACGCAAGCACGTCCCGGTGTTCGTGACCGACGCGATGGTCGGCCACAAGCTGGGCGAGTTCGCACCGACCCGCACCTACCGCGGGCACGTCAAGGACGACCGGAAGAGCCGCCGCCGCTGATGCGGGCCTGGCGACAAGACTGAGTCGAGGAGTCGAAGAGATGAGCACTATGAGCGCAGGCGCGTCAGCGCCCGTCGCGAGAGCCTGCTGGGTGACGAGCCCGGCGCTTTCGCCAGCGCACGCTTCGTCCGGATCACCCCGATGAAGGCGCGACGGGTCGTGGACATGGTCCGCGGCCTGGACGTCGACGACGCCCTGGCGCTGCTGCAGTTCGCACCGCAGGCCGCCAGCGAGACCGTCTACAAGGTCCTCGAGAGCGCCGTCGCGAACGCAGAGGGCACCGAGAGCCTCGACCGGAACACCCTGGTCGTCAGCAAGGCGATGGTCGACGAGGGCCCGACGATGAAGCGCTGGCGCCCCCGGGCCCAGGGCCGCGCGTCGCGGATCAACAAGCGGACCAGCCACATCACCCTCGTGGTGCAGCCCCGCATCGAGGGCGCCGGTACGACGGCGTCCACCACGTCGAACAAGAAGGGACGGAACGCCTGATGGGTCAGAAGATCAACCCGAACGGTTTCCGCCTCGGCATCTCCACCGACCACAAGAGCCGTTGGTACGCCGACAAGCTGTACAAGGCCTACGTCGGTGAGGACGTTGCGATCCGCCGCCTGCTGTCCAAGGGCATGGAGCGCGCCGGCATCTCCAAGGTCGAGATCGAGCGCACCCGTGACCGCGTCGCGTGTCGACATCCACACGGCGCGTCCGGCATCGTGATCGGCCGCCGCGGTGCGGAGGCCGACCAGATCCGTGGAGAGCTCGAGAAGCTCGACCGGCAAGCAGGTCCAGCTGAACATCCTCGAGGTCAAGAACCCCGAGGTCGACGCTCAGCTGGTCGCGCAGGGCGTGGCCGAGCAGCTCGCGGGTCGGGTGGCGTTCCGCCGTGCGATGCGCAAGGCGATGCAGACCTCGATGCGCAGCGGCGCCAAGGGTGTCCGCATCCAGTGCTCCGGCCGTCTCGGTGGCGCCGAGATGTCGCGCTCGGAGTTCTACCGCGAGGGCCGCGTGCCCCTGCACACGCTCCGCGCCGACATCGACTACGGCTTCTACGAGGCCAAGACCACCTTCGGCCGCATCGGCGTGAAGGTCTGGATCTACAAGGGCGAGGTCGCCGGCACCCGCGCCGAGCGTGAGGCTCAGGCTGCTGCCCGCGCCGGCGCTCCCGGCCGTCGGCCGTCCCGCGCGGCGGCAGCGGCCCAGCCGTGGCAGCCGCGGCGACCGTCCCACGCGTTCGGCGCGTCGCCGGCCAGGGCGACGCGCCCGCCGAGGGCACGACCGCCGTACCGAGCAGCACCGAGGCGCCGGCAACCGAGTCCAGCACCGCGACGACATCGAGTGGGAGGCCTGAGCACGATGCTGATGCCCCGTAGGGTCAAGCACCGCAAGCAGCACCACCCCAAGCGCACCTGCGCGGCCAAGGGTGGCACCAAGTCGCCTTCGGCGAGTTCGGCATCCAGGCCGTCGAGCGGCCTACGTAACGAACCGGCAGATCGAGTCGGCGCGTATCGCGATGACCCGGCACATCAAGCGTGGCGGAAAGGTGTGGATCAACATCTACCTGGACCGCCCGCCGACCAAGAAGCCCGCCGAGACCCGCATGGGTTCGGCAAGGGCTCACCGGAGTGGTGGGTCGCCAACGTCAAGCCGGGCCGGGTGATGTTCGAGCTCTCCGGCGTCGACCGAGGGACGTGGCTCGTCGAGGCCATGCGCCGCGCGATCCACAAGCTGCCGATGAAGTGCCAGTTCGTCACCCGCGAGAGCAGGTGAGTTGCTGATGGCAAGCGAGCTGAACGCCCACGAGCTCGAACGAGCATCGACCAACCGTCGACCTCGAGGACGAAGCTGCCGCGAGGCCAAGGAGGAGCTGTTCAACCTGCGCTTCCAGGCCGCGACCGGCCAGCTCGAGAGCCACGCGCCGGTCTCCGCACCGGTCAAGACGTGACATCGCCCGCATCTACACCGTGGTGCGTGAGCGCGAGCTGCGGTATCCGCAGCCGCCTGCCGGGCATCGAGCGCCGAGGACGGCAAGCCGCATGAGCGATGACGACCGAGAGCAACCAGACCGCGCCGACCGGTGCGCCCCTGCCGCAGGTCCGCGAGGGCCTGGTGGTCAGCGACAAGATGGACAAGACCATCGTCGTCACCGTCGAGGACCGCGTGAAGCACGCCGCTCTACGGCAAGGTCCTGCGCACAGCACCAGCAGCCTCAAGGCCCACGACGAGCGAGAACCAGTGCGGCGTCGGCGACCGGGTCCTGATCACGGAGACCCGTCCGCTGTCCGCCACCAAGCGCTGGCGCGTGGTCGAGGTCCTCGAGAAGGCCAAGTGACCTGAGGCCGTCGGCCCACGCTGCCGGCCTCCAGCTCAGTCTTCCACACGTCAGTTCGGCCAGGCTCGCTCCCGCTGAGGGGGCGAGAACCAGCTCGACGACCGAGGAAATCGATGATCCAGCAGGAGTCGCGACTCAAGGTCGCCGACAACACCGGTGCCGAAGGAGATCCTGTTGCATCCGTGTTCTCGGTGGCTCGGGCCGGCGCTACGCCGGCATCGGCGACGTCATCGTCGCCACCGTGCAAGGACGCGATCCCCGGTGGCAACGTCAAGAAGGGCGACGTCGTCAAGGCCGTCGTCGTGCGCACCGTCAAGGAGCGCCGCCGCAAGGACGGTTCCTACATCCGCTTCGACGACAACGCCGCCGCCATCATCGACAAAGCCAGCAAGGAACCGAAGGGCACGCGCATCTTCGGCCCCGTCGCTCGCGAACTCCGCTCCAAGGGATTCTGCCAAGATCATCTCCCTGGCGCCGGAAGTGGTCTGATTTTTCACCATTATGAAGATCAAAAAGAACGACAACGTGATGGTCATGGCCGGCAAGGACAAAGGCAAGTCCGGCAAGGTCATCTCGGTGCTGCCCGACGCAGGAGCAGCGGGTGATCGTCGAGGGTGTCAACCGCGTCAAGCGCCACACCAAGGCGGTCCAGGGCGGCAACACCGGCGGCATCATCACCGCCGAGGCGCCGATCCACGTCAGCAACGTGATGCTGGTCGAGGGTGACGACGTCACCCGCGTCGGCTTCCGTCGCGACGAGGTCACCAAGCGCCGCCCCGACGGCTCGACGTACTCCGCGGAGCGCTCCGTGCGCATCTCGCGCAAGACCGGGAAGGAGATCTGATCCGAGACCACCGACAAGGTCACCCCGCGTCTCAAGACCCGCTACCGCGAGAAGATCTGCGCCGCGCACACCGAGTTCGCGTACGCCAACGTCAATCAGGTCCCCGGCCTTCACAAGATCGTGGTCAACATGGGGGTGGCGAGGCCGCTCGCGACTCCAAGCTGATCGAGGGCGCCATCCGCGACCTCGCCGATCACCGGTCAGAAGCCTCGGTGACCAAGGCCCGCAAGTCGATCGCCCAGTTCAAGCTGCGCGAGGGCATGCCGATCGGCGCGCACGTCACGCTCCGTGGCGACCGCATGTGGGAGTTCCTGGACCGCCTCCTCTCGCTGGCGCTTCCGCGCATCCGCGACTTCCGCGGTCTCTCGCCCAAGCAGTTCGACGGCCGTGGCAACTACACCTTCGGTCTCACGGAGCAGGTCATGTTCCACGAGATCGACCAGGACAAGATCGACCGGTCCGGGGTATGGACATCACGGTGGTCACCACGGCGACCACCGACGATGAGGGCCGCGCGCTCCTTGTCGCTCGGCTTCCCGTTCAAGGAGAACTGACGTGGCGAAGAAGGCGCTCAAGCCAAGGCCGCTCGCAAGCCGAAGTTCGCCGTGCGCGGGTACACCCGCTGCCAGCGCTGCGGTCGTCCCCACTCGGTGTACCGCAAGTTCGGCCTGTGCCGCGTGTGCCTTCGCGAGATGGCACACCGCGGCGAGCTGCCCGGGTGTCCGAAGGGCACCTGGTGACCGCGACAAGAAGCGGTCCCGAGTCCCGGGCAGGCGCGCACACCACGGGTGGGCGCGAACCTCTCGGAGACCCGACCCCGACGGATCATAGGAGGTTATAGGACGTATGAGCATGACAGACCCGATCGCGGACATGCTGACGCGCGTGCGCAATGCGAACTCGGCTTTCCACAAGCAGCGTCGCGATGCCGGACTTCGGGAAGAAGCTGGTGGATCGCCAGGATCCTCAAGGAGGGGCTACGTCTCCGAATTCGCTTTGACGCCAGGCACGCCCAGGCCACGCTGGAGATCACCCTGAAGTACGGCAGCCCCGCAAGGAGCGTGTCATCACGGGTATCCGGCGCGTCGGCGAGCCCCGGACTGAGGGTGTATGCCGAAGAAAGATGACTGCCGAGGGTGCTGGGCGGTCTGGGAATCGCGGTCATCTCGACTGGTCGAAGGGCGTCATGACCGAGAGCCAGCCCCAAGAAGGCCGGCGTCGGCGGCGAAGTCATCGCCTACATCTGGTAGTCACGGGACTCCAGAGACCAAGGAAAGGAGCCCGCACAAGCGTGTCGCGCATCGGCAAGCAGCCCGTCCCGGTCCCCTCCGGAGTCGCGGTGACGGTCGAGGACGCCCCGGTCACGGTCAACGGCCCCAAGGGGACTCTGACCCAGACCTTGGCCCCGCCCGTCACGTGGTCGAACGGGGACGGCAGGCTTGAGGTGAAGCGTCCCAATGATGATCGGGAACACCGTTCGCTGCACGGGTTGACGCGCTCGCTCATCACCAACATGGTCGTCGGCGTGACCGAGGGCTACGAGAAGAAGCTCGAGATCGTGGGGGTCGGGTATCGCGTGCCGCCAAGGGGCGAGGCAGTTCGAGATGCTCCTCGGATCAGCCACACGATGGTGTTCGGCGTCCTCGGGGCATCACGTTCACCCCCGAGGTTGAGACGAGGCACACCGTGGACGGGATCGACAAACAATGGGTTGGTCAGGTGGCCTCCGAGATGCGCGCGGTCCGTCCGCCGGAGCCCTACAAGGGCAAGGGCATTCGTTACGAGGGCGAGCGGGTCCGCCGCAAGGTCGGAAAGGCTGGTAAGTGACCATGGCGATCTCGCTGTCCAACAACAAGCACACCGGCGCACGCGTCAAGTCGCGCCTGCGTCGTCAGGTCCGGGGCCGCAAGCGCGTCTCCGGCACCGCCGAGCGTCCGCGCCTGGTCGTCACCAAGTCGGCCAAGCACCTCACGGTGCAGGTCGTCGACGACCTGCCAGGGTGCGACGCTCGCGTACGCCTCCACCATGGAGGCCGACGCTGCGCGCCACCGAGGGTGACAAGACCGCCAAGGCCAAGAAGGTCGGCGAGCTCGTCGCCGAGCGTGCCAAGGCCCAGGGTGTCGGTTCGGTCGTCTTCGACCGCGCCGGCAACAAGTACCACGGTCGCATCGCGGCCCTCGCCGACGCCGCCCGTGAGGGCGGACTGTCGTTCTGATCGCCGAACCAGTTTTTCGACCAAGAGGAGAATCTCATGAGCGGAGCCCAGCGCGGACAGCGTGGTGGCGAGCGCCAGGGCAACGACCGTCGCGGACGCGACGACGTGGTCGGGGCCAGGGTGCGGAGAAGACCGCCTACATCGAGCGCGTCGTTGCGATCAACCGAGTCGCCAAGGTCGTGAAGGGTGGGCGTCGCTTCAGCTTCACCGCCCTCGTGATCGTGGGCGACGGCGACGGTCTGGTCGGCGTCGGCTACGGCAAGGCTAAGGAAGTTCCCGCGGCGATCGCCAAGGGTGTCGAGGAGGCCAAGAAGCACTTCTTCAAGGTCCCCCGCATCCAGGGCACCATCCCGCACCCGGTGCAGGGTGAGAAGGCAGCGGGCGTCGTCCTGCTGCGCCCGGCGTCCCCCGGTACCGGTGTCATCGCCGGTGGCCCGGTGCGC
>CAWEMA010000016.1:0-24066 GCA_963810035.1 uncultured Actinomycetota bacterium
CTGAGCGGCGTGCCGCGGAGCTGCAACGGGAACGACAACCCGTCGAGCCGCTCGGCCAGTCTGGGCTGAAGAAGACCACGCCGTCGCGGATCTCCGCGCCGAGGTAGATCCGCTGGACCAGGTCCAGCGTGCCGGCCATCACCCCCATGTGGATGCCCTCCCGGGTCGTGCCGCCCTGGATGTCGCCGATGTCGCTCTCGAGGGCGACCAGGAACCGCTCCCACGAGCTCTCGGGATCGATGCCCGCCAGGACGCCCCGGCGTGGACGATGAAGCTCAACGTCGACCCGTGGGAGGTCCGCTGGTCGTAGTACTCGATCGTCTTGCGGGCAGTCGGGCGAGAGCTCGTAGCCGAGCTGCTCGAAGAGCCGGATCAGCTCGGCGTCGGGGAACAGGAAGAACAGCATCACCGTGTCGGCTTGCTTGGCCAGCTTGTAGCGGTTGGGGTGTCTCCCTCCGCCCGCAGGATCCGATCGAGCCGCTGGATGTCGCCGTGCTGGGCACGGTAGGCCTCCCAGTCGAGCTCCTCGAGGTCCTCGTAGCCCTCGAACTGGCTGATGACGCCGTCGCCGTGGAAGGGCACGAACATCTTGCGGCTGATCTCCTGCCACCGGCCGATCTCCTCGTCGGTGAGACCGATCCGGGCCCGCAGCGCGTCGCGGCGGCTTGCCGGGAGGAGCTCCAGCACCTGCTGCGCGATCTGGCAGATCCAGGCCGCCATCACGTTCGTGTAGGCGTTGTTGCGCAGGCCTCCCTCGGCGGCGCCCGGGTACCGCTCGTGGAACTCGTCCGGGCCCATGACGCCGTGGATCTCCCAGCGGTCGCGGTCAGGGTTGAAGTGCGCGATGGACGCCCAGAAGCGCGCGATCTCCAGCATCATCTCGGCCCCGCAGTCGCGCAGGAAGTCGAGGTCGTGCGTCGCCTGGTGGAAGTGCCAGACGGTGTAGAAGATCGCCGCGCCGACGTGGCGCTGGTTGCGGCTGAGGTCCGGCTCCCACCGCCCCGACAGCGGGTTGAGGTGGACGCTCTGGGTCTCCTCCTGGCCGTCGCTGCCGCTCTGCCAGGGTACATCGCCCCGCGATAGCCGCGCCTGCCGCGCCGCCTCGCGGGCCTCACCGATCCGCCGGTAGCGGTACAGGAGCAGGCCGCGCGTGATCAGCGGCAGCCGGCAGGTTGAGGAAGGGGTAGACGAAGAGCTCGTCCCAGAAGACGTGCCCGCGATACGCCTCGCCGTTGAGGCCGCGGGCGCGGGACGCCGGCGTCGTGGTGGGCGGTCTGCCGCGAGCACACCTGCAGGAGGTGCGCGGTGTGGAAGCGCAGCAGGAACTGGACGCGCTCCTCGCGCGGGAGCTCGAGGTCGCAGACCTCCCAGAGCTCGTCCCAGGCACCCGCCTGGCCGTCGAGCGCCTCGTCGAAGGTGGGATAGCGGGTGGCGCTCTTGACCGCCGCCTCCAGCGGCTCGCTGATGCCGCGGTCGCGTGAGCTGTAGAACGCGACGATCTTCTCCACCCGCACGGTCGCGCCCTCGTCCACTTCGAGCGCCAGCACCTGCTGGACGTAGTCCTCGCTCTGGTAGGTGTTGCGTGCGACGTCGAGCTCGTCGCCGCCGCGGTAGACGCGCGTGCGCGCGGCCTCGGCGACCTCGATGCGCGACTGGCGGGTGCGCGTCTTGAGCGCGATCACGTCCCTGCCCTCGATCCGCGGGCCCTGCGGGTCGAGGTGGCGGCCCTCGAGATGGCGGTAGCGGGCGACGCCCTTGTTGACCACGCGGCCGTCGAGCGCAGAGACGACCTCGACCCTGCCGGACCAGTTCCGCGGCGTGAGGTCCCAGGCGATCGCCGCCTGGTGCATGCGGTGCATGCTCACGAAGCGGCGGCTGCGCAGGCTGGTCTCCCGGCCGTGCCCATCTCGGAAGCACAGCTCGCGGACCACCAGTGCGTTGCGGAAGTCATACGCGTGCCGGTAGGAGAGGAGCTCGACGTCGGCGAGGCGGAACGGCTCGTCTCCCTCGATGCGGAGCTTCAGCACGAGCCAGTTCGGGAGGTTGACGAGGTCCTCGTTGGGCAGCGGGTGGATGCCCATGATGGTCGTCCGCCGTTGTAGATCCCGTGCGCGTACGTGCCCGGGTAGTGCGTGCCGTCCGCGTCCTCCCACTCCGCGCAGCCCCGCGTGCAGAAGTAGCCGTTGCCGGTCGAGGTGAGCGCCTCTCGCAGCGCCTCCTGGGCGGGCACGAACCCGTCGTACGCGAACTGGAAGTCGCTCACGTCCCGTCCCTCCCGGGCACAAGCCAGGCCACTGATGCTACCCCCGCGAGGAGGGAGGTCCACGCCCCGATCAGCACCTACACCGCCGTCGCCTGCAGAGCGCGCGGACGTCCACGACGATCTCCACCCCGTCACCTTGATGCGGACCCTGTCCGGGCGACATCCCGTGTGCAGCCTGCCCGGTCAGCGCCTGGCCGCAACGCGGTCTGGGGGCCTACCGTGAGACGGTGCCCCACGCGCCGACAGCCGGAACGGTCGGATGGATGTCCCGCGCCGAGCACGAGGTGCCCACGATCCAGAGCTGGCTGACGCCAACCGAGGCCGGTGCCCTCGGCGGCATGCGCTACACCAAACGTCGTTCGGAGTTCCTGCTGCGCCGATGGACCGGCAAGCACGCGCTCGCGACGACCGTGGGCCTGCCGCTCGACCTGCCTGCGCTGGCTCGCATCGAGGTCGCCAACCGGCCCAGCGGCGCTCCCTACGTGCGGGTCGACGGGGTGCCGCTGCAGGTCGACATCTCGATCAGCGACCGGGCCGGGTACGCAGTCTGCGTGGTAGCGCCGCACAGGAGCCGGGTCGGATGCGACCTGGAGATCGTCGAGCCACGCTCGGTCGGGTTCGTCGAACAGTTCCTCACCTCGGCGGAGCAGTCGTACGTCAACTCACGGCCGTGGTCCGCCCGCGACATGGCCGCCAACCTGATCTGGTCGGCGAAGGAGAGCGCCCTGAAGGTGCTGCACACCGGCCTGCGTCGCGACACCCGCAGCGTCGAGGTGGTGCTCGGGACCGGGCCCGAGCCGACCGGGTGGACCAGGCTCGAGATCCGGACCGTGGAGGGTCGGCTGTTCCCCGGCTGGTGGCGTCGCGACGGCGTCTTCCTGGTCACCTGTGCCGCCGACGAGCCGCTGCCCGCTCCCGTGACGCTGGCCGGCTCGGTGGACCTTCGCGAGCAGGAGCCGGTGCACTCCTGGGTGAGCCGTCCGCTCTGGTCCTGACACGTGTGCGCGGGCCGCCGACCAGTCAGTGTGCCGTCACCCGGGCCATCCCGCGTTCCACGGCGTCCACGACGTACGGCCGCAGGTCGGACGCGGCGATCAGGCGGTCGACCGACCCGACCCGGAGGGCGCGTTGGATCGTGTGGATCGCGTCGAACTCGTCTGCGACCTCCCCCAGCTTCTCCGAGCGAACCTCCTCGGTGACCCGCAGCAGCTTGGCGCGCAGCGTCCCGGCCTCGGCGCTCTCGGCACCGGCGATCGCCTCGCGCAGCTCGACCACGCGGGGGTCCTTGTCGGTGCGCGCGCGCACGTCGCGGGCGAAGACGGTGGCGGCCGCCGGCGCGCCGCCGATGACCGAGGCGTAGGAGCCCTCGACGGCCGCGATCTCCAGGTCCGCGTTGAGCCGCTTGGAGAACACGACGAAGGCACCGCCGTGGTAGCGGGAGACGACCACGAAGACGATCGGACCGGCGAAGTTCGTGACCGCCCGACCGATCTCCGCGCCGTACTCCAGCTGCCAGTGCCGCATGGACTCCGGCGACCCGTCGAACCCGGACAGGTTGGCCAGCACGACGAGCGGCCGGTTCCCGCTGGCCGCGTTGATCGCCCGGGCCGCCTTGCGCGCGGACTGCGGGAACAGCGTCCCGGAGCTCCACGACGACGCTCCGTCCGCGGGGACGTACCCCCGGCGGGCCAGGGTCCGTGACTCCAGCCCGAGCATGCAGACGGGGATCCCGCCGACGTGTGCGTCCCACACGACGACCGTCTCGCCTCCTCGCCACCGGGCCCACCGCTCCAGCGGCTGCGCGTCGGCGTCGGAGACCGCCCGCATCACCGACCGGATGTCGAAGGGTTTCTTGCGGTCGTGGTTGCGCTCGTCGGAGAAGATGTCGCCGACCGCGCGCAGGTCGGTTCCCGGGACCGGGGCATGCGGCGCCGTCCGGACGTCGCGGTCCAGTGGGTCGGTGGTCTCCATGCGGCGCGGGAAGCGCTCGCCGGGGACCACGTAGGTGTGGTCGTAGTGGCGCAGGAGCAGCCGACCGGCGTCCTCGATGCCGGAGGCCCAGTACTGCGCCTGGCCGTTCGGCCCCATGACCCGGTCGTAGCCGCCGATGCCGAGGTTGTCCTCGGCCGACACCCCGCCCGAGAAGTCCAACGCCTGCTTGCCCGTGAGGACCATCGCGCTGGTGGGCAGCATCACCAGGATGCCCCGGGTGTGCATGAGCATCGTCGCCTCGGCGTTCCAGTACGGCTGGCCGCCCACGTTGACACCGGTCACCACCAAGTTGATCTCGCCGCCGCCCTGGGTGAACCCGATCAGCCCTCGCAGGACCGCCGCGATCCAGTCCATGTTCTCGGTGCCGCTGTCCATGGCGATGAGCGCCCCGGAGGAGACCGCGAACCACTCGACCGGCACGTGCATCCGCTCCGCGAGGTCGAGCGCGGCGAGGATCCTGCGGCACTCCGGCTCGGCGAGGTTGCCCAGCCCGCGAGTGGGGTCGCTGAGGATCGCGACCCGCGCCATCCCCTCCGGCACCTTCCTGGTGCGGTTGCTCAGGACGCCGACGACGACGTTGGCGACGTTGAGGCCCGGTTCGCGGTCGACCGGCTGGAGGTCACCGTCGGGGCCGAGGTCGTGCTCCACGAACGTGCCCGGCGGCAAGTCCGCGGAGCCGCCCTGCTCCGGGGCCATCATCCGCACGATCTCGTAGGGGTAGGGCACACCGAAGCGCTGCGCCACCAGCACCTTCTGCCGGTACGGCGTCAGGGGCCGCACCGGCTCGTTCCCGGGCTGCCTCTCGCGCACCGTGACCCCGCGCCCACCGACGCCCTGCACGTCCAGGACGGCGTCGTAGAGAGAACCGTCCTCCCGAGGCAGCCGGACCCGCAGGAGCACCTTCTCGAGGTCCGCACCTTCGGCCAACGGCGCGAACGAGGCGGCCATCTCCGGCCAGGACCGGCGGGGCGGGTCCCAGGGCGGTCGCACGTAGAGCACGATGCGGTTCGCCTTGGGGCGAGCGTTCGGCGGGTAGCCGACCAGGGCCGCGCGCATGGCAGTCAGCGCCTGCAGCCCCATCCGGCCCAGCCACGGGTAGGTGACCATGTCGCCGGTGTCGTGGACGGGTGTCAGGTCGCGGACCTCGGCAAGCGCGAACAGCCGATGGTCCTTGGGGTTCTCGTGGGCGACGCCGTGGAACAGGTAGACGTCCTCTGCGGAGGCCAGCCGTTCGAGGCGGAAGTTCGACAGCCGCCAGAGGTCGAGCCGCTTGGCGAGCATCGGGTGGAGGTTGCGGTAGAGCCGGTCCTCCTCCAACCGGCCACCGGTCGTCGTCCGGTAGCTCAGGTGCAGGGTCCGGAAGTGCTCGGCCTCCTCCCCTCCGGTGCTCGTCACAGTGACGTCCAACCGCCAGGGGGGACGCCCGAAGTCGCAGGTGGTCAGCCGCGCCTCCACGAGCGCCGCGGCCTCGTCGATCGAGATGCGCGGTGCCGCCCTCCAGGTCGCGAGATCGACGACGACCTTGCGGTCGGTGGGCTCGTGGACCAGATGGGCGGCCACCGCGGCGGCCACTGCGGGCAGCCCGTCCAGCGGGGCGTAGGCCACCACCAGCCTGATGTGCTTGTTCTCCCAGTCGTAGTCGGCAACGCACAGCAGCTGGCCGTCGTACTCGTCGAAGTGCAGGTCCCGCAGCTCGCGAATGCGGTAGTAGCGGCGGGCGTAGACCTCCAGGATGACCCGCCGGAACCGGGGGTCGTCCGTGCCGAGCCACCGTCGCAGCAGCGGTCCGCGCTGGGCGTGGGGAGAGTGCACGAGCCGCGCGACCGCGGTATCGCGTCCGGGGCCGTCTGGGTCGAGCGCGGTGGCTTCGAGCACCCTCTCGGTCTCGTCGTACTCCGCGGTCACCAGTGCTTCGAGCACCGGCTCCTCGAAGTAGCGGAACCGCACGTCACGAGCCAGCTCCGCGATGCCGGGATGCCGGCCCTGGACCGAGGCCACCAAGCGGTCGAGCCGGGCGCGCATCTCGGCGTCGGCCAGCGGCGCCAGGACCGCGTCCGCCTGCAACCGGCGCTCGAGGATGGACGTCACGACGGGCTCGAGGTCACCTACCCGGCTGAACGACCGGAACATCCACACGACGGCCGCGTCGAGCTCGGGGGTGCGCTCCAGGGTCGCGACCCCGTAGCGCGCCAGCGCCGACATCAGCCGGGTCCGGTACGTCTCGGGGATCCCCGCCCGGTCGGCGTCCATCCACTGGAGGTAGGCCAGCATGTACTCCTGTGTGCTGGTCGCCGTGAGCGAGTCGTCGGGCTGCGTCTCGGTCCGCGGCCGGTAGAGCGCGCCGGTCTCGGCGAACAGGTCGAGCAAGGCGTCCTCGCAGCTCAGGAGGCCGGGGTCCGCCGGGGGGCTCACCTCGCTGATCCGCCGCCGCTCCACCAGCAGACGCCTGAGCATGGCGGGATCCAGGTCGTAACCGAGAAGGTAGTTGCGTAGCGCGCCGAACACGCGATCGCAGGGCGGGGTGCCGGCACTCGGACGCGACTCCAGCCCGGTCAGGTCGACGGCGACCGAGCCTACGGACGCACTGTGCGTCGGGTCGTCCGCCTGGATCCGCAGGAGCGCGGCACCGGCACCCACCTGTACGTTTGCGACCACGTCGACCGCGGACACCTGCCCCGCATAAGGCGCAGTGACCGTCGACTCCATCTTCATGCTCTCCAGGACGGCGACCGGGTCACCTTCCGCCACCTCGTCCCCGGGCTGCACCAGGAGGGACACGACGAACGCCGGCCACCCGGCGCGGACCACACCACCGTCGTCGCGGGTGACACGGTGCATGGCGCCGTCCACGACGATCCGGAACATCGCTCCCTGGGTCACGGCCACGACCCGGTGGTCGCGCCCTCCACACCGGACCCGCCGCTCGTAGGCGTTGAGGACCCGCACGGACAGGTCCGCCGCGACGTTGCGCCACCTCACTCGGTACGAGCCGGGTGAGGTGCGGTAGACGAAGAGCTCGTAGGTGGTCCCGGCATAGCGGAGCTGGACCTTGGCGCCCATCCGGTCGGGCACCCCGGGGCGACCCCGTCGCGCGCCGGCGTGGAAGGCCGTCTCGACGGCCGCGTGGTCGGCGGTGTACGCCTCCACCGCGGCGGCCAGCAGCGCCACCGGGTCGGCGGGAGGCACGTGCTCCTCGGCGGAGGTGAGCCGGTCCAGCCACCGGTTGTCGACGTCTCCGGAGCGGACCTCCGGCCGGTCGAGCAGCCCGAGCAGGAAGCACTGGTTGGTGGTGCCGCTCTCGATCACGACGGTGCTCTGGGCCAGCACCCGCCGCAACCGCGCGAGCGCCTCGTTCCGGTCCCGGCCCCAGGCGATGATCTTGGCGACCATCGAGTCGAAGTCCGCCGGGATCATGTCGCCCTCGCGCACACCCGAGTCGACGCGCACGCCGCTGCCCGCGGACAGCCGCAGCATGGCGATCCGGCCCGGGGCCGGCGCGAACCCCTGATCGGGGTCCTCGGCGCACAACCGGGCCTCCAGGGCGTGTCCGTTCACCGGGGGCGGCTCGCCTTCGAGCGCACCACCGACGGCCACGTGCAGCTGCAGCTTGACCAGGTCGAGACCGGTGGTCGCCTCGGTGACGGGATGCTCGACCTGCAGCCGGGTGTTGACCTCCATGAAGAGGAACTGCCGGGTCTCGGGGTCGACGAGGAACTCGACCGTTCCCGCGCTGCGGTATCCCACCGCGGTGGCGAGCCGGACCGCGGCCGCCTTGATCGCGGCCTCGGTGGCGCTGTCGAGCGCGGTGGAGGCCGACTCCTCGATCACCTTCTGGTGGCGGCGCTGCAGGG
This sequence comes from uncultured Actinomycetota bacterium, assembly GCA_963810035.1. GTDB lineage: Bacteria > Actinomycetota > Actinomycetes > Propionibacteriales > Nocardioidaceae > Nocardioides_B. The sequence goes on from CAWEMA010000016.1 coordinate 8,107, forward strand.
AGCAGTCGCGAACGCCGACGGCCCACACCGTCCCGTGGTGGTCCGCGATCACCTGGACCTCGACGTGTCGGGCGGCCGGGACCAGCTGCTCGACGAAGACCGCCGGGTCGCCGAAGGCGAGTTCGGACTCGCTACGTGCCGAGGCCAGCGCTCCGGGCAGCTCGTCCGGGGTGCGCACCACCCGGATGCCCCGTCCCCCTCCCCCGGCCGATGCCTTCAGCACCACCGGGTACCCGAGCCGTGCGGCCTGCGTGGCCGCCTCCTCGGCGTCGTCGATGGGTCCGCCGCCCCACGGCACAACGGGCACGTCGGCCTTCTCGGCCAGCCGCTTGGCGGTCACCTTGTCCCCCAGCGCCCGGATGGTGGCGCTGTCGGGGCCCACGAACACGATCCCGGCCGCCTCGCACCGCTGTGCGAAGGAGGCGCGCTCGGAGACGAACCCCCAGCCGACCCAGACGGCGTCGCAGGACGCCTCCACCAGCGCAGCGACGACCGCGGCCTCGTCGAGGTAGCGGGACTTGCGGTGCCCGTCCATGGGGTCCAGGTACGTCGCGGCGCCGAGGTGCACCGCCTCGTCGGCCTCCTGGACGAACCAGGCGTCGGCATCGGGGTCGGTGTAGAAGGCGACGGTCGTGATCCTCGGGCGCTCGCCGCCCAGCGAGCGGTCCTCACGGTTCAGCTCCGCTACCGCGGTGAGCAGGCGCATGGCCGGCTCGCCGCGGTTGACGATCCCCAGCCTGCGGATCTCGGCTTCCATCTCAACCTCCCCCGGCCATTACCGCTCGCAGCGGGCCCCGGACCTCGTCGGCCAGCTCGCCGGGCATCGGGACGGTGCGGTAGCCGTCCAGACGCAGTACGACCTTGCCTGACGCGTCGAGCACCCGGCAGTCGAAGACGCCGTGCAGCCCGGTGACGGGCCGGACGACGGCCACCAGGTTCGAGGACACGTCGGCGGTGACGTCACCCAGCACGCTGAGCCGGTCGACGTGCGCGGGCAGCGCTAGCCGGCCGTCGCCTCCTGCCTCCCAGAGCCCGGCGACCTGGAAGCACAGCTCCTCCAGACGCGGGCCGAGGACCGTCGACGGTCCGGACGGATCCCGATCGGGAGGCAGCTGCTCGGGCGGCCTGCCCACCGCCGTACCGTCCTCGCGCCACGCCTGGCCTACCACCCGGTACGCCGGGCCGTGGAAGTAGAGCCGGTAGATGTCGGCGGCCGTGAGCGTGGGCGCGTCGCCGGCCTCGTGGACCGGCTCGTCCGGAGGCGGCTCCGGCCGGTGCACCGCGAGACGGACCGAGCCGGTGAAGTGGACCGTCCGCTGCGGCGTGTGGCTGCCGGGCAGCAGACGTTCCGCCTCCAGCCGGCAGTCCGCCACCAGGTCCTCACCGTCGGGCCGGATCCGCGCCGTGACTGTCAGGGTCCGCGGCTCGTCGCGGTAGAACTTCACGGGCGTGGCGAAGTCGACGTTCTCGACGGCGACGACGTTCCACTGCGGAACCAGTAGACGGGCCACCTCAGCGAAGGCCTCCATGCCCATCACGCCCGGCAGCACCGCCGTGCCGCCGATCCGGTGGTCGTCCAGGAACGGCTGGACCGTCGGGTCCAGGCGGGTGCGCACCACCAGACCGTCGAGCACGCTGGCCTCGACCACCTCACCGACCATCGTCGCGTCCTGGGCCCCCAGGGCGCTCGGGTCGAGCCCGCCCGTGGGGTGGTAGCCCTCCGCCATCCGGCCGAGGGCGCCGGCCGCCACGACCTCGCCGCGCCGGGCGTGCGACGTGAGCTCGCGCCTGATCCACGCGACGCCTGCCTCCGGGGGCAGCAGGTCGATCCCTGCCATCTGCATGATCGTGGGGACTGAGCCGCGCGTCGCCATGCCGATCCCGCCCCAGGCGGTCCAGTCCACCGCGATCGCCCGGGTCTCCGGACGGGTACGACGCATGCTGCTCGTGATCTTGCACAGCAGGTCGTTGGCGGCGCTGTAGTCGGTCTGCCCGGCGTTGCCGAACCGGCCGGCCACGGAGGAGAAGACGACCGTCGCGCCGATCGGCAGATCGCCGGCCGCGGTCAGCACGTTGAACCAGCCGTCGGCCTTCACGTCGTGAACGAGGTCGAACTCGCGGGCCTCCTTGCCGGGCAGGGTGCGGCTGACCTCGACCCCGGCTGCGTGCAGCAGCAGGTCGATCCGTTCGCTGCTCTGACGGACCCGGCGGAGGACGCTGCTCACTGCGTCCGAGTCGGTGAGGTCCACCGAGTGGTACTCGACGTGCCCTCCTGCCTCGCGCACCGCGTCGATGGCGGCGAGGGCGGCCGCCAGCCGTTCGAAGTGGGCGAGCTCCTTCTCGATGGCGACCGGCGTGGGCCTCTCGCCCCGATCCTTCATCCTGGCGGCCAGGACAGACTTGAAGGCGTCCCGGTCCTCGACATACTCCCGGAGGTCCGGGTCGGCGGGGTCCGGCTCCGGGGTCAGGTCGAGCAGGTGGAAGGACCCGTGGGACGCGCGTGCCAGGTCAGCCGTGATCGCCGCGACGATGCTGCCGGCCGCACCGGTCACCACCACGACGTCGTCCGGCCCGAGCGACATCGCCCCGTCGGTGGGGCTGTCCTGGGGCGGGAAGGGCTGCTCGGCGAGGCCGACACCCCAACGCTGCCCGTGCACGTGACCGACCTCGACACAGCCTGGATCGCGAAGCGTCTCGGCGACGAGCAGGTCGGCGACGGCTGCCGTCTTGCGGCTGAGCGGCAGGTCGACCGCCTTGACCAGCGCCGTCGGCTGCTCCCGCTTGTAGGCCTTGGCGAACCCGGTCACCGCTCCGCCCATCGGCGCGGTGGCGCCTGCCTCGTCGTACCCGTGGAAGCCGCCGAGCCGGGTACCGGTGACCAGGAAGGGCTCGTCGTCGTACAGCCGACGCATCGTCGCGTACAGCGCCTTGACCCGGCGACGAAGCGCCTCGTGCCAGCCGGTGAGATCGAGCGAGGTGTGGGGACCCTCGTCGTCCAGCGCGGCGAGCCAGTAGACGCCGTCGACCGCACCGTCGGAGTGCCAGGCCTCCAGGCTGTCCAGGAGCTCCTCCGTGGGAGTCCCGGGCTCCAGCGCCAGTGTGCTCACGCCGGCGTTCGCCAGCCGCTTGAGCAGAGCGTCCGCGACGCCACCCTGGTCCTTCATCACGACCACTCGCGCGCCCTCTCCCAGGGCGACCTCGGTGACGACGCACTGCTCGAGCGCGGGACGGAGCACGGGCACGGGCACCCGCCGCGGCAGACGGTCCACCGCGTCGAGGTCGCCGCTGATGGTGGTCGGATGAGTGACCGGTGCCCCCGGTGTCGACGTGGCATCCGAACCGGTGACCGCAACCGGTGGCCCACCGATCTTGTCCCGCACCCAGCCGATCACATGGGCCAGCGTCGGGAAGTCCCGCAACGACAACGAGTCGTCCCGCTCCACCCCGAACCGCCCCCGCACCGCCGCGAACACCTCCGCCTGCTTGACCGTGTCCACCCCCAGATCCGCCTCCAGATCCAGATCCAGGTCCAACAGCTCGGCCGGATAACCCGTCAGCTCCGCCACGATCGACACCACCGCCTCGGTGACCTCGTCCGCACCCGCACCAGCCGCCACCGGCTCAACCGGAACAGCCACAGCGGCCGGCGCAGCCGGAACAGCCACAGCCGCCGGGGCGGCCACCACCGAGGCGACCGGCTCCGCCGGGGCACCCGTCTTGTCCCGCACCCAGCCGATCACATGGGCCAGCGTCGGGAAGTCCCGCAACGACAACGAGTCGTCCCGCTCCACCCCGAACCGCCCCCGCACCGCCGCGAACACCTCCGCCTGCTTGACCGTGTCCACCCCCAGATCCGCCTCCAGATCCAGATCCAGGTCCAACAGCTCGGCCGGATAACCCGTCAGCTCCGCCACGATCGACACCACCGCCTCGGTGACCTCGTCCGCACCCGCACCAGCCGCCACCGGCTCAACCGGCAACAGCCGGCGCAGCCGGAACAGCCACAGCCGCCGGGGCGGCCACCACCGAGGCGACCGGCTCCGCCGGGGCACCCGTCTTGTCCCGCACCCAGCCGATCACATGGGCCAGCGTCGGGAAGTCCCGCAACGACAACGAGTCGTCCCGCTCCACCCCGAACCGCCCCCGCACCGCCGCGAACACCTCCGCCTGCTTGACCGTGTCCACCCCCAGATCCGCCTCCAGATCCAGATCCAGGTCCAACAGCTCGGCCGGATAACCCGTCAGCTCCGCCACGATCGACACCACCGCCTCGGTGACCTCGTCCGCACCCGAACCAGCCGCCACCGGCTCAACCGGAACAGCCACAGCGGCCGGCGCAGCCGGAACAGCCACAGCCGCCGGGGCGGCCACCACCGAGGCGACCGGCTCCGCCGGGGCACCCGTCTTGTCCCGCACCCAGCCGATCACATGGGCCAGCGTCGGGAAGTCCCGCAACGACAACGAGTCGTCCCGCTCCACCCCGAACCGCCCCCGCACCGCCGCGAACACCTCCGCCTGCTTGACCGTGTCCACCCCCAGATCCGCCTCCAGATCCAGATCCAGGTCCAACAGCTCGGCCGGATAACCCGTCAGCTCCGCCACGATCGACACCACCGCCTCGGTGACCTCGTCCGCACCCGCACCAGCCGCCACCGGCTCAACCGGAACAGCCACAGCGGCCGGCGCAGCCGGAACAGCCACAGCCGCCGGGGCGGGCCCCGTCGCGGCAACAGGAGCCGGCTCTGCGGGCGCAGCACGCGTCGGCGCTGGCGTCGGCACGACTGCCGGGGCCACGGCCGGCGCGACCGCCAGCGGCTCGGTCGAAGCAGGTGCCGTCGCAGACGACGGTCCTCTGTCGACCACCCGCAATCGGCGGGTCAGGACCTCCAGCCGCGCGCCGGGGATGCCGCTGATCGAGTCCAGCCAGCGCTGCCAGGCCTGCGGGTCGACGATGCGGTACGCGTAGCCCAGCTGGTCGGGGGCTCGGTGCAGACCGTCCGGGACCGGGGTCCAGCGCAGCAGGGTCATGGCGATCTGCGAGCCGAAACCGGCCGCGAGGCGAAGGGCGTGGGTCACCGGGTAGGCCCCGCCCATGGACAGGTTCAACTCCCCCAGGCCGGGGTCGGGCTCCTTGTAGTTGGGTACGGGCGGGACGATGCCGGTCTCCAGGGCCTTGATCGCCACCACGTCCTCGATGCCGGCTCCCATGGCGTGGCCCGTGAACCCCTTGGTGTTCGCGATGACGATCGAGTCGGCCTGCGGCCCGAAGGTGGAGCGCAGGGCGTTGATCTCCGCGGCGGCGCTGCCGCCCCGGGCCGGCGTGTAGGTCTCGTGCGACACGAACACCGTCGACGGAGCGATCGCGCTGCGGTCCACGCCGTGCTCCTCGGCCTGCCGGACCACCTTCTCCATCACTGTGGCGATGTGGTCGACGTCGAGACGGGTGCCGTGAAAGGCGCTGTTGGCGGTGACCGCGCCGAGAACCTCGCAGATCGGCTGGAGCCCGCGCTCGCGGGCCGCATCCGCCGACTCGACGACCAGGGCCGCCGCGCCCATCCCGACGATCATGCCGTGCCGGCGCCGGTCGAACGGCGTGGCCGCGTCCTCCACCGAGTCGTCGGTCGCGGCCGCCCCGGATGCCAAGAAGCCGGAGGTCACCCAGGGCAGGAGCCGGTCCGTCGTCACGTCGTCGGCGGCGATCACCACGACGCGACGGCAGCGGCCGACCCGGATCCAGTCCTCGGCCAGGGAGATCGCCTGGGTCGTGCTCGCGCACGCGGCGTTGATCTGCGTGTTGGGTCCTCGGGCGCCGATGATCTCGGCGAACTGGGCGTGGCCCATCGACAGGCACCGGAAGAGGAACCGCCGGTCGAAGGTGAACGGCTCGACCTCGAGGAGGTGCCGGAGCTCGGCGATGCGGCGGTCCACCTCGGCCAGGGCGGAGTCGTCGTCGCCCATCCTGCTCCGCACCGCCTCCAGCGCCAGCAGCTGCTCGCGGCGTCCGCGGTCGGTGTAGTAGCGCGACAGGTCGTCTGCGAAGGAGTCGTACCCGGGGAACGCGGACGCGAAGATGACACCGGTGTCGTCGCGCAGCGCGTCGGGCAGACCCCACCGCTCGGGGAGCCTGGAACCGAGAGTGGTGGTCTTGTACCGCATCACGAGCGGGAGCCCCGCGTCGCGCATGGCGTCGAACCCTGCGCCGATGGCGAGACGGGTCACGGTGTCGAGCGCCTCGTTGCGGGTCGCGTCGACGCCGAACTGCTCGACGACGTCCCACGGGGCGTGACGTCCTGCGAGCTTGACGACCTCCGCCTCGTCGGCGATGGTCTCGAACGTCGGGTCACCCGAGGCTCGCTTCACCAGGCGGGTGATCCGCAGGTCGACCATCTGCTGCCGGAACCGGTGCGGGATGGTGTCGATGAACTGCTGCCCGTCGAGGATCCTCTGCAGGTTCTCGTCGTCGAAGACGTGCTCCACGCCGGGCAGTCCCAGGGCCGCACCGGTGACCACCACTGGCTCGGGGACGGCCGGGCGCTGGGGAGCCGGCGGGCTCACCGGCGACGGTGCGTTCGCGCCGTAGACCCGCAGTCCCTGCTCGAGGGCGCCTGCGAAGAGGCGACCGAGCTCGACGTACTGGTCGGTGGTCATGGGAGTCCCTGAGGAGGTGGTGGGTGGTGGTGACGGCCGTCGTCTCGACCGGTGCGGTGTGGGGGACGGACGCCGGGATGGGCGCCGGAGTGGGCGCCGCGTCCGGGACAGGAGCCGGTCGAAGACCGACTCCGGCGGCCCAGAGTCCGCACAGTGCCGCGTTGAAGGACGGCACGTCGCCGTTCTTGGGGTGGTTCGTGAACAGCGCGAGCACGTCGTCGTGCTCACCGAGCACGTCCTCGACGAACCCGTGCAGCGCCTTCTTCGGTCCGACCTCGACGAACACGCGTGCTCCCGCGTCGTACAGCGTGTGCAGCCCGCGGACGAACTGCACCGGCGAGGCGACCTGCCGGCCCAGGATGTCCAGCATCGTGTCCCGGTCGGCGTCGGCCGGGTAGAAGTCACCGGTGACGTTGGCGACGATCGGCAGCACCGGCGCGTGCAGCTCCAGACGTCGCAGGGCCCCGATCAGAGGATCCCTCGCCGGGCCGACGATCGACGTGTGGAAGGCGTGGCTCACCGGGATCCGAGACGCGTTGACTCCTTCGGCCCGGAACACGGCGACCGCTCGCTCGACCGCGTCGGTGGCGCCGCCGATCACCGCCTGGCTGTTGCTGTTGATGTTGGCGATGACGACGTTGCCCTCGACGGAGTCCACGACCCGCTCGATCTCGGTGAGCGGAGCGAAGACGGCCGCCATGGCGCCGTTGTCCCGCATGGACAGGGAGGCCATCTCGTGGCCACGTGCGCTCACGGCCTCCAGCGCCGCCTCGAAGCTCATCGCACCCGCGGCGACGAGGGCGCCGTACTCCCCCAGGCTGTGGCCCATCACCATGTCGGCACGGACGCCGTAGGCCTCGAGCAACCTGGTCAGCGCGAGGTCGCAGGTGAGCATCGCGGGCTGGGTGATCTCCGTTCTCGTCAGCTGCTGCTCCAGCTCGCGCACCGCGTCCGGGTCGTTCCCGTCCACGAAGATGTACGACGAGAGCGGACGCCCGAGCAACGGGGTCATGATCCGGTCCGCCTCGGCGAAGGTCTCGGCCACCACCGGCTCGCGGTCCCGCAGCTCCTGCAGCATGTTCACGTACTGGGAGCCCTGGCCGGTGTAGAGCAGCGCCACCTTGGGCGCCGGCCCTCGTCCCACGAACACGCCTTGGGCCTTCAGCATCGTCCACATCGCCGGGACCCCGGCTCGGAACGCCTTGACCGCCTTCTCGGCCTTGGCCGCGAGATCCTGCGCGTCGGCGTAGTCGATGGCGACGCGGACGGCGGCATCGGCCAGCGCCGGCTCGGGGGCCGCAGGGCCCGGTGCCGTGCCCTGGGCGGCCGCCGTGGCGACGCGCTCCAGCTGGGTCACCAGGTCGGCCTCGTCCCGGCCGCCGAGCACCAGAGCGCCGCGCAGTGGCGCCCTGGGAGCGGTCGGCTGGTCCACCGCGGACACCGGCGCCTGCACGCTCTCGCGCGGCACGTCGACCGACGCGAACGAGCGCGGAGCGTCCTGGGGACGGTAGCGGCCGGGCACGTGCTCCTCGAGCACCGCGTGGAAGTTCGTGCCGCCGAAGCCGAACGCGCTCACGCCGCCACGGCGGGCACCCTCCGGGTCCGCGGGCCACTCGGTGAGCTCGGTGTTCACCCGGAACGGTGTGTGGGCCCAGTCGACGTTCGGGTTGGGGTCGTTGAAGTGCAGGCTGGGCGCGAGCTGCTTCTCGTGCAGCTGCATCACCATCTTGAACAGCCCGGCCGCACCGGCCGCGGCCTTGAGGTGGCCGATGTTGGACTTCACCGAGCCCAGGGCGATCGAGCCGGGCATCGCCCCGGAGGCACCGAAGACCTCTCCCAGGCTGGCGAGCTCGGTGGCGTCCCCGACCCTGGTCGAGGTGCCGTGCGCCTCGACGGCGGAGGCCGAGGCCGGCTTCAGGGCGGCGTTGTCCCACGCCCGCTCCACGGCGAGCCGTTGTCCCACGGGGTTCGGCGCCGTGATGCCCTTGCCCTTGCCGTCGCTGGAGCCGCCGAGGCCGAGAAGAACCGCGTAGACGCGGTCGCCGTCGCGTTCGGCGTCCTCGAGGCGCTTGAGCACGAACAGCGCGGCTCCCTCGCCCATCACGAACCCGTCGGCGCCGGCGTCGAAGGGCCTGGTGCCGGTGGCGGAGAGGGCCCCGATCTTGCAGAACTTCACGAAGCCGTAGACACCCATGTTGCGGTCGATGCCGCCGGTGAGCACGGCGTCGTACTCGTGGTTGGCGAGCCCGTGGAAGGCGGCCGAGGCCGCGGCGAGAGCGGAGGCGCAGGCGGCGTCCGTGGTGAAGTTCGGCCCACGGAAGTCGAAGAGGTTCGCGACCCGGCCGGCGAGGACGTTGGACAGCTCGCCGGGCATCGTGTCCTCGTTGATGCCACGCTCGTGGGCGAGGAAGTGCTCATGCCACTGGGAGAGGATCTCGGTGCGGACCTCCGCCGGAAGCGCGGCGAAGGAGTGCGTCTGCTCCAGGTCGCGACGGAACTCGGGGAACTGGATGCGCAGCGATGTCCGGTAGTGCTTGTCGCCGCCGATCGCGTTGCCGATGATCACCGCGACCCGCTCGGGGTCGACGCCCCAGTCCGGCCATCCGGCGTCGAGCAGGGCCGAGCGTGCGCCCGACACCGCCCACTGCTGGCCGATGTCGAGCTGTTCGGCGACCTTCGGGGGGACGGGCAGCCTCCACGTCAGGGGCTCCCACGGGTACTCGCGGACCCATCCCCCGATGCGACTGTAGGTCTTGTCCGGCGCGGCCGGGTCGGGGTCGTAGTACAGCTCGGGGTCCCACCGGTCGGCGGGCACGTCACTGATCGAGTAACGGCCGTCGCGGAGGTTCTGCCAGAAGGTGGTGGCGTCCGGGGCGTCGGGCATGATCGCTGCGACGCCGACGACTGCGATCGGGGAGGTGTGGTGCTCGTTCATGGCCAGTCCTTCGGGTGTCAGGTGGTGACACGGGCGTAGAGCACGTCGGCGACGGCGTCCATGTCGGCGATCAGCCCGGTCTGGGCTGCACGTACTGCGTCGAGGGGCAGCCCGGCGACCAGGTCGCGGGCGGCACCCGGGTCGGCGGCGCCGACGACCCAGCGGGTCCCCTCCTCGGCGACCTTGGTGGCCGCCTCGCGGGCGAAGACACGGCTGACGGCGGCCAGCCCAGCGGCATCGAAGCGGCGGTCCGCCTTCTCCGGAAGGCCGGCACCGGCCGCGGCGTCCGCCCGCCGGACCAGGGCAGCAGCGGACTCCGCGTAGGCGATCAGCTCGCCGAGCCGCAGGAGCACGTGCTGGTTGCGGGTCAGCCGGCCGACCCGGCACGCCTCCAGCACCCCGGCGAGGCAGGTCCAGCGCGAGTGCCGCCGTGTCGGCGCCGATGAACGGCCGGGCGCCGTGCAGGGCACGGAGCTGCGCGGCGAGGTCCTGGTAGTAGGCGCCCCGGGTCTTCAGGTGCTGCTGCCAGCGGTCCCGGGCGATGGTCATCTCCAGGATTTCCGAGGTCCCTTCGTAGATCGTGGTGATCCGCACGTCGCGGCGGATCTTCTCCACGAGGTACGGGCGGGTGTAGCCGTAGCCCCCGTGCGCCTGGATGGCCGCGTCCGCGGCGGCGGTGCCGGCCTCGGTGGCCAGGTACTTCGCGATGGCGCCCTCGGTGTTCAGCGCGCCACCGGCGCCCTCGCCGGCGTCGATGCGGCTGGCGGTCTCCTCGACGACGGCTCGCGCGGCCTCCAGGCGAGCCACGTGCGGGACGATCAGCTTGTGCGTGTAGCCCTGCTTCTGACTGAGCGGGGAACCGCCCTGGATCCGCTCCGTGGAGTACCGGATCGCCCGGTCCATCGCCTCCCAGCCGCCGCCGAGCCCGAAGGCGGCGACCATCACTCGCGTGTACCCGAACACCTGCTGGGCCTGGATGAGCCCGCGGCCCTCGACGCCGCCGACGAGGTTCTCGACCGGGACGACCACGTCGTCGAGGAACAACGCGGCGGTGTTCGACAGCCGGATGCCGTGCTTGTCCTCCGGCGGAGCCGAGGACAGCCCCGCGGTGCCGCGCTCGACGAGGAACCACGACGGCCCTCCCGGTGCCATCGCGAGCACGGTGTACGCGTCGGCGATGCTTCCGTTGCTGATCCACTGCTTGCGCCCGGTGATGCGGTAGCTCCCGGCCGCAGGCTGCTCCGGGTCGGTCGCCGACCCGTCGATGGGCACGGCCACCGTGGTCATCGCGGCGAGGTCGCTGCCGGCCTCGGGTTCGGTCGCGCCGTAGGCGAAGATGACGCCCTGCTCGGCCACGCGGCCCAACCACTCCTTGCGCTGCTCCTCCGTGCCCCCCATCAGGACGGGGTCGCTGCCCAGGAACGTCGCGAAGACCGACGTGCCCAGCCCGATGTCGACGTGCGCCATCCGCTCGCAGACACGGTAGGAGTCGAAGGCGTTCCCGCCCAGCCCGCCGTACGCCTCGGGGATGAAGACGAGCTGTACGCCGAGCGCGTCGCTGCACATGGCGCGCACGGTGTCCTCCGGGCAGATGTCCTCGTGGTCGAGCTCGAGCATCCGGTCCTCGGGCAGCTCGGCCGCGACGAAGTCGCCCAGCGCCTCGAGCATCAGGTTCAGCGTGCCGAGGTCCAGCCCTTCGCCGCCGAGGTGAGTCGTGGAGGGGGTGGAGGTCATGACGGGTTTCCTTCGGACGGGGTGGCGGAACGGGGCGAGGGCGCCTCGGTGACGGTGCTGCGGACCGAGCGCAGCAGCACCTCGGCCACGTCGGTGACCTCGACGGTGTCGTGCGCCTCGTCCTCCTGCTGGCGCCGTGAGACACCGTCGGACAGCATCACGATGCAGAACGGACACGCGGCCGCGACGATGTCCGGCTGCAGGGAGAGCGCCTCGTCGGCGCGGTTCTCGTTGATCCGTTGGCCGATCGTCTCGTCCATCCACATCCGGGCTCCGCCGGCGCCGCAGCAGAAGGACCTCTCCTGGTTCCGGGGCATCTCGGCGAGCCGGACGCCGGGGACGCTGCCGAGGAGCTCTCGCGGCGGCGCGAAGACCCGGTTGTGGCGGCCGAGGTAGCAGGCGTCGTGGTAGGTGACGGTCGCGTCGACCGGACCGGCCGGGCGGAGCCTGCCCTCGGCGACGAGCCGGGCCAGCAGCTGAGTGTGGTGGACGACCTCGTACTGCCCGCCGAGCTGGGGGTACTCGTTGGCCAACGTGTTGAAGCAGTGCGCGCAGGTGGCCACGATCTTGCGCACGCCTGCGGCGTTGAGCGTCTCGACGTTCTGCTGCGCCAGCATCTGGAACAGGAACTCGTGCCCCATGCGACGGGCGGGGTCACCGGTGCAGGTCTCCCCCTCACCGAGCACCATGAACGACACCCCGGCGGCATCGAGCAGCTCGGCCACCGCGCGGGTGGTCTGCTGAGCCTTCTCGTCCAGCGCTCCCGCGCAACCCACCCAGAAGAGGTACTCCACGTCGTCCGGCAGCCGGTCCTCGCCGTCGGCGCCGAGCACGCGGACCTGGAACGGCAGGTCGGCGGCCCATCCCATCCGGGCGGCCGTGCCCATCCCCCACGGGTCGCCGGCGTGCTCGACGTTGCGGAGCATCGGGTTCGCCGACTCCGGGAAGGCGCTCTCCACCAGCACCTGGTAACGGCGCATGTCCACGATGTGGTCGATGTGTTCGATGTCGACCGGGCACTGCTCCACGCACGCACCGCACGTGGTGCACGACCACAGGACGTCCGGGTCGATGACACCGCCGGCCTCGGCGTCGCCCACCAGCGGACGCTCGGCCTCGGTCCGGACCGCCTCCGGCAGCGAGGCCCGCTCGGCCTCGTCGGCCGCCAGAAGGTACGGCGCCTTCGCGAGCGCATGGTCACGCAACGACATCACGAGGAGCTTGGGTGACAGCGGCTTGTCGGTGTTCCAGGCCGGGCACATCGACTGGCATCGACCGCACTCGGTGCACGTGGCGAAGTCGAGCATGCCTTTCCAGGTGAAGTCCTCGATCGCGCCTCGGCCCATCAGGTCCTCGTCGCCGGGGTCGGTGAAGTCGACCGGCCGGCCGCCCGAGTGCACAGGGAGCAGCGCGCCGAGCCCCCGGGGTCGCCGGGAGAGGCCGACGTTGAAGACGGCGGTGATGATGTGCAGGTGCTTGCTGTGCACCACCAGGACGAGGAAAGCGAGGATGATGCCGAGGGCCACCAGAATGCCGACGGTCTCGATGGCCTCGTTGGCGTCGCGGCCCAGCGGCCGGAGCAGGCCGGCGACCCACGCGGAGGCGAAGGCCCCGCTGCTGTACGGGAAGACCCCGCCATTGATCTGGGCACCTCGGTAGAGCAGCAGGCTCCACACGACGTTGAAGATCATGAACAGGACGAGCCAGGCGGCGTCGAGGTGGGACCCGAAGAAGCGCGAGCGCCGACCCTCCCGACGGGGTGAGTGCACGGCTCGGATCACCGCGAACACGGCGACCGACACGAGAACGAGGACCGCGACCAGGTCTTCGAGGAAGCCCAGCCAGGGCTGCTGGCCGATCAGCGGGATGTGAAACTCCCGGTTGAACAGGGCGCCGTACCCCTCGACCAGGGTGAGCATCAGCAGGATGAAGCCCCAGAACGCAAGGACGTGCGCGATGCCGGGCACTGTCCATTTCAGGAGCTTGCGCTGTCCGAGGACCTCGACCAGCTCGGCCTTGAGCCGGGCAGCGACGTGGTCCGTGCGTCCCGGCTCCACCGGCTGTCCGTGGCGTCCCAGCCGGTAGAGCAGGAGGAGCCGGCGTCCGGCGAACCAGAACGCCACGGCCGTCATGCCCAGACCGATGACCAGTCGCAGTGTCACCTCTGCCTCCCTCGGTGGCCGGGACCGTCAGCCCTTGCGCCGCTCGACCTCGTCGATGAGCGCGGGGAGCACGGCATGGGCGTCCCCCACCACGCCGAAGTCCGCGAAGCGGAACATCGGGGCCTTCGGGTCCTTGTTGATGGCGACGATCGTGCGAGAGCCGCGCATGCCGGCCCTGTGCTGGACCGCCCCCGAGATGCCGCTGGCCAGGTAGAGCTGGGGCGCGACGGTCTTGCCGGTCTGACCGATCTGGAAGTCGTGGCCGTACCAGCCGAGGTCGGTGGCGGCTCTCGACGCGGCCACCGCACCGCCCAGCGAGTCGGCCAGCCGCTCCAGCAGCGCGAACGCCTCGGCCGACCCCATCCCGCGCCCTCCGGCGACCACGACGGAGGCGTCGGCGAGGTCGGGGCGCCCGGTGCCGGTCTTGGGCGTCCGCTGTGCGATCCGGGAACCGCGGTCCGCCGCCCCGACGTCGACGGTGACAGTCTCGACGACGGGCTCGACGGGAGCGGCCTCGGGAGCGACGGCGTTGGGCCGGACCGTGATCACCGGCGTGCCACGCACCACCTGGCTCTGGGTGGCCCAGCTTCCCGCGAACACCGACTGGGTGACGAGCGGGCCACCGTCCCCCGCCACGACGTCGACCGCGTCGGTGATGATCCCGGAGTCGAGGCGCACGGCGGCGCGCGCGGCGACCTCCGTGCCCTCATGGTCCGCGGTGACGAGCACAGCGGCCGGAGCGGTCCGGCGTACGACGGCCGCCAGCGCCTCGGCCTTCGGCGCGACCAGGAACTCCTCGAGGTCGGGGTTCTCCACCGCGTACACGTGCGTGGCGCCGTACTCCCCGAGGAGCTTGAGCAGCGCCTCGTCCGCCGGGCCGCACACCAGCGCAGCCGGCTCTCCGAGGCGCCGTGCGAGGGTGAGCAGCTCGAGGCTGGCCTTGCGGACCGTTCCGTTCACGGTCTCGACGAGTACAAGCACTCCGGACACGAGGGGTCTCCTTCTGGGTCGGGTCGTCGGGCGTAGCCGTCACAGCAGCCTCTGAGCGACGAGGAAGTCGGCGATCTGAGCGGCGGCCCCGCCGTCGTCGACGACGACGACGCCCGCCTGGCGGGGAGGTTGGGGGGCCGCGCTGCGCACGGCGGTCGCGGCACCAGCCGCACCGACAAGGGCAGGTTCGACGCCGAGGTCGGCCAGGGTCCAGGTGGTTACCGGCTTCTTCTTGCCCGCCATGATCGCCTTGAAGGACGGGTAGCGGACCTCGCCGGTCTGGTCGGTCACCGAGACCACGGCCGGGAGCGTGGCGACCACCTCCTCGACTGCCGTGTCTCCGTCGCGACGGATCGTGACCGAGCCGTCGTCGACGGACAGCGCGCTGGCGAAGGTGACCTGGGGCACCCCGAGCCGGTCGGCGACCATCGCCGGGACCACGGACATCTCCGCGTCCGTGGACGACATGCCGCAGACGACCAGGTCGAACCCGGTCCGCTCGACGGCGCGGGCCAACACCAGCGAGGTGGCCAGTGCGTCGGAGCCGTGCAGTGCCTCGTCGCTGATGTGGATGCCGTCGTCACCGCCCATGGCCAGGGCCTTGCGCAGGCCGTCGACCGCCCGGGCGGGCCCCATGGTCACGAAGGTCACCGTGGCGGACAGGCCGTTCTCCACCAGTGCGAGCGCCTGCTCGACGGCGTACTCGTCGAGCTCCGATAGTCGTCCCTCCACACCGGCCCGGTCGAGGGTCCGGTCGTCGTTGTACCGCCACGCGGCGGTGGGCTCCGGTACGTACTTGACCAGCACCACGATCTTCATGGGTCCTGCTCCGATCGGCGGTGAACGCTTGCACCCACGACGCTATGTCGCGGGTCCCGTCACCGACACAGGCCGAAAGACCTTCTCCCCAGCCCTAGGTCACCAAGTGGCAGCGGTCACGCGTCACGTGGACGCGCCGCGGCGCACGATGCGGCGACCGGTGAGGACATCCCACCGGAGCCTCATCTGGCGCACCCGGTGGCCGCCGCTCCACGGCGGGGGTTGCGCCAGCCCCGGATGTCCCACTTCTCGTCGGTCTCGGAGGGACCCTCCAGCCGACCGAAGGCCACGACGCTCCAGCCCTGCTCGGTCACAGGGTCGATCTCGTCGATCTCGAAGGCCGCCTCGGCCCCGTCCCCGTAGGTGCCGAGCTCGGAGGCAGGCAAGGTGCGGAACACGATCACGCCCGGGTTGGTGGTGTAGTTCAGTGGCACGATGCGGAGCCCGCGCGGGGTCAGGAACGCCAAGCGACCAACCCCGCCCCGGTCCAGGTGCTGCCGGCACTCGGCGGGGGTCAGCTCGACCAGCTCGCTCACGGCACCGGCTCGGCGAACAGGGCCGTGCACGTTGTCGTGGCGCTTGCGCGCTTCTCCATACCTTCCCCTCTGGCCGTGTCGACGCAGCACAACGCCTCGACGCTAGACCTCGTGCGCAGCCTGGCACCATGGCATC
>CAWEMA010000017.1:0-91593 GCA_963810035.1 uncultured Actinomycetota bacterium
GCTCCTGGTGCTCATCGCCACCGGCATCGTCCCCATCTTCGACTTCTGACCGCGACCCGTCACCTACTCGGCAGAGTGAGCGGCGTGTCGCGCAGTTGGGGACGGGTCAGCCGACGATGCCGTACAGCCGGTCCCCGGCGTCGCCCAGACCGGGCACGATGTAGCCCTTCTCGTTCAGCCGCTCGTCCATCCCCGCGGTCACCACGGCCACCGGGATGTCGAGCCCCTCGAGCTCCTTCTCCAGCCGGGCGCAGCCCTCGGGGGCCGAGAGCAGGCAGATCGCGGTGATGTGGTCGGCGCCGCGGTCGACCAGGAACCGGATCGCCGCCGCGAGCGTGCCCCCGGTCGCCAGCATCGGGTCGAGCACGTAGCACTGCCGCCCGGACAGGTCGTCCGGCAGCCGCTCGGCGTACGTCGACGCGTCCAGCGTCTCCTCGTTGCGCACCATGCCGAGGAAGCCGACCTCCGCGGTGGGCAGCAGCCGCATCATCCCGTCGAGCATGCCGAGGCCGGCCCGCAGGATCGGTACGACCAGCGGCTTCGGGCTGGCCAGCTTGATGCCCTGGGCGTCCGCCACCGGGGTGCGCACCGTCACCGTCTCCACGCGTACGTCGCGCGTCGCCTCGTAGGCCAGCAGCGTGACCAGCTCGTCGGCCAGCCGGCGGAAGGTCGGCGAGTCGGTCCGCTCGTCCCGCAGGGTGGTCAGCTTGTGCGCGATCAGCGGGTGGTCGGCGACGTGAATACGCATGGCCGTCAACCTAGTGCGTACCGCGGTGGTGGTGCGAGGCCGGGCGACCTGTCACCATCAAGACAAGGCGCAAAGTCAGCGAGAGCGGGGCCGAGGAACAGGGAGGCGACACATGTCGCAGGAGTTCGAAGCCAACGCCGAGGGCGTGGACTTCGCTCTGGTGGCCTACCGCGAAGAAGGCGTGTGGCAGCTGCAGGAGCTCGACCCCGAGAAGGCGGCCGACCTCGACGGTTTCGCGGCGGAGCTGCGCCGCTACCCCGGTGACGGCGGTTCGCTCGGGATGGTCTCCATCGATGAGGACTTCTTCCTCCTGGTGCGCGTGCTGGGCGCCGAGGTCCGGATCCTGCTCTCCGACGTGACGGCCGCGACCGACTGGCCGATCGCCCGCTCCGTCGTCGAGCACCTCGAGCTGCCGCTGCCCGACGACGAGGAGGAGCAGGAGCCGGCCGGGGATCTCGGCATCGTCGCCGACCTCGGCTTGGGCGCCATGGACATGGGCGCGCTGGTCGACGACTACGAGCTCTACCCCGACGAGATGCTCGGCGACATCGCCACCCGGCTCGGCTTCGGTCGCCTGTACGACGAGGTCGTCGGCGTCACCGCGTCGTGACCCTCTCGGCGACCTGGGTCCCTGCGATGCGGGAGGCCCTCCACGAGGCACGTGCGGCGCTCGCCACGTCCGACGTACCCATCGGGGCCGTCGTCCTCGACCCCGCCGGCGTCGTCGTGGGCCGCGGGCGGAACCGCCGGGAGGCCGACGCCGACCCCACCGCGCACGCCGAGGTGGTCGCGCTGCGCGAGGCCGCGGCCAAGCGGGGGGAGTGGCGGCTGTCCGGCTGCACCCTGGTCGTCACCCTCGAGCCGTGCACGATGTGCGCCGGGGCGATCGTGCTCTCGCGCCTCGACCGGCTGGTCTTCGCCGCGTACGACGAGAAGGCCGGTGCCGTCGGGTCGCTGTGGGACGTCGTACGCGACCGGCGGCTGAACCACCGGCCCGAGGTGGTCAGCGGCGTGCTGGCTGACGAGTCCTCCGCCCTGCTGCTCGACTTCTTCGCCACCCACCGCACCGGACCCTGACCGATTTCGGAGGTGCGCACCCGTTCCGGTACCCTCGTCGGCGGTGGCGTGTCCGAGCGGCCTAAGGAGCACGCCTCGAAAGCGTGTGAGGTTTCACGACCTCCGTGGGTTCAAATCCCACCGCCACCGCCGCGGGGCTTCGACAGTTTCGAAGCCCATCGATCGACAGGAATCCGCCCCCGAACCGGGGGCGGGTTCCTGTCGATTTTTCGTTGTTCTGGCAGCACCTCTGTGCGGAGGCTCACAGCGGCGCCTCGAGTGAAAGGCGCCTGCTCCGCACGGCCCCAACGGAGCGGCCTCAGTACTGCGGGTTCTTGAGCTCCCCACCGTGGGCGGTGATGGCGTAGATGATGACCACGTCGAGGGCGATCATGGTGAGCGCCCACAGCGGGTAGGCGGAGAGGAAGGCGACGTTCACGATCGCGCTGACCATCGCGACGATGACGCCCGTCACCCGGGCCCACATCGCTCCGGTCATCAGGCCGATGCCGGCTCCCAGCGCAACCAGGCCGACGATCAGGTGCACCGTTCCCCAGGTCGCGTAGTTGAAGTGCACGACCAGGCCGTTGCTGGCCACTTTGTAGTAGCCGTCGTCGAGCAGGGCAACGAGTCCGGCGATCGCCTGGAACGACCCCAGCAGGATCATCATCATCGCCCCGAAGGTCACCCAGCCGGTCCACATCGAGGTCTCGGGGACCTCCTCCCGGTGCCCACGCTGCTGCGGAACCCGCCCGGTGCCGGTCTGCGTCTGCGGCTGTCGAATGTCACTCATGGTCAGTCCTCCTGATGGCAACACTGATTGAGCTCCACGCTGCAACCCCGGTCGCGGCGACGCATCATGCACAGCGGATGAAGAAGGGCGTGCGAGGAGCGAGGGCGACAAGCTTGGGGCGACGAGAGCGGCGGCGGGCTGGGCCGGGGACCACGGTTCGGACCCGCAATGCCCGTGTTCGGATCCGCGACGGCTCCGTCCGCGTCGGAGTGTGAGAACGAGCAGGGAGGGGGAACTCACGTGCGCCAGGTCGTCATAGCCGTCGCCACGGTGCTGACGCTCGCGGGTTGCGGTTCGGCGACGGTGGTCGGGGCGGGTCCGGTCTCCTCGCCGTACGACGGGCCGATGAGCCTGCCGGTCGACTGCCACGACGAGACGACCGTCCAGGCCCGGTCCGGAGCGGCTGGCCGTGCCCTGGAGTGCGCGTGCGTCCCGTACGACGGGGGCGGTGCCGACTACTCAGCGGGCTGGCGTCGGTACAGAGCAGCGCCACCCGGGCACTGGAGAACCTCTTGGAGGAGGAGGAACTGGGCACGCGACTCCCGGCCACGGGCTACCGGGTCGAACGCAAGGACGACCGTCGCATCCTCCTCTCCTACGACGTCGACGGGCGCACCAAGATCGCCTTCGTGGTCGCCAACGACCTCCACGACCTCCACGACGTCGAGCGGTGGCCGGCCACCACCAGACCCATCCGCTGCGGGTGACCCTCTCTGCAGCGAAAGACGCCGGCCCCCCGAAAGCGGAGGACAGGCGTCTCGCCTGGCGGCGGGCTGTGTCGGTCAGGCCATCTCGGGTACGTGCAGATGGGCCAGGGCCAGGTCGAACTCGTGGACGTCCAGCACCTCGGCGCGGGCATCCTTGATCGCGTCCGCCCGGATGCTCGCGGCCTGCTTCCGGCTCGACTCCAGTGCCGCGCGGCTGTCGTAGGTCATGCTGCCGACCGAACGGCCGGACGCGCGGTCGACCATGAGGCTGCCGCTGCAGAACCCGTCGATCGCCTCGGTGGCCGGGAGCACGGCGAGCTTCCAGACGTCGATCGCCCGGTCCATGTCGGCCGGGTCGACACGGGTCCAGGTGGCGCGCACGCAGGCCCCCTCGCGCGCGGTGTGGTCCCGGTGCATGACGGCGATCTCCCACTCGTCGACCTGGGTGGCGCCGGCGCCGAAGACGGCGGCGGCCCGCTCTCGCATGGCTCGCACCTGGTCCGCGCTCGCCTGCCTCGCCTCCGTCGAGGCCCAGGACGCGGTGACGATGCACAGCCCGGTGTCCCGGTCGACGATCAGGGAGGCGCCGACGAAGCCATCGACGTCCTGGAGTGCGGGGAGTACTTCGTCGCGGAAGTATGCGGTTCCTGCGTCGACGGACGCTGGCCGGCCGCGCAGTGTGGTGGAACGTGCGTACACGATCTGACCCCTTCGAACGGGGCAGCGCCCCGGTGGCGCCACCGGTGCGTCTCACGCTTCTCCGCCCGCCTTCGCGTGGCAAGGGCCCTCGCGCGGGGGGCTAGGCCAGCCCGGCGCGTACCCCCTGACGAGGCCGGCTACCGGTTCCGGTAGCTGCGACGCGCGGTCTGCAGCGCCGCGACGTACCCCTCGCGGGCGTACTCGCGGCTGTCCACGCGCCACGGCACGGCCAGCCTGCCGCGGAACTCCTCGACGGAGGTGAACCCGTGCTCGTCGGCCCAGGAGACGAGCCCGTCGAGCAGGACCGTGGCGTAGTCGCGCCCGTGCCGCAGGAAGGCCGACGCGCACTCCACGACGTCCGCCCCGGCGAGCAGGTAGGCCGCGAGGTCGTCGGCGGTCTCGACCCCGCTGGTGCCGGCGAGCGAGACGGTGAGCTGCTCGCGGAGCAGGGCGATCCAGGTCTGAGGCAGCCGGGCGTCGGAGGAGTGCGACAGCCCGATGACGGGGGTCACGGCCAGCGAGTGCACGTCGATCTGCGGCTGCAGGAACCGGTTGAACAGCACCAGGCCGTCCGCGCCCGCCTCCACCAGGCGCAGCGCGACGTCACCGAAGGAGGAGAAGTATGGCGTCAGCTTGACCGCCACGGGGACGGTGAGCACCTGCTTGAGGGCGCCGACGACCTCGAGGCACCGTGTCTCGACGTCTCGAGCGGGCATCTGGATGTGCTCGGGCACGGTGTAGAAGTTGCATTCGACCGCGGCAGCGCCGGCGTCCTGCATCCGTCGGGCGAATGACGTCCAGCCCTGCCTGGAGGTGCCGTTGATGCTGGCGATGACCGGGACGTCCACCGACCGCACGCACTCCTCGATCAGGTCGAGGTAGCGCTGCGAGCCGCCGGGGCCGGCGGGGTTGTCGAAGAAGTGCGACGAGCTCGGGGCCACGTCGAGGGCGTCGTCGCGGATCTGCTCCTCGAACAGGGAGTGCAGCACGACCGCGCCGACTCCCGCGTCGACCAGGCCGATCACGCCATCCGCCGTCTGCGACAGCGGGGACGCAGAGGCGACCAGCGGATTGCGGAGACGGAGCCCGAGGTATGTCGTGCCCAGGTCCATGTCGCGCTCCTGTCGCCCGCTCGGACCACGTCGGGTCCCCTCGCCATTCTGGCGGCTGGTGACCTGCCCCCGGAAGTACGCTCCCTGCCCTCGAGCGGGTGCGCCTACCGCAATTACCAGATGAAGGCGTGTCACGCAGTGGCCTAACAGGATGATTCCGACGCGCATCTGGGTGGTTCGAAATAGCCCGAACAGCGGGTTGTAACCCAAGGTAAAGACCCATCGAGACCAGCCATCACGCCGACAGGTGGTGTCATGGCACCTCCCCGGAACCCCGTGATTGCTTGGTTGCGTTGCGCAACAGCACAACCCGAAAAGCAGATCCAAGAGGGAGAGGGAAGCTCGATGAGAAAGCTCAGAATCGCTGCTGCACTGTTCAGCAGCGCCGCGCTGATCGCGGTGGCCCCGATGTCCACCGCGGCGGCAGCCCAGAGTGGTGGTCACGACAACGGGGGTGGCAGCAGCCACTGTGACCGGAACTGGAACAACTCCGACTGGAACCGTTCCGACTGGAAGCACAACGACCACTGCAAGAACCGGCACCACCACAAGCGGCACCACTGCAACAACCACCGCAACTGGGACGGCTGGAACAACAGCTGGAACGCCCGGCAGGGCGGCGACCGCTGCGACAGCCACCGCAACAAGTGGGACAACAACAACTGGGACAACAACAACTGGAACCACAACAGCTGGAACTAGCGAAGCCACCGCGTGAGGCCTTCACCCCCTGGGGGTGAGGGCCTCATGCGCCGTGCCCGGCCCTGGGCAGGCGGCCGTGCGCTGGGTGGGCAGCCGGGAGCCGTCTACGACCGGCGTGGCTGAGCCGGGGGCGGCGGCGTGTGCCCGGTCGGGATCGTGCACCACATGGTCAGCTCGTGCTCCGACTGCTCGGCCCCGGTGGCCCGGGCGATGCTGTCCACGATCCTGCCGGAGATGGAGTCCCCGAGCTCGAGCCGCGAGCTCTCGCTCGAAGACTCGAGCGTGCAGGTCAGCGACAGCTTCACGGTGGTGACGTCGCACTCCAGGGTGATCGTGATCAGAGCCCCGTCGCTGCGCAGGACGGCGTCCGTGACCAGCTCGCTCGTCACCAGCGCGACAGCGGAGGTGGCCAGGCTCGCGTGCTCGGCGCAGATCTCCTCGGCGATGAAGGCCCGGGCCTCGGCGGGGGAGTGCAGCGACCTGCGCAGGGTACGGGTGGCGCCGACCCCGCACCGGGACTCGTCGCCTGCGAAGGCCCCGTTGCCGGAGGTCGACGCACGCTTCATCCTTTGCTTGCCCCCGTCGCTCCGAGTCTGTGTCATCAACCGCGCCTACGATCCTCGGTCTTGCCTGTTCGGACACCGTGCGCCGAGCCCGGTGCCGCTTCGACCGAGCCACCGTGTGGTGGTACGGGCCCACCACACCAGGGGTCAGAGTTGCCCGCGCTGCCTGAGAACGACCAGGACCAGGGCGCGGTCACCACGCTCGCACTGCGGTGTCGCTTCGTCAACGGCCCGATCTGACCAGCCTTGGCTGGTCAGGGGACACGTGCGCAAATGCGCGGTTTGGCAAAGGACACGTCTCCCCCGCGGCGATCAGACCCCGGCGAACCGGGCTCCGACGCACCCCCCTTCGGCTACCAGACCGACGCGTTGGGCTGGTCCTCGATCCGCAACCAGGCCTGGGGCGAGTAGGTCAGCCGCTTGCCCTCGCCGGTGGTGATCACCAGCAGCCCGTGGGTGTTGAAGTTGTACGACGCCCGGTCGCCGAACTCGACGGGCGGGGCGTCGGCGACGGTGAACAGCTGGAAGGCCATACCCGCAGCCTAGGGTCGGCCCGTCCGGCGAACCGAGAACCACGCGCCTCGCGCGGACGGCGCCTGATGACCTTCGGCCCTGGGACCGGCACATCGGCGGTGGGACTTTCGCAGCATGGAGACCTCCTCTCCTCTGGTCGCCCGCACGCCGGGTGGCACTGCGGCCACGACGGAGGACAGATGGCGACGTCGACGGTGACGCTGTTCCGGGTCAGGGGCGTCCCGGTCTCGGTGAGCTGGTCCTGGGTGCTGATCTTCCTGCTGGTCGTGTGGTCCCTCGCCTACGGGCTGTTCCCGGCGTCGTACCCCGGCCACGGCCTGGTGGCCTATCTGGTGATGGCCGCCGTCGCGGCCGTGCTGTTCTTCGCCTCGGTGCTGCTCCACGAGCTGAGCCACACCCTCGTCGCGCTGCGGGACGGCGTCCAGATCAAGGAGATCACCCTGTGGCTGTTCGGCGGTGTCTCGCGCGCCGACGAGGAGCTGCCCTCCCCGCGGGTTGAGCTCCGGGTGGTCGCGGCCGGACCGCTCACCACCGCCGTCCTGACACTCGTCTTCTGGGTCCTCGCCGTGGCGGCGGACCTCCTCGGGCTGCCCGAGACCGTCTCCGGCGTGCCGGCGTACCTGGCCAGCATCAACGCGCTGCTGCTCGTGTTCAACCTGGTGCCGGCGCTTCCGCTGGACGGCGGGCGGCTGCTGCACGCGCTGCTGTGGAAGCGGAGCGGGGACCGACACCGGGCCACACTCACGGCCGCGGCCGCGGGCCGGGTGTTCGCCGCGGTCCTGGTGACGTGGGGCGTGATGATCGTGCTGATCGCCCCGGGCCGTGACCTGTCCGGGGTCTGGTTCGTCGTGCTGGGCTGGTTCATCGCAGCGGCCGCCCAGCAGGAGGCGGTCGGCGCCCGTGCGCAGCACGCCCTGGCCGGACGGCTGGTGCGGGACGTGATGACGGTGCCCCCGCAGACCCTGCGGCGCACGGGCACCATCGCGGAGTTCGCGGGCCTGCTCGACGACACCGGGCCGCACCGTGCCTACCCGGTGACGGATGAGGGACGACTGGTCGGGCTGATGCTGACCCGCAGCGCCGGTGCGGTCCCGATCGAGGACCGTGCCCGGGTGAGCGTCGGACAGATCATGCTCGGCCGGGACCGGGTCCCGACGGTGCGCCCGGAGCAGCCGCTCGCCGAGTGCGCAGTCACGCTCCAGCACCCACCCGGACGCGCGGTGGTCGTCGAGGACGAACGCGTCGTCGGCATGCTGTCCGCAGACGACCTTCAACGGCTCCTGACCGCGGAGCCCGCACGCCCGGGACGCTCGCGAGCCGGTCGCATCACGCGGTACTTCCCACCGTGACAAGGCATTTCCACGTGTAGCCCGATCAGGTCTTGTGGCTCGACTCGGGTCGGGAGCAGACTGACCACAAGGTCGCGCACGACGGACCGCGTGCGCGGGAACTGCGCCCACGGAGCTGGTCACGATGATCCAGAGGACCCACAACACGCACACCCCAGATCTGATGCCCGTCCTGTCACGCGGCAAGCACCGTTCCCCGAAGAAGGGCGCGTGCTTCATGGAGCTGGCCTCCTACCTCGCAGGCGAGCCCTGGTCGGACCACCCCGCCTGCACGCACCCGCTGCTTGCGTCTCTGGCCCGTGACGTCAACGACCACGTCGGTGACCACGCCCGCACCCGTCTGGCACCGTTGATCCCCGAGGTGATCGGGCTCACCGGCAACGACCCGCGCGTCGACGCGTGGATCGCCCGCGAGGCCGCGCTCGCCGCCCTGCCGATCACCGCGTCCGAACGCCAGGGCGTCGCCGCTGTCGGCCTGCTGCGCTGCGAGCGGATGCTCAACCTGCTGGAGGGCAGGTCCAAGCACTACCTCGACCCGCGCACTGAGGCCGCCCTCGACTGCGTGCCGCACGCCCGGGACTGGGCGCGCGGCTTCACCGCCCTGGGCTGGGGCAGCGGCAGCAGCTTCGCCAAGCGCAGCGCACCGGCCATCGTGCACTCGGCCGTGTCCGGGATGTCGGCGGCGGTCGTCTCCGACTCCGACGGGATCCTCGTCGACCTGCTCGAGCGGACGATCGTGCTGTGCCATGGCTGGCTCGGGCACCAGCCCGTGCCGGTCGGCGAGGCCCTCTGGCACGAGGTCAGCCGGATGACCAAGCGGTAACCCAGGTCAGGTCAGCCGAGCCAGTCCTCCAGACGCACCAGCGCCTCGCTGATCTCTGCGGGTGCGCCCGCGAACGAGCTGAACACCACCGCCTCGTGCCAGGTCGCCGACCACGACCGGATGAAGCGCGTCGCCCACGACCGGCCTTGCCCGCTGTGACCGTCGACCGCCCCAACGGGCTATGGAGACTCGACCGTTGGCCACGGCACCTTCGGGCTGTGCGGGCCCGCTCCCGCCTCGAGTCGCGGCCGTCCTTGTCCATCCCCCGGCGAGGGCGGCCGCCCTCACGGCGCCCCGGCTGCCGCCCACTAGGATGAGGCCCCGCCCCCCGTACACGCCGAGGTGACCGTGAGCTTCGACGCGCACCAGATGGACCTCGTCCTTCTGGTCGGCGCTGTCGTGATGCTCGTTGCGATCCTCGCGGTGAGGCTCTCGGTCCGGGCCGGGCTGCCCAGCCTGCTGGTCTACCTGTTGATGGGCGTGCTGCTCGGCGAGTCCGGGCTCGGCATCCAGTTCGAGGACGCGAACATCGCGCACGCACTCGGGTTCGCGGCGCTGGTGCTGATCCTCGCCGAAGGTGGCCTGACCACGCACTGGGGCGAGATCAGGCCCGCGATGCGGTTGGGGGTCTCGCTCGCGACGATCGGTGTCGCGGTCAGCGTCACCGTCGTCGCCGTGGGCGCGCACTACCTGCTCGGCCTCGACTGGCAGCTGGCGGTGCTGCTCGGCGCGGTCACCTCACCGACCGACGCCGCCGCGGTGTTCTCGGTGCTGCGGCGGGTGCCCCTGCCCCGGAGGCTCACCGGTGCGCTCGAGGCGGAGTCCGGCCTCAACGACGCGCCGACCGTGCTGCTGGTGACCCTGGTCAGCGCCGGCACCGCCCTCGAGCACGGCGTCCTCGGCTTCGTGGGCATCGTGGTCTACGAGCTCGGCATGGGCGTGGCCTGCGGACTCGCCGTCGGGTTCGGCGGAGCCTGGGTGATGCGCCGGGTGGCGCTGCCCTCGTCCGGCCTCTACCCGCTTGCCGTGCTGTCGCTGGCGATCCTGGCGTACGCCGGCACGGCCGCCCTGCACGCGTCGGGGTTCGCCGCGGTCTACACGGCCGCGCTCATCCTCGGCAACAGCGAGCTGCCGCACCGCGCGGCGACCCGGTCCTTCTCCGAGGGGGTGGCCTGGCTCGCGCAGATCGGGCTGTTCGTGATGCTCGGCCTGCTCGTCTCGCCCGAGCGGATCTCGGTCTACCACGTCGTGATCGCGGTGCTGGCGGGCCTGCTGCTGACCTTCGTGGCGCGGCCGCTGTCGGTGCTCGCGTGCGCCTGGACCCACCAAATGTCCGCGCGCGAGCACGTGTTCGTGTCGTGGGCCGGCCTGCGGGGCGCCGTACCCATCGTGCTGACCACGATCCCGCTCGCGGGCAACGTGGGCGGCGCGGAGGAGCTGTTCGACATCGTCTTCGTGATGGTGGTGATCTTCACGCTGGTCACCGGACCGACGCTGCCGTGGGTCGCCGACCGGCTGCGGGTGACCCAACGCGGCGAGCCGCGTGACCTGGACGTGGAGGCGGCTCCGCTGGAGCGGATCGCCGCCGACCTGCTGCAGGTCAACATCACCCGCCGGTCACGGCTGCACGGCGTCGAGGTCGGGGAGCTCCGGCTGCCTGTCGGCGCGTCGGTGTCGCTGCTGGTGCGGGACGGCCGCACCCTGGTCCCTGACCAGCGCACGGTCCTCCGTCACGGGGACGACATGCTGGTCGTCACGCCACGCAAGGCCCGGGAGGCGACCGAGGAGCGGCTGCGCGCGGTGTCCGTGCGGGGACGGCTGGCGGACTGGCTCGGCGGGCCCGAACCCTCCTGAGCCGGCCGGCGGCGGGTCCGGCCTATCAGCTGGCTGTCGTCGGCGTCGCGCCGGGCAGCGGGACGCACACCGACGAGGACTTCTTCACCACGATGACCCGCTTGGCCTTGGCCAGCTTCTCGAAGTCGTTGCCCACGATGATGTCGATGCCGGGCCCGAGGTCGGTGGCGGTCACGGTGACCTTCGTCTTCCGTCCGAACTGCCGCGCCACGAGCTGGGCCGCCAGGTCGTTCTTCTCGGTGGTGAGCACCTGCACGGACCGCACCTTCGCGTCCGACGGTGCGTTGCCGATCTCGCCCTTGGTGAAGCCCCGTTTCGCCAGGGCCCCCATCGTCATGTCGGCCAGGCCGGCGCGGGTGCCGCCGTTGAAGATGCTCACCTGCACCTGGGTCGACCGGATCCGCTCCCCCTTGAGGACGGTCTTGGGGGAGCAGGTCGGCGACGGGGTGGCGGCGGCCTTGTCAGCCCCGGGCAGCGGGGCGAACAGGGACCTCATGCCCAGGACCAGGCCGACCACCAGGATGCCGACGAGCACCAGCAGGGTGACCGCCGTCGTCAGATTTCGTCGTGCCATCGCGCTCAGCCCTCCACCACGTGCACGCGGGCGTGCAGCACCTGGCGCTGCTGCAGGGCGGCCCGCAGCGCGCGGTGCAGGCCGTCCTCGAGGTAGAGGTCGCCGCGCCACTCGACCACGTGCGCGAACAGGTCTCCGAAGAACGTCGAGTCCTCGTCGAGCAGCGCCGCGAGCTGGAGGGTGTCCTTGGTGGTGATCAGGTCGTCGAGCCGAACCTGCCGTGGGGGCAGCGCGGCCCAGTCCCGCGGACCCAGTGCGTGCTCGGGGTAGGGCCTGCCGTCGCCCACGCGCTTGAAGATCACGGTCGCAAGCATAAGGTGCCGCCCCGCGACGCTAGGGTGCGAGCATGAGCGACCCGTCATCCGAGCAGGACTCGATCGCCGCAACCGTGGCCGCCGGCTACGCGTTCGAGGGGCCGGCGCTCGAGCTCGGCGGGCTGATGCTCACGGCCGATGACCTCTCCGACGTACACGTCCGGATCCCGCTCGGGATGCTCAACCGGCACGGGCTCGTGGCCGGCGCGACCGGCACAGGCAAGACCAAGACCCTGCAGCTGCTCGCCGAACAGCTGTCCGCCAACGGGGTGCCGGTCTTCGCCGCCGACATCAAGGGCGACCTCTCCGGTCTCTCCACCCCGGGCGCCGAGACCCCCAGGACCACCTCGCGGGCGGCCTCGGTCGGCCAGCAGTGGAAGGCGACCGGCTTCCCGGTGGAGTACCTCGCCCTCGGTGGCCAGGGCACCGGCATCCCGCTGCGCGCGACGATGACGTCCTTCGGCCCGACCCTGCTCTCCAAGGTGCTCGGCCTCAACGACACGCAGGAGTCGTCGCTGGGCCTGGTGTTCCACTACGCCGACGGGGCGGGCCTGCCGCTGCTCGACCTGGCCGACCTGCGCGCGGTCGTCGGCTTCCTCACCTCCGACGAGGGCAAGGCCGCCCTGAAGAACCTCGGTGGTCTCTCCTCGTCGACGGCGGGGGTGATCCTGCGGGAGCTGATCGCCTTCGAGGACCAGGGCGCCGACGCGTTCTTCGGCGAGCCCGAGTTCGACACCCGGGACCTGCTGCGCACGACCGGCGACGGCCTGGGCGTGATCTCGCTCGTCGAGCTGCCGAACCTGCAGGACCGGCCGGCGGTCTTCTCGACGTTCCTGATGTGGCTGCTCGCCGACCTCTTCCACGACCTGCCGGAGCTCGGCGACCCAGAGAAGCCGAGCCTGGTCTTCTTCTTCGACGAGGCGCACCTGCTGTTCGCCGACGCGTCGAAGGACTTCCTCCAGGCGATCACCCAGACCGTGCGGCTGATCCGGTCCAAGGGCGTCGGCGTGTTCTTCGTGACGCAGAGCCCGACCGACGTACCGGACGAGATCCTGGCGCAGCTCGGCTCCCGCGTGCAGCACCAGCTGCGGGCCGCCACCCCCAACGACGCGAAGGCGCTCAAGGCGACCGTGAACACCTACCCGACCTCGTCGTACGACGACCTCGGGAAGGTGATCCTGTCCCTCGGGATCGGCGAGGCGGTCGTCACGGTGATGAACGAGCGCGGGGCGCCCACCCCGGTCGCGTGGACGCGGCTGCGGGCTCCCGAGTCGCTGATGGCTCCGGCCGATCCGGGCGCGATGACCGCGACCGTCGAGGCCTCCCCGTTGAAGCCGCGCTACGCCGAGGCCATCGACCGGGAGTCGGCCCGCGAGAAGCTGGCCGCCAAGCTCGAGGCGGGTGCCGAGCAGGCGCGGCGCGAGCAGCAGGCCGGGCAGCCGACCGGCGGCGGGGCCGACGACCACATCGGCTACCCGTCGGGCACCACCCGTACGTCGAAGAGGCCCACCAAGCCCACCACGAAGGACAGCAGCGTCATGGAGGACATCATGAAGTCCCCGGCCGCGCGTGACCTGATGCGGACCGCAGCCCGCGAGATCGTGCGGGGCGTCTTCGGGGTCGGTCGCCGTCGCTGAGGCCGGTCAGACCCGGACCCGGCGGGCGGGCATGCTGACCAGGTAGACCAGCAGCATCGCCAGTCCCCACCCGACGGTGTCGGGCCGCGGCTCGGACCGGGTCAGCAGCACGAACGCCAGCACGAACAGCACCAGCTCCACCGCTGCGCGAGCCGGGTCCGCCAGCCGGTGCGGGGCTCGGGGAGCGACCCACCTGCCCCAGACGACCGCGGCGGTCGCGGGGACCAGCACGGCCGCCACCAGGGACAGCGCCGAGCTGTCCGCCAGGTGCCACCCTCCCCACGCCAGTGCAGCCAGCATCGCGAGCTCGGCGAGGAGGCGCAGCCCCAGCAGCACGGTCATCACGCCCGACGGTCGTTCGGTCACCCGTCCCACTCTGCCGGAACCGAGACGCCGGCGTCAGGCGCACCACCGCACGGCGTCCACCGCGAAGTCGGCCGGCGCGTGCACGCCGGCCAGGTCGGGCCGCTCGCGCAGCAGTGCGGTGAGGTCCCGCGCCCTGGCGGCCGCCCGGCGCTGCGCGGCAGCCGCCAGGCGCTCGTCGCGGACCTTGTCGACATCGACGTGCGAGGTGACGGTCGTGGTGGTCGTGGTGCGGGTCTCGTCGATCGTGGCGGTCATGGCGCCCCCCGGGTGCGTGCGGATTCGGACGTCCTCAGCCTGGCCGAGGCATGCGACGGGACCGTTACGCCGTGTGACGCCCTGAAGAAATCTGGGGCCGTCCGTGGCGAACACGTGAACGGGCCGTCGATCGGGGCGGCGGCAACCCGAGCTCGTGAACCAGTCGGGTCGGCCGTGCGTGTGGAGATCGGGTGGTCGGGGTACAAGGAACGGCGGTGCGAGTACGGCACCGTGAAGCAGGAGAGGACCCGACGCGACAATGCTGACGCAGGGCACGGGGGTCGTGGATGACCGTTACGCGCTGGAAGGCCTGGTCGGCCGAGGCGGGATGGCGGACGTCTATCGGGCGACCGACAACGTGCTCGAGCGCGAGGTCGCGGTCAAGGTGCTCCGGGACCGCTCCAGCAGCACCGCTGACCGCGACAGGTTCCGTGAGGAGGCCCAGATGCTGGCCGCCCTCGACCACCCGAACCTGGTGACCGTCCTCGACGCAGGCGTCTCCGACGACGTCCCCTACCTCGTCATGGACCTGATCGACGGGAAGAGCCTCGCGCCGTTCTGCCGGGGCAAGTCCATCCCGGGCCACCGGGTGGCGCACATCGGGGCCGACCTCGCAGCCGTGCTCGCCTACGTGCACTCGCGCGGCATCGTCCACCGCGACGTGAAGCCCAGCAACATCCTGATCGGCCGGGACGGGATCGTGCGTCTGGCCGACTTCGGCATCGCCCGTCTGCTCGGTGACACGTCCGGGCACACCGGGACCGGGGCGACGATCGGTACGGCGGCCTACATCGCGCCCGAGCAGGTGCGCGGCGAACCGGTCACTCCGGCCAGTGACGTCTACTCACTCGGCCTGGTGCTGCTCGAGGCGCTCACCGGGCGACGGGCCTACACGGGGGGCCCGATGGAGGCCGCGCTCGCCCGGCTCGACGCCTCCCCGCTGATCCCGTCCAGCCTGCCCCCGGGGTGGCCGGCCCTGCTGACCCGGATGACCGACATGGACCCGGAGCGCCGGCCCTCGGCCGAGGAGATCGTGCCCGTGCTGCGCGGGTTCGAGGCGGCCACCACCCCGTCGTACGGCCGCCGCGCCACCGACTGACGGCGCCGCCGCGGCGATGCCCTCGTCGTCGTCCCGGTCCCAGGTCTGGACCAGCGCAGTCCCATCATGGGGCAATTCGGACGACCTCGAGCAGCGTCGAGACCTTCTGTTTCGGCCGCTATGACCAGGGCACCTCAACATTGATCGCTTGACGGCCTCGTTCGGCAACAGCAAGGCATCGGGACGCTTCACATGGACAGCAGACTCCTCACTGAGAGCTTCCGGGTCGCGGCAACAGCGGCGGCACCACGGACGGCCCGTCGACGGATCACCGCAGCCTGTGACGGTCTCCGCGACGAGTCGAGAGACGTCGCCGAGCTCCTGGTCAGCGAGCTGGTCGCGAACGCCGTCCGTCATCCGCTGCGCGACGGGTCCGTCGCTGAGTCGGACATCACCGTGCGAATCCACCGCACAGACCAGGTCCTGCGCGTGGAGGTGCAGGACCACGACGGCCGACCGCTGCCGCCGGTGCGCCCCCCACCGGAAGCCCAGGAGTGCGGAATGGGCCTCCACCTGGTCTCCGAGCTGGCCAGCACCTGGGGGAGCAGCCGCGCTCGGACAGGCGTTGGGAAGACGGTCTGGTTCGAGATCCGGACCATGGACGGGGACGGCCGGGGGACCGTCCCGGGCCTGCCGTGAGCGCCGACGTGCCGTGTCCCGGGGCCGAGAGAGGGGGCCCGCGCGGCATCCGGAAGCACCGACGGCTGGTTGTGTTCGACACTGCGCGGAAGGAGACTGACGGGTGGGAAACCGGTGATGGAAATGCTCAGCTGGGATGGTCATCTCGTGCTCGTTCATGGCAGCGAGCAGCAGCGGCGTGCCGGCGTCGCGGCGTGGGTCCGTCGTGGTCTCGAGCTCGGCGCCAAGATCCTCTACATCGAGCCGGCGGACGTGCCCTCCGAGCGGTCGTTGATCGGCGTCCTGCAGGACCATGAGATCCCTGCCGACGAGGCCGTGCAGCGCGGCCAGCTGCGGGTGTTCACTGCCGATGACACCGCCTACTCCCCGGCCTGGCAGGCGAGCGCGGTCGAGGAGGCGCTGGCCGAGGGGTACCCGACGGTGCGGTGGTCCGCGGAGGCTGAGACCGCCTGGGGCGTGATGTCCCCTTCCGCGCACGCTGACGTCGAGTGGGCCACGGACGAGCTGTGCCGCACGCGCCCGGTCTCCATCCTGTGCCAGTACCCCGCGGGGCTGAGCCAGGCCACCCTGCAGACCGTGTGCGCGATGCACGGGGACGGGGTACGGGAGTCCCTGCTGGACATCTCCCCGATCCCGGGCGGCATCGCGCTCGCGGGCGAGGTCGACGTGTCCAACGAGCGGATCCTGCGGTCCGCCCTGATGGCGGCCGGTGCGACCACCGAGATCGGCCGAGGCTGCTTCGTCATAGACCTGAGTTGTCTGGACTTCCTCGATGCTGCCGGGGCGCGGGCGTTCCTCACGTCGACCGCCGCGCACCGGGTCAGCGGTGGGAGGGTCCTTCTCCGGGCGGCTCGGCCCGTGGTGGACCGGGTCCTTCGCCTGCTCGACGTGCACCGGGCAGCCGGACTCGTACTGGAGGGACCGTGTTGACCGACGCCCACCCGATCGCTGACGGCCGCTACAGCCACGACCTGCTGCTCCACGACTCCGACCACGACCTCGTCGTCGCAACCTGCGCGTTCGTCGAACGCGGCCTGGCCTCCGGAGGGCAGGTGCTCGTGCACAGCTCCGAGGACCGGGTGGCCCTGCTGCGGGAGGCCGTGGGTACGCACCCGCGGCTCGACTACGGCCTCGACGCCGACCTCTACCTGTCCCCGTCGAGCACCCTGTTCGCCTACGAACGCAAGCTGGCGGCGGAGCAGACGGAGATGTGGGTCACCGGAACCGTCCCGCTCGGCGACGACCCGGCGGGCCACCCCGCCTGGACCCGCTACGAGTCCATGGTCAACGAGGTCCTCGGTGGCTACGCGTTCCACGCCCTGTGCACCTATGACACGCGGACCCTGCCCGCGCGCACCATCGCCGCGGCCAAGGCCGCCCATCCGGGCCTCAGCACGGGAGGGGACCGCAGCAGCCCCAGTGCTGAATACCTGGACCCCGCCGCGTTCCTCTCCGACCCGTTGGCGGGGGTGCCCGACCCGCCCTCCGGGCCACCGGTGGTGACCGCGACCGTCCGGAGTGCGCAGGACCTGAGGCGGGTCCGGCATCTGGTGAACGACAGCGCCACCTCTGCCAGCGCGGTGCCCCGCGACACCATCGACGGCTTCGTCATAGCGCTGAACGAGGTCCTGGCCAACGCCCTGACCCATGGCGCTCTTCCCGTCGAACTCGCGGTCTGGGTCGGCACCTCGAGGTTGTGCGGCCGGGTCACCGACGCCGGCCCGGGGATCGCGGACACGCTCTCCGGCTACCACTACGCCGAGGCGATCGGCCCCACGGGTCTCTGGGTGGCGCGGCAGCTGTGCGAGGACGTCATCGTCAGAAACCTGCCGCACGGCGGCTGCAACGTGCTCTTGGCCACGGCATGAGAGCGTGCCGGACTCGTCCCTGAACCCAGAACGCCGGTCCGGATTGGCCGGCTCGCTCGAAGCCCAGCGACTCCGCGGTGCGCAGGGCACGTTCGTTGGACGATCCCGAGGCCGCTGACGGGCCTCGCAGGCCTGAGACTAAAGACCAAACGCCGGGTCGGACTCTGTGAGCCCGTCCCGGCGTTGCCGCTGGTCAGCGTGGCGGAGGATAGGGGATTCGAACCCCTGAGGGCGTTAACCCAACCCGCTTTCCAAGCGAGCGCCATAGGCCACTAGGCGAATCCTCCGCCGGAGAGGCTACCGGTCGGACGCGGAGTTGATGAAATCAGCCCGACTTGGGTGCTCGCGACCCTCTCGCCTAGACTTCGGGGCAACCCCCCGTGCGGCGATAACTCGCCCAACTCCCCCAGGGCCGGAAGGCAGCAAGGGTCAGTGAGCTCTTTCGGGTGCGCGGGGGGCCTTTTGCTGTCCGGATGCCGCGGGCCGACCAGCCGGACCGCGGCCTACCGGCTGTCGGACCGGCTGGTTAGGGTTCAGGCGTGGAAGCACCCCTCGCGCTGTACCGCCGCTACCGTCCGGAGACGTTCGCCGAGGTCATCGGTCAGGACCACGTCACCACGCCCTTGCGTGCGGCGCTGAACAACAACCGGGTGAACCACGCCTACCTGTTCTCCGGACCGCGCGGCTGCGGCAAGACCACCAGCGCCCGGATCCTGGCCCGCTGTCTCAACTGCGAGCAGGGCCCCACCGACGACCCGTGTGGCGTCTGCCGGTCCTGCGTCGACCTGGCCCGGGGCGGGCCCGGCTCCATCGACGTGATCGAGATCGACGCGGCCAGCCACGGCGGCGTCGACGACGCGCGCGACCTGCGCGAGCGGGCGTTCTTCGCTCCGGTCAGCAGCCGCTACAAGGTCTACATCATCGACGAGGCGCACATGGTGACGCCGCAGGGCTTCAACGCCCTGCTCAAGCTCGTCGAGGAGCCGCCCGAGCACCTGAAGTTCGTCTTCGCCACCACCGAGCCCGACAAGGTGATCGGCACGATCCGGTCCCGCACCCACCACTACCCGTTCCGGCTGATCCCGCCGCGCACGCTCTCGGACTACCTGCGTGAGCTGTGCACCAAGGAAGGCGTCGAGGTCGACGCGGCCGCGCTGCCGCTGGTCGTCCGCGCCGGTGGCGGGTCTGCGCGGGACACCCTCTCGGTGCTGGACCAGCTGATGGGCGGCGCCGGACCCGAGGGCGTCACCTACGACCTGGCCACCGGGCTGCTCGGGTTCACCCCCGACACCCTGCTCGACGAGGTGGTCGACGCGTTCGCCGCCGGGGACGGGCGGACCGTGTTCGGGGTCATCGACAAGGTCATCGAGACCGGGCAGGACCCGCGCCGGTTCACCGAGGACCTGCTGCGTCGGCTGCGCGACCTGGTGATCATCTCGGCGGTCCCCGACGCGCCGGCGACCGGCCTGATCGACGTACCGCAGGACCAGGGCGAGCGGCTGACCGCCCAGGCGGCGCGGTTCGGCCGGGCCGACCTGAGCCGCTCCGCGGAGCTGGTCGCCGACGGGCTCACCGAGCTCAAGGGCGCCACCGCGCCGCGGCTCCTGCTCGAGCTGATCTGTGCCCGGGTGCTGCTGCCGGGGGCCGACCACGGCACCGAGGGCGTGATGGCCCGTCTCGACCGGATCGAGAAGCGGATGTCCATCGAGGGCACCCCCAGCGCGGCGGCTCACCCGTCGCCGGCCGCCGCGGCTCCCGCTCCCGCTCCGGCGGCCGCTGCTGCGACTGTTCCTGACGCGGCGCCGGTCTCGCCGCCCGCGCCGGTCGAAACCGTCCAGACCACTCCGGCCCCGGGTTCCCGATCCGTTGCTGAGCCGGTCGCCCAGCCGGTTGCCCAGCCGGTCGCCCAGCAGCCCACCCCCGAGCCCGCTGCCCAGCCGGCCGCCGAGCCGGCAGCTCCTGCGGCGTCCGGTACGTCGAGCGGGCTCACCCTGGTCGACGTACGCCGGCTGTGGCCGGACCTGCTCGAGGCGGTCAAGCTCAAGCGTCGCTACACCTGGATCCTGCTCAGCCAGAACGGCCAGGTCGTCGACGTCGACGACAAGACGTTGACCATCGCGCTGGTCAACGCCGGTGCTCGCAACTCGTTCAGCAGCGGCGGCAGCGAGGAGATCCTGCGGCAGGCGGCGATCGACGTGATCGGGCACGACTGGCGGATCGAGGCCATCGTCGACCCGTCCGCGCAGCCCGGCTCCGAGCCGCCGCTCACGGTCACCCGCCCCGCCGCCGTCGCCGACGCACCGACGGCACCCCGGCGGGCGCCCCGGCCGGGGACCGCCCGGCCCCGCAGGCGCCGCCGGCCGCTCCGGAGGCACCCGTCCGGCGACCGGTGGACCCGGAGTCGATCGCCACCGCCCGCGGCGCCATCCAGGACACCCGACCGGCCGGCGACCCCCGCCAGCGGACCCAGAACCTGTCCGACGAGGACGCCGACCGCGACGATCCCGACGCGGACGACCACTCGCTCGGCGGTGCGCAGCTCCTGGAGCGGGAGCTCGGTGCGAGCATCATCGAAGAGATCAAGCACGACTGACCGAGAGAGACGACCCATGACTGAGAACCAGACCCCGTTCGGCGACGGCGGGTTCGACATCAACGCGCTGCTGCAGCAGGCCCAGCAGATGCAGGAGCAGATGACTGCCGCGCAGCAGGAGCTGGCCGAGGCGACGGTCGACGGCACCGTCGCCGACGGCCTGGTCACGGTCACCGTGGACGGCACCGGCCACCTGGTGCGCGTGCAGATCCGCAAGGACTCGTTCGACCCGTCCGAGCCCGAGGACCTCGAGGACCTGATCGTCGCGGCCTACCGCGACGCGGCCGAGAAGGCGTCGGAGCTGGCTTCGCAGAAGCTCGGCCCGCTCGCCGGCGGGCTCGGCGGCGAGCCGGGTCCGGAGGGCGGATCCGGGCTCTCGCTCGGCTTCTGATGTACGAAGGTGTCGTCCAGGACCTGATCGACGAGCTGGGCCGGCTCCCGGGCGTCGGGCCCAAGAGCGCGCAACGGATCGCCTTCCACCTGCTGCAGGCCGACCCGGTCGACGTACGCCGGCTGGCCGAGGTGCTGATCGAGGTCAAGGAGCGGGTGAAGTTCTGCTCGGTCTGCGGCAACGTCGCCGAGGAGGAGACCTGCCGGATCTGCCGCGACCCGCGGCGGGACCCGGCGCTGATCTGTGTCGTGGAGGAGTCCAAGGACGTCGTCGCGGTCGAGCGCACCCGCGAGTTCCGGGGGCGCTACCACGTCCTCGGCGGCGCGATCTCGCCGATCGACGGCATCGGTCCGGACGACCTGCGCATCCGCGAGCTGATGACCCGGCTCGCCGACGGGGTGGTCACCGAGGTGATCCTGGCGACCGACCCGAACCTCGAGGGGGAGGCCACCGCGACCTATCTCACGCGCCTGCTGCGGCCGATGGGCTTGCGCGTGACGCGACTTGCGAGTGGACTGCCGGTAGGCGGTGACTTGGAGTACGCCGACGAGGTGACTCTCGGACGCGCCTTCGAAGGGAGACGATCGGTCGAATGAGCGAACTGACAGAGGACCGCGAGCGCGTGGCCGGTCTGGACAGCGACCTCGAGGACTTCGCGCAGCAGATCGCCGACCAGGTCGGCAGCTTCCTGCTCGCGCTGCGCGCCATCTCCCGCGGAGAGGCGACCGGGGGCAGCGCCATCTCGCTGCTGCTGCTCGAGGTCAGCCAGATCCTGCTGGCGGGCGGCCGGCTGGGGGTGCACAGCGACTTCACCCCGGCCGACGAGTACGAGCCCGACGCCGGCCCGGACCCCGACCTCGACGCCATGCGGTTGCGCCTCGCGGTGCTGCTGGAGAGCGTTGACGCCTACAGCGAGGTGTTCGACCCGTACGTCGACCCGCCGGAGATCGTCTCGTCGCTGCTGTCCGACGACCTGACCAGCATCGCCACGGCGCTCGCGCACGGCCTGCAGCACTACCGCGCGGGTCGCGTCGACGAGGCGCTGTGGTGGTGGCAGTTCTCCTACGTCTCCACGTGGGGCAACGAGGCCAGCGGAGTGCTCCGTGCCCTGCAGTCCGTGGTCGCCCACGACCGCCTGGACGCGGAGTTCGAGAGCGAGCAGGACCAGGTGGCCGCCGCTGACGAGCTGCTCACGCCGTAAATCCTTTGGGCGCCGACCGCTGGCGCCCGCCGATCCCGGAAATCTTCCCGTTGTTGACGGTGTCTTGCCATCCGTCGCAGGCGGCGGGAGTCGTCGCCTGGATCGGTAGAATCACCGGGTCAGTCCTTCCTGCGGAAGTCGAGGAGTCCAGTGGGCATTGTCGTGCAGAAGTACGGCGGCTCGTCCGTCGCCAATGCCGACGGCATCAAGCGCGTGGCCCAGCGGATCGTCGATGCCAAGCGGGCCGGCCACGACGTGGTCGTGGTGGTCTCCGCGATGGGCGACACCACCGATGAGCTGATCGACCTCGCCGAGCAGGTCTCGCCGCTGCCCACCGGGCGCGAGCTGGACATGCTGCTCACCGCGGGGGAGCGGATCTCGATGGCGCTGCTGGCGATGGCGATCGGCAACCTCGGCCAGGAGGCGCGGTCGTTCACCGGCAGCCAGGCCGGCGTGATCACCGACAGCGCGCACGGCAAGGCCAAGATCATCGACGTCACGCCGGGCCGGATCGAGAAGGCGCTCGAGCTCGGGGCGGTCGCGATCGTCGCCGGCTTCCAGGGCGTCAGCCAGGACACCAAGGACATCACCACCCTGGGCCGGGGCGGCTCCGACACCACCGCGGTGGCGCTCGCGGCTGCCTTGAGCGCGGACGTGTGCGAGATCTACAGCGACGTGGACGGGGTGTTCACCGCGGACCCGCGGATCGTCCCGTCGGCCCGCAAGCGCGACCGGATCTCCTACGAGGAGATGCTGGAGATGGCGGCCTGCGGCGCGAAGATCCTGCACCTGCGCTGCGTGGAGTACGCCCGCCGCTACGAGATGCCGATCCACGTGCGGTCCTCGTTCAGCCAGAAGACCGGCACCTGGATCACCGACCAGAAGGAAGACGACATGGAGCAGGCGATCATCGCGGGGGTCGCGCACGACCGCAGCGAGGCCAAGATCACCGTGGTCGGTGTGCCCGACAAGGTCGGTGAGGCGGCCCGGATCTTCGAGGCCCTCGCCGACGCGCAGGTCAACCTCGACATGGTCGTGCAGAACGTCTCCGCGGCCTCCACGAACCTCACCGACATCTCCTTCACGCTGCCCCGCGCCGACGGCCAGACCGCCATGTCGGCGCTGGCGCGGATCAAGGACGAGGTCGGCTACGACTCGCTGCTCTACGACGACCAGATCGGCAAGATCTCGCTGATCGGCGCCGGCATGCGGTCGCACCCGGGCGTCACCGCGCGGTTCTTCGCCGCGCTGGCCGCCGCGGGCGTCAACATCGAGATGATCTCCACCTCCGAGATCCGGATCTCCGTGATCGTCGACCAGGACCAGGTCGACGACGCGGTCGCCGCGACGCACACCGCGTTCGACCTCGACTCCGACGAGGTCGAGGCGGTCGTCTACGGGGGCACCGGGCGATGACGCGCGGCATCCGGATCGGGATCGTCGGCGCCACCGGCCAGGTCGGCGCGGTGATGCGCCGGATCCTGCTCGAGCGCGAGTTCCCCGTCGAGGAGATCCGGTTCTTCGCGTCCGCCCGGTCCGCCGGCTCGACGATCGTCTGGGGCGACCGCGAGATCACCGTCGAGGACGCCGAGACCGCCGACCCCAGCGGCCTGGACATCGCGCTGTTCTCGGCCGGCGGCGCGACGTCGAAGGTGCTGGCCCCGGTCTTCGCCGCGGCCGGTGCCGTCGTGGTCGACAACTCCTCGGCCTGGCGGATGGACCCCGACGTGCCCCTCGTCGTGAGCGAGGTCAACCCGGACGCCGTACGCGAGGCCCGCAAGGGCATCATCGCCAACCCCAACTGCACCACGATGGCCGCGATGCCGGTGCTCAAGCCGCTGCACGACGAGGCCGGCCTGGTCCGGCTGGTGACCAGCACCTACCAGGCGGTGTCCGGCAGCGGGCTCGCCGGGGTCGACGAGCTCGCCGGCCAGGTCGCCGCGGTGGGCGACCGGGGGCCGCTGCTCACCCACGACGGTGCTGCCGTGGAGCTGCCGGCCCCGCAGAAGTACGTCCGGCCGATCGCGTTCAACGTGCTGCCGATGGCCGGGTCGGTCGTCGACGACGGCAGCGGGGAGACCGACGAGGAGCAGAAGCTCCGCAACGAGAGCCGCAAGATCCTCGGCATCCCCGAGCTGCGGGTCTCCGGCACCTGCGTGCGGGTCCCGGTGTTCACCGGGCACTCGCTGTCGGTGAACGCCGAGTTCGCCTCGGCCCTTCCGGCCAAGCGCGCCGCCGAGATCCTCGCGGGCGCGCCCGGGGTGGCCCTGTCCGACGTACCGACCCCGCTGCAGGCGGCCGGTCAGGACCCGAGCTTCGTGGGCCGGATCCGGCAGGACCCGGGTGTCGACGGGGAGCGCGGCCTCGCGCTGTTCATCACAGGAGACAACCTTCGCAAGGGCGCGGCGCTCAACACCGTGCAGATCGCCGAGCTCGTCGCCGACCTCTGACCCGACCCGCGCGGGCGGGCCGGGTCAGCGTACGTCGTGCTCCGGGCCGCGCTCGGGCACCGGTTCGACGAAGGCCGTTGTGATGCGGTGGGCGAGTGCGTACGACGCAGCGCCGAGCACCGGTACGACGAGGAACATCCACCCCGAGAACAGCTGCTGGATGAGCGTGACCAGCACGACCACCGCCAGAACGCCCACGCCCAGGAAGCTGGTCGACCGTGGCTCGGGCACGTGCAGCAGCGCCAGGAGCAGGCCACCGAGCAGCACCATCAGCACCACGATGACGACCAGCAGGAACAGACCGGTGCCGCCGCAGGACTCGGTGCCCTTGACCGCCTCGCACCCGCGCAGGGAGACCCAGGTCAGCCCTGCGCCGAAAGCCCCGACCACGAAGCCGGCGACCAGGGCGGCGACCCATCCGGGAACGGCGGGCAGGCTCGGTGGCTTCCGGTCCGCCCTGCGCTGGCCGGGCCCATCGCCCGGGACAGGTGCGGGACCAGACGCGGGTCGGACCGGCGGAGTGACGGTCCGCTGGGGGTCCGGGGT
The DNA here is from genome assembly GCA_963810035.1 of uncultured Actinomycetota bacterium. Taxonomy (GTDB): domain Bacteria; phylum Actinomycetota; class Actinomycetes; order Propionibacteriales; family Nocardioidaceae; genus Nocardioides_B. The sequence continues at coordinate 24,874 of CAWEMA010000017.1, forward strand.
GCCGTTCGCGTGCGCCCGTTCCCGGCCGGCCGGCTCGGGCTCCGGGGCCGGCCTCTGAACCGGTGTGGGTCGGGCGTGCGCACCAGGAGCCGGTGGCTCGTCAACCGGTTCGGGCGTGCGGCTCTTCCTGGCCCGGCGCAGCCGAGGCAGCTTCAGCGACGGCAGCTCCAGCTTGGCGGTCTCGTCCGCCCGCTGCGGGGGGTCGTCCGTCGGCTTGTCACCCATGGATCGCAGTGTGCCAGACCGGTCGCCTGCGCTGGGGGACCGTCATGGCGCCGTCCTGGCCACCCAGAACCCGTCTCAGTGCGAGGCCAGGTGTGCGATGAAGTTGGACAGCGGCCGACGTAGGAGACCGGTCATCCGCAGGGCGCTGTCGTAGGCGTTCACCGCACCGTTGACGTCTCCGCGCTCCCGCAGCGCGTCGCCCAGCTCGCGCCAGAGCCGAGCCACCATCCGCGACTCGGTCATCTCTCCGAGGACGCGTTCGGTCTCCCGGTAGGCCTCCTCGGCGAGGTCGTCCTCGCCCCGGGCCACGCCCACATCACCGAGCAGGACCAGCGCCTCGGCCCGGTTGACGTGGTCGGAGGGACCCAGCAGCTGGAGCGCTCGGGCTGCGTGCTCGGCCGCGCGGTCGGCGTCGCCGAGGTAGAGGTAGGCCCGGCCGCGTAGCGTCGCAGCGAGTCCGAGGTCGCCGCGCGAGCCGAGCAGGGCGGTGTCCTTCTCGGCCCGGTCCAGCTGCTCCAGGGCATCTTCGATGAGTGGCTGGTCGCGGTGCAGGAGCAGCCAGGCGTAGTGCAGGCGGAGCCGCGGCAGGTCTCTGCTGGCCTCGTCCTCGCCGAGCATGGCGAGAGCGCGGTCGCTGAGCCGCAGGGCGTCGTCCAGCCGACCCCGGCCGTGAGCCACCATCGAGGCGTTCCAGTAGACCGAACCACGCGCCCGGGAAGTGCCGACCCGGTCAGCGATCTTGATCAACCGCTCGACCCGGCTAGTGGCATGGAGCAGGTCGCCGCGTTCGTAGATCGCCCACACGCACGTGGCCCCGAGCCGGAGGTGCTCGTCGGTGCCCTCCAGCCCTGCGGCCTCTGTCTCGGCGAGTGCGTTCTCGCCGACAGCCACTCCCCGTTCGGTGTCACCGGACTCGAGGTACATCACCGTGAGCCGGGTCGAGCACACTGCCAGGGCCAGCCAGGCGTCGTCGCGACGGCACTGCGCGCTCATCGCCTCGAGCGTCGCCACCGCCTCGTCGAGCTGCCCGGTCTGGAAGAGGCTCTCCGCCAGCACGAGCGCGGCGTCGCAGGCCAACGCGGTGTTCAGCTGGTCGAGGGCGAGCGTCGACAGACACCGAGCCGCCTCGGCGGGGTTGCCGTTGGCCAGCGCCATCCGGGCGAAGTTGACCTCCACCCTTGCCTGGTCGTCTTTTCGGGGTTCCGCCCGGTCGAGCAGCTGCTCGACCGGGACCCCGAGCCGATCCGCCAGCCGCTGGATGACGTCTCGCGACGGTGTGCGCTTCCCGGACTCGATCAGAGAGACATATCCGGCGCTGATCCCGTCACCTGCGAGAGCGTCTTGTGTGAGGCCCTTGGCTTGCCGCAACTCGCGAATGCGTGTCCCAATTGTGCTCATACATCCCGATTTTACGCCGCTTTACTCGAAAGTAGGGATGGCTTGTCAAATTCTGTCCGTTTGGTCAACTCGCCACCGGCCGAACGGTCCGGTGGCGAGGGCGATGTCAGCGGCAGCAGGGGGCGCTGATCGTCTGCACCTTCTGCGCGGCGGAGGCCGACTGAGCGGGGGCGATGCCGAGGGCCAGGATGCTGATGAAGCCGGCGACGACGATGCGCTTGGTGATGGTCATGATCTCTCCCAGGGGTGTAAACACGTGCCTTACAAGTCAGTAAGGAAGAGTGTAAGGAAAGACCTGCCGTTTCGCTGCCAGAAAGGGTAAAGGTTGTCGGAAAGCACCCGATCTGGCGAAATGGTGCCCGAATCACCCGAAGACGACTCAGGCCCTCGCACGGTGAAGTGCGAGGGCCTGCGCCGGTTGCCACTCGGTCGGGCTGACAGGATTTGAACCTGCGGCCTCCTCGTCCCGAACGAGGCGCGCTACCAAGCTGCGCCACAGCCCGAGGGCGGAGTCACTCTAACCGACGGGTGTCCCGCCGACGAAACCGGGACGGGCCGTGAGCGTCAGCAAGGTGGCCTCGGGCCGGCAGCAGAACCGAACCGGTGCGAACGGCGACGTCCCCAGGCCTGCGGAGACGTGCAGCCAGGACGCCCCGGGAGTCCCCTCCGGCGCGTTCGCCGGATGCCGGTGCAGCCCGCTGGCGCGGGCGGTGTCGAGGTCGCAGTTGGTCACCAGCGCCCGGCGGAACGGCAGGCACAGCTGGCCGCCGTGCGTGTGGCCCGCGAGGATCGCCTCGTAGCCGTCGGCGGCGAACTGGTCGAGCACCCGCAGGTACGGCGCGTGCGTGACCCCCAGGCGTACGTCGGCCGTGGCGTCGGCCGGGCCCGCGACGGAGGCGAGGTCGTCGTACTCCAGGTGGGGGTCGTCGACGCCGGCGAACGCGAACCTCGTGCCTTTCACGCTCAGCGTGTCCCGGCGGTTCGTCAGGTCCGTCCACCCGTGCCGCTCGAACCCGTCGCGCAGGTCGCCGTACGGCAGCTTCGAGGTGTGCGTGTTGCGCTGCCCGTCGTCCGGCAGCAGGTAGCGCACCGGGTTGCGCACCGAGGGGGCGAAGTAGTCGTTGGAGCCGAACACGAAGACCCCGGGTACGTCGAGGAGGCCACCGAAGGCCTCCAGCACCACGGGCACCGAGTCGCGGTGCGCCAGGTTGTCGCCGGTGTTCACGACCAGGTCGGGCTCCAGGTCGGCGAGGCTGCGCAGCCACGCCGCCTTGCGTCCCTGCGTCGGCGTCAGGTGCAGGTCGGAGACGTGCAGCACCCGAAGCGGTCCGTGGCCGGGAGGCAGCACGGGCAGCGTCTGGCGGCGAAGCGCGAACCAGCGGACCTCCACGCCGGCGGAGTAGGCGAGGGCGGCCGCACCGCCGAGGGCGGCCGCGCCGGCGACGCGTCCGGCGGTGTGCAGCGCGGGGTGCGAGGTCCTGGGCATTGGTCAAGGTTGCCACACAGGGTCGCGGCGGCAGGGCTGCTGGCGGGTGGCTGCGACAATAGGCCGGTGAGTGACCTCAAGGACCGCCTCCGGACCGACCTGACCAGCGCCATCAAGGCACGTGACTCGGTGCGGTCGTCCACCCTGCGCATGCTGCTGACGGCGATCACCAACGCCGAGGTGGCAGGCAAGGAGCAGCGGGAGCTCACCGACGAGGACGTGGTCGGGGTGCTGAGCACCGAGGCGAAGAAGCGGCGGGAGGCCGCAGAGGCGTTCGCCGACGCCGGGCGCGCCGAGAGCGCGAGCAAGGAGCGGGCCGAGGCCGAGGTGATCGCCGACTACCTGCCGGCACAGCTCAGTGAGGCCGAGATCGCCGACCTGGTCACGCAGACCATCGCCTCCCTCGGCGTGGCCGAGGAGGGCATGCGTGCGATGGGCAGGGTGATGGGTGCCCTGCAGCCGCAGACCAAGGGGCGCGCGGACGGCGGCGTGGTGGCCGCGGAGGTCCGCCGCCAGCTCGGCTGAGCCTGGTCAGTGCGCGCGGCGGCCGGGCTTGCCGCCACCGCCATCGCCGCCCTTCTTCTGCTTGGGCTTGGGCTTGGGCTGGGTCTGCGGTTGCGGAGCGACGTACGGCGTTCCATCGGACACGTAGATCGTCACGGTGCTGCCGGTCGGGACCTGCCCGCCGGAGCCCGGGCTGAGGTAGGCGACCGTTCCCTGGGCGTTCGAGCTGTCCACCGTGGGGCCGACGACCGGGTTGAAACCGGCCTTGCGCAGCGCGCTCGCTGCGTCCTGGATGTTCCTGCCGTAGAGCGAGGGGACGGTCACGCTCTGGCCCTCGATCGTGCGCGGGTTCGGCGAGCTGAAGTTGACGTCCGGAAGGTACTGCTGGATGACCTTCATCGCGTCCCCCCAGATCGGGCCGGCGTTCGTGGAGCCGTGCGCACCCTCGATGAAGACCCCGCCGACGCTCTGGCCGTTCAGGGTGAGCCAGTGGCCCTGGGAGTTCGCGCCGGCGATCATCGCCGCGGCCGCGAGGTTGGGCGTGTAGCCGATGAACCAGACCGCCTGGTTGCTGTTGGTCGTACCGGTCTTGCCGGCCGAGGGCTGGTTGAGGGTCAGGCCGGCAAGGGCGCCGAACCCGTTGCCCTCCTGAACGCCGCGCAGGATGTCGTTGACCGCGTCGGCGACGTCGGTGCGGAGCACCTGCTTGCACTGCGCGGGGTAGTCGTCGATGGTCTTACCGGCGCTGTTCAGCACCACGGTGACCGGGCGCGGGTCGCAGTGCTTGCCGCGGGCCGCGAAGGTGGCGTACGCCGCCGCCATGGTCAGCGGGTTGGTGTCGTTGACGCCGAGCGTGAACGGCGGGTAGACGTCGTTGGTGTCGATGTTGATGCCCATCGACTTGGCGATCTTCGCCGGCTCGCAGAGGCCGGTGCGCTGCTCCAGCTGGGCGAAGAAGGTGTTCACCGACTGCTGCGTGCCGGTGTACAGGTCGAAGGTGCCGGTGCCGGTCGAGTTCTCCGGGCTCCAGGCGTTGGTGCCCTGCAGCCACCCGGAACAGCCCTTGAACGAGTGGAGCGGGAGCGAGATCTTCTGCGGGGCGTAGATCTTCGTGGACAGCGGGATCCCCTGGCTGATCGCCGCCGAGAGCACGAACGCCTTGAAGGTCGAGCCGGCCTGGAAGCCGTTGGCGTCGCCGTACTCGCTGGGCACGACGTAGTTGAGGTAGGTCTCGCCCTTCTTCCTGTCGCTGCCCATCGGGCGGGACTGCGAGAGGGCGCGCACCTCGCCGCTGCCCGGCTGCACCATCGCCAGGCCGCCGATGGCCTGGTCTTTGGCGTAGACGTGCCGGCGTACGGCGTCGTCGGCGGCGCGCTGGTAGCGCAGGTCCACGGTCGTCTTGATGGTCAGGCCGCCGTTGAACAGCAGCCGTCGGCGGTCGTCGGCGGTCTTGCCCAGGCTCGGGTCGGCCATGAGGTACTGCACGGCGTAGTCGCAGAAGAACGGCGCTGCCGAGGACACGCAGCCGTTGCGGGTCGCGGTGACCTTGAGGCCGAGCTGCTGGTTCTCGGAGCGCTGCGCCTCGGTCTGCGAGATGACGTTGAGCTGGGCCATCCGGCCGAGCACCGTGTTGCGGCGCTTCGTGGCCTCGTCCGCGTAGTTGGTCGGGTCGTAGCCGGTCGGGTTCTTGACCAGCCCGGCCAGCAGGGCGGCCTCGCGCAGGTCGAGCTGCGAGGCGGGCTTGGAGAAGTAGTGCCGGGACGCGGCCTCGATCCCGTAGGCCCCGTCGCCGAAGTAGGCGATGTTGAGGTAACGCTCGAGGATCCAGTCCTTGGAGTACTTCTGCTCGAAGGCGATCGCGTAGCGCAGCTCGTTGATCTTGCGCTGGTAGGTGTCGGCGGTCGCCGCGGCGCGCTCGGCGGCGGTCTTGGCCTGGTTCACCAGGGTCATCTTGACCATCTGCTGGGTGATCGAGGAGCCACCCTGGGTGGTGCCGCTGGCGGCCTGGTTCTTGACGAAGGCGCGCAACGTGCCGCGCATGTCCAGCGCGCCGTGCTGGTAGAAGCGGTAGTCCTCGATCGCGATGATCGCCTTGCGCATGATCGGCGCGACCTTGGCCAGCGGCACGTTGACGCGGTTCTGGTCGTAGAGCGTGGCCAGGACGGCGCCGTCGCGACCCAGCAGCCGGGTGCGCTGGGCGAGCGGCTCCGCGGTCAGGTCCGCCGGGATCTTGTCCATGCTGTCGGCCACGGTCCGCGTGGACAGGCCGGTCACCGCCGCGAACGGGATGGCCAGGCCGGCGACCAACACGCCCATCACCGCGGCGACCGCGACGATGACGCCGAGATGGGAGACGATGCTGGCAGGCCTGAGCCGATCGGTTCTGCGCGGAGACATGGTCCCCAGGGTACGTGACCGGTCTGGCCCGACTTGAGTAGCGGACCGCGACACCTCTGTCACGCACGCGCGCAGCCCCGGCGTGGCGTGCCGGGCTATCTCGGCATAGCCCAAACGGACTAGATCCGGACTTCCAGGTGGAACCCGCGCCGTCACACCCGCACCTCGACCGCTCAGATGAAGCGTCCAAGGGCCACTGAACGGACGTTCGGCTGTTCCGCCTAGTCACATCGGACTATCACAAGTTGCTCCCTCTGTGTCTGTTTCGCGCAGTTCTCGATCTTTACCTTTTTACCTGGGGATTGACTCGAACGGCCCGCTGGGAGGTGGGCCCTTCTCGGAAGGGACAAGGCCGATGTGGAACGAGGACTGGGCTACCAAGGCGCTGTGCAACCAGACGCGACCGGATGAGCTGTTCGTACGAGGCGCTGCGCAGAACCGCGCCAAGCAGATGTGTGCCGGTTGCCCGGTGCGCACCGAGTGCCTCGCCGAGGCGCTCGACAACCAGATCGAGTGGGGTGTCTGGGGCGGCATGACCGAGCGCGAGCGTCGTGCGCTGCTGCGGCGTCGCCCGAACGTCTCCTCGTGGCGTCGCCTGCTCGAGACGGCGATGGAGGACCACGTGGCCACGGTGACGGCCACCGCTACCCCGGAGCTCGTTCCGGCCTGAGCCCGCAGCTGCGCTCAGGCCGGGTCAACGCCCCGGCAACGGTCAGGATCTCTGGGAGAGAAGATCGCCGACCAACCGAAGGCCGTCGAGGTCGTGCACGTCCGTGGACAGTGCCGGCACGACGGCCGTCGGCACGTCCGGGTGGACCGCGGAGAACCGCTCGCGCAGCCGGGACTCGCGCGCGACGATCCGGGTCCGCTCCGCGTGCAGCCTCAGCAGAGCCGCGGTGAGCCCGTCCGCCGACTTCGAGGCCTCCTCGTTCTCCTCGAGCCGCTCCGCCGCGGCCAGTGCCCGCTCGGCCGAGAGCTTTCCACCGGATGTCCGGCTGGCCCGGTTCACCACCAGCCCGGCCAGCGGCATCCGCTCCTCGTTGAGCCGCTCGACGAAGTAGGCCGCCTCGCGCAACGCGTCCGGCTCCGGCGCCGCGACGACCAGGAACGCCGTACCGTCCGCCTGCAGCAGCTGGTAGGTCTTCTGGGCGCGCTGGCGGAACCCGCCGAACAACGTGTCGAAGGCCGCCACGAAGGTCTGCATGTCGCGCAGCACCTGGGTGCCGAGCACCTTGGTCAGCGCGTTGGTCACCACGCTCAGCCCGGCGGTCATCAGCTTGGCCGGGCCGCGCGCCGGGGCGAGCAGCAGGCGGATGAACCGGCCGTCGAGGAAGCTGGAGAGCCGTTCGGGGGCGTCCAGGAAGTCCAGGGCCGAGCGCGAGGGCGGGGTGTCCACGACGATCAGGTCCCACTTGCCGGTCTTGCGCGCGTCGGCGTGCAGCTGGCCGAGCTTCTCCATCGCCATGTACTCCTGGGTGCCCGCGAACGAGCTCGACAGGGCGACGTAGAAGGGGTTGCTGAGGATCTGCGCGGCCTTCTCCGGGCTGGCCTGGCTCTCCACCACCTCGTCGAAGGTGCGCTTCATGTCCAGCATCATCGCGTCGAGCGAGCCGCCGTCGTCGCCGGTCGGGACCACGCCGGGCACCGGGCGCGGGACGTTGTCCAGCCTCTTGATACCCATCGCCTGCGCCAGCCGGCGGGCCGGGTCGATGGTCAGCACGACGACCTTGCGGCCCTGCTCGGCGGCCCGCAGCGCGAGGGCCGCGGACGTGGTGGTCTTCCCGACGCCGCCCGAGCCGCAGCAGACGATGATGTTGACGCTCCGGTCGGCCAGCAGCGCGTCCACGTCGAGGGCCGGGGAGCCCTCGGTGCCCGCCACGAGCGGCCCGACCCGGGTGCCGGTGGCCCGGCTCACTGCGGGCCCCCGCGCAGGCGTGAGCGCAGCGAGCGGCCTGATGAGGTGAGGTTCATGCCATCCCCTGCTTGCACAGCTCGGCGGCGAGCTCGTAGAGCGCGCCGAGGTCGACCCCGTCCGGCAGACGTGGGAGCTCGTAGGTGCGTACGTCGAGCGCGGTGATCCGCTTGCGCTGCTCGTCCTCGAGCTCGCGGCGCTCGGCGTGCTCGCGGGCCTCCTGCAGCATCCCGGTCACCAGCGTCTCGGTCGGCTTGATCCCGGCCCGTTCGAGGTCGGCCGCGACGACGTCGCGGTCCAGCTCGCCGGCCAGGGCGAGGTCGCGCTCCTCGTCGTCCAGCTCGGGCCGGCGAGCGAGGTTGACCACCACGCCGCCGACCGGGAGCTGCTCGCGGCGCAGCTCGTCGATGCCGTCGGCGGTCTCCTGCACCGGCATGTCCTCGAGCACCGTCACCAGGTGCACGGCCGTCCGCTTCGAGCGCAGCAGCGTCATCACGGTGTCGGCCTGGCTGCGGATCGGTCCGACCTTGGCGAGCCCGGCCAGCTCGCTGTTGACGTTGAGGAACTGCGCGATCCGGCCGGTGGGAGGTGCGTCGAGCACCACGGCGTCGTACTCGCGGGCGTGCTTGGTGCGCTTGTTGCGCTGCACCGCCTCGTAGACCTTGCCGGTCAGCAGTACGTCGCGCACGCCCGGTGCGATGGTGGTCGCGAAGTCGATGACCCCGAACCGGTCGAGCGCCTTGCCCGCGCGGCCGAGGCGGTAGTACATCGAGAGGTACTCCAGCAGCGCCGACTCCGGGTCGATCGCGAGCGCGTACAGGTCGCCGCCGTCGTTCGGCCCCTGTGCGACGCGGCGCTCCTCGTAGGGGAGCGGGGGTACGTCGAACAGCTGGGCGATGCCCTGGCGGCCCTCGACCTCGCACAGCAGCACGGTCTTGCCCCGGGAGGCCAGCGCCAGCGCCAGTGCGGCGGCCACGGTGGACTTGCCGGTGCCGCCCTTGCCCGTGACCACGTGCAGACGTACGTCGTCCCAGTCGGTGTCGGCGGCGCTCATGTCTCGCACAGTAGCCGGTGCGTCGTACCCGCAAACCTCGATGTGACGGCGCTCATGTGTGCGGCACGCAGCCCCGGGCCGCAGGTGTGTGGCGACGGCCCGTGACTGCCGCCACACGGTGCTGGTTAGGGTGTCAGCCACGGGCTGACTCGGCCCGGCGAGAGGGAGGTTTTCCGTGGACAAGGTGGTGGCGAGCGCCGCTGAGGCCGTCGCCGACATCGCGAGCGGTTCGACGATCGCGGTCGGTGGCTTCGGGCTGTGCGGCATCCCGACGGTGTTGATCGACGCCCTGCTGGAGCAGGGTGCCGACGAGCTGGAGGCGGTGTCGAACAACTGCGGGGTCGACGAGTGGGGTCTCGGGCGGCTGCTGTTCAACCACCGGATCCGGCGGATGATCTCCTCCTACGTGGGCGAGAACAAGGAGTTCGCGCGGCAGTACCTGCACGGCGAGCTCGAGGTGGAGCTGACGCCGCAGGGCACGCTGGCCGAGCGGATGCGGGCCGGTGGGTCCGGCATCCCGGCCTTCTTCACCGCCACCGGTGTCGGCACCCAGGTCGCCGAGGGCGGGCTGCCGTGGAAGTACGACACCGAGGGCAACGTGATCGTGTCGTCCCCGGCCAAGGAGGTGCGCACGTTCAGCACCCACGAGGGCGACAAGCAGTTCGTGCTCGAGGAGGCGATCGTCGCCGACTTCGGCCTGGTCCGGGCCTGGAAGGGCGACCGGCACGGCAACCTGGTGTTCCGCCAGTCCGCCCGGAACTTCAACCCCCTGGCGGCGATGTGCGGCCGGGTCACCATCGCCGAGGTCGAGCACCTCGTCGAGCCCGGCGAGATCGGCCCGGACGACGTACACACCCCGGGTGTCTACGTGCAGCGGGTGGTCGAGCTGACCGCCGAGCAGGTCGGGGCCAAGCAGATCGAGAAGCGGACCGTGCGTCCTCGGGAAGGTGCCTGACATGGCGTGGAGTCGTGAGGAGATGGCGGCCCGGGCCGCCTCGGAGCTGACCGACGGGTCGTACGTCAACCTCGGGATCGGGCTGCCGACCCTGGTGCCGAACTACGTCGACGAGGACGTCGAGCTGGTGCTGCAGTCGGAGAACGGCATCCTCGGGGTGGGCGCCTACCCCTACGAGGGTGAGGAGGACCCGGACCTGATCAACGCCGGCAAGGAGACCGTGACCCTGCGCAAGGGTGCGTCGTTCTTCGACTCCGCCACGTCGTTCGGGATGATCCGCGGCGGCAAGATCGACGCCGCGATCCTCGGGGCGATGCAGGTCTCGGCCAAGGGCGACATCGCGAACTGGATGATCCCCGGGAAGATGGTCAAGGGCATGGGCGGCGCGATGGACCTGGTCCACGGCGCCAAGCGGGTGATCGTGCTGATGGAGCACGTCGCCAAGGACGGGTCCTACAAGATCGTCGAGGAGTGCTCGCTGCCCTACACCGGCAAGGGCGTGGTGCAGCGGATCATCACCGACCTCGCCGTCATCGACGTCGACCCCGCGGACCCGCTCACCGGCGAGGGCGGTGGCCTGCGTCTCGTCGAGCTCGCCCCCGACGTCACCGAGGACGAGGTCCGGGAGAAGACCGAACCCCCTCTCCGCTGACCCGTCCTCTACTTGGCGGTTCGGCCGGCGTGTCGCGCAGTTGTCGACGGGTCACGCGGCAGGTCGTGACCGGTGACGTGCAACGGCGATGCCACGCCGGAGCAGGTCACCGGCCCGTTGGCGTGGACCGAACACGTCGTCACGGCTGAGCACCACGACGACCCATCCTCGGGCCCGCATCCACGACCGGCGCTGCTCGTCGTACGCCCGGCTGGCCGGCGCGGTGTGGAAGTCGTGGCCGTCGTACTCGGCGAGGAGCCGGAGCGCCGGCAGGCCGAGGTCGCCGCGGTAGCGCGTGATGCCGGAGTCGTCGCGGATCGGCACCTGCAGCTCGGGTGCCGGCAGCCCGGCGTCCAGCCAGCGCAGCCGGAGCGCCGACTCGCCCGGTGACTCCGCGCGTGGATCGGCCAGCGGGGCGAGCGCCCGCAGCTGTACGACGCCGCGGTACCCCTTGAACCTCGGGAGCTCACGCATCAGGTCCGGCCGGTCGAACCCGCCGACCCGCATCAGCGAGTCGAGTGCGGCCAGCGCCCGGTCGCGCGGGGTGAGCCGGCCGAGGTCGAGGGCCGTGCGCAGCGGCGTCGTGACGAGCACGCCGTGCACGGTCTGCAGGTCGCGCGCGACGAGGGTGCGTTCGCCGCCGTGGCACTCGCGCCGCCGGACCCGGGTGTGGCCGGGCAGCTGGAACACCTTGACCGGTGGGACCTGCAGGTGCGCCCCGGGCGGCAGGACGGCGGCGCCGTGCAACCAGCCCGCCGTCTCGTCCGTGACGACCGCCGTCTCGGGTACGACGAGCGAGAGCGCGATCGAGCGGGTCACCAGGTCGTCGCGCACGGTCGCGTCGACGTACACGCCACGCAGCACGCGCCGGAGCTGGCCCTGGTTGCACAGCCGGCGCAGGACGTCGAAGCCGACGCCCGAGGCGCGGGCCTCGCTGGTGGTGAAGGGGCGGTGGACGGGAAGCCGCGAGTCGGCGACGAGCGGCAGCAGGTCGTGGTCGGTCATCGAGCCAGGATGTGCCGCACGAAGGCCGCGTGGCCGGTTGTCCACAGGGCCGCTGTGGGCGATCCGTCACCAACTGCGCGACACGCCGGTGAAAGTGCCGAGTAGGTGACGGGTCGGCGGGAGTCGGGCGGGGTTCAGAGGTCCGGGTGCCTGGTGGCCAGCCGGTAGAAGCCGGAGTGGAACACCAGCGGCTCGCCACCGCCGGCGTCGTAGGACTCGATCTCTCCGAGGAACAGCACGTGGTCGCCGGCGTCGATGCGGCCCTGGTGCTCGAGGCGACGGCACACGAAGTGCGCGACCGTGCCCTCGAGCAGCGGCGGGTCGCCGGGCAGCAGGCGCACCCCGTCGAACTTGTCGCCGCCGGAGGTGGAGAACTGCCGGGACAGGTGGTGCTGGTCGGAGGCGAGCACGTTGACCGCGAAGCGCGGCGAGGCCTCGAAGGCCGCCAGCGACGGGGACGACTTCGCGGCGGCCCACAGCACCAGGGGCGGGTTCAGCGACACCGACGTGAACGAGTTGGCGGTCATCCCGAACCGCTGGCCGGAGCCGTCCGAGGTGGTGACCACCGTGACGCCGGTGGCGTACTGCCCCAGCGCCCGGCGCAGGTCGCGGGCGTCGAACGGCGACTCCTCGACGGCCTTCTGCGACTCCACGAACGCGGTCGCCTCGCCGACGTCGTACCACCAGGGGCTGAACAGCCGCGCGTCGTCGAACCCGGCCGCGATCTGCCCGGCGATCGCCGGGTGCCGCACGGCCGCGTCGACGACGGCGCGCTGGTGGGGGAGCGCCGGACGCAGCCACGAGTTCGTCCACTCGGTGGCCCAGTGCGCCCAGCCGCGCCAGAAGTTGTCGAACGTGCGCTGCATCCAGCCCGCGTCGAACGCGCCGCTGTGCGCGGCGATCGCCTCGAGGTAGAACGACGCGGACTTCGTCGCGTTGTTCGAGCCCTGGCTGGTCAGCGGGTCGTTGAGGACCACGACGTCGGCCATCCCGAGCACGGGCGCCCCGGACGGCAGGGTGCCGACGGGACGGCGTACGGCGGGCGTGATCCGCCCGCGCAGCACCGAGCCGTCGTCGACCAGCCGGGCACCGGCCATCCGCGTCGCCTCGGACGGGAAGTGCTCGGCGAGCGCCTCGCGGAGCACGGCCAGGTGCTCGGCGGGGGAGGCCACCTCGTCCCAGCAGTCCAGCGGGCCGCCCGGCACCCCCTCGATCACGACGATGTCGCACGGTCCGTCGACGGTCAGCGCCGGGCAGGTGAAGCACTCACCGACGCCCTCGACCGAGTGGTAGCGCAGCCCCGGGCCGGCCGGGTCCGGCGTCACGCCGTGCAGGTAGGTCAGGGAGGCGACGCGCTGCGGCGCGGAGTACGGCGACCGTGACGGGTCGAGCTCGAACAGGGACGTGAGCCCGCCGCGGCCGGTCGAGACGACGACCAGGTCGTGGTCGCGGGCCAGGTCCTCGAGGTCGTCGACGGTGGCCGAGCGGACCACCACCTTGCCGCCGCGCCGCTCGATCTCGTCGAGCAGCAGCGGCACCCGGACCCGCTGGTCGAGGGACCGGGCCGGGGTGGTGAGCCGGGTGCTGAACGCGGCGGTCGACCCGTCGGCGCGCTGCGTCGCGTAGGACATCCGCTCGATCGGCGGCGCGGCGGGCAGCAGCGGCGTGATCCCCAGCGCGCTCTCCGCCTCGAGCGCCGACTCGAAGGTGATCTGGCTGGACATGACCGAGCCGTCCCGGATCTCCTCGGCGGTCCGGTCCGACACCAGCGTCACGTCGTAGCGCTGGCGCACCAGGCCCAGCGCGAGAGCGGTGCCCGCGGGGCCGGCGCCGACGATCGCGATCCGTCGTGGCGAGGTCATGGTCCAAGCGTCTCACCCACCCCGGGGTCAGCCGATCGCGTCCCGCACCACGGGCCAGGCGTCCGACAGCGGGTCGATCACCGCGAAGTGGTCGACGCCGGGCAGCTCGCGGTAGTCGAGCCAGTCGAACCGCTCCCTCAGCCCGCGGCTGCTCCGCACCGGCACCGCCTGGTCCGCGTCGCCGTGCACGACCACCACGTCGCTCGACGGGCGGGTCCGCATCCGGGTGGCCGGGTCCGCGGCGTCGTACACGTCGGGGATCTGCTCCGGGGTCCCGCCGAGGAAGTCCACGGCGGCGCCCGAGCCCATGCCGAGCTCGGCCGCGAGGCGCAGGTCGCCGACCGGCGCCAGCGCGACGACCCGGTCGACGGGGTGCGGCTGGTTCGCCAGCCAGAGCACCAGGTGCCCGCCCGCGGAGTGGCCGACCAGGGTGGTCGTCGTGGTCTCGACGCGGAGCTCGTCGAGCAGGCCGGGCAGCGCGGACAGTGCGGCGTCGACGTCCTCGGCGGTCGTCGGCCAGCCACCCGAGCCACCGACCCGGCGGTACTCCACGAGCGCCACGACGAACCCGTCCGCGGCCAGCGCGTTCGCCAGCGGGCGCGCGTGCCGGCGGTCGAACTGCTGTCGCCAGAACCCGCCGTGCACGTAGACCACCAGCGGCCGTGGCCTGGCCGGCCCGGCCGGCAGGTGTACGTCGACCAGGCCGTCCTCGTGCGCGGCGTACCGGAGTACGGCGTCGGGCAGCTCGGAGCGCCGGGTCATCACGTCGTCGGGGTGCACGGGCCCACGTTAGGCGGCGCCGCCTAGCCACCCGCAGCGACGGCCTCGTAGAGTCCCGAGCATGACGAAATGGGAATACCTCACGGCGCCGGTCCTGGTGCACGCCACCAAGCAGATCCTCGACAACTTCGGTCAGGACGGCTGGGAGCTCGTGCAGGTGGTGCCGGGCATGAACCCGGAGAACCTGGTCGCCTACTTCAAGCGGCCGGTCCAGTGAGCACGTCCCCGACCCCGGAGGAGCGGCTGGCCGAGCTCGGCCTGGCGGTCCCCGCGGTCGCCAAGCCGGTCGCCTCCTACATCCCCGCGGTCCGCAGCGGCAACCACGTGTTCACCTCCGGCCAGCTGCCGATGCGCGAGGGGCAGCTGATCACCACCGGCAAGGTCGGTGGTGAGGTCACCACCGAGGAGGCCGTCGAGTGCGCGCGGCAGTGCGCGCTGAACGCGCTGGCCGCCGTGCGCGCCGAGATCGGTGACCTCTCCAGCATCAAGCGGATCGTCAAGGTCGTCGCGTTCGTCGCCTCGACCCCGGACTTCACCGGCCAGCCGGGGGTCGCCAACGGCGCCTCCGAGCTGTTCGGCGAGGTGTTCGGCGACATCGGGCAGCATGCCCGCAGCGCCGTGGGCGTGCCGGTGCTGCCGCTCGACGCCCCGGTCGAGGTCGAGCTCGTCGTCGAGGTCTAGGCCTGATGGACGCGACCCGACGCCTGCCCGACCACCTGGTCGAGCATGCCCAGGCCTTCGTCGACGGCAGCCGCGAGCCGGTCGAGCCCAAGCACGCGTCGACGGTCGTGCTGCTGCGCGAGGGCGACCGTGAGCCCGGCGGGCTGGAGGTGTACCTGCTGCGCCGGCACGTGGACATGGCGTTCGCGGCCGGCATGTGCGTGTTCCCGGGCGGCGGCGTCGACAAGCGTGACTTCGACGCCGACATCGGCTGGGTCGGTCCCTCCCCGGCCGAGTGGGCCCGGCTGCTCGGCACCGACGAGGCGTTCGCCCGTGCGCTGGTGAGCGCCGCCGTACGCGAGACGTTCGAGGAGTCCGGCGTGCTGCTCGCCGGGCCGACCGAGGAGTCCGTCGTCGAGGACACCACCGGCGAGGACTGGGAGGCCGACCGGCAACGGCTGGAGGCGCGGGAGGTCTCGTTCACCGAGTTCCTCGACCGCCGCGGGCTCCGGCTGCGCTCGGACCTCCTGCGGCTGTGGGGCTCCTGGGTGACGCCGGTGTTCGAGCCGCGCCGGTTCAACGCGCGCTTCTTCGTCGCCGAGATGCCCGCGGGCCAGGTCACCCGGGACGTGTCGACGGAGTCGGACCACGTCGTGTGGCTGCCGATCCGGGAGGCGATCCGGGCGGTCGACGAGCACCAGATGCTGATGCTGCCGCCGACGTACTGCACCTGCCTGGAGATGTACGACTTCGCGCACCCCGCCGAGGCGCTGGCCGCCGCGGGCGACCGGGACCTGACCTCCGTGGAGCCGCAGGCCGTGGTCGACGACGAGGGCGCCTACCTCTCGATCCCGGACCGGCTGGCCCGGCTCGGCGAGGAGGTCGCGCAGCGGATGTCGGGCCGGACCCGCGGGTGACCCCGTCGAGCGGCTCAGGAACCGCCTGGTCCGGGGGCGCCTTCGGGGAGCGGGCCCGGTGCGTGCTCGCGCCGAACCCGGACATCATGACGCTCGACGGCACGAACACCTGGGTGCTGCGGGAGCCGGGCTCCTCCCGCTCGGTCGTGGTCGACCCGGGACCCGAGATCGCCGCGCACCTCGACTCCGTCGCGTCGTACGCCGGCGACGTGGCCGTCGTGCTGCTCACGCACGGGCATCTCGACCACTCCGAGGCGGCCCGCACGTTCGCGGAGCGGATGGGCTGCGGCGTGCGTGCGCTGGACCCGCAGCAACGGTTGGGCGACGAGGGGCTCCTCGACGGGGACGTCGTCGCGGTCGACGGGCTCGAGGTGCACGTCGTCGGCACCCCCGGACACACGTCGGACTCCCTGTCGTTCGTGCTGCCCCAGGAGCGGGCGGTGCTGACCGGGGACACCGTGCTCGGGCGGGGGACGACGGTGGTCGCGCACCCGGACGGACGGCTCGGGGCCTACCTCGACTCGTTGCACCGGCTGCACGCCCTGGCCGAATCGCAGGAGGTCACCGCCGTCTGGCCCGGCCACGGACCGGTGATCGAGGACGCGCTCGGTGCCCTGGACTTCTACCTCGCCCATCGCAAGGAGCGGCTCGAGCAGGTCCGCGAGGCCCTGCGCGAGCTGGACGGGGTCGCCCCCGAGGACCTGCCGCGCCAGGTCGTCGAGTCGGTCTACGCCGACGTCGACCCGGTCCTGTGGGGGGCCGCGGAGCTCAGCGTCCGGGCCCAGATCGACTACCTGCGCTGACCGCGCGGGGCCGACCCGTGGTCAGCGGGCCCGGCGGGACAGCCGCTCGATGTCCATGATCACCACGGAGCGGGGCTCCAGGCGCAGCCAGCCGCGCGAGGCGAAGTCGGCCAGCGCCTTGTTCACCGTCTCCCGGGAGGCACCGACCAGCTGGGCCAGCTCCTCCTGGGTGAGGTCGTGGTGGACGTGCACGCCGTCGTCGGCGGTGCGACCGAACCGGTCGGCCAGGTCGAGGAGCGCCTTCGCGACGCGACCCGGGACGTCGGAGAACACCAGGTCCGCGACCACGTCGTTGGCGCGGCGGAGCCGGCCGGCGAGCTGGGCCAGCAGGCCCCGTGCGACCGCGGGGCGGCCGTCGAGCCAGCGCAGCAGG
Organism: uncultured Actinomycetota bacterium; assembly: GCA_963810035.1. Taxonomy (GTDB): domain Bacteria; phylum Actinomycetota; class Actinomycetes; order Propionibacteriales; family Nocardioidaceae; genus Nocardioides_B. Next base: position 41,857 of record CAWEMA010000017.1, read on the forward strand.
TCCTCGTGGGAGAGGGAGGAGAACGTCGCGTCGGTGACGGCGGTGACCGTCGCGGAGCGCGGGCCCGGATCGAACAGCGACAGCTCGCCGAACATCTGGCCGGGGCCCTGGATCGCGAGGAGGTTCTCCCGGCCGTCGGCGGACGTGCGGCCGAGCTTCACCTTGCCCTCGGTGACGATGTAGAGCTTGTCGCCCTCGTCGCCCTCGTGGAACAGAACTTCGCCCCGCCGTAGCCGGGTCTCGGCCATCGAGGCGCGCAACGCGGTCGCCGCCTCGTCGTCGAGGGCGCTGAACAGCGGAGACTGACGCAGCACGTCGTTGTCCACGAGACGTTCCTCCCGGTGCAGGAATCCAGAGATCTGGCCGCCGGACAGAGGGTCCGGAGGTGCTTCGGGTCACAGTCTGACCTATCACCCCACAGCAACGCCAAGAAGGACCCCCTTACGCTGGTTCCGTGCCCGACGCCTCGCTCGTCCGACGTGCCCGCAAGATCGACCGGGTGCTCGCCGAGACCTACCCCGACGCCCGCTGCGAGCTCGACTTCGACAACCCGTTCGAGCTGCTCGTGGTGACGGTCCTGTCCGCCCAGACCACGGACCGGCGGGTGAACGCCGTACGCCCGGCGCTCTTCGCGGCCTACCCCGACGCGCAGGCCATGGCCGGCGCCGACCGGGAGAAGCTGGAGCAGCTGATCCAGCCGACCGGGTTCTTCCGGGCCAAGACCGAGTCGCTGCTCAAGCTCTCCCAGGCCCTCGTCGAGCGGTACGACGGGGAGGTGCCCGCCACGCTCGAGGACCTGGTGACGCTGCCGGGCGTCGGCCGCAAGACCGCCAACGTCGTGCTGGGCAACGCGTTCGGCGTCCCCGGGATCACGGTCGACACGCACTTCGGCCGGCTGTCGCGCCGGTTCGGGTTCACCGAGGAGACCGACGCGGTCAAGGTCGAGCACGAGGTCGGCGCGCTGTTCCCGAAGAAGGACTGGACGATGCTCAGCCACCACCTGATCTGGCACGGCCGCCGGGTCTGCCACGCGCGCAACCCCGCGTGCGGTGCGTGCACGGTGGCGAAGTGGTGCCCGTCGTACGGCGAGGGGCCGACCGACCCGGAGAAGGCCGCGAAGCTCGTGAAGACCGAGGGTCGCGCGTGAGACGAGCCCTGGTCGCGCTCGTCGCACTGCTGGCCCTGGCGGGCTGCTCCGGCACGCAGGCCCCGGGTCTACGACCCGCCGGCAGCCGTGTCGACGTGGACACGCCCGCGCTGCGTCAGGCCAAGGCGGCCGCGAAGGTCGAGCCCTGCCGGCCCGGCCAGGCGTCGAACGACCTCCCGGACCGGACGCTGTCCTGCCTCGGCGGTGGCCCGGACGTGGACCTGAGCCGGCTGCGCGGCCCGCTGGTGATCAACCTGTTCGCCCAGTGGTGCGGGCCGTGCCGCACGGAGCTGCCGTACTACCAGGAGCTGCACCGCAAGGGGCGCGGCACGGTGCGGGTGATCGGCATCGACTACCTCGACACGCAGCCGTCGGCCGCCCTGGACCTGGTCAAGCAGACCGGGGTGACCTACCCCCTGCTGGCCGACCCCGACGGCACCTTGCGCCGGGACTTCAAGATCCGCGGCCTGCCGGGTGTGGTGCTCGTGGGTGCGGACGGCAAGGTCGCCGACGTCGAGTTCCGGGTGGTGCGGTCCTACGCCCAGCTGCGCGACCTGGTGCAGCAGCGGCTCGACGTCCGGCTTCCGCGATGAGCGGTCGGTAGGCTCTGCGCGTGCCCGACAGCTCGCCGACTCCCGCGCCCCTGCCCGAGTGGCTGGAGCCGGTCCGTCGTGGCGCCGACGAGATCACCGTGGACGAGCTGACCCGGTTCGTCCCGCCCGAGGGGACCCAGACCCGCGAGGGCGCCGTGCTGATGCTGTTCGGCGAGAGCCACCGGGGCCCCGACCTGCTGCTCACCGAGCGGGCCCACGACATGCGCTCGCACCCCGGGCAGGTGTCCTTCCCGGGAGGCTCGACCGACCACGACGACGACTCGCCGGCGGACACCGCGCTCCGCGAGGCCGAGGAGGAGACCGGTCTCGACCGGTCCGGCGTGGAGGTGTTCGCGACGCTGCCCGAGCTGTGGCTGCCGCCGAGCAACTTCGCGGTGACCCCGGTGCTGGCCTGGTGGCGCGAGGAGAGTCCGGTGGCCGTCGTGGACCCGGCCGAGGTGCACGCGATCTACCGGGTCCCGATCGACGAGCTGCTCGACCCCGAGCACCGGGTCTCGGTGCGGCACCCCTCGGGCTGGAAGGGGCCGGCGTTCCTGATCGGCGACGACAAGGACCTGATCCTGTGGGGCTTCACCGCCGGCATCATCGCCCGGCTCTTCGACTTCGTCGGCTGGACCCGCCCGTGGGACCCCGACGTGCTGCGCGACCTGCCCGAGCACATGCTGGCCGGCCGGCAGGTCGCGCCGCCGCCGAACACGAACTTCCGCGAGCGGTGAGGTCTGCGACGTGAACATCCTCGACTGGTTCCTCGTCGTCCTGGTGCTCGCCTACGCCGTGTCCGGGTACTGGCAGGGCTTCATCGCCGGCGCCTTCGCGACCGGCGGCCTGCTGCTCGGCGGGCTGATCGGCATCTGGCTCGCGCCCAAGCTGCTCGGTGACGCCGATCCGGCGCTGTGGGTCTCGCTCGCCGCGCTGTTCGTGGTGCTGGTCTGCGCGTCGTTCGGCCAGGCGATCCTGCAGTACGCCGGCGCGAAGATCCGCTCACGCATCAAGTGGCAGCCGGTCCGTGCCCTGGACGCGGTCGGTGGTGCCGCGCTGAGCATGGCCGCCGTCCTGGTGGTCGCCTGGGCGCTCGGGGTCGCGGTCAGCGGCGCGAAGCTCCCGTGGGCGAGCGCCGAGGTCCGCGACTCCCGGGTGCTCGAGCGCGTCAACGGGGTGATGCCCGCCGACGCGGTGCAGGCCCTCAACTCGTTCAACGACGTGGTGGGCTCGAGCTTCTTCCCGCGCTACCTCGAGCCGTTCGCGCGCGAGCGGATCATCAACGTGGGGCCGCCACCCGGCCGGGTCGCGCGCGACCCAGACGTGCAGCGCGCCCAGCAGAGCGTGTTCAAGATCCGCGGCGAGAACTCCTGCAACCGCGGCGTCGAGGGCAGCGGCTTCCTCTACGGCCCGGACCGGGTGATGACCAACGCGCACGTCGTCGCCGGCGTCGACAAGCCGGTGGTGCTGGTCGGGGAGCGCGAGGTCCCCGCCACCGTCGTCTACTACAACTCGAAGATCGACATCGCGGTGCTGTCGGTCGACGGGGTCGGCGGGCCCTACCTCCGGTTCGACCAGGACGGCCAGCCGCGTCAGGCCGGGGCGGTCCTGGGCTACCCCGAGGACGGCCCCTACAACGTGCAGGCGGCCCGGATCCGGGGTGAGCAGCGGCTGCGCAGCCCGGACATCTACGGCAACGGGACGGTGGTCCGCCGGGTGTTCTCGCTGCGGGCGCTGGTGCGGCCCGGCAACTCGGGCGGCCCGCTGGTCTCGTCGTCCGGCCGGGTGCTCGGCGTGATCTTCGCGGCCTCGGTCACCGACGGTGACACCGGCTACGCGCTGACCTCCGAGCAGGTCGCCGGCGCGGCCGCCGCGGGGCTCACCCGCGACGGGGACGTCGACACCGGCGACTGCGCCTAGACCGCCGCCCCGGGCTGCAGGCCGCCGAGCCAGGCGAGCAGCAGCCCGGTGAAGGCATCCGGCGCCTCCTCGTGCGCGAAGTGGCCGACGCCCGGCAGCACCTGCTCGGTCAGCTCGCCGACGACGTACGCGCGCGACGCCGCCACCACGCCGGTCGGGAGGCCGGGGTCGTCCGCACCCGCGACGGTGAGCACCGGCTGGCCGACCGGCGGCCGCATCCGGGCCCGGAAGTACCGTCCGTCGGCCCGCAGCCGGGAGCGGAACAGCCAGCGGTGGTACTCCAGCGCGCAGTGCGAGGCGGGCCAGAGGCTGATCGTCCGCTGGTAGGTCGCGATGGTCTCCTCGTCCGGGAAGGTCGAGGCCGGGCTGCTCCAGCCGCGCAGGTAGTTGCGGAGGTACCCGCTGGCCGGGTCGGCGAGCCGGCGCTCGGGGCGCATCGGCACCTGGACGGCGAGGACCTGGCGCAGCGCGCCGACCCTGGTCCCCGGCCGCAGCGCGCGCAGCATCGCGGTGGGGTGCGGCGCGGACACGGCGCACAGCGCGGACACCTCCCGCGGGTGCAGCACGGCGGTGGCCCACGCGACGTACCCGCCCCAGCCGTGCCCGACGAGTACGGCGCTGCGCCGGCCGAGCGCCTTGATCACGCCGGACACGTCCTGCGCGAGGGTGATCGGGTCGTAGCCGCGCGGGGTCTTGTCCGAGCCGCCGTAGCCGCGCAGGTCCATCGCGACTGCCCGGAAGCCGGCGGCTGCCAGCGCCGGGAGCTGGTCGCGCCAGGCCCACCAGAACTCGGGGAAGCCGTGCAGCAGGAGCACGAGCGGCCCGTCGGCGGGACCCGTCTCCACGACATGGAACCGGGCCCCGTTGGCAGCGACGTGACGGTGCTGCCAGGGGCCCGGGATCTCGATCGGGTCGGGGTGGGGACGGCCGGGGCCGTGCTCAGCCACGCTTGAGGATGTTCTTCGTCTCCTGTGCCTGGTGGATGGCGCGTTCGGGGGCCCGGACCTGCTTGACCTTCCTGACGCCGACCAGGCCGAGCAGCGCGGCGATCAGCACGTAGAGCACGAAGACGATCAGGAAGCACCAGGCGAGGTCGAGGCCGGTCATCGCGATGAAGTAGGCGAGCGCCACCGACAGCATGATCACGGCGAGGACGCCGATGAACGCCGCGCCGGCGAACAGGCCGATGCCGAGACCGCCTGCCCGGACGCTGATCTTCAGCTCGGACTTGGCGAGCGCGATCTCCTTCTGGACCAGGCTGGAGATGTCCCGGCTCGCGTCGGCGACCAGACGGCCGATGGTCGGATCGTCCTTGCTGGGGACGTCCGAGTGGGCGCGGGTCACGGGTGCGTTGCTCATGGTGCCTCCTTGGTGCCCTGAGACTACCGGGGTCAAACCGGACAGTCGCACAGCGGTCGACCGGCCGGTCGTGTGAGGCTGGGCCGGTGACCGAGGAGACTCTCCAGGGCCGGGTGTTCCGTGACGAGGACTGGTACGGCGAGGACCTCACCGGCCGCCGTTTCACCGGCTGCACGTTCCGCGACGTCGACCTCACCGAGGCGACGGCCCGTGGCGTGGTCTTCGAGTCCTGCACGTTCGAGTCGTGCCGGTTCAACGCCGCCGTGCTCGAGTCCGCCGTGCTCGCGGGCTGCGACCTGCGGCGCACCTCGTTCTTCGGGGCGACCTGGTCGGCTGCAAGCTCGCCGGGTCGGTCTTCGTCTCGTGCACGCTGCGGCCGCTCACCGTCACCGGTGGGCAGTGGCGGGGCGTGACGATGCGCGGCGCGAACCTGTCGCAGCTCGACCTGACGGGGCTGTCCCTGCAGGAGGCCGACCTCGCGGACGCGAACCTGTCCGGGACGCGGCTCGGCGGGTGCGACCTGTCGGGCGCCGTACTCCGGGGAGCCGACCTCGGCGATTGCGACCTGCGCGGCGCCACGCTGCATCGGGTGGACCTGCGTGAGGTCCGGATGCGCGACACCCGGATCGACCTGGCCGGCGCCGTGGCCCTGGCCGAGCAGCACGGCGCCGTCGTGACGACCTGAGGTCAGTCGTCGTCCCGGCCGCCCTCCTTGAGGTTGGTGGAGATCAGGTCCATCACGGTCGAGTCGGCCAGCGTGGTCACGTCACCGACCTCGCGGTCCTCGGCGATGTCGCGCAGCAGCCGCCGCATGATCTTGCCGGAGCGGGTCTTCGGCAGCTCGGGGACGACCATGATCTGCCGCGGCCGGGCGATCTTGCCGATCTCCCGGGCGACGTGCTCGCGCAGCTCCTGGACGATGTCCTCGCCGCCGTCACCGGCGGAGTCGCGCAGGATCACGAAGGCACACACGGCCTGGCCGGTCTCCTCGTCCTTGGCGCCCACCACGGCCGCCTCGGCGACCTTGGGGTGCGACACCAGGGCGGACTCGATCTCGGTGGTGGAGAGCCGGTGGCCCGACACGTTCATCACGTCGTCGACGCGGCCGAGCAGCCAGATGTCGCCGTCCTCGTCGAGCTTGGCGCCGTCGCCCGCGAAGTACATGTTCGCGAAGCGCGACCAGTAGGTGTCCTTGAACCGCTCGTCGTCGCCCCAGATGGTGCGCAGCATCGCCGGCCACGGCTCGGTGAGGACGAGGTAGCCGCCCTCGCCCTTCGAGACCGGCTTGCCGGTGTCGTCGACCACCACCGCGGAGATGCCCGGCAGCGCCTTCATCGCCGAGCCGGGCTTGCCGGAGGTGACGCCCGGGAGCGGGCTGATCATCAGCTGGCCGGTCTCGGTCTGCCACCAGGTGTCCACGATCGGGCAGTTGCCGCCGCCGATGACCTCGCGGTACCACATGTACGCCTCGGGGTTGATCGACTCACCCACCGAGCCGAGCAGCCGCAGCGACGACAGGTCGGCCTTCTCCGGGATCTCGGTGCCCCACTTCATGAAGGTCCGGATCGCGGTGGGTGCGCAGTAGAGGGTGGTCACCTTGTGCTGCTCGACGATGTCCCACCAGCGGCCCTTGTGCGGGGTGTCCGGGGTGCCTTCGTACATCACCGAGGTGGCGCCGTTCGCGAGCGGCCCGTAGACGATGTAGGAGTGCCCGGTGACCCAGCCGATGTCCGCCGCGGTCCAGAAGACGTCGTCGTCCTTGAGGTCGAAGACGGCCCAGTGCGTGTACGCCGTACCGACCAGGTAGCCGCCCGTGGTGTGCAGGATGCCCTTGGGCTTGCCGGTCGTGCCGGAGGTGTACATGACGTAGAGCGGGTGCTCGGCGTCGAACGCCTCCGGGGTGTGCTCGGTGCTCTGCTTGCCGACCACGTCGTCCCACCACAGGTCGCGGCCCTCGGTCCAGTCGATGTCCTGGCCGGTGCGCTTGACGACCACCACGTTGCGCACGTCGGGGCACTTCCTCAGCGCCTCGTCGACCGCGGGCTTGAGCCCCGCGGGGGCGCCGCGCCGGTAGCCGCCGTCCGCGGTGATCACCACGCGCGCGTCGCAGTCCTGGACCCGGTCGACCAGCGCCTGGGAGGAGAACCCGCCGAACACGACGGTGTGCGGGGCGCCGATGCGGGCGCAGGCCAGCATCGCCACGACGGTCTCGGGGATCATCGGCATGTAGATCGCGACCCGGTCCCCGGTCCGCACCCCGAGCTCGACCAGCGCGTTGGCGGCCTGGCTGACCTGGTCCTTGAGCTGGGCGTAGGTGATGTCGCGGGTGTCCCCCTCGGGCTCACCGACCCAGTGGTAGGCGACCTTGTCGCCGTTGCCGGCCTCGACGTGCCGGTCGACGCAGTTGTAGGACGCGTTGAGCTTGCCGCCGACGAACCACTTGGCGAAGGGCGGGTTGCTCCAGTCGAGCACGTCGGTGAACGGCTCGGCCCAGCTGATCCGCTCGGCCTGCTGGCCCCAGAAGGCGAGCGGGTCCCGGTCGGCCTCCTCGTAGACGTCGGCCTTCACGTTGGCGTTCTTCGCCAGCGCCGCGGGCGGGTCGAAGTGGCGCTCCTCGTGCATCAGGTTGGACAGGGCAGCCTTGTCACTGTCGCTCACGTCGACTCCTTCGCTCTCGAACACGGTCTGTCGCCACCCTAGGGTGTCGCCGGGGAGGGGTGAACCCTCCGACAGGGCAGCGCCCTCCCCGGCGGGTGTGTCAGTGGCTGACAGCGCCCTCGGCGCCGGCGCCGGTGAGCGCCCGGACCTCCAGCTCGTCGTACGCCGCCTCGGCCTCCGGCTCACGCGAGGTGACCGCGCCGAGGTAGCCGAACAGGAAGCCGAGCGGGATCGAGACGATGCCCGGGTTGCTCAGCGGGAACCACGCCCAGTCGTGGTTCACGAACAGCGCCGTCTCCGAGCCGGACACCACCGGCGAGAAGAACACCAGCAGCACGCAGGACACCAGGCCGCCGTAGATGCTCCACGTCGCTCCGCGGGTGTTGAACCGTCGCCAGAACAGGTTGTAGATGATCGAGGGCAGGTTCGCCGACGCGGCCACCGCGAACGCCAGCGCGACCAGGAACGCGATGTTCAGCTTCTGCGCCGGGATCGCCAGCGCGATCGAGATGCCGCCGATCACGAACGCCGCGATCCGCGCCACCTTGATCTCGTCGGTCTCGCTCGCGGTGCCCTTCTTGAACACGTTCGCGTAGAGGTCGTGCGCCACCGACGACGCCGAGGTGAGGGTCAGCCCGGCCACCACGGCGAGGATCGTCGCGAACGCCACCGCCGAGATCAGGGCCAGCAGTACGGCGCCGCCGGTCGACCCGGAGCCACCCCCGACCGCCTCGGCCAGCAACGGCGAGGCCAGGTTGCCGCCGCTCGCCGCGACCGCGCTGTCCGGGCCGGTGTCGATGAGCGCCGCCGCACCGAAGCCGAGCACCAGCGTCATCAGGTAGAACGCGCCGATCAGGCCGATCGCCCAGAGCACCGACTTGCGGGCGTCCCGGGCGGTCGGGACGGTGTAGAAGCGGATCAGGATGTGCGGCAGCCCCGCGGTGCCGAGGACGAGCGCGATGCCGAGGCTGAGGAAGTCGATCTTGCTGGTCAGCGAGACGCCGTACTTCAGGCCGGGGTTGAGGAACGCCTCGCCCTTTCCGGTGTTCTGGGCGGCCGCCCCGAGCAGGTCGGACAGGTTGAACCCGAACTTCGCGAGCACCAGCACGGTGATCAGGATGGTGCCGGTCATCAGCAGCACCGCCTTGACGATCTGCACCCAGGTGGTGCCCTTCATGCCGCCGACGGTGACGTAGAAGATCATCAGCAGGCCGACGCCGACGATGGTGAGGTTCTTCAGCGCCGGGCTGTCCACGCCCAGCAGCAGGGCGACCAGCGAGCCCGCTCCGACCATCTGCGCGAGCAGGTAGAAGATCGACACCACCACCGTCGAGGTCGCGGCGGCGGTGCGCACCGGACGCTGCCGCATCCGGTAGGCCAGCTGGTCCGCGAGCGTGTACCGGCCGGAGTTGCGAAGCAGCTCGGCGACGAGCAGCAGGGCGATCAGCCAGGCGACGAGGAACCCGATCGAGTAGAGGAACCCGTCGTAGCCGGACAGGGCGATCGCCCCGGAGATGCCGAGGAACGACGCCGCCGACATGTAGTCGCCGGAGATCGCCATGCCGTTCTGGAAGCCGCTGAACGAGCGGCCGCCGGCGTAGTAGTCGGTGGTGCCGGAGGTCTGCCGGCTGGCCCAGAAGGTGATCCCGACCGTGAGCAGGACGACCGCGACGAACAGGACGGTGGTCAGCGTCTGCGAGCTCATCGGCCGACCTCCTCGTTGTAGCGGGACTCGAGCGTGCGGGCGAGCGGGTCCAGCTCCTTGTTGGCGTGCCTGGAGTAGAGGAAGGCGATCACGAACGTGGAGAGGAACTGCAGGAGACCGAACACGAGGGCGACGTTGATGTTGCCGACGAGCCTGGTGTCCATGAAGTCTGTCGCCCAGTTGCACATCACGACGTACAGCAGGTACCAGGCCAGGAACGCGATGGTCCACGGGATCGCGAAGCCGCGGTACTTCTGCCGCAGCTCCTTGAACTCGGCGGCGGCGTGCAGCTCCTCGTAGACCGCGTGGCCGGAGGTCTGGTGGGTCTTGGGGCGTGGGTCGTTGCTCAGGTCGCTCACGGTGGTCACCTCACGGGTCCGGCCCGGCGCGCGCGGAGGCGTCGAGCTGTGATGCCCGTCACGCTAGGGAGCGGGACGCCGGTGGGGGAGTCCCGGCGGCGGGCGGTGCGGCCAGCGGGCGCCGGGTGTCGCCGTGCGGCGCGAAACGTACGACGAACGGTCTACAGCGGCTGCGGCCCGCGGTCCAGGTCGACCGCCTCGGGGGTGTGCAGCCGGACCATCGTGCGGGACACGTGCACGGGCAGGCGGGACTGCGTGGCCAGCGACGCCAGGACCATGGTCGCGAAGGCCGTCGGCACCGTCCACGCCGCGGGCTGTGAGATCAGCGCGCCGGGCCAGCCGCTCGGCGACCCGTCGAGCAGGGTGAGCACCACCGCCCCGCCGGACAGCGCGCCGCCGACCAGCATCCCGGCGATCGCGCCGACGTCGGTCAGCCGGCGCCACCAGATGCCGAGGACCAGCAGCGGGCAGAACGTCGAGGCGGCGACCGCGAACGCGAGGCCGACCGCGCGGGCGACGCCCACGCCCTCGGCCGAGACGGCCAGCAGCAGCGGGACGACGACGGCGACGACCGCCGCCGCCTGGAACGCGCGCACCCCGCGGAACCTGCGGCCCATCACGTCCTGGCTGATCACGCCGGCGACCGCGATGGTCAGCCCCGAGGAGGTGGACAGGAACGCCGCGAATGCTCCCGCCGCGGTGAGGGCGGAGAGCAGCTCGCCCCCGAGACCGCCGACCATCCGGGCCGGCAGCTCGAGCACCACCGTGTCGGTCGCGCCCGTCGTGAGCAGGTCCGGCGCGTAGAGCCGGCCGAGGGCGCCGTACACCGGGGGCAGCACGTAGAACAGGCCGAGCAGGCCGAGCACCACCAGCGTCGTACGCCGTGCGGTGCGGCCGTCCGGGTTGGTGTAGAACCGCACCACCACGTGAGGCAGGCCCATCGTGCCGAGGAACGTCGCGACCATGATCGAGTACGTCGTGTACAGCGGGTGCCCGTCGCCGGTGACGACGGGGGAGCCCCACCTACCACCCCCGGGAGCGGGCGCCCCGTCACGGCCCCACACGAGCAGCAGGAACATCGCCGGCACGAGCAGTGCGGTGAGCTTCAGCCAGTACTGGAAGGCCTGCACGAACGTGATGCTGCGCATGCCCCCGAAGAACACGTTGACCAGCACCACCGCGCCGACGAGCAGCCCGCCGACCCACGGGGGTGTCCCGGCGACCGTGCCCAGCGACAGGCCGGCGCCCTGGAACTGCGGCATCAGGTAGAGCCAGCCCACCCCTACGACGAGCAGCGAGGAGATGCCGCGCACCGAGCGGGACTCCAGCCGGGCCTCGGCGAAGTCCGGCAGCGTGTAGGCCCCGGACCGACGCAGCGGCGCGGCGACCAGCACCAGCAGCACGAGGTAGCCGGCGGTCCAGCCGACCGGGTACCACAGCATGTCCGTGCCAAAGGCCAGCACGAGCCCCGCGACCCCGAGGAAGGACGCGGCCGAGAGGTACTCGCCGCCGATCGCGGACGCGTTCAGCGCCGGCCGCACGGACCGGGAGGCGACGAAGAAGTCGCTCGTGGTCCGGGAGAACCGCCACCCGTAGGCCCCCACCGACAGGGTCGCGACCACCACCAGGAGGACCGCGACCACGCCGAGGGTCGGGTTCACGTCCGCTCCACCACGTCGGCGAAGTCGCGCTCGTTGCGCTCGGCGGCGCGGACGTAGACCCAGCCCGTGGCGAGCAGGAACGGGTAGACCGCGAACGCCAGCAGCACCCACGGCAGCGGCATCCCGAGCACGTGCAGCCGCACCAGCCCCGGGAACAGGTGGAAGAACACCGGTAGCCCGGCGAGCAGCACGCCCACGGCGCCGAGCACCAGCAGCGCGAGCCGCAGCTGCGAGCGGAGCAGCGAGGTCATGTAGATCTCGCCGATGTCGGTCTGGGCGTCGATCTCCGAGGTGCCGGTGGCCCGGCGCTGCCGGGTGGCGCCGGTCCGGGGGCTGGTGACCCGGACCCGCCGCGGCGGGGGTGCGGGAGCCGGTGCCGGGCCGTCTTCGGTCACGAGCGGGCCGTCCCGCCCGGCCGGGCCTGCCGGACGAGTACGTCGCGCAGCTCGCGGGTGTGCCGGCGGCTGACCGTGAGCTCGGTCCCGCCGACCAGGACGCTGCACCTGCCCGCGTCGACGCGGACTTCGTCGACGTACGCCAGGGAGACCAGCAGCGAGCGGTGGATGCGCACGAAGCCGGCGTCGCGCCAGTCCTCCTCGAGCGTGGTGAGCGGGGTGCGGATCAGGTGGCTGCCGTCGGCCGTGTGCAGCCGGGCGTAGTCGCCGTGCGCCTCGGCGTAGAGCACGTCGCTGCGCGCCACGAACCGGGTGACGCCGCCGAGCTCGACCGGGATCTGCTCCTCCTCGCCGCCGGTCGAGCCGCCGCCGATCGCGGCCACCACCCGGCGGACGGCCTCGGCCAGCCGCTCGTCGCGCACCGGCTTGAGCAGGTAGTCCACGGCGTCGAGGTCGAACGCGTCGACGGCATGCTCGTCGTGGGCGGTGATGAACACGACCGGCGGCGGGCTGCGGAACCGGGAGAGCACCCGCGCCAGGTCGAGGCCGGTGAGACCGGGCATCCGGATGTCGGTGAACACGGCGTCGACCGGCTCCTCCTGCAGGACCCGCAGCGCCTCGGTCGCCGAGTCGGCGCCGGTGACCGTGGCGACCCGGGCGTCGCGGCCGAGCAGGAACACCAGCTCGTCGAGCGCCGGTCGCTCGTCGTCGACGACGAGCACGCGGAGGTTCACGCGTGCACCCCCGGCGCGTACTTCGGGACCCGGACGGTCACCCGGGTACCGGCTCCGGGAGCGGTCTCCACGACCAGGCCGTAGTCGTCGCCGAACGACGAGCGCAGCCGGGCGTCCACGTTGCCGAGCCCGACGGAGTCCAGCGACGCGTCCCCCGCCAGTGCGCGGCGTACCCGTTCGGGGTCCTCGCCCACGCCGTCGTCCTCCACCGAGATCACCGCCTCGTAGTCGCTGTCCTCGGCGGTGATCGAGATCCGTCCCGGCCCCGCCCTGCCCTCGAGCCCGTGGCGTACGGCGTTCTCGACGAGCGGTTGCAGCGACAGGAAGGGTACGACGACCGGCAGCACCTCCGGGGCGACGCGCAGCGTGATGTTGAGGCGGTCACCGAACCGGGCCTTCTCCAGCACGAGGTACTGCTCGATGGACCCGAGCTCCTCGGCGAGCGTGGTGAACTCGCCGTGCCGCCGGAACGAGTAGCGGGTGAAGTCGGCGAACTCCAGCAGCAGCTCGCGGGCCCGCTCCGGGTCGGTGCGGACGAACGACGCGATCGCGGTGAGTGAGTTGTAGACGAAGTGCGGGCTGATCTGCGCACGCAGGGCGCGCACCTCGGCCTCCATCAGGCGGGTGCGTGACGCGTCGAGCTCGGCGAGCTCGAGCTGGCCGGACACCCACCGGGCCACCTCGTCGGCCGCCCGGACCAGACCGGCGGACGTCGAGCCGGCGAACACCTGCAGGGTGCCGACCACGCGTTCCTCGACGGTCAGCGGCGTGACGATGACCTGCCGCAGCCCGCAGCCCGGGTCGCCGCAGGGGATGTCGCCGCGGTTGCGCACCGTGGTCGCGCCGTCCGCGACGACCCGCCGGGCGAGGGCGCCGGTCTGCTCGCCGTGGTGCTGGAAGCGGCCGTCCCAGGCAAGCAGGTCGCTGGTGTCGGTGAGGGCGATCGCCGGCGCGCCGAGCAGGCTGCGCAGGTGCCGGACCGCCTTCTCCGCGGTGGCGGTCGTCAGCCCGTCACGCAGGGCAGGGGTGGTCAGCGACGCCGTGTGCAGGGTGCGGAACGTCGTCCGGTCGGCCTCGGTGCCGAGGTGCCGGCGGCCGAGCCACCCGAACCACGACGCCCCCACGCCACGCCTACTGGAAGTCGATCAGCAGGGCGTCGGCGTCCCCGCCGTCGTCGCTGATGTCGGGCCTCGGGCCGGTGCGTGGTGCCTCGTCCGCGTCGACCGAGGGCGCGCGGACCACGGCCTTGTAGCAGTGCGTGACGTAGGGCAGCAGCATGCCGTCGGCGCCGCGGCCGTAGCCGTCGTACATCTCGTCGACCTTGCGCAGCACCCGCTCCCGCTCGGGCTCGGACATCACCGCGAGGTTGGAGCGGGACAGCGCCAGGTCGCGCAGCCGTCGGCGGTCGAGCGGCTGCCAGAACCGGAAGGTCGTGGACTCCACGAAGCCGAACAGGTTCGAGGAGAGCAGGGCGTGCGTCGGGTCGTTCTGCTGCTCCTGGGTGCCGATCAGCTCGCCGAGTCGGCGCACCCACGGGATCCGCTCGTCGCGGAGGTTCCAGGCCAGGGAGAGGTGTCCCCCGGGGCGGAGCACGCGGGCGATCTCCGGAAGCGCCCGGTCGACGTCGAACCAGTGGAAGGCCTGCGCTCCGACCACGGCGTCCACGGAGCGGGCCCGCATCGGGATCTGCTCGGCGGTGGCCAGCACGGCCGGGGTCCCCGGGACCCGGGCGACCAGGTGCCGCAGCATCGCCTCGAGCGGGTCGGTCGCGAGCACCCGGTGCCCGAGGGCGGAGAGCTGCTCGGTCAGCTTGCCGGTGCCGGCGCCCAGCTCGAGGACGTGCGCGTGCTCGAGCCCGGCGAGCCAGGCGGCGGCCTCGCGGGGGTACGTCGGCCGGGCGCGGTCGTAGGCGTCCGCGACCGCGCCGAACGACAGGGCGGGGAGCGGACGGTCGCTGCGGGAGTGGTGTGCGGGTCCGTCCATCGCGGTGAGGTTATCAACGCCTCGGGCACCTGCTTGTGTTGCGGAGTAATGTTGATTACATGATTACCAATGAAGCACAGGAGCGGGTCCGCGGCTGGTTCACCGGCCGGGTCCCCGAGGAGTGGCAGGCGTCGCCGGTGGAGGTGTCGGTGGACCGCGAGGAGATCAGCGTGCTGCTGACCCTCGCCGACGTGGATCTGCCCGAAGGTACGAGCGCGGCCGAGGCGGACGAGGCCCGGGCCGGGCGCACGAAGGGCTTCCGTGAGGACACCCGCGGCAGGCGGATGTCGATCGCCCGCGAGGCCGAGCAGCGCTTCGACCGCAAGGTGTCCTGGCAGGTCCGGGTCGGCGAGCGCACCGAGCTCTTCACCCACGTGGCGGCGCCGGTGATGACCAGGCTCCGCCAGCCGCAGCGGCAGGTGCTCGACACCCTGGTCGACGCCGGGGTGGCCCGGTCGCGGTCCGAGGCGCTCGCCTGGTGCGTGCGGCTGGTCGGCCAGCACGAGGACGACTGGCTCGGCGAGCTGCGCGAGGCGATGTCCGCGGTGGCCGACGTCCGCGCCAAGGGCCCGGACGCCTGAGCGGTCCTGGTGCGGCCCGGCGGACTGACCTGCCGGCTCCCGTCGACCGTCCGCTAGCGTGCCGCCTGTGACGACGCACCCTGCCGGCGACCGTGATCCCCTGGCCCGGTTGACGAATCTCGAGGGTGTGGCCTCGGCGATGGCCGCGACCCGGGACGGGATCGACGCGCTGCTGCGGGACCGCGGCCTGCGGCGCACGACCCCGGACCTGACCGCCGAGTCGCTGCTGCGCGGCGCGCACGCCAGTGCCGTGCTGGAGGGCTCGGACGCCACGTTGGAGACGGTGCGCGAGGGCGGCCGCGACCCGGTGGCGCAGGCCGCCGTACGGCTCAGCAGCGAGCTGCTCGGCCTGCTGCCGACGCTGTCCCAGTCACCCCTGCAGGCGCTCGCCAGGATGCACACGCTGGCCGGCAAGGGAGTGGTCGACGACGACGACCTCGGCCGGCCGCGGGACGTCGAGAGTGCCGCACGGCTGCGGGACCTGGGCCGGACGCTGACCGAGCGCACCGCGGCCCCGGCCCTCGTGGTGGCCGCGGTCGTGCACGCCGAGCTGGCCGTGGCCGCGCCGTTCGTGTCGCACAACGGCCTGGTCGCCCGGGCCGCCGAACGGCTGGTGCTGGTTGCCCGCGGTGTCGACGCCAAGTCCCTGGTCGTGCCGGAGGCGGGCCACCTCGCCCTACGACGGGAGTACGAGTCCAACCTGCGGGGCTACCGCGACGGAGCGACCGCGGGGGTGCACGCCTGGCTGCTGTACGCCGCCGAGGCCTACGCGAAGGGCGCCGAGGCGAGCCCGCTGAACGCCTGACCTGCCCTCACATGCAGGCGGCACCCCGAGTCCGAAGACCGAGGTGCCGCCGCTGACACATGAGACCAAGGGCTACCAAGCGTGCATCACTTAACGGTTGCTCCGGGTGAACCCGGAAGACAACGCCCAATAGGAAGGGTTGCTCGCCGCGTGGGTACCTGGCTCACGTGCGGGTCTTGAGTTGTGACTCCTTTTGTACGCCCCTGCACCGATAGGGACAAGGGATCACCGGCCTGGTCTAGTGGCAGCCCGGCGTGTCGCGCGGCGTGTCAGGCGGGGCTAGACGTCGTCGCGGGTGACCTTGCGCCGGGCCGCGACGTACACCGCACCGCCGACCGCAGCGGCGGTGCCGAGGGCCAGGGCGGCCAAGGTCGGCTTGCTCTGGGGTAGCCGCATCCGGCTGCGCAGGGCGACCGGCTTGGTGAACACCAGCACCGGCCAGCCGCGGGCGTTGGCCTGCCGGCGCAGCTCGCGGTCGGGGTTCACGGCGTACGGGTGCCCGACCACCTCGAGCATGTGCACGTCGGTGATCGAGTCGCTGTAGGCATAGCTGCGGGCCAGGTCGTAGTGGTTCTCCGCGGCCAGCCGTTCCAGCGCCGCAGCCTTGTTCTCTCCGTAGGCGTAGTAGTCGATCTCGCCGGTGTAGCGGCCGTCCTCGACCTTCATCCGGGTGGCCACGACGCCGTCCGCGCCGAGCATCTCCCCGATCGGCTCCACCACCTCGGTGCCGGACGCGGACACGATGATCACGTCCCGCCCGGCTTGGTGGTGCTCCTCGATCAGCGAGACCGCCTCGTCGTAGACCAGCGGGTCCACCACGTTGTGCAGGGTGTCCGCGACGATGTCGCGCACCGTCTGGACGTCCCACCCGGCGCAGAGCCCGGAGAGGAACTCGCGCATCTTCTCCATCTGGTCGTGGTCCGCACCGCCGACGAGGTAGACGAACTGGGCGTACGCGCTGCGCAGGACGGCACGGCGCGAGATCAGCCCGCCGGCCTGGAAGGGCTTGCTGAAGGCCAGCGTGCTGGACTTCGCGATGATCGTCTTGTCCAGGTCGAAGAACGCTGCGGGTCGCTCCACGGATTCGAGCCTCCCGGGTCCGTTCGGCGGGTCCGGGTGACCCGCGGTGCATGCACGTGCACGTCGAAGCATAGTGGCCGAGACAGGGGGTAAAGGACGCGCTACCATCGAGGTGTGCGGGTCAGTCCTCGGTTTCCCAGCACCTGACGAGGAGGCTCCCCCCAAGACGTCCGGCGGCATCCCCCCAAGCCGTCGGCGCGGTCCCGGCTCTTCCCCCCAGGAGCCCGGACCCTGCGGCCCCTGGTCATCCCCCCGACCAGGGGCCGCCCCCTTTCCGCGTGTCCCCGCGCCGCATCCGCCGGTTCTCGTCCACAGCCGATCGGCACCCCGACTTGTCCCCAACCGGTACGACGCACGTGGTGGCCGTCCGCGCCACCGCCGACAGTCGGGTCATGACGTCCGCTCCTGCGCTGCTGATCACCCGGGACGAGCTGCTGCTCGACGACCTGCTCCGGCTGGCCGCGGCCGCCGGCACCACGCTCGACGTCGCGCACGACACCACCAGCGCCCTGCGTGCGTGGTCGTCCGCGTCCGTCGTACTCCTCGGGGCGGACCAGGCCGGCACCCTCGCCGCCCAGCAGCCTCCGCGCCGCGACCAGGTGCACGTCGTCGGGCACGGCCCGGCCGGCGACGGCCTGTTCCGCAGCGCCCTGGCCACCGGAGCGGCCGACGTCGTGGAGCTGCCCGCCGCGGACGCCTGGGTCGTCGAGCTGCTGACCGACGCCGCCGACGGCACCGCCCGCCTCGCCACCACGGTCGGGGTGGTCGCCGGGTCGGGAGGGGCCGGGGCGACCACGTTCGCCTGTGCCCTGGCGCTCACCTCGGCGACTCGTGAGGTGGCCGTCCTCCTCGACCTCGACCCGCTCGGGCCCGGCGTCGACCGGGTGGTGGGGCTCGACGCCGGGCGGGACCCGGGAGCCGGGGTGCGGTGGGACGCCCTGGTCGGCTCGCACGGCCGGCTGGGGTCACGCGCGTTGCGGGCCGCTCTCCCGGAGAAGGACGGGCTGGCCGTGCTCACCTGGTCGGTGGGTCCGCCCGTCGCCCTCGAGCCCGGCGCCGTCCGGGAGGTGCTCTCGGCCGCGCAGCGAGGTCACGACCTCGTGGTCGTCGACCTCCCCCGCGCGGTCGACGACGTCACGGCCGAGGTCGTCTCCCGCTGCGACGAGATCCTCGTGGTGGTCGAGCCGACCGTCGCCGGGGTCGCGTCCGCGGGCAAGGTCGCCGCCGTGCTCCGGCCGCTCAACCGGCGGCTCGGCCTGGTCGTGCGGGGCAGGGGAGCCAGCGTGCCGGCCGCGCACGTGGCCTCCATCCTCGAGCTTCCCCTGGTCGCCGAGGTGCCGTCCCAACGGCGGCTCGCCGAGGACGTCGACCTGGGTCTGGGGCCGGTGCACTCCCGCCGCTCACCGCTGGCCCGGGCCGCCCGGGCGGCACTCGGCACGGAGCGGGCGGGACGGCCCGCGGCATGAGGCCGGTCCGGGTCGCTGAGCCGCTGCCGGCCGACGTCCTCGACGGGGTCCGCGAGCAGCTCGCCCGCAACGGCGCCACCCTCACGCCCGAGGTGGTCGCCCACGCGCTCCGCGACCAGGGACGCCCGGTCGGTGACGCGACCGTCCTGGCGGTCCACGACCTGCTGCGCCAGGACGTCCTCGGAGCGGGACCGCTGGAGCCGCTGCTCCGGCTGCCGGGGGTGACCGACGTCCTCGTCAACGGGGCCGACGCGGTCTACGTCGACCGCGGCGCGGGTCTCGAGCTGACCACCACGCGGTTCACCGACGACGCCGCGGTGCGCCGGCTCGCGCAACGGCTGGCCGGTTCGGTGGGCCGGCGCCTCGACGACGCCACGCCGTACGTCGACCTCCGGCTGCCCGACGGCAGCCGGTTCCACGCCGTGCTCTCGCCGCTCGCCCGGCCCGGGACGGTGATCTCCCTCCGCGTGCCACGGGCACGGGTCTTCACGCTCGAGGAGCTGCTCGAGCACGGCACGGTCAACGCCGACGGCGCCTCCCTGCTGCGCCGGCTGGTCGCCGCCCGGCTGGCCTTCCTGGTCAGCGGCGGGACGGGGTCCGGCAAGACCACGCTGTTGTCCGCCCTGCTGTCCCTGGTCGCTCCCGCCCAGCGCATGGTGATCGTCGAGGACGCCAGCGAGCTGCGGCCCGACCATCCTCATGTCGTCGGGCTCGAGTCGCGGCCGGCGAACGTCGAGGGCGCCGGCGAGGTGCCGATGCGGGTGCTGGTCCGGCAGGCGCTGCGGATGCGCCCGGACCGGTTGGTCGTCGGCGAGGTCCGCGGCGCCGAGGTCACCGACCTGCTCGCCGCGATGAACACCGGCCACGAGGGTGGCTGCGGCACCGTGCACGCCAACTCGGCCGGCGACGTGCCGGCCCGTATCGAGGCACTCGCCCTGGCCGCCGGCATGCCCCAGCCGGCGGTGCACAGCCAGCTCGCGTCGGCCGTCGACGCGGTCGTGCACCTGGGCCGCAGCCCGGACGGCACCCGTCGCTTGGCTGAGATTGCGGTTCTGCACCGCGGGTCGGACGGTCGCGTGGTGGCCGAGCCGGCGATGAGCTTCGGTGGCGACGGCAGCACCCGGGAGCATCCGGGCGCGGAGCTGCTCGGCGAACGGCTCCGGCGATGAGGGCCGCGGCGATCCTGCTCGCCGGCGTGGCGGTCGCCCTGCTCCTGCCGGTGCCGGCTCGCCGACCCGAGCCGGCGGCGACCGGGACCCGGCTCCGGGTCCGCCCCGGGCCCGGGCTGGCGGTCGGGTTCGCCGGGGCGGCGGCCACCGCGCTGGTGCTGATGGACGGCACCCGGATGATGCTGGCGCTGGTCCTCCTCGGGGTTGCGGGCGCCGCCGGGGTCCTGGTGCGCCGGGCCCGGTCGGCCCGGGGCGCGGACCGACGGCAGGCGCTGGTCGTCGAGGTGTGCGAGGCGTTGGTGGGTGAGCTGCGCGCGGGACAGCCGCTGACCGCGAGCCTGGAGCACTGTCTCGAGATCTGGCCCGCCTTCGAGCCCGTGGTGGCGGCCGGTCGGCTGGGTGCGGACGTGCCCGGTGCGCTCCGTCGGCTGGCGACGATGCCCGGGGCCGAGGGGCTGCGGGAGATCGCCTCGGCCTGGCAGGTCTCGCAGCGCTCGGGTTCCGGGCTCGCCGGGGCGCTCTCGCACGTCGCCCTGACCTCGCGCGAGCGGCAGGGCACCCGGCGGCTGGTGCAGGGCGAGCTCGCCTCGGCCCAGGCCACGGCCCGGCTGGTCGCCGGGCTGCCCCTGGCGTCCCTGGCGATGTCGGCCGGCATCGGCGGCAACCCGTGGCACTTCCTGCTCGCGACGCCGTTCGGCGTGGTCTGCCTCGGCCTCGGCGCACTGTTCGCCTTCGGCGGTCTGCTGTGGATCGACCGGATCGCGGCGACGGTCCTGCGGGGGTGAGCGTCGTGAGCGAGGTGGTCCTCACCTGCGTCGCCATCCTCGCGTCCGCGGCGACCGCAGCCGCGGTCCTGCCGGGACGCCGCCCCCTTCCGGTCTCGCGCGGCGGGCCGGGTCCCGGGGCCCCCGGCGCCGGCGGCGAGCGGCGCGACGTCCCGTTGCTGCGAGCGACCGCCACAGGGGCGGTGGCGCTCGGGGTCGCCGTGCTGCTCGGCGGCGTGGTGGGGCTGGCCGCCGCAGGCGGGGCCGGAGCGGTCTGCTGGCGGGTCACCGGTCGGATGGAGCCGCCGGCTGCCCGCAGGCGGCGTGAGCGGCTGGTGGCCGCCGTCCCGCACGTCGTCGACCTGATGGCAGCCTGCCTGTCCGCGGGCCTGTCGCCGGACGCGGCGGTCGAGCAGATCGCCGAGGCGGTCGAGTCCCCCGTGCGCGACGAGCTGGCCGCGCTGTCCTCCCGGCTCCGGCTCGGGGTCGACCCGGTGACCGTCTGGAACGACCTCGCCCGCCATCCCCAGCTCGGCGGTCTGGGCCGCAGCGTCGCCCGCGCCGTCGACAGCGGCGCATCGGTTGCCGACGCGATGCAACGGCTCGCCGAGGACCTGCGCCGCAACGCCCGAGCCGACGTCGAGACCCGGGCCCGTGCCGTGGGTGTGAAGGCTGCGGTGCCGCTCGGCGTCTGCCTGCTCCCGGCCTTCGTCCTGGTCGGCGTGGTGCCGCTGGTGGCCGGGTCCGTGACGGTCCTGGTCGGCCGTTGAGGTCTCCCGTTTCTCTCCACAGCGCCGGCCCCACCCACCCCGTCCCCAGGTCGCGAAGAGCCTCTCGTGGGCAGCCCCCGACCGGACGAGAGTCGCGCTCGTCAACAACCAGCGCCCACGTCCCGGTGGGCCCGTCCAGGAGGTCGTCCATGACCAAGTCGCCCGTCGCCCGTCTGCGCAACGAACGAGGAGTCACCACCGCCGAGTACGCCGTCGTCACGGCCGCCGGCTGCGGGTTCGCATCCGTGCTGATCAAGCTGCTCACCAGCGACTGGGGCCAGCAGCTGCTCAAGACCCTGTTCGAGCTGATCATGAAGGTCATCGGGCTCTGATCGTGTCCGTGCGAGCTGACGAGGTGGCGGGGGTGCGCGGGGTGCTGCGCGCCCCCGGCGCTCGTCCGCAGGCCGGGCGCCGGGCCCGGACCCACCGCGGCTCGGTGACGGCCGAGACGGTGATGGTGCTGCCGGTCCTGGTCGCCGTCGCCCTGGGTCTCGCCTGGCTGCTGGCGCTGGCTGCCACCCAGGTGCGGGTCGTGGACGCCGCGCGGGAGACTGCCCGGGCCGCGGCGCGCGACGACAGTCGGTCGGCCGCCGTCACGCTCGGCCGCCGGGTCGCCCCGGACGGCTCCCGGATCAGCGTGCACGAGGACGGCGAGACCGTGGTGGTCCGGGTGCGGGCGCAGGTGCGGGGGCCGCAGGGGCTGTTCCGGTTCGTGCCCGCCGTGCACGTCGACGCCGAGGCTGTCGCGGCGAAGGAGCCGGGATGAGCCCCCGACTGCGGCACCAGCCCACCGAGCGGGGCGGGGCCACGGTGCTTGCGGTGGGTCTGGTCGGCGTGCTGGCGACGCTGGCGGTGCTGGTCGGCGCCCTGGGCGGCGCGGTCGCCGACCTGCGGCGGGCCGAGTCCGCGGCCGACCTCGCGGCGCTGGCCGGTGCCGGAGCGGCTCAGGCGGGCGAGGACCCGTGCGGCTCGGCCCGGTTCTCGGCCGGACGCAACGGCGCCCGGCTGGTGGCCTGTGCCGTAGCGGGGGAGGTGGTGACCGTGCGCGTGCAGCGCCGGACGCATCCGGTGCTCGGCCGGCGGTTCACCGTCAGCGGTCGGGCCCGTGCGGGCCCGGTGCAGCCGTGAGCGTCAGAGCGGACCGGGTCAGCGACCGGCCGGAGGGGGCGTCTCGTCAGGCCCCTCGCCCGCGGTCCCGCCGTGGGGTGCGGTCCCGCCGGGCTCCCCGGCCGGGGGCGCCGAGGTCGTGGGCGCGGTGTCCGTGGGCGCGGTGTCCGTGGGCGCGGGGGACACCGTCGTGCCCTCCGCGGTCCCGTCCTGGCGCAGCTCCTCGCGCTGCTCGAGCTTGCGCAGCCGCTTCTTGTTCCGGCGGTTCTCGTTCGCGCGGCGGATGCCTGAGCGCACCAGCCCCAGGCCCAGCAGGAAGAGCAGCATCGCGACGGCGCCGGCGACGAAGACCACCAGCGTCGGCATCTCCAGGCTTCCGCCGTACATCATCGCGTGGTCGTCGGTGCCGCTCGCGAGCACGGCGACGAGCGATCCCGCCGAGAGCAGGATCAGGATGAGGCCGAGCACGAGCATGGGACTTCCTTCCAGTCGGTCAGACCGCCTTCTTCCCGAGGGCGGCACCGGCAAACCCGTCGCCCGGACCGGTCAGGAGGCGTCGAGGCCGAGCAGTACGTCGAGCAGGGCGACGGCGCCGTGCTTGTCGAGCGGGTTGTTCTGGTTGCCGCACTTCGGCGACTGTACGCACGACGGGCAGCCGTCCTCGCACCGGCAGCCGGCGATCGCCTCGCGGGTGGCGGTGAGCCAGGACCGGGCGGCGTGGAACCCGCGCTCGGCGAAACCTGCCCCGCCCGGGTGCCCGTCGTACACGAAGACGGTGAGCATGCCGGTGTCCGGGTGCAACGCGGTGGAGACGCCGCCGATGTCCCACCGGTCGCAGGTCGCGAACAGCGGCAGCAGCCCGATCGATGCGTGCTCGGCGGCGTGCGCCGCCCCGGGCAGGTCCCGTGTGGCGATGCCGGACTCCTCGAGCAGCGTCGGCGGCAGCGTCCACCACACGGCCGTGGTGTCGAGCGTGCGCTCGGGCAGGTCGAGCGGCTCCTCGCCGAGCACCTCCCCGGAGGGCACCCTCCGACGCAGGAACGAGACCACCTGGTGGGCGACCCGGACGTCCCCGAGGCTGACCCGGGCCAGGCCCCAGCCGGCGTGCTCGCGCTCGGCGGTGATCGCGATGTCGGTCACCTCGCGGGCCGCGGTGCTGTAGTCCGGGTCGTCCCGGACCACCACCGCGACGTGCGCCTCGAGGTCGAGGGAGAGCACGAGGTAGGTCTCGCCCTGGTGCAGGTAGACGGCGCCCTCGTGGACCGTGCCGTGCGACGAGCCGGCGTCGACGGTGCCGAGCAGCCGGCCGGTGACGTCCTCGACGAGCCGGACCGGCGGCCCGCCCGTGGACCGGATGTCGGCGAGGTCGCTGGCGCGCCGCCGGTCGGTCCAGTACCACCCCGCCCGCCTACGCCGCAGCAGCCCGGCCTCGGTCAGGGCGTCCACGCCGTCCTGGGCGCGCGGCCCGAAGAGCAGCAGGTCATCCTCGGTCAGCGGCAGCTCCGCGGCGGCCGCGCACAGGTGCGGGCCGAGCACGTACGGGTTGTCGGGGTCGAACACGTTGGCCTCGACGGGCGCACCGATCAGCGCCTCGGGGTGGGTGACGAGGTAGGTGTCGAGGGGGTCGTCGCGGGCCACCAGCACCCCGAGGGCGTCCTGCCCACCGCGCCCGGCCCGGCCGACCTGCTGCCACAGCCCGGCGCGGGTCCCCGGGAACCCGGCCATCAGGACGGCGTCGAGACCGGAGACGTCGATGCCGAGCTCGAGCGCGTTCGTCGCGGCCAGGCCGGTCAGCCGTCCCGAGCGGAGTGCCTGCTCGATCTCGCGCCGGTCCTCCGGCAGGTAGCCGCCGCGGTAGGCCGCGACCCGGTCGACCAGCTCCGGGGCCACCTCGCCCAGCAGCCGGCGCGCTGTCATGGCCACGGACTCCGCGCCGCGCCGGGACCGGACGAACGCGAGCGTGCGCACCCCCTCGACCACCAGGTCGGTCAGCAGGTCCGCGGTCTCTGCGGTCGCGGACCGGCGGACCGGAGCACCGTTCTCGCCGAGGTACGACGTGAACGGCGGCTCCCACAGCGCGAGCGTCACCTCACCGCGCGACGAGCAGTCCTCGGTCACCGCACGCACACCGAGCCCGGTCAGGCGCGACGCCGACACCTCCGGCTCCGCCACGGTGGCCGAGGCGAGCACGAACGTCGGCGCCGCGCCGTACGACGCGCACACCCGGCGGAGCCGGCGGATGATCTGTGCGACGTGTGCCCCGAACACGCCGCGGTAGTGGTGGCACTCGTCGATCACGACGTAGCGGAGCAACCCGAAGAAGCGCGCCCACCGGGCGTGGCCGGGCAGCAGCGAGCGATGCAGCATGTCGGGGTTGGTCAAGACGTACTCCGCGTGCTCGCGCGCCCAGTCGCGCTGCTCGTGGGAGGAGTCCCCGTCGTGCGTGGTGGCGGCCAGGCCCGGCAGGCCGAGGTCGAGCACGGAGCTCAGCTGGTCCTGGGCCAGTGCCTTGGTGGGGGAGAGGTAGAGCGCCGTCGCGCCCCGCTGGCCACGGGGGGACCGGCTCTGCTGGATCTCGCTGAGCGCGGGAAGCAGGTAGCCCAGCGACTTGCCGGAGGCGGTGCCCGTGGCGAGGACGACGTGCTCGTGCCGGTGCGCTGCCTCCGCGGCCTCGACCTGGTGGCGCCACGGCTCCGCGATGCCACGTGCGTGCAGGGCGGCGACCAGCCCGGGTGCCACCCACTCCGGCCATGCTTCTCGTTCGCCGGGCCGGGCCGCGACGACCTCCAGATGGGTGAGCCGGTCGGTGCGTCCGGCGGGGAGGGTGAGCCGGTCTACCAGTCGTCCAGTCGAGGTTGACACGTCACCGTCCACTCGGGGAGTGTCGCAAACGCCACCCTTGGCGGTGGTGGGGGCTTCGCTCCGCTGGACCGGCATTTCTCGGGAGTGTCCGATGCGCCGCAGCGGTGCATGATTGAATGACTAAGCAGTCACAACGGCGCGGGGCGCCCGATGCCCCGTGCTGCATGAGCCGACTTCGGTGAGGAGACACACGTGGATCTGTCACTCGAGACCCGCGACGAGGGTGGTCACACGATCATCGAGGTCGGCGGGGAGATCGACGTGTACACCGCGCCCAAGCTGCGTGACAAGATCACCGAGCTCGTCGGCAACGGCAACTACAACCTGGTCATCGACATGGAGAAGGTCGACTTCCTGGACTCGACCGGTCTCGGCGTCCTGGTCGGCGGGCTGAAGAAGGTGCGCGCCCACGACGGCTCGATGCGCCTGATCTGCAACCAGGAACGCCTCCTCAAGATCTTCCGCATCACCGGCCTGGCGAAGGTGTTCGCCATCCACGGTTCGCAAGCCGACGCGCTCGCCGAGCGGTAGAACGGTGCCGGCCGGCTCTGCTCGGACCGCCACCGGGATCACCGTCAGCATCGCGCGGGACCCCGCGCTCGTCCGTACGGTGCGCCTGGTCGCCGCCGCCGTTGCCCGTCGCGCCTCGCACGACGAGGAGTTCGTCGAAGAGGTCCGCCTCGCCGTCGGTGAGGCGTGCGCCCTGCTCGTCGGGCAGGCCACCCCGCTAGACCGGGACGCCGGACCGGTCGAGGTCCGGATGCGGGTCGAGGACCGGCTGCGCGTCTCCGTCGTCGCGTCCGGCTCGGTCGCCGCCCAGGACGCACCCACCAGCGACATCGACGGCGTCGAGCCGTGGGCGCTGCTGCGCGGCCTCATCGACGACTTCGAGATCTCCACCGACGCCGGCAGCACCGTGCTGACGATGTCCTGGCCGCTCGGCTGAGAAAACTCCTCGAGAAATGTGGGCTATCCCACACTCACGTACGGTGCGCGACCGCCCTGCGTAAGTAGACTCCCGCACACCAAAGCGCGTGAGAGGCAGATCACACATCCTGCCCGCGTCCTCGTGGGGATCGGTCCGCGTGGGAGCACACCGCACATCGTGAGGGGCTTGAGCGCCCACAGGAGGAGGACGTATGTCCGGGCTCATCTTTGCCGCCGACACCGGGGGCAGAGCTGCGACCGTGGACCTGTCCGGCAGCAACCTGACGTTCGTCGTCATCGTCGGTGTCATCGCGGTCGTCGCGCTGGCCATGGGGATGATGTTCCGCACGCAGGTGCTCGCTGCCGGTGAAGGCACGGACAACATGAAGACCATCGGGCTGGCGGTCCAGGAGGGTGCCTCGGCGTTCCTCACCCGCCAGTTCAGGACCCTGGGGCTGTTCGCCATCCTGGCGTTCCTCCTGCTCTTCCTGCTCCCCGCCGACGGCGGTGCCTCGGTGCGGATCGGGCGCTCGGTCTTCTTCCTGGTGGGTGCCGGCTTCTCCGCGTCGATCGGCTACTTCGGTATGTCGCTCGCGGTGCGGGCCAACGTCCGGGTCGCCGCCGCAGCACGGGACGAGGGCCGTGACCCCGCGATGCGGGTCGCCTTCCGCACCGGTGGTGTGGTGGGTATGGCGACCGTCGGCCTCGGCCTGCTCGGCGCCGCCCTGGTCGTGATCATCTACCGCTCCAATGCCCCGACCGTGCTCGAGGGCTTCGGCTTCGGCGCCGCGCTGCTCGCGATGTTCATGCGGGTCGGTGGCGGCATCTTCACCAAGGCGGCCGACGTCGGCGCGGACCTGGTCGGCAAGGTCGAGCAGAACATCCCCGAGGACGACCCGCGCAACGCCGCGACGATCGCGGACAACGTGGGCGACAACGTCGGTGACTGCGCCGGCATGGCGGCGGACCTGTTCGAGTCGTACGCCGTCACGCTGGTCGCCGCGCTGATCCTCGGCAAGGCCGTCTTCGGCGCCGAGGGCCTGGTCTACCCGCTGATCGTCCCGGCGATCGGTGCGCTCACCGCGATCCTGGGTGTGTTCATCACCCGGCCGCGTCCGGGCGAGAACGGCCTGACCACGATCAACCGCTCCTTCTACATCTCCGCGGGCGTCTCGGCGGTGCTGTGCACCCTCGCGGCGTTCCTCTACCTCCCGGGCTCGTTCCGCGAGCTGACCGACGTACCCGCCGCCCTGGCCCGCAACGGCGGGGACCCGCGGGTCATCGCCACGATCGCGGTGCTCATCGGCATCGTGCTGGCGGCCATCATCCTCTCGCTCACCGGCTACTACACCGGCACCGACCACCGTCCGGTCATCGACGTCGGCAAGACCTCGCTGACCGGTGCGGCCACCGTGATCCTGTCCGGCCTGTCGGTCGGCTTCGAGTCGGCGGTGTTCACCGCGCTGGTGATCGCGGCAGCGGTGTTCGGCGCGTTCCTGCTCGGCTCGGGCGTGGTGGCGATCTCACTCTTCGCCGTGGCACTCGCGGGCTGCGGCCTGCTGACCACCGTCGGCGTCATCGTCGCGATGGACACCTTCGGACCGGTCTCTGACAACGCCCAGGGCATCGCGGAGATGTCCGGCGACGTGAGCGGCGAGGGCGCGCAGATCCTCACCGAGCTCGACGCGGTCGGGAACACCACCAAGGCGATCACCAAGGGCATCGCGATCGCGACGGCCGTGCTCGCCGCGACCGCGCTGTTCGGCTCCTACACCGGTGCCATCCTCGACGCCCTGGTCAAAGCCGGCGCGAAGGCCACCTTCGAGGCCCAGGTGTTCAGCCCGAACATCCTGGTCGGGCTGCTGATCGGCGCGGCAGTGGTGTTCCTGTTCGCCGGTCTCGCGATCAACGCCGTCGGCCGCGCCGCCGGCGCCGTGGTCTACGAGGTCCGCCGCCAGTTCAAGGAGATCCCCGGGATCATGGAGGGCACCGGCCGTCCGGAGTACGGCAAGGTCGTCGACATCTGCACCCGTGACTCGCTCCGCGAGCTGGCCACCCCCGGCCTGCTGGCCATCCTGGCGCCGATCGCGGTCGGCTTCGGCCTCGGTGTCGGTCCGCTGGCCGGGTACCTCGCCGGCGCGATCGGCACCGGCACCCTGATGGCGATCTTCCTGGCCAACTCGGGCGGCGCCTGGGACAACGCCAAGAAGCTCGTCGAGGACGGTCATCACGGTGGCAAGGGGTCGAGTGCCCACGAGGCGACGATCATCGGTGACACCGTCGGTGACCCGTTCAAGGACACCGCCGGCCCGGCGATCAACCCGCTGCTGAAGGTGATGAACCTCGTCTCGCTGCTGATCGCGGGGGCCGTGGTGAACATGAGCGTCGGCAGTGGCGAGAACGACGTCCTGCGGATCATGATCGCCGTCGTGGCAGCCGGCATCGTCGCGGTCGCGATCTACGTCTCCAAGCGTCGTCCGGTCGCCATCGGCGAGGAGGTCCCGGAGAACATCCGCGCCTGACCGGGCACCCTCCTCGATTCGTCTGCGGCCCCGCCGGGCATCCCCGAGCGGTGGTCGCAGACGAATCGGCGTTGAGGGCGGCGCCTAGGGTGGCCGTCGTGGAACTCCTCGCACCCGCCCTCATCGACCGGCTCCGCGCCTGCCTCGAAGGCGCGGGCTTCGGGTACGACGAGGTGGCCGCCCTGCTCGGGCCGACCGCGCACGCGGCCCTGTCTCGCAACGAGACCACCCCCGGACTGCGCGCCACCACCGGTGGGTCGAAGCTGGAGACGCTGGTCCGGCTCTGGCCGCTGCAGGCCCCCGTCTCCCGTGAGGCGTGCGACCGCGCGCTGCCCGGGCTGGTCGAGCCGCTGCGCGAGGCGGGTCTGCTGGACTG
This sequence comes from uncultured Actinomycetota bacterium, assembly GCA_963810035.1. Lineage (GTDB taxonomy): Bacteria > Actinomycetota > Actinomycetes > Propionibacteriales > Nocardioidaceae > Nocardioides_B. Next base: position 70,800 of record CAWEMA010000017.1, read on the forward strand.
CTCCGGCGACGAGGTGCGCGCCCGGGTCGACGTACGCCCCTACGCCGACGAGGGGCGCGGCTGGTGGGTGGTCAGCGACCTGACGCCGGGGCTCGACGGTGCGCCGATCGACGTCGCCGCCGACCACGTCCTGGGCATCAGCTCCGCGTCGTCGTCGCTGGCCCAGCTGACCGTGCGGGAGCCGTTCGGCCGGGCGCTCGACCTCGGCACCGGCTGCGGCGTGCAGGCCCTGCACCTGGCCGAGCACGTCGGCGACGTCGTGGCCACCGACGTCAACGAGCGGGCGCTGGCGATGACCCGGTTGAACGCGCGGCTCAACGAGGTGTCGGTCGACGTACGCTCCGGCAGCCTGTTCGAGCCGGTCGCCGGCGAGCTCTTCGACCTGGTGGTGACCAACCCGCCGTTCGTGGTCTCCCCGGCGACCGGCGCCCGGCTGGTCTACCGCGACTCCGGCCTGCCCGGCGACGAGATGGTGCGCCGGGTGGTCACCTCCGCACCGCGGCACCTGAACCCCGGCGGCTGGGCGCAGGTACTCGCCAACTGGGTGCACCGCCGCGGCGAGACCTGGCAGGACCGGGTCGGCGGCTGGCTGGAGGGCAACGGCTGTGACGCCTGGGTCGTGCAGCGCGAGGTCGCCGATCCCGCGGAGTACGTCGAGCTGTGGCTCAAGGACGCCGGCGTGCACGGGCGTCCCGACTACGCCCGGCGGTACGACGCGTGGCTCGGCTGGTTCGACGAGCAGGGCGTCGAGGGGGTCGGGTTCGGGTGGCTGCACCTGCGCCGCGTCGACGACCGGGAGCCGGTGCGGCACCTCGAGGAGTGGCCCTACGAGGTGGAGCAGCCGCTGGGGCCCGAGGTGGCCGACCGGGCCCGGCGCACCGACTTCCTCGCCACGGCCGATGACGAGACCCTGCTCGCCAGCCGGCCCAGCGCGCGGGTCGACGTACGCCAGGAGACCGTCGGCGAGCCCGGCGCCGCCGACCCGGAGACCATCGTGCTGCGCCAGCAGCGCGGCATGCGCCGGGCCCGGCGGGCCGATACCGTCGAGGCCGGGCTGGTCGGCGCCTGCGACGGGGACCTGACGATCGGGCAGATCCTGGACGCCCTGGCCACGCTGCTCGGCGAGGACGTCGCGACCCTGCGCCGGGACCGGGTGGCGGGGGTCCGTGAGCTCGTCGCGGACGGCTTCCTGGTCCCGGGGTGAGGCAGTCCCGACAGGCGGGACCGACCGGCGGGGCGGGGGGCGGCTGACCGGACCGGTTGACGTCAGGCGCTACCGTGTCCACGCGAACAAGCATTCGAGGGAGCAGGACTGAGTTGGCGAAGAACGCAAGTGCCGCTGATGGCGCCGGTCACAAGCTGGTCATCGTCGAGTCGCCTGCCAAGGCGAAGACGATTGCCGGCTACCTGGGGCGCGGTTATGTGGTCGAGTCGTCCATCGGGCACATCCGTGACCTCCCGCAGAGCGCTGCCGACGTGCCCGCCAAGATCAAGGGCGAGCCGTGGGCCCGGCTGGGCGTCGACGTCGACAACGACTTCACCCCGTACTACGTCGTGTCCAAGGACAAGAAGTCCCACATGACCAAGCTCAAGGGGCTCCTCAAGGACGCCTCCGAGCTCTTCCTCGCCACTGACGAGGACCGCGAGGGCGAGGCGATCGCCTGGCACCTGCTCGACGAGCTGAAGCCCAAGGTCCCGGTCCGCCGGATGGTCTTCCACGAGATCACCCCGCAGGCGATCAACGCCGCGGTCGACAACCCCCGCGACATCGACATGGACCTCGTCGAGGCGCAGGAGGCCCGCCGGATCCTCGACCGGCTCTACGGCTACGAGGTCTCCCCGGTGCTGTGGAAGAAGGTCATGTCCGGCCTGTCCGCCGGCCGCGTGCAGTCCGTGGCCACCCGGCTGGTCGTCGACAAGGAGCGCGACCGCATGGCGTTCCGCACCGCGTCGTACTGGGACCTCGAGGGCACCTTCGACGCCGGCGCCAAGCACGACGAGCGGATGTTCCCGGCCAAGCTGCACTCGATCGACGACAAGCGCGTCGCCCGCGGCAGCGACTTCACCTCGCTCGGCGAGCTCAAGCCCGGTGCGCAGGTCGTGCACCTCGACCGGTCCCGCGCGGAGGCGCTGGTCGACGGGCTGAGCGACACCTCCTTCGAGATCCGGTCCGTCGAGGCGAAGCCCTACCGTCGCCAGCCCTACGCACCGTTCCGCACCACCACGCTGCAGCAGGAGGCCTCGCGCAAGCTCGGCTACAGCGCGTCACGGACCATGTCGGTCGCGCAGCGGCTCTACGAGAACGGCTTCATCACCTACATGCGTACCGACTCCACGACGCTGTCGGAGACGGCGGTCGCGGCGGCGCGTGAGCAGGCCCGTGAGCTGTACGGCGCGGAGTACGTCCCGGACAAGCCGCGCACCTACGCCTCCAAGGTCAAGAACGCCCAGGAGGCGCACGAGGCGGTCCGTCCGGCCGGCGAGAACTTCCGGACCCCGGCCCAGACCGGTCTGCACGGCGACGAGTTCCGGCTCTACGAGCTGATCTGGATGCGCACGGTGGCCTCGCAGATGAAGGACGCCGAGGGCCGCAGCGTCACGGTGCGCCTCGGTGGTGCGGCGAGCACCGGTGAGGACGTGGTGTTCTCCGCGTCCGGCCGGGTGATCACCTTCCACGGGTTCCTCAAGGCGTACGTCGAGGGCCGAGACGACCCCGACACCGAGTCCGACGACCGGGAGACCCGGCTGCCGAACGTCGCCGAGGGCGACAGTGTCAGCGCCGCGAGCATCACCGCCTCGGGGCACCAGACCAAGCCGCCGGCCCGCTACACCGAGGCCACGCTGATCCGTGAGCTCGAGGAGCGCGAGATCGGCCGCCCGTCGACGTACGCCTCGATCATCGGCACGATCCTGAACCGCGGCTACGTGTACAAGAAGGGCACCGCCCTGGTGCCGGCGTGGCTGGCGTTCTCGGTGATCCGGCTGCTGGAGGAGCACTTCTCCCGCCTGGTCTCCTACGAGTTCACCGCGAGCATGGAGGACATCCTCGACGAGGTCGCGGCCGGCCGCCGTGACCGCAACACCGAGCTCGCGGAGTTCTACTTCGGCAGCGGTGACGTGGAGGGCCTCAAGCAGCTCGTCACCGAGCTCGGCGAGATCGACGCCCGCGAGCTGGCCACCTTCCCGATCGCCGAGGGCATCGACCTGCGGGTCGGCCGCTACGGGCCCTACATCGAGACCACCCCGCCCGAGGGGGACGGCGCCCCGGTCCGGGCCAACGTCCCCGAGGACCTGCCGCCCGACGAGCTCACGGCCGAGAAGGCCCGGGAGCTGCTCGCGAACCCGGCCGGCGAGGAGACCAGGCTCGGAGAGGACCCCGAGTCCGGTCTGACGATCGTTGCGAAGAACGGTCGCTACGGGCCCTATGTCACCGAGCTGCTGCCCGAGGACGCCCCGAAGTCCCGCAAACCGCGCACCGGCTCGCTGTTCAAGTCGATGAACCTCGACACGATCACGCTGGCCGACGCGCTGAAGCTGCTCACCCTGCCCCGGGTGGTCGGCGTCGACCCCGAGTCGAACGAGGAGATCACCGCGCAGAACGGCCGCTACGGGCCCTACCTCAAGAAGGGCACCGACTCCCGCTCGATCGACTCCGAGGAGAAGCTGCTCACGATCACCCTGGAGGAGGCCCAGGCGATCTACGCGCAGCCCAAGCAGCGCGGGCGTGCGGCGGCCGACCCGGGGCGCGAGGTCGGCACCGACCCGGTCAGCGGCCAGACGGTGCGGATCAAGAGCGGCCGGTTCGGCACCTACGTGACCGACGGCGAGTTCAACGCCACGCTGCGCCAGGGCGACGACGAGAAGACGATCACGATCGAGCGGGCCGCCGAGCTGCTGGCCGAGCGACGGGCGAAGGGCCCGGCGAAGAAGGCGGCCAAGAAGGGCGCCAAGAAGACAACGGCGAAGAAGACGGCCAAGAAGGGCACGGCCAAGAAGACCACCAAGAAGGCCGCCGCCAAGAAGTCCTGACCGTGCCGCCCCGTAGGGTGTTGCCGTGAGTGAGCGGGCCTACGAGAAGACCATGCAGCCGGGCGTGGCGGACCTCCAGCACGCGCCGACGCACTCGCTCGCCGCGGTGCTCCGGATCCCCGACTTCCGGCACCTGTGGATCGGTCTCGGGCTGTCCAGCCTCGGCGACTGGATGGGCCTGCTGGCGCTGACCGCGATGGCCAACGCGAGTGCCGAGTCCTACGCCGGCAAGAACTACGCGATCGCCACCGTGCTGTTCCTGCGGGTGCTGCCCGCGCTGGTGATGGGGCCGATCGCGGGGTACGTCGCGGACCGGCTCGACCGCCGCTACACGCTGATCTGGGGCGACTACCTGCGCGGTGCGCTGTTCCTGACCATCCCGATCGTCGGCACGTTGTGGTGGATCTTCGTGGTCACCGTGCTGGTCGAGACGATCAGCCTGGTGTGGGGACCGGCCAAGGACGCGACGGTGCCGAACCTGGTCCCGCGGCACCGGCTGGAGGCGGCCAACCAGGTCAGCCTGGCCACCACCTACGGCTCGGCGCTCCCGGCCGCCGCGATCTTCGCGGGCCTGACGCTGGTCGACAAGTTCTACCGGCACCTGTTCGCGGGTTTCGACAGCGGACCGGTCGACCTCGCGCTCTACTTCAACGCCTTCTCCTTCATCGTCTCCGGGGTCGTCATCTCCCGGCTCACGCACATCCCGCGCGGCCCGGCCGACGTGGAGACCGAGGGCAGCGCGTTCCGGGTGATCGTGGACGGCTGGAGGTACGTCGGCACCACGCCCGTCGTACGCGGCCTGGTCATCGGCATCATCGGCGCGTTCGCGGCCGGCGGCGTGGTGATCGGCCTGGCCCGCACGTACGTCTCCGACCTGGGCGGCGGCGACTCCGGCTACGGCCTGCTGTTCGGCACCGTCTTCGCCGGCCTCGGGCTCGGCATGTGGCGCGGCCCGCGGTTGCTGCAGGGGCTGTCCCGCCGGCGGCTGTTCGGGATCTCGCTGACCCTGACCGGGCTGCTGCTGTTCCCGCTCGCGCTCGTGCAGCAGCTGCCGGTCGTGGTCGCGCTGACCGCGCTCGTCGGTTTCTTCGCCGGCGTCGGCTGGATCACCGGCAACACGATGCTCGGCCTGGAGGTGCCCGACGACCTCAGGGGCCGCACCTTCGCCTTCGTCGGGTCGATGATCCGGCTCGCCCTGGCCCTGGTGCTCGCGGTGGCGCCGCTGCTCGCCGGCCTCATCGGTACCCACGACCTCGGCCCGCTCGACAAGAACGGCGAGCCCTACCTGGTCTACAACGGTGCCGCGTTCACGTTCGTGATCGCCGCCGTGCTGATGACGGCTGTCGGTGTCGCGTCCTACCGTCAGATGGAAGACCGGAAGGGGACGTCCTTGCTGACCGAGCTGCGGCACGCCTTCACCGGGTCGCCGGGTGTCTACGCGGCCACCGGGTGCTTCATCGCGCTCGAGGGCGGCGAGGGCGCCGGCAAGTCGACCCAGTCCCGGCTGTTGCGCGACTGGCTCGAGGCCGAGGGGTACGACGTGCTGCTGACCCACGAGCCGGGGGACACCGAGGTCGGCCACAAGCTCCGCAAGATCGTGCTCGATCCGGCCACCGGTGACATCTCGCACCGCACCGAGGCGCTGCTCTACGCGGCCGACAAGGCCGAGCACGTCGACCACGTCGTCGCGCCGGCACTGGCCCGGGGCTCGGTGGTGGTGACCGACCGCTACGTCGACTCCACGCTCGCCTACCAGGGCGCCGGACGCGACCTCGCCGACCGCGAGGTGGAGCGGGTCGCCCGCTGGGCCACCGGCGACCTCCGGCCACACCTCACGGTGCTGCTGGACCTGCCCCCGCAGCAGGGCCTGACCCGGTTCGAGGAGCGGGACCGCATCGAGGGCGAGTCGGTGGAGTTCCACGAGCGGGTGCGCGAGATGTTCCTGCACCTCGCCGGCACCGCACCCGAGCACTACCTCGTCGTGGACGCCCGCCGGCCGATCGAGGAGATCGCCCGCCAGATCCAGGCACGGGTGCGCCCGCTGCTCGAGCAGGCCACCCGCCGCCACGTCGACCCGACCCCGACGCGGGTCGACGACACCGACACCCAGCCGACCCAGGTCTCCGAGGCTCTCGGGCCGCCCCCGTCCTCCCAGCCGAGCCAGCCGGCCCACACCACGCCCGGCCGCGGGTCGGACGCATGAGCACCCCGACCTCCGAGGCGACTGCGACCGGCGTCTGGTCCACGCTCGTCGGGCAGCAGCACGCGATCACCCCGCTCCAGCGCGCCGTCGCGGGCCAGGGGATGACGCACGCATGGCTGTTCACCGGGCCGCCCGGCTCCGGCCGGTCCAACGCCGCGCTCGCGTTCGCGGCCGCGTTGCAGTGCGAGCGCGGCGTCGGGTGCGGCGAGTGCCATGCCTGCCGCACCGCCCTCGCCGGGTCGCACCCCGACATCAGCATCACCCGGTCCGAGACGTCGGTGCTCTACATCGACGACATGCGCGAGCTGGTGCACCGCTCGGCGCTGTCCCCGGTCGAGAAGCGCCACCAGGTGATGCTGATCGAGGACGCCGACCGGCTCGGCGAACGCACCGGCAACACGCTGCTCAAGGCGATCGAGGAGCCGACCCCGAAGACCGTGTGGCTGCTGTGCGCGCCCACCCTCGAGGACGTCCTGCCGACGATCCGATCCCGGTGCCGCAACGTCTCGCTGGCCACCCCGACCGCGCGCGAGGTCACCCGCTTCCTGGTCGAGAACCACGGCATCCCCGAGTCCGTCGCGGCGTTCGCCGCCCGCGCCAGCCAGGGCCACATCGGCCGCGCCCGCGCGCTGGCCTCGGACGAGAAGACCCGCAACCGGCGCCGCGAGGTGGTCGCGCTCCCCGGCGGGCTCACCTCGCTCGGGGCGTGCATGAACGCCGCCGCCAACCTGGTCGACATCGCCAAGGACGAGACCGCGGCGCTGACCGAGCAGAGCAACGCGCGGGAGATGACCGAGCTGGAGGCGCTGTACGGCGACGACCGCAAGTCGAAGACCTCGCGCACCTACCGGGCCGGGCTGCGCGAGCTGCAGCACAGCCAGAAGCAGCGCGAGAAGCGTCGGATCATGGACGTGATCGACCGCGGGCTGATGGACATCATGTCGGTCTACCGCGACGCCATCGCCCTGCAGACCGGTGCGCAGGGCGACCTGGTCAACGAGGAGGTGCGCGACGCGGTCGCCGACCTGGCGCGTCGCTCGACGGCGGAGCAGAACATCCGCCGCATCGACGCGATCTTCGCCGCCCGCGAGCAGATGATGGAGTTCAACACCACGCCGCTGCTCGCGCTCGAGTCGATGATGGTCTCCCTGCGGATCTGGTGACCCGTCTCCTACAGTGATGGGGTGATTTCTCCCCGTCTGCGTGGCGCCGTGCTGCTCGTCGTACTCTCCGTGCTGCTGGCCGGCTGCGGGTTCCTCGACACGTCGAAGGGCGAGGGGTCGGCCCCGGAGGCGACGCTGAAGCCGAGCCCGATCGAGTCGACCGGGCCGGAGGCGACGGTGACCGCGAAGCCGGAGCTGGCCAAGTTCTACGCCCAGAAGCTGGCCTGGAAGAAGTGCCGCGGGCAGGACCTCTGCGCGACGCTGAAGGTGCCGCTCGACTACGCCCACCCCGAGGGCCGCTCGATCAGCCTGTCGGTGCTGAAGGTCCCGGCGCAGAGCAAGAAGCGCCGGCTCGGCTCGATGGTCGTCAACCCGGGCGGTCCGGGTGCCTCGGGGGTGGACTACGCGGCCGCCGCCTCGTCGACCTTCGGCTCCGAGCTGTTGGCGTCCTTCGACGTGGTGGGCTTCGACCCGCGCGGCGTCGGCACCAGCACGCCGCTGAAGTGCGAGGGCACCAAGCAGCTCGACGAGCTCATCTCCTCCGACCCGGACCCGGACACCCCGGCCGAGCTGAAGTACTCCGACGGGCTGCTCGACGACCTCGGCCGGGGCTGCCTGCAGCAGAGCGGCGACCTGGTCCGGCACATGTCGACGGTCGAGGTGGCCAAGGACGTCGACGTGCTGCGCGCCGCGCTCGGTGACCCGAAGCTGACCTACTTCGGCGCGTCGTACGGCACCTCCATCGGCGCGACGTACGCCGGGCTGTTCCCCGCACGCGTCGGCCGGATGGTGCTCGACGGGGCGCTGGACCCGTCGATCTCGACCACCCAGCAGAGCCTGGTGCAGGCCAAGGGCTTCGAGGTGGCGCTCCGGGCGTACGTCGCGAACTGCGTCGACGCGGGCGGCTGCTTCCTCGGGGACAGCGTGGACGCCGGGACGAAGCGGATCCGGGAGTTCCTGGACAGCGTGGAGCGCAAGCCGCTGCCCGGTGACGGCTCGCGCAAGCTGGAGTCCGGGAACGCCCTGCTCGGCATCTGGCTGCCGCTCTACAGCAAGAGCTACTGGGGCATCCTCGACCAGGCCCTCAAGTCGGCCTTCGACGGCAACGGCGCCCAGCTCCTGTCGCTGGCCGACGCCTACGTCTCGCGCGGCCCCGGCGGCTACCAGCAGAACTCGCTGGAGGCGCTGTACGCGGTGAACTGCCTCGACCACGACGACGGCATCCCCAGCTCCGAGGTCGCGAAGTACGTGCCGCAGTTCGAGAAGGTCTCCCCGACCTTCGGCGCAGTGTTCGCCTACGGCCTGTCCGCATGCGCGAACTGGCCGGTGCACACCGGCGACAAGGGTGCGCCCATCGAGGCCAAGGGCGCCGCGCCGATCCTGGTGGTCGGCACGACCCGGGACCCGGCGACGCCGCTGGTCTGGGCCAGGTCCCTGGCCGACCAGCTGGACTCCGGCATCCTGGTCAAGCGGGACGGCGACGGCCACACCGGCTACCAGGCGGGCAACCCCTGCGTCGACCGGACCGTCGAGGCCTACCTGGTCTCCGGCAAGGTCCCGAAGGGCGAGGTGGACTGCTGATGTCCCGCTACGGTGCGCAGTACGGGCCGGACCTCACCTTCCTCGGCGTCGACCGCTGCACGCTCGACGACCCCGCGACGTACGCGGACGCGGACGTCGTGGTGGTGGGTGCCCCGTTCGACGGGGGTACGTCGCACCGGCCCGGCACGCGGTTCGGGCCGATGGCGATCCGGCAGACCGACTACCTGCCCGCGGACGGCTCGCGCCCGCACCTGGCCCTGCGCGTGGACGCCCTGCGAGACATCCGCGTGGTCGACGCCGGTGACGTGGAGATGTACTCCGGGGACGTCGAGCGCTCGATCGCCTCGCTCGAGCAGGCCGTGCACACCGTGACGGCTGCGGGCGCCGTACCCCTCGTGCTCGGCGGCGACCACACCATCGCCCTGCCGGACGCGACCGGCGTCGCCCGGCACCTCGGGTTCGGCCAGGTCTCGATGCTGCACTTCGACGCGCACGCCGACACCGGGGACATCCAGTTCGGCTCGCTCTACGGGCACGGCCAGCCGATGCGCCGGCTGATCGAGTCCGGCGCGCTGCGCGGGGACCGGTTCCTGCAGATCGGGCTGCGCGGCTACTGGCCGCCGCCGGAGACGCTGTCGTGGATGGCCGAGCAGAACATGCGGTCCTACGAGATGACCGAGATCGGCAAGCGGGGCCTCGACGAATGCCTGTCCGAGGCGTTCGAGATCGCCCTCGACGAGTGCGACGGGGTCTTCCTGTCGGTCGACGTGGACGTCTGCGACCCCGGGCACGCCCCGGGGACGGGTACGCCGGAGCCGGGCGGCCTGTCCGCGCGGCAGCTGCTCGACTCGGTCCGCCGGATCTGCCTCGAGCTCCCGGTGGTCGGCATGGACATCGTCGAGGTGTCCCCGCCCTACGACCACTCCGAGATCACCGCCTACCTCGCGAACCGCGTGGCCCTCGAAGCGCTGTCCGGTATGGCGGCGCGCAAGACCGGCATCTCCCACGACCCCGCCGGACCGCTGCTGCAGGGGCGCTGACCCTCAGCGAGGGGCGATCGGCTCGGCGATGGCCTGGATCCGGTTCGTGGCCAGCTCGATCATCACCCGGGCGGCCGGGGACAGCGTCGCGCCGGACCGGTGCACGATGGCCAGGGTGTCGAACTGCCGCGGTCGCAGCGACACCCAGCCGGCCCCAGGTGCCAGCCGGGGGAGCAGCTGCTCAGCGGCACCGCGGGGGATGACCGAGTCGGCCAGCCCCATGCCGACGAGCTCCACCGCGGTCTCCACGTCCTCGACCTCGATCCGGGTCTGCGGGTTGCGGCCGGTCTCGTGGAGCATCTGGCGCAGCACGATCCGGGTCGAGTCGTCGGCCCGCCACGTCGTCTCCGGCATGACCAGCGAGGCCTGCGCGAGCCGGTGCGCCGTCAGGGGCGACCGGAGCCGGTCGGCGTCGGCACTGATGTAGACCAGCTCGTCGCGGGCCACCGGCGTGACGTCGAGGCCCTGGCTGCTCACCTGCGGGACGGCGATCATCGCGGCCTCGATGCGGCCGCGCCGCAGGTCCTCCTGGACGTCGGTGGAGTTCTGGCCGACCAGCTCCACGCGGACGCCGGGGTGCCGGGCGAGCACGTCGGCGACCAGCCCCGCGCCGGCGTACAGGCGGGCGGTCCCGAACATCCCGAACCGGATGGTGCCGGTCTCCAGGGCGATTGCGCTCTGCGCGACCCGCCGGGCCTCCTCGACCGCGGCGAGTGCGCGCTCGGCGTACGGGCGCAGCGACTCCGCGGTCGCGGTGGGGACGACCCCTCGTCCCACCCGGCTGAACAGCGCGGTGCCCAGCGACTTCTCGAGGGAGCGGATCTGCTCCGACACCGACGGCTGGGCGTAGCCGAGCTGGTCGGCCGCCGCGGTCAGTGAGCCGAGCTCGTAGGTCGCCAGGAAGCAGCGCAGCTGATGCAGGGAAAGCATAGGTCTCTCCTAGGGATTATGCAGGAAAGAAAGGCTACCCCTATGAGTGGTGGTGGCTCACCATAGAGATGTACGCATCCACTGTCTCCGAGGGAGGTCGCCCCCCATGTTCGACAACGTCTGCACGTCCTGCCACCGCCGCCAGCTGATCTTCCCGAGCCAGGTCACCGGCCTGGACAACGTCGACGGCGCCATCGTCGTCACCTACACCTGCTGGTGCGGCGCCGACCAGACCTGGCTCAGCGGCAAGCGTTCGACCGGTCGTCGCGAGGTCGTCGCCGCGGCCTGACGCGGTTTCGCGCGCTCCCGGCTTTGTCCGTATACTCGTGCGGCGTGCCCGGCTGAGAGGTCGGGCACGGTGCCGCCTTAGCTCAGTCGGTAGAGCGTCTCACTCGTAATGAGAAGGTCGTCGGTTCGATTCCGACAGGCGGCTCCAAAGGGTGACCACAGAAGTCACCGTTCGTAGCCACAGAAGGTCCGTTCCGGTGCCGCCGGGGCGGACCTTCTGCGTTCTCACGCCTTCATAGTCCTTCATAACCTCTCGTCGAACGCCGATCACCGGGTGTGGCAGCGGTGTCGAACGACGAGAGGCCCTCACGCGCTGTGCGTGAGGGCCTCGTGGTGGGTGTGCGGGCAGGCTTCCGCCGGCTGGTGAGCACCTGGGTCCGGTCCCACCGGCGCGCCGGCGGCGGCCGACGGACCATCACGTTCGAACAGCAGACCCGGCTCGAGGCCGTACCCGATTGGACGTACGCCGCCTCGAAGGACGCGTTCTGGGAGAGGGCCGCCACCGCTTTCGAGACCTTCGCCGGCCGTGAAGGCCGCTGCCACACCCCACGCCACCACCGCGAGGACGGCATCAACATCGACGCGTGGTCCAAGCAGCAGCGGGCACGGTTCCTCCGCGGCGACCTCTCCGCCGAGCGCGCCCTGCGTCTCGAGGCGATCCCGGGCTGGTCCTGGTCACCACAGTTAGACGCTTGGGAACAAGGCTTCGCGGTCCCGGGCACACGTGGAGGCAACCGGAACAGCTGCGGTCCGCCGCGACCAGGTGCGTGACGGCTACCCGCTTGGCGCTTGGGCGGGGGAGCAGCGCAACCGCCACACCCGGGGGCAGATCGCTCCCGAGCGGCGCGAACGCCTCGAGGCACTGAACGGGTGGACCTGGGACCCGCACGGAGACTCTTGGGAGAGGCACTACGAAGCGTTGCGGGCCTTCGTCGCCCGAGAAGGCCACGCCCGGGTGCCGACCGACCACGTCGAGGACGACCTGCCGTTGGCCTCCTGGGTGATCCGCCACCGACAGGAGCACAAGACCGGAAAGGTACCCGCTGACCGGGTCGCCAGGCTGGAAGCACAGCCGGGCTGGGTCTGGGACGTACTCGCGGCGCGTTGGGACGACAACTTCGCAGCACTGCGTGGGTTCGCCGACCGCGAGGGCCACGCCCGGGTGCCAACCGACCATGCCGAAGGTGATATCCGACTCGGTCAGTGGGTCATCGCGCAACGCCAGTCCAACCGCAAGGGTGAACTCGCGCGGGAACGTGCGGCACGACTCGCCGCTGTCCAGGGCTGGGTCTGGGACACCCGCGACGCAGCCTGGGACGAGGGCTTCGCCAGTCTCGTCCGCTTCCAGCAGCGCACGGGGCACTCCCGCGTACCGAGGACCTGGATGGAGGACGGGTACCGGCTGGGCCAGTGGATGGGAGTGCAACAGGGCTTGCTCCGCTCGGGTCACCTTCGCGGCGACCGGGCCGTGAGGCTGACAGCCCTGCTCGACCGGGACAGCGACCAGCAAGGCACCCTCACGTTTCCCTGAGGTGCTCGGGCAAACCTCTCTGAGGTCAGGCGGCAAATGCGAGACGTAGACGCGTGGCTTGCTGGGCCCGTAGCGGCGGCGGCGTCACGCGGTGGGAGCACGGAGGCGTCCCGCAGTCGCTCCCGCAGCGTGGCGTGCAGGTGGTAGCGGCACGGCCAGATCGTCGGGGTCTCGGCCAAAATCTCACCGGTGGCCTGATCGACGACCTGCGGCCACAGCGAGCGCGACCGCCTTGGGCCACATCTTCGAGCCATCGCACACCACGTGGCGGCTCCGTCCCGGGATGGAGGCCAGCCAGGCGGCCGCGGCCTTCGAGTTCAGATGCCCCGAGGCGCCAAGCCGGAACAGGTAGCCGCGCCGGCCGGCCTCCGGATGCGCGTAGCCACCCCAGATGACCCCCTGCGTGATCCCTCTTGCGGCGACGGTCGCCGCGGACGGTCGTCCCGAACTGGACCTCGCCCAGCGCGACAGCTACAGCGCGACTTCAGCGCTCCTTTAGACCACTGACTCACCGTTGTGCACGTACTGCCGCCACCCACCGAACCGAAGGAGCAACACCATGTCTCGCACACTCTCGAGGCTCCGTCCCCAGGTGGCCCGTCGGGTCCTGATCCCCGTGTCCGGCGCCCTTGCGATTCTCCTGGGGGTCACCACTACGACAGCCAACGCGGACATCATCAACCCGACACCAGGCATGCACGTGGTGCGGCCTTGGGGCGACTGCCGCTTCGATGTCGGGTTTGTGCCAGACTCCCACACTCCATGGGCCGCAATCGGCGGCACCACGGCGGCGTGCTCCCGCCGGCGAAACATCTCTGCCGTCGTCCGGTTGAAGTTCAACGGCACGGCGGTGGCGGAGTCGAACAACGGCAACTGGACGACATTCTCGAACGCCTACGGCTTTGGGGTTGACAGCAGCGGCAGCCCCCGCGTCCTGGAGACGCCTAGGATGTGCGGTGACGGCTACTGGCAGACAGTGACGATCCTGTCGGTTAGCGGCCTGGGCACGACTTCGATCACCAGTGGCAGCCCGGACTACGTCAAGACTGCCTGCTGACCGCACGACTGTGCGTCGTCCCGGCTTGCCTCGTCTGCTGCCGGGACGACGCCATCTCCGTACTGGCGCGCGGCGGTAAGACGCACACCTATCCGATCGCGCGGAAGGCGGTCAGTTCCGGGTCGTTAAGGTCTCTGGGTCGTACCGGCGATCGCCGCCCTGTCAATCTAGTGGCATGGAACGTGTGCTTGGAATCGGTGGATACTTCATGCGGGCCGCCGACCCGGACGCCCTGAGGGCTTGGTACCGCGATTGCCTGGGCCTGGACGTCGATAGGAACGGCCTGTGGCGTCAGGAAGCCGGGCCGACTGTGTTCGCGACGTTCGCCTCCCAGACCGACTACTTCGGGTCCCGCGCCCAGCAGACGATGCTCAACTTCCGGGTTGGCGACCTAGACGCGATGCTCGCCCAGTTGCGCTCCAAGGGAGCGGACGTAGTTGATGAGACGCAGGACATGGAGGGTGTCGGTCGATTCGGCTGGGTCACCGATCCTGAGGGCAATCGGGTCGAGTTGTGGCAGCGCGCCTGACCGCGGCTGTTGAGAGTGCGCCTGAAGACGTACACAGAGGCGTCCCTTGGCAGATCCGGTGAACACGAACGAGTAGTCGCGGCGAAAAGACGTATGTGCTGCCGCATCCTGAGCCTTCCCCGGCGGCCTCGAAGAAAGTCATGCACCGCCACATTCTCGCGCTTTCACCCCTCCGGGATGAGGTGATGGCTGCTCGGCGGCAACAGGGTTTCGTCTGGGAACCGATCGCTGCGTCGCTCGACCTGACCCTGAAGGGAAGCCTGCTGTGACGACGAAGAGTGACTTCACCGAAGACGAATGGTCCCGAATCGTGCGGGCACCGTTTGTGGCCGGGATGGCGATCACGCTCGCCGATCCCGGTGGCCCCATCGAGGCCACGAAGGAGACGCTCGCGACGCTCAAGAGCGCTACGAACCCTCCGAGCCGTGAGCAACTCCTAGCCGAGGTGGCCCTTGAGATCCAAGCCATGACGCAGCGAAGCAGAGTCCGCTCGGCGGGTACAGACCCGCGGCGGACGGGGCTCCCGCTGGAGTACAGGTGCTTGAGGAGCTGCGGGCCGTGCAGACACTAGTTGCCGTCAAGGCGAACCCGATGAAGCCACAGCTTCGGGCAGTGGCTGGTCGCCGCTGCGCGGGCAGCTGCCGATGCCGCCAAGGAGGGCGGATTCGTGGGGTTCGGCGCGCAGCAGGTCAGCGACCGCGAGGAGGCCATGCTGAACCAGGTCCGCGCGGCCGTTTCCGGATGACCTCTCGGTCTACATAAGCGTTTCCACGGTCCGGCGCACTCACCGGGTAGGGACGAGCCGGACCGAAGGTGGTTCGTGGACTCGCATCCCCGCACGCGGCGGAGTGACGCAGGCGTTCCTGGGGTTGGACCGATATCGAGCCGGAACGGCTTGAAAAGGTCCTGGCCTGGGGTGTCGTATCGACGCGAGTGCGTTCGTGGAGAAGGTGAGGGGCAGCCGTCCGAGCTGCTCGTGAGCAGAGGAGCTGGAGATGCCGCTGTACCTGATTGCCTTCAACGACGAGTGGGTGCCCGACCTCACGGTCGAGGAGCTGCGAGGCGCACGTCCGGCATGGCCGTGATCGAGGAGATGAAGGCCGCCGAAGCCTTCATCTTCTCCGACGGTGGCCTGGATGAGTCAACCGTCATGTGCAGCGTTGACGCGAGCAGCGGCTCGCCCGTCTTCACCGACGGGCCGTTCGTCGAGACCAAGGAGCACCTCGGCGGCTTCACGGTCGTCGATGTGCCCAGTGATGCCGATGCGCGGTACTGGGCCGGCAGGATCGCGGTCGCGGTCGGCTGGCCGCAGGAAGTGCACCGCTTCCCCGTGTCGGTCTGGGATCCCATGCGGTTCCAGACTGACACGCAGTCCGAGGCCTCGTACTGACCGGGATGTTCTTTGTGGCCATGGCTTGGCGGGCGGTGACGGTTGGGGCGGCGGATCTCACCGCGGTTGTCGTCGCCTGCACCCAAACCAGCCGGAACGGTCTCCTGGGTACACGACTCGTCAGACGAATCGCCAGCAGATGTGAAAGCCGTCGAGGCCGGCACCCCCGGAGCATCCGCACGCCGCGAGTTCGAGCGCCGCAAGGCCAAGCATGAAGAGCGCACCCGAACCAAACACCCAAAGCTCGGCGGGCTCATCCTTGCCCTCAGCGACGACCCCCAATCCACCAAGGCCTGGGACACCGGGGCGCTGGGTGAGGAAAGACTTGGCAACCGCCTCAACGAATTCGCGTCAGACTCGCTCCGCGTCCTCCATGACCGACGCATCCCAGGGAGCAGGGCGAACATCGACCACATCGCCGTGACCCCGACGGGTGTCTACGTGATCGACGCGAAGAAGTACAAGGGCCGCCCACAGCTCAACGTCGAAGGCGGGTTCCTGCGACCGCGCGTCGAGAAGCTGCTCGTCGGCACCCGGGACTGCACCAAGGTCGTCGACGGGGTGCTCAAACAGGTCGACATCGTGCGCGGAATCGTGGGTGACGATCTCCCCATCCACGGCGTTCTCTGTTTCGTCGAGGCCGACTGGCCGCTGATCGGCGGATCGTTCACAACCCGCGGCGTCGAGACGCTGTGGCCCAAGAGGCTATATCCGAAGCTCAAAGCGGACGGCCCGCTCCTGTCCGAGACCGTCGCCGAGATTCATGAGTGCCTCGCGTCATCCCTGCGACCAGCTTGATCAGGCGGCGCTAGGCGGGTGCGCCGTGTCGCGGCGGAGAGACTGGCTTCGGCGCCTTTACTGGCCCAACTGGCCACGTGCGCATCCGGAGCGCCCGAGATCGGGGCTTGACCCTGACGCAGGGTCAAGGCTGGAGGCTTGCGTCATGACATCGATACCAGCCATCGAGATCGCCGGATTGACCAAGTCCTACGGCGACCACGCGCTCGGGCATGGACTTGTCCGTCCCGTCGGGCACCATCTACGCGCTGCTCGGCTCCAACGGCGCCGGCAAGACCACCGCGGTGCGGATCCTGACCACGCTGCTCAAGGCCGACGGCGGCACCGCCACCGTGGACGGCCACGACGTGGCCACCGAGCCCGACGCCGTGCGCGCGTCGATCAGCCTCACCGGACAGTTCGCCGCCGTGGACGAGGTTCTCACCGGGCGGGAGAACCTCGAGCTCATCGCCGCGCTGCGACGCGTCAAGGGCCCGGGCGGCACCGCGGACGGCCTGCTCGCGCGGTTCGGGCTGTCGGATGCGGGCGGTCGGAAGGTGGCGACCTACTCCGGCGGCATGCGCCGTCGGCTCGATATCGCGATGAGCCTCATTGGTGAGCCGGCCGTGCTGTTCCTCGACGAGGCCGACCACGGGCCTGGACCCACGTCGCGGATCGAGGTCTGGAGACCGTCCGAGAGCTCGCCGGTCAGGGCACCACGGTGCTGCTGACCACGCAGTACCTCGAGGAGGCCGAGCAGCTCGCGGACCGGATCGCGATCCTGCACGAGGGCAGGATTATCGCCGAGGGCACCTCGCCGAAAGCTCAAGCAGCTGTTCCCGCCGGCCGCGGTCGAGTACGTCGAGAAGCAGCCGTCCCTCGAAGACATCTTTCTTGCGATCGTCGGCCGCGACGGCGCCACCCATCAAGGAGCCCAGCGATGACCACCCACGTCCTCAGCGACACCACCGTCCTGACCAGGCGGTCCCTGCGTCACATTTGCGCAGCCCGGACACGATCATCACCACGGCCATCACGCCTGTTGCCATGATGCTGCTCTTCGTCTTCGTCTTCGGCAGCGCGATCCAGATCGGGGGTGGCAGCTACGTCGACTACTTGCTGCCCGGGATTTTGCTGATCACCGTTGCCTCCGGCATCGCCTACACCGCCTTCCGGCTCTTCACCGACGTGTCGGGCGGCATTTCGAACGGTTCCAGTCCATGCCGATCGCCCGGTCTGCGGTGCTGTGGGGCCACGTGCTGACGTCGGTGGTGGCGAACCTCGTGTCGCTCGCGCTGGTGGTGCTCGTCGCCCTGGTGATGGGGTTCCGCACGGGGGCGGGCGTGCTCGCCTGGCTGGCGGTCCTCGGGATCCTGGCGCTGTTCACCCTGGCGCTGACCTGGCTTGCTGTGATCCCCGGGTTGACTGCGAAGTCGGTCGATGGAGTGAGCGGGTTCTCCTACCCGCTGATCTTCCTGCCGTTCATCAGCTCGGCCTTCGTGCCCACCTCCGGCATGCCGGGCCCGGTGCGCTGGTTCGCCGAGCATCAGCCGGTCACCTCGATCGTCAACACGATCCGCAGCCTCTTCGCCGAGCAGCCGGTCGGCAACGACGGCTGGATCGCCGTCGCCTGGTGCTTCGGCCTCCTCGTTGTCGCATACGTCCATCGCGGTGCGCACCTACCGCCGCAAGCTCGCCTGACACCCGCCAACACGACTCAGTGGAAACAACTCAGCAAAGGAAAGAGTCATGAGCAGCTTCTTGACCAGGATCATCGGCGACAAGAAGGACAGGAAGGCGATGGAGGCGCACGCCCGAGTGCTTCCCCGCGACTACCGCGTCGTCTACGGCGAGATGAAGTTCTACATGTGGAGCGTCACCGGTCGCGACGTCGCCGCGTTCTGCGACGCCCGGCTGAGCGGCCCGTCGTACCTGGACCGGTGGCGGGCCACGCTCAACCGCGACGTGGCGGCGAAGCGCACAGAATAGGGCCATGCTCACCATCAGCCAGCTCGCGTTGTACGCCGGCGTCACGGTCCGTGCAGTGCGGCACTACCACGCCAAGGGGTTGCTGCCCGAGCCGGAGCGTGACCACTCCGGCTACCGGCGCTACGACGCGGCCGCGGTGGTCGAGCTCGTCAGGATCCGCACCTTGGCCGACGCCGGCGTGCCGCTGTCGCGCGTGCGTGAGCTCCTGGTGGCAGGTGACGAGGAGTTCGCGGCGGCGGTCGAGTACATCTACCGCCGCCTGCGCGCAGAGATCCGTGAACGCCAGCGTCACCGCAAGCGGATCGCCCAGCTCGCCGCCGGCGACAGCCTGGCGCTGCCGCCCGAGGCGGTCGCCTACCTCGACCGGATGCGCGAGCTCGGGTTCCGGGAGCGCCTGATCGAGATCGAGCGCGACAGCTGGATCCTGATCGCGGCCCAGATGCCGGACGAGACGCCGGCCCTGCATGGCCATCAAGCACGCGCAGATCGAGCACGAGAAGTTGCGTCGGCTCTATCGACATCGGGGACCTCGTCGACTGTGGTCCCGACGACCCGCCGGGGCTGCCCGCCCTCGCGGACCGGGTGGCCGCATTCATCGAGGCAGCGGCCGCTGAGGCCGAAGGGGTGGAAGAGCAACACCCCGTCAGCGACGACCTCGTCGCACTGCTCGACGCGGCGTTCATCGAGTCCTTCCCGTGCGCGCCGCGCCTGCTCGAGCTTCCTGGAGGAGCGCGGCTGGACCGGCTGGACCGACATCAGGCGCGTGGACACCGCCACGTGATCGAACAGCCGCACCACGCGACCAGCGGTGCGCAGCGCTCGCCAGCTCGGGACGACAGCAAGCCGACCGCGAGGCCATCGCGGAGAGGGTGGCACTTCCGAAGATCGACATGGACTGTCTCGAGGGCTGCGGCGGCTCGGTGTAGACGAACGCTTCGAACTTCAAACAGGATGTCGGGATTCCGATCGCGCACCGCCCGGAGGTGCAGGCTCGGAATGGTCGCCGAGGACCCCTCTTGCTCCGCGAGGTGTTCGCGGCGGTATGACGCATGTGAAGCGGCGCTCGAAACCGAGCGCCCAGCGGCACGTCCAGACAGTGCGGCCCACCGCTGCGGCACAGCAACTTCCGCAGAGAGCTGGACCGCTGCACGCGCCCATTGCGGAGCACTGCGAGTACGCGAACGCCGTGGTGTCAGGCAACGTCGAGCCCGAGTCTGGCGAGCGCCCGCCGGGCGTTGTCGAAGCCCTTCTCGTTGTCGGCTTGTTCCACGCCGCCGGTGAGGTCGTGGGCGGCCAGTCGCCAGGCGAAGTACGCGCCCTGGACGGCCCATCGGAGGCGTCGGAACGCGTCGAGCAGCCGCAGCCCGTACGACGCGAGTGGTCCGTGCGTCTCATAGGTGCTGAGTAACGCGGTCGCGCTCTCTGATCCACCCAGGTACATCACCGCTGATGCGACGTCGTACAGAACAGGCCCGCGCTTGGCGCCGGCCCAGTCGATCAGTCCCTCGTCGCACACCGGTGCCGTCGTCGTGGACGAACGCCTCGGGTGCCGGGTCGGTGTGGAGCACAGACCAGGTAACCGTCAACGGGTCGGTCGCGGGCGCACCGCCTCGATGGCCGTGGCCAGCCAAGGATGGGCCTCGACCCCCGGAAGCTGGGGCGAGAGCCAACGCGCCAGGGAAGGTCTCAGTACTGGGTCTGGTGTCAGGCCCACCAGCGGTGTGAACACCGGCGAGCGTGCTCGCGATCCAGCGCTGCTCCTCGTCCGTCTCGCCCTCGAGCTCGCGGCCGGGTACGTGTTCGAGCAACGCCAGGCGTGCTCGGTCAGGACGATCCTTCCGTGCAGGCGGGCACCGGCGGTCCGTGACGAATCCGGCCTTGGCGAGCGTCGTGGCGATCTCACCATCCCGCGACCAGCTCTGCGCGGCCGTGGAGGGACACGCTTCGCGACGTACGTCGATCCCTGATGCTCGACCAGCCAGGTCGCTGAGTTCATCCCGCCCCCGAGCGGCCGACGTCGGCGGGTCGGACGCCCCAGAACCGGTGCAGCAGGTCAGAGCGTGTGCGCCATGCACGCACTCTGCCACGGTCGCTTTCCATCCAGCACGCTCATTGCGGCATAGGAGGCATTAGTCCTGGCGACGGCCACCACTGTGTATGTGAACGTGCAAGTGCTTGGAGTCCTGGTACTGACCGAGGTTGGTGACGACCTGACGCGGCTCCGTCGCTTTGCTCAACTTCCTGGGCTACGCCCTGGACCGACAGCGAACAGCCGCACCATCAAGTCTGCATCTTCCTGGCCCACGGTGGTCAATGACCGAACGTG
>CAWEMA010000018.1:0-16880 GCA_963810035.1 uncultured Actinomycetota bacterium
TTGCCCACCCTTGTTGCAGTACCCACGAGATGTTCCCCCTGTGCGATCCCCACGCTGCACCGCGCGCCCGAATGCTGCACGGCCGGTGGGATTGGGTAAAACTTTACTTTCGCCAAACGGCTGGATGAATAGTCCGATCGGGTCATGTCTGCCCGGATTGCCCGCTGTGTCCGTCTGGCGGGGTTCCTCGTCTGGACCGGCCCTATCGGGGCATTGCCAGGGTGGGGAGTCCGGAGAAGTGTGGGCGGCGCCGGTGGCGTCACCGGGGCGCCGCCCCGAGCACAGGGAGTGCACCGTGTACGCACGCTCGACGACAGTCAAGGCGCAGAACAACGCCATCGACCAGGGCATCGCCCAGGTCCGCGACGAGGTACTTCCGGCCGTCACCGCCATGGACGGCTGCATCGGCCTCTCCATGATGGTCGACCGAACCTCGGGCGAGTGCATCGTCACCACCGCGTGGGAGAGCGAGGAGAAGATGCGTGCCACGGCGGAGGCCGTGAAGCCGCTGCGCGCCCGCGCCACCGAGATCCTCTCCGGCACGTCCTCGGTCCAGGAGTGGGAGATCGCGGTCATGCACCGCGACCACCAGGCCGGCGACGGGTCCTTCTGCCGCAGCACCTGGATCGCGACCGAGCCGTCCAACGCCGATCACGCTCTTGACGTCTACCGGATGGCCATCCTCCCCAAGATCGAGGAGCTGGCCGGCTTCTGCAGCGCGAGCATGCTCATCGACCGCGCGACCGGCATGGCCGTCGGCACCGTGGCCTTCGACAGCCGCGAGGCGCTCGACGGGTCCCGCGCCGCCGCCGAGGCGATCCGCGGAGCGGCCAGCAAGGAGATCGGCGCCCAGATCCTCGACGTGCACGAGTACGAGCTCGCGCTCGCGCACCTGCACGTCCCCGAGATGGCCTGACCGCGCGGAGACATGAGGACGAGGGGGACGCGGTGCAGCAGCTGACACGGTGGACGGTCTGCCTGGTCCGCAACCACAAGTGGGCGAAGCGCCACTATCCCGGCGACGGCGACGAGCCAGGTGGGTTCTACCTGCGCTGCCAGCGTTGCGGCTACGAGAAGCACGACATCGGCACGTCGGTGAAGCCGCCGATCCTCTGACGCCGCCGACATGACTCGAGGCCGGTTCCCTGGTGGGACCGGCCTCGGCATGTGATGGAGAGGAGTGGGCGATACTGGGTTCGAACCAGTGACCTCTTCGGTGTGAACGAAGCGCGCTACCACTGCGCCAATCGCCCCTGCATCCCGTCGAACGGGACCCCGTCGTGCGTGGGGTGCGCCGAAAGGTTAGCGCATGCGGGCGTCGTACTCACATCGGGTGGGACAGGTCCCTCACATGCCGGGGAGGTCGGGCACCCAGCCCGCCAGGCTCTGCACCCAGTCCCAGCCGTCGACGGCGAAGCTGGGCCAGTCGTACGTCGCCAGGTAGGCCACCACCGCCCCCACCACCACG
This sequence comes from uncultured Actinomycetota bacterium, assembly GCA_963810035.1. Lineage (GTDB taxonomy): Bacteria > Actinomycetota > Actinomycetes > Propionibacteriales > Nocardioidaceae > Nocardioides_B. The sequence goes on from CAWEMA010000018.1 coordinate 1,469, forward strand.
AGAAGAGCCACCCCCGCGAGCAGAAGCCGCCGACGACGCACCTTCGGGTCCATCGCCTCGGCCCGTCGCTTGGCCTCGGCGGCCTTGTCGCGCGCCTTCCTCAGCCAGCGCTCGGCCCAGGCGTACTCCGTCGCCAGGATGGCCAGGCCCAGCACGATCGCGAGGATGCCCTGGCCGGGGGTGAAGATCATGATCACGCCGGCCAGCAGCACCAGGCCACCGACGAGGGTCACGACGATCTTGGTCGTGACGGCCAGGACCGGGTGGGAGTGCAGCTTGCGGTGCAGCGGACCGCGCACACGCCCGGTCTGGGGCGATTCCTCACTCTTCGTGAGGTCTGTCGCGTTCTCGTGCACGGGCTCACTCACTGGTCGTCGCCACCGATTTTCGTCGAGCCTAGCCGCCTGTCCCTACGGATTCCGGGCGTTGAATGCCATCAAATCGGACACATCGCCCCACCCTCGGGTTTCCGGTCGAAAAAAAGTTGGCAGATTCGTTTGGAACACCGTCATGAGGCCTACTCATCATCGTCTCCTTCACGAGTCCGGAGGGGACGACTGGGAGGAACACCATGGACCGCTCGATGAACACCGCACCGCTCACCGTCACGCAGCCGGTGCACCTGGAGCTGATCGACTCGTCAGGGGCTGCCACCCCGATCGAGGCCGAGCTCCACTACGACCAGGCCGACCCGTACGCCGTCACCACGGTGTTCAAGACGGGCGCCAGCCAGGTCCGCTGGACCTTCGGCCGCGAGCTGCTCGCCGAGGGTCTCTACGAGCCGTCCGGCGACGGCGACGTGCACGTCTGGCCCTGCCTCGACAGCTCGGGGCACGCCGTCGTCATCATCGAGCTGTGCTCGCCCGACGGCGAGGCGCTCGTCCAGGCCAAGACCGGCGACCTGCGCACCTTCGTCGACCGCATGAACGCGACCGTCGCCCTGGGCGCCGAGTCCGAGCTGATCGACGTCGACGCCGCGATCAACGCGATCTTCGCCGCCGAGAACGCCTGACGCTGCGGAGCCAGCCGAGGCTGGACTTGGGAGGGACCAGTCCTCGGCGCTCCGCAACGGGCCCTCACGGGTCCAGGTCCGCCGCCTCGCGCTCGGCCCACACCTTGACGCACTCCGCCGTCACCGGCCCGGGTGCCTCGAGGTCGCGTTCGTCGCACCGTCGCACCGCCTGCACGTCCCTGGTCGTGGAGACCAGGAAGATCTCACTGGCCCGCTCCAGCACCTCCACCGGCTCGTCGACCTCGCGTCCGCCGTACCACTCGAGCAGCAGTGCCCGGCTGATCCCGGCCAGGCAGCCCGACGCCAGCGTCGGCGTGCGCAGCTCACCGTCGACCACGTAGAAGACGTTCGAGCCCGTCCCCTCGCACAGGTTGCCGGCCAGGTTCGCGAAGATCGCCTCGCTCGCCCCGCGTGCGTTGGCGTGCGCCAGCGCGACGACGTTCTCGGCGTACGACGTGGTCTTCAGCCCCGCGAGCGCTCCGCGCTCGTTGCGCGGCCACGGGACGGTCACCACCGACGTCGGGCCGTCCCACGCCTTCATGGCGTCGGCCACGACCACCAGCGTCGGCGGGTTGTCACCGCGGCCGGAGCCGAGCGGCGCCACACCCCCGGTGTAGGTGATCCGGATCCGGCCGAGCGGCAGCTCCTGCCCCTCCAGCACGGCCGCCACACCACGGCGTACCTCGGCGTCGTCCAGCTTCGGGAGGCCCAGACCGGCGGCAGAGTGCTGCAGCCTCGCCAGGTGTCTGGTGAGGGCGAACGGCCGGCCGTCGACGACCTTCACCGCCTCGAAGACCCCGTCACCCACGGTGAACCCGTGGTCCTGGACCGTGATCGCAGGCGCCTGCGGATCGCCCGCCAGCTGCCCGTTCACCCATGCGCGCATGGGCCGACCCTAGGCCGTCGCCGTTCGCCAACACGCCTGCGCTGACCCGAATTTGTCATTCGAGCGATGTCGGCTAAAGTTTCCGACGCACCGCCGGTCGGGGAAACCCGAACGGAGGACGCAAGCGGACGTAGCTCAGTTGGTAGAGCGCAACCTTGCCAAGGTTGAGGTCGCGAGTTCGAGCCTCGTCGTCCGCTCGGAGAAGGGTCGCAGGTCCCCTCCTATTGGTGGAGTGGCCGAGAGGCGAGGCAACGGACTGCAAATCCGTCTACACGGGTTCAAATCCCGTCTCCACCTCGATTGCCCAGAACCCACATCTGTGGGACTTTGGGTCGTCACGGGCGATTGGCGCAGTGGTAGCGCGCTTCCTTGACACGGAAGAGGTCACTGGTTCAAACCCAGTATCGCCCACCAGAGCACGACGGCTCCTGACCAGCGCGAAGGCTGGCTCGGGAGCCGTTTCGCTTTCCAGGCCTGTGTCCTGCGGACCTCAGCGTGCCGCCGGCGCTGCCTCGAGGTAGCCGATCCGGCCACCCCGGGAGAGGGCGATGCGGCTGCCCATGATCTGCTGCGCCAACCTGTGCAGATGTGCCGGGGTGGCCTGCGGGAAGACCGGCGCCAGGTCGGGGTAGACGCGGGCCAGGAGCTGCCCCGAGTAGTGGTGGTGGAACTCGACCTCACCCTCGCGGACCTTGCTCGCCACGCGCTCGACGATGCGGTAGACCGCGACGGGGAAGGTCGAGACGGTCACCACGAACAGCTCGTTGTCCAGGATCCTTTCGGGGTCCGACTTCCACCAGCGCAGACTCGTCTCCTCGAGCTCCGCGTCGGTGTGGTCGGCGTGGAACCCGATGTAGGCACGGTCCTCGCCGGGGTAGCCCGGTGCCCGGGCGCTGGTGCGCAGCACGGTGAGCTCCCCCTCCGCCACCTGGAGATACGGACGGGCCGCGAGCTTGTTGACGCTTGCCGCGAGCATCGGCAGCCGGAAGATGCCGGCGTGCACGAGCATGTCGACACCGGCGGGGTGCAGGCCCAGCCGCTCGGCGGCATGGGTGCGTGTGACGGTCGCCGGTCGCGCCGTCGGCGGCGCGACGTCGAACGTCGGCAGCGGCATGGCCACCCCCCACGGTTGAGCCTCGCAACGAGCCGGGCTCTCGGCCCGACCCGTCTCCCCGCGTCGAGTCTGTCCCGAGACCTCGCCCGGTGTCGAGCCCTTTCCGACCGCCGTGACCGGCCGGTCAGCCGTCGCTCGCGGGCCCGGGCGAGCAGGTCGGCCTCCGCCTCGGGCGTGATGCCGGTCCCCTCCGGCTGCTCGACCGTGCGGGTCCAGGCCAGCGTGTCGCGGATGGTGTCGGCCAGCGGTCGGGGGGTGAGCCCGGTCGCGTACGCCCGGGCGGGGTCGCAGGCCATCACCCAGATGTCCGGGTCACCCCCGGACCAGAGCGGGAACGCACCGTCCGGAACCTCCGCGGCCGCGACCACCGCGGGGTCGACCCAGGTGATGCTGGTGCCGTCGGGGCCCACCGCGTCCACGAGTGCCTGCATCGCCTCGGCCCAGGTGAAGACCGGCTCCGGGCTGCACGCGTGGAAGGCGCCCTGCCGACCGTCCTCGAGGAGCTTGACCATCCAGGCCCCCATGTCGCGGGCGTCGATGACCTGCAGCGGCGTCTCGGGCGGTCCGGGTACGGCGACCTCGCCGCCGCGGGCGACCCGGGCCACCCACCACGGGAACCGCCACGTGTAGTCGTCGGGACCCACCACGAAGGTCGGCCGCACCAGCAGCGTCGTCGCGCCGTGCCGCTCGACCGCGGCCCGCTCGCACAGCACCTTCAGGCCGCCGTACGTCTCGCCGGTGACCTCCTCGACGGTGGGGTCGGCCAGCTCCGCGAGCGCCGCGTCCTCGTCGATGCCCGGCCCCTCGGGCGCGGCGTATGCCGAGACGCTGGAGACGAGCAGGTGGCGACCACCCCGGCCACCGAGGGCGTCGGCGAGCCGGTGGACCTGCGCCGGCAGGTAGGCGCACGTGTCGATCGTGGCGTCCCACTCCCCCTCCGCCAGCGCCGACAGGTCCGCGTCCCGGTCGCCCAGGCGGTGCTCCACCTCCGGGAAGAGATCGGCGCCGGTCCGGCCGCGATGGAAGAGGGTGACCTCGTGGCCGCGGGCCAGGGCCTGCTCCACGAGGTGCTTGCCGACGAAACGGGTGCCACCGATCACGAGAATCCGCATGGACGCCACCGTAGCGCCGACGGCGTCAGCGGACCCCGACCTCGCGCACCAGCACCCCGCGGGTGACGCTGTCGGTCGCGGCGAAGACGATCCGGACCGGGTGCCTGCCGGCCTCGAGTCCCTTGAGCGTGGTGGTAGCCGTCCCGTCACGCAGGGTCAGCTGCTTGAGCACCTGGCCGTGCGAGCGGATCGTCCACGGTGCCGATGACCGGCCCGGCTCCCGGCGCCCGCACCTTGAGCGACAGGCTCACCTTGCCCTTGGCAGGCGTGGCGGCCGCCTTGACCACGGGGACCGTCTTGACCTTCCTCGTGGCCGGGAGAGTGGTCACCAGCGGCGTGTAGCCCGGCTTCGTGTAGGTCACCCGCGGCGCCACGCGGGCGCCCAGGTCGGCGGAGGTCAGCTGGTACGTCGTGCCGTTCGCCCCTTCGACGGGCACGCCGCCGCGGAGCCACTCGATCGACCGCTCCGCACCCAGCGGCGAGGCCTTGCCGGCGTCCAGGGTCAGGGTCTCCCCGAACCGGGCCGTGCCCGTGAGCAGCTTCTTGCCGGTGCGGGCGATCGTCCCCGGAGCGACGGGCGCCGTCGCGGCCGACGGGGCGGTCACGTCGAGGTAGCCGGGCTTCGACGCGGTCACGACCACGCTCATGGCCTTGCCCACCTGATCGGCTCCGGGCGTGAACGTGGCCCCGGTGGCGCCCGGCACGGGGACGCCGTCCGCCGCCCACTGGTAGGCCACCGCCGTCGGCTCGGGGTTCCACCGGCCCGGTGTCGCGGCGAGCTCGCTGTCCACCCGCGGGGTCCCGCTGACCGTCGGCGGCTCCGTGCTGGTGATGTCACCCGGCTCGACCGGCGTCGTCGTCGCGGTGTCGAGGACGACCGTCGGGAAGCCCAGCTTCGTGGCCGTGGTGCGCACCGAGACGGCCTTGTCCTGCTGGTCCTTGGTCAGGGTCAGGGTCGACGCGGTCGCCCCCGGGATCGGGAGGCCGTCGGCGAGCCACTGGTAGCCGAACGTGATGCCGGTCTGCTTCCACGTGCCCGGGGAGGCCGTGAGCGACATCCCTACGCGGGGGGTGCCGGTCAGCGAGGGGGGCAGGGTGTTCTTGAGCGCGAGGTCGTTGAAGTGGATGAACCCGCTCGGCCAGGCGCCGCCCGTGCGGACGATCCTCGCCCAGGAGAAGTCGCCGCCCCAGCTGTCCTGGGACACGATGATCTCGTCGGCGGAGACCACCTGCTCGACGTACGCCACGTGACCCGCGGACCCGGACGCGCCCTTCACGTTGGCCTCCCACCAGGCGACGGCGCCCACGGCGGGCACGGCGTCGGTGATCGTGGGCACCGAGACTCCCCAGTACATCGCGTTGCCGCTGCCGGTCCAGGGTCGCGTGTTCGGCAGTCCGCTCTTCACCATCCGGTAGGCCACGTAGTTGGTGCAGTTGTGGCCGGCGTACATCCGCCAGTACATCGAGCTACCCGCCGCCTTGTAGCCGGCGTGGCCCATGCCCAGCGCCTTGCAGCCGTCGTACCCCTTGCACAGGATCGTGACCGACGCAGCGGCCGGGGACGCGGTGAGCACCGGTCCGAGACCGGTCACCACGGACAGGGTCAGCAGGGCGCAGAGGGCACGCAGGACTCGGGGCACGGAAGTGAGAGTAGTGGCTGAACGGGGCTTGAGTGAAAGAACTACACAAAAGTCAAGTCAACACACCGAACCACCAGGGTCAAATTACAACGGTGTGAGTTGTCTATCAGGGCCCAGTCCGGGTGGCCCGAACGTGTCAGGGCGACATATCCACCTATGCGCGTATGCTCGAGGGGCCGAGAGCATCTCGCGTGCGTCGACCAAGACGTAGCCGTTCGAGGCGAACGATGAACCGACGGCACGAGCTCCACCCCTCGCCCCGTCAGAGACTGCAGGTGCGACATGACGTCGCAGACCCTCCACCGACCGGCCCTTCTCGGGTCCCAGCCGATCCCCGGATCCAGGGGGTGCCGCGATGCTGTTGCGCGTTGACTCCACCTCCGAGGCAGACACCGCCACCATCACCGCCGCCGGTGAGGTCGACCTGGCCACCGTGAACACGCTGCGCTCCGCCATCACCCAGGCGATGCACCAGGGCGCCACCCACATAGCCCTCGACCTGGACAGGGTCAGCTACATCGACTCGTCGGGCCTCGGCACCCTCATCGGCGCCCACAAGCGGCTCGCCTCCTCCGGCGGGACCCTGACGGTCCGCTGCTCGCAGCCACGCGTGCTGCGCCTGCTCGCCATCACCGGTCTCGACCGGGTGCTGACGGTGATCAGCCACGACGAGGACCAGGACGCGGCCGGACTGACCCGGGCCATGCCGGCCTGAGTTCTCGCTCAGGCGCGGCGACGTACGACGACGATGTCGATCAGTCCTCGTCCTCGGTGGTGTCCTCGCCGTGCGTGCCGGGACGGGGCGCCCAGGGCAGCTCCTCGGCGGGGCGTACGACGATCAGACGGTCGCCGCGCACCAGCTGGGTGACGGCGGGGTCGAAGTAGCGGTGCACCTGGCCGTCGCGCACCACCGCGATGACCTGGTCCGGGAGGCTCTGCGGCGCCTTGCCGACCTCGGGGACCAGCAGGTCTCGCTCGGCCACCTCGAGGCCCTCGCCGTAGGTCAGCAGGTCCTCCATGACCTCGCCCAGGGTGGGGCTCAGCGTCGACAGTCCGAGGAGTCGGCCGACCGCGTCGGAGGAGGTGACCACCGAGTCCGCGCCGCTCTGCCGCACCAGTGCGACGTTGTCGGACTCGCGGACCGCGGCGACGACGTAGGCGTTGGGGTTCAGCTGCCGGACGTTGAGGGTGGACAGCACCGTCGAGTCGTCGCGGTCGGTGGTGATGATGACCTGGCTGGCCTTCGCGACACCGGCCCGGCGGAGCACCTCGCGCCGCGTGGCGTCGCCGGTGACGACGGCGAACCCGTCGGCGTGCGCCTCCCCCAGCGCCGTGCTGGACGGGTCGACGATGACGATCGACTCCTTGTCGAGGCCGTTGTTGACCAGCGTCTCGACCGCGCTGCGACCCTTGGTGCCGTAGCCGATGACGACGACGTGCTCATCCATGCTCTTCCTCCAGCGTGCGACCCGGAACAGCTCGCGTCCTTGGGTCGCGAGGACCTCGATGGTGGTGCCGATCAGCAGGACCAGGAAGGCGATGCGCAGCGGCGTGATGACGAAGGCGTTGATCAGCCTCGCCCCCGAGCTGACCGGCGCGATGTCGCCGTACCCGGTCGTGCTCAGGGTGACGGTCGTGTAGTAGATCGCGTCGACGAGGTCCACCGCGTAGGCCGGCGGGTCGTTGGCGTCGCGGTAGCCGTCGCGGTCGAAGTAGACCAGGGCGACGGTGAAGCTCAGCAGCGCGATCGCCAGCAGCAACCGACGGGTGAGCTCCCACAACGGGGACCGGACGATGGCCGGGAGCCGGACCCGCCCCCGGATGTCGTCGTCGGTCAGTTGGTCTGGCACGGGGAGAATCTACGGCACCCGGGAGCGGATCTACGGGACGAGGTCGCCGTAGATGACCGTGGTGGGCCGCTGGCCCTCGGGCGCGCTCGCGTCCTCGCCGACGCTGAGGGAGACGAAGCGGAACTCGTCGCCCTTGCGCGGCGTCGACACGTCGCCCTGGGTCCGCCGCCAGGTGCCGCACAGCTGGCCGTCCGTGACGACCCCTTCCTGGCCCTTGATGCCGTCGCCCTCCAGGCACAGCCGGCTCGACGCCGCGTCGTAGCTGGCGACGACGGCAGTGGTGCGGCTCGCGGTGTCCGGCCCGGCGACCACCCCGAGGAGGTAGCCGCCGAGGACGCAGATCGCGCCTCCGGCCAGGGCCACCGGGGTCGGCAGGTTGACGTTTCCCATGCCGGACAAAATACGTGGGCGTCCGGAGGCCCGGTCGGTCAGGTCCGACGCGTCAGGGGTTCGGCCGCAGCCCGACCGCGTCGTGACGCCAGAACACGTCGGGGTAGACCAGCGCGCCGGAGAGTCCGCCGCGGTACGCCGGCGTCGGCCACACCTGGAAGGCCGCGGGCGGGATGCGCGGCGACGGGGCGGTGAACCCGAGCGTCCCGGCTGCGACGAAGCCGAGCCGGGAGTAGTAGCGCGGATCGCCCTCGAGGAACACCAGCCGCTCCTCGCGCTCGGCCGCCGCGGCCAGGGCAGCGGCGACCAGCGCCGTCCCGACGCCGGCGCGCTGCCGGTCCGGCCGCACCGACAGCGGGCTCAGCACGAGTACGTCGACGACGGCGCTGGGGTCGTCGAGCCACCCACGGGTCAGGCTGACGTGACCGACGACCTCGCCGTCCTCCTCGGCCACCCAGGACAGGCCGAGCCAGGCGGGGTTCGTCCGCAGGTCGTCGAGGAGCGCGGCGACGCTGTCCTCGCCGAAGGCCGTGCGGACCACCTCGCGCACCGCGTCGTGGTCGACCGGCTGCTCCGGGCGCACGATCACCGGGCTCCTCCGCTGCTGGTCCGGCCGTCCAGGGACGGTGCCGCCGGGTGCCTCAGGTCCAGCACGGCGCCCCCTCCGGGCAGCAGTGCCAGGCCGCGGCGCCTGCGGCCGGCGCCGATGTCGTCGGCGCCGACGAGCGCACGGGCCACCGGCGCGGTCACCCGGCCCGTCGCCCCGACCAGCGCCAGGGTGCGCCGCCCGTCGACGAGCTCGCGCAACCTGGCCAGGCCCGCGCCACCGGTCAGGTCGACGGCGACGACCTCGACGTCCTGTGCGGCCGCGGCCACGACCTCGGCGACCCGCGCTTCGGCAGCCACCTGCACGTTCCCGGTGACGAGCACGAGCGGGGTGGCGCCACTGGCCGCCGCGAGGTCGAGCAGCCTCGTGAGGTCGGCCGGCAAGGCTCCGGCGGCCTCACCGGCCACCACGACTGCCACCAGGTCGACGTTGGCCGCGAGGACAGGGGCGTGCGCCGGGTCGCCGTACCCCTGCAGCAGCGCCGTCCGCCGCGGCAGCACGCGCTCGACGGTCTCGCGCTTGTCCGGCCAGGAGCGCACCACCACCCAGTCGCCCACGCACGGCGCAGCCACCGCATCCTGCGCGATGAGGCCGAGCAGCGTCCCGCCGAGTGTCACCCGGTGCGGTCCGGCCTCGGTGAGCACGGTGAGGACGCCTCGGTCGACCCGCGCAACACGGCCGACGGAGGCGTCGGCGGCGTCCCAGGGGGCGAACGACGCGGCCGTGGCCGCGTCGTATCCGATCGTCTCGAGCACACCGAAAATCTACGGGCGGCTCCGGCGTGGGGCATCCGAATATTCGGGCTAGTGCGGGCGGGCTATTGCCGCCGGCGGCGCAGAGGGACAGGTTCGGTAGGACCATTGGAGGCAACCATGACCGACCTGTCCGCCCAGCCCACCGCGCCCTCGTTCAAGGGCACCGTCCTGAACCCGGGAGACCCCGGCTTCGACGACGCACGACGTGTCTTCAACGGCCTGGTCGACCGCCGACCGGCCCGCATCATGCGCTGCACGGACGCCGCCGACGTCGGGTCTGCCCTGCTGCTGGCCCGGCAGGAGGGGTTGCCGGTCTCGGTGTACGGGGGCGGGCACGGCGTGACCGGTTCCGCCGTGGTCGCCGACGGGATGTGCATCGACCTGCGCGGTCTGGACCGGGTCGTCGTCGACCCGGTGGCCCGGACGGCGAGAGTGGGCGGCGGGGCCACCTGGGGGTCCGTGGACGCGGCCACCCAGGAGTTCGGCCTCGCCGTCACCGCGGGCCGCGTCTCCACCACCGGCGTCGGCGGCCTCACCCTCGGGTCGGGCAGCGGCTGGCTGGAACGCGCCCTGGGGTTCACCTGCGACAACATGCTCTCGGCCGAGGTCGTCACCGCCGACGGGCGCATCGTCACCGCGTCGGAGCGGGAGAACCCCGACCTGTTCTGGGCGATCCGTGGGGGCGGCGGGAACTTCGGTGTCGTCACCGAGTTCACCTTCCAGCTGCATCCCGTCGGGCCGATCGTGCTGGGCGGCATGCTGATGTACCCCGCCTCGATGGCCCACAAGCTGCTGCGCTTCTGGCGTGACTTCATGACCGACGCCCCGGAAGCCGTCGGGTCGGGCGTCGCGTTCATCACCGCCCCGCCGCTGGACTTCGTGCCGGAGCCCGTCCGGGGGCACCCGGTCATCGGAGTCGTCATCTGCTACGCCGGCGACCCCGAGGACGGCGCACGTGACCTCGCGCCGCTGCTGGAGTTCGGCCCGCCCGCGGTCAACCTGGTGCAACCGATGCCCTACCTCGCGGTGCAGCAGCTGCTCGACCAGGCCAACCCGCACGGCGTCCGCAACTACTGGAGCGCGGACTTCCTGGCCGAGCTCCCCGACGAGGCGATCGAGACGCTGATCTCGCACGCGACCCGGCCGCGGTCACCGATGTCCCAGGTCATCCTGGTCGGCGGCGGCGGGGCCATCGCCCGGGTGCCCGACGACGCGACCGCCCTCGGGCAGCGGAACGCTCCCTGGAACATCCACTACCTGTCGATGTGGGAGGACGCCGAGGACGACGACGTCAACGTCCGGCACACCCGCTCGCTGGCCGGCGCGATGAAGCCCTGGACGACCGGGCGCGTCTACCTCAACTACATCGGCGACGAGGGGCACGGCCGGGTGGAAGCGGCGTACGGGCCGGAGAAGTACGCCCGGCTCCAGCAGATCAAGCGGATCTGGGACCCCGACAACGTCTTCCGCCACAACCAGAACATCACCCCGGCGGACTAGGACCGGGTCTGGCCCAGCTCGTCCTGGGCGTGCGCCTCGTCGAGTGCCTCGGCTGTCTCGTCGTGCGTGCGGCCCTCGTCGTACGCCGTCAGCACCATCGTCTCCTCGGCGACCTCCGGGAACCGCTGCTGCTCCTCCTCCAGCCGGCGCAGCCGCGGGATCATCGCCTTGAGGCGCAGCTTGCGGACCGTCTCCATCCGGGCGCGGGCGGTCTCGCTCTCCGGCCAGACCCGGTCGAACGCGGCGTTGACCGCAGCGCCGATGAGCACCGCGATGGAGAGCAGGTAGAGCCAGAGCATCACCACGATCGGCGCCGCCAGCGGGCCGTAGATCGAGGTCGACTCCCCCGCCGTCACGGTGAGCAGCCACCGCAGCAGGTAGGACCCGAAGATCCAGAACACCATGGTCAGCGCCGCGCCCGGGATGTTGTAGCGCCACGACGTCCGCACTGGCACGGACACGTGGTAGAGCGTGGCCAGGAAGCAGATGCACAGCACGATCACGGTCGGCCAGTACAGCTCGTTGAGGAAGTCCGTCTGGGGCGGGATCACCTTGTTCACCAGGCGCGGCCCGGCGACGACCATCGGGATGGTGACCACGCCGGTGATCAGGCCCATGACGTAGAGCGAGAACGACAGCACGCGGGTCTTCACCACGCCGCGCTGGCCGCCGAGGCCGTACATGATCGTGATGGTGTCCACGAAGACGTTGAGCGCCCGCGACCCCGACCAGAGCGCGAGGATGAAGCCGATCGAGATCACGTCGAAGCGGCCCGGGCCGAGCACGTCGTTGAGGGTCGGTTTGATCACCGCGTCGACGGTGGGCTCGGTGAGCGCTCGGGACGCGAACTCGAGGATCGAGTTCCGGACCTGCTCCACCTGGGCGGCGCTGAAGCTGTCGAACACGTAGCCGATCGAGCCGGCGAGCCCGAAGATCAGCGGCGGCAGGGACAGCAGCGCGAAGAACGCCGCCTCCGCGGCCAGCCCCGTGACTCGGTTGCGGAAGCAGGTGCCGACCGTCGAGACCACGAGCCGCCAGGTCGTGTCCCGTGCCACGGTCCATCGGGAAAGCTCGGAGGCCCCTCGGACCTCCGCGTCTCCTGACATGGCCCTACGGTATCCACATGGCCGCTGATATCCGCTCAAGCACCAACCAGGCGCCCCCGCTCGTCGAGCACAACGTCGTCACGTCCGACCTTGCGCTCGTCGAGGCCGTCACCCGGCACGCCTCCCCCGAGGTCGTCGAGGACTTGACGCCGCTCGGCGCGGAGGCCGGTACGGCGGAGGCCCGCGAGCACGGCATGCTGGCCAACCAGCACGAGCCGGAGCTGACGCCGTACGACCGTTACGGCAACCGCGTCGACGAGGTGCGCTTCCACCCGTCGTGGCACTGGCTGATGGAGCGCGGCATCGGCCACGGCCTGCAGGCGGCGCCGTGGACCTCGGACAGCCCGCACGCGCACGTGCGTCGTGCCGCGGGCTTCTTCGCCTGGTCGCAGACCGAGCCGGGTCACGGCTGCCCGATCTCGATGACCTACGCGGCGATCCCGGCCCTGCGCGCCGATGATGCGATCGCCAAGGAGTGGACGCCCAAGCTCGCCGCCACGTCGTACGACTTCGGGGTCCGCCCCGTCGAGTCGAAGGCCGGCGCGCTGGCCGGGATGGGGATGACCGAGAAGCAGGGCGGCTCCGACGTGCGCGCCAACGTGACCGACGGCGACGCCGACGTCGGTGGACGGTGAGTACACCCTGTCGGGCCACAAGTGGTTCACCTCGGCGCCGATGAACGACATGTTCCTGGTGCTGGCGCAGGCCGCGGGCGGCGTCACGTGCTTCGTCGTACCCCGCGTCCTCCCCGACGGCACCCGCAACCAGCTCGACGTGGTGCGGCTCAAGGACAAGCTCGGCAACCGGTCGAACGCCTCGTCCGAGCTGGAGTTCCGCACGACCTGGGCGCAGCGGCTCGGCGACGAGGGCCGCGGCGTGCGCACGATCATCGAGATGGTCGCGGCGACCCGGCTCGACTGCGTGCTGGGCTCGGCGTCGCTGATGCGGCGTGCGCTGGCCGAGGCGTCGTGGCACGTGGCGCACCGCTCTGCCTTCGGCGGGCTGCTCGCCGACAAGCCGCTGATGCAGAACGTCGTCGCCGACCTCGCCGTGGAGTCCGAGGCGGCCACCGCGCTGGCGATCCGGCTGGCCGCCGCCGTCGACAACCTGTCCGATCCGCACGAGGCGGCGCTGCGACGGATCGCGTTGCCGCTGGCGAAGTACTGGGTCTGCAAGCGCACCCCGATGATGGTGGCCGAGGCGTTGGAGTGCCTGGGCGGCAACGGCTACGTCGAGGAGTCGGGGATGCCGCTGCTGTTCCGCGAGTCGCCGCTGAACTCCATCTGGGAGGGCTCGGGCAACGTGAACGCGCTCGACGTGCTGCGGGCCCTGTCGCGCGAGCCGGAGGCGCTGAACGCCTGGATCACCGAGGTCGGCCGCGCCCGCGGCGAGGACCCGCGTCTCGACCGGGCCATCGAGTCGGTGCTGGAGACGCTGGCCGACACGTCCGCGCTCGAGGTGGGCGCGCGTCGGCTGGCCGGGGCGATGGCGGCGTGCCTCCAGGGGGCGCTGCTCGTCCAGCACGCTCCCGCCGCGATCGCGGACGCGTTCTGCGCGACCCGGCTCGGCCAGGAGTACGGCGGCACGCTCGGCACCCTGCCGCGCGGCATCGATCTGGCGTCCATCGTCGCCCGCACCACCCCCGTGGTGGCCTGAGCGCCCAGCCGCCGCATCTGAACAGGCAGGTTCGGGGAGCCGGGCGCCGGCTCACGCTGCGAGGCGCGCCCCGCAGGTGCAACCTGCCTGTCGAGGTGCGACAGCGGCTGCCGCTTCGAGGCACTGCCGGACGTAGTCGGGGTGGAACATCACGTCCTCCCAGGCGAACCTGAGCACGCGCCAGCCCAGCAGTACGAGCTTGGTGTAGCGGCGGCAGTCGCGTCGTAGGGCGCCGCGCTTGCTGTGCCAGGAGTGGGACTCGGCCTCGACGACCCAGCGGCGCTCCCGGTCGACCAGGTCGGCGCGGCCACGCCCTTCCTTGTCGGCGATCACCACCTGCGGCTCCAGGCGCAGCCCGGGTACGTCGAGCCCGATCGCTCGCAAAGCCGACTCGAACGGGTTGGCCGCCAGGTGGGTCGCCTCCCTCGCCACGCGGCGGGCCTGCGGGGCACCCGGCCCCTTGACGGAGTCGGCGAGCTCGACCAGCCGAGCCTTGGTGATGTCGCCGTGCCGCAACGCCGAGTCGGCGATCGCCAGCGCCTCGTCGAAGGCAAGCGATCGCATGCAGTCCACCAGTGTCTGTTCTCGCGATGTCACGAGACCGACCACCTCGTCGGGCGCGACGTCGTACCAGTGCAGGTCGACGTCGCCCGCCTGGTCCGCAGCCAGGTGCCGCTTCCTGCGGACCGTCACGTCCGGCCGCTCGGGAACAGTCTTGACCTCCCAGCCCCAATGAAGAGCTGCACTGCGGTGGGAGACGGTCCCGCTCAGGCGGTTCGCCGCGCGCAACGCCTCGTCAGCAACCGGAAGTGCGTATCGGCCGTATGCGTCCTTGACGATGTCACCGCGTTGGACGGCACGGTCGAACTCCGCCCGCGAAGTCGCGCGGACGAGGGCTCGTCGCGTCGCAACACCACCGAGCCGGGTCAGCTTCTGCACGAGGTCCATGCCGACCGATCATCCGCCTGCAGCCGAGATCGTGCAGACCGTCATCCACAGGCAGGTCCGTGGCGCATCTGAACAGGCAGGTTCGCGCATCACTGACCCCGGTCAGGCGTAGGACCGAGCGCTCGAGGCCGAACCTGCCTGTCGAGATGCGCGTCTAACCGGACGAGGTGCTGGGGCGGAGGCGGAGGGCGGCGACGGCCACGATGAGGAGGAGTACGACGCCCGCGCCGACCAGCTGGCCGGCGTTGCGGGACAGCCACGAGCCGCGGGGCTCGACGACGGGCGCGTCCACGGTGAAGGTGAGCTGCCCTTGGACCCTGTGAGTGTCGTCGCCGACCACGCGATACACGACGGTGTAGGTGCCGTTCGCCGTGGCCTTCAGCTGCTGCTGCACCCGGTTGTCCAGCACGGCCGGATCCCCGGCGTCGACGCGCTGCCCGTTGGGTCCCAGGACAGCAACTGCGGCCGGTGGGAGGATCCGCGCCTGGAAGTCCAGCGTCACGGAGTCAGGACGGACGGTCACGGTCGTACCGTCGCCGGGACGCGAGCCGACCAGCACGGTGTCAGCGTCGGCCGACGCAAGCCCGGTCAGCAGCCACAGCAGGGCGGCGAGGGCAAGCAGGCCGAGGGTGCGGTGGTTTCGAGAGCTGGCGCTCGCTCCTCAACCACCCGGGGTCGCTGCGCTCGCTCCTCAACCACCGGACAGCTCCTCGGCCATCATCGGGGTCAGGTGAGGGTGAGGCCGGGGTAGAGGGGGTGCTTGTCGAGCATCTCGGCGCTGGCGGCCTTGGTGCGGTCGGCCACCCCGTCGGCGAGGGTGTACGTCGCCTTGGACT